>NZ_CP191446.1:2500-3330000 GCF_050500175.1 Neorhizobium sp. DAR64872/K0K18
GTCTTCTGAAGAAAATAAAGTTTGCATCACTTTTAGGAGTGCTGCCTGTTCTGCAAAATTGTGAAGAGAAGATTGATCTGGATGCTTCCAGGTATTTTTGGGTTTTTGACCCAAAGATGTCCGAGCCCGGTTCTGATGATACCAAGGATGACCTAGCCGGTCGGATCTGGAGGAAGAGCTGGAGTAGGTAGGAAGCATGTCACTCTGGTCGGTCGTTGTTGGTGTTTTGGGGCTTTGCCCTAAACCACCTCTGACGACTTATTGATGTCCGTTTGCTAACCGCGCGGACCCGGATTTAATCTCGAGAAGCTGGTCTTAAAGATCAGGACACAAGTGAACCGCTCGGCGTGGTTCCAATAAAGTGGCCTGATCGAACACGTTGATGGCATCATGAGAAGGTTGGGTTGTAAAAGGTAGCCCTTCCGCTTGCTCTTCTGGAGCGAGCTATATTGATGAGCATTGGCAATGAGAACGATGAAGTGTTTTAAGGGCATTTGGTGGATGCCTTGGCATGCACAGGCGAAGAAGGACGTGATACGCTGCGAAAAGCCGTGGGGAGCTGCGAATAAGCTTTGATCCATGGATCTCCGAATGGGGCAACCCACCTTAGATATCTAGAAAATCTGTTTTGCTAGACACCTTTAATGTTCTGAACGGTTTGCGTGGGACTTCCCATACAGACCTTTAGGTCGTCGCCAACAGTTTGGCGCGCCGTCCGCAGCGCAGCGACCGCAAGGTCGCGACAGCGTGAGGACAGAACAGACCCGGCAATACCGGGTTCGAGGGTTCAGCAGAAGAGGTTTCTAGATATCGCTAATAAGGTATCTACACCTGAATACATAGGGTGTAAGAAGCGAACTCAGGGAACTGAAACATCTAAGTACCTGAAGGAAAGGACATCAACCGAGACTCCGTAAGTAGTGGCGAGCGAACGCGGACCAGGCCAGTGGCAATGTTGAATAAAGCTGAACAGGTTGGAAAGCCTGGCTAGAGTGGGTGATAGCCCCGTAAGCGTAGAACAGACATTGTCCTTGAGTAGGGCGGGACACGTGAAATCCTGTCTGAACATGGGGAGACCACTCTCCAAGCCTAAGTACTCGTGCATGACCGATAGCGAACAAGTACCGTGAGGGAAAGGTGAAAAGCACCCCGACAAGGGGAGTGAAATAGAACCTGAAACCGGATGCCTACAAGCAGTCGGAGGGCGCTCTTTTTAGTAAGGGGCCTGACGGCGTACCTTTTGTATAATGGGTCAACGACTTAGTGTATCTAGCAAGCTTAAGCCGGTAGGTGTAGGCGCAGCGAAAGCGAGTCTGAATAGGGCGATTTAGTTAGATGCATTAGACCCGAAACCGAGTGATCTAGCCATGAGCAGGCTGAAGGTTGGGTAACACCAACTGGAGGGCCGAACCCGCATCTGTTGCAATAGATTGGGATGACTTGTGGCTAGGGGTGAAAGGCCAATCAAACTCGGAGATAGCTGGTTCTCCGCGAAATCTATTTAGGTAGAGCGTCGACCGAATACCCTCGGGGGTAGAGCACTGGATGGGCTATGGGGACTCACCGTCTTACTGATCCTAACCAAACTCCGAATACCGAGGAGTACTAGTCGGCAGACACACGGCGGGTGCTAACGTCCGTCGTGAAGAGGGCAACAACCCTGACCTCCAGCTAAGGTCCCCAAGTCATGGCTAAGTGGGAAAGGATGTGAGGATCCCAAAACAACCAGGATGTTGGCTTAGAAGCAGCCATCATTTAAAGAAAGCGTAACAGCTCACTGGTCTAAATAAGGGTCTTTGCGCCGAAAATGTAACGGGGCTAAAGCCATGCACCGAAGCTGAGGATATGCACGCAAGTGTATGTGGTAGCGGAGCGTTCCGTAAGTCTGTGAAGGAGGACCCGTGAGGGCCTCTGGAGATATCGGAAGTGCGAATGTTGACATGAGTAACGATAAAGGGGGTGAGAGACCCCCTCGCCGAAAGACCAAGGGTTCCTGCTTAAAGTTAATCTGAGCAGGGTTAGCCGGCCCCTAAGGCGAGGCAGAAATGCGTAGTCGATGGGAACCACGTTAATATTCGTGGGCCTGGTGGTAGTGACGGATCGCGTAAGTTGTACCTCCTTATTGGATTGGATGTGCAGCGGGGCGGTTCCAGGAAATAGCTCCACCGTATAGACCGTACCCGAAACCGACACAGGTGGTCAGGTAGAGCATACCAAGGCGCTTGAGAGAACTATGTTGAAGGAACTCGGCAAATTGCACGCGTAACTTCGGAAGAAGCGTGACCCCTTTTTACGCAAGTGGAAAGGGGTGGCACAGACCAGGGGGTAGCGACTGTTTATCAAAAACACAGGGCTCTGCGAAGTCGAAAGACGACGTATAGGGCCTGACGCCTGCCCGGTGCTGGAAGGTTAAAGGGAGAGGTGCAAGCTTTGAACTGAAGCCCCAGTAAACGGCGGCCGTAACTATAACGGTCCTAAGGTAGCGAAATTCCTTGTCGGGTAAGTTCCGACCTGCACGAATGGCGTAACGACTTCCCCGCTGTCTCCAACATAGACTCAGTGAAATTGAATTCCCCGTGAAGATGCGGGGTTCCTGCGGTTAGACGGAAAGACCCCGTGCACCTTTACTATAGCTTTACACTGGCATTCGTGTCGGCATGTGTAGGATAGGTGGTAGGCTTTGAAGCGGGGACGCCAGTTCTCGTGGAGCCATCCTTGAAATACCACCCTTATCGTCATGGATGTCTAACCGCGGTCCGTTATCCGGATCCGGGACAGTGTATGGTGGGTAGTTTGACTGGGGCGGTCGCCTCCGAAAGAGTAACGGAGGCGCGCGATGGTGGGCTCAGACCGGTCGGAAATCGGTCGTCGAGTGCAATGGCATAAGCCCGCCTGACTGCGAGACTGACAAGTCGAGCAGAGACGAAAGTCGGTCATAGTGATCCGGTGGTCCCGCGTGGAAGGGCCATCGCTCAACGGATAAAAGGTACGCCGGGGATAACAGGCTGATGACCCCCAAGAGTCCATATCGACGGGGTTGTTTGGCACCTCGATGTCGGCTCATCGCATCCTGGGGCTGGAGCAGGTCCCAAGGGTTTGGCTGTTCGCCAATTAAAGCGGTACGTGAGCTGGGTTCAGAACGTCGTGAGACAGTTCGGTCCCTATCTGCCGTGGGTGTAGGAATATTGACAGGATCTGTCCCTAGTACGAGAGGACCGGGATGGACATATCTCTGGTGGACCTGTTGTCGTGCCAACGGCATAGCAGGGTAGCTATATATGGAAGGGATAACCGCTGAAGGCATCTAAGCGGGAAACCCACCTGAAAACGAGTATTCCCTATCAGGGCCGTGGAAGACGACCACGTTGATAGGAGGCGTGTGGACGTGCAGTAATGCATGAAGCTTAGCCTTACTAATAGCCCGATTGGCTTCATCGTTCTCATTGACTATGCTCATCTCAAGGCCAACGCGTGAGCGTTGGTCCTGACAGAGCGAAGGCGAAAGCCTTTGCGACGGGCCCGGCGAACACGTCAGTGTTCGTCCGGTTTGTTGCACCAAAGACGTGTTCAACTAAGACAAAAGGGGGTTCGCCTCCGCCAGCTTCTCGATAAAGCGTTGCAATGGTCGCCCATTGCCACGCATACATTGCCCTTAATCGACCTGGTGGTCATTGCGGGGTGGCTGCACCCGTTCCCTTTCCGAACACGGCCGTGAAACACCCCTGCGCCAATGGTACTCCGTCTTAAGACGCGGGAGAGTAGGTCGCTGCCAGGTCTATTAAAGGCAATGCCATCCATAAGGATGGACCAAACAATCTTCTCACACATAACAAACCGGCCCCTGGCCAAACCAAGGGCCGCTCCCAAAGCGGCCTTTTGTCGTTGCTGGGGTTTAACGAAATAATGGGACGTTCGGTCTGTAGCCGGTGCGTCCCTCACAGGAGACAAATCCTTCGGATTTGCTCCGGCACTACACGTAAACCGCAACGCGGTTTGCGCAGACGCGAAATTTGGCAATGCCAAATTCGCTTGGCGCGGGGTGGAGCAGCCCGGTAGCTCGTCAGGCTCATAACCTGAAGGCCGCAGGTTCAAATCCTGCCCCCGCAACCAAATCATCATTATCGAAAAACACCCGTAGCCATAAGCTGCGGGTGTTTTGCGTTTGTAGCCTGACCGAACCGCATCGACGGCCGATACGCCGTGTCCGCCAAAGACGGGTGACGCCGGATGGGATCGGGTTTGCTGGGCTTCTCCTCAGACAATCCTGACAACTCTTCGAGCGACGCTCGTGTTGCTAGCCTCTGCCAGGGCTTAAGACAAATCTGCACGGGCGCAGGTTTCAGTGCTCAAACGAAATTGCGAGACCGCCTTTCCTTCCTTGAGGTTGCAGGTTTGCCGTTCGCTGCACTATCGTGCAAGCCGATTGCCTGATGGAGGTTACCGTCCAAGGGCGGCGGGCTGCCGAAAGGTTTGCCGCTGACCGACATCCCCTCCGAATATGATGACGTTTGGACCCGTAGGCGCTGAGGCCATGACAGGCTGTCAGTGAAACAAAGGAATGACATGTCTGATTTCGATTTCTTTTCCGCAAGGCGCCCGTCGACCCTGTCGACCGGCGCGATGATTGCCACGTCGCATCCGCTCGCCACCGCAGCCGGTCTGGAAGTCCTGCAGGATGGCGGCAATGCTGTCGACGCAGCGATTGCGGCTGTCTCCGTCCAATGCGTCGTCGATCCCCTGATGACCGGTATCGGTGGCGATTGCTTTGCGCTCTACGCACCTGCGGGCGGTGCGGTCAAGGCGCTCAACGGTTCGGGCCGCGCGCCTGCCGCCGCCTCCGTTGCAGCCCTTACAGAGCTCGGCATAAACGGCGAGATTCCCCAGACAAGCCCGCATTCGGTCACCGTCCCGGGTGCCATTTCCGCCTGGTGCCGTCTCCACACCGACCATGGAACTCTACCGCTCGAGCAATTGTTCATGCGCGCGATCGGCTATGCGCGTTCCGGCTTTCCCGTCACGCCTCGTGTCGCGATGGACTGGAAGGGCAATGAAAAAGTCATCGCCGGCGACAGCCACGCCGCTGCGGTGTTTCTGCCTGAAGGCAAGGCGCCCGTTGCAGGCGATGTCATCCGTCAGCCGCTTTTGGCAGACCGCCTCGAGGAGATTGCTGCAGGCGGGGCTGCCGCCTTCTACGAAGGGGAAACGGCGGAAAAGATGGTTGCCCATCTGCGCTCGCTCGGTGGTCTGCACACGCTCGAGGATTTCGAGGCCGGCACGGATGGCGCGAACTGGGTGGATCCGGTCAGCGCCAGCTACAAGGGTTTCGACGTCCACGAGTGCCCGCCGAATGGACAGGGGCTGGCGGCGCTGCTGATCCTGAAGATCGTCGAAGGCTTCGATCTCGCCGCCATGGACGAGGCGGATCGGATCCATGTGCACGCGGAGGCGACCAAGATCGCCTATCATCACCGCGACGCCCTGATCGCAGACCCCGACCATTGCGCGGGCGTTGCCGAACAGCTGTTGTCCGACGAAGTCGTTGCGACGCTCCGCAGCCGTATCGACATGAAGAAGGCACTGCCGCCGGTTCTGTGGGACGAGCCAGAACACAAGGACACGATCTATCTCTGCGTCGTCGATACGCAGGGCAACGCGATTTCCTTTATCAATTCGATCTTCCATCCCTTCGGCTCGACGCGTCTCGACTCGAAGACCGGCGTGCTGTTCCACAGCCGTGGCGCGTCTTTCCGGCTGATCGAGGCGCATCCGAATGCGATCGGCCCGTCGAAGCGCCCGATGCACACGATCATTCCCGGCATGGTGACGCAGGATGGCAAAACGGTGATGCCGTTTGGCGTGATGGGCGGCCATTACCAGGCAGCGGGTCATGCGGCCTTCCTGTCGGGCGTGATCGACAGAGGTCTCGATTTGCAGGCGGCCATGGACGTGCCGCGCAGTTTCGGCTTCGGCGGCGTGCTGGAACTCGAGCCCACCGTCAGCCCGGCGGTGCGGGCAGATCTTGAAGCGAGGGGCCATGTGCTGAAGATCGTCACCAGCCCGATCGGAGGCAGTCAGGCCATTCGCATCCGCGACGGCCTGCTCGAGGGCGGGTCGGACAGCCGCAAGGACGGCATGGCGCTCGGCTTCTAGCCATGGCGGCGTATTCCGTTACCGTCGTTCAGAAGTGCAAAAAGCCCGCCGAGTGCGGGCTTTTTGTCGTTCTAGCAGACAGAGGAACGCCCTAGCGCCACTGTTTCATTTCCGCGTCCACCAGCGCGCGCCATGCCTGGGAATCGATCAGAACCTGCGGAAACAGGCCCGGGATCTCGAAAAACGGGGCCGAGGGGTGCTCGTCCGAACTCCGTGCAGCGGCGGAGAGAAGCTCGTCGCGGCGCGGATCGTTGCAGTCCTGTAGCCGGCAAACGGCCGCCAGCCACACGCCGACGACATGCGCATAGGCCGCCCCATCCTCGCCCTCGGCGAGAACCTCCGCTGCGGGACCAAAAATCCGCTGCGGGATCTTCTGGCTCGTATCCATCGCGATCTGTGCGCAACGATGCGCGATCGTCGGGTTGGCAAAGCGTTGCAGAAGCTGCTGGATATAGGCCGACAGGTCGATTCCCGGCACCGGGTCGAGCGTCTTGACCACGGTGTTGAGATGTCGCTCGACATCCGCAACATGCCGTTCGACCGTCATCACGTCACGGGTGCATTCCAGCCCGTCCAGCAGGCCCAGATGCGCAAGCAGCGTATGCGAACCGTTGAGAAGCCGCAGCTTCATTTTTTCATAGGGCTCGACATCGACGGCAAAGAGGGCGCCGGCGGCTTCCCATTGCGGTCGGCCGGAGACGAACTCGTCTTCGATCACCCATTGCAGAAACGGCTCCGTATCGAGCGCCAGTGCGTCTTCGACGCCGAGCAGTCGGGATGCGCGCTGCCGGGTTTCTTCCGTGGCGGCAGGCACGATCCTGTCCACCATGCTCGAGGGAAATGCACCGTTCTCGGCAATCCATTCGGCAAGAGCGGGGTCGCGCCGGTTTGCCATGTCGAGCACCAGCCGCCGCAGGATCTTGCCATTGGACGGAAGATTGTCGCAGCAGAGCACGGTGAACGGCGCGACATCCAGGTTGCGGCGAAGCGCCAGCCCTTCGACGATGAAACCGATCGGGCCGACCGGCGCCTGCGGGTTTTGAAGATCCGCGGCAACGGAGGGGTGATCGGGATCGAGGCCGCCTGTCGTCGGATGCAGCCCGTAGGCCTTTTCGGAGACGGTGAGTGTGACGATCCGGATGTCGGGGCTGGCGAGATAGGCCAGAACCTGATCGCGCTGGTCCGCAGCGCAGATCCAGTCGACGGTCGAACCGATCACCTCGGAACGATCGCCCTCGGTGTCGCGCACGGTGATCGAGTAGAGCCCGTCCTGTTCGGCAATCGCTTTGACCGGCTCCGGCGAGCGCAGATTGACCGTAACGATGCCCCAGGGGCCAAACTCCGCCTCGAGCGCCTTTTGCGTATAGACCGCCTGATGGGCGCGGTGAAAGGCACCGAGCCCGAAATGCACGATCCCGGGGCGAAGTTTCGTGCGGTCGAATGTCGGACCGGTCACGGTTTCAGGCAACACCGTCGCGGATGAAAGTCTCTGCAGGGTCATTCTCTTGCTCCAAATTCCGGATGGCTGAGCGCGCGCTCGATGCCGCGTAGTTCCGCCAGACCCTTGAGCCGGCCGATCGCCGGATAGCCCGGCTGGGCGCCACGGGTGAGATCGTCGAGGATCTCCTGACCATGGTCCGGCCGCATGGCAATCCTGTGATCCTCACGTCCTTCGCGATGACGCCGCTTCTCCTCCTTCAACAGGGCGGCGATGACCGCCACCATGTCGGTACCGCCTTCGAGATGCTCGTCTTCGAAGAAGGAGCAGGGCAAGGAGTCCTCATCGCGCGTCACATTGCGCAGATGGACGAAATGGATGCGGTCGGCAAAACGCTCGGCAATCCGGGGGAGATCGTTATCCGCACGCGCGCCGAGCGAGCCGGAGCACAGCGTCACGCCATTGGCGCGGCTGTCGACTGCTTTGAGCATATGGGCGTAATCGTCTTCGGTCGAAAGGATCCGCGGCAGGCCAAGCAGCGGCCATGGCGGATCGTCCGGATGAGCGCAGATGCTGATCCCCACCTGTTCAGCGACAGGCACGACTTGCGACAGGAAATCGACGAGGTTCGACTGCAGCTTTTCGCGGTTGATGCCGTGGTAAGTCCTCAGCTTTTCCAGAAGCTGGTCGAGCGAGTAGCCGTCCGCCGAGCCCGGCAGCCCGGCACCGATGTTGCGGCCGAGTGCTGCGATCCTGTCGTCCGCGAGCTCGGAGAAGCGCCTCGCCGCTTTGTCCTGCAGGGCTTCCGGATAATCGGCGGCCGCATCCGGTCGCTTCAGAATATGGATGTCGAAGGCGACGAAATCGGTAAGGTCGAAGCGCATTGCCTTTGCGCCGTGCCGCGTTTCCCAGCGCAGGTCGGTCCGGGTCCAGTCGAGGACCGGCATGAAATTATAGCAGACTGTGCGAATGCCGCTTTGCGAAAGGCGGCGCAGGCTTTCCTGCCAGTTGGCGACATGGGTGCGCCAGTCGCCGGTCTGGGTCTTTATATCTTCCGAGACAGGCACGCTTTCGACCACATCCCAGTAAAGACCTCCAGCCTTGATTTCCGCGTGTCGCTTCTCGATCTCGTCGGCCGGCCATACGGCCCCTGTCGGGATGTGATGCAGGGCGCTGACAATGCCTTCCGCGCCGGCCTGCGCCGCGTCCCTCACCGAGACCTTGTCGACCGGTCCGAACCATCGCCAGGTATGCTTCATTCTGTTCTTCCCGTTTCATGGTCGAAAAGTGCGATCTGCACCTTGCAGGCGACGGACCGGTCCGAAGCCTGTTCGAAAGCGCTCACCGCGTCCTCGAGTGGATAGGTATGCGAAAGGATTGGCCGCACATCGATGGCGCGCCGCGAAATCAGATCGACCGCTTCTGCAAACTCGCGATCGAAGCGCTGCGAACCGCGCCAGTTGATTTCCTTGCCGACCAGCATGTTGAGCGGGATCGTCACGTCTCCCGTCACGCCCACCTGAACAAGAGTTCCCCGCGGCTTCAGGGCTGCAAGAGCGGTGCGAAGCGCTGGGCCGGCGGCAGAGCAGTCGAAGGCCACATCGACCGTGCCTTTGCCTTCGAGATAGGGCGCAAGCGCTTCCGCGTTTTCGGCGACGTTGACCGTATCGGTCGCGCCCATGGCGGGCGCCCGGGCAAGCGCTGCATCGGCGAGATCCGTCACGATGATCTCGGCAGCGCCTGCATACCGGGCGGTTGCGACCGTCAGAAGGCCGATCGGTCCAGCGCCGGTCACCAGCACGCGCTTGTTTTTGAGATCGCCGGCCTGGGAAACTGCATGAAGGCAGACTGCCAGCGGTTCGGCGCAGGCGGCTTCGGCTGGCGAAACATCTGCCGAGACCGGATGGCACTGCATTGCCGGCACGACCAGATGATCGCGGAACATGCCCTGTTCGTGCGGCAGGCGCATGGCGCTGCCCATGAACCGCATTTCGAGGCAGTGGATCGGTTGGCCGAGACTGCAATAGTGGCATTGGCCACAGGGTTGGGAAGGATTGACGGCGACCAGGGTGCCGACGCTGAGACCGGAAACGCCGTCTCCGATCGCTTCGACGAAGCCGGATGCTTCGTGGCCGGAGATGATCGGCTCGCGCACGCGGATCGGGCCGAAGCCGCCGTCCTGGTAATAATGCAGGTCAGAGCCGCAGATGCCGCCCATCGCCATGCGCAGGAGCACTTCACCGGGGCGAGGAGCTTTATAACCCTCGCTCTCGACCTTGAGATCGCGTTTGCCATGCAGGCGGACGACGCGGGTAAGCATGGGGATAGCCTCGTTTCATGCGTTTCGATCGGTCATTCCGCGCCGGTTGCCCGACGCGGAATGTGTGTCGGTATCAGCGGATCAGGCCCATTTCCGTCGGCAGCCACAGCGTGATTGCCGGCACGAAGGTGATCAGCACCAGTGCGAGCAGCAGCGGCACCAGCCAGGGCAGGATGGCCATCGTAGTGCGCTCGACGGACAGTTTCGCGACGCGGGACAGGACGAACAGAACCATGCCGAGCGGCGGGTGCAGCAGCCCGATCATTAGGTTGAGCGTCATGATCAGACCGAAATGCACCGGATCGATGTCGAACTGAAGCACGATCGGCAGCAGGATCGGCACCAGGATGGTGATCGCGGCGATCGTATCGAGGAAGCAGCCGACGAACAGCATCAACAGGTTGACGAGGATCAGGAACACCCACTTGCTGTCGGTCAGGCTGGTGATCGCCGTAGACAGAAGCTGCGCCGTCTGGCTGACCGTCAAAAGCCATGCAAAGACGGAGGCCGCGGCCACGATGAACAGCACGGAGGCCGTCGTTTCGATCGTGTCGAAGGTTGCCTTGGCAAGCGATTTGAAGGTCATGGTGCGATAGCGCACGAGGCCGAGGAACAGCGACCACAGCACGGCGGCAACGGCTGCCTCCGTCGGCGTGAACCAACCCATCGTCATGCCGCCGATCAGGATGACCGGGGTCATCAGCGCCATGACGGCGGAGAAGTCGAAATACCAGTCGCAGGCGAGAAGCACGACGAGCGCGATCAGGATCGACAGGTTGAGCGACAGTCCCATCAGCGTCAGCAGATAGATACCAAGCGGCACCATGGCCACAACAAGGACTTCCGTCGATGCGCTGAGGATATTCCTCCAGCTGAACGGCGTATCGGAACCCCAGCGTTTCACATAGGCGAAGATGGCAACGGTCAGCATCATCAGCACCGTCATGACGACGCCCGGCACGATGCCGGCCATGAACAGCGCGCCGATCGAAACGTTGGCCATCATCCCGTAGATGACGAAGGGCAGCGATGGCGGAAAGATAGGACCAAGCGTTGCCGATGCCGCGGTGACGCCGACGGCGGCCTCGATCGGATAGCCGTGGTCCTTCATCGCCTTGATCTCGATCGTGCCGATGCCGGCAGCGTCGGCAAGCGCTGTTCCGGACATGCCGGAAAAGATGACCGAACCGATGATGTTGACCTGCGCCAAACCACCTTTCATCCAGCCGACCAGCGCGACTGCGAAAGAGTAGATGCGGCCGGTCACGCCGGCGCTGTTCATCAGGTTGCCGGCCAGAATGAAGAAGGGAACAGCCAGAAGCGGGAAGCTCTCGACACCGGCAATCAGCCGCTGCGCGACGATGATGTCAGGCGCAACATTGTAAAAGACGATGTAGAGGACCGACGAGGTTGCCATGGAGATGGCGACCGGAAGACCCAGCACCATCAGGAGAAGAAACGAACCGATAAGCAGCAGCATGAAATCAATCCTCGGCGTTCTGGAATTCTTCGGGGCGCTCGAGCACCGAATAACCGCGGCGCATGTTGGCGACGAAAACCTGGATGGAGCGCAGCAGCATCAGCACGAAGGCAACCAGCACGCTGTAGAAGACGATGTTGCGGGGCAGGTTTACGGTGACCATCTCCTCGCCCTCGACGATTTCCATGTACCGCCACATCAGCCATGATCCGTAGGCAAAGAAACCGACCCGGATAATGTCGACCAACGTCGCCATGATGCGCGTCACATGCGGCGGAAGGTAGTGATAGAGAACGTCCACCTGAATGTGGCGCGACATGCGCACGCACATGACGGCACCGAGGAAAACCACGCCGATCAGGCAATTGACGGCGATTTCCTCTGTCCAGGCATAGCTGTCGTTGAGGACGTAACGGGTAAAGAACTGCAGGAAGACGCAGCCCGTCATCACCCAGAACAGGGCAAGCGTGACCCAGTCCTCGAAGGCATAGATTTTAAGGTCCACATCGACGGGCGCTTCGTCGAATGTATGGGCAAGCTCCTCAGGGGTCACCTGAGTGTGGATTTCCGGGGATGTCGACATGGATCCGATCCAGTTTCACGAAGGGAAGGCGCGGCTCTTGCGAGCCGCGCGAACGTTGGCGTGATCCGCGTTACTTGATGGCGCGGATGGCTTCCCAATCGGATTTCGCGTAGCCGAACTCTTCGAAGGTCACCTTCTCGAGCACCGTCTTTTCGAAGTCGGCCTTGTCGACTTCAACAACGTTGAGGCCGCGCTTCTTGAAGTCCTCGACGAGCGCCTTTTCGCGTTCCTCAATGATCTTGGTGGTGCGGGTGGCGGCTTCCTGCGTCACTTCCGTGAAGATTTTCTTGTCTTCGTCCGACAGGCTTGCCCAGCGGCTCTTGGAAATGACCGTGTTGAGATGGTCGACGATGTGACCGGACAGAACGATGTTCTTCTGGACTTCAAAGAACTTCTTCGCCTCGATCGTGGTCAGCGGATTTTCCTGGGCGTCGACCGTGCCGTTCTGCAGGGCGAGATAGACTTCGGCAAACGCGATCGGCGTGGTGTTGGCGCCGCAGGCCCGTGGCATGGCAAGGTAGGCCGGAACGTCCGGAACGCGCATCTTGACGCCCTTCAGGTCGGCGCATTTTTCGATCGGCTTATTGGATGTCGTATGGCGCGTGCCGTAGTAGCTGACGGCTGTGATCACGTTGCCGGTCTTGTCTTCATAGCCCTTGGAGAGGCGCTTGAAGACGTCGCTCTTCACATAGGCGATGAGGTGCGCCGGATCGCGAAAGATGTAGGGGAAGTAGGTCACGCCGATCGGCTTGTAATCGCGGGCAGCGAAGCTGGAGCCGGAAATGATCATGTCGACCGTTCCGAGCTTCAGACCCTGGTTGATGTCGGCTTCCTTGCCGAGCTGCGACGCGGGGAAGACGTCGATCTTGTAGCGACCTTCGGTCCGCTTGGCGATTTCGCCTGCAGCCCATACGGATTCCGTATGGAACGGCTCCGAGGTCTCATAGACATGCGCCCACTTGAGCGCTGTTTGCGCCTGTGCGCCGATTGCCGACGCCATGACGACGGCGGCGGCACCTAAAATAGTGGTAAACTTCAACATAACTTTCTCCTCCCGAATTGAAATCTCAAACTATCGTCTCGATCCGCCGCCTCCTCGCGGTCGGATCAGTCGTTCCTCGTCGGCTCCTCTCCGAAGCTTTCCGAGAATCTCTTCTGCGACAGCGTCAAATGCTGCCGCATGGCCTCGCGCGCATCGGCGGGGTTGCCCGCCGCAAGCGCGTCGCGAATGATCTTGTGTTCTTCGAGTGCTGCCTTCCAGGTGTGCGGGCCTTCGAAATAGCTGGCCAGCTTGGTGAAATACGGCGACAGCCGCTTGTCGTAGATCAGGCCGGTAAAGCGGTTGAGCGCCGAATTGCCGATCATGTCCGCAATCGCCGTATGAAACGCCCGGTCCAGCGCCAGCGCCTGGTGCGAATCGTCGAGCGAACCCTCCATCTCCGCAAGGATCGAATTGAGCTTTGCGATGCTCTCGCTGTCGGCCTTGCGGGCTGCCTCTTCGGCAATAGCGCTCTCGATCAGGCAGCGCGCCTGCAGGATTTCAAAAGGACCATCGCTGTCATCGGCGGCAAGGATTTCCGGCTGCCGGTTTGATCTGGCGCTGACATAGACGCCGGATCCCATGCGGATCTGGATCAGACCCTCGACTTCGAGCACGATCAGGGCTTCGCGAATGGTGGGGCGGGACACGCCAAGGCGCTCGGCAAGCTCACGCTCGGCCGGCAGACGCTCACCGGGCCGGACTTCTCCGGCTTCGATCAGCGTACGAAGCTGTTCCGCGGCCTGCCTGTAAAGGCGGCGCGGCTCAAGGGCGACGAACATGGTGTCCTCCACGCGTTCTCCCGACGCGTAATGCGGTCAGATTGTCTTACCAATTTTGGGAAGTCAAGTGCCATCAACCTGTGACTGTGCCGGCATCTCCAAAACCGGCAGTTGCGCCCCGTAGCGACCCGCAAGAACTTCGAAAGCGGCGTGTGTTGCCGGATCGAGCGTGACGCCAGATGCTTCTCGATCCGCCGCAACCACCCATTCCCGGTCGCCCGGCGCCATGACTCGGCAGTCCGCGCGGGCCGGAGAACTTCGCAACGCGTCCAAATAGCGTGTCATGCCCGCATCGAACGTCTCCCGATCGCCGAACGCCTCCGGCAGGATCGCAAAGACAAAGGCTCCGAGACCACGCGGCGTCGAAAAATCTGGACCGCCCATCGGGGCGAGGTCGAAACTCAGGCTCATGCCGGTCACGACAGCGCTGAGGATTTCCGCAAGCCCGGCAAGACCCGCGCCCTTGAAGCCAAATTCGCCGCCGAGCGGCGCCAGCATGTCGGCCTTGTCCGCATCGAGCGTGTCGATGCCCGAAACATCTGACGCGACCGACTGCGGCAGGGTCGTGCCCATGCTGCGGTAGAGCAGAACGCGGTTATAGGGAATGGCGCTGGTTGCCATGTCCAGCAACCACGGATCTTGCCCTTTCACCGGCACGCCGACGGCAATCGGGTTGGTGCCGTGGAAGCGCGATGCGCCCTCATGCAGGCGCACGAAACTGTCGGAATTGCAAAAGGTGAAGCCGATCACGCCCTGGCGGGCCGCCTCCAGCGCATAGGCGCCGGCCGGGCCGAAATGCGAACTGTTGCGGATCGCCACAGCGCCGATGCCGAACTGACGCGCGAGCGCGATTGCGCGGTCCATCGCCGTATAGGTCGCGAGTGCGCCATGCGCATGATCCGCGTCCAGCGTCTCCACCGCCCCGAAACCGCCAGCGGGCTTTAGCTTCGGCACCTTGTTGAGGCGCCCGCCTTCAAGCGCAGTCACGTAATGGTCGAGAAGACGCACCCCGTGGCTATCCACGCCATGGCGGGTTCCGTGCATCATCGCCCGCGTTGCAGCGTCTGCCGTCGCAGCGTCGGCGCCGCATCCCAGAAGAACCTCGCGGCAGAAGCGATCGAGCTCCACAAGCGAAACGCACGCTCTGTCATTCCCAGTCGGCATGTCAGGACATCCTCCACAATGTCTTTTGTCTACACTAGACATCCGATTTGGAAGATGCAATCCATGCACTGCGATTTCGATCGATTGCGTTTCATGTCCTGGAGACCCGAATGGCTGGCCCGTCCCCGAGGCTTCATCAACGTGTGTGCGAGATACTGGCATCCGAGATCGCCTCCGGTGCGCTGTCTGCCGGCACGTATCTGACCGAAACCAGCCTTGCCGACCGCTTCGGCATCAGCCGGGCGCCAGCGCGCCATGCCTTGGGCGAGCTTGAACTGCGAGGCCTGATGCAGCGCGTCCCGGGCAGGGGATACCAGATCCTGTCCTCGGAAAGCGGCGCCGCGCCCGTCGCGCCCTCGGACCATCCTGCCGGCTCCGACGAGAAGATCCATTTCCTGTCGAGCTGGGAACTGATCTACCGCCAGATCGAGATCGAGATCGTTTCCCGCACCTCGCTTGCCAGCTGGCGTATCAACGAAGCAGCGCTTGCCGCAGCCCACGGTGTCAGCCGAACCGTAGCACGGGACGTGATGGCAAGGCTGCAGCAACGCGGCGTGGTGCTGAAGGACGATGCCGGCCGCTGGCTGGCGCCGGGCCTGACGCCTGTCCATATCGGCCAGCTCTACGAGCTGCGCTGGGTGCTGGAACCGCTGGCGCTCGCGCAGGCCTTTGCGCACCTGCCCGATGGCTACGTGACGGGATGCATCGAGTTCGTCGAACAGGCGGTTGCCGCTGCCGAGACGGTTACCGGCGACATGCTCGACCGCGTCGAACATCAGCTGCATTCGGAGCTTCTCGGATACTGCGACAACCGCGCGCTGATGCAGGCGATCAGCCTGCCGCAGGCGATCCTGGTCGCCCACCATTTTCTCTATCAGCCGAAGACCACCGGCTATGACGGCGAGCCATTCCTGCTGGAGCATCTGGACGTGCTTTCGCCGCTCGCTTCCGGCGATATCGGCGCCGCATGCGATGCGCTGGAGAGGCATTTGCGGATCTCACGCGACCGCGCAATCGCCCGCATTGGGGCTGCCGCATCGCGAAACATCGCCCTGCCTGACCTGCCTTATCTGGAGCGGCAGGGGCACGTCAAAACAGACTGATGTCTACCACCGGGAGGAGGAGCCCAAGAATGAAGATCAAATCCGTACAGCCATTCATCCTGCATCTGCCGCTGACCTCGGACTCGATTTCCGACAGCACCCACAGCATCACCCATTGGGGTGTCGTCGGCACCGTGATCGAAACCACCGACGGGTTGAAGGGATACGGCTTTACCGGCACCCATGCCCATATCGCCTCCGACCGGCTGATCACGTCCTGTATAAGGGATTGCTACGCGCCGCTGCTGATCGGCGAGGATGCCAACGAACATCAGCGTCTATGGACCAAGCTGGCACGCTATCCGTCCCTGCAATGGGTCGGCCGCGCCGGGATCACTCATCTGGCACTCGCTGCCGTCGACGTGGCGCTCTGGGACCTCAAGGCGAAGAAGGCAGGCGTGCCGCTCTGGAGCCTGCTCGGTGGCGCAAGAACCGATCGTCTCGAGGCGTATAATACCGATATCGGCTGGCTGTCGTTTTCGCTGGAGGACCTGCTGGCCGGGTCGGCGCGCGCCGTGGAGGAAGAAGGCTTCACCCGGATCAAGCTCAAGGTCGGCCATGACGATCCCAATATCGATGTGCGCCGCCTGGAAGCGGTGCGCAAGCGGCTGGGCCCAGACGTGCGGATCGCCATCGATGGCAATGGCAAATGGGATCTTCCCACTTGCCAGCGGTTTTGCGAGCGGGCCCGCGATCTCGATATCTACTGGTTCGAGGAGCCGCTCTGGTACGACGATATTGCCGGACATGCGGCCCTTGCGAGAAGCAGCACGATCCCGATCGCGCTTGGCGAGCAGCTCTATACCGTTGATGCGTTCCGGGCGTTCATATCAGCCGGTGCCGTGTCCTACGTCCAGCCTGACGTCACGCGTCTCGGTGGCGTCACCGAATATATCCAGGTTGCGGATCTGGCACTGGCCCACCGGTTGCCGGTCGTACCGCATGCAGGCGAGATGAGCCAGGTTCACGTCCATCTCAGCTACTGGCATCCCGCGTCGACCATTCTCGAATACATTCCCTGGATCAAGGATCACTTCGAGGAACCGTCCAATGTCGATGCCGGCATTTACCGCCGGCCGCAGCAGCCAGGCGCCAGCACGACGGTGCTGAAGGAAAGCTTCGAGCGATACGGCAAGAGCCTCGGCTAGATGCAGAAAGGCCGCCGGCGTCAATCGCCAGCGGCCTTATCTAGTTGATCGTCGACAGCAGCGAATACGGTCGATCTCAGATCTCGAAGATATTCTCGAACGATTCCGGAAAGTTCTGCCGCGCCAGCTTTTCGTTGATGACAAGCATCGCCTCATAGGAAAGCGGATCAAACGTTTTGTCGGCCGGCAGCACTTCGCGCCCGAACAGAAGGCTCAGACGCGCGGCATCGAGATTGCCGCGCTCGAAGGGTTCGGTGCCGAAGTGATGCCACAGCGCATGCAGAAAGGCCCCGTCGATCTTGTGCTCTTTCGTGCCGGGACGTGCCCTGCGCGGCAGAGCCTTGATCGGCGTCACGCCTTTCGGATTGGCCCGGCGGATGGTGAACTGCACCCCCGTGCTTGGCATCCCGCCCGGAAAGCCTCGGTGTTTGGTCATTTCAGGCAGGTTTGCCATGTTCGTATCCTCAAGTCCTATGCGGCTGACCGGCTTTTAGCCGATCCTGTCTTGTGTCTTCGTATCGAAATCCGAAGCGTCGTGGCGCTCATGCAGCTGCTCGGATGGCTCCCCGGATGTCCGGTTGACCATGCGACCCCGCTTGACGCCAGGCCGTGCGAAAACCTCCGCCGTCCAGCGCTGCAGGTTCTCATAGCTCTTTACCTCGAGAAAATCACCTGCATCGCCGTAAACCTGGCCAAGCGCCAGCGTGCCGTACCAGGGGAAGATCGCCATGTCCGCAATCGTATACTCGTCGCCCGCCATATAACGGTTGTCGGCAAGATGCCGGTCGAGCACGTCGAGCTGGCGTTTCGTCTCCATGGCATAGCGATCGATCGCGTATTTGATCTTGATCGGCGCATAGGCGTAGAAATGCCCGAACCCACCGCCGAGAAACGGTGCCGAGCCCATCTGCCAGAACAGCCAGTTCATCGTTTCCGTGCGGGTGCGCAGATCGGTCGGCAGGAAGGCGCCGAACTTCTCCGCTAGATAGATTAGGATCGAGGCGGACTCGAACACGCGCAGCGGCTTGCCGCCATCCTTTGGCGCATGGTCGCAAAGTGCGGGGATCTTCGAGTTCGGATTGATGTCGACAAAGCCGGAGCCGAACTGGTCGCCCTTGCCGATATTGATCATCCAGGCATCATATTCGGCCTGCGTGTGACCGGCTGCCAGAAGCTCTTCCAGCATGATCGTCACCTTGACGCCGTTCGGCGTGCCCAGCGAATAGAGCTGCAGCGGATGCTTTCCGACCGGCAGTTCCTTGTCCTGCGTCGGGCCGGCGATCGGGCGGTTGATACTGGCGAACTGGCCGCCATTGCCCTTTTCCCAGGTCCAGATCTTCGGCGGCTCGTAGCCGGCAGGAAAATTGTCGGCAGGAGTTTTCTCGGTCATCAGGGCGGTCCTTCCTGAAAAATTGCTCTTAAAATACGAACGATGCCTGCGATATAGGAAAAACGAGAAGAGATTTCCCGTTTTATAGCGCCATCGTATCGCGTTTTTTGGTGCTGGTCAGGATCTCTCTATGCTGCACCATCGTGTTCCGAACGAGCGGCAATGGTTAACCACGTACACGCAACTCCGCGATCGGTTCTTGTTCAGTTAACCGTTGCACCGGCACTGTCCAGCTATTCGAGGACACCCGTGCCTGCTTCAGGCGGAGACGTGTCCCACAACAAACAGGGCGAACGGTTTTTCCAGCGACGAACTCAACGTTGCGGCGAAGCTGGAAAAGGTGGTGGACATGGCAGTCAGAGCGGTCGTATCGATAGAAGAGGGTGTTTCCGCAGACGCCTCGGCGTTTGCCGCGCGGCTGGACGCTGCCCGTTCGCGCCTTGAGGAACGCTTCACCGAAGGCGGACGAGCGCTTCTTTCCATTCTCGACGTTCTCAACCGCTTGGTCGCCTCGCTCGATCAGGCCGAGAGCTCGCTCGACGAAGAAACGGCGAACGCATCCCTGTTCGAGCTCACCCAGACGGTCGCGCGGCTTTCTCAGCTGAGCGAAAACGAGAAAGGCCGACAGGTCCAGTTCACCCTCATTTCCGACGCCCAGGGGCACCTGAAGGGCCATGCCGAGGACATGCAGGAAACCCTGCGCTATCTGCGCACCTTTGCAGTTACTGCAAAGATCACCGGCGCCGGAATTGCCGACTTTGCAGGATTTGCTGAGGAAATCCTGCAAAGGATTCAGGACGGCACCCGTCAGGTCAATGATTTCTCGGACAAGGTCCAGTATCTCGGCCAGGGACTGGGTTCCCTGATCACAAGAGGGAAGAGGATTGTAAGCTCCTACGAGGACACAATCCCGCAGATCGCAGCAGGACTGTCGAACGGCGGCGAGGCGATCGCTCTCAATCGCAGATCGATGATCGAACAGGCCGCAAGCGTCCGGGCAATCGCGCGCGGCATCCAGACCAAGCTCGCCTCGACGCTGTCTGCCATGCAGATCGGCGACACAACCCGCCAGAGGATCGAGCATTGTCAGTCAACGCTCACGCTCCTCGACGATTTTCTGGCCTCACCGGACGCTACGCCGCTGACCAATCCTCAGCGCGACAACCTGTCCGCTGTCATCCGGAGGCTTGTCTCCCATCAGCTCAGGCAGTCCATCGATCATTTCGAGCGTGACACGGCAAAGATCGTCGCAAGCGTGGCGAGTTTCCGTTCAGATCTCCAGAAGATCGATGCAATCCGGGAAACGATGGCAGAAGGCCAGGGCGGCGCCGCCGCCATGCGCCAGCTCGACACCGGCGTCGGCGTTGCGCGCGAAGCGGTTCGCCAGATCGAAGCCGTTGCCGGCGAGGCGACGGAACTCAGCCGGTCGACCGGCCAGACCGTAAGCGAGCTCGTCACCAGCATCGGCGTCGTGCAACTGGTCCGCACCGATATTCACTACATGGCCCTCAATACCAATCTGCGCTGCGGCAGGATCGGCGATCAGGGCAAGGCGATCAACGTGGTTGCCGCCGAACTGCGCAATTACGCGGGCGAACTGGATGGTGCCGCCGACAAGATCCTCGTTCATCTCAGAATACTGGAAGAATCTGCGCAAAAGCTCAGCGCCTGCGAAGATACGGGCGGCTCGCTCGATCTTCGGCTCGAACAGGCACTCGCCAATATCCGCGTTGTCGGCGATCGCAGGGAGACCGAAATGTCGCTGCTTGCCGAACACAGCCGATCCGCCGTCGGCGAAATCGATGCCTCGCTTGCTCGGCTTGATTTCAAGATTGAGCTTGGTGAGGTTTTGCGGGCCTGCACGGAAGAGGGCGAAGCCTTCGCAAGCGCCCGGCCACTGGCCGCCATCGAGCCTGCCCTCATCGAACTCGGGGCTCGCATTTCCGCCCTTTACACAATGGGTTTGGAACGTGAACTGCACGCGAAGATCATGGGAACCACACCCCTTGGCGAAACGTCCCTCGTCTCGGTTGCATGAGTGACGACACGCTGTTTTCAGGTGTCATCGGCATCGACGGCCTCCAAGTCAGACCGATTAAATACCCGCTGGACCTTGACCTTTCGCCGGGCCTTTGTCATGTGACCGCCTTCATTTGACGAAGCGCCCCATCGGGACGAGCCCCGGCGGCGTTATACGAAAGAAACAACATGACCAAGCCCACATCCTCGGCGCCGTCGCAGCGCATGCTTCGTGTTGGCGAACAGGTACGCGCCGCCATTACCCAGGTCCTGCAACGTGGCGAAGTGCGCGACGACCTGCTCGAGAAAACCGTGATTTCCGTTTCGGAAGTGCGCATGTCGACCGATCTGAAGGTCGCAACTGCCTATGTGACGCCCCTTGGCGTCGCTGACCATGACGTCGTGATCGCAGCGCTCAACCGGCATGCCAAGTATATCCGCGGCCGCATAGCCGGCCAGCTCCGTCAGATGAAATACATGCCGGAAGTGCGCTTCCGCGACGATACGAGCTTCGACAACTACAAGAAGATCGACGAGCTGCTTCGCTCGCCGGAGGTCCAGCGTGATCTCAACAGCGACGAAACCAAAGACCAGAAATAACAATCAAGAAGTATTGATGTCCAAACCCCGCAAAGCAAAGGGCCGGCCGGTTTCCGGCTGGCTTATTCTCGACAAGCCGATCGATTTCGGCTCGACCGAAGCCGTGTCCAAGATCAAGTGGCTGTTCAACGCCCAGAAATGCGGCCATGCCGGCACCCTTGATCCGCTTGCGTCAGGCATGCTGCCGATCGCGCTCGGCGATGCGACGAAGACAGTGCCCTATGTCATGGATGGGCGGAAGATCTACGAATTCGCCGTCACCTGGGGCGAGGAACGGTCGACCGACGACCTCGAAGGCGCCGTCACAGCATCGTCCGACAGCCGTCCGAGCGAAGAAGAGATCCGCGCGCTTCTGCCGAACTACACCGGCACGATCAATCAGATTCCGCCGCAGTTTTCCGCCATCAAGATTGCCGGCGAACGGGCCTATGACCTCGCCCGCGACGGCGAAATTGTCGAGATCCCGTCGCGCGAGGTCCAGATCTTCCGCCTGACGCTGCTCGGCGTAACGGCAGACAAGGCGCATTTCGAAGTGGAATGCGGCAAAGGCACCTATGTTCGGGCGCTCGCCCGCGACTTCGGCCGCGATCTCGGCTGCTACGGTCATATCTCGGAACTGCGCCGCACCTTCGTTGCGCCCTTTGCCGAAGACCGCATGGTGCCGCTCTCCGAACTTGTGGCGCTGGAACAGATCGAGGATCGCGACGAACGGCTGGCAGCCCTTGATGCCTTCATGATCAACACGTCTGAAGCGCTTTCCAGCCTGCCGCATCTGCCTGTCACAGACGATCAGGCCCACCGCATCAAGATGGGCAATCCGATTATCCTGCGCGGCCGCGATGCACCGGCTGACGAAGCGGAAGCCTATGCGACCGTGCGCGGCAAGCTGCTCGCCATCGGCGAGATCGGCCAGGGAGAGTTCCGTCCCAAGCGGGTGTTTGGCTGAGCCTCTTCCATTCTCTCCTTGAATGGTCTATAGGCACCGCCAGCAAAAGCAGGCTTTTCCGCCTGTTTTGCGTTTCACGGCCAAGACTGGACGACATCCCGGCCTTAGGCGACCCATAATCCTCATATTCGAAAGGATAACACGATGTCGATCACTGCAGAGCGCAAGGCCGAACTCATCAAGGAATACGCAACCGTTGAAGGCGACACCGGTTCGCCGGAAGTCCAGGTTGCGATCCTCACCGAGCGGATCAACAATCTGACCGAACACTTCAAGGGCCACAAGAAGGACAACCACTCCCGTCGTGGCCTTCTGACCATGGTTTCCACACGTCGTTCGCTTCTCGACTACGTCAAGAAGAAAGACGAATCCCGTTACAGCAAGTTGATTGCTGCTCTGGGCATTCGCCGCTAAAAATTTCCGGCGGGCGCTCAATCGGGCGCCTGCCGGTTTCTCATTCGGGCCAAGCGTCCGATGCAATGTTTGCGATGCGCTTTATCTCGCGCCGCAAGAATGCCCGCAGACCCGGATGGGCCGGATCTGCAAAAACCAAACCGTTGACCTGTCATGGGGCAGGATTGCCGGATGCTTTCGACCAGGGATCACTCAAAGACCCTGATCAGACGTCGACCACCGAAGTCGCCGACCCGAAGCCTCCCGTTGTCTTGCCCGTGATCTGTCACATCGATTGCGGTCGACTATGCACTGCGCCGGCTACGGCACTGCGCGTGCTCCCGCATTAAAGGACACCATATGTTCAATACCCACTCCGTCGAAATCGAATGGGCAGGCCGCCCGCTGAAGCTTGAAACGGGCAAGATCGCCCGCCAGGCTGACGGCGCGGTTCTCGCCACCTACGGCGAAACCGTCGTTCTCGCCACCGTTGTTTCGGCCAAGTCGGCCAAGCCCGGCCAGGACTTCTTCCCGCTGACCGTCAACTACCAGGAAAAGACCTATGCCGCCGGCAAGATCCCGGGCGGCTATTTCAAGCGCGAAGGTCGCCCGTCGGAAAAGGAAACGCTGGTTTCCCGCCTGATCGACCGTCCGATCCGCCCGCTTTTCCCGGAAGGCTACAAGAACGAGACCCAGGTCGTCGTTACCGTCATCCAGCACGACCTTGAAAACGATCCGGACGTATTGTCGATGGTTGCAGCCTCCGCTGCCCTGACGATCTCTGGCGTTCCTTTCATGGGCCCGGTTGGCGGCGCACGCGTCGGCTACATCAACGGCGAATACGTTCTGAACCCGCATCTCGACGAGATGGACGAGTCGGTTCTCGACCTCGTCGTTGCCGGCACCCAGGACGCCGTCCTGATGGTCGAGTCGGAAGCCAAGGAACTCAACGAAGAGATCATGCTCGGCGCCGTCATGTTCGGCCACAAGGGCTTCCAGCCGGTTATCGACGCGATCATCAAGCTCGCTGAAGTTGCCGCCAAGGAGCCACGCGATTTCCAGCCGGAAGATCATTCCGCGCTCGAAGCCGAAATGCTGCAGCACTTCGAAGCCGAACTGCGCACCGCCTACAAGAACACCCAGAAGGCTGAACGCTACGCTGCCGTCGACGCCGTCAAGGCGAAGGTCAAGGCGCACTTCTTCCCGGAAGGCGTAGAGCCGAAGTACCCGGCCGAAGTCATCGGCGCGACCTTCAAGCACCTGCAGGCGAAGATCGTTCGCTGGAACATCCTCGACACCAAGAGCCGCATCGACGGTCGTGATCTCGAGACTGTTCGCAAGATCGTGTCGGAAGTCGGCATCCTGCCGCGCACCCACGGTTCGGCCCTGTTCACCCGCGGCGAAACCCAGGCGATCGTTGTTGCGACGCTCGGCACCGGCGAAGACGAACAGTATGTCGATTCACTGACCGGCATGTACAAGGAACGCTTCCTTCTGCATTACAACTTCCCTCCCTACTCGGTTGGTGAAACCGGCCGCATGGGTTCCCCAGGACGTCGCGAAATCGGCCATGGCAAGCTCGCATGGCGCGCTATCCGTCCGATGCTGCCAACGGCTGAACAGTTCCCGTACACGCTGCGCGTCGTCTCCGAGATCACCGAGTCGAACGGCTCGTCCTCG
Organism: Neorhizobium sp. DAR64872/K0K18; assembly: GCF_050500175.1. Classification (NCBI taxonomy): domain Bacteria; kingdom Pseudomonadati; phylum Pseudomonadota; class Alphaproteobacteria; order Hyphomicrobiales; family Rhizobiaceae; genus Neorhizobium; species Neorhizobium sp. DAR64872/K0K18. Next base: position 26,736 of record NZ_CP191446.1, read on the forward strand.
ATGGCAACCGTCTGCGGCACATCGCTTGCTCTGATGGACGCTGGCGTCCCGCTCGCAAAGCCTGTTGCAGGTATCGCCATGGGCCTGATCCTCGAAGGCGAACGCTTTGCCGTTCTCTCCGACATCCTCGGTGACGAAGATCATCTCGGCGACATGGACTTCAAGGTTGCAGGTACTGTCGACGGCATCACCTCGCTGCAGATGGACATCAAGATCGCCGGCATCACCGAAGAGATCATGAAGGTCGCGCTCGGCCAGGCACAGGGTGGCCGCAAGCACATCCTCGCCGAAATGGCCAACGCCATCACCGAAGGTCGCTCGGAACTCGGCGAATTCGCACCGCGCATCGAAGTGATGAACATCCCAGTCGACAAGATCCGTGAAGTCATCGGTTCGGGCGGCAAGGTCATCCGCGAAATCGTTGAAAAGACCGGCGCCAAGATCAACATCGAAGACGACGGCACGGTCAAGATTGCCTCCGCCTCCGGCAAGGAAATCGAAGCGGCCCGCAAGTGGATCCATTCGATCGTTGCTGAACCGGAAGTCGGCACCATCTACGAAGGTACCGTTGTGAAGACCGCCGACTTCGGCGCCTTCGTCAACTTCTTCGGCGCCCGCGACGGTCTGGTCCATATCAGCCAGCTCGCTTCCGACCGTGTTGCCAAGACCCAGGACGTGGTCAAGGAAGGTCAGAAGGTCTGGGTCAAGCTGATGGGCTTCGACGAGCGCGGCAAGGTTCGCCTGTCGATGAAGGCCGTCGACCAGGCCACCGGCCAGGAAGTCAAGAAGGCTGACGGCGAAGCTGCCGAATAAGCCCTCGACCTATCGAGAGATCGAGGCGCGGAAGGAATAACTTCCGCGCCTTTTTTGTTTTCACCGACGACACGACCGCCCGAGATCCGATCATGACCCGAGAAGCCCTGAAGACCCTTTTCCATCCCTTCGCCACCGACGCGATCCAAACGCCCGGCGAGGGTGAGCGCATACTGTTTCTGGGTGCGGAAGCGGGCAATGCCCTGCCTGACGGGTTTGATGCGGAGATCACGGCCATCCAGCCGTTCCGCCCACTGTTCCGCAGCCTGCGCGACAACGCGTTTCCCGAGCCCGAGGGCGAGGATTACGACGGTGCGCTTGTCCTGTGTGGAAAGCATCGTGGCGAAAACGAAAACCGCATCGCCGAAGCGCTTGCGCGGGTGAAGGTCGGCGGCGTGATCGTCGTTGCCGGCGGCAAGGAAGACGGTATCGCACCCATTCGCACGATGCTCCTGAAGCTCGGCATCACGCTGGACTACGCGCCGAAGTATCACGGCGTTGCGATCTGGTTCGGCCGGCCGGAGGATGCGTCTGGCGCGATCCAGGCACTGAAAAAGACAGCTGTGACGGTCGACGGTCGATTCCAGGCCGCTCCCGGCATGTTCTCGCACGACCGCATCGATCCGGGCTCCGAACTTCTGGTAAGCCGCTTCCCGACGGATTTCGACGGCAATGCCGCTGATTTCGGTGCCGGCTGGGGTTATCTTTCGGTGATGCTCGCCGAGCGTTCGCCCCGCGTGAACCGGATCGACCTGTTCGAGGCCGATCACCGGGCGCTGGAATTTGCAAAACAGAACGTTGCGCACAACTGCCCGGATCTCGAAGCCCGCTTCTTCTGGCAGGATCTGGGAACCGAGCCGCCGAAGGAAAAATACGACCTCGTCATCATGAACCCGCCCTTCCATGAGACGCAGGCTGCGGATCCGGAACTGGGCAAGACGATGATCCGCACGGCGGCAGGCGCGCTCAGAAGCGGCGGCAGACTGATGCTGGTCGCCAATCGCGGCATGCAATACGAGCCGGTGCTCGAGGAAGCGTTCCGGGAATACGGCGAAACCTGCCGCAACGCCCGCTTCAAGATCCTGTGGGCGAAGAAGTAACGTCACCCCTCAAAATCTAGGATTGCCCGTCCCGACAGCTCGAATGCACACTGAAGTTGCGTTCGAGCTGTCGGGGTTTTTGTATGAAAGGCGTTGTTTCAGCACTTCTGCTCTTGATCGCCACTGAAACGGCGAGCGCCGGAGAGCCGCGCGCCAGTGTTCGCTTGACCTGGGAATGGTTCAACACCGCGGAAACCTATCGCAAATACAAGGTCAAAGGGCCGGATGACCTTCGCATCGCTGCGCATTACTTCCGGCTCGCAGCCAGGAACGGCAACGCTGCGGCAGCATACAAGCTCGGTGAAGCTTATGAGATAGGCTCAGGTGTCCCAATCAATCTTCCGGAAGCGCTTCGCTGGTATCGCCAGTCCGCCGACGCTGGCGACATGCATGCGGAGCTGAAGGTCGGCTGGTTCTATCAGAAGGGCTTGAGCCTGCAGGTTGATCCGTCACGGGCCGTCGATTGGTACGAACGCTCCGCCAAGAAAGGCAACCTGTGGGCATACCACATGCTGGCCTTCATGCTGATGGACGGGGAGGGTGTCGCAAAGGACCTTGCCCTTGCGCAGCGCTATTTCGAAAAGAGCCTGCCTTTCACCCACGATCACTGGGCACAGCTGAAGCTTTCGCAGTTGATCAGAGCGAGCGATCCACGGCGCTCCAAAGAACTGCTCAAGCAGGCAGCGAACGCCGGCAATGCGGACGCGATCCGGGAATTGAACGCATTTTGAGAATGCCCGCCCATGTTAGGATAGCAGGCGCTAAACCCTACTGAGCGTCGGACTTGCGCAGTTTGTCGAGGCTGGGCAGTGAAGTGATGCTGTAGCCGGCATCGACGTAATGCACTTCGCCGGTCACACCGCGGGAGAGATCGGACAGCAGATAGAGCGCGGAGCCGCCGATATCCTCGATCGTGGCAGTGCGGCGCAGCGGCGCGTTCTGCTGGTTCCAGGCATAGATCGCCCGTGCATCCGAAATCCCGGCGCCGGCAAGCGTGCGCACGGGGCCGGCGGAGATCGTGTTAACGCGGATGTCGTTCGGGCCGAAATCGGCGGCCAGATACCGCACCGAGGCTTCAAGCGCTGCCTTGGCAACGCCCATCACGTTGTAGTTCGGAATGACGCGCTGTGAACCGTTATAGGTCAGCGTCAGCATAGAGCCGCCATCCGGCATCAGGGCTGCGGCGCGCTTGGCGATTTCCGTGAAGGAAAAGCAGGAGATCACCATCGTGCGCGAGAAATTCTCCCGCGTCGTGTCGGCGTAGAGGCCCTTCAGCTCGTTCTTGTCGGAGAAGCCGATGGCATGAACGAGAAAGTCGATCGTACCCCAGCGTTCCCGAAGCGCGTCAAACATCGCGTCGACAGATGCGATATCCTCGACGTCGCAGGGCACCACGAAATCCGACCCGAGTTCGGCCGCAAGCGGTCTGACCCGCTTGCCCAGCGCTTCACCCTGATAGGTGAAAGCCACTTCCGCACCCTGTGCCGCGACCGCCTTGGCAATTCCCCAGGCGATCGAGTGGTTGTTGGCAACGCCCATGATCAGGCCGCGCTTGCCCTGCATGATCCCGGACATCAAATTATCCGTTATGACGCTGGAAGACGAGCGTAGCGTTGGTGCCGCCGAAGCCGAACGAGTTGGAGAGCACAGTGTCGATCTTGGCATTGTCGATCCGCTTGCGAACAATCGGCACGCCGTCAAATTCCGGATCCAGCGTCTGGATGTGCGCGCTTTCACCGATAAAGCGTTCCTGCATCATCAGCAGGCCATAGATCGATTCCTGCACGCCGGCACCGCCGAGCGAGTGGCCGGTCAGCGACTTGGTCGACTGGATGTGCGGGATCTTGTCCTTGAACACTTCGCGGATGGCGCCAATTTCCTTGGAATCGCCAACCGGTGTCGAGGTGCCGTGGGTGTTGATGTAGTCGACCTCGCCTTCCACGTTGGCAAGCGCCTGACGCATGCAGCGGATGGCGCCTTCGCCAGATGGTGCGACCATGTCGTAGCCATCGGATGTGGCGCCGTAGCCGGTGAGTTCCGCATAGATCTTGGCGCCGCGGGCCTTGGCATGCTCCAGTTCTTCAAGCACGAGAACGCCTGCACCACCGGCGATGACGAAACCGTCGCGGTCGGCGTCATAAGCGCGCGAAGCCGTTGCAGGCTGGTCGTTGTACTTGGAGGACATGGCGCCCATCGCGTCGAACAGGTTCGACATGGTCCAGTCGAGATCCTCGTGGCCGCCGGCAAACATCACGTCCTGCTTGCCCCACTGGATCATCTCCGCGGCATTGCCGATGCAGTGCGCAGACGTCGAGCAGGCCGACGAGATCGAGTAGTTGACGCCGTGGATCTTGAACCAGGTCGCAAGCGTTGCCGACGCCGTCGAAGACATCGCCTTCGGCACGGCAAACGGACCGATCCGCTTCGGGCTGTTGTTCTTGATCGTCGTCTCGGCCGCTTCGATCAGGGTGCGGGTGGAAGGACCGCCCGAACCCATGATGATGCCGGTGCGCTCGTTCTCGCTGTAATCCTTTTCCTCAAGTCCGGAATCGGCCAGCGCCTGCTTCATCGCCACATGGTTCCACGCTCCACCCTGGGAGAGGAAGCGCATGGCGCGGCGATCGACGAGTTCCGTCGTATCGATGTTGGGCTTGCCCCAGACCTGGCACTTGAAGCCGTGCTCGGCGAAATCCGGCGAGAAAGAAATACCGGACTTTGCCTGCCGCAGGGACTCGGTGACTTCGGCTGCGTCGTTACCGATCGAGGACACGATACCGAGCCCAGTGACAACTACCCGTCTCATTTCATCAAACCTTTGTTGTTTTCGTCAGCTGCGCTTTGCAAGCAGTTTCAGGCGGTCTTTTCCTTGGAGAGACCCACGCGGAGGTCCGTCGCCTGATAGATGGTCTCGCCATCGGCCTTCAGCCAGCCGTCGGCGGTGCCCAGCACGAGGCGACCCCTCATGACGCGCTTGAAGTCGATGCCATATTCCAGAAGCTTGGTGTCCGGGCGGATCATGCCCTTGAACTTCACTTCGCCGGTCGAAAGCGCCATGCCGCGGCCGGGTTCACCCAGCCAGCCCAGGAAGAAGCCGGTCAGCTGCCACATGCCGTCAAGGCCAAGGCAGCCCGGCATGATCGGGTTGCCTTCGAAATGGCAGGGGAAATACCAGTCGTCCGGACGCACGTCGTATTCAGCGCGGATGTAACCCTTGTCGAAGGCACCGCCGGTTTCCGAGATCTCCGTGATCCGGTGGACCATCAGCATGGGCGGCAACGGCAGCTGCGCATTGCCGGGACCAAACAGATCACCGTGGGCGCAAGAGAGGATTTCTTCGTAGCTGAAGCTGGACTGTCTGGTGGACATGAATTTCCGTTTCCCCCCGTTTGAAGCTTTTGTTTCCCAAGCTTTAGAGCAATATGGGCCGAAATTGAAGTCTTGCCATGACAACACAGGTGCTGTCTGGGGAAGACTGCAGCTGCGGAAGCATCGCATTCAGGTCCGCATATAGGAAGCGGAGAGCGCAAACCAGTGGTAAAACACCGAAAATTAGCGTTTTTGCCGACCGCGGAAGGACGTGCTAAGGGACACTATTGAAAGAATTCATCTTAAAAGTTATATCGGAAATCAGATTAGATCCCGTGTGACAAAACGGTTGGAGCCGAAGCACATATGGCGGATGCCATGCCGAACATCGAGATTAGATTGCGCCATTGCGGCCTTCGACCGACGAGGCAGCGCGTCGCGTTGGCGGATCTGTTGTTTGCAAAGGGTGATCGGCATCTGACGGTCGAGGAACTGCACGCGGAAGCCACAGAAGCCGGCGTGCCGGTCTCGCTCGCAACCGTCTATAATACCCTCCACCAGTTTACCGAGGCAGGCCTCATCCGCGTTCTCGCGGTGGAGAGCGCACGCACCTATTTCGACACCAATATTTCCGATCACCATCACTTCTTTGTCGAAGGGCGCAACGAGGTTTTGGATATCCCGATCAGCAATCTGGAAATCGGCAATCTCCCGGATGCGCCCGAGGGCATGGAAATCGCCCATGTCGACGTCATCATCCGGCTGCGCGAAAAGCGCGCCTAGTCTTTGGTCCTGCCCTTGATTGCCTCATCTGCCGGCCGCCCCGGCCGCGACTTGTAGCGTGGCAGCGTCCAGCCGTAATGGATTGCGCCGCCCCGCAACGCAAAGGCGACCAGCACACCGACGCCTGAACTGACATACTGCGGAAAGCCGAGTGCCTGTGCCGCCGTGAACGCGGCAGCGCCGGCAATAGAGGCCGTGATGTAGATTTCCGAGCGCAACAGGACTGACGGCTCGTTGGCGAGAAGATCGCGCAGGATCCCGCCGAATGCCGCTGTCAGCGCGCCGGTAATGATGGCGATCGTCGGCGACCCGGTGGCGGCCAGTCCTTTTGCCGCGCCAAGCACGCTATAGGCAGCAAGGCCCACCGCATCGAGCCAGATCAACAGGCGATATCGCCACTCAACCCGGTGCGCGGTCAGATAGACCACGACCCCGGTGACGACGCAGATCAGGATATAGGTCGGGTCGAGAACCCAGAAGACCGGGGTCCGGCCAAGAATGATGTCACGCACCGTGCCGCCGCCGAGCCCGGTCACGGCTGCAAAGAACAGAAACCCGATGAGATCGAGCTCCTTTCTTGATGCCGCAAGCGCACCGGTTGCGGCAAACACCGCGATGCCGGCATAATCGAGGATCATCAGCAGGGACATTCCATTCTCCAGCGTCGCGCAAGTGCATTGCTCTAGATGATCACGCTAACGACGGCAACGGCATCTCCGGTCAGGTCCGATGATGTCATGAACAGATGATTTGAGAATATGGGTAGGTGCGGTGAACAAGGTCTTGATACTTCTGGTCGCTCTCGTCCTGCTGCCGACCTTCGCGTCAGCCCAGCAGAAACTGTTCAGCGATCCGGAAGTCACGGAAAAGAGCCATTTCCAGAAAACCTGCGGAAAAGTCGAGTTCGGTCCGGGCTTCGTCAAACGTTTCGACATCAACAATGATGGCATAACGGACGTCGTCACCGATCACAGCGACCTGACGTGCGACGGCGTTCGCGGCCCCAAATGCAATGCAGATGGCTGCCCGCAGAACTTCTACGTCCAGGCGAAGGAGGGCGGCTATATCATGATCGCCACCGCCCAGATCTACGGCTACGATTTCGTCCAGTATTTCGGCAACATGGTGTTCATGCTGCAGATGCATCCGCGGTTCTGCGAGCGCACCGATGCCGCGCCCTGCGTCATGCGGGTCCGCGTCCGCGGCGGTCGTTTCGTGACGATCTCGAAACAGTAATCGCGGCCCCTTCAGGGATCAGGGCGCCTTGATGCTGTCGATCCGGCCGGCCAGCGTGTAGCCGAGAACGGCCATCCATTCCCGCGCGGCCGTCGCCGTCAGCTGCGCATTGAGCGCCGGCTGGGTGAAATCGAGCTTGGCGGATACGATGCCGCTGGTGCGAAAGTCGGTCGGCCACGGGCGAACCTGAATGCCCGCCTTCTGAAACAGGGCGACGGAACGGGGCATGTGGAAGGCCGAGGTGATCAGCGCGCAATCGCTGAAGCCCTGCTGTTTCAGGATGTCGGCCGTATTCTGCGTATTCTCGTAGGTGGTGCGCGACGTGTTTTCCTTCACCACCCGGTCCGGCGCTATGCCGAAGGCTGTGAAAAACCGTTCGGACGCCTGCGCTTCGCCTTCATAGACCCCACTGAACGATCCGTCGCCGCCGGAAATCAGGATGCGCGACTGCGGAAATTGCAGCGCCAGCCGACCCGCCTCGATAAACCGGTCCGCCGCCTGGTTGAACTCGATGCCACCCCGTGCGGCCGTCACCTCGCTCTCGAATGCACCGCCGAGAATGATCATGCAGGAGAGGTCTGCAGGATCGGTTGCCGGCTTGGCGTAGCGAGCCTCGAGAGACTGCAGCGCCAATGCGCCCGCCGTCGTATAGAGCGTGACGAACAGGGTGAGCGCACTCAGAAGTGCCGAGATGCCGGAAAGCTTCCGCAGGCCGAAAAACGCGAAGAGAGCGGCAAGCGCCGAAAGCAGGAAGGCGATGGAAAGCGGCTGCGCGAGCAGCCAGATCAGCTTGGAAATGAAAAACATGGACCGTCGTCTGTTTGAGTCCCGGCCAGTCTATCCTGTCGCGGGCCGATGGTGAACGCGGCAACGGTCACTCTGTCTTGAGATAGTCTTCAACGCCGCGCGCTGCGGCAAGACCCGTGGCAAAGCAGGCGGTCAGAAGATAGCCGCCGGTCGGCGCCTCCCAGTCGAGCATCTCGCCGGCCGCGAACAGACCCGGACGCCGCTCCAGCATGAAGCCGCTATCGAGCTCGTCCCAGGCGATGCCACCGGCCGAGGAGATCGCTTCCGCAATCGGGCGAGGACGCAGCAGCGGGATCGGCAGCGCCTTGATCGCCCGCGCCAGATCCTCCGGCGGCATCCGGTTCACATCCGGTATCAGCTCGCGCAGCAAGGCCGCCTTGACACCGTCGAGGCCTGCACCCTTGCGCAGCCGGTTGGAAAAGCTCGCTTTCGCATCCTGCCGCGAGAGGTCGCGCACGAGACGCTCAAAGCTGCGGCCCGGCACGAGGTCGACATCAAGAGCCGCCTTTCCATCCCTGTTGATCAGCTCACGCAGGACTGCCGAATGCGCATAGACAAGGCTGCCTTCGATCCCGTGTTTCGAAATCACGAACTCGCCCTGATAGGTGCCCGCATCCGATCGCGTCGAGACGGATTTGAGCGGTGCCCCGGCAAAACGCTCGACGAACACGTCGCTCCACGCAACGTCGAAGCCGCAATTGGCCGCCTGGAACTCCGTTACCGCAATCCCCTCGGCCTTCAGCCACGGCACCCAGGCCGCATCCGAACCCAGCCGTGGCCAGCTTGCGCCACCAACCGCCAGAATGACCGCATCCGGGCGGATGAGAAGGTCGCCATCAACAGTTTCAAATCGGTAACCGCCGCCTTCGAACCCCGTCCAGCGATGGCGGGTCTTCAGCACCACGCCCTGGTTGCCCAGCCGGGCAAGCCAGGCGCGCAGCAGTGGCGATGCTTTCATGGCAACGGGAAAAACCCGGCCCGATGTCCCCACGAATGTTTCCGTCCCGAGCTCCTGTGCCCAGGCGCGAACATCCGATGGCGTGAACGCATCAAGCGCCGGTTGCATCCGCGAGGAAGGCGAGCCGAAACGTCCGGCAAACCGATCAAAATCCTCCGCATGGGTGATATTGAGCCCGGACTTTCCAGCCAGCAGAAATTTCCGCCCAAAGGTCGGCATCGCCTCGTAAACGGTCACCGAAAATCCGGCAGCGGAAAGATGCTCCGCCGCCATCAGTCCCGCCGGCCCACCGCCTATGATCGCAACCTGTCTGGTCATGATCTCCAGTTACGGCAGATTACACCGTTTTGCCATAGCCCCCGGCCGTCGGCGTGGTCACGGTCACCGCTTCGCCCGCCTCGATCACCGTCTGGGCGCAGCCCTGAAGTGTCTCGATCGAGCCGTCGAGCCTGCGCACGGTGGTGATCCCGAGCTCGCCCTCTCCACCGCCGTCAAGGCCGTGGGGGCGGAGTGTCCGATGCGAGGAGAGGATGGCGCAATCCATCGTTTCGAGAAACCGGATTGTCCGCTTCGTGCCGTCGCCGGCCGTAAACCGTCCCTGACCGCCGGAATTGTCGCGGATGTGGAAATCTTCCAGCAGCACCGGATAGCGCGTCTCCAGGATTTCCGGATCGGTGAGACGCGAGTTGGTCATGTGCACATGGACAGCATCGGTGCCGGCAAAGCCGCTGCCGTCGTTGAAGCGACCGGCCGGCGAACCGGAGCACAGCGTCTCGTAATACTGGTAGGTGGCGTTGCCGAAGGTCAGGTTGTTCATCGTGCCCTGGCTTGCCGCGATGGCACCAAGCGCGCCGAACAGCGCGTTCGTCACGTGCTGCGACGTTTCCACATTTCCGGCAACGACCGCTGCTGGATATTGCGGCTTGAGCATCGAACCATCAGGCACGATGATGCGGATCGGCTTCAGGCACCCGGCATTCATCGGGATCGAGCTCTCCACCATCACGCGGAACACGTAAAGAACGGCCGCGCGCGTCACCGGTTCGGGCGCATTGAAATTGTTCTTTTTCTGCTCGCTGGTGCCGGTAAAATCGACCGTCGCCTCGCGCTTTTGCCTGTCGATGGTGATCTTGACCCTGATCGTGCTGCCCTGGTCGGTCGCGTAGGAAAACTCCGCGTCGCCAAGCTTTTCCAGAACACGGCGAACGCTTTCCTCCGCATTGTCCTGGACGTGGCCCATATAGGCCTGCACGACATCGAGCCCGAACTGCGCGATCATCCGGCGCATTTCGTAAACGCCCTTTTCGTTGGCAGCGATCTGCGCCCTTAAATCTGCGACGTTCTGCGCAACGTTGCGGGCCGGGTAGGGGTGGTCGGACAGGAGGTTGGTGATGCCCGCCTCGTCGAACCTGCCGCGATCGACCAGAAGCACGTTGTCGAACAGCACGCCTTCCTCGTCGACCGTGGTCGCCAGCGGCGTCATCGATCCCGGCGCGGTCCCGCCGACATCGGCATGGTGACCGCGCGAGGCGACGTAGAACAGGATTTTCCCGCCCGCGTCATCGAACACCGGTGTGACCACCGTAATATCTGGCAGATGCGTTCCGCCATTATAGGGCGCGTTCAACGCGAACACGTCGCCGGGACGGATCTTGCCCTGGTTCTGCGCAATGATGCTTTCGACGGATCGATCCATCGATCCGAGATGAACAGGCATATGCGGCGCATTGGCGACAAGCGCGCCGTTCTCGTCGAACACGGCGCAGGAGAAATCCAGCCGTTCCTTGATGTTGACGGACGACGCCGTGTTCTGCAGCGTCACGCCCATCTGCTCGGCGATTGACATGAACAGGTTATTGAAGACCTCGAGCAGAACCGGATCCGCCTGGGTGCCGACAGCCTTGGCACGCGACAGCGTGACGATACGTTTGAGGACGACGTGGTTGAGCCGGGTCACTTCGAATGCCCAGCCATCCTCGATCACGATTGTCTGGTGCGGCTCGACGATCAGGCAGGGACCGCTCGCGCGCGCACCGGGATTGATGTCGGCGCGGCGATAGACAGGTGCCTCGCGCCATGCGCCCGTGGAATAGAACCGCGTGTGCTCCGCAGCCGTTGGGGCCGCGTCGTCCAGCGCAAACTCAGGTTCCGATGCATCGGCACCACCGCCGATCGCCTCGACCTCGTAGGCCTCGAAGATGATCTCGCGGTTTTCGAAGATAAAGCCGAACTGCTTCCGGTGGACAGTCTCGAACGCTGCCGTCATCTCGGCGGCCTCTGTCACCGCGACCGAGAGGGTCGTATCCGTTCCCTGATAGCGAAGATGAGCACGGTGTAGCACCTCGGTCTGCGCTCGATCCACGCCCTGCGAACCCATTTCGGCGAGCACGCTGGCGGAAAGTTCGTCGCGTACCGGGTCGAGCGACGCCAATGCTTCGGAAAGCGGCCGCGAAACCGTCCGTTGGCGGGTGGCGCGGATATCGGCAAGACCCATCCCGTAGGCGGACAGGATGCCGGAAAACGGATGGATCAGGACCGTCGAGATACCGAGCGCGTCCGCTGTCAGGCAGGCATGCTGACCGCCGGCGCCACCAAAGCAGGTCAGCGCATAATGCGTAACGTCGTAGCCGCGCTGCACGCTGATCTTCTTGACGGCATTGGCCATGTTCTCGACCGCGATGGCAAGGAAACCATCCGCCACCTGTTCCGGCGTTCGGCCATCGCCGACCACCGTCGCCATCTCTTCGAAGGCTTTTCGCACGGCGGCGGCATCCAGCGGCTCGTCGCGGTTGGGCCCGAAAATCCTAGGGAAGAGCTCCGGTGAAAGCTTGCCCAGCATCACGTTCGCATCGGTGACGGTGAGCGGGCCGCCGCGGCGATAGGCTTTCGGGCCGGGATTGGCGCCGGCGGAATCCGGGCCGACGCGGAACCGACCGTTTTCGAAATGCAGGATAGAGCCCCCGCCGGCCGCGACCGTGTGGATCGACATCATCGGCGCGCGCATCCGCACGCCAGCGACTTCGGTCTCGAACGAACGTTCAAGCTCTCCGTCATAGTGCGAAACATCGGTGGACGTGCCGCCCATGTCGAAGCCGACCATTCTGTCGAACCCGGCAAGTCGCGAGGTTTCGACCGCGCCAACGACGCCGCCGGCCGGGCCTGACAGGATTGCGTCCTTGCCCTGAAACAGTCGTGCCGCGGTAAGGCCCCCAGACGACTGCATGAACATCAGCTGGGGTCCCTCAGAACCGGCAGTCTCCGCATCCGTGCCAAGCTCGCTCGCCACCTGATCGACGTAACGGCGCAGGATCGGTGAGAGATAGGCGTCGACGACGGTCGTATCGCCGCGGCCGACCAGCTTGATCAGCGGCGAAACCTCATGGCTGACAGAGACCTGGGCAAAGCCGATCTCGCGGGCGATCGTTGCGACCAGCTGTTCGTGAGCCGGATAACGATAGGCATGCATGAAAACGATGGCAATGGCGCGGTAGCCCGCATCGAACTGCGCCTGAAGGTCTGCGCGCACCGTCGCCTCGTCCGGCTCCGCCTCGACTTCTCCGTCGGCACGCACGCGTTCGTCGACTTCCACGACCGCCGTGTAGAGCAGTTCGGGCTTCACGATCTTCTTGGCAAAGATGTCGGTTCGGGCCTGATAACCGATCGCCAGCGCATCTTTGAAGCCGCGTGTGGTGACGAGCAGCGTCCGCTCGCCCTTGCGCTCCAGCAGCGCATTGGTGGCGACGGTCGTTCCCATTTTAACAGCGCCGACCAGTTCGGCCGGAATAGGTTGCCCAGCTTCGACCTGCAGCAACTCGCGAATGCCCTGCACGGCAGCATCGCGATAGGCTTCGGGATTTTCCGAAAGGACCTTGTGGGCCACAAGGGTCCCATCCGGCTTGCGCCCAACGATATCGGTAAATGTGCCGCCGCGGTCGATCCAGATGTCCCACTTGTCCTGCGCCATGCAATGCCTCCGTAACGATCGATTTAAGGCCACGAGAACATTTCGTCGATAAAACGTCAATGATCGATTGACAGCAAAATGCCCAGTACGGCATCATGCCTTTATAACAGGCAAAGTGGCCAGAAGAGCCGCGCCTTACCGGCAACCGAGGGGAAGCCATATGAGCGATCTACGCATTCTTGTGCGGAGGGCAAACCGTGTCCGCCGCTGATCCACGCCACAGCATTTTCCCCGAATGGCTCCGCAAAGGGCTGGACGGATTGTACCTCGTGTCGGGCTGGCTTGCCGGCCTCTTCCTGGTCGCGATCTTCCTCATCATGCTCGCGCTATCCGCAGGCCGCCCGCTTGGGATAGACGTCCCGGCCGGCGACGATTTCGCATCCTGGGCAATGGCGGCGTCCGCCTTCCTCGGTCTCGCCCATACATTCCGCTCCGGCGAAATGATCCGCGTCGGATTGCTGGTAGAAAGGTTCACCGGCCGTACCCGCCAGATGGTCGAGATTTTTGCCCTGCTGGTTGGGTCCGCCGCTGCCCTCTACTTCGCCTGGTACGCTTTCGACATGAACGTCACCTCGTGGCGGTTCAACGATCTCGCCCAGGGGGTGATCGCCATGCCGCTATGGATCCCGCAGATGGGTTTTTCCGGCGGCCTGATCATCCTGGCTGTCGCCATGACGGACGAGCTTCTGCACGTGCTTTTCGGTGGGTCGCCGCGCTACGAAAAGCCGCCTGCCGAAACCGCCGAAGAAGTGATTGAACGCGCAATGCAGAGCGGGGCCTGACGCATGGGAACGATTGAACTCGTTGAAATCGCCGGCGTCGTCCTCGTCGCGCTGCTGGCGCTTCTGGCCGCCGGAGTCTGGATCGGCTTCTCGCTGCTGATCTGCGGCCTGATTGCCATGCTTTTCGTGCCGGGCATCCCGTTTGGCGCGGTGCTGGCCACCAACTCCTGGAGCAACGGCGCGTCCTGGTCGCTGGCGGCACTGCCGCTGTTTGTCTGGATGGGCGAAATCCTGTTCAGGACAAAGCTGTCCGAAGAGATGTTCCGGGGTTTGGCACCCTGGCTTGGCTGGCTGCCGGGCAGGCTCATGCATGTCAACGTTCTCGGATGCGGCCTGTTCGGCTCGATCTCCGGTTCCTCGGCTGCAACCACGGCGATGATCGCCAAAATCGCACTGCCGGAATTGAAGAAGCGCGGCTACGACGAAATGGTCAGTCTCGGCTCGCTGGCCGGTGCCGGCACGCTCGGCATTCTCATTCCGCCGTCGATCACCATGGTCGTCTATGCGGTCGCCGCCAACGTCTCGATCATCCAGATCTTTCTCGCCGGCTTCCTGCCGAGCCTGATCGTGATGGTCCTCTATTGCGGCTATATCGTCGTCTGGTCGCTGCTCAACCCCGACAAGCAGCCGCCTGCGCCGCCGAAAATGAGCTTCAAAGAGAAACTCAAGGAATCGGCCAACCTCATCCCAGTCAGCCTCCTGATCATCCTCGTCTTCGCAACGCTGTTGCTCGGCTGGGCCACGGCGACGGAATGTGCGGCCTGGGGTGTGGCCGGCTCGCTCGCCATTGCCGCCTGGTCGAAAACGCTCAGCTGGAAGTCCTTCTGGGACAGCGTCATGGGTGCGACACGTCTCACCTGCATGATCATGCTGATCCTGACGGGTGCCGGCTTCATGTCGATCGCTATGGGATATACCGGCATTCCGAACGCGCTGGCTGCCTGGGTCGATAGCTTCAACCTCAGCCCTTACGCGCTGATCGCGGTGCTGACGATCATGTATATTCTGCTTGGTGCGGCACTCGATGGTCTTTCGATGATCGTCCTTACCACGGTTGTCGTTTTGCCGATGATCCAGCAGGCCGGCTTCGACCTCGTCTGGTTCGGCATCTTCCTGGTGCTGATCGTCGAGATGGCGGAGGTCTCTCCGCCCGTGGGCTTCAATCTCTTCGTCCTGCAGACGATGAGCGGGCGCGATAGCCTCACGGTGGCAAAAGCCTCGCTGCCATTCTTTTTCCTGCTTGTGGCGACCGTCGCCATCATTACGGTTTTCCCGGAAATCGTGATGGTTCTGCCGAAAATGGCATTCCCGGGTTAATCACAAAGAGGGAACTGAAAATGAAGGTCACTGGAAAACTCGCCCGCCTCGGCATTGCCGCAGCCGCGCTCCTCGCGTCCACAGCATCGTCTTTCGCAGCCAACTGGGTCCTGCCGTCCGCCTATCCGCCGACCAACTACCATGTCGAGAACCTCAACCAGTTCGCCAAGGACATCGATGCGGCCACCAAGGGTGAGCTGAAGATCACCGTCCATCCGAATGCCTCCCTCTTCAAGGCCCCCGATATCAAGCGCGCGGTCCAGACCGGCCAGGCGCAGGCGGGCGAAGTGCTGCTGTCGCTGCACGAAAACGAAAACCCGGTCTTCGGGATCGACGTCGTGCCGTTCCTCGCCACCAGCTTCGAACAGTCCAAGAAGCTTTACACGGCCTCGAAGCCCGCCATCGAACAGGCGCTCGACAAGCAGGGCCTGAAGCTCCTCTACACCACGCCATGGCCGCCACAGGGCCTCTTCACCAAGAAGGACGTCAACACCGTCGCCGACCTGAAGGGTCTGAAGTGGCGCGCGTATAATGTCGGCACATCGCGTATTGCGGAACTGGTCGGCGCCCAGCCGGTCACCGTCCAGGCTGCCGAACTGCCGCAGGCTCTGGCAACCAGTGTCGTCGATGGCTTGATGACCTCCAGCGCCACGGGCGTCGACAGCAAGATCTGGGAATCCCTGACCCACTATTATGACACCCAGGCCTGGATCCCGAAGAACGTCATCTTCGTCAACAAGGCTGCGTTCGCAGCCCTCGACGCCGCCACGCAGAAAGCCGTGACGGATGCGGCTGCGGCTGCAGAAACCCGCGGCTGGTCGATGGCCGCCGAAAAGACGGCGTCCTACATGGAAACGCTGAAGAAGAACGGCATGCAGGTTCTGGAGCCAAGTGCCGAACTGAAGACCGGTCTTTCCGCAATCGGCGCCAAGCTAACCGAGGATTGGTCCAAGAAAGCCGGCGCAGATGGCGCCGCCATTCTGGACGCCTACAAGAAGATGTGATTTCGGAAGCGCCGTGGCAATCGTGCCGCGGCGCCCTCTCATTCCGGAGAAGTTCATGTCCGAACCGATAGACACTGTTGGCCCGATCGTTTCTTCGGAGCACCTTGCAAGCGGCGCGCTGCCGGCTCTGTCCGAAATCGAGTTCGGCCTCACCATGCTCAATCATGCGTTCAGCCGCTGGATGGTGCGCTGCATGGCGGCATCCGGAGTGCCCGATCTTTCGACCGTCGACATTCTCGTCCTGCACAACGTCAACAGCCGCAACAAGCCGAAAACGCTGGCCGATATCGCGCTCGTCCTCAATATCGAAGACACGCATGTGGTGACCTACGCCCTGAAAAAGCTGGAACGGCTGAAGCTGATCAAGTCCGGCAGACGCGGCAAGGAAAAGCTGGTCATGGTGACGGAGGCGGGTGCTGCCGCCTGCGCCCGCTACAAGGCGATGCGTGAAAGCCTGCTCGTCAAATCCGTGCTGGCAACCGAAGTGTCCGCCGACTCCCTGTCGGATGTTGCAGCCCGCCTTCGCGCCCTTTCCGGCCACTACGATCAGGCCGCCCGCGGCGCCGCGTCCCTTTAGGACAGAAGCGCTCTTGTCAGCGGGTGGTTCGGATCGGATAGCCCGTCCAGCACCGTGAAATGGTTTCTGTCCGGTTCCTCGACGGCTTCAGTCTCGGCCCCCAGACCCTTCCAGATGTTGGCCAGTAGCGCATTCTGGCGAAGGAATTCCGAGCGTTCGTTGCCGCCCACCCAGCAGGTGAGGCGTGTGTTCGGGATGGGTTCCAGCAAGGCCGGGCTTTCGCGTTGTGCCTCTTCAGGATCGATCCGCTGCTTCTCGTTCATCTTCGTCCTCATGATCGGGCGAAGGTCATGCACGCCAGAGATCGATACCGTGTTGACGATGCGTTGGCGAACCGGCTCTGCGAGCGGCGATGTGTTGGTGATCATCCGCGTCACCAGATGCCCGCCGACCGAATGCCCGGCAAGCCGGATCGGCCCCTCCACCAGCTCTGCCGCTGCCGTGATCGCCTCACCGATCTCGCGGGTAATTTCAGCGATCCGGTTTTCCGGCGCAAGCGTGTAGGCCGGCAGTGCCACCGCATATCCGCTTTCCAGAGCACCATGGGCAAAATGCGACCAGTAGCTGTTGTCGAGCGCGATCCAGAAGCCGCCATGGACATAGACGACGAGGCCGACCGGCTTTCCGGCGGGCAGCAAGAGATCGAACCGGTTGCGCGGCTTGTCGCCATAGGCAATGCCGAGCTTTGCACGGCCTTCGGCCGCGAGCGACTCGCGGTACAGTCGTGCAGGTTCCACCCAGGCCGCAGGCCAACGATCGCCCTTTGGAATGTTCGGGCCATTGGCATAGGCGTCGTCCCAGTCGATGATCCCGTGGCGCATGTGATTGTCTCCTGTTCGATCCGACAAGCGTCATAGCCCGCCCCCGATGTCGCTGGAAAGCCTGCGCTGCTGTTCCAAGACTTCTCCTCGCCGGCATAGTTTGCTTTGTGATGCTTTTTGCGCTTGCACGCGGTGGAAGTTTGCCGGCGAATGTGGAAGGTAACGGTTTCACCGCCATCGATGGATTGGCGGAGCAGGGGATAAAAAAGGGGAGAATGACGATGAAGAAAATCCTGGCAGCCGCCACGATGGCACTCAGCCTCGGCGCATCCGGTCTGGCTATCGCCGAGCCGCTCAAGATCGGCATGATCACCACTCTGTCAGGCGGCGGTGCAGGCCTCGGCGTCGATACGCGCGACGGCTTCATGCTGGCGATCAAGCAGTCCGGCAACAAGGATATCACCGTCGTCACCGAGGATGATGCGCAGAAGCCGGAACTCGCCGTCCAGATCGCCGACAAGATGATCCAGAGCGACAATGTCGACCTGCTCACCGGCATCGTCTGGTCGAACCTGTTGATGGCCGTCGTTCCCGGTGCGGTTGCGCAGGACAAGTTCTACGTCTCGACCAATGCCGCACCCGCAGCGCTCGCCGGTGCCGGCTGCAACAAGCTCTATTTCAACGCGGCCTATCAGAACGACAATCTTCACGAGGCGGTCGGCGAATATGCCAACAAGTCCTACAAGAAGATGTTCATCCTGGCGCCGAACTATCCGGCCGGCAAGGATTCGCTGACCGGCTTCAAGCGCTATTACAAGGGCGAACTGGCGGGCGAAGTCTATACCAAGGTCGGCCAGACCGATTACGCCGCCGAAATCGCCCAGATGCGGGCATCGGGTGCAGACGGCATCTTCGTCTTTCTGCCGGGCGGCATGGGCATTTCCTTCATGAAGCAGTTCGCGCAGTCGGGCGTGAAGATCCCCGTCATGGGCCCGGGCTTCTCCTTCAGCCAGGACGTCCTGCCGGCCATCGGCGATGCGGCGCTTGGCGCCAAGGCATCGGGGCAGTGGGCTCCGGATTTCGATACCGACGTCAGTCGCAAATTCGTCACCGACTTCAAGGCCGAATACAATCGCCTGCCGTCGATCTATGCGCTTCAGGCCTATGATGCCGGTCAGCTGATCGCGTCGGCCGCTGCCAAGGCAGACGTCAAGGATACCGAGGCTTTCCGCGCCGAACTTCTCAAAGCCGACATCAAGTCGCCGCGTGGAAAGTTCAAGTTCAACACCAACCAGCATCCGATCCAGGACATCTACCTGACGGAAGTGGTGAAGAAGGACGGCGTTCTGACCAACAAGACAGTCGAGAAGATCTTTGCCGATCATGGCGACGCCTACGCCAAAGACTGCAAGATCTAAGGGAAGCATGTGACCATCTCGCTTGCTCTTGAGCAACTGCTGAACGGTATCCAGCTCGGCGTCATGTTGTTTCTCATGTCTGCCGGGCTGACGCTGATCTTCGGCGTCATGGGCCTGATCAATCTCGCCCATGGCTCGCTCTATATGGTCGGCGCCTTCGCCTGCGCAGCCGTTGCCGCCTGGACGGGGTCGTTCTGGCTCGGCCTCGTCGCCAGCCTCGCCTGTGCAGCGGCGGCCGGTGCCATTGTCGAACTCTTGGTCATCCGCAGGCTCTATGATCGCGACCATCTCGATCAGGTTCTGGCGACATTCGCGCTGATTCTGATCTTTTCCGAAGGCACCCGCTGGCTGTTCGGCTCCTTCCCGCTTTATCTCGATATTCCGCCGTTGCTGCAGGGCGCGGTCGCTCTGCCGGGGGATGCAACCTATCCCGTCTACCGCCTGGCGATCATCGCTGTCGGTGCCTTGGTGGCGCTCGGCCTTTATCTGCTGATCGGCAAGACCCGGCTCGGCATGCGAATCCGGGCCGGCGAAAGCGACCGCGAAATGATCGGCGCGCTCGGCGTCGATATCCGCACGCTCTATACGCTGGTCTTTGCACTGGGCTCCGCTCTGGCGGGACTTGCCGGCGCAATCGTCGGCCCGCTGCAATCTGTCCAGGTCGGCATGGGCGAACCGGTCCTCATCCTCGCCTTCGTGGTGATCGTTATCGGCGGCATCGGCTCGATCAAGGGTGCGCTCGTTGGCGCACTGCTCGTCGGCATCACCGATACGCTCGGCCGGCTTCTTCTGCCGCAACTGTTGACCCTGTTCATGGACCCGTCCCAGGCGGGCATGATCGGCGGCGCTGCGGCATCCATGCTGATCTACGTGGTCATGGCGGTCATCCTGTCGGTAAAACCTCGCGGCCTGTTTCCGCCAGCCCATGCATGAAAGCCGTTCAACGATGGTGCTGACCCGCGAAAACGCAGTCAATCTCACGCTGGCTGTGCTGCTGCTCGCTGTCCCCTTGATCGCGAGCGCGCTCGGCCAGCCGTTCTACATAACCCTTGCAACGCGGATCGCTATCCTTGCTTTGGCAGCCCTCGGCCTCAATCTTGCGCTTGGCCTCGGCGGTATGGTTTCGTTCGGCCACGCGGCCTTTTTCGGCATCGGAGGCTATGCCGCCGGCATTCTTGCGAGCCACGCGCTATCAGGCGAACCGCTTCTGTTCGATCTCTCAGGCACGGCGCAGATGCCGATCATCTGGCTTGTCGCGGTCATCGCAGCCGGTGTGGTGGCGCTCGCCATCGGGGCGCTCAGCCTCAGGACCTCGGGCGTCTATTTCATAATGATCACGCTCGCCTTCGCGCAGATGGTCTATTATTTTGCGATATCCTGGCCGGCTTACGGTGGCGAGGACGGGCTTTCGATCGCGGTGCGCAACCAGTTTCCGGGCACGAACACGATGCGCCCGCTGAATTTCTTCTTTGTCGCATATGCCGTTCTGCTGGCCGGCATCGGCCTTTTCGCGCTGATCCGTGCGTCGCGGTTCGGTGCGGCGCTGGTTGCCACCCGCCAGAACGAGATTCGCGTTGCCGCCCTCGGCATAGACCACTACCGTATCCGGCTCGCAGGTTTCGTCATCTCGGCCATGATCACGGCCCTTGCCGGCGCTCTCTACGCAGATCTCAACCGCTTCGTCAGCCCGTCCATGCTCGCCTGGCACATGTCGGGCGAACTCATCGTCCTGATCATTCTCGGCGGCACCGGCCGGCTTTTCGGGCCGCTGGCAGGGGCAGCGCTTTATGTGGCGTTCGAGTTCGCGCTGGGCGGCCTCACCGAACGCTGGCAGTTCTTCCTTGGCCTCATCCTTCTCGGCGTGGTGCTCTTTGCCCGCGGCGGATTGCTGGGCCTGCTTGCCGGAAAGACGAGACATGGTTGAGCCGGTTCTCCAGATAGACAATCTCGTCAAGAGCTTCGGAGCGCTTCGTGCCACCGACGGCATCACGCTCGACCTGAAGCCGGGCGAAATCCACGCACTGATCGGTCCAAACGGTGCCGGAAAATCGACCCTGATTCACCAGATCTGCGGCACGCTCAAGCAGGATAGCGGCACGATCCGCCTCGCGGGTGAAGACATCGGCGCACTGAGTGCTGCCGCTCGCGCCCGACGGGGGCTTGGTCGCACGTTTCAGGTGTCGTCGCTCGCGCCCGAGTTTTCGGCGCTGCGTAACGTCATGCTGGCGGTCCAGGCGAGGCAAGGATCGAGTTTCGGCTTTTTCCGACCTGTGATGCGCGACAGATCGCTGATCGATCCTGCAATGGCGATCCTCGAGCGCGTCGGCCTCTCCGACCGGGCACGCCTGCCGGCGGCCGAGCTTTCCCACGGCGAGCGACGCCAGCTGGAGATCGCCATGGCGCTGGCCCTGCAATCGAAGGCTCTTCTTCTCGACGAGCCGATGGCGGGAATGGGGCCGGAGGGTTCGAAACGGCTCACCGGTTTTCTCGACACGCTGCGGCAGGAAGCGCCGATCCTGCTCGTGGAACACGATATGGATGCCGTCTTCGCGCTGGCCGACCGGATATCGGTTCTGGTCTATGGCCGCATCATCGCAACCGGCACGGTCGAGGATATAAGGCGCGATCCGGCGGTTCGCACCGCCTATCTGGGAGATCATGCCTGATGCTGCTCGATGTCCAGGATATCGCCACCTACTACGGCAGCAGCCAGGCGCTGTTCGGCGTCGAATTTTCGGTGGCGGAAGGCGAGGTCGTGGCCCTGATGGGACGCAACGGCATGGGCAAATCCACGACCATCAAGTCGATCTGCAATCTCTTGAGCCCGAAAACCGGCCGCATCCTCTTCGATGGCAAGGACACCGGCAAGCTGGCCCCCTACAAGGTGGCGCGGCTGGGTGTGGGGCTCGTCCCCGAGGGCCGCCGCTGTTTCCCGAACCTGACCGTTCATGAAAACCTGGTCGCCGCCGCAAGACCCGGTGAATGGACCGTCTCAGAGATCAATGCCCTGTTTCCCCGTCTGGAGGAACGGCATGCGCAGATGGCGAGATCGCTTTCAGGTGGCGAGCAGCAGATGCTGGCGATCGGACGCGCGCTGATGACCAATCCGCGCCTGCTGATCCTCGACGAGGCGACGGAAGGGCTTGCCCCTGTCATCCGCCAGGATATCTGGAAGGCGCTGCGCCAGTTGAAGACGAAGGGCCTGTCCATTCTCCTGGTCGACAAGACGCTGTCCGAGCTCTTGCCGGTTGCCGACCGGTGCGTCATCCTCGAAAACGGCAGAAGCGTCTGGACCGGCGCACCAGCCGATCTGACACCAGGGTTGCAGGATCGATATCTCGGAGTGTGAGCAATGACGGACGATCTGCAAACCATCGTCGACCGGATCCATGCCAAGCTGCAGAGCCGGCTGGGCGAGGGCAAGGTGGCCGATTACATTCCCCAGCTTGCCCATGTCGATCCACGCAAGTTCGGCATGGCGGTCGTCACCGTCGACGGCAAGGTCCATAGCGCTGGTGATTGTGCCGAACCCTTCTCGATCCAGAGCGTGTCGAAGGTTTTCACGCTGACGCTCGCACTCGGCAAGCATGGCGAAACCACCTGGAACCGGGTCGGTCGGGAGCCGTCGGGCTCTCCCTTCAACTCCATTGTCCAGCTCGAACAGGAGGCCGGAAAGCCCCGCAACCCCTTCATCAATGCCGGCGCGATTGCCGTCAGCGATCTCGTTCTTGCTGGCCATACGCCGCGCGAGGCGATCGGGGAGATCCTGCGCTTCGTCCGCTATCTCGCGGATGACGAAACGATCGCGATCGACCCGTCGGTTGCGAAATCCGAGGAAGCGACCGGCTACCGAAATATTGCGCTTGCCAATTTCATGCGTTCTTTCAACAAGCTCTCGCATCCGGTCGAGCATGTGCTCGGCGTCTATTTCCACCACTGCGCCATCTCCATGACCTGCACCCAGCTGGCGCGGGCCGGTCTATTCCTCGCCGCCAATGGCCGCAACCCGATGACCGGGCACACCGTGGTCTCAAGCCAGCGGGCACGGCGCATCAACGCCCTCATGCTGACCTGCGGCCACTATGACGGCTCCGGCGAGTTCGCTTATCGGGTCGGGCTTCCCGGCAAGAGTGGTGTCGGCGGCGGCATCATGGCCGTGGCGCCGGGACGCGCATCAATGGCCGTCTGGTCTCCAGGTCTCAATCAGAACGGCAATTCGCTGGTCGGTTCGCTGGCGCTCGAAATGCTGGCGGATGAAACCGGTTGGTCCGTGTTCGGGCACTGACACAACACTCCCTTCAAAACAGAAAGCCCGGCCTCCTTTCGGAAGACCGGGCTTGTTTCGTTGAGGGAAGGCTGAGGTCCTCAGTCTTCGCTGGCTGCCATCTGGTTCAGCACGTTGCCGCGTCCGCGCATGCGCAGCACCAGCGGTACGATCAGGGCAGCCGCTGCCACGAGCAGCAGGCCTGCGGCGATCGGCGAGGTGAACAGCACCGTCACGTCGCCCTGGCTGATCGACAAGGCACGGCGCAACTGCTGCTCGGCCAGCGGGCCAAGGATCAGGCCGACGATCACGGGCGCGATCGGGTAGTCGAACACGCGCATGATGTAAGCGACGAGACCGAAGACGAGCAGCATGCCAAGCTCGAACACCGACGGATTGGCGCCAATCGTGCCAAGCGTCGCAAACACGAGAATGCCGGCATAGAGCCAAGGCTTCGGGATCGTCAGCAGCTTCACCCACAGACCGACCAGCGGCAGGTTCAACACCAGCAGCATCAGGTTGGCGATGAGAAGCGAAGCGATCAGTCCCCAGACCAGCTGCGGGTTGGTGACAAAAAGCAGCGGGCCCGGCTGCAGGCCATATTGCTGGAAACCGGCCAGCATGATGGCGGCCGTCGCCGACGTCGGAAGACCGAGCGTCAGAAGCGGCACGAGCGTACCGGCGGCGGATGCGTTGTTGGCAGCTTCCGGACCGGCAACACCTTCGATCGCACCATTGCCGAACTCTTCAGGATGCTTGGAAAGACGCTTTTCGGTCGCATAGGAGAGGAACGTGCCGATTTCTGCACCACCGGCCGGCATTGCGCCGATCGGGAAGCCGATGACGGTCCCGCGCAACCAGGCTTTCCAAGAACGCGCCCAGTCCTGGGCGGTCATCCACACGGAGCCCTTGATCGCTTCCACCTTGTCGGGAGCCTGGGCACCCTGGGCGGCGATAAACAGCGTCTCGCCGATCGCAAACATGGCAACCGCCATGGTCGTGACCTCGATGCCGTCGAGAAGGTCAGGTACGCCGAACGAGAGGCGGTTCTGGCCGGTCAGCTGATCGATGCCGACAAGCGACAAAGCAAGGCCGATGAACAGAGATGTCAGGCCACGCAGCGTCGAGTTTCCGAAAGCCGAGGAGACTGTGACGAAGGCGAGAACCATCAGCGCGAAATATTCGCGCGGACCGAACACCAGCGCCAGCTTGACGATATAGGGTGCAACGAAGGCGAGCGCGAGCGTGGCGATCAGGCCGGCCACGAAGGAACCGATCGCAGCTGTTGCAAGCGCTGGCCCCCCGCGTCCTGCGCGGGCCATCTTGTTGCCCTCGAGCGCAGTGACGATCGAGGCGCTTTCGCCTGGCGTGTTGAGAAGAATCGAGGTCGTCGACCCCCCGTACATGCCGCCGTAATAGATGCCGGCAAACATGATCAGCGAGCCGGTCGCATCCAGCTGGTAGGTAACGGGCAGAAGCAGCGCGACGGTGGTTGCCGGGCCGATGCCGGGCAGCACGCCGACCATCGTGCCGAGCGTTACGCCGACGAGCGCGTAAAACAGGTTCATCGGCTCTGCGGCAGAGGCCAGACCCTGAAGAAGGAATTCGAAAGTGCTCATGGATTAACTCTCTGGCTCCAAGTTAAAGGAGCAGGTTTTCCAGCGGACCGGCGGGAAGGGAAAGCTGCAGGACGCCCGCAAACAGGTACCAGATGGCGAGACAGATCGCGATGCCGATCGGAATGCTGATATGCAGCCGACGGGCACCGAAGCCGCGTGCGGCGAAAGCGAAAAGCAGGCCTGTCGCAATCGAGAACCCGACGAACCGGATCAGGATCATCTGGGCGAGAAGCCCGGCGACAACCCAGGCGACGGGCCCGAATTCCTGCCGTTCGCGCGCGGGGAAATCCCGACGGAATGCCGCAAAGACCGTCCAGATGGCAAGGCCGATCAGGCCGAAAGCGATCCAGTAGGGCACGGAGGCGGGGCCGACAGGCGAGTAGCCAGTCGTACTCGTCAGCCGCGACACATCGATGAAGATGACGGCGGCGACGATCGCGAGTACGGCTGCAATGGCAAGCGCCGCCCAATCAGGGCGGCGCTGTTCGGTAGTCGTGTTTTCAGAACTCATTTGACCAGTCCGATGTCCTTCAGGATGGTTTCCGTCGCAGCGATATCCTTGGCGAGCTGCTCATCGAAGGCCGGACCGGAGAGGTAGGTGTCCATCCAGCCCTTGGTCTTCAGGTTATCCTGCCAGGTCTTGGACTTTACCAGCTTCTCGATGTCGGCAGTGATGGTCTTCTTCTGCTCGTCGGAAATGCCGGGAGCAGCGGCAACCATGCGCCAGTTCTGCAGCACGACGTCGAGACCGGATTCCTTCAGCGTCGGGGCATCGATGCCGTCGATCTTCTTGTCGGACGAAATGCCCAGCAGTCGCAGTGAGCCGGCCTTGATCTGCGATTCGAACTCGCCGTAGGACGAGATGCCGGCCGTCACCTGGCTGCCCAGGATCGCGGCAAGTGCTTCGCCGCCACCGGAAAACGCGATGTAGTTGATCTTGGTCGGGTCTACGCCGGCAGCCTTTGCAATGAGGCCAGCGCCGATATGGTCGGTGCCGCCAGCCGAACCGCCACCCCAGGATACGGAACCCGGATCAGCCTTCAGCTTGGTGACGAGATCCGCCATCGTCTTGATGTCGGAAGAGGTCGGGACGACGATCACTTCGTATTCGCCGGTGAGGCGTGCGATCGGTGTGACGTCTTTCAGGGTTACCGGCGACTTGTTGGTGAGGATTGCGCCGACCATGACGTAACCGCCAACCATCAGAGCGTTCGGGTTGCCCTTCTGCTGGCTGGCGAACTGGGCGATGCCGATCGTGCCGCCGGCGCCGGGTACGTTCATGACCTGGACGCGGTTGGAGATCTTCTCCTGCTGCAGGGCGACCTGCATCGTGCGGGCCGTCTGGTCCCAGCCGCCGCCCGGCGCTGCCGGTGCCATGACCGAATAGTCAGCCGCTACGGCCGGGAAGGCGACTGCGCCCGCGAGGAAAGATGCGATGAGAAAATGTTTCAAGGGTATGTCCTCCGTTGACGTCCTTTTGGACGAAATCTTTGATGGCGCAACGGTAGGATCGATTTGAGCGGACTGGTGCCGTCCGTTGATCTCCTCCCGTCACCGATCGAGTCCGCCTCCGAACGGGTCTCGAATGGTTCTAAGGCAGCATAACAAGCTGACATCTACCTGACATTTCCCTGACTGCGTCTGTTTGACAAGGGTAAATGCCTCAAAATCGCCAGAATTGATCACTGCTGGCGC
This sequence comes from Neorhizobium sp. DAR64872/K0K18, assembly GCF_050500175.1. Classification (NCBI taxonomy): domain Bacteria; kingdom Pseudomonadati; phylum Pseudomonadota; class Alphaproteobacteria; order Hyphomicrobiales; family Rhizobiaceae; genus Neorhizobium; species Neorhizobium sp. DAR64872/K0K18. The sequence continues at coordinate 53,140 of NZ_CP191446.1, forward strand.
AAGACCTCGTTCCATTTCGAGATCAGCCGCGCCCGTTTCACCTGATCGAGATAGACCATCAACCCGAGGCTGACGGGCACCGGCTTCAATTGGCCACCCAGCATCTCGCGCATCGTCGTTGCGGTGTTGTTGCCGGACACTTCGGGACTGACGGCCGGGATCTGCAGTTCGCGGGCCATAATCGTCTGGCCCTCCTTCGACATGAAGAATTCGAGGTAGCGCTTTCCGAGATCGGCACGTTGAGCGGCTTGCGGCACCAGCCCGATACGCGACATGACCACCGTATAGTCCTTCGGCAGGACGATCCCGACATTCGGGTTCCGTGAGGCCCAGTCGGCGGCGTAGGATCCGACGATATTGTAACCCATCAGGAAACGGCCATCCGCCACCCTCTCGAGAATGGCGCCGCTCGTCGAATAGAGTTTGACGCCTGCCTCGCCCATCGCCCGCACCACCGACCAGATATCGCCGAACTGTTCCTGGTCGCGCGACATGAACAGGAAGCCGACACCGGAGCGTTCGATATCGTAGGTGCCGATGCGGCCATGCGCCTGGTCACCTTGGCGCGCCAGAAACGCGATGAACTCGGCGCGGGTGGCAGGCGGCGCCTCGTTCTTGAAACTCGGCTTGTTGTAGACGAACACGGCCGGCTCGAAGGTCAGCGCGTAAACCGTATTGCGCCAGTTCGCCCATTCGGGCCATCGCCCGCTCATCGGCAGATCGCTCGCCTGGGCGTAACCGTCATTGGCGAGCTTGACCTGGAGATCCATGGCCGACGAAAACGCGAAATCTGCTGTCTTGTGGCCCGCGTCGGTCTCCCGCACGATCCTGTCGTAGATCTCTCCCGTCAGCATGTCCTCGTAGGACACCGCCACATCTGGGTTGGACGACTGGAAGCCTGTGATCATCGGCTTGGCAAGAGGCTCGTCCAGCGACGAATAGACGGTAAGGACAGGCGCATCCTTGTTGCCCGAAAGGGCAGGAAACATCAGCACTTCCGCGACGGCCAGATGCGGCGCAGCGATGAGACAAAGACAGAGGAGAAGCTTTTTCATTGCGGGCAAGAATGCCCGACCCGGGCGCTTGCGGCAAGCCGTTGGAAATCCATCACTGGCGTCCGGAATGCAGGGCTCGCGGTTTACCGCTCCCCTGTTGTATTGCCGGTCGCCGTTATTACCTGTCAATGGCGATTTCCCCACCAGCCCTTTGAGGTCATAACCATGTCGCTTTCCCTCTACGACGTCTCCGTCCCGGCCTTTATCCGTGGATTTGCCAATCTCTCCGAGATCCTGAAGAAGGCCGAAGCCTTCGCCGACGAGAAGGGCATTCCCCACAGCCAGCTTCTCGAAGCGTGCCTGATCGAGGACATGCTGCCGCTGACGGGTCAGATCCAGCGCGCTAGCGACACGGCCAAGTTCGTCCCGGTGCGCGTCGGCCAGCTCGAAAACGTCGCGATGGAGGATAACGAAGTCACGTTTGCGGATCTCCATGCCCGCATCGACAAGACGGTCGCCTTCCTGAAGACCGTCGTTCCCGCCAGCATGTCCGGTCGCGACGAGGCCGAGGTCGTGCTGAAGACCCGGTCCGGCGAGATGAAATTCACAGCCACCGACTACGTTCTCGGGTTTGCCCTGCCCAACTTCTATTTCCATCTCACCGCCGCCTACGCGATCCTCCGCCACAAAGGCGTACCCATCGGCAAGACCGATTATCTCGGCCGTAGCTAGGCGAGCTATCGGCAGACGCTGCTCTGTCCAGTGACAACCCCGCGTCCCGGCGATAAGAGTCAGCCGGAACGGGGAAATGACGGTTTGCGTATCCTTCTTGTCGAAGACAATCAGACGCTGGCATCGGGCCTTGCCGCGATTTTGCGCGGCAGCGGCTATGTGGTCGATCTCGTGGCCGACGGAACCTCGGCGGAGGCAACGGTCGCCGCCGAAAGCTACGATCTGGTTATTCTCGACCTCAACCTTCCCGAAATGGATGGTCTCGATGTTCTGAAGGCCATGCGCGCCCGCCAGAACCGCGCGGCCGTGATGATCCTCACCGCCCGCGGCACGCCGGAAGAGCGGGTGAAAGGCCTCGATCTCGGCGCCGACGATTACATGACCAAGCCGTTCGACGTGCCGGAATTCGAGGCGCGCATCCGCGTTCTCCTTCGCCGTCAGGCGGGCCTTCGAAGCTCTGTCGTCACCTATGGCGGCGTCACCTTCGATCTGACGTCGCGAACCTTTTCGAGCCAGGGCGTGCCGCTCGATATCCCGGCCCGCGAGGTGGCCCTCCTTGAGCTCCTCTTCATGCGCGCCGGAAAAGTCGTCTCCAAGGAGGCGATTATTCGGTCGCTGACAGGGTTCGACGACGACCTCTCGTCCAATGCGATCGAGCAGTATGTGAGCCGACTACGAAAGCGGCTTGCGGTCTACGGCCTGACCGTCAAGACCGCCCGCGGCATCGGCTATTATCTCGAAAAAATGGCTGCTCCGGAATGACGCCGACGGCTGCCTACTCGCTCCGCCGTCGCCTTCTCGCGTGGCTCCTTCTTTCCACGGCGCTGATCGGTGGCGTCGCCATGTTCGATACATGGGATGAGGCTCTCGATACGGCCAACGAAGTCTCCGATCGTGTGCTCGCAGGGTCAGCTCTCGCGATCGCGGAACGGGTGATCGTTGCGGAAGACGGAGCGCTCGAGGTCGACATCCCCTATGTGGCGCTGGAAATGCTGACCTCTGCCGCGCAGGACAGGGTTTTTTACCGCGTCGACGGGCCGCCCGGCACCTTCATCACCGGCTACCAGAACCTTCCCTCCATCGCGCGTCGGGAGGGCCAGGCGGTGGCGTTCGAGAACGCCAGCTTTCGCGGCGAGCCCATCCGGGTCGCCGTCCTTGCCAGATCCGCGTCGACCGGCATCCGCTCGGTTCCCTTCGTCGTCACGGTCGCCGAAACCACCATGGCCCGTGAACAGCTGACGCGCACCATCCTGATCCGGTCGGCGCTGCGAATCCTCTTCATGATCGTCGGTGCCGCCGTGATTGTTTGGGTCGCAGTCACGCTGTCTCTGCGGCCCCTCTATCGCTTCAGCGAAGCGATCGCCGAACGCAGCCCGGACGATCTGCATCCGATCGGTGAAAGGGTGCCGAACGAGGTTCAGGGCTTGGTCGATACCGTCAATTCGTTCATGGTGCGGCTCGAAGGCGCGTTGAATGCCCTGCGCCACTTTACCGGCAATGCCAGCCACCAGCTTCGCACGCCGCTTGCGATCGTGCGCACGCAGCTCGCACTCGCCGACCGGGCGGACGATCTTGCCACGGCAAAGACGGCGGTCCGCAAGGCCGACGAGGCTGTCGCCGGTGCCGAACATATCCTCGCGCAACTGCTGCTGATGGCAAAGATCGATGCCGCCGGGCGCTCTGCAGCGTTCCGCAGGCTCGATCTCACCGATCTGGTCCGTGGCCTGACGGGAGATCATGTTCCGGGCGCCGCCGATCGCGGCATCGACTTAGGTTTCGAAGGAGAGGGCGAAACGCAAGTCAACGTCGAGCCGCTGCTGATCGGCGAACTGGTGAAGAACCTGATCGTCAACGCGATCCTTCATGCGGGCTCCGGCACGGAGGTCACCGTCCGCATCGAACGGATTGGCGAGACGGCCCGGCTCGAAGTTGAGGATAACGGCCCGGGCATTCCGCCCGAGAAGCGAGCTACCGTGCTTGAACGGTTCGGACGTCTCGGCCGCGGCGATGCATCAGGCACCGGTCTCGGTCTGCCGATCGTCGAAGAGATCGCCCGCCTTCACGGCGCAACCCTGTCGCTCCACGATGGCTCAGGCGGCACAGGCTTGAAAGTCCGGATCGATTTTCCGCTGGCGGGATAGGTCCTTCAGATCTCTGCGTACGCACATTCTCCTGAAATCCAAGTGCTCTTCATGGAAAGATCCGCGCCAAGCACGACGAAATCCGCATCATATCCGGGCTTCAGAAAGCCTTTCCGGTTCTCGATGCGAGCAGCTTGCGCGGGATAGGCGGATGCCATGCGCAGGGCTTCCTCCAGCGATAGGCCGAGGTTGCGGTGCACGTAGCGAACCGACGAGATCATGTCGATATCGGCGCCGGCCAGCGTCCCGTCGGCAAGGGTCAGCCGGCCATCCTTGCGCAGGATTTCGCGGCCGTTGAGCGTGAAGGATGTCATGTCTGTCCCGATCGTCGACATCGCATCGGTCACCAGGAATATCTTTCCCGGACCGGCTTTGGCGCGCAACGCTGCTCCCATTGCGGCAGGATGGACATGGATGCCATCGGCGATCAGGCCGGCATAGAGTGATCCCGTATCGAGCGCCGCCCCAACCAGCCCCGGTTCGCGGTGACCGAGCGGGCTCATGGCGTTGAAGAGATGCGTGACCGTGCGAATGCCGGCCTTGGCATAGGCCGTCGCGACGTCGTAGCTCGCTTCCGTGTGACCGAGGCTGACGATGATGCCGTCGTCTGCGAGCTTTGTGACCTGTTCTTGTGTCACGCTTTCCGGCGCGATGGTCACCATCAGCACATCGAGCGCCCGTCCGCAGGAGAGCATCAGATCGAGGTCGCGATCCTCCATCGGACGGATGAGCGTAGGATCATGCGCTCCCTTGCGGGCAACGGACAGATGCGGTCCTTCCAGATGCAGTCCAAGAAAACCGCGAACGCCGCGGTTCTTCGCATCGATGCCGGCGGCAACGGTACGGGCGGAAATGTCCGGTGTGTCGGTGATCAAGGTCGGCAACAGTGCCGTCGTCCCGAACTTCGCATGGGCGGCGCAGATCGTGGCGATACCCTCGACCGTCGGCTCTTCGTTGAGGAGCACGCCACCGCCGCCATTGACCTGCAGGTCGATAAAACCCGGAGCGATGATCTCGCCACCGTCGATCCTCTCGATCTCAGGTGCGAGCGAAGCCGAAGGCTGGATGTGATCGATCCGGCCGTTCGAAAACATGACCGCGGCATTCTCATGCCAGTCGGCGCCGTCGAAGATGCGGTTTGCAGTCAGAGCCTTGAGGTCGGTCATAGGGTTTCGGTGACTTTGTTGAGGGCTGCCGGCTGATCGGGATCAAACCCTTTGGACCGCGACCAGGCTTCGACGAAACCGTAAAAGGGCACGATCAGCGCCAGCGCGTCGGTTAGCGGATGGCCGGTGGCGACGAAGGGCAGCTTTCGGGCAGCCGTGACCTTGTCGGAGGTCGCATAGGCGAGCGCGCCCTTGGTCGCGAAACTGTCTGCGATCTGCACCGCAGAGGCTTCCGCCGCGTCCCTGGCGGCAAATGTCAGCACCGGAAAGCGCTTTTCGACGAGCGCCACCGGACCATGCAGGACTTCGGCCGCAGAATAGGCCTCCGCATGCATGTTGGACGTTTCCTTGAATTTGAGCGCAGCCTCGCTGGCGATCGCAAGCGCCGGGCCACGGCCGAGCATGTAGAGCGAATCAGCATCGCCGAGTTCGCTCGCAAACGCGCTCCAGTCGAGCTTGATGGCTTCATCGAAATGGCCGGGCAGGGCGCGAACCGCAGCCTTCAGTTCGTCGTTACCGGTCCATTCGGAAAGAAGGGCAAGGCCTGCAACAATCGAGCTGACGAAGGACTTGGTTGCTGCAACGGCAATTTCCGGACCGGCATTGATATCGACCGCATAAAGCGATGCCTCGGTGATCGGCGAGGGAAGCGTATTGGTGAGCGCAATCGTGACCGCTCCGGAGCGGGTCGCGGCTTCCGCCATCGCGACGATGTCTGGGCTCTTGCCGGACTGGGAGATGGCGATCGCCGCGCCGCCGCCAAGCTGCATATTGGCACCGTAGATCGAGGCAAGCGATGGCCCGAGCGAGGCGACCGGGCGTCCCGCCGTCAACTCGATCGCATATTTGATGAAAGTCGCGGCATGGTCGGAGGAACCGCGCGCGATCGTCACCAGGAAGGCCGGATCCTTGTCGCGAAGGGCCTGGCCGGCCTTGCCAATGTCTGCCGCCGAACGGTCGAGCAATCGGGCAGTTGCCTCCGGTATCTCGTCGATTTCCTGGCGCATATGGGTCTTCATCGTCATCCTCGTCTGATCAGCTGTCGCCAAGCGAAAGCTCGGCCACGAAATCATAGGCATCGCCGCGGTAAAGCGAGCGGGTAAGCTCCACCACCCGGCCGGACGCCAGGTAGGAAACGCGTTCGATCGACAGTCCCGCCGCCTCGATCGGCACTTCCAGCAGGCCGGCGTCGATCTTTTTCAGATTGGTCGCGGAGATCCGCTGGATGGCGCGTACCGGTCGCGCATCCTTCTTTTCAAGTTCCGCATAAAGCGACTGCTGGAGCGATACCGGGTTGGGCAGGAATTCTGCCGATATGCTGGCGCGCTCGATGGCAAGCGGCATGTCGTTCCCAAAGCGCAAACGTCCGATCCGGGCAACCATCGTGCCGGGTGCGAGACCCAGCATCATCATCTCTTCGGGCGAGGGATGAAACAATCCGCGCTCCAGCCATTCCGATCGGGAAACCAGGCCACGCCGTGCCATGTCCTCGGTAAACGATGTCAGCTTGGTCAGGGGTTGCTCGACGCGCGACAGCGGTTTTACCACGAAGGTCCCGGATCCATGGCGGCGGGTCAGAAGCCCGTCCCGGACGAGATCGTCGACGGCCTTGCGCACCGTGACGCGGCTGACGCTCGCATAGTCGGCGAGATCCCGCTCCGCGGGAAGCGCGTCGCCGTGACCGAGCTTGCCGGACCGGATCGCATCTTCCAGGCTTTGGCGCAGCTTGAGATAAAGCGGGCCGGAGCCGCCGGACTGCAGGCCGTCGAGGGGGAGGATGGCCGTCAGCGTCTCGCTCATGCGCACGCCTCCATCCGGGCTCCAGATGCGAAGGCCTTGACGGCCAGTTCGACGGCGCCGGTCAGCGCGTCCGCCCGCGGCTCGGAAAGGCGACGCCTGTGCCTCTGGGCAAGATAGGGAGGATAAAGCGGTGCGAGACCGCCCAGCAGGCAGAGCTTGGTCTTGTCGCCGGATAGCGCGGTAACTGCATCGAGCGCTTCGTCGATCCCGGCTGCACCGGTATGGAGGATCCGCAAAGCCGTCTCGTCGCCACGCCGCGCAAAGTCGAAAACCTTTGGCGTGTGACGACCGAAGTCGCCGGGCTTTGCCAGCCGCGCGAAATCGACGATCAGTTCCGGATTGTTGTCGAACTCGGCAAGGATTGCCTCGCAGAGCGGCGTCATCGGCCTTATCCGGTCGAAGGCAAGCAGGGTTTCCTGCAGCGCGAGCTGCCCGAGCCTTGCGCCGCTGCCGAGATCGCTCACCTGAAACCCCCAGCCGGCGACGGATCTGAACTGACCGTGGCTGCGGATGATGTAGACGGTCCCGGTCCCAACGATGCCGATCGCACCGTCTTCGTCACCGATCGCGCCCTGCAAGGCGATGACGCCGTCAGAAACGATCTGCGATCTGGCAAAGGGGAGACGTTCGGTCACATAGCCCACCGCGCCGCCGACATTGTTGCCGGCAAGACCCAGGATTGCAGATGCGGATGAAAGATCCGGCGTGAGCCCAGCATCTTCGAACGCCAGCTCTGCGGCTTCAGCAATATGCCTGAGGGCAGTGTCGGGATCGGTCAGGATATTGGAGGCACCGCTCTTGCCGCGGCCGAGCAGGGTGCCGTTCCTATCGGCCAGCGCCGCCCGGCAGCTTGTCCCGCCGCCATCTATCCCGATCACGTAATCCGCCATGGATACCTCCACGAAGAATGATACCAAAAAAATACCATTTACCAAGCGCGAAATTATTGATGCGGACAGAGCGGCGCTAACACGCTATTTTAACTCAATTATTAGTCCTAAACGCCAGCTGCCATGTTTCAGTTGGTAACTTTCGTTAATTTCCTGCTGGACAATTGGTATTTTTTTGGCATCATTTTGCTTGAGGGAGAAACGGATGAGCCAAACAGCCACCGAAGCCAGGCATGGGAATACGGAAGGGCTCGATACGCGCGCCCCGACCGAAATCCTTCGGCTTCTGGCGTCCGGTCAGCAGCAGGCGGCCAAGAGCGTCGATGCGGCGATCCCCGCTCTTGCGGATGCCGCGGAACTCATTGCGTCGGCTCTGAGGCGTGGCGGAAAGCTTGTCTATGCAGGCGCCGGCAGCTCCGGCCTGATGGCCATGGCCGATGCGCTCGAGCTTCCCGGAACCTACGGCATTGCACGCGAGCAGATCGTCCTTCTTCTTGCCGGCGGAACGTCCGTCCTGGCTGACCTGCAGGGTGCGCCGGAGGATGATATCGCCCTGGCCGATCAGGATGCAGCGATCATTGCGGCGGGAGACTGCGTTCTCGCCGTGTCTGCAAGCGGCTCGACCCCTTACGTGCTGAAGATCGTCGAAATTGCCGGGGCCCGTGGCGCAAAGGTCGTGGCACTCGCCAACAATCCCGATGCACCGCTTTTCAATCATGCCGATGTCGCCGTCCTTCTCGAAACGCCGCCGGAACTGGTGGCGGGGTCGACGCGCATGGGCGCGGGGACCGCACAGAAGCTTGCATTCAACATGCTGTCGACGCTGGCTGCGATCAAGCTCGGTCACGTGCATGACGGACACATGGTCAATCTGCGCGCCGACAATGCCAAGCTGCGCACCCGCGCCGCCGGCATGGTTGCCGATATCGCAGGCGTGACTGCCGACGAGGCGGTAAGATATCTGCAGGTGGCGGACGGATCGGTGAAGATCGCCGTGCTTCTGGCTGAAGGCGCCCCCGATATCGACGCCGCACAATCGCTGCTTATTCGTTCCGATCAGGTGTTGAGGAAAGCACTAGCGGAACTGAAGATGACGGAAACGACCGAGACTCGCGCCGCAAGGCGCTAACCAATAAGGGAGAACAGCATGAACAGCCTGTTGAAATCAATTCTTTTGGCCACGACGGTGATCGCGTCTGCGGGCGCAGCGTCTGCGGCCGATGTCACGCTCAACATCGAGAGCTGGCGCAATGACGATCTGGCGATCTGGAAAGAAAAGCTGATCCCGGCCTTCGAAGCGAAGAACCCCGGCATCAAGCTCAACTTCTCGCCGACCGCACCGACCGAGTACAATGCGTCGCTCAACGCCAAGCTCGATGCAGGCTCTGCCGGTGACATCATCACCTGCCGTCCTTTCGATGCCTCGCTCGAACTCTTCAACAAGAAGCAGCTCGTCGATCTCACCAGCCTGTCGGGCATGAGCAATTTCTCGCCGGTCGCCAAGGCCGCCTGGTCGACAGACGACGGCAAGTCCACCTTCTGCGTGCCGATGGCATCCGTCATCCACGGCTTCATCTACAACAAGGACGCCTTCGACCAGCTGAAGATCGCGGTGCCGAAGACGAACGAGGAATTCTACGCCGCGCTCGACAAGATCAAGGCTGACGGCACGTTCATTCCGCTCGCCATGGGCACCAAGGATCTCTGGGAAGCCGCCACGATGGGCTACCAGAACATCGGCCCGAACTACTGGAAGGGCGAGGACGGCCGCAAGGCGCTGATCGAAGGCAAGCAGAAGCTGACCGATCCGGAATGGGTCAAGCCCTACGAAGAGCTGGCCAAGTGGAAGCCTTATCTCGGCGACGGTTTCGAAGCCCAGACCTATGCCGATAGCCAGAACCTGTTCACGCTCGGCCGCGCTGCGATCTTCCCGGCCGGTTCGTGGGAAATTGCGCTGTTCACCAGCCAGGCCCAGTTCAAGATGGGCGCGTTCCCGCCGCCGGTGCTCAAGGCTGGCGAAACCGGCTACATCTCCGACCATCCGGATATCGGCGTTGGCTTGAACACCAAGAGCAAGCATCCGGAAGAAGCCAAGAAGTTCCTCACCTGGGTTGCTTCGCCGGAATTTGCCGAGATCTACGCCAATTCGCTTCCAGGCTTCTTCAGCCTGAATTCGTCGCCGGTGAAGATGGCAGATCCGATGGCGCAGGAATTCGTCTCCTGGCGTGAAAAATACAAGCCGACCGTTCGCTCGACCTATCAGATCCTGTCGCGCGGCACACCGAACCTCGAAAACGAGACCTGGGTCGAATCGGCCAACGTCATCAACGGCACCGATACCCCGGCCGTTGCCGCCGAGAAGCTCCAGAAGGGCCTCGACAGCTGGTACAAGCCAGGTAAGTGACAAGCTTACCCTCCCCTTGATGGGGAGGGTCGGCCCGACGGGCCTGGGTGGGGTGATCCTTGTGCGTGTGGTGTCACCCCCACCTGCAGCTTCGCTGCGACCTCCCCCTTCAAGGGGGAGGTATCGTGATCATGCTGCGCCAGCGCAAGCACCAAGAAAACAGGCAAAGCCATGAGCGACATCCACCCTTCATCTGCCCTGCAGCCGGTATCGATCAAGCGCCCGTTCCGCTGGCATATCGTCGTCTTCATGGCGCCGGCGCTGCTGGTCTACACGGCGATCATGATCCTGCCGCTGATCGAGACGCTCAGGCTTTCGTTCTACAACACTGTCGATGGTGCTCAGTCCTTCGTCGGCTTTGCAAACTACCAGGTCCTCTTCGGTGATGTCCGCTGGGCGCGCGATTTCTGGAATGCGCTCACCAACAACCTGATCTTCTTCGCCATCCACATGTGCGTGCAGAACCCGATCGGCATTGCGCTCGCAGCACTGCTGTCACTGCCGAAACTGCGGTTTGCCGCCTTTTACCGCACCGCCATCTTCCTCCCGACGCTTCTCTCCTTCGTCATCGTCGGCTTTATCTGGAAGCTCATCCTCTCGCCGATCTGGGGCGTTGCGCCCTGGCTGATGAGCCTTGCCGGCGCCAAATGGCTGTTTGCGCCCTGGCTCGGTCAGTCCGGCCCAGCCCTGATTGCGGTTTCCCTCATCTCGGTTTGGCAATATGTCGGCATACCCATGATGCTGATCTATGCGGCGTTGCTCAGCATCCCGGAAGAGGTGGTCGAAGCTGCCGAATGCGATGGCATTACCGGCTGGAGCCAGTTCTGGAAGATCAAGCTGCCGCTCATTCTGCCGGCGATCGGCATCATCTCGATCCTGACCTTCGTCGGAAATTTCAACGCCTTCGATCTGGTCTACACGGTACAGGGCGCGCTTGCGGGCCCTGATATGTCGACGGATATTCTCGGCACGCTTCTCTACCGCACCTTCTTCGGTTTCCAGCTGCAACTCGGAGATCGCTCCATGGGGGCAACGATCGCAGCGGTGATGTTCGTCATCATTCTCGCCGGCGTCTCGTTTTACCTTTTTGCCATCCAGCGGCGCATGCGCCGCTACCAGTTCTAGAGGGCGTCCAGACATGTCCAACAAGGCACGCTCTTCACCGATCCGCTCAAGCCTCGTGCATCTGGCTTTGATCGCCTACACGCTGATTGCGCTGTTTCCGGTCTTTCTCACCATCATCAACTCGTTCAAGGATCGCAATTCGATCTTCCGCAATCCGATGCAGGTTCCCACACCGTCGAGCTTCAGCCTGATCGGCTACCAGACGGTTCTCGGCCAGGCGGATTTCATCGGCTATTTCCAAAACAGCATGATCGTCACGGTCGCCTCGATCGCGCTCGTGCTGTTGTTCGGCGCGATGGCCGCCTTTGCGCTGTCAGAGTATCGCTTCCGCGGCAACACGCTTCTTGGGCTCTATATGGCGATCGGCATCATGATCCCGATCCGGCTCGGCACGGTCGCGATCCTGCAGGGCATGGTCGCATCGGGCCTCGTCAACACGCTCACCGCGTTGATCCTCGTCTACACGGCGCAAGGGATACCGCTTGCGATCTTCATCCTGTCCGAATTCATGCGCTCGGTCTCCGATGACCTAAAGAATGCCGGCCGCATCGATGGTCTTTCGGAATATGCGATCTTCTTCCGCCTGGTCCTGCCGCTGATCAGGCCGGCCATGGCAACGGTTGCCGTCTTCACCATGATCCCGATCTGGAACGACCTGTGGTTCCCGCTGATCCTTGCACCGTCTGAGGCCACCAAGACGGTAACGCTCGGATCGCAGATCTTCATCGGCCAGTTCGTCACCAACTGGAACGCGGTGCTGGCAGCCCTGTCGCTCGCCATCCTGCCGATCCTCGTCCTTTACGTCATCTTCTCGCGGCAACTGATCCGCGGCATCACGTCTGGAGCCGTCAAGTGAGTTCAACCGAAAAGCCGATCCGCGTTCTCGTCGCAGGCCTCGGCAATATGGGCCGCAGCCATGCGCTGGCCTATCACAACAACCCGGGCTTCGAGATCGTCGGTCTCGTCAACCGCTCGAAGCCGACGCTCGATCCGGCCCTTGCCGGCTACGAGATCCATGCCGATTTCCTGACTGCCCTTGCCGAGTTGAAGCCAGACCTCTGCGCCATCTGCACCTATTCCGACAGCCATGCGGACTATGCGGTCGCAGCCTTCCAAGCCGGCTGCGACGTGTTTGTCGAAAAGCCGCTGGCAACCACGGTTGCCGATGCCGAGCGCGTCGTTTCCGCCGCCAAGGCCGCGGGCAAGAAACTGGTGATCGGCTATATCCTGCGCCATCATCCGTCCTGGATCCGCCTGATTGCCGAAGCCCGCAAGCTCGGCCCGCCCTATGTCTTTCGCATGAACCTCAACCAGCAATCGTCAGGCCCGACCTGGGATGTCCACAAGGCCCTGATGCAGACGACGCCGCCTATCGTCGATTGCGGCGTGCATTATGTGGATGTCATGTGCCAGATCACCGATGCCAAGCCGGTGGAAGTGCGCGGCATGGGCCTGCGCCTTTCGGATGAAATTGCGCCCGACATGTATAATTACGGCCACCTTCAGGTGATCTTCGATGACAAGTCGGTCGGCTGGTACGAGGCGGGCTGGGGGCCGATGATCTCCGAAACTGCGTTCTTCGTGAAGGACGTGATGTCGCCGAGAGGCTCGGTCTCCATCGTCATGGACCCCAATGCCAAGTCCGACGATATTGACACGCATACCAAAACCTCTGTCATTCGCCTTCACAACGCCGAGACCGGCCCGGACGGCAGGTTCATCAGGCCCGACGAGGATATGACGATGGCGGGTGAGCCCGGCCATCAGGAGCTTTGCGATTTCGAGCAGGCCTATATGCTGAAGGCGATCCGCGAGGATATCGATCTAACCAGGCACATGGACGACGCGGTTCAATCGCTGCGCATCTGCCTTGCGGCGGATGAAAGCGCAAGGACCGGCAAGCCAATCTATCTCTGAAATCAACGCAAGCAAGACAGCCGGGCGGACAAACGTCCGCGATTGCACCAAACGACAGAAGTGGGAATACGCTCGTGGGTTCGCTGCAACTGAAATCCATCCGAAAGGCCTTCGGCGATCATGAAGTGCTGAAGGGCATCGACCTCGAGGTTCAGGATGGCGAGTTCGTCATCTTCGTGGGCCCTTCCGGCTGCGGCAAGTCCACGCTGCTGCGGGTCATTGCAGGCCTTGAAGATGCGTCATCGGGCTCGATCCGGATCGACGACCAGGAAATGGCAACGACCCCGCCGGCCAAGCGCGGCATTGCCATGGTCTTCCAGTCCTATGCGCTCTACCCGCATCTGACGGTGAAGGACAATATGGGCCTAGGTCTGAAGCAGGCCGGAACGGACAAGGCCGAGATCGAGACGCGCGTGTCGAATGCCTCGTCGCTTCTGTCGCTCGATCCCTATCTCGCCCGTCGCCCTGCCGAGCTGTCCGGCGGACAGCGCCAGCGCGTGGCGATTGGTCGTGCCATCGTGCGGGAACCGAAGCTTTTCCTGTTCGACGAGCCGCTGTCCAACCTCGACGCGGCTCTGCGAGTGCAGACCCGGCTTGAAATCGCCCGCCTGCACCGGCGGCTGAAGGCGACGATGATCTACGTGACGCACGACCAGGTCGAGGCGATGACGCTTGCCGACAAGATCGTCGTCCTCAGCGCCGGCGTGATCGAGCAGGTCGGGTCTCCAATGGAGCTTTACAACAAGCCGGCCAACGTCTTCGTCGCCGGTTTCATCGGCTCGCCGCAGATGAACTTCATCCCGGGCGAGACGCTTTCCGAAAGCGGCATCAAGACCATCGGCATCCGGCCGGAGCATATCGCTCTGTCGCGAGAAAGCGGCGACTGGAAGGCCAAGGTAGTCCATGCCGAGCACCTCGGCGCCGATACCATCCTCTATCTCGAAACCGAGACGGCGGGCCTCATCACGGTCCGTCTGTTCGGCGAGCATCGCTATGGTCCAGACGACATCGTCTTTGCCACACCGGATAAGGCCTCGCTGCACCGGTTCGACGAAAACGACAAGGCGATCGGTTAACCTTTAAATCGGCCGTAACCAGTTCCGTGTTCCACTACCTCCAATGCGGGAAAGCGAACCTTTGCGCTCCTTCCGCGTTATGGGGATGGAGGAAACGGCAATGACGGTAATTTTAATTCTGATTGCAGCGATCGCCACTCTCGCAGGGACCGGCGCCCTGGTGGTTCGCCAGATCGCGGATGCTCGCCGCCAGCAGTACCAGGACGAGGTTCTGGCCTCAGATCTCGGCTATCTGCGCGAAGTCGAGCGCACCAAGAAGCGCTTCCGGCACGCGGCCCACAAAACCCGCAAACTCGCCGCCCGACGCACCCGGATCCATCAGACGAAAGCTGCGCACAGCACAGCCGCGTACTTCGCGAATTAGGCTTTGTCGGCCTCTATTCGGCAGTCGGTTTATTGAGAGAAAGATTTGGTGGAGCTAAGCGGGATCGAACCGCTGACCTCTTGCATGCCATGCAAGCGCTCTCCCAGCTGAGCTATAGCCCCATCAGGGTGGTCCGGGTGTTCCGGTCCTTGGGAACTCCGAAGCAGCGATGCTGACCGGAGTGGCGGCTTATTACGTCCGGTTTTCGGAGAGTGCAAGCCTGTTTTTCAAAGCCCGGCAATTTTTCTTCAAATTACCGGGCTTTAGGTCGAAAGATCAATTCTCGTCGTCGTCGCCGCCAACGCCGACAATGCCGGTTACGTCGTCGTCTTCATCGTCTTCGTCGGCTTCGAGGAAGGTGTTGTCGTCATCGTCGCCGATATCGACATCATCGTCGTCGCCCAGATCCGGGATATCGTCGCCGGTTGCCGCATCGTCGGCGTCGTCGGTTGCGACGGGCTCGACAGTTGGGTTCTCGACGTCGACTTCCTCGACATCTTCTTCTTCCGCCTGCTCCAGCTTTGCAGCGGCGCTGTTTTCGGCGAAGAACGACAACGGCCAGGACTTGCCGCTATAGGGGGAAACGACGGGATCGCGGTTCAGATCGTAAAACTTCTTGCCGGTATCCGGGTCGGTGCGCTTGGTTCCGAGTTCCGCTTTAGCCACTATCAAAGCCTCATGAGATGGCCGAACAGGTCGGCGAAGCCGCATAAAGCGGCAATCAATGGGTGAAAAATCTAAGCCGGTCCCCATAAGGCCTGGCGGGCTCCATGTCAAAGACTAACTTTTCCTGAATTCCTTGGCAGGCAGGCTAATGACCCGCCTTTTGCTTTGTGATAACGACGGCGGAAATCAAAGGCATACGAGCAAGGACCGATCATGTCGCATGGGATTGCCCTCAAACCGGCAAAGTCGAGAAGATCGACAAACCTCACCGGGACCGTCCGCATCCCGGGCGACAAGTCCATCTCGCATCGTTCCTTCATGTTCGGAGGCCTGGCTGCCGGCGAGACGCGGATCACCGGCCTCTTGGAAGGCGAAGACGTCATCAACACCGGCAAGGCGATGCGTGCCATGGGCGCGAAGATCGACAAGGTCGGCACTGAGTGGATCATCCAGGGCACAGGCAACGGCGCGCTGCTGGCACCGCAGGCGCCTCTCGATTTCGGCAATGCCGGCACCGGCTGCCGCTTGACGATGGGGCTGGTCGGCGTCTACGATTTCGAGTCCACCTTTATCGGCGATGCCTCGCTGTCCAAGCGGCCGATGGGCCGGGTGCTCGATCCATTGCGCGAGATGGGCGTCCAGGTGACGTCGATGGCCGGCGACAGGCTGCCCGTCACGCTGCGTGGTCCGCGCACGCCGAACCCCATCGTCTACCGCGTGCCCATGGCCTCGGCGCAGGTCAAGTCCGCGGTGCTGCTTGCCGGCCTCAACACGCCTGGTGTCACCACCGTGATCGAACCGGTCATGACCCGCGACCATACCGAAAAGATGCTGCAGGGTTTCGGCGCCGATCTGACCGTCGAGACGGATGCCGACGGCGTTCGCACGATCCGGCTGGAAGGTCGCGGCGCTCTCAAGGGGCAGGTGATCGACGTGCCCGGCGATCCGTCCTCGACCGCGTTCCCGCTTGTCGCTGCCATCCTGGTGCCGGGTTCGGATGTGACGATCATGAACGTCCTGATGAACCCCACCCGCACCGGTCTCATCCTGACGCTGCAGGAAATGGGCGCGGATATCGAGGTGATGAATGCCCGCAGCGCCGGTGGCGAGGATGTGGCCGACCTGCGCGTCCGCGGCTCCGACCTCAAGGGCGTCACTGTTCCCGCCGATCGTGCACCATCGATGATCGACGAATATCCCGTCCTCGCGGTCGCCGCAGCCTTTGCGGAGGGAACGACGACGATGCTCGGTCTCGAGGAACTGCGCGTCAAGGAGTCCGACCGTCTCTCGGCCGTCGCTGAAGGTCTGAAGCTGAACGGCGTCGATTGCGATGAAGGCAAGGAAACGCTGGTGGTGCGCGGCCGTCCAGGCGGCAAGGGCTACGGCAATCCGTCCGGCGCTGCCGTCGTCACCTATCTCGATCACCGCATCGCCATGAGCTTCCTCGTTCTCGGTCTCGCATCCGAGCACGAAGTCACGGTCGACGACGCCTCGATCATCGCCACCAGCTTTCCGGAGTTCATGGATCTGATGACCGGTCTCGGCGCGCAGATCGAGAACCAGACCGACGGAGCCTCCCGCCTGACATGACTTCTGCAGATAAAACTACGCCTCTGGTGATCGCAATCGACGGCCCTGCCGCAGCCGGCAAGGGCACGCTGTCGCGCCAGATCGCTGAAACCTACGGCTTCCAGCACCTCGATACGGGTCTGACCTACCGCGCAGCCGCCAAGGCCCTGCTCGACCGGGGTCTGCCGCTCAATGACGAGGGCGTTGCCGAGAAGATGGCGCGCGACGTCGAACTGGCAGGTCTCGACCGCGAAATCCTGTCGGCCCATGCGATTGGCGAAGCGGCATCGAAGATCGCTGTCATGCCCGCCGTGCGCCGGGCGCTGGTGGAAGCGCAGCAGGCGTTTTCGAGGCGCAAGCCCGGAACGGTCCTCGACGGGCGCGATATCGGCACGGTCGTCTGCCCCGATGCACCCGTTAAACTTTACGTGACCGCATCGCCGGAAGTCCGCGCCAGACGCCGTTACGACGAGATCGTTAGCCGCGGCGATGCCGCAGATTTCGACGAGATTTTTGCCGATGTGCGAAAGCGCGACGAGCGCGACATGGGGCGTGCCGACAGCCCTTTGAAGCCTGCGAAAGACGCGCACTTGCTTGATACGTCAGAAATGGGTATAGAGGCCGCGTTTCAGGCCGCGAAGGCGATTATCGACGCCGCCCTGAAAGGATGATGACCGACCGGATAACCGGCGGCGCATTCGAGCCCGATATCTTAGTCCTTGCGCCGGATTGCCTCTGAACATGACGAGGCGGGCTTGGATTTCGGGTGTGATCAACACGAACCCACGGCGCAATGTGTCCTTGACTGGACACGACCAGGAGATTTCATGGCAGTAACTAACCCGTCGCGGGAGGACTTCGCAGCCCTTCTCGAAGAATCCTTCGCAACCAATGATCTGGCCGAAGGCTACGTTACCAAAGGTCTGGTAACGGCGATCGAAAAGGACATGGCCGTTGTTGACGTCGGCCTCAAGGTCGAAGGTCGCATCGCGCTGAAGGAATTCGGCGTCAAGGGCAAAGACGGTTCGCTGAAGGTCGGCGACGAAGTCGAAGTCTATGTCGAGCGCATCGAAAACGCGCTTGGCGAAGCAGTTCTGTCGCGCGAGAAGGCTCGCCGCGAAGAGAGCTGGGTCAAGCTCGAAGTCAAGTTCGAAGCTGGCGAACGCGTTGAAGGCGTTATCTTCAACCAGGTCAAGGGCGGCTTCACGGTCGATCTCGACGGCGCTGTTGCCTTCCTTCCGCGCAGCCAGGTCGACATTCGTCCGATCCGCGACGTGACCCCGCTGATGCACAACCCGCAGCCCTTCGAAATCCTTAAGATGGACAAGCGTCGCGGCAACATCGTTGTTTCGCGTCGTACGGTTCTCGAAGAGTCCCGTGCAGAACAGCGCTCGGAAATCGTTCAGAACCTTGAAGAAGGTCAGGTTGTTGACGGCGTCGTCAAGAACATCACCGATTACGGTGCGTTCGTTGACCTCGGCGGCATCGATGGCCTGCTGCACGTGACCGACATGGCATGGCGCCGCGTCAACCATCCGTCGGAAATCCTGTCCATTGGCCAGCAGGTCAAGGTTCAGATCATCCGCATCAACCAGGAAACCCACCGCATCTCGCTCGGCATGAAGCAGCTCGAGTCGGATCCGTGGGATGGCATTGCTGCCAAGTACCCGGTTGGCAAGAAGATCTCCGGTACCGTCACGAACATCACGGACTACGGCGCATTCGTCGAGCTGGAGCCAGGCATCGAAGGCCTGATCCACATCTCGGAAATGTCCTGGACCAAGAAGAACGTACATCCCGGCAAGATCCTTTCGACCACGCAGGACGTCGACGTTGTCGTTCTCGAAGTCGATCCGTCGAAGCGCCGCATCTCGCTCGGTCTCAAGCAGACCCTCGAGAACCCATGGCAGGCATTTGCGTTCAGCCATCCGGCCGGCACTGAAGTCGAAGGCGAAGTCAAGAACAAGACCGAATTCGGCCTGTTCATCGGCCTCGACGGCGACGTTGACGGCATGGTTCACCTCTCCGACCTCGACTGGAACCGTCCAGGCGAACAGGTCATCGAGGAGTTCAACAAGGGCGACGTCGTCAAGGCTGTCGTTCTGGATGTGGACGTCGAGAAGGAGCGTATCTCGCTCGGCATCAAGCAGCTTGGCAAGGATGCTGTCGGCGAAGCCGCAACATCCGGCGAACTGCGCAAGAACGCTGTCGTTTCGTGCGAAGTCATCGCCGTCAACGACGGTGGTGTTGAAGTGAAGCTTGTTGCTCACGAAGACATCACGTCCTTCATCCGCCGCAACGACCTGGCACGCGATCGCGACGATCAGCGTCCGGAGCGTTTCTCGGTTGGTCAGGTTTTTGACGCCCGCGTCACGAACTTCTCCAAGAAGGATCGCAAGGTCATGCTGTCGATCAAGGCTCTCGAGATCGCTGAAGAAAAGGAAGCAGTTGCACAGTTCGGTTCGTCCGACTCAGGCGCTTCGCTCGGCGACATCCTCGGCGCGGCTCTGAAGAACCGCGGCAGCGAGTAATCGTTGTAGCTTGAAATGCGAAAGCCGCCGGATCGAAAGATCCGGCGGCTTTTTTCATGCCCGCTTTTTTGAGGCTGCACCGTGAACCTTCGGCTCAGGCCCACCCTGCCATGCGCCAGTAGAGTTCGTTCGGACGACGATCGTCGTTGCCGGCCTCCGAGGACGCGGCTTCGCCGTCGCCCGGGTTGTCGTCGTCAGTCGGTTGATTACCCTCATCAGGGTGATCGAAAGCTTGGTCCTGGCTGTGGTCGGCTTCGCCATCTTCGTCCACTGCCGTCACCGGCTGCGTCTTGCGGTTTTCGCGCCGCGGCTCGTCTTCAGCCATTGGGTAGGGCACAAACGGCAGGCCAATCGCCTCGCGCTGGACAAGTGGCAGCGGCACGGGCATCGGCTGGATGTCGGGGTCTGGCACGGCCTCCGGGGCTCGGCTGGTTTTTGCGGTGGTGACGTAACGTTCGTTTGCAATGCGCAGTAGATCGTCCTCGGCATGGGTTATCCCGGCCGTATGCATTGCGTCTATGTCCGGGGCACCCGGGGCAGGTTGTCCCTGCCCGCCGGCATGTGCCACCGTTCCACTGCCCCCTCCGCCAAACAGGTTCTTGAACAGTGCCGCTGTCGAATTCCCGACCGGAGCTCCTGTCGCGAGCAGCGCCGCCTGAAGCGCGCTTGGTGCGATCGCAGACACGAGTTGCGCGAGATTGCTGGGCCATTCCACAGCGGGTTTCGGCGCCGTCGTGGCGTCTCCAAACTGCGGGATCTTCAATTCGTTGTCGAAGGCGTCGATAACCGCTGCGACCAGAGCCCCGGTATTCGTCACGGTCGCGATGCCCGGCACGGCGGTCCGCGGCAGGGCTCCTGGCAAGACTTGCGGCACCGGCTTCGCATCTGCAGCCAAGATCGGTGCGGCTTGCGCAGGCGCCGGGCTCGCGTCCGGCTTGATCGGAACCGCGTTTGGGACGGCGGGAGACGGCGTGGCGGGTTTGGTTTGCAGGTCGGAGGTTGCCGTCGCGGGACCTTCTGATCGGACCGGCATCGGCCGCGCAAGGATCGCCTCGCGGGTCGGCTCTTCCTGCAAGTCAACGAGGGGCGGCAGCAGTTGGGGTCTTTGAAGCTCCTTACCGGGAACCTTAGTGTCAGGAGCCGCGGCGGCTGACCCGCTCGTGGGTGGCGAGAACGGAGCGATAGCTGGTGCCGCTGCACCGGTGGCGGGCGGCGTTGCGCTGGTGGCGGGTGACGTCACCGACTGCGATTTTGCTCCGATATCAGGCAAAGCACCGGGGGATGGCCTGGGGGTCTCTGTACTTGCTGTGTCCGGAGCAGAAGCTGGCAGAGGCACTACCGGCGATGCGGGGCTGGGCGTCGAGGGCTGGAGCGCTGAGGGCGCGGGCGATGATGGGCCGGGCAAGGAGGGGCCAGTCTGGGCAACTGCCGGCGGGGGGCCGGGCCGCGTCGCAGGAGAGGGTGTCGCACCGTCTTTTGGAAGGCTGGCGATTTCATTCTGCCGATAGGAGGTGACCGCTGCATTCTCAACCGTATCGCTATCCGATACGAGCGCGGCCTCCAGCGACAGGATCAGCCTGGCGGCATCGAGACCACCGGGGTTCTTGAGGATTTCGGCCAGCAGCGGCACGGACAAGCCCTTGACCAGCTGGCTCAGCGTTTTCTCAAGTGCGGCTACGTCAACAGCACTCATGGACTGCACGGCGACAGTCAGGCGCTCCGCGTAGTCTGCCAGCGTCTCGCCGTCGTTTCGTGGTATCTGCAGGATTTGGCCGATCGTTTCCGCGAAGATGGACGACCCGTAGGCGAGCTGCAACTGTCCAGACAGCGAGAGTAGGTTCAGGCGGTCCCCCGTAAGCATTCCGCCTCTGGAGGAGATTGCGGGATCACCTTCTGCGGATGCAGCGATGGAACGCGTTGCCGCAATCGGACGTGCCGAAGAGAGTGGGTCGGCCTGCATGCTTTGCGTAGCACCGACGGGGGTCAGCATGGCGTGCTTCCATCTCTCGCATGTGAAGGGAGGGGACAACTCGGCCGCACACGACCGTACGCGCAAGGAGCACGCCGAAACTGCGCCGCCATCTCATGGCGCACGATTTGCCGATCAGCAATTTTAAGCGCGCTATGGTTAAATCATCGCTAATCGCCGGATTACACGGGCCGATGATCAGCTATGCGCAAAAATGTCGGTCTCACCCCAGCCGAGCAGATCGAGCTTGGCTCGGGTCGGCAGGAACTCGAAACACGCCGTCGCGTGTTCGATACGCTCGTCGCGGAGAAGGCGCTCGGTCAGCTTGTCGCGGAGCGCATGGAGGTGAAGCACGTCGGACGCCGCATATTCGAGCTGGGCCTGCGACAGGGTTTCGGCAGCCCAGTCGGTCTGCTGCTGCGCCTTCGAGATATCGACGTCCAGCAACTCTCTCAGATTGTCCTTGAGGCCGTGTCGATCCGTATAGGTCCGCACGAGCCGCGATGCGACCTTGGTGCAGAAGACAGGCGTGGTCGTAACCCCGAACGTGTGAAACAGAACCGCAATATCGAAGCGTCCGTAGTGAAAGATTTTCTGTCGGGCGGGATCGGCAAGCAGTGCGACGAGATTGGGAGCTTGCTTCTGCCCGGCTGCGATCCGGATGACGTCCGCGGTTCCGTCGCCTGGTGAGAGCTGCACGACACAAAGCCTGTCGCGGCGCGGGACGAGGCCAAGCGTTTCCGTATCGATTGCGATCGCGCCTGTGTAGCGCGCAGCGTCAGAGGCTGGAATATCTCCTTGATGGTACCGTATCGACGTCTTCATGCGTGTCTCCGCTGTCAGGCTCTATGCGGGATAACCTAGAGGAAAGCTCCGGTGGAAGCACGCGGCCGCATCGTCTTATCCCGGACAATGGCTATCGCTTGGCGACGACGAAACACGAACGCGTGAGCAATTGCCCAGCAATGCAGCAAACGCATTGCTGCATTGCAGCAGAGCCTCTTGGCGCACCGGGAAGATATGGCTAGAAGTTTGGTCATCGAACGACGCACCTCCTCCTCCCAGTGTCGTTCGATACGGATCAACAACACCCTCCTCCTCCCAGTTGTTGATCAAGTTTAAAGCCTGGCGCATCCTCCTCCCGCGCCAGGCTTTTCTCGTTTTGTATCCCTTAAAATCCTCTGTATGACCGGCTCTGCCTCCGCAGAACGCCTTGCTGCGCAATAAGAAAAAGCCAGCGCATCGCTGCACTGGCTTGTCCGGCATAAAGGTGGATCTGCAGGTCAGCCCAGAGCTTCTATCGCCTTCATCACGTCGTCGTCGATCTTGAGACCGTGCTGGATGCTTTCGGCGCGAAGACCGCGGCCGCGCCGGCCGGGCAGGCGGACACCGTCCTGCTTTGCCATTTCGCTCGCCAATGCCGCAAAGCGTTCTGCCGCGCCGCCACCCGTCGTGGCATCCGGATCGATGACGATCAGCGACTGGCCAAGCGCCGGCGGAGGCCCGGTCTCGTCAAACAGCGAGCTGGCCTGGTAGGAGTAATGCGCACCGCCGATGCCGGCCGCCATCACTTCGACCATGAGTGCAAGCGCTGCCCCCTTGGCGCCCCCGGATGGCGCCATCGTTCCCTTGATCGCGGCAAATGCGTCGGTTGTCGGATTGCCGTCGGTGTCGAACGCCCAGTCGTCGGGAATACTGGTGCCCTTCTGGGTCGCTTCCATCACCTTGCCGCGGGCAACCTTGGAGAGTGCTAGATCGATGACCAGCGGCTCGTCACCGGCAATAGGCGCCGCAAAAGCGATCGGATTGGTGCCGAACAGCGGCACCTTGCCACCCCAGGGGGCCATGGAGGCGGGCGCGTTGGCAAACATCATCGCAACCAGCCCCTGCTCGGCAAAGCGCTCCACGGTCAACGCCATGACGCCTGCATGGTGCGAACGGTTGATGGCGGCAAAGGCGATGCCCTGTTCGCGCGCAATCGCTGGAAGTTCCAAGACAGCGAGATCGAGCGCCGGATAGGCAAAGCCAAAGTTCGCGTCGATTGCAAGAACTGCGGGTCTTGGCCTGCTCGCCTCAGGCCGAGCAGTGCCATCCACCTTGCCGGTCCGCACCTGTTTGACATAGGCCGGGATGCGGCGAAGCCCGTGACCGGACTGGCCGGCGGCTTCCGCCTGCACCAGGGCGCGGGCAACCGAGCGTGCGGTGCTATCAAGCACGCCGTTGGCTTCGAAAACGCCGCTCACCAGCGTTTCGGCTTCTTCAAGGGTAATTTGCATGGACAAGCTGTTCCGGGAGCGAGTGTTAAGGAGGGCAACCGAACCCGAAAGCACGGCTACTTGCACTCTACCGACTGAGTGACGAGGCTTGCAACACCTGCCGGTGCGATCGGAACAGGCGATGCGCGCCGAACGGCTGAGACGACGTAGTCGTCGATACGCGTATCTCCAGACGATCTGGCAACGGACACGCGCCCGATATTGCCATCGCTATCGAAATTGAAGCTGATCGTCACGATCCCCTTCTGGTTGGACGGGCAGCGGCGGGCATTACGGGCGATCTTCGTGCGCACACGGGTCATCCAGGTGGACGGTGACATCGTCGAGGCCACCGATCCGCTCGAGGTCTGCGCAGCGGCAGTGCGCTCCGACGGCTTTGCCTGAACCTTTGCCTGCGCCTTTTCCTTCTGCGCCTGCGGCTGACGCCGTGGCTTTTCTACCTTCTGGACCGGCTTCGGTGGTGGTGGACGAGTGACCGGCAGCGGGACTTCCACGTTCTCCAACGCTGCGGTGACCTTCTGCTCGATCGGATCGACAGGCTCGGGCGGCGGCGTTTCGACGATCTCCGGCGGCGGGGGCGTTTCCTCCGGCAGCGGCGTCTCGATCACGGGTTCCGGCGGCGGTTCGGGTGTCTCCTCAGCCACTTCCGGTGGCGGCTCGGCCGGCGGCGGCTCCTCGATGGGTTCGACCTCTTCGACCGGCTCGGTCTGCTGGGTCTCGACGAGTTGCTGGTCCTCGGCGTCGGTGGCGATCTGCTCTTCTTCCGGGATCGCCGCTTCCGGCTCCGGCGCAAGCTCGATCATGATGGCGGCCTGCGGACCGTTGTCGGCAAGTTCCTCCGGCTCTTGCCTCATCAGAAGCGCTGCGGCGGCAATGTGGACCGTGAGCACAAGGATAGCGGCAGATCCCCACAGGGCGATCTCGCCGATCCGGCTCGCATATCCTCTGCGCTGCATGGCAAGGCTCATGGAGCGCCTCCGGTGGCCGGCGAAGCGGCTGGTGCAGGCCCTGCCGGTGCGGCGGATGTAGACGCTGGCGCCTGTTGGGCACCCGACGCGGCTTCCAACCCGACCAGCGCAATCTTCAGGTAGCCGGAATCACGCAGCAGGTTCATCACTTCCATGAACTGCCCGTAATCGACGGCCTTGTCGGCCCGCAGGAAGATCCGCGTATCCTTGTTGCCTTCGGTCTGACGGTCGAGATTTGCGGCAAACTGTTCGCGCGCGACCGGATCGTTGCCGATATTGAGCGACAGGTCGTCCTTGACCGTCACGTAGAGAGGCTCGTCCGGTCGTTCTGCGGGCTTGGCGCTGGATGCGGGCAGATCGACATTGACGTCGACCGTCGACAGCGGCGCGGCCACCATGAAAATGATCAGGAGCACCAGCATGACGTCGATAAACGGCGTCACGTTGATCTCGTGATTTTCGGGAAGTTCATCGCCGTGATGTTCGCGAATGCCGCCTGCCATGGAATTATTCCCCCGCGACCAGAGACATCGACGCCGGCCTGCGTCCGCCTGGCGGCACCTTGCGGAAATCGAGATCGCGGCTGACCAGTCGTTCGACACCGGAAGCAGCGTCGGCCAGCAGCTGGCGGTAGCCGGTGACCGAGCGGGCGAAGGCGTTGTAGATGATCACGGCCGGGATTGCGGCGACAAGACCGAGCGCGGTTGCGAGCAGCGCTTCGGCGATGCCGGGTGCCACGACCGCAAGGTTGGTCGTGTTGGACTGCGAAATGCCGATGAACGAATTCATGATGCCCCAGACCGTGCCGAACAGTCCGACAAACGGACCAACCGAGCCGATCGAGGCGAGAATGCCCGTGCCGCGGGCCATGCGCCGTCCGGAATAGGCTTCGATGCGCGACAGGACCGAAGATACGCGCTCCTTGACGCCACCGGTATGGGCGTAATCGAGAGCGGCTTCGGAAAGCTCCACCTCTTCCGTCGCCGCGCGCAGCATCAGGGCCGCAGGCCCGCCGCGGCGGCCCGTCGTCTCAAGCGCTTCCGGCAGCGTATGCGCGCCCTGGATGATTTTCAGGACACGCTTGGCGCGGGTGCGGGCGCCCATCAGCTCCAGCGTCTTGGCGATCCAGATCGTCCATGTGAGAAGCGACGCGATGGCAAGGCCGATCATCACGGCCTTCACCACCCAGTCGGCCGCCATGAACATGCCCCAGGGCGAAAGATTGTGAGGAATATCGGCGCGCGCTTCGGGGGAAGGTGCACCCGTTGCAGCCGGAGCCTGCTCGATTGGTGTCACTGAGGGAGAAGCAGGTTCTGCCGGGGTTGCGTCTTGAACGGGTGGCGGGGTCTGCTGTGTCGTAGGAGCAGCGCTTGGAGGAGCAAGGGCCGGCGCCGTCTGTTGTGCCGGACCAGGCGCTTCCGGTGCAGGCGCCTCGACCTGCGCGACCGCATTTGTCGTCATCAGCATCAAGCCCGCAATCGTTGTCACGAGGGGACCGGGCCCGGCAACGCGCAACTGCTTCCTGTAGAGGTGAGACTTCGGGACAACGGACATGGCAGCGATACTCCGACTGGTCGCCGGAAGGCTCAGGTGGCCCAACGGCTCGATATCATTCAGCCGGTCCGAAAACTGAGGGCGGCGGCTTGCCGCTATGCGATAATAAACATGAGTGTGGTTGGCAACTATAATCGGGAGAGTATCGCTTAAATTTGACTGCTTGCGTCATGATTCTCTCCGCATGGCCATGCTGCCAGCTGCAGCCTGTCTCCCAAAGCTCCGCAAACGAAAAAACCGCCAGAGATTTCTCTCCGGCGGTTGATGGTTTCGGCAGCGCTAAACTTACAGCGTGCGCGTAATGTGCTCCACGCGGAAGCACTCGATCGTGTCGCCTGCGCGGATATCTTCGTAGTTTTCGAACGCCATACCGCATTCCTGACCCATCGGCACTTCGCCAACTTCGTCCTTGAAGCGCTTGAGCGTCTTGAGCTTGCCTTCGTGAATGACAACGTTGTCGCGCAGCAGTCGGACGCCTGCACCACGCTCGACCTTGCCTTCGACGACGCGGCAACCTGCAACCTTGCCGGTCTTCGTGATGTTGAACACCTCGAGGATTTCGGCATTGCCGAGGAAGGTCTCGCGACGTTCTGGCGAAAGCAGACCGGACATCGCTGCCTTCACGTCATCCACCAGATCGTAGATGATGTTGTAGTAGCGGATCTCGGTGCCGGCACGATCGGCCGCTATGCGCGCCTGTGCGTTGGCACGGACGTTGAAGCCGATGATCGCTGCTTCGGAGGATTCGGCAAGCGCAAGATCCGACTCGGTGATCGCACCTGCGCCCGAATGGACGATGCGGGCGCGGACTTCGTCGGTGCCAAGCTTGTCGAGAGCGCCGATAATGGCTTCGACAGAACCCTGAACGTCGCCCTTGATGAGCAGCGGGAATTCCTTGTAGCCGGTATTCTGCAGCTTGCTCATCATCTGCTCGAGCGAACCGCGCTGACCGGACTGGCGAGCAACCGCCTTGTCGCGGGCAAGCCGCTGGCGATATTCGGAAATCTCGCGAGCACGGCTCTCGTTTTCAACGACGGCAAACTTGTCGCCGGCAGCAGGAGTGCTGGAAAGACCGAGCACTTCGACCGGCATGGCCGGGCCGGCTTCCTTGACGTGAACACCCTTGTCGGTGACGAGCGCGCGGACGCGGCCCCACTGATCGCCGGCAACGATGATCTGGCCAGGCTTCAGCGTGCCCTTCTGGACGAGCACGGTTGCAACCGCACCGCGGCCACGGTCGAGCTGAGCTTCGATGACGATGCCTTCTGCCGTACGGACCGGATCTGCCTTGAGGTCGAGAATTTCGGCCTGCAGCAGAACTGCCTCGAGCAGCTTGTCGAGATTGGTCTTGTTCTTGGCCGAAACTTCGACGTCGAGAACTTCACCGCCCAGCGATTCCACGAACACTTCGTGCTGCAGCAGCTGCTGGCGCACCTTGTCCGGGTTGGCTTCGTGCTTGTCGATCTTGTTGATCGCCACGATGATCGGAACACCGGCAGCCTTTGCGTGGCTGATGGATTCAATCGTCTGCGGCATCACGCTGTCGTCGGCTGCAACCACGAGGATCGCGATATCCGTTGCCTGGGCACCACGGGCACGCATGGCCGTAAAGGCGGCGTGACCGGGGGTGTCGATGAAGGTGATCTTCTGGCCGTTCTGTTCAACCTGATAGGCACCGATATGCTGGGTGATGCCACCGGCTTCGCCCGAAACTACGTTGGCCTGGCGGATCGCGTCGAGAAGCGAGGTCTTGCCGTGGTCGACGTGACCCATGATCGTCACGACCGGAGGACGCGACACCATTTCGCCGGCGTCGTCCATCTGGTTGAAGATACCTTCTTCAACGTCCGATTCCGAAACGCGCTTGACCGTATGGCCGAATTCACCGGCAATGATTTCAGCGAGATCGGCGTCGATAACGTCGCCGGCCTTCATCATCTGGCCTTCCTTCATCAGGTACTTGATAACGTCGACGGCGCGTTCAGACATGCGCTGCGACAGTTCCTGAATTGTGATGGTCTCAGGCAGGATCACCTCGCGCATAACCTTTTCGCGGGTTTCCTGCATTTGGCTGCGGCGGAACTTTTCCTGCCGGCGGCGCATGGCAGCCATCGAACGACCGCGGCCGGTGCCGTCATCATCGGTGCTGGCAGCAGTGATCGTCAGTTTGCCCTGGCGACGGCCTTCTTCGACCTTCGGGCGTGTCGGTGGCTTGGCAGGAACGGGCGCTGCAACGCGGCCGCGACCTGGAATGGTCCGGGCAGGTGCGCGATCCTCTTCCTCGTCGTTGCGGCGACCACGTCCGATGACGGGGGCGGCAACAGGTGCGGCTCCCGGCGTCGGGCGAGACGAGTTACGGTTGTCTTGTGTATTGGCGTTGCGATCTGCAGCGGCTGGCGCTGGCGCGACGGGTGCCGGACGCAGAGCTTCCTCGGCAGCGCGTGCCTTGGCTTCTTCGGCCAGACGTGCTGCTTCGGCTGCTTCTTCGACCTTGCGGCGCTCGTCTTCTACCTTGCGGCGTGCATCATCCTCGACGCGCTGCTTGGCTTCGACCACATCGCGCGCCTGGGCTTCGACGAGTGCGCGACGGCGTGCATCCATTTCGCTTGCCGACAGGTCGTGCAGGACAGCACCACCCGAACGCTGCGGCTGGCGCTGCGGCTGTGACGGCTGCTGCGGACGCTGGCCCTGATGCGACGAGGGACGCTGACCCTGCGATGACGAAGGGCGCTGGCCCTGCGAAGAACCGGGGCGGTATCCCTGCGATGAAGGCTGCTGGACGCGCGGCTGCGGCGGGCTCGGCTGGCTGACGGGCGCAGCAGGGGCGGGGGCTGCAGGTGCAGCGGCTGCCACAGGGGCGGCTGGTGCCGGCGCTGCAGGGGTTGCCGGCTGCGGGCGTGGCGCTACAGGAGCGGCTGCCTCGACCGGGCGTGGTGCCGGTGCTGCGATAGGAGTAATTGGCTTTTCGTCGAGCGGACGGGTCGGACGGCGCTTGACCGTCTCGACGACGACCGCCTTGGTCCGGCCGCGACCCATGTCCTGGCGCACAGTACCCTGGGTCACACCCGATGGTTTCAGGGTAAGGGTCTTCTTCACGCCCAGTGTCTTGTCGTCGTTGTTATCAGTCATTCCGTTCCTGTTCCTTCGGACAGGAACAGATGGAAGCCATCAGTGCCTGTCGTTCAATTCGTACATATCGATGTGCGTCCGGCAAAAACCGGTAACCGCGTCATTGTTTCGGCATGTCAGCGACACCTTTTGTCTGGGACAGACCGCCCTTGCGGTACTGTTCAAGTAGGTTTGCGCGTTTCACTACACCTTCACCCGCCTGTCCCGCAAGCGCGCAGGCATGGATAAAAGCATTCTGGCCCATCACTTCGTCCAGTTCGGCCCCCGTGAAGAGCAAAAAGGATGGAATTTCTTCCTCGGCATTCGAGCCGAATTTGAAGGCCTTGCGGGCCTGATCGATCTTCCGGATACCGTCTGCCGCAGCGTCTGAGGCATGAAAGACGGCAATCGCGCCGCCGGAGCGAACTGCGGCATCGACCTTCGTCGCGCCCGAGATAAACTGGCTCGCCTTGCGAGCCATGTTCATCATGCCGATCAGATCGGCCGCGAGCAGTCTGTCAACCGTCGCGCCCAGATCGGCATCCGCCTTTGCGTCGGTCTTCAACGCGCGGGCGAAGGATTTCTTCTGGACCGCCCGGTCGATCAACGCCCGTTCGGCCTTTACCCAGCAGCCCCGCCCCGGAAGGCGACGCTTGAGATCGGGAACAACCTGGCCATCAGGCCCGGCCACGAAGCGGATCAGCGTTTCCGGTGATCCGGCTTCACGGGTGACGATGCAGGTACGGTCATTCACGATAAGCTCGTCGTCTGCATCGTCGTCTGGTTCATTGCCAATCGGGATCATTCCCGCTCGGCGGCAGGCGCCTCCTCGGCGTCTTCGGCCTCTGGTGCTTCTTCGGTGGCAAGATCAGCCTCGGTGATCCAGCCAGCCAGCAGGCGGGCCTGCACGACCATGTTTTCAGCTTCGGTGCGCGAAACTTCGAACTTCGAAAACAGACCTTCGAACTTCTTGGTCTCGCCGTCCTTGCGCTCGCTCCAACCGACAAGGTCGTCAGCCGCGCAGCCGGCAAAATCCTCGATCGTCTTGATGCCGTCTTCGCCAAGCGCGACCAGCATCTGACCGGTCAGGCCGTCGATCTGCTTCAGTTCGTCGGCAACACCGAGTGCGACGCGCTTTGCATCGTTTTCAGACTCGATCCGCTCGAGATATTCGCGGGCACGGGTCTGGATCTCGGTCGCGGTATCTTCGTCAAAACCGTCGATCGAGGAGATTTCGTCGAGCTCGACATAGGCAAGCTCTTCAACGGCGGCAAAGCCTTCGGACGCCAGCACCTGGCCAACCATCTCGTCGACATCGAGCGCGTCCATAAACAGGTTGGTGCGCTCGTTGAATTCCTTCTGGCGGCGCTCCGATTCCTCGGCTTCCGTCATGATGTCGATATCCCAGCCGGTCAGCTGCGATGCAAGGCGGACGTTCTGGCCACGACGACCGATCGCCAGCGACAGCTGCTCGTCCGGAACCACGACTTCGATCCGCTCGCTGTCTTCGTCGAGAACAACCTTGGAGACTTCTGCCGGCTGCAGCGCGTTGACGATGAACGATGCCGGATCCTGGCTCCACGGAATGATGTCGATCTTTTCGCCCTGCAGCTCGCCGACGACTGCCTGAACGCGCGAACCGCGCATACCGACGCAGGCGCCGACCGGATCGATCGACGAGTCGTTGGAAACGACAGCGATCTTGGCGCGCGAGCCCGGATCGCGGGCAACGGACTTGATCTGGATGATGCCGTCGTAGATTTCAGGCACTTCCATGGTGAACAGCTTCACCATGAACTGCGGATGGGTACGCGACAGGAAAATCTGCGGGCCACGCTGTTCGCGGCGCACGTCGTAGACATAGGCGCGAACGCGGTCGCCGTAGCGCATGTTTTCGCGCGGGATCATCTCGTCACGGCGAATGATGCCTTCGCCACGACCGAGGTCGACGATGACGTTGCCATATTCGACGCGCTTGACGGTGCCGTTGACGATTTCGCCGACGCGGTCCTTGAACTCGTCGAACTGACGGTCACGTTCCGCTTCGCGCACCTTCTGGACGATCACCTGCTTGGCAGACTGGGCGGCGATACGACCGAAATCCATCGGCGGCAGCGGATCGGCGATGAAGTCGCCAATCTTGGCGTCAACGTTGCGATCGAGCGCCAGCGTCAGCGGGATCTGCGTGCCGTAATCCTCGGCGACATCGACCACTTCCAGCAGACGCTGGAGACGGATCTCGCCGGTCTTGGAATTGATGTCGGCACGGATGTTGGTTTCCGAACCATAGCGCGAGCGGGCGGCCTTCTGGATGGCGTCGGCCATCGCAGCCAGCACGATTTCGCGGTCGATGACCTTTTCGCGGGCTACTGCATCTGCGATCTGCAGAAGTTCAAGCCGGTTTGCGCTCACTGCCATTGTCGTTGGTCTCCGTAAGTCGAGCTATGTGCGACCTTCTCAAAGGAAGGCGTGCTGTCGGTTATTCTTCGTCAGTGTGTTCGTCGGTTTCGTCGTTCTGATTGGCGGCCTGCTGCTTGGCCGCCTTGTCAGCCCGCAACGCGTCGCGGATCAGTTCGTCGGTGAGGACAAGCTTTCCTTCGGACAGCGCCGTAAACGGAATGAGCAAATGCTGTGTCTCGCCATCGGCGACCTGATCGCGGTCGATCGTGAAGCCCTCGGACGTGACGTCGGTGATCTTGCCGCGAAAACGCTTGCGATTGTCGACCAGGATCGACGTCTCGCATTTCACGATATGGCCGTTCCAGCGCTCGAAATCGGACTTGCGCACCATCGGGCGATCGATGCCTGGCGACGATACTTCGAGATGATACTCGCGATCGATCGGATCTTCCACATCGAGAACGGGCGAGATCGCCATCGAGACGGCTTCACAGCCCTCGACATCCATCGTGCCATCGTTGCGTTCGGCCATGATCTGCAGCGTCGCGCCATTCTGATTGAGCATCCGGACGCGCACGAGGCGGAAGTCCATGGATGTCAGAACGGGCTCGATGATCTCGGCCACTCTGAGTTCAAGCCCGGTCTCGACGATCAGGCGCGGTTCGCTGTCGGTTTGTGGCATGCGCCCTCCGAATTCGTGCTCCCTGTCCGGTTTCCGGAAGAGAGGGAGAAAAGCGATCGCCTAACAAAAAAGAGCGGGTCCGGGAGGGCCCACTCTTCATCGGACGATCAAGAATATGGCCTGCATATACGCTTTCACACCGGCGATTGCAAGACCGCCGCAAGACTCGTCGCATTCGCTCCGGTCCGTGATGGGGTTGGTGACAGCAGATCTCCATCATCGGGCATTTTAGGACATGACGCGGGTGGAATTTGTGGTCTTCAGGTCTATAACCCTTTGGTGACAGTGCCATGATGGGAGGAAGAGACTTGCCCGATCGGATTTCGACGCTGGCGCCGTTTCGGCTGCCGACGTTCCGAATGATCTGGATTGCCAGCATCGCGTCGAATTTCGGTGGGTTGATCCAGGCCGTCGGTGCCGCCTGGATGATGACGGCGATCGCCAGTTCGCAAGATATGGTGGCGCTGGTGCAGGCGTCCAACGCGTTACCGATCATGCTGTTTTCGCTGGTCGCCGGCGCATTGGCCGACAATTACAATCGCCGAAGCCTAATGCTGACGGCGCAGGTCTTCATGCTGACCGTGTCGATTGCACTGACGGTGTTTGCCTATCTCGGCCTGCTGACGCCCTGGCTTCTTTTGATGTTCACCTTCCTGATTGGCTGCGGCACGGCGCTCAATAACCCGTCCTGGCAGGCCTCGGTCGGCGATATCGTACCACGCGAAATCCTGCCGACCGCAGTGACGTTGAACAGCGTCGGCTTCAACATCACCCGCAGCGTCGGCCCGGCGATCGGCGGCGCGATCGTCGCAGCAGCAGGGGCTGCCGCCGCCTTCGCGGTCAACGCGATGAGCTATTTCGCGATCATCTATGCGCTGTTTCGCTGGAAGCCGCAGCGTGCCGACGATTCGCTTCCGCGCGAAACTTTGCTGCGGGCACTGTCTGCCGGCCTTGGCTACGTCGCGATGTCGCCGAACATTCTGAATGTGCTGCTGCGCGGCCTGCTGTTCGGTCTGACCGCAAGCGCTATTCTGGCCCTTCTGCCGATCGTCGCCCGCGATCTCGTGTCCGGTGGCCCGTTCACCTACGGCATCATGCTGGGCGCTTTTGGCATCGGCGCCGTCGCCGGTGCCATTGCCAATGCGAGGCTCAGGGAAAAGTTTTCGAGCGAGTGGATCGTCCGGTTCGCGTTCGTGGGCTTTGCCGCAAGCTCCGCCGTCATCGGCGCAAGCACGAATACGACGGTGACGGTGATCGCCCTCCTGTTCCCCGGCGCCTGCTGGGTTCTCGCGCTATCACTGTTCAACACGACCGTGCAGCTTTCGACGCCACGCTGGGTCGTCGGCCGTGCCTTGTCCTTCTACCAGACGGCAACCTTCGGCGGCATTGCTGCGGGCAGCTGGATGTGGGGTCTGCTTTCCGAAAACTTTGGCGCGTCGGTTGCACTGTCCATCGCGAGCTTGGCCATGCTCGTCGGCGCTCTCGTCGGATGGCGCATGCCGCTGCCACAGTTCGGCGATGTCAATCTCGATCCGCTCAACCGCTTCAACGCGCCACTTCTGAGCCTCGCGCTGCAGCCACGCAGCGGGCCGATCGTACTGCAGATCGACTACCTCATCGGCGAGGCCGACATCCCCGAATTCCTGACCCTGATGGCACGCCGCAGACGGGTGCGGATCCGCGACGGTGCAAGGCAGTGGGCCTTGATGCGCGATCTCGAACATCCCGACGTCTGGACGGAGACCTATCATACCGCCACCTGGGCAGATTACGTGCGCCACAATCAGCGGCGCATGCAGATGGATGCGGAAATCTGGGACGCGATCCGCAAGCTGCATCAAGGCGATGAGGAACCGAAGGTTCATCGCATGATCGAGCGTCAGACGATCCCGCCGCCCTCCGACATCATGCACAAGCCGCATATCGACCTTCACCACTAAGGCGAAGGCTGTGGTCCGTTACTTGAGCCGGGTTTTCAGCGACGCATCCGGACAGCAGGTCGGCGAAAGACCATTCTTGGCCTGCCAGTCGCCAAGCGCCCGGCGGGTTTTGAAACCCGGCAGACCGTCCACGTTGCCGACATCGTAACCCTTCGCCACCAGCGCCTTTTGCATGGCAAGCACGTCGGAGCGAAGCATCTTGCCAACGTCACCCCACGAGCCCTCAAAGGCGCCGGCACCATGGGCGATACGATCAGCCAGATTGCCGATGAACAGCGCATAGAGGTCGGAGTTGTTATATTCCTTCAGCACGTAGAAATTCGGCGTGACGACGAATTCCGGTCCGTTGCGGCCGGCAGGTACCAGCATCATGCCGGATGCCTTGAGATCCGCCGTAGGAAAGGCCTTGCCGGAGATGCGGGTAATGCCCGTCGCCGCCCAGGCGGAGATCGGCTTTGCCAGATCCGGGCCTTCCTGGGCGCAGGAAACCTTGGCAGGAATGGAAACCTCGAAACCCCAGTCACGCCCGCGCTGCCAGCCTTCCTGCTGAAGATAGTGGGCGATCGATGCCAGCGCGTCGGGCACAGAATTCCAGATGTCCGGGTGCCCGTCCTTGTCGAAGTCGACGGCGTATTTAAGGTAGCTGGTCGGCATGAACTGCGGCTGGCCGAGAGCGCCGGCCCACGAACCCTTCATCGTCGCCGCATCCACGTCGCCGCGCTCGATCATCGTCAGCGCCGCGATCAGCTCCTCGCGGAACATCGGCTTGCGGGTAGACATGAAGGCCTTGGTCGCGAGAACCTCGATCGCCGAATAGGGAAGCCGCGCCTTGCCGAAACCGGATTCGCGACCCCAGATGGCAACCACGATCTCGCCGGGAACGCCATAGGCGGCCTCGATCCGCTTCAGCGTCGCGGCATGTGTCGACGCAAGGCCGCGACCCGTTGCCGCCAGTCCTTGCAGCCGTTTTTCGGAAAAGTATGCGCCGGGGGAAGAGAACTCCGCCTGGCTCTGATCCTGGCTCTTCGGCGGCTTGGAGCCCGGCGGCACCAGATCAGGCAGGGTCCAGTTAAGCGCGATGCCGTCAAACGCGGTCTTCAGCGTCCGCTCGGAAATGCCGGCTTTGCGAGCTTCCGGCCCAAGATCGCTGGCGATCCATCGCTGGAATTGTTTTTCCACATCCGGCTTGTTCTGCGCCATCACGGGCAGCGGAAGCAGGCAAAGGATGGCGCCAAGGGCGATGATTGTCTTGCGCATGAAATCTCCTCAGATCGCCGTTCGTGCCCGAAGCGCCGCCGTCAGCGTGCCTTCGTCGAGATAGTCGAGCTCGCCGCCGACAGGAACGCCATGCGCCAGCCGGGTGATCTTCACATCGATGCCGGCAAGCTGGTCGGTTATATAGTGTGCTGTCGTTTGCCCCTCGACCGTGGCGTTGACGGCGATGATGATTTCCTTCACCACGCCTTCGCTGACCCGGTCGATCAATCCGCGGATGTTGAGATCATCCGGCCCCACACCATCCAGCGGCGACAGCGTGCCGCCCAGCACGTGATAGGCCGCGTTCATCGCGCCTGCGCGCTCCAGCGCCCAGAGATCGGACACATCCTCGCAAACGATCAGCGTCGACTGGTCGCGCCTGATATCGGTGCAGACCGTGCAGGGATCGGACGTATCGACATTGCCGCAGCGCGAGCAGATCTTCACCTTGTCATAGGCTTCGCCCATCGCGTTCGACAGCGGACCGAGCAACTGGTCTTTCTTCTTGATGAGATGCAATGCCGCGCGACGGGCCGAACGGGGGCCGAGACCCGGTACTTTCGCCAGAAGCTGGATGAGTTTTTCGATTTCGGGGCCGGTGACTCGCTTTGCCATGGTTCTCCTTTAGCCCATATGCAGGGGAAACGGAATCGACGAAGGACCAGCCGAATGAAACTTCTTAGCCTCTGCCTTGGTCATCCGGAAAAGCTTCCGGGCAAGAGCTACAAGACCGGCATCAATAAGATGCCGATGAAAAATCCGGTCATGATCGATACCGAGGGCCTGGTCGGCGATGCCGTCTGCAATACGAAATATCATGGTGGCCCGGAGCAGGCGATCCTGCTCGAAGGCAGCCTCACGCTCGACTGGTGGCGGTCGGAACTCGGCCGCGATCTTCCCGATGGCACATTTGGCGAAAACCTCGTCATCGAAGGGCTCGACAACCGCGACGTGGCCGCGGGCGATTGTTTCCGCATCGGTGCCGAGCTTGTTCTGCAGGCGACATCCGCCCGCACGCCCTGCGCGACGCTTGCCGCCAAGATGGGCGATCCGTCCTTCGTCAAAGCCTACCGAACGGCTGCTCGCCCCGGCATCTACTGCCGGGTGCTGACGCCGGGTTTTGCGTCGGCGGGCGATGCCGTTGAATTCAGTTCGTACCGAGGAACGAGGGTTTCCATCCCGGAACTGCTAACCAAATTCGGCAAGCGTCTGGGAGATGACGACCGGCAGCGGTTTCTATCCGCACCAATCCATGCCGATATGCGAGACGCGATCCAAGCCGGAAAGCCCGCCAAGTTCTAGCGAGTGGGCGGGTCTTGTCGGCAGGCGGTTCCTAGAGGGAACGCCGATCTCGTATTTAGAACGGCAGCTTCATGCCGGGCGGGATCGGCAGACCGGCGGTCAGTTCCTTGGTCTTTTCGGCAGTGATCTCTTCGGCCCGGTCCTTGGCCAGCTTGTGGGCTGCAATGATCAGGTCTTCGAGGATCTCGGCTTCGTCTTCCTTGAACAGGGACGGATCGATCTTCAGACCCAGCATGTCGCCCTTGCCGTTCATCCGGATCGTCACGAGGCCGCCACCGGCCGTGCCTTCGACTTCGAGAGCGGCGATATCCGCCTGCATCTTCTCCATCTTGGCCTGCATTTCCTTGACCTTGCCCATCATGCCCATGATGTCGCGCATCGGGATCTCCTCTTCCTGATTTTTAAAGTTCGATGTCGTCGCCCGGCAGGATATCGCCCTCGGCGCTTTCCACCACTGCTGGCGGCGGCAATTCGTCTGCATCGATTTCGTCCTCGCTCACGCGGATCCGGACGTCGGTGATCTTTGCGCCGGGAAACTGCGACAGGATCGCTGCAACATCCGGGTCTGAGCGGGCGTCGGTCAGCCGCGCTTCGCGCGCGGTTCCCTCTGCCTCGACCAATGTCGGCGAACCGTCTTCCTTGCTGAGGGAGACGATCCAGTGGATGCCGGTCCATTCCTTCAGTTTGACGCCGAGTTCGCCCGGCAGCGTTGTTGGTCCGCCGTCGGTCAGGCGCATGTCGAGCCTGCCCGGCTCGATCTTTACCAGCCGCACGAAATTGCGCACGAGTGCCTTCAACTTCGCGTCGCGGTTCTTGGAGCAGAGATCGACGATGTCGGCCAGCGAGCGAACCGCAACGCTGGGCTCGGGCTTTTCCTCGACACGGCCGACCGGCATCTCGCGCGGATTGTCGTTCGGCACGGCCTTGAGCATCGCTGTCGGTCCACCGGATGGCATCCGCTGCGACTGCATATCGATCCCGCGGGCATTGAGCGGCGGCTGCGATGACGACGTCTGGCCTGCGCCATTGCTCCCGCCGTTCCCATTGGGCGCACTGCGCTGGCCATCGCCACCGGAAAGGTCAGCAAGCCGGCGCGCAGCGTCTTCCGGTGAGGGAAGGTGGGCGGCATGGGTCAGGCGGATCAGCACCATTTCGGCGGCACCGGCGGGGCGGGAAGAGTTCTCCGCTTCCGGAATGCCCTTCAATAGCATCTGCCAGATGCGCGACAGGGTGCTGACCGCAATCGTCTCGGAAAATTCGCGACCGCGCACACGCTCCACTTCGCTCAGCGAAGGATCGTCCGCAGCTTCCGGGATATATTTAAACCGCGTGACGAGATGGGTGAAGTCTGCAAGGTCGGTCAGAACCACGACAGGGTTGGCGCCGGCCTCGTATTGGGCGGTAAATTCGGAAAGGGCAGCCGTCACGTCGCCCTGCACGATCTGTTCGAACAGATCGACGATGCGGGCGCGGTCGGCAAGACCCAGCATGCCGCGCACGGTATCAGCCACCACATGGCCTGCGCCATGGGCAATCGCCTGGTCGAGAAGGGAAAGTCCGTCGCGAGCCGAACCTTCGGCCGCGCGCGCGATCATCGACAACGCCTCGGTCTCGGCCGGTATGCCTTCCTTTTCAAGGATGGTCGTGAACAGGCCAACCAGATCGGCAGCGCTGATCCGGCGGAGGTCAAAGCGCTGGCAGCGCGACAGAACGGTAATCGGCACCTTGCGGATTTCCGTCGTCGCGAAGATGAATTTCACATGTTCCGGCGGCTCTTCGAGCGTCTTCAGCAGGCCGTTGAAAGCCTGCGTGGAGAGCATGTGCACTTCGTCGATGATGTAGACTTTGTAGCGCGCCGAGACAGGCCGATAGCGCACCTGCTCGATGATCTCTCTGATATCGTCGATGCCGGTGTGCGAGGCTGCGTCCATCTCGATGACATCGACATGCCGACCTTCCATGATCGCCTGGCAGTGTTCGCCGGGGATACGCAGATCGATCGTCGGGCGGTCGATCTCGGCGGTCTTGTAATTGAGCGCACGCGCCAGAATGCGGGCAGTCGTCGTCTTGCCGACA
The DNA here is from genome assembly GCF_050500175.1 of Neorhizobium sp. DAR64872/K0K18. Taxonomy (NCBI): domain Bacteria; kingdom Pseudomonadati; phylum Pseudomonadota; class Alphaproteobacteria; order Hyphomicrobiales; family Rhizobiaceae; genus Neorhizobium; species Neorhizobium sp. DAR64872/K0K18. The sequence goes on from NZ_CP191446.1 coordinate 92,048, forward strand.
CCGCGCACACCGGTCAGCATATAGGCCTGGGCGATGCGGCCGGTCTCGAAGGCGTTGGTGAGTGTTCTCACCATCGGCTCCTGGCCGACCATCAGGTCGGAAAAATCCTTGGGACGGTATTTGCGGGCGAGAACCCGGTAGCCACTGCCGGAAGGCGTGGGCGCAGTCGGGTTGCTGGAATATGTCGGCCCGTCGTCGCTCATGAAAATCCTGCCAGCCTGTACGGGCCATTCCGGCCGTCAGAGACTGAGCGCGCCGGATGCTGACCAAGATGAGAGGGTGGGAGGCTGGCACGGCGACCCGTGCCTGGCTCGTTAGGGCTGCTTCCTTCCGGACCTGACCCGGTTGGCGAGTGGCTCGTCCACCACCAACCTCCCACCGCTCATATCGTCAATAACGCTTCCAAATGCAAGCCAAGCCTGTAAAAAACTACGACCAGATAAAAACATTAGGAGGAATGCTTGAGCGAGTTCGAACTGGACGGGCGCATTGCGCGGGACTCCGATCTCATCGCCACCCTCGATCTCTGCCAGCTGCGGATCCAGAATGACAGCCGCTGGCCGTGGCTGGTGATGGTGCCGCAGCGGGCCGACATGACCGAGATCTTCGAGCTTTCGGAGGCCGATCAGGCGCTCCTGTCGGCCGAGGTCAATCATGTTGCGGCGGCCTTGAAAGCCATAACGGGTGCGACCAAGATTAATGTCGGTGCGCTTGGCAACATCGTCCGGCAGCTCCATGTTCATGTGATTGCCCGCTTCGAAGGCGATGCGAACTGGCCGGGCCCGATCTGGGGCTACGGATCCGCAGAACCGTATGATGGCGAAAAGATGCAGGCCCTGATGAACAGACTGATGGAAAAGCTTTCCCGATGAGCAGCATATTCGATACCGATACACCCCATCCCGACCCCAGCAGCCTCACGGCGTTCTCCGGCAACAAGCTCGACCGGCAGGCGGAAAACCGGGAAGACGACTGCATCGAGAAGGCGCTGTCCGTCGATGGCACCCATATCCTCGCCTTTTCCGGCAGCCGGGTCATTCTGAAGCACGACGGCCAGATCCTCGATCCGCTGTTTGCGGCTTACGAGCTGGCGGAGCTGAAGCCGGATTTCGACCGGGCCGTGCTGCTCGGCCATCACCAGAACGGCGAGCCGCGCGTCGCCGTCCCGGTCACGATCGCCGATGAAGAGCTTGCAAGCCATTACAAGCCGACCGAGGCGCGCGCTCTTTTCCGGGAAGGGCTGCTGGATGACGAGCTTCAGGGCGAGGTCGCCCAGGCCGTGTCCTTGCTCAACTGGAATGCCGCCAATATCTTCTGCGGCAAATGCGGCTCGCCCACCGAAATGAAGATCGGCGGCTACAAGCGCGTCTGCACGAAGTGTCAGCACATGATGTTTCCGCGCACCGACCCCGTCGTCATCATGATGACGATCGACGAGGAAAACGACCGCTGCCTTTTGGGACGCAGCCATCATTTCCAGGAGGGCATGTATTCCTGCCTGGCTGGCTTCGTCGAACCCGGCGAAACGGTCGAACAGGCCGTCAGGCGCGAAACGTTGGAGGAGTCAGCGATCGAAACCGGTCGGGTGCGCTATCACGCATCGCAGCCCTGGCCGATGCCGCATTCGCTGATGATCGGCTGTTTCGCCGAGGCGACGTCGACGGAGATCACCATCGATGCCCACGAAATGTCTGACGTTCGCTGGTTTTCGCGCGCCGAGGTGCAGGCGATGCTGGAGGCAGGCCCGGATGACAAGCCGTTCGGCCCCGCCAAGGGAGCGATTGCCTATCGGCTGATGCGCGACTGGATCGACTGGAAGCGCTGAAAGGAGCGCTTCCGCCCGTCAGCCTTTCTGCAGCGCGCCGCGCATCGGATGGCCCTTGTAGGTCCCGAGAATGCGGACCTTTTCGGAGAAGAAGCGCAGTTCTTCCAGCGCACGCCGCACGGGGGCATCGTCCGGATGCCCCTCGATATCCGCGTAGAACTGCGTCGCCACGAACTTGCCGCCCAGCTGATAGCTTTCGAGCTTCGTCATGTTGATGCCGTTGGTGGCAAATCCACCCATCGCCTTGTAGAGCGCAGCCGGAATGTTGCGCACGTTGAAGACGAAGGTGGTGACGATCACGTCGTCCGCCTCGTTGCGCTGCACCCATTTCTCGTCGCGCGACAAAACCACGAAACGAGTGACATTGTTTTCCGTGTCCTCGACATTTTCAGCCAGAATATCGAGCCCGTAGAGGCTGGCCGCAAGCCGTGGCGCAAGGGCCGCCATCGAGCGGTCGCCCTTTTCGGAGACCAGTTTCGCAGCACCCGCCGTGTCGCCGGCAACAACGGCCTTCCAGCCATTGGCGCGGATGATCTTGCGGCACTGGCCAAGCGCGTGGATATGGCTGTGGACGGTGCGGATCTCCTCGCGCTCCACACCCGGCAGCACCATCAGCTGGAACCGGATCGGCATGAAATATTCGCCGACGATATGCAGACGCGATTCCGGCAGCAGGTAGTGAATGTCGGCAACACGGCCGGCGATGGTGTTTTCGATCGGGATCATCGCGAGATCCGAATCACCGTTCTCCAGCGCCTGGAACGCATCCTCGAAGGTCGGGCAGGGCAGGGGTTCCATATCCGGAAACATGTCCCTGGACGCCATATCGGAATTGGCGCCGAATTCGCCCTGGAAGGAAATGCGGTTGGTCGAGGCATTCATGAGGCTGATCCGTTACAAACCGCGGGAGGAGAGGATGGCGCGTGCCTTTTCAAGGTCGGCCGGCGTGTCGACGCCCAGCGGCACCGACGCGACGATTTCGGCATCGATGCGCATGCCGGCTTCAAGTGCCCGCAGCTGTTCGAGTGATTCGCGCTTTTCGAGCACCGAAGGGCCGAGCGCCACGAATTTCTCGAGCGCAGTGCGGCGATAGGCATAAAGCCCGATATGATGGTAAAGCGGTCCGTTGCCGTAAGGAGCTGTGGCGCGGGTAAAATAGAGCGCCTTCAGCCGCGTGTCCGAGAGAGGCGAACCGACGATCTTGACCACATTCGGATTGGTCTTCTCGTGCTCGTCGGTGATTTCGACGGTCAGCGTGGCGATATCCGTCTGCGGGCTGTCCAGCAGCGGCTTGAGCGAGGCGCGCACGACGTCGGCTTCCACGGTCGGCAGGTCGCCCTGCACGTTGATGACGTATTCCACCTTGCCATCGGGGTCTGCCTTGGTCAGCGCTTCAAAGATCCGATCGGAACCCGACTGGTGGTCTTCGCGGGTCATGACTACCTCGAAGCCTGCAGCTTTCACCACATCGAAAATGTCCTGATGGTCCACGGCAACGACGATGCGACCGACATTGGCCTCCTCGGCGCGCTTTGCGACCTGCACGATCATGGGCAGGCCGGCGATGTCTGCCAGCGGCTTGCCGGGAAGGCGCGTCGACGCCATTCGTGCTGGAATGAGGACGAGCGTTCGGTCGAAAGCCGTGTAAGTCATCGTAAAACCTTCCAATCCAGCCTGCGCAGTGGCAAAAAGTCTCAAGCAGAACGAGCGTATCGTGTTGCAAGGCCTCTGCAAAAGACATAGCTTCCAAACAAATTCAAGGTGCCTGCTTTGGGACGGCGGGCCGGTGAGGAGAATTTGCTGATGAATCCCTATGTAAACATGTCGGTAGGCGCATTGCTTGCCACGGTTTTCGTGATGATGTCCGTATCGATCGCGTCGGAGGGGATTTTCCACTCGCCGTCGCCTGAGAAGGAAGGATTTGCAATCGCCGCGCTGGAAGAGCCAGCCGGCGGCGAAGCGGCTGCCGGTGGCGGTGCCGCGGAAGTTGTCCCTGTTGGTCAGCTGATGGCGGGTGCCGATGCCGCTGCCGGCGCAACGGTATTCAAGAAGTGTCAGAGCTGTCACTCCATTGAAAAGGGAGGCCCCAACAAGGTGGGTCCCGATCTATGGGGTGTTGTGAACCGTCCGATCGCCAGCCATGAGGGCTTTTCCTACTCTGCTGCCATGAAGGATTTCTCCAAGGGCGGTGCGGAGACCTGGACGTTCGATCACCTCAACCACTTCCTCGTTGCGCCCAAGGCCTACGTGAAGGGGACAGCGATGGGCTTTGCCGGATTGAAGAACGACAAGGAACGCGGCAACCTGCTTGCTTATATCCGCGAACAGTCTGATAGCCCTGCGCCACTGCCTGAACCCGGCGCTGCACCCGCTCCCGCCCCGACGAACTGATCCCACCCGGCGGCAGACATTCCGATCACGACAGCAGCCAACCCCAGAAGCTTACGGTGATAAGGCCGAACGCTGTCGTGATGCTGATGGTCGAGGCCGCAAGGCTTTGTCCGGACCTGAACCGCTGGGCAATCAGCCAGGCATTGATGCCCGTTGGAACAGACGAGGTCAAAACCAGAGCGGCCGCCCAGTCCCGCGGCAGCCCGATCGCATGGCTTGTGGCGAACACGATCGCCGGCATCAGGGTAAGCTTCAGGACTGCAACGGCCGTGGCGAGATTGATATCGCCACGGATCGGATAACGGGTGAGCGCCATGCCGATTGAAATCAGCGCCACCGGCCCGGCTGAGGCGGCGATCTGGTTGACGACAGGCAGCACGGACGTGGGGATCGAGAAGCCCAGAAGATTGAACGGTATCCCGATCGCGATCGCGATCACGAGCGGATTGCGGACCAGGTTGCTGGCGACCTGCCGCAGAACCACGGAAAGCGTGCGCTTCTGTGTGCCGTCGACCCGCGCAGTTGCCCCCTCCATCAGGATCGAGCCGGCGATCATCATGATCGGCAGATGGATGGCGAGCAGGATCGAGACGGCAAGAAGCCCTTCCTTGCCAACCATGTGATCGATCAACGGCAGGCCGATGAAGATGTTGTTGGCAAACGCACTCGACATGCCCGCGATGACGCCGACCTTGGCATCCCTTGCGAAGAACCGCGTGGCCATCAGATGCCCGGTCGTCCATGTGACGGCAACGGCAATGAAATAAGCGCTCCACAGCCCGAAGGGAGAGACGCCGCCAAAATGGGCGTCCGCAACCGTCCGGAAGATCAGCATCGGAACCGCGATCTTGAAGACGTATTCCCCCAGCGCGTCACCGGTTTCGGCCTTCAAAAGCCCGGTTTTGGCGGCGAGCCAGCCCATCAGGATCAGGACGAAGACGGGCAGCACATTGGCGAAGACTGACGACACGGACGCGGCTTTCGGAGGAGACTGTTATCTGCGTCTAGCGCAGATCTGGCTGAACGACAAATGCGTCGGGCGCAAACCCGTTGCAGGCGAAAGCCGAAAACAGAAAAGCGGGGCTTGATCCCCGCTTCCTTCCCCGGTCCAGCCAGGGGTGTCCAAACGCTTCGTCGCCAGTTCATCCGTGGTCGACATCAGCAATCGGATGATCGTTATCTAGCGGCTCACCATGACGGGAGAATGACAGCTGCGGATTTCTGAAGCCTTAGTGCCGACAGCGTTTTTTGCTTCCAATCATGGCCAAAGGCGAATACCCGTTCTCTCATCCATTCATTCGAAAGAGGATCAGAGCCGGATGCCGAAATTCGACGTGCTAACCATCGGCAATGCCATCGTGGACATCCTCGCACGCTGCGACGATCAGTTCCTCGGCGACAACGCGATCATCAAGGGTGCGATGAACCTGATCAATGCCGAGCGCGCCGAACTTCTCTATTCGAAGATGGGGCCTGCGGTCGAAGCCTCTGGCGGTTCCGCCGGCAATACGGCAGCAGGCGTCGCCAGCCTTGGCGGCAGGGCTGCATATTTCGGCAAGGTCGCCAACGATCAGCTCGGCACCATTTTCCAGCATGATATCCGTGCCCAGGGTGTCCACTACGAAACAAAGCCTGACGGTGTTCATCCACCGACCGCCCGTTCGATGATTTTCGTGACGCCGGATGGCGAGCGTTCGATGAACACCTATCTCGGCGCCTGCGTCGAACTCGGTCCTGAACATGTCGAGGAAGACGTGGTGGCCGAATCGAAAGTGACCTATTTCGAAGGTTACTTGTGGGATCCGCCGCGCGCCAAGGATGCGATCCGCGAAGCAGCCCGCATCGCCCATGCGCATGGTCGTGAAGTCTCGATGACGCTGTCGGATCCGTTCTGCGTCGGTCGCTACCGCGAGGAATTCCTGGAGCTGATGAAATCCGGCACCGTGGATATCGTCTTTGCCAACAAGCAGGAACTTCTGTCGCTCTACGAGACGGACGATTTCGAGCTCGCCCTCGGCAAGATCGCTCACGATTGCAAGCTGGCGGCCATCACGTTGAGCGAGGAAGGTGCGGTTCTCGTGCGTGGCAAGGAGCGGATCGCGATCCCGGCCTATGCCATCGAGGAACTCGTCGATACGACCGGTGCCGGCGATCTGTTCGCCGCCGGCTTTCTCTACGGCTATACCGCAGATCGTTCGCTTGAGGATTGCGGCAAGCTTGGCTGCCTGGTCGCGGCCATCGTCATTCAGCAGATCGGGCCGCGGCCGATGGTCTCGCTCGCGCAGGCGGCGAAGGAAAGAGGCCTTATTTAAAGGCCTCTCCCGGGTAAGCGCCCCAGATTTCCGCCTGGGCGATCCAGCCCTCTGCACCATTCGCTTCTGCGTGGCACCAGTCGCCATTGCATTCGCTGATCTTGATCATCACGCCGGGCTCGAGCTTTGCAGTGAGGCCCGCGGATTGCTGCGGTTCGTTGCGCATGTTGACATAGATGTCCTTGCCCTTGCCGCGCATCCACGGCGCTGCAACGGCCGTGCGCTCGCCCGATAGCAGGGCCTGGTTGACCCAGCCCTCCGTGCCCTCGGCATCGCGAACACGGCGCCAGTTGTCGTATTCCTGGATGATTTCCATCGGGGTTCCCGACTTCATGTACATCCATGACACCGCATAATCCGTGCTCGGACCGATGCGGATGTTCACCTTTCTCGATTTCAGGCTGACGAAACGGGGAAGCGGCAGACCGCTTGCGCCCTTGGCAACGCCCTGTGCAAGTGCGCCGTCGGCGCCGGAAAGGCAGGTGAGGAGCCCGATCGAGGCTGCAAGGAAGGATGTAAAGAATGTTCTGCGCATGAATCTCATTCCGGCTGAAATTCCACAAGCGTTCCTGTCCATGCGAGGTTTTGTTTGTCTTCGCCGACGGGTCTGTTAAGAAAACGCCCTGGATGCCTTCGACTATTGCGCACCTTGGTTAAGGACGTCCTAATGGCAGCTGATTGCAATGCGGCTTTGAAACCATGACAGCGAAGAAAAAACCCCAGGTTTACATCACTCGCAAACTTCCGGACGCCGTTGAAACGCGCATGCGCGAGCTTTTCGACGCAGAGCTCAATATCGACGATTGTCCCCGTTCGCGCGAAGAGCTTATCGCTGCTATGAAGACCGCCGATGTGCTGGTACCGACGGTTACCGATAGGATCGACGCAGGGCTGATCGCGGAAGCAGGCCCGCAGCTGAAGCTGATCGCCAGTTTTTCCAACGGTACCGATCATATCGATGTGGATGCGGCCGCGAAGAAAGGAATCACGGTCACCAACACGCCGAACGTCCTGACCGAAGACACGGCCGACATGACCTTGGCGCTGATTCTTGCCGTCAACCGACGCCTGGCGGAAGGATCGCGGATCCTCACCGACAAGCCCGGTGACTGGGAAGGCTGGAGCCCGACCTGGATGCTCGGCCGGCGGATCTGGGGCAAGCGTATCGGCATCGTCGGCATGGGCCGCATCGGCAGTGCCGTGGCGCGCCGGGCCAAGGCCTTCGGCCTCGCCATCCATTATCACAATCGCAAACCGGTCAGCCCGGCCACCGAGGAAGAGCTGGAGGCGACCTATTGGGACAGCCTCGATCAGATGCTTGCGCGCGTCGATATCGTCTCGATCAACTGCCCGTCGACGCCGGCGACCTTCCACCTTCTCTCGGCCCGCCGGCTGGCCTTGCTGCAGCCCGGTTCGATCATCGTCAACACCGCCCGCGGCGATATCATCGACGAGGCAGCGATGGTGCAGCTGCTGCGTGACGGAAAAATTGCCGGCGCAGGGCTCGACGTCTATCAGAACGAACCGGCCGTCAATCCGAAGCTGGTCAAGCTTGCGCGCGAAGGGCGTGTGGTTCTGCTGCCGCATATGGGCTCGGCAACGATCGAAGGTCGCATCGACATGGGCGACAAGGTCATCATCAATATCCGCACGTATTTCGATGGCCATCGCCCACCGAACAGGGTCCTGCCCGGCCGAAACTAACGGTTCTTACGCGAGGGGCTTCTGCATCTCGATCGATGTCGTTCTGGCATAGCCCGCATGGGCGTTCTCGGCCGTCCTGACGAAGCCCCACTTCTCGAAGGTCGCGTGATTGCCGGTAAGCTCGATGCGCGTCTCCAGCCTCAGCGCAGGCAGGCCGTGTTGCCGCGCGATATCCTCCGCCACCGAGAGCAGCCGCCGGCCGAGACCTCGGTTCTGGAACGCAGGCGATATCGCCAGCTTGCCCACATAGAGACATCCGGGTTCAGGCTTCAGAAACACGCAACCTGCAAGCTGTCCCTCTTCCACCGCGACGAACGCAATCTCGTCGCGCGCCTTCTGCTCAAGCGACACAAGCGTGAGCCGGTGGGCAGAGGAGGGCGGATCGATCACGCCGTCCATGTAGGCGAAGGATGACAGGATGAGCGTCAGCAGGTCTTCCCAGCGGGTAAAACTCTCGTCGAGGCGAACGATCTCGGTCATTCCGCCGCCGTCCGTGTCCCGCGGCGCTTGTACTTGATCACATCGAACCGGGTTGCCAGCGCATCGTAGAGCAACAGGCGTCTAACCAGCGGCTCGCCGATCCCTGTCACCAACTTGATCGCTTCCATCGCCATCAGCGTCCCGATCACGCCGGTGAGCGCACCGACGACGCCAGTCTCCGCGCAGGCGGGGATAAGGCCTTCCGGCGGCTGCTCGGGAAAGAGGTCGCGGTAGGTGGGGTTGAGCTCTCCGTCCTCGCCGGCCTCGTAAGGTTTCACCACCGTCACCGATCCGTCGAAGCGCCCGACCGCACCCGTCACCAAGGGGATGCGGGCCGCTTCCGCCGCGTCCGCTGCTGCATAGCGCGTGTCGAAATTGTCCGAGCCGTCGATCAGCAGGCGAAAACGGGAGAGATGCATCTGAGCCCATTCGGCGGAGAAGCGCTCCTCGAAATCGATCACCCGCGTATTCGGGTTTAACCGGGCGATCGCCTCTCGGGCACTCCGTGTCTTCATCTCGCCGATCGTGCCGGTATCGTGGATCACCTGTCGCTGCAGGTTGGAGAGCGAAACGCGGTCGTCGTCAACGATGCCGATCGTGCCAACGCCGGCCGCTGCGAGGTATTCGAGAATGGGCGCGCCGAGGCCGCCGGCGCCGATCACCAGAACGCGTGCGCTCTTGAGCTTCTGCTGGCCCTGACCGCCGATCTCCGGCAGCAGGATATGGCGGCGATAGCGCTCGATTTCATCTGGACGGAGCGCGTCCGAATTCTGGTTTTCCATCATGGGATCATAGCACCGCGGCAATCGAGTGTAAGCAGGTTCAGCGGCTAATGCCGCCATGGGAAACGGTCAGGAACTGCGCCCGATCAGCAAGCGCTGCAAACATGTGGCGATCGGTGCCGGTCATGAAGGCCTGCCCGCCCAGTCCATGCACGAGATCGAACAATGTCGCGCGCCGTCCCTCGTCCAGATGTGCTGCAATCTCGTCCAGAAGCAGGATCGGCGCATGGCCAGTCATATCCGCCGTCAGGCGGGCATGGGCAAGCACGAGCCCGATCAGCAGGGCTTTCTGCTCCCCGGTCGAACAGCGCGAAGCCTCGATGTCCTTCTCGCGGTGACGAACTGTTAGGTCGACACGGTGCGGCCCGTCCAATGTCCGGCCTGCCGCCGCGTCGCGGCCGCGCCCTGACGAAAGCATCGCCAGGTATTCATCTTCCAGGTCCGCCGCTGGCCGATCCATGGCGCCGTCCAGGAACCCTTCCAGCGAAAGATCGGGCGTTGGAAACGGCGTGTCGCCGAGATTGGCAGACAGCGTCTTCAGCAGTCCCAGCATCTCGTGCCGGGCCGCCGCCATGGATATACCGAGACCCGCCATCTGCGCCTCGATTGCGGAAAGCCACGCGGGATCGAACCGGCCTTCGGACAGCAACCGGTTGCGGCTGCGCATGGCCCGCTCAAAATCGCCCGCCCGCCGGCCGTGACCTGCATCGAGCGAGAGAACCAGTCGGTCGAGAAAGCGGCGGCGGTCGGCCGAGGGGCCGGTGAACAGCCCATCCATAGCCGGCGTAAGCCACAGGGCGCGCAGATGGTCCGAGAGTTCTTCGGTCGATTTTGCCGGCGTGCCGTTGATCCGGAGCTTACGGCTGACACCGTCGCCGTCATTCGCTTCGATGCCGGTGCCGAGCGAAACCTCGCCCTCCATCCCGTCCACATCCGCAAAGACGCTGAAACCAGCGGCAGCACCGACGCGCGTGACATCGCTCAGCACGGCGCGGCGCAGGCCACGGCCCGGAGACAGGAAGGACACGGCTTCCAGAAGGTTGGTCTTACCCGCACCATTCTCGCCGGTCAGGACGACATGCCGGCCGTCGAGATCGAGCGAAGCCTGGGGGTAATTCCGGAAGTCGGTCAGCTTCAGCCGGGAAAGGAAAGTCTTTTGCGCCATCTTGTATCGCGTTGTTTCCACGTAGGAGCTAAGGACTTCGCGCCAAGAAGGCAAGCGCAGGTCTGTAACTGACATCACCCTTAGCGAGTTGCAGGCCGTGCCCGCCGTTTTCTTCCCGCTCCAAACGCTGTAGTCTCGGAGAAAGCCTCAGCCGGAAGGATCCGGCGACGGCCCGAAATCGAGTGCGAGTGAATAGTGTGACCGACGACGATAGAATTTTGAAGCTGGAGGAATTGGCGGCGCATCAGGCCAAGGTCATCGAGGAACTGTCCGACCAGCTTGCCGAGCAGTGGAAGGTCGTCGAGCAGACCCGCGCGAAGCTCGACCGGCTGACCGTACGCTTTCTGTCCCTCGAGGAAACCTCGCTGGAAGCGCCGGCCAACACACGCCCGCCACACTACTGAGCCTCACGCCGCGGCGCGGGCAAAGCGCCTCAGGGCCACATATTCCCAGATTGCGACGGCCAGAAGCGAACCCGTCGCAAGCATCTGGATGTGGACGGTTGTCAGGCTCGCAACAAGCAGAAAGCAGGCAACAAGGACGGCAATGCCGGCGCAATGCGACCATGGCACATGCTTTGTCGAATGCGTCTTTACCCAGATCATGCCGCTTAAGAACAGGATCGGACCGCCCAGAAGCGCGAAAGCCTGAGCAAGCGTTGCATGCTCGTGCGCATGCGACAGCGCGAAGTCTTCACCGACTGCAGTAAGGATGATGCCAGCGATAATCGGCAGGTGACCGTAGGTGAAAAGATGATTCGCGGTCGCCTGTGGCTCTGAACTTTCTTCCGCCTTGTCGGCTGCCTTTTCCTGCCCGTCATGGAAGTAGATCCACCACATCAGCACGGTCGAAAGGAAGGCTACAAACAACACGAGTGGCGTCAAGCTGCTTTCCAGATGACTGGACGCATTCTTGCCCGTGGTGAGGATCGTTTCCCCAAGTGCGATGATGACGAACAGCGCGCAGCGTTCGGCCATATGCTCGCCGTTGATGTCAAGCGTTTCCGCAGGTGCGGCACCTAGCCCGGGCACCCGGTACCGTAAGATCGGTGCGATATATTCGATCGCCAGCGCAGCGATCCAGAAATACACCCGGACGGACTGTTCACTGAGGCCGCCGGCGATCCACAAAGCGCTTGAAACCGAAAGCCAGACGGTGATCCGCTGGAAGGTGACATAGGAGGCCCGATCGGCGTGTCGGAAGGCGTAGAGGGCAAACAGCGATCGGATGATCTGCATGGCCGAATAGGCGAGTGCGAAGGTCAGGCCCATGTCCTGAAACGCCCTCGGCAGGGCAATTGCCAGAATGACGCCGAGAAACATCAGGCCGAACAGCAGGATCCGCACCGGCTCTATTTCGGCATCGAGAAGATTGGTGACCCAGGTCGTGTGGATCCAGACCCACCAGAGCGCGAAGATGAAAATCAGCGCTTCGGCGGCGATCCCGAGCGAGAAATCCGCGGCCAGCGTTTCTGACAACTGGATGAAGGCGAAGACGAAGACCAGGTCGAAGAACAGTTCCGGGAAGTTGGCCTTGGTCGCCTGCTTGTCGTCTTTGCGAAGCCAGTAGTGTTTACCGTCCGTCATGTCTGGTCTCGATTGTTTCAGTCCCGCAACTACAGAGCGGGCTTGTTCAGCTCTATAATAATGGCTGGGCAGATTGCGGTGTCTATAAGGGTTTTAACGAAGAAAAACGCCGGCGCAGGGCCGGCGTTTTGCAATCTTCGTCTTTGTGACAGCCATCAGGTGTCGAAGAATTCCTTCATCCGGGCAAAGAAGCCCGTCGATTCCGGATTGTTCTCCTTGGACGAGATGTCCTCGAACTCCTGCAGCAGCTCGCGCTGGCGCTTGGTCAGCTTCTGCGGCGTCTCGATCTGGATCTGGATGTAGAGATCGCCCGTCTGCGAAGACCGCAGCACCGGCATTCCCTTGCCCTTGAGGCGGAACTGCCTGCCGGCCTGTGTGCCCTCAGGAACGGTCACACGTGACTTCGATCCATCCAGCGTCCCGACATCGAACGTGCCGCCAAGCGCTGCCGTCGTCATGGAGATCGGCACGGCGCAGTAGAGATCGGCGCCATCACGCTGGAAGAACTCGTGCGGTCGGACCGACAGGAAGATGTAGAGATCCCCGGTTGGGCCACCGCGCGCACCGGCTTCGCCTTCGCCCTGCAGGCGAATGCGCGTGCCGTCTTCGATGCCCGATGGAATGTTTACCGACAGCGAACGCTCTTCGGTGACGCGACCCTGGCCGTGGCACTTGGTGCACGGATCGGTGATGGTCTGTCCGCGGCCATGACAGGTCGGGCAGGTCCGCTCAACCGAGAAGAAGCCCTGGGATGCACGGACGCGCCCGGACCCCTGGCAGGTGCCGCAGGTCTTCGGCTGGGTGCCGGGCTTGGCGCCCGAACCCGAACAGACGTCACAGGTGATCGAGGACGGAACCCGGATCTGCGCCGTCTTGCCGGCATAGGCCTCGTCGAGGGTGATCTCCATATTGTAGCGAAGATCGGCGCCACGTTCGCGACCGCCGGAGGACCGGCGCGCACGGCCGCCGCCCATCATGTCGCCGAAAATGTCTTCGAAAATGTCGGAGAAGCCACCTGCTCCTGCGCCGCCGGAGAAGCCGCCACCGCCGCCGCCCATGCCACCCTGTTCGAAGGCAGCATGACCGAAGCGATCGTAGGCCGCGCGCTTCTGGGGATCCTTCAGCGTCTCGTAAGCTTCGCCGATCTCCTTGAATTTCTTCTCAGCTTCCGCATCGCCGGGGTTCTTGTCGGGATGGTATTTCATCGCAAGCTTACGGAAGGCGCTTTTCAGCTCCTTCTCGTCAGCGGATTTGCCGACACCCAGCGTTTCGTAAAAATCTGCTTTAGCCATAAGCGGTAACCGGCTCCAGAAAGGGTTCCGGCTGCACGATGGCAGCCGGATATCTTAGTCGACTATCTAGCGGTATCCGTCAACGGAGCCAGACTTAGGCCGACTTCTTGTCGTCCTTGATTTCCTCGTAGTCGGCATCGACGACACCGTCGTCCTTGCCGGCTTCGGCAGCGCCACCATCAGCCTGCTGGGCCTCATAGATGGCCTGACCAAGCTTCATGGATGTTTCCATGAGGGTCTGGGTCTTCGCCTGGATATCGTCTGCATCAGGCTCGGGAGCCTCGACAGAAGCCTTGAGCGCGGCAATGGCATCCTCGATCGCCTTGCGGTCGGTCTCGGTTACCTTGTCGCCATATTCAGCCAGCGACTTCTCGCTGGAATGAATGAGGCTTTCGGCCTGATTCTTGGCTTCCACACCGGCACGACGCTTCTTGTCGGTTTCGGCGTTCGCCTCGGCGTCCTTGACCATCTTCTCGATGTCGGCGTCGGACAGACCACCAGATGCCTGGATGCGGATCTGCTGTTCCTTGCCGGTACCCTTGTCCTTGGCCGAAACCTGGACAATGCCGTTGGCGTCGATGTCGAACGTGACTTCGATCTGCGGCATGCCGCGCGGAGCCGGCGGCAGACCGACGAGGTCGAACTGACCAAGCAGCTTGTTGTCCTGCGCCATTTCACGCTCGCCCTGCGAAACGCGGATCGTCACGGCCGACTGGTTATCGTCGGCGGTAGAGAAGGTCTGCGACTTCTTCGTCGGGATCGTCGTGTTGCGGTCGATCAGGCGGGTAAAGACGCCACCGAGCGTTTCGATGCCGAGCGACAGCGGGGTCACGTCGAGAAGGAGAACGTCTTTGACGTCGCCCTGCAGAACGCCGCCCTGGATCGCGGCGCCCATGGCAACCACTTCATCCGGGTTGACGCCCTTGTGCGGCTCCTTGCCGAACAGCTGCTTGACGACTTCCTGTACCTTCGGCATGCGGCTCATGCCGCCGACCAGAACGACTTCGTCGATTTCAGCGGCAGTCACGCCGGCATCCTTCAAGGCTGCCTTGCACGGTGCGACAGTGCGCTGGACGAGATCGTCGACCAGGCTTTCGAACTTCGAGCGGGTCAGCTTCAAGGTCAGGTGCTTCGGACCGGAAGCATCGGCCGTGATGAACGGCAGGTTGATTTCGGTCTGCTGCGACGACGACAGTTCGATCTTTGCCTTCTCGGATGCTTCCTTGAGGCGCTGCAGAGCGAGCTTGTCGTTCTTCAGGTCGATGCCGTTTTCCTTCTTGAACTCGTTTGCGAGATATTCGACGAGACGCATGTCGAAGTCTTCACCACCGAGGAAGGTGTCACCGTTGGTCGACTTCACTTCGAAGACGCCATCGCCGATTTCGAGAACCGAGATATCGAACGTGCCGCCGCCCAAGTCGTAAACGGCAATCGTCTTGCCTTCCTTCTTGTCGAGGCCGTAGGCAAGTGCTGCAGCCGTCGGCTCGTTGATGATGCGCAGAACTTCAAGACCCGAAATGCGGCCGGCATCCTTGGTTGCCTGGCGCTGGGCATCGTTGAAGTATGCGGGAACCGTGATGACGGCCTGCGTGACCTTCTCGCCGAGATAGGCTTCTGCGGTTTCCTTCATCTTCTGAAGGATCATCGCGGAGATCTGGGCCGGAGAGTAGGCCTTGTCCTGAGCCTTCACCCAAGCGTCGCCGTTGTCGCCCTTGACGATGTCGAAGGGTACGAGGCCCTTGTCCTTCTCAACGGTCGGGTCTTCGTAGCGGCGGCCGATAAGGCGCTTCACTGCGAAAAGCGTATTGGTTGGGTTGGTTACAGCCTGGCGCTTGGCCGGCTGACCGACGAGACGTTCGCCGTCGTCAGAAAATGCGACCATGGACGGCGTCGTGCGCGCGCCTTCCGCATTCTCGATGACTTTGGAATCCTTGCCGTCCATGATGGCGACGCAGGAGTTGGTAGTGCCAAGGTCGATGCCAATTACTTTTGCCATATCTTCTCTCTCCTTTAAGCGAACTGTCGGAACCCCGTGAAAGGCATTCCTTTGACAGTTCCTCGACTGGGAATTTTCGCAGCACCGGCTGCTGTCATGCGGGGTATATAAGGACGGGTTTTTCGGACTGCAAGGCGGGAATTCGCCTGCATTCACGCAAAAAAATGCAATTTTCCTTCTGTCTTTCTAACGGGCTACTGGCCCATGAGGATATCGTACAGCGTCGTGCGACGCGTTTCCTGCGGCTGGTAGACTTGTCCGACGTCCGAAGGCGGCATCGGGCGGCCGCCGACATCGCCGGGCGGCACCGGTGCCTGGCTATCGTAAGGGGCACGATATTCGCGGTAATCCCTGTACTCTCCGGGTTGCGCCCGGTTGGCAGAACCGCCTTCGCGATACTGTCGCGGCGGCGGTCTGTTGTCATAAACCGTCCCGGTGTTGCAGACCGCGTTGTCACCATAGGCGCAATCGGGCTGGCCCGGGGTGGCAGGCTGGACTTGCTGGCGCGTCGCGGGCGGAGGCCTGCGTGCCGGCTGTTCGAGAGAGGCTTCTCCACGAGGTGCCGCCTGCTGGACCGGCGCACGCGGAGCTGGCGGAAAATTATCCGGCGCAGGCGCTTCACGCTGATCGCTCGCCCCCGGTATGATGCCGGAAATGATGTCGCCAATCGATGTCGATGGCGATTGTTCTTCCTCGACGGGCGGTGGCAGCTGAAGGCCGCTGTTGAAACCGAACAGTGGCGTCGGGGTATAGCCCTTCATCGCCACCGTCATGTATTCCTTCCAGGCTTTTGCCGGCAGGCCGCCACCAGTCACCTTTTTCATGAAGGCGCCGTCGTCGTTGCCGAACCAGATCCCTGTCGTCATGATGCTGGTATAACCGACGAACAGCGCATCGCGGAACGACTGGGTCGTCCCGGACTTGCCGGCAACCTGCCAGCCGTCGAGGCGCGCGGCCCGGCCGGTGCCGTCACGGACGACGCCCGACATCATGCTGTTCATGGCAGCCGCAACTGGCGCGCTGAGAACCCGCGGCGGGTTGGTGTAATCGGCCTCATAGAGAACCTTGCCGTCCGTATCGGCAATCCGCTTCACGATATAAGGCGTCGCCTTGTAGCCGCCGTTCATGAAGGCTGCATAGGACGAGGTGAGCTCCGTCAGCGAGACTTCCGATGTCCCGAGCGCAATTGAAGCGTTCGGCTGGATGTCGGAATCGACGCCGAGCCGATGCGCCATCGACACGACCTTTTCAGGCCCCACCGCCACCACCAGTTGAGCGGCGACGGTGTTGAGCGAATGGGCCATCGCATAGGAAAGCGGAACCGGCCCCTTGTATTCCTTTTCGTAATTCTCCGGCGTCCAGTTGCCGATGCGGACAGGCGCGTCGTTGACGATCGTGTCCGGATTGTAGCCCGCTTCGAGAGCCGAGGCATAGACGAACGGCTTGAACGCGGAGCCTGGCTGGCGCTTGGCCTTGACGGCCCGGTTGAACTGGCTTTGGGCGTAATCGCGGCCGCCCACCATTGCGCGGATGGCGCCGGTCGCATCAACGGACACAAGCGCCGCCTGCGAGGCGTTCAGCTTGCCGCCTTCCTTGTTGAGCACGTCTTTCAAAGCCTTTTCGGCGGCTTCCTCAAGACGCAGATCGACGGTGGTCTCGACGACGACATCGACCTTCGGCTCCCCGATCAGACGCTTGACCTCATCGACCACCATGTCTGCGGCGTAGTGCTGGGCGCCGTTCCAGGAGCTCTTGGCGTTGGAAGGCGGCTGCGCCATCGCGGTCTTGAGGTCGCTGTCAGTGATGTAGCCTTCTTCCCGCATCGTCCCGAGAACGACCTGTGCCCGCTCTTCGGCCGCTTTCGGATCTCTGGCAGGCGAAAGCCGCGAGGGCGCCTTCAAAAGACCCGCAAGCGTTGCCGCCTCACCGAGGTTGACGTCCCGTGCCGACTTGTTGAAGTAGCGACGCGAAGCGGCCTCGACACCATAGGCGTTCGCGCCGAAGTACACCCGGTTGAGGTACATCGCCAGGATCTGGTCCTTGGTGAATTTCGTCTCCAGCCAGAAGGACAAGAGCACTTCCTGGATCTTGCGCTCGAACGTGCGATCCGGGGAGAGGAACAGGTTCTTGGCAAGCTGCTGGGTGATCGTCGAACCGCCCTGGATCGGCTGGCCTGTCAGGTTGTTGACGAAGGCGCGCGCCAGACCCAGCGGATCGACGCCAAAATGGGAATAGAAGCGCCGATCCTCGATCGACATGACGGCCTGGGGCAGGTAGGGCGACATGTCTTCCAGCGCCAGCGCCTCGCCACCGGTCGTGCCGCGGTTGGCGATCACCGACCCATCGGTCGAGGTGATCTTCATGTTTGGCGGACGGTCTGGAATGGTCCAGCTGCTGGCAGACGGCATCTGCGCGCCGTAGTAGAGAACAAGTCCACCGATGCCGATCGCTGCCCAGATCGACAGGACGACGCACCAGTAAACCAGTCGTTTCAGGGGCGCGAAGAAGCCACCATTGTCGCCACCGCGATTTGACGATGCCTTGCGCGAAGACCTGTCGCGGTCGTTGGACGGGTCGGACTGCTTGCGTGTCTTGCGGGGCGGGAGATCGTCGTAGTCGTCATCGGCCTTCCGCGCACGCCGGGTGGAGCGTCCATTGCCAATGATGCGGTCGTCCGCGTCGAGACGGAAGTCATCTTTGTCCTGCGATCCGCCAAAAGACGGTTCGACGCGTTTGTCCGATTTTCTGGCTGCCATGATGAGCCGGCATATCCCCGTTACGCGCATCCTGAATGCGCTGTTCTCACAAATTTTCGCCCGAGTTATCTCGCTGCAGTGTAAATGCGGCGATTTAAGGAGATGTAAAATCCGATCGGACGCTATTTAATATGAGTGCCGCCTAAAAAAGGCTGGATTTCTACGTAAAACAGTTGCTTTCTATATACGGTAATTCGCCTGTCGGATCGGTTTGAGTTCCACCTTGGAGGAGGGGAGTGCATGAACAGGATCGTTGAGGCTGTGGTCATCAATGGCGACCGGCGTGTTCCGGTCGGTCTCGTCAGCGTCAAGCAGGCGCTCGAGATGCCATATAACGGCGTCTTTTCCAGCGGCATGTTTGAATTCAGTCATCCGGCCTATGAGGCTGGAAACACCGATGTGTTTCTGACGCGAGAGGCGCTGTCGAAGTTGCAGCTCATGTAGAGGCTCGGCGGCCTGATTGCCCGCAGACCCGCTACGGCGGCGCTGCATGCCCAGTCGCGTCTTGCGGACGGAACTTCATTCCGGCCCGTGGATTGTCTTCAAAAGGAGATGACCATGGCGAGAAAACCACTCAATGTCGGCTTCACCGGTGATATCGACCCTGAAACGGGCGTCGTTGAAAAAGCAAAATCCACAGCCGCGAAGGTGAAGGACGAAGCGGGAATGGTCGCAGCGCATGCTGTGGATCACCCGGCCGCTACTGCATCCGTTGCCGCATCCATTGGCGTGGCGGCATTTCTACTCGGTTATCTGCTGGGCGTTTCGTCCCGGCCCCACGACAGGCGACGCTGGATTTGACCCGCGATCCGCGTCCAGCGCTAGCCCTGCCCGAGGAGCGGACCGGAACAATCAATGGTTATAGCCGTTTCCTCTAGACCTACCCTGAGACAAAGGAGGCATTCATGCCGAATCGTGACCCATTGCCAACTCCCGGCGTCGAGACTCCCCGTGGTCCCGTGGGGACTGGTGGAGTGCCCGACCGCACGCAGGAAAAGCCGCCGCTGACCCCGACGCAGGATCCGGGGGATACGAAAAACCCGCAGGATCCCACATTGGAGCCGGCTCTGATGCCGACGGGAGACCCGGCAGGCGCTGCCTGATTCGTGGTCCGAGAGAAATTGATGATCTACGCCGTCCGGTGACAAGCGCGCCGGGCGGCGTGGCTCGCGATAAGGGTGTGGCTATTGTTAATAACCCCCTAAATTGCACCCGTGCGATCTTGTTATTGCTATTCAATTAGTCAGATCTCACACTGCCGGCTGCATCCACTCGTTTCCTTCGCTGAGGTTTGGAGGCTGCAAGCGGATAAGTCTTTTAGCCTGATCGCGGCTCCCAGGGGTTTGGGGAGGAGCCTCGCCATCCGCACGTGAGGGGCAAATGCCAAGTCAGCTTATCCGCAAGCCGGTCAGTTCCGGCCAGCTCAACCTATTGCAGCAAGTCTTCGACGAGACCTGCTCCGAGCACCACATCGATAAAAGCAGTCCAGATGCAGAAGCACTGGCGCTCATTCTCGTCAACTCGCTTCAAAAGGGCGCCGACGAAAAAGAGAAACTGGCTGCATTGGCGGAAACTCTCGCCAAGGCGCGGTAGATTCCGGGTCGAACAGACATTCGGGCCATTCAAGGAACATATCCTGTCTTCGAAAGTTGACCGTGCTCTCGATCAACAACAGACAGGAGGCCAAAATGGCAGAATCCGTAAAGAGCCTGAAGCCAACCGAATCCCAGTCGCCATCCTTCGATCATGTGCCGAGCGAAAATTCGGCATTTAATTCCGAGATCGCCAGCCTCAAGTCCGAGATCGCCAATTTGCGTGATCTGTTGGCAGAAAAAGGCAGCGTTGCTTATGACCGCGTTGCAAGCCGCGCGTCCGATGCCGCAAGCTACGTTTCGGAAGAAGCAAATTCCGTGGCCGCCACTGTCCGCGAGCATCCTGCAGCAACCACGACCCTGATCACCCTGATTGGCGGTATCGGCTTTGCGATCGGCTATCTCGTCGCCAACGCGTCCGTCGACAGCAAGCAGGCCTGGTATCAGCGTTACATCAACGACCGCTTCTAAGAATACCTTATCCGTCTAGCCGGCCGAACTATCCGTTCGGCTGGCGCAGTCGATCCAGAAGGCCTTGGCGAGTTCTGCAAGTCGTTCCGGGTCTATCCTGATCGCAGCATTCGTTGCTCCAGCTGCGGGCACGACCTCAGGGTAATCCCTTAGCGAAAGGTCGCAATAGACCTGGAGCTCAGTCGCAAGACCAAACGGGCACACCCCTCCGATCGGATGGCCAGTTGCTGCCATGACCTCATCGCCGGACAGCATCCGCGGTTTGGCGCTGAAGACCGACCTGAACTTCTTATTGTCGATGCGACTATTTCCCGACATTACGACCAACAGCATGACGTCGCCCGCTCGCAGGCAGATTGTCTTCGCGATCTGGTCAGGATCGACGCCATGCGCGAGTGCTGCAAGCGGAACGGTCGCCGAACTCTGTTCGGTCTCGATGATCTCGATGTCAGGCGCGTGGGTCGCGAAAAAGCTGCGTACGGATTCAAGGCTCATGGGAGCAGCATGACGGAAGCGCATCCAACGGGCAAGTCTCGCGAGGCATGCGATTCTTGCAATGCTGCGGTGCGAAATTACGTCTGTTTTTTGTGCGTTTCCGCTGTATGTTTAAATCATCGACGGACGCACTCCTCCTCCCAGCGTCCCCGATGGGGCCGGCAACACTCCTCCTCCCAGTTGTTGGCCAGTTTCAGAAGCCCGACGCACCTCCTCCCGCGTCGGGCTTTTCTGTTTTCTGAGGGGCTGGAGCGATGAGATATCTTAAGCGCCTGAAGCTCTCGAAAAGGCCCGCAACTCCAAGAACTTGCGTCGATACAGCGGATACAGGGCACCACGATCGCGTCTGGATCGATCGATTTGCGCCCGGTCCTGCAGGCTTGACGCCAAAACGGCCAGACCTTAAATCCTCTGCATCGATATTTGTTTGACAAGCCAGCACGTGGCTAAACTGCCCCGCCTGCGACGATCTTTCTTCAAATACGAAACACAAACGCCCCGCGAAATTCCGAACGGGGCAGTCGGTCATTTGCAAGAGAAAGGCATCGTTATGGCGACTGGTACTGTAAAATGGTTCAACGCAACCAAGGGCTACGGCTTCATCACCCCTGACGACGGTGGCAAGGACGTTTTCGTTCACGTCACCGCGGTCGAGCGCGCAGGCCTCGGCCAGCTGCAGGACGGTCAGAAGATCGGCTTCGAACTGACGACCGACCGCCGTTCCGGCAAGGAATCGGCTGACAGCCTCCGCGCCGTCTAAGATACCCGTTTCATTTATTTATGAAGGCCGGTCATCGACCGGCCTTTTTGCGTTCCGACGATGCCTTTCGAGCAAGGCACAGAGCGCCGTTAACCAAATATTAACCAATTAGCGAGACGATGAACATTAGAGCCAATGTCGTCGACGGCGGCTGTTTCGCATTGCATGCCCATAAGAGTGACCACGGATGTACTGGCACTTGTGATTGGGATCAGAAAGGTCGGGCTAGCCCGACCTTTTTCGTTTCGTATGAGTTGGACGTGTATCGGCAAAGGCGCTGTCTGCTGCGCCCCGCCGATGCCCTTACTTTGCGAGGGCCGTGATGATCCGGACCCAGGACCTGATCCCCTTGTGGTAGGACTTCAGGTCATACTTCTCGTTCGGCGAGTGGATCCGGTCGTCATTGAGTCCGAAGCCGACCAGCAGACTATCCATTCCGAGCATCTTCTGGAAATCGCCAACGATCGGAATGGAGCCGCCCATGCCGATGATGACGGCTGGATTTGCCCATTCGTCCGAAAGTGCACTCTTGGCCTTGGTCAAGGCCGGTGAGTCGTAGGAAAGCTGGATCGCAGGCGAGCCACCATGCGGGTGGAACTCGACGTTGCAGTCCGCCGGGATCTTGGATGTCACATAGGCGCGGAACGCGTCGCGGATCTTGTCGGGGTCCTGCGTGCCGACGAGGCGGAACGAGATCTTTGCCGAAGCCTTGGCCGCAATGACGGTCTTGAAGCCGTCGCCAGTGTAACCGCCCCAGATCCCGTTGACCTCGCAGGTCGGTCGGGCCCAGGTCATTTCCAGAACCGAACGGCCCTTTTCGCCGGCTGGCTCTGAGAGCCCGATTTCGCCGAGGAACTTTTCGGCCGAGCGACCAAGCGTCTCCCAGCTTGCCTTGATGTTTTCAGGCGTTTCCTCGACGCCGTCGTAGAAACCCTCAAGGGTGATACGGCCCGTGTCGTCGCGAAGGCCGGCGATGATGCCGGTGAGAATGTGGATCGGGTTTGCGGCAGCACCGCCGTAAAGGCCGGAATGCAGGTCGCGGTCGGCAGCGGTGACAGTGATCTCTTCGCCGACCAGTCCGCGAAGGGCGGCAGCGATTGCCGGTGTGTCGGTGTCCCACATGCCCGTATCGCAGACCAGGGCGAAGTCGGCCTTGAGCTCTTCGGCATTTGCTTCGAGGAAAGGCTTCAGCGACGGCGAACCGGATTCTTCCTCGCCCTCAAACAGAATGGTGATGCGGATCGGCAGCGCGCCATGCACGTCCTTGTAGGCGCGGCAGGCTTCGACGAAGGTCAGCAACTGGCCCTTGTCGTCGGATGTCCCGCGTCCGGTCATGATCTTGCGGCCACCCGGGAGCTCCTTCAGCTTCGGATCGAAAGGATCATGTTCCCAAAGCTCGATCGGATCGACCGGCTGCACGTCGTAGTGACCGTAGAACAGAACGTGCGGCGCATCCGGCGTTGCTCCCGCGTGATGACCGACCACCATCGGATGACCGGGGGTGTCGCGCAAGGATGCTTCGAAGCCCAGCGTCGTCAATTCCTCGACAAGCCACTCAGCCGCCTTGCGGCAATCGTCCTTGAAGGCCGGATCAGTCGAGATCGACTTGATGCGCACGAGATCGAACATCCGATCGATGCTGGCGCTGAGGTTCTGGTCGGCACGGTCAAGAACGGGGGAAAGTTCGGTCATAACAATATCCTGTGTGTGGATGCTCGGCGCCGCTGTAGACGTGGCTTGCGACGCTCGTTCCGGAAACTAGCAAGCCTTTATGTCACCGTACAATGGAAAAGGCTGATTGGTGCAGGACAACTAGCGGGCAGTAACGTCGACTGCAACCTTGCACTGACAAGTCTCTGGCGCCCCCTAGAGCTTGCGGGCGTTCTCCAAAATCATCCGCATGTATTCGATCATCAGGTCACGCTCGAATCGCTTGAACCCGGAAAACAGGGCCGCGTCGGCTTCCGCTGCCGCCTCCACCGCACGGGCCTCCAGGCTGCGGCCAAGCGCCGTCAGGGTAATGATCTTTGCCCGCTTGTCGTCAGGATGGGGGATGCGCTCGATGAGACCGTCGCGCTGCATCCGCGCGAGCGTATTGGCAACCGTCGCCTGCTCCACCTCGAGCTTGTCCAGGAGTTGCTTCTGGGTAAGGCCATCCTGCTGCCAGAGTTCCAGGAGAACGGGAAACTGGCCCGGGGAAAAGCCGAGGCTGCTTGAGCGCTGTTGCAGGGATCGCGCAAAACCCTTCGCAAGCTGGTTGGCGAGATAGGTTGCGGAATGAGAGCGATCGAATGCCATGGCTTCGGTATCTTGCTTCCCGGTTGAAAGTCCAAACAGACCTTGCCCGGAAGGATATATCGCACGCCGTGCTTTCGCCAACCCTGCAACGCTTCGCTAGATGCTGTGAGCCGCAAACAAAAACCGCCACGACCGGGAGGGGAGCGGTCGTGGCGGCATGATAGAAGAACAAAGGCCCGGAGAGGGGGGTGAGCCTTTGTCCGGTCTGACGCGGCAGGGGGCAAGCCGGGTGCCAGACTGCGGCGTGATCAATCGCCGGTAAGCTTGAAATGTGCGGCGAAATGCGGCTTTTCAAGGGATTGGTCTATTACAAATCGGTAACGTTGCGGTGAGCGTTCGGTGGCGCTGCCGGCGAACTTTTCGTGGACGCCGAAGATGCCTCGGGGTATTCCATCCCCATGAAAAAAGGCGATCATCTCTTCCTCATCGACGGCTCCGGTTTCATCTTCCGGGCGTTTCATGCATTGCCCCCGCTCACCCGCAAATCAGACGGGCTGCCGGTGGGCGCCGTGTCGGGGTTCTGCAACATGTTGTGGAAGCTTCTGACCGATGCGCGCG
This sequence comes from Neorhizobium sp. DAR64872/K0K18, assembly GCF_050500175.1. Taxonomy (NCBI): domain Bacteria; kingdom Pseudomonadati; phylum Pseudomonadota; class Alphaproteobacteria; order Hyphomicrobiales; family Rhizobiaceae; genus Neorhizobium; species Neorhizobium sp. DAR64872/K0K18. Next base: position 116,511 of record NZ_CP191446.1, read on the forward strand.
ATACGTCTGTCGGCGTCACGCCGACGCATTTCGCCGTCATTTTCGACTATTCCTCGAAGACCTTCCGCAAGGAGATCTACGATGCGTACAAGGCCAACCGGTCCGCGCCGCCGGAAGAGCTCGTTCCGCAGTTCGGTCTGATCCGCCAGGCGACCCGCGCCTTCAACCTCCCCTGCATCGAGACGGAGGGGTTCGAGGCGGATGACATCATTGCCACCTATGCCCGCCAGGCCGAAGCGACGGGCGCCGACGTCACCATCGTGTCCTCCGACAAGGACCTGATGCAGCTGGTGACGCCGATGGTCCACATGTACGACAGCATGAAGGACAAGCAGATCAGCGTGCCCGACGTCGTCGAAAAGTGGGGCGTAGCGCCTGAAAAGATGATCGATCTCCAGGCTTTGGTCGGCGATTCGGTCGACAACGTGCCGGGTATTCCGGGCATCGGGCCGAAGACGGCAGCGCAGCTTTTGGAAGAGTTCGGCGATCTCGAAACGCTTCTTTCCCGCGCCGGAGAGATCAAGCAGGTCAAGCGCCGCGAAAGCATCATCGCCTTTGCCGAGCAGGCGCGCCTGTCGAGGCGACTGGTGGAGCTGCGCACCGATGTTCCCCTGGAGCTCGAACTCGACGCGCTGGTCCTCGAACCCCAGAACGGACCAAAGCTGATCGGCTTCCTCAAGGCCATGAACTTCGGAACGTTGACGCGAAGGGTTGCCACAGCCTGCGACTGCAACGCCGATGAAATAGAAGCGGCGGATGTCGAGGTCGAATGGGGCGATGCCGCCCGCGGTCCAGACCTCGATGCGGGCGAGGCGGCGAAGGCCGATACGGGAGAGGCCACAGCTCCGGCGCCCGCCGAGCGAGCGGTTTCGACGGTCGCAAAGGTAACCGGCGAAGCGACGCCAGCCTCCTTTGCCGAAGCTCGTATCGCCGCATTCGGGCAGGCGAAGCTCGATATGGAAAACTACGTGACGATCCGCGATGTGGAAGTGCTTGATGACTGGATCCGCGCGGCGCGCGAGACCGGTTTCGTCGCCTTCGACACGGAGACCAACTCGCTCGACCCGATGCAGGCCGAACTGGTCGGCTTCTCGCTGGCGATCGCCGACAATACCGACAGCCCGTCCGGGCTCGAAGTCCGCGCCGCCTATGTTCCGCTCACCCACAAGACTGGTGTCGGCGATCTCCTAGGCGGTGGTCTGGCCGAAAACCAGATGGCCAGCCGCAAAGCGCTGGATCGCCTCAAGCCGCTGCTGGAAGATCCGACCGTCCTCAAGGTCGCGCAGAACCTCAAGTTCGATTACCTCGTCATGAAGCGGCACGGCATAACCGTCCAGGCCCATGACGATACGATGCTGATGTCCTACGTGCTGGAGGCCGGAAAGGCCAACCACGGCATGGACGCATTGTCCGAACGCTGGCTCAATCATAAGCCGATCGCGTTCAAGGATGTTGCCGGCTCCGGCAAGAGCGGGGTGACGTTCGATTACGTCGATATCGAGAAGGCGACTGCCTATGCGGCCGAGGACGCGGATGTCACGCTGCGTCTCTGGATGGTGCTGAAGCCGCAGCTCGCCGCAGCGGGCCTGACGCGCGTCTACGAACGGCTCGAGCGACCGCTGGTCTCTGTTCTCGCCGATATGGAAGAACGCGGCATCACTATCGATCGGCAGATCCTGTCGCGCCTTTCCGGCGAGCTTGCGCAGAAGGCGGCGGCCTTCGAAGACGAGATCTATGCGCTCGCCGGCGAGAAATTCACCATCGGCTCTCCCAAGCAGCTCGGCGATATCCTGTTCGGCAAGATGGGCCTGCCCGGCGGCGCCAAGACCAAGACCGGCCAGTGGTCAACCTCGGCAAGCGTGCTGGAGGATCTGGCGGCAACCGGTCATGATCTGCCCCGCAAGATCGTCGACTGGCGCCAGCTGACAAAGCTGAAATCCACCTACACCGATGCGCTTCCAGGCTACGTCCATCCGGAAACCAAGCGCGTCCACACGTCCTATTCGCTGGCGTCGACCACAACCGGGCGTCTTTCCTCGTCGGAACCCAATCTCCAGAACATCCCGGTCCGCAATGCCGAAGGCCGCAAGATCCGCACCGCATTCATCGCGACCCCCGGCCACAAGCTTCTCTCCGCGGATTACAGCCAGATCGAGCTGCGCGTCCTCGCCCACGTCGCCGACATTCCGCAGCTGCGTCAGGCCTTTGCGGATGGCATCGACATTCACTCGATGACCGCATCGGAAATGTTCGGTGTTCCCGTCGAGGGCATGTCGAGTGAGGTCCGTCGCCGCGCGAAGGCGATCAACTTCGGCATCATCTACGGAATTTCCGCCTTTGGTCTTGCCAACCAACTGTCTATCGATCGCTCGGAAGCAGGCGATTACATCAAGCGGTATTTCGAGCGCTTTCCCGGTATCAAAGACTACATGGAGCAGACGAAGGCCTTTGCCCGTGAGCATGGCTATGTGGAAACGATCTTCGGCCGTCGCTCCCATTATCCCGATATCAAGTCGTCCAACCCGTCGATGCGCGCCTTCAGTGAACGCGCTGCCATCAACGCCCCGATCCAGGGGTCGGCCGCTGATGTCATCCGCCGTGCGATGATCGGGATGGAGCCTGCCCTGAAGAAGGCCGGTCTCGACGAAAAGGTCCGCATGCTGCTGCAGGTGCATGACGAACTGATCTTCGAAGTCGAGGATGCGGCGATCGAAGAAGCGATCCCGCTGATCGTATCGACCATGGAAGAGGCGACAATGCCGGCTGTTTCGATGCGGGTGCCGCTGAAAGTGGACGCGCGCGCCGCCGCGAACTGGGACGAGGCGCACTGATCTGGCTTGATCAGCCGTTGGGGTAAAGAGACAGAAGAGCTGTCGATAGTAGCTCGTCGGCGTATCGGTGCGCCGACTGGCTGCCTTCATCCGTCATGCCCAGTTCACGACAGCGGTGGTGGACGGTGTCGAGGATCAGGCTGGCAATGCCCTTGGCATGATCAACATTCGCGTTTTCGGAGGTATCCAGCGCCATGGCGAGCGAGGTGATGGACACGATCTCGAGCACGGTCATCCGGGCTTCCAGATTGAGCCTTGCCGTTCCCGCAGCATCCACGTCGTCTAAGTCATCAAGCCTTCGCGTTTGGTCCATGCTGCGCCCCTTATGTTAGAAAGTCCACATAGAGGCAAAATCGGGACTGTAAAGTGCCCGTCGTGAAGATAGTCGCAAAATCACACGCGCCGGAAAAGACGTCGTTCCAGCGTGTCGATCAGTGTTTGGGCGGCTTCGCTCAGGGACCCGCTGTTGTCGATCGTTACGACCGAATAGTCGCCATCGACAGTGAGGGAGCCGCGCTCTAGACGCCGCAGGATGTCCTCGCGGCATTCCCGTCCCCGCGCTTCGAGCCGCGCGGCGAGCACGTCGCGCGAGGCAATGACGTTGATGACCAGCATGGCCGGATACGCTGAGTGGAAGTGTGCAAGCGCCGAACGGGAGCCATTGGCGATGACCAGACTGCCACCTTCGACGGCATCGAGCGTATCCTTGGGAATGCCATAGGATAGCCCGTGCGCATTCCAGGAGACGGCAAAGCGTCCGGCTTTTTCCAAAGCAGCGAACTCGTCCTCCGAGACGCCGTCGTGGTCCTCCCCGCCGGCGGCAGGGTCCCGGGTGATTGTGCGGCGGGCAAACACCACGTCGTCACGATCCGCAAAATGCCGCGCAGCCTCCGCCATCAGCGTGTCCTTGCCCGCACCGCTCGGGCCGACCACGACGACGATCACGCCGCTTTTGCCACTGTCGCTATTCGCCGGGCAGCCGGCCATCAGGCGACCCGCCGTCCTTCGCGCCACACAGCGCGCGCCACCGGCACACCCTCTGGGCGATGAACCCGGACCAGATCAGCGCGTAGACCGGTGGCGATCCGGCCGCGATCGTCGAGGCCGACCGTGCGGGCAGGCGTCGCACTCACCATGGCGATTGCCTTCGGCAGCGAAATGCTGTCGACGTCATCGGCCAGAATGAACGGCGCGTAGAGCAGGCTGAGCGGTACGTAGTCGGACGAAAGCACGTCGAGAACGTCTTTCTCAGCCAGATCGCGGGCGGCGATATTGCCGGAATGCGACTTGCCGCGCACGATGTTGGGGGCGCCCATCAGCACGCTCATCCCCGCCTGATGCGAGGCCTTGGCGGCATCGAGACTGGTCGGGAATTCGGCGAGCTTCACACCATTGCCGATCGCCTCGTCCACATGCGCGAGCGTGGCATCGTCGTGGCTTGCAACCGTAATGCCGTTATCGGCGCAGACCTTTGCGATGGCGATGCGATGCGGCGTCGAATTGCGCTCGGACTCTTCGACGCGCTTGTCGATGAAGATCTTGAAGGCTTCGTCGGAAAGCCCGCGCTTCTTCTGGTAGTAGAAGATGTACTGGTCCATCGTCTGGAACTGGCGCTGGCCCGGAGCATGGTCCATCAGCGAAACGAGCCTGACGTAAGGATCGTTGGCAAAATCGGCGAAGTGATCGAGCACATTGTCGGACGAAACTTCGCAGCGAAGATGGATCAGATGCTCGGACCGCAGGCGGCCCTGGCGCTCGGCGGCCTGGATGGCGTCTGCCATGGCGCGCATCTCGCCCTGTTCGAAGCCGCCATCCTCGTCCGATCCCATCCGCAGGCAATCGAACACGGTGGTGATGCCGGAAGAAGCGATCTGTGCGTCATGCGCCTGGATTGCCGCCGTCGCATTCCAGCGCACGCCCGGACGCGGCGAGTAATGCTGTTCCAGATGGTCGGTATGCAGTTCGACAAGCCCGGGGATCAGGTAATCGCCCTCGAAGTCTTCGCCGGCCTGTGCCGTGCCACTGGAAATGTCTGCGATCTTGCCGTCCCGGATCTGGATGGAGCCGGTCACGATGCTGTCCTCCAGCACAATACGGGCATTTGTGAATACGGTCTCGACGGTCATGGGGTCGTCTTTCTAATATCGGAGGCGGGCGCTAAGGGCAGCCAGCGGTGAACTGTAAAATCTGCGCCCCGCTCGGGCTCTATGAAGAGCGCAACTCCGTTGATGGAGAGCGGTGCGTTGGTGAAATCTGCAAATCTGGTTTCAAGTGCCGTGCGCATGGCCGGCGCCTGTTCGGGCGGAACCTGTCCGGTCAGCGTCATGTGAAAGCGGAACTCGTCCATGACGTAGGGGTAGCCCCAGCGCATCAGGTTGTCGCGGTGTTCGGTTGACAGGCTCTCCGGCTTGCGCCGGGCAATATCGGCATCGGAAAGCGGCGCACGGAACGGCTCAAACTCTTCGACCACGCGGGCGGCAAAGGCCTGAAGTTCCGGATAGACCTGGCCCGGCACCAGAGCAAAGAAACGGCCGAGCTGGCCGATGATGGCATTCGGAATGTCGAAACCCGGTGTCGCCGCCGCAAACGCCTCGAATGCCTCGATCAGTTCGGCTTCGCTTCGTCCCTCGGCAAGCTCGAATGGTGCCTTCAGCGTCGCATGAAAGGCGTAGCGGCGTGGGTCGGCCGTCAGCGCGTGCACGTCCTCGGCGTTAATGCCTTCCACGACCGCTGTCTCGAAGCGCTCATCGTTGAAGGCATCGCGGCCGAGCCAACGGGAGGCGGTCTTCGTCAGCGGGTGATCCGCTGCGGGCGAAAAGTAGAGAGCATATCGCAAGGCATGGTTCCGGAATCAAAAAGGAAGCGACGTCCCGAGACTAACCACCTGTGGCGCCTCGAGACAGCCTTCGGCTAAAAGATTTCCGTGACAGAATGATGATGCGGCAGAGCTTTTAATGCGTCGGGCCACCGATCAGGCGGGAGCGGATCGCGTTGGACACATTGTCGAACAGGAACACCACCATCAGGATCAGCAGAACCATATAGGCAACCTTGTCCCAGTCGGCATTGGTGCCCATCGCTTCGAGCAGCTTGAGGCCGATGCCGCCTGCACCAACGGCGCCGATAACAGTCGCCGAACGGGTGTTCGATTCCCAGAAATACAGCGACTGGGAGATGAACACCGGCAGCACCTGCGGCACGACGCCGAAGCGGTTGACGATGACGGAGGGCGCGCCGACCGATTTGACACCCTCGCGCTGCTTGTCGTCGACATTCTCGACCGCTTCCGAATAGACCTTGCCGAGCGCACCCGCATCCGTGAAGAAGATCGCCGCGATACCGGGGATCGGTCCTGGGCCGAAGGAGCGGGTGAAGAACAGCGCCCAGATCAGCATGTCGACGGAGCGCAGGAAGTCGAACAAGCGCTTCATGCCCCAGTTGGCGGCCCGGTTGCGGGTAATGTTGCGCGCTGCGATGAAGGCGAGCGGGAAGGCGAACAGCGTCCCGAGCAGCGTTCCGACAAAGGCCATGACCAGCGTCTGCAGCAGTTTCGACAGAATGTCCGCATGCTGCCAGACATTATTGCCTAGGAAGTCGTCGCGCATATGGCCGATATTCGAGCGTTCCGGATCCAGCCGCTCGCCGATCGTCGCAAGGTGTGCAAGCTCGCCCCAGCTCTTGCCCCAGAATGCTGACTTGGTGTCGAACAGGAAGTTCGCCCAACCAAGAAAGCGACGCTGCACATAGACCTGTGCCGGCCGGATTTCCGCCTGGCCCTCGAAGCCGTAGTCGACCAGCACCTTGGCTCCGTCCTGGCGGAGTGCCGCAGGCGCATCGGCTGGCGCCGTCGCTGCGTTGCTGCCGATCGTGACCGGATAGACCATGCCGTTCAGATAGACATCGACCCGGCCTGGCGTCACATCCAGACGATCCGCATCGCTGCCATAGGTCACGCGGTAACCGCCGCCTTCGGTTGGCTTCAGCCAGGAAATGTCGGAACCTTCGGCATACTGTCCGCGGCTCGACCACTGCGGCTTGACGGTGCCGTCGTCCTGGAACCGCAGGCGCGGCTGGGCACGCCATGAATACCAGTCCTGGAGATAGAGCGAGGCTCGGTCCCACTGGCCGTTCCTGAAGGCGGGACCCACATTGAAGGCGAAAAAGCAGGCAACCAGATAGGCGAGGATCAGTCCGGAGCCGATCACCAGTCCGTAGCGCTGCAGGAAGGACCGTTGAAACACCTGCGGATAGGTTTCGCGCAAGCGCTCTCTGTCGGATGCATTGATGGCAGGTACCGATGGCATCAGGCTGCTCCCCTGCCAAGTTCGAAGGACTGCTGGCCGATCAGCCGGCGGCGAAGCCAGGACGAGAACTGGTCGATGGCAATGACGCTGACGAGCAGCAGAATGATGATGGCATAGGTCTTGGCCGCATGATCGCGACCGATCGCCAGGCGAAACACCTCGCCGATACCGCCGCCACCGACCGCACCGATAATGGTCGAGGCGCGCACGTTTACCTCGGCGCGCAGCAGCGTGTAGGACACGAAATTCGGCAGCACCTGGGGAACGATCGCGAAACGCACCCGCTCGACCCAGGATGCACCGGCGGCCCGCAAACCTTCATCCGGCTTCATGTCGGAATTCTCGACCACCTCGAAGAACAGCTTTCCGAGCGCGCCGATCGTGTGGACGGTAATCGCAATGATCGCGGCGATCGGCCCGATCGACAGGATCGCCGTCAGAAGTCCGGCAATGACGATTTCCGGAAAGGCACGCAGGATTTCCATGATGCGGCGAACGACGAAACGCACAGGCCCGGCGCCGACAAGATTGGTGGACGCGAAGAAGCACAGCAGAAAGGCGATGGCGGAACCGATAATCGTCGAAACCAGCGCGATGTTGATGGTGATGATCAGCTGGTAGAAGAAATTCGGGATGTAGAACGTCTCGGTAATATAGTGGCGATCGGCCGTGTAATCATATTTCAGCGAGCCGTCGGCATAGGGGGAGGGAAGGTCGAACATCGCCCGGATGATTTCCATCGGGCTGTCAGGCACGAAGCTGCGAATGAAATCGAACATATAGGGCAGGCGTTCGAAGAACTTGCCCGCATTGGCGTCATTGGCGAATTTCAGCGAGGCGAACAGCACGACCAGAAACACGCCAATCGTAATAGCGGTATAGACGCGGCGGGTTCGCAGCTGCTGCCGGTAATGCTGCATCATCAGGGATGCCGCTGGTCCCAGTCGGCTGCCGGGGGCGCCGTCGAGATTGCCGCCGAGATGTCCGGTCGTCTGTTTGCTGATCGTCGCCATGCCCGTGTCTCTCGTTGCAGAACGGCGGCACCTTCTGCAGATGCCGCCGCCAGGTCTTTTGAAGGATGATCAGCCGCCGATAACGGACTTACGGGCGTCGACGATCGTCTGGTAGAAGGCCGGATTGACTTCGATGTAGTCCTTGTTCTTGCCCTGGGTGAAGGACTGGAAGCAGGCGAGGTTCTTCTTCGGCAGTTCCATGAAGAAGGCCTTGACCTTGGCCTTCATGTCGGCCGGAACCTTGTTGGAGACCATCAGCGGACCGTTCGGGATCAGTGGCGACTTCCAGACCTGAACGATATCGTCCATGTCGAGGTTACCCTTGGCGACCATCTGGTGCAGGTTGCCGCCGCTATAACCTTCTTCCCACTTGCCAACGCCCGAACCGAACGTCGTGCCGGCATCGAACTTCTTGTCGAGGACGGCGAGAACCAGGTTCTCATGGCCGCCGCCGAAGCCGGTTTCGGAGAAATACTGCTTGACCGGCATGCCGATTTCCTTCGGCAGCGCGACGTTCGGGACGAGATAGCCCGAGGTCGAATCCGGATCGGCGAAGCCGATCTTCTTGCCCTTCAGGTCGGCCAGTGTCTTGATGCCGCTGTCCTTGCGGGCAACCATGATCGAGTAGTAACCGCTGGAGCCGTCCGAACCCGTGTAGGTCAGGATCGGGTCGACAGCCTTGTCGTCCTTGAGCGCGATGGCTGCATAGGAAGCTGCACCCATCGAAGCAATGTCGATCGTGCCGCCGAGCAGGCCCTGGATAACGCCGTTATAGTTCGGCGACGGGAACAGCTTCACTTCGGTTACGCCGGTCGCAGCCTTCAGGCCATCGGCAACGCACTGGGTGTTGCGGATCTGGTCGGCTTCGTTTTCCGAGCCGTCGAGACCGATGCGCAGAACCTTGACGTCCTGGGCAAGGGCGGAACCGGCGAGCAGGCTGAGCGTCGCGGCAGCAAGCATAGTTTTTCTGAACATTGTGATCTCCTGTTTCCGGATCATCCGGAGTTGGGTCGTGAAGCAACGCGCCCTTAACGTGGGCAGACGATCTGGATGCGGCTCAGGCCCTGGCGCTTGCCAGGCTGCCTATTCCGGCCGATTGCTTGGCCGCAGCCGCAGGGGCCGCGGGATTGTTGATGCTGGTCGAGGTCATCGTCTCGTCGATGCCGGCACCGTCGCGGTCCGATCCGTAGATCTCGCTGACGGCCTGCGCGTTCAGCTGCGACGGCGTGCCGTCGAAGACGACGCGGCCGCCTGCCATCCCGATGATCCGCTCGCAATAAGCGCGCGCCGTATCGAGCGTGTGCAGGTTGGTGATGACGGTAATGCCCTCGCGCTCGTTGATGTCGCGCAGCGCGTCCATCACGATCTTGGCGTTGAGCGGGTCCAGAGAGGCGATCGGCTCATCGGCCAGAAGCATTTTCGGCGCCTGCATGAGGGCGCGGGCGATGGCGACGCGCTGCTGCTGACCGCCAGAAAGCGTGCCGGCGCGCTGCATGGCGGTCTGCTCGATACCGAGACGCTCGAGCGCGGCGATCGCAGCCATGCGCTCGTCGTCGGAGAAGATGTTGAGAAGGCTCATGATCGTGGATCGGTGGTTCAACCGGCCGAGCATCACGTTGGTCATGACGTCGAGGCGTGGCACGAGATTGAACTGCTGGAAGATCATCGCGCAATCGCGCTGCCAGTTGCGCAACCCGGCGCCCTTGAGAGCGGAAACCTCGAGATCGCCAAACCGAATGGAACCGGAGCTCGGCTCCTGCAGGCGGTTGATCATGCGCAGGAGGGTCGATTTGCCGGCGCCGGAGCGACCGATGACGCCGACCATCTGACCTTGAGGTATTTCCACGCTGACGGCGTTGACCGCGATATGATCGCCGAAACGTCGGGTGACATTCCTCAATTCAAACTTCATGTTTTTCAATCCGTCCCATTCCCTGGTGAGGATCGGATTAGACTTGGTTGATGAACCCTGAATGTCGGTTTTATGTAGGTTTTGTTACATGTTTGCCCGGCTTGAACGCCCTGCTATGCCGCATATTTCGCAAGGAAGGCCTCGGCAGAGAGGGCACGGAAATCGTCGAGTGCCGTGCGCAGCGTCTGGTGATCCCAGTCCCACCACGCGAGCCGGTCCATGCCGTCACCGACCTCCCTCGTGAAACGCTCCCGGATCAGCTTGGCCGGCACGCCGCCGACGATCGTGTAGGGGGCGACATCCTTCGACACCACGGCTCCGGCGCCGATCACCGCGCCGTTGCCGACAGTCACGCCCGGCAGCACGGTGGCACCATGGCCGATCCACACGTCATGGCCGATCGTCACCCGGTTGTCGCGGCGCCACTCGAAGAAGTCGGTGTCGTCTTCCGCGTCATCCCAATAGTTGGCGGCACGATAGGTGAAATGATGCAGCGTGGCGCGCCATGTGGGGTGGTTCGTGGCATTGATGCGGACCGAAGCAGCGATATTGACGAATTTGCCGATCGTCGCGCACCAGATGGAGCCATCCTGCATGATATACGAGTAATCGCCGATTTCGGCCTCGTCGATGCGGCAGCGCTCGGAGACTTCCGTATAGCGGCCGATCGTCGAGTTGCTGACGCTCGCCGTTTCATGAATGACGGGGTTGATACCGACCTTGGCACTCATGCGGCAACTGCCTTTCGGGGAGAATACGCGCTGACATCGAGAATGCGGTCGGCAACGGCCTCGCGCACTTCCTCGTCGTGGAAGATGCCGAGCATCGCAACGCCCTCGGCTTTCTTGGCAGCGATCATCTCGATCACCACCCGCCGGTTGGTGGCGTCGAGCGATGCGGTCGGCTCGTCGAGAAGCAGGATATGGTGGCTGGTGATGAACCCGCGGGCAATGTTGACGCGCTGCTGCTCGCCGCCGGAAAAGGTGGCAGGCGGAAGCGACCAGAGTTCGTGCGGAAGGTTGAGCCTGGCGAGGAGTTCGACCGCTCTGTCCTTGGCTTCCGCCGCATCGATACCGCGGGCAACGAGCGGCTCTGCGACCACGTCGACGGCAGCCACACGCGGCACGGTGCGCAGGAACTGGCTGACGTAACCCATCGTATGCCGGCGAACCTCGATGATCGTGCGCGGATCCGCTGCCGCGATATCGACGATCTTCTCCTGGTGGTTCACCAGGATCTGGCCTGCATCGACGGCATAGTTGCCGTAGAGCATTTTCAGGATGGAGCTCTTGCCGATCCCCGAGGGTCCGCCGAGCACGACGCATTCGCCGCCGGCCACGGAGAAGTTTACGTCGTTGACGACCGGCAGCTTGATGCCGTCGCGCAGGTGCATGATGAAGCTTTTGGAGACTTCCGAGACGACGAGTGGAGTGGCCATCGGTCTGTCCTATACCTGGAGAATCGAGGAAACGAGCAACTGCGTGTAGGGCTCGCGGGGGTCGTCGAGGACACGGTCGGTGAGCCCCTGTTCGATCACATGACCGTCTTTCATCACCATCATCCGGTGCGAGAGAAGGCGGGCGACCGCGAGATCATGAGTGACGACAATGGCCGAGAGACCGAGATCGTTGACCAGACCGCGCACAAGGTCGAGCAGCCGTGCCTGTACCGAGACGTCGAGGCCGCCGGTCGGTTCGTCCATGAACACGAGGCGCGGACCTGTCACGAGATTGCGGGCGATCTGCAGACGCTGGCGCATGCCGCCGGAAAAGGCGCGCGGCTGGTCGTCGATGCGATCCGCGGAGATTTCCACGCGTCCCAGCCAGTCGGTCGCCGTTTCGCGGATCTTGCCGTAATGCCGGTCACCGACCGCCATCAGCCGCTCGCCGACATTGGCGCCCGCCGATACCGTCATGCGCAAGCCGTCGGCCGGGTTCTGGTGAACGAAACCCCAGTCGGTGCGCATCAGGAAACGCCGCTCGGCCTCGCTCATGTGATAGAGATCGCGGAAGTTGCCGTCGCGCATCCGGTATTCGACGCTGCCGGCGCTCGGCATCAGCCGGGTCGACAGGCAATTGAGCAGCGTCGTCTTGCCGGAGCCGGATTCGCCGACGATGGCGAGCACTTCACCGGGCCACAGATCGAAACTGACATCCTGGCAGCCGATCCGGCTGCCGTAGAATTTCGACACGCCGCTGACTTTGAGAAGGGGATTGTCGCTCATTCCGCAGCCTCCTGGTTGGGGGCAAGCATCTCGCCGACATGGCCGTGTTCGCGGCGATCCTCGCAATGGTCCGTGTCCGAGCAGACGAACATCCGCCCGCCCTGGTCGTCGAGGACCACTTCGTCGAGATAGACGCCGTGCGCGCCGCAGAGTGCGCAATCCTGCTCGAACGTCTGGATCTCGAACGGATGGTCCTCGAAATCCAGGCTGACCACTTCGGTATGCGGCGGAACCGCGTAGATCCGCTTTTCACGTCCGGCGCCGAACAGCTGCAGCGCATCGGACATGTGCATTTTCGGATTGTCGAATTTCGGGGTCGGCGAGGGGTCCATCACGTAGCGACCGTCGACCTTGACCGGATAGGCGTAGGTCTTGGAGATGCGGCCGTTATGGGCAATGTCCTCGTAAAGCTTTACATGCATCAGCCCGTATTCTTCGAGCGCATGCATTTTCCGGGTCTCGGTCTCGCGCGGCTCTAGGAAGCGCAGCGGTTCCGGGATCGGCACCTGATAGACCAGCACCTGGCCTTCGGTCAGCTTCTGCTCGGGAATGCGGTGGCGCGTCTGGATGATCGTCGCGTCCTTCGTGTGGGTGGTGACAGCGACATTGGCGACCTTCTGGAAGAAGGCACGGATGGAGACCGCATTGGTCGTGTCATCGGCACCCTGGTCGATGACCTTCAGCACATCGTCCGGACCGATGATCGCGGCCGTCACCTGCACGCCGCCGGTACCCCAGCCATAGGGCATCGGCATTTCGCGCGAAGCAAACGGTACCTGATAGCCGGGAATGGCGATCGCTTTCAGGATCGCGCGGCGGATCATCCGCTTCGTCTGTTCGTCCAGATAGGCGAAATTGTAGGTGGCGAGATCGGCACTCATTCGGCAGCATCCTTCATCTCGGTATCGCCGTAGCGAGCGGCCTCAACCTCGGCGCGCATCTTGCGCACCATGGCAAGCTCCGCCTGGAAGTCGACGTAATGGGGCAATTTCAGGTGTTCGACGAAGCCCGTCGCCTGCACATTGTCGGAGTGCGAAATGACGAACTCCTCGTCCTGCGCCGGCGCGGTAATGTCCTCGCCAAGCTCTTCCGCACGAAGGGCGCGATCCACCAGCGACATCGACATCGCCTTGCGCTCGCTCTGTCCGAACACGAGACCGTAGCCGCGGGTAAACTGCGGCGGTGCTATGGAGGAGCCCTTGAACTGGTTGATCATCTGGCACTCGGTCAGCTGGATGCGCCCGAGCGAGACCGCGAAGCCGAGTTCCGGCATGTCCATTTCCACCTCCACCTCGCCGATCCGGATCTCGCCGACGAACGGGTGGTTTCGGCCGTAACCGCGCTGCGTCGAGTAGCCGAGGGCAAGCAGAAAACCCTCGTCGCCGCGGGCGAGTGCCTGCAGCCTGAGGTCACGACCCATCGGAAATTCCAGCGGCTCGCGGGTCAGGTCTCCGGCCGCGTGGTCATCGGGCAGGTCGCCATCCGGCTCGATCAGTCCTTCGTGTGCGAGAATGTCGGAAACGCGCATCATCTCCTCGCCGGACGCCTCTTTGCGTGCAGGATCGGCGATCACCTCATCCGTCAGCAGCGAGGGATCGAGAAGACGATGGGTGTAATCGAAGGTGGGACCAAGCAGCTGGCCGCCCGGCAGATCCTTGTAGGTCGCCGAGACGCGCCGCTCGACCTTCATGGCCGCGGTATCCACCGGAACGGAAGAGCCGAAGCGGGGCAGCGTAGTGCGGTAGGCGCGAAGCAGAAAGATCGCCTCGATCAGATCGCCACGCGACTGGCGCACGGCAAGCGCTGCCAGCGACCGATCATAGAGCGAGGCTTCCGCCATCACCCGATCGACGGCAAGGCCAAGCTGTTCGGCGATCTGCTCGATCGTGAGTGCGGGAAGCGCCCGGTCGCCGCGACGGCGGTCGGCAAGCAATGCGTGAGCGTTGGTAATGGCGGCCTCGCCACCCTTGACTGCAACATACATGGGTTTGATCTCCTTCGGCTTAGCCGGCAATCCGGGTGGTGCGCGGCAGGCACAGGAACTGCGCTCCGGCGGTGAGGATGACGTCGACTCCGCGGGGAAAGAGCGCCCTGTTGTCGTCCCAGAGCCTCTGAAACATATCCGGCAGTCCCGAGACTGCGACCGTCCTGGTGCCGAGGATCCCTGGTCCGGTCAGGCTCAGTTTTTCACCCTCGCCAAGAGCGGCGACTTCGAGGATCAGCGTCGTGGACCTGTCAGGGTATTCCTGGGTACCGGCGGCAAACAGGCCGAAGGAAGAGGGCGCTGTCCCGGCTTCGATAAAGGCAAAGCTGCTCTGCGCCTTCTCGCAGGTTATCGGTGCACCCGTATGGAAACCGATCCATTCCGGCATCGCAGACTTTGCAAGACCGTTGCTCAGCCAGACCGGGGTATCGTGATCGCAGAGCGTGAGCGCAATCGCGCCGGCAGCATTGCCGAGCGGTTCCGGCTGCCCGGCCTGAAGTTCGGTGCTGCTGATCGTTCCGGGCCGCGCCATTCCGTCCATCAGCGTTTTGAAAATGGTCTGGGACTGGAAGACCGGATCGGTGAACCCACCGGCGAGTGCTTGTGCATGAACGGCCATCAATCGTCTCCCCGTACCATTGTGAAGAAGTCGACGCGGGTTGCCGCGGTCTCTTCGGCGTTCTGTCTGTCCTCAGCGGCGATGCGGCTTTCCGTGGGTGAAAGAAGCGCCGTTTCGACGAAATTGCGCGTCTCTGCTTCCTGCCACAGGGCATCGAATATCGCAGACAGCCACGCCTTTTCCTTGTCGGTGCCGAGCGCCTGGGCATGGCCCGCCGTGCCGGAGGCAAGAAGGATCGTTGCGCGGGTGACTGTTGCTTCACCCAGATTGAAGGGCGAACCGCCGCCACCGATCCGGCCGCGAACCATCACCAGACCGGTTTCCGGTCCACGCACCGGCTTGACGGTTGGCTTTTCGGATAGCCCGTTCCACGCGGCCTTCAGTTCGTCGCACGAAGTCTGCGCCAGAAGTTCGATGCAGCGGCGCCGCTGTTCCGGTTCCGCCAGCGCCTTGTGATTTCCCGCAAGATCCATCGGCCATCTCCTAAATGTCTATTTATATAGACAACCATACAAATTACATGTACCAATAAAGGTGGCGTATAACAAGCGTGTGACAGGGGTACCGACTGGTGATTGTTCAGAGGCAGAGCGGCGTCGCGTTGTGGCGGCAGATAGCCGACCGTATCCGCACGGCGATCGCAAACGGCGATTACGACGCGACCGGCAAGGTGCCGCCGGAGATTTCGCTGGCGGCGGAATTCGGCGTGAACCGGCATACGGTGAGAAGCGCGCTGGCAGCGCTGGCGCAGGAGGGCATCGTGCGGGCCGTTCAGGGGCGGGGAACGCTGATCGAGCGCAAGGAGCGGCTCAATTTCCCGATTTCCAGGCGAACCCGGTTCAGCGAGGGCATCGGCGATCAGGCCAAAGAAAAAGAAGGTCTGCTGCTGGCGGCATCGGAGGAACCGGCGACACCGGATCTGGCGTCGCGACTGCAGCTTGCTGTCGGTGCTGCCGTGATCCGGCTTGAAACCCTGCGCAAAGCGGATCGCCGTCCGGTATCACGGGCAACCGCCTGGTTCCCGGCCGATCGCTTTTCAGGGATCGCAGAGGCCTATCGCGACAGCGGCTCCATAACCGCAGCCTTCGCGGCAATCGGCCTGACCGACTATCTCCGCGTCTCGACCGAGGTTACGGCGGTCCACGCCGAAAGCGCCGATCTTGCAGATCTGGAATTGTCGCCGGGTGCGATCATGCTGGTCACGCGCGCGTTGAACGCAGATCCGGATGGCGTCCCCGTTCAGTATGCGATCAGCCGTTTCCCGGCCGACATGGTGCAGTTCACGATCGAGAACTGACAAATGCAAACGCCGGCCCGCATTGTCCATGCGAGCCGGCGCGATCGTGAAGACTTGGCGGGTATTAATGCGCGGCGGACATGTCGCCCAGAACCTTTTTCGACGCGACGGTCGAATCCGCGTTCAGCAAGTAGACCATCGGCACGCCGGTCGCGAGGTTGAGCTTGAGGATCTCTTCCTTGCTGAGACGGTCGAGAACCATCACCAGCGAGCGCAGCGAATTGCCGTGGGCGGCAACGAGAACCTTCTCGCCGCGCAGCACGCGCGGCAGGATCTCGGTCATGTAATAGGGCCATACGCGGGCACCGGTGTCGCGCAGGCTCTCGCCGCCCGGTGGCGGGATGTCGTAGGACCGGCGCCAGATATGGACCTGTTCCTCGCCCCATTTCGCCCGCGCGTCGTCCTTGTTGAGGCCGGAGAGATCGCCGTAGTCGCGCTCGTTCAGGGCCTGGTCGCGGATGGTTTCAAGGTCGGTCTGGCCGAGCTTGTCGAGCACGATCTTCAGCGTATCCTGCGCGCGCTTGAGGTCGGAGGTGAAGGCGATATCGAACTTGATGCCGGTATCGGCAAGCGCCTGGGCGCCGGTCTCGGCTTCCTGAATGCCGAGCGGGGTAAGCTCGGGGTCCTTCCAGCCGGTGAAAAGGTTCTTCAGGTTCCAGTCGCTCTGGCCGTGGCGAACGAGGACGAGTGTACCGCTCATGAATTGAATTCCTCCGATAGTGTCAAGAAAGCCCGAGAACGTCGAGCATGGAATAGAAACCCGGCTTTTCGTCGCGCGCCCAGACGGCAGCAGTTACCGCGCCGCGCGCGAAGATCGAGCGGTCGCGGGCACTGTGCGACAGCGTCACCAGCTCACCTTCGCCGGCAAGAATGACCGAATGATCGCCGACAACGGAGCCGCCGCGAAGCGTCGCAAAGCCGATCGTGCCGGCAGGGCGGGGGCCGGTATGGCCATCGCGCACCCGCACCGACTGCGTGGCAAGATCGATGCCACGCCCGGCAGCCGCTGCCTCGCCAAGCAGCAGCGCGGTGCCGGATGGCGCATCCACCTTGTGCTTGTGGTGCATCTCGACGATTTCGATATCCCAGCCAATAGCAGGAAGCGCTTTCGCCGCATCGCGCGTCAGCACGCCGAGCAGATTGACGCCAAGGCTCATGTTGCCGGACTTCACGACCCGTGCATGCCGGGCGGCAGCCTCGAATTTTTCCTCGTGCTCCGGTCCGCAGCCGGTCGTGCCGATCACATGCACGATGCGCGCCTGTGCGGCGAGCCCGGCAAACGTCACGCTTGCTGCGGGTGCCGTGAAATCCAGAACGCCATCGGCGTCGAGAAACGCCTTCAGGGGATCGGTGGTGACGATGACGCCAAGCGGCCCGGTTCCGGCAAGATCACCGGCATCCTTGCCGACGAAAGCTGAGCCTTCCCGTTCGATTGCGGCATGAAGCGTGACGCCGTCGGTCTCGTGGATGATCCGGATCAGGGCCTGGCCCATACGGCCTGCCGCGCCAACCACTACAAGCTTCATGTCGTTTGCGGCCATGGGCGACGGGTTTCCTAGAGAGTTTACGAAAAATCTTTGACGGGCAGTTGCAGGTTGTTGAGGCGAGCGTAGAGCCCGTCCTTGCGCTGCGCAAGAACCTCATGCGTGCCTTCTTCCATCACCCGGCCTTCGTGCATCACGATGATCTTGTCAGCCTTGACGACGGTGGAAAGACGATGCGCGATGACGATGACGGTGCGTCCGCGCATGGCGGTATCAAGCGCCTTCTGAACGGCGGCCTCGGACTCGTTGTCGAGCGCAGACGTCGCTTCGTCGAGCAGCAGGATCGGCGCATTCCGCACCAGTGCGCGGGCAATCGAAAGCCGCTGCCGCTGGCCGCCGGAGAGGCTCATGCCGTTTTCGCCGACAGGCGTTTCATACCCGAGCGGCTGCGCCAGGATGAACTCGTGGGCATAGGCAAGTCTTGCCGCCTCTTCCACTTCGGCATCCGTCGCTTCCGGCCGGCCGTAGCGGATGTTGTCGCGGATGGTGCCTTCAAACAGGTAGGGCTGCTGCGAGACATAGGCGAGCTGATGGCGCAGCGACGACTTGGTGACCTCGGCAATGTTTTGCCCGTCGATCAGGATTGCGCCTTCCGCCGGGTCGTAGAAACGCGGAATGAGGCTGATGATCGTCGATTTTCCGGCGCCGGATGGACCGACAAGCGCCGTCGTCTGGCCACCTTCGGCCACAAGATCGACGCCGCGCAGGATCGGGTTGCCACTGCCATAGGAGAACACGACGTTCTTCAGTTCGACGCGCGCCTTGTCGACCACGAGATCCTTGGCGCCAACCATTTCCCGCTGTGCCGGCTGCATGTCGAGAAGGGCATAAATCATCTGCGCGTTGACGACGGCACGGTCGAGCTGCACCTGCAGCTTGGCCAGCCGTCGTGCCGGGTCATAGGCCATCAGCAGCGCGGTGACGAAGGCAAAGAAAGCGCCTGGTGGTACGTTGTCATAGATCGAGCGGAACGCGGCATAGGCCAGCACGCTGGAGATCGCAAAGCCGGCAAAGGTTTCGGTCAGCGGCGACGTGCGCTCCGACAGACGGGCGATACGGTTGGCGCGGCCTTCTGCCGCTTTGATGATGCGGCTCACCTTGCTGTCGAGTTCGCCTTCCATCGTGAAAGCTTTGACCACGGCGATGCCCTGGATGGTTTCCTGCATGGCGCCAAGCACGCGGCTGTTCTGTTCAACAGCCTCTCTTGTGGCGGCGCGAAGGCGCTTGGAAACGTAGCGCAGCGCATAAAGAAGCGGCGGTGCGACGGCAAAGACAATGAGCGACAGGACCCAGTCCTTCGTCACCATCACCCCGATCAGCGCGACCAGCGTCAGGAGATCGCGCGCCGTGGAGGTGACCGTCAGGTTGAGGACGTCACGAACGCCGTTGATGTTCTGGCTGATCTGGGCTGCAAGATGGGCGGATCGGGCTTCGGCAAAGAAGCCGACCGACAGCGACATCAGGTGCGAGTAGATCCGGCGCTGATAGCGGGCGACGATATTGTTGCCGATCTTCGACAGCGTCACGGCCTGGCCGTAGGTGGCAAAGCCGCGCAGCACGAAGGCGGCAAGGATCGATCCGCAGATCAGCCAGACGATATCCGCCCGCTTGTTGGCGAAAGCCTCGTTGACGACCTTTTCCATGATCCACGCCGTGAAGGCTGTCGAAAGGGCGACCATGACCAGGCAGGATATTGCAAACGCGTAGGATCGCACGTGATCCCGGCCATTCTCGGCGATCACCCGCTTGAGCACGCTCACGATGGTGACGGAATCCACGTGGCGCTTCTTGTCTTTTGCGGCGTTCAATAGGGCGTTCCCGTTTCGGCGTCATGCCGGAGTATATTTCCGAAGGCGCTATTAAACGCTTGGGCAGGCTTTTGCCAGCCAATCGCGGGTGATTCCATCGCGCTGTTGCATTCGGGCACGTCGGCCCGGCGCAACTACCGCTGCCAGCAACGGCCTTCCAGCGCAATTCCGTAGGTCGCAGGCGAGCGCGCAAAGCTGGCGAGACCGGCAAGGGCCGCCTGCGGATGCGTGACGACGAAGGTCGGAATGGTCTTCATCAGCTCGTTGTGCGGCGCCTTGTCTTCGAACTCTTCACGAAACTCGGGCTTCTTCAATGCATCAAGGATCCGCGGCGAGATGCCGCCACCGAGAAAGACGCCGCCGCGTGCCATGAAGATGAGCGCGAGGTCACCGGCAAGGCGACCGAGATAGCGGACGAAAAGCTCGATCGTTTCCGTCGCCTGCGGGTTTTCGCCGGAAAGTCCCTGTTCGGTCACTTCGGGCGGAGCATCCAGGCTCGGAGCGATGCCATCGGCAGCACAAACGGCGTTGTAGATGTTGAGAAGACCGCGTCCGGAAATGATTTCCTCAGCGGACACCCGGCCGTCGATGCGACGCAGATGCGGGAAGATCTCGAAATCCCGCTTCGAACGCGGACCGATATCCACATGCCCACCTTCGCCGGGGACTGGGAACCAGGTGTTACGGGCATGAACGAGCCCTGCGACGCCGAGACCTGTCCCGGGACCCAGGACAACGCGTGATGCCTCGGTCGCTTCGGCGATCGGACCGATCGGCTGGCGATCGGCTGCAGACAGCGAGGCAACGGCCAGTGCCTGGGCCTCGAAATCGTTGAGCACGAGAACCGTATCGAAGCCAAGTTCGCCGATCATCTTTTTCGGACGCACGATCCAGTCGCAGTTGGTGAGGTCGATCTCGTCACCATCGATCGGGCCGGCGACAGCAAGGATCGCGCTGCGTGGCTTGTGCACGGAGTTCTTCAGGACGACATCGGCGATCGCATCGTCGATCGTCTCGTAGTCGGCCGTCTGCACATGCGGGAACTGATCCGGCGCACTCGTTGCATCGACGAGGATGGAGAAGCGGGCATTGGTGCCGCCGATATCGCCGATCAGGATCGGGAAGGCGAATGTGTGCGGTTGCACTTCAGCCATGGCGAATTCTCTCCTCCTACTGGAAATCAACAAGCTTTTCTGCCGTGGCGCGGTTGAGCGCCATCGGGATATCGTAGACGGTCGCAAGCCGCGTCAGCGCCTTGACGTCGACGTCATGGGGAAGCGCGCTCAAAGGATCGATAAAGAAGATCAGCATGCCCACCTCGCCGGTTGCGATCATCGCGCCGATCTGTTGGTCCCCGCCAAGCGGACCGCTTTTCAGGCGTGTGACATCGAGATTGGGAGCGGCTTCAAGCACGCGGCCGCCGGTCGTACCGGTCGCGACGATGCGAAACTTGGATAGTGCCGCCTGATGCCGGCGCGCAAATTCCGCCATCTCGTCCTTCTTCAGGTCGTGGGCAATAAGCGCGATGCAGGGAAGCGTCGACATGGAATTCCTCTGCAAAGCCGTCGATCGGATTGCTGGCGATTGATGCTGGCCTTCTAGCCTGCCTCCGGCGGGAAGAAAAGATGGTCCCGACGGAATCCCGGTCAGCGCGAAGGACGCGGGCTCGGCAGCGGAACGTCGGAGCCCGGGCCGGGCATATCGCCGTCCGTCATCGTATCCAGACTGCTGGCCGCGGCAGGAAGCGGTACCGATGGCGAGTAGGCCATCCCGCCGCCACCCTGGCCACCACCCTGGAAAGTCGCGTCCTGCTCGGAGCGGGAGGGGGCGCTAAGAACCGCAGCGCAGGCCTTGGGAAGGTTGGACAGCATAACCTGGCGCGGCTTTACCGGCTTCTTGTTCGGATCCGCAGGCTTCGGCGGCGCCCAAGGCTCCTTGGTAAACCACCAGGCGAGCGCCTTGCTGTTGCAGTCGTCGGTGGAAGGCGTCGATGCCTGGCGTTCGCAGCCGGCAGCGCCCGGCGGGCAGTTCATGCGGATGTGGAAGTGTTCGTCATGGCCATAGACCGGCCGCACCTTGCCAAGCAGGCTCCGGTCGCCGGTCCAGGTCTCGCACAGCTTCTTCTTGATTGCCGGATTGACGAAAACGCGCTGCACCTGCGGATAGCTGGCAGCCTGCATCACCAGACGGGCATGGGTGGGGCTCCAGCGGCGGCTGTCGACCGTCAGGAACTTGCTCTTGTCGAGCATCGAGGTGAACGGAATGTCTTCGCGCTGCGCCGGCGAAAGTGGCCGCTGCGGCTTCGGCGTGAACCAGATGTCGGCATCGAGCCCGATCTGGTGCGAGGCATGGCCGCTTGGCATCGGGCCGCCGCGCGGCATCGAGATGTCACCCACCAGAATGCCCGTACCCCAGCCGAGACCGGCCGCATCGCGTGAGAACTGTTCCAGCAGGGAGATCATCGCCGGATTGCCCCAGCGGCGATTGCGCGAAAGGCGCATCGCCTGCCAGGTCGGCCCGTCCGTCGGCAGGGCCACGGCGCCGGACTGGCAGCCCTTGGCATAAAAGCCGAGCGGTTCGGCATCGCCTCGGTTGGGCAGTTTCACGGATCCGAAAAGCTGTTTTGCAGTCTTTTCTTCCTGGGCGAACGTCGGTTCGGAAATCGCGCCGCAAAACAAAGCGGCAGCAGCCAGGCCCAGAATGGTCTTAGAAATCGGTCTCATGCACATCCGCCGCAAATCAAATCAGTCCTTCTTCTACCGTGGAATGCGATTTTGTTGAAATGGAGATCGCATCCGCTGCCGGATTTCGCGGATAAATCGCTTGTGACAGCGGCTGCCTGTCTTTTGCTGTTATTTGCCCTATGCTTCACTGCAACACGAATGACAAAGGGATGTTGCATGGGCTTGGCTTGGTGGAAGATGGGTTTTGTAACCGTGGCAGCCGTCGCGGTCATTGGCACATCCGTTGCGGCACAGGATGCAGGCACCAGATGGCGGCATGGGATCGCCGTCATCGGCGATCTTGCTCTGCCCCCAGATTTCAAGCAACTGCCCTATGTGGATCTCAACGCTCCGAAGGCAGGCGAACTGCGTCTGGCGGATGAGGGGACGTTCGACAACCTCAACCCGGCGATAGACCGCGGAGCTTCCGCAGCCGGTGTCGGTATGATTTACGACACGCTGATGAAACGGTCCGAGGACGAGGTCTTCAGCACCTATGGTCTCCTGGCCGAAGCGGTGTCTTATCCGGAGAACATGTCGACTGCTACGTTCAGGCTGCGAGCGGAAGCGACATGGGCTGACGGTCAGCCGGTCACGCCGGAGGACGTTATCTTCAGCATGGCGAAGCTCAAGGAGCTGAGTGCCATGTATTCCGGCTATTATCGCCATGTCGCAAGCGTCGAGAAGACCGGCGACCGCGAAGTAACCTTCCGGTTTGACCAGGAAAACAATCGCGAGCTGCCATCTATCGTCGGTGACTTCCCCATCCTCCCGAAACATTGGTGGGAAGGCAAGGATGCGGCCGGCAAGCAACGCGACATTTCCCGCACGACGCTTGAGCCCACGATGGCGTCCGGGCCCTACAAGATCGCTTCGGTGCAGCCCGGATCCGCCATCCGCTTCGAACTGCGCGACGACTACTGGGGTAAAGACCTGCCCATCAACCTCGGCCAGAATAATTTCAGGACCGTCAGCTACACCTATTTCTCCGATGCCGATGTCGAGTTCGAGGCTTTCCGAGCCGGCACGATCGATTACCGGCAGGAAAACAGTTCCAGCCGGTGGGTCACCCGCTATGATTTCGACTCTGTGAAGGACGGGCGCATCAAAAAGGAAGCGCTCGCCAATCCATTCAGGGCAAGCGGCATCATGCAGGCGCTCGTGCCGAATGGCCGGCGCGATATGTTCAAGGACGCGAGGGTCCGTGAGGCACTGAATTACGCGCTCGATTTTGAAGATTTGAACAAGAACCTCGCCTTTGGTGGTCTCAAGCGTGTCGATAGTTTCTTCTGGGGAACCGAACTTGCTTCGTCCGGTCTGCCGCAGGGACGCGAGCTTGAGATCCTGAATGAAGTGAAGGACCAGGTTCCCCCATCGGTCTTCACCACCCCGTTTACAAATCCGGTCGGTGGCGACCCCAACAAGGTTCGTGACAATCTGCGCAAGGCAATCAGCCTTTTCAAAGAGGCGGGCTGGGAGTTGAAAGGCAACCGGATGGTCAATGCCAAAACCGGACAGCCGATGAGTTTCGAGATCCTGCTCGGCAGCGCCTCGCTGGAGCGTACCGTCAATCCCTTCGTGGCAAGTCTGAAAAAGATCGGGGTGGAGGCACGGCTTCGCACCGTTGATTCCTCGCAGTATATCAATCGAACCCGCAGCTTCGATTACGACATGATCTGGAACGTATGGGGACAATCGATGAACCCCGGCAACGAACAGGCGGATTACTGGGGATCGGAGTCGGTCGATCGCAATGGCTCGCGCAACTTTGCCGGCATCGCCGATCCGGCAGTCGATACCCTGATCAAGAAAATCGTCTTCGCGCCGAACCGTGACGACCAGGTGGCTGCGGTCAAGGCGATGGATCGCGTGTTGCTGGCAAAACGTTACGTGGTTCCGCTCTTCTACTCCGGCGAAGCCAAGGTCGCCTACTGGAACCGGATCACCCATCCGGCAAAGCTGCCGGAATATGGTATCGGCTTCCCCTCGACATGGTCGTCGACCGCGGCCAAGAAGTGATCATAGAAACTGACGGGCTTGCGTGGCTTCTGCGCACCTGTTCCAAATGACCCGATTGATTCGCACCTACGATGAGGATTGCCGTTTGACCCCTGCGCCGGATTTCGGTGATGCGAGAGCAGTCCCAGCAGACGTGCGAAGCGGACGTGCGTCCGGAGTTTTGTCAGACATCGGGCCACAGCCGAAAAGCTGGGTGCTCTGATGGGCGCCTATATTCTTCGTCGCCTGCTGCTGATGATCCCGACGCTGGTCGGCATCATGGCAATCTCCTTCCTTGTCGTGCAGTTCGCGCCGGGCGGGCCTGTCGAGCAGATCATTGCGCAGGTTCAGGGACAGGATAGCGGCGACCGCCTTTCGGGAGGCGGTGGCGATCTCATGGGCCAGGGTGGCGGTGGCGATGAATCGCGTTATCGCGGCGCCCAGGGGCTCGATCCGGAATTCATCAAGAAGCTTGAGCAGCAATTCGGTTTCGACAAGCCGCCGCTCACCCGCTTCCTCGACATGATGTGGAACTATGCGCGCTTTGATTTCGGCGAAAGCTTCTTCCGCAACACGTCCGTGATCGACCTGATCATCGACAAGCTGCCGGTGTCGATCTCGCTCGGGTTCTGGATCCTGATCGTGTCCTATCTGATCTCGATCCCGCTCGGCATCCGCAAGGCGGTCAAGGACGGCTCGACCTTCGACGTCTGGACGTCGGGCATCGTCATCGTCGGCTATGCGGTTCCGGGCTTCCTGTTCGGCATCCTGTTGATCGTGATGTTCGCGGGCGGATCGTTCCTCGACTGGTTTCCGTTGCGGGGTCTCGTCTCTGACAATTTCGATGAACTCACCTGGTGGCAGAAGATCATCGACTATTTCTGGCACCTCACGCTGCCGCTGATCGCGCTGTCGCTATCGGCCTTTGCCACGACGACGCTTCTGACCAAGAATTCCTTTATCGACGAGATCAAGAAACAGTATGTCACGACCGCCCGCGCCAAGGGTCTCAACGAGCGGCAGGTGCTTTATGGCCACGTCTTCCGCAACGCCATGCTGATCGTCATCGCCGGTTTCCCGAGCGCCTTTATCTCGGCCTTCTTTACCGGCTCACTGCTGATTGAGAACATCTTCTCGCTGGATGGGCTCGGCCGCCTCGGCTACCTCTCCATCATCAACCGCGATTATCCGATCGTGTTCGGCACGCTCTACATCTTCTCGCTGATGGGCCTTGTCGTCAGCCTGATCTCCGACCTCGTCTATACCTGGATCGATCCGCGCATCGATTTCGAGCGGAGGGACGTGTGATGCAGACACCTGCCGTGACACCGTCCGAGGCAATCCCCGTCAAGCGCCCGCTGATGTCGCCGACCAATCGGCGACGGCTGGCCAATTTCCGTGCCAACAAGCGCGGCTTCTGGTCCTTCTGGATCTTCATGGTGTTGTTCGTTCTGGCGCTGTCCGCCGAGTTCATCGCCAATGACCGGCCGATCATTGCGTCCTACAAGGGCGAAATCCTCTATCCGGTGATGATTGACTATCCGGAAGAGAAATTCGGCGGCTTTCTCGCCACGACGGATTACCGCTCCGACTTCATCCAGCAGGAAATCGAGGCCAATGGCTGGATGATCTGGCCGCCGATCCGCTATTCCTATCAAACGGTGAATTCGCAGATCCCCCATTCGGCGCCGACAAAACCCTTCTGGCTGATGTCTGCCGATGAACGCTGCAAGGCCTATCCGCAGGGCACACAGGATCCCAATTGCAGCCTCGGCAACCTCAACTGGCTCGGCACGGATGACCAGGCGCGCGACGTGACGGCGCGGATGATCTACGGGTTCCGTCTCTCCGTCCTGTTTGGCCTTGCGCTCACCATCTGTTCGGCCGTCATCGGCGTGACCTCAGGCGCCATTCAGGGCTATTTCGGCGGCTGGGTCGATCTCCTGATGCAGCGCTTCATCGAAATATGGTCGTCGATGCCGGTGCTCTATATCCTGCTGATCATCGCCGCCATTCTGCCGCCGGGCTTCTTCGTGCTGCTCGGCATCATGCTATTGTTCTCTTGGGTAGGCTTTGTCGGCGTCGTCAGGGCGGAATTCCTGCGCGCCCGCAATTTCGAATATGTGCGGGCCGCCCGCGCCCTGGGGGTCGGCAATGCCACGATCATGTATCGGCACCTTTTGCCGAACGCGATGGTCGCAACCCTGACCTTCCTTCCCTTCATCCTGTCGGGCTCGATTGCGACACTGACCTCGCTCGATTTTCTGGGCTTGGGCATGCCTGCCGGCTCGCCGTCGCTGGGGGAAATGATCGCCCAGGGCAAGAACAACCTTCAGGCGCCATGGCTCGGCCTCACGGCCTTCTTCACGATGTCGATCATGATGTCGCTGCTGATCTTCATCGGCGAGGCGGTGCGTGATGCCTTCGATCCGAGAAAGACGTTTGGGTGAAACCATGACCGAACCGCTTCTCTCCGTGCGTGATCTCTCCGTCGCCTTCCATCAGGGCGGCGCAACGACGCTTGCCGTCGACAAGGTGTCGTTCGACATCAAGCCGGGCGAGGTTCTGGCGCTTGTTGGCGAATCCGGTTCCGGCAAGTCGGTAACCGCCAATTCCGTCCTCAAGCTTCTGCCCTATCCGTCGGCAAGCCATCCCTCCGGCCAGATCCTGTTTGATGGCCGCGATCTCCTCCAGGCATCGGAACCCGACCTGCGCCGCGTGCGCGGCAACGATATCACGATGATCTTCCAAGAGCCCATGACCTCGCTCAATCCGCTCCACACGATCGAGAAGCAGATCGGCGAGATCCTGGACCTGCATCAGGGCGTCTCCGGCCAGACGGCGCGGGATCGTACGCTGGAACTGTTGAACCAGGTCGGCATCCGCGAGCCGGAAAAGCGCCTTCAGGCCTATCCGCATGAGCTTTCGGGCGGCCAGCGCCAGCGCGTGATGATCGCCATGGCGCTTGCCAACCGGCCGAAACTCTTGATCGCCGACGAACCGACCACGGCCCTCGACGTCACGGTACAGGCACAGATCCTCGATCTGTTGCGCGCGCTGAAGGGCGAGCATGGCATGTCGATGCTGTTCATCACCCACGATCTCGGCATCGTGCGCAAATTCGCCGATCGTGTCTGCGTCATGACGAAGGGCAAGATTGTCGAGGCCGGCAGCGTCGAGGACGTCTTCACCAAGCCGCAGCACCCTTACACCCAGCATCTCCTGGCATCCGAACCGCGCGGCGAACCGCCGGTCGTCGATCCGCAAAGCCCTGTGGTAATGGAAGGCAAGGACATCCGTGTCTGGTTCCCGGTCAAGGCCGGTTTCATGCGCAGGGTGGTCGATCACGTCAAGGCGGTCGATGGTGTCGACCTGACGCTGCGCGCCGGTGAAACGCTCGGCGTCGTCGGCGAATCCGGTTCCGGGAAGACGACGCTGGGCTTGGCGCTCGCCCGGCTGATTTCGTCCGAAGGCCGCATCGTCTTCATCGGCAACGATATCGGCAAATATACCTTCAAGCAGATGCGGCCGTTCCGCGATCGATTGCAGGTCGTGTTTCAGGATCCGTTCGGTTCGCTCAGCCCGCGCATGCCGGTCGGCGAAATCATTGCCGAAGGCCTCAAGGTTCATGAGAGCCAGCTTTCGGCCGATGAGCGCGATACCCGCGTCGTCTGGGCGCTTGGCGAAGTAGGGCTCGATCCGGCCACGCGCTGGCGTTACCCGCACGAATTCTCCGGCGGCCAGCGGCAGCGTATCGCGATTGCCCGCGCCATGGTGCTGAAGCCGCGCTTCGTCATGCTCGACGAACCCACATCGGCGCTCGACATGACCGTGCAGGCGCAGGTCGTTGATCTTCTGCGCGACCTGCAGAAGAAGCATAACCTCGCCTACCTCTTCATCAGCCATGACCTGAAGGTGGTAAAGGCGCTCGCCAACCACGTCATCGTCATGCGGCTCGGCAAGGTGGTCGAAGAGGGCCCGGCCGATCAGATCTTCCGGGCACCCCGCGAGGATTATACCCGCGCCCTGATGGCCGCCGCCTTCAACCTGGAAGCCGTCGAAGCCGGCGCCATCAATCAGTAATCTCAAAATCCGGGAACAGGACATGTCCGAAAAAGGCGCGGTCGTCATCGATCTCAAATTCGAGCAGCGTGAAATGCACGCGGCCCTTGAGGGAGCGTTTCCCGGGCGAACCATCCTGCATGCCGCAGACAAGTCGGCGGATCTGTCCCAGGCGCGCTATGCGGTCATGTGGAAGCCGGATGTCGATCTCTTCCAGCGCGCGCCGAACCTCGACGTGCTCTTCTCCGGCGGCGCTGGCGTCGATTCAATCCTCGCCACACCCGGACTGCCGGATCGCCCGATCGTCCGCTTCGTCGATCAGAGCCTGACGACACGCATGAGCGAATGGGTTGTCCTGCAGGCGCTGAGCCACCTGCGACAGATGCCGACCTACCTTGCCCAGCAGCGTCGCAGCGAATGGCGTGAGCTCGCCCAGCCGGAGGCAAAGGACCTGACGGTCGGCGTCATGGGTCTCGGCAAGCTCGGTCTCGATTCCGTCGCCAAGCTGAAGATAATGGGCTTCAACGTCGTCGGCTGGTCACGCAGTGCCAAAGTGATCGAAGGCGTCGAGACGTTCGATGCCGATGGGCTGAACGCATTTCTCGGCCGCACCGATATCCTTGTCGGCCTCCTGCCGCTGACGCCGGAGACCCGCGGCCTGTTCGATTCCTCGCTGTTTGCAAAACTTCGCCAGGGCGGCGCTCTTGGCAAACCGATCTTCATCAACGCCGGCCGCGGCGGCAGCCAGGTCGAGGCCGATCTCGTGTCGGCGCTCGAGACTGGCATGCTGGGTGGAGCGTCACTGGATGTGTTCGAGCAGGAGCCATTGTCGAAGGAGAGCCCTTTCTGGTCCATGGACAACGTCATCGTGACGCCGCATGCGGCCTCCGCATCGGATATCCGCGCACTGTTTCGCAATGCCGAGGTGCAGATGCGGCGGTTCGAAGCCGGTGAGGCACTGCAGCACGTCGTGGACCGCACAGCCGGCTATTAGCCTCTGTTCCGATCCCGAGGGGCCGAAACGGAACCATTCGCACCAACCCGCGGTTTAGCTGGCATGGACCGGCGTGACGACGATGATGCCGGCAATGGAGGAGTGATCATGAACACCCGTTTCGATGCCGACAAACCCACACCGAACGTTTCGCGCGGCACAAGTTCCAACCCGAACGGCGCACCGGTTCAGGAAACTGCGACCGAAGCGCGGCAGGGTTCCTACGGCAAGCCGATGCTGATCGTGCTGGTTTGCGGTCTCGTTCTTGCGGTCGTCGCCTGGAGCGGCGCCGAGTGGTGGGGCGAATCGACAGATGCTCCGACGGAGCAAACCGCCACGCCGCCGGCTGGTAGCACGACACCTGGCAACTCTACCGGCGCAGCACCCAGCAACGCACCGGTCACCCAGCCGCAGGCCCCGACAACCAATGATCGTCCCTCCGGAAATCCATGATTGGCCCGTCTCGTTCGGCCGCGATCTCGCGGCCGAATTGCGTTCTGGACTTGCCAAGTCATTTGCCGATAAGACTTTGCCCGGGATTGGCGCAGGGTTTCGAAATCTCGCGAGACGCCGATGTGGTGGAGCCGGCCGTCTGGCCGGGCAGGGGCAGGCATGACGAAGACTGATATTGCGACCAGGGTTTATAACCACACCTGGAAGCTCGACCCGATCATACGCAGTCTGATCGACACCGATTTTTACAAGCTGCTGATGTTGCAGATGATCTGGAAACTTTATCCGGACGTCAACGCGACTTTTTCGGTCATCAATCGGACGACCAGCGTGAAACTCGCCGAGGAAATCGACGAGGCTGCCTTGCGCGAGCAGCTCGATCATGCCCGCACTGTCGGTCTTTCCAAGAAGGAAATGATCTGGCTCACCGGTAACACCTTCTACGGCAAGAAGCAGATTTTCGAGCCGGAATTCCTGACCTGGCTTTCGACGTTCAAGCTGCCGGAATACGAACTTTCCAAGCATAACGGCCAATACGAGCTGACCTTCCACGGCAAGTGGATGGAGACGACGATGTGGGAAATCCCCGCATTGGCGATCATCAACGAAATGCGGTCCCGCTCCGCCATGCGGACGCTCGGCTATTTCACCCTCGATGTGCTCTATGCCCGTGCGAAGGCCAAGATGTGGGAGAAGGTCGAGCGTCTGCGCACGCTTCCCGGCCTTCGTATCTCCGATTTCGGCACGCGGCGCCGCCACAGCTTCATGTGGCAGCGCTGGTGTGTCGAGGCCCTGAAGGAAGGCATCGGCGGCGCCTTTACCGGGACGAGCAACGTGCTCCTGGCAATGGATTCCGATCTCGAAGCCGTCGGCACCAACGCGCACGAACTTCCCATGGTCGCCGCAGCCTTGGCGGAGACCGACGAGGACCTGCGTCAGGCACCCTATCAGGTGCTGAAAGACTGGAACCGGCTTTATCACGGCAACCTGTTGATCGTGCTTCCCGATGCGTTCGGCACGGCCGCTTTCCTGCGCGACGCTCCGGACTGGGTTGCCGACTGGACCGGTTTTCGTCCCGACAGCGCGCCGCCGATCGAAGGAGGCGAAAAGATCATCGCCTGGTGGAACAAGATGGGGCGTGATCCGAGAGAAAAGCTGCTGATCTTTTCGGACGGTCTGGATGTCGAAGCAATCGTCGATACCTACCGCCATTTCGAGGGACGGGCACGCATGAGCTTCGGCTGGGGGACAAACCTCACCAATGATTTTGCCGATTGTGCGCCACAGGAAATCGCCGGTCTCAAGCCGATCTCGGTCGTCTGCAAGGTGACCGAAGCGAATGGCCGCCCCGCCGTCAAGCTTTCCGACAATCCCCGCAAGGCAACCGGCGAACCGTCGGAAGTCGAGCGGTATCTCAAATTCTTCGGTCAGGAAGACCGCGTCGACCAAAAGGTCGTCGTCTAGTCATTTCCGCAATCAAAAAGGCCCGGCGAGGAAGCTCGCCGGGCCTTGTCTGTCTGGTGATGTCAGACCGAACTTACTGCTCGATCACCTGAACCACGGTGTTGGTTTCCGGATCAACGATGACGCGCTGGTTGTTGACGACCGTGTACGCGTATTTCGGATTGCTCGGCACAGGCGTCACGACGACGGTCTGCGGGATCCGCTTGCCGACGGCGATCGGCTGCTCGACCCTGTAGGCGGTGGTAGGCAGCGGCTGTTCCTGGACGTAGGTCACGACTTCGCGCGGTGGCGGGTCGATTGCTGTCCCGGCAACGGCGCCGATAACGCCACCAACTGCAGCGCCAACCGGGCCGCCAACGATCGCGCCGGTGACCGCGCCGCCTGCGGCGCCTGTAACAGTACCCTGCTGTGCAAAGGCTTGGCCGGCAAAGGCTGTCGCGAGGATGATGCAGGAAGCAAATGTCAGCTTCTTCATGGTGGTTCTCCTTTTTCTATACGCTCGGGCCTAACAACGGTAGAACTCGCAAACTCGTTCCGGAGCGGTTGTCACCTTTCGTAACCGGATGTAACGTTGTGCGGCGCTCTTGGCATCGGCGGATGTGGAGCAGGGCTTGCCTCTGCCGCGCTTCCGCCTATGTTTTCCTTCAACGCGCAGAGGAATTTGATGTGGAATACCGATTTCTGATTGTCGAAGACAGCTTGCTTGTCGCCATGGACATCGAGGATGCCGTCCATCGCAGCGGGCACGACGTCGTGGGCATTGCACCCGACATGACCGTTGCCTTGAACTACACCCGCGAGACCGACATCGCTTTCGTGGATGTCAGGCTGGCGGATGGGGAGACGGGTCCTGAAATCGCCAAGACGCTTGCCGAATTCGGCATCATCGTCATTATGATCACGGGCAATCCGGGTCTTGTCGCATCCGGAGTTTCAGGCGTTGTGGGCGTTATGGCAAAGCCCCTGACCGATCAGGCCTCCATGGATCTCATCCAGTTTGCGGTGGATCGCAAGAATGGCCGTCAGGGAACGCCGCCGGCAAGGCTGCGGCTGTTCCACTAATTGGTCTGTCCATAGCCGCATCAAGCGGTTATGACGTTACGCAAAGCAATTGCGGGACGATCGATGCGGTATTTCATCACTGGCACGGCGGGATTTATTGGCTTTCATCTGGCGCGGCGTCTGCTCCAGGATGGTCACGAGGTTCTCGGCTTCGATGGAATGACGCCCTATTACAGCCTCAAGCTCAAGGAAGCGCGCGTCGCCGGCCTCGTGCAGTTTCCCTCCTTCCGCCCCGTCGAGGCGATGCTGGAAGACCGGGAAACGCTGCAGGCGGCAACCCGCGAATTCAAACCTGACGTGATCGTCCATCTCGCCGCCCAGGCGGGCGTCCGGTATAGTCTCGAAAACCCCAAGGCCTATCTCGATAGCAATCTGATCGGATCGTGGAACGTGCTCGAAGCGGCCCGCGAAGCCAATGTCGGCCACCTTCTGCTAGCCTCGACCTCCTCGGTCTACGGTGCCAATCCGGATATTCCCTTCCGCGAAACCGACAAGGCCGACGAGCCGCTCACCTTCTATGCGGCCAGCAAGAAGGCAATGGAGGCGATGGCCCATAGCTACGCCCATCTCTACAAGATCCCGACCACGGCCTTCCGCTTTTTCACCGTCTACGGCCCCTGGGGCCGGCCGGACATGGCGCTGTTTAAATTCGTCAAGGCGATGATCGAGGATCAGGAGATCGAGATCTACGGCGAAGGCAAGATGAGCCGCGATTTCACCTATATCGACGACCTCGTCGATTCGATCGTGGATCTCGCGTCGATCATCCCATCTGAGGAAAACCGCGTCGCCGGTATCGACACGCTGTCGCATCAGGGTCCGTTCCGCATCGTCAATATCGGCGGTGGTCAGCCTGCCGGTCTGATGGATTTCGTCGAAACGATCGAGAAGATCATGGGCAAACCGGCGAAACGGAAAATGCTGCCGATGCAGCAGGGCGACGTCCCCCGCACCTTCGCAAGCCCCGACCTGCTGCTCGCACTGACCGGCCGCAAACCCGAGATCGGCCTCAACGAGGGCGTCGGCGCTTTCGTCGAATGGTATCTGGAACACCGCAGCCAGATCGACTAGCGCTCGGGATATTCAACGGGGAAGTCTGAAGATTGGGTTGGGAAGTGATGGCGGACAGAGCGGGATTCGAACCCGCGATACGCTCTCACGTATACACACTTTCCAGGCGTGCGCCTTCAACCACTCGGCCACCTGTCCTTAAAACCGACGCAAGCCTTGGGCGAAGCAGCGGTCGGCGCGATATATACCAATGAATTTCCAAGGATCAACCGGAATCTGGACGATTTGCGCCAGTTGCACAAATCTTATGTCATGCGTTGTCACGGATCAGGCTTGCCACTATTTTGCTTCCTGCAGCGATTGAGTGCCATCAGGGGAGCCTGCGATGAGGACAGTAAGGTTTCTGATGCGGGCTTTGAGCCTCGCGGCGCTCATCGCAGCCGTCGTCGCCGGCGCGATGGACTCGGTCAATTCGGTTTCCTCCTCCTCGGTCGTCATGACGAGCCTCGGCAATGCCTGGCTGAATTTCGATCCCGAAGGCCTGACGATGGCGGAGATTTCCGCCAATTCCTATGTAGGCTCGGATATCTGGCGTCCCTACGTGGCCCCGGTTCTGGCGCAGCCGGCCTTTGCGATCTTTCTCGGGCTGGCACTGTTTTTCTGGATGGTCGGATACAGGAAACCCGCGCCGTTCGGGCGTTTTTCTGCTAGATAGGGCGAGAGGCAGGCGAGGCGCGCCTCACTCGGGAGGTTGAAATGTTCTTGATCGATATGTTCAGCAAGAAAACTGTCATGCCATCGGTCGAAAAGGCCCTGCCCGGCAGAGAGACACCGGTCGCAACGTCGGACCATCATTTCGTCAACGGCCGCGCGCTGAAGGAACCCTATCCGGAAGGTCTGGATGTGGCGTATTTCGGCATGGGTTGCTTCTGGGGCGCCGAGCGGCTGTTCTGGCAAATCCCGGGCGTTCATGTCACCTCGGTCGGCTTCGCGGGCGGCTTAACCCCGAACCCGACCTATCACGAGACAACAACCGGGCTGACCGGTCACGCGGAAATCGTGAAAGTCGTGTTCGATCCGGAGATCGTCTCCTACCGTCAGCTTCTGAAGCTGTTTTTCGAGGAGCACGATCCGACGCAAGGGATGCGGCAGGGCAATGATATCGGCACGACCTATCGGTCCGCGCTCTATACCACGTCGGCAGAGCAGGTGGTTGCGGCCGGCAAGGCGCTTGCCGCGTTTCAGGCTGCATTGACTGCTGCGGGGCGTGACGTCTCGATCACGACCGAGATCGCGCCGATTGGCAATTACTACTACGCCGAGGAGTGCCATCAGCAGTATCTGGCGAAGAACCCCGGCGGCTATTGCGGCTTGCGCGGAACAGGTGTGAGCTGTCCCGTCGCCTAGCCGGGCTGGCTGCCTAAAATCATCCCAGGCCGCTATGGATTTGAGCGACGCCCGCGCGAATTTGGTGAAGCCTTGAGCAGGGTTGAGACCTGCCTGTGGTTTTTTACCAAACGAAAAAAATCTCGTGAAATTTTCCAACACCCATGCAAGAGTATTCGACAGCCAAGCCTTCGAAGAGGGGGGCAGGTGACCGTGAGCGATACCTTTGTGAGGCGCTGCGGGAGGACCTAACTTAAAAAAACAGGGCTGAATGATGAAAAAAACACTTTTGAGCCTCGTCGCCGTGGCCGCGCTGTCGTCGACAGCGATCGCCGCTGAAGTCAAGCCGGCGCTCGTCTATGGCACCGGCGGCAAGTTCGACAAATCGTTCAACGAAGCAGCCTATGCCGGCGCCGAGCAGTTCAAAAAGGAAACCGGCACCGACTATCGCGACTTCGAGCCGAAGGACGATACGCAGGGCGAGCAGGCTATCCGCAACTTCGCAAGCCGCGGATATAACCCGGTCGTCGCCGTTTCCTTTGCCTGGACTTCGGCGATGGAGAAGGTTGCCGCGGAATTCCCGGACACCAAGTTCGTCATCGTCGATTCCGTCGTTGACCTGAAGAACGTGCGTTCCGTTCTCTACAAGGAAGAGGAAGGCTCGTATCTCGTCGGCGTTCTCGCAGGCCTCGCCTCGAAGACCGGCAAGGTCGGCTTCATCGGCGGCATGGATATTCCGCTGATCCGCAAGTTCGGTTGCGGCTATGCCCAGGGCGTCAAGGCAGCAAAGCCTGATGCGCAGGTGTTCCAGAACATGACCGGCACGACCGGCGCTGCCTGGAACGACCCGGTTCGCGGTGGCGAGCTCACCAAGAACCAGATCGATCAGGGTGCCGACGTCGTTTACGCGGCAGCAGGTGCGACCGGTCTTGGCGTGCTTCAGACGGCGGCCGACAACAAGAAGTTCTCGATCGGCGTCGACAGCAACCAGAACCACCTTCATCCGGGTTCGGTCCTGACCTCGATGGTCAAGCGCGTCGATCTGGCTGTCTACAATGCCTACAAGGATCTGAAGGACGACAAGTTCACGGCCGGCATCCAGTCGCTCGGCGTCAAGGAAGACGGCGTTTCGGCTGCGATCGACGACAGCAACAAGTCGCTGATCACCCCTGAAATGCAGGCAGCCGTCGACAAGGCCAAGGCTGACATCATTGCCGGCACCGTCAAGGTTCACGACTACATGTCGGACAACGCCTGCCCGATGTAAGCAGGTAACCATCAAAGGGCGCATGGCGATCGATGTCGTCATGCGCCCTTTTTGTATATCCAGTGGAAGGGCGGATCATTGAGCTTCGAACCTGCGAAAGAGCCGGCGATCGAACTTGTCGGGATCGACAAGAAGTTTGGCGCTGTGCATGCGAACAAGAACATCAACCTCACGGTTGCCAAAGGCTCGATCCACGGCATTATCGGCGAAAACGGCGCCGGTAAGTCGACGCTGATGTCGATCCTCTACGGATTCTATCAGGCCGATGAGGGCGAGATTCGCATCTCCGGCAAGCCGGTGACGATCCGCGACAGCCAGGCCGCGATCTCGTCGGGCATCGGCATGGTGCACCAGCACTTCATGCTGGTTGAAAATTTCACGGTGCTCGAGAACGTCATGCTGGGCGCCGAGGGAGGCCAGTTGCTGCGCCGCGGCGTGGCCAGCGCCCGCAAGGAGCTGAAGCGTCTGGAGGACGATTACGGCCTCGACGTCGATCCTGATGCGGTCATCGAGGAATTGCCCGTCGGTCGCCAGCAGCGTGTCGAGATCCTGAAGGCTCTCTATCGCGGCGCCGAAATCCTCATTCTCGACGAGCCGACCGGAGTGTTGACACCGCCCGAGGCGGACCACCTGTTCAAGGTCCTGCGCGTGCTGCGCGACCAGGGCAAGACGATCATTCTCATCACCCACAAGCTGCGCGAGATCATGGCGATCACCGATACGGTCTCCGTCATGCGCCGAGGCGAGATCGTGGCCACACGCAAGACTGCCGACACGACCGTCGAGGAACTCGCCGAACTGATGGTCGGTCGCCGGGTTCTGTTGCGTGTCGAAAAGGGCGCGGCCGATCCGGGCAAGGTTCTGCTGTCGGTCAAGAACCTCACCGTCAAGGATAGCCGCGGCGTGACGATGGTCGACGACGTGTCGTTCGAAGTCCGCGCCGGCGAGATCGTCGGCATTGCCGGTGTCGCTGGAAACGGCCAGTCGGAACTGCTGGAGGCCATCGCCGGCATCCGCAAGCCGTCCTCCGGCGAGATCATCGTCAACGGCCAGTCGATTGCCGGTTCAGATCCCGCCATATTGCGCGCGCTCGGCCTCGCGCACATTCCGGAAGACCGCCATCATATGGGCCTCGTCCTCAAATTCGAGGAATATGAGAACTCCATCTTGGGCTATCATCGCGATCGCCGCTATGGCGGTGCGATGCTGGATCTCGACGCGATCCGCAAGCAGGCCGAGGAACAGATCGTCAAATACGACATCCGCCCCCCGAATGCGCGGTTGAAGACCGCCAATTTCTCCGGTGGCAACCAGCAGAAGATCGTCGTCGCCCGCGAGATCGAGCGCGATCCGGATGTGCTGATCATTGGCCAGCCCACCCGCGGCGTCGATATCGGCGCGATCGAGTTCATCCACAAGCGCATCATCGATACGCGCGATGCCGGCAAGGCCGTGCTTCTGGTCTCGGTCGAACTCGACGAGATCCGCTCCCTGTCGGACCGCATCCTTGTCATGTTTGCCGGCAAGGTCGTCGGTGAAAAGTCGGGCGAGGCGGCTGAGCAGACACTGGGCCTGATGATGGCCGGGATCGCAGCATGATCCGGCCGGGAATGATATTTTTGGAGTTTACGATGCCTGGGCTTCTCCCTGCAAACGACCGGAAGGGAGAGGGCGCATGAGCACCGCATCCGTGCCCCTGCCTGGCTGGATCAATTACGGCGTCATCCCGCTGATCAACCTCGCGCTCGCCTTCTTCTTTTCCGGCATCGTGGTGTGGGCGATCGGCGAAAACCCGTTCGAAGCGCTGCAGCTGCTTCTGGTCGGTGCGCTTGGCCGCGGCGAAGGCATCGGCTTCACCCTGTTTTACACCACGAGCTTCATCTTCACCGGCCTGTCGGTCGCAGTCGCCATCCATTCGGGCCTGTTCAACATCGGCTCGGAAGGCCAGGCCTATCTCGGTGGTCTGGGCGCTGCGCTGGTGGCGCTCTCGCTCGATGCCTATGTTCCCTGGTATGTGACGATGCCGTTTGCGGTGGTCGGGGCAGCGCTCTTCGGTGCCGCCTGCGCCGCCATCCCTGCCTGGCTTCAGGCAAAGCGCGGCAGCCACATCGTCATCACCACCATCATGTTCAATTTCATCGTGTCGTCGCTGATGAACTACGTGCTGGTTCACATGCTGATCGTGCCCGGGAAGATGGCGCCGGAAAGCCGCACGTTTTTGCCGGGCGGCCAGTTGCCCAAGCTCGATTGGCTGATCGCCATGTTCGGCGGCAAGCTCGGTGCGGCTCCGCTCAACTTCTCGTTCCTGATCGCACTCATCATGTGCTTCCTCGTTTGGGTTCTGATCTGGCGCACCAAGCTCGGCTATGAAATGCGCACGCTCGGCATCAGCCCCTCTGCCGCAAGCTATGCCGGTATCGGGTATTCGAAGATCGTCATGATCACGATGCTGATCTCCGGAGGCCTTGCCGGCATGATGGCGCTGAACCCGGTCATGGGGGCATCCGCCCGTCTGCAGATCGAATTTGTCGGCGGCGCCGGCTTTGTTGGCATCGCGGTATCCCTGATGGGACGCAACCACCCGGCCGGCATCGTTCTTTCCGCGCTCCTGTTCGGCATCCTCTATCAGGGCGGTGCCGAGCTTTCGTTCGACATGCCGGCGATCACGCGCGACATGATCGTCGTCATCCAGGGCATGGTCATCCTGTTTGCCGGAGCGCTCGAATATATGCTTCGACCGGCCATCGTGCGTGCCTACCAGCAGTTTGCCCGATCACCGGCAGGGGGGAGATAGGCGCATGGATTATTTCGAAGTTTTCATCAGCATTCTCGGTTCTGCGATCCGCCTGTCGATCCCACTGCTGTTTACTGCACTCGCTGGCCTGTTTTCCGAGCGCGCCGGTATTTTCGACATCGGGCTTGAAGGCAAGATGCTGGTATCGGCATTCGCCTCGGCCTGCGTCGCCTATTACACCGGCAATGCCTGGGCGGGACTGGGCGCGGGCATCGTCACCGCCATCCTCTTCTCCATGCTGCACGGCTTTGCCTCGATCACCAATCGTGGCAACCAGATCGTCTCCGGCGTGGCGCTGAACTTCATCGCGGCGGGCCTCACCATCGTGCTCGGCCAGGCCTGGTTCAGCCAGGGCGGACGCACGGGACAGGTTCCGGCATCCGGCCGCTTCTCCAGCATCACCCTACCCGGCGCAGACATGATGCGTGAGGTGCCGATCATCGGTCCGCTCTATGCGAACGTGATCTCGGGCCACAATATCCTGACCTACATCGCCTTCCTGATGGTGCCGCTGTCGTGGTGGATCCTCTACCGTACGCGCTTCGGCCTTCGTCTTCGTGCCGTCGGTGAAAATCCCGGTGCGGTCGATACGGCCGGCATCTCGGTCAGCTGGCTGCGCTACAGGGCGTTGATCGTCACAGGCTTCCTCGCAGGCTTTGCCGGTACTTATCTCGCGATCGCGCAGTCGGCGGCCTTCATCAACAACATGTCGGCCGGCAAGGGCTATATCGCGCTTGCGGCGCTCATCTTCGCCAAGTGGAAACCGGTGCCGGTCATGTTCGCCTGCCTGCTGTTCGGCTTCCTCGATGCCTTCGCGAATTTCATGCAGGGCAAGTCGCTTCCGCTGATCGGCGAGGTGCCGGTGCAGATTTTCCAGGCGCTGCCCTATATCCTCACCTGCGTACTACTCGCCGGCTTTATCGGGATTGCCCGCCCGCCCAAGGCCGGCGGTGTCCCCTATACCAAGGAGCGCTAATCGCGATGTCCGAATTTTCGCCACACGACCTGTTCGAAGCTGCCCGCGATGCCATGTCGAAAGCGCATGCGCCCTATTCCAAGTTCCCGGTCGGCGCTGCCATCCTTGCCGATGACGGCAAGGTCTATCTCGGCGCCAATATCGAGAACCTGTCCTTCCCTCAAGGCTGGTGTGCCGAACCAACTGCAATCGGCGCCATGATCATGGGCGGCGGCAAGAAGGTGAAGTCGCTTGCGGTGATTGCCGAAAAGCTTCCGCTCTGCACGCCCTGCGGCGGCTGTCGCCAGAAGATCTCCGAATTCGCCTCTGCCGATACGCTCATCTATCTCTGCGATGACGCCGGCGTGCAGAAGACCGTGACTATGGCAGAACTTCTGCCCTACGCCTTTGAGACGGATACGATCGGATGAGAGACGTCATCGATCTGCTCGTCGATCGGCTGGACGGCCTCATTCCGCGCCATGCGATCGTGCTGGGCTCCGGCCTCGGAACGCTGGTGGAGGAAGTCCGCGATCAGGTTCGTATTCCCTATACGATGCTGGAGGGCTTTCCCGTCAGCGGCGTCACGGGCCATGCCGGCGAACTGGTTGCCGGGTACCTCGGCGAAGAGCCTGTGATCATGCTGTCCGGCCGTGCCCACTATTACGAGCACGGCGATGCCAAGGCGATGCGCTTTCCGATCGAGGTCATGCGCGGGTTGGGTGTCCAGACCATGATCCTCACCAATTCCGCAGGCTCGCTCCGGGAAGACATGCCGCCGGGTTCGGTCATGCAGATCTCCGATCACATCAACTATTCCGGCATGAACCCGTTGATCGGCGAACGCGGCGACCAGCGCTTCGTCGGCATGACCTCGGCCTATGATGCGGGCCTGACGCTGGATATGCGCAATGCCGCGATACGAGCCGGCATTCCGCTGTTTTCCGGCGTCTACATGTGGTTCTCAGGCCCGAGCTTCGAAACGCCTGCGGAAATTCGCATGGCACGAACGCTCGGCGCCGATGCCGTCGGCATGTCCACCGTGCCGGAAGTCATCCTCGCCCGCTATTTCGGTATGAAGGTCGCAGCAGCGTCCGTGATCACGAATTTCGGCGCAGGAATGACGGGTGCCGAACTCAGCCACGATGAAACCAAGGATATGGCACCGGTCGGCGGCCAGCGGCTGGCTGCCGTCCTCAAGGAAATGCTGGCCTGATTCCCGTTTCAATTCAGCTGGATAGCTGTCCGCCGGCGACCGCACGCTTCCCGACGGCTTGCATATAATCCTTTCAACGATAAATATGTCCGCTCTTTAAGGGAGGCAGATCATGGAACTGCATAGTCCACGCGAAGCAGCATCCTTTGCGCTCTCGCTTCTTGACCTTACGAACCTGCGCGACGACTGCGACGATGCCGCGATCGAGACATTGTGCGCGCGGGCGCAGACCCCGTATGGGGCCGCGGCCGCAATCTGCATCTGGCCGCGCTTTGTCGCCTATGCGCGCGGAATCCTGGGACACGGTCACAAGGTTCGCATTGCCACGGTGGTGAATTTTCCGAGTGGTGACCTGCCGGTTGCCTCCGTGGTCGAGGAGACCCGACAGGCGGTGGAAGATGGCGCCGACGAGATCGATCTGGTCATTCCCTATCGCAAGCTGATGGCGGGCGACGAGCA
This sequence comes from Neorhizobium sp. DAR64872/K0K18, assembly GCF_050500175.1. Taxonomy (NCBI): domain Bacteria; kingdom Pseudomonadati; phylum Pseudomonadota; class Alphaproteobacteria; order Hyphomicrobiales; family Rhizobiaceae; genus Neorhizobium; species Neorhizobium sp. DAR64872/K0K18. The sequence goes on from NZ_CP191446.1 coordinate 157,891, forward strand.
GGCGGTGACCGACATGGTCGAGGCCGTGCGCGCAGCCTGCCCGCAATCCTGCCTCAAGGTCATTCTCGAGACCGGGGAACTGAAGGACGCATCGCTTGTGGGACGCGGCTCGGAACTCGCGATCGCTGCCGGTGCCGATTTCATCAAGACTTCCACCGGCAAGGTTTCCGTCAACGCGACACTGGAAGCGGCCGATAGCATGCTGCGGGCCATCCGCGCCTCCAAGAAGCGCATCGGCTTCAAGCCGGCCGGTGGCATCAGCACGGTGGCGGATGCGGATCTCTACCTCCGGCTTGCCGAATCGACCATGGGCCCGAACTGGCTCATGCCATCGACATTCCGCTTCGGTGCCTCCAGCCTTCTCGACGATATCCTCGGCGTGTTGAGCGGCGCACCCGCATCCCGCGCTTCCACCGGCTACTAGGCGCCATGATCCCGCAGGAGATCATCCGTCGCAAACGCGATGGCGAGGTTCTGTCATCGGGTGACATCGCCGCATTCATCGCGGCGATGACGGATGAGACGATCTCCGAGGGACAGGTTGCAGCCTTCGCCATGGCCGTGTTTTTCAGGGGCATGTCGCGGGACGAAACGATTGCGCTGACGCTGGCGATGCGCGATTCCGGTCGTGTTCTGCAATGGTCGGATGCCGGGCGACCGGTGGCCGACAAGCATTCGACCGGCGGCGTCGGCGACAACGTCTCGCTGATGCTGGCCCCGCTCTCGGCCGCCTGCGGGCTTGCCGTTCCGATGATCTCCGGTCGCGGCCTTGGCCATACCGGCGGCACGCTCGACAAGCTCGAGTCGATACCCGGTTACGACGTGATGCCGGATGAAACGCGCCTGCGTGCCATCGTCAGGGATATCGGTTGCGCCATCGTCGGCCAGACCCAGGAACTGGCACCGGCCGATCGCAGGCTCTATGCGATCCGCGACGTCACCGCGACGGTCGAGGCCATCTCTCTGATCACCGCTTCGATCCTCTCGAAAAAGCTCGCAGCCGGTCTCGAAACTCTGGTCCTCGACGTGAAAGTCGGCAGCGGTGCCTTCATGCGGTCAAAGGACGAGGCTGAGCTTCTCGCGCGCTCGCTGGTCGATGTCGCCAATGGCGCAGGCCTGAAGACTGTGGCTCTTTTGACGGATATGAACCAGCCGCTTGCCGATGCTGCCGGAAACGCGCTGGAGATCAGAAACTGTCTCGCGGTCCTCAAGGGAGAGAAAGCAGGGACGCGACTGGAAAGCGTCGTGATCGCCGAAACCGCGGAAATGCTGGTTCTCAGCAATCTCGTTGCGACCATCACAGAGGCTGAAGAGGTTGCGCGACGGGCACTGGCATCCGGTGCAGCCCTGGAACGCTTTGCTCGTATGGCCCATGCGCTGGGCGGTCCGGCAGATTTCTGCGATAGGCCGGATGTCTATCTTGCGGAGGCGCCAGTCATTCGCCCGGTCCTCGCTCCTGCCGATGGCTTTCTCGCCACCTGCGAAACGCGCGCACTCGGCATGGCGGTGGTGGAGCTTGGCGGCGGCAGGCGCCGTGCCGGAGACGCGATCGACCATCGCGTCGGCATCGATGCCATTCTCCCGCTTGGCACCAAGGTCTCAAAAGGGCACCCGATCGCTATGCTCCATGCAGCAACGGAAGAAGGTGCAGCGCGAGCAGCAGCCGACGTCACCGCCTGCTATTCAGTGTCTGATGAAGCGCCTGTCCTACCGCCGGTCATTCTCGGCCGGGTCGAGTAATCGCTAAGGGATCAGCGTCAGGCTTCCATCTTCGACCTGGAAGGATTTCAGTTTCTTCAGGAAGGTCATGCCGATCAGCGTGCTGGAAAGCGCTTCGTCGCGCAGCACGAAGGCATCGACCTGTCTGACCCGGACATTGCCGATCTCGATGCGATCGAGGATGATGCGGGCGCCGTCTGTCTTCCCGTTCGCCGTATTCATCTGATACCGGAAATCGAGACTGTTGACCCCGAAGCCCAGCTTGCGGGCCGTGCTTTCGTTGATGGTGACTGCCGATGCGCCGGTGTCGACCAGCCCTTCCACCGTCTTGCCGTTGATCCGGAACTGGCCGCTGAAATGGCCTCTGCCATCGGCCGACAGCCTCACCCGGCCGGGGGACACGGAAGCGGGTTGGGCCTTCGCAGAGCTCGGCGTTTCCGCAGTGCCGCTCGCAGGCTCCGGCACGCGATCAACAAGCGTCATCACCGCCGGGATCTGCGTTGCAAGCAGAGCTGCGAGGCCAGCGAAAACAAGGGTGCGCAGAAGCATGGTCATCCTTTGCGAGTTCGCCTTGAAGGTAGCAAAGGACAATGAAAAAATGGCCCGCGAAAAGCTTCGCAGGCCATTGCCATGAAATCTAGGTAAGCAAAGTCTGAACTGCGTTACTTCGTGCCGTACATCCGGTCACCAGCGTCGCCGAGGCCGGGCATGATGTAGCCCTTTTCATTGAGGTGGCTGTCGATCGAAGCCGTATAGATCTTCACGTCGGGATGCGCGTCCTGGAAATTCTTGAGACCTTCCGGGGCTGCAAGAAGGCACAGGAAGCGGATGTTTTTCGCGCCACGCTCCTTCAGCTTTTCGATCGCGGCGATCGCGGAATTGCCCGTCGCGAGCATCGGATCAACGACAATCAGCAATCGCTCATCGAGATTTTCAGGCGCCTTGAAATAGTATTCCACTGGCTGCAGCGTGTCATGGTCTCGGTAGAGGCCGATATGCGAGACACGGGCCGATGGCACCAGCTCGAGCATTCCCTCCAGAAGGCCGTTGCCGGCGCGCAGGATGGAAACGAACACGAGCTTCTTGCCTTCGACGACGGGCGCCTGCATCTGCGTCAGCGGCGTCTCGATCGTCTCCATGGTCAGGTCGAGATCGCGCGTCACTTCATAGCAGAGAAGCATGGAAATCTCGCGCAACAGCCGCCGGAAGCCGGCCGTCGAGGTTTCCTTCTTGCGCATGATGGTCAGCTTGTGCTGCACCAGCGGATGATCGATGACAGTCACGCCGTCCATGGTTTTACCTCTCTGTTATCCGTGTCTTCATCCGGGAAAATGGTCTCGCGCGCAAGTCGTCATTGTGCCGCTGTAGCGTCAAACCTGGCAAGCAGCGCGGCGCGGGTCGCCTCGTCCACAAAAGCCGCCTCTATCGCGACACGGGTCATGGCATCGATTTCGGCTTCGCTAAAACCCATGACCTCCGCCGCAATGTCGTATTCCCGGGCAAGCGAAGTCTTGAAGAACGGCGGGTCATCGGAATTGATGCAGACCCGCACACCAGCAGCCTTCAGGGCTTTTAGGGGATGGCTCTCGAAATCCGGAAAGACCTGCAGCGCGATATTCGAACCGGGGCAGACTTCCAGCACGGTTCCGAGCTCGACCAGCCGCTCGACCAGAGCGGGATCTTCGATGGCGCGTACACCGTGGCCTATCCGCGATGGACGCACGAGATCGAGCGCGTCGGACACGCTGAATGCCCCGCAGACTTCGCCGGCATGGATCGTCAGGCCCAGCCCTGCGTCGCGGGCAATATCGAATGCGCGCGCATAATCCGCGACACGACCCATGCGTTCCTCACCGGCCATGTTGAAGCCTGTGATGAGCGGGTTGCAGCATCGGGCAGCGTATTCCGCGGCGGCAATCACGCTGTCAGGGCCGAAATGCCGCTCGCCGGTCACGATGATGCGTGTCTCGATCCCGGTCTTTTCCTTCGCGGCATGGATCCCGTCACAGATACCGGCGAGATAGGCGTCGGCACCGAGCCCGATGCGGTCGCCATGATCAGGCGATACGATGATCTCGCTGTAAATCGTGTTGCAGGCGGCAAGCTCGCAGAGATAGGTCTCCGTCAGCAGCGCATAGTCGGCTTCTGTTCGGAACAACGAGGCGATGGCGTCGTAGCTCAGGATGAACTCGGAAAAATCCTTCCAGGTATAGGTGTCACCGGAGAGGAGAGGGGCGATGTCCACGCCGTATTTCTGGGCTTGCGCCCGTGCCAGATGCGGCGGCGTGGCACCTTCGATGTGGCAGTGGATCTCGGCCTTTACAAAGTTCTTCGTCACAGAAAACTCCATCCGTGTCTTCCGGCGGGAATGCGGAGATGGGCAGCGACTGTCTCACCGATATCGGCGAAAGTCGGCCGAAGCCCGATCGAGCGGGAGCGAATGCCGGGACCGAACGCGATGATCGGCACCCGCTCGCGTGTGTGGTCGGTGCCGCGCCAGGTCGGATCGCAGCCGTGGTCGGCGGTGATGATCACCATATCGCCCGGCTGGAGGCGGCGATGCACTTCCGGAAGAGACCGGTCGAACTCTTCGAGAGCGGCCGCATAGCCCGCGACGTCGCGACGGTGTCCGTAGAGCATGTCGAAATCGACGAAGTTGGTGAAGACGAGATCGCCTTGCTCGGCTTGCGCCATCGTGTCGAGCGTCGCATCCATCAGGGCGTGGTTGCCGTTTGCCTTGATCACGCGGCTGATGCCCTGGTGCGCGAAGATATCACCGATCTTGCCGACGGCGTGGACGGTTCGGCCCGCCGAAACCAGCCGGTCGAGCAATGTCGGCTCCGGCGGCAGCACTGAATAGTCGCGCCGGTTGCCGGTTCGCTCGAACGTCTCCGGCGTGTCGCCAGTGAATGGTCGGGCAATTACCCTTCCGATATTCAAGGGATCGAGCAGCGTCCGCACGGTCTCGCACAGCTTCAACAACCGCTCCAGCCCGAAATGGGTCTCGTGCGCGGCGATCTGGAAGACGCTGTCGCTGGACGTATAGCAGATCGGCTTGCCCGTCCGGACATGCTCTTCTCCGAGTTTTGCGATGATGTCTGTGCCCGAAGCATGGCAGTTGCCGAGAATGCCAGGGATATCGGCTTCGCGGCAGATCGCCTCGACGAGTTCGGGCGAAAACGCATCCCCCTCGATCGGGAAATAACCCCAGTCGAAGGTGACCGGCGTGCCGGCGATTTCCCAATGTCCCGACGGCGTGTCCTTGCCGAGCGACAGTTCGTTTGCCGCGCCGTGAAGGCCGAAGACGCGTTCGGGCCGCTGCATGCCGATCGGGTAGTCGCCGCTGGCAAGCTTTGCGATTTCGAGCAGGCCGAGCGAGGACATATTCGGAAGGCTGAGCGGTCCCTGCCTCAAGCCGGCTCGGTCCGCGGCACCGGCGGCACAGAATTCGGCAATATGGCCGAACGTGTTGGAGCCAAGGTCATTATACGCCTGCGCATCCTGGCCGCCGCCGACGCCGAAGGAATCGAGAACGAAGAGGAAGGCCCGTGCCATCTGTCACCCGGAAATTGAAATCGCCTGTGCGGACAAGTGACACAAATCACCTGCCCGGATGGCGATACATATAGTCGCGCGATCATGTTGGCAAAGGGGAAGCAGAGGACCGCGTCAGCAGCCGTTACAGTCGATACTGGTTCCGACGCGTTGACGGTAGTAGTACTGGCGGCTGAGCGTGATCGTCTGGAGCTGAGGTGGAAGCAGTCCCGGCATGATCATCAGCAACTTGTGCGTAACCGATAGCTCTGTACGCACCAGAAACGTGCTGGCTGTGCGCATGTCGCTCGGAACGTTGACGGTGCTGCCCACTGCGTACGGCTTGCCGTTAGACTGATCCCACGACCAGGCAACGGTCGGATTGCTGTTTGCGTCCAGCTGCACGCCGGTGATCTTCAGGCTCAGGTTCTGCGGCGCGTAGGGCGCAAAGATGCTGCCCGTCACATCCTTCATTGTGGCAAGCCACGTCGGGGTCACGCTCGCCTGCTGGGTCGTAATGTCGGCAATCGTGCTTGCGGAACTCGCGGTTCGCTTGGAGACACTGAGCGCAATCGTCAGCTCGAATGCCGTGATGTAGAGAAAGATCAGAAGCGGCACGATCAACGCGAACTCGACGGCGCCCGCGCCCTTCGTGTCAAGGATCAATGCCCTGAAGCGGCAGAGCCATCCGGTCTGTGCAGCCCGCCTGGTTGTTGGGGTCGCCATCACGGATAGTCCTCGTTCTGGAATGCAGCCGTTTCGACGATCAGGAAGTAGTTGGGCCGTGTCCCGTTGGTTGGCCGGACATTGGTTATGTAGGGCCGCACCAGATCGGTGATGACCTCCCATTTGTAATAGGCCCTCAGCATATTGACGGTCTTTGGCCCGCCCGGCGAATAGTAGTTGATGGAGGCCGTATCCAGTTCGCCGAATGTCGTGTTTGCGGGTGTCCGGGGCACTGTCTTCGGGATCGCTGAGAAGGTCGTAAAGGTGCGAACGTCGAGCCAGAGCTTGTTCGGGGTCGCGATTTCCGATGCATCGCATTTGATCAGGATCGCAATCTCGCCGCAGAACGCGGTCCGGAATTTCGTCCGGTCCATATCGGTGCCGGGACGGCCGAGAGCGTAGGTGATGTTGCCTGTTCTGATCTTGCGGGCCATCGTGTCGACGGCATTGGCAACCAGTTGCTCGCCGGCGAAGGCAACAAAGGTTTCGATGATGGCAAAGACGATCACGAAATAGGGGATGGCCAGGAGCGCAAATTCGATCGCCGCGGCACCATCCGTGGACCGGCTGAACCGGCGCCATGGACGCCGAGAGTGCGTCGCCGGCACGCGCGACGCGCCAGCGCCGTCAGTGTGCCTATCGTTCTGATGCATTGCCGCCCCCGGTCCATTCGAGCCGCGATACTAGGAGGGGAATATTGATATTCCGTTGCCGAATGGGATTAGAGTTTAGGCACCTGTGTCCACGTAGAGCAGGTCGGGCGACGCAGCTGGGCAATTTTATGTCTGGCGTCGTGTCAGATCAAGGCCGTCAGGGCGTTGCACCAGCCGTATTCTTGAATTCCACATGCTGCTCGCAGTTGGGCGTGCAGGAGAGAACAGAGCGCTCGGTCTGACGGTACACGCGAACCGTATTGCCTTCGTCAATGGAGACGAGAATACGTTCGTCGGCAATTGCATTGCCGTCCTCATCGAGCAGGACGAGATTGGTCGTTCCAAACGCACGGCCCGTCAAGACGATGGTTGTCGGGTCGGCCACGGTCGCGTCGGCGACTTCCGCGTTGCCAACAATCACCTTGGCCACTGGCCTATCCAGTTTCAGCACCCGCGCGTGATTCATGAACACGCGCACAAGGCCGTCTTCCTGCGCCAATGCCGGGCCGCTGAGGCTTGTGGCAATGCCGCAAAGGCATGCGAAGGCAACGAGCATTTTGCGCACAACCATCGTGGTGGCCTTTGAATCGATGAACAGTCGTGTCTCAAAGATGGCGTGGAATGGTGAATGAAGCCTTAAGTAAATATCTCGAGGCTGAGCTTTCCGAAACGTTAACTAATGATGACAGGAGCAAGAGCGGCATTTCCGTGCAAAAATGCGGCTGCAAATATCCCATATCCGCATGTTTATGATATTTTATTAGGTAAATATAATGTTCGGGGACGCAGTTTTCGATTTGAATGATGCTGTTGGTGGGTTGTTTACCCAATGTGCCGTATCAGGGGGGGTAACACTTTGGAAAGGTTCTTCGTTAAGTCGATAGCAATCGTCTGGGGTTAGTTTGGGTTATCCGAACAGCGGAAAACAGTTGTCGGTAAGTGCTGAACCGTAGGTGGGAATAGGAGATTCCATGTCCAAGATTTTTGCTCGTTTTATGAAGGATGAGTCTGGTGCGACCGCCATCGAGTATGGCCTCATCGCAGCTCTCATTTCCGTGGCCCTGATCGCCGGTGCGACCACGCTCGGCGGCGCTCTGAACAACCAGTTCAAGAACCTCGCTACCAAGCTGAACCAGCAGTAAGTTCTTAAGAACCGTGATGTCTATGTGTAGACCGCCCCACCAGGGGCGGTTTACAGCTTTAGGCCTTGATACATAAGATCGAGGGACGCGGCGCCAAAAGGATGCTTGAAATGGTTGTCATTGTAACCTTGATCGTTCCATTCTGTCTTGCGCTCGCTGCCATCAGCGATCTTTTCACCATGAAGATCCCGAACAAGCTGTCTGCCGCTATCCTCGTTTCGTTTCTCGTCTTCGCACCGCTGGTCGGTCTTGGATGGGCGGACTATGGGATGAGTATTGCCGCAGCTTCCGCCGTGTTTGCTGTGTGCTTCATGCTGTTTGCGATGAACGTGATGGGTGGCGGCGATGCCAAGCTTCTGACGGCAACGGCAATCTGGTTCGGCTTTACGCCCGCCCTGATTTCGTTTCTGGTCACCGTCGCCTTCGTCGGCGGATTTATTACACTCATCTTCCTGCTGTTGAGAGCAAACGCCAATACAGCAATGGCAATGGGGATACGCCTGCCGGCTTCGCTGGTGACAGAAAGCAAGATTCCCTATGGTATCGCGATCGCGATCGGCGGCTACTTGACCTTCCAGCAGTCGCCTGTCGTCGATCTTGTGCTTCTGGCCGCAAGCTAATCGACGCGCACGGCAGGGTAACATTGCGTTAACCCAAATCGTAAGCTTCCTATTAACCATAATTACACCATTCCGGCGCATGCTCTCGAGGATTGATTTGTATTCCTCCGAGGAAGCTCATGAAGCCCGCTCGTCTTATGATTCTCGCAGTCGCAGTTGTAGCGGCAGGTCTTGCCGGCCTGCTGGCGATGCGCCTTACTGGTCAGAAGGGCCCGGACCTCGTCGAGACGGTCATCCAGCGGGAGCCGACGACGAAAGTTCTCGTTTCGGCTGAGAACATTCCCGTCGGCAGCCGGCTCAATGACAAGTCGGTCCAGTGGGTAGAGTGGCCGAACGGCAGCGTCGTCGAAGGCTTTATCACGAGCGACGCCCGGCCGGATGCCATCGCCGATGTCGCCGGCTCTGTCGTTCGCCTGCCGATCTTCAAGGGCGAGCCAATCCGCGCCGAGAAGATTGCAGACTCCTCCAGCCGAATCATGTCCTCGCTGCTTCCGTCCGGAAAGCGCGCTGTCGCGACCGAAATTTCCGTCGCCACCGGGGCTGGCGGCTTCGTGCTCCCCAATGACCGCGTCGACGTGATCATGGTGCGCGAGAACAAGGACAGCGGCAATTTCATCACCGAAAACGTCCTCAACAACGTCCGGGTGCTCGCGATCGACCAGCAGATCCAGGAGGCGCCGGATGGCAGCAAGTCGGTGGTCGGAACGACCGCCACGCTGGAACTGACCCCCGATCAGGCAAAGATCATCACGGTGGCGCAGCAGATGGCAGAGCGCCTGACGCTTGCTCTCCGTTCGGTCGCGGATGCCCAGGAAGCCGATACGGTTGCAGCAGATTATCTGCTGCATGGCGGCGGCAAGGCAGAGGTCCAGGTCATCAAATCAGGGGCGATCGTCAAAAGTTCTGCCTCACAGCAGACGAAGTGAACGGGGCGGGCACATGAGCAAGCTAAGAGCCAGAATTCGTAGGTCCTCGGTCGCCGGGATAGCCCTCTGCCTGTCGGTATCGGGCTTTCCAGGCGGATACGCGCCGGTCGGTCTGTCGGTCCGCGATGCAGTCGCCGCTTCCGATGCCAACCTTATCCGCATCACCGAAGGCGGCCCTGGCGTGAAACGCCGTGTCCAACTCGGTTTGAACAAGGCGCTGGTTGTCGATCTCCCGGCCGATGCGCACGACATCCTGGTCGCAGATCCTTCGCTTGCCGATGCGGTCACGCGAACCTCGCGCCGCATCTACCTGTTCGGGAAGACCGTCGGCCAGACCAATATCTTTGTGTTCGGCCCGAACGGCGAGGAGATCGTCAGTCTCGACGTAGAGATCGAACGCGACATCTCCGGTCTGCAGCAGAACCTTCGCCGGTTCCTGCCGGAATCCGACATCAAGGTCGAGATCATCTCCGACAACATCGTGCTGTCGGGCACGGTGCGCACGCCGCAGGATTCGTCGCAGGCGGAAAAGCTCGCGCGCGCCTTCCTCAAGGGCGGTGAAGCAACCACCCGCAACATCACCGCACAGGGCAATAACGGCGACGCGGATATCTTCGCCGAAAACCGCCAGCAGTCGCAGATCGTCAACCTGCTGACGATCGAGGGAGAAGACCAGGTCACGCTCAAAGTCACCGTCGCCGAAGTCAGCCGTCAGGTTCTGAAACAGCTCGGTTTCAACGGCTCGATCAGCGGCAACAAGGGGGCGATCAACTTCGCCAATCCAACCAACCTCGGCAATGCGGTCAACACCTTCGGTTCGGGCGGCCTCGCGGGGTCCATCGGTGCCGCAAGCATTTCGACCTACATGAATGCAATGGAACAAGCCGGCGTCATGCGGACGCTTGCTGAACCAAGCCTGACTGCAATTTCGGGCCAGCAGGCCAAATTTTACGTTGGAGGCGAGTACCGTCTTCCGGCGGACCAGGAGGTCAGCAAAGAGGATGGAGGGACGACCGTATCGCGAACAGTTCAGTCAGTGGACTATGGCATCGAACTGAATTTCAAGCCGGTCGTTTTGTCACCTGGCCGTATCAGTCTGAATATCGAAACCAACGTTTCGGAACCAACCTACGAGGGTTCCGCAACGACGGGCAACGACTTGGACCTGCGTGTTCCCGGCAACACCTACATGTCGATCCGCAAGCGCGAAGCGTCGACGACGGTCGAGCTTCCCTCCGGCGGCTCGATCGTCATTGCAGGTCTTGTCCAGGATAACGTCCGCCAGGCGATGTCGGGCTTCCCGGGCATCTCCAAGGTTCCGGTGTTCGGTACGCTGTTCCGCAGCAAGGACTTCATCCGCAACGAGACCGAACTCGTCATCATCGCGACGCCCTATCTCGTGAGGCCGGTGGCCCGCAACGAGATCGCTCGCCCGGATGACAATTTCAATCCTGAGAACGACGCGGCTTCCTTCTTCCTGAACCGCGTCAACAAGATCTACGGCCGCAATGAACCGGCCAAAAGCGGTGGCAGCCAGTATCATGGCTCCGTCGGCTTCATCTACAAGTGAGCGGGGATCGATCATGACCATCACATCGACATCGGCCTCCGCTGCAAAGCGTCGCCAAATCCAGTCTGCCCTGGGCATTGCGGCGCTTGCCGCGCTTTTGTCCTCCTGCGGCAACAACATGACGACCGGCTCGATTCCGGACGACTACAGAACCCGCCATCCCATCGTGCTGGCAGAGGGTGAATCCTCGTTGGATATCCCGATCGGATCGGGCGATGTCCGCCTGACAATCGGCCTTCGAGATACGGTCAAGGGTTTTGCGCAGCGGTTCGTGGCCTCGCCTGCCGGTCTGATCCAGGTCCAGGTGCCGCAGGGCTCCTACAATGCCGGTGCAGCATCGCATCTGGCTGGCGACGTTCGCCGCACCCTGATCGCCAACGGCATCAAGCCGCAGCGCATCCTGATGACGAGCTATGGAGCCTCGCCGACCGGCGATGCGGCCCCGATCCGGCTTTCCTTCGTCACGACAAAGGCGATGACCGGCCAGTGCGGCAAATGGCCGGCAGACCTGTCGAACGATACCTACAACAACAGCAACTGGTACAATTTCGGCTGCGCCTCGCAAAACAATCTGGCCGCCCAGATCGCCAACCCGTCGGACCTGATTGCTCCACGCGGAATGACGCCGATCGATGCCACGCAGCGCGCCGGTGTGATCCGCAGTTACCGCGGCGAGACGACAAGCAGCGACAGTGGCAGCGGCACGACGATCAACATCAACGGCAACTGACGGCGGCCTTGAACCGGAGAGAACCATGAGCGCGATCAACTACGAAATTCGCGGTTCCGGCCAGGAGGACATCTCGGGCGCCGAGCCGGAGCGGAACGGCGACATGGAGGCCCTGCGGCCCCTGCCGCGCATTTCCATCCACGCCTTTTGCGAAAGCGACACCATGCAGCGGATGATGGACCGCATGGGCCGCGACCGGCGCATGGCAAAGGTCAATCTGCGTGTCACAAGCGGCAGCGTTGCTGCAGCCGCCAACATGTTTGCGTCGTCACCAACCCCGAATCTGGTCATTCTCGAGACCGATGCGGAGCCAAGAAACCTGCTGCACGAGCTGACACCGCTTGCGGAAGTCTGCGACCCGTCGACCCGTGTGATCGTCATCGGGCGCTATAACGATATCCCGCTTTATCGCGAACTGATCCGCAACGGCATATCGGAATATCTTGTCGGTCCTGTCGAGATGGCGGACATGCTGGCATCGATTTCGGCCATTTTCGTCGATCCGGAAGCCGAACCTCTGGGCCGTTCGATCGCCTTTGTCGGCGCCAAGGGTGGCGTCGGTGCATCGACCATTGCGCATAACTGCGCATTCGGCATTTCCAGCCTGTTCTCCACCGAAACCATTCTTGCCGATCTCGACCTGCCGTTCGGGACCGCCAATATCGATTTCGATCAGGATCCGGCCCAGGGTATTGCCGAAGCGGTGTTTGCACCCGAGCGCCTCGACGAAGTTTTTCTCGATCGCCTCCTGACCAAATGCTCCGAACACCTCTCGCTTCTGGCCGCCCCCTCGCTGCTCGACCGGGCCTATGATTTCGACAGCATGGCTTTCCAGCCGATCATCGAGGTCCTGCAGCGCTCGGCGCCCGTGGCTGTTCTCGATATCCCGCATGGCTGGTCGGAATGGACCCGTTCGGTTCTCGCGTCGGTGGACGAGGTGGTCATCTGTGCGGCTCCCGACCTTGCCAACCTGCGCAACACCAAGAACATGATCGATGCGCTGAAGAAGCTGCGTCCCAACGACCGCGCTCCGCATCTCATCCTCAACCAGGTCGGCATGCCGAAGCGCCCGGAGATTGCGCCTGCCGATTTCGTCGAGCCGCTTGAAATCGAACCGATCGCCATCCTGCCTTTCGATGCGCAGTTGTTCGGCAATGCCGCAAACAGCGGTCGGATGATCTCGGAGATCGACGCAAAATCTCCGATGGCCGAAACCTTCTCGCAGATCGCTCACATCGTCACCGGTCGGGTGGCCATGAAGAAGGCGAAAAAGGGCGGTCTCGGCAAGGTCATGCAAATTCTCGGCCGCAAATAGTCAGACGTTTAGGGACTGGATCGAATCATGTTTGGAAAGCGCGGAAACGAAGGTTCTGGGAAGAGCGTCGGCTTGATGCCGCCCGTCTCTGCGCCGCCTGCCATGACGCCGCAATCGACCATGAAATCCACAGCACCGGAGATTCTGGCCGAGCCCGTGCGCGATACAGGCGGAGTACGGCAAGCCGTCGCACCGCCACCGCTTGCGCCACCGGCCGCCGGCCGTCGTCGCCAGGCCCGCACCGAACAGTATTACGATACCAAGAGCCAGGTTTTCTCAGCACTTATCGATACGATCGATCTGTCGCAACTTGCCAAGCTCGATGCCGAGAGCGCGCGCGAGGAAATCCGCGATATCGTCAACGACATCATCACGATCAAGAATTTCGCGATGTCGATTTCCGAGCAGGAGGAACTGCTCGAGGACATCTGCAACGATGTGCTGGGCTATGGTCCGCTGGAGCCGCTTCTGGCCCGCGACGACATCGCCGATATCATGGTCAACGGCGCTGGCCAGACCTTTATCGAAGTCGGCGGCAAGACGATCGAGTCGGAGATCCGCTTCCGCGACAACGCGCAGCTCCTGTCGATCTGCCAGCGCATCGTCAGCCAGGTCGGCCGCCGCGTCGACGAAAGCTCGCCGATCTGCGACGCCCGTCTGCCGGACGGTTCGCGCGTCAACGTCATCGCGCCGCCACTGGCGCTCGACGGGCCTGCCCTCACCATCCGCAAGTTCAAGAAGGACAAGCTGACGCTCGATCAGCTGGTCAAGTTCGGAGCGATTACGCCTGAAGGTGCAACTGTTCTGCAGATCATCGGCCGCGTCCGCTGCAACGTCGTCATTTCCGGTGGTACCGGTTCGGGCAAGACCACGCTTTTGAACTGCCTGACGAGCTATATCGACAAGGACGAGCGCGTCATCACCTGCGAGGATACGGCCGAACTGCAATTGCAGCAGCCGCATGTCGTGCGTCTTGAAACCCGGCCGCCGAACATCGAAGGTGAGGGCGAGATCACCATGCGCGACCTCGTCAAGAACTGCCTGCGTATGCGCCCGGAACGCATCATCGTCGGCGAAGTGCGCGGACCTGAAGTCTTCGACCTGTTGCAGGCAATGAACACCGGTCACGACGGCTCGATGGGAACGATCCACTCCAACACGCCACGCGAATGCCTGAGCCGTATGGAATCGATGATCGCCATGGGCGGCTTCACCCTGCCGGCTAAGACCGTTCGCGAGATCATCACCGGATCGGTCGACATCATCATCCAGGCGGCACGTCTGCGCGACGGTTCCCGCCGCATCACCCAGATTACCGAGGTGATCGGCATGGAAGGCGACGTGATCGTCACCCAGGACCTGATGCGCTACGAAATCGAAGGCGAGGATGCCAATGGTCGCCTGATCGGCCGCCACGCATCGACCGGTATTGCCAAGCCGCATTTCTGGGATCGCGCACGCTACTTCGGCGAGGAGCGCCGTCTGGCGGCAGCTCTCGACGCGATGGAAATGGTAAAATCTTGAGAGCGGATCAGAGATAGGTCTCGGGGGAGCGACGGATGTTCGGACTGGATATGACCGTTGTGTTGATCATCGCTCTGGCGGCCGTAGCCGCCGGTGCGGTCTGCTATGCGCTGCTGTTTTCCCGCATCGAGGTCGAGAAAAAGACCGATGCGCGGTTGAGCCGGGTCAAGAGTGCGGAAACCGACCTGACCCGCATGAAGGCATCGCGGGATCGGGTCCAGGAGCTTTCCAAGCGCCGCAAGTCGGTCCAGGACAGTCTCAAGGACCTCGAAAAGCAGCAGCAGGAAAAAAACAAGAAGATGGGCGACCGCAGCCTGAAGGCGCGGCTGCCGCAGACCGGTCTGTCTCTCACCGTCCCACGCTTCTACGTCTACAGCGCCGTGTTCGGACTTTTCGTCTTTCTGGTGACGTTGATCGCCGGCTTGCCGCTGCTTGGCGCCACCGGTGCCGCGTTTGCGGCGAGCCTTGGGTTTCCGCGCTGGGTCGTCGGTTTCCTGATCAAACGCCGTCAGGCCAAGTTCCTGGACGAGTTCGCCAATTCGCTGGATGTCATGGTTCGCTCGATCAAGTCGGGACTGCCTCTCAATGATGCCATCCGGCTGATCGCGTCGGATGGTCAGGAGCCGGTCAAGACCGAGTTCCGGCGCGTGGTGGACTCCCAGCAGATCGGCCTCAGCATCCCCGAAGCCTGCGCACGCATGCTGCAGACGATGCCGCTTTCGGAAGTCAACTTTTTCGCCATCGTCATCGCCATCCAGAGCCAGGCTGGCGGCAATCTTTCCGAAGCGATCGGCAATCTTTCGCGCGTCCTGCGCGAGCGCAAGAAGATGAAGGCCAAGGTGAAGGCGCTGTCGATGGAAGCCAAGGCTTCCGCGTGGATCATCGGCTCATTGCCCTTCGTCGTGTCGACGCTCGTCTATCTGACCTCGCCGGACTACATATCGATCCTTTTTACAGACCCACGCGGCCATATCATCATGCTCTTCTCCGCAGTCTGGATGGGCATCGGAATTTTCGTGATGCGCAACATGATCAACTTCGAGATCTGAGGAGAACCGCACGTGAAGGATCTCGCCGCCACTTTAACCGATCCGGCCATGTTGTTTGCGCTTCTGGTCGCCGTCGCAGTGTTTGCGACCTGCTACACGCTGGCGATCCCCTTCATGGAAAAGGGAACGCTCGACAAGCGCATGAAAGCGGTTTCGACCGAGCGCGACGCAATCCGCGCCCGTGAGCGCGCGCGAATGAACGATCTGTCGAAGGCATCGCTGCGCACCCAGAACAACCGCTCTGCAAGTCACATCGTCGACCGGTTCAATCTGCGCGAAGCGCTTGTCGATGCCAATACGGTGAACAAGCTGCGCGCCGCAGGTCTGCGCACCCAGAACGCCCTCAACTTGTTCCTGGCGGCGCGTTTCATCCTGCCGTTCTGCTTCCTCGCAGCAGCCGCGGTGTGGATCTTCGTGCTTGGCAATCTGGAATCCAAACCGATTGCCATCCGCATGCTGGCGGCCATCGGGTTCGGCTATCTGGGCTTCTACGCTCCCAACATCTATATTTCCAACCGTATGAAAAAGCGGCAGCATTCGATCAAGAGAGCCTGGCCCGATTCGCTCGACCTGATGCTGATCTGCGTCGAGTCAGGGATCTCGATCGAAGCCTCCATGCGCCGGGCGGCCGAGGAGATCGGCACCCAATCGCCTGAACTGGCGGAAGAACTGGTGTTGACCACGGCGGAGCTGTCCTTCCTTCAGGATCGGCGCACGGCTCTCGAAAACCTCGGCATCCGCACTCAGCTTGATATCGTCAAGGCGGTGGCGCAGGCGCTGATCCAGGCCGAACGATATGGTACGCCGATCGCCCAGGCTCTGCGCGTTCTGGCTCAGGAAGGCCGTGACGAACGCATGAACGATGCAGAAAAGAAGGCGGCGGCTCTTCCGCCGAAGCTGACCGTCCCGATGATCCTGTTCTTCCTGCCGGTCCTCATCGCCGTTATCCTCGGCCCGGCCGGCATCCAGGTCTCGGACCGGTTCTGACCGGCAGCCTGAGAACCGCCCTCATTGGCTCAAAAGCAAAAACCGCCATCCCGATGGAAATGGCGGTTCTGTTTCGCTGGAATTGTCGAAACCGGCTGGATCAGTTGACCGCCGTCGTGCCCTTGTCGCTGTCGGCGAGTTTGCGCCAGGAGTTCTGCTGGGAGAGTATGGAGCGCAGGTAGGTCACGTTGGCATCGGCCTGCTGCTGGGAAAGTTCCCGGCGGGCAATGCCCTCTGCCTCTGCGAAGCGGCCCTGCAGACCGACGACAAGCGCCAGGTTCTGGCGAACGCGGCTGTCGGCACCCGGCTGCTGCGAGGCGTTCTTCATGTAGCTTTCGGCAGTCTTCAGATCGCCGGAGAGAACGTAGGACATGCCGAGGTTGGACATGACGGTCGGCTCGTTCGGCCGTGTGTTCAGGGCCTGGCGATATTTCGCGCGAGCTTCCTGCGAGCGGCCGAGCTGATCGAGAACGGCACCTTCCGCCGAATAGAGGCGCCAGTCGGGATGGTCAGGCGTCTGCGCGCGGTTGATCGTTGTCAGTGCCTGTTCGAGCTGGCCGGCACCTGCCTGTGCCTTGCCATAGGCGGAAAGGACATCGCGGTCTGCAGGATGCGCAATCGCCACCTGCTGCATTACGGCGAGTGCCTGGGTGTTCTTGCCGGTCATGCCGAGAACGTTGGCGTAGCGCAGGCCGATATCCTTGTTGCTCGGGTTCTTGACATAAGCAGCGCCGATGGAGCGTTCCGCTTCAGCGAGTTCGCTTGCGTTCATGCCATCCAGCGGCGCAGCGGAGATCCTCTGGGGAATCGAGCCCGTCGTCAGCGTATCGCGCTTGCTCGTGGTACACCCCGTCACAGACAGTGCCAGAAGAACGATCGCGGTTGCCTGCGCAAGCGGCGCGAGCGCGAACAGCCGGGACGAGCGAGACGGGGTGGCGACAGATGCAGTCATCGATGGCGATCTCGTTGGGGGCGTCGTTCAATCGTCGTCCGGTCTAGCAGCCGATTGTCGTCGGCGCTTTGCGAACACATTTGAAAGACAGGAATAAACTGTTAACCCTAACGATCCGTTAAAATGAACGTTTCCAGATCCTTGCGAAGGTTGCCATGACCCCATACCAGCATACCGTCCGTCCAGTATTGTTCAGCCAGAAGGGCGCTACGACCCGGCCCGTCCACGCCGTCACGCCCGCGGATCTGGAGAACGGTCGTCTCGACGCGGCGGTCACCGACTGGGCGAAGGCTGCAGGCTTCAAGGCCGAAGCCGGCGCATTCACCTTGCTGCCGGGCAAGGACGGCGGCGTCGCCGGCGCGGTGTTCGGACTGGGCAAGAACCCGTCGGAGCAACCCTTCATCGCGGGGAAGCTGTCAAAGCTGCTTCCGCCAGGTGATTGGCATCTGGAAGGCGAGGGCGTATCGCCCGAGCAGTTCGCGCTCGGTTTTGGTCTCGGCAGCTATTGCTTCAGCCGTTACAAGACTGAAAAGTCGAAGGATGTCCGCCTCGCCATTGGAGCTTCTGCGGATGCGGCAGATCTCGAGCGCCAGCTTGCCGGTGTGTTCCTCGCCCGCGATCTCGTCAACATCCCGACCAACGAGATGGGGCCGGACGAACTGGACGCAGCCTTCCGGGCGCTCGGCGCGCAGTACGGCGCAACCGTCACCACGATCGTCGGTGATGACCTGCTGACACAGAACTTCCCGCTCATCCACACGGTCGGTCGCGCCAGCGCCTCGCAGCCGCGTCTCCTCGAGATGCGCTGGGGCAAAAAGGGCGATCCGCGGGTCACGCTGGTCGGCAAGGGCGTGTGCTTCGATACCGGCGGTCTCGACATCAAGGGCGCCGCCAACATGGCGCTGATGAAGAAGGACATGGGCGGTGCCGCCAATGTCATGGGTCTTGCGTTGATGATCATGGATGCAGGCCTGGCGATCGATCTTCAGGTTCTGGTGCCCGCGGTTGAAAACTCGATCTCATCCAACGCCTTCCGTCCCGGCGACATCTACAAGAGCCGCAAGGGCATCACCGTCCAGATCGACAATACCGATGCGGAAGGCCGGCTCGTGCTGGCCGACGCGCTCGCCTATGCGGACGAGACCCCGCCGGACCTGCTGATCGACATGGCGACGCTGACGGGTGCCGCACGCGTCGCGCTCGGCACAGAACTCGCCCCCTATTTCACCGACGACGAGGCGCTCTCAGCCAAACTTACGGCAGCAGCAGGCTCGCAGGCGGATCCGATGTGGCGACTGCCTTTGTGGATGGGCTACGACAAGGACATCCGGTCTCGCGCCGCCGACATCACGAACGCGCCTTCCGGTGGCATGGCCGGTGCGATTACCGCGGCGCTGTTTCTCAAACGCTTCGTCACGGCCGCAAAGAGCTGGGTGCATTTCGATATCTATGCCTGGGTTGCAGCGGACAAGCCGCATGCCTCCGTCGGCGGCGAAGCATTCGCGATCCGGGCGCTCTACAAGGTCATCAAGGACATGGCGGCGAGGTAAGATCGCGGGGCATCAAACGAAGCGGTAAGATCTCGCACCTAAGATGGACGCGACACGCAATCTTGGAGGCGGGATGGCCGCAGACTTAACCGCAACGCAGGCACTCGGCCTCTGGCATCGCGTTTCGCTGGAACAGGTGAAGCGCGACGAGCGGGATCTTACCCTGCGCCAGTTGTCGATCCTCTTGCATATCTATCTCGTGCCGCCGCCCCACACGGTACGTGGCTTGGCCGCCACCCTCGACGTCACCAAGCCGGTGATCACCCGCGCACTCGATACGATGGGTGCGCTCGGTCTGGTCGATCGGGTGAGGGACGAGCGCGATCGCCGCAATGTCGTGATAAAGCGGACCGTTGCCGGCGCCCTTTACCTCGAAAATCTCGGCGACCTCATCATCCGTGAAAGCCGCCGCACGGCTGCCGCATAGTGCAACGAACCTGCTGATAAATCCGATCTGACCCTGGAACACACAAAGATGACCGATCTCGACAGACGCCTCCATGCCTTCCGTGCCGACCTTGCCGATGCGGCGCTCGAAGGTCGCGTCGATTCCGCTCGCTTCGTGCAGGGCGTTGCGGCGCAAATCGCCGTCCCCGTTGCCCCGCTTCGACCTTCACCGGATCTGGAAAGCGGGATCGATACGCAACTTCTGTTCGGCGAAACCGTGCGTGTCTTCGACCGCAAGGACGGCTTCGTCTGGGTCCAGGCCGATCAGGATGGCTATGTCGGCTACCTGCCGGACGTGATGCTCGATGTCGTCGAGCAAGCGACGCACCGTATCGTGACGCAGCGCACCTTCGTCTATCCGGGCCCGGAATTGCGCAAGCCGCCGCTTCGCGCACTGTCGATGGGCAGCCGCGTGACGATCGTCGGCAAAAGCGAAACCCGCGGCACCCACTATTTCACGCTGGCCGGCGGCGGCGCCGTAATTGCCGACCACTGCCTGCCGATCTCGGAAGTTGCCGGCGACGACTATGTCGCGGTCGCTCTGCGGTTCCTGGAAACGCCCTATCTCTGGGGCGGCCGAACAGGCTTCGGCATCGACTGCTCCGGCCTCGTCCAGCTGTCGATGGCGATGATCGGCAAACCGGTACCGCGTGACAGCGAGATGCAGGCAGCCTTTGGTGGGAGAATCGATGCCGAGGATCTCCGCCGCGGCGATCTCGTCTTTTGGAAGGGCCATGTCGGAATCATGGAAGACCCGGAAACCCTGCTCCACGCCAACGGCCACACGATGACTGTGGCGCGCGAAAATTTCAAAGCCGCTGTGGAGCGGATAGGCTGGCTCTACGGACAGCCGACCGATTACCGCCGCTTTCCATGATCCGGGCGCAACGATCACGCAAATGTGGGATCGCATCCGCTGGCACCGTGGCGTTGCACCTCTTATTTCGTGAAGGTGATAGAGTGCCGACAGGGACAGAAAAATGCTGAAGGGTGCATGGATTTTACCAGCCGCGATGCTGATGGGGGTCGTCGTAACGGCCCTTGTTCCTGATGACACGATGGCTGCGGAAGGCGACGTGTTCACCCAGTCGCCCCAGACCTTCTTCAAGAACCTGCCCGGCGTGAAACCGACGGAAAGCCTCGTCAAGTCGGATCCCGATTCCTATTCGTGCACCAGTGATATCGGCTACGTCTCGGAATTGAGGTCAGGGCCGGGCGCCCGCTTCTGGGATGACGTGCCGCGGCGGCTGTATCACTGCGAAACGAACAACGGCATTCGCTATACGGGCACGCAGATGCCGAATACGCACTGGGTCCCAGGCATCAACCCGCGGCATCTTCCGAAGTAGAGCGGAGGTGTTTACGAGGCTTCACACGTCTCTCTCGGATTGGGGTTGACGCTGAGAGGCAGTCGCTAGGTCATCAGCCCGCGGATATACTGGCGCAATTCGCATTCCTCGCGAGGGACGCGTTTGACGCTGAATATCCCGTCGAAGGTTGATACACCGATATGTGGAGAGCGCATCGACCGGGGTACGCGCTGAGCGTAGACCGCGCCGTTGCCTGATCTAATCTGGTCGATCAACTCCGGCGTAATTTTAATGGCCGTGCAGTAATCGCAGAAGGTAATCGGGTGAGCGTAGTTTACGCCCGCCATTGAAAGGCTCGCTGCGACGGTAGGAGGGATGACCTCTTCGCTATTGAACCCGCACGGAGCCATAGGAAAATTCTCGACGAATAGGCGCGCAATCCGAGCGAATATGCGATTGCTGTAGAACTGGCCTTCCGCCTGCCCAGCGAAGTACGACGTTAGCCCGAGACTGGCGACGAAGTTGCGGACGGACATATCGCTCGCGACGTCGGTGCGGAAACCTCCCCAATCGGCAGCAAGGTCGTAGATCTGGACATGAGACCCCATTGCATACCTGGACACATAATCACTAAGCCCTGGCTTCACGAGAAGTTCGTTGGATGAAATCAGAACGACGCGATCGAAGTCGGCGCCCCGCTCAAGCGCGTAGAGATAGTTGCTGACATGCGTATGGAGAAGGCCCGCGTTCCATCTGGTTTCGTATGAACTAGGATTGATCAGGACATTCGGAAGGTCGCACTCCCGACGAAACTCGTCCTGCAGCGCGGCGGCTCCCGCTGATATGTGGATGGCAATTGTTGAGCCGGGGCAGAAGTAATTAATGTTTGCGATTTGATCCCGCACGATGGCGGGCATTTCATGGACCGGCAGGGAAAAGAGGATTTTGGTCATCAACGGGCCTGGCTCAGAAAAATTGACGATGGCGTTAGAACACTGCGGCGACTTAACCATCTTCCGATTGTGACATCACGTTCTCCCAGGCTTCGTATCGATCAGCCGGCAAACTGACCGCATAGACGTTTTTCAACACGCACGCTCCGAGATGAACCGGCCGCAGGGCCCTTGGTTTAGCGCGCGCGTGGAGAGCTCCGTCGCCCGTCTTGAGTTGGTGAAGAACAGCTTCCGATATGTCCATCTGAGCGTTGGCAGCCGTGAACGTGATGGGCAGTGAGACGTTCGTGCCGGTAAAACCAAGCCACATGTTAAGCGTTGGAGGTAAGATCTGCTCCGTCGGAAATCCGCACGGCTCCATCGGAAACGATTCCATGTACATGCGCTCCAGATGGGCGAAGACACGTCGGCTGAAGAACTGACCTTCCGCTTGCCCGCCAGCGAAGAGCGGAAGCCCAAGCAGGGACAGGAAGTGTTTCATACCGGCCGAGTCTAAAACCTCAGGCCGAAACACAGACCAGTTGTTCGCGGTCTCTATGCTTTCATAAAGCTCGGTCTGAGCGCCCGTTGTGAACCGCTTCGTATACTCGCCTAATCCGGATTTGATAAGCAGGTCCTCCGCTGAGAAAAGGACGATCTTGTCAAAATCTAGAGACTGCGCAACGGCATGGTGGAAGTTGCTGACATGGGCATGTAAAACGCCCTCCTGCGGCCTGATCTCATAGGAATTTGGATTGATGAAGACGTTGCCGGAGCCGCTACCTTGAGAGACATCGCCTCCTCGAAATGTCGAGTCCCGCGCATGATGAATGCAGATAAACGACCCAGGCGAGAAACGCTCGATTGCCGAAATCTGACGCTCGAGAACTTCCGGGCTACCATTGGCAGTGATCGAGAAAAGCAATTTTTCCATAGGGACACCTGGTCGTTAAATGGCGATTGCGTTGCATTCGACGACTGAAGACCGAGCATCGTTGCTGCCGCATGCGTTACGTGCATTGGCTGTCCTGAGGCTTATCTGGATCTTGGAGTATCGGAGCTGATCCGAGATTGTATCTCAGTCCGTGTTGCGACGTTGAGCATCGATCCAATGATCACTGGAGTGGTGTTGGTGAGGCCCTCGACAGAGCAGAGGGCAAGGACCAAACCTCACTGGCAGATCAATAGCCTTGAACAGTCTTTCCAAGACCTCATCCGCACCATCCATTCCTTGGGGGACAATGGTTACTCATCGCGCGTGTCATGCGCCGCGGAGACGCAGACAGAACAAGACCTGCACAATCAGTGGCTTATAGCTAAAGCCAATAGTAAAATGGGAATGGTGCCCAGAAGAGGACTCGAACCTCCACACCCTTTCGGGTACCAGCACCTGAAGCTGGCGCGTCTACCAATTCCGCCATCTGGGCGACGGAGAGCGATGTACGAGGGACACCGGGTCAAGTCAACAGGGTTTTTGAAGTTTTCATGTCAGGCCCCGAAAAACTTTCGAAAACCGTCCTAACCTGCGGTGTCGACTTCGGTTTTGGCTTGGTGTCGGTCGATATGGCCAAGGTCCCGGTCGGGGTCGAGGATATCGCGAACCCGCTGCTTCAATTCCTTGGGACCAGGAAAACCGCCATCGCGTTTGCGCTCCCAGATCAACGCGCCGTCGATGCGGATTTCGAATGCTCCGCCGGTGCCTGGGATAAGCCCGACCTCGCCCAGCGAATCACCGAATGTCTGCAGCAGTTCCTGCGCCATCCAGCCCGCCCGTAGCAGCCAGTTGCACTGGGTGCAGTATAAAATGGTGATATGCGGTTTGTCGGGCATGCAACTGAACTCCTGTTTAATCCGCGTCGGCAACCAGTTTGACCATGGTCGCAAGGTCTGCGGCGCCATAGCCTGCGGCGAGCGCCGCCTCGAAGCTTGCAAGCGACGCCGAGATCGCAGGGATGGAGATCCCGAGCTCCTCTGCAAAATCGCGCACCAGCCGCGCATCCTTCACCGCACCCGACACAGGAAACCCGACCGTGTCCGTCTCACCTGAAATGACAGGAAGCCTGCTCTTCATCGCCGGGCTCGCAGCCGGGCTTCCCGCAAGGATTTCGAGGATCTTCGCTGAAGAGAGGCCGGCGCTCTTGCCTAGCAGCAGTGCCTCCTTGAGATTCTGCCACAGTCCCATCAGCATCATGTTGTTGACGAGCTTGGCCGATGCGCCATCTCCGAGTTTCCCCACATGCAGCGCACGGTCGGAAAGCGTTTCCGCAACGGGCCGGAAGCGCTCGTGGTCTTCAGGCGAGCCGCCGATATAAAGCCCGACCTTTCCCTGAAGCAGCATCTCCGGGCCGCCGGCGATCGGCGCGTCGAGGAGGGCGGCGCCCGATCGACCGATGGCCTCCTGGTGGCTCCGCAGAGTCATAGGGCTGACCGTGCTGGTATCGACGATCAGCTTGCCCGTAAGGGCCGTGGCCGCGAGTGTGTTAAGCACATCATGCACTGCCTGATCGTCGATCAGGGCAAGAATGATGACGTCGGAACGCTCTGCTAGGGAGGAAAGGTCTTCAACGGCATCAATGCCGAGAGCCCTCTGCCGCGCACCAAAAGCGTCGCTTCGGCTCCAGCCGATGACGGCGAAGCCCCGTTGTGCGAGGCGCGTCGCCATGGCGCTTCCCATTCGTCCAAGACCGACGATACCCACCCGTTCTTTGTTCAAATCCGTTTCCTTCATGGCAGGCGCATATCCCTCTTGTTCCATCCCTTATCCAGTGGCATCTTCTTGTTTAGGGTCAGCTGAGGGAGGCTAAATTGTACAAGTTTCAGGTCTACAAGGACAAGACTGGCGAGTTCCGTTTCCGCTTCAAAGCGTCGAACGGCGAAACGATGTTTATCTCTGAAGGATACAAGCAGAAGGCGTCGGCAATCAACGCGATCGAATCGATCAAGAAGAATGCGCCTGGTGCCACAACCGAAGACGGTACAACCGCCACCGTTTGACGGTTTGAACGTTCGTCTGCCGCATTCCAACGTAAGGTTTTAGCGCAGACACAATGTCCGATCCGCAGATCTTTGGAACAAATTCCCTGTGGTCGCATTGTCTCTGCTGAAACGGAGGAAACAAACATGGCTTACGATCCAAACTCGAATAACACCCGCCCTGACCTTCGCACCACCCCGGAGACGCGCAAAAGCTCTTCCTGGATGGGCTGGGTAGCCATTCTGGCAGTTATCGTCGTCGGCGCGTTTGTCTGGTCGCAGATGGGTGGCTCAACCACCGATCCTGCCACGACATCCTCGACCGCAACGCCGCCTGCTGTCACGGAACCGGCAGCACCTGCTCCGGCAACGCCAGCAGCGCCTGCTCCGGCCGCACCGGCTCCCGCTGCACCGGCAACGGGCGGTACGACCCAGCCGTAACAGGCAGGGAAAGACCATCGATCGAACCGCTCGTCCGCAAGGACGGGCGGTTTTTCGTTTGCGGGGGACGCCCCCGCGTCGTTAACCCTTTGTTAACCAAATTTGCCGACCCTTCGATGACGCCTCAACCCTATCCGTCTGTCGAAGGAGAGAGCATGAAGCTCGTTACCATCGAAAACAAAATCGTCGAGAACAGCCATCATACGTTGATCGTGATGCGGGATGGCCCCACCTGCCAGGCGGTCCGGGTCCTCAACGATGACGGAATCGGCAGCGTGCGATCAAAGCTCTCCCTGATGGAGACGATCGCCAGCCGCAAACTGGACCATGGGGAAGTGGCATTTGACGGCTGCGTCTGGATCACACCGGCTGACCTTCCGCATCCCTTTCTCCCGGCGAAACATTGAAGCCGCCGGGGCGTGATGCAGGCAACAGGCCCCGGCCATGCGGGGATCCGGACTACGAACCCGCGTTGACGCCTGCCAGAACCGCCGCAAGGTCCATCTCGTTGTAAGGCTTCTGCAGAAGGCGGGAGCCGGGTGGCGCGTTGTCCGGCTTGTGGCTCTCTCCCGTTGCGAACACGACGGTCAGGTCGGGCTTTTCCGCCACGGCACGCACCGCCAGATCACCGCCGACTGTATCCGGCAGGCCGATATCGGTGATCAGGACATCGATCGAATTGCTTTCGAGCTCGACCAGCGCTTCTTTTCCTGTCCCAGCCTCGATTACCTGATGGCCGAGTTCGGCAAGCATCTCGGCCGTGTTTCCCCGGATCAGAAAGTCGTCTTCGACCAGCAGGATCGTCAGCGTTTTCGGCGTCGCGGCGGCAACTTCGGCAACGGGCTTGACTGTTTCCGCCCTGGGGGCGGTCGCCTGGTCCACCTGCTTCTGGTTGGCGATGACATGGCGAATACGGCGCGCCAAAGCCTCGCGGGTATAGGGTTTGGACAAGAGCTCGACACCGGCATCCAGAATGCCGCCGTGGACGATGGAATTTTCAGTGTAGCCGGAGGTGAATAGCACCGCGAGATGCGGCAGGCGCTCTTTTGCACGCCGCGCCATTTCGCGGCTCTTCAGCGGGCCCGGCATTACGACGTCGGTAAAGATGACGTCGATTGGAATGCCGCTCTCGACCACGTTGAGGCCGGCCTGTGCATCCTTTGCCGTCAGGACGCGGTAGCCGAGATCGGTCAGCGTCTCGAAAACGGTGTTGCGCACCGCCTCGTCGTCTTCCACGACCAGCACGGTTTCCGAGCCGCCGACGACCGGGCCGGCCTGGACGACCACTTCGCGGTCCTCATCGGCGACGGACCGCGGCAGGTAGACCTTCACGGTCGTGCCCTCGTTCACCTCGCTGTAGATCTTCACATGCCCGCCGGACTGCTTGACGAAGCCGTAGACCATGGACAGGCCCAATCCGGTTCCCTTGCCCTCTGGCTTGGTGGAAAAGAACGGCTCGAACACTTTATCGAGAATATCTGGCGCCATGCCGGCGCCCGTGTCCGTCACGGCCAGCATCACGTATTGACCGGGCGTGACTTCCACATGGGTGCGAGCGTAATCCTGGTCGAGAAAGGCGTTGCCCACCTCAATCGTCAATTTGCCGGACCCCTCCATCGCATCACGTGCGTTGATTGCGAGGTTCAGAAGCGCGTTTTCGACCTGTGTCGGGTCGGCATAGGTGTTCCAGAGCCCGCCGCTGGCAATTACCTCGACCTCAACCGCCTCACCGAGCGACCGGCGCAGCAGATCGTCCATTCCGGCAATAAAGCGGCTGATGTTGATGACGCGTGGCTCCAGCGCCTGCCGGCGGCCGAAAGCCAGCAACTGGCTGGCAAGCTTTGCACCGCGGCTGACGCCGGCAAGCGCATTGCCGACACGCCGTTCCGCCTGTGCATTGCCGACAATGTCCTTGGCCAGGAGCTGAAGATTGCCGGCAACGACCTGCAACAGGTTGTTGAAGTCATGCGCAACGCCCCCGGTCAGCTGACCGATCGATTCCATCTTCTGCGCCTGCTGCAATGCCCGTTCGGCCTGGCGCCTCTCCGCGATCTCCGATTCGACGCGCGCTTCCAGGCTTTCGTTCAGCTGTCTTAGCTGTTCCTCTGCCCGCAGGCGGTGGCGGACCTGCCGTTCCAGGTTGCTGGCATGGTCCTGCAGGTTCGATTCGGCTTCCCGCTGCTCGGTGATATCGGTATGGACACCGACCCATTCCTCGATGTCGCCCGAGGAACCGATGATCGGCACGCCTCGGATGGCAAAGGTACGATAGAGGCCGTCATGGCGGCGGACGCGATGTTCCCAGACATAGGTGGATTTGGACGCGACGGCTGCCTGCCAGCTGGCGACCGAACCTTCCCGATCGTCGGGATGCACGGCATCTGCCCAGCCGTAGTCCTGGTATTCCTCGTAACGCTGGCCGGTCAGCGTGGCCCAGGCCGTCTGTTCGCCCAGCATCCGGCCGTCGGCGGTGTTGGTCCACAGCACGCCATGGATGGCCGCGACCGCGGCCCGGAACCGTTCATTGCTGCGACGAAGTGCGTTCTCGGATTGTTTGCGGTCCTCGATATCGGTGATCAGCACATAGATGCCGTCGATCTCACCCTTGGAGGTGAAGCGCGGAACGTAGCGGATTTCGGCTGTCCGTTCTTCTCCGTCAGGACGTTTGATCACCGTGTCCGTGATCACCCGTTCGCCGGAGAGCGCTTTTTGAAGCAATGGTATGCGGGCAGCGTAATAGGCGTTGCCGATCACCTCCGCGGCATGCTTGCCAATCACGTCGCTGGCGGCAAGTCCGAACCACTCCTGATAACCGTCATTGGCGAAGCGATAGACATGGTCGCGGTCGAGGAACCCGACGAGGATGGGGAGCGCGTTGGTAAGGCGGCTGAGCTCTTCCTGGCTCTGAGCCAAGGCGTTCAGCGCGTGCACCTTCTCGGTGTTTTCGAGCACCGTGCACAGGACACCGTCTACTTTGCCGGTTTCGTCGTAGATCGGCGTGTAGAACAGGTCGAAGACGACATCCTCAGGCGATCCATGACGGTTCAGCACCATCACCTGGTCGCGGAAGGACTGGACCTCTCCCCGAAAGCCGGCTTCAAGGATTGTCTTGTTCCATTCCCAGATTTCCGGCCAGACAGCGGAAACCTTGTCACCGAGCGCGCGTGGATGATAATCCCCGGCAATCTCCTTGTAGCCGTCATTGTAGATCATCACATGGTCGTCGCCCCACATCAAAACCTGCGGGATCGGCGAATTGACCATCGAGTTGACCTTGATCCGCAGATGCGAAGGCCAGTCTTTGATCAGCCCGAGAGACGTCTTCGTCCAGTCGAACTGGCGTATGAGCTCGCCGGTCTCGCCTCCGCCAATAGGCCAATGCGCGGATACGACCTGATAGTTCATGACGTCACCAAATGCGTGTGATGGAATAGGCGCCGGTAATATGCCGTCAATCGGCGGTTTTCAAAGCAATTTTTGCAGATTATCAAACTTTGGACGGCGCGATATGTTCGTTTATTGCGGTCCGGCCCAGATCTTTTGATTCCTGTCCCGAAATGATCCGGCTGACCGAGCAATCGGCGAGGAAAAAGGGCCGGTTCTTTCGAACCAGCCCCTGTGCAAATCAATCGTCTTTCATCTTCAGCGCTGCAATGAACGCTTCCTGCGGAATGTCGACCTTGCCGAACTGCCGCATGCGCTTCTTGCCTTCCTTCTGCTTGTCGAGCAGCTTGCGCTTGCGGGTGGCGTCGCCGCCGTAGCACTTCGCCGTCACGTCCTTGCGCATCGCGGAAATCGTCTCGCGGGCAATCACGTTGCCGCCGATGGCTGCCTGGATCGGGATCTTGAACATGTGCCGTGGGATCAGGTCCTTCAGCTTTTCGCACATGTCGCGGCCGCGCTTTTCGGCAGCAGTCCGGTGCACCAGCATCGACAGCGCATCGACAGGCTCGCCATTCACCATGATCGACATCTTCACGAGGTTGCCCTCCTGATAGCCGTGCAGGTGGTAGTCGAACGAGGCATAGCCCTTGGAGATCGACTTCAGGCGGTCGTAGAAATCGAACACCACTTCGTTGAGCGGCAGTTCGTAGGTCAGCATGGCGCGCTTGCCCACATAGGTAAGCTCGGTCTGGATGCCGCGCCGGTCCTGGCAAAGCTTCAGGATGCCGCCGAGATAGTCGTCCGGGGTCAGGATCGTCGCCTTGATCCACGGTTCGCGGATTTCCGAGATCTTGACGACATCAGGCATGTCGGCCGGGTTGTGCAGCTCGCGCTCGGAACCGTCGGTCATGGTCAGCTGATAGACCACCGAAGGCGCGGTCGCGATCAGGTCGAGGTTGAACTCGCGTTCCAGACGCTCCTGGATGATTTCGAGATGCAGCAGCCCGAGGAAGCCGCAACGGAAACCGAAGCCGAGAGCCGCAGACGATTCCATCTCGAATGAGAACGAGGCGTCGTTCAGGCGCAGCTTGCCCATCGCGGCACGCAGGTCTTCGAAGTCGGCTGCATCGACCGGGAACAGGCCGCAGAACACGACCGGCTGCGCAGGCTTGAAGCCCGGAAGCGCCTTGGCGGTCGGCTTCTTGTCTTCGGTAATGGTATCGCCGACGCGCGTATCGGCCACTTCCTTGATCGAGCCGGTGAAGAAACCGATCTCGCCCGGGCCGAGACTATCGACGGCCAGCATCTTCGGCGTCAGAACGCCGACGCGTTCCACCTGATACTTGGCATCGGTGCCCATCATGCGGATGGTCTGGCCCTTGGTCAGCACGCCATCAAGGATGCGAACGAGAACCATGACGCCGAGATAGGTGTCGTACCAGCTGTCGACCAGCAGCGCCTTCAGCGGACCCTTGTCGCCCATCTCGCTCTTCGGCGGGGGCAGCTGGTGGACGATGGCTTCCAGAACGTCGGGAATGCCGAGGCCGGTCTTTGCCGAGATCAGCACGGCCTGGCTGGCGTCGATGCCAATCACTTCCTCGATCTGGTCGCGGATGCGGTCGGGCTCGGCGGCCGGCAGGTCGATCTTGTTGAGGACCGTGACGATCTCGTGATTGTTGTCGATCGCCTGATAGACGTTGGCAAGCGTCTGCGCTTCGACGCCCTGTGACGCATCGACGACCAGCAGCGAACCTTCGCAGGCCGACAGCGAACGCGACACTTCGTAGGCGAAGTCGACGTGGCCGGGCGTGTCGATCAGGTTGAGAACGTAGGTCTCGCCGTTATTCGCCTTGTAGTGCAGGCGCACGGTCTGTGCCTTGATGGTGATGCCGCGCTCGCGCTCGATATCCATCGAATCGAGAACCTGCTCGGACATGTCGCGTTCGGCAAGGCCGCCGGTTGTCTGGATTAGACGATCGGCGAGCGTCGATTTGCCGTGGTCGATATGCGCCACGATCGAGAAGTTGCGGATATGGTCAAGCGGCGTGCGGGAATTGGTGCTCATGGCTCGCGCATATAGCAGCGCCCGTGTCTGCCGCAAAGAGGGAAGATAACCTTTCGTTGAGGATGAAAGGCGTTAATTTCCGGGATTTACGGCGCCGGGTTCGGTCAGCGCCGCTGCATTGGGAAGCTGGGCGCTGCGCACTTCGTGGCTCTCCCGCTCTGCCTCGGGTGCCGGACCGCGTTCTTTCAGGCGCTGCAGAACGAACAGGCCATAGACGACAGCCACCGCCATTGCCGCAACGATAAAGGTTTTTCCGCCCAGAACAGGCGTCAGCATCGTCACCATCAGCGGCACGATCGTCGCAGCCGTCGACCACGCAACGAGGAGGGTGGAAGACAGCGGCACGAAATCGCCGGGGTCGGCACGGTCGTTGGCATGGGCGTTTGCGACCGAATACACGGTCTCCACCGATCCCCCGAAGATCAGGAAGACGATCATCAGGATATAGAGATGCGAGAAGGAGGAGAAAAACGCTCCGAAGCCGGCAAACACGATGAGCACGCAGGTGATCAGAAGCACAAAGCGTCGGTCCATCCGGTCAGACAGGATGCCGAGCGGATACTGCACGAACAAAAGTCCCGTCTGCATCACGAACATCAGCATCGCGACATCGGTCTGCGATACGTTGTTGGTGGAGGCATAGATCGGCAGGAAGCCCTGCACCACCATCGAAAGGCCACCCGAGGCAAGCACGCCGACCAGACCGACCGGCGAGATCTTCCAAGCCATCTTGATATCGACATTGACGCGTGCCGGGGCGGGCGGGTTCGGCAGACGGGTCAGCCCGATCGGCAGGATTGCAAGCGCGGTAAAGAACACCACCGCCAGCGGCGCAAGATTGCCGTCGGTCGGGATCTGGCCGAAGATCCAGTTGCCGCAGCCGAGGCCCAGAACATAGGCCATGTAGAAGAACGACATCGCCTTACCGCGCCATTCGTTGGAGGCGGCGTGGTTGAGCCAGCTCTGGGCGATGATGAAGTTGACGTTGGCGGCGGCGCCGTAAATGCCGCGCGCAAAAATCCAGATATAGGCCGGAAGGTCGGCGGCAATCAGCACGGCTGCAATGATGACCATTGCCATCGAGCAGGCAAACAGCCGCGCATGTCCAACGCGCTTGATCAGCGGTCCGCCGAGCACGCAACCGACGAGCCCGCCGAATGCGACGGCCGTCACCGCAGCACCTGCCGCCCAGGGCGTTTCCGACCTTGTCAGCATGAACGGCACATAGGCGAACATGATGCCGCTTCCGATCGCGGCGATCGTCATCGAGACGACGATGCTGGCGATTGAAAAGGGCGAGACAGCCGCTTGTCCGTTCATTGCGAAATCCCTGATTTTAGTGGACCCTCGGCGCTTCCGTCGCGGCTGCCTTGGTCGACGATCCATAGCGTATCGAATAGGACATTCGCTATCGCGGAAACGCCATCACCTTTAAAAATTCATCCAGCCTTCGCAAATCGCTTGATTCCATCAAAAGAGAATTTATATCTCTGATAATGGAAAATTCAGACAGCGAAATCGAACTGGCGATTGGCGAAAGGCTGAAGGCGCTGCGGGCTTCCGCAGGGCTGACGTTGGACGAACTGTCGCTGCGGTCCGGTGTCAGCCGAGCGATGATTTCGCGCATAGAACGGGCGGAGGCGAGCCCGACGGCGGCGCTGCTGGCAAGGCTCTGCGAAGGACTGGGGCAAAGCCTCTCCACCTTCTTCGCGCCCGACGAGCCTTCATCATCGCCTCTGTCGAAGAAGTCCGAGCAAAGGCTGTGGCGCGATCCGACAACGGGATATCTGCGGCGCTCCGTCTCGCCGCCGGGCATGCCGACACCGGTCGATATCGTCGAGGTGGAGTTCCCGGCCGGCGCACGCGTCAGTTTTCCGCCGCGGGAGGAAAGCCGGGTGATGACCCAGCATGTCTGGCTGTTCGAGGGAGAACTGAACATGGTGCTCCCCGACATGACCCATCACCTTTTGCCGGGCGACTGCCTGTTCATGGATATCGGCGACGCCTTCGAATTCCACAATCCGAGTGATCGCCCCGCCCGCTACGCGGTGATCCTCAACCGCGGCCGCTGACCGCCACAGGAGCAAACAATGACCCCGACCATCCGTATCCTCGATGCCGCCGCCACCCGCGCTGCGATCCCTCATCTCAGTGACATCCTCTCCGACTGCATCAATGGCGGCGCATCGCTGGGCTTCATGCTGCCTTTCGCACCTGAGGATGCCACCGGATACTGGAACGGCATCGCAGACGAGGTGGAAAAGGGCGCCATCATTCTGGCTGTGGCAGATGTCGATGACCGCTTGGTCGGCACCGTCCAGATCGGTCTTGCTTCGAAACCGAACCAGCCGCATCGGGGAGACCTGATGAAACTCCTTGTCCACCACGATGCCCGCGGCCTTGGCCTGTCGCGCAAGCTGATGGAGGCCGTCGAAGCGGAAGCCGCAGGGCAGGGACGCACGCTTCTGGTTCTGGACACTGCAACCGGCAGCGACGCAGAACGCATCTATCCCCGCTTCGGCTGGGAACGGGTCGGTGTCATTCCCGACTACGCGCTCTGGCCGCAAGGTGGCCTCTGCGGCACGACGCTGTTTTACAAGCGGATCGGGTAAGCGCCTTGAGTGGCCCGCAAAACAAGCGGGCCATTTCTAGTCATCGTTTTTCCGTGAGGAAATAAACAAAGGCTGCGGCCGGCAGGGCGAGGCCGATCGCCGATGCGGCGAGCCAGCCGCCTTGGGCAAAGGCCCAGGCGCCGATTGCCGAACCCAGTGCTCCGCCGATAAAGAAGGTGGCCATGAAGAGGCCGTTCAGGCGGCTGCGCAGCTCAGCATCAAGGCCGTAGATCGACCGCTGGCCGATCACCAGCGTCATCGACACGCCGAAATCGAGCGCGATGGCGGCCAAACCCAGCATCACCAGCGCAAAGGTCGAACCTTCGGGCGCGACATGGGTGATCAGGAAGGCGGCAACGACGGCGAGGATGCCGAATGCGGTTGCCGGCTTGCCGAGGCCGCGGTCGGCCAACCGTCCGGCGATCGGAGAAGCAACCGCACCGGCGACGCCGACAAGCGCGAAGATGGCGATGGCACCCTGGCCCAGCTGGAAAGCAGGCCCTGCCAGGAGAAGCGGCGTCACCGTCCAGAACAGGCTGAACGCGAAGAACTGGGCGAACTGGTAGAAGGACCGCCGGCGCAGCAGCGGCTGTGTCGTGTAGATCCGTCCCATGGACGCGATCAGGCCGGGATAGCGGAGTGTCGTCTTCGGCATGCGCTTGGGCAGGCGGAAGGACAGCACCAGACCGACGGCAACCATCACCGCAGCCGACAAGAAGAACACCGTATGCCACGACGAGAATCCTGCAATAAAGCTCGATACCGGCCGCGCCATCATGATGCCGATCATCAGCCCGCTCATGACATTTCCGACCACCCGGCCGCGGCTCTCTTCCGGTGCAAGGTTTGCAGCAAACGGCACGATCATCTGCACGGCAGTCGAGGTGATGCCGATCGCAAGCGATGCCGCGAGGAAGGGAAGCGGCGTCGTCGAAAGCCCGGCCGCGATCAGGGCAACGCTCGTGGCGGAAATCATCAGGATGATCAGCCGGCGGTTCTCGACGAGATCGCCGAGTGGCACCATGAACAGCAGGCCGAGCCCATAGCCGATCTGCGTCAGCGTCACGATCAGGCCGGTGGCGCTTTCGGAAAGGCCGATCGATGCGGCAATCGGGCCTGCAAGCGGCTGCGCGTAATAAAGGTTGGCGGCGATCAGCCCGGCCGCGGCGGCCATGGTGAAGGCCATTATCGGGGAGAGGGTGGGCGCTGCACTTGGCGATGTGGCCGCCGTTTCGGCGTCCGGCGAAACCCGACGAGCGGGGGAAGGAACTGGGGATGTCATGGTGGGCTCTTGGGAGGAGAAAAGGGAGGGAGAAAAGAGACGTGCTGTCAGTCGAGAATTTTAAGCGCGGTTTCCACGGTGGCGATGGCGCGTTCCTGGCCCTGTCCGGCCTTTCCCGCGATCCGCAGTCCCTGGATCACGGCGTAGAAGAACTGCGCCGTCACCTCGGGATCGCTCCGATCCGAAATCGATCCGTCCGCCTGGCCCTCCCGAACCAGGTTTTCGAACAGACCTTCAATCCGGGCTTGCGATAGTTTCACGCGCTGATCCGTTTCGAGATCGAAAAGCGCAAGTTCGACGGCAGCGCCGACGACGAGGCATCCGCGTCGGCCAAGTTCGCCATGCGCCGAGTTTGCATAGTGATGCAGCGCAAGACGCATCCGTTCGCGGCCGTTGCCTCCCACCGAAATTGCCTCCGCAAGGGCTGCGTTGCGAACCTGCTTGTAGCGATCGAAGGACGCGAGAAAGATGGCCTTCTTGTCCTTGAACGCCTTGTAGAGGCTTCCGGCCGTCAGCCCCATCGCGTCCTTGAGGTCCGCAATCGACGTCGCGTGATAACCCTGCTCGGAAAACACGACGATCGCTTTGTCCAGCGCCGCTTCGATTTCGAACTCGCGCGGCCGGCCTGCCATTCGAGCAGTATCGGTGAGGGTTTCGGTCGTCATAGCGGATTGCCTAATTAGGAAATGATCGTTTCCAAATAGGATCGGATTATGTTGTCGTCAAGCGAGATGTCGGTTTTTCGGGAACAGATCTTTGAGAGTTGAGTTGGAAACACCGTCACCAACCCCAAAAGCTGGAGGACATTATGAGCAAGAGTGACGTAGAACAGACCGTAAAGCGCGCAGAACGCCAGGTGGAAAACACCAGTTCCGGCGGCCACCTCGGTGGTACCTATTACGGCCAGACCGCCGACGGGAAGACCGCGTCTACAAATACCAATGTCGGCAGCAATCGCCCCAACACCGGTAGCTAAGGTCATACAGGCCCATCTGAAGAGATAGGCCGAAGCTCTAAAAAGTTTTGAAAGCCCCGTCGCGTGCGGGGCTTTCGTCGTTTGGTCGGATGCTTAGAGCGTGCCTGCCCGCTGCTGCATCATCATGAACGTGTCGTAGCTGTATTCAGCAACCTGCGCCCAGAGATAGGAATCCTTCTTGAACGCCTGCTGGTGATCGTAGATCTTCTTGAAGGCCGGGCTCTTCTGGGAAAGCTCGGCATAGGTTTCCATCGCGGCCTTGAAACACACATCCAGAATGTCGCGGTTGAACGCTTTCAGGATCGCGCCTTCGCCAACCAATTTCTTCAAAGCGACAGCGTTATGGGCGTCGTAATTGGCAAGCATGCTCATGTTGGCTGCCGCGCAGGCATCGGTCAGGATCTGCTGGTAGCTCTTCGGCAGGCTGTTGAATTTTTCCAGGTTGAAGAAGGCATGCATGGCCGGGCCGCCTTCCCACCATGCCGGGTAGTAGTAGTATTTGGCGACCTTGACGAAGCCGAGCTTCTGATCGTCATACGGACCGACGAATTCGGTCGCATCGATCGTACCCTTTTCGAGCGCCGCATAGACATCGCCGCCGGCGATCTGCTGGGGCGTCACGCCGACCTTCTGCATCACCTGGCCGGCCAGGCCGGCAATGCGCATCTTCAGACCCTTCAGGTCGTCGATCGTGTTAATCTCCTTGCGGAACCAGCCGCCCATCTGCGTGCCGCTATTGCCGGCCGGCAGTGCGTAAAGGCCGCGGGGCGCCAGGAACTCGTTGATCAGATCATTGCCGCCGTTGAGGAACCAGGCATTCGTCATGCGGGCATTGAGGCCGAACGGAATGGCGGTGCCAAGCGCAAAGGCTGGATCCTGGCCGATGTAATAATAGGAGCATGTATGCGCCATCTCGACCGTGCCGTTGGCAACCGCGTCGGCTGCCTGCAGAGCCGGCACCAGTTCGCCGGCGCCATAGGTCTGGATGGTGAAATTGCCGTCCGTTGAATTCTTGACGCTGTTGGCAATCTGGGTCGCCGCATCGAAGATGATGTTCAGGCTCTTTGGAAAGGACGAGGTCAGCCGCCAGGTGATCTTCGGACGCTCCTGGGCGATTGCCGGCGTGGCCAACGCGGCAGCCGCGGCGCCGATGCCGGCAGTGGTAGCATTGTGCAGGAAACGTCTGCGATCCATGAAATATCCTCCTGAGATGTCTGAAAAATCTCGTTCAAGCCGTCTTGGTCTTAAAGCTCTTCTCCCGGCTCCGACAAGAGGAATCGACAGTGTTTGCCTTGCCGCAAAAGGAAAACCCCGGGCTGGGCCGGGGTTCTCGATTGAGCAGGTGCGCTTGATGATCAAAGCTTGCCGTTGCGCTGCTGGATCATCATGAATGTGTCGTAGGTGTAATCGGCGATCTGCGCCCAGAGATAGGCATCCTTCTTGAAGGCCTGCTGGCTGTCGTAGATCTTCTTGAAGGCAGCGTTCTTGGCCGTGATTTCAGCATAGGTTTCCTGCGCCGCTGCGTAGCTGGCATCGAGGATCTGCTGGTTGAAGGCCTTCAGCACGGCACCTTCCGACACAAGCTGGCGCAGCGCCTTGGCGTTGCTGGCATCGTAGCGAGCCAGCATGTTCATGTTGGCGTTGGCGCAGGCATCTTTCAGGATACGCTGGTAGCTCTTCGGCAGATTGTTGAACTTGTCGCGGTTGAAGAACGCGTGGACGGCCGGGCCACCTTCCCACCATGCGGGATAGTAGTAGTATTTCGCGACCTTCACGAAGCCGAGCTTCTGATCGTCATACGGACCGACGAATTCGGTCGCGTCGATCGTGCCCTTTTCCAGCGCCGCATAGACGTCACCGCCGGCGATCTGCTGCGGCGTGACGCCGAGCTTGGTCATCACCTGGCCGGCAAGACCTGCGATGCGCATCTTCAGACCCTTCAGGTCGTCGATCGTGTTGATCTCCTTGCGGAACCAGCCACCCATCTGGGCACCCGTATTGCCGGCCGGCAGCGCGTAGAGATTGTAGTTGCCGAGGAATTCGTTGAGCAGGTCGTTGCCGCCGCCGATCGAGAACCAGGAGTTCGTCTGGCGGGCATTAAGACCGAAGGGCACCGACGTCCCGAGCGCGAATGTCGGATCCTTGCCAATGTAATAGTAGGAGCAGGTATGCGCCATTTCGACGGTTCCGTTGGAAACAGCGTCTGCCGCCTGAAGGCCGGGCACAATTTCGCCGGCCGCGAAGGTGTGGATGGTGAAGTTGCCGTCCGTCGCTTCCTTGACGCTTTGCGCGATATCGGTGGATGCGGCCCAGAGGATGTCGGTGTTCTTGGTAAAGGAGGATGTCATTCTCCAGGTGAGCTTGGGGCTTTCCTGCGCGATCGCGGGAGCGGCCAGAGCCCCGGCTGCAACTGCGCCGATTCCGGCGGTCCCTGCCTGCCGAAAGAAATGTCTGCGGTTCATACGGGTCATGCCTTTCTGACTGGCCCTTGACGGCCGGTAACTTCATTTCACCGGTCCTCACCGGCGTCTGCTCTTAATCCGATCATTTCGTCACCGGCAAGTAAAAAGTGCAGGAAGTTGCGCTGCGCTGCAGCATTGGTTTGCGAATATTGCGCGCGAATTTTTTTCTCAAACGGATCGAAGGGCACGGTTTGGAGTGACTTGAACTTTCACACAAAAAAGTTAGGTTAGAATTATTCTAATAAGGAGCTTCGATGTTCACTCGTTTGGTGCCCGGGTCCCGCCGGGCGTTTTTGTCGCTGAGCGAAGAGGAAATCCTCGCTCTTGCCATCTCGTCGGAAGAGGAGGATGCGCGCATCTATCTCTCCTACGCGAAGAACCTGAAAGAGGCATATCCGAGCTCCGCAAAGGTGTTCGAGGACATGGCCGAGGTCGAGCAGACGCACAAGAACATGCTGATCCAGATGTTTCGCTCCCGCTTCGGCGAGAACATTCCGCTGATCCGCAGAGAGCATGTGCAGGGATTTTACGCCCGCAAGCCAGACTGGCTCATGCGCAATCTGCCGCTCGACAAGATCCGCGAACAGACGGAAGCGATGGAGCGCCAGGCGGCACGGTTCTATCGCGAGGCCGCCAAAAGGGTATCGGATGCCTCGACGCGGCAGCTCCTGGGCGATCTGGCCTTGGCCGAGGACGGGCATGAAGACATCGCCCGGATGCTCAGCGAAAAGCACGTAACCGAGGAAACGCGTTCGGAAGAAGACCTGTCTGCCCGGCGTCAGTTTATCCTGACCTATGTCCAGCCAGGGCTTGCCGGCCTTATGGACGGTTCGGTTTCGACACTGGCGCCGATCTTTGCGGCAGCATTCGCCACGGGCGATACCTGGTCGACCTTCCTGATAGGTCTGTCCGCATCGGTCGGTGCGGGTATTTCGATGGGCTTTACCGAAGCGGCACACGACGATGGCAAGATTTCCGGTCGCGGCTCCCCCATCAAGCGCGGATTTGCCTCAGGCATCATGACCGCGATCGGCGGCCTCGGCCATACACTACCCTATCTCATTCCGCATTTCTGGACGGCCACCATCGTTGCGGCGATCATCGTCTTCTTCGAACTCTGGGCGATCGCCTTCATTCAGAACCGATATATGGAGACACCGTTCTTCAAGGCTGTCTTCCAGGTCGTGTTCGGCGGCTCGCTGGTCCTGGCCGCCGGTATCCTGATCGGCAATGGATAAGGCGCAGGTTATCGGTTCGCCGCAGCCGGCGCATCGACAGCAAAAAAGAAGACCCGCCGCTGCAAAAGCAGGGCGGGTCTTGTCATTTCGACCGGTTGATACGGCCCGTCGTCTGCAAGCTGGCTCTACCGGAGAGCGCCGACGAGAAGGTCGCGGCCATTTTCGATGGTGACCCAACGCCCTGCGTTGAACGAAGCCTGGCGCTTCAGGAACGTGTAATGCGTGGCTGTCCAGGGCAGGACATCGTTATCAAGATTGTCGAGAATGAAATCTCCATCCGCAGTGCGAAGCGTCAGAACGGCGTGACCTTCTCCATCCGGCTTGCGCACGACCGTCATCAGAAGGTCGGAATAACTGAAGCCTGCTTCGGCCAGTTCCTTGCGCTTCTGCAACGCGAAATCCTCGCAGTCGGCGAAGATGGTCGGATAGGTCCAGAACTCTTCCCGACCGTAAGCATCCATGTCGGTCTTGGCGATATAGCGCTCGTTGACTTCCAGGTTGATCCGGCGAACCGTTTGCCAGCTGTCTTCGTTGAGTTTGGGAGCGGGCGCCGACCGGCTCTTCAGAGAACATTCCGCGGGCAGGCGCTGGCAGAACTCGAAATGGCCGATCGGTTGCGACGTCACGTCACCGGTCACCATCGATGCAATCGACCGCGGAGCCGGCATTGCGGCGCCCGCAGGCACCAGCGCGCACAAAAGGATCACCGCAAAGCGCCGTACCAGCAAGGCTTTCATCATGACCCGTCCCTTAAAGTCCTAACGAAAAGTTAAGGGCCGAATGGGGGTCAAGTCAATCGTTCAGGTTTTGTTAATCTTCATTAAAACTGCTTTATGGTTAACAATGCTGCATTCTCGCATCAGCCCAAAATTTACTCATTTATTTATTAGGCCCATGATTGCACCCCTCATTTTTTCGATATCCTGAGGTCTGGAAAGGCGGTGATCACCGTCACGTACAAGCGTCAGCGTCACGTCGTCGGCAGGCAGGAATTCCATGAGTTTCAGCGCGTGTTCATAAGGCACGTCGCGGTCGTTCATTCCCTGAAGGATATGCACGGGGCAACCGGTTTCGATAATGCCGGTCAGTACTCGGTTGCGTGCTCCATCCTCAAGCAGGTCGCGGGTGTAGATATCAGGTTCGCTGCTATATTCGGAGGGTTCCTCGACATAGCCGTTGACTGCAAGCGACTGCCGCTGCTCATCCGTCAGGTGTGGCTCGATCAGCTCCCCCGTAAAATCGGGGGCGGGGGCAATCAGCACCATACCCTCGACTTTGGGCGACCCGCCACGCTTCTTAAGCTCTTGAGCCACACGAAGCGCGATCCAGCCGCCCATCGACGAGCCGACCAGCACTACGCTCTTGGGTTTCGCGTGGTCGAGCACGGCAAGAGCCTCCTCCAGCCAGCGGGAAATCGTGCCGTCGCGAAACGCGCCGCCGGAGACGCCGTGGCCGGAATAGTCGAAGCGGATGCACTCGGTGCCGAGCGTCTCGGCCAGCGCGTCGAGTTCGACGGCTTTGGTGCCCGTCATGTCCGATCGGTAGCCGCCGAGCCAGACGAAAGCCGCGTTGTCGTTGGAAGCGGATGCCGGCCTGACGAGAATTGCGATCTCGCGCATTGTCTCTGCGGTGCCAACCGGAATGCGGATAAGGTCTGATGGGGCGGTCGCTGACATGTGGGTCTCCTTGACGTCGCAGCCTCCGATTGCGTCAAACAGAGGCATCCTGAAAGGTGGGCATCTATAAATCACATTGTCAGACGATTGCAGCAGGTGATTTTTCCCCGCGTATATGGTATTGACATCTATCCAGTGATGACGACATTCCGCTTTCGGCTGCAGCCAAGCGAGGAATTGTCGTTGCTGCGTGCTGAAATTATCTAGGAGAACACGACCATTCGCAGACCATTCAAAGCCGATGCCCCCGTCAAGGAAGGCCCGCGCTCAAACCGGGAAATCCGCGTTCCCAAGGTCCAGCTTATCGATGCCGAAGGCTTGAATCTCGGTGCGATACCGACCGACCAGGCCCTCAAGATGGCCGAGGACGCCGGACTCGATCTCGTCGAGATCTCGCCGAACAACGATCCGCCGGTATGCAAGATCCTCGATCTTGGTAAGCTGAAATACGCGAACCAGAAGAAGGCGTCCGAAGCGCGCAAGAAGCAGAAGATCGTCGAAATCAAAGAAATCAAGATGCGCCCGAACATCGACACCCATGACTATGAGGTGAAGATGAAGGCGATGAACCGGTTCTTTGAAGAAGGCGACAAGGTAAAGGTGACGCTGAAGTTCCGTGGCCGCGAAATGGCCCACCAGGAACTCGGCATGAAGCTTCTGCTGCAGGTCAAGGAAGACACTGTCGAAATCGCCAAGGTGGAAGCCGAGCCCAAGCTCGAAGGCCGCCAGATGATGATGGTGCTGGCGCCGAAGTAAGCGCCACGCCAATCGCCCCGGACCTGAAAGAGGTCAGGGCATCGGCGTTGTCACGCCATTCTTCTTATACCATTGCGCTTTCGATCCTCTGCGGTTATAAGCGCGCGTCCGAACGGTCCGGCAGGGCATGCCGTGGCAGTTCAAAATGCTTGGAAATCGCATCGTCTGCGGTTCCGATACAATTATGGAGTAGCAAAATGCCCAAGATGAAGACGAAATCGGCTGCCAAGAAGCGATTCAAGGTAACCGCGACCGGTAAGGTCGTTGCCGCCGCTGCTGGCAAGCGCCACGGCATGATCAAGCGTTCCAACAAGTTCATCCGCGATGCACGCGGCACGATGATCCTCGCTGAGCCTGACGGCAAGAAGGTTATCAAGAACTACCTGCCGAACGGTCTCTAAGACTCATTCGACGATTTGGAACAGTTTTAAGGAGATCATGACATGGCACGCGTAAAACGTGGCGTAACTTCCCGCGCCAAGCACACCAAGACACTCAAGGCAGCCAAGGGCTTCTACGGCCGCCGCAAGAATACCATCCGCGCCGCAAAGGCAGCCGTCGATCGTTCGCGTCAGTTCGCAACGCGCGACCGTCGCGTCAAGAAGCGCAACTTCCGCGCTCTCTGGATCCAGCGTATCAACGCCGCTGTGCGCGAATCCGGCCTGACCTACGGCCGCTTCATCGACGGCCTCAACAAGGCTGGCATCGAAGTCGACCGCAAGGTCCTGTCTGACCTGGCAATCCATGAACCTGCAGCATTCGGCGCTCTCGTCGAAGCTTCCAAGACGGCTCTCGCCTACCTCAAGGACGCCGGCACGAAGAACGAGTTTGAAAGCGCGGTCAAGTAACCAGCGCTTCCCAAGCTTGTAGCTGATAGATTTTGGGGAACCCGCGCTGGCAGTGAGCTGGCGCGGGTTTTTCTTTTGTCGGCTTTCATGTTTTGACTGCCAGCATTCGCATTCAAATCCGCTTCATTGTCCGAGCATCAACGGAACACATCATGTCCGATCTGGAAAATCTGAAAACCTCGCTTCTGGCTGAAATCGAAGGTGCGAGCGATGAGGCATCGATCGAAGCCGTGCGCGTCAACGCGCTTGGCAAGAAAGGCTCCGTCTCCGAGCTCCTGAAGACACTCGGCGCCATGTCTGCCGAAGAACGCCAGACCCGCGGTGCAGCAATCAACGCGCTGAAGACCGAGGTCACCGAGGCGATCTTGAGCCGCAAGACGATGCTGAAGGACGCAGCGATCGACGCGCGTCTGAAGGCCGAAACGCTCGATGTGTCGCTGCCGGTGCGCTCCTCTCCTGCCGAGCGCGGCCGTATCCATCCCATCAGCCAGATCACCGACGAAATCACCGCGATCTTTGCAGACATGGGCTTCTCGATCGCCGAGGGCTCTGATGTCGAGACCGACTACTATAACTTCACCGCGCTGAATTTCCCCGAAGGCCATCCCGCCCGCGAAATGCACGACACGTTCTTCTTCCAGCCGGATGAAAAGGGTGAGCGCAAGGTGCTGCGCACGCATACCTCTCCGGTCCAGGTTCGCACCATGGAAGCGCAGGACCCGCCGATCCGCATCATCATTCCCGGCAAGACCTATCGCCAGGATTCCGACGCGACCCATTCGCCGATGTTCCACCAGGTCGAAGGCCTCGTGGTCGACAGGAAGGCGCATGTCGGCAACCTGCGCTATGTGCTGGAAGAGTTCTGCAAGACCTTCTTCGAAGTGCCGTCGGTGACGATGCGCTTCCGTCCGTCCTTCTTCCCGTTCACCGAACCGTCGTTCGAAGTCGATATCCAGTGCGACCGTTCAGGCCCGATCGTGAAGTTCGGCGAAGGCACCGACTGGATGGAAATCCTCGGCTGCGGCATGGTGCACCCCAACGTCCTGCGCGCCGGCGGGCTGGATCCGGACGAATATCAGGGCTTTGCCTGGGGCATGGGACTCGATCGTATCGCCATGCTGAAATAC
This sequence comes from Neorhizobium sp. DAR64872/K0K18, assembly GCF_050500175.1. Classification (NCBI taxonomy): domain Bacteria; kingdom Pseudomonadati; phylum Pseudomonadota; class Alphaproteobacteria; order Hyphomicrobiales; family Rhizobiaceae; genus Neorhizobium; species Neorhizobium sp. DAR64872/K0K18. The sequence goes on from NZ_CP191446.1 coordinate 201,417, forward strand.
GGCATGCCGGACCTTCGCGATTTCTTCAATGCCGATGTCCGCTGGATAAACCACTACGGTTTCCGCCCGCTCGACATGCCGACATTGTTTGGTGGGTTGAGCCAGTAACCGGAACCATTGCGGACGGAATTGCGATGAGTGAGATGGTGACGCGACAGGGGAGGGTGCACCGCGGTGGCTGCCGCTGCGGCGCGATCCTCTTTGCGGCCAGCGCTGACCCGATCTACGCCAGTTACTGCCACTGCAGCGATTGCCGGAAAGCAACCGGTGCGCCTGTCGCGGCCTTTGTCGGGTTCAAAACCGACGACGTGACTTTCGCAGGCGAGACCGGATCGAGCTATGGCACCGCGCCCGTCAAGCGCAGCTTCTGCGCGACCTGCGGCGCACCGATTGCCTATACCGATGAGCGGCTCGCCGACCGGATCTACTTTATGCTCGGCGCCATGGATGCGCCGGAAAACTATCCGCCCAGCGTGCACGGTTACGTGCGCGAAGAGCTTCCTTTCTTCCATGTCGATGACGGCCTGCCACGGGTGGAAACCATGACCGTGCAGAGACCTTCAGGAGAAAACCGATGAAATTCACGCTTTCCTGGCTCAAGGATTACCTTGAAACCGATGCCAATCTCGAGCAGATCTGCGAGCGCCTGACGGCGATCGGGTTGGAAGTCGAGGATGTCGATGACAAGGCAGCCTACAAGCCTTTCGTCATCGCAAAAGTCCTGTCGGCGGAAAAACATCCGGAGGCGGACCGCCTGAAGGTTCTGTCCGTTGATGCCGGTCCAGATGTCAACGGCGGCAAGCCGCTGCAGATCGTCTGCGGCGCGCCGAATGCCCGCGCCGGTCTGGTCGGTGCGCTTGCGCGTCCGGGCGATTACGTTCCGGGTATCGATGTAACGCTTGCCATCGGCAAGATCCGCGGCGTCGAAAGCCACGGCATGATGTGCTCCGAAAAGGAGCTGAACATGTCGGAAGACCATAACGGGATCATCGATCTTCCCGAAGATGCGCCGGTCGGCACCTCGTTCGCCGCCTATGCCGGCCTCGACGATCCGATGATCGAGATCAACCTGACGCCGAACCGTCCAGATTGCACTTCGATCTACGGCATCGCCCGTGATCTTGCCGCATCCGGCCTCGGTACGCTGAAGCCGCGGGTTCAGCCTCAGCTCAATCTCGAAGGCAAGACACCGGTCGGCCTGTCGATCGATCTCGATGACGAAAACCTGTGCCCCGGTTTCGGCCTGCGCCTCGTGCGAGGCGTGAAGAACGGCGCAAGCCCGGCCTGGATGCAGACGCGCCTGAAGGCGATCGGCCTGCGTCCGATCAACGCGCTCGTCGACATCACCAACTACATGACCTTCGACCAGGGCCGGCCGATGCACGTCTTCGATGCCGCCAAGGTGAAGGGCGATCTGGTCGTTCGCCGCGCCAGCGAAGGCGAAACGATCCTGGCGCTCGATACCCGCGAGTACAAGCTTACGCCCAACAACGTCGTCATCGCCGATGACAACGGCGTGGAATCGATCGGCGGCATCATGGGCGGCGAGCATTCCGGCTGCGACGAGAACACCGTCGATGTCCTGATCGAATCGGCTCTGTGGGACCCGATCAACATCGCGAAATCCGGCCGCGCTCTCGGCATCATCACCGATGCCCGCTACCGGTTCGAACGCGGCGTTGATCCTGACTATATGCTTCCCGGCCTCGACCGCACCACGCAACTGGTGCTGGAACTCTGCGGCGGCACGGCAGCCGAAGCAAAGGTCGTCGGCTACAAGGCATATGAGCCGAAGGTCGTCGATTTCCCGTTCGCTGAAGTCAAGCGCCTGACCGGCCTTGAGATCTCGTCCGACGAAAGCCGCCAGATCCTCGATCGTCTCGGCTTCACGGTTGAAGGCACTGGCGAACGCGTGTCGGTGAAAGTTCCGTCCTGGCGTCCGGATGTCGATGGCAAGGCCGATCTTGTTGAAGAGGTCATGCGCATCCACGGCGTCGATCACATCAAGCCGGAGCCGCTCGAAAGCATCGGCAGCGTCAACGGCAAGATCCTGACGACGTTGCAGATCCGCACCCGCACGGCAAAACGCGCGCTGGCTGCCCGCGGCATGCTGGAAGCCGTCACCTGGTCGTTCATTCCGGAGGCGCAGGCAAAGCTGTTCGGCGGCGGCGCACCGTCGCTGAAGCTCGCAAACCCGATCGCAGCCGACATGTCCGATATGCGTCCCTCGCTGCTGCCGGGTCTGTTGACCGCTGCGCAGCGCAATGCCGACAAGGGCTTGGGCGACGTGGCGATCTTCGAAGTCTCCGGCACCTACGAGAACGATACGCCGGAAGGCCAGCGTCGCGTTGCCGGCGGTATCCGCCGCGGCACGGCCTCGATCAATGGCGCAGGCCGCCTCTGGTCGAACGGTGCCAAGGGCGGTGGCAAGCCGGTGGATGTCTATGATGCCAAGGCCGATGCGCTGGCGGTGATCGAAGCCTGCGGCTTGCCCATGGCGAACGTACAGATCGAACAGGGCGGTCCCGCCTGGTATCACCCGGGCCGCTGCGGCACGATCAAGATGGGTCCGAAGATCGTACTCGGCACGTTCGGCGAATTCCATCCGAAGACGCTGTCCGCGCTCGATGTCTCAGGCGCTCTCTGCGGCTTCGAGGTCTATCTCGACGCCATGGCCGAGCCGAAGAAGAAGGCGACCCGCACCAAGCCGCCGCTGGAGCTATCGCCCTTCCAGGCCGTCAAGCGCGACTTCGCCTTCGTGGTTGAATCCACTGTCGAAGCCGGCGCCATCGTCAAGGCCGCAACCAGTGCCGACCGCAAGCTGATCTCAGGTGTGAACGTGTTCGATGTCTTCGAAGGCGCATCGGTCGGCGAGGGCAAGAAGTCGGTCGCGATCGAGATCCTGATCCAGCCGGTCGACAAGACGCTGACGGACGAGGATTTCGAGGCACTCACCGCCAAGATCGTCGCCAACGTCGTCAAGGTCACCGGCGGCGTGCTGCGCGCCTAACTGGCGCGCTGGTAACGCCATTCCTGTGTCCTGCCGCCATATCCATAGGATGCGGCGCGGACGTCCTGAACATAGATGTAGCTCTCCTCATGCAGATCGCCGAGGAGAGCCGCAAATCCCTCAAAGGCCGCCTGGATAAAGGCGGCCTTTTCGCTTTTGGTATTGGTTTTGTGGGTTTCAAACGGGCGTGGTAACTTCACAAGAATCGTGAAGGAAGGGCCGGTGCGCAAGCCAAATTCCATGAAGGGGCTGGAGGAGCTCGGCAGGGTCAGGCTGTCGGAAAACTTCTTCTTCCGCGATTTCCTGTTTTCCGAGATTGCCGCGGTCTATGGCTTGGCCAATGTCCCTGACGATCCGGATCTGGCGATCGAGGCGGGGCGGCGCCTTTGTGAAGAGCTGCTGGAACCGCTACAGGCGACATTTGGCCGGCTGCATGTGCGCTCCGGCTACCGCGCAGCTGAAGTCAATGCATTCGGCAATGCCCGGCGATTGAACTGCGCCACCAATGCCGCCTCGTCTGCGGATCATATCTGGGATCTTCGCGATGCCGATGGCTGCATGGGGGCAACGGCCTGCGTCGTCGTCCCATGGCTGATTGACAATGTCAGCGAGGAAGGCGACTGGCGAAAGCTGGCCTGGTGGATCCACGATCACCTTCCCTATGCCTCGCTCTGCTTTTTCCCGAAACTCTGGGCCTTCAATATCCAGTGGCATGAGCGGCCGGTGCGCCGGATCACGAGCTATGCCCAGCCCCGCGGGCTCCTGACCGAGGCCGGAATGGCCAACCATGACGGCGACCATTCGGAATGGTACCAGGGCTTTCCGAATGTGAGGCGATAGCCAGCGGTGTCAGGAATGCAGGTGATAGAGCTTGCTGACAATGACCCAGCGACTATCAACCTTTAAAAGAGAGAGGTAGTCGGTAAACCTGAGGCCGGCAAATTCGTCGATGAGTTTGACGCTGGCTGCGTCGCCGGTGATATCCATAGCAAGGATCTCGATCAGAGGCTGCGTGCCCGCTGGCGCTGGCCCTTCAGAGGCGACCGCTGCGACAAATTCGGCCACCGATAGCCATTCGACCGCATTGTCGTAGTTACCGATGATCGAAGCTTTTGGATGAAACGCTTTGCGGAGCGCGCCTTCGTGCGCAAACGTCATCCCGTCCACGTAAAGATGCACGACCGACTGCACTGCCTGCTCTTCAGACATGACGAGGCCCTCCCCAGGCTCTACGATAGCAGAACCCGGGGAAGGCTCAACACTCACATCTTCAGCTTCTCGCGGAGCGCATCGATGCGCTTGGAGGCTTCGGCCTTGGACAGATCTTCGGCGAAAGCGTCGGGCTCTTTCGCCTGCTCGCTGAGGGTCTTGAGATAGGAGCCCTGGGCGCCGGTCATTGGCTCGTCACCGGTGACCCAGTCATCCGGGTCCTTCTCGGTGTTCGATGCGGGATCCGGGTCAGTCTTCGGGTTGTGTATGTCGCTCATAGTTTCCTCACCATTTGGATGTTCTTTAAACGTTCTCGGTGAAACGAAGTTCCATCAACGGCGCGGTGTCCATGCTGCCTGTCCACCATAACGGGCGCCGGCAATCTTGTCGGGAGACAGCATGTCGTCGAGGCGCTTCACATCGTCGGCGGTCAGCACGACGTCGGCCGCTCCGGCATTCTGCTCCAGATTGGGGATTTTGCGGGCACCGGGAATAGGCACGATGAAGTCACCCTTGGCGAGTACCCAGGCAAGAGCAAGCTGCGCCGCCGTGATGCCCTTCTTCGCCGCCATCTGTTCGACAAGCCTAACAAGCGCCAGGTTCGCCTCCATGTTCTCAGCCTCGAAGCGCGGCATGGTGCGGCGAAGGTCACCTTCGCCGAATTCCGACGTGTTCTGGATCTTGCCGGTCAGGAACCCGCGGCCGAGCGGGCTGAACGGCACAAAGCCGATCCCCAGCTCGCGGCAGGTATCGAGCACGTCGCCCTCGGGATCGCGGGTCCAGAGAGAGTATTCGCTTTGCAGCGCCGCAATCGGGTGCACGGCATGGGCGCGCCGGATGATCTCAGGGCTTGCCTCCGAAAGCCCGAGCGCGCGCACCTTGCCTTGTGTCACCAGCTCCGCCATCGCCCCGACCGTCTCCTCGATCGGAACGTCAGGATCGACGCGGTGCTGGTAGAAGAGATCGATGACGTCGATGCCGAGGCGTTTCAGCGAGGCTTCGGCAACCGCGCGCACCTGCTCCGGCCGGCTGTCGAGACCGGACATTGCGCTTGAGTCCTTTTTAGTGGGATCGATCCTGAACCCGAACTTGGTGGCGATCACCACCTTGTCGCGGAACGGTCTCAACGCCTTGCCGACAAGCTCCTCATTCACGTAGGGGCCATAGACTTCGGCAGTGTCGAAGAAGTTGACCCCGATCTCGACGGCGCGGTGCAATGTCCTGATCGATGTCGCTTCATCCTGCCCGCCATAGGCATGGCTCATGCCCATGCAGCCAAGGCCAATCGCCGAGACCGTCAGTTCAGTTCCAAGCTTGCGTGTCTGCACGGGAATTCTCCAGGTTAAATTTTACGGAAGGGTCGATCAGGCGCCGGCCTCGTTGAGCAGCGCCATCTGCGCGTCGGTGAGCGTGAGTCTGCCGGCCGCAAGGATCGCCTCGAGCTGGTTCAGGCTGGTCGCGCTGGCGATCGGCGCAGTAATGCCCGGCCGTGCGGCAACCCAGGCAATCGAAATCGCAGCCAGGCTTTCGCCGGTTTCCGCAGCCACCTCGTCGAGTGCTGCAAGCACCTTCAGGCCCCGGTCGTTGATATAGTCGGGCATGCGGTTGCCGCGCGTCTTCCCTTCAGCATCTTCGGGTTTGCGATACTTGCCCGTCAGGAAGCCAGCTGCCAGCGCGTAGTAGCTGATGACGCCGATGTCTTCGGCGATGCAAAGGTCCGCAAGCGGGCCCTCGAACTTGTTGCGGGTGTAGAGATTGTATTCCGGCTGCAGCACATCGTAGCGGGGCAGGCCGTTTTTGTCAGCGGCATTGAGCGAGGCCCGCAACTGTTCGACACTGAAGTTCGAGCAGCCGATGGAACGCACCTTGCCGGCATCCTTCAGCTTCGCAAGCGCGCCAAGCGTCTCCTCGTGCGGCGTGTCGTCATCGGGAAAATGCGAAAGGTAGAGGTCGATATAGTCGGTCTGCAACCGCTGCAGGGATTTGTCGACGGCTTCAACCACCCACTTCGCCTTCAGCTTCTTGTCGTCGCCCATGGTTGGGTAACCGAATTTCGTGACGATGACCGCCTTGTCGCGGGCCACCGTGCCGCGCTTCAGCCAGTTGCCGATCACGGTCTCGCTTTCACCACCCTGATGGCCGGGCGCCCATGCGGAATAGACATCGGCGGTGTCGATCGTGTTGAACCCGGCCTCGAAGAACGCGTCCAGCATCTCGAAAGAAGTCTTTTCGTCCGCGGTCCAGCCGAACACGTTGCCGCCGAAAACGACGGGCGAGATGGAAAGTCCGGTACGGCCGAGCAAGCGCATGTCCATGATGGTCTCCAGATAGATGACGTGGGGAAGCGATGAGTGCTGAAGGATGAAACTAGGCTGATTGGATCGACTGTCAAACCGACAAGCGGGCACAAGGTTTCAGCACTGCCGACAACGACAGTTGCCCGCCCGACCAAGCGGCCCTAGGTTAGCCTCCCAATGACTGTCTGTGAATGTGTGGAGGCACTGCTATGTTGCGTTTTGGAATCCTGTCGACGGCGAAAATCGGACGGGACGCTGTCGTTCCCGCACTGCTAGACGCCGAAAACTGCGTGGTCAGCGCCGTTGCCAGCCGTGACATTGCCAAGGCGCGCGCATTTGCGGACCGGTTCGGCGTGCCACATGCGTTCGGCTCCTATGACGAGATGCTGGCGTCGGACATGATCGATGCCGTCTATATCCCGCTGCCGACCAGCCAGCATGTGGAATGGTCGATCAAGGCGGCCGAAGCCGGCAAGCATGTTCTCTGCGAAAAGCCGATCGCACTGAAGGCGAGCGAGATCGAGCGACTGATCGCGGCAAGGGATGACAACAGCGTCCTGATTTCCGAAGCCTTCATGGTCACCTATGCGCCCGTCTGGCACAAAGTGCGCGACCTTCTGAAGGAGGGCGCGATCGGCGACCTCAAGCATGTCCAGGGCGCCTTCAGCTATTTCAACCGCGATCCTGACAACATGCGCAACATCCCGGAACTCGGCGGCGGCGCGCTGCCGGATATCGGCGTCTATCCGACGATCGCGACCCGCTTTGTCACCGGTAAAGAACCGGTTCGAGTCCAGGCCAAGGTGGAGCGCGACCCGGATTTCGGCACGGATATCTATGCAAGCGTCAAGGCAGCCTTCGAGACATTCGAAATGAGCTTCTACATCTCTACCCAGATGGCGAGCCGCCAGCTCATGGTCTTCCACGGCACGGAGGGCACGATCGAGGTCAAGTCTCCCTTCAATGCCGACCGCTGGGGCGCCGAAGAGATCGAACTCACCAACCAGAAGCACAACGTCTCGCAGATCTTCCGCTTCCCCGACAGCCGCCAGTATCGCCGCCAAGCAGAAGCTTTCGCGAAGGCAGCCATGGGCGAGGCGGCAGACATCGTGACGCTCGAGAACTCGCTTCTCAACCAGCGCTTCATCGACGCGATCTACCGCGCCGGTGAAACCGACGGCTGGGAGACGGTCTAGTCTTTTTCCCGCCACCGGCGAATGCGCCAAAGTCCGGCGATGAGGAACGCCACCGCTCCCAGCCAGGACGCGCCAAAATGCGCCAGCGGTTGGACCTGTTGCGCTCGGATCGTCAACACGGCGAAGATCCCGTAGCTGAGCAGAACGACGACGGCCAACAAAGGTCGAAGGCCAGGCCGCTTGGCAAGCGCAACCGGCGCCGGAAGGAGCCGGTTCAAAAAGATCGTCCCGGCAATCCCGAGCCCGAGCGAGAGAAGGCGTGCCGCAAGCGCTCCCATGTCGACTACCCTTGTCAAGGCCAGCAGCAGCGCTCCATCGGCAAGGATCAGCACAAGCAGCAGGAGGGTGAGGCGGATCCCGGTGCGCATGCCCGGCCTCAGCCGTTGATCGCCAGGAGGCCGGCAAAGATCAGTCCGGCTCCCAGCCCGTAACGCAGGGTAAGCGGTTCGCCGAAGACGATATGCGCCAGCAGCGGCACGAAACAGAAGGTCAGCCCCATGAAGGAATAGGCGATCGTCAGAGGCACGGATTTGAGGACGTAGATCCAGACGATCGTTCCGAAGCCGTAAAGCGCCAACGCCGCGATCAGGATCGGGTTGGCGGCAAGCGCCGTAAGTCCGCGCAACGAAAAATCCCCGGCCGTATTGCTGGTCATCTTGAACAGAACCTGGCCCATGGCGATCAGCAGCGGCGTGCCGAGAAGGCCGATCCAGGTGACGGGGGTAAGCGACGCGAACATGAGAAGAATTCCTCAGCCTAACCGGTCTTCGCTGTAGAAGATGTCGCGGGCGATATCCTCGCACACATAGACCGTCGGCACCGGATGGACGGCGCGCAAGAAGGCGTAGGTATAGGGGAAGAAGTTGAAATGCGGGTTGAACGTGTAGCGGTATTCCCGCTCGCGCGGGACGACGATGATCAACCGCTTTTTCGCGATGCGTCGCAGTTCGGCAATCGCCTGCTTGTAGTCGAGGACGTGCTCGATCACGTGCGTGCACACGACCGTGTCGAACTCGCCGTCGGCGAAAGGCAGGCTCTCGATCTTCGCGGCAACATACTCGACACCCTTGATGTCGGCCGCATCGTCGACGACGAAATCGACGCCGACCAGGCGGCGCAGATCCGGATGGGCGGCGCGCATATGGGTGAGCAGCGATCCCGTGCCGCAACCCACATCGCAAACGCTTGTGCCCTCGACCATGGCGTTGATCCGTCGGATGCAGGCGGCGGAATTGTCGGTTCCCACATGCACGCGCGGATGGTTGCGGTAAAGCTCGGCATATTCCTCGGCGGTCAGGAACGGCGCGCGTTCCCGGAACCGGGCAAGATGGGACATATGCTCGCCCCAGACGCGCTTGGCGAGCCAGAGAAAAGGCGTCGAGTCGCGCAGGATTGGCGGCAGCAGATCCTCGATGACGAAGCGGATGCGGTTGGTAGTTTCCCTGTTCATGCAGCACGGCTCCGGCGACGCTTCGGTTGTTGGACCGGGGCCACGGCAGGCGCCGTGGCGATCAAGTCAGCCGGCATGCTCATATAGTGGATGCGCAACTGCTCGGACCGTGCCCGCGATAGGGAATCGAGGATGAGCCCGGCCGTGAACACCAGAAACGAGATCAGCATCAGCACCAGCGAGAAGACCCAGGTCGGCATCCGCTCGACCAGGCCCGTCTCGAAATACTCGACCAGCACCGGCGCCATGAAGGCGAGGCTTGCCGCCATGAAGGCAGCGCTGATCGTGCCGAAGAAGGCGAAGGGCCGGGTTTCCTTCATGAGCATCGCAAACATCCAGAGGATCTTTGCACCATCGCGGAAGGTCGAAAGTTTGGAATGCGATCCTTCCGGACGCCGACCATAATCCAGCTCGATCTCGCAGATCGGTAGCTTCAGACGCGACGCATGCACCGACATTTCCGTCTCGATCTCGAACCCGCCTGATACGGCCGGAAAACTTTTGACGAATCGACGCGAGAAGGCGCGGTATCCGGAAAAGATATCTGTAAAGTCGCGTCCGAAGATCGTCCGGTAGAGAATGTTGAACAGCCGGTTGCCGGTCGCATGGCCCTGGCGCCCCGCATCCGCATGAACGCCGCGACGGGTGCCGACAACCATGTCGGCGCGCTCGGTCAGGAGCGTGCGGATCAGCTCTTCCGCGTCTTTCGGGGAATAGGTGCCGTCACCATCCGCCATCAGATAGATGTCGGCATCGATATCGGCGAACATGCGGCGCACCACATGGCCCTTGCCCTGGCGCCGTTCGCGCATCACCTCGGCGCCGGCCAGCATTGCCTTCAGCGCGGTGCCATCGGTCGAATTGTTGTCGTAGACGTAGATGCGCGCGTCGGGCAGTGCCTGGCGAAAGCCGTTCACCACCGCTTCGATCGTCGATGCTTCGTTGTAGCAGGGCAGAAGAACGGCGATCTTCAGATCACCCGTCAGGGCATCGGTCATGATTTTCACTCGATACAAAGAAGACCGCAGACGGCACATGCCGCTTCACCGCTTTACTATTTCTTGGGAAGGTTAAGGCTAGGTTTCGGGCTGGAATATTTCGGGGCGAAAATGCGAAAGCCCCGGAAATCATGGTGGGAGGCGGGGAAGACATGCAGGTCGTTAGCGGGCGCGGTGCGATATCGTCGAGGCTTGCGCCCGTGGTGATGATCTATTGGCTTGCAGTCTCGATCATGGCCCTGGTCATCAAGCTGCCCACCGCGACCGATCTGATCGGTGCCGACAACGACGACATCATGCGGCTGGTTGAAGTCCGCGATCTCCTCGGCGGTCAGGGCTGGTTCGACATGATGCAGTACCGGCTCGGTCTTGCCGATGGCACGCTCATGCACTGGTCGCGACTGGTCGATTTGCCGATTGCAGCAACGATCAAATTCCTCTCGCTGTTCATGGCGATGCCGCTGGCCGAAGGTGTCGCAGCGACGGTCTGGCCGCTTCTCGTCTCGCTCCTCCTGTTCGTCCCGCTCGGCCTTGCCGGCCGGCGCATCGGCGGGGTGGTCACCATGCATCTGGCGATCGGCATCGGCGCGATCTTCGTCTTCACCAACATCAAGTTCCAGCCGGGCGCGCTCGATCACCATAACGTCCAACTGGCGCTTGCCATGTGGGTCACAGCCATGCTGGTCGATCCGCAGTATCGCCGGTCAAGCTATGCCGTCGCCGGCATTGCAGCGGCGCTGGCGATCGCCGTCGGTGCCGAAACGGTCCCTTTCGTCGCTGCCGCCTGCATCTGCGTCGTGCAGCAATGGGCCTGGCACGGCAGGTCGTTTGCCGGTGCCGCAAAAGCCTTCGGCCTCTGCCTCACACTTGCGATCTCCGCCGCCTTCTTCGCCACGGTGCCACCCTATCGCTATGCGGTCGTCACCTGCGATAATCTTTCCTTCGGCTTTTATTCGCTGACGGCGATCGGCGGCGCCGGGCTGTTCATTCTGGCAAGCCTGCCATTGCCCGATAAACGGCTGCTGCGTTTCGGCATGCTGGCGGTCGCCGGCGTCGCCCTGCTTGCTGCAGCCCGCGCAATTGCGCCGGAATGCCTCGGCAATCCGCTGGCAAACCTTGATCCGTTGCTTGTCGAACTCTGGCTGAACGGCGTAACCGAAGCACGCTCAATCGTGGCTGAGATGCGCGACACGCCCGAACTCGTCGGCGGCTTCTATGCCGTGGGCCTTTTCGCCATTCTCGTCTGCCTTGCCCGCATCGCGTGCCGCAACAAGCTCGAAACCCACGTCGTGCTTCTCGTTCTGCTCCTCGTTTCCTTCGCCGTCGCTGCCATTCAGGTGCGCGGGACGATCTTTTCCAACCTCCTCGGCATCCTGCCGCTGTCTCTGCTGATCGCCGATATCCGCGTCCGGGCCAATGCGGACCGCAACAATCCAGGTCTTGCCGCGGCCTATATCGTCACGGTCCTTGCTTCCGTCCCGGTCGTCTGGGGCGTCGTGGGCATTCTCGTGAAAGAGGGCGTCGGCTCCGTCGACCTCAATATCCTCTCCACCGATAACGCAGGTGAAGAAGGAGAATGCGGCGGGCCGCAGACATGGTCCGCGCTGAATGCCCTTCCGGTCGGCGTTATCGCTTCTCCCTCCAACAGCGGCGCGGAGATCATTCGCTTCACGCGACATCGTGCATTGTCCGCGCCCTATCACCGCAATCAGGGCGGCATGCTGACCGAACTGCATATCGGCCTCGCGCAACCGGCCGAATCCAAGGCCTTTATCGATGGTGCCGGTGTCACGGCTCTCACCTTCTGCAAGAGCGATCCGCAGACCGAGCGGCTGATCGCGATGAAACCTGACGGCCTCTATGCCGCGCTCGCCCGGAGTGACGTCCCACCATACCTGCAGCCTGTGGCCACAGGCCCGCTGGATGGGTTCATGATCTATCGGGTTGTTCGAGACTAGCGCGAGATTAAGCGTCGGATGATCCGGAAAGACGGATGAAATCGGCGCAGCCTTCGGTTAGAACAAAGGGCATGACGAGCCCTATCGCCCAAGAATCGCCGACGAACCTCACCGAATTTTCCGTGTCGGAGCTTTCCGGCTCAATCAAGCGCACGATGGAAAATGCGTTCGATCATGTGCGGGTGAGGGGAGAAATTTCCGGTTATCGCGGTCCGCACTCTTCCGGTCATGCCTATTTCTCGCTGAAGGACGACCGCTCGCGCATTGATGCGGTCATCTGGAAGGGCACCTTCTCGCGCCTGCGGTTCCGGCCGGAAGAAGGCATGGAAGTGATCGCGACCGGCAAGATCACCACATTTCCAGGCTCGTCGAAATATCAGATCGTCATCGAAAACCTCGAGCCGGCAGGCGCCGGCGCGCTCATGGCGCTGCTTGAGGAGCGCCGCCGCAAGCTCGGTGCCGAAGGCCTGTTCGATCAGGACCGCAAGCAGCCCCTGCCTTCTCTGCCGCGTGTCATCGGCGTGGTGACCTCGCCAACCGGCGCCGTCATCCGCGATATCCTGCACCGCATTTCCGATCGCTTTCCCGTCCATGTGGTCCTATGGCCCGTCAAGGTTCAGGGCGAGGGGTCCGGCGAGGAAGTCGCCGCTGCCATCCGCGGGTTCAACGCGCTCGGGCCAGGTGACGCCATCCGAAGACCAGATGTGCTGATCGTCGGCCGCGGTGGCGGCAGTCTGGAAGATCTCTGGAGCTTCAACGACGAGATCGTCGTGCGCGCTGCAGCCGAAAGCCGGATACCGCTGATCTCGGCCGTGGGCCACGAGACCGACTGGACGCTCCTCGATCACGCCGCCGATGTTCGCGCACCGACGCCGACAGGCGCCGCCGAAATGGCTGTTCCCGTGAAGGCGGATCTCGAAGCTCAGCTCGCCAGCCTGGCCGCCCGGCTGCGGGGCTGCGCAGCGCGCCAGATGGACCACCGCAAACAGTCGCTGCGGGCGCTCGTCCGCGCGCTTCCGTCGCTCGACCAGCTGCTGGCACTTCCGCGCCGACGGTTCGATGAAGCCGCGGCTGGCCTCGGCCGCGGGCTGGAGCGCACGACTGTCGTCAAGCGCCGCGCGTTTGAGCGTGTCTCGTCCGGCCTGCGCCTCGATCTCCTGACGGGCAGGCTCCAGCAACAACGCCAGGCTTTGAACGACCGGCTGCTACGGGCCGATCGTTGCCTGGAGCGTCGAACCTTGAGCGAACGCGGGCGTCTGTCGCGTTTCGAGGCGTCGCTGAAATCTCTGCCGGCGCGGCTGCTCGGCCAGATCCAGCGCGAGCGTCAGCATCTCGTATCGTTCGGGCGGCATGCGGATACCGCCATGTCGCACACGCTCGCGCGCAGCCGCTCGGCCATCTCGGCGCAGGATCGCGTCCTGCAGTCGCTATCCTACAAGAACGTGCTGCAACGCGGTTTTGCGGTGATCCGCGATGAGGATAATCACCCGCTGACAAGGGCTGCCGGCATCGGCGAGGGCCGGGCGATTTCCCTGGAATTTGCCGACGGCCGTATCGCAGCCGTCACGGGCGCCGAGGCACCTGGTGACGATCCGTCGTCCTCCGCACGGCCACCTCAGCCGAAAAAGAAGATACCGAAGCCGGAAGCAGCCGACCAGCCCGCCAAGCAGGGCACGCTGTTCTAACCCTTGGGCGGCAGCCCATTCAAATCCCCGCCAAGACTTCCTATCTTCTCCACGAAGAGACCTCTCTGGAACACGGCGTTGCAAGCTGCGTTTCCTCGGCAGTTGCAAACGGAGACCATGGCCATGAAAAAAGCATTCGCGACCTCGTTGCTGATCCTCTCGGCGGCAGCTTTCGGCACGCCGGCACTGGCCGGACAGACGAGGGCATCGGAGATCATCTTCGGTAAGGCCTATGACGACAACGTCATCGCCATCCAGTCCGGTTCGCTCACCAGCCGCAAGGATGGGTTTTCCGAGTGGTCGGGCTCCGGCAACGATCTGATCATGCGCCGGGCCCAGGCGGAAGTCAGTGCCGATAGCAGCCTGATGCGCTCGCTCGAAGCCCGCGGCATTGCCATCCACAACGTCCTGTCGGTGGAAACCGCTGCCAACGGCGGCAAGGTCGTCTACTACCGTTGATAGTGGCAAAGGCCCGGCAAACCCGGGCCTCGCGTCTCGTGGGTCAGGCCCATTCGCCGGCGCGCATAACGGGCACCTTGGAACCATCGGCCCTGATGCCGTCGATATCCACCTTGTCGGATCCGATCATCCAGTCGATGTGGATGAGGCTTGAATTTCCGCCTTGCGTCCTGATCTGCTCCGGCGTCAGCGAAGCGCCGTCGAGGAAGCATTTCGAATAGCACTGGCCGAGCGCGATGTGGCACGACGCGTTTTCGTCAAACAGCGTGTTGTAAAACAGGATGCCGCTTGCCGAAATCGGCGATGAATGCGGCACCAGTGCTACTTCGCCCAGCCGGCGGGCGCCCGCATCCGTATCGAGAACCCGGCTCAGCACTTCTCCGCCCTTGGCAGCGTTTGCCTCAACGATCCGGCCGCCTTCGAACTTCACTCTGATGTCGTCGATCAACGTGCCCTGATGCGACAGCGGCTTGGTGCTGGAAACATAGCCTTCCACCTTCAGCGCATGGGGGGTGGTGAACACTTCTTCGGTCGGGATATTCGGATTGCAGGTGATGCCGTTCTTTGCCATCGACGCACCGCCATGCCATTCATGGCCATCAGCCAGGCCAACCGTCAGGTCAGTGCCGGGGCCGGTGAAATGAAGTGCTGAAAAACGCTCGCCGTTCAGCCAAGTGGAGCGCTTCTTGAGGTTTGCGTTGTGCGATGCCCAGGCAGAGACCGGGTCCGCCACATCGACGCGGGAGGCGGCAAAGATCGCATCGGCCAGCTTGCGCACCGCCACCTCTTCCGGCACGTCCGGAAACACCTGCCGGGCCCATGCGGGGTTGGGGTAGGAAATGATGTTCCAGTTGATGTCGAAATTGGCGATCTTCTCCAGCGCCGGCTTGTAGGCCATCGAGTTGGCCTTGTTCGCCCGTGCCACCTTGGTGGGATCCTGGTCCGCCAGCATCATCGGGTTGTCACCGGAGATTGCCAGCCGCGCCGCACCATTGGCGTATGCCTTCGCCATGCCCTGGTAGAGCCAGTCCGAGGCCTTGTCGAAGCTCGCATCGGGTGCGAACTCGTAGCGTGCAAGCGTCGCCTCCTCGTCGGAATAGAAGGTGGTGACGAGACCCGCACCGGCCTTGTAGGCGTGGCGGGTCAGGAACCGCACCAGCGGCAGGGCCGCAATCGGCGCCGTGATGACGAGATCCTGGCCCTTCTCCAGCCCAAGTCCAACCTTGACCGCCACCTCGGCAAGCTTTTCGAGTTTCTGCGGATCGATGGCAGTCTGGAATTTCGGCACGATTGTCATGGTGGCCTCTGTTCTTGGAATATCTGTTGCCACGACTTAGGGTGGCGGAGGTGAATGTGAAGTCGATCGATCACGATCATAGTCCCCTCGCTTCACGCAACAAGGCCCGCCGCCATCGCTTTCAGCACGGACTGCGCATCTTTCGGTGCCAGGCGCACCTGAAGCCCCCGCTGCCCGCCATTGATGAAGACCTGGTTCTCCTCGAGAGACGTCGCCTCGATCGCCATCGGGACGAGCTTCCTCTGGCCGAACGGGCTGATGCCGCCGACACGATAACCGGTTATCCGTTCGGCGTCGGCAGGCCTCATCATCGCCGCAGACTTGCCGCCGAATGCCGCCGCAAGCTTCTTCATCGAGACCTCCCGGTCGGACGGGATGACAACGCAGACAGCTTTACCATCCACCTCCGCCATCAACGTCTTCAGAACGCGGCACGGGTCTTCCCCGATCGCCTCGGCTGCCTGAAGGCCGATGCGTTCGGCGCTCGGATCATAGTCGTAGGTGACCGTCGTGAAGCTCACGCCGGATTTTTCGAGGGCTTCGGTTGCGCGGGTCGCCCTGGACATGAGAGTCAGTCTTTCGGGAAGGTTGCGTCATAGCTTTCCGGTTTGAAGCCGACGACCAGTTTTCCATCCGCTTCCAGTATGGGCCGCTTGATCATCGATGGCTGAGCCGCCATCAGCGCAATCGCCTTTTCCCGGTCGAGATCCAGCTTGTCCGTCTCGGGAAGTTTCTTGAATGTGGTGCCTGCGCGGTTCAGCACCTGTTCCCACCCGGCGCGCGCCGTCCAGTCGTCAAGATGATCGTGGTCGATGCCGAGCGCCTTGTAGTCGTGGAAGGTGTAGGCAACGCCCTTCTCATCCAGCCAGGCGCGGGCCTTCTTCATGGTGTCGCAGTTCTTGATGCCATATATGATGATCGCCATGAAAACCTCTTCCGTTGATGACGATCGATAGCAACCGCACCTCGGTTTAGGCAAGACATGGATGCCGTGAGGTCCGTGCCATGTGATTGGCGCATGCCTCCTCTGTGAGCTTGTCGATTGTATAGGCACAATGTGCAGCCTATTTTAGGAACATCACAAGGAGAGATCAAATGTCTGCATCTATCAAGAACCGCGTTGGCGCATTCGGTCGTGCATTTGCACTGTTCGGCGCTGCCGTCTCCGCATCCGCTGCTGTCGAGAACAACCGTCGTCCGCACGCCCGTGACCTCGAGATCCTCGGCATCGATCCCCAGGCTTTCCGCAAGGTTCGCTAATCATACTTCCAAAGACCGCCCGGCGGGAAAGTTCCTGCCGGACCTGTGTGGCGTAGTCCTTCGCCACACGACGAGCGCTGATGACATGACCCGGCTGAGACCTTCAGCCACAGCAGGCCACCATCCTGCTCACTGCATGGCTTGTGTCGCAAGCCGATAGGCGATCAAGCCACAAACTTCCCCGCAGAAATAATGATACTAGGTTAGGCGTGCACAAACTGCCTGATAACACAGCCGCAGCTGGCGTCGCGCCAACTCAGCTCATCAGCATCTTGTAGGCGCAATAGACGGCGATCAGCACGACGGCGCCGATCAGTGCCAGTTTCCCGAGCCGCTTCTCGATGAAATGCCGGATGCTCTCGCCGTGGCGGCGCAGGAGCCATGCGAGGAGAAAGAAGCGGGCTCCGCGGGTCACCACGGCCGCTGCGATGAACAGCCAGATATTGACATGCACGGCACCGGACAGGATCGTGACCACCTTGATCGGCGGCAGATGCGCAAAGCCTGACGTGACCAGCATCAGCAGGATCGTCTCGTAGGTGATGCCGGATTTCAGCTCGTTGAACGTATCGAGCTTGCCCCAGAATTCGAGAATCGGCACGGCGATCGCATCGAACGCGAAAAACCCGATCCACCAACCGGCAATGCCACCCAGCACCGAAAATGTCGTGGCGATCAGGGCGTAGCGCCAGGCGCGCTCGGGCCTTGCGAGCGCCATGGGCAGAAACAGCACATCCGCCGGCACCAGAAAGACGGAGCTTTCGACGAAAGCGATGACCGCAAGCCAAACGCTTGCGGACTTGCGGGCGCTGAGCGCCATCGTCCAGTCATAGAGGCTGCGGAGCATAGGGATATCCGGGAAGGGATTGGGAGGTGACAGGCCGCTGAGTGATGCGGCCGGTCACTAAAGGCCTATTCCCACTCGATCGTGCCGGGCGGCTTGCTGGTTACGTCGTAGACGACGCGGTTGATGCCGCGCACTTCGTTGATGATGCGGGTTGCCGCACGGCCAAGGAAGTTCATGTCGTAGGGATAGAAGTCCGCTGTCATGCCATCGACGGAGGTCACGGCGCGGAGTGCACAGACGAAGTCATAGGTGCGGTAGTCGCCCATCACGCCGACGGTCTGGACCGGCAGCAGCACCGCGAATGCCTGCCAGATCGTGTCGTAGAGACCGGCCTTGCGGATTTCGTCGAGATAGATCGCATCCGCCTTGCGCAGGATATCGAGCTTTTCGCGGGTAATCCCACCCGGGCAGCGGATGGCAAGGCCTGGGCCCGGGAACGGGTGGCGGCCGATAAAGCTTTCCGGCAGGCCGAGTTCACGACCCAGAGCGCGGACTTCGTCCTTGAACAGTTCGCGCAGCGGCTCCACCAGCTGCATGTTCATGCGCTCTGGAAGGCCGCCAACATTGTGGTGGCTCTTGATGGTGACCGACGGGCCGCCGGAGAACGAAACGCTCTCGATGACGTCAGGATAGAGCGTGCCCTGTGCGAGGAAGCGCGGAGCGCCCTTGCCGTCGGACGCGATCTTGGCGGCTTCCGATTCGAAAACCTCGATGAACAGGCGGCCGATCGTCTTGCGCTTGACCTCAGGGTCGGAAACGCCGGCCAGCTGCGTCAGGAACAGGTCGGATGCATCCACGGCCACGAGCGGGATGTTATAGGCGTCACGGAACATGCCGACGACCTGTTCGGTCTCGCCCTGACGCATCAGGCCGTGGTCGACATAGATGCAGGTCAGCTGGTCGCCGATTGCCTCGTGGATCAGAATAGCGGCAACGGACGAGTCAACGCCGCCGGAGAGGCCGCAGATGACGCGCTCGGTGCCCACCTGTTCCTGGATCTTGCGGATCATTTCGGCCTTGTAGGCCGCCATGGTCCAGTCGGATTTCAGGCCGACGATCTTGTGCACGAAATTGGACAAGAGCTTGGCGCCATCAGGCGTGTGAACCACTTCCGGATGGAACATCGTCGTATAATAGCGACGGCTCTCGTCGGCAGCGATCGCGAACGGCGCGTTTTCGGATGTGGCGATGACTTCGAAGCCATCGGGCAACTGCGTCACGCGGTCGCCATGGCTCATCCACACGGGATAGCGTCCGCCCTGTTCCCAGAACCCATCAAACAGCGGGCTGGATTTCTTGATCTCGACGTCGGCGCGGCCGAATTCCGCGGCATGGCCACCCTCGACGACGCCGCCGAGCTGGGTTGCCAGCGTCTGCTGGCCGTAGCAGATGCCAAGGATCGGAACGCCGCTGTCGAATACGGACTGCGGTGCGCGCGGGCTACCCTCTGTCGTGACCGATGCCGGGCCGCCGGAAAAGATCACGCCCTTCGGCGCCATCCTGTCGAAGGCGTCCGCTGCACTTTGAAACGGGTGGATCTCGCAATAGACACCCGCTTCGCGCACGCGGCGCGCAATCAGCTGCGTCACCTGGCTGCCGAAATCGATGATGAGAATGCTGTCGGGATGAGCTACCAAGGGTGTTGTCTGGGTCATGGCGAGCCTTTAGAGAAAAACTGGCTTTTGTGCAACTGCGTCAGAGCGCCAAATCGCCGCTTTCGAGGGCGTTTTCAAGCCGGTCGATCACTGCTGCAAGCTTCTCGTCGATCACATGAAGATATTCCGTCCAGTTGTCGACATGCTTCAGCTCCGCCTTGCCGTCGGAAATGCCACGCAGACCGATCAGCGGAAGACCGAAAACCTGACAGCATCGCAGCACGGCAAAGGTCTCCATGTCCACCATGTCGGCGGAAACGAGATCGTAGGCTGCTCCCGAAACGATATTGCCCCCGGTCGAAAGCGACGCTTCCGCAATGCCGGGGATGCGCAGCGTCATCGGAACGATTGCAGGGTGATCGAGAAACGGCGTGCGGCCCTTTTCGAAACCGAGCGGGGAGGCGTCCATGTCGCGATAGGCAACGGAGGATACCTGGTAGACTTCGGTCTGCTCGAGACTGCGCGAGCCGGCGGACCCGAGTGAGACGACCAGATCCGGCAACCGGCTTTCCACCTCCAGCCGTGTCAGCGCACGCGACAGCATGACCGCTGCCTCCACCGGGCCTACACCGGTCATCAGCGGCTTGATACGGGTTTTGAGATGCGGACCATATTCGGCATCGACGGCCATGACGAACATGATCTGCCTGCCAGAAACTGCCTTAAGTTCGAAATTCATCCGACGATATCCTGCCTGCCGCGGATGACCATCATCGATGCGGTCATGGACGCAATGAGTTTTGCCGGACCGTCACCGATCGCATAACCGCGCCCGTCCGCAACGATGATCGTAGACCCCGGCTTGGTGATTTCGCCGCGAAACAGAAAGCGCTCTCCACGGCCCGGCGACAACAGGTTCACCTTGAACTCGATCGTCAGGATCGAAGCGTCAGGTGCAATCGTCGTGTAGGCGGCATAGGTGCAGGCCGTGTCGAGGGCCGCGGAAATCACGCCGGCATGCAGAAACCCATGCTGCTGGGTCAGCTTCTCGCTATAGGGCAGCTCGATCTCGATCATCGCCTGCTCGACCCGGGTCAGCTCCGCATCAAGCATTGCCATCGCACCCTGCCGGTCAAAACTCTGGCGAATACGCTCGCGAAAATCGCCTGTTTCGAGAATGCTCATGCCTGCCCCTTTGATCGGGGCAAGGTGCCATGCCGGGCCGGTATCGGCAAGCCGGTTTGTCTCGGCTCGTCAGTTGAGCATGACGATCGAAATATTGAGCATCGTCGCAAACGCGACCCACAGCGCATAGGGCACGAACAGCAGCGCGGCCGTGCGGTTTGGCCGCCAGCTCATCGCAATGAACAGCAGGATGAAAGCGAGCATCGGCACGATGATGGTAAGACCCAGAACCGGGTTCTGCATCCCAAAGAAGGCCGGAGACCAGAGCAGGTTCAGGACGGCCTGCACCGCAAACACGACCAGCCTTCGAGTGTTGTTCTGGTCGTACCAGGTAGAGGCAAGCGCTGCGCCGATCATGCCGTAGAGAACCGTCCAGACCGGTCCGAAGATCCAGTTCGGCGGATTGAAGAACGGCTTGTTCAGCTGTTGGTACCATTCGCCGGGAATGTTGCTGACGCCGCTGATCACGCCGACGGCGACCGACGCGATGATGAAGAGACCGTAGACGATAGGTTTGCGCATGAGCCCTCAGATAGAGCGGTTGGAGCGGCCGGAAAGATCATCCGATGCGAACGATATGCTGGTCCCAGGCAATCCGGCTACGTGTCTCGTTGAAACGCCCGTCATAGGTCGAGACCGCGATGCCGTGCGCAGCCGGTGCCACGCCCGCAGCCTCCCGCACCGTCTCTTCCCTCATCACCTTGCCGGTCCTTGCATCCAGCGTCACCGCCGCACCGCCAACCGGCGATGTCAGGCCGACCAACCCATCGCGACGATTGACGGCGATCGCGCCCACATAGTTGCCAAGCCGGACCGTGGTCTGTTCGGGCAGGTCGAGGAATGCGATGTCTTCGCCCTTCGAAAACCGGCCGGCAAGCGGCGGCAATGCGTTGCGCGCACCTTCCCACTGGCAGGCAAACCAGATGCGGCCACTATCGGCAATGTCGAGATGCCTTGTGGAGAGCTGGGATAGCGTCGGCGGCATCAGGTGTTTCTGGATCAGCGCGCCGGATCTTGCGTCCAACAGCACCAGCGAAGGCTCCATGCGGTCGAGATTGAGCTTGGTGCGGCCGAAATCCGGATGCGTCTCGATACCGCCATTGGCGATGACCAGCATCGATCCGTCGTCGGAGACGGTCATATCGTGGGTCCCGACACCATGGGCATCGAATTCGCCGATGCGGCGGAAGCCGTCGCTTCCATCATAGACCCCGATCATGCCGCGATTGCCGTCGAAATCGTTTTCGCTCGCGTAGAGCCTGGTGCCGTCGGGCGAAAAATGCCCGTGCCCGTAGAAGTGTCGCCCCTCCGGCGCGGTGATCATGACAGGCTCCGCCCGGCGTGCCGCATCGAACACCATGGCGAACGTGCCCGGCCTTCTGGCAAAGGCGACGGTTCGACCGGTCGTAGCACTGAAGGCCATGCCATGCGCGCGCGCGGGCAGAGCCACACGGTCGATGATCTCGCCGCGCTCCGACACGGTCGCAATGCCGAACGACCCGTCGGGTGCGCGAAAACCCGCCGCGTAAACCGCGTCCGCCCGTTCCAGCGCCATCAGCGAGCCCGGTTGAAGCGCCGCGGTAAAGGCGACGCCGGCGGCCTTCAGGAAACCGCGTCGATCGATCGTTTCGCCGCGCCAGGTCATGGCCTAGTCGCCGTCTGCAAACGAGAAGCCGGAGGAAAGCCCGATCGCGCCTCCATAACCGTCGTTCAGCTTGGCGATCACGTCCTTGCCGCCGTCGAGAAGCGATTGAAGCTTAGCCTGTTCGCCGGGGTTTTCGACAGCCAATTCGATATTGGGCATCACGGTGCGGGCCGTGGCGATCATCGACTGCAATCTGGCCTGCGTTGCCGCGACGACCGGTCGGTCCTTTTCCTGCAGCAGCTCGACCATGCCCGACGTGGCGAGCAGCTTTGACAATCCATCAAGATTGCCGTTCAGGCTGTCCCAGGTGTTTTGCGAACGCCAGAATAGCGCCTGTTTCGGAAACGTCGCCTTGCCGGCACCCTTGTAGAATGTCTCGATCCGCTGGTCGCGCACGGCCTCCGCGCCATGGACCAGAATACCGAGCAACGCAGTTATCGCCTCGCCTCCGGTGCGAAAGGCCGGGTTGTCGGGTCCCGGCTGTTCCCAGGTCTTGGCGATGCCATCCGGCGCGTCCCAGATCCCGGCGACGTCCTTGGCGACATTGGCGATATTCTGCGCGGCCGCGGCTGCATAACGGCAGCGAAACGCATTCTCGGCCTCTAGAAGATCGCTATCGGCATTGGTGCCGTAGAGCAGATATTCGAGTGCGCCGAGACCCTGTGTTGCAACGCTTTTGGAGGCAAGCGTCGTCGGGTCCGTCGCCGTCTCGTCCTTCTTGGCAAGCACAGCCTGCACCTGCTTCAGACCGGTGCTCTTGCGGTCGGGATAAAACAGCACCCGCTCGAACCGGTTCTGCTCGATGATCGGTCCAGTGCGGACGATCTCGATCGACCCCCAGCTGACGACGAGCGCGCGGAATGCGGTCTTAACGACGTCGAGATTGGCGACCGAGGGGGCCTTGCAGAGTGCAGCACTCTTGTCGGCCACATCCTGCGCAGACGTCTCGAAGGCATCATAGCCCGGCCGGATAAAGCCGTTGACCGCCGCAGTCATCACCTTCGTGACGGTAGCTGCCGGAAGTTCGACTGCCGGAACGCTGTCGGCATCCTGCGCCTGCGCCGTTGTGGACAGCAGCAGAGCCAGGCCGGCCGCGAAGATCTTGCGCATCAGAGTGACTCCAGGAAGGTGAGAAGAGAAGCGCGATCATCTTTGGAAAGCGATGCAAAGGCATCACGTGCCTTCTCTGCCTCGCCGCCATGCCAGAGAATTGCCTCGGTCAGGTTTCGCGCCCGCCCGTCATGCAGGAAGAACGTGTGCCCATTGACGGTCTGCGTCAAGCCGATGCCCCAGAGCGGCTGGGTGCGCCATTCCCGCCCGTTCGCCACGCCCACCTGCTGGCCATCGGCAAGGCCTTCGCCCATGTCGTGCAGCAGGAAGTCGGAATAGGGCCAGATCAGCTGGAACGCATGCGCCTTGTTTCCCGCATCGCGGCGGGTCACGAATTTCGGCATGTGACAGGAAGCACAGCCCGCCTGATAAAACAGCTGCTTGCCCTTCAGCACGCCGGCATCGCCGATATCGCGTCGCGCGGGCACGGCGAGGTTTTCCGAGTAGAAGGTGACGAGCGGCAGCACTGGATCAGGTGCTTCCACAGGGCCGAGCCGCGGCTGGACACCGGTCGGCAGGGCCAGACAGTCGCTCTGCGCCTTCCTGCAGTCGCCGTGATCGAACGGATCGTCCGGCGTCGAGATACCGATGTCGCCGACGAAGGCCGATGAACTCTGGTCGCGGATGGACGCGTTCTGCGCCTTGAAGCCGAAACGGCCGATCTTCAGCTCGCCGCTCTTGTGGTCGCGCACCAGCGCGGCCTTGCCCGAAATACCGTCACCGTCCTGATCGTCGGGATCGGCGTTATCTAGCAGGTCGGCCTCGTGGATCGCCTGGATGAGACCCATGCCGATCATCGGCGGGGCCACGCGCGGCGAAAGCGTAACGTCGCCCTCCATCGGGCCAAACCCCAGGTCGCTCACCGAATAGCTGGGCTTGCGGAGAGTAACCACCTCGCCATCAGCAAGTGTCACCGGCAGGTCCTGATAGGCAATCTGTAGTCTGCCTTCGGCCTGCAGCCCGGGCACGGCGAGATCCTGCAGCTGCTCGCCATAGACCGCGTCCGGAAAGTTGAGCTTGCGATAATCGGCGATTGCCGCGCGTTCTTCGTCGGTCCGCGCCGGCCGGGCCAGCCGCAGGAACATCGAGGTCGCGTCGGCGGCACCTTCTGGCGGATGCCCGCGGCCGTCCTTCAGGTGGCAGCTCTGGCAGGCCCGCGCATTGAACAGCGGCCCCAACCCGTCGGAAGCCTGGGTCGACGAGGGAGATGACACCCACAGCTTCGTGAACAGCGCATTGCCGAGCTTGAAGTCCTGCTCTTCCTCGAACGTGATGTTGGCGGAGAAGTGCGAGAAGATATTCCCGTTGACGCTTGCCTTGGTGGTTGCCCCGCCACCGGCCATCAGCTCGAACTGCTCCGGCTTGGAGAAGTCCGTCGTGGCACGCGTCACGCTTGCCACCCGCTTCTGGTCTTTCGGGTTGAGATCGGTGCGCGACGTCGGAAAAATGCTGTCGCCGCCGGTTGCGATCAGCGGGATCAGAAACAGAGCGCCGGAAAGGACCGGCAAAACAAGTCGGAACCAGTATCCGCTGCTTCTCCCGGCATCTTTCCCGGGAGGGGAAAGGCAGCCGCGCGCGAGCCCATCGTCCAGCGGGTGCTGGGGACAACCCGGGGAGTGGTTATGCCCCTCCCGCGTTCGGGGAGGGGTGAATGAGGTGAAGTGTTTCATCGCAATCGCTTGGCAACCGCTTCAACGGCTTACTGAAATACGGCTTCCGGATTGTCCAGGCTGTCGGAGCCTTCGAGATCCACCTTGCCGAGATCGAGCGACGCAACGACGCGCTCGATCGTCTTGGTCTGGTCGATCAGCCCATCGATCGCCTTCTGGACCACGGCATTGCCGTCGGCATTGTTCTCGCCGATCATCTGGTCATAGGCCTCGCCCTTCTGGGCGCGGTCAGCCATCGCGTTCATGGCCGCAAGCGTCGCATCCAGCTTGCCCTTCATCTCGTCGTCCAGCGCCTTGTCCTTGGCCAAGACGAGATCTGACAGCGAGGCACCGGTCATCTTGGTGCCGTCGATACGGGTATATTCTCCCGTATAGGCCGACTTGATGCCGATCGCGTCGTTGAGGTGCGAGGCGTAGGTGTTGTCGGAGAAGCAGTCATGCTCTTCTTCCGGATCATGCAGCAGCAGGCCAAGCTTCATCCGCTCGCCGGCAAGCTCGCCATAGGAAAGTGAGCCCATGCCGGTCAGGATGGCGCTCAGACCCTTCTTGCCATTGGCCTCGACAGTCCTGGCGGCCTTGCCCTTGGGGCCCCACGCCACAACCATGTCCTTCAGATCGGCAACCAGCAATGCGGTCGCAGCTTTCAGGTAGGCGGCGCGACGGTCGCAATTGCCGTTGGTGCATTCGGTCTTGCTGTAATCCGTATAGGGGCGCGTACCGGCGCCAGGCCCGGTGCCATTGGTATCCTGGCCCCACAGCAGAAACTCGATTGCGTGATACCCGGTCGCCACATTCGCCTCGATCTCGCCGGCCTCATGCAGGCTGCGCAGCGTCTTCGTGGTGATCTTGGTCGTGTCGAGCGTCTTGCCGTTCACCTTGATCTTGGGGTTGGCAATGATGTTGGCCGTATAGAGAGCGTTCTCGTCGCTTTCCGTGCCATAGGAGGGATCGACGTAATCGATCAGGCCTTCATCCAGCGGCCAGGCATTGACCTTGCCCTCCCAGTCGTCAACGGCAGAATTGCCGAAACGATAGACTTCGGTCTGCTGGTAGGGAACACGCGCCGCGATCCAGGCTGCTTTCGCCGCCTTCAGCGTTTCCTCGCTTGGGCTTGCAATCAGCCCGTCGATGGCCTTTTCGAGGCTTTGCGCTGATATCAGCGAATCCTCGAACTTGGCATGCGCCAGCTCGGAATAATGCTTGAGCACGGCGGCCGGCTTCGTGTCGGCGCGCGCTGCCGTTAATGTAGTCGATGCGGCGAGAAGCGCCAGTGCGGCGCTGAAAGCGAATTTGCGGATCATGTCCCTCTCCATTGCGGCGTCGTTTGAAAACGAGGCTGCCTCAAAGGCTCATCGCGCAAATCTAAACTTGTGTCAAATGATCTAGTTTAGAATGCTTTCAGGGTAAATCCGCAAGACAAGTCCCGCTCAAACCTTGCGTTGCATGCGGCAGAAAAAGAATCCGTCCGTATCGGTACTTGCGGGAGACAGTGTCACCGTCGCTGCATCCTTGGCGCGAGGCGTGGCCGCGTCGTTGCCGAAAATCTTCGCCCACTGGTCGGCTGCCGGCACAATGGAGAATTCGGGGTTTTGCTCGCAGAAACGGACAGCCTGCTGGTCGTTTTCTTCCGGCAGGATCGAACAGGTCACATAAAGAAGCGCGCCGCCCGGCTTCACGAAAGCGGATGCTTCGGAAAGTGCGTCCTGCTGCTGCGCAATGCGCTCGTCGAGGTTCTTCTGCGTCAGCCGCCATTTCGTGTCGGGGCGACGGCGCCACGTTCCCGTGCCGGTGCAGGGCGCATCGACCAGAACTGCGTCAAGCTTGTTCCGGAGACCTTCAAGCTGGCGTGCATCGTCGTGAACCTGAACATTGCGGGTGCCGGCCCGACGCAGGCGCTCGATGATCGGCGCCAGCCGCTTGCGGTCGGTATCGTAGGCGTGAACCTGGCCCTTGTTGTTCATCGCAGCCGACATCGCCAGCGTCTTGCCGCCGCCACCGGCGCAATAGTCCAGCACCTGATGGTTCTCGGCAGGCTGTACGAGCTCGGCCACGATCTGCGAGCCCTCGTCCTGCACCTCGAACCAGCCCTTCTGGAAGGAAAGCTCGGCGGTGATATTGGGAAGCCGGGAAGCACCTTCGCCGGCAGCGATCCGGATGCCGTTGCGGGCAATGCGCGCAGGCTTGGCACCGGCGCGGTCCAGCGCCTTTACCACCTTGTCGCGCGACGCCTTCAGCGTGTTGGCGCGCAGATCAAGCGTCGGTCGGGTGGCAAGTGCCTTTGCCTCAGCCAGCCAGTCGTCGCCGAAATTTGCTTCGAATGAAGGCTGAACCCAGTCCGGGATATCGCCCTGGATGTGAAGCGGCGCGTCTTCCAGCTTGCGGGAGGAAAAGGCGGCGATATGCGCTTCGGTCAAAACCGGCGGCGCGAAACGGTCGTCGGCAAAATCGGCAGCCAGCGTTTCTGGAGAATATCCCCACTGGCGAAGGAGAACCGCATAAGCCAGTGCGACGGCACTGTCGTCGTCCATGATGAATGCGTGGCTGAGCCGCATGCGCAATGCGTCGTAAACGATGTTTCCGATTGCGGCGCGGTCGCCGGATCCGGCAAAGCGGTGCGCGAGGCCCCAGTCCTTCAGCGCGTCGGCGACGGGGCGTCTGCGTGCCTCGATATCCGCCAGTACGTCGATTGCTCCGGCTACTCGTCCGCCCAGTCGCATGTCATTCTCCGTCTCGGTTGAACCCGTGTGGGGTGGGTCGTAACCGCGAACGGTCGAAAGGGCAAGTGCAGCACGTCAGGCGTTCAAAGCTCTGGTGCCTCAGCCGTCGACGTCCTTGATGCCCTTGCCGGAGATCTTCTGGCTGGAAGCGCGGGTGTCGGCAACGATCTGGTAGCAGACCTGCGCAGTGCCCGAAGAGACCATGCCGATATCCTTGGCTGCGGCTTTCGAAACGTCGATCACCCGGCCGCGAATGAACGGACCGCGATCGTTGATGCGCACGACGACGCTTTTGCCGTTGCGCTTGTTGGTCACGAGAACCCTGGTGCCGAAGGGCAGCGAGCGATGTGCGGCGGTCAGCTTGGCGGCGTTCATCCGCTCGCCAGAAGCGGTCTTCGAAGAAAGCGCGTACCAGGATGCGTGGCCGCAGCCGGGCGCAGCATTGGCCTGCGCGGTGCCGAGTAGTGCAAAAGCAGCAATGGCAACCGCGAGTGTCGAGCGTCGAATTGTTGTCAAGTCGGTCGTCCCCGTCCGTTTGTCCCTGCACGTTGCGTGCAGCCGGCTTAAGCGGGGCCAAAAATGGCGAAAAAGTGGGATTACTTATCACGGAGTGTTACGCATTGTAACATTCGTGATTACATTGCGATCGATGTTGTTAATGCACCCGGCTAAGCTTTTTCGGAAGAAAAGCTTTAGAATCAGTCTCCAAGCGAAACGTCATTCCGCTGGATCCCATGGATGACTCGTGTTCACGAAAACAGGCAAAATTTTTTTTCTCTTAAAGTCGGTCTGCTGTCTTATTTGGACCGGTTTTGGGGCGCTGCGCCCCAGGCATTAAGAATTTATGACCGGGATAATGGCTCAGGATGAAAATTCCCACCGATGAGTAGAGGAGATTTCACCCTCTCCAGCGGTCGGAACACCACAATTCCGAGAGTGAAACATGGTAGTTCGGAAAGCGGAACTGGAAGCCGGCGGCCCTGATCTTCTCATTCGAGACGCGCTTGTTGGCGCCATAGAAGGACCGCGCCATCGGCGACATGTCGGCGGTGTCGAAATCCTGTTCGGGCGGCGGTTCGACGCCCATCATCCGGGCAGCCTCGACGATCACGTCCTGGGGCGGGCATGGCTCGTCGTCGGTGACATTATAGAGGCCACCCATCCGCTGGCTCCCGAGAAACAGCGAGGCGCCCCCGATATCCTCCACCCGTATCCGGTTGAACACCTGACCCTTCTTGATGATGCGTCGCGCGCTGCCGCGGGAGAGATTGACGAACGCATTGCGGCCGGGTCCGTAGATGCCGGAAAGACGCATCACTGCGCATGGCACGCCGACACTGGTCGCCTGCTCGCTCCAGGCATCCTCCGTATCGACGCGTTCGATCGAGCGCCCAAGAATGGGACTTCCCGGCGTCTCCTCGGTCACCCAGTCACCGCCATGGTCACCATAGACACCGACGGTCGATAGATAGCCGATCCATTCGAGCTTCGTAAACAAGGCCGAGAGCTTGCCTTCGACGAGCTTCAGGAGCGGATCGCCTTCATGACCGGGTGGGATGGATTGAACCAGATGCGTCACCTCGGCCATCTCACCCGGCAGCGCTCCATCGAAGTCGCTGCCGTCGAAGATGAAGGGCCGAATGCCCTTTGCGCGAAGAGCCACGGCCTTCTCCTCGCTGCGAACCGTGCCGGAAACCGTAGCGCCTTCGGCCATGAAGGCCTCCGCAATCGCCTGGCCGGAATAGCCGCATCCGAAGATCATCACCCGCATCAAACCACTCCTGCCATCGTCCATTCGTTTTCGACCTCGGCATCATCGTCCGGAGCCCGTGCCGCCGCAAACATAGCGAACTCCGCCTCCGACATCAGCCGCTTCAGCGCCCAGATCGCCATGCCGCGCACGACAGGGGACGCATCCGCTGACAGGCTGCGACACTGGTCGATGAAGCCGCGGTCACCGGAATTGCCGGCGGCGATCAGCACGTTGCGCACGAAACGGTCACGGCCAATCCGCTTTACCGGCGATCCGCTGAAGAAGGTGCGGAATGCCGGATCGTCCAGCGTCAGAAGAAACGCGATCGACGGTTCCTTGAGGTCCTCGCGCGCCTTCAGCTTCATTTCAGACGCACTGGCAGCGAACTTGTTCCACGGGCATGCCGCCAGGCAATCGTCGCAGCCATAGATACGGTTGCCGATCATCGGCCGGAATTCGGGTGCGATCGGTCCCTTGTGCTCTATCGTCAGGTAAGAGATGCAGCGCCGCGCATCCAGCCGGTAGGGCGCCGGAAAGGCAGCCGTCGGGCAGGCGTCGAGACAGGCGCGGCAAGAGCCGCAATAGTCCCGCTCAGCCTCGTCGAAGGCCAGATCCGCTGTCGTGAACAGGCTGCCGAGAAAAAGCCAGGAACCGTGCGTGCGGCTGACGAGGTTGGTATGCTTGCCCTGCCACCCGATACCGGCGGCTTCGCCAAGCGGCTTTTCCATCACCGGTGCCGTATCGACGAATACTTTGACATCCTCGCCGGCACGGGCGGCAAACCGTGTGGCGATCTCCTTCAACCGACCCTTGATCACGTCGTGATAGTCGCGGTTGCGGGCATAGACGGAAATCGCGGCCTTGTCGGGCTTCTCCAGAATGCCGCGCGGATCCTCGTCCGGCCCGTAATTCATCGCAAACATCACGATCGACCTGACTTCGGACCAGAGCGCCTTGGGATCGCCGCGACGCTCGCGCGTCTCCGCCATCCAGTCCATCGTGCCGTGATGCTCGTCGGATAAAAAAGTCGTCAGCCGTTCCGGTGCTTTCGGAATGCTGTCGGGCCTTGTGATGCGACAGAGATCAAAGCCCTGGGCTGCGGCTTCCTCGCGAATGAAAGCGGTCAGCTTCTGCCGACGCCGGTCGGCCCGAAAGTCGACCTTCTCGAGGCTCAGGTCGTGGTCCGGCTCAGAAATCAAGGTCCGCATAATGCGATACCGGAGTGAGGCCGCGAATGCGCTCGGACAGCAGCGGACGGAAGGAGGGGCGCGATTTGATCCGCTGGTACCAGTCCTTGGCGATCGGAATTTCCGACCAGTCGATTTCGCCGAGATAATCGAGCACGGAAATCGAGGCGGCGGCGGCAAGGTCGGCATAGCTCAGACGCTCGCCGGCCAGCCACTGGCGCGAGCCGGCAAGCCAGGCAAGATATTTCATGTGCTGGCGAATATTAGCGCGGGATGTCCGCAGCACTTTCGAATCAGGTGCGCCGCCGCCCTGAGCCGCGGTCATCTGCAGCTTGTAGACCCGCTCGCGCGTCAGCGGCCGGGTCACGTCCTGCTCCATCTTGATCAGGAACCATTCCGTCAGCCGGCGTATTTCAGCCCGTTGCCACGGGTCTTCGGCAAGCAGCCGGCGGTCGCGCTTCAGCACGCCATGGGTCTCGTCGAGAAATTCCATCAGAACCGACGGACCGCACAGAACGCGCATATTGTCGTCAACATAGACAGGCAGGGTCGCCGCCGGGTTGAGCGTGAGAAACTCGCGGCGCTTCTCCCAGGGCTGCTCCTCGACAAGATCCGTCTGGAAGCCGTATTCGGCGAGGATCAGACGGACGAAGCGAGAGGAAGACGACATTTGATGATGATACAGGGTGGGCATCGATAAGAAAACTTCAGTTATAATGTATAGGAAAGCGGCTGCTTCGGGCGCCCGCCTGACATATGCCAGCTATATGGATTTGGTAGGGCCAGTACAAGCAGGGGCCACAAACCGCTAAGAAACGATTAAAAACCACCTCTATCGCATAGCAAAGGACTAAGAATGGTGGATCAGCCCATTATCAGCGCCCTCGTACTCGGTATTATCGAGGGGCTCACGGAATTTTTGCCCGTTTCATCCACCGCACACGTGCTGCTCGCCGGCCATTTTCTCGGTTTCAATTCTCCGGGGAATACGTTTGCGGTCCTGATCCAGCTCGGCGCCATACTGGCCATTCTTCTGGTCTATGCGCAAAGGCTGATCTCGATCGCCGTCTCGCTGCCGACCAGTGTCCAGTCGCGCCGTTTCGTTCTGACCATCCTGGCGGGTTTTCTCCCGGCCGCCGTGATCGGCGCAATCGCGCATGATTTCATCAAGACGGTCCTGTTCGAAACGCCGATGTTGATCTGCGTCATGCTGATCGTCGGTGGCTTTATCCTGCTTGCCGTCGATCGCATGAAGTTCGAGCCGAAATACCATGACGTGATGGATTATCCACTGTCGCTGGCGATCAAGATCGGCTTCTGCCAGTGCCTCGCGATGATCCCAGGTACGTCGCGCTCCGGCGCCACCATCGTCGGCGCGCTTCTGCTTGGCGCGGACAAGCGTTCGGCCGCGGAGTTCTCGTTCTTCCTCGCGATGCCGACAATGGTCGGCGCCTTCACGCTCGATCTCGTCAAGAACCGTGCGCTGCTCTCCTTCGACGACAGCGCCGTGATCGTGGTCGGCTTTCTGGCAGCCTTCGTGACGGCAGTGTTTGTCGTGCGCTCGCTTCTCAATTTCATATCGAGCCGCGGCTACGCGCCTTTCGCCTACTGGCGTATCGCAGTCGGCGCCATCGGCCTTGTTGCCCTGTTGCTCGGGGCCTGAAGGCCGCTACCCGAAAAAGAAAAAGGCGGCCATCGGCCGCCTTTGTCATATGGGTCGTTCAATCACTGCTTCAGTAACGAATGGATGCAGTGCTGCAGGGATCGACGCCATAAGCAGGCGCACAATCGAGCTTGCCGGCGGCTCCGGTTTCAGGAGCCATGAACGATCCTGCAAGGATCACAAGTGCTGCACATACGAAAAAGAGGGCGATGGGTTTGCCCATGCAAATGCGCCTTTCAGAAGGGAAATATCTGTGTGTGGGTCTACGGGCCGTGTGGCTGATATTCAATAAACGTTTTTGCTAAACTGCCCGTTAACGCAAGACGGCCAATAACTGCGACCTTTGCGCCACAGAGCTTTCGGAACCTGCGCCCAAAAAAAACGACGCGCCCCGGAGAGCACGTCGTCAAGGATCCGGTAAGGATCTAGAGTATTGAAATCAGGCGGCCTTGCCGGAGCCTGTGTACTGGCCCTGCGGCCGGTAGCGCACGAGATAGGACGCAAGAACGGAGGTGGCCAGGGTCGGCGTGATGCCGATACCCGCAAGCGTGCGGCCTTCTTTTTCCGCAGCGTCCGAAACCACATTGTCCCGTTTCAGGAGTTCCACCTGGTCCGCCGTGATCGGCGGGGTGATCAGGGGCACCATCGAGGCAACGCTGCCGATCATGGAGGCTACGCCGAAAGGCAGCGAGAGAAGCGGCTTCTTGCGGGCGGTCACACGCATGACCGTTTCCATGCAGTCGCGCATCGTCATTACTTCGCCGCCACCCAGCTCGTAGATCTTGCCGGACGGAATGGAGCCGTCGACGGAGCGTCCCACGGTTTCCGCCACGTCTTCCACGAAGACCGGCTGCAGTTTCGTATGGCCACCACCAATCAGCGGTAGGAACGGGAACGTCCGTGCCATCGAGGCGAACCGGTTGAAGAAGCTGTCGTCAGCACCGAAAACCACTGAAGGACGCAGGATCACCGCATCCGGCAGTGCGGCTTGGATCGTCGCCTCAGCGCGGCCCTTGCTGCGGGCATAGCTCGAAGCGGAATTGACATCGGCACCGATGGCCGAAACATGGGTCAGCTTCGCGCCGGCAGCCTTGACGGCTTCGACCAGCGTCTTCACGCCGATATCCTGCACGCCGTCGAACGTGTTGCGGCCGCTTTCAAACAGGATGCCGATGCAGTTGACCACATGCGCGGAGCCTTCGACGGCTCGCAGCACGGAATCGCGATAGCGCAGGTTCGCCTGCACCAGCGAGATCTGGCCGACATAGCCGGCGGGCAGAAGGAAGCCGGCGAGATCCGGGCGTCGCACCGCGACGCGAACACGGTAGCCGCGCTTGGCAAGCGTGCGAACCACCTGTCTGCCGACGAAGCCGGATCCCCCGAAGACGGTGACGAGAGGCGGTAGATTGTTGATGGTCATGATAAGCTCCGGGAGCCTGAAGAAGGGACGACGAAATATGGAATGCTGTTTAGCCGAATCCGTGCGACGGTGGAAGTGTTTCCGCAACCGGTTGTCGCTGTCAGCGAGCGATATCAGACACCCTCGACCACAACCATTTCGGCATCGGCCGCTTCCTGGCGGATTTTTGCAGCGATCTGGTATGCCGGCGAGTTGTAGCAATCGACTGCAGCCTGCATCGACGGGAACTCGATCACCACATTGCGACCACGGGCTGTGCCCTCCAGTTCGGTCATCGCGCCGCCACGTGCAAGGAAATTGGCGCCGTATTCCTCAAACGCCGGTTTTGCCGCAGCGACGTAGTCCTTGTATCGCTCGACGTCGCGAACATCGACCCGAGCAATCCAGTAACCTTTTGCCATAATAACCTCTCCTCGATTGGGCATATTCGATTCGAGCAAATCTGGCGGGGAGTCAACATGATAAAGACCGGACCACGCGGCCGGATTGAAGCGCGCAACGCCTATTGGGCGCTCCCTTATCTCGTGCCGTTCATGCTTCTTGGCGCGCCTACGGCAAGCGCGGCATCCTGCAGCGCCGATACGCTGGAACAGCTCCGCTCGCCCGCCGAAGCGGCCACGCGCCCGATCGAAATCGATTGCGATCTCACCCTTCAGAAGAATGCCGTCATCACCGTGCCGATCGCGTTTTCCGGCAGTCGCGCGTCTGGGACGACGATGGACTGCAACGGCGCGACGCTTGATGGCACCAAGCCCAAGGCCCGCACGATCGTGATCCGTTCGGTTCAACGCAAGGACGGCAGCTGGGATACGCCCCGCGACATCCATATCCGCAACTGCACAATCAAGGGTGATATCCGCATCGAAGGCCTCGGTCACAACGGAGAGGCCGAGAAGGTCAGGGAATCCTCACTCACGCCGGGCCATACACAGCGAGCGCAGTCGATTGCGCCAAGCGATATCGTGCTGTCACAAAACCGCTTCATCGCCAATGTCGGCACGCCGGTCTATCTCGCGCCCGGCGTTACCAATGTCAGTGTCGAAAACTCGCGCTTCACCGGCAAGACGGTCTCGGCGGTGATCTATCTGGATGCGGAATCGGCCAGAAACCGCGTCATCGGCAACACGTTCGAAACATCAGCCAGCCAGCGCGAGATCATCGCCATAGATGGGTCTGCGGAAAATCTCATCGAGAAAAACACGTTCGTGAACCCGGTCAAGGGCGGCGTATTTCTGTACCGCAATTGCGGCGAGGGCGGCACGATCCGCCACCAGGCGCCACAGCGCAACGTCATCTCCGGCAACAGCTTCCGATACAAGGACTGGCTTGCCATGCCGGCGGTCTGGCTCGGCAGCCGGCAAGGTGTGCGCAAATATTGCATGACACGGCCAACGGCGTCGTTTGGCAGCGGAGCCAGCCCGCTCGACTACGCGCAGAACAACCGGGTCACCGGCAACCGCCTGTCGGGCGGCGTCGCCACCTTCGTCCTCAACAGCGACATGAACAATGTCGTCTCGGACAACCGCTGATCCGGCGCTGATCCGATCAGGCGTCGTTTGCAGGCCAGAGCGCTTCGCGCATCTCCGCAAGGATTGCCTGCGCTGCCGCCTTCGGATCGGCCGCCTGGACGATAGGGCGGGCAACGACGAGATGGCTGGAGCCTGACTTCAGCGCATCGAAGGGTGTCACGACACGCTTTTGGTCGCCGGCATCGGAGCCGGTCGGCCGGATGCCGGGGGTAACGACCGCCATGTCGGCTCCGACGATCGCCCGGACGGCAGCTGACTCCTCGGCCGAGCAGACGATGCCGCCCATACCGGCCGCACGCGCCTGTTCGGCGCGGCGTGCCACCAGCTCGCCCGGCGTCTGCGCATAGCCCGCTTCGATCATATCGGCCGCATCCATCGAGGTCAGCACGGTAACGCCGAGCAGGCAGAGATCGGAGCCCTTTGCTGCTTCGACCGCGGCGCGCATTGCCTTCGGATAGGCATGCAGCGTCAACATGGTCATGCCCATCTTGGCGATGTTCTCGACAGCTTTGGCGACCGTGTTGTCGATATCGAGCAGTTTCATGTCGAGAAAGATCTGCTTGCCATCCTCTGCAAGCTCGCGGGCAAACTCCAACCCACCGGCAAAGGCCAGCTGGTAGCCGATCTTGTAGAAAGAGACGGTGTCGCCAAGCGTTGCCACCATCTTTTCCGCTTCGGACACAGTCGGGATATCAAGGCCCACAATCAGCCTGTCACGCGCTTGCATGTCTGTCATTCTCCCTTCCATGTTTCGATCGGGGTCCAGTCGCATGTGACGGCGCGATCCGCAAGGGTGAAGCGGAACAGATTGCCACCGCCACCCGGCTGATCTTCCGTGCGGGATATGGCCGATCGTTTCAGGTGACATTTCAGGAGCGTGCCGACGCCGCCATGACCGACAAAGGCGATCGGCACCGCGGGATCGTGGCCCGCCAGAATGGATTCGACCACAGACACGATCCGCGCCTGCGCATCGACTGCGCGCTCCCAGCCTTTGAAGCTTTCGGTTGGGTGCGCGAAAAACCAGTCCGCTGCCGCCTCGAAATCCGGCGGCGCCAGAAAGCCTGTCGCCGTGCGATCGTTCTCGTGCAGTTCCCCGATGATTTCCGTCTTGAGACCGACGGCCGCGGCCAGGATGTCGGCGGTCTCGATTGCCTTTGTCTCGTCGCTCGAGACGATCCGGCCAAGCATCGAAACCCAGCCGGATGTCGCGGCCTGTTCGGCGCGCAGACGACCCGTGTCGGAAAGGCCCCATTGCGGCACCGGCACGTTGGGGTCGATCCGGACCTGCGGATGCGTGATGTAAATCCCAAATGTCATGTCGGACAAGGTCCGGACGCTAAGCGCGCGTATATGTCCATAGCTGCGCCGGCGGAATGTTGCGCACCACGAAGTCATAGTGCTTGATCTTGTAGCGCTCTGGCTTGGCGATAATAGGCGAAACTGGGCTGTAGGTGATCTGCATCACCGGGCGTCCCGGCGGGACGCGGTCGAGAAGATCTTCCAGAAGTTCGATGCGGCGTTCCATTGGAAAGCTCAGCATCGGAATGGCGCAGATCACGCAGTCGAATTTCTGGTGTTTCAGGGTGTCGAGCGTGCGATCCAGATCGAACGCGTCGCCATTGATGAAATGCACGCCTTCGAATGTCTTCATCAGATGCTGGTAGAAATCGGTCGAATACTCGATCGAAACAAGGTTCTGAGGCTCGATGCCGGTTTTCAGGATCGCCTTGGTGATGACGCCGGTGCCTGGTCCAAGCTCAAGAACAGGCAGGCCGGAACTTGTGTCGATGATGCTCGCCATCCGCTTGGCGGTGACTGACGATGTCGGGATGATGGCTCCGACCTGTTTCGGACCGTCGATCCATCCTTTGAAGAAACGGATTTCCTCGTCAAATTTCCGGCCAAGCCGTTCCTTCAAACGCAGTTCCATCAGGTCGTCCCCTCCAGTTTCATCCAATGTGAACCGTTTTGCCGTAAACACAAGATGAAATGTCGCAAGCGGAATACGGCACAAAAAAAGGCGGCTGGGGTTAACCGAGCCGCCTGGTAAGATGCTATACGCGCATCGGCATCAGCACATAGAGCGCATCGTCGCCCGCCGTATCACGAACCAGCGTCGGTGACCCCGCATCCGCCAACATGAAGATCGCGTCGTCGCCGGAAAGCTGGGCGGTGATGTCGAGCAGATATTTGGCGTTGAAGCCGATTTCCATCGCGTCATATTCGTAGCCGACGGCCACTTCTTCCGTGGCGCTGCCGGAATCCGGATTGTTGACCGTCAGCATCAGCTGCCCTTCGGACAGCGACAGCTTCACGGCACGTCCGCGCTCCGAAGAGATGGTCGAGACGCGGTCCACGGCCTTGGTGAAGCTCTGGCAATCGACGCGCATTTCCTTGTCGTTGCCGGTCGGGATGACGCGCTGGTAATCCGGGAATGTGCCGTCGATCAGCTTCGAGGTCATGACGATGCCGCCGATCGACAGGCGGATCTTGGCGTCGGAGACCTCCACCGTCACGAAGGCTTCCGGATCGTCGACCAGCTTCTGCAGCTCGCCCACGGTCTTGCGCGGCACGATGATGCCGGGCATGCCTTCCGAGCCCGAGGGCGCCTTGAGGTCTGCACGGGCAAGGCGATGGCCGTCGGTTGCTACGGCACGCAGCTTCAGGTCGCCACCTGCCTCGATCGTGTGGAAGAAGATGCCGTTCAGATAATAGCGTGTCTCTTCTGTCGAGATCGCAAACTGGGTGCGGTCGATCAGCATCTTGAGATCGGTCGCCTTCATCTTGAACGTATGGCTGAAGCTGCCGGCGGTGAGATCCGGGAAATCCGTTTCCGGAAGGCACTGCAGCGAAAATTTCGAACGGCCGGACTGCACGGTCATGGTCGCGCCGTCGGCGCTGGTGGCCAGCAGCACTTCGGATCCGTCCGGCAGCTTGCGGACGATTTCATAGAGAAGATGCGCCGGCACGGTCGTGGCGCCGGCCTGTTCCACCATGGCCGGTGTCGATTCCGTCACTTCCAGATCAAGGTCCGTCGCCTTCATGTCCAGGCTCGCATCGGACGCGCGCAGCAAGATGTTGGACAGGATCGGAATCGTGTTGCGCCGTTCCACGACGCGGTGCACGTGATTCAGCGACTTCAAGAGATTGGAGCGCTCAAGAGTAATACGCATGGACACTATCGCTTTCGACCGTGGCGATCCGGCTGGCCGGACCACCTGATATTCTCTGCCGGCCATTGCGCAGCCGGAACATGTGGACGGGCAAAATGGCAGACATTCGGATGCGAAAGCAAGAGCAGAACGGACCCTGCGCCATTTGAATTGCTTGTTCATACCGCACTTGCACACAGAAAACGCAACGCGGCGAAACCGGACGCGCAAAACATCGCCGGCCTCTGCTTGCCGAAGCCTGCGGCCTCGACCATAACAGGCGATGACCCTCGACCAATCTTCAGAGCAATCCACCGAAATCGCCGCCGAACCCGTCAAGGGACAGCGCGGCTATCGCGTCGGCAACACGTTTATCGCTTCCCGCCCCATCGAGCCGGCGCTCTATCTCGTCGCAACCCCGATCGGCAATCTCGGCGATATCACGCTGCGCGCGCTCGAAACCCTGTCCGGCGCCGATGTGCTCGCCTGCGAGGACACAAGGGTCACCCGCGTGCTCCTCGATCGCTACGGCATCGTCAATCGCCCCTATTCCTATCATGAGCACAATGCCAACGAGGCCGGGCCGAAGCTGATTGCGGCACTCGAAGCCGGCAAGTCCGTGGCGCTGGTTTCCGATGCGGGCACGCCGCTGGTGTCGGATCCCGGCTATCGGCTCGGCCAGATGGCGATCGATGCGGGTTATCGTGTCGTGCCCATCCCCGGCGCATCTGCCCCGCTTGCGGCCCTCGTCGGTTCCGGCATGCCGTCGGATGCTTTCCTGTTCGTCGGTTTTCTGTCTTCCAAGGATAAAGCCCGCCGCGACCGGCTTGCGGAACTTTCAAAGATCCCGGCAACGCTGATCCTGTTTGAATCTCCCCATCGCATTGCCCACACGCTCGTTTCTGCAGCCGATGTGCTCGGCGGCAGCCGGCTTGCCTGCGTCTGCCGGGAACTCACCAAGACCTACGAGGAGTTTCGCCGGGGCACGCTGGCCGAGCTTGCCGCCCATTACGGTGACGGCCACAACGTCAAGGGCGAGATCGTCCTTCTGATCGAACCTCCAGCACCTGAAGAGGCGCCGGGCGAGGTGGAGGTCGATGCCATCCTGCAGGACCTTTCCAAAACGCATCCGACCGCAAAGGCTGCGACTGAAGCGGCAAGGATCACCGGCCTGCCGCGCAAGGATCTCTATCAGCGCCTGATCACCATGAAGAACGGGACCTGATGGATCGCGATGGCACAACGGGATGAGATCGGCGCCAGACGTCGCAAGGCAGAGCGCCGCGGCCATGTCTCGGAATATGTCGCTGCTGCCTATCTCCTGCTGAAAGGCTATCGCATCCTCGCCCTTCGCCACCGCACGAAACTGGGCGAGATCGATCTCATCGCCCGCAAGCGCGATCTCGTGGTCTTTGTCGAGGTGAAGGCTAGACGATCCGAGATGCAGGCGCTCGACGCCGTCTCCTTCGCATCTCAGAAACGGATCCGGGCCGCGAGCGATCTCTGGCTGCAGAAACGCAAGGACGTATCCGGGTTATCGCAGCGATACGACATCATCGCCGTCTTGCCGGGAAGGTTTCCGCGCCATTTCCAGGATGCGTTCTAGGCCTCTGGCAGCGCAGGCCCCATCGTCGGTCCTGCTGATTATCCGGGCCAAGGTTGCCTTTCGGGGTTCGTCGTCCTACATCAGGCGGGCCAATCCTAGGGGGCTGAAGTCATGGCGAAAATTCGCACGGTCGCATTTCAGATGGACCACATTTCCGGCATCAACATTGCCGGCGATTCCACATTCGCCATGGCGCTCGAAGCGCAATCGCGCGGTTACGAGCTGTTCCACTATACGCCCGACCGCCTGACGATGCGCGACGGCCGCATCTTTGCAGCCCTCGAGCCGCTGCAGGTGCGTGACATCAAGGGCGATCACTTTACCCTTGGCGAAAAGCAGCCGACCGATCTGTCGACGATGGATGTCGTGCAGCTTCGCCAGGATCCGCCCTTCGATATGGGCTACATTACATCGACCCATCTTCTGGAGCGCATTCATCCAAAGACGCTCGTGGTCAATGATCCGGCCTGGGTGCGCAACTCGCCGGAAAAGATCTTCGTCACCGAATTCGCCGACCTGATGCCGCCGACACTGATCTCCCGTGACCCGGCTGAAATTGCCAAGTTCCGCGAAGAGCTCGGCGATATCATCCTGAAGCCGCTTTACGGCAATGGCGGCGCCGGCGTGTTTCATTCCGCCCGCGATGATCGCAACTTTACCTCGCTACTCGAAATGTTCGGCCAGATGTATCGCGGCGAACCCTATATCGCGCAGGCCTACCTGCCGGCCGTGCGCAAGGGCGACAAGCGCATTCTTCTCGTTGACGGCGAACCGGTCGGCGCGATCAACCGCGTGCCCGCGGAAACCGACAGCCGCTCCAACATGCATGTCGGCGGACGTGCCGAGGCGACCGATATCACGCCGCGCGAAAAGGAAATCTGCGCCCGTATCGGGCCGGCTCTGCGTGAACGCGGCTTCATCTTTGTCGGTATCGACGTGATCGGCGATTACATGACCGAGATCAACGTCACGTCTCCGACAGGCATCCGCGAAGTGAAGAAGTTCGGCGGTGCTGACGTCGCGAGCCTCATGTGGGATGCAATCGACGCCAAGCAGAACTGATAACCGTTCACATCTGTTCTCGTTATGCAACCTGATGCACGCTGTCTTCGTCTCATGCGCGAAATTGTTCACTGCCTGTTCTTGAAATTCGCCAGCAATCGTGCAAGCTTTCAACCTGTAGCACGGTAGGCGGGAATATCCCCACCTTAGCTTGCGCATGTGGGCGGGTCGGAATGGTCGCGCGTATCAGAACGGTAGCATTTCAGGGCATTGAAGGCATTCCGGTCGATGTGCAGGTCATGATCGGCCCTGGCAAGCTCGGCATGCATATCGTCGGGCTGCCCGATAAGGCAGTGGCCGAAAGCCGCGAGCGGGTGCAGGCAGCCTTGCACGCCTCCGGCCTCGCCATGCCGCCCAAGAAGGTCACGGTCAATCTCGCCCCGGCGGACCTGCCCAAGGAAGGCAGCCATTTCGACCTCGCGATCGCCGTCGGCCTGATGGCGGCGCTCGGTGCCGTGCCCGCCGATATGCTCGCCGATTATGTGGTGATCGGCGAATTGAATCTCGATGGAACGCTTGCAGCCGTCGCCGGTGCGCTTCCGGCAGCCATCAGCGCCAACGCAATCGGAAAGGGGCTGATCTGCCCGGCAGAGAGTGGCGCGGAAGCGGCCTGGGCAGGCCCCGGCGTCGATATCTTGGCCCCCCGCAGCCTGATCGCGCT
This sequence comes from Neorhizobium sp. DAR64872/K0K18, assembly GCF_050500175.1. NCBI lineage: Bacteria > Pseudomonadati > Pseudomonadota > Alphaproteobacteria > Hyphomicrobiales > Rhizobiaceae > Neorhizobium > Neorhizobium sp. DAR64872/K0K18. Next base: position 243,041 of record NZ_CP191446.1, read on the forward strand.
TGCCAACCATTTCCGCGGCACGCAGGTCATGTCGCGCCCTCAACCGGCCGTGCGCGCACCGCCCGCCAATCTGCCTGACCTTGTCGATATCAAGGGCCAGGAAAGCGCCAAACGCGCGCTCGAAGTCGCGGCTGCCGGCGGCCATAACCTCTTGATGGTCGGTCCGCCCGGTTCGGGAAAATCGATGCTCGCCGCCCGGCTTCCATCGATATTGCCGCCGCTATCGGCCACCGAACTGCTCGAAGTCTCGATGATCCACTCCATCGCCGGCCAGCTTTCGGGCGGAAAGCTGTCGGATCGGCGGCCCTATCGCATGCCTCACCATTCCGCCACGATGGCGGCACTGGTCGGCGGCGGTCTGCGCGCGAGGCCCGGAGAAGCCTCACTCGCGCATCACGGCATCCTCTTTCTCGACGAGTTTCCGGAATTCTCGCCCCAGGTTCTCGATGCGCTTCGCCAGCCGCTGGAGACAGGCGAATGTGTCATCGCCCGGGCCAATCACCGGGTGTCCTATCCGGCCAGCATCCAGCTCGTTGCCGCCATGAACCCGTGCCGTTGCGGTATGGCGGGCCAACCGGGGCATAGCTGCGCCCGAGGTCCGCGCTGCGCTTCGGATTATCAGGCGCGTATCTCCGGCCCGCTCATGGACCGCATCGACATCCGCATCGATGTCCCGGCCGTCTCCGCAAGCGATCTAATCCGCCCGGCGCCGGCAGAGCCGAGTGCCGGCGTGGCAAGGCGGGTTGCGGCCGCACGCGACAGGCAGAGAGAGCGTTTTGAAGGCGAGGGCCAGTACACGGTTCTCACCAACGCGCGCTGTTCCACCGCCATGATCGAGAAGTTCGCCGAGCTCGATGCGGGAGGGCTGCAATTGTTGCGCGACGCGGCGGAAAAGCTGAAATTCTCCGCCCGCGGCTATCATCGGGTCTTGCGGGTGGCGCGGACGCTGGCCGATCTCGACGAGAAGGATGGTATCGGGAGAATACACCTTGCCGAGGCGATCTCGTATCGGATGGCCGGGGAGCGCCCCACGGTATCCGCCTGATTGACCTAGATCGGTGTCACAGGATTCCGGCAGACGTCAGACGCCGGTGGATCCGAACCCGCCGGCGCCGCGTGCCGTCGCACTTGCCTCGGAAACTTCGACGACCTGCGCCTGGACAACGGGCGCGAACACCATCTGTGCGATCCGCATGCCGCGGGCAATGACGAAATCCTCGTCTCCCAGATTGATCAGCAAAACCTTCACTTCGCCGCGGTAGTCGCTGTCGATCGTGCCGGGCGTGTTGAGGCACGTGATGCCGTTCTTGAACGCAAGCCCCGAACGTGGGCGGATCTGCACCTCGAACCCGGCGGGGATTTCGAACACGAGGCCGGTCGGCACCAGGGCGCGCTTGCCGGGTGCGATGGTCAGCGGCTCGCCATCGGTCACGGCGGCACGCAGGTCCATGCCGGCAGCACCTGATGTCTCGTAGGCGGGCAGATCCAGGTCCTGGCCGTGCGGAAGACGCAGGACATTGAGGACGGGTGAGGAGGGGGCTTGAATGGTCATTGGCCATTAGTTTGCGCCGCAGCGCGGCAGGTCAATTGCAATGGCGGGCTTTAGTCGCTAGATACCGCGGCAATTCACAGGATATAAAAGATGGCCGAAACCATTGCAGAGGCGGTCTCCCGCCGCCGCACATTCGCGATTATTGCGCATCCGGACGCGGGCAAGACAACGCTGACGGAAAAGCTGCTTCTGTTCGGGGGCGCCATCCAGCTCGCCGGTGAGGTCAAGGCCAAGAAGGATCGCATCCAGACGCGGTCCGACTGGATGAAGATCGAACGCGAACGCGGCATCTCGGTCGTGACGTCGGTGATGACGTTCGAATATGCCGACAAGGTCTTCAACATTCTCGATACGCCCGGCCACGAAGACTTCGCGGACGATACCTATCGCACGCTGACGGCGGTCGATGCGGCGATCATGGTCATCGATGCTGCCAAGGGCATTGAGCCGCGCACGCTGAAGCTGTTTGAAGTCTGCCGCATGCGCGACATTCCAATCATCACCTTCATCAACAAGATGGACCGCGAAAGCCGCGACATTTTCGAGGTACTCGACGAGGTCGAGGAAAAGCTGGCGCTGGATACGGCTCCCATCACCTGGCCGATCGGTCGTTCCAAGAGCTTCTGCGGAACCTACCACCTGGCCGATAACCGGGTGCGTGGTCCAGACAGCGAAGACGCGATCTCGGTCAACGGACCCCAGGCCGTCGCCGACCGTCTGCCGGAAAACGAACGCGCGGCCTTCGTCGAGGAAGTCGAACTGGCGCGGGAAGCCTGCCGCCCGTTTGACAGGAAGGCCTTTCTCGAAGGTCACATGACGCCGGTTTTCTTCGGCTCGGCGCTGCGCAATCTCGGCGTCCGGGATCTGATCACCGCACTGGCCGATTTCGCGCCGCCGCCGCGTGACCAGGTCGCCGATATCCGCACCGTGCATGCAAGCGAAGACAAGATGACGGCCTTCGTCTTCAAGATCCAGGCCAACATGGATCCGAACCACCGCGACCGTATCGCCTTTGCGCGCATCTGCTCAGGCAAGCTGGAGCGTGGCATGAAGGCAAGGCTTGCCCGCACCGGCAAGCAGATGGGCCTCACGGCGCCGCAGTTCTTCTTCGCCTCTCAGCGTCACATCGCCGATACCGCCTTTGCCGGTGATGTCGTCGGCATCCCCAACCACGGCACGCTTCGTATCGGCGACACGCTGACGGAAGGCGAAAATCTCGTCTTCCAGGGCGTCCCGAACTTCTCGCCGGAAATCCTGCGCCGCGTCCGTCTGGAAGATGCGATGAAGGCGAAGAAGCTGAAGGAAGCCCTGCAGCAGATGGCGGAAGAGGGCGTCGTGCAGCTGTTTTCCCCGGAAGACGGTTCGCCCGCCATCGTCGGCGTCGTCGGCGCGCTGCAGCTCGATGTTCTCAAAGAGCGGCTGTTGGGGGAATATACGCTGCCGGTCTCGTTCGAAATGTCCCGCTTCTCCGTCTGCCGCTGGATCTCGTCGGATCAGCCGGTGGAGCTTGAGAAGTTCTTGACCGTCAAGCGCGGCGATATCGCCCGCGATCTCGACGGCGATCCGGTCTTCCTGGCGCAGGACTCGTTTTCGCTGCGCTACGAGTCCGAACGCTTCCCCGCGATCAAGATGGTCGCCATCAAGGAATATCACGTCGCCAAGGCGGCGTGATTTCAATCGAGCGATAGCTCCGACCTGCCGCTGGTAAGGTCGGAGATCAGCCTTGAGATGAGCTCCTGCTCGGCTTCCGGTATCTGGATCCGCAGCTCGGCACCTGTCTCTGTGAACACTTCCTCGGTGATCTTCACGTCCTCGATCGACTGCAGCCTGGCTTTCGTTCGTGCAAGGTCGGAAAACTCGATGCTGAAGGCACCCAGCACCGACGGCTTGACTTCGATGAGCGGGGCCGCCCTAAGACAGGCGGCCGCCGTACCGCCATAGGCACGCACCAGGCCACCGCTACCGAGCAGAATGCCGCCGAACCAGCGGGTGACGATGACGACGGCTTTATCCAGCGACTGCCCGTCCATGGCCGCCAGGATCGGTTTGCCCGCCGTCCCGCTCGGCTCGCCGTCATCGGAAAAGCGATAGGCTGATCCAATCCGCCAGGCCCAGCAGTTGTGAGTGGCATCGGTAACGCTATGCGCAGCAATGGCGTCTTTGGCCTCCGTCTCGCTCGCGACGGGAAGCGCGATCGCCAGAAAGCGGCTTTTCTTGATGACCTGCTCGAATGTGGCGGGCTGTTCTAGCTGAAACATGGTCTCAGCATTATCGCCGCCGCATCGCGAAGGGAAGTGGGTCGCACGATCAGCCGAAATCGACGGCCGTCGTGTTCGATCCGCAGACCAGCACGCAGATGCGCTCACCCGGTTGTGGACGGTATTTGCCCGAAAGTATCGCCGCAAACGCTGCCGCACCACCCGGCTCGGTCACCAGCCGTGCGCCGGACCAGAGCGCCTTCTGGGCGTTCAGAATGTCCTCGTCGGTCACGAGGACCGGCGGCTCGATGAATGCCTGTGCCACCGGAAACATCAGCTGCCCCACCTGCCTTGGCGCAAGCGAGTCGGCCGCGATACCGCCGGCCGGCGCATCCACGGGGCGGCCTGCCTTGAAGGCGTCGTAAAGCGTCGGAGCGCCGTCGGATTCCACGGCAACTATCTTCACCCGGCCGCGCATCCAGGATGCGATACCGCCGATCAGCCCGCCGCCGCCGACGGCGACCAGCAACGTCGTGATATGCGGCAGGTCTTCCTCGATTTCCTTGCCGAGCGTGCCTTGTCCCGCCAGCGTTTCCGCCTGGTCGAAGGCATGCACGGCCATCGCCCCGGACTGCGCGACATAAGCCTCGCTGGCAGCGAGCGCATCCGCATAGCGGTCGCCGCCGATCACGAGCTCTGCCCCGTAGGAGCGGATGAGATCTATCTTCGCCTTGGAGGCGACGCTTGGCACAAAGATATGCGCGGGCACACCGAGCTTGTGGGCCGCATAGGCAACCGCTGCTCCGTGATTGCCGCCGGACGCCGCAACCACGCCTGCTGCCTGCACCTCGCGGCCAAGAAGATTGGTAAAGGCGCCGCGGACCTTGAACGAACCGGAATGCTGCAACTGCTCGAGCTTGAGATCGACTTGGAATGGTTCGGCCCCGAAATCCTGCATGTCTACCCGCATCGTCGGGGTGCGGCGGATATGCGGACGGATCAGGGTTTCGGCTTCTGCAATATGTTCGGCTGTGACTGCGACCGGCATGAAGACCTCTAAATGAATTGGCATCAATTCGCAGGTCGCGAAATGATGAAAAGGCAATGGGATCTATTCAGCGCATTGGCGGCGGCCGGTCAATCCGCCTCATTCAAGGGAGTTGAAGCCGCCCGTCATTGCGGGGCGGCTCCAGCGGATACTCAGTCCTCGATGAGGTCCTTGAGGAAGTCGTCGCACCAGCGATTGATGTCGTAGGTCAGCAGGTGGTCCATCATCATCTGCCAGCGCTGCTTCCGCTCATCCGGCGGCATGCTGAGCCCGCGGGCGATGGCATGCGCCGTTCCCTCGATGTCGTATGGGTTGACCAGAAGCGCGCCGCGCAGCTCGCGGGCCGCTCCGGCAAAGCGTGAAAGCACCAGCACGCCCGGATCTTCCGGATCCTGCGCCGCCACATATTCCTTGGCGACAAGGTTCATCCCGTCGCGCAGCGGCGTCACGAGGCCGATCTTCGCCAGCCGGTAGAGCCCGGCAAGAACCGGGCGCGGTACCGATCTGTTGATGTAGCGGATTGGCACCCAGTCCACTGTGCCGATCGCCCCGTTCACGCGGCCAGCCTGTTCGGCGACCATGCGCTGCATCTGCTCGTACTCAGGCACTTCGGACCGGGATTTCGGCGTGATCTGCAGATAGGTCACCTTGTTGTGGTGATCCGGATTGGTGGCGACAAACTGCTCGAAGGCGTCGATACGCTGTGTAATGCCCTTGGAATAATCCAGGCGGTCGACGCCGATGATGAGGTCCTTGCCCTCGACGCTCTGGCGGGCCTTGCGCACCATCGCGTTCTTTTCGGCCTTGATCGCGAATTTGGAAAAGATCTCGGTCTCGATCGAGATCGAATAGGCGCCGCCCTTGAAGGTGCGCCCGAAGGTCGAAAACTTCTTGCCGCCGTCGATCCGCTCGCCGATTCCTTCGCGAACCAATCCGCCGCCGAAATTGTCCAGATCGAAATCCGTCTGGAAACCGACCAAGTCATACTGCGAAAGACCGCGCATGATCTGCTCGTGAACCGGCATGGTGAACAGCACGTCCGCCGGCGGCCACGGAATATGCAGGAAGAAGCCGATCTTGTTCTTGAAGCCCATCTGGCGAAGTTCGGCTGCCAGCGGGATCAGGTGGTAGTCATGCACCCAGATGATGTCGTCTTCCTTGAGAAGCGGCGCAAGCTTCTGCGCAAAGAAGCGGTTCACCCGGAAATAGCCGGCCATTTCCTTGCGACCGTATTCGGCCAAGTCCATCCGGTAGTGGCAGATCGGCCAGAGCACCCGGTTGGCAAAGCCGTGATAATATTCCTCGACGTCGGTGTCGGTGAGATCGGTCAGCGCATAGGTGATCGCGCCATGCTCCTGCATCTCGAGCGGGCCGGGTTCCTCGTTGCCGCTGGAATTGCCGGACCAACCCATCCAGATGCCGCCGCGTTCCTCAAGGGCTGCCTGCAGGGCTACGGCAAGGCCGCCGGCAGGTGCCGCACCGGTCTTGTCCGGAACGGTGACGCGGTTCGATACGACCACTAGACGGCTCACGATATTTCCTTTCGAAAATGCATTCTCAAATCAGTTCAGGCGGCGGCAAGCTTGGCGATCAGCGCGCGCAGTTCGGCCGCCGATCCCAATGTTGCCGACGCGACGGTGTCTGCCGCGATATCGGAAATACGGATCGAGTGGCCGCCCAGCTTGTTGGCAACCCTGAACATCGCTTCATCAGTTACATCGTCACCGATCGCGATCGGCAACCGGCCGGCAAATGGCTCTTCGCTGAGAAAAGCCCGTAGCGCATCGCCCTTGCTGGCGCGGGCAGGGCGGATTTCCACCACCATCTTGCCCCGCTGCAGCGTAAAGTCGGATCCTGCCCGCTCGCGGTAGCGTTCCATCGCCGCCTCGACTTGCCCCTGGAATGTCGGCGCCTGTCGGTAGTGGGCAGCCACGGCGAGACCCTTGTCCTCGACAAGAACGCCCGGCCAGGCTGTTGCTTCCTCGGCAAGATCCACCTTCAGCGCCTCGAAATCAGGACCTGGCGTTACCCGCTCGATCGCTCCCGACATGGATCGTCTTTCCGCCCCGTGCAGGCCGGCAATCGGAAAGACATGCGGCTTGAAGAGCTGATCGGCGTAGGGCAGAGCCCGACCCGTCACCAGCGCCATGGCACCGCTCAGTTTCGCGGAAAGCCGGGTCAGATTCTCGGCCAGATCGTCAGGCACGACGATACCATCAGGCGTATCCGCAATGTCGATCAGCGTACCGTCGATATCGAAGAAAACTGCCCATTTCCCGGGCTGGTTCAGCACTTCGTGCAGAATGTCGGTGCCGTCAGATGTGCCGGCATGCGCGTCCGCGCTCGATTTTGTATCATCAACCATGCAGCTTCATTTAGGCTTTGAAGCCGCCGCGACAACAGGCTGAGGCAACATTGCGTTGCAAAACGTGATGGGGAAGGGGCCACAAAACTGTCATCTGGGCCGGTAATTCATTTTTCATTAACCCTATTTCGAGACGCTTGATTTTCGACGGTTGCGTGCGTTGCAGGCAGACAGAGTGGAGCAGAAAGACAGATGTGTCGTTGGGCAGCTTATCGGGGCGAACCGCTTTATCTGGAAGAACTGGTCTCTTCGCCCGCCCATTCCCTGATCGAGCAATCCCACTGTGCCACACGCGCAAAGACCGCCACCAATGGCGATGGTTTCGGCATCGCCTGGTATGGAGACAGACCAGAGCCTGGCCGCTACAGGGACATTCTTCCGGCCTGGTCCGACTGCAATCTGCGCAGTATCGCACGGCAGATCCGCTCGCCACTGTTTCTTGCCCATGTCCGCGCCGCAACGACGGGCGCAACACGGCGCGACAACTGTCACCCCTTCGTGCATGGCCACTGGTCCTTCATGCACAATGGCCAGGTCGCGAGCTTCGAAGCGATCCGCCGGCCGCTCGAAAGCCTGTTATCGGACGAACTGTTCTCGGCCCGGACCGGATCGACTGATTCCGAGCTTCTCTTCTTGCTGGCGCTGCAGTTCGGCATGGATGCCGATCCCTTGGGCGCAATGGAAAAGGCGATCGCCGCCGTCGAAGACATCTCGATGGAACGGCTTGGCACGGCACTCGTGCGCTTCACCGCATGCTTTTCCAACGGCCGCCAGCTTTATGCGGTGCGATATGCCACGGATCACAAGCCACCGACACTTTATGCCGCACCGATGACAGGCAAGGGGTCGGATGCGGATGGATCAAAGACCGGTTACTGCCTGGTGTCGGAACCTTTGAACGACGAGGCCGATACCTGGGTGGAAATTCCAGATGGCAGCGCCGTCAAGGTCTGCCCGGATGGCATGCAGGCGTTGCTCTTCCAGCCGCAGGCGCTGTCGAAGGCCGCGTGATCCTCATGCGAGCCGGGCCGCTATCAGCTCGGCGAGCCGCATCGCAACCTCGTCCTTGCCGAGATCGGGCCACGCATCGATCGCGGTCTCGCTGATGATCTTCACCTGATTGCGCATGCCGCCCATGACGCCGGTCTCAGGCGAGACGTCGTTTGCAACAATCAGGTCTGCACCCTTGCGCTGAAGCTTCGATCGCCCGTTTTCGTCCACATTCTGCGTCTCGGCGGCGAAACCGACGACAAGTCTGGGGCGCTTGTCGTGATGCCCAACGGTCTTGAGGATGTCGGGGTTTTCGGTCAGCATCAGCGGAGCCGGTGCTTCGCCCGGCATTTTCTTGATCTTCTGGTCGGCGGAGGAAGCGACCCGCCAGTCGGCGACGGCCGCCACCATGACGGCGATATCGGCGGGGAGACGGCTTGTCACGGCCTCGAGCATCTCGGCCGCCGTTTCCACATGCAGCGTCGTGACGCCATCGGGATCGGGGATTGTCACCGGGCCTGAAACGAGTGTCACATCGGCACCGAGTTTCGCCAGCGCCGCAGCAATCGCATGGCCCTGACGGCCGGATGAGCGGTTGGCGATGTAGCGCACCGGATCGATCGGCTCATGGGTGGGGCCGGAGGTCACGATGGCGGTCTTGCCGGCCAGCGGTTTCGGCGAAGCATCAAGCAGCGCAATCGCCGCGGCAGCGATTTGCAACGGTTCTGCCATCCGGCCGGCGCCGGCCTCGTTGCTCTCAGCCATCTCGCCAACCATCGGCCCGATCACATGGATGCCATCGGCCTTCAGTGTCTCGGCATTGCGTTTCGTCGGAGGAGCCGCCCACATTTTCGGGTTCATGGCAGGCGCCACCAGCACGGGCAGATCGGTCGCAAGAAGCACGGCGCTTGCCAGGTCGTCCGCCATTCCGTGGGCCATCTTTGCCATCAGGTCGGCACTTGCGGGTGCGACGATCACGAGGTCCGCGTCGCGCGCCAGCCGGATATGGCCGACATCCTGCTCGTCCTCGCGCGAAAAAATCTCCGTATAGACATGCCCGCCCGACAATGCCCCGACGGCAAGCGGCGTCACGAACTCCTGGGCAGCCCTGGTCATGACCGGCCGCACCGAGGCGCCGCGTTCGCGCAGCCGCCGGATCAGGTCGAGGCTCTTGTAAGCCGCGATCCCGCCGGAGATGATGAGAAGGATACGCTTGTCTTTGAGTTCCATAGCCCGCCCGCTTTCGAAGTGACCGGAAGCTAGGGTTTTGTTCTTGAACATGCAATCGTCCTGCAGCAAGAGTGGTGAAACTCCGATGAACGGCGGTCGCAATGAATGATTTCAAGTCGGTCGAACCTGCCTCAAGCCAGACCCTGATTCAGCCGGCCATCCCGATCTTCCGCATTTTCGACGTCGGCAAGGCGATGGAGTTCTATTGCGGGTTCTTAAGCTTCACCGTCGACTGGGAGCATCGGTTCGCTCCCGACGCACCGCTCTATTGCCAGATATCGCGCAGCGGCATGCTGATGCATCTGTCCGAACATGCGGGCGATGCCTCGCCGGGTGGCCGCGTGTTTGTCCCCATCACCGGTGCTGCAGCGCTCCACAGGGAACTCAATGCCAAGGACTACGCCTATATGCGGCCGGGGCTGCACCAGGCGCCCTGGGGTCTGGAGGTTTCGGTGACGGATCCGTTCAGCAACCGCATCACCTTCTGCGAACGCGAGATCAAGGGCTAACCGGTCAGCCTAGACCAGTTCGAACAGGTTGAGCGCGATCGGGGAACGCTGTGCCTTCATGACGGCGATCCCCAGTCGCGCCACCGGTCCCGGCCCCTCGATCGGCCGGTACACGACGCCCTCGATGGCGATCTTCGTGATGGAGCCCGGGACGATCGAGACGCCCAGCCCCGCGGCAACCAGATTGACCACGGACGGGATCTGCGGCGCTTCCTGCGTGACGTTGAGCTCGAACCCCGCATCGCGGCAGGCGCTGAGGATATCGTCGAACAGGCTGAGACCCACCGTGCGCGGAAACAGCACGAAGGGTTCTCCCGCAAGCGCTGCTATCGGCACGGTGCTTAAGGTCGCAAGCTCGTGGTGCGCCGGCAGTGCGATCAGCATCGGCTCGTCCGCCAGACGTTTCAGCCGCACCGCCTTCGGGTCTTCCAAGCCGGGACGGATAAAGGCGGCGTCGATCTCGCCGCGTTCCAGTTTCTCGATCAGCCAGTTGCTGTTCATTTCCGCCAGCGACAGCGCAACGCCCGGCCACTCGCTCCGGAAACGCCGGATAGCGCCCGTCACGACCGGGTTGAAGGCCGCAGACGCGGTAAAGCCCAGCGCCAGCTTGCCTGTCTCGCCGCGCGCGGCACGGCGGGCAGAAAGTTTCGCAGCCTCTGCGGCCGCAAGCGAAGCCCGCGCTTCGGGCAGAAACGCTGCCCCGGCCGCAGTCAATTCCGCACCATGCGGCACCCGGTGGAAAAGCGCTGCCCCGATCTCGTTTTCGAGATCGCGGATCTGCTGGCTGAGCGGCGGCTGACCAATACCAAGCCGTGCCGCAGCCCGCGTGAAATTCTCCTCCTCGGCGACAGCGAGGAAATAACGGATATGCCTCAGCTCCATCGGTATCTGTAAAACCTATAGAGAACGCCTGCGCTATATATTGGATTAATGGGAACCGACTGGCTACCTTTGATGGATCTGAAAGGTCGAATTCCCCATGCCCGCCTCCGCATCCCTGAACGCCGATCTGCCCGCGGCACCGAACGGTCAAGCTCTTGCAGAAGCGGGGGAGGGGGAGAAGCTCTATCTCGTCCGCGGCGCGCCGGCCTACCGGAGGGCAAGTCTCGCCTTCTTCATGTCCGGCTTTTCAACCTTTGCGCTGCTCTACTGCGTCCAGCCGCTCATGCCGATCTTCGCGCGTGATTTCGGCGTCAGTCCGGCGGCAAGCTCGCTGTCCCTGTCGCTGTCGACGGGCTTTCTGGCGGTCGCCATCTTTTGCGCCGCCGCCGTTTCGGAGCGGTTCGGCCGCCGCAGCCTGATGTTCGTGTCCCTGCTCGGCGCCTCGATCTGCACCATCGCCTGCGCCGCCATGCCGAACTGGAACCTGCTTCTGATCATTCGTGCGCTTGAAGGCCTGTTGCTCGGCGGCGTTCCGGCGGTCGCCATGGCCTATCTGTCGGAGGAAGTCGATCCGAAAGGGCTCGGCGCCGCGATGGGCCTTTATATCGCCGGCAACGCCTTTGGCGGCATGGCTGGGCGTGTCGTCACCGGGGTTCTGGCGGAATATTTCTCCTGGCGTCTGGCGCTTGTCGGCATGGGCGCGCTCGGCATCGTCGCCGCCATCGGCTTTCTCGTTCTCCTGCCGCCATCGCGCAACTTCGTGCCGCGCAAATCCAACCTGCGCTATCATGTCGATGCCTGGCTCGGTCACCTGAACCATCCGGCACTGGCACTCCTGTTTGCCATCGGCTTCCTGCTGATGGGCGCGTTCGTCACCATCTACAATTACATCGGCTTCCGGCTTGTGGACGCCCCCTACAGCCTCGATCAGACGGAGCTCGGCCTCATCTTCACGGTCTATCTGTTCGGCATCGTTGCGTCCTGGGCCGCCGGTCTACTCGGAGATCGCTTCGGCCATTTCGCCGTCATACTCACCGGTATCGTCCTGGCATTTGCAGGCGTCGTCATCACACTCGCCACACCGCTGCCGCTGATCATTCTCGGCATCGTGCTGCTCACTTCCGGCTTCTTCATCGCCCATTCGGTGGCAAGCGCTTTGGTCGGCCGCATGGCAAAAGGCACCAAGGGCCACGCGTCCTCGCTCTATCTTCTGGGATATTATCTGGGCTCAAGCGTCGCCGGCTCGGTGGGCGGCCACTTCTGGAGCGCCGATGGCTGGTGGGCCGTATCGGCCTTTACCGGCACGATGCTGGCGCTCGCCCTCGCGGCAGCACTGCTGTCGCGCAGTATCACGCAGCGAAGCTAGCTCTTCTTGGCGGACGCGTTGACGGCGGGAGCCGGCGGGGTCGTCAGTTTGAAATCCGTCATTTCCTTCGGCGTCAGATAGTACAGTCGGTCCGGCGGGGTCTCCAGTGCGTGCAGCCACAGGCCGGAGCCGATCCCCATTTCCTCCAGATGCCGCGAGACACGCGCCGTGGTCGCCTGTGCGCCGGACATTGCCTCGTCGGCGCTCGGCCTGTTGCGGCCGCCGTTGAACACCTGGTGCACACCGATCACCGCATCCTTTTGGGCCACCCGCGTGACACCACCGGCAAACACGATCGGGCAGGAGGAAGCACAGAGCCCCTTGGTCACCACAAGCGTGGCCAGCTTCTTCTCGCGGATCAGCTTCGACATGGCGATCGCGTCGCCCACCGAGCCGCCGGGGGAGTTGAGCGACACCGTCTTCACATATTCGCCGCGAGCCTCGATCTCGGTCGCGAAGCGCTCCGCAGCACCCGGCTCGATCGCCCCTTCAGCCTTCAGAATGCCACCCGTCGTCAGGTTGAAGGTCATCGCCTTGCGCAGCACGTCTGCCGGGCTTGAAGGCTCGACGGGCGGCGCTGCCGGTCGCCCCTCGGTCAGCGCCGGTGGCAGAACGGGATCCGTCTCGCGCATCGGATCGTAACCCGGGCTCTCGGGCTTTGCGGTCGCGATCTCGCGAATGTCTGTGACGAGGAAAATGCCGGAAATGCCGAGCATCAGATAGAAGACGCCGCGCAGGATGACACCGTCGTCGAGCCGGCGGATTGCCTCACCGATCCTCATGGCTGCGGTCCCGGCGCGTTTTCGGATCGAGACTGGTGATATTGGTATTCTCGTCGGCCTTAACCTCTTCGGCCTTCACCTCGTCCGCCTTCAGCTCGGCCAATCGGGCATCCTCCTGCGATGTCTCGGGCTTTTCCATGGCGGCGGTCGCCTGTTCCACGCTCATGCCGCTGGCACTGACGGCGCGCTGGACTTCGAGCGCCTGCAAAAGCTCGGCAGCGGTAATGCGCTCGGCAAACGGAAGCGGGTCCTCCTGTCTCCGGATCGCGCCATGCACGACGGCCAGGATGAACACCATCACACCCGGCAGAAGGTCGATGGAGATCGCGCCGGCCCAGGCGGGAATAAAGTCGCCGGCATATTCCAGAACGGCGCCTGCCGGCGAAAGCGGCACGAAGCGCCGTTCTCCCACAGTCGGCCGCGACATGATTTCGTCGGCAGCCTTGGCCAGCGCCTTGGATTGCGCGCTCACCGAAGCCTTCACCGTCTCCATCACCTGGTTCTGGCGGTTGACGAGGTCGGGCGCTGCCCCGTCCGGCACCGGCGCGATAAAGCCGATCGCCAGATCGTCTGCCGCACGACGGATGGACGGCGCGATCGAGGTCTGCGACAGCGAGGATACGACGCCCGTCAGCGCCACGGCCTCGGTCGAGAACTGGTCGGCGCGGGGTCCGATATCGCCCGGCGCCGAGACCAGCCCGCGCATCGCCTCAAGCCGCTTCTGGCCCTGTTCGAAAAGATCGGCCACCTGTTCGCGCGACCCGTTGATATTGCCTTCCAGCGATTTCATCTGGGCCGACATCTGGGTGAGCAACTGCACCACGCTGCCGGAGCCGGTGGTGCCGGTCAGCGAACCGGACTGGCGCTCGACACCCGCAAGCTGTGAGAACCGCTCACCGGCACGCTGGATATCCGGCAGCAGGCTCTGCGCCGCAATCGCGTTCTGGTGGGCGCGGTCAAGATCGGCCGTATAGGCTTCCACGGTTTCGGAAAGGTGCTGTTCGACGGCAGACGAACCGGCAAGGGCTGCGGCGTTGAGCCAGCTCGACATCGCCATGATCATGGCTGCACCCGCGGCCATCACCGCCAGCATCGCGGTCCGCCCGGTCCGCGATGTGATATGCGGATAGAACCGCGCCATGTAGGACCAGAAGGCATAGATGCCGACCGACACCGACACCGAATAGATGATTGCGGCAAAGAACACCGCCGTCGGCGACCCGTCGAGAATGGTGCGGGCACCGAGATAGGTATAGACGCCCGATGCCAGCGCCAGCACTGCCAGCGCAAATCGCGTCATCGTTTCGACGGCAACGACGCCGTCCTGCAGCCGTCGGGAAGCGCCAAGCGCCATGGGCAAACTCCAAATGGCCACTTGGGGCACGCGAAAGGACTATATTCCTTTAAGAAAGTCTGAAGAAACCGGCGGAATAAAGGCGCGTTGCTCTCACGGTTGCGTGGGCTGCACGCCCTGCATGCCGAACCCGCCCAGCGCGAAGAAACCGTCGATCGCATGGATCGGCGAGATGGCGATCAGCTCCGTCAGGAAGGCCTCCGACGCGAGTTCCGCCTCGATCGCCTCCACCTCCGCCGAAAGCGGCCGATCGACCGTGTAGAAGGCTGCGTGGCGGCGTACGGCATCGTAGATCAGCTTGACCGCACCGCCCGGCTCGTCGCCATGGATATCCATGGCCTGGGCTGCCAGCAACGCTTCCAGCGCTGCCAGTCGCTGCAGCGCCTGAACCTGTCGCTCGAACCGTTCGATCACCAGCGGCAGGAAGGCTGCCTCGTCTTCCATACCGCCGGCCACCACCAGCGACTGAGCCGAAACCGGGTTGGTCATCGACAGCACGCGTGAGAAGATTTCCCCGGCCAGCTTGATGATTGGGCCGAAGCCGGTCGCGATCACACCATGCGGAACCAGATTGACCGGCAGATCGCGGCGCTGGCCGTTTCCAAGAAGAACGCAGCGGTTGAAGGCATTGCGTGCCGCATGCGCCATCGTCAGCGATGCCGATTCCAGGAGCACCGTAACGTCGAGCGGCAGCGAACCGCCTGATGTCAGAACCCGGCCGTCGACGATCACGGGATTGTCGTCGGACCTGCCCGTTGCCGCGAGGATCTTGTGACCGGCAGTCAGCACGCTTTCAAACACCGTGCCGAACACCTGCGCGATCATGCGCAGGCTCAACGGGTCCTGGATTTGCGTTGCCTTCGGCCAGTCCCAGCCTTCGGACGCGTTGCACAGCCATTTTCCGATCATCGCCTCGCGTGGTGTGCCCACATGGGTGACGGCAATCCACGGGTCGCGGGATCCGCCCATCGCACCGGAAGCGGCCATGCCTGTGGCAAGCAGCGTTCGGATGGCGCAGGCGGCCGTGCGCGTCGCATCGGCGGCGGCCGCAAAGCTGACCGAATTGACGCTGAGCGAGGCAAGGCTATCGCGCGGCGCCATTTTCATGGGCGCGATCCCTGCCGCCGCAAAGGCTTCCGCCGCGGGCAGGCGGCGTCCCTCGAAGACAGCCTCGCCGACGCCGGTCAGGACAGCACCGATCTGCCCCATCAGACCGATATCGGCGCAGCCGATCGAGCCGGTGCGCCGCACGACCGGAATGACGTCGGCCTGCAGCAGATCGAGATAGGCCTGAACCAGTTCGGTCGAGCAACCCACATAGCCCGTCAGCGCCGTGTTGACGCGCAACGCCATCGCATTGCGCACGACGCAGATCGGAAACGGTTCGCCGGTGCCGAAGTGATGGGCCCGGACGAGCCCGATATTGAAAGCGTCCAGCTCTTCCGGCGACCACGCGACGTCCTTCATCGCACCAACGCCGGTCGTCGCGCCATAGACGGGCGTGCCCTCGGCAATCGTGCTTTCCAGCACCAACCGCGCCGCAGCGACACGGGCAAGCCCTTCGGCACTGGCTGTCACGGTTACTTCGCCACGGCCGATCTTGATCAGCTCGGCAAAGCCGATCGGCTGGCCGGTGAGTTCGATTGTGATGCGGTCTGGGTTTTCGGGTGCGGCGGACATGGCATTCCTTTTTGCCCGCACACTAATTCATCCTGTCGTCCAAGGTATATCCCAGAACCTGGACATCTGATGTCGCAACGCGCCTTTTCAGACGACGGCGAAGGCGATGACGACGAGCGAGATCGCGATGATCCACAGTGCCCAGCGGCCGGAGCGGCTGTGCCGGGCTTCCGCCTTGCCGATCGCGTCTGCCGTTTCGGGATCGAAACGCAGGCCGTGTTCGCTCATGTGAACGAGTTCCCGGTGCAGGGTTTCCGTCTTGGCGGCAATCTCCGGCAAGGCTTCGGCGAGCTTCAGCCCTGCCTTCATCCCGTCCTTAAGGTCGGATGCGATGCGCTTGGGGCCAAGATTGTCGCGGATCCACTGGCCGACGACCGGCTCTGCGGCCTTCCACATGTTGAAACGCGGGTCGAGGATACGCGAAACGCCTTCGACGACGACCATGGTCTTCTGCAAGAGGATCAACTGCGGCTGGGTCTGCATCTCGAACAGGTCGGTCACTTCGAACAGCAGCGCCAGCAGCCGGGCCATGGAGATGGTTTCGGCGGGCTGACCGTGGATCGGCTCGCCGATCGCCCGGATCGCCTGCGCGAAGGCTGCAACGTCGTGATGCGCAGGCACATAGCCCGCTTCGAAATGCACCTCGGCGACACGCATATAGTCGCGGGTAATAAAGCCGTAGAGGATTTCGGCGAGGAAGCGTCGTTCCTTTTTGCCCAGCCGTCCGGTGATCCCCATGTCGACGGCGACGATCGTACCGTCCCGCTCGACGAAGAGGTTGCCGGGATGCATGTCGGCATGGAAGAAGCCGTCGCGAAGCGTGTGACGCAGGAAGGACTGGATCAGCACTTCTGCGAGCTTTTCCAGATCGTGGCCGGCAGCCCTCAGCGCCGGGACGTCGTTCATCTTGGCGCCGTCGATCCACTCCATGGTGATGACGTCGCGGCCGGTCCGTTCCCAGTCCACTTCAGGCACGCGGAAACCTGGGTCGTCCGCCGTGTTTTCGGCAATCTCGGAAAGGGCTGCAGCCTCCAGGCGCAGGTCCATTTCCATCTTGGTCGTCTGTTCCAGCGTCCGCGTCACCTCAATCGGGCGAAGCCGGCGGCTGGAGGGCATCAGGCGTTCCTGCATGCGGGCAACCACATACATGCCTTCGATGTCATTTGCGAAACGCTGGCGCACGCCGGGGCGCACCACTTTCACGGCCATCTTTTTGCCGTTCACTTCGGCCGGGTGCACCTGCGCGATCGAGGCGGCCGCGATCGGCTCTTCGAACGATGTGTAGAGATCGCTGATCGGCCGGCCAAGCGAGGTCTCGACGGCGGTCTTGGCAGCATCGGTTGGGAAAAAGGCCATCCGGTCCTGCAGCATGGCAAGATCGACGGCCCAGTCCACACCGACCACATCCGGACGGGTCGCGAGAAACTGGCCGATCTTCACATAGGAGGGACCAAGCCTTCCGACGGCGCGGGTCAGCCTTTCGCTGCGTGGCTGCTTCTTCGCCCTGAAACGGGTGAGCGGCTCCAGCATGGATTTAAGAATGCCGACGGCCGGCGGCAGGTCCTGGGTCGGCAGGGCCGAAACCACGCCCTCGCGAACAAGAACCCAGCCGACACGGGCGAGCCGAAAATAAGCGCCGATTGTGCTCATCGCTTCAGAGCTTCCAGCCGGAATGCAGGGCTGCTATCCCGCCGGTATAATTGGTGTAGCTCACACGCGAAAAACCGGCAGTCCGGATCATCGCTGCGAAATTCTCCTGGTTGGGGAATTTGCGGATCGATTCCACCAGATACTGGTAGGGCTCGGAATCACCGGTGATCATCTTGCCGAAGCGCGGGATCGCCCGGAACGACCACTCGTCATAGAACTTGTCGAGCAGCGGAAGCTCCACTTCCGAAAATTCCAGAACCAGCAACCGTCCGCCACGCTTCAGCACGCGAAAGGCTTCAGACAGCGCCACGTCCATGCGCGGAACGTTGCGGATCCCGAAGGCGACCGTATAGGCGTCGAAGGAATTGTCCTCGAATGGCAGGGATTCTGCATTCGCCTCGATGAAATCGAGATTGCCAGACAGCTTTTTCTTCTGCGCCCGCTCGGCACCCACGGCCAGCATCGAGCCATTGATATCGAGCACCGTCGTATGGGCCTTGAGGCCCGAGGCCTCGACGATGCGGAATGCGACGTCGCCGGTGCCGCCCGCCACATCCAGCGTCCGGTAGCTTGCATCCTTGCGCGGATTGAGCGCGGTAATCATCGCGTCCTTCCACACCCGGTGCATGCCCGCCGACATGACGTCGTTCATCACGTCATAGCGCTTGGCGACCTTGTGGAATACGTCGTTGACGAGGCCCTGCTTTTCCCCATCGGCCACCTGGCGGAAGCCATAGGAGGTTTCCATTCCGCCTTCGGCGCGGGTGCGGGCTTCGGTCATGGGCAGCTCCTCGGTGTCTCTATCCAGGCGGACCATAGCGAAACCGGTTTCCGGACGCTATGTGGTGGATTACCGACCGGTCTATAGAGCACCGGCGGCATCGTTGAAACAGGAAGTTAGGTAGACCATGCCCGAATTGCCAGAGGTCGAAACCGTTCGTCGCGGCCTTTCTCCGGCCATGGAGGGAGCAAAGCTTGCAAGGCTGCAGCTGAACCGCACCGATCTGCGCTTTCCGTTCCCGGAAAATCTTGTCGCCGCAGTCGAAGGCCGGCAGATCATCGCGCTGGGAAGACGCGCCAAATACCTTCTGATCGACCTCGAAGACGATCTCACCATCATTGCCCATCTCGGCATGTCCGGCTCGTTCAGGGTCGAGGAAGAGGCGCTTGGCACATTTCATCATCCGCGCTCCAAGGACGAGAAGCATGACCACGTCGTCTTTCATCTGGAGCGTGGCAACGAGACATTGAAGGTCATCTATAATGATCCGCGCCGTTTCGGCTTCCTGCATCTGGCAAAGCGCAGCGAGCTCGATCTCTACCCGGCATTTGCGCAACTCGGGCCGGAGCCGACCGGCAACGCGCTCGATGCGGAGTATCTCGGCAAGCGGTTTTCCGGCAAGGCGCAGCCATTGAAGAGCACGCTGCTCGATCAGACCGTGATCGCCGGTCTCGGCAATATCTATGTCTGCGAAGCGCTGTGGCGCGCACACCTGTCGCCGAAGAGGGCAGCGGGCAGCATCGTCACGCCCACGGGCCGGCCGAAGAAGGAGCTGGTGCTGCTGACGGAAGCGATCCGCGCTGTCATTGCCGATGCGATTGCAGCCGGCGGCTCGTCTCTGCGCGACCATATCCAGACGGACGGCTCGCTTGGCTATTTCCAGCATTCCTTCTCTGTCTATGACCAGGAGGATAAGCCCTGCCGCACGCCGGGCTGCGGCGGCACCGTTTCTCGTATCACCCAAGCCGGCCGCTCCACCTTCTACTGCCCGCGCTGCCAGAAGTGATCAGCCGTTGCAGGCGATGTTTGAACACGCATCCCTGTAAGGAGAGTGGGAGGGGTTATGGTCGCGAAAAGGACGCGGGACTTCGCCAAACGGCAAATTCAGCGGCACCCTTCATGCGAATCCGCGTTGACGAGGCGCGCTATACCGGTTATATGCCCGCCCACAGTTGGGAAAGCCTGATCGACGGCTTCCTCTATTGCTCCCGAATTGCTGGATTGATGGTCGCAGGACCTACGCGGCAACGGCGGAGTTTTGGTTCGAATTCGTAGAGAGGCATGATATGGCCAATACAACTTCGGCGAAAAAAGCGACCCGCAAGATCGCTAGCCGTACCGCAGTCAACAAGTCCCGCCGCTCGCGCGTTCGTGGCTTTATCCGCAAGGTTGAAGAAGCGATCGCAACGGGTGACGTATCCGTCGCTGCTGCTGCTCTGAAGGCAGCTCAGCCGGAAATCGCACGCGCTGCAACGAAGGGCGTCCTTCACAGCAACACGGCGTCCCGCAAGGTCTCGCGCCTGGCAGCTCGCGTCAAGGCACTCTCCGCCTAATATCACCTTTAGCGTGCATGCATCAAAAGCCTGGTCGGTCGACCGGGCTTTTTGTGATTCTCGGTCCTTTGCACTTCGTTAACCGGCTCAGTAACGGTTACGTGTCAGGTGCGTGACAGATTTTTCCGATGAAATACAAAGGCTTATGAGAGGTCTGCCCAAGTCTGGCGGCAATTCCGCCAACCCGCCGCCTGCTTTTTGAGTCAAGGTTTTTTTTATTTTTTCTCTGAATCGTACCATCAGAAATAGATGGATTTTGAATCCCATTGATTCAACTGGGATTCTTCTCCGCAACCCTCCGGCCATTCAAATCGCGCCCAGAGAGTCAACGGTCGCGCTCGGATTTTGCGTAAAATTCATCATTGATCTTGCCATTTGATCCTGCCTAAATGGCTTTTAGCGAGAGGCATGGAGATCACTCCTAGAGCCTGCCGACAACCGCTCGACACCGAGCGGCCCGGGGACTTTAAGCAGCTTGCGGCGAGATGTTTTTCTCGTTTCCTTATTTAACCGATGGTTGCAAGCCGGAAATTGGCTTTTCCGGCAACAGCTGAACTTATGCGTGACGGGGCCGACTGGGGAGTCGGAAGAAGGCAGTGGGAAGTCAGCGGCTCTTCATAACGAGGATGGAGCGTGCGCTGAGTTGCGGGTTGGCTCCCGCAGGTCTGGATCAGACGAGGTGATCCGGATCGATCTTTGATGGTCCGGGCGGTTGGCCTGGAACTTTAATCGATGGGGAAGGGCAGTCATCGTTTCCTCGCGGAGACGGGCTGTCGGACGTAGTTAAAAAGAATATGTCCTGGCGGGAAACAGAACCGCCGGGCTCCTATGGAAAAGGCGGCGAATAATGCAAATGAATAACGTATCGGCTCGTGCAACCGGCAACGGGGGCAATGCACGACAGGCGTTTGATTCCGTTTGCGCACAGGCGGCAGGGGAAACACCAGTTATGAAGCATGATGCTCTTTTCGAGCGGTTCAGTGTGCGTCTTAAAGCACAGGTCGGCCAGGATGTTTACGCAAGCTGGTTTGCAAGACTTAAGCTTCACACCGTCTCGAAGAGTGTCGTCAGGCTCACGGTGCCCACGACGTTTCTGAAGTCTTGGATCAACAACCGTTATCTTGATCTGATCACGTCGATCTTCCAGGCGGAAGATGCCGAGATCCTCAAGGTGGAGATCCTGGTCCGCACGGCAACCCGCGCTGCAAAGCCGGTATCGGATGTCCAGGACGGCGTCATTGGCTCGGATGCTCCGGCACCTGTCGCGTCGCAACGCCCATCTGCACCGCGTGAGATCGGCAAGATCGCCACGTTCCCGACTGCCGCGTCCACCCCGGTTCGCCAGTCCTCGCAGCCCGGCCCGTTGTTCGGTTCGCCACTCGACAGCCGTTATACGTTCGACACGTTCGTTGAAGGCGCCTCGAACCGCGTGGCACTTGCCGCTGCCAAGACGATTGCGGAAGCCGGTGCCGGTGCCGTGCGTTTCAACCCGCTGTTTATTCATTCCGGTGTCGGTCTCGGCAAGACCCACCTTCTTCAGGCCATCGCCAACGCCGCCGTCGGCAGCCCCCGCATGCCGC
This sequence comes from Neorhizobium sp. DAR64872/K0K18, assembly GCF_050500175.1. Classification (NCBI taxonomy): domain Bacteria; kingdom Pseudomonadati; phylum Pseudomonadota; class Alphaproteobacteria; order Hyphomicrobiales; family Rhizobiaceae; genus Neorhizobium; species Neorhizobium sp. DAR64872/K0K18. The sequence goes on from NZ_CP191446.1 coordinate 264,561, forward strand.
GCGTGGTCTATCTCACCGCCGAATATTTCATGTGGCGTTTCGCAACCGCGATCCGCGACAATGATGCCCTGACGCTCAAGGACAGCCTGCGCCATATCGATCTGTTGATCATCGACGACATGCAGTTCCTGCAGGGCAAGATGATCCAGAACGAATTCTGCCATCTGCTCAACATGCTGCTCGACAGCGCCAAGCAGGTCGTGGTTGCTGCCGACCGCGCGCCCTGGGAGCTGGAATCGCTCGATCCGCGGGTTCGCTCGCGTCTGCAGGGCGGCGTGGCCATCGAGGTCGAGACGCCGGATTACGATATGCGCATGGAAATGCTCAAAGGTCGTCTCGCGGCTGCCCAGCAGGATGATCCATCGCTCGATATCCCGCACGAAATTCTCGATCACGTCGCACGCAGCGTCGTCAGCACCGGTCGCGAACTGGAAGGCGCGTTCAACCAGCTGCTGTTCCGTCGCTCGTTTGAGCCGAACCTCTCGATCGAGCGCGTTGACGAGCTTCTCGCCCATCTGGTCGGCGCCGGGGAAGCAAGGCGCGTCCGGATCGAGGATATCCAGCGCGTCGTGGCACGCCATTACAACGTCTCGCGGCAGGAACTGGTCTCCAACCGCCGCACCCGCGTCATCGTCAAGCCGCGCCAGGTCGCCATGTACCTCTCGAAAACCATGACGCCGCGCTCCTTCCCGGAAATCGGCCGTCGGTTTGGTGGCCGCGACCATACGACCGTGCTGCATGCGGTTCGCAAGATCGAGGACCTGATCTCGGGCGACAGCAAGCTCAGCCACGAGGTCGAGCTTCTGAAGCGCTTGATCAACGAAAACAATCTGTGATCATCGACTGACCGACCGAAGCCGGCTCTTATCCATCGGATGAGACCCGGTTTTTGTTTGTCCGGGCGTTGACGGGATTTGGCTTCTGGCGCACACCAATTTTTCTGGTGTGCGAGGAGCGTGTCGTGTTTCTTTTATCCGTGGCGACCATCTGGGCTGTCGCCTGCATTACCCCCGGGCCAAATACGCTGCTGGTGATCCGCTATTGCCTCACAGCACCGCGCAGGGTTGCCATTACGGCAGCCATGGGAACGATTACCGGAACATGCCTGTGGGGCTTTGCGGGCTGGCTCGGGATCAATGCCCTGTTTCAGGCAGCCCCTTTCGCCTATGTCGCGCTGAAGATCGTCGGCGGTCTTTATCTCGTATGGCTCGGCCTGCGCGTCTTCATGGACGTCCGGAAGGCCCGGACAACACCCGAATTTGCCCCCACAGAACGCGAGATACCGCTGAGGAAGGCTTACCGACTGGGGCTTGCGACCAACCTCGCCAACCCGAAATCGGCTCTCTTCGTTGCCTCGCTGTTTGCCGCTACCATGCCGGCGGGCACGCCGTTTCTATACGGGCTAGCGGCAATCGCTGTCATGGTCGCGGTTTCGGCCTGTTACTATACGTTTCTGGTCGGCCTGATCACCCATCCGCGGGTAGCGAGCGCCTATCTCAAGGCCAAGCAGAAGATCGACCTCGGCGTCGCCACCGTCTTCGTCGGCTTCGGCACCAAGCTTCTCCTGTCACAAAATTAAAAGCCATGGCGGAGCACGATCAGACCCTCCGCTTCTACGCCGACAATGCCGAAACCTATGCCGGTTATCGGGAGAAGGCCAATGACGTCAGGCTGGAGGCATTTCTCTCCCGTCTCTCGCAGGGCGCCCGCATTCTGGAACTCGGCTGCGGCAATGGCCGCGACAGCGGTTTCATGATTGAACGCGGCTTCGACGTCACCCCGACGGATGGCGTTGCGGAAATGGCAGAGCAAGCCTCGCGCCGCTTGGGGCGCACGGTTGCGATACTGCGCTTCGGGGATATCGACAGCGTGGCGGCCTATGACGGCGTCTGGGCCAATGCCTGCCTTCTCCACACGCCGATAAACGATCTTGCCGATATCCTTGCCCGCATCCATCGGGCGCTGCGCCCTGGCGGCATTTTCTACGCAAGCTACAAGACCGGAGGCGAAGAGATGACGGATGCGATCGGTCGCTATTACAACAACCCGTCGCGGCCCTGGCTCGAACAGGCCTACAGGACCGTCACGTGGTCATCGCTCGAGATAAGCACGAACGACGGCAGCGGCTATGATGACCGGCCGACCGAATGGCTGCATGTGACGGCGGTAAAGGCGTAGTCAGCAGGCGAGGTCGGCAACGACAGCATCGAGGATCAGCATGCCGGACGGCGTGCAGCGCAGCCTGGAATTTCCCAGCCGCTCGATAAAGCCGTGTTCCAGAAGCCGCTCTTCGCGGACCGGGTCCGGATCGCGGCCGGAAAGCTCCTGCCAGCGCGCCAGGTCGACGCCTTCGGTCAGGCGCAGTCCCATCAGAAGCAACTCGTCCGCCTGCTCGTCGAAGCCTAGCAGTTCCTGGTCGACCATGCCGTGGCCTTGTGTCTCGACCTGATCCAGCCACGTCTCCGGACGTCGCTCGGTGGCGGTGGCGATCTTGTCGCGTCCCCGCGTCAGGCGACCATGCGCACCGGGGCCGATGCCGGCATAGTCGCCATAGCGCCAGTAGGTCAGGTTGTGCCGGCTTTCAGCACCCGGCTTGGCGTGGTTGGAAACCTCGTAGGCCGGCATGCCATGCGCGGCCGTGATCTCCTGCGTCGCCTCGTAGAGCAGCGCCGACTGCTCATCATCTGGAACGATCAGTTTGCCGGCCTTGTGCAGGCCGTAGAACGGCGTGCCTTCCTCGATCGTCAGCTGATAGAGGGAAAGGTGATCGACGGCATAGGAAATGGCCTGCTTCAGCTCCGCTTCCCAGGCCTCCACGGTCTGCTTGGGACGGGCGTAGATCAGGTCGAACGACATGCGCGGAAAGATCTCGCGCGCCAGCTTGATCGCCTTCAGCGCGTCTGCCACGTCATGCAGGCGGCCGAGGAATTTGAGATCCGTATCGTTGAGAGCCTGCACGCCCATCGAGACCCGGTTGATGCCGGCAGCCCTGTAGCCGCGAAAGCGTTCCGCCTCGACGCTGGAAGGGTTGGCTTCCATCGTGATCTCGATCCCGTCAGGCACATGCCAGTGCTGCGCGATCCCGTTGAGGATCGCCCCGACGGTTGAAGGATCCATCAGCGAAGGCGTACCGCCGCCCAGAAAGATGCTCGTGACCGTCTTCGGCCCGCTCATCTTCCGCATCGTTTCCATCTCTTTCAGAAACGCGGCGGTGTAGCGGAGCTGATCCACGGGCTGGTGGCGGACATGGCTGTTGAAATCGCAATAGGGGCATTTGGCCGCGCAAAACGGCCAGTGCACGTAAACGCCGAAGCCCGGCTCACCCGTGTCGGGTAGCAGCATGCCGGGAAAAAGGGGAGCGACGGCGTTCAATGGGGATCAGGCCTCCAGGCAGGTTTCAACGAACAGCTTGAACGCGCGCGCCCGGTGCGAAAGCGCATGTTCATCGCCCGGCTTCCAGCCGTGCTTTTCCTCGCTGGTCATTTCACCGAACGTTGTCTCGTGACCTTCCGGCTGGAAGATCGGATCGTAACCGAAACCGGCAGCACCACGCGGCGGCCAGGCGACAACGCCTTCGACATCGCCGCGGAAGAGTTCGGTGTGGCCATCCGGCCAGGCAAGGCAGATAACGCTCACAAAACGGCAGCTGCGCTTGTCGGGCGTGGTCGCACCCTTTTCCTGCAGCGCGTCTTCCACCTTCTGCATCGCCATCGCGAAATCACGGCTGCCATCCTCGCGCTCAGCCCAGTCGGCGGTATAGACACCGGGAGCACCGTCCAGCGCATCGATGACGATGCCGCTATCGTCGGAAAGGGCGGGCAGGCCGGACGCCTTGGCAGACGCAAGCGCCTTGATCGCCGCATTTTCCTCGAATGTCGTGCCGGTCTCATCCGGTTCCTCGAACTTCAGTTCGGCTGCGGACTTTGCCGAAAAGCCGAACGGACCGATCAATTCGGCAATCTCACGGATCTTGCCGGCATTGTGGCTGGCAACGACGATCGTTTTCGTCTCAAGCTTGCGCATGAAGGTTCCTATAGATTCCAGAGCCTCGGCTCTGCGCATTCCAGGCTGTTGCCGGCCGGGTCACGGAAATAGATGGATCGGGCGCCGGTCGGCCAGCGAAAATCGCTTTCAATCACGATGCCCGCCTTGTTGAGCTTTTCGACCATTCTGTCAATCGCCGGCCCGTCCATACGAAAGCACACATGCCCCGGGCCTGTCGTGCCATGCGGGGGAACCGGCAGCGCATCATCAGGTGGCGGCTTCAGAGTCTCGGCGCGATTGAAGATTAGGAGGATGCCTGGTCCGCATCGGTAAAACACGTGGCGATCGCCGGCCCGCAACACCCGTTCAAGCCCGAGCAGTTCACCGTAAAAGGCTTCCGCCGCATCGAGATCATCGACATAGAGCGCTGTTTCGAGAATGCCGTCGATCAAAACAGTGGCTCCCTTGTCTGATGCTGCCCCGCCATGAAGGCGGGGGAGAGGTTCGATCGAGAGGTAGTCTCTCCGGAAAGGAAGACTGCCCCTCGCAACTCTTGGATCAGCCAGCGTTGAAATCAGCCGCCGATCGCCTGCTTCTGCAGAGCTACCAGTTCCCGGGTGCCGTCCTGTGCCAGCGACAAAAGGTTGAGGAATTCCTCCTGGCTGAAGGGAGCACCCTCGGCCGTGCCCTGAATCTCGACGATGCCGCCGCTACCCGTCATGACGAAATTCGCGTCTGTCTCGGCGGCGGAATCCTCGAGGTAGTCGAGATCTATGACCGGCTGGCTTGCAAAGATGCCGCACGAGATCGCCGCGACATGGTCTTTCAGAACCTTGTCGAGCTTGATCATCGAGCGGGTGTCCATCCATTTCAGGCAATCATACAGCGCCAGCCAGCCACCGGTAATGGCCGCCGTGCGGGTGCCGCCATCGGCCTGGATCACGTCGCAGTCGATGGTGATCTGCTTTTCGCCAAGCGCGGAAAGGTCGACCACGGCGCGCAGCGAACGGCCGATCAGGCGCTGGATTTCCTGGGTACGGCCACCCTGCTTGCCGGTCGCAGCCTCGCGCTTCATCCGGTCGCCGGTGGCGCGCGGCAGCATTCCGTATTCGGCGGTGACCCAGCCCTTGCCGGAATTGCGCAGCCACGGCGGTGTCTTTTCTTCAAGGCTTGCGGTGCACAGAACATGGGTATCGCCGAACTTGACGAGACAGGAGCCCTCGGCATGCTTGGAGAAATTGCGCTCGAACGAAATCTTGCGCATCTGATTTGTCTGTCTGCCTGAAGGCCGCATCCGTCACTCCCTAAATTATTGTTTCCGCCTTCTAAGGCTCGGAGCCGTCATTTGCAAAGAATTTCCCTTTTGCGGATGCGCAAGTGAGCGACTATATCTGGGAGATGAGATCAGCAGCATGGTAAAGGGGCCAATGGTATTTCCGGGACTGACGGGTCGCGACAACGGCTCCGTGCTTGATGATCGTTCGCGGGAAATCTTTCGCCGCATCGTGGAAAGCTATCTGGAATCCGGCGAGCCGGTCGGTTCGCGCAATCTGTCGCGACTTCTGCCCATGTCGCTGTCGCCAGCCTCCGTGCGCAATGTCATGAGCGATCTGGAAGAGCTCGGCCTCATCTACTCGCCGCATATCAGTGCAGGCCGCATGCCGACCCAGACAGGGCTGCGGTTCTTTGTCGATGCCTTCATGCAGGTCGGCAATCTCTCGGAAGAAGACCGCGCCAGCATCGACCGGCAGATCCGTCCTCCGGATCGCGATCAGACGCTCGAAAACCTGATGGCCGATGCAAGCCTGATGCTGTCTGGCGTCTCGCGCGGCGCCGGCATCGTCATCACTGCCAAGAACGATCCCGTCCTCAAACATGTCGAGTTCATCCGCCTGGAGCCCACCAAGGCGCTCGCTGTCCTCGTTGGCGATCATAATCAGGTGGAGAACCGCATCATCGATCTGCCGGCCGGCGTAACCTCGTCGCAGCTCGGCGAGGCCGCAAATTTCCTCAACGCGCATCTCGCCGGCCAGACGCTGCCGGAATTCCGCGGCCAGATGAAAATGCTGAAGGAACAGGTCGCAAGCGAGCTTCACACGCTGTCGCATGATCTGGTGGAGCGAGGCCTCGCCTTCTGGTCGGGTGATCAGGAAGATGGAAAGCCGGGCCAGCTCATCGTGCGCGGCCGGGCAAACCTTCTCGAAGGTCTGGCTGACGTCAGCGATCTCGATCGGCTGCGTCTGCTGTTTGACGATCTCGAAAAGAAGGACAGCCTGATCGAGATCCTCGACCTTGCCGAAAAGGGGCCGGGCGTGCGGATCTTTATCGGTTCGGAAAACAAACTGTTCTCTCTATCCGGCTCCTCGCTCATCGTTGCGCCCTATCGTGATGGCGAGGAACGCATCGTCGGCGCGGTCGGCGTGATCGGCCCAACCCGGCTGAATTACTCGCGCATTGTGCCCATGGTGGATTACACGGCGCAGCTGCTTGCAAGGCTATCCCGCTAGGATGTTCCCAAGCCCTTGATTTTTTCGCCCCGAACCTCGATATCGGGCGCAACCACCCTTCCAGATTCCAATACGCACCGGAGACCGTCATGACCGACGAAACCAAGAAGAACGGACCTGACGCAGCTGCTGTCGAAAACACGGCGGAAGCCGTAGCATCCGCTCTCGAAGACGCCGCCGATCAGAGCGCAGGGGAAGCCTTCTTCGCGCAGGAGCCCGATCCGATCGATGTGCTCAAGGCTGAAAATTCCGATTTGCGCGACCGTTTCATGCGGCTTGCTGCAGAGATGGACAACCTTCGCCGCCGCACCGAGCGTGAAGTAAAGGATGCCAAGTCCTACGCCGTCTCGGGCTTTGCCCGCGACATGCTGGCCGTCTCGGACAATCTGCGCCGCGCGCTCGACACTGTTCCGGCAGACAAGCGTGCCGGAGCCGATGCGACGCTGACGAGCCTGCTTGAAGGCGTCGAAATGACCGAGCGTGGCATGCTGTCGACACTCGAGCGGCACGGCGTCAAGAAGATCGATGCCGAAGGCGAGAAGTTCGATCCGAACTTCCATCAGGCCATGTTCGAGATCCCGAATGCGGATGTACCCAACAACACTGTCATGCAGGTCGTCCAGGCCGGCTTCATTATTGGCGAACGCGTCTTGCGCCCGGCCATGGTCGGCGTCGCCAAGGGCGGCCCGAAGGTTGAAGCAGCGGCGGCTGAAGACAAGAAGGACTGAGCTCCTTAGAGCCTTTCCAAGAAAAATGGGCGCCTCGGGCGCCCATTTGCGTTTGGCGACCGCGGGTAAGGATCAGTGCGTCGTATCCAGCGAAACATGCGCCAGGGAACGGATCAGGGCCAGTTCCGAATTGAGATGGGCTCGGGTCTTCTTGTCCGCATCGCCGATCAGTCCCTCCTGACCATCGGCAATTTTGAAGATTGCATCGAGCTCATCGAGAAGATGGGGATCCTTGATCGCCAGCAGGATGATAACCGCCTTAAGCAGTCTGTCATTCGCAGCGATCCTGGCACGTATGTCGTCATTCATGTCTATCTCCTTCAACGGGAAAGACATGTGGCGTATTTGACAAAAGGCAATTCTAAAGAGGGCTCGAAAACAAGATTAGCCGCTCCATTCGAGGGCGAACGGGCGGCTTTACTCTATAGAAAAGGAGTATAGAGCCGCCTCAGGCGGCGTGGTTTGCCTGTTCTGCATTCAGAAAGGCGTAGATTGCCGACGCGGAATCGGTCTTGCGAAGCTTGGCAACGAGATCCTGATCGCGCAATACGCGGGCAATACGCGAAAGCGCCTTCAGGTGGTCGGCGCCGGCGCCCTCTGGGGCGAGCAGCAGGAAGACAAGATCGACCGGCTCGTCATCCAGCGCTTCGAAGTCGATCGGCGATTCCAGGCGGGCGAACACGCCCTTGATGGACGATATGCTGCTGAGCTTGCCATGTGGGATGGCAATGCCGTGGCCAACGCCCGTCGACCCCAGCCGCTCCCGTTGCAGGATGACGTCGAAGATCTCCCGCTCGGGAACACCCGTCAGCTTGGCCGCTTTCACAGCAAGTTCCTGAAGAAGCTGCTTCTTGGAGGTCACTTTAAGGGCAGGAACAATCGCATCTTGCTGCAGCAAATCCGCCAAAGCCATTCTTATCATCCTTTTGCCGCGAAGGGCGAAGAGAGCGCCAAAGGCGCTCTCCCGAGAGTTTTTAGTTCTTCATACCGGTGGAATCGATCCAACCGATATTTCCGTCATTGCGCCGGTACACGATGTTCAGCTCCTTTCCAGGGCTGCGGAACAACAGGACCGGTTCGTCCGTCATGTCGAGCGCCATCACGGCGGTCGCAACGGACATGGTCATCAACTGCTTCGTGCTTTCCGCAACGATGGTCGGTGCGAAATCGTCTGGCACGTCGTCTTCTTCATCCGGTACACGGTCCATGACCGTGTAAGCCACTTCGGAAAAACCGTTCGCGTGATTGCCGGCGTGATGGTCCTTCAGTCGACGCTTGTAGCGACGAAGGCGTTTTTCGATCCGCTCCGCTGCAGCATCGAAACTTGCCTGTGGATCATTCGCTTCTCCGGCCGCATGCAGGACGATCCCGGTATCGAGATGCACCTTGCAGTCTGCCGAAAAACGCGAGCCGGACTTCTCGACGATCACCTGACCCGAATACCCCCCGTCGAAGTATTTGGTCACTGCACCGCCGATGTGGTCCTCGATCTTCTGTCGAAACGAGTCGCCGATTTCCATATGTTTACCGGATACACGCACACTCATGGAGTTACTCCTTATTGTCGTGACTTGCATGTTCCAGTCTACGCCAACCGGCCTCTTGATCCAAGCGGTTCACGAATGGCAGGGCCAAATTGGTTTGGGAATTGGTTTAGATCCCGTGTCGCCCGGTCAGGTTGCGGCGGGTCTCTAAACTGCCATTAACGGAATGTCAATCTGTGCGGCACGTGTGGCGAATACCGGGTCGCCTATGACTGCCCTCGATATGTGAGGCTAGAACGCTGCCAGTTTCGCGATGGCGCGCTTTTCCCGCCTGCGTTGCACCGATGACGGAATATTCATCGCCTCGCGATATTTCGCCACCGTCCGGCGCGCAAGTTCGACACCGCCCTGTTTGAGGCTGATGACAATGTCGTCATCCGACAGGACGGCACTCGGCAGCTCCTGAGAAATCAACAATCGGATGCGATGCCGCACCGATTCGGCCGAATGGGTGTCTCCACCTTCTTCCGCCGAGCCGATCGACACTGTGAAGAAGTATTTCAGTTCGAACAGGCCGCGTGGCGTCAGCACATACTTGTTGGAGGTGACGCGGCTGACGGTGGATTCGTGCATCTTGATGGCCTCTGCCACCGTCTTCAGGTTGAGTGGTCGCAGGTGATCGACGCCGTGCAGCAGGAAGGCATCCTGCTGGCGTACGATCTCGCTTGCCACTTTCATGATCGTCTTGGCGCGCTGGTCGAGGCTGCGGGCGAGCCAGTTCGCCGTCTGCATGCAGTCCGACAGAAAATTGTGATCTTCGCCGTTCTTCGGGCAGTGTTTGGAGACCGTGTTGAAATAGGTCTGGTTGACCAGGACGCGCGGCAGGGTATCGGGATTGAGTTCGACGTTCCATCCACCATCAAGCGATGGCCGGACCACGACATCAGGTGAGATAGACTGCGAGAACCCGCCCTCGAAGCCCGCACCCGGCTTCGGGTTGAGCTTGCGGATTTCAGCCATCATGTCGATCAGATCTTCGTCGTCCACGCCGCAGATCTTGCGCAGAGACGCAAAGTCACGCTTGGCGAGAAGATCGAGGTGATCGATCAGCGCTGCCATGGCCGGGTCCAGCCGGTCGTTCTGGCGCAACTGGATCGCCAGGCATTCGCTCAGGCTACGGCAAAATACCCCGGGTGGATCGAAGGTTTGCAGCTGAATGAGAACGGCCTCTACCGCCTCCGGCGCCTTGCCGAGACGGGCCGCGACCTCTTCGATGTCGCCCTGGAAATAGCCGGCATCGTCCAACTGGTCGAGCAGGTCCTGGGCGATCAACCGGTCGCCCGGGGTGGTCACCACGAAAGGCAGCTGTTGTCCGAGATGATCGCGCAGGGTCACCTGACCCGCAACGAAATCGTCGAGGTCGTAGTCCTCGCCGGCATCGCCGCCGGGCATCGATTTCCACTGGCCGAGAAGTTCGGGCGCGTCCGGCCGCTGTGCCGGTGCGTCGTCGGGAAACACGTTTTCAAGGCTGGCATCGAGGTGATCGCCAAGCTTGGCCGTGCCGTCGCGGGTTGCGCTCTCATACCAGTCGAGGGAGCCGACATCGGCTTGCGCCGCCGATTGGCCTTCGAACTGTCCGTCATCCTCGCGCGAACCGGAAAATTCCAGATCGCGGGGATCAAGCGCGCCTAAATCCGCATCACCATCGCCGTCGCCTGCCGCTATTTCGAGCAGCGGATTTTTCTCGACTTCCTGGGCGATGAACTGGTTGAGTTCAAAATGCGTCATCTGCAGCAGCTGAATGGACTGCATCAGCTGCGGTGTCATCACCAGCGATTGGCTCTGTCGCAGAAAAAGACTGGCAGATAACCCCATGGCGGACGCGAAACTCCCGTGATCTCCTTAAAATCATGCGGTCATCGCACGATAGTCGAGAGGAAGACACCGAGATTATCGGTGCCATCCTTCAACTGGCACAAGAATTGCTTTTTTGATAGATTTGGTCAAGCGGCACGAAGCGGGAAAGTAGATTCTTTCTGGCCTCAGAGGCTGAACTTGTCGCCAAGGTAAAGACGACGAACATCCGGATTGTTGACGATATCGTCGGCCCTGCCATGCGTCAGGACTTCGCCTGCGTGAATAATGTAGGCGCGATCGATGAGACCAAGCGTTTCGCGGACGTTGTGATCCGTTATCAGTACCCCGATACCGCGCGCCGTCAAGTGGCGAACCAGGTTCTGGATGTCGGAAACGGAAATCGGGTCGACACCGGCAAACGGCTCGTCCAACAGCATGAAGGCAGGGTCGGTCGCCAGCGCGCGGGCGATCTCGAGGCGACGCCGTTCGCCACCCGACAACGCGACAGCCGCGGACTTGCGCAACTGGCTGATGTGGAATTCTTCCAGCAACTCGTCGAGCTTCGCTTCGCGCTTGTCGCGGTTCGGTTCGTGCACTTCCAGAACGGCGCGAATGTTGTCTTCGACGGACAGTCCGCGAAAGATCGAGGCTTCCTGGGGCAGGTAGCCGACGCCGAGACGCGCGCGCCGATACATCGGCATATGCGTCACCTCGTTGCCATTGATGGCAATCATGCCCTCATCGACAGGCACAAGCCCGGTGATCATGTAGAAACACGTCGTCTTGCCGGCGCCGTTCGGTCCGAGCAGGCCGACAGCCTCGCCCTTGCGAACGACCAGCGATACGCCGTTCACCACGCGCCGCGTGTCATAGGTCTTGGAAAGACCATGCGCCACCAGCGTACCCTCATAGCGCGCCTTGTCGCGTGCAATGAAAGGTTCGGTCACGGGCGACCGGTCGGCAGACCGGTTGGAGAGGAAAGGTATTTTCAAGGGCTTGGATTTCTATTGCTTAGGCCGCGACTTCGGGTCGAGCATAATTTCCACGCGGCCACCGCAGGAATCGAGCTTCGCCTGTCCGGTCGCCATCTGCACGGTCAGCTTGCAGCCGCGAAACACGTTGGCGCCTTCGGAAAGCACCACTTGCTTGCCGGAAAGCACGAAGGTCTGCGAGGTCATGTCGAACTCGCCCTTTTCGGCGGTCGCCTGCTGAGTGCCCGAGGTGAGGAAAACGGTGTCGTCGAGAAAGATCTTGTCGATGTCGGTGCTGCCGGAGGTCACCGAAGCGCCTTCACCTTTGTAAAGCACGGTCATCTTGCCGGCCTTCATCGTGGTCGTACCCTGCACCACCTGCACATTGCCGGTGAAGAAGGCACGTTTTTCCTGATCCTTGATTTCCAGCTGGTCGCTCTGGATCTGGATCGGCGCATCGTTGGAAAGCTTCAAGCCTTCCATCTTGCTGCTGGTGGTCTGGGCGGTCGCGCTGAAGGCAAGGCCGAACACGAGTCCGGTGGCCATCACGGCGGAAGAGATACGAAAGAGTCGATTCGTCATTGCGGCCGTGCCCTATTTGCCTTGGTTGCGGATGCGGGCAGGGTCGAGGTCGACCTGAACCTTGCCGATCAGGGTGATTGTGTGTCCCTTATCCGTTATCTTCAGGGAGTTCGCAACAATGGAACCCGCGTCCATGGAGATTTTGACCGGGTCCGGCGTATCCATCAATCCACCCGGTATATCGAGGCGGGCGGATTGGAAGCGCGCAGTAATCCCGTTGGATAAATTAACGTCGAATGGTTTGGTCAGATCCAGCTTGTCGGCGCCACGATCGAAATCGGCACCGGCGGCCGTTACACGCGCAACGACCTCGTCATTGATCGGCACGGCGGCCTTGACGTTTTCGAGGCTGATCATGTTCGGGTTCTGGATATCCTGCAATGCACGGTTGGCAATCATCGAATAGCTGATGCCGTCGCTGTTGCGGCCGGAAATCGCAGGCCGTTCCATGACGATCTTGCCATTTTCGATGCGCGCGCTTTCGATCGACAGGTTTTCCGGCAGATAGGCGCGCACGATCGCCACCCCGATAAAGGCGGCGGAGATGATGGCTGCACTGATCGGCAGGAATATCTTGAGCTTGCGCACCCTTGCGGAATGGGCAAGTGCCGACTGATAGATATCGTCGGGCGACTGCCCGATCGCACGGGAAGCGCCGGCCAGGGCTGGGTTGCGGATATGCTGCAGCATTCTGCTCGTCCGGTCCTTTCCGGCAAGATTTGTCGTAAAGATGACTGGGCCGCCTGCGTTGAGATCGACGTAAGCGGCGCTAGTTGTTCACCTGCGGCCTCAATATGGTTTTTATCGTTCAACAAACAATAATGGACAACATAAAAACGTGATATGCCCGCTTGAAACAAAAAGCCGGACCCTATTTGGGCTGGCTCGCTATGAGGATTGAGAATGGATCAGATGGGGATTGCTGAACGGCGCCAGTTGCGTCGGAAACTGAGTTTCTGGCGGGTTGCGGCCCTCGTGTTTCTCGTCGGCATCGGTTTCGCGCTGTATCGGGTCACGGTCGGCGCCAGTGGCAACTCCGCGGTCGCGCACGTCGCCCGCGTCGATATCTCAGGCATGATCCTTGACGACAGGGAATTGCTGGAGCGATTGGAGAAGATCGCCGAAAGCAGCCAGGCGAAGGCGCTCATCGTCTCGATCAATTCTCCGGGCGGAACGACCTATGGCGGCGAGCGCATCTTCAAGGCCATCCGCCATATCGCGCAAACCAAGCCCGTCGTCTCGCAGGTCCGCACCCTTGCCGCATCCGCCGGCTACATGATTGCATCTGCTGGCGATCATATCGTCGCCGGCGAAAGCTCCATCACCGGCTCGATCGGCGTCATCTTTCAGTACCCTCAGGTCGATGAAGCGCTGAAAAAGATCGGCGTGTCGCTGGAGGAGATCAAGTCGGCGCCGCTGAAGGCCGAGCCATCGCCCTTCCATCCTGCCAGCGAAGAAGCCAAGACGATGATCCGCAATATGGTGATGGACAGCTACGCTTGGTTCGTCGATCTCGTGGCCGATCGCCGCAACATGCCGCGCGATGAGGTTCTGAAACTCGCTGACGGTACGATCTTCACAGGCCGTCAGGCGCTTGCCGTCAAGCTGGTCGATGAACTCGGCGGCGAAGACGAGGTCCGCGCCTATCTGGAGACCCGCGGTGTGGCCAAAAGCCTGCCAGAAGTGGAATGGAAGGACGGCAAGTCCTCGTCCTCATTCTGGTTCGCCAGTGCCGTGTCGCAGTTTTTCCGCATGACCGGACTGGGCGACCAGCTTTCCCCGGCAGCGCTTCGGATCTTCGGCTCCGACAAGTTGTTCCTTGACGGTCTGGTTTCCGTTTGGCAGGTTGGAAGCGACTGAAAGCCTAATTTTTTCAGGGGGCACCTAACTTTTTTCAGGGGGCAGAAGTGATCAAATCTGAACTGGTGCAGATCGTTGCAGCGCGCAATCCGCATCTCTACCATCGTGACGTCGAGAATATCGTCAATGCGGTCCTCGACGAGATCACTGATGCTCTCGCCGGAGGTAACCGGGTCGAGCTGCGTGGCTTCGGCGCGTTTTCGGTAAAGAACCGTCCGTCGCGCTCCGGCCGCAATCCGCGCACAGGCGAAAGCGTCTTTGTCGAGGAAAAATGGGTGCCGTTCTTCAAAACGGGCAAGGAATTGCGCGAGCGCCTCAACCCGGATCTTGCCGACGAGGACGATTGATCGCGTCGAAGGTCGGGCATCACACTTGAAAGCATGACGCCGCCCTCTATTCTGCACTAGACGCCGGCAGCGATGACCGGCGATCCATCGTTTGATTGTCACTTGCCGGGAGAAAACCATGACCAAGTTCAAGAGGATCGTGAGCCTCGTGATCTTCGTGCCCCTCGGCATCGTTTTGATCGTTCTGGCCGTCGCCAACCGTCAAAGCGTCACGCTCGCACTCAATCCCTTCCGTCCGGAAGACAGCGTCCTGTCGCTGACGGCACCGCTGTTCCTGCTGGTACTGCTGGCGCTCCTGTTCGGCATGGCGCTTGGCTCGTTCGTGACCTGGTGGAGCCAGGGCAAGCATCGCAGACAGGCCCGGATTGAAGCTCGCGAGGCCGTCCGTCTGCAAAAGGAGAACACTGCCGCGGTCAAGCCGTCGCCGTCAGTCGTTCCGGCCAACCAGGCCATTGTTCCCGCCCCGGCCAGCAACGCCGCGCTTCCAGCCAGATAACGACCCGCGGTCAGAGCCCCTCGGTTCTGGCCTCCGCCGTCTTGGCGATGACCGCTGCGTTGAAGTCCGCAAAGAACTTTGCTGCCAGCTTCTCGGTTGTCGACCGCACGAGCTTGGAACCAAGCTGCGAGATACGCCCTCCGGTTTGCGCCCGCGCGATATAATGCAGCACGGTCTCAGTCCCGTCGGCCTCAAGCCGTACATCGGCCGCGCCCTTGGCAAATCCCGCAACGCTTCCCTGACCCTCGGCGGAGATCGTGTAGCTTTCTCCCGCCCTGATGTTCGAAAGCGTGATCGTGCCGGCAAGGCCAAGCGAGATCAGGCTGAAGCGAACCTTGATGCTGGCGGCAAGTTCGTTGTCCGAAATCCACTCCAGCCGCTCGCAACCGGGAATGCACTGGCGGATGGTTTCGGCATCGTTCAGCGCGCGCCACACGATATCCCGCGGCGCCGCGATCCGTTCCTGCCCTTCGATATCCATCTCGATCTCCCGTTTCGCTGATTAGATAGGCGTCGAAGCGAGCGAAAACAGATCTGACGCTATTGCCGGCTTTGAAGAACGCGGCACAGATGCTATCTGCTGCGAAAGACAAGAACCCGAGCGGATGATCGCAGTGATGAACAAGGAAAGGCGGCCGACCGGCAAGCGCCCGGAGAAGCCAGCAGCCAAGGGCGCGCCTAAGTCGCCTGCCAAAAGCCCGGACAAGCGCCGCAGCGAAGCGGGCAGCCGTCCGGCCGTTGCCGCAACCCGCACCAGGTCGACCGGCCCCCAGGCTGCGCGCTCGGAAGGTCGGGCCGAAGCCCAAACCACCCAGTCGCGCCGTCCTGACAGACCACAGGCACAACCGCACGTACCGGTCGAAACGCGTCCGCTTCTTGCCCGCAGCGGCGATCTGCCAGCCGAACGCGTGCCGATCATTCTGGAATCGTCCGGCGCCGGCGATTTCCACCTGATCGACACCGGCCGCGGCCTGAAGCTTGAGCAATACGGCGATTACCGCGTCGTGCGCCCGGAAGCCCAGGCCCTGTGGCAGCCGACGCTTGCCGACGATATCTGGGAAAATGCCGACGCGATCTTTACCGGCGATACGGATGAAGACGGCATGGGCCGCTGGCGCTTTCCGGCGCAGACGCTTGGAGAAACCTGGCCGCTCGCCCTTCTCGGCATCGATTTCCACGGCCGCTTTACCGCCTTTCGCCATGTCGGCGTCTTCCCGGAACAGATCGTCCATTGGGAGTGGATGAAGGAACGCGTCGAGGAGGCCGCCAAGGCCGGGCGCACCCTGAAAGTCCTCAACCTGTTCGGCTATACCGGCGTCGCCTCGCTCGTGGCGGCAGCCGCCGGTGCCGAAGTCACCCATGTCGATGCGTCGAAAAAGGCGATCGGCTGGGGTCGCGAAAACCAGTCCTTGTCGCGTCTGGAAAAGGCACCGATCCGCTGGATCTGCGAAGACGCGATGAAGTTCATCCTGCGCGAGGAACGCCGCGGCAACACCTACGACATCATCCTCACCGATCCGCCGAAATTCGGCCGCGGTCCGAATGGCGAGGTCTGGCATCTGTTCGATCATTTGCCGCTGATGCTCGATGTCTGCCGGCAGCTCCTGTCGCCCAAGGCTGTCGGCCTGGTACTGACCGCCTATTCGATCCGCGCCAGCTTCTATTCCATCCATGAACTGATGCGCGAAACCATGCGCGGCGCAGATGGCGTGGTAGAATCGGGCGAACTCGTCATCCGGGAAGCGGGCCTCGACGGCAAAGTCCATGGCCGCGCGCTTTCCACCTCTCTTTTCAGCCGTTGGGTACCCGCATGAGCGATAATTTTCACAGAAACGGGCCACGGCGCGTCGGGCAGGTGAAGGAAGTCACCTCGCTCGCCAACCCCATCATCAAGGACATCAAGCTTCTCACCGACAAGAAGCACCGGGAAGAAGCCGGTGCCTTCATGGCGGAGGGGCTGAAACTGGTCATCGATGCGCTGGAACTCGGCTGGACAATCCGCACGCTCGTCTATGCCAAGGCTGCCAAGGCCAAGCCGCTGGTCGAACAGGTTGCGGCAAAGACCGTTGCTGATGGCGGCCTCGTTCTCGAGGTCAGCGAAAAGGTCCTGTCGTCGATCACGCGCCGCGACAATCCGCAGATGGTGGTCGGTATTTTCGAGCAGCGCTGGGCACGGCTTGCCGATCTGAAGCCTCAGGCTGAGCAGACATTCGTCGCGCTCGACCGCGTCCGCGATCCGGGCAATCTCGGCACGATCATCCGCACGGCCGATGCCGCTGGCGCCTCCGCCGTTCTTCTGGTCGGCGAAAGCACCGACCCGTTTTCGCTGGAAACCGTACGCGCCACGATGGGCTCGATTTTTGCGATGCCGGTCATCCGCTGCTCGGCGGAAGAATTCCTGAACTGGCAAAAGGGAGCGGGCGTCAGCGTCGTCGCCACCCATCTGGCCGGCGCCGTGGATTATCGCACTGCGGACTATACCCGCAAACCGGTCGTTCTCCTGATGGGCAACGAGCAGTCCGGGCTGCCAGACAGCCTTGCGCGCGCCGCCGATCGCACGGTCAAAATTCCGCAACAGGGCAGGGCGGACTCGCTCAATCTCGCGGTCGCGACGGCCGTCATGCTGTTTGAAGCCCGCCGCCATCTGCTGACGCTGGAGGATAAATAATGACCGCTCGCGTTGGTCTCCTGTCGCGACCCATCAGTGCGGTCATCTTCATCATCATCGCCGTGCTGCTCGACCAGGCGATCAAGATCGCCGTCGAAAATTCGCTGCCGCTCGAGCAGATGGTGCCGGTCATTCCGTTTCTGGCGCTCTACCGCACCTATAATATGGGCGTAGCCTTCTCGCTTCTGTCCGGCATGGAGCGCGAATTCATCATCGGCATGCGCCTCGTCATCGTCGCCTTCGTGCTGTGGCTCTGGCGCCGCACGCCCAAGGACCGGCCCTTTGCCCATCTCGGCTATGCGATGATCATCGCCGGTGCGATCGGCAATCTGATCGATGGCATCGTTTACGGGCACGTGGTGGATTACATCCTGTTTCACACCGCCACCTGGTCGTTTGCCGTGTTCAATCTCGCGGACAGTTTTATCAGCGTCGGTGCAGGTCTCGTCATTGTCGACGAGCTGTTCGGTCCCAAAGCGGCGGCATCCGTAGACGAGCAGAAGTAATTTTGCTCGACGGATAATTGTGAAATCGAGCGATTGGCATAATTTTACCGGATTGATCTAAGACTTCGGAAGGAAACCTCGGGTAATCTTTCCGTATGCGCGACATCGCCGAAATACAGAACCGTATCTCACAGGCCTTCACGTCGCTCGCGCCGAAGGACGGGTCTGACGACGCCGCATGGAATGGAGTGCCCCGCACGCCGGAGCAGCCGGTCGCGGCGAACGTCCAGAGACATCCAGGCGCTCTTCGCGCACTCTTCACAAAAATCCTCAAATGGCGCCGCCCACAGGCCATTGCTGCCGACGTCTCGGGCTCTCCGCAGATCGCCAACGTCGTCCATGAGCTACGAACGCCACTGAACGGCATTCTTGGGATGACCCACCTCTTGGGTCAGACGAAGCTGACGGCGGAGCAGCAGAATTACTTGAGCGGTATCCGCCAGTCCGGCTACGCCCTAGCTCAACTGGTCGAAGATCTGCTGGATCATTCCACGATGGAGGCCGGCCGGTTCCGTCTCAACAACCGTGCAGCGGATCTGCGCCAGCTGATCGAAGGTGTCGTGGAAATGCTCGCGCCCCGCGCCCATGGCAAACGGATCGAGATCGCCGCCACCGTATCCGCCGCCGTGCCGGAGCTTCTCGACTTCGATCCTGCCCGCATTCGCCAGGTTCTGTTCAACGTCATCGGCAACGCCGTCAAGTTCACGACCACAGGCGGCGTGCTGGTTCGAGCCTTCATCGAGAACGAGACCGTGGCGATTTCTGTTGCCGATACCGGCCCGGGCATGACCGAGGAAGAGCAGACCCGGATCTTCGGTGCGTTCGAACAGGCAGGATCAGCGGAAACGCGCAGCGGCGGCACAGGTCTCGGCCTCGGCATCGCCTCGCGCATCCTGGCCGAATTCGGCGGCTCGCTGTCGGTCTCCAGCCGCAAGGGCAATGGCAGCGTCTTCACCATCCGCTATCCCATGCGTCTTGCCGAGGATGCGCCGGCCGGTGCTGCCGTTCGCAACCGCTCGCTGTTTGGCTCTCGCGTGCTTCTGCTCGCGCCAGATGGTCCGGCCGCCTTTGCGACCGTTTCCAGCATCGAAACACTCGGCGGCCGTGGGAGGCATGTGTCCGATCCCGCCCAGGTGCAGCTGTTGATCGATCGGGCCAAAGCGACAGGCTCGCCCTATACCGATCTCATCGTCGATCACCGACTGGCCTCCGACTACGCGTGGGAACCGTCGCACGCGCCGCTGCACCGTATTCTACTGGTCAATCCGGAGGAAAGGGCGTCGCAACCCCAGGAATATTTCGATGCCTGGCTGATCCGGCCGCTGCGCGAAAAATCGCTGGTCGATGTCCTCAGTGGCCGCATGCGTGGTTTTGGCGCCCGCGACCGCCCGGTAATGGACGTGCCGGCTCCTGAAAATTCAAACTCGGTCGATCGCAAGCGGGAAGCCGGTCCGGCCCTCGATATTCTTCTCGGAGAAGACGATCCCGTCAGTGCGCTTCTGGTCGCCGCGGTTCTGCGCAAGGCAGGGCACACGGTTCGTTCCGTGGAGGATTTCGGAAGTCTCATCGAAGCCCTTGGCGAAAACCGCCCGGATGTCGTTCTCTGCGACATGCATATGCCCGGCGGCAACATCATGGATCTCATCTCTGCCGCCTCCAGAACCGCGCTGCAGCCGGTCCCCGTCATGGTGCTGACAGCCGAAAGCCGCGGCGAGGCGCGGCGCAAAGTCATCGATCAGGGCGCCTGCAAAGTACTTCAGAAGCCGCTCGATCCGGCTGTTCTGATTGAGGAATTGCGCCTTTTTGCGCAGGCTTCCAGCAAGTCTTGACAGTCGCGTTGACGGGCCTTGCACCACTTTCTATTGTGACGATATCTGTCACGCTCTTGTTGCAGATGCATGTTTAAACGCGGGTGATCCAACCGGTACGGGAAGAATCACCATGGCTATCGAACTCCTGAACCGCACATTGACCTCTGAGACAAAGCAGGCCCCGGCTGCTGATCCGGCAAATAGCCGCGTTGGTAGCGATGTGTTCGGCCGCATCGGTACGCTCGAAACAAGGCTTGCCCGCAACCTGCGCGAAATCGATGCCGCCCAGGCCGTGCGCTACCGCGTCTTCGTCGAGGAGATGGGCGCCACGATCGAGCCCGAGGCGATGCGGCTTCGACGGGATATCGATAGCTACGATGCGATCTGCGACCATCTGCTTGTCGTCGACAACGCGATAGACGGTGAAATCGAAGACCAGATTGTCGGAACCTACCGGCTTCTGCGCCAGAGCGTCGCTGAGGCGAATGGCGGGTTTTATTCGACGTCCGAGTTCGATATCGCGCCACTTCTCGCCCGCCATCCTGACAAGCAGTTCATGGAACTCGGCCGCTCCTGCGTGCTGCCCGACTACCGCACCAAACGCACCGTCGAACTGCTCTGGCAGGGCAACTGGGCCTATGCGCTGAAGCATGGTGTCAATGCCATGTTCGGCTGCGCCTCTTTCCCCGGCGTGCGTCCGGAAGAACACGCGCTGGCGCTGTCCTTCCTCCATCACAATGCGCTGGTGAAGGACGAGTGGATGGTCCACGCATTGCCTGATCTCAATCGCAACATGGATCTGATGCCGGCCGAGGCGATCAATCCGCGCCAGGCGCTTTCCGCCATGCCACCGCTGGTCAAGGGCTACCTTCGCCTCGGCGCTATGATCGGAATGGGAGCCGTCGTCGATCAGGCTTTCAACACCACGGATGTGCTGATCGTGCTACCGATCGCATCGATCTCCGGCCGCTACATCAACTACTTCGGCGCCGACGCCGGTCGCTTCGCGAACTAGAGCGCTCTAGATTTGGAGCCTGGTCGGTCCGCAGTAGCGACCCACCATGTCGTGCACCGAGGATGGCAAGCGTTCGGACGCGGCGACAAGCCAGATCAGAAGATGGGAATCCGGCAACAGCCTCAATCGCGAGCGCCGTAGAACAGATCCTCGATCTCTTTGTCCAGCGCCTTATCCATGTCTTCCGGAATGAAGAACTGACCTTTCAAAAAGCCGATCCGCCGTTTCCTGGGCCCGGTCACCTCCTGTGCGGCCGCCTCATCGACAGCAACCACCGTCACCAGCGGCTTGCCCGCCCTGGCGATCACGAACGGTTCCCCGTTCGCGGCTTCATCGACAAGCTGCGACAGGTTTTCTTCGGCTTCCTGAATGCTGACGGTCTTCATGAAACGGGAACTCCGATCGGACCAGATGAAACACCCTAATCCGATCGGCTGAAGCTTTCAACAAAAGCGTCGGCGCGGGGTCTCTCAGGACCCCGCGTTATAGGCCGCAATCGCCGCCATGTTGACGATTTCGGAGTCCTTGGCGCCCATCTGGGTGATCTGCACCGATTTATCCAAACCGACCAGAAGCGGCCCGATCAGCGTCGATGCGCCGATCTCCTGCAGCATGCGGGTGGCGATCGAGGCCGAATGAATGGCCGGCATGACAAGCACGTTGGCGGTGCCCGAGAGGCGGCAGAACGGATACTGCTCCATGCGGCTGGCATTGAGCGCCACATCGGCACCCATCTCGCCGTCATACTCGAAATCCACCCGGCGCCCGTCGAGGATCTTCACCGCCTCGCGGACACGCTCGGAGCGCTCGCCGATTGGCTGGCCGAAGGTGGAATAGGCAAGCAGCGCCACGCGGGGCTCGTAGCCCATGCGCTTGGCGACGCGTGCGGCTTCCACGGCGATGTCGGCGATCTGCTCGGCAGTCGGCATGTCGTGCACGGCGGTATCCGCCACGAAGATCGTCCGGCCGCGGGCCACAACGATCGACACGCCGATCACCTTGTGTCCGGGCTTGTCGTCGATGCAGCGGCGCACGTCGGAAAGAGCGGTCGCATAGTTGCGCGTCGTGCCGGTTACCATTGCATCCGCATCGCCCACGGCCACCATGGTCGCGGCAAAATGGTTGCGGTCGTGGTGGATCAGCCGCTGCACGTCACGCAGAAGCAGTCCCTGGCGCTGCAGGCGGGCGTAGAGGAAGTCGATATAGGTATCGACGCGCTTGGAAATGCGCGCGTTGATGATCTCGATGCCGGGGCGTTCGAGGTCGATACCGGCCTTTTCCGCCGTCTCGCGGATCACATCGTCGCGGCCGAGCAGGATGGCGGTGCCGAGACCCTGGCTGCAGAACGAGATCGCGGCCCGCATGACCTGCTCTTCTTCGGCTTCGGCAAACACCACGCGCTTGGGGAAGCGGCGAACCCGGTCGTAGATACCTTGCGTCGTTGCAGCGATCGGGTCGCGGCGGGCGGAAAGCTCGCGACCATAGGCGTCAAGGTCGGTGATGTCGCGACGCGCTGCTCCGCTTTCCATTGCAGCTCTGGCAACGGCGACGGGAATGGCCGAGATCAGCCGCGGATCGAACGGCACGGGAATGATGTATTGCGGCCCGAAACGCGGCCGGTTGCCCTGGTAGGCGGCAGCCACGTCATCAGGCACGTCCTCGCGGGCAAGATCGGCCAGAGCCTGTGCTGCGGCAATCTTCATCGCATCGTTGATCTGGCGGGCTCGCACATCGAGCGCCCCGCGGAAGATGTAGGGGAAGCCCAGCACGTTGTTGACCTGGTTCGGATAGTCCGAGCGGCCGGTTGCCATGATCGCGTCGTCGCGGATGCGCGCCACTTCTTCCGGCGTGATTTCCGGATCGGGATTGGCCATCGCGAAGATGATCGGCTTGTCCGCCATCGAGCGGATCATCGCTTCGGTAAACGCACCCTTCTGGGAAAGACCGAACACCACGTCGGCACCCTTCATCGCCTCTTCCAGCGTGCGGCTGTCGGACTTGACGGCATGCGCGCTCTTCCACTGGTTCATACCCTCGGTACGGCCCTGGTAGATCACGCCCTTGGTGTCGCAGAGGATGATGTTGGCAGGGTTGAAGCCCATCGCCTTGATCAGTTCGATACAGGCGATCGCGGCAGCACCCGCGCCATTGCACACCAGCTTCGTCGTCTTGAGGTCGCGGCCGGTCAGTTCCAGCGCGTTGATGAGACCAGCGGCGGCGATGATCGCTGTGCCGTGCTGGTCGTCATGGAAAACCGGGATGTCCATCAGTTCGCGCAGACGGCTCTCGATGATGAAGCATTCCGGCGCCTTGATATCCTCGAGATTGATGCCGCCGAAGGATGGGCCGAGATAGCGCACGCAGTTGATGAACTCGTCGACATTTTCCGTATCGACCTCGAGATCGATACTGTCCACATCGGCAAACCGCTTGAACAGGACGGACTTGCCTTCCATGACCGGCTTGGATGCCAGTGCACCGAGATTGCCGAGGCCAAGGATTGCCGTGCCGTTGGAAATCACGGCCACCATGTTGCCGCGCGTCGTGTAGTCATAGGCCTTGGAAGGGTCGGCGGCGATCGCCAGAACCGGCACGGCGACACCCGGCGAATAGGCCAGCGAGAGGTCGCGCTGCGTCGCCATCGGCTTTGTCGGGGTGATCTCGAGCTTGCCGGGACGGCCCTGCGAGTGGAAATCAAGCGCTTCCTGCTCGGTCACCGACGCTCTGTTGCGCGTGTTCTTTTCCGGCGTCTTGTCGTTTGCGGGCATTGGCCTCTCCAGCTTTTTGTGGGCAGCGCCCCTCGAGGTCGCGGGGGATGTTGTAATTCAAGGGTCATCACCGATAGTGTCGCCTCTTTCCAGACGCAACAATAAATCTGCGCAACAAACATTGGTGCCGTGACCCATTTTCAAAGACCTACGCTCGATGCCCTGACGACCGACCAGCTGGCTTCGGAGGAAAGCCGCGCGTCGGCAACGCCGATGATGGAACAGTTCATCGAGATCAAGGCCAACAATCCCGGATCGCTGCTGTTCTATCGGATGGGCGATTTTTACGAGCTGTTCTTCGAGGATGCGATCGATGCCTCGCGCGCGCTCGGCATCACGCTGACGAGGCGCGGCCAGCATATGGGACAGGACATTCCGATGTGCGGCGTGCCTGTTCATGCAGCGGATGACTATCTGCAGCGGCTGATCATGCTCGGCTTTCGCGTCGCCGTTTGCGAACAGGTGGAAGATCCGGCGGAAGCGAAGAAACGCGGCTCCAAATCGGTCGTCAAACGCGATGTCGTGCGGCTCGTCACGCCCGGCACGATCACCGAAGAGAAACTGCTCGTCGCCTCGGAATCCAACTACCTGATGACGCTTGCCCGCATCAAGGGTGCTGCCGAACCGCTGATGGCGCTTGCCTGGATCGATATCTCCACCGGCGTATTCCGGTTGGCGGAAACCGAGCCGTCGCGCCTGCTCGCCGACATCCTGCGGATCGAGCCGCGCGAACTGATCATGCCGGATACGATGTTCCACGATGCGGAGCTGAAGCCGGTCTTCGACGTGCTTGGCCGCGTCGCTGTGCCGCAGCCTTCGGTCCTGTTCGACAGCGCCACGTCGGAAGGCCGCATCGCGCGCTATTTCGGCGTCGGCACGCTGGATGGCTTCGGCACGTTTTCGCGCGCTGAAATGGCAGCGGCTGCAGCTGCCATCGCCTATGTGGAAAAGACCCAGATGGCGGAGCGCCCGCCGCTCGGCCGACCGGAGCGCGAAAGCGGTGCCTCCACCCTGTTCATCGATCCCGCCACCCGCGGCAATCTGGAACTGACGAAAACCTTGTCAGGCGAGCGCGAAGGCACGCTCCTGAAAGCGATCGACCGAACCGTCACCGGCGGCGGTGCAAGGCTTCTGGCCGAACGGCTGATGTCGCCGCTGACGGATCCCGACCGCATCAACCGAAGGCTCGATTCCGTCTCCTTCCTCAGGGACGAGCCTGGCCTGTGTTCGGATCTGCGCTCCTCGCTGAAACACGTGCCCGATATGCCGCGCGCCCTGTCACGTCTGGCGCTCGATCGCGGCGGCCCGCGTGATCTCGGTGCGATCCTCGCCGGTCTCGAAGCGGCGCGTGGCGTTGCCAGCTTCCTCAGTGGCGCCATGCTGCCGCAGGAACTGTCGGAGGCGCTCGATGATCTGAAGATGCTGCCGGCGGAACTCGAAACCCTGCTTGGCACCACGCTTGCGCAAGACCTTCCGCTCCTCAAGCGCGATGGCGGCTTTCTTGCGGATGGTGCACGTGCCGAACTGGACGAGGTCCGCGCACTGCGCGATCAGTCGCGCAAGGTCATCGCCGGGCTGCAGCTGCAATATGCCGAAGAGACCGGTATCAAGTCGCTCAAGATCAAGCACAACAACGTGCTTGGCTACTTTATCGAAGTGACCGCCGGAAATGCCGGCCCGATGACCGATACACCGGAAGCCAAGGCGCGCTTCATCCACCGCCAGACCATGGCGAATGCGATGCGCTTCACCACAACAGAGCTGGCCGATCTCGAAAGCCGCATCGCCAACGCCGCCGACCGGGCGCTGACGATCGAGCTCGAAGCCTTCCGTCTCATGGTCGAGGCCGTGACCGCCGAAGCCGAAGCCATCAAGGCCGGCGCCCGCGCGCTTGCCATCGTGGATGTTGCAGCCGGCCTTGCGATGCTTGCCGAGGAGTGGGACTACCGCCGCCCGGCGGTCGATGCGTCGCGCATGTTCGCGATCGAAGGCGGCCGCCATCCGGTCGTCGAGCAGGCCCTGCGCCGTCAGTCATCAGGCCCGTTCATCGCCAACGAATGCGATCTCTCGCCCGCCGGAACCGACGAGTTCGGTGCCCTCTGGCTTCTGACCGGCCCCAACATGGGCGGTAAATCGACGTTTCTGCGCCAGAACGCGCTGATTGCCATCCTCGCTCAGATGGGGTCCTTCGTTCCTGCCGCGTCCGCCCATATCGGCATCGTCGACCGCCTGTTTTCCCGCGTCGGAGCCTCCGACGATCTTGCCCGCGGCCGTTCCACCTTCATGGTCGAAATGGTCGAGACGGCAGCGATCCTCAACCAGGCGACGGACCGTTCGCTGGTCATCCTGGATGAGATCGGCCGTGGCACGGCAACCTTCGACGGCCTGTCGATTGCCTGGGCCGCAGTCGAGCACCTGCACGAAAGCAACCGCTGCCGTGGGCTGTTCGCCACCCATTTCCACGAACTCACCGTGCTCTCGGAAAAGCTCAACCGCCTTTCCAATGCCACGATGAAGGTCAAGGAATGGGATGGCGAGGTCATCTTTTTGCATGAAGTGGGCCCAGGTGCTGCCGATCGCTCCTACGGTATCCAGGTCGCACGGCTTGCCGGCCTGCCCGACAGCGTCGTCGCCCGTGCCCGAGATGTGCTGACCAAGCTTGAGGACAGCGATCGCAAGAACCCCGCAAGCCAGCTCATCGACGATCTGCCGCTGTTCCAGGTGGCGGTGAGAAAAGATGAGATGAAGCGCGGTCCGTCAAAGGTCGAGGAAACGCTGAAAGCCATCAATCCGGACGAAATGAGCCCACGCGATGCGCTCGACGCCCTATATGCGTTGAAGAAGCAACTTGCGGCCAAGTAAGGCCGCATCTCAGTTGAAAGGAACACGCACGTGAGCGTCGCCTTCGTGAAGGAAGAAAGTGCCGAAACCGCAGCGGAAACCCAGCTGCCGGACAGGCCCGTCTCGTCGCATCCCAACCTCGTCACCGAGGCCGGCCTGAAGGCGCTAGAGGCGCAGCTTCGTACCGCAAAGGAGGCTTTTGACGCGGCCAACACGGTTGAGGACGTCAACGAGCGCCGCCGCCAGGCCGCAGGTCCCGCGCGCGACCTCCGCTACTTCGCCGAGAGGCTGCACAGCGCTCAGCTAGTGCCTGCACCGGTTTCGACTGAAGTCGTCGCCTTCGGCAACACGGTGCGCTTCAGCCGTGACGACGGCCGCGAGCAGGCTTATCGCATCGTCGGCGAGGATGAGGCCGATCCGAAGGAAGGTTCGATCTCCTACGTTTCTCCCGTTGCAAGTGCGCTTCTGGGCAAGTCGGTCGGCGATGTCGTGACTGTAAACGGTCATGAACTCGAAATCACTGCAATTTCCTGACGCATTCTCCTGAAACCACACCTCAGCGCTTGAGAAGGCCCTCCGCTCCGGCTATCTGATTCTTTCCATTGAAAGAAAAGGCTGATCGCGGCATGACTCCAGATTATCTCGTCACCCATTCCGGTGGCTTCCATGCCGACGAACTCCTGTCCAGTGTCATCCTGACGCGGCTGTTCCCCGATGCACGCATCGTCCGCAGCCGGGCTCCCGAATGGATCACGCCGGGTGGCGACCGCATCATCTACGACGTCGGCGGCTCCTTCGACGCGCAGGCGCAGATTTTCGATCATCACCAGCGCGGTGCGCCCTTGCGAGATGACGGCGCGCCGTTCAGTTCCTTCGGCCTGATCTGGAAGCACTACGGCCGCGATTACCTGCTCGCCTTCGGCGTACCGGAAGCCCATGTCGAGGCGGTGCACGCAGCCTTCGACACCAAGTTCGTGCTGCCGATCGACCTCATGGACAATGGCGCGCTCAGCCCCTCGGCCGCAGGTCCGATGGCCGGCCTGACACTGCCGTCGCTTCTCGAAACCCTGAAGCCCGCCTTTGACGAAAAGGACGAAGGCGCCGATGATCGCGCCTTCCATGCAGCGCTTGTCATTGCCCGCGCCTTTGTCGAAGCCGGTATTTCCCAGCGCGCCGCAAAGCTGCGGGCAGAGACGCTGGTTCTGGACGCCATTGCCAAGGCCGGCGAGGGGCGCATTCTCGAATTGCCGATGGGCATGCCGTTCCGCCCCGCCATCCTGAAGGCTGGCGCCGATCAGCTTCTCTTCGTCGTCCACCCGCGCGACAAGGACTGGTGCGTCACCGGCATCCGCCGTGCCGATGACGGTTTCGAACTGCGCGCCGATCTCCCCGCCGCATGGGCCGGCCTCACCAATGCAGATCTGGAAGCCGCATCCGGCGTCGAAGGCGCCACGTTCTGCCACAACGGCCGCTTTATCGCCGCCGCCAGAACCCGCGAAGCAACGCTCGCCATGGCGGAACTCGCGGTGAAGGAGGCCCTGTCTAAAGGCCTCCTCCCTGCGGCTGGCTGAGCGCTCAGCGTTCCAGCAGCGTTCTGCGAAGAAAGACGGCAATATTGAAGAAGATCTGCTGATGCAGCTTTTCGCGTGGGATGTCGCTCACCTCATCGCAAACCGGATCATCCTCATACTGCTTCAGCAATTCTGCTCCATTCGCGTTGCAGATGCTGAGGAACGAGAAATGGTTTGCGCCGGGAACTAGCGCGTAGTTGGCCTCCGGAATATCGACCGCCAGCGACTGGGCGTTGGTGCCGGACATGATGCCGTCGCCTTCGCCGAGGTTGATGAAAAGCATTGGTCTATCGATGCCGGCAAGACTTTCGTTCTGGTAAACCATGGCAAAACCCGGATCGACCGCAATCACCGCTGAAACGCGCTTGTCGCCATAACCACCTTCGAATGCCTCCCGATCGACTTGGGAAAAATCCACCCCGCCCTTCTGAAACCAGTTGCAGCCCGCATCCTTGCCGCCTGCCTCCGCGCAATGGGTGACAAAGGTCTGAAGCGACGCGCGGGCACCGGCGGTCAGCATCATCGTGGTGCCCCCAAGCGAAAAACCGATGCCGCCGATCCGATCCTTGTCGACAAGCGCGCTCCAGGTGGCGCTCGTCGTCAGTGTATCGATCAGGGCCGAAACATCCTGTGCCCGCTCCCAGATCTTGAAGCTTTCCACCGGAATGGAATCGCCTGAGGTCGAGTGGATATGATTGGGTGCCGCAACGATGAAGCCGTTGCGCGCGAGTTCTGTCGAAAGCCAGCCCAGCCCCGCTGCATTGCCGCCCGAGCCATGGCTCAAAATGACCAGCGGAAACTTCTCCTGCACCGGCGTGGCATTACGGCGAGCAGGCACGCCGACCCACAGAGCATCGGCACCCAGCGTATAGGGATCGCCGTCGGCCTTTGCCGGATAGGTGATCAGCACTCTCTCGGGTTGGGTTCGATGCGAAGGATTGATCTGGATCCACTGGGTTCCCGCCTCGAAGGCGAAGGCCGGCAAGGCGGTTGCGGAATACCCGAAACCGATCAGGGCAAGGGTTGCAAGGCGAAGGCGGGGTAGGGGCAGGGCCATGGAAATCTCCATCGGGGTTGTGAACGGCACCACCCTTGCGCCTGTATCTGCCTGCCTTTCGACCTCGATCGTGATATGGTCGGACCTCAAACATGTTTCAGGCCATTTACCGTCGGGGTCACTGCAGTGCTCTCTATCCCTTTGCCGTTTCTGGTCGGTATCGTCTTTGCCCTTGCGCTCTATCACAGCCTCAAAGGCGTCGACGTGCCGGGAAGCCGTCGCTACTTCATTGCATTTGTCGTTCTCTATGCGGCCCAGGGCTTGGTCGTCGGCCTTCATTTCGGCTACGGCATAACGGCGCTCGCACCGGTTCAGCCGGTCACGGCCTCCGTCATGCCGCCGCTTGCGTTTCTCGCCTTCCAGTCGCTTTCCGGCGGCGGCCGATCTGCGCCCTGGCGCCACCTCGCCGCACCGCTTTGCGTCGGCGCTTCCGTCCTTTTTGTACCGATCCTGGTCGATCCGCTCCTGCTGGTGATCTTTCTCTTTTACGGCGTCGCCCTCTGGCGGCTGATCCGTTCGGAAGGTTCCGATCTCATGGTCGAAGCCAGCCTTCAGCGAATGCGTCCCGCCCTACGGGCCGCCAGAATGACGGCCGCGCTGATGCTGTTTTTCGCAGTCAGCGATGCTGCCCTCTCGGTCTACACGACGTTCAACGGGAGGGACGACATTCCGCTTGTCCTGACGGCGATCAACATCGTCGTTCTCGTGGTAACCGGCATCTACTATTTTGCACCGGAAGCTGCAGAAAGCCCGCTGCCGAACGGGAAGGCACCGGAAGCCAATCCACAGGATGAGCGTCTCGTCCAGCGCGCGACAGAGGCTTTGGATCGGGACGGTCTCTACCGCGACGAAAACCTCAGTCTTGCGAAACTGGCCCGCAAGGCCGGCGTCCCTGCGCGGGATCTGTCGGTTGCCATCAATCGCGCAACCGGCCTCAACATCTCGCAGTTCGTCAACAGACGCCGGATCGCGGAAGCATGTCTGCTGCTTCGCGAAACCCGCCGGCCGGCGACGGTCATCATGTTCGATGTCGGGTTTTCCACCAAGTCGAACTTCAACCGCGAGTTTCGCCGCATCACCGGCATGAGCCCGCGTCAGTGGCGCAGCGGATCGAAGTCTATCGCAGACCCCGGCAATATCGGGCTTGACGTTCCGGTCGCGAACAAACAACTTGGCGCCGTCAAGCCGTAACCGTGGTAAGCACGCCGCTCACATGCGGAGCACTGTGCGGTAACGGCTGCGCAACAAAAATGAGCTAAAGCGTATGGGGCAGGGCCGCAGGGACCTGGGAACGCTTTAGGGGAGGTGCCCGAAATCCGTCGTCGTCTCCATCGGGAATGGAGAGGGCGGGCACCGGCAGGAAGACATGGCCAAGCAAGCAACAAGACAAGATCATCGTCACGATATCGATTTCTCCGAACTGATGGACGTCGCCGGCCTGCAGACGAAATGCCGCGAGGCGCTCGGAACCAAGGATCGGCCGCTGCTGGAATCGCGGGCAGCTCTCCTGCCGATCCTGCGGCAGGCCAGTGTCGACGGTCGCGAAAAGGCACGCGAACTGCTGAGCCAGGATGGCAGCGGTCTTCGCTGCGCCCGCCGCATATCCTGGATCCAGGACCAGCTGATCTGCGTCCTCAATGAAACCATCACCGAGAGCCTCTATCCGGAAGGCCGCGAGATCGCCGTTGCCGCCACCGGCGGTTACGGCCGCGGTACGCTCGCGCCAGGGTCCGATATCGATCTTCTTTTCCTGCTGCCCGAAAAGAATTCCGATGCCATGCGCAAGGCGGTGGAATTCCTGCTCTATCTCCTGTGGGACATGGGCTTCAAGGTCGGCCATGCCACCCGCACGGTGGAGGAATGCATTCGCCTGTCGAAAACCGACATGACGATCCGCACCGCCATTCTCGAATGCCGCCCGATCTGCGGCAGCGGCGCGCTGGTCAATCAGCTGATGTCGCGCTTCGATCTGGAAGTCGTCGCCGGCACCGGTCCGGAATTCGTCGCCGCCAAACTTGCCGAGCGCGACCAGCGCCACAAGAAGGCTGGCGATACGCGCTATCTGGTCGAGCCCAACGTCAAGGAGGGCAAGGGTGGCCTGCGCGATCTGCACACGCTGTTCTGGATTGCCAAATACTACTACCGCGTTCGCGAAACGACTGAACTCGTCAAGCTCGGCGTCCTCTCGCGCGAGGAAGCAAGGTCCTTCGAAAAGGCCGATGACTTTCTCTGGGCGGTGCGCTGCCAGATGCATTTTCTGACGGGCAAGGCGGAGGAACGTCTGTCGTTCGACATTCAGCGCGATATCGCGGCAAGCCTCGGTTACAACGCGCGGCCTGGCCTCTCCTCCGTCGAACGCTTCATGAAGCACTATTTCCTGGTCGCGAAGAACGTCGGCGATCTTACCCGCATTCTCTGCGCGGCCTTAGAGGACCAGCAGGCGAAGGCCGCACCCGGCCTCACCCAGCGCGTCATCTCGCGCTTTACCAAGCGGCTGCACAAGATTGCCGGATCTGTCGAATTCGTGGAAGACCGCGGTCGCATCACGCTCGCCGATCCCGGCGTCTTCAAGCGCGATCCGGTCAGCCTGATCCGCTTTTTCCACGTGGCGGACCTGACCGGGCTGGAACTTCATCCCGACGCGCTGAAAAGCATCACCCGATCGCTTTCGCTTATCGACAGTGCCCTGCGCGAAGACGACGAGGCAAACCGTCTCTTCCTCTCCATCCTCACCTCCAGGCGGGATCCCGGCCTGATGCTGCGGCGGATGAACGAGGCCGGCGTGCTCGGCCGCTTCATTCCCGAATTCGGCAAGGTCGTGGCGATGATGCAGTTCAACATGTATCACCACTATACGGTCGACGAGCACCTGATCCGCTCGGTCGATGCGCTGTCGGAGATCGATCACGGCCGAGCGGCGGACATGCATCCGCTCGCCAACAAGCTGATGCCGACGATCGAGGAGCGCGCGGCGCTCTATGTCGCAGTTCTGATCCACGACATCGCCAAGGGCCGCCAGGAGGATCATTCGATCGCCGGCGCCCGGATCGCGCGCAAACTCTGCCCGCGTCTCGGTCTCAACGCCAAGCAGACCGAACTCGTCGTGTGGCTGGTGGAACAACACCTGATCATGTCAATGACGGCGCAGACCCGCGATCTGCATGATCGCAAGACCATTGCCGACTTTGCCGAAAAAGTCCGCTCGCTCGATCGCTTGAAGCTGCTGCTGGTGCTGACCATCTGCGATATCCGCGCCGTCGGCCCGGGTGTCTGGAACGGCTGGAAGGGTCAGCTTCTGCGCACCCTCTACTATGAAACGGAACTGCGTCTCTCCGGCGGCTTCTCCGAAGCATCCGGCAAGGAGCGGGCCAAGGCGGCGGAGGAAGATCTCGCCAACGCCCTGTCCGACTGGAGCCAGCAGGACCGCGAGGCGCTGGTGAAGCTCCATTACCAGCCGTATCTCCTCTCCGTGCCCGTCGAGGACCAGGTTCGCCACGCAAGCTTCATCCGCGAAACCGACAAGGCCGGCAAGCCGCTCGCCACCATGGTGCGCACCGACAGTTTTCGGGCGATCACCGAAATCACGGTTCTGGCCCCCGACCATCCGCGTCTTCTGTCGATTATCGCAGGCGCCTGTGCGGCAGCCGGTGCCAATATCGCCGATGCGCAGATCTTCACCACCTCCGATGGCCGTGCGCTCGATACGATCCACATCAACCGGGAATTTGCGGTCGATGACGACGAAATGCGCCGTGGCGGCACGATCGGACGGATGATCGAGGATGTGCTTGCCGGCAAGAAGCGCCTGCCGGAAGTCATCGCCATCCGCGCGAAAGCCAAGAAGAACAAGAACAAGGCCTTCATTATCCCGCCCTCGGCAATCATCTCCAACGGGCTTTCCAACAAGTTCACCGTCGTCGAGGTTGAATGCCTCGACCGGACAGGTCTGTTGGCGGAAATCACCGCGGCCCTTGCCGATCTTTCGCTGGATATCCAGTCGGCACGGATCACCACGTTTGGTGAAAAGGTAATCGATACGTTCTACGTCACCGATCTCGTCGGCCACAAGGTGACCAACGAAAACCGCCAGGGCAACATCATCACCCGGCTGAAGGCGGTCATGGCGGAACAGGAAGACGAGCTTCAGGAAGCCATGCCGGATGGTATCGTCGCGCCCCAGCCGGCTGCTGCCGACGGAGCGAATGTCTTGCCGCGGAAGTCGAAAGTCGGTGTCTGAAACACGACACCGGTGCTATCCCTGCTGAACGGGTGCTTCGTTCGGTCCGATCTTTTGCGCCGCAGAAACTGTGGGGCAGGGCGCCGGCCGAACGACGCATGCCAACGCACAGGCAGAACATGAACAATCCCAGCTTCCCCAGCATGAGACCAAGCCGATGAGCCCAAACCGATGAGTCTTGCCAGAAAATTCGCAACCGTCGGCGGCGCGACGCTCGGCAGCCGCATCTTCGGTTTCGCCCGTGAAACCTTCATGGCGGCGGCCCTTGGCACGGGGCCGATGGCAGACGTGTTTTACGCCGCCTTCCGGTTTCCCAACCTGTTTCGCCGTCTGTTTGCCGAAGGCGCCTTCAACGCCGCTTTCGTTCCACTGTTTTCCAAGGAAATCGAGGCGAACGGCGTCGATGGTGCCAAGCGGTTTTCCGAAGAGGTCTTCGGCGTCCTGTTTTCTGCGCTGCTGATCATCACCATCGCAATGCAGCTGGCCATGCCCTGGCTGGTGCGGTGGGTCATTGCCCCGGGCTTTGCCGATGACGCGGAAAAGACCGCGCTGACGGTGCGCATGGCTGTCGTCATGTTCCCTTATCTCATGTGCATGTCGCTGACGGCGATGATGAGCGGCATGCTCAACTCGCTGCATCATTTCTTTGCCGCCGCCATCGCGCCGGTGTTCTTGAACGTGGTGATGATCGCAGCGCTTCTCTACGGCCTCTGGGTTGGCGCCGATCCGCGCGAAATCGCCTGGTATCTGTCGTGGAGCGTGCTGGTTGCGGGCGTGTTGCAGCTTGGCGTCGTCTACGTGGGCGTGCGCCACGCGGGCATCAATATCGGCTTTCGCCGGCCGAAGATGACACCCAACGTCAAGCGCCTGCTCTGGCTCGCGGTTCCGGCCGCGATCACCGGCGGCATTACCCAGATCAACCAGATCATCGGCCAGGCGATTGCGTCGGGCAAGGAAGGCGCAATCGCTGCCCTGCAATATGCCGACCGCATCTACCAGCTGCCGCTCGGTGTCGTCGGCGTTGCCGTCGGTGTCGTGCTCCTTCCAGAATTGTCACGGGCGCTGAAGGGCGGCCAC
Source organism: Neorhizobium sp. DAR64872/K0K18 (assembly GCF_050500175.1). Taxonomy (NCBI): domain Bacteria; kingdom Pseudomonadati; phylum Pseudomonadota; class Alphaproteobacteria; order Hyphomicrobiales; family Rhizobiaceae; genus Neorhizobium; species Neorhizobium sp. DAR64872/K0K18. The sequence goes on from NZ_CP191446.1 coordinate 298,928, forward strand.
GTCAAGGAAGCCGGCAACATCCAGAACCGCTCGATCGAATTCGTGCTGTTCCTGACGCTTCCTGCCGCTGCCGGTCTCTGGATGCTGTCGGATGCGATCATCCGCGTGCTTTACGAGCGCGGTGCGTTTTCGGCGGAAAACACCGCCGTCGTCGCCTCGATCCTTGCGATCTACGGCATCGGTCTTCCGGGTTTCGTGCTGATCAAGGCGCTGCAGCCGGGCTTTTATGCCCGCGAGGATACAAAGACGCCGATGCGCTTCACCATGGTGTCGGTCGTCATCAACTCGGGCCTTGCCATCACGCTGTTTCCGATGATCGCCGAACGCGGCATCGCGACGGCAGAGGCTGCGGCCGGATGGATCAACACGATCCTGCTATTTTCGACGCTGGTCTGGCGGGGTGATCTCGTCTGGGAATGGGCGCTTGCCCGGCGTACCGCCCTTTTGCTGGTCGCGACAGGGGTCATGGCGGCGGCGCTGTTTTATGCGCTTCCCTATGCCAGCCCATGGCTGCAACCGGGCTCGCATCTGTTGACCCAGGTGCTGGCTCTGGCCTGCCTTCTGGGCATTGCAATGGTCGTCTATTTCGCCTGCGCGTTTGCGATCGGCGGTGCCGATCTCGGCATGATCAGGCGAAACATCAAGCGGAAGCCAAAGTCTGCTGTCCCACCACCGGCGGAGTCCTGATCTCAGGACTTTCCGCGGCGCTTCAGGCTTGCAAGGCTGCCCTTGCCACCTTTTCCACCTTTGCCGCAATGCGCCCAGGCGCGTCGCGGGCCGACATCCACATGCACGATGCCGTTGCAGTAACGGCCGATGCCGCCGATGCCCGGGGCGCTCGCTGCTGCCGCAAGCACCCTCTTTTCGGCAACGCCGGGAACGCGAATGTCGGCGGCATAGCAATGGCTGTGCTGTGATGTGCCAGAGCGCGGACGGTGGCCGGAGGTCACCATCGGCTTCTTGCCGGTTTCCTTGGCGATATGGGCAAGGATGGCACCCAGCTTCTCGGGAAAGCAGTTGGTCCGAACGCTGACGCGCTGGACAGTATAGTAAGCAGAGTAGTCGTGTTTGAAAGAACTGCTGCGGCGTTTCTCGCCTTTTTCGGCGGCTTGTGCGGTCGCGGACAGCGTTAGGCAGAGCGTCATGAAGCAGGACAGCGCGACGCGGTAAAAGATGCGCATACGGGTAAACCTCAGAAAATACTCACGACCGACTGGGGTCGACTTGGTGGGGGAGTATTTCTTTCCGAAAAGTGACCTCAGTATGGAGGAATTTGCCCCAAAGTGGGATTTGTCTGCCTCAAGGGTTAAACTGCGTTAACCTTATGGTTGCTTCGAGTTCCTTGACATGGCGGGCAGTAAGCGTCGAAGACCTGTACCCGCCACGACAAAACAAGGTGTGTTTCGATGTCGATCCGTTCCCTATTTCTGGTCACGCTGGTCGTTGACGACTACGATCGGGCGCTCGATTTTTACTGTGGAATCATGGGCTTTGAGCTTGTCGCCGATACCCCTTTGGAGGCGACCAAGCGCTGGGTGGTAGTGCGCCCGCCGGGCGGAGATGGGGCCGCGCTCCTGCTGGCACGCGCCGACGGCGTCGCCGAAACGGCGGCGATCGGCAACCAGACGGCAGGCAGGGTAAGTTTTTTCCTGAAAACCGACGATTTTGCCGGTGATCACGCCCGGTTGTCAGCCAAAGGCGTCCGCTTCATCGAAGAACCGCGCCACGAACCCTATGGCACGGTCGCAGTGTTTGCCGATTGCTACAGCAACCTTTGGGATCTCATTCAGCACGCGAATGATGCAGCCTCTTGATCCCTCGTGGCGGGGCGTGCATAAGCCCGGCCATCAGCTACATGGCCCGCGGGGCGCAGCAGCGGCAAGCACGCACACTTGTCAGGCTGCGCAAGTCCAACGGCCTGAGGCCTTCCATCAGCCTATCGAGGATCTAGAATGAACAGCTTCAAGCCGCTCGTCTTTTCCGGTGTCCAGCCCACCGGCAATCTCCATCTCGGCAATTATCTCGGCGCTATCCGCAAGTTCGTCGCCCTGCAGGAAAACAACGACTGCATCTACTGCGTCGTCGATCTGCACGCGATCACGGCCCAGCTCGTGCATGACGATCTGCGCGGCCAGATCCGCTCCATCGCGGCAGCGTTCATCGCCTCCGGCATCGACCCGAAGAAGCATATCGTCTTCAACCAGTCCGCCGTGCCGCAGCATGCCGAACTTGCCTGGATCTTCAACTGCGTCGCCCGCATCGGCTGGATGAACCGGATGACCCAGTTCAAGGACAAGGCCGGCAAGGACCGCGAGAACGCCTCGCTCGGACTGCTCGCCTATCCGAGCCTGATGGCCGCCGACATTCTCGTCTACCGCGCCACCCATGTGCCTGTCGGCGATGACCAGAAGCAGCACCTGGAGCTTGCCCGCGATATCGCCCAGAAATTCAACATCGATTTCCAGGACAAGATCCGTGCGACCGGCACCGGCGTCGACATGGTCGTCGGCGAAGAGCCGATCCACGGCTATTTCCCGCTCGTCGAGCCGCTGATCGATGGTCCGGCCCCGCGCGTCATGAGCTTGCGCGACGGCACCAAGAAGATGTCGAAATCCGATCCGTCGGATCTGTCGCGCATCAACCTGATGGACGATGCCGATGAGATCCTGAAGAAAATCCGCAAGGCGAAGACCGATCCGGAAGGCCTGCCGAGCGAACTCGAAGGCCTCGAAGGGCGTCCGGAAGCAGCCAATCTCGTGGGCATCTACGCGGCACTCGCCGATCGCACCAAGGCGGATGTGCTTGCCGAATTCGGCGGCCAGCAGTTCTCGGTGTTCAAACCGGCGCTTGCCGACCTCGCCGTTCAAGTTCTGGCGCCGATTTCGCTCGAGATGCGCCGCCTGCTGGACGACACGACCCATATCGACGCTATCTTGCGTGATGGGGGCGAGCGTGCCCGCGCCCGAGCCGAAAAGGTCATGGGTGAAGTGTTCGATATCGTCGGTTTCCTGCGCTGAGCGGGAGAGCGCCTGAAAATCTTGCACCCGTCACGGTCGCGTGGCGGGTTTTCATTTTCGCGGGTTCGTATAATTTCGCCACAACGACAACGTCCGACGGGAATTGAGGGGGCGGCATGGTTTCGAAACGGCTTTCCAGGCTTGAGGGACATCGGCGCAAGTTCATAGCGGTCATCGATGGCACCCCCGAATGCGAGCTTGCCGTGCACTATGCCGGCCGCCGCGCGAAGAATTCCAATGGCGGCCTGGTGCTGCTCTTCGTCATTCCCGATGGCGATTTCCAGCAATGGATCGGCGTCGAGCAGATCATGCGCGCCGAAGCCATGGAAGAAGCGGAATCGATCATGGCGAAGGCCGCCCAGAGGGTGCGCGAAACGATCGGGATCGATCCCGAAATCGTCATCCGCGAGGGAAGCGCGCCCGAGCAGATCAACATGCTGGTGGAGGAAGACCGCGATATCGCCGTTCTTGTTCTTGCCGCCGGTTCGACCAAGGAAGGGCCGGGCCCGCTGGTCTCAGCGGTTGCCGGCAGGGGTGCTGCTTTCCCCATTCCCGTCACCGTTCTGCCGGATACGCTGACCGACGAGGAAATCGACGCGCTCGCCTGACCTCTCTTGACCAGATTGGAAGAAAGGCGCACTTGAACCAAAAGCTGATCGCGACTATCTTCTTTGGAAGAGTTCTAAGTTTGCGGCGCCCGCTGGCGCGCACGGGTCAAGGAGACATATCATGTTCATTCAGACGGAAGCCACACCCAATCCGGCAACCCTGAAGTTCCTGCCCGGCAAGATCGTCATGGAAAAGGGCACTGCCGATTTCCGCAATGCGGGCGAGGCCGATGCTTCTCCGCTGGCAGCCAGACTGTTCGGGATCGACGGCGTCACCGGCGTATATTTCGGCTACGACTTCATCACCGTCTCCAAGGATAGCGCCGAATGGCAGCATCTGAAGCCGGCGATCCTCGGCTCGATCATGGAGCATTTCATGTCCGGCCAGCCGGTCATGGGCGGTACGTCTGCGCTTGCCGAAGATACCGATGAAGACGGCGAGTTCTACGAGGCCGACGACGAGACCCTGGTCGCGACCATCAAGGAACTGCTGGAAACCCGCGTTCGTCCGGCCGTTGCCCAGGATGGCGGCGATATCACCTTCAAGGGTTTCCGGGATGGCACTGTCTATCTCAACATGAAGGGCGCCTGCGCCGGCTGCCCGTCCTCCACGGCAACCCTGAAACATGGCGTTCAAAACCTGCTAAAGCACTTCGTGCCTGAAGTGCAGGCCGTCGAAGCCATCTGATTTCGAAAAACAGTTCCGCTCATGCTCGTTCTGGCCATCGATACTGCCGGGGTTAATTGTTCCGCCGCGCTCTATGATGGCGCGTCCGGCAGACTTCTCTCGTCCGTCACTGAGACGATCGGCAAGGGTCATGCAGAGCGCCTGATGGCGATCGTCGACCAGGCGCTTGATGACGCCGGCCTGCCCCTCAAATCCGTCCAGCGCATCGCCGTCGGCATCGGCCCGGGCTCATTCACCGGTATCCGGGTTGGAGTCGCTGCCGCCCGCGGTCTGGCACTGGCACTCAATGTGGAATGCGTCGGCGTCACCACGCTCGAAACGCTGGCCGCCGCACATCTTGCAAAGCATCCCGGACGCCCCGTCGTGGCAGTCATGGATGCCAAGCGGGACGAGGTCTATGCCCAGGCCTTTTCAGCCGAAGGCTCCCCGCTCAGCGAACCCACGGCACTGTCTCCGGACGATGCCGCAGCACTCATTGCCCAGCTGTCGGCCGACGTGACCGGGTCATGGCGCCCGCACGAGGCGCCGGTCCTGCCTGACCATTTCGATATCGCCGTCATTGCAAAGCTTGCGGCTGCAAAGCCGAAAGGTTCGCAAAAGCCGAAACCGCTTTATCTTCGTGGACCGGATGCAAAACCGCAGACAGGCTTTGCGTTGGCGCGGCAGATCTCGTAACTCCGCGTCGTTCAATTCTTTCACGCGACCGAATGCCCGATGTTTGACGATTATCTCAGCTGGAAGCCGTTTTTCGAAGTCGTCCCGATGGAGATCTCCGACTGCGTCGAAGTCTCCGAGCTTCATGGTGCGCGCTTTCCGCGCGGCTGGAACGATGGCGAATTTCAGAATCTTCTTCTTCAGAAAGGCGTGTTCGGTTTCGTCGCACGCCAGACCAACGCGTTCTTTTCCAAACCCTTCGGGGGCTTCGCGCTGGTGCGCGAAGCAGCCGGCGAGGCGGAAATTCTCACGATCGCCGTCCCCGAAAAGTTTGGCCGTCTTGGGCTCGGATGGAGGCTGATGCAGGCCGGCTTGCGCGAAGCGACATCGCGCGGCGCCGAAACAATGTTTCTCGAGGTCGAGGCCGAAAACAAGGCCGCTGTGACGCTCTATGGCAGGCTGGGTTTCAAAAAGGTCGGCGAACGCCCGGCCTATTATACCGGTGCCGATGGACGACGGTCCTCGGCGCTTGTCATGAGCCGCGTTCTTCGTTAGTTCGTGATGAAACGAGAGCATTTGAAGGCCAAAACGTCATGACGGATCTTTCCAAAAATCTGGAGGAACTGTGTGCCGAGAAGGGCATGCGCATGACGGATCAGCGCCGGGTGATCGCGCGTATCCTGCAGGACTCCGACGACCATCCGGATGTCGAGGAACTGTATCGTCGCTCCTCCAAGGTCGATCCACGGATCTCGATCTCGACCGTCTATCGCACCGTGAAACTGTTCGAGGACGAGGGCATTATCGAGCGCCACGATTTCCGTGACGGTCGCTCTCGCTACGAGACGGTGCCGGAAGAACATCACGATCACATGATCGATCTCAATGCCGGCACGGTGATCGAATTCCAATCTGCGGAGATCGAAGCGCTGCAGGAGCGCATTGCCCGCGAACTCGGCTTCCGGCTGGTCGGACACAGGCTGGAACTCTACGGCATCCCGCTCGACAAAGACGAATAGCCCGAACACGAACGGCGTGACGACAGCCAAGGATCGACAGTGATCACCTCAATCCGCATCGGGTTCATCGTCGTCTGTCTGCTGGTGGTCACGGCTGTGCTGTTACCGTTTCAGCTGATCGGCCTCGCCTTCGATCTGAAGATGCGCCGTTATATTCCGCGCCTCTGGCACCGCACCGCCTGCTTCCTGCTCGGCATCCGCATCCACGTCCACGGTCACCTGCAGCATCGGCGCCCCCTGATGCTCGCCTCCAACCACGTCTCGTGGAAGGATATCCTCGTGCTTGGTGCTATCGCGGATGTCGTCTTCATCGCCAAGTCGGAAGTCGCCAAATGGCCGATCTTCGGCACGCTCGCGAAATTGCAGAAGACGATTTTCGTCGTCCGCGAGGAAAAACGCCGAACCGGCGACCAGATCAACGAGATTGCCGCACGCATGACGGCGGGCGAGATCGTCGTGCTCTTCCCGGAAGGCACGACGTCGGATGGCAACCGCCTGCTCGAGGTAAAGTCCTCGCTGTTCGGGGCAGCCGCTGCCGCCGTGCCGCACACGCCCCACGGCGTCGTGTATGTCCAGCCTGTATCGATCGCCTATACGCGGGTGCACGGCATGGCGATGGGTCGTTTCCACCGCCCGCTTGCGGCCTGGCCGGGGGATATCGAGCTCATGCCGCACCTGATGGGCGTGCTGAAGGAAGGCGCGATCGACGTGGATGTGGCGTTCGGCGAGACGGTCGATTTCCGCACGGGCGACAACCGCAAGCATCTCAGCCAGACCATTACCGCCCGGCTTCGCCGCATGCTGATCAGGCATCTTCGCCAAAGAGAGTACGACGCCGATTAGAACCGCTTCAAATCCGGTCCTTCTTGGAGTAAGGAGACGGCCATGAACGAACACGTCACCCTTTCGCCGGCAGAAGAGCCCGTCACCATCCCCAACACCCGCAAGGTCTTCATCAAGACCTACGGCTGTCAGATGAACGTCTACGATTCGACCCGCATGGGCGACGCGTTGGCGAGCGAAGGCTATGTCGCGACCGAAGAGATGGGCGAGGCGGATCTGATCCTCCTCAACACCTGTCATATCCGCGAGAAGGCCGCCGAGAAGGTCTATTCGGCGCTGGGGCGTCTGCGCGACATGAAGAAGGCGCGTGCTGCCGAAGGCCGCGAACTGATGATCGGCGTTGCCGGCTGCGTCGCCCAGGCGGAAGGCGAGGAAATCATCCGCCGCGCGCCATCGGTCGACGTGGTGATCGGCCCGCAGACCTATCACCGACTGCCGGATGCACTGCGCAAGGCCCGCGGCGGCAAGCCTGTGGTCGATACGGAATACGCGGTCGAGGACAAGTTCGACCATCTGCCGGCCACCGACCGCAAGCTTATCCGCGCCCGCGGCGTCACGGCTTTCCTTACCGTGCAGGAAGGCTGCGACAAGTTCTGCACCTTCTGCGTCGTCCCCTATACCCGCGGTTCGGAAGTGTCGCGCCCCATCAGCCAGATTGTCGACGAAGCCATCCGGCTGGTCGAAAGCGGCGTGCGCGAAATCACCCTGCTTGGTCAGAACGTCAATGCCTGGAGCGCTGAAGGTCCAACCGGGAACGACTGGGGTCTCGCCGACCTTCTCTATCGTCTTGCTGAAATCCCGGGCCTTGCCCGCCTGCGCTATACGACAAGCCATCCGCGCGACATGGATGACCGACTGATCGACGCGCATCGCGACCTGCGCATCCTGATGCCCTATCTGCATCTGCCGGTTCAGTCGGGATCCGACCGCATCCTGAAGGCGATGAACCGTCGCCATACGGGCGCCGAATATCTGGCGCTGATCGACCGCATCCGCAATGCCCGTCCCGATATCGCCATGTCGGGAGATTTCATCGTCGGTTTCCCGGGCGAGACCGATCAGGATTTCGAAGACACGTTGAAGATCGTCGAGGACGTCAACTACGCCTCCGCCTTCTCGTTCAAATATTCGACCCGGCCGGGAACACCCGGCGCGGATCTCACCGATCAGGTCGCTGAAGAGGTAAAAGCCGAGCGTCTCGAACGATTGCAGGCTTTGCTCTTGAAACAGCAGGCCGATTTCGCCACATCCTGTGTTGGAAAGACGATCGATCTGCTTCTGGAAAAGCCGGGACGTATGCCCGGGCAGGTGATCGGCCGTTCGCCCTGGCTCCAGTCTGTGAATGTTGATGCAAAAACATCGCAAATCGGTGAGATTATCCGTGTACGAATCATTGGTACCGGCCCGAACAGCTTGTTTGCCGAGCCGGCAGAGAGTTTAATGGGTGCCTGACCAGCAAGTGAGGAGCTTGTTTACTTGAGCGGACGAGAATCGGTTTCTTCGACAGCGCGCCACCCCAAATCAGCAGCGACCGACGCCAACCACTTTGTCCTGACGTTCGAGAACAATCGCTTCGCGAGCGAGCTGTTCGGTCAATTCGACCAGAATCTGAAACTTCTCGAACAGCGCCTCAATATTGATGCGCGGCCCCGCGGTAATTCCGTGGCCATTTCAGGCGATGTCCCAGCCACCAATCAGGCCCGTCGGGCTCTCGATACCCTCTATGAGCGAATCCAGAAGGGCGGCACCATCGAAACATCCGATGTCGAAGGAGCTATCCGCATGGCACAGGCTGCGGACGACCAGCTGCAACTGCCGACGCTCGAGAAAAAGGCCAGGCTTTCGATGAGCCAAATCTCCACCAAGAAAAAGACGATTGTCGCGCGTACCCCGACGCAGGACGCCTATATGCGGGCGCTCGATCGGGCAGAGATGGTGTTCGGCGTCGGTCCGGCCGGTACCGGCAAGACCTATCTGGCCGTGGCGCATGCCGCGCAGCTGCTGGAACGCGGTGCCGTCGACAAGATCATTCTTTCGCGTCCGGCCGTCGAGGCGGGCGAACGTCTGGGCTTCCTTCCTGGCGACATGAAGGAAAAGGTCGATCCCTATCTGCGGCCGCTCTATGACGCGCTCTACGACATGATCCCAGCCGACAAGGTAGAACGGGCAATCACGGCCGGGGTCATCGAAATCGCGCCGCTCGCCTTCATGCGCGGCCGCACGCTTGCCAATGCCGCTATCATCCTCGACGAAGCGCAGAACACGACATCGATGCAGATGAAGATGTTTCTCACCCGTCTTGGTGAAAACGCACGCATGATCATCACCGGCGACCCGAGCCAGGTGGATTTGCCCCGCGGCGTGAAATCCGGTCTGGTCGAAGCGCTGCAGATCCTCAACGGGGTCGAAGGCATCTCGGTCATCCGCTTCAAGGATACCGACGTCGTGCGCCACCCGCTGGTTGGCCGCATCGTCCGGGCCTATGACGCGCAATATGCCGTCCACGAGGAAAGCGAGGAGGCCGGACGCTAGTCCGGTTTCCAGTCCCTATGCCCGAACTCGACATACAGATCAGCATCGACGACGAAGGCTGGCCGGAAGAGCCGGCGCTTTTGGCGTTGACACAAAAGGTTTTCGCCGCGGCCGCCGATTATCTCGTTCGCGAAGAAGATCAACCGTTTCCGAAATTGCCGCCCGAAGTCTCTCTCGTCTTTACCGACGATGATTCCATCCGGGCAATCAATGCCGAATGGCGAGGCATGGACAAGCCGACCAACGTCTTGTCTTTCCCCGCTTTTCCGCTCGAACCCGGCGGTATGCCGGGCCCGATGCTGGGCGATATCGTCATCGCAAGGCAGACTGTCGAACGCGAGGCAGTTGATCTCGACAAGAGTTTCGACGATCATCTGACCCATCTTCTGGTCCACGGCTTTCTCCATCTGTTCGGTTACGACCACATGGAAAAGGACGAGGCGGAGGAAATGGAGACACTCGAGACTCGCATTTTAGCCGGTCTCGGCCTATCTGACCCCTATGCGGGGCAGGACCCGATAGTGTAGTTTGGAACAATGAACGATTATTCGAGCAATGTCGCCCGCGAGGGCAAGGACAGTTCGGACTCACCCTCGTCGGACGAGGGAAGTAGTTCGGGACGATCCGAGCACCACCCCAAATCCCATAATACATTCTGGTCTCGGGCGGTCCGCCTGCTGCGGCCGTCGCAGGGCGAACAGCTCCGCGAGGATCTCGCCGACGCGCTGATGACCGACACAAATGTCAGCAACGCCTTTTCTCCGGAAGAGCGCGCCATGCTGCACAACATCCTCCGCTTCCGCGAGGTTCGCGTCGAGGACATCATGGTGCCGCGCGCCGATATCGAAGCCGTCGACATGAGCATGACGATCGGCGAGCTGATGATCCATTTCGAGGAGACCGGCCGCTCGCGCATGCCGGTCTACAGCGACAATCTGGATGATGCCCGCGGCTTCGTGCATATCCGCGACCTTCTGTCCTATCTGGCAAAGCAGGCCCGCAACAAGCGCCGGACCGGTACCCGTGCAACGGCAGCAGCAGCCGTCGTTGCCGGTGGAGCGGTCGAGAAGCCGGCCCGTACCGCCAAGGCAGCCTTCGATCTCAGCCGCGTCAATCTCGATCAGACCGTTGCCGAGGCAGGCCTGGTGCGCAAGCTTTTGTTTGTGCCGCCCTCGATGCTGGCATCCGAGCTGATGAGCACCATGCAGGCCGCCCGTACCCAGATGGCGCTCGTGATCGACGAATACGGCGGCACCGATGGTCTCGTGTCGCATGAGGATATCGTCGAGATGGTGATCGGCGATGTCGAGGACGAGCATGACGACGAGGAAGTGATGTTCTCGCGTGCCGGCGACGATATCTTCATTGCCGATGCCCGCATCGAGCTGATGGAAATCTCCAAGGCGATCGGCTCCGATTTCGACGTGCGGGACCGGCTGGACGACGTCGATACGCTGGGCGGATTGATCTTCTCAGCGCTCGGTCGCATTCCGGTGCGCGGTGAAGTCGTGCAGGCTGTGCCAGGGTTCGAATTCCAGATCCTCGACGCCGATCCGCGCCGCATCAAGCGGGTCCGGATCATGCGCAAGCGCGCGCTCGTTCGCCGCAGGCAGCTCAAGGGCGAGGGCGAGCCCATTGCCGAGACGCAGCAGAAGGCGATTACTGACAAGACGCCGACCGTGCTTCTGCCGGCACCCTCGTCCGATCGTGGCAACGATCATCCATCGGCCTGAGTTTCCAGGTGTTTTGAACAGCCGATAACAGGACAAGCCGCAGTTTTTCATGAAAGACTGCGGCTTCTGATTCGGGCGAAGGGGACATCGATGGAGCGACTGGCTGGCAGGGTCATGCTTCTATGGGGCTGGCCGCGCATCCTCCTTGCTTTTTTTGCAGGCGCTGTCGGCGCACTCGCCCTTCCGCCCTTCGGTTTCTTTGCTGCTCTGTTCTTGTCTTTCACCCTGTTCATCTGGCTGATGGACGGCACGACCGGCAATCCGGATGGTGGGCGGCTCAGCCGCCTGCGATCGGCCTTTTTCCTCGGCTGGGTGTTCGGCTTCGGCTACTTCGTCGCCAGCCTCTGGTGGCTCGGCAATGCGCTTCTGGTCGAGGCTGACGAGTTTGCCTGGGCAATACCGCTTGCAGTTCTGGGTCTGCCGGCTTTTCTGGCGCTATTCTGGGGCTTTGCGGCGCTGGTGGCACGCATTCTCTGGTCCGATGGCTTGGGCAGGATTGCGGCTGCTGCGTTTGGCTTTGGCCTTGCGGAATGGCTGCGGGGCTTCATGCTGACGGGCTTTCCCTGGAACTCGATCGGCTACGGCGCCATGCCGATGCCGCTGATGATGCAGTCGGCTGCCCCACTCGGCGTGACGGGTGTCACGGTGCTGGCCGTTTTCGTGTTCTCCGCACCGGCACTGATCGGGACGCGACGCGGCATGGGGCTTGGCCTCGCGCTCGCTGGCCTTATCCTCTGCGCCCATCTCGGCTTCGGCGCCTGGCGGCTTTCCGGTGCCGACGCGGTGCTTTCTACCACTGCCAAGGATCCGGTCGAGGTGCGCCTCGTCCAGCCGATGATCGACCAGTCGCGCAAACTCGACGATTCCGAGCGCGGTGCGATCTTCGAAGAACATCTGGCGATGACGGCGCTGCCCGCAAAGGATGGTGCAAAGCGTCCGGATATCATCGTCTGGCCGGAAACCTCGGTTCCGTTCATCTTGACCGATAATCCCGATGCCCTGTCGCGCATTGCCGATGTGCTGGAAGATGGTCAGGTTCTGGTGACCGGCGCCGTCCGCGCTGAAAATGCCGGGCCGGGCTTTGCGACCCGCTATTACAACTCGATCTACGTCATCGACAGCAACGGCCAGATCGTGTCGGCGTCGGACAAGGTGCATCTGGTCCCCTACGGCGAGTATGTGCCTTACGAGGACATGCTGCGGTCGCTCGGCATCCCCGATGCGATTGCCATGCCGGGCGGCTTTACCGCAGCACCGGGCCGCGCCATGCTGACGCTCCCGGGCGGGCAAACCTTCTATCCGCTGATCTGCTACGAAGCGATCTTCCCGGATGAAATCGGTGCCGGCATTGAACGCTCGAGCGCGCTCTTGAACGTCACCAACGATGGATGGTTCGGTGAAACTCCCGGACCCTTCCAGCATTTCCAGCAGGCGCGTGTCCGGGCTGTCGAAAACGGCATGCCGTTGATTCGCGGTGCCAACACCGGTATTTCGGCTTTCGTCGATCCTTTTGGCAGGGTCGTACGCGGCCTGGATTACAATCAAAAGGGTGTGATTGACTCAACCATGTCGAGTGTCAAAGTCCCATTTTGGAACGCTTCCGAACGGCGTTTTTACTTCTGGTTGCTGATATGTCTCATGTTTGTGATTGCACTTATTTCCCGTACAAGTTTTAAATTCTGGAAGAATTGACCCAAAACCCCTAAAATTGCATAGTGGTTTGGCCTATCGTCTCGCCATACACCTTGCTTGCCGGATTTGTTGTGACCGGCGCCACCAAAGTGTATCTCCCACACGCGGACCGGGTTGAAGATTGACAGCAACTTCGTCAGGACGTCGTTATGATTGAAAACAAGAAGAAGCCGAACCCGATTGATATTCACGTCGGGAGCCGGATTCGTCTGCGCCGCACAATGCTGGGCATGAGCCAGGAAAAGCTGGGGGAGAGCCTTGGTATCACATTCCAGCAGATTCAGAAATACGAGAAAGGAACTAACCGCGTTGGCGCCAGCCGTCTGCAGAACATTTCGTCCATCTTGAACGTCCCGGTCTCCTTCTTCTTCGAAGATGCGCCAGGCGATCAGGCGGGTGGAGCGTCCGGTATGGCGGAAGCATCCAGCTCGAACTACGTGGTTGATTTCCTGTCGTCCTCTGAGGGGCTGCAGTTGAACCGCGCATTTGTGAAGATCGCCGATCCCAAGGTTCGCCGCCGTTTGGTGGATCTGGTCAAGGCGCTTGCCGCCGATGCCGAGACGGAATGACCGGTCGACCGGTCATTATTTGAAAGGCGGCCTCCGGGCCGCTTTTTTTATGCCGTGACCTCAAGGAATTGGTAATCGCTTGGACGCATAAAGATATATTTATGTCGTTGTACGCTTGTCTTCAGCGGATGAACTTACTAAACATTCGATGTCTGTTCTTTGAGGGGAATCCCGTTATGCGCGCCAGTTATCTGTTCACGAGTGAGTCCGTTGCAGAAGGTCATCCGGACAAGGTCTGCGATCGTATTTCCGATGAGATCGTCGATCTCGTCTACCGCGAAGCCGCAAAGACCGGGATTGATCCTTGGGGCGTCCGCATCGCTTGTGAAACGCTGGCGACGACAAACCGGGTGGTGATTGCGGGCGAAGTCCGCCTGCCGCCGAGCCTGATGAAGAAGGACAAGAACGGCAACGACGTGATCAATCCGTCGAAGTTCAAATCCGCTGCCCGCCGCGCGATCCGCGACATCGGCTACGAGCAGGATGGCTTTAACTGGAAGACCGTCAAGATCGACGTGCTCCTCCATTCGCAGTCCGCCGATATCGCGCAGGGCGTCGATAACGCCGCCGATCGTCAGGGCGACGAGGGTGCGGGCGACCAGGGCATCATGTTCGGTTACGCCTGCAAGGAAACGCCGGACCTTATGCCGGCGCCGATCTATTATTCGCACAAGATCCTGCAGCTGCTTGCCACGGCCCGCAAGAAGGGCGAGGGCGAAGCCGCCAAGCTCGGCCCCGATGCCAAGAGCCAGGTGACCGTCCGTTACGAAAACGGCAGGCCCGCCGCCGTCGACTCGATCGTGCTCTCCACCCAGCATATCGATCCCAGCTGGGACTCGAAGAAGGTACGCTCCGTCGTCGAACCCTATATCCGCGAAGCACTGGGCGAACTTCCGATCGCAGCCGACTGCAAGTGGTACATCAACCCCACCGGTAAGTTCGTGATCGGCGGTCCCGACGGTGATGCAGGCCTCACCGGCCGCAAGATCATCGTCGATACATACGGTGGTGCAGCGCCCCACGGCGGCGGCGCGTTCTCTGGCAAGGACACGACAAAGGTCGACCGTTCGGCAGCCTACGCTGCCCGCTACCTCGCCAAGAATGTTGTGGCCGCCGGCTTTGCCGAACGCTGCACATTACAGATTTCCTATGCGATCGGCATTTCCCAGCCGCTGTCGATCTATGTCGACCTGCACGGAACCGGCAAGAACGTGACGGAAGACCAGATCGAAGCGGCAATCCGCAAGACCATGGACCTCTCGCCGTCCGGCATCCGCCGTCACCTTGATCTCAACAAGCCGATCTATGCAAAGACCTCCGCCTATGGCCATTTCGGTCGCAAAGCCGGTCGCGACGGTTCCTTCTCCTGGGAAAAGACCGATCTCGTGAAGCCTTTGAAGGACGCCCTCAAGGGTGATCAGCTCGAAGCGGCCTGATCGCCCTTTACGAGCACGCCTGTAAAACAGTAAAGCGGGTGCCTTCTGCCGAAGGCGTCCGCTTTTACCGTGAGAGAATTCGATCCATGACCGACAAGCCGCATCCCAGCCGTTCCACGGAAGCCTTTTTCGGCCGCCGCAAGGGAAAGCCGTTGCGCGAGAAGCAGGCGGAAGGTCTGGCGACGCTCTTGCCGCAACTGAAGCTCGATCTCGCCAACCCTGCGCCGGACAGGATCGAGAGCCTCTACGACTTCTCTGTCGAGCGGATGCGGCTGGAAATCGGTTTCGGTGGCGGCGAGCACCTGATCCACCGCGCCGCCGAAAATCCGTCGACCGGCTTTATCGGCGTCGAGCCCTTCGTCAATTCCATGGCAAAGCTTCTGACCAGCGTGGAAGAGCAGGGCTTGCGCAACATCCGCCTTTACGATGACGATGCGACCCAGGTTCTGGACTGGCTGCCGGATGCGTCGATCGATCAGATCGACCTTCTCTACGCCGATCCGTGGCCAAAGCGGAAGCACTGGAAGCGCCGCTTCGTTTCGCAGGTCAACCTGGAGCGGTTCCACCGCGTGCTGAAGCCGGGCGCAACATTCTGCTTCGCCTCAGACATCGATACCTATGTGAACTGGACGCTGCTCCATTGCCGCGATCATGGCGGCTTCGCCTGGCAGGCAGAACAGGCTTCGGACTGGCTGACGCCCTATGCCGGCTGGCCGGGTACGCGATACGAGAACAAGGCCCGCCGGGAAGGGCGGTCATCCGCCTACCTGACATTCGTCAAGATCTGACGCTCATTCCGATCAGTGCAGGGTGACGGTCTTCAGCTCGTCTTCGGCAGCCTTGAAAAAGGTGCTGGAGCGGTTGTCGGTGAGCAGGATCGGCGTACCGTCCGCACCGAACAGAGCCCAAAGGTCAAGGCTGGGATCGATGTCCGGAGCCTCGGGGAAACAGCGGGACACATCGTCCGACTTCATCTTGCGAATGTAACCGACTTCGCCGTTTCCGAGATGCGCGAGTTCGGACTCCGTCAAGCTCGGATTCGCTTCTTTCATAAGCATTTCTGCCTCCACAGTGGGGACGCATCAGCGATTGCTGATTGATCTACTGTGAGACGGAAATGTTAATTTTTCGCACTACACGCTCCGGCTCGGGGCGGATCAGATCGATCGAAAGAAGACCATTTTTCAACGATGCGCCGGACACCTGCATACCGTCCGCCAGCACGAAGATCCGCTGGAATTGGCGGGCCGCAATACCGCGGTAGAGGTAGTCGCGCTCGTTCTGCTCGGCCTGTCTGCCGCGAATGATAAGCTGATTTTCTTCGGTCATGACCTCGAGCTCGGCCTCCGAAAAACCGGCCACCGCAAGCGTGATGCGCAGCAGGTCGCATTCGTCCTCGCGTGGTTCGTCACTCGCTGTCTTCTTGATGCGCTCGATATTGTAGGGCGGGTAGCCGTCGCTTCCCTTGCCCAATCGCTCGAGTGTCTTTTCCATCGCGTCGAAGCCCAGGAGGAGAGGGCTTGCGAAAGGTGTCATACGGCTCATCGGTCGTCCCAGCTTTTATCCAGCGACTGTGCCGGCGTCCATAAGGCCCGCCGACGGGTCAATATATGGGAATTTGCGGCAGTCAGCGCAAGACGCCGGCGAGCGCTTGACACGATCCGCAACCCGGCTCAAAAACCCGTAAAGTTCAAGGGGAAGAGACATGCAACGCAGAAAGATCATCATCGACACCGATCCCGGTCAGGACGACGCAGCGGCCATCATGCTGGCCTTTGCGAGCCCCGACGAGCTGGATGTGCTGGGTTTGACTGCCGTTGCCGGCAACGTGCCGCTGTCGTTTACCAGCCGCAACCTGAGGATCGTCTGCGAGCTCTGCGGCAGGCCTGATGCCAAGGTCTATGAAGGTGCATTGAAGCCTTTGAACCGGCCGCAGGTGACGGCCGAACACGTCCACGGCAAGACCGGTCTCGACGGAGCGGAACTGCCTGAGCCGACCATGGCGGCGCAGGAAAAGAACGCCATCGACTTCATCATCGAGACGCTGCGCCGCGAGCCGGAAGGCACCGTGACGCTTTGCACGCTCGGTCCGCTCACCAACATCGCCATGGCGCTCACCAAGGCGCCGGACATTGCTTCGCGCGTCCAGGAACTGGTGATGATGGGTGGCGGCCTGTTCGAAGGCGGCAACATCACGCCAGCAGCCGAATTCAACATCTATGTGGATCCGGAGGCGGCCAAGATCGTGCTCGGCGCCGGTATCCCTGTAGTCATGATGCCGCTCGATGTCACGCATCAGCTGCTGACCACCAAGGCACGGGTCGAAAAGATCGCCGCACTCGGCAACCGCCCGTCGCAGGTTCTCGTCGAATGGCTTGCCTTCTTCGAGCGCTTCGACATCGAGAAATACGGCTCCGACGGCGGCCCGCTGCATGACCCGTCGGTCATCGCCTATCTCTTGAAGCCGGACCTCTTTACCGGCCGCCACTGCAATGTCGAGATCGAGACCCAATCAGAGCTCACCGTCGGCATGACGGTCGCCGACTGGTGGGGCGTCACCGGCCGCACGGCCAATGCGACCTTCATGCGCCATGTCGACGCGGATGGTTTCTTCGAATTGCTGACGGAGCGCGTCGGCCGTCTCTAGGGCTCAAGCTCAACCGGCAAGCTGAATGGTCATTGCCCGATCAGGGCCTGTTTCCTCTCCCCGCGCACGGGGAGAGGGTAAGGAACCTGCACCGTCCCACCTTCAAAGCCCGTAGAAATCCGCGATGATCTTCCACGCCTGATCTGCGGTTTCCACAAAGCTGATCAGCTCAAGATCCTTCGGCGAGATCGTGCCGAAATCGGCAAGCGCTTCGAAGTTGACGATGCCGCGCCAGAACTTTTCTGAAAACAGGATGAGCGGGATTCGCTCCATGCGCTTGGTCTGGATCAGCGTCAGCGCCTCGAACATCTCATCGAGCGTGCCGAAGCCGCCCGGGAAGACGGCAACGGCCTTGGCGCGCATCAGGAAGTGCATCTTGCGAATCGCGAAATAGTGGAAGTTGAATGAGAGCTCCGGCGTCACGTAAGGATTGGGCGCCTGTTCGTGCGGCAGCATGATGTTGAGCCCGATGCTCGGTGCGCCAACCTCCGACGCGCCAAGGTTGCCGGCCTCCATCACGCCCGGTCCGCCACCGGTCACGACCACATATTCCTGATGGTCGTAGGCTGCCGAATGCACACCACAAAGCGTCGCGAACTTGCGGGCCTCTTCGTAGAAAACCGAGGCTGCGATCAGGTTATTGCGCTGGGTCTCGTTGTGAGCCGCCCAAGGCGCCTGGCCCGGTGCCGGAATGCGGGCACCGCCGAACAGCACGACCGTGGATTTGATCCCGGCCTCGGCGAGCATCATCTCGGCCTTCATGAGTTCCAGCTGCAGCCGCACCGGCCGCAATTCTTCGCGGCTCAGGAAATCCTCATCGGCAAAGGCAAGGCGATAGGTCGGCGACAGCGTCTGCGGTGTTTTCGGCTGAACTGCGGCGGCACTTTTGTCGGCCTTGTTGTCCTTCAGCGGATCCCAGACCCCGTCCTTCCGCCGTGGTCCGTCATTCTTCACCCGTGCCATCGCAATAACCCTTCCGGAGCCGTTCGCTTATATGCGTTGACGCCAATTCGCATTGACGCTTGAGTGCCGGTCGCTTAGAGCAATTGGCACCATTTGGCCAGCCACACGGCTGTGTCCCGGGCCTTTGCGGCCATCACGATATCGACGACGACGAAGGATTCTCCATGAGCAGCGCAGACCTCTCCTCCCTCGAAAAGACGATCGAAACCGCGTTCGACAACCGCGACAGCGTGACGATCTCGACCAAGGGAGAGATCCGCGATGCCGTAGAGCAGTCGCTGAACCTGCTCGATGCCGGCGAGGCGCGTGTGGCCGTGCGCGGCGAGGATGGCAGCTGGACCGTCAACCAGTGGCTGAAGAAGGCGGTTCTTCTGTCCTTCCGTCTCAACGACATGGAAGTCGTCAAGGGTGGCCCCGGCGCCTCCACCTGGTGGGACAAGGTTCCCTCGAAGTTCGAAGGCTGGGGCGAGAACCAGTTCCGCTCGGCCGGTTTCCGCGCGGTGCCGAACGCTGTCGTGCGCCGCTCGGCCTATATCGGCAAGAACGTCGTGCTGATGCCATCCTTCGTCAATCTCGGCGCCTATGTCGATGAAGGCACGATGGTCGATACCTGGGCAACCGTCGGCTCCTGCGCACAGATCGGCAAGAACGTGCACCTGTCCGGCGGCGTCGGCATTGGCGGCGTGCTGGAGCCGATGCAGGCCGGCCCGACCATCATCGAAGACAATTGCTTTATCGGCGCCCGTTCGGAAGTCGTCGAAGGCTGCATCATTCGCGAAGGCTCGGTCCTCGGAATGGGCGTCTACATCGGCAAGTCGACCAAGATCGTCAATCGCGCCACCGGCGAAGTCTCGTTCGGCGAAGTACCGCCTTACTCGGTCGTCGTTGCCGGCTCGATGCCGTCAGGCAATGCCACGATGCCGAACGGCCTGGCCGCACCGCATCTCTATTGCGCTGTCATCGTCAAGACGGTCGATGAGAAGACCCGCTCCAAGACCGGCATCAACGAACTGCTGCGCGACTAACCGAAGGCAATCCCGATGTCCGCTGTCGATCCGATCGCAAACCTGCGGGACCTCATCCGCTGCCCGTCCGTCACGCCCGCCGAAGGCGGCGCATTGTCGGCGCTTGAGGCGATGCTTTCGCCGCTCGGCTTTACCGTCGAGCGGATGGTGGCGACCGAGCCCGGCATGCCCGACATCGAGAACCTCTACGCGCGGCTCGGAACGACCGGTCCGCACCTGATGTTTGCCGGCCATACGGATGTGGTGCCGGTCGGCGACGAGGCGTCCTGGAGCCATCCTCCGTTTTCCGCCGATATCGAAGGCGGAGAGATGTTCGGCCGCGGCGCCGTCGACATGAAGGGCGGCATTGCCTGCTTTGCCGCAGCCGTTGCCCGCCATATCGAAGAACACGGCGCCCCGCAGGGCTCGATCTCATTCCTGATCACCGGCGATGAGGAAGGCCCGGCCGTAAACGGCACCGAGAAGCTGCTGAAATGGGCAGCCGACAGGGGCGAGCGCTGGGATGCCTGCCTGGTCGGCGAACCGACCAATCCGGACGTGCTCGGCGACATGATCAAGATCGGCCGCCGCGGCTCCGTCTCCGGCAAGGTTACGGTCCATGGCGTTCAGGGCCACGCTGCCTATCCGCATCTTGCGGACAACGCCGTGCGCGGGCTGCTACCCCTGGCGCATGCCCTGATGCACCCGCGATTCGACGAAGGCACACCGGAATTCCCGGCCTCCAACCTCGAAGTCACCACGGTCGATATCGGTAACCCGGCCACCAATGTCGTGCCTGCCAAGGCGAGTTTTGCCTTCAACATCCGCTTCAACGACACCTGGACGGCCGAAACCGTCCAGGCCGAGATCCTGCGCCGTCTCGATGCGGCCGCAGGCGACCAGACGCTGCGTCCCGGTCGCGACAAGGTCCGTTACGAGATCGTCTGGGCCGAGCGACCGAGCCACGTCTTTTTGACCCGCAACAACGCGCTGATCAGTTCGCTGTCCGGCGCTGTCGAGGCCGTGACGGGCAGGGTGCCGGCGCTGTCCACCACCGGCGGCACATCCGATGCGCGTTTCATCAAGGATTACTGCCCGGTCGTGGAATTCGGCCTCGTCGGCCAGACCATGCACATGGTGGATGAGCGGGTCGCGATCGCTGACCTCGAAACGCTGACGCAGATCTATGGAACCTTCCTCTCGCGCTGGTTCGGCGATGCTGCGGTTTCATGACCTCAGCCATCACCTGAGCGGCCTCTGGCTGCTGATCCGCGGCGATGCGCGCGGCCTCAGCGCCTTCGACATTTCCGACCAAGGCGTTGCCCGGTCCTTCCTTGCGATCCTGTGGTGCCTGCCCGCGATCGTCGCGGGATGGATGTTCAAGCGTGCCGAATATGCGCAGGCGCATCCCCGCGGCGGTGACGGTGTCCTCGCATTCGCCGGAAAGATGTTGCTGGTGGAGATCGCGCAGTGGATCGTTCCGGTTCTCGCCATCTGCCTCGTCGCTGTCGCCTTCGGACTGCGACCGCTGCTGCGCACGCTGATCGTCACGCGCAACTGGTTCACGGTGCCGCTGGTCTATGCATCCTACGTGACCGCATTCCCGGCCAGCCTTGCGCTGGACAGCCTGTTCGGTACCGGCCTTGTCTACCGATATGCATTGCTTAGCGTCATGCTTGCCGTTCTCGTCGGTGCAGGTCTTCTCTATTGGCGGCTCCTGACGACAGTTGTCGGCGGTTCCCCATGGTTGCGGGCAGCGCTGCTTGGCTTCACCGTGATGACCGAACTGGTCGTCGTGTCCTGGCTGGAGACAAGCCTTGGAGTGACGGTCGCATGATTGCCCACCGCGGACATTCTTCCCGCAATCCCAATCCAGGAGGTGCCGATGCCGAGCTACGCTGAAGTGCGGTTTTACGTGACCGGCATCTGGCTGCTGATCAAGTGCGATGCGGACGGGTTCAAGCAACTCGATCTTACCGATCGCGGCCTGCTGCGGTCCTTCTGGGCCTTTGTCTGGTGTCTGCCGGCAATGTTCGTCACCTGGGCCTGGTGGCGGATGATGTTTCTGCAGGCAATGCCGCCGGGCACGAAGACCGGAGGTCTGTTCTTCTTCAGGCTCGGCATGCTGGAGGCGATCGACTGGATCCTGCCGCTCATTCTCGTGGGCATCGTCTGCGCGCTGTTCGGGCTCGGCCAGAAATTCCCGACGATGGTGATCGTGGTCAACTGGCTGTCCGTGCCGTTTGCCTATGCTTATGCGGTTCTGGCGGCAGCCTTCATCCTGCCGATCGGCATGACCGGGTTTCTCGCCCTCCTGCATCTGTCGCTGCTGATTGTCGTCGTTGTCGCGCTGACGCGGGTGATGCGCATGCTCTGCGGCCCGCAGCCGCTGCTGGTGGCGGCGCTGGTGATGGTGCTGATCGTGCCGGACATGCTTCTGTCCGAGGTGCTGCAGCGGTTCCTGGGCGTCTATCCGTCCTGACGGTCGTCAGGATAATCCACCTTCATGAAATAGAGGCCATCCGGCGGTGCCACCGGGCCGCAGCGCTTGCGGTCGCGTGCCTCGAGTGCTGCCCTAACGTCCTCGGGCGTAACCTTGCCTTGTCCGGCGATCTTCAGCGTGCCGGCAAAGGAGCGGATCTGGTTGTGCAGGAAGCTTTGAGCCGAAGCGCGGATCTCGATCAGATCGCCTGAGCGCGTCACGTCCAGCCGGTCGAGCGTCCGGACCGGGCTTTTCGCCTGACAGTGGGTGGAGCGGAAGGTGGTAAAATCATGATGCCCGACCAGCATCTGGGCTGCGGCATGCATCGCCTCATGATCGAGAGGTTTTGACACCCACCACGCCCGGTTCGCCTCGAGCGCTAAGGGAGAAGGCCGGTTGAGAATGCGGTAGAGATAGTGCCGCTTGGTGGCCGAGAACCGCGCATCGAAGGTCTCGTCGACGAGGCTGACATCGATGACCGAAACCTTTTCCGATGCCGTCATCAGATAGGCGTTGACGGCGTTGCGCAGCTTGTAAGGCACCCACTCGCGGGAAAGATCCGTATGAACCGTCTGGCCCCAGGCATGCACGCCTGAATCGGTCCGCCCTGCGCCACGGACCGATACGGTCTCGCCGGTCAGCTTCAGGATCGCCTTCTGCATCGCGGCCTGCACCGAATGACCGTTGTCCTGGATCTGCCAGCCAACATAGGACGTGCCGTCATATTCGACGATCATCTTGTAACGCGGCATCAGGCCACCCGCATTCCGGCCGTGATCGCCGTGCCACGCAGGAAATCGGCGGCATCAAGCGGCTTGCCGCCGGCCTTCTGCAGCCGCGTCAGGCAAACGGCGCCTTCACCGCAGGCGATCGTCAGGTGATCGTCCAGCACCGTGCCGACGTCTCCCTGTCCGGAGCCTACGAAAGAAGAGAGGACCTTGATCCGTTCCGGCTTTCCGTTGATCTCGGCCTCGAACCAGGCGCCCGGAAACGGCGAAAGTCCGCGAATATGGTTGTGAACGTCGCGCGCAGGCCTTGAGAAATCGATGCGCGTCTCGCCCTTGTCGATCTTCGACGCGTAAAGCACGCCGTCAGCAGACTGCGGTGTCAGCGGCAGGTCGCCGGCTTCCAGCTTCTCCATCGCCTCGACCATGGCACGCGCGCCCGTCAGCATCAGCCTGTCATGCAACTCGCCAGCGGTCATGGCTTCGCCGATCTCGACTTCCCGGGTGAGCGCGACCGGGCCGGTATCGAGGCCCTTTTCCATCTGCATCACCATCATGCCGGTCTTTGCATCGCCGGCCATGATGGCGCGCTGGATCGGGGCAGCACCGCGCCAGCGCGGCAGCAGCGAAGCATGGCCGTTGTAGCAACCGAGCCGGGTGCCGGTGAGGATCGCTTCGGGCAGAAGCAGGCCATAGGCGACGACCACGGCGACATCCGCCTGGAAGGACCTGAAGGTCTCGCGGTCTTCCTCGCTTTTGAAATTGAGCGGTGTCAGCACCGGGATGCCGAGCAGTTCCGCCGCCTGATGCACCGGCGACTTTACGAGATCGAGCCCGCGGCGCCCGCCGGGACGCGGCGGCTGGCTATAGACCGCAACGATCTCGTGGCCGGCCTGCTTCAGGTTCTGCAGTGTCGGCACGGAAAATTCCGGCGTGCCCATGAAGATGATGCGAAGAGACATGGACCTTTCGCGCCCGCAAGGAACGCGCCTTCAAACCGAGATTGCCTGCAAGCGATCGCTAGACCGCCTTCGCCTTGGCAGCCTTGGTGAACCTCTTGATCACCATTTCGCGCTTCAGCCGCGATATATGGTCGATGAACAGCACGCCGTCCAGATGGTCGATCTCGTGCTGCAGGCAGGTGGCGAGCAGGCCGTCGGCCTCGATCACGTGTTCCTTGCCGTCGCGACCGATATGCTTGACCGTCACGGACGCCGGGCGCTCCACCTCGGCATAGTATTCCGGGATGGAAAGGCAGCCTTCCTCATACACCGATCGTTCGTCCGAAGAGCGGATAATTTCCGGATTGATCACGACGATCGGGTTCTTCTCGTCCTCCTCGCGCGACACGTCGACCACAAGAATGCGGCGGGCAACGCCGATCTGGATCCCGGCAAGGCCGATGCCCGGAGCGTCGTACATGGTTTCCAGCATGTCGTCCGCGAGCTTCAAAAGTGCGTCGTCCACCCGTTCGAAAGGCTTGGACACCTGACGCAGGAGCGGATCTGGAAGAATGATAAGCGGCTTGATCGTCATGGCGATCCCATAACCTATCTTTTTCGCCGATGGAACAGCCCCGGATCGCCGTTTTCGATCAATGTTCCCGTTTTGATCTTTCCAATCCGCGGTTTTCTGCTAGCTTGCCGCCATGAATGACCTGTTCCCCGAGATTTCCCGTTTTCTGGAGAGCCAGCACCCGATGGTGCTGATGGCGGCTTCCTGCGTCTTCGGCATGCTTCTCATGCTGTTTCTCATGCGCCTTTCCGGAGGCAGCGGCCGTCAGGCGGAAGACGCCGAGGCCCGCATGGGCGAGTTGATGCGGATGCAGGGGGAAATGCAGGGCAGGCTTTCGGCGATGGGCGAGACGCTCGCCGCCCGCCAGGTCGAGCTCAGCCAGGTCGTCGGCCAGCGGCTCGATGGCATGACCCACCGTATCGGCGCTACCATTACCGAACAGACCAGATCCACCCATGACAACCTGCGCCAGCTGCAGGAGCGTCTGGCCGTCATCGACGCTGCCCAGAACAACATTCAGAGCCTAGCCAAGGATGTCGTGGGACTGCAGGCGATCCTCTCCAACAAGCAGACGCGCGGCGCCTTTGGTCAGGGCCGGATGGAAGCGATCGTTTCCGACGGCCTGCCGATGGGTGCCTTCGAATTCCAGAAGACGTTGTCGAACGGGTCGAGACCGGACTGCGTGATCCGCATGCCGAACGGCTTGCCACCGCTCGTCATCGACGCAAAATTTCCGTTGGAGGCATGGAATGCGTTTCGCGAAGCGGCCGCACCCGAAGCGCGCCGGGCCGCATCCCAGCAATTCCGTCGCGACATGGAAGTCCACATCCGTGATGTCTCGGAGAAATACCTGATCGCCGGAGAAACGCAGGACACCGCCTTTCTCTTCGTGCCGTCCGAATCGATTTTTGCCGAGATCCATGAGCATTTCGAGGGCGTGATTCAGAAGGCGCAGCGCGCGAGGATCGTCATCGTCTCGCCATCGCTGCTGATGCTGTCGATCCAGGTTATCCAGGCCGTGCTGAAAGACCAGCGCATGCGCGAACAGGCGCATCTGATCCAGGGTGAGGTCGCCTTGCTGATGGAAGATCTCGGTCGCCTCGACGAGCGGACCCGCAAGCTGCAATCGCATTTCTTCGCAGCCCAGAAGGATGTCGAACAGATCGTGACGTCAACCGAGAAGCTCGGCAGGCGTGGCGCAAGGATCGAAGCGCTCGAACTGGAAGCGCCGCCAGCCGCTGCCCCGGTTCCGAAGGTTGGACCGCAGCCCACAGCTCCCGCATCCGGCGCTGTCGAAAGCCGCACCGGCTCGCTGCGCCTGAGGGTGGTTGACGAGGACTGATCCTCTCGGGCAGTGTCGCGCCGCGTTTCACAAAACAGGCAGGCACAGCATGATCACCGTCTTCGGCTCCATCAACATGGATCTTATCGCAACGACAGAGCGGTTGCCGGGGCCGGGCGAAACGGTTGTGGGTTCGACCTTTGCGACGGCCTCCGGCGGCAAGGGTGCCAACCAGGCACTGGCCGCCCGCCGCGCAGGCAGCGAAGTGCGCATGGTCGGCGCGGTCGGAAACGACGGTTTTGCAGACCCAGCGCTGGCTCTGCTCCAGGCATCCGGAACCGACCTATCGGCGGTCACGCGGACAAATATTTCAACCGGCACAGCGCTGATCCTGGTCGGCGATGACAGCGGCGAGAACATGATCGCCGTCGTGCCCGGTGCCAATGGCACGATCGGCGAGGCGCAGGCGCAGGGCGCTGTGGAGGCCATGTCTCCATCCGACACGTTGATGCTGCAGCTCGAGATCCCGCCGGCAGCCGTCGAGGCGGCACTGCGCGCAGCAAAGGCGAAGGGCATACGCACGATGATCAACACCGCGCCGCTGACGGCCGATGCGGTTCGACTATCCGGCCTCGCCGATATCGTCGTCGCCAACGAGACCGAATTCGACCTTCTCGCAGGTTGCACGATCAGCGACGCCCAAGCGCGCGAAGAAGTTTTGCGCCGCCTTCACAGTGAGACCGGCCAGACGTTCGTGGTCACGCTCGGTAGCGAAGGTGTCGTTGCCATGCTTGATGGTGAAATCCTGTCGGCCAAGGGCCTGAAGATCGAGCCTGTGGACACGGTGGGCGCCGGCGATACGTTCTGCGGCTATCTGGCTGCAAGTCTCGATCAGGGGATAGGCTTTGCAGATGCCCTGCGGCGCGCAGCCGTTGCGGGCTCGCTCGCATGCCTTCAGAGAGGCGCTCAGCCGTCTATCCCTGAGGTATCGGCCGTCGAGGCGCGGCTCTGAAAAGTTTCGGACAGTTGAAACGACTGGACCCGCCTCCCGGAAGGGAAGGCGGGTCCATCAGACGACTACCAGTCTAGTTCAGGGGGGCGTAGAACTAGAGGGGGCGGTCCGGCAGGTCGTCGATCGTGATCTGTCCGTCCTTGTTCGTGTCCATGCGGGCGAACAGCTTTTCGGTGGCAGCAGCGGCTTCTTCCTTGCTGATCTTGCGATCGCGGTTCTCGTCGATCATGCGGAACATGCCGGGGCCCATCATACCGTCGCCAGGTCCACCCCTCGGACCGCGATCGCGGCGAGCTTCCCGGCGCTCATGCCGGTCGTGGTGGCGGTCACGGGCCTGTTCGCGGTCGGCACGTGGTCCGTCAGCCTTGGGGGCCTCAGCCTTAGGGCCTTCACCCTCGGGTCCTTCTGCCATCGGGCCGTCTGCATCCGGGCCTTCGTCCTCAGCCTCTTCAGGCGTCGGCGGCGGGTTGTTTTTGCGGAACTCGGCCATCTTGTTGTCACGGAAATCAACCATTTCACCGCGGGTGATGGACCCGTCCTTGTTGAGGTCGATCTCGGCGAAAAGCGCTTCCTGGCGAGCGGTCAGCTCTTCCTTGGAAATCTTGCCGTCCTTGTTCGTATCCGCCTGCTTGAGAAGGCGAACGAACATTACATCCTGCATCATCGCAGCGCGTGGACCGCCATGCGGGCCGCCGTCAGGGCCTCCGCGCCGACCTTCATGATGGCGTGGTCCGTCAGGGCCTGGTGCAGCGAAGGCGGGGATGGCTGCGCCAGCGATGAGAGCAGCGCTCAGGCTTGCCAAAACTATCTTCTTCGCGATCATCGAGTGGTCCTTTCCGGTTGCTTCGATAGCCTGAAGATAGGATCGGCAACTGGTCAAAACCACTTAAACATCTGTAATGTAGATGAACTTTTGGTAAGGCGCGGCCTACGCGAATTTGAGGCCTGACAGGAATGCGGTGAGATCGTCGGTGACGTAATCGATGTGATCGTCCTCGTCTGAAAACTTTTCCCAACGCTCGATGACGACAGTATCGAGATTGCGCGGCACCAGCAGCACCGTGCGCATGCCGAGCGCTTTCGGCGCGATGAGATTGCGCGGCAGGTCCTCGAACATGACAGCGTTCTTCGTATCGACCGTGTGGAGGGCCGCGAACTTGTCGTAGGTTTCGCCGGCGGGCTTGGGCAGGTAACCGGCGGCGACGATATCGAAGATGTCGTCGAAATCGTCGAGAATGCCGAGAGCGCGGGCAGCCGCCTGCGCATGGGGCACGCTGCCATTGGTAAAGATGAACTTGCGGCCGGGAAGCGCCCGGATTGCCGCGCCCAGTTCCGGATGCGGCAACAGCGCCGAGTAGTCGATCGCATGCGCCTGTTCGAGAAACCCGTCCGGATCGATGCCATGGTTCAGCATCAGCCCCTGCAGCGTCGTGCCATGCTCGTGGTAATACTGCTTCTGCAGTCGCTTGGCCTCGTCATGCTCCAGCTGCAGCAATTCCTGCACATAGGCCGTCATGTTCTTGTCGATCTGCGAGAACAGATTGACGTGATGCGGGTAGAGCGTGTTGTCGAGATCGAAAACCCAGTCACGGATATTTGCGAAATCGGCAGCGTCGGGGGCAGTCTTCGGCGTCTTGTCCATAGCCGTGTTATGCCAGCGTTTGAACGGGAAGAAAATCCGCCCCTACGAACATTTACACGCCGCGCCGACCTTGGCCGGTCGTGACCCTGCGTGATACCGCCTTGGGATGGAACTTTGGATCCCCATCACCATCGCTGCCGCTTTTTGTCAGAATCTGCGGTCAGCGCTTCAGAAGCATCTGCAAGGCTCGCTCGGAACCCGCGGCGCAAGCTTCGTGCGCTTCGGCTACGGATTTCCGCTCGCCGTCATCTACGTGCTCGTTCTGCATTTCGGTGTGGGCTATGCATTGCCCAGCCCGGATCTTGAGTTCGTCTTCTGGGTCGTGCTCGGCGGGCTTGCGCAGATATTCGCGACCATGCTTCTGGTCTATCTGTTTTCGCTCAGGAATTTCGCGGTCGGCACCGCCTATTCGAAGACCGAGCCGGTGCAGGCGGCAATCTTCGGCTTCATCATTCTGGGCGACAAACTGACCAGCGGCGGCATAGTGGCGATCATTGTCGGGGTGATCGGGGTGATGCTGATCTCGATGGCCAATCTTCCGATCTCGTGGCGCAATCTCGGCACCGCCATGGTCGGCAGGATCGCGCTGATCGGCATGGCCTCGGGCGGCCTCTTCGCCATCGCCTCGATTTCCTTCCGCTCCGCGTCGCTGTCGCTGAATGGACCCAATTCGATCATGCAGGCCGCCGTCACCCTGACATGCGTCACGATATTCCAGACCGTTTTCATGCTGATCTGGATGCTGTGGAAGGACAAGCGAGAGATTGTCCAGGTCGTGCGTACGTGGCGCTCCTCGGCGCTGGTCGGGCTCGCTGGCGTGGTCGGCTCCGCCTGCTGGTTCACGGCCATGACGCTGCAGCAGGTGGCCTATGTGAAGGCGCTCGGCCAGATCGAGCTGATCTTCACCTTCGCCTCGTCCTATTTCCTGTTCCACGAACGGCTGAACCGCATGGAACTGTCGGGCTGCCTGCTGATCGTCTGCGGTATCCTCGGCCTTCTGATGTCCTGAGGGCCGAGCTCTTGCTGCCGCTCAGGGTACGATCAGCGTGCCCGCACCGTGTTCGGTGAATATCTCGAGCAGTACCGAATGCGCGGTCTTGCCGTTGAGGATGACGACGCCCTGAACGCCTGCGCGGATCGCCTCGATGCAGGTTTCGACCTTGGGGATCATACCGCCGGAAATCGTGCCATCCTTGATCAGCGCCTGTGCCTGCGCGACGGTCAGTTCCTTGATCAGGTTCTTGTCGCGGTCGAGCACGCCTGGAACGTCCGTGAGGAACAAGAGGCGGGTGGCATGCAGCGCGCCGGCAATGGCACCCGCAAACGTGTCGGCATTGATGTTGTAGGTGGCGCCGTCGCGGCCGGGGGCCACGGGGGCGATGACGGGGATCATCTCGGACTTGGCAAGCAGGTCGAGCAGCGTCCGGTCAACTTCGACAACCTCGCCGACGAAGCCGAGGTCGAGCACGCGCTCGATGTGGCTATCAGGATCGATGATGGTCTTCTTGGCCTTTTCGGCAAACACCATGTTGCCGTCCTTGCCGCAGAGACCGATCGCCCATTCGCCGGTCTGATTGATCAGCGCGACGATTTCCTTGTTGATCGATCCGGCAAGGACCATCTCGACGATCTCGACCGTCTTTGCGTCGGTGACGCGAAGCCCGCCCTCGAATTTCGATTCGATGCCCATCTTGGTCAGCATCGCGCCGATCTGCGGGCCGCCGCCATGAACGACGATCGGGTTGACGCCGGACTGCTTGAGAAGCGCGATATCGGCCGCGAAAGCCTTGCCCAGAGCCATATCGCCCATCGCATGGCCGCCGTATTTGACGACGATCGTCTTGTTCTCGTAGCGCTGCATATAGGGCAGCGCCTGTGCCAGAAGTTGTGCCTGAAGTTCGCTTTCCGAAGCCGTCATGGAAATACCTCTGGGAAAATGTGTGGGGCCTTTTAACGCATGTTTTTGACAGATCAAATAATTCATGAGCAAAATTACGGTGAGGCATGTATGTGGCAGCGATGCATTGCGTCTTGTGCCGCACGGGGAGGCTTTGGTTTTGGTGAGTGATCGCGAGATTGCCGAATTGATCGGCCGCGTAGGACTGCGCGACCGGACGGCATTCACAAAGCTTTATTCCGGCGTTTCGCCGAAACTATTCGCAGTCTGCCTGCGTATCCTGAAGGATAGGGCCGAATCAGAAGATGCCCTGCAGGAGATTTTCGTGCGGATATGGCAGAGAGCCGATCGGTTTGCCCCTTCGGGAACAAGCGCAGCCGGTTGGCTCGTCGCAATCGCCCGAAACCATTCGATCGACCGCCTTCGCGCCCGCCGGCCCGTGACGGACGCTCTGGAAGACAGGACGGATATTGCCGACCTCGGTCCTGATCCGGAGGAGGCGTCGGTGATGCGCGGTGAAGGAAGGCGTATTGACAGCTGCATGCAGGAGCTCGATCCTGACCGCGCAGGTGCCGTCAAAAGCGCCTATGTCGAAGGCCTGACCTATCAGGAACTGGCGGAACGCCATGGCGTGCCGCTGAATACGATGCGAACCTGGCTGAGGCGCAGCCTTCTCAAGCTGAGGGAGTGCCTGGACCGATGACGACACCAGACCAAAGCGAAAACGATCGCTCCCGCGACCAGCTTCTGGCTGGCGAATATGTGCTCGGCGTCCTGCCGCTTGACCAGCGCCGCCGCGTCGAGGATCGCATCGTCCGTGATGCGGCCTTTGCGGCCATGGTGATGCGCTGGCAGGAAAACCTGTCTTCCGACCTCGATGCGGAATACGGCGAGGAACGTCCGCCGAAAGGCGTTTACGCCAGGATCGAAAAGCGCGTCTTCGCCCAGAACGGTTTTGGAAACGAGCTGGCACGCGGTGGATGGTGGAACTCGCTGCTTTTGTGGCGCGGCCTGTCATTCGCCTCGATTGCCCTTTTGGTGACATACGCGTCCTTGTCAACGGGCTGGATCGGCGGACCTGTGGGTGGCTCTGCGCCGGGCAAGCAACTGGTCGCCGAGATGAGCGGCGAGGGCAATGCGTTCGGCCTGAGGGCGCGGTATGACGGTGCCAGCGGTCGCTTGCAGCTGACGCCCGTTGCCGCAACGACGGCGGAACGCCGCTCGCTCGAACTGTGGCTTGTCCCCGGCAGCGGTGAAGAGGCAATCTCGCTCGGTATCCTGCCGGAAAGCGGCAGCGACACGATCGAAGTGCCGGCCGGGCATCGCAAGCGTGTCGAGAACGGCGCGTCCTTCGCCGTCAGCCTTGAACCATTGGGCGGCTCGCCGACCGGTCACCGGACCGGGCCGGTTCTCGCCGTCGGAAAGATCCGGGATCTCTAATTAAGGGATGCTAAATCAAAGGCATAGCGGATTTCTGTCTTCGCGTCGCCAGCCTTTGAAACTCTTCCCGCTTTCCTCTCGTCTCTAGCCATGTCCCCACAGAGGGAAAGCCGGACCTGGGAGGCGCCTTCAGCGCCGGGGTCGTTCAGGCTGTAGAGAGGAAGAGAACAATGTTTAAATCCGCAATCCGCCTTGCCGCATGCGCCGCAATCCTGTCCGCCTCCGTTGCCGGCGCCTACGCCGCAAACCCGAAGGTCGGTGGCGCTGCCATGTATGAAGACAAGAACATCGTCGAGAATGCCATGAACTCCAAGGATCACACGACGCTGGTCGCCGCCGTGAAGGCTGCGGGCCTCGTCGAGACCCTGCAGGGCAAAGGTCCGTTCACCGTGTTCGCGCCCACCAACGAAGCCTTCGCCGCGCTGCCGAAGGGCACCGTCGAAACCCTGTTGAAGCCGGAAAACAAGGCACAGCTGACCAAGATCCTTACCTGCCACGTCGTGGCCGCGAACGCCATGTCGACCGCGATCGAAAAGATGATCAAGGACGACAAGGGCACGCATGACGTCAAGACCGTCGGCGGCTGCGTTCTGAAGGCCAAGGAAAGCATGGGCAAGATCACGCTCACCGACGAAACCGGTGGTGTGGCCACTGTGACGATCGCCGACGTCAAGCAGTCGAACGGCGTCATTCACGTCATCGACAAGGTTCTGCTGCCGAAGATGTAACGGCTGACCAAAGCAGGTCGAAGCGTCGCATAAAGATCCGGTCGCCCGTCACAGGCGGCCGGATTTTTTCGTTTCGGGAGATTTACCGGCCGATGGTCTTCATGATCTCGGCGCGCAGCTCGTCCAGGCCGCGGCCTTTCTCAGACGATGTCGACAGCACTTCCGGATAGGCAGCGGGCCGCTTGCGGATCTTTTCGAGCGTCTCGGCAATCAGCCTCGGAACCGCAGGATCCTTGATCTTGTCTGTCTTGGTCAGCACGATCTGATAGGAGACGGCGGCCTTGTCGAGGAGGTCGAGCACGTCCTCGTCGTTCTTCTTGATGCCATGGCGGCTGTCGATCAGCACATAGACGCGCTGCAGCGTGGCACGGCCACGCAGGTAATCGAACACGAGCTTCGTCCAGGCATCGACGTTTTCTTTCGGCGCCTGCGCATAGCCGTAGCCGGGCATGTCAACCAGCGCCATCGGCGGCAGGTCGCCTGCCTGGCCGGAATAGCCGTCGGGCACGAAATAGTTCAGTTCCTGTGTGCGGCCCGGCGTGTTGGATGTGCGCGCCAGCCCCTTGTAGCCCACGAGCGCATTGATCAGCGAGGACTTGCCGACATTCGAGCGTCCGGCAAACGCGATCTCAAGCGGTCCTTCCGGCGGCAGAAACTCCATCGAGGGCACGCCGCGGATAAAGATCCACGCGCGGCCGAACAGCGTCTTTTCCTCGGAATTATGGTCTGCGGCCATGGTCTCGTCGTCCTGTCTTCAATTCAAGGACATCGCTTCCGGGTTTTAGCCCCATATGTCAAGCGTTCGACCGGTTCTGTCTCTTCTGGCGACGAAACTCGAAGGTCAGATGGGTGATGAGCGCGGCAAGGATCAGCACCCCGCCCGCGATCGTGCGCGGTGCCGGGATCTCGCCGTGGATCACGGCGACCCAGACGGGCCCGAGAACGGTTTCACCAGTGCCGAGCAGGGCAGCCAGCGCTGAGGGGATAAGCCGCGCACCGGTGACGAACAGTGCCATGCCGAGCCCGAGATTGAGCGCACCGAAGATGAAGAGAATACCGAGTTCGCCCGGGGTGACCGCGAGGTTCGAAGACATCGTCAGCGCGATCATGCCGGCTGCAAAGCATCCGAAGCAGGTGGCGGGTGTCATCCGCACATGCGGGTAACGGCGGGTGATGACGGTCGCCAGCGCAAACACCAGCGGAATGATCAGCGCCAGACCGTCTCCGAGCGGCGAGACCTTTCCGGTAAACGAGGACGATACCATGATGCCGACACCGACGATCACGGTGCCGATCGCAAGCCAGGTAACGCCCGATATGCGCTCGCCGTAAAACAGCCAGACCATCAGCGCCGCAAACAGCGGCACACCGGCACCGAGCAGCACCACATTGGCGACGGTCGTATACTGGATCGATATGATAAAGCAGGTGGACGCCACCATGAAGCAGAGGCCGACCGAAAGGCCCGGCCAGCCCATGCTGCGAAACAGCGCCACCGTGCCGCGCGGCCCGTCGCGCAGCAGCATGAAGGCGAGCAGGAACAGGGTGCCGAACAGGCTGCGCCAGAACACGATCGTCCAGCTGTCGGGGATATCGAGAAAGCGGGCGATCGCACCGCCGAAACTCCAGGCAAAAGCAGAGCCGAAGACGAGCAGGGCGCCGATACGGTATTCCGAGCCGGGAAGGCTCGCGGGGATCGTGCCGGCCAAGGGTGGACCCGGTGGGGTGGGCGGCGGGAAGGGCGCGGGCATGGGACTGTTCCGGTTGCTGGAGCAATTCCAGCGTCAGCATGTTCTACTCTGCTTGCGGAACTTGCCTCGGGCAACCTAGCGCCGGCCCAAAGGCGGGACTGATCCACCCACGTCAGCCAATGTCGCTTTCCGCTCGCTAGGCTCTCAATCGGCCAAAGAAAAACCCCGGCGAACCGGGGTTTCTGAAGAATAGCTATTTGGACGCCGCGGGCTTTCGTTTGAACAGCCCCTTCATGTTGTCGAACAGCTCGATCTTGGCGCCGTGGCGCTTCATGATCAGGGCCTGCTGCGACACCGAAAGCGTGTTGTTCCATGCCCAGTAGATCACGAGACCGGCCGGGAAGGACGCCAGCATGTAGGTGAAGACCAGCGGCATCCAGGTAAAGATCATCGCCTGTGTCGGATCCGGCGGCGTCGGGTTCATGCGCATCTGGATGAACATCGTGATGCCCATGATGATAGGCCAGACGCCGATCATCAAGAAATGCGGGACGTCGTAAGGCAGAAGACCGAACAGGTTGAACAGCGATGTCGGGTCCGGCGCGGAAAGGTCCTGGATCCAGCCAAAGAACGGCGCATGGCGCATTTCGATGGTGGTATAGATCACCTTGTAGAGCGCAAAGAAGACAGGGATCTGCAGCACCACCGGCCAGCAACCGGCGATCGGGTTGATCTTTTCTTCCTTGTAGAGCGCCATCATCGCCTGCTGAAGGGCCATGCGGTCATCACCGTGCTTGGCCTTCAGCTCTTCCATCCGCGGCTGCATGCGCTTCATGTTGGCCATGGAGGCATACTGCTTGCTCGCCAGCGGGAAGAAGAGCAGCTTGACGACGACGGTTGTCAAAAGGATTGCCACGCCGAAATTGCCCACGTGACGGAAGAAGAAGTCCATCAGTTTGAACATTGGCTTGGTGATGAAGTAGAACCAGCCCCAGTCGATGACGAGATCGAAATGCGGGATCTTGAGCTGCTCGACATACTGGTCGATCAGCGGAACTTCCTTGGCGCCGGCAAACACGAGGCTCTTCAGCTCTGTCGACTGGCCGGGAGCGATCGAAAGCGCGTCGCCCTTGTAATCCGCCTGGTAACGCGGCTGGCCATCGGTGAAATGCGTGAAGCGGGATTCGAACGGCATCGCCTGTGGCGGCACGATCGTCGAGGCCCAGTATTTGTCGGTAATGCCGAGCCAGCCGCCGGTCGCCTTGGTGTTGGCGACAGCCTCTTCCTCGATATTGTGATAGGTATGTTCGCTGAGACTGCCGTCTGCACCGAGAACGCCGATGAAGCCTTCGTGGATGACCCAGACGGACGGCGTTGCCGGCTTGTTGTAACGGGTCACGCGGCCATAGGAGGAGATCGAAACCGGCTCTTGGGTCGGGTTGTCGATCTTGTCGTTGACCGTGATCATGTAGTGTTCGTCGATCGCGATGGTGCGGTTGAAGACGATGCCCTTGTCGTTCGTGAACGACAGCGTCACCGGCGTTTCGCGCGTCAGCCGGTCGCCGCCAGCAAGCGTCCACCGCGTGCCGGAACCGGGTACGGTGCCGCTGGTGTCGCTGCCGATGTAGCCAAGCTCGGTGAAATAGCCGTCTCTGGTATCGGCCGGGGAGAATAGCGTGATGATCGGGCTCTTGTCGTCGACCGTCTCATGATATTCGCGAAGCTTCAGATCGTCGAAGCGAGCGCCGACCAGGTTGATGGAGCCGGAAACGGCCGCGGTCTCGATCGCAACGCGCGGAGACTTTGCAAGCGCCTCTTCGCGGGTAGCCGTCGCCTGCGCCTGGTTTGCGCCAGGAAGGTTGCCGGTCGAGGTTGCAGCGCCCGGGCTTTCCGGCGTGAAGTTCTGTCCGGCCTGCTCGGTGGTCTGCTGCTGCTGCGCAAGCCGTGCTTCGTCGGCGCGCTGCTGAGCTTCCATCCTCGGGTTCATATAGAGGAACTGCCAGGCAAGGACGATCATCACAGAAAGTGCGATCGCGATGAAGTAATTGCGGTTTTTTTCCATCATGCTTTCCTGGAAAGGGTCTCCTCGGACCGCTTCGATTTCGGCAGGCTTTCGATGCGCTCGATGAGCTGTGCCGTCATGTCTGCAAACGGGGTCTTGAGGACCTCCCTCCGCGCGACAATGACATAGTCGTGTCCGTTCTTCATTGCAAATGCGGCTGAGTGCCGAACCGCCTCTTTCAGGCGGCGGCGCATGCGGTTTCGTTCAACCGCGTTGCCATGCTTCTTGGTAACAGTAAATCCGACCCGCGGCGCTTCGTCCGGCTGATGTCGATCAAGGACTTCCAGAAGGAAAGTCCGGCCGCGTCGGGTTTCACCCTTTCGCACGGCAAGGAACTGCGGCCGGCTTTTCAGCCGCCCGGCAGTCTTCTTGTTCGTAGGTTCGGTCGTCATCGCCCGCTATCCGGGCATCCCGGCGTTAAGCCGAGAGACGAGCGCGGCCACGTGAGCGGCGAGCGGCAAGAACCTTCTGGCCACCCTTGGTTGCCATACGGGCGCGGAAGCCGTGACGACGCTTGCGAACAAGCTTGGACGGCTGGTAGGTACGCTTCATTTTTTTAATACCGCGGTGTGCGGCCCTTCTTGAAGTTTGCTTCGTTAAAAGCAAGAGCGTTTAGGAAACGTTCGGGCGCCGGCCGCAGTGCGACTGTGAGCCTTGTGAACGTGCGCGGCTTATAAGGGGAAGAGGCGCGAAAAGTCAATCGCAGCACCGCGATTGCGCTCGGTTCCGGGCAAGTGTCTGACGAAACTGGCTGGATTCTGGATGTCGCGTTAACGCTTGTGTCCACACGGGCTTTCCATGTCCTGTAAGCCTGACGGATGAAAACCGTGCTTTCCCGGAGTAGACCCCATGTATTTTCGTGGATCCGGGAGACTTCAGCCAGTCGCGAGGCAGCGCTAGACTAGGCGGGCGCTCACTAATTGAGCTTTTGATCATCAACAAATGTTAATCTCTCAGTGCTATTTCTCGCACCATCAAGATGTAGGGGTTTAGGGCCCTCCGCATTTTTTAATTTGTCGCTTCGGGGGAATGCATTGTGAAGATAAGAGCCAAGATCAACATGCTCGTTGGTGTGATGAGCGTTGTAACCTGTGTCATCGGTGGCATATCGCTCTTCGCAGTCCAGAAATACAATCAGCAGACCAGAGACTATGCTGCTGTTGCGCAGCGCGTGTACCAGGGTGAGCATCTTAACCGCATGGTGACGGCCGTTGTTATGGATGCGCGGGGCGTCTATGCAGCCAAGGACGCAGCAAGCGCCAAGCCGTTCGGCGATGGTATCATGAAATCGCTTGCCGAAATCGAGAAGCTCATCGCCGCTTGGGGGCCGACCGTCCCGGCGGAGGAGAAGGAAATCTTCGACAAGCTCGTCGCGCGCTTCCAGGAATTTAAGGCCTTCCGCTCCGAGACTGCGCGTCTGGGCCAAGCCGAAGGGCCACAGGCCGCCAACGTTCAGGGCAATAACGACGCCAATCGCGCCAACCGCAAGGCTTACCAGGAGCAGATCGACGCAATCGTCAAGATCGACCAGGCGGCGATGGACAAGCTCAGCGCCGAAATCGACGGCTTTGGCGACATGATCTTCTACAGCGTGCTCGGCGCGACCCTGCTGGGTGTGATGGGTGGTCTGGCATTCGGCATTTCGCTCGGTCGCAAGCAGATAAGCCAGCCGATTCTCGAGCTTACGTCTTCGATGAAGCGCCTGGCCACCGGCGACTACGCTGCAGCTGTGCCCTTTGCCGGCCGTGCCGACGAAATCGGAGACATGGCCGAGGCTGTCGGCGTGTTCAAGAAGAACGGCCTCGAGGTGGCGCGGATGAGCGGTGCCGAAGCAGAGATGCGATCGAAGAACGATGATCTTCAGGCGCGCATGGCCAACGTCGTCGGCGCAGCGGTCGAAGGTGATTTTTCGCGGCGCATCGACAAGCAGTGGGGCGATGAAAACCTCGACCGGTTCGCACGCAATGTCGATCAGCTTGTCTCAAGTGTCGATGCAGGCGTGGCGGAAACGCGCCGTGTCATCGGCAGCTTGGCGGAAGGCAAGTTCGACGACAGCATGGCCGGCCATTTCAAGGGCGCCTTTGCCGAACTGCAGCAGAACGTCAATGCGACGATGGACACGCTGCGTGGCACCATGCGCAACATCCGTGCCGGAACCGGCGCGATGAACGACGGGGCATCCGAACTCAGCTCCGCCGTCAACGATCTCTCCAAGCGCACCGAGCAGCAGGCAGCGGCTCTCGAAGAAACCTCGGCGGCACTCGACGAGATCACAGCTGTCGTGAAGACCTCGACAGAGCGCGCCACCGAGGCGACCGTGATGGTGAGCGAAGCCAAGACCAGTGCCGTGCAGTCCGGTGAGGTGGTGCGCAGCGCGGTCGACGCCATGGGCCGTATCGAGCAGGCATCGCGCGAGATTGCCCAGATTACCAACGTCATCGACGAGATTGCCTTCCAGACCAACCTCCTGGCGCTCAACGCCGGTGTCGAGGCAGCTCGTGCGGGCGAAGCCGGCAAGGGATTTGCCGTCGTCGCACAGGAAGTGCGCGAGCTGGCCCAGCGGTCGGCCAGTGCGGCCAAGGATATCAAGGCGCTGATCGGCAAGTCCGGTGACGAAGTAGCGGCCGGCGTGCGTCTCGTCCAGAACACCGGCCATGCCCTGTCCGACATTGAATCCCGCGTCATCAGCATCAACGATCACATCAACTCGATCGCCGTTGCATCGCGCGAGCAGGCGACCGGCTTGGCGGAGATCAACAGCGCCATCAACCAGATGGATCAGGTGACGCAGCAAAATGCCGCGATGGTGGAAGAAACATCCGCCGCGACCTCAAGGCTTTCCGGTGAAGCGGACAATCTTTTCGCACTCGTATCCAAGTTCCGGATCGACGGAGAAGCGTCGGGTCATCGTGGGCTCGTCGCGGTCGCTTCCGGTTCTGCCACTGCAAGAACACCGGCGCCCCGCGTGTCCCCAGTCAAGACCATGACCAAATCGATCGCCCGCGCCTTTGGCGGCGGATCCGCCGCTGCGGCAGCGGCGCCGTCGGCAAGCGCGGACTGGGAAGAGTTCTGAGCCGAACCAACCGTGCAAGCGAACAGGGGCCCAGGTGGTATCGTCCATCCGGGCCCTTTGTTTTTGTCGGTTCTGTCGTGCTTCAATCTAGCCCAGGAAACGCTTTAAGGCCGACTTCCGGTTGGGGGGTGGAAAAAATGCGCCAGAAAGCTAGAATATGCAGATGATTGCAGCCACCACCGAACGGCTGGACAGGCGAGATAACGATGACGAGCCACATGGATGATGCGGCCGAAACTCCAAAGCAGGAGCAATCGGCGCAGACCGGAGCAGCCTCCAGGGCGTCTGCCGAGCAGATGCCGCAGCTTTTCCGTGGGCTCTCCGGTCGTCTTCTCTGGCTGACGATCGTCTTCGTGATGCTGGCCGAAATCCTGATCTTCATGCCGTCTGTTGCCGGCATGCGGATGAATTGGCTGCGTGACCGGCTGGATACTGCCGCTGCGGCCGGAATCGTCATCGACGGACTTCAACCGGCGGAACTGCCCCGCGCCGTGCAGGACGACACGCTTCTTGCCACAGGAACCAAGGTGATTGCGCTGCGCAAGGACGGGACCTCGCGCCTGCTGGCAGCAGTCGATGTGCCGCCGCAGATCGACGAGCAGTATGACCTGACCGATACGCCGCTTCTGGTGACGATGCGCGACGCGCTGGACACGCTGTTTTTGGGCGGCGGACGCGTCATGCGCATCTACGGCCCGATCGGAGAAAGTGACATGATCATCGAACTGGTCATGACCGACGATGCTCTGCGCAAGGATATGCTCAAATACGCGAAGATGATGTTTCTCCTGTCGCTGCTGATTTCGATCATCACGGCAGTTCTTATCTTCCTCGCCATCAACCGCATGATGATCCTGCCGATCCGGCGCCTGACGAAAAGCATGCAGAAATTTTCCGAGCAGCCGGAAGATCCTGCGCGTGTGTTTACTGCCGACCGGTCTCGTGGCGAGCTCGCCGTCGCCGGCCGGCATTTGTCGGCCATGCAGACTGAGCTGCAGCGGACGCTGAAACAACAGCGCAACCTGGCCGATCTCGGTCTCGCCGTCTCCAAGATCAACCACGACATGCGCAACATCCTTGCGTCAGCGCAGCTGATGTCGGACCGCCTGACCGATGTCGAAGATCCGATGGTGCGCAGCTTCGCACCAAAACTGTTGCGCACGATCGACCGCGCAGTCGGCTACACGACCGAAGTGCTGGCTTACGGGCAGGCCTCGGAAGCCGCGCCGAAGCGACGCAGGATTCTTCTCGCCGAACTTTTCCAGGAAGTCCGCGACATCCTGGCCATCGATCCTGATGCCGGCATCGAATTTCACGATCAGATCGCCGTCGATCTCGAGGTCGATTGCGACAGCGAACAGATCTTCCGGGTGATCCACAACCTCTGCCGCAACGCGCTGCAGGCGCTGGTGACGTTCGAGCCGGACGACAAGTCGATTGCGCGCCGCATCACGGTGTCAGCCCACAGGGTCGGCAGCGTCGTCAGCATCATGATTGACGACACCGGACCCGGCATGCCCCGCAAGGCCCGCGAGAACCTGTTCTCGGCCTTCCGCGGTTCGGCCCGGTCCGGCGGCACCGGTCTTGGCTTGGTGATCGCACGCGAGCTTGTCCTTGCCCATGGCGGCACGATTGCGCTGGTGGAAAAGCCGACCGAGGGTACTCAGTTCCGCATCGAAATTCCCGACCGTCCCGTATCGCTGGACGACTACCGCGCCCGCGCCTGATCGCAAAATCACGCAAATTCAGGGGCTTGCGAACTATTTGACATGAAAATGACAGTCGCTGACCGAAAATCGCTTGCAATCCTTTGCCGCAGCATTTAGAGGATCGCCACGCAAGCAAAATACACTGCTTGCAGACGCACCCGTAGCTCAGCTGGATAGAGCACCAGACTACGAATCTGGGGGTCAGGAGTTCGAATCTCTTCGGGTGCGCCATTCTCTTCTTCCCAAAAATGTTCTCTCAACTCTCGGTCCGCCGGCAATCATTTTTGTTGATTTGTCGATAGGGGATATGCGACCTGCTGTTCCGTCAATTCGGAGCGAGAACCATGCAGAAGGCAAACATGCTGTCATCGAGAGACGGTGGCTCCGGCGCTAGTGGGGGCATCTCCGGCTTTCTTTCCGGCGGTGTGAAGCCGGTCGCGGTGTTGTTCGGCATCTACTTCATGCTCAGCATCGCCATTCGCGTGTCGCTTCCCAATTCGTTGACGCTCGACGAGGCTGAGCAGTCGCTCAACTCGCAGTTCTGGCTGCTCGGCTACGGACCGCAGCCGCCTTTCTACAACTGGGTACAGAACCTGTTCGTTGGCGCGCTGGACATCTCGCTGCTGTCGCTGGCGCTGCCCCGGTTCGGAATGCTGTTCCTGGTCTATCTGTTCATGGGCCTTGCCGCGCGGGAACTGCAGGTCAGCCGCAGCTTTGCCGGCCTTGCTATGCTCAGCCTGACGCTGCTGCCGCAGGTTTCCTTCATGCCGCAGCAGGATCTTACCCACACGATCGCGCTCCTGATGGCGACCTCCCTGTTTTTCTACGGTCTTTGCCGCACGCTGGTGCGTCCTGACTGGCAGGGATATGCGATCATCGGCATTGCGATCGGGATCGGTACGATCTCGAAGTACAATTTCGTCATCCTTCCTGCCGCGACCATCGTGGCGGTTGCCCTCGATCGGGACTGGCGCGCGCGTCTTCTTGATCCGCGCATGCTGCTTGCCGCCGTCATCTGCATTGCCATCGTCCTGCCGCACGCGGTCTGGCTTCTCGGCAATCTCGATCTCGCAACGCGTGGCACGCTCGGCAAAATGGTTGAGTCGGATGCGCCGCAGGGTATTTTCCGCGTCACCAAGGCGCTCGGATCGCTCCTCGTCGCCTGCCTCGCCTTTGGCGCACTGGCTGTCGTCGTGCTGGCACTTGCATTCAAGTCGTCGGTCAAGCGGGCGGTCAGGGCAGGCGATCGCTGGACCACGCTGTTTGGCCGCATCATGCTGTTCTCGCTGGTTGGCGTGGTTGCGGTCGTCCTCGTGGCTGGAACGACACGGATCACCGAGCGCTGGCTCGACCCTTATCTGCTGGCATTGCCGCTATATCTGCTGCTGAAATTCGATCGCGCCGGGGCCGACCTTGGTTTGGGTTTCAAACGGCTGGTCCCCGTGTTTCTGGTGATCATGGTGGTCGTGCTGGTACCTGGGCCGGCAAAGGTTCTCACGGCAGGCCTGCTTGGACCTCCGGGCCGTATCAATATGCCGTTTGCTGACCTGGCAAAGCAGATCCGGACCGAGGATCGCCCGGCAACCATCCTGGCACTCGGGATGCATCTTTCCGGCAATATCCGCATGCAGTTTCCCGATGTACCGG
Source organism: Neorhizobium sp. DAR64872/K0K18 (assembly GCF_050500175.1). Taxonomy (NCBI): domain Bacteria; kingdom Pseudomonadati; phylum Pseudomonadota; class Alphaproteobacteria; order Hyphomicrobiales; family Rhizobiaceae; genus Neorhizobium; species Neorhizobium sp. DAR64872/K0K18. The sequence goes on from NZ_CP191446.1 coordinate 341,238, forward strand.
TGTTCGACATCGACAGTGCATCGGGCAAGCGCGCGATGCGGGATCTCGCGCCGCCGGTCCTCGTGATCGAGGCGGATGGAGACGGTGCCGTTGTCGAGCCGAAACTCGATGCGGCAATGCTGGAAAGCGCGACCGGTCTTTCCGCCACCGATTTCCGGACAAGGCTCGTTCCGTATCATCGCGCGCCGGACCGAAACATGGGCTTCCGGTACCTCTGGCTTCGCTGAGGCCGGTTTCAAAGAGATCAGGCCGGTGAGATCCGGCAACAGGTTCAAGCGCGTCAGGGGCGAAACATGAGATGGAAACGTACGATCCAGTTGCTGGATGTTCATGCCGAAGGTGAGATCGGACGGGTCGCAATCGGTGGCGTCCCCAAGATCCCGGGCGATACGGTCGCAGCCCAGCTTGCCTGGTTGAATTCCGATCCCAAGGGCCACGAACTGCGCCGCTTCCTCTGCCTGGAACCGCGTGGCGCCCCGATCGGTTCCGTCAACCTGCTGCTGCCGGCGAAGCATCCAGATGCGGATGCAGCCTTTGTGATTCTCCAGCCGGATCAGGCGCATGCCAGTTCTGGGTCCAACTCCATCTGCGCCGCCACCGCGCTTCTGGAAGCTGGTATCGTTGAGATGAAGGAGCCCGAGACGGTTGTGACGCTGGAAACGGCTGCGGGCCTCGTCAGGGCCGTTGCTACCTGTCGGGACGGGCGATGCGAGAAGGTGAAGCTCACCATGGTTCCGTCCTTCGTGCATCAGCTTGATGTGACGATCAGCACGCCGCAATGGGGAGATGTCACGCTCGACCTATCATACGGCGGCATCTTCTATGCATTGGTTGATGTCGACCAGATCGGCCTGAAGATCGAGAAGGGCAATGCCGCGGAACTGGTCAAGGCCGGCATGATCCTGAAGGATCTGGTCAACCGGCAGGTCGAGGTCGTACACCCTGAAATTCCCGAAATTTCCGGCGTTGCTTATGTGATGTTTCGCGATACGGAAGCGGATGGCACGGTCAGAACCTGCACGACGATGTGGCCGGGCCGGGCAGACAGGTCGCCCTGCGGCACCGGCAACTCGGCCAATCTCGCAACGCTTCACGCGCGCGGCAGGGCAAAGGTCGGAGACAGCTTCATCTCGCGCTCCATCATCGGCACTCAGTTCGAAGTGGGATTGGCTGCCGAAACGACAGTTGCCGGCAAACCTGCGATCATTCCGACGATAGCGGGACGCGGTTTTACATTTGGTCTGCACCAGATCGCGCTTGATCCGTTCGACCCACTGGCCGATGGTTTCGCGATGACGGATGTCTGGGGTCCGTCAGCCGGAGATATCTAAGCGGAGGCCGTCGGCGAGCCTTGCGTCGTCTCGACGGTCTTAGATATCTCTGCCGTTCTTGGCAGGAGTTTCAATGTCACCCTGCTTCAGAACCAGCGTGTTCATACCCTCGTTCATGTCCTGCTTCGGCTGAGCTGGGATCATGCCGAGTTCCTGGAATTCCATGACCTTCTGTGCGCCGAACAGGTCGCCCTTCTCGGCAGCCTTGCGATAGAGGTCGACCGCCTTCTGCGCGTCGGCCGTAATGCCCTCGCCGCTTTCGTACATCAGGCCGAGGTTGATCATCGCATCGGTATTGCCGCGCTGTGCAGCCAGATCGTACCAGGCGATCGCCGTCTGATCGTCGGCCGGCAACATCGTGCCTTCGTCATAAATCGCGCCGATGTTGAACGCAGCGGTATCGTCGCCTTCAGCAGCTGCCTTTTCAAACCAGGTGAGCGCCTTGGTGACGTCGACCTGAGTTCCCAGGCCATCGCGATACGCGACGCCAAGATTGTAGGCTGCGAGCCGGTTACCGCCGTTTGCGGCTTCGGTATAGAGACGGAATTCCTGCTGCTCGTCACCCAGGCGGCCCATCAGCATGCCGAAGTTAACCTTGGCTGCAGGGTAGTTTGCTTCGGCAGCTACATTATAAGCCGTCATCGCCTGATCGGCCTGTTCGGAATTGTTGAGCGCGCGGCCCAGCTGATAGGCGAAACGCGGGTTGCCGGTCGCCTCGTAAGCGGTGCGGCACGCATCAACGGCCTTCACGTCGATGTTTGCGATATCGACCGGAGCAAATGAACCATTGCGCTGCTCGTCGAACGGGCTGCCGGCAAGCTGGTCGCACTCGGTCTGAAGCGCTACAGTCACGAGGAGGTTGGAACGCTCCTGGGCACTCAGGGAAACCGTCAATGCACAGAAAGCTGCGGCAGCGCCTGCTGCAATTGCCAATCCCCTGTTGACTTTCGAATTAAGGGATTTCATCTTCTCGCTCCGGCTGGTAGAACTGTTCGATTGGTGGACGAACGCCGGAAATGCGGACTGGTTCCTGCCGATCTTAAGCTTTCATTGATAAATGGTATCCAGCCTGTGCACATTTGCGTGTAATCGGGGCGTGTAGTGATGGGGTTCCACACTATCGTCCGCGTCAGTTTGTTGTCGCGGTGATTGTTTTGAGCGGAATGTTGATGCTAAGGGGGATGAACTCTTCCAGCGCCAACAACCGCCCAGAGGCCCCATGAATACCATCAGTATCCGCCGCCCCGACGACTGGCATCTGCATTTGCGCGACGGCGCGGTTCTCGAAGGGGTGATCGGCGATACCAGCCGGCATTTCGCGCGCGCGATCATCATGCCCAATCTGGTCCCGCCGGTGGTCACGACCGCAGACGCAAGAGCGTACCGCGAACGGATCATGGCGGCGCTGCCTGTTGGAGACCGGTTCGAACCGCTGATGACGCTGTACCTGACGGAACAGACCGATCCCAATGATCTCGAAGACGGCAAGAACAGCGGTCTGATCACCGCGGTCAAACTCTACCCCGCCGGTGCCACCACCAACTCGCATGGCGGCGTGCGCGATTTCGACAAGGCGATGCCGGCGCTCGAGCGCATGGCAAAGATCGGCCTGCCGCTTTGCGTACACGGCGAGGTCACGACGCCGGACGTCGATATCTTCGACCGCGAAGCCGTCTTCATCGAGACCGTTCTCGATCCGCTGCGCAAGCGCCTGCCGGAACTGAAGGTGACGATGGAGCATGTGACCACGGCCGACGGCATCGACTATATCAAGTCGGCCGAATCCAATCTGGCCGGAACGATCACCACCCATCACCTGATCATCAACCGCAACGCGCTTCTCGTCGGCGGTATCCGCCCGCATTATTACTGCCTGCCGGTCGCCAAGCGCGAAAACCATCGCCTGGCACTGAGAGCCGCGGCGACTTCCGGCGATGCCCGCTTCTTCCTCGGCACCGATTCGGCGCCGCATGTGGATCCGCTGAAGGAATGCGGTTGCGGTTGCGCCGGCATCTATACCTCGCTCAACACCATGAGCTGCCTTGCCCATGTGTTCGAACAGGATAACGCGCTCGACAAGCTCGAAGCCTTCACCTCGCTGAACGGCCCTGCTTGGTATGGCCTGGCGCCCAACGAAGAAAGCATCTCGATGGTTCGCCAGGCTGATCCGGTTGCTTTCCCGGACAAACGGGACACGGGGGCTGGCCTCATCACCGTGTTTGATCCGATGTTTCCGCTGCACTGGGAAGTCGTTGAAACCTAAGCGGCATTTGGCAGGAAATTTAAGCTTGACGGTTGCTTGGTAATAATTTGGAGACAAACGGGAGATAGTTTTCCGCCCGTTACCTGACTTCGATCACCGAAGAGTTTGCCGGCATGACGCTAGACTATAAATCTCTTCTGCTTGCACTCGGCGTTTCTGCCGCGTGCCTGATGGTGACCTTGTTCGGCACCTGGTTTTCAAGGCGGACCGATTCTTTCCTGCTGACGCTGGTCATCGCATTGAGCATGACGGTAACCGGCATCTTCGCCTATGGCTTCTACACGGCCGAAGCCGGTACCCTGACCGCATCCGTCGCATACGTGTTCATGATCTCCGGCCTCAGCGTTATCTACGGTGCCTCCGTCCAGTTCCGCACCGGTGCAAAGCCCTGGCGGCTTGCCGCACTTTTGGCGCTTGCGGCGATCGCCCCGGGGCTGCCGCTGATGATCGGCGGTCTCGACGGGCTGGGCTTCATCCTGATGAACATTGCAGCAGCGCTGCTTCTTGGCGGTACGGCATGGCAATACTGGCTGGCGCGCAACGAAGCGCCCGGTCCGCTGACCGGCATGGCCATCCTTTATGCGATGAGCGGATTTTCCTTCGTTCTTTGTGCATCCGTCCTCATAGCCAACCAGCAGTGGGTGCTGGGTCACGCCCCGAACAACTGGGCCGAGACGCTCAATATCGGCATCTGCATCGCCGGCATGACAGGCATCGGCGCGCTCTCGCTGGCGCTTCACCAGTGGCGCATGGCAGCGCTCCATCGGCGCGAGGCAATGACCGATGCGCTGACCGGACTGATGAACCGCCGCGCCATGTTCGAGCGCAACGGCGGTCGGATTCTGGGCACCTCCACCGCGGTCATCGTGTTCGACATCGACCGTTTCAAGACAATCAACGACCAGTACGGTCATGCGGTCGGCGATGAAGTGCTGAAGATCTTTGCCGAGGATCTGCTGGTGGAAACGCCGGGCCCCAACACCGCGCGACTGGGCGGCGAGGAATTCGCCGTCCTTCTCGACAATGTTCTGCCGGGGCGCGCCGAGCGGATCGCCAACGATATCCGCAATCGTTTCGGTGCCCGTGACATCACGGTCGGGGTTGACCGCGTGCGCTGCACGGTCAGCGCCGGAATCGCGGTGGGTTCCCAATCGGGCGTGCTTTTCGAAACTGTGCTCAGTCTCGCCGATGCGGCACTTTACGAAGCAAAGCGGGCCGGGCGTGACCGCGTCCAGGTCTCAGGCTACCTGCGGTCAGTGTCGTCGGGCGAAAATCGCACAAGCGCCTGAAAACGCCTGAATTCAGTAAATCGTACCCGCCTTGCGCTGGCGCGGTCTCCCGCTTGCTGATATTGCGGCGCGTGGTTTCTAGATGCAGTTCCGACGAGAATGTCATGCGGCCTTTCCGCAGGGACTTGCGACACGATGAATCGAGCAAAGGAGCGGGCGCATGATTCAGACCACATTTCCGGACCGTAGCGTTATGGCCGAACTCATGGCCAAGATGCTGTGGGAAATCGGTGCGGTGCATTTCAATGCCGAAAAGCACTACAAGTTTGCCTCAGGCATGATGAGCCCGGTCTATATCGATTGCCGCAAGCTGCTGTCCTACCCGCGCATCCGCTCCACCATCATGGATTTCGCCGTGTCGACGCTTCTGCGTGACGCCGGCTTTGAAAAGTTCGATTGCATCGCAGGCGGCGAGACAGCCGGTATTCCATTCGCAGCCCTCCTGGCAGATCGCCTGGCGCTGCCGATGATCTATGTGCGCAAGCAGCCCAAGGGCCATGGCCGCAACGCCCAGATCGAGGGTAACCTGCCCGAAGGTTCACGCGTCCTCGTGATCGAGGATCTGACCACGGCCGGCGGTTCGATGTTCAAGTTCATCGATGCCATCCGCGCTGCCGGCGGCGTCGTCGATCATGGCATGGCCCTGTTCTACTACGGTATCTTTGACGAGGGCGCGCTGCGGTTTGCCGATGGCAAGGTGCAGTTCCACCACATCGCCACATGGCGCAACGTGCTTTCGGTCGCCCGCGACCAGAAGCTGTTCGACGAGAACACGCTGTCGGAAGTCGAGGCATTTCTGGATGCCCCGCTGGCATGGTCGGCCCGCAACGGCGGCATCAGCGAACTGCCGCGCTAAGCATTCGCGGAACGCGAGCTTTTGCTCTGGTCAACGGACAAAAGCTCGCTTATTCCTGTCGAAAACAGGCAAATTCCTTGGGAGGAAATCCATGATCCTGTGCTGCGGCGAAGCTCTTATCGACATGCTTCCGCGTGAAACGACGCTCGGCGAAAAGGGCTTTGCGCCCTATGCCGGTGGTGCGATTTTCAATACGGCCATCGCGCTCGGGCGCCTCGGCGTGGACACAGGCTTCTTCACGGGCCTTGCCGACGACATGATGGGCGATGTCCTGCGCGACACGCTGCGCGGCAGCAATGTCGATTTCAGCTACTGCGCCATCACCGCCCGCCCGTCCACCATCGCCTTCGTGAAGCTGGTGGATGGCCACGCCACCTACGCCTTCTATGACGAGGGGACGGCCGGCCGCATGATCACCGAGGCCGACCTGCCGGCGATCGGCGACGATTGCGAAGCCCTGCATTTCGGCGCGATCAGCCTCATCCCGGAACCGTGCGGCTCGACCTACGAAGCGCTGATGGCCCGCGAACAGGGCAAGCGCGTCATCTCTCTCGATCCGAACATCCGTCCCGGCTTTATCAAGGACAAGGCCTCGCATCTCGCCCGTATCAACCGCATGGCGGCGATGTCTGATATCGTCAAGTTCTCCGACGAGGACCTCGCCTGGTTCGGATTGGAAGGCGATGAGGACACGCTTGCCCGCCACTGGCTGCATCACGGCGCAAAGCTCGTCGTTGTAACCCGCGGCGCCGATGGTGCAGTCGGCTACACCGCCAATCACAAGGTGACCGTGCCGAGCGAGAAGGTGACGGTGGTCGATACGGTCGGTGCCGGTGATACGTTCGACGCCGGTGTGCTGGCATCCTTGAAAATGCAGAACCTCCTTACCAAGCCGCAGATCGCAAGCCTGTCGGAGGATCAGATCGCGGCCCTTCTGGCACTCGGCGCCAAGGCTGCGGCAGTCACCGTCTCGCGGGCAGGGGCAAACCCGCCGTTTGCCCAAGAGATCGGGCTCTGACAAGGACCGTGTCGCCTGCGGGCTGTCCTCGTTGAAGAACGAGGCAGCGGCGGGACTTCAGGCTTAATTTGGCATCGGGATGTTTTGCATCACATTGGGCCAGAGGCCAGTAACGCCGATGAAGATCAGATAGAGCGCGACCACGTAATTCAGAATGCGCGGCATCAGAAGGATGACAATCCCCGCGATGAGCGCGACGAGCGGCTGTATGAAGACGATCGATTGCATTGTCTTGGCTCCTGGTCAGACTTTGGGCGTTTCGCCTGCAACGGCAAAAATGTCCGCGCCTTCACAAACTCGGTGAGGAGCTATTGGTTGCTCGGATCGCCAATCACGACGAGTCCGGCATGCGCTTCCGTGGTATCAAGGATGAGCCGGGCGAACCCGGCTCATCCTAAGGCGTCTCAGCCAATCAATGCCTTCACGAGACCTTGCGTCGAGCCGTCCTGGTCGTCAGCGGCGGCCTTGCCCTGCACGACGGGCAAAAGACCTGTCGCCAGTTCCTTACCAAGCTCCACGCCCCACTGGTCGAAGGAATTGATGCGGAACAGCACGCCTTCGACAAAGACCCGGTGCTCGTAGAGCGCAATCAGCCGGCCGAGCGCAAACGGCGTCAGCTTCTCGTACACGAAGGTGATCGACGGGCGGTTGCCGGTGAACACCCGATGCGGCGCGATGTGGCTGGCCTTCGCGTCGTCCATGCCGGCCTTTGCCAGCTGCGCCTTGGCCTCATCCAGTGTCCGGCCTTTCATCAGGGCCGCCGACTGCGCCAGGCAATTGGCGATCAGCAGATCGTGCTGATGGCGAAGCTCCGGCTCGAAGCCTGTCTTTGCGATCATGAACTCGGTCGGGATGACGCTCGTGCCCTGGTGGATCAGCTGGTAGAAGGCGTGCTGGCCGTTGGTGCCGGGCTCGCCCCAGACGACCGGGCCGGAATTGCCCTCAACCGGCGTGCCGTCGATCGTCACGCCCTTGCCGTTTGATTCCATGTCGAGCTGCTGCAGATAGGCCGGAAAGCGCAGGAGCCGCTGGTCATAAGGCAGGATCGCGCGGGTCGGGTAATCCAGCACGTTGCGGTGATAAAAGCCGATCAGGCCAAGCAGCATCGGCAGGTTCTGCGCAGTCGGCGCCGTGCGGAAATGGGTATCCATCGCATGGGCGCCATCGAGAAACTTGCCGAAGTTTTCAGGACCGACGGCAAGCATCAGCGGCAGGCCGATCGCCGACCAGATCGAATAGCGCCCGCCGACCCAGTCCCAGAAGCCGAACACCCGGTCCTGGTCGATGCCGAAGGCGGCAACCTTGTCGAGCGCCGTCGAGACCGCGCAGAAATGATGCTTTACCGCATCGTCGCCTAGCTTGTCGGCGATGAACTTGCGGGCCGTGGCGGCATTGGTCATCGTCTCGATCGTCGTGAAGGTTTTCGAGGCGACGATAAACAGCGTCGTTTCGGCGTCGAGATGCTTCAGCGTGTCGGCAATGTGGGCGCCATCGACATTGGAAACGAAATGCGCGCGCGGGCCATCATGGAAAGGCGCGAGCGCCAGTGTTGCCATGACCGGGCCGAGATCGGAGCCGCCGATGCCGATATTGACGACGTCGGTGATCGCCTTGCCCGTTGCGCCCTTCAGGCTGCCGGAGCGAATGCCATCTGCGAATTTGCCCATTGCCGCAAGCACGGCGTTGACGTCAGGCATCACGTCCTTGCCATCGACCATAACAGGCGTGTTGGAACGGTTGCGCAGGGCGGTGTGAAGAACGGCCCGGTCTTCCGTGAAGTTGATGGCAACGCCCGAAAACATCTCATCGCGCTTTTTCGCAACACCGGCAGCTTCCGCCAGCGTCTCGAACAGGGCAAGGATCTCTCCGTTCACCGCAGTCTTGGAATAATCCATGATGAGGTCATCGAAGCTGACGCTGAATTTCCCGAACCGGCCGGGATCAGCAGCGAATGCCGCGCGGATATCCGTGGCATTTGTCTTCTCGGCAGTGGATTTCAGCTCGTTGACGATGGTCTGCATGGACGTTCCTCGCATTCGGATGGATGCGTGGGAACCTATTCGCTTTCGCGTTCAAATCAAGCGCTGCGCGCGATGTTCGCTGCGTGCCTGGACTTCTGGCCTTACGGAACGATGGCACTTTCGGCCGTGTTGCCGATGGCGCGGCCGAAGCGATCTACCTGTTCGGCGTAGTTGCGCCGCGTGCGCGGGTCGAAGATCGAGATCGGTGTTGAGACGGCAACGCTTGCAGCACTGCCGACCGTCTGTGCCGTGCCGAGCGCCACAGCACCCAGGCGCTCACCAAGTCCGACATCGCTGTCGGTCACTTCCTGGCCGGCGATCAGCCGGTTGCCGATCAGCTTCACGACATCCGGGCTTGAGGCGAACTTGCCGTGGTTGAGCGGATCGTTCCCCTTCAGCGCCGTCAGATCGAGCACGGTAATACCGGCCTTCTCGAATTCGGTACGATAGGGTTCGACGGTCGGATCCACCTGCCCGAGCCGATCGATATTGCCCGAAATTCGTCGCGACAGATTGAGCGCACGGTCATCGCGCGAAACGAACAACGTGAATTTCGGATGCTTGGGACCAAGCGCCGAGAACTGGTTGGTGAACACGTCGACATCGAGATCCGGCGAGGCAAGGATGACGTTGGTGATCTTCGGTGCCACGCGACCGTCGCGGATCGCCATCTGGCGCAGCGCCTCGACTGTCAGCCATGAGCCCATCGAATGCGCCATGATCGTCACTTCGCTGACTTGGGAATCCTTGGAAAGCCGGCTCAGCATGTCTTCCAGTGCGTCGCGGGAATAGTTGGTGCTTTCCTTGTCGTAGTTATAGGCAAAGATGCTGCCGCGCGACGGCCATGTGAAGAGGACCGGTGCCACATCGGTGCCGCTGTCGTGGACGATCTGGGCGAACCGGTAGACGGCGTCGTCGTAGCGGTTGTTGAACCCGTGCACGAACACCATTACCCGTCGGCTTTTCGGCAGGTTGCCGCGCAGCCACTCATTGGCACGCTGCGGCGAGAGCGGCGTGACCGAAAGCGTCGCAAATTCCTTGGTCGGATCCGCCACGATCTTTTTCGGCCACTGGACCTCGCCGATCTTGCGGACGGAATCGGGTGGTATCGAGACGCTGATTTCGGTCACGCTCGGGGTCTTGTCGCGCTCTCCGGAAAACAGCACGCCCGGCGTCTCGGAGGGTCGGCGGGTGGTGGCGACGAGAACGTCTACCTTGGATATGCCCTTGGTTTCCGCAGCCCCTGCCGCGGCTGGAACGAGCACGCCTTCAGGCCGCCCGGCGCAGCCCGAAAGGGCGGCTGCCAAGAGCGCAGCAATGACGATGCAACGAAAGGGTCCAGCGCTTCTATCCAAGCGAACTCCACATGCCAAAAAGTTAATTATCCTCAACGGCTAACGGAGCAGGCGTCCAAGGTCCACCTCAAACGGGTGATCTCTCCTCGGACGGGGGGCAGTTGGGCAGCGCTTGTCGCAGCAGCGCAACGAATGGCTATTGCCGAAGCTCGCGCCGCAGAATTTTTCCGACATTCGTTTTCGGCAGCGCGTCGCGGAACTCGATAAAGCGAGGGCGCTTGTAGTTTGTCAGGTTGGCAATGCAGTGCGCCTTGATATTGGCCTCGGTCAGTTCCGGATCCCGGCGCACGACGAACACCTTGACCGCCTCGCCGGAATGTTCGTCCTTGACGCCAACTGCTGCGCATTCCAGCACGCCCGGATGGCTCGCCACGACTTCCTCAACCTCGTTCGGATAGACGTTGAAGCCGGAGACAAGTATCATGTCCTTCTTGCGATCGACGATCTTGATATAGCCGGCAGCGTCCATGTAGCCCATGTCGCCGGTGCGGAAGAATCCGTCCGGGGTCATCGCCTTCTCCGTCTCGTCCGGCCGGTTCCAGTATCCGGCCATCACCTGCGGGCCGTGGATGCAGATTTCGCCGACGCCGCCGAGTTCGACCTCCAGCCCGTCGTCGTCGCGGATCGAGATATCGGTAGACGAGATCGGCAAGCCAATCATGCCGGTGAATCCCTGGACATCCATCCGGTTGGCGGTGGCGACCGGCGACGTCTCGGACAGGCCGTAGCCTTCGGTAATCGGGCAACCGGTCATCTCAAGCCAGCGCTCGGCGACCGGCCGCTGCACCGACATGCCACCGCCGAACACAAGCAGCAGCGCCGAAAAGTCCAGCTTCTGGAAATCGGCATTGTTCATCAGCGCATTAAACAGCGTGTTGAGCCCGGGGAAGACGTGGATCTTGTATTTCTGCAGATCCTTGACGAAGGCCGGGATATCGCGCGGATTGGCAATCAGGATATTGTGGCTGCCGGTCGCAACCCCCATCAGCGAATTCACCGTCAGCGCGAAAATGTGGTAGAGGGGTAGCGCGCATAGGAACTGCAATTGCGGCGGACGCGGCTTTGTCAGGAAGGCGGTGTCCAGCCACAGGCCCATCTGCGATGCGTTGGAAAGAAGATTGGCGTGCGTCAGGATCGCGCCCTTGGAAACACCCGTCGTGCCGCCGGTATATTGCAGGAACGCGACATCCTGTGGTCCCACATCCTGCGGCGTCAGGGTTTTGCCCGATCCGTCGGAGAGAACCTGCTTGAAGCTTGTCGCCGAGGGTAACGACCAGTTCGGAACGAGCTTCTTCACCTTTCGCACGACGAGATTGACGATATGGCCCTTGAGGCCCAGCATGTCGCCCATCGTTGCTACGACCACATGCTTCACATCGGTGCCAGCAAGCGACTGTTCTACCGTATGGGCGAAGTTTTCCAGTACGAAGAGCGCCTTGGCACCCGAATCCTCCAGCTGGTATTGCAGTTCGCGCGGTGTGTAGAGCGGGTTGACGTTGACGACCGTATAGCCTGCCCGAAGGATGCCGTAGACAACGACAGGGTTCTGCAGGATGTTCGGCAGCATCACCGCCACCCGGTCTCCCTTTTGCAAGCCCGTCGATTGCAGCCAAGCGCCGATCTTGCGGCTCTCGGCTTCAAGCTCGCGAAAGGTGATGGCCTTACCCATGCTCGAAAAGGCCGGGCGATCGGCATAACGGGCGCAGCTATTTTCGAAGAGAGCGCCGAGCGAAGCATGTGCCAGGGGTGGGATTTCGGGGGGAACGCCGGGCGGGTAGCTGGCAAGCCAGATCTTTTCCCTCGCTGTGGCGGGCTGCTTGGACAATTCGCTCATCTGCGTCTCCTCCCATATCGATCTGCGCGCATCAGGCGCAGCTGGCTGGCGGCTTCCTCCTCCGCCGGCCATCGTCGATGATTATGCCATGCGTCAGCCCCAACAGACCAGCGCAACCTATCGTGAATTGCTATCTAACTTTGACGTAAGCGTCAACGTGCCGAGACTTGATACTCGACAAGCTTTTGGCCGCAAAGTGCGGAACCTCCACGGCCGCAAGCCGTTTTTCAACCATAACGACACGACAAAAAGGAGTTGCGTTATGATGCATCATGAACCGCGTGCGGGGCAGGACCCCTATGTCAAGGATACCGTTTCGCTGATTGCCAGCGACAAGGTCGAAGGCACCGCAGTTTACGGCGCCGATGGCAAGCGGATCGGCTCGATTGCGCGAATTCTGCTGGAGAAAAAGGGTGGCCGCGTTGCCTACGCCGTCCTGAGCTTCGGTGGCTTCCTTGGCATTGGCGACGATTACTATCCGCTGCCGTGGGAAAAGCTTCACTACGACGAGGAGCTGGACGGTTACCGGATCGACCTTACCAAGGACCAGATCTCCGGCGCGCCGCGCTACAAGGATATCGACGACGACAGCTTCTACAGCGCCAAGGACAAGTCGGTCTACGACTACTACGGCGTCCCGCCATACTGGATGTAGTCGCTCAATAAGCTACTTTTGATCGAAAGGCCTCGCCGCGTGCGAGGCCTTTTTGCGTTTCCGCTCAATCCAGCCTCAGCACCATCTCGGACTGCGTCAGCCGGCTGCGTCGCCATCCGATGCGGCGCATGAAGGGATCAAGCAACCCAGCTGCAATATTCTCCGCCGTATATAGCCTGCGACCGGGATAGCGCGCCGCGAGGCTGTCGGCCAAGGCGCGGCCAAGACCCTTGCGCCTTTCCGCCGGATCGACCGCGAAACCATAGATCCGCACGTCATCCTTCGTATCATCAAGCAAAGCGACAGCCTTCGTCCCGATCGAAAAACTTCTCAGCGGTGACCCGGGATGGTGAAAACAGTCCGGATCGGTCTGCCACGTCGGGTTTGCATCCGCAAACCGGGACAGCATCGCGGCCGCTTCCATATATTCGCATTCGGCCGCGGGCGGAACCTCCGGCACCGGTCGTGTCCGGCTGCGGCTGAAGCCGACCTGATTGCGGGACATCTCGAAGCCGAGTGACAGATAAAGGTCACGAGCGCGGATATTGGAATCGATCACTTCGAGGATAAGGACGTCATCGCCCCGTGCCCTTGCAGCGGCAATCGCATCCGTCATGACGCGGGTCCCGAGGCCCTGACCGCGGATCGTCGGGCCGATGCCGAGCGCACTGACGCGCGACCGTCGCCCCCGTCGCGCAATCAGCAGGGTCCCGGCGGGCTTGTCACCGTCGAAAAACACTTCGCTTGCTTCAGGGTCGACATCTTCACGCGCCATGCGCAAAGCGAACGCCTCAGGCGAAATCGTGAATTTCACCACGTAGCCGCGAAAGCCTTCGGTGAAGGCGGCGGCTGCATCCTCCATCGTTGTTTCCGCAAGGCTGCGACGCGTGACGGCTTCCGTTCGCTGCATTGATCAAGACCTCCACCCACCGACACTGTCTACAGAACGTTGGAGGGTGCGCCTTTCTCGAAATTCTCCACATGGTCGATGACCTGTGCCCAGAGCGATTGCATCGCCTCGTCGCTTGCCCAGGCGACATGCGGCGTGACGATCACGTTCGGCCGGTCGAGAACGGCAAGCAGCGGATTGTCCGGTGCCGGAGGCTCCTTCGTCAGCACGTCGAAGCCCGCCCCGCCGATCAAGCCCTCGTTCAGTGCCGTCACCAGGTCGGCCTCGTTCACCAGCCCGCCGCGCGCCGTGTTGATGACCAGCGGCTTGCGCTTCATCCGCCGGAATTCCGCGATGCCGATCATATCGCGGGTCTCGGGCGTCAGCGGCATATGAAACGTGATGATATCGGCGCGCTCGAGCACCTCGTTGAACGCCGTATAGCCCGGCGCAACCTCCGTCGATCCCTTGCGAGCGGCAAAGAGCGGGGTCATGCCCAGCGCTTCGCCGATCCGTGCCACGGATTTGCCCAGCGTCCCGCCGCCGAAAATGCCGAGCGTCGAGCCGGCAAGATCCTTGATCGGATGGTTGAAGAAACAGAACTGGTTCGCCCTCTGCCATTCGCCATCGATCACGTCCTGCCGGAAGCCGATGATCGAGCGGCGCACCGCAAAGATCAGCGCGAATGTATGCTCCGGAACCGTGTTGACCGCATAACCGCGCACGTTCGAAACGACGATGTCGCGCTCCTTTGCCGCTGCCAGATCGATCACGTCATAACCTGTGGCGGCGACCGCAATCATCTTCAGCCGCGATGCCTGCGCGATCGAGGCGGCACGCACCGGCGCCTTGTTGGTGATGACGATATCGGCATCGGCAATGCGCGCTGCGACCTTATCTTCCGGCGTCTTACCGTATTCGATCCACTCATGCGCAAACCCCGGCCTTGTGATCGTTACCGAAGGGCCGATCGTGTCGCGATCCAGGAATACGATCTTCAGCACTGGCTTTCCTCCTCTGGCCTCACCGGATTTCTCGTATAACATCCGTCATGCCGCGTGGAAGGCGGAAACTGCGAGAGTGGGCATGGCGGAAATACTGGAGCTCGATTGCGTCGTCATCGGCGGCGGTGTGGTGGGGCTGGCGATCGCGCGTCGCCTTGCGCTCTCCAGCCGCGAGGTGATCGTGCTGGAGGCCGAATCACTGACCGGCAGCATTACCTCCGCCCGCAACAGCGAAGTCATCCATGCCGGACTCTATTACGCGACAGGAAGCCTCAAGGCGTCACTTTCAGTCGCCGGCAAACACAGTCTCTACCAATACTGCGAGGAGCGCGGCATTCCCCACCGGCGCTGCGGCAAGCTCGTCGTTGCTTCCAACGAGACAGAGGTCGCCTATCTCGACAAGCTGCTGAAGCAGGCGTGGGCGAATGGCGTCGAGGATTGCCGGCTGGTCGACGGCGCGGAACTGGCGGCCATGGAGCCTGATATCCGTGGCTTCAAGGCGCTGCTTTCACCCTCGACCGGCATTATCGACAGCCACCGTCTGATGGAAGCCTATATCGCCGATATCGAGAACAACGGCGGCAGCATCGTCCTCAACTCGCCGGTTCTCAGCGGCACCTTGCGGGGCGATTCGGTACGCCTGTCGGTCGGTGGAGCCGATCCTGTCGATGTCGACGCAAAGCTGGTCGTCAATGCGGCGGGCCTCGGCGCGTGGGGCATTTCCGCCGGTCTCGAAGGTCTCAACCCCACGACCATCCCCGAACGCCATTATGCCAAGGGATCCTATTTCTCCCTTTCGGCCCGCGCGCCGGCGCAACGGCTGATCTATCCGGTGCCGGAACCCGGCGGGCTCGGCGTGCATCTGACGCTGGACATGGCCGGTCAGGCACGGTTCGGCCCTGACGTCGAATGGGTGGAGAGGGTCGACTATGACGTCGATCCCGATCGATCGCAGAAGTTCTATTCCGCCATCCGCCGTTACTGGCCGGGCCTTGCCGATGGCACGCTTGTTCCCGCCTATTCCGGCATCCGCCCCAAGGTCGTCGGTCCCAAGGGAGGCGGCGGGGGAGATTTCATCATTCAGGGACCGACGCAAACGGGCCACCCGGGGTATGCGGCGCTCTACGGAATAGAGTCGCCCGGGCTGACATCGTCGATGGCAATCGCCGAATATCTAGAAAAACTAATATATTAACGATTTCGCGAGGTTTGGGAACGCACCTCTGCGAGCCTCGTTCAGCTTTTGTGAAGGAGTAAAGCTCATTGTTTCGCTCAGTACGGGCGATTCGCCCGGTATTTACGGAGTTGAAATGACGCTCTTACAGTTCCCGGCCGATCGACGCACTGGTGATGTCAGACGATGTGCTGAAACCCTGAGTGATCTTCATGGCCACGCCGCCAACCAGTTCTGGAGAACGGAAATGGCGGAATTTGCACGGTCCATGCGCCAGCGCGGCGCTGACGACCAGGAAATCTCAAGGCAGGCCGCACTGTTCATGCATGCCGTCCAGATGGAACTGCAGATGATGTTTGCAGAACAGGACGCGGACGTATCGGCTGGCTGATTTTTCGTGGAGCGCGTGACTGGTATCGCGTGACGCGTGAATGACGGGAGGACCGCCTACGGCGGGTAGCCAATCCTCCCGAATGACGCTCCTTGGCGGTGAGCGACGGGTTGTTGAATAATAACCGAAGCTTGCCTCACCATGGATTGCGTTTTGCTAATTTTACACTTGCTCAGCTAACGCCGGCGCCCGTTGTTGCAAGGAAGATCGCATAGAGCGATTTCGTTGCCGTGATGAACAACTGGTTGCGCCGCGGGCCGCCGAACGTGAGGTTCGCCGCCGTCTGCGGCAGCAGGATTTTCCCCAAAAGCTTGCCGTCGGGACCGAAGCAATGAACGCCGTCTCCGGCGCTCGTCCAGACATTGCCTGCTACATCGACGCGGAACCCGTCCGCCAGACCGTTGTCGATATCGCAGAATACCCGGCTGTTTTTAAGCTGCCTGCCGTCCACGACATCGAAGGCGCGGATATGACGTGGCGCGGACGGGTCGTGGCTGGAGGATGAGTCGGCCACATAGAGGATCTTTTCGTCCGGCGAGAAGGCAATCCCGTTGGGCTGGCCGAAATCAGTCACCACGGCGTCGATCTCGCCGGTTTCCAGATCCAGCCGATAGACGTTGCGGGTCGCCTGTTCAGGCTCAGCCCGAAAACCCTCGTAATCGGATTTGATGCCATAGGTCGGGTCCGTGAACCAGACGCTGCCATCCGAGCGCACCACCACGTCGTTGGGCGAATTCAGCCGCTTGCCCTCATAGCTTTCGGCAAGCACGGTGATCGAGCCGTCGATCTCGGTGCGGGTGACGCGGCGGCCACCGTGCTCGCAGGAGACAAGCCGCCCCTGCCGGTCGCGGGTATTGCCGTTGGTGAAATTGGAGGGGGTGCGAAACACCGAAACGCCGCCATCTTTCACCCAGCGCAGCATCCGCTGGTTGGGAATGTCGCTCCAGATCAGGCATTGCAGATCGGAAAACCACACAGGCCCCTCCGCCCAGCGGCAGTCGGAATAGAGCTCCTCCAGGCCTGAACTCGGAACGATCAGGTGCCGGAAGCGGTCGTCGTGGATTTCGTAAGGTGAAGATGTCTGCGACATGGCATTGCGTCCGGTTGAAACTGTCTGAAGTGTTTGAAGATTATCGGCCAGATTGCCGACCGCCGGCGAGAAGAATGACGGCGATGATGATCGTACCGGTGAGGATCAGGCGCACACCGGCGCCGAAGCCATAAGTGTTGAGCATCGACACGACCAGGAACATGAACAGCGAGGCGCCCCAGATGCCCGGTATGTTCGAATTTCCACCGGCCACCGCCGTGCCGCCGATGACCACGACGGCAATCGACATCAGCAGGTATTCCGAGCCCATGTTGAGCGCAGCACCGCCGGAGAAGCTCGCCAGCAGATAACCGCAGACGGACGCGAGAACCGCGCACAGCATATAGGTGACAAGCCGCGTGCCATCGACGGGAATGCCGGTCATGCGGGCCGCGAACGTGCTCTGGCCGATCGCCGAGATCCAGCGGCCGTAGATCGACTTCTCAAGTAGCACCCAGGCGACGGCCGACAGGATCAACGCCACGAGCGCCACGTTGGGAATGCCGAACAGACCGGATGTGGCAAATTCCGCCAGCGTTTCCGGCGGCTTGATGCGTAGGCCGCGATTGCTCCAGATCGCCACCGACTGGACGATGAAACTCATCGACAGCGTCGCGATGATCGGCGGAATGCGCAAGAGCTTGATCAGGATGTAGTTGCCCAGCCCGACGACGAGGCCGATGCCAACAGAGGCAAGAAGACCGACGACGATCATGCCGTCCTGCACATCCATCAGCTTCAGGGCAAGCGTGCCTGACAGCGTCATCGTCGCCGGCACGGACAGATCGATATTGCCCGGCCCGAGCGTGATGACGAACATCTGGCCTATGCCGACGATGACGGAAAAGGCCGCAAAGGTCAGCGCTGCCTGCGACAGGCCGAACGAGCTGGCCCCGCCGGTAAAGAGAACAGTGATGATCCAGACGATGGCGGTCGCTGCAAACGACCAGATCCACGGCTTGGCGACGAGAAGACGTTGGATGGTCATTGGCTCTTCTCCCGCTTTTCGAGACGGTTGAGGGCGAGGCGAAGGGCAAGCACGACGATCAGGATCGCCCCTTGCGCGCCGATCTGCCAGTCCGGCGAGATCCGCATGAAGGACAGGAAAGACCCGGCAAGCGTCAGCGTCAGCGCTCCGATGACGGCGCCGATCGGCGACACCTTGCCGCCGACGAACTCGCCGCCACCAAGAATGACGCCGGCGATCGACAACAGCGTGTAGCGCAGC
This sequence comes from Neorhizobium sp. DAR64872/K0K18, assembly GCF_050500175.1. NCBI lineage: Bacteria > Pseudomonadati > Pseudomonadota > Alphaproteobacteria > Hyphomicrobiales > Rhizobiaceae > Neorhizobium > Neorhizobium sp. DAR64872/K0K18. The sequence goes on from NZ_CP191446.1 coordinate 359,636, forward strand.
GCGATATTGGCATCGGCAGAGGTGGTGAGCCCCACCAGCGCAATGCCGGCAAGCACCGCAAACAGCCCGGCCAGCGCGTAGGTTCCGGCACGGATGCCGATCACCGACCAGCCGGCCCGCTCGACCGAACGGTCGTTGCCGCCGACGCCGCGCATCAGAACCCCGAACGATGAGCGCATCACGATATAATGGGTGACGGCCGCAATCAGGATGCTGGCAACGATCGCCATCGGCACGAGCGGCGGCTTGGCGGTCATGATCCATCGCGCAAAACCCGGTGCCGTACCGCCAGGCGAGGGGAGGATCAGCACCGCAAGCCCGCCCCAGACAAAACTCATCCCGAGCGTGACGACAATCGACGGCAGTTCGCGCAGATGGATGACGACGCCGATGACGGCATAGGTCGCGATCGCTCCGAGCAGGATCAGGATGCCGAGTGCCGGCGAGGTCTGCAAAAGCGTCGCAGCGACACAGGCGCAGAAGCTCACAAACGTGCCCATCGACAGGTCGAGGTCGTTGACGGACATGATCAGCATCTGGGCGATCGTCGCGAGCGCAATCGGCACCGCCAGATTGAACAGCAGGTTGAGGCCGTTATAGCTCATGGCGCGCGGCTGCATATAGAAGACGGCCGCCAGCAGCAGCACCAGCGATGCGGCGGGAATGATCAGGCGAATGGTGCCGGACGAGATCTTCATGCCGCTTCTCCCTGCGAAAACGAGGCAGAAAGCACGCTCTTCTCGCTGATCTCCTCTCCGACAAGTTCGGCGACGATCGCGCCCTCGCGAAACACATAGACCCGGTCGCAGAGCCGGATTTCGTCCATCTCGGTCGAGTACCAGATGAATGTCCGGCCGTTGGCGGCCTCCGAGCGCAGAATTTCATAAACTTCCTGCTTGGTGCCGATATCGACGCCGCGCATCGGATCGTCCATCAGCACGATATCTGCGGTGGTCGCGAGTGCCCGCGCAAACAGAACCTTCTGCTGGTTGCCGCCGGAAAGCGACAGGATGCGGTTGCCCATGTCGGGCGTGCGAATCTCGATCCGCTTCTTCCAGCCTTCGCCGAGCGCAGTCTCGCGGTCGCCATCGATCATCCGCTTCGATGACAGCTGGTCGAGCGAAGCGATCGACAGGTTCTTGAGAATGCTCCAGAGCGGAAACGTGCCGTTCAGGCTGCGGTCACCGGCGACGAAGGCGATGTCGCGCTTTTTCGTCGGAAACCAGTTGCTGTTGCGCGCCAGATAGAGATCGAGCAGCGCCTGCGTCTGGCCATGGCCGCCGAGACCGGCAAGCCCGATCATCTCGCCGCGATAGGCTTCGAAGGGCAAAGCATTTCCCTGTCCATGCCCGCGCCCACGCCGCGCCGGCATCGAAAGCACCGGAGCGCCCGACTTCGCAACCGCGGGGCGGGAAAGCTCCTGTTCGCGCACCACATTGCCCATCGCCTCGACAAGGCTGCGGTTATTGAATTTTGAAGCGGCGCGATCTGCCACCACGCGGCCATCCTTCATCACGACGATGCGGTCGGAGGTGGTGAGGATTTCGCCGAGAATATGTGAGATCAGCAGCACCGACCCGCCGGCGGCAACGAACTTGCGGATATAGGCCATCAGCTGTGCGGCAAGTCCGGCATCGAGAGATGACGTCGGCTCATCCAGAATGACCAGCTTCGGCGGCGCCGAGATGCCGGCAAAGCTGATGGCGATCTCCACCATCTGCCGTTCGGCGATCGAGAGGTCGTCGACCGTGCTGTCGCAATCGATGGCATGGCCGGGAAAGATGTCCTGCAGCTGGGTTTCGACCAGCGCAAGCGCCCGGCCGCGCCAGTTCCATCCTTTCAGCTCCGCATGCATGATGCGGGCGTTTTCACCGACCGTCAGGTTTGGGCAGAGCGACAGTTCCTGGAATACGCAGCGCACGCCGTTGGCACGCGCAGCCGAAATGCCCCGCACATCGTTGCCGCTGTAGCGGAGCGAGCCTTCATGGGGAGATAAGCCGCCATTGATGACATTGACGATGGTGGATTTGCCGGCACCGTTATGGCCGACCAGCCCGACGCATTCGCCCGCGTGGATCACGAGGTCGGCGCCATCAAGCGCCTTCACGGCTCCGAAAGTCACACGGACGCCGCGCGCGGCCACAACCTCTTGTCGGTTCAAGGTTTCGCTCATGCAGATCGCAGTCTGTTTTTTGAATGGGAAATCATGCCGGGTCGCGAGAGGTCGAAGCCCTCGCGGCCCGGCACGCGGGAGGCGACGCTACTTGGCGTCGATCACCTTTTTGGCGTCTGCCAGCGAATATTCGACATTCGCCACGCCACCCTTCTGGGTGGTCTTCAGGCTTTCTTCGAGGCCCGCCTGGTCGATGCTGAGGAACGGCACGACGAGGTCTTTCTTGACCTCCTTGCCGTCGAGGATCTGCTGGGCCACCCAGAAGGCAAGCGTCGAGACGCCAGGCGCGATCGAGACCGACATGGTCTCGTAACCGTCCTTGTCCTTCTGCTGCTTCCACCAAACGAGTTCGTCTTCGCGGTTACCCATCACGATCGTCGGCGTCGGGCGCTTGGCGGCTGCAAATGCCTGTGCCGCACCATACCCGTCGCCGCCCTGTGTCACCACGCCAACTACGTCCGGAAGGCTCGGCAGGATGCCGGCAACCGCACGCTGGGCCACGTCCTGCGCCCAGTCGCCGTTGACAGAGCCGACCACCTTGAACTGGGTGTGCTTGGCAACGCCTGCCTGGATGCCTGCATGGATCTGGTCGTCCACGGAAACGCCGGCAAGGCCGCGGATTTCGAGAAGATTGCCGCCCTTCGGCAGCTTCTTCGCGAGATAGTCGACCTGGCTCTCGCCCATCTTCTTGAAGTCAACCGCGATGCGCCATGCGCAGGGTTCAGTCACGATACCGTCGAAGGACACGACGGTGATGCCGGCGTCGCAGGCTTCCTTGACGGCGCCGTTGAGTGCGGTCGGCGACGCGGCATTGATGACGATCGCATCATAACCCTGCAGGATCATGTTCTGGATCTGGGCGGCCTGTTCGGTCGCCTGGTTTTCGGCCGTGGTAAACGGATCAGCAGCTGCGACCACGCCATTGGAAACGGCTTCCTTGGTGATTTTGTCCCAGCTCGTCAGCATCGCCTGTCGCCAGGAATTGCCGGCATAATTGTTGGAAAGCGCGATCTTCTTGGATGAGGTATCGGCAAGCGCCGGACCACACAGGCACGCGACGGCAACGGATGCCGCAAGCATCGTTCTGATATTCATGATTTCCTCCCAAAAGCTCCCTCTATATCCCCGTGCCGCTCCTCAACGGTTGTCCGGAGATAATGATTGCCCTGAGCCCCTTTTGCTCAGTAAATCGAGAATGGAGGAGTTTTCTAATGTTGTACAGGCGCATCCAAGCACGCTTTCTGCGGGCTTTCGCGCAAAGTCTGCGGGTTCCCGCAGGACGCAACCGAAAAGCTGGCGCTTAATGTCGCCAAGGCCTGGGAGGAGGCCTGATCATGCTCAATCCGGCGCGCAACTCGCTGTTCGACCGCTATCTCGGTATCTCGAGATTGCTGGCCGGCCAGCTCGATTTCGATGCGATCATCAAGGCCGTGGGCGAGGAGATCAGCCATATCATCCCGCACGACCATCTCGATGTCTGCATCAAGATGCTGGATGGCAAATACCACATCGCCTATGAGAGCGGCCTCGACACCGCCTGGAGCAAGGAGCCGCCCGCACTTCTGACCGGCAGCCCCATCCGCACGCTGCTGGCCGGCGAGGTGGACTATCTTCTCTCGGGCAATGCCCTGACCGATCCGCGCTTCCATTTCGACGGCGCCTTTGCGAGCCCCATCATCGAGCTGTCGCTCAAAAGCCGTCTCCATGTTCCGCTCAAAGCCCAAGGCGACGTGATCGGCGCGCTCAGCTGTTCCAGCCGGCAATACGACTGCTACACGATGGAGGATGTCGAGAACGCCCGCGCGGTGGCCGACCTGCTCGCCCCCTATTTCTTCGCGCTACGGGCTGCCGAACAGGCCAAGCGCTCGGCCGTGATCCAGACCGAAGCCAGCGCCCGCGAGGAGGGCTTGCGGCTGGGCGCCCTCAAACTCACCGAGGCTCTGGAGGCAGAGCGCCAGCGCATCGGCATGGATCTGCATGACCAGACGCTCGCCGACCTCACCCGGCTGACGCGCCGCATGGAGAAGCTGACCGGGGTTGCGAGCGTGCCGGGCGATGCGCTGGAGCCGCTCTGCCGCGCCATGCAGCAATGCATGCACGATCTCCGCGAGATCATCGAGGAAGCCAAGCCCACCGTGCTGCAACTGTTCGGCGTCGCCGAGGCGATCGAGAACCATCTGGAGCGGTCGGTGCGCGAAAGCGGCCAGACGATCGCCTGGGAGATGACCGACGAGACCGGCGGCACGCTTCGCGATCTCGATCCGACGGTCGCAATCGCCCTGTTCCGGATCGTCCAGGAAGCGGTCAACAACGCTATCCGCCATGGCCAGGCAGACCGGATCGACGTGGCGCTGACGCAGGCGGGCAGGGCCCTTTCGATCGAGGTCAAGGACGACGGCAGCGGCATCGGCGCGCCTGAAAACCGCGCCGGTCACGGCATCGACAACATGAAGACCCGCGCGCGGCTGATCTCCGCAAGGTTCGAGATCACCAGCGCCAAAGATCGCGGCACGCTCGTGCGGCTGACCCTTCCGATACAACCGAAGACGGGAGCGGAGATAGGATGATGATGGATGTCCTGATCATCGAGGACGACGCGCTTCACCGCTCCTATCTCCACGAGGCGGTGCGTGCGGCCCTTCCCGAGTGCCGTAGCGTTGTGGAGGCCGAAAACGGCCTCATCGGCGAGGCGCAGGCGCGCTCTTCCCGCATCGAGCATGTCGTGATGGACCTGCAGATGAGCGAGCGGAACGGCATCGAAGCGGCGCGCACCATCTGGCGCGAACGTCCCGATACGAAAATCCTGTTCTGGTCGAACTATTCCGACGAGGCCTATGTGCGGGGCGTCTCGCGCATCGTGCCCGAGGGCGCGACCTACGGCTATGTCCTCAAATCCGCATCCGAAGACCGGTTGAAGCTGGCGCTGCGCAGCGTCTTCATGGAATCCCAATGCGTGATTGACCGCGAAGTGCGCGGCATCCAGCAGAAAAGCCTCGGCAATTCGCTCGGCCTCAGCGATGTCGAATACGAAATCCTCATCGACGTCGCGCTCGGCCTCACCGACAAGGCGATCGCCCACCGCAAGCACCTGTCGCTCCGCAGCGTCCAGAACCGTCTGCAGCAGCTCTACGAAAAACTCGATGTCTACGAATCATGCGGCCGCAACCACGAAGGCAGCGAAGGCTGGTTCAACCTCCGCATGCGCGCCGTCGCGGTCGCCCTCCAGCGCAAGGTCCTCAACACCAGCGCACTTGAACGCGCCGAACGCGATTTGCAGGCATCGGGGCGGATGTGAGGGGGTGGTGAGATGAGAGGTATTGGGAAAAATGGTGCCGCTTAGAGGACTCGAACCTCTGACCCCATCATTACGAATGATGTGCTCTACCACCTGAGCTAAAGCGGCCTACGCAGCGCAAGGTGTTGCCTTCTGCGAGTGAAGGCGCTGATACAGGCAATGGGGCGTGATTTCAAGCCGGTTTTCGATTGGCGTGAAATTTTATCGATGCGCTCCTTGGACTATCAGAGGGCGAGCCTTGTGCGCGCGTCTGCATATTCGCGCTCCAAGCGGCCGACCAGATCCGCGACTGAGGTCACTGATTTAACGGCGCCGACGCCCTGGCCGGCGCCCCAGATGTCCTTCCAGGCCTTCGGGCCGCTTACAGCCGCGTCGAAATCCATCTTGGTCGGATCGGCGCTTGGAAGCGCATCCGGATCGAGCCCCATCGCCGTCACTGAGCCCTTCAGATAGTTGCCGTGGATGCCGGTGAAATAGTTGGAATAGACGATATCGGAAGCGGAGGATTCAACGATCATCTGCTTGTAGCCGTCGACGGCGCGTGCCTCATGCGTGGCGATGAAGGGTGAGCCGATATAGGCCATGTCGGCCCCCATCGCCTGCGCCGCCAAGATGCCGCCGCCGGTGGCGATCGAGCCGGCGAGCAGGAGCGGGCCGTCGAACCACTCGCGGATCTCCTGACTAAGCGCGAAGGGAGACAGCGTCCCCGCATGACCGCCGGCACCGGTTGCGACAGCAATCAGCCCATCGGCACCCTTGCGGATCGCGGACTTCGCATGCCGGTTGTTGATGACGTCATGCAGCACGATGCCGCCATAGGAATGGACCGCTGCATTCACTTCCGGCACCGCGCCGAGCGAGGAGATGACGATCGGCACCTTGTATTTCACGCACATCGTCAGATCGTGTTCCAGCCGCCTGTTGGACGTATGAACGATCTGGTTGACGGCGAACGGTGCGGCGGGCCTGTCGGGACTGGCCGCATTATAGGTGGCAAGATCCTCGGTCATCATGGCAAGCCATTCGTCCAGCTGGCTTTCCGGTCGAGCATTGAGGGCAGGGAAGGCGCCGATAACGCCGGCCTTGCACTGCGCCAAGGTCAGTGCCGGATGCGAGATGATGAACAGCGGCGACGCCACGACGGGAATTCGCAGTCCTTGTCTCAGCACGTCCGGAAGCATCGGCAATCTCCTTTTGGTTTACGTTTACGCACACGTAATATCGGTTTTAGCAGATGCACTCGGCTCGGGAAAGATGGCTCCGTCTGGCGAAGGTATGCGTGCCATGCGCACTGGCGGCTCGATAAGCGTCTGTTTCCGCGGCATTCTCACGCCTAACCATATCTTCTCCCCAATCTTGGCGAAGGAAGGCCATTGACCACCGGCTTGCAGTTCGGCGACGGAGAGGTTACCGAAAATTAACGCCGTCTTTTCAGCAAGGCCGGCAGTCGGGTATGCACAACCGGAAGGATCCGCAGTGAGCGGTTTGGAAACAGCCATCAGGAATGCCCTTGATCGTTCCGATCGGACCGATGGCGACACGCGGGCACGGATTTATCAGTCGGCGCGACAGGCGCTGGAAGCAGGTCTGCAGCGCCAGGGCGTGACCGACAAGCTGATTGTCATGCAGCAGCAAAAGCGGCTGGAAGAAAAGATCCGCGAGATCGAGACGGAGGAAGTGGACCGGCTGGCCGGTCCCGCTATCGAGCCTGACGAGATCACTCACCCTGTCATCGACCCGGTTGTCGCACCTGCCGCCACGGCCAGAGCCGCAGCTCCAGATGTCGCAGCCCCGATCGTTACGGATGAAAGGGTAGCCGCCCCCGATCCGGATACCGGTCTCGGCGGCGCAACACGCGCACCATCCCCGGCAAATGACCAGAGGCAGCCCAACGATGTCCAGTCGGCCGGGGATCTCGGAAGTCTCGGCGCCGCGCGCCCGGATTTCCGTCCGGCCTCATCCGAAGTGCCGCAGATGGACGGACTGACCTCGGTCGAGCCGGACCGCGTGCAACGTGGCCAACCGCCTGTTGCCAAGCCCGAGCGCGGCAGGAAGCGGCGCGGATCTCTCGACGCCGAGACGAACCCTGCAGCCAAGCCGCGCAAGAGCCGTCGTCAGCGGCTGATCTCCTGGCTGCTGAAATGGATCATCTCGCTTGCAGTCGTCGGCGTCGCTTGCTGGTATTTTTATAATTCGGGTCTGGTCCAGTCGGTGATGGACGAGGCCCTGCAGGCCGCCAACCGGGCGTCGCAATCGCAGGCGGGTCCCAATGCGCGCTTTGATCCTCGCGGCGGCTTTTCCGATGAATGGGCGCAGGTCTTCGAACCGAAGCAGATCGATACGCTGCAGGTCGGTCGCGAGGCAAAGGCAGAGGCTGCAACCGGTTCGGAAGGTCCAGCCGTTCGGCTCCTGTCGGCAACCCCGCAAACCGGCGGTGATATCGCCGTCACGGTTCCGGCGGATGTATTGCAGCGTCTGGCAGGCGGGCCGGCCACCATCGCAGTCACCGTCCAGGCTGGCGGCAACCAAGGTGTCCAGATGTCGATACGCTGCGATTTCGGCAGCCTTGGGGGCTGCGCAAGACATCGGTTCACGGCAACCCAGGAGCGACTGGAAGCCCTGTTCAAGGTCAGCTTCGACCGGGCGATCGCGCCAAACGCGCCGGGTCGCATCCTGATCAATACCGGCCTCGACGGTGCCGACAGACCGGTCCTGCTCTACTCCGTCCGCATTTTGCCCGCAGGCTGAACCCCGAACGCCGGACGACAACGTCGTCCGGCTCGCTCACCTGTCTGTCTCTATTTCAGGAACTTGCTGCCAAAGCCGAGGATCTTGTCGTCGATCTCGCCGATCGCATCCCTGTCTTTCCCCTCGTAATCGAGGGACCCAAGAATGTGGCGGATGACGTTCAGATGCGCACGCCGCTTGTCGTTTGCCAGCACCACCGTCCATGGCGCAAGCTTGCTGTGTGTTCGCTCCAGCATCTGGTCGCGCTTTGCGGTGTAGTCAGGCCATTTGTTCAGTGCCGCGATGTCCATCGGCGAAAGCTTCCAGATCTTCAACGGATCGTGGCGCCGGTCGTGAAACCGCTTCAGCTGCATTTCCTGGCCGATATCCAGCCAGAACTTGAACAGATGGATATCGTCGTCGACGATCATCTCTTCGAACTGCGGCACGTCCTTCATAAAGGCTTCGTATTGGCCCGGCTTGCAGAAGCCCATGACAGGCTCGACCACGGCGCGATTGTACCAGGAGCGGTCGAACAGCACGATCTCGCCCGACGTCGGGAAATGCGACACGTAACGCTGGAAATACCATTGGCCCGCTTCGGTGGGCGAAGGCTTGCTCAACGCCACCACGCGTGCAGATCGCGGATTGATATAGGAGCGGATGGACATGATCGTACCGCCCTTGCCGGCAGCATCCCGCCCCTCGAACAGCGCAATCATCCGCTTGCCGGTATCCTGCAGCCAGTACTGCACCTTCACGAGCTCGATCTGCAGCTTCTCCAGCTGCTTGGCGTATTTCTCCTTGTCCAACTTGTGGTCATAGGGAAAGCCGCCGGATTCCAGCGCGTGATCATGCACCCAGCCGGGCAGTTTCGGATCGTCAATGTCGAAATGCCTCAGCTTGCCATCGATTTCCAGTTCCGCTGACCGGCTGCTTGTCTCTGCCATGATTGCTGTCCTTTTTCCTTCGGCGGCCGAAACGGCTGCGACTGCTTCAACGGTTTGCAGGGCTTGAGGTTTCCCTCAGGACCGATGCATATCTGTCATGCAAGCGTTATATGACCGCAAGTTCGACCAAACAAAAAGGGGTTCGCGCGTGGAAGCGTTGCCGAAGGAAGAGCGCGGGTTTGCGCAAGAGCTGGCACTTCGCTTCCGGCGCGAGTGGCTGCTGCTTCTGCTGCTCTCGACGATCGCGGTGATCGCTTTTGTTGCCGGCGCGAACGATCTTCTGGTCTTCGCGCTCTGGCTTCCCCTCGTCGTCGCCGTACTGTCCCGGCCCTTGCCGGAGATACCTGTCGTACCGGTTGAAATGCCTGTTCCGGAGCCACCCGTCTTCGACCCGCTGCCGCTGATCTCGGCAACTCTCGGCACGCTGGACATGCCGGTCGTGGTGCTGGGTGGAGACATCACCGTTCTCTACCGCAACAAGGCGGCGGAGCGGGCCTTTGGCGATCTGCCGATCGGCACCCATCTGACGGCGCGGCTGCGGTCGCCCGGTATTCTCGACATGCTGCGCGAAACCATCGCGACCGGACAACCCAACCAGATCGAACATTCCGAGCGACTTCCGTCCGAACGGGTCTTCATCCTGCGCGTGGCGCCGATCGATATCGCCGACCTGGCACCTGGCATGGGAAACTATTACCTCTTGTCGTTCCGCGATGTCTCCGAACTGCGAAGCATCGACCGGATGCGATCCGATTTCGTCGCCAATGCAAGCCATGAGCTGAGAACGCCGCTTGCCTCGCTCAGAGGCTTCATCGAGACAATCCAGGGCCCGGCTCGCGGCGATCCGAAGGCGCAGGAACGCTTTCTCGGCATCATGCTCGACCAGGCGACCAGGATGAGCCGACTGGTGGACGACCTTCTCTCGCTGTCGCGGCTGGAACTGAAGTCGCATATTGCTCCGGACCAGACCGTGGACCTGAAGCCGCTGATCATCCATGTCAGCGACGCGCTCTTGCCTTTGGCTGAGGAACTGGGCGTCGAAATCCGCCTGCATCTTCCCGAAGGCAGGGTCGATGTGCTGGGCGATCGAGACGAACTGATCGAAGTGATCGAGAACCTCATCGAGAATGCCTGCAAGTATGGCCAGGAGGGCAAGTTCGTCGATGTCTTCCTGAAAGGCGGCGGCAGGCTGCCGGTCGAAGTCAATGTCATCGACAAGGGTCCGGGCATTCCCGCTGAGCACGTTCCCCGCCTGACCGAGCGTTTCTACCGCGTCAGCGTCGCCGACAGCCGCTCCAAGAAGGGCACCGGATTGGGGCTTGCCATCGTCAAGCACATCCTCACCAGGCACCGCGCCCGCCTGCTTGTGAAGTCGGAACTCGGCAAGGGGACCGAGTTTACCGTCCGTTTCTGACATAAAACCAACCCAGTTTTCCCGGTCTCTTCCAGAACGTCAATATTTTCAACAGCTTGAATTGTCACAAATGTTTCACCGAAGTGACATAAAAGCTAAGGCCAAGGGCGGCTATGACCAGCGGGCCGAGAGCCGGCAAATGTCTAAGAGGCCGGCATGACAAGATTTCTGGAAACCCATACCGGGAGAACTTCGATGAACATGTTCAAACTTTCCGCAGCAGCCCTCGTGGCCTCTGTTGCCTTTGCCGGCGTTGCATCCGCACGCGACCAGGTTCAGGTTGCCGGCTCCTCCACCGTTCTTCCCTATGCGAAGATCGTTGCCGAGACCTTTGCCGAGACCAACCCGAACTTCAAGGCACCGGTTGTTGAGTCCGGCGGCACGGGCGGCGGTCTGAAGGCATTCTGCTCCGGCGTCGGCGAAGGCACGATCGACGTTGCCAATGCTTCGCGCAAGATCAACAAGAGCGAAGCCGAAGCCTGCAAGGCTGCCGGCGTCACGGACGTTCAGGAAATCCGCATCGGTTACGACGGCATCGTATTCGCTGCCGACTCGTCGAACGGCGACATGAAGATCACCCCGAAGGATCTCTACAAGGCATTGGCTGCTGAAGTCGTCGTTGACGGCAAGCTCGTTGCCAACCCTTACAAGAACTGGTCGGAAGTCAATGCGACCCTGCCGAAGGGCCCGATCGCAGCTTACATCCCAGGCTCCAAGCACGGCACCCGCGAAGTCTTCGAAGAGAAGATCATGGCTGAAGGCTGCAAGGAAGCCGGCGCGACTGACGTCATCAAGGCTGCCATCACCGATGCCAAGCAGGCTGCTGCCAAGTGCGTTGCAGTTCGCAAGGACGGCGCAGCTGTCGACATCGACGGCGATTACACCGAAACGCTGGCCCGCATCTCGGCCAACAAGACCGGCCTCGGCGTTTTCGGCCTGGCCTTCTATGAAAACAACATGGACAAGCTGAAGGTCGCGACCGTTTCGGATGTCGTTGCTTCCACCGAAACCATTGCTTCGGGCAAGTACCCGGTGTCGCGCCCTCTGTTCTTCTACGTCAAGAAGGCTCACCTCGGCGTTATCCCAGGCCTCAAGGAATATGTTGAGTTCTTCATCTCCGACGAAATGATCGGCCCTGACAGCCCGCTCGCCGAATACGGCCTGGTTGCTGCTCCGGACGATCAGCGCGAACAGGTCCGCAAGGACTTCGAAGCCGGCAAGACCATGTAATCAAAATTCCGGCGCCGCTTCTTGCGGCGCCGGTCTTCTTTCGTGCCAGGCGGCGACTTGTCCGTCGTGCGACAGAAGCAAAGCTTGGCGTCAGTCGCTGCGTTTTGGATGGCGAAACATATTGATTCCGATGGTGGGATTTGTGCGGTAATGGGTGCCGTCGATGGCGGTAGGCCGGGGGATTTTAATGAGCACACCATTGATTTTATTGATTCTGGCGATAATTGCGATCGCTTGTTACGTTGTCGGAACCAGGCACGCCCTGGCAATCGCCGGCGGCCGTTCCTCAAAGCTTCATTCACGTCCGGGCTACTACGGCACCTTCGTCGCACTCTGCGCCGTTCTGCCGTCGGTTCTCATCCTGGCCGCGTGGCTGGTCGTCAGCCCCCTCTATATCAACTCCACTGTCCTCGATGGCTTTCCTGAAGACGTAAAGGCGCGTTCGCCGGCCGAACAGGGTCTCTCCTTCGGCATGGTAAGCTCGCTTGCGCGCGGCATGAACGTACTGAGCCTGGACGAGATCGAGCGCATCGGCGGAAATCCCGTCGAACTGCGCGCAGCGCTTGGCGCTAAGGGCGTCCCGCTTGCCGGCGACCCCGAACCATACATGGTCGAGTCCGCTGGCGATCTCAACGTCATGACCAAGATCAGCAACTGGGTTATGACCGCGGTAGTCCTTCTGGCAGCCCTGATCGGCGCCGGCTTTTCCTACACGCGCATCGCGCCGCGGTTTCGGGCTCGCAACCGTGTCGAGAAGGTGATCCTCGCCAGCCTCGTCGTCGCATCCTCGATCGCGATCCTGACGACGGTCGGCATCGTCGCCTCGATGCTGACGGAAGCGACCCATTTCTTCACCAGCATCCCGCCGTGGGAATTCTTCTTCGGCACCGTGTGGGATCCGCGCTTTGCGGCCGCCGGCGCCACGGACTCGGCTGGTCAGTTCGGCCTTATCCCGCTGCTTCTCGGCACACTCTATATCGGCTTCGTCGCCATGCTCGTTGCCGTCCCGAGCGGTCTGTTTTCCGCGATCTACATGTCGGAATACGCCTCCCGCGGTGTCCGCTCCGTGGCAAAGCCTCTGCTCGAAGTTCTCGCCGGCATTCCCACCATCGTCTACGGCTTCTTTGCCCTGACGACGGTCGGCCCATTCCTGCGCGACCTGTCTTCGCAGCTGAACGGCCTTGTCACAGGCGATTACGCCAACTTCATCCAGGCACAGAGCGTTCTCACTGCCGGCTTCGTCATGGGCATCATGCTGATCCCTTACGTCTCGTCGCTGTCGGACGACATCATCACCGCCGTGCCGGGAACGCTTCGTGACGGCTCGCTCGGTCTCGGCGCCACCCAGTCCGAAACCATCAAGAAGGTCGTCCTGCCGGCAGCCCTGCCGGGCATCGTCGGCGCCCTCCTGATGACCGCCTCGCGCGCCATCGGCGAAACCATGATCGTGGTGCTCGCCGCCGGTGTCGCCGCCCGCATGCAGCTCAACCCGTTCGAGCCGATGACGACGGTGACCGTCAAGATCGTCAGCCAGCTGACGGGCGACCTTGAATTCACCTCGCCGCAGACGCTCGTCGCCTTCGCACTCGGCATCACGCTGTTTGCGATCACGCTTTGCCTCAACATCTACGCGCTCTACATCGTGCGCAAATACCGGGAGCAGTACGAATGACCGACGTGGTTTCCTCCACCGCCGGCGTCTTGGCCAAGCCTGCCCGTCGCGATATCGGTATCAAACGCCGCTACGCCGCCGAGCGCCGCTTTCGTGCCTATGGCATCGCTGCTCTCTCGTTCGGCATCCTGTTCCTGATGCTCCTTCTGTGGTCGGTCGTCTCGAAGGGCTATACCGCCTTTCAGCAGACGATGATCACCATCCCTGTCGAGTTCTCGCAGCAGATCATCGACAAGGATAATGTGCGGGCTACGGATCCGGCCAAGCTGATGACGGCCAACTACCCGATCGTCGCCCGCAATGCGCTGGCGAAGGTTCTGGGCGTCGCCGAAAACGATCGCCAGGGTCTGCGTGCCGTCAACCAGATGATTTCGGACGGCGTTCGTGGCCAGCTGCGCGATATGGTCGTTTCCGATCCTGAGATCATCGGCACGACCCAGACGGTTTCGCTCCTGGCGGCCGGCGATATCGACAGCGCCGTGAAAGGCCAGATCAATCTCGACGTGGCGGAAACCAGCCGCAAGGTGTCCGACCAGCAGGTCGGATGGATGAAGCAGCTGACCGACAGCGGTGCGCTCGCCAAGGAATTCAACACCGGCATTTTCTTCAACGGCGCGTCCAGCCGTCCGGAAGCAGCCGGCGTCGGCGTCGCTCTGATCGGCTCCTTCTACATGATGCTGATCGTGCTCGTCCTGTCTCTGCCGATCGGCGTCGCAGCCTCGATCTATCTTGAGGAGTTTGCCCCGAAGAACCGGTTCACCGACCTGATCGAGGTCAACATCAACAATCTCGCAGCGGTCCCGTCGATCGTCTACGGTCTCCTCGGTCTCGCGGTCTTCATCAACTTCATGGGCCTACCGCGCTCGGCCTCGCTGGTCGGCGGCCTGGTTCTGACGCTGATGACGCTTCCGACCATCATCATCGCCACCCGCGCGGCGCTGAAAGCAGTGCCACCGTCGATCCGCGCCGCAGCGCTTGGGCTCGGTGCCTCGAAGATGCAGACCATCTTCCACCACGTCCTGCCGCTTGCCATGCCCGGTATCCTGACCGGTACGATCATTGGCCTGGCGCACGCGCTCGGCGAAACCGCGCCGCTTCTCTTGATCGGCATGGTCGCCTTCGTGGCAAACTATCCGACCACGCCGATGGATCCGTCGACGGCACTGCCGGTACAGATCTACATGTGGGCCAACGAGGCGGAACGCGCCTTCGTTGAACGAACCTCGGGAGCGATCATGATCCTGCTCCTGTTCCTGATCTTGATGAATGTTGGCGCAATTCTCTTGCGACGCCGCTTCGAACGGCGTTGGTAGAGGAAGGGGGAAGCAATGAACATGATGTCAGAAGCTGCAGTTGAGAAGGCGCTGGTCAAGAAAATGAACGACGTTGCATATAAGATGATCGGCAAGGATGTCTCCGTTTATTACGGTGACAAGCGCGCTCTTTATGACGTGAACCTGAATGTCCGCCAAAATACCGTCACTGCTTTGATCGGTCCGTCTGGCTGCGGCAAGTCCACCTTCCTGCGCACGATGAACCGCATGAACGACACGATCGAGGGTTGCCGCGTCACCGGCAAGATCACGCTCGACGGCGACGATATCTACGACAAGGAAATCGACGTCGTGGAGCTGCGCGCCCGGGTCGGCATGGTGTTTCAGAAGCCGAACCCGTTCCCGAAGTCGATCTACGAGAACATTGCCTACGGTCCCCGCATCCACGGCCTTGCCCGCGGCAAGACGGAAATGGACGCGATTGTCGAGGCAAGCCTGCAGCGCGCCGGCCTCTGGGCAGAAGTCAAGGATCGCCTGCATGAAGGCGGTACCGGCCTTTCCGGCGGTCAGCAGCAGCGCCTTTGCATCGCCCGTGCGATCGCCGTTTCGCCTGAAGTCATTCTGATGGACGAGCCGTGCTCGGCACTCGACCCCATCGCCACGGCCAAGGTCGAGGAACTGATCCACGAACTGCGCGCCAACTACACGATCGTGATCGTCACCCACTCGATGCAGCAGGCAGCCCGCGTTTCACAGCGCACGGCAATGTTCCATCTCGGCCATCTGGTCGAGGAAAACGATACCGACAAGATGTTCACCAATCCGGATGACCAGCGCACCCAGGATTACATCATGGGCCGCTTCGGCTGATGCGGGCGCAGAGCCCGTCAGCCGCAACTGCAGACATCAAGGATCAGACACATGGTTTCGACCCATATTCTCTCGGCCTATGACGAGGAACTGAAATACCTGAACCGCCGGATCTCCGAAATGGGCGGCCTGGCGGAGCAGATGTGCGGTGATGCCGTGCGTGCGCTCGTCAACTCCGACTCCGCACTGGCCCAGAAGGTCATCTCGGACGACGTCATTCTCGACCATGCCGAGCGCGATATCCAGGACAAGGCGATCGTCACCATCGCCAAGCGTCAGCCGATGGCGGCCGACCTTCGCGAGATCATCGGCACGCTGCGCATCGCAGCAGACCTGGAACGCGTCGGCGACCTTGGTAAGAACACCGCCAAGCGCGTGCTCGCCGTGCAGGGAACAGGCGTCCCGCGCAAGCTCGCCCGTGGTTTGGAGCATCTTTCCGAACTGGCGCTGGTGCAGCTCAAGGACGTTCTTGATGTCTTCGCCAACCGCTCTGCGGAAAAAGCCGAGATCATCCGCCAGCGCGATGAAGAGATTGACGCGATGTACACCTCGCTGTTCCGCGAACTCCTCACCTACATGATGGAGGATCCGCGCAACATCACCACGTGCACCCATCTCCTGTTCTGCGCCAAGAACATCGAGCGCATCGGCGACCACGCGACCAATATCGCCGAGACCATCTACTACATCGCGACCGGCGCACAGCCGGAGGGCGAACGTCCGAAAGACGATACGTCCAACATGCTCGGCTCCGCCGGGACATGATGCAGCTCGCCCGAAATCGCCCGCCGGTTTCGGGACGATAACTGCCAAAACCAATGACCTGAAGCAGCGCGAGCGGATCTGGCGGATCTAAGTGCAGTTCGGGACGAGTGACGGAGCAAGTCGGAATGCAGCCGAAGATCGCAGTCGTGGAAGACGAAGAGGCCCTCAGCGTCCTCCTTCGGTATAACCTGGAGGCCGAGGGTTACGAGGTCGATACCGTGCTTCGCGGTGACGAAGCGGAAATCAGGCTTCAGGAGCGCGTTCCGGATCTTCTCATTCTCGACTGGATGCTGCCGGGCGTTTCAGGCATCGAACTCTGCCGTCGCCTGCGTATGCGGCCGGAGACGGAACGCCTGCCGATCATCATGCTGACGGCGCGCGGCGAAGAAAGCGAGCGCGTTCGCGGGCTTGCCACCGGCGCAGACGACTATGTGGTCAAGCCGTTTTCGACACCGGAGCTGATGGCCCGCGTCAAGGCGATGCTGCGCCGTGCCCGACCGGAGGTGCTTTCGAGCGTCCTCAAATGCGGCGATATCGAACTCGATCGCGAAACCCATCGCGTTCACCGCAAGAGCCGCGAAGTTCGCCTCGGGCCGACAGAGTTTAGACTTCTGGAATTCCTGATGGCCTCGCCCAGCCGCGTCTTTTCGCGCTCGCAGCTGCTCGACGGCGTCTGGGGCCATGACATCTATGTCGACGAGCGTACCGTCGACGTGCATGTAGGGCGCCTCCGGAAGGCGCTCAACTTTTCCAACATGCAGGACGTCATCCGCACGGTCCGCGGTGCCGGCTACTCGATGGAAGCCTGAGCACCGCGTCTCCTAGCCGGCAGCGTCATGGCAATCACGCCGGTCACGACGCAGGCGAGACCGAGCCAGGCTGTCGAGGCAAGTGTTTCGCCGAGAAACACGACGCCGATGCCAACGCCGATCGGCACCCGCAGATAGGCCTGCGCCGTCGTGCCGACGGAGCCCAGCGTCTGGACCAGCCGGAAATAGATGACGAAGGCCAGCGCCGTCGAAAATACCGCCAGCGCCAACAGGGCGAGCATGGAATCGGCGCTGGGCGTCAGCGTCCAGGGCCGATCGACCACGAGGCTCACGGGAATGAGGATGGCCGCCCCTGCAATCAGCGATCCCGCGGCGGGCATCATCGGGTCCAATCCTTTAAAATTCTTGCCGAAGATGGCAGCCGCCGCATAGCAGATCGTCGCCGCCACGATGGCGAGTTGCGCCCAGAGGTTCTCGCCCGAGCCGGCAAGCGCCTCCATGCCGACGATCAGGCATATGCCGACAATGCCTGCGGCAACTCCAAACAGCTTGGCCGCAGAGACGCTTTCATGGCGGGTGATCAGCGCCGTCAACAGAAAGGCGAAGATCGGCGTCGTTGAACTCAAGATGGTGGCAAGGCCCGCATCGGTCGTCTGTTCGGCCCAGGCGATGAGGGTGAAGGGGACCGCGCTGTTGAGGCAGGCCTGAACCGTGAAAAGCTTCCAGGTCTGCCGGTCGGTCGGCAGCTTCAATCCGCGAAGGCGTAGTGCCGCAGCGAGAATGAGCCCGGCGACCAGTGTTCTGACGGCAATAAAGGTGACAGGCGAAATCGTCTCCACACCGACTTTGATCAGCGTGTAGGACGCGCCCCAAAGCGTCGCGAGCGTGAGGAGCAGCAACAGATCCGTTGCCATGCTTGTTTTGGTGTCCGCCATTCCAGTTCCTATCCCCATCCATGCAATCTCCGCCCGCTCTTAGCGGAGAGAGGAAAAGAAATGCTTCGGCGACGGCCGAACCGTTGATCGCTGACGGCAAAGTTTTCCGGTGCTAGAACTGGATCATGTCCAATATGGTTTCAGGAAATACGATTGCGGAAGTTGCAAGCCTGATCGGCGATGTCGCGCGCGCCAACATGCTGTCCGCGCTGATGGGCGGCCAGGCGCTGACGGCGGGCGAACTGGCACGCCATGCCGGCGTCACCGCGCAGACAACCAGCGGCCATCTCGGCAAACTGGCCAAGGCGCATCTGATCGCAGTCGAGAAGCAGGGCAGGCACCGCTACTACCGGCTTGCCTCTCCGGAAGTCGCGCACGTGATCCACGCGTTGATGGCAGTCGCCGCGGATGGGCCGAAGCGCCATCATCCTGTCGGCCCGAAAGACGAGGCGTTACGGCTTGCCCGCACCTGTTACGATCACATGGCAGGCCGCCTCGCCATCGCGCTCGCCGACTCCCTGACCGGCAACGGCTATCTGCTGCTCGGCGATGGAGCAGGCCTGATCACCGACGAGGGCAGACGGTTCTTTTGTGATTTCGGGATCGATCTCGACCAGCTGACCCGCTCGAAACGCCCTCTGTGCCGGACATGCCTCGATTGGAGCGAGCGGCGGCCGCATCTGGCGGGACAGCTGGGCGGAGCGCTGCTGTCCCGCGCACTCGCCGTCGGCTGGATCGGTCGCCGGGAGGAAACCCGGGCCCTGCGGATCACGCGCGCCGGAGAGATCGGGTTTGCCGAGACATTCAGGCTTCCATCGGACTGGCGTATCGCACCGTCCGAAACTCTGATGGTCAGGCGGCTTCCTGGGTCTTCCATTCCGGCAGCGGGAACAGCTTGTCGTAGCCAAGATTGAAGAGATAGGCATAGACCACGTAGAACAGCGCGATCGCGATATCCATTGTCAGCGCATGGAGAAGGGTAATCTGCAGATACCACGCGATAAACGGCATCAGCACGACCAGCAGACCGATTTCGAACAGCACCGCATGAGCAATGCGCAAGGCAGGCGTCTTTAGCGTCGTACCCCGTCGCGCCTGCAGAAAGCGGTCGAAACCCAGATTGTAGAGGTAGTTCCAGCCGGTCGCGACCGTCGCAGACACGACGCCGACAATGCCCATATGTTCGGCCGGCATGTCGAAGACGAAAGCGCCGAGCGGCACCATCATCAGAAGCCCGATGATTTCAAAGCTGATGGCGTGGCGAATACGGTCTCTTATCGAGCGCATGATCTTCCCCTTTAGGTGAGGTTCATGCCGGGTCGTCCCGGCGTTATGCCCATTCAGGGGGAGGTCGTCCTCTCTCGAGGCCGAAATAGGAGCCCAGGGAGTGCGAGGCAAGTTTTTTCAGCGCAAGTCAGCCATGCCGAAAACGCAAAAGGCGGGCCAGAGCCCGCCTTCGATCTTGTTTCCGCAGCCGCCTGACTTAGGACGCGCGAGCAGCCGGACGACGGCGCTCGTGCACCGGCTGGTAGGCAAGCTTCGCGTGATATTTGCAATAGGGCGACGCATCCTGCGCATCGCAACCGCAGAAATGAAAGTCGTCCGTCAGCGGATCGCCAACCGGCCACTTGCATGTGCGCTCGGTGAGATCCGTCAGCGACAGACGGCGCGAGATCGGCACAACGACGCTGCCGGAAGCGGTGTATTTCACCGGTTCGGCGACGTTGACGTCCTGATCTTCCTTGAGTGCGTTTGCACCCACCGTCCGTGCTGCGGGACGGGCTGTGTCGCGTCCGGCAAAGCTCGGCGCGCGCGGAGCTGCGGGCGCTGGGCGCTTGGATGCCGGGCGATTGGCCGACGCCGAACCGCCTGCTTTGGCGCGACCCGGAAGGTTGAGACGGTGCACTTTGCCGATCACGGCATTGCGGCTTACGCCTCCAAGTTGGGCTGCAATCTGGCTGGCGCTGAGACCTTCCGACCATAGTTTTTTAAGTCGCTCGACGCGCTCATCAGTCCAGTTCATGCCGTTCTCCGCCTTTGAACGTTGCTGGCAGACAGAATCCGTTCACCTCTGCGGCGAAATAAATCCGCCGCACCCACGCAATCTATGCTTCGAGGTGACTAGTTCCGCCGCATGCGTTCTAGTAATTGAGGATTAACCTAGTGTGTGGCTGACTCCGTGGCAAGAGTCGCTCGAATCGCCGCGAATCGATTTCGCGGTTTTCCCCAACTTGCTGCCCTCAAGAGTCATTTTTGTCACAGACCGAAATGCCGCAATACAGCATCAGGTTGCATCGCGGCATATGCCCCGGAAGCCCTATAAAACACCAAGTTTTGTTGACATGGAGGCACTTAGCCATGATAGTGCCCGCGCCGCCCGGTGGGCGGCATTTTTGATTTTTCAGGCCGCATTCCCGGTCTCCGGAGAGGTCTGGAGAGGGGGGTCGGAACCTACCCAGAGGAGTGATGTCGCCATGGCTGAAGCCGCACTTTACGACACGTTTGCCCGGGCACCTTTGCGCTTTGATCGAGGCGAGGGCGTATGGCTTGTGACGGAAGGTGGCGAGCGATATCTGGATTTCGGGGCAGGCGTTGCCGTCACCTCCTGCGGTCATTCCAATCCGCATCTGGTAAACGCGCTGAAGTCGCAGGCCGACAAGGTCTGGCACCTTTCCAACCTCTACGAGATCCCGGAGCAGGAGCGTCTGGCCCGCCGTCTGGTGGATGCCACGTTCGCCGACAAGGTGTTCTTTACCAATTCCGGCGCCGAAGCGCTTGAGACCGCCATCAAGACGGCGCGTCGCTATCATTTCTCCAAGGGGCATCCGGAGAAATTCCACATCATCACCTTCGAAGGTGCCTTCCACGGCCGGACCATCGCGACGATCGCCGCCGGTGGTCAGGAAAAATACATGGAAGGCTTCGGCCCGAAGGCGCCAGGGTTCGATCAGGTGCCGTTCGGTGATCTCGACGCCCTCAATGCTGCGATAAACGATAACACCGGCGCGCTGCTGATCGAGCCGATCCAGGGCGAGGGCGGCGTGCGCGTCGTGGACAAGGAATTCCTGCGCGAGCTGCGTCGCATCTGCGACGACCGGGGTCTGCTGCTGATCCTCGACGAAGTGCAGAGCGGGGTTGGCCGCACCGGCCGGTTCTTCGCCCACGAACTGACAGGCATCACGCCTGATATCATGGCTGTTGCCAAGGGCATCGGCGGCGGCTTCCCGTTCGGCGCCTGCCTTGCGACCGCAGAGGCTGCTTCCGGCATGAAGCCCGGCATCCACGGCACGACCTATGGCGGCAATCCGCTTGGCATGGCCTGCGGCAACGCAGTGCTCGACGTCGTGCTCGCCGATGGCTTCCTTGAAAACGTCCGCGATGTCGCGCTCGTGTTCCGCCAGGGACTGGCAAGCCTGAAGGATCGCTTCCCGGATGTGATCGAAGATATCAGAGGCGAAGGCCTGATGCTCGGCATCAAGGCAAGGGTGCCAGCTGGCGATCTGGTCGTTGCAATGCGCGATGAGAAAATGCTGTCGGTGCCTGCGGGCGATAACGTCGTGCGCCTTCTGCCGCCGTTGACGATCACGGCGGAGGAAGCCCGCGAGGGGCTCGCACGGATCGAACGGGCAGCGGAAAAGCTGACCGAGGCAGAACTCAAGAAAACAGCCTGAGCGCGATGAGGGGTGCCGGTGACGGTTCCCCTCGATAGGGGACGATAGCATGGCATCACCAAAGCATTTCCTGGATCTTTCGGCGGTTTCGCCGGAGGATCTTCGCACCATTCTCGACGACGCGAAAAGCCGCAAGCAGGCCTTCAAGGCCGGCAAGGGCGACCAGCCGCTCGCCGGCAAGATGTTGGCGATGATTTTCGAAAAGCCGTCCACCCGCACCCGCGTCTCCTTCGATGTCGGCATGCGCCAGCTCGGCGGCGAGACGCTCTTCCTGTCCGGCACGGAAATGCAGCTCGGCCGCGCCGAGACGATCGGCGATACGGCACGTGTCCTGTCGCGCTATGTCGATGCGATCATGATCCGCACCACCGATCACAACCGCATGCGGGAAATGGCCGAGCACGCCACCGTGCCTGTTATCAACGCGCTGACCGACGATACCCATCCCTGCCAGATCATGGCCGACCTGATGACCTTCGAGGAGCATCGCGGTCCTGTCAAAGGCAAGACCATCGCCTGGACGGGTGACGGCAACAACGTGCTGCACTCGCTCGTCGAAGGCTCGGCGCGGTTCGGCTACAAAATGAACATGGCCGTGCCAATGGGCTCCGAGCCGCATGACAAGTTCCTCAACTGGGCCCGCAACAATGGCGGCGAGATCATGCTCTGCCACGACGCCGAACGGGCGGTCACCGGCGCTGATGTCGTCGTCACCGATACGTGGGTGTCGATGAACCAGGAGCACAAGGCGCGTGGCCACAACATCTTCCAGCCCTATCAGGTCAACAAGGCGCTGATGGATCAGGCAAACAAGGACGCGCTCTTCATGCACTGCCTGCCGGCGCATCGCGGCGAGGAAGTCACCGACGAGGTCATCGACGGACCACAGTCGGTGGTGTTCGACGAGGCGGAAAACCGTCTTCACGCGCAGAAGTCGATCCTTGCCTGGTGCTTCGGCATCGTCTGAGGATCGAAAGCGCTTCCGACTTGAATTCGATGAGAGCCGCCACCATCTGACGGCTTTCAAAGCGCGCCGCCGAACGAGTGCGGCGCTTCAACACGATAT
The DNA here is from genome assembly GCF_050500175.1 of Neorhizobium sp. DAR64872/K0K18. Taxonomy (NCBI): domain Bacteria; kingdom Pseudomonadati; phylum Pseudomonadota; class Alphaproteobacteria; order Hyphomicrobiales; family Rhizobiaceae; genus Neorhizobium; species Neorhizobium sp. DAR64872/K0K18. The sequence continues at coordinate 382,448 of NZ_CP191446.1, forward strand.
CGTCAACGTTCTCAAATCCCCGGCCGGCGGTTCCGCTGCGGCTGGCGCTTGTGTAAAAGCGTTCGAGGAACTGAGAGCGCCGGCGCGAAGGAGTTAACTCATGGCGGAAGCGACTGTTGAACTGAACGAACTCGATTTTGCCGGCGACGACCGCGTCGTGCCCTTCCAGGTGGATGGCCTCGATGTGCGCGGCCGTGCGGTCCAGCTCGGGCCACTCCTCAACGCGATCCTCGGACGGCACGATTATCCGGCACCTGTCGCACGGCTGCTGGCGGAAGCCGTCGTGCTCACTGCACTGCTGGGCACTTCGCTGAAATTCGAAGGCAAGTTCACCATGCAGACCAAGGGTGACGGCCCGGTCGACCTGCTTGTTGCCGATTTCTCCACGCCGGATGCATTGCGCGCCTATGCCCGCTACGACGAGGATGCACTGGCCGAAGCCGTCGAGAACGGCAAGATCTCGCCTGCCGAACTGCTCGGCCATGGCTTTCTTGCGCTGACGATCGATCAGGGCCGCGGCATGCAGCCCTATCAGGGCATCGTTCCGATGGACGGCTCGTCGCTTGAAGAAATGGCCGGCGTCTACTTCCGCCAGTCCGAACAGATCCCGACCAGGGTTCGCCTCGCCGTCGCCGAACTCATCGACCGCGACGAGGACGGCAACCCGCGCCACAACTGGCGCGCTGGCGGACTTGTCGCCCAGTTCCTTCCACAGGCGCCTGAGCGCATGCGCCAGCCCGACCTGCATGGCGGCGACGGTGACGAACGCGATGCCGTCGAAGTCGAGGACGATGCCTGGTTAGAGGCGAGCACGCTGGTCGGCACCATCGATACGGACGAGCTGACCGATCCGCAGGTGGCGATCGAACGGCTGCTGTTCCGGCTGTTCCACGAGCGCGGCGTGCGGGTCTATGATCCGCAGACGGTGTTCGACCGCTGCAGCTGCTCGCGCGACAAGATCAAGGGCGTGCTGGACGGCTTCTCTGCGGAAGAAATCCACGCGAGTGTGGAAGATGGAGAAATCGCGGTAACCTGCGAGTTCTGCTCGACCACCTACAAGTTCGTGACGGAAGAATTCGAAAGCGCCTGATCCGCTTTGCGGGTCAGTTCAGAACGCGCACGACGCCTGGTGAATCCAGCGAGAAGGCGGGAATGTCGACTTTGAAAGTCTCGCCTTCGTCCGTCTTCATATCGTAGGTGCCGAACATGACGCCGGATGGCGTGTCGAGCGGGCACCCGGACGAATATTCATAGCTGTCGCCCGGCTCCAGTCGCGGCTGGTCGCCAACGACGCCTGGTCCGTCGACCTCGTCGACGATCCCGTTTTCGTCCGTGATGTTCCAGTAGCGGTGCACGAGCGTGACGCTGATCGAGGACTTGTTCTCGATGACGATCCGGTATCCCCAGACATAACGACTGTCCTCGGGGCTCGACTGCTCCTCGAGATAATAGGGCTCGACGGCGACGTCTATGTCTCTGGTGCGGGCGCGGTACATTGGCACCTCAAGATTGCTCATCGTGCCGATATCGTACAGTGGGGGAGAAAGGTCAAGAATTCTCGCGGCTTGCATCTGAGGCAATGTCGCGTTCTTGATGATAGGGATAACTGATATGGTAAACCCGGAGCGTTCCGGGTCTACCCATCGTTCGGCGTAAAGTCGATCAGATCTGCTTCAGCGCCTGCGCGAAATCTTCCAGCAGGTCGTCCGCATCCTCGATGCCGGCCGAAAAGCGCACGGTGCCGGGCGAAATTCCCAGTTCCGTACGGGCTTCGTCGCTGAGGTTTTTGTGCGTCGTCGTTGCCGGATGCGTGATGATGGAGCGGGTGTCGCCGAGATTGTTGGAGATGGTGACCACCTCCATGGCATTCTGCAGCTTGAAGGCCGCTTCCTTGCCGCCCTTCAGCTCGAAACAGACCAGCGTCGATCCGCCCGTCATCTGCTTGGCGATGATATCGGCCTGCGGATGGTCTTTGCGACCGGGATAGATCACTTTCGCGACCTTGGACTGCTCGGCCAGGAAATCGGCGATCTTTGCCGCATTCGACGTCTGCTGGGCAACGCGGATCGGCAGCGTTTCCAGCCCCTTGATTAGGGTCCATGCCGTGAACGGCGACATTGCCGGACCGGTATGGCGATAATAGTCCTGCAGGTGCTCCAGAACCCATTCGCGGTCCGAAAGGATGACGCCGGCAAGGCTGCGGCCCTGGCCGTCGATATGCTTGGTGGCGGAATAGACGACCACATGGGCGCCGAGTTCCAGCGGCCGCTGGAAGAGCGGCGTTGCGAACACGTTGTCGACCACCAGGCGGGCGCCGACCTGATTGGCAAGCTTGGCAACGCCCGCGATGTCGATCACTTCCAGCGTCGGGTTGGTCGGGCTCTCCAGAAAGAACACCTTGGTGTTCGGCTTGATGGCCGCTTCCCAGTTGGCAAGGTCGCGACCGTCCACCAGCGTGCACTCGATGCCGTAGCGCGGTGCGAGCGTCTCGACCACCCAGCGGCAGGAACCGAACAGGGCCCGGGCGGCCACGATATGGTCGCCGGCGCGAAGCTGGCACATGAGCGCTGCCGTGATGGCGGCCATGCCGGAGGCGGTGGCGCGGGCTTCTTCTGCACCTTCCAGCGCACACATGCGCTTTTCGAACATGTCGTTGGTGGGGCTGCCGTAGCGGGCATAGATATAACCGTCGGCCTCGCCCTTGAAACGGGCTTCGGCTGCTTCTGAACTGTCGTAGGCGAAGCCCTGCGTCAGGTAGATGGCTTCAGACATTTCGCCATATTGCGAGCGAAGCGTGCCGCCATGGACGAGCGTGGTGGCCGGGCGCCAGTTCTTGTTCGGGGATTTGCTCATGTGTTCATCACCTTCGTGATACAAAAAAACCGGCCGCAATCGCAGACCGGTTTTCAACCCGGTCTTTTTAGCCATTTGGTAACGTGGCTGCAAGCCGACCGGCCAAATCACCACGGGATAAAGCTGCCTTACGCCTCGCTTCCGCTTGCGTCAATGGTCCGCATTTGGTTTTGTCGCCCCCAAAATCTGAAAGAGACATGATGGCTCGCGAAACGGGAATTCTGGCGGACCGCGCCATTGCGGCGCTCTTCGAACAAGGACGGCTGAAGTCCGAGAGGGCGCTTGATCAGGACCAGATCCAGCCGGCGAGCCTTGATCTGCGCTTGGGCCAGAAGGCGTTTCGCGTGCGCGCCTCGTTCATGCCGGGGCCATTGAGCCTCGTGTCCGACAAGCTTGAGCGCCTCAGCCTGCACGTCATCGATCTCTCCCAAAGCGCCGTCCTCGAAACCGGTTGCGTCTATATCGTGCCGCTGATGGAAAGCCTCGATCTGCCGGCCGAGATGTCGGCTTCGGCCAATCCGAAAAGCTCCACCGGCCGCCTCGATATCTTCACCCGCGTCATCACCGACCGGGCCCAGGAATTCGACAAGATCCCTTCAGGCTATCGCGGTCCGCTCTATCTCGAAATTTCCCCGCGCACCTTCCCGATCGTCGTGCGCCAGGGCTCGCGCCTGTCGCAGATCCGCTTCCGCGTCGGCAACGCCCTTCTGCAGGAGCCGGAGCTTTTGGCATTGCATGAGGCGGAAACTCTGGTCGCCGCCGCGCAGCCGAACATTTCGGGCGGCGGCATAGCCCTGTCCATCGACCTTGCCGGCGACAAGGATGGCCTGATCGGCTATCGCGGCAAGCACCACACCGCCGTCGTCGATGTCGACAAGAAGGCCCAGCACGATCTGTTCGATTTCTGGGAGCCGATCCACAGCCGTGGCCGCAACGAACTGATCCTCGATCCGGATGAATTCTACATCCTCGTCTCGCGCGAGGCCGTCCATGTGCCGCCGCTCTATGCGGCCGAAATGACGCCGTTCGACCCGCTGGTCGGCGAATTCCGCGTCCATTACGCCGGCTTCTTCGACCCCGGCTTCGGCCACGAGGCCGCCGGCGGCCGCGGCAGCCGCGCCGTCCTCGAGGTGCGCAGCCACGAGGTCCCGTTCATCCTCGAAGACGGCCAGATCGTCGGTCGCCTCGTCTACGAACACATGCTGGAAGAACCCCAGGGCCTCTACGGCTCCGGCCTCGGCTCGAACTATCAGGCGCAGGGCCTCAAACTCTCCAAGCATTTCCGCAGCTAGGACATCCCCGGACGCTTCCACCCCGGCGACCTTGACAGACAAGGCCCATTGTTGGAAACCTTCCCCCGACGCGGGTGTAGCTCAATGGTAGAGCAGCAGCTTCCCAAGCTGAATACGAGGGTTCGATTCCCTTCACCCGCTCCAATCCCCCACCCGATCAGCTCTCCTTCCGGCGCGGCATGTGGGGTGTCTTGCTCCAGTGGAACGGCTTTGTCCTGAGTTCCCACAGCGCCTTCCAGGCGGCGAAGGATGTCATCATCCAGTAGAGCGGCACCGCAACCCAGCGACGGCCGACGAGGCGCTTTTCGTGGTTGGTCATCGATCCGATGCCGAGGCCGAGGAAGATGAGATAGCTGCCGAGAATGTTGGTGAAGTCGATCGCGAACAGGCCGACGACCTCGACCGGCAGCGTGTCGATCGGCGCCCGCAGCATTGCTGAGAAGCCGACGCCGAGAAAGACGAGGATCAGCGGATGCAGCAGCGATGACAAAAGCATGCCGCCCACCAGCAATTGGATCACGCAGAAAGGCTTGATGCCGATTTCGCCGATCAGCCGCGCCGGGTCGCGCATCAGCACCAGCCAGGTTTGCAGCCAGCCCTTGAACCAGCGGCTTCTCTGCGACGTCCACACCTTGATCGATAAGGGCGCGTCCTCCAGAGTCTGGTGCCGCATCACGTCGGCGGTAAAGCCGAGCCGGTAGAGCCGCATGCCAAGATCGGCGTCTTCCGTCACGTTGTACGGATCCCATCCGCCGGCTGCGATCAGCGCGCTGGTGCGGAAATGGTTGGACGTGCCGCCGAGTGGAAGCGGCATGTTCATTCTCCCGAGCATCGGCAAAAGGCCGCGAAACAGCGCTGCATATTCGAGCGAAAACAACGCGCTCAACCAGCTTTCCCGGGCGTTGGTGATGATCAGTGGTGCCTGCAGGCAGGCGAGTTCGGATGGTGCCGCGCGAAACCGCCGGTACGCCTCGCGGAGTTGTAGCGGGTGCGGCCTGTCCTCGGCGTCGTAGATTGCCGTGAATTCGCCGCGCGCACCTTTCAGCGCATAGGTGAGAGCCTTTGGCTTCGTCCGCGGACCATAGGCCGGTACTTCGACGATCTCGAACTGGGGGCCAGGCTCAAGCGCCTTCAAGGCTTCGATCGTCTGCCGGTCGTCGATTTCGCATACGAACTTGATGTCGAGCAGAGATGCGGGCCAGTCCAGCCGCTTGAGGCTTGCGACCAACTGCTCGGCCATGTCCTCTTCGCGGTAGAGTGCGACCAGAACAGTGTAGCGCGGCAGCGGCCCGAACGGTGGAGCGACTGGCACGCGTTCAGGCGCCACCAAAGTTTGCCGGATCATCGCCGAAAGTCGCAGACAGAGCGTCGAAAAATAGGTGAGTGACAGGACGATATGCAGCGCAAGCAGCGTATCGATCGGTGCAATCAGCAGGAGACAGGCAAGGGTCGTCAGAAACGACCCACCGTAAAAGCCCTGGTGGCCTGCGAGCACAACGCGGGCCGACAGCAGGGGTCTCTGCTCGAACAGGGTATTCGTGGTCTCGCGGATGCGGCGCGCTGCATCGGCTTTCCAGACGGATTCGCGAATGGCGCTCGGCGTGGTGATGACGAGATCGCGGCCCACAAGCGGCAGGGTCGCAAGCGTTGCCGCAATCTGCGAAAGTCGCGCCGCCTCCGGCACGATGGCGATTTCCTGCGCCTTGTTGCGATGGGCGATCCTCACCATGGTCGGGCGTGTCAGCTGGGCGTCGGTCGAGGGCAGGATAACGACAAGCGCGGGATCGAGCGACGAGACGAAGGGAAGTCGCAGCAGACGGGCGATGGCACCGTAATAGGCGTCTTCCCTCACGTCGCCGCTTGCCAGAAGCTCGGCCTCGACCGTCGTCCCGTTTTGCCTGGAGAGGCCAGCCAGCTTGGCGATCAACGGTTTCGAGAAACCGAGGGCCGCAAGCGCTGTCAGCTCGACCTGGATGCCAGGACGAAAGTCGAGCAATTGCCCGGACTCGGTCTCGTCGGTCGGCGGCGCCCCCGTTTCGTCGTGATAGGTCGGCTGCGAAGCATGTTCCTCTGAGCGCATGTTGCTGCTACACCGTCCGCAGACGAACCCCTATTGCCCCACACGGATCATAAAGATGCGATACCTGATTACATCCCTAAAAAGCAGTGGTGTTTTCAAGTTTATGCAGCTCTTGGTGGTGGTGATACACGGACTTCTGTCCGCAACGCAGGCACTTGCGGCCTCCACCGCTCCGCCTTCTACCCCGGCGACCCAGCTTCCGCTGATGTTTGACGCACGAGAACGCGTGGAGCGTCAGGATCTGTCGACAATCCTGCGCGTACGCATCCTGACGACAGTCGATTTCCCCCCTTTCAATTTCGCAGATCAATCGGGCCGGCTGTCAGGCTTCAACATCGATCTCGCCCGCGAGATTTGCACGGTCCTGAAGATCGAGGCAAAGTGCCAGATTCAGGCCATGCCCTTCGCGGATCTCGAAAAGACCCTGGAAGACGGGGGCGGGGAGGCCGTGATGGCAGCGGTCGCTGCAACTCCGTCGCTGCGGCAGCGCTTTCTTTTTTCCAGGCCCTATCTCGGTATCCCGGCAAGGTTTGCCCGCAACAACGCGGCGACACTGGCTGCGACCACGGTATCGGACCTCAGCGATCGTCCGGTCGGTGTCGTCGCGGGAACGGCGCATGAGGCGATGCTAAGAGCGTTCTTCCCGAAGCTCACGCAAAAGTCGTTCGACAGTTACGAGGACATGCTGGAAGCTCTGAAGGAGAGACAAGTGGATGCCGTCTTTGCCGATGGCCTTCGCCTGCCGTTCTGGGTCGCAAGCGAGGCATCGGAGACCTGTTGCAGCCTGTTCGACGGCCCCTACCTGTCGCAGAAATTTCTAGGCGAGGGCCTGACCATCATGGTCCGCAGAAACGATCCGACCCTTGGCGCCGCCTTTGATCAGGCGCTGGCCGAATTGTCGCGCAACGGCCGCCTGCAGGAACTCTACCTGCGCTATTTCCCGAACGGCCTCTATTGAGACCAAGGAATTTTTTCTCAAGATACGTTGAATGCAACGCGGCTTACTGGCTCGCCCAGATGATCCGTGCCATCCATTCCACATCGGCCGTGTCGAAGGAACGGTTCGCGTGTTCGGGGTTGAGCGACAGAAGCTCGATCAGGCGCGCACTCTGGCGCGCCAGAACTTTCGCCATCACTTCGCCCTCGCGGGTTTTCAACACCACGCGGTCGCCACGCCGAACCTGTGCGCCGGGCTCGACGATCAGCACGTCGCCGTCCCGATAGAGCGGCATCATGGAATCGCCCTGGACCTCGAGCGCGTAGACACCGGCTTTTCGAGCAGGATCGACGGGAAACTCCACCACATCCCAGCCCTGTCCGGCAGGAAAACCGCCATCGTCGAAAAAGCCGCCGGAGCCGGCCTGGGCAAAGCCGAGCAGCGGGATCGTGCCGTTCTGGGAGGGAAAATTGCCGTCGGGAAGTTGCGACCTGCCCATCGCATGCGGCAGATAGCTCATGAACTGATCGACCGTTGCGCCGGTCGCTTCCAGAACTTTGGCAATCGATTCCGTCGAGGGCCATCGCAGTCGTCCGTCGGGGCCAAGCCGTTTCGACTTGTTGAACGAGGTCGGATCCAGTCCTGCGCGTCGGGCAAGCCCAGACGGCGACAGCTGATGACGCTCAGCCAGCGTGTCGATCGCGATCCATATCGTCTCATGTGACAGCATCGTCGTCCCTGCCCCCGGCGCAAGAGGAAACAGCCGTTGCCGCCTTCCGCCTGCCATTGCCGATCAGTCCCGTTGGATGCAAGCGTCAAGGATACCGGCCCTCAAGGCGCCGCCGCCCGGAGATGGGCGATCTCCGCTTGCTCGTCGCAGAATTTAGCCCAGCAGGGGGATTTCGTAAAGCAGAAAAGGAATAAAATCCTTTGCTGCTATCCTACGCCACCATGGCCATGTTGAGCCGGCCGAGCTTGATGACGGCTTGGGTGCGACTATCGACGTTCAGCTTCAAAAGAATAGCCGAGACATGCGCCTTGATGGTCGCCTCAGAGACGCCCAGCTCGTAGGCGATCTGCTTGTTGAGCAGGCCTTCGCCAAGCATCGACAGAACCCGGTGCTGCTGGGGCGTCAGCGTCCGCAGACGGTCGAGAATGTCTGATCTTGCGGCGTCTTCCTCGCTCTGCGATGTCTCGCCTTTCGGCACCCAGATATCGCCTTCCAGCACGGCCTGTATTCCGGCCCTGATATCGTCAAGCCCGCAGGATTTGGAAATGAAGCCGGAAGCGCCCAGATCGAGCGCCCGCCTGATCGTGCTGCGATCGTCCGTGGCTGAAACGATGATCACCGGTAGCGCCGGAAGGGCCGACCTGAGCGACGTCAGGCCCGCAAATCCGCTCACGCCCGGCATGGCAAGGTCGAGCAGCATGAGATCGGTTTCGGGATTGTCTTGCGCCGCTGTTCTCGCCGCATCGAAGTCGCCCGCTTCGATGATGACAATTTCGTCGGCAACGCCTTGTATCGCCTGTTTCAGCGCACCGCGGAAAAGCGGATGGTCGTCGGCGATGATGATGTTGAGTGTCTGCATGTCCACGCCCCCTCCCAAAGGCATAGTCGTGCTTTCCCTGTAATACCTAATGTGTAGCGCCGAGTGTGGCGCGACACAAGTCTGCAAAATAGCATGACTCAGGTCCTGTCCGGTTGCGGCTCGCCGCCAAATTCCCGTACCATCGACATGACGCCGCGCATGAACCGCTCGATGATCGAGAGCGACCGGTCGACAGCATCGTCATCAAGAAAGGTCTTGGGGCGATCGGCAAGACGCTGTTCCAGCGCGGTTACGCGTTTTTCGAGCAGATCCAGTTCCTTTTCATAGGCGGCCCGCTCGTCCGGTGCCATGCGGCAGACCAGTTCTCCGTCGGTGTCGTTGCACAGCGACATCGCGCCGGTTTGCGTATCCAGCCGAACGATCCCCTGTTCGGTCCGCTCCAGCTGGAACCGCCGGTCGTCTTGCGCTTGAGCCGGCAGCGAAAGCACCTGCGTCGAGAGCGCAACGGTTACAAAGACTCGTGTCGCAGTGATCCTTTTCATGATCCTTCCTCCTCATTGCACCATGGACAATCAACGCCCTTTGCGGCAAACGGTGCCGATCATAGATCAGAGCCGGACTATGGGAGTTCGTGATGCCCGATATCGTCTACAAGATCGTACCCGATTCACTTTGGCGCAAGGCCAAGGAGACTGGTCGCTTCGAAGGTGCGGAAATCGACCTGCGCGACGGCTACATCCATTTCTCCACCGGGTCCCAGGCGCGCGAAACGGCCAAGCGGCATTTCGCCGGCCTGACGGGCCTGATGCTGGTCGCCGTCAACACGCTGGTTCTGGGCGATGCCCTGAAATTCGAACCCTCGCGCGGCGGCGATCTTTTCCCCCACCTATATGGCTTCCTGCCGTTTTCAGCCGTGCTCTGGGAAATGCCGCTTTTGATCGGCGTTGACGGCCAGCATGCCTTTCCGGAGAAAATGCCATGATCGGAACAGTGATGCGGCCGTTTTCGGCGCTGGCGTCGCGCAGTCTGTTCGTCTTCGATCCGGAAAAAGCTCACGGCCTGTCGGTCGCGGCGCTGAAAAGCGGTGTCGTGCCGGCCTGCAGCCTCAAGGCCGATCCGCGGCTCGCCCAGACAATCGCCGGCATCCGCTTCGAAAACCCGATCGGGCTTGCCGCCGGCTATGACAAGAATGCCGAAGTGCCGGATGCGGTCCTGAAGCTCGGCTTCGGCTTCACCGAAATCGGAACCGTCACGCCGAAGCCGCAGGCCGGCAACGACAAGCCGCGCATTTTCCGGCTGGTCGAGGATCGCGGCATCATCAACCGGCTCGGCTTCAACAACGAGGGCCACGAGGCGGCGTTCCAGCGACTTTCGGCCCGTAGAGGCGCAAGCGGCATCGTGGGCGTCAATATCGGTGCCAACAAGGATGCGCAGGACCGTATCGCCGATTACGTCGCCGGTATCCGCAAATTCTACGGCCTTGCCACCTATTTCACAGCCAATATCTCGTCGCCCAACACGCCCGGCCTGCGCGACCTGCAGGCGCGCGACAGTCTGAAGGCACTGCTCGAGGCAATCCTGTCCGTGCGTGACGAAGAGGCGACCCGCCATGGCCGTTCCGTGCCGATCTTCCTGAAAATCGCGCCGGATCTGACCGAAGAGGGAATGGACGACGTCGCGGCAGAAGCTACGTCCCATGCTCTGGATGGTCTGATCGTCTCCAACACGACACTGGCACGTGACGGTCTGCGCAACCAGACCCAGGCGAAAGAAGCGGGCGGCCTTTCCGGCGCGCCGCTGTTTTCACGCTCCACGACCGTGCTTGCCAAGATGCGCCAGCGGGTCGGCAAGGATCTGCCGATCATCGGCGTCGGCGGTGTGGGAAGTGCGGCGCAAGCGCTCGAAAAGATCCGCGCCGGAGCCGATCTCGTTCAGGTCTATTCCTGCATGGTCTATGAAGGACCGGGCCTGCCATCCGCGATCGTCCGCGGCCTGTCATCTCTGCTTGACCAGGAAAAGGCCACATCGATCCGCGAACTGCGCGACACGCATCTCGACCAGTGGGCGGCCAAAAGCCTCTAGATCAGTTGGAAAGTACCATCGCCCAGTAAAGCCGTCCGTCGCTTGCGCGGGCGGCGGCAACGCCGAGGCTCTTGTAGCTGCCCAGCATGTTGCGCAGGTGTTTCGGCGAATCGATCCAGGCCTGAACAGCTTCGCCGACAGTGTGCTGTCCGGTCGCGATGTTTTCGGCGGCTGGCAGCGCCACCTCGCTCTTTCGCATCCGGTCGCCGAAATCGTCGCCGAAGCCGATCAGGTGCTTCATCTCTTTCGCCTTCGCCATTCTGACGGCCTGCCGTCCGGCTGCTTGCTGGGCCGGCCTGTCGAGGCCAAGCGGCGAAAGGCCCTGGGCCTGGCGCAGCTTGTTGACGAGCGGAAGCGCTGCTTCCGTCTCGTCGACAGAACCAGGCGTCGGCGTCATGACAGATGTGGTGGAGCAGCCGGCAAGGAGAAGGCCGGTGCCGGAGAGCGCCAGAAAGGTGCGACGGGAGGGGAGAGACACCATCGACATTCAGCGGCGAATGCTCAGAAGCCGCAGCACGATGAAGACAGGCACCACGATGATCGCGCCGAGAAGGAGATAGTCTCCGACGCGTCCCAGTGCCTGGAAACCGTTGTACCAGAGGTCGAGGAAATAGTAGCGGATGGTGTCGACGATGTTGTCCGGCGTGAAGCCGAAGAACGCCAGCACGAAGCCGACGATCAGGCAGACGACGATCAGCTTGATGATCGTGCGGCCGATCGAATCGCCGAGGAACCTGTTCACGCCATCCGCCATCGTCGATCGTCTCCACCGTTGGAAAATTGGTTTGGGATTGCCATAGCCTTGCGGGAACAGTCCCGCAACCTGTCACATAGGCACTCTTCACTAGCCTCTCAAATACAACTTGAGTTTTTTTGTGGCCCGGGTGACAGGAGGGGCGAGGGGAATGGCGAGATGACGCAACTCCACCGTCGCCGCAACTCCCGCCGTAACTCCAGTGAAAGCCGTCACGCCATGAGCGCGATCCAGTTCTCTTCCGGTGACGTCATTGCCGACCGCCGTGCGGATTATGCCCGCATGCTGGCCGAGGGACAGGATTTCTCCGCAGCGGCGGAACTGATGGAGCAGGCACTTGAGCTCGTCCCCGCATGGGCCGCCGGATGGTTCAGGCTCGGCGAATACCGCGACAAGGCGGCACTCGCCAGTGCTGCCGACGCCTATCGCCGCGCGCTCGAGCTGCAGCCGGACGATATCTTCGGCGCCAGCCTGCGGCTCGCGCTGATCGGCGCCGGCGATGTCCCGGACCAGCCGCCCAGCCGCTATGTGGAGGGCCTGTTCGACGACTATGCCGACAGGTTCGATACGTCACTGGTGGAAAAGCTCAACTACTCGGTCCCGCAAAAGCTTGGCACGCTGGTTGCGCCCCATGGGCCGTTTGCGACCGTGGTCGATCTCGGCTGCGGCACCGGCCTGTTCGGCGCCGAGATCCGCGAAAAGGCAGGGCGCCTAGAAGGGTTCGACCTGTCTGCCAACATGCTGGCCAAGGCTGCGGAAAAACACCTCTACGATCACCTAGGGCAATCGGACCTCAGCCTTGAGGCAGCACAGTCCGGCCTGTTCGACACGCTTCCGCCCCACCGCGCCGACCTCGTCTCGGCAGCCGATGTGCTGATGTATCTCGGCTCGCTCGAAACCGTCTTTCCGCTCGTGACCGAGCTTCTGGCATCGGCCGGTCTGTTCGCCTTCTCGGTGGAAGATGCGGGCGAGGACGAGACGTTTGTGCTCAAGGATTCGCTCCGTTACGCCCATTCGGAAGTCTATATCGGCGGCCTGCTCGTGTATTACGGCTTCGTTCTCATCGCCGTCGAGCGGACGACCATTCGCATGGATGCCGGCAAACCCATCCACGGCATACTGTTTCTGTCGCGAAAGACCGGGTAAGCCTTCACTTTGTTGTTATTTCGAAAGGCCGTCGGCGGGCGCAGCGATGTCGCTTGATGAAGCTGCTATCGCGGTGCACAATCGCCAAAAATCTAGGGGAATAGCGTGGCCGACGAACAGGTTGCAGCAAGGCGCCGTATGGGTTTCTACAGCCTTGATCCGGCACGCCATACGATGCTGGAAGATGCGCAGGGCCTGTTCATCAGCGCCATGGTCGCAGCCCTAGGTCTTTACCTGCTGAACCAGGTCGGGCTCCTCACCAGCGGCACGGCCGGCGTCGCCTTCCTGCTGCATTATGCGTTCGACATTCCCTTCGGCGTCCTGTTCTTCGTCGTCAATCTGCCGTTCTACTACCTGTCCTTCAAGCGCCTCGGCCTCGGCTTTTCGGTCAAGACCTTTATCGCCATTGCCGGCGTTTCCGTCATTGCCGAGCTGGAGAAACGCTTTCTGGTGATCCAGTATCTCGATCCGTTCTGGGCAGCGCTGCTCGGCGGCATCCTGATCGGCTTCGGCCTTCTGGGCCTTTACCGGCACCGCGCCTCGCTTGGCGGCATCGGCATTCTCGCGATCTACATCCAGGACCGGTTCAAGATCCCGGCAGGGCTCGTCCAGCTGGGTTTCGATCTCTGCGTCATGGCCGCTGCCTTTTTCGTCGTCAGCCCGATGACCGTGGTCTGGTCGCTGCTGAGTGCTGTCGTGCTCAACCTGCTCTTGACCGTCAACCATCGCTCCGATCGCTACATCGCGGTGCGCTGATGGCAAACGTGACCGACAAAAAGAGCCCCGTCGGCCTTTGGGCTTCCAGCTCGGAAAAACACTCGCTCATCGAAGATGTGCAGGCGATCCTTGCCGGTTCCATGCTGGCAGCACTGGGCGTCGTGCTGCTGCAGGCCGCAAACCTTCTGATCGGCGGCACGGCAGGTATCGGCTTCCTGCTGCGCTATTCGGTCGATATCAGTTTCGGCGCCGCATTCTTCCTGCTCAACCTGCCGTTCTACTGGCTTGCCTATAAGCGTCTCGGTCCCGTCTTCACGGTCAAGACCTTCTCCGCCGTCGCGGTCACGTCGGTGCTGACAGGCGTTCTGCCGAAGGTGATCACCATCAGCTCCATCGATCCTGTCATCGCCGCCCTGTTCGGCGGTCTCCTCATCGGATGCGGCATGCTGATCCTGTTTCGCCATCGCGCCTCGCTCGGCGGTTTCGGCATCCTCGCCCTCTACCTGCAGGACCGTCTCGGCTGGCGGGCCGGCTTCGTCCAGCTCGGGCTTGATTGCGTCGTGCTGGTCCTGTCCTTCCTCGTTGCCAGCCCCTTCGTCATCCTCTGCTCGGTCATCGCCGCGGTGACGCTGAACCTGACGCTTGCGATCAACCACCGCACCGATAGATATATCGTTCGGTAATGCTCTTCATTTTCGCCAGGTTCGTCTTACCTTAACGACGTGGATCTCGTCGAAAACCCAACGCCCGGCTCTGATGCTGTCGCTCTGCCCCGCCCGTTCCTCAAATGGTTCGCGGAAAAGGGCTGGTCTCCGCGCGCCCACCAGCTGGAACTTCTCGCCCGCGCCCAGGCCGGCGAAAACATGCTGCTGATCGCCCCGACCGGTGCCGGCAAGACGCTTGCGGGCTTCATGCCGTCGCTGACCGATCTGGTCATGCGTGGCAAGATCCCACCCGGCTCGGCCTTTACCGGTATCCACACGCTCTACATCTCGCCGCTCAAGGCGCTGACGGTCGATATTGAGCGAAACCTGATGAAGCCCGTCACCGAAATGGGGCTTGCCGTCACCGTCGAGAACCGCACCGGCGACACGCCGCAGTCGAAGCGACAGCGCCAGAAGCTCAATCCGCCCGATATCCTGCTGACCACGCCCGAACAGGTGTCGCTGCTGCTCGCCAACAAGGAGGCGGAGCGGTTCTTCAAGGACCTGAAATACGTCGTCCTTGATGAACTGCATTCGCTGGTCACCTCCAAGCGCGGCCATCTCCTGTCGCTCGCCCTCGGGCGCCTTCGCCGTCATGCCCCGACCATGCAGACGATCGGGCTCTCTGCCACCGTGGCCGATCCGATGGATCTCCAGCGCTGGCTGGTGCCGCAGGGCGAACATCCGGCCCCACCCGCCGGCCTCGTCCATGTAACGGGGGGTGCTGCACCCGATATCACCATTCTCGACACGGAAAACCGCATCCCCTGGGGAGGCCATGTTTCGGCCTATGCCATCCCGGACGTCTACCGCGAGATCAAGCGCCATGCGACGACGCTGATCTTCGTCAACACCCGCTTCCAGGCGGAATTCCTGTTCCAGGCGCTGTGGACCATCAACGACGATAATCTTCCGATCGCGCTCCACCACGGCTCGCTCGATGCCGGCCAGCGTCGCAAGGTGGAAGCGGCGATGGCCGAAAACAAGCTGCGCGCCGTCGTTGCGACCTCGACGCTCGACATGGGGATCGACTGGGGCGATATCGATCTCGTCCTCCATATCGGCGCGCCCAAGGGCGCCTCGCGTCTTGCCCAGCGCATCGGCCGCGCCAATCACCGCATGGACGAGCCGTCGAAGGCGATCCTCGTCCCCGGCAACCGGTTCGAGGTGATGGAATGCCAAGCGGCGCTCGATGCCAATTACCTGGGCGCCCAAGATACGCCGCCGGTCGGCGAAGGTGCGCTCGATGTTCTGGCCCAGCACGTCCTCGGCATGGCCTGCGCCGAGCCGTTCGATCCGCTCGAGCTCTATGACGAGATCATCTCGGCCTCGCCCTATGCCGGCCTTTCCTGGGAAATGTTCGAACGGATCGTCGATTTCGTCGCGACCGGTGGCTATGCCCTGCGCGCCTACGAGCGTTACGCCAAGATCCGCAAGACGGAGGAGGGCCGCTGGCGGGTGTCGAACGCGCAGGTGGCGCAGCAATACCGCCTCAACCTCGGCACCATCGTCGAGGCGACCGAACTCAGTGTCCGCCTCGTCAAGCGCAATGCCAAGGGCGCGGTCGGCCGCGGCGGCATGACGCTCGGCAAGGTGGAGGAGCAGTTCCTGGAACAGCTCGTGCCCGGCGATACGTTTCTGTTTGCCGGCAAGGTGCTGCGGTTTGAAACCATCCGCGAAAACGAATGTCTGGTGTCGAACACCTATTCCACCGATCCGATGATCCCGACCTATGCCGGCGCAAAATTTCCGCTCACCACCTATCTCGCCGATCAGGTGCGCGCCATGCTGGCGGATCCGGAACGCTGGAAGGTTCTGCCGGATCAGGTGCGCGACTGGCTGGCGATCCAGAAGGAACGCTCCATCCTGCCGCGCCGCGACGAGTTGCTGATCGAGACGTTTCCGCGCGGCAAACGCTTCTTCATGATCGCCTACTGCTTCGAAGGTCGGCTCGCCCACCAGACGCTTGGCATGCTTCTCACACGCCGGCTGGAGCGCGCCGGCGGCAGGCCGCTCGGCTTTGTCGCCACCGACTATTCGCTCGCCGTCTATGGTCTCAACGACATGGGGGGCATGATCGCCGATGGCAGCCTCAGCCTTTCCGACCTGTTCGACGAAGACATGCTGGGCGACGATCTCGAAACCTGGCTCGCCGAAAGTTATCTGCTGAAGCGGACTTTCCGCAATTGCGCCGTGATTTCCGGGTTGATCGAGCGGCGTCATCCGGGCAAGGAAAAGACCGGCCGGCAGGTCACGGTCTCGACCGATCTGATCTACGACGTTCTGCGCAGCCACGAGCCCGATCACGTTCTTTTGGAAGCGACACGCCGCGATGCGGCAACGGGGCTTTTGGATATTGGCCGGCTAGGAGATATGCTGGCCCGAATCAAAGGGCATATCACCCACCGTGCGCTGGATCGCGTTTCGCCGCTGGCGGTGCCAATCATGCTGGAAATCGGCCGTGAAACGGTACCGGGCGAAGCGCAAGACGTGGTGTTGGCAGAGGCCGCAGACGAATTGATCGCCGAGGCGATGGGGTAGGGCTTCATTCGCCACGCATGGCCCGGACAATGCCAGGCGGGGCGGCTAAAAAGCTTTGCGCCGCAAGACAGGAAAGACCGAAAGACATTGCTGCACCGCCTGCGCCTAGCCGCCCAATCCAGCACGGTGACCCCGGTCGCGACCGGTGCGGAAGAGATCGTCGTCCATGGCGTTGCGGCCGTCTGCGATCCGCTCGGCGGCCTCTATCTGCCGGCAACCGGCATGCTCGTCGTTTCCGACCTGCACCTTGAAAAAGGTGCCGCCTTTGCAAGGCGCGGCATGATGCTGCCGCCCTACGATACGATCGCCACCCTCAACATCCTCGCCGCCGTCATTGCCCGCTATGATCCGAAAGTCGTCGTTTCGCTCGGCGATAACTTCCACGATCGCCGCGGCTCCGAATACCTGCCGGATAACCTTCGCACCATGATCGCAGACATGGCGCGCGGCCGCGACTGGATCTGGATCAACGGAAACCACGATCCGGACGGAACGATCAGTCTGCCGGGCACCTGCACCGACGAACTCGTCTATGGCGACCTCGTCTTCCGCCATGAACCGAGCCTGGCAACAGGCCCGAACGGCGTCAAGGGCGAGGTCGCAGGCCATCTCCACCCATCCGCCACCGTCCGCCGCCGCGAGAAATCCGTCCGCCGTCCGTGCTTTGCCAGCGACGGCCACCGCCTCCTGATGCCCGCCTTCGGCGTTCTCGCCGGCGGCCTCGACCTCAATCACAAGGCGATGCACGGCATATTCGACCGCGAAACCCTGGTCGCCCACCTCCTCGGCCGCGACCGTATCTATTCCGTCCGCTACGGCAATTTGCTCGGCTGATCGCTCCAGGGATCAACTCCCTCCTTCAGCCAACGCAGTGTGTCGGTCCAGAACTCCTTCCTGTGGCGCGCGTGGAACAGGCCGAAATGCCCGATCCGTGAGTGCCCGTAGACCGCGGGCTCCAGCAGAACCTCTGTCCGTTCGGCGCCGGTATAATAGGCAAGGCTTCGGCGAATAGCTGCCACGCTGCCGATGTCGTCGTCCGCAACGGCAATGGCCAGGATGGGTGCCGTGACCGCCGCAAACCGGCTTAGAACCTCGCCGCGCTCGCCGACCGGATGGGTCATCTCCATCCGGGCCCCGCGAAAGCTCCACTCGTTGGCAACGCCCGCCGGCAGGTCTTCGAGCCAGCCGAGCCGCTTGCCCGGGAAATAGCCGAATGCGGCAGTAAGCACCGGCATCACTACATGCCACTTGAAAAACAGCCGGGCGCGGTGCCCCGGCGCATAATCGCGCCAGTAGGCGTATTGCGCGCCCACCGTCAGCATCCGGTCGATCCGTGCCCCGTTCGGAGATAGGCCGGGCAGATAGCCGCCGATACTGTGGCCAACCACCTGCAGCAGTTGATCCGGCCGCCTGTCGTGCATGAACCGAAGCGCTGCGTCGAAATCCTGCTCGCCCCAGTCCCGCCAGCGATAGCCGCAGCCCTCAAGGCTCGCCGGTCGCGACAGTCCGATGCCGCGATAATCGTAGGTCAGCACATCGAAGCCGTGCCTCGTTAGAAACTCTGCATAATAGTGATAGTAGCGGGCAAGGACGCCGGTTGCCGGGTTGATGACGACACTGGCAAGCGGCGGCCCCGTTGCCGGCCAGATGTGACCGCCGAGCACCACCCCGTCCTGGCAGGTGATCGTCATCGGTTCACCTGTCGGACGAGGTGTGTCCTGCGTCAGCGTCATCCCATTCTCCCTTCGGCGAAGGGAGAATACAGCCCGGTTTTTGGTGCGCAATTGGCCGAAAGGCCAAGGCGGTTGCGCGCCTCTACCGCGCCAGCTTGGCAAACCCTTTGGCGAGGATCGGGCCGGTCGGCCGTCCGGTTGGCGAACCGCCCGCCTGTTCCAACGTGATCTCGTAGAGCTGCGTTTCCTGTGGTCGCGGCAGAGTGGAGCCGCTGAGTGTCGCCGAATGCGGTTGTTCGAGAAGACCGAGCGACATCGGCCCCATGTCACGCGAGGGCAGCGTCCAGACCTGCATCGTCTTGTCTTGCGGCACCGTAAAGTCGCTGAGCAGTCTGACACTTGCCGTGTCGTTGCCAAAATCCTCGACCACGGCCTGGATTTCGCCGGCCTCGTTGAGGAGCACGGCCACCACCAGCGGCTCGTTCACCCGGGTGACGCTCCAGACCAGACCACCGGCAAGGATCAGCGAAGCCGCGATCGCGGAGATCGCGGTTGCCCGCCAGCCGGAGCGGCTGTTGTCGTTGCCGGCGAGAGGCAGTCTCGGCGAAACCGACGCGAGAGACGGGGCAGCGGCGCCCGGTTGCTCCGGCAGACGGGAAGAGATCGCGTCCCACAGCGCCGAGGATACCGGAGCCGGCTCGACGCTGGTGTCGAGCGGCAGGAACCGCTCGCGTGCCCTGGCGACTGCTTCGGCAAGGCCGCCGTCGCGCTCGATGGCGGCTTCGACCTCGGCAGCCTCAGCCGCATCGAGAAGACCCAGAACATAGTCGTCGGCGATGGCCGGAAAGTCTCGTTCCTCGATCCTCATGCCATGCACTCCCGCAGCGAGGAAAGTCCGCGCCGGATCCACGATTTTGCCGTTCCAAGCGGAAGCTTGAGGCGTCCGGCGATTTCGCCATGCGTGTAGCCGCCGACATAGGCCATCAGAATGCCGCGTCGCTTGATCTCGTCGAGGGAACCGAGGCACTCGTGCAGACGGCTGTTGCGGTCGAGCTTGTGGAAGGAGGCCATGATCTGGTCCAGTTGCTCGCCGTCCTGCAGTGTCTCGAGCCGGTCTTCGCCGACCAGATCCTCACGCTTGCCGTCGCGCAACAGATTGAGTGCGCGGTTGCGCACGATCGCGTAGATCCAGCCGCGCGCCGATCCGCGGTCGGGGGAATATTGATGCGCATGCGTCCAGATGCGGATGAAGGCTTCCTGCACCACTTCTTCCGCCAGTTCCCGCCGCCGCACGATCCGCTGCGCAACAGCCACCAGCCGGCCGGCTTCATCGTCGAAGATGCGGCGCAAGCCCTGACGGTCTCCCGCAGCGCAGGCGGCAAGCGCCATCTCGAGATCGTGTGTTTGGTCAGTCACCAGGGCCAAGCCGCTCTCTCCCCATGCGCGTTCGCAGGAACGCGAATATTGTCTCTGTGCTGTTGCCACGGCGGGCATGGGCTCGTCCAGTCTCGAAAGGTTTACCGGCTGCAAAGTCGCCTTCGAACTTAAGGACACGCCAAACCGGAAAATGGATGCAGCGAAAAAATATTTTCGTCTGCTGCATCCAAACGTATCCTCCCGTGTGTCTCCCTTCTGAGAGCATCGGAAAGGCCATGCGCCGACATGCTCTCGTCAAAGGTTTCAACGGGAGAACAGACACCATGAAGACCCTTCGCCACGCTCTGATCGCATCCTCGATCCTCGCAGCTTCAGCCGTCACGGGCGCAGTTGCCGCCTCCGCCGCCCCGGTCCTCGGTCTCACCGGCGACAAGACGCTGGTGATGTTCGACACGGCAAAGCCTGAAGTCACCAAGACGATGGAAGTCACCGGCGTCACCAAGCTGGTTGGCATTGATTTCCGCCCGGGCAACAAGACCGTGATCGGCGTCACGCCGGAACACGCGATCGTCTCGATCAATCTCGAAACCGGTGCCGCCACCGAAGTCGCCAAGATGGACAAGATGCTGACCATGTCGGACGCTGCGGTCGTGGTCGATTTCAACCCGATGGCGGACCGCCTGCGCTTCATGACCGGCACCACCAACCACCGCGTCCATCCGGATACGGGCGCCGTCACGGTCGATGGGACGCTCGCCTTCGAAGAGGGCGACATGCACAAGGGCGAAGCCCCGAACATCGTCGCCGCGGCCTATACCAATTCGATCGGCAAGCCCGAGAAGACCGCGATGTACAACATCGATGCCACGATCGGCGCACTGATCCAGCAGACCAAGCCGAACGACGGTACCCTGAAGGCAATCGGCAAGCTCGGTCTCAAGGACAAGCCTGCGACCTACGCCTTCGATATCCAGGGTGAGGACGGCGGCAAGAACACCGCCTATCTCGCAGCCGGAAAGATGCTCTACACGGTCAACCTGGAAACGGGCGCTGCGACCGAAGTCGGTACAATCTCCGGCGTCGAGACCGATGTACGTGACATCGCGGTTCTACCTGCTATGTAATGCCACCGGCGGGGCGGGCCACAGCGGTTCCGCCCCGTCGACTCAAACGATGCGTGCCGCCTAGATCTCGCCCGAGATCTCCCGACGCCGTCGGTCCAGCTCTTCCGTATAGCGCCGCAGCGTATGACTTTCCGAAAGCTGGCCGATCACCTTGCGCTCGATCTGGTTGTTGACCACGGCCAGCGCTTCCGTCTCCGTCTTGTCGAACATCGCCGCTGCCTGCTTGGCATTCATGCTGCGCAGGAGAACGTCGTTCTTGAAGCGGATGAAATCGGCAAGCTGCGGCTTTTCCTCGCCGCCTTCGGTCGCCGCCGAATAGATTTCCGGCGTCAGCACCATGCCGATATATTTTTCGTCTTCGCCGACCATGATCACGCGCTGGGTTGATCCAAGCGGAAACTCCTTGCGAAAGTCCTCGAGCGTCATGGATGCCGGTGCCGTCTTCACGTCGGCGCGCATCAGCTTGTCGACGGTAAGGTTGCGGATCCACCCGACGTCATGGGCGCTGCGGATGCTTTCGCCGCGAAGGTGAAAACGCCAGGTCGCAAACGAGTAGCCGAATGTGGTGCGCACCACGACGGACGAGGTGATGACCGCGGCAAGCGCCAGCGCCGTGATCGGAAAGTCACCGGTCACTTCGAGCGCCAGGAAGGTCATGGTCAGCGGTCCGCCGATCACGGCAACGGCCATCGCGCTCATTCCGACCACGGCATAGATGACTGGCGTCAGCGTCGCATTGGCGAAGATGTAGGGTGTCGAATAGGCAAACAGCTTGCCGATCAGCGCACCGAGAAACAGCGAGGCAAAGAACAAGCCGCCACGGAAACCGGCGCCGATGGTAATGGCCGAAGCGACGGATTTCAGCAGAAGCAGGCCCAGCACCGCGCCAATCGCCATATTCTGGTTGAGGCTGGCATGCAGCGCGCCGTGACCGGCCGAAAGCACCTGCGTATCGATCAGCGCCAGCAGGCCCACCGCAAGTCCTCCGATCGCCGGCCGGAAGGCGGACGAGATGGAACTGGCGCGCGCCAGTTCCTCGACCTTGGTCACACCCTGCATGAGCAGGATGCCGCCGCCCGCACAGACGATGCCCAGCACCACCGCCGGCAGGTAATCGGCGGGCACGACGGTACCGATCTTGCCGATATCGATCATGAAGGCGTCGCCGACGAAAAGCCGGGTGACGAAGGTTGCCGCAAGCGCTGCGACGACGACGGGCGCGAGGCTCACGATCGTGTAGGTGCCGATGATCAGCTCGAACGCGTAGAAGGCGCCGGTCAGCGGCGCGTTGAAGGCGGATGCGATGGCACCGGCAGCACCACAGCCGACCAGCACGCGCAGATCCGTTCGGCGCAACTGCACCAATGACCCGATCTTCGACGCAATGCCGGAGGACAGCTGCGTATAGCCGGCCTCAAGCCCGATCGAGGTGCCGAAGCCGTTGGAGATCAGGTTCTGCACCGCGACGATGATGCTGTCGGTCAGTGACAGGCGACCGCCATGCAGCGCATTGGCCTCAATCGGGTCGACCATCGGCTTTTTACGCCACTTGCGCAGGATCAGGTACAGCAGGCCCATCACGACACCGCCGGCAACCGGCGCCAAAAGCACCGTCGTCGGCTCGAGAAACGCTGCCGAGCTTAAGCGCTCGGTGCTGCCGATCTTGAAGATCAGGACATGCAGCGCGTGCGAGATAAAACTCATCGCAGCGACCGCGAGGCCGGCGAGAACCCCGACAACGCCTGCGATCAGGATCAGGCCGAATTCGCTGCGCCTGATGACTGCGCGCAGTTCGGACGGCCGAAGCAGCGGACGGAGGAGGGACAGGGAAGCCAAAAGGCGTGCGGCGATCCGGCGGAACATGCTGACGCTCTGCATTGGAACTGTATGTTGCGCCCTAACTAGGGCGTGAGGAGAGGATTGGAAACCGTTCCGGCGAATTTGTTAGACGATCAGTCCTTGCGGAAGATGATGCTCGCGCCCCATCCGGTCACGACAGCGATCAACACGCAGAACAGACCGTAGGCGATCGGACGCTCGTGGGCTGCATCGGTGATCGCCTGCTCCAGGCCGGTCTTGACCACGCGCAACGGCATCTCCCGCTGAAAGATCAGGTCGCCGCTCTTGAACAGATAGGCGTGGACCATGTGCACGCCATCGGGCACGTTGGCTGGAAGCCGCAACGAGGCTCGGAACAGGCTGGACGAGACGAAGCGCACGCCGCTCGTGTCGCGCTGGTAAAGCCCGCTGTTGAGCTTCTGCCGGCGATAGGCCTCGCGGAAATCGCTGATCAGACCGGAATTCGGAATGTAGCCGGTGGGGTTGAGAGGCAGGTGTTCGATGCCGACCCCGATATTGTTGAAGGACGGCGCCTGGTGATCGAGGTCGTTCAGCTGGCGTGTGCTGGCGATCGAATAGCTCTCCGGCACCTGTTCGAACGTCATCGCCTGGGTGTTCATCCAGATCCCGAGCACGCGTTCCTTGCGCCGCACCGTGGCATAGTCGCGCGGACCTTCAAGCGTCACGACGATATCGTACTGACCGATCGCGAGCAGCAGCTCGTCCGGATTGGTAATGGCACCGAAGATGGTGAGGTCGGCGCCGCGGAAATCCGAGGTGATGGCAATCTCGCTCGACGATGCTCCGATCTCCAGCCCTTCCTTGATCGGCGAGGCCGTGTCGAACGGCGTCTGGGCCGCGACCTGCGTTGCCAGCGACAATCCGAATGAGAGAAGAAGAAGGAGGGAGAGGATCAGCCTGCGCATCAGTAGGACAGTCCTCCGACGGCGACCGAATAGACGTCGCTCGGCGTTGCGATCAGGCCGATCGCAAGACGGATGCCGACGGCGAGAACCAGCAGCGCCAACAGCGCGCGCAGCTGTTCGCCGCGCAGCTTCTGGCCGACGCGCACGCCGTATTGCGCGCCGATCACGCCGGCGACCATCAGGATCGTCGCAAGGACGATATCGACTGAGTAGTTGGTCGCCGCCTGAACCATGGTCGTATAGGCGGTGGTGAAGATGATCTGGAACAGCGAGGTGCCGACCACGACATTGGTCGGAATGCGCAGGAGATAGATCATCGCCGGCACCATGATGAAGCCGCCGCCGACACCCATGATAGAGGTGAGCACGCCGATGACGAAACCGAGCACGAGGATCGGGATGGCGGAGAGATAGATCTTCGACTTCTTGAACCGCATCTTGAAGGGCAGGCGGTGCACCCAGTTGTGCTGGCCCGGGCGTTTCAGCGGTAGCTGCTGGTTGTTCTTTGCCCGCCGCATGGCTCTGAGGCTCTCCTGCAGCATCAGCGCGCCGATCGTCGACAAAAGCACGACATAGAGAAGCGAGATGAACAGGTCGAGCTGGCCGATGCGCCGTAGCCAGGAAAAGATCCACACACCGACCGTCGCGCCGACAAGGCCCCCGGCAAGCAGCACCGTGCCCAGTTTCATATCCAGCGACCCGCGCCGGAAATGGGTGATCGCGCCCGAGATCGAGGAGGCAACGACCTGGTTGGCGCCGGTTGCGACGGCAACGACGGGCGGAACGTTGTAGAAAATCAGAAGCGGCGTGATCAGGAAGCCACCGCCGACGCCGAACATGCCGGACAGAAACCCGACAGCTGCACCCATGCCAAGGATGATGAAGATGTTCACCGAAAGCTCTGCAATCGGCAGGTAGACAGTCACGGCTGAACCTCGACACGTCGAAAAAGACAACGCCGTTGCAGGCGGCACGCATTCAAGATGGCCGTCGCTCTGGCTTTGGGGAACCCTTTCACAGACGCGATGAACCGCGCATGAAGGACACCCCGTCATGCGCTTGGCCTGGCGGGGTGTCAATTCGTGAATCCGCGGGGAAAACAGCAGCTTCAGCGTTTTCCATTGGGCGTGGCCGATAGTCCCCAGCCCGACCGGATTGGTCGTCTTACGGGTTGCTGGCTACTTGTTGCGTGCCAGCAATTCCCGAACCAGTGCGTCGTTGATGCGGCCGGAAGGCTCCTGGCCGATCGAGGACTGGAACGACTTGATTGCGCTTACCGTCTTGGCACCAAGCTTGCCGTCCGGCCGGCCGGCTTCAAAGCCGTTCTTGTTGAGGATCGCCTGGATGTTGCGGACGGCCTTTTCCATGTCAACAGATGCGGTGGTAAGACGCTTGCCGGCAGCCCATTCATCCGGAACAACAACGGCATTTGCCCGCGGCTCGGGTGTCATCACCTTCCAAAGGTCGACCTTGGCGCGGGCGCTTTCCAGCTGTTCCTTGCGCATGGCGTTGGCCACTTCGTCGCGCTTCTGGGCGGCGTCGTTGTCGCCTGCCTTTGCCGCAACGGCAAACCACTTGTAGCTCTCTTCCAGATCCTGCTTCACGCCGTTGCCGCGGGCAAACAGGATGGCAAGGTTGAACTGGCTGTCGGCGACACCGTGGTCGGCGGCCTGGGTGAACCACTTGACGGCCTGGGTGTAGTCAGGCTGGCCCGTGGCACCGGACGCGTAGAGAACGGCGAGGTTGTGCATGGCGCTGGCATTGCCTGCTTCGGCGGCCAACTGATAGTAGCGAACGGCTTCACCGAGGTTGCGCTCGACGCCCGTTCCCTTTTCGAACATGTTGGCCATGCGGTACTGGGCAGGCGCAAGACCACGGTCGGCGGCAAGCTTGTACCAGGTTGCCGCCTCTGCGAGATCAGTCTTGACGCCGCGTCCCTCGGTAAAGCGGGTGGCAATCTCGAACAGCGCGTTGGCATCGCCCGACGATGCGGCGTCGGCAAGCGATTTCGGCTCCAGGCCGACAGGCACGACGATCGGAGCCGGTGCCTCGATTTCAGCGGCAGCCGGCGCTTGTGCCGTGAAGCCGGCGTCTTCTGGAGGTGCCGGAGCAGCTTCGGCGGCCGGACGCATTGAAGCGAGGTCTCCGGCTGCGGGAACCGGATCGATCAGGTGGTTTGTCGCGGCGTCGGGCGCGACCGGAGGCGGCGTCGCTGCCACATCCTGTCCGTCACCATCGCTGGCTGCTGGGCTTACGGCCGGGGCCTGAGCGATGTCGACAGGAGCGGGAGGTTCGACTGGTGCGCTCGGAGCCTGAGCAGTCTCTTCCGGCACGGAGACCGGAGCCGGGGCTTCGAGTGCAGCCTGTTCGGGCGCGCTGTCGCTGCTTCCGGTCACGTTCTTGACCACCTGCATCGACATCATCACCAGCAGCACGGCGCCGACGGCCATCAGGATGGGGCGGCGATGCTGCGAAAACTTGGCAAACATGCCGGTCTTTTCGGACGGCGTGCCGGCAACCGACGTGGTCTGCGACTTGGTGGCTGAGCGAACGCTCTTGACTGCGTTGACCTGAGAGGGATCCGTCTCCTGTGCTGCGGCCTTGGCTGCACGACGGGCCGCGGCGATATAGTCAGCGCGGTCCGATTTGTCGGCCGTTCCGGGTTTCTCGCCACTGAAATCGCCGGCGGCCTGGCTGGCACGCACGCGCTCGAGGATCTTCTTGACGTCGGGAGCGCCCGAGCCCGGCTCCAGCAGGTCGTTTTCACGGCCGGCTGGGAGAATGTCGGCTGGATCGATCGAAGGCGTTGGCTCTATGACGGTGCGGGCCGGCTTTTCGCCTGCATCGCGGGTGCCCGACTTGAAACGCTTCGAGAGACCGGCCAGCAGACCGGGCTTGGCCGGCTCTTCCCGCGCGGCTGCAGGGGGCACGACGACCTCGTCGGTTTCGACGGGCGCATCTGCCAAAGCAACATTGCGGTCCTCGGCGCCGGCAAATTCCATCGCTGGAACGGACAGTTGCGCTGCGGCCGGCATCTTGGGATGGCGAAGCGGCTGGTCGGTCTGGGCTTCGCGATTGGCCGGCGCATCGCGATAGGCGGGCTCAAAACGGGCCGTGGAAATGCTGTCTTCCAGCGTGTCCAGACGATTGGCGATCTGCACCAGCGTTCCGTGCAAGGCCTCGAACGTCTGATGGCTGCGCGTTTCCGTGCCACGGGTCAGCTCTTCAAGGTGGCGAAGATCGTCGGCGAGGGCCGAAAGGGCTGCCATGTCGCCGGACGCGACGGCCATGCCGCCGGCCCCGGTATTGCGCGAATAGGCTTCGACGACGGCTTCTGCGGCCTGCCGTGCGGCTTCCAGAATGTACTCGTCGTTGGTCGACATGTAGCTTTCGATTGCCGAGAACCGATGCTCGAAACCATCAGGTAGCGCAGTGGCCGAAGATGTCTGCGGCTCGCTGATCAGGCTCGAAAGATGCGCAATCTGGTCTTCCAGGCTACGCAGGGCGTTTTCGTCGCCGCGCGGTGCGCTGGCTGCTTCGTCCAGTCGCATGGCGATGTCGGTCAGCCGGGTTTCCAACCGGTCGAAGGCCCGCTCGTCGGTGGCAGGCGCCGGGCGATATTCGATCTCGTCGATACGACGGGCGAGATCATCCAGCCGCTCGCCCAGCATGTCGTTGATCGAGTTGTGATCAAGACCATCGATCTTGCGCGAGATATCGGCGAGGTGGTCGGAAAGCTCGGTCTGATACGCGGGCTTCTGCGCCTGCGTCAGCATGACCGAAAGCTGGTCGAGCCGCTCTTCCAGCCGCATGGCGGCCTGTTCGTCGGAGAGTTCCTCGATCCGCGCGGTCAGCGCTTCGATCCGTCCGGACAGCATCTCGCTCGGATCGGCAGCAGCCTGGCTGATCTGATCGACCTGCTCTGCGATAGCGACGATCCGGCCGTCGAGCTTCTGCATGAAAGCCTGGTCGAGCGTGGCTGCAGCCGAAGCACGGCTGCCGGCGGCAACGGCGCGAGTGATTTCGTCGAGACGCTCGTCGAGAATGGTGAACTGCTCGGCAAGCAGTTCGTCGGATGGCTGCATGCGGCTGCCGAGTTGCTCCATCGCGGTCGCGATCGCAATCAGCTTCTGCTCCAGCGCGCGCAGCGCGGGGCTGTCGTTCATGCCGCCAAGCTGGGTCTTGATGTCGTCGATCCGGTAGGCGAGCTGCGAAACCTCGTCGCGCAGAAGCTCTGGCTCAAGCCCGTGGATTCGCTCTTCCAGCCCTTGCCAGCGGCTTTCCATGCGCTGCACGGAATCTTCGCGTGCCACGCCATCCATGACCTGGGCCATGACATTGCGCAGTTCCTCGAACTCGGCGCGCAGGGCCTCCGCATCGGGAGAATTGCTGTAGCCCAGCTGACTAATGCTGTCGGCAAGACGGGAGAAATCGCCGCGCAGGTCTTCGGTGCCGCGATGATCTTCGGCAATCGAGCGGATCGAGCGGATTTCGGTTTGCAGTGCGCCCATCTCGCGGGCGACGCCTTCGGCGATGTCCTGCTTCAGTTCATGACGCAAGCCGACCAGCGCTTCGGCGATTTCGCGCATGGAGGCGCCATCGGTCGCCTGCTGGCGGGTTTCCCGCATTTGCATATCGCGGCTGGCGACGGCCCGCTCGAAGCGGCTCGCAGAAACTTCGGTGGCAGTTGCCGCAACCGGTGCAGCCGGACGGCGCTCCTGGCTGGGACGATAGGCTTCCGGCGGCGTGATCTTATCGCGGAGTGGTGATTGGACGGGTTGGCGGACCGGTTCGGCCGCATGCGACTGCTGTGCGCTTGCCATGCGCTCGCGGGCCGATCCCAGCATGCGCTGGCGCTCGCGGATTTCCGCCAGCGGGTCGGCAAAGCGAGGCGCCGCTGGCCTCTGCATCTGCGGGGGCTGCACGGACGCCGGTTTTTCGAGGCGCGGGTCGGAAGCGGGCTGGCGGCGTTCGCGCCCGGCGCCCGACATCAGATCCTCGATTCGGGCCTCCAGGCCCTCGATCGTACGGTTCAGGGCGTCAAGAGAGGAGCGTTCGCCCGGGCGGTTAGGATTCGATCGTGATCCGTTCATGTGCTCGCTCGCTTCCGCGTTTTACCTGCCGACGCTCGGTTTCAGCCTCATCCGCCGCCTATTGGCACCGGTGAATCACATCCATATTAGACATTTCTTACGCAAGGCTTGCCTTATGAAAGAACGACTCATTCGTTGGATGGATTTGACTGACCTCCCGTAGTCCCCACTATTTCCAGAAACGTAGTAAATAAATCGTTAATGTTCGTTAAGATCTTAACCTTTTTGCCACGATTCCGCATGTTTGCCCGGATGACACGGGTTTCGACGATGCTATCACTGTGATGCAGCGCGGCGGGCGCGACTTCCTCGGCAGTGCAGGCGAAAGCACCTATTAGGTGATGCTAACGCCGGGTCAAAATCGGCTCGCGATATGAGACTCCAACTGTTTGACGTTTACGCGAACGTCAATTAAGTAAGTGCAGGAGACGACGGGCTGCGATGCCCGGGAGGAAGCGTCAGGCTAATCTGGAGGATGGATAACGATGCCCGTCTATAAGGCACCGGTAAACGATACACTTTTCGTTCTGAATGATGTGCTCGGCTTGGAGCGTTACGGCAACCTGCAGGGTTTTGCCGATGCGACGCCCGACATGATCGAGGCGATCATCGGCGAGGCGGCGAAAGTAGCCGAAGAGGCCCTGTTCCCGATCAACCTTTCCGGCGACCGGGAAGGCTGCACCCGCAACGACGACGGCACTGTTTTGGTGCCCAACGGCTTCAAGCAGGCCTATGACCAGTATGTCCAGGGCGGCTGGATCGGCCTGGCCGTACCGGAAGAGTTCGGCGGCCAGGGCCTGCCCTACACACTGCATGCCGCCGTCGGCGAATACATGTCGTCGGCCAACATGTCGCTGATGATGTATCCCGGCCTGACGCAAGGGGCGATCGCCGCCATCCTCGTCCACGGCACGGACGAGCAGAAGGCCACCTATCTGCCCAACATGGTCGGCGGTAGTTGGTCGGGCACCATGAACCTCACCGAGCCCCATTGCGGCACGGATCTCGGTCTGCTGCGCACCAAGGCGGTGCCGCAGGTTGATGGCTCCTACAAAATCTCCGGTCAGAAGATCTTTATCTCCGCCGGTGAACACTCGATGACCGACAATATCGTGCATCTGGTTCTCGCGCGGATCGAGGGCGCGCCTGAAGGCACCAAGGGCATCTCGCTGTTCATCGTGCCGAAGTTCATGGTGGGCGATGACGGTTCGCTCGGAGCCCGCAACGGCGTCAGCTGCGGTGCGCTCGAAGAGAAGATGGGCATCCACGGCAACTCCACCTGCGTCATGAACTATGACGATGCCACGGGCTATCTGATCGGTGCCGAGAACAAGGGTCTCTCGGCCATGTTCGTGATGATGAACGAAGCCCGCCTCGGTGTTGGCCTCCAGGGCCTGTCGATCGCGGAAACCGCCTATCAGAACGCCGTCGCCTATGCCAACGAGCGTATCCAGGGCCGTTCGCTTTCGGGCGCGAAAGCGCCGGATAAGAAGGCTGACCCTATCATCGTCCATCCGGATATCCGCCGCTCGCTGATGACCATTAAGGCCTTCAACGAGGCAGGCCGCGCCTTCGTTTTGTGGACGGCGCTGAAATCCGATATCGCCCACCGCTCGCAGGACGAAGCGGAACGCCAGAACGCCGACGATCTCCTCGGGCTTGCCACGCCGATCCTCAAGGGCGTGCTGACCGACAAGGGCTTCGATCACGCGGTCATGGCCCAGCAGGTCTTCGGCGGCCACGGCTATATCGAAGAATGGGGCATGAGCCAGTATGTCCGCGATGCCCGCATCGCGATGATCTACGAAGGTGCCAACGGAATCCAGGCGCTCGATCTGGTCGGTCGCAAGCTTGCCCTCAACGGCGGCCGCGCCGTCATGGCCATGTTCAAGGAAATCGGTGATTTCTGCGAGGAAAACCGCGGCGACGAGGCGATGGTTCTCTACACCAAGGGCCTCAAGAAGGGTCTGAACGACCTGCAGGCCTCGACAATGTGGTTCATGCAGAACGCCATGGCCAAGCCCGACAATGCCGGTGCCGGCTCGACCGACTACATGCACCTGTTCGGCCTCGTCACGCTCGGTTACATGTGGGCGAAGATGGCGAAGGCAGCTCAAACCGCATTGGCCGCCGGGGACCCGCGCGAAGAGTACCTGAAAGCAAAGCTCGTCACGGCGAAGTTCTATATGGAGCGTATCATGCCGGAAACCGCGCTGCGCAAGGTGCGCATCGAGGCCGGCGCAGACACCATGATGGAACTGGCCGCCGAGGCGTTCTAAGCGTTGGCTACCCCCTCTGGCCTGCCGGCCATCTCCCCCTAGAAGGGGGGAGAAAATGTGTGGCGACCGCTCGTCCCGATTGAACATCGGCGGCGCGGCGGGATAAGCCCTCCTCCTTGTGGGGAGGGTTTGGGAGGGGTCTTCTCTCCCGCAGTGAAACAAAGGCAATGTAATTTGCCACCAAGGGAGATGACACCATGACCGAAGTCTTCATTTACGATCACGTGCGCACGCCGCGCGGTCGCGGCAAGAAGGACGGCTCGCTGCACGAAGTGCCGGCCGTCCGTCTCGCGGCAAAGACCCTCGAAGCCATCCGTGATCGCAACGGGCTCGATACGGGAGCCGTCGACGACATCATCATGGGTTGCGTCGATCCGGTCATGGATAGCGGCGCCGTCATCCCCAAGGCCGCAGCCTTCGAAGCGGGATATTCGACCCGGGCGCCCGGCATGCAGATCTCCCGTTTCTGTGCGTCCGGCCTCGACGCCGTCAATTTCGGCGCCGGCAAGATCGCGGCCGGATCCGACGACATCGTCATTGCCGGCGGCGTCGAATCGATGTCGCGCGTCGGCATGGGCATGTCCGGCGGCGCCTGGTACATGGACCCTTCGGTCAACTTCCCGTCCTACTTCATGCCGCAGGGCGTCTCGGCCGATCTCATCGCCACGAAATACGGGTTCTCCCGCGATGACGTCGATGCCTATGCCGTCGAGAGCCAGAAGCGCGCCGGAAAAGCCTGGGATGCCGGCTACTTCAAGAACTCGGTGATCCCGGTCAAGGATCAGAACGGCCTCACCATTCTCGACCGCGACGAGCATATGCGGCCAACCACCGACATGCAGGCCTTGGCCTCGCTCAATGCCTCGTTCCAGATGCCCGGCGAAATGGGCGGCTTCGAAGCCGTCGGCATTCAGGCGCATCCGGAAATCGAAAAGATCAATTACGTCCACCACGCCGGCAACTCGTCTGGCATCGTCGATGGCGCTGCAGCCGTCCTGATCGGCTCCAAGGCCGGCGGCGAAAGCATGGGCATCAAGCCGCGTGCCCGTATCCGTGCCTTTGCAAACATCGGCTCCGACCCGGCGCTGATGCTGACCGGCCCTGTCGACGTCACCGAAAAGCTGCTGGCCCGCACTGGCATGACGATTGCCGATATCGACCTGTTCGAACTCAACGAGGCCTTTGCCGCCGTCGTGCTGCGCTACATGCAGGCGTTCGACATTTCCCATGACATCATCAACGTCAATGGCGGTGCGATTGCCATGGGCCACCCGCTTGGCGCAACCGGCGCGATGATCCTCGGCACCGTCCTCGACGAACTGGAACGCCGCGATCTCAACACCGCATTGGTCACGCTCTGCATCGGCGCCGGCATGGGCACCGCGACCGTCATCGAGAGGGTCTGATCGTGAGCTTCAATACGGGTACAATCGAAGATGAGTTTGCGCATGTTGACGACCACTGGTCTCCACGCGTCATTGCCGATCTCAACGGACAGAGCGTGAAGGTCGCCAAGGTCAAGGATCATCTGACCTGGCATTCGCATCGCGACGAGGACGAACTGTTCCTCATCTGGAAGGGCGAACTCACGATCGAATATCGGGACCGGCCGCATGTCCATATGAAGGCAGGCGACTTCCATGTCGTTCCGAAGGGCGTCGAGCACAATCCGGTCGCGGCCAATGAGTGCTGGATACTCTTGTTCGAACCGTCCGAGACGAAGCACACCGGCGATGTCGTGGTCGAAAAGACCAGGACGTTGGAAACCCAGCGCAGCCATTTGTCGGCCTGATAGGGGAGGAACCCAATGACCTACACCAACTTCACCATCGAAACCGACGCCGACGGCATTGCTGTCGTGACCTGGGACATGCCGGGCAAGTCGATGAACGTCTTTACCGCCGAGGTGTTGGAAGAACTCGACGCGATCCTGAAGGCAACCGTCGCGGATGCCGCCATCAAGGGCGTTGTCTTTACCAGCGGCAAATCCTCGTTTTCCGGCGGTGCCGACCTCACCATGAT
Organism: Neorhizobium sp. DAR64872/K0K18; assembly: GCF_050500175.1. NCBI lineage: Bacteria > Pseudomonadati > Pseudomonadota > Alphaproteobacteria > Hyphomicrobiales > Rhizobiaceae > Neorhizobium > Neorhizobium sp. DAR64872/K0K18. The sequence continues at coordinate 415,437 of NZ_CP191446.1, forward strand.
CCGCGGCATGTTCTCCATGCTGCAGGAAGCGACCGCACAGGACCCTGCCACCGCCAAGCAGAAGCTGTTCGAGGTTGCAGGGCAAATGACCTGGCTGTTCCGCGCCATCGAAACCAATGGCAAGCCCTGGGTATCGGCCATCAACGGCACCTGCATGGGCGGCGCTCTCGAGCTGTCGCTGGCCTGCCACGGGCGCGTCGTCGCGAATTCCAAGTCGGTCAAGCTCGCGCTGCCTGAAGTCAAGGTCGGCATCTTTCCAGGCGCCGGCGGCACGCAGCGTGTCTCGCGCCTGACCGATGCCCAGTCCGCCCTGCAAATGATGACGACCGGTCAGACGCTGACGCCGCAACGCGCCAAGGCGATGGGTCTCGTGCATCAGGTCGTCGAACCCGATCAGCTCGTGACCGCTGCAAAGCAGATGATCAAGGATGGTTTGAAGCCCGTCGCTCCGTGGGACGAAAAGGGCTTCAAGGCACCCGGCGGCGGGGTCTGGACGCCGCAGGCTGCACAGCTTTTCCCGGCGGCTCCCGCCATCCTGCGCCGCGAGACGGCAGGCAATTATCCGGGCGCGCTCGCCATCCTCAAATGCGTCTACGAGGGACTTCAGCTGCCCTTCGATACGGCGCTCAAGGTCGAGCAGCGCTATTTCACGCAGATCCTCGGCACCACCGAAGCCTTCTCGATGATCCGTTCGCTGTTCATCTCGATGCAGGAACTGGGCAAGGGCGCCCGTCGTCCGGCAGGCGTTCCAAAAAGCGAATTCAAGAAGGTCGGCGTGGTCGGCGCGGGCTTCATGGGTGCCTCGATTGCCTATGTGACGGCTGCCGCCGGCATTCCCGTCGTGCTGATCGACCAGAGCCAGGAAGCAGCCGACAAGGGCAAGGCCGTTTCCGAAAAGCTGGTGGCCGACAGTGTCTCTAAGGGTCGCCTGACGAAGGAGGAGGGCGAAAAGCTCCTCTCGCTCGTCACCGCCACGCCGGACTATTCGACACTTGCCGATGCCGATCTCGTCATCGAGGCGGTGTTCGAAGACCGCAAGGTCAAGAAGGCCGTGATCGAAGCGGTCGAAGCGGTTATTCCGGAAACCACGATCTTCGCGTCGAACACCTCCACCCTTCCGATCTCGGGCCTCGCGGAAAACTCCAAGCGTCCGGACCAGTTCGTCGGCGTGCATTTCTTCTCGCCGGTCGAAAAGATGATGCTGACCGAAGTCATCCTGGGCGAAAAGACGGGCGACAGGGCACTTGCCGTGGCGCTGGATTTCGTCGGCAAGATCAAGAAGACGCCCATCGTCGTCAACGACACGAGAGGCTTCTTCGTCAACCGCTGCGTCTTCCGCTATATCAACGAAGCCTATGACATGCTGGCCGAAGGCGTGCCGGCAGCCATGATCGAGAATGCCGCCAAGATGGCCGGCATGCCGGTCGGCCCGCTGTCTCTTAACGATGAAGTGGCCGTCGATCTCAGCCAGAAGATCATGAAGGCCTCGATCGCCGATCTCGGCCCCAACTCGGTCAAGCCGGAACACATGGCGCTGATCGACAACATGGTCGATGTGCTCGATCGCCGCGGCCGCAAGAACGGCAAGGGCTTCTACGACTACCCCGCCAAGCCCGCGAAGAAATCGCTCTGGCCCGGCCTGAAGGAGTTCTATCCACAGAAGCCAGCTGGAGACGTCGACGTCTCCGTGCTGAAGCAGCGCTTCCTCGTGACGATCGCACTGGAAGCCGCCCGCACCGTCGAGGAAGGCATTGTCACCGATCCGCGCGAAGCCGATGTCGGCTCCATCCTCGGCTTCGGCTTTGCCCCCTATACGGGTGGCACGCTGTCCTACATCGACGGCATGGGTGTGAAGACCTTTGTCGAACTCGCCGAAAAGCTGGCCGCGCAATATGGCAGCCATTTCAAGCCGACACCGCTGCTCATGGACATGGCGGCGAAGGGCGAGACCTTCTACGGTCGGTTCGACCCCTATGCGAAAGTCAGCCAGGCGGCCTGACGTCGCCGTCAAGCGACCACAAAAAAGGGCGGCTTGGAGCCGCCCTTTTTTGTATGCGAACGATAGTCGTCTTTACCGGATGACCATCTGCTGCGGAACGCTCTGGGCCGCCGGCTTTGGCGACTTCAGGTTCTTCGCAGGTGCCGGCTCCGCCGTGCCGAGCAACTTGTCGCGCTCGCGCCATAGGGCAGGGATCGAGAGAAGGCCGACGGCGGTCAGTGCAATCGCAGTCTTCGTCCACTCGCCGAGTTCCGGCGTACGACCATCGAAGTAGTATACGAAGTAGACGATCGCGACGTGCCACACGTAGACATAAAGCGAGTGGCGGCCGAGCAGGCGCAGGTACCGCAGGGTGAACACCCAGGTCACAGCAGACGCGATGTTGCGCACCCAGTTTGCCTTGTGCTGCGGACCGGCAACGAGCAGCCAGGTGACGAGAAGACCCATCGCGGCGAAGTTCAGGAGATAGACCGGACCGAAATCGGCACGGATTTCCATCGATGCGAACTTGCCGATCATGTAGGCCGGCATCAGCTCGTTGGCGGTAATCAGGCGCAGCGGCAGGAAGAACATCACCAGCACCAGCGCCACCTTGGGGATGAACGTGTTGTCTGGCGACAGGATCTTGCCCCAGTTGATCTTGCCGGACGAGGTCAACGCACCGAGAACGAGGCCCGAGAAGAACACGATCTGCCAGCCGAACAGGTTGAACGACACGCGGATGCCCTGATCGTCCGAGCCCATGATCAGCTCATTGATCGGGATCGTTGCGATCTGATGCAGACCCAGCTGTCCGGCCATCCACAACATGATCGAGGCGGCGACCACGTAGTGCCACTTGTCATCAAGCACCAGCTTGATGAGCATCGGTGCAAACAGCATGTAGACGATATACTGCGGCAGGATGTCCATGAAGGTCGGCTGGTATAGGAAGGTGGCGATCGCAGCGAGACGCAGCGGATCGTCGAAATTGGTATAGCCCAGCCAGTTGAACCAGACCGAATAGGCCCCCGGCAGCAGCATCTGCGCCACCAGCACGGCGATCACGATGCCCATGGCATAGCGATAGAGCTCGAAGGCACGGCTGTAGATCGCAGTGCGACCGGCGGCATATCCGCCTTTCATCATCTTGCGGGCATAGACCATGCCGATCATCAGGCCGGACAGGAACACGAAGCCCTGCGCATCCTCGACAAAAGCAAGCTGATTGTGGTTGATTTTGACCAGGAAGTAGCCACCGGCAAATATCAGGTGGTTGAGAACCATAAATACAAGGAAATATCCCCGCATCCCGTCAATGATCTCGAATCGTTTCATCGGTCGCGGTCTCCGTCTCTACCGGTTCCGATGGCCTCGTGCCTTTCGGTCCGTAAGGCCTCTTCGGGCCGGGAAGTCACGCGCCTAAACGTCGCGACGCGCTGGAGAGTTCCGAGCGACACTCGCTTTGTATCTGACGTTCAGACATTTCAACCGTAAACAGTCTGTGATGACTATTCGATGAACAGCTTTTTAAGCAGTTTGCGTCATTCCGCCGCGAGACGCCGCAGACCGGCGATCTGGGTGAGGTAAGCGCGCAGCGCCGCCGGTCGCACCGGCTTGTGCTGCAGTGAAATGCCGTGTTTCTCAGCCTCGTTGCGCACATCCGCGGACCGATCGGCGGTGATGAGCAGGGCCGGAACATCGGCCTCGTAAGCGGCACGCAGCGACTGGATCGCCGCGATCCCGTCGCCGTCATCGAGATGATAATCGGCGATAATGATATCCGGCGCCGGCTCACCCGAACGGATGATTTCGTCCAGCGCCGTGATGGACTGCGCTTCCCTGACCGTGCAACCCCAACCCGTAATCAACAGCGCCATCCCCTCCAGAATCTTCGGCTCGTTGTCGATGCACAGAACCCTCAGCCCGGTCAGCGGCTGCGAGCGTTTTCGCCGTTCAGGCCGCTCGGAGGCTTTCGCCGTTCGCGCGACCGATGCGTCGAGCGGCAGATCCACCCTGAAGATGGTTCCGCGACCGGGCCGCGATGCAAGCTGCACGGGGTGGTCGAGCACGCGCGAAATACGGTCGACGATGGAAAGACCAAGGCCGAGACCGGTTGCGGTTTTCGCCCCTTCGTCGAGCCTTGCGAATTCCTTGAACACGGTCTCGAACTGGGCTGCCGGAATGCCGATGCCGGAGTCGTGCACTTCGATCGATACTCGCCCGCCATGCCGCCTCGCGCCGACCAGAACCTTGCCGCTAATTGTGTACTTGATTGCATTGGACACCAGGTTCTGCACCAGCCGGCGCAGGAGATTGGCGTCGGAGCGAACCCTGAGTGAGGTCGGCATCACCACGAAAGTCAGGTTCTTCTCGCGCGCCATCGGCTCATAGTCGGTCGCGATGCGGCGCAACAGATCGTCGAGGACGATGGTTTCAAACTGCGGCTTCATTGCGCCGGTGTCGAGCCGCGAAATATCCAGTACCGCCCCAAGGATCGCCTCGACCGATTCGAGCGCGGAATCGATGTTGCGCACCAGCGGACCGTTGCGGTCGGCAGGCGTCATGCGCTCGACCAGCGCGGATGAGTACAGCCGCGCGGCATTGAGCGGTTGCAGGATATCGTGGCCGGCAGCGGCAAAGAAACGTGTCTTGCCGATATTGGCTTCCTCGGCCTCGGCACGCGCCTGGCCCAGTGCATGGTTGACGCGGGTCAGCTCTGAGGTGCGCTCTGTCACCCGCTGTTCGAGCGTTTCATTCGCCTGTTTCAGCGCCTTTGCCGCCGCAACTCGGTCGGAAATATCTGTGAAGGTTGCAACGATGCCGCTATCCGGCATCGGGTTGGTGCGTACTTCGATGATCCGCTCGCCGCTTGCAACGACAAGCGAGAACGACGCATCCAGCGTCTTGAACCGGTTGACCACATCCGCCTGTTCGTCTGCAGGAATGTCACCCCGGTCCGAAAGCATCGCCACGATTTCTGAGAGCGGAAATCCGACCTGTCCGACCTGGTCGGGAAGGTCGAGAAGATGGCGAAAACGCCGGTTCCAGATCGTCAGCCGGTCGGCGCTGTCGAACACCGCAATCCCCTGGTCCATCTGCGAAAGCGCCGTCTGCAGCATGTCCTGGTTATACTGCAGGGCTTCGCTCGCCTGGTCGAGCAGGAAAGCGGTATCGGCACTGGCATCCTCGGCCTTCTGCAGGATCAGCGACAGAACCAGCCGTGCGGAGGAAGAGCCGATCGCGCTGCCCAGCAGCTGTTCGGAGAAATGCACCAGCGCCATGTCGGCCGGCTGGTCGTCCTCGAAACGGCGTCCTGCGGTGCGCTCATAGTGGGAAAACGAACGCTGCATGCGCTCCTCGCCGAGATAGCGCGCAATCGTCGCCTTGAGGTCTCCCACGCTGACACGGGTCTTCCAGCCGCGGGTCGCAAACTCCGAGCGCAGATGCCGCTTGACGAAAATCCCGGCCTGCAAACGCTCCACGGGCCGTGGATTGCGTGACAGAGAGCCGAGCACGAAGGCCAGCATGTTGAGCGCCAGACTGAAGATCGTCGCGTTGACGAGAGGATCGGTTTCGGGACCCGAAAATATGCCGGTGCCGGGGATCAGGAAATTCAGCACGGCCGCGGCGATGTGGGAATTGTCCGGTCCGCCGAGGCTCGGCACGAACAGTAGATAGGCCCAGGCCGCAAACCCGAGGCACATGCCAAGGATTGCGCCTCGGGCATTGGCCCGGCGCCAGATCAGCCCGCCGAACAGCGCGGGTGCCACCTGCGCGATCGCCGCAAACGCCAGAAGGCCGATCGAGGCAAGACCCGATTGGGTGTCCGCCATCCGGTAATAGCCATAGCCGAGAAGCAGCACGGCGAAGATCGCGAGCCGTCGGATATTGAGAAGTGCACGGGTGAAATCGGCACGACCCCCATGCGCCGAGCGTGCCGCCATCAGCTTGCGGCGCAGGAAAACGGGAATGATGATGTCGTTCGACACCATGATCGACAATGCGACGGATTCGACGATCACCATCGCGGTGGCGGCGGAAAAGCCGCCGATGAAGGTGATCAGCGTCACGACCGGCAGATTGCCGTGGAGCGGAAGCGTGAGAATGTATAGGTCGGCATTGCCGGTTCCACCGAACGTGACCAGTCCGGCAATCGCCACCGGCAGCACGAAAAGGTTGATCGCGACGAGATAGATCGGCAGCAGAAACGAAGCGACCTTGCGTTCCCGATCCGTGCGGTTTTCCACGACCGTCACATGGAACTGCCGAGGCAGAAGCAGGATGGCGAAGGCCGAGAGAAGTATCAAAATCAGCCAGCGGCTGAGGGGAGTTTCGTAGGACAGTGCCGAGGTGATCAGGAGGTTGTCGGCAGCCTTGGCCATCAGGTCTGCAGGACCGTCGAACAGCACGAACAGCACCGTCAGCCCAACGGTTGCAAAGGCGAAGACCTTGACGACGGATTCCATCGCCACTGCCAGGATCAGACCGTCCTGATGCTCCGTCGCATCCGTATGGCGGGTGCCAAACATGACGGCGAAACCGGCCATCAGCAGTGTCACGATCAAGGCCAGATCGATGAAATGCAGGTTGCCGCTGCCAATCCCGTAGTCGGAGGGATTGACCATCACGGCGACCGAACTCGACACGGCTTTGAGTTGCAACGCGATATAGGGCACGGAGGCCACCAGCGCGATGATCGCGACAATCATCGCGACAGTCGAATTCTTGCCATAGCGGGCAGCGACGAAGTCGGCGACGGAGGTCAGTTTCTCGGCTTTCGCGAGTTCGACGATGCGTCGGATCAGCGGCATGCCCAACGTCAGCATCAGGATCGGGCCGATATAGATGCCGAGGAATTCAATCCCGCGACGGGAAGCCAGACCCACGCCACCGAAATAGGTCCACGAGGTGCAGTAGATCGCCAGGCTGAGCGCATAGACCACGGGCCGGCCGATCTTCGGCACGCCCACGACGCGACTTCTCCGGTCGCCATAACTCGCGACCGCAAACAGCAGCAGAATATAGGCGAAAGCGGCGACGATGATCACCCAGCCCGAAAGCATGTCTCCTCCCCGCAATGCCGCGACGCGGATGAGATTAGGTCAAAAGCAAGGGTTTGCAAATCGCCGCGGCATTGGCAAAAAGTCCAATGCCTGGTCATCTTTAAGTCTCTGTCTTTTTCACCTTTTCAGCAAGTGGTGATGCACTATGTTGGGGCGGATCAACAACCCGAGCAGCAGGGGTAATGCTATGTCCGTTGTTTCCGAATTCCGTTCCTTTATCGCCAAGGGCAATGTCGTCGATCTCGCCGTCGGCATCATCATCGGCGGCGCCTTTACCGGCATCGTCACATCACTGGTCAACGATCTCGTCATGCCGGTCGTAGGTGCCGTGACAGGCGGTGGCTTCGACTTTTCCAACTACTTCGTGGCGCTGTCGAGTGCGGTCACAGCGCCCTCGCTGGAAGAAGCCCGCAAGCAGGGCGCCGTCTTCGCCTATGGCAGCTTCATCACGGTCGCGATCAACTTTCTCATCCTCGCCTTCATCATCTTCCTCATGGTCAAGGGCGTGAACAAGCTCCGCGCCATGGAAGAAAAGAAGCCTGCGGACGCCACACCGGCCCCGCCGCCGGCCGATATCCAGCTGCTGTCGGAAATCCGCGATCTTCTGAAGACGGGTAACCCGATCCGGTAATCCAACCGCGTCAACAGATCGGCGATCCATCAAGAAAAACGATCGCCGATCCACGGATTGTCATGGGATTTTCCGAGTTCTCTGCGCTAAACAGAATTAAAGCATAGGGAAATGTTCAGGAACCATGTCGATCATTGCAAGTCTCAGCCCGCGCGCCGTCTCCACTCCCGAAAGCGGTATTGTCGAGATCATCAATCACGCCCGCGCCGGTGGCCGCCGCGACCTGATCCCGCTATGGGCAGGCGAGGGCGACCTGCCGAGCCCGGATTTCATCAATCAGGCGGCATCGAGCGCGCTTCTGGGCGGTGAGACCTTCTATACCTGGCAGCGCGGAATTCCCGAACTGCGCCAGGCACTGTCAGACTATTACACGCGGCATTTTTCGAAGACGCTGTCGTCAGAGCATTTCTATGTCACCGGCTCCGGCATGCACGCGATCATGATGGCCGTGCAGGCGATCGCCTCGCCGGGCGATGAACTGATCTACCTCTCGCCGACCTGGCCGAACATCATCTCCGCGATCGAGATTTCCGGCGCTTCCGCCATCGGCCTGCCGCTTGCCTTTACCGGCGGCGGCTGGTCTCTCGATCTCGACACGCTGGACGCTGCGATCACACCAAAGACACGTGGCCTTTTTATCAATACGCCCGCCAACCCGACCGGCTGGACGGCAACGCTTGATGATCTCCGAGACATTCTGACGCTCGCCCGCAAACATGGGATCTGGATCATCGCCGACGAGATCTATGCCCGTTACTACTACGGTGGTGCGGCAAGGGCTCCGTCCTTCCTCGACATCATGGAAGAGGGCGATCGGATCATCTTCGCAAATTCCTTCTCCAAGAATTGGTCGATGACCGGCTGGCGCATGGGCTGGCTGGTGGCTCCGCCGGAAATGGGGCAGGTGATCGAAAACCTCATCCAGTATTCCAACTCGGGCGTCGCCCAGTTCATGCAGCGCGGCGCGGTGGTGGCGCTCAACGAAGGCGATGCCTTCGTCAACGAGAACGTGGCCCGCGCCGTGGCCGGTCGCGATATCCTCTGCGATGCGCTGATCGCCACCAACCGCGTGCAGACGCTGAAACCCGATGGTGCGATCTACGCCTTCCTCAAGGTGGATGGCGTAACCGACAGCCGCCTGACGGCAATGGACATCGTCGACAAGATCGGCGTGGCGCTGGCGCCCGGTTCTGCCTTCGGAGAGGGTGGCGAACTGTTTCTGCGGGCCTGTTTTCTGCGCAATTCGGCCCATGTCGAAGAAGCCGCCGGTCGGTTGGCGGACTATATCAAGCGCCTCTAACCCCGCTCCATCACCGCAAAGAGGGCGGTCTGTAAAATTTTATCGATCGCCTGAACGCCGTGTTTTCCGTGTTCCGCGTTAAACCCGGCGGCCCCGCCCGGTGGTAAGGTTTGCTGAAGAACGGCCGTGTTTCTCTCTGCGAAAGAAAAAAGCAGGGGCGATAAAATGGCTGTTCTGGTCACGGGTGGTGCAGGGTATATCGGAAGTCACATGGTCTGGGCGCTGCTCGACGCTGGCGAGGATGTCGTCGTGCTCGACCGGCTGTCGACAGGCTTTCGCTGGGCGGTTCCGGACGAGGCGCGCTTCTATCTGGGTGATGTCGGCGATTCCATCATCCTCAAGCAGATCTTTGCTGAAAATGACATCGACGCCATCCTGCATTTCGCAGGCTCGATCGTCGTGCCACAATCGGTCGCGCATCCGCTGGATTATTACGAGAACAATACCGGCAAGACCCGCTTCCTGGCGGCAGCCGCCGTCGAAGCGGGCATCAAGCATTTTGTCTTCTCTTCCACCGCCGCCGTCTACGGCGATCAGAAGGATGACACGCCAGTTCTGGAAAGCGCGCCGACGCTGCCGAAAAACCCCTACGGTCAGTCCAAGCTGATGTCCGAACTGATGCTGCGCGATGCGGCTGCGGCCCATGATTTCCGCTTCGTCGCGCTGCGCTACTTCAACGTCGCCGGTGCTGATCCGCTTGGGCGCACTGGTCTTTCCACGGAAGGTGCGACGCATCTCATCAAGATTGCCTGCGAGGCGGCTCTCGGCAAGCGCCGCGGCGTCGATGTCTATGGCACCGATTATCCGACAGCCGATGGTACCGGTGTGCGCGACTACATACATGTGACCGATCTGGTCGAAGCGCACTTGAAGGCACTGAGCTATCTGCGTCGTGGCGGCGAACCGCTGATTGCCAATTGCGGTTATGGGCGCGGCTATTCGGTGCTGGAAGTGCTCGAAGCGGTCAAGAAAGCCGGAGCCCGCGGGTTCGACATCAACTACGGCCCGCGTCGCCCGGGCGATGCAGCGAGCGTCGTCGCCAATGCGACGCTCGCCCGGCGCCTTCTTGAATGGACCCCGCGCCACGACGATCTCGACCTGATCGTCGAAACCGCAATCCGCTGGGAACGGGAACTGGGCGATCGCCGTCCGGAAAGCATCCGTGCGATCCGCACCCGGCTCGCGTCGGCGAGCTTCTGAGCGCAAGCATGATGCAGTGATGCGGCCGCATTGCTGATACGTGAGAATGCGCATGGTCGAATGGCGTGCAGAGAATTAAAAGCGGGATCCTGGAACAACCCGATCCTGCGGAAACTGACCATGCGCCTCTTGTCCACCGCCGCTATCCTCCTTTGCTGTCTTGCGCCTTTGGCGAAAGCAGACGCTCTGGCGGTTCAGAAACTGGTCGAGCCGCGTCTGACGGTGGCGCCTGCGGGAAATGCGAAACACATCCGTGTTGCCCTTACCTTCGATGCCTGTATGGGCAAGGCCGACGAGCGTATTCTGACGACGCTGGTTCGTGAAAGAATTCCCGCAACGATCTTCGTCACGTCACGGTGGCTGAAGCACAATCCGGAAACCGTCGCTGTTCTGCGTGAAAACAGCGATCTCTTCGAGCTGGAAAATCACGGCGAGAACCACATTCCCGCAGTCGATATTCCAGTCGCGATCTATGGCATACCGGCCGCAGGCTCGCCTGAAGCTGTCGGCCGCGAGGTGGGGAGAGGAGCCGACGCCATGCTTGCAGCCGGTCTTCCTAGACCGCACTGGTTCCGCGGCGCGACGGCAAAATATGATCTCTCGGCCATCCGGGAGATCCGGGCCATGGGTTTCAAGATCGCCGGCTATTCGCTGAACGGCGATGATGGCTCGCTCCTCGGGGCCGCGGCTGCCGAAAAACGGATTGCTGCTGCCAAGGATGGCGATGTGGTGATTTCACACATCAACCAGCCGACTCATGCCGCCGGCGAGGGGGTCGCTCGTGCACTGGTTGATCTGAAAAACAGAGGCGCAGAATTCGTTCGCCTCTCTGATTTCGAGGCCTCAGGCGACCATGAGACGACCGCCAAGCTGCCTGGATTGTTCTGAGGTGGATCGGGATCAGCCTCAAAAGTAGGGCTCGGAAATTGCTAGTTCCTCCGGATTTCATGTGAAAGCAACGAAGAGAGCGTGAGCATCTCGATTACTTAATTAAGCTTAAATTTTCTTGCAATTTTTATGCTGCACTGCATTATTGTCTCCGTTCAAGGAGTGCGATTATGCAAGCAGAGCTAAACTCATCTCTCTTCGATGCTGCTGCTTATGATGAAGGTGCAGAGCGTCTCCGGCTGTTCATGAAAAACGGGCAAATTCGCGAATTCGAGACGGTACCCGTGCAGGTGTTCCAGCAATTGGCAGGGTCCCGGTCGCCCGGACAGTATTACATCGAAAACATACGTTCCAAGTTCCCGATGTTCGGTTGATCGCCGAAACGGCGTCGCGCGGCGGTCGCGAACGGCCTGAGCTATCTCGCTGACGCGGATCGCCGGTGTTTAAAGGGTAGAGCTCCCTCATAATAACACGTGCACATTGTTTTAGTATTCGCTAAGTAATGGCTGTTATTGTCGTCGCCACTGATGTCGGCAGAGCAAGCCATGGAAAACAAACGCATCTGGACGAACAACGAACTGGACGACCTCCTGCGCCAGTTGAATGTTGCTTTGGAGGCTTCCGGCATCGGCATCTGGCAGCACAATCTGCGCAAGAACCAGACCCGCTGGGATGAGCAGCTACAGGAGCTCTACGGTGTCCCGAAGGGACCGACGGATGTGGTGTGGCTCGAATGCGTCCACCCAGACGACCGAGATGCCGCCAATGCGCACTTCGAAAAGGCAATCGAAAACCGCGAAGACTATGCGTCACAGTTCAGGATCATCCGCCAGGATGGCTCCATTCGCCACCTTCGCTCACGCGCAAAGTTCTTCATCGACGGGAATGGCGAGCCATGCTTCGTCGGCGCGGAATGGGATGTCACCGACGATGTGATGCGAAGCCATCAACTGGCGGAAGAGCGGGAAGCCGCAGACCAGAGCCGCGCCGAAGCGCGCTATGCTGCTGACCACGACCACCTGACCGGACTTCTCAACCGCCGCAGCTTCGACGCGATATGTGCCAGCCTTGCAAAACGGGGTGAGCTGGACTTCGTGTCGCTGTGCCATCTCGACGTCGATAACTTTAAGGAAATCAACGACCGATATGGCCACGCCTGTGGAGATGTGGTCATCGCCCATGTCGCGTCGATCCTGAAGCAGGCAAGCCGCCCGGGAGATATCGTGGCGCGGCTGGGGGGTGACGAATTCGCCATCGTTTCGATGGACCGCGGCCTCAACGCGATGGAGAAGATCGTCGCCGAAATCCGCGCCGAGCTACAGTCACCCGTTCTTCTCAACGGCAAGAATGTCGTTGTCACCTGTTCGATGGGCGTGGCGCAAACCTCGGCGTCGGATGTCACCGGACTGCTCGCCTGTTCCGATCTCGCGCTCTATGAGGCCAAGAGAAACGGACGCAACCGCGCCGAATGGTTCTCGCCCGCCATGGCAGCCGCATCGATCGCCGAAAAACACATCCTCTACGAGCTGCGCAGCGCCATCACCAACGGCAATTTCGTGCCGTTCTACCAGGTACAGGTCGATGCCCGGACCCGCGCTATCAAGGGCCTCGAAGCGCTGGTGCGGTGGAAACATGGAGAAGAGCTGAAACCGCCCGGCGCATTTCTGCCGACGGCGGTGACGAACGGGTTGATCGACGAAATCGACGAAATCATGCTGCGCCTCGTCCTTGCCGACTTGAGGCGATGGCAAGCCGAGGGATTTGCTCTGCCGCGCGTGTCCGTCAACATGTCGGCCTCCCGCCTCTCCGATCCTGATTTGGAGGAAAAGCTCAAGCGTCTCGATATCCCGGCAGGCCAGGTGAGTTTCGAACTGGTCGAGACGATCTTCCTCGATGAGCTCACACCGGAGATCAGAGCCAATATCGATGCGATCCGGTCGCTTGGGATTGAAATCGAGATCGACGATCTCGGTTCGGGCCATGCCTCACTGCTCGGGTTGATCAAGCTTCGCCCGGACCGCGTCAAGATCGATCGGCAGCTCATCCTGCCCATGCTGGATGGCCTGCCCCAGCAGCGCCTGGTCGCCGCACTGGTCGATATCGCCCGGACGCTGGACATGGAAGTCGTCGCCGAGGGCGTCGAAACGCTCGGCCATGCGGACGTGCTGGCAAGTCTTGGCGTTGACCTGCTGCAAGGTTTTGCCTTTGGCCGGCCGGAGCCGGCACATGTCGTCGAGAAGCGCTTGGAGAAGCGCCATACGACGGCGCCGACCGGTTCGCGCGCGTCTTCGGCAAGGCGTCGCTGATATCCGAGCAGTTTTAACTACCGTAAATAATTTTCTCGTATTCCCCCGAGGTGCTGGAAATCCGCATCTCGGCAGTGCTAGACCCGTGATCGGTGAAAATAAATTACGGAGAGCCTCGTGAGCCAGAAGAAGATCGAACGTCTCGCTGCTGCGGATGCCCAGGCGGGCGGCCAGCGACGTCCATTTGCCAAGGCGGTCCGCGCCGGCGATTTCGTTTATGTCTCCGGACAGGTGCCGACGGTGGATGGCGAAGTGGTGACCGGTGGCATCGTGGCCCAGACCGAACAGGTCGTTGCCAATATCAAAGACGTGCTGGCGCTTGCGGACTGCACGCTCGCCGACGTCGTGAAGGTCAACGTCTGGCTCGACGATGCCCGTGACTTCTCCAGCTTTAACGCCGTGTTCCAGAAGCACTTCATCGATCATCCGCCGGCACGCTCGACGGTCCAGTCGCCGCTGATGGTCGATGCCAAGGTCGAGATGGACGTGATCGCCTACAAGCCGATCGACTGATTGTGTCAATGACGACCGTCAGTCGCCGAGAAGCTGGCGGTCGTCGCCGTCGCGGTTGCGCACCAGTTCTTCCTTGATGCTGCGCAGCGCCTTGAGCGCAATGTTGCGGTCGGCATAGGCGACCATGTTGGCGAGGATGTCGATCGCAGCGAGATAGGCAAAGCGGGTCGAGGTGGGGCGGAAGATGTTCTTGCCCTCCTGCATGTCGATGGCGATCATCAGGTCGGCCGCATCGGCGACAGGCGAGCCCCGCTGCGTCATCACGATGGTGGGAATGCCATGTTGACGCAGCAGCTTGAGGCATTGCACGAGACCCATGTCGCGGCCGGTATAGGACGACCCGAACACGACCGTGCCGGGCTGGGCTGCTGCCGAGATCATCAGGTTCATGTTGTGGTCGTTCGATGCATTGATGCGGCAGCCGAGACGAAAGAGGCGATTGTGCAGCTCGTTGACGACCATCGCGGAATTGCCGCTGGCACCGAATGCCTGGATGAAGTCGGCACCGCGCAGCATCTGCGCGGCTTTCTCGATTGCGCCAAGGTCGAGCTGCCGATGCAAATCGAAAAGCGCGTTCTGGGCTTTCGAGATGATGTCCTGGGCAACCTCTTCCACCGTCGCGGTCGGCGCTTCCGGTTTCAGATAGCGCAAACCGACATAGGCCATCTTGGCCAGCTGAACCTTGAAGTCGGAATAGCCCTGGCAGCCCAGTCGCCGGCAGAACCTTGTCACGGTCGGCGGCGAAACCCCGGCACGCTCGGCCAGATCGCTGATCGACGAATTGACCACGAAATCGACATTGGCGAGCGCAAACTGCGCCAGTTTGGTCTCCAGGCTTGAGAGCCTGCCGTCTTCGTCGGAAAGCGCGTGAAACAGATCCATCAGGTACTTTCCTCGAAAATTGGCGCAGACACGAAGCACGTCACGATCGTGAAAATGAATTTCACCAGTTCTTGCCCTGATAGCACAAAGCGGGCAAGCATCAACGAAACCAGCCATGCCCACAGAGGTTTACATCATGAACTATCCCTGGCCTGAAACCGGCACGCCGCTCGATCAGATCGCAACGCCGATGCCTGTGATCGACGAGGATCGGCTTGCCGCCAATATTGCGCGGGTGCAGGCTTACTGCGACGCGCAGGGCAAGGCGTTCCGGCCGCATATCAAGACCCACAAGATTGCAGCCGTCGCCCGCCAGCAGATCGAAGCCGGTGCCGTCGGCCTCAACTGCCAGAAGGTCACCGAAGCTGAAGTGTTCGCCGACGCCGGCTTCGACGATATCCTGATCACCTACAACATTCTCGGAGCTGCAAAACTCGCACGGCTGAAGGCGCTGAATGCGCGTGTGTCAAAGCTTGCGGTCGTTGCAGATAGTGAAACGACTGTGTCGGGCCTGGCTGCAACGTTCGATGCCGATCGCCCGCTGACGGTCCTGATCGAATGCGACACGGGCGCAAAACGCTGCGGCGTGCAGACACCGGAACAGGCAGTGGCTCTCGCTGAAAAGATCGCGGCAGCACCCGGCCTGCGCTTCGGCGGCATCATGACCTATCCCGCCATCGGCGGCGCAGAGGCCGTCGAGGAGTTCATGGCGACCACAATGTCGCTTCTGTCGGAGAAGGGCATCGAATGCCCGGTGCGGTCCAGCGGTGGTTCGCCGGATCTCTTTTCGGCGCATCTGGTCCCCTCCGCCACGGAACACCGTGCCGGCACCTATGTCTATAACGACCGCAGCATGGTTCGCGCCGGTCACTGCACGCCCGATGATCTCGCCATGCATATCCTGGCAACGGTCGTGTCGAAACCGGCTGCGGACCGGGCCGTGCTCGATTGCGGCTCGAAGGCCCTGACCTCCGACCTGCTCGGCTTTTCGGATTACGGCTCCCTCGTCGGCTTCGAGGGTGCGCGTATCGTGTCGCTGTCGGAAGAACATGCGGTGGTCGATCTATCGGGCTGTGCAGTGCCGTTTGCGGAGATCGGTCAGATCGTGCAGGTCGTGCCGAACCACACCTGCGTCGTCACCAACCTGTTCGACCGGATGGTGTTTCACCGGAACGGCATCGTGACGAGGGTCGAAAACGTCGATGCGCGCGGCACCGTCTGGTAGCTGACGGTTCGATTTCCCCTGATGGAATGAAAATAGGGCACCTGTTTTGGGCGCCCTTTTTCATGTTCGGAGCGCGAAAGACCGTCGCGCTGAAAATTTTACCCGATTAAGGCTCGTAGAAAATAAATTACACAAAGTGGTGCTTATTCTGGAAAATCGTTGACTTGAGCCGGTTTTGACGCATTATGAAGAAAATAAATTACACCAAAATGGTGAGCGGGCGAACTGAACGAGAAATGGGACCTAGGTTTTCCGGGGCATGGCGTGCCTGTTCCGGCAAGCAATAAAACTCACGCAATTTGGGGACTGACGCTCGGCGACCGCGATGGGAGCCTGATGCCGTCGGACCTATCCGGATAAGACACATGCGCATCTTCACCGCCTCGCTGGCGACCGAGACGAACACATTCTCTCCCGTTCCGACGGATATGAACGCCTTCAAGGCGGCGTTCTTCGCCGGGCCCGGAGAGCATCCGGATACGCCGACGCTGTGCTCGTCCGTCGTGCCAATTCTGCGCCGCCGAGGCCGGGCGGAAGGTTTTACCGTGATCGAGGGCACGTCCTGCTGGGCAGAGCCGGCGGGCCTGATCCAGCGTCAGACCTATGAAGCGCTGCGCGACTTGATCCTCGCCGAACTGACGGCAGCACTTCCCGTCGATGGCGTCGTGCTCGGTCTCCACGGTGCAATGGCAGCGCAGGGCTATGACGATCCGGAAGGTGATTTTCTGGCCCGTGTCCGGCAGATCGTCGGCCCGGATGTTCTGGTTGCCGCCGAATTCGATCCGCACAGTCACCTGACGCCCCTGCGCGTCGCCAATCTCGACATCATGGCTGCCTTCCTCGAATTCCCCCATACGGATTTCGAACAACGCGGCGAACACGTGGTCGAACTAGCGCTGCAGGCGCTGAAGGGCATGATCAAGCCGGTCATCTCCACATTCGACTGCCGGATGATCACGATTTTCCCGACCAGCCGCGAGCCGATGCGCTCCTTCGTCGATCGCATGCAGGCGCTGGAAGGCAAGGACGGCATCCTGTCGGCCTCTGTCATCCACGGCTTCATGGCCGGCGACCTGCCCGACATGGGCACCCGCATCGTTGTCGTGACGGACAACGACAAGGCCAAGGGCGATGCGCTGGCAGCCTCCCTGGGGCGCGAGCTCTACAGCCTGCGCAGGCAGACGGCGATGCCCATGCTCGATACAGAAGCGGGCCTCGACAAGGCGATGTCGATCCGCGCGTCGCATCCCGGATTGCCGGTGACGATCGCGGACGTCTGGGACAATCCCGGCGGCGGCGTGGCGGGTGATGCGACATTCATCCTGCGCCGGATGATGGAGCGCGGCATGGACGATTTCGCCGTTGCGACCATCTGGGATCCGATTGCCGTCACCTTCTGCCAGGCGGCAGGAGAGGGCGCCGAACTCAGCCTGCGCATCGGTGGAAAATCCGGACCAGAAGGCGGTGAACCGCTCGATTTGCGCGTCACGGTTCAAAGCGTGTTCGATGCGGGCTGGCAGAGTTTTCGCAACAGCCGCGTCACGCTGGGCAGCACCGCCGTCGTGCGTCCGGTCGGCACCCATATCGATATCGTGCTGATCACCAGCCGCACCCAGACCTACGAGCCTGATATCTTTGCCAATCAGGGCATCGAATTTGCCGCCAAATCCTATCTGCTCGTCAAGTCGACCAACCATTTTCACGCGGGCTTCCAGCCGGTCTCCTCCGAGATCGTCTATATCGCCGCGCCGACCTGTTATCCGACCGATCCCGCAACGACACCGTACCGAAAAGCGAGCCTCGAAATATGGCCGCGCGTCGCCGATCCGCTGGGACTGGATGCCTGAATTTTCGACCGGACAGGAAAGCCGGCCGGGATCTGACCACTGAAGACAACAAGGGGATGACAATGAAAAAGAGTGCACTTGTTCTCATGACGCTGGCGGCATTGGCCGGCACCAGCAGCCTGGCGCTGACAAAGGCGAACGCCCAGGCAGGCGACGGCGTGCTGACGGTTGCGACGATCGGCGAGCCGCCATCGCTCGACGTGATGCAGACGCCGACCGATATCGTGCTGACGATCGACCAGCACATTTTCGAAACGCTCTACACCTACGACGCCGAGTGGAAGTCCGTGCCGCTTCTGGCCGCCGCCATGCCGACGCTGTCGGAAGATGGCCTCACCTACAAGATCCCGCTGCGCGAAGGTGTGAAATTCCACGACGGCAGCGATTTCGATGCCAAGGACGTCACCGCCTCGCTGAAGCGCTGGATGACGATCAATTCCAAGGGCAAGCAGGTTGCCGGCGTCGTCGAAAGCATCGCGGAAGATGGCGACCATGCCGTCGTCATCAAGCTGAAGTCGCGTTATGCGCCGCTGCTCGCGACCTTGTCGCAGGCATCGGTCATCCTGCCGTCCGAAAAGATCGCCGATACGCTGACCGAATTCGTCGGCACGGGTCCTTATTCGCTGAAAGAACGCAAGCCCGACCAGTACACACAGCTCGTTCGCTTCGACGGCTACAAGTCGCCCGAGGGCACGCCGAGCAACTATGCCGGCAAGCGCGAGGCGATTGCCAAGGAAATCCGTTTCGTGCCGGTTCCAGACGCCAATACCCGCGTCGAAGGCCTCATCTCCGGCCAGTTCGATTTCGCCGACTCGCTGCCGGTCAGCGCCTATGAGCGCGTCGAAAAGAGCAGCAACGCCAAGCCCGTCATCTTCAAGAATGCAGGCTGGGCATCAATGAACATGAACATGAAGGAAGGCCTTCTGGTCAAGAAGGAACTCCGTCAGGCCGTTCAGGCAGCGCTCAACGCGTCGGACATGATGCTCGCCGCTTTCTCCGATGACCGCTTCTTCAGCGTTGATGCCTCGATCTTCCCGGAAGGCTCCTTCTGGCACACCGAAGCAGGCGTTGCCCGATATGGCGAAGGCGATCCGGAAGCAGCTGCAAAGCTGCTCAAGGCTGCCGGTTACGATGGCCAGCCGCTGCGCCTGATGACCAGCCGCCAGTATGAATTCCATTACAAGATCGGCGAAGTCGCCAAGGCCTATCTGGAAGCTGCAGGCTTCAAGGTCGACCTGCAGGTGGTCGACTGGGCAACGCTCACGACCCGTCGTGCCGATGCCAAGCAGTGGGACATCTTCATCACCCACTCCAACTTCCCGGGCGATCCAACCACGATCAACACGATCACCGACACCTATCCGGGCTGGTACGTCTCCGACCAGAAGACCAAGGCCGTTGCGACCTACATGGACGCCACGACCGACGATGCCAAGAAGACCGCATGGGACGCCATCCAGACGGTCATTTACGACGATGCGCCGCTCTACAAGGTCGGCAACTTCAATGGTGTTTCGGGTCTGGCCAACGGCGTTTCCGGTTATGAGCCGACCTACTGGCCGCATTTCTGGAACGTGAGCCCGAAGAAGTAAGCTGGATAACTAGGGACTGGTTATGGCAAGGATCGCACAGGCAATCTTGAAACGGCTGGGGGGCATGGCCATCGTGCTCGCCCTCGTCGTGACGGTGGTCTTCATCATCGTTCGCGTGACGCCTGGCGATCCTGCCGCTGTCATGCTGGGGTCGGATGCGACCCCGGAAGACATCGCGCAACTGCGCACCCGCATGGGCCTCGATGCGCCCATGCTCGTCCAGTACGGCCAGTTCGTGCTGGGCATTCTGAAAGGCGATCTCGGTCAGTCCATCTTCTTGAACCAGCCGGTAACGACAGCGCTTGCGGCACGTGCGGAGCCGACCTTCTTCCTCACCCTGTTCTCGATCCTGATCGCGGTTGCCATCGCGCTTCCGGTCGGCATTCTCTCGGCCGTCAAGCGCGGCACGATCTTCGACCAGATCGTCGTGACGCTGACAATGGTGGCCGCAAGCGTGCCGAGCTTCTGGCTCGGGCTGATGCTGATCCAGTTTTTTGCCGTCGGGCAGGGCTGGTTCCCGGCCTCCGGCTATGGCGGTCCGGGCACGCCGTTCTTCGAGCGCCTGCATCACCTCGTCCTGCCGGCCGTGGCGCTCGGCGTCGTCAACTCGGCGCTGATCACCCGCTTCACGCGTGCCGCAATGCTTGATGTGCTCGGCGACGATTATGTCCGCACGGCACGCGCCAAGGGAGCGGGCGAAGGCCGCGTCATCCTCAAGCACGCGCTGAAGAACGCGCTCATCCCGATCATCACCGTCATCGGCCTGTCGGTTGCCATGCTGGTCGCGGGTGCGGTCGTCACGGAAACCGTGTTCGGCCTTCCCGGCGTCGGCAACCTCGTGGTTTCAGCCGTGTTGCGGCGTGATTATCCGGTCATCCAGGGCGCGCTGCTCGTCGTTGCCGCCATCTACGTTCTCATCAACTTCATCGTCGACATGCTCTACATCATCGTTGATCCGCGGGTGCGCCTATGAACACCATGGCCTCCGTCTCCATGCCCTTCGCATCCGGCCTTCGCCGCCTGTTCGGAAACCGCGCGATGCTGGCCGGCGCCATCATTCTGGTGGTCGTCGTCGCGGCAGCACTGCTTGCGCCCTGGGTCGCCCCTTACGCGCCGAACAAGCTGTCCATCGTCAACAAGCTGAAGCCGCCGTCGATGGCGAATTTCTTCGGCACCGACGAATTCGGCCGCGACATCTTTTCGCGCGCCATCTTCGCCGGCCGGATCTCGCTGATGGTCAGCCTCGGCGTGGTCGCCATCTCCACGGTTCTCGGCGTCATCCTGGGTGTTGCCGCCGGCTTCTTCCGCAAGCTCGACGCGCCGATTTCGCGCCTCCTCGATGCGATGATGTCGTTTCCGGATATCCTGCTCGCGATCGCGCTCGTCGCAGCGCTCGGTCCGTCGCTGACCACAGTGATCCTCGCGCTCGGCATCACCTATGCGCCGCGTCTTGCCCGCATCATCCGCGGCTCGACACTGGTGCTCCGCGAACTGCCCTATATCGAGGCGGCCGTGGCCATGGGCCTGCCGACATGGCAGATCCTGCTCCGCCACGTCCTCCTCAACCTCGCATCGCCCATCCTCGTGCAGGCAACCTTCGTTTTCGCTTCGGCCATGCTGGCGGAAGCAAGCCTCTCCTTCCTCGGCGTCGGTGTTTCCACTGACATGCCGACCTGGGGCACGATGCTGGCTTCCGGGCGCGAATACATGAACAACGCTCCGTGGCTGATGGTGTTTCCAGGCCTTGCCATCGTGTTTTCGGTTCTCTCCCTGCAATTGCTGGGCGATGGCCTGCGCGATCTCGTCGATCCACGGCTGGCGAAGGAAAGCTGATCATGACCGACACAGTAGAAACGACCCGGCCGGTTCTGTCGGTCGAAAACCTGACGACCTCCTTCAAGACACCGGAAGGCTGGAAGGCCGTCATCCGCAACATCAGCCTGTCCGTCGATGCCGGCGAGACGGTGGCGATTGTCGGCGAGAGCGGCTCCGGCAAGAGCGTCACGGCGCTTTCCACCATGCGGCTGCTGCCGCCGGGACGCTCGCGCACGGAGGGCCGAATCCTGCTCGACGGTAAGGACCTGCTGGCCGCAAGCGAATCCGAAATGCGCAAAGTCCGCGGCGGCTCGATCGGCATGATCTTCCAGGAGCCGATGACCTCGCTCAACCCGGTCTTCACCATCGGCAACCAGATTGCGGAAGCGCTGGTCCTGCATCGCGGCCTGTCGTGGAGCCAAGCCGAGGCCGAAACCGTGCGGCTGATGGAGCGGGTGCGCATCCCGGCCGCCAAGGCGCGGCTGCACGAATATCCGCACAAGTTCTCCGGCGGCATGCGCCAGCGCGTGATGATTGCCATGGCACTTGCCTGCCGTCCGAAACTGTTGATCGCCGACGAACCGACGACGGCGCTGGATGTGACGATCCAGGCCGAGATCCTCCACCTGCTGCGCGAGTTGCAGCGCGAGGGAAACATGGGTGTGCTGTTCATCACCCACGACATGGGCGTGGTGGCCGAAATCGCTGACCGCACGGTGGTGATGTTCCGCGGCGACATGATCGAGACCGGTCCGACCACCGAGATCTTCGCAAGCCCGAAGGCGATCTACACGAAGTCTCTGCTCGCCTCGATCCCGCGTCTCGGCGCGATGGGCGCTTGTCTTGCGCCGAAGCGTTTCCCCGAAGTCGATCCTGCGACGGGCGTGGCGACCGACGGCCGCGAAATGAAACCGGTTTCCCGGACCGTCGCACCGATCCTCAAGGTCGAGAATCTAGCCGTCCGTTTCGACCTGCCCAATGGTCGTGTCCATGCGGTCGAAGACGTATCCTTCGATCTGCGCCCCGGTGAAACACTGTCGCTGGTCGGTGAATCCGGTTGCGGAAAGTCGACGACCGGACGTGCGATCATCCGTCTGCTCAATCCCTCCGCCGGCTCGATCGTCATCGACGGCCAGGATGTGACCAAGGCCGGCACGCGCGATCTGCGAACCATGCGTCGCAATTCGCAGATGATCTTCCAGGATCCGTTCGCCTCGCTCAATCCGCGCATCACCGTCGGTTCGGCCATTGCCGAGCCCATCCTTGCGCATAAGATGATGGGCAAGCGCGAGGCCAAGGCACGTGTTTCAGAACTGCTGGAACAGGTGGGGCTCTCGGCCGCGATGGCCGATCGCCATCCGCATGAATTTTCCGGCGGTCAGCGCCAGCGCATTTCGATTGCGCGCGCGCTCGCGCTGGAGCCGAAATTCATCGTCGCCGACGAAGCAGTTTCGGCCCTCGACGTCACGGTCAAGGCGCAGGTCTCCAACCTGCTGCTCGAGCTTCAGGAAAAGCACGGTCTGGCCTATCTGTTCATCTCCCACGACATGGCCGTCGTGGAGCGCATGAGCCACCGGGTCGCTGTCATGTTCCTCGGAGAGATCGTGGAGATCGGTCCGCGTGCGGCGATTTTCGACAATCCGCAGCACGCCTATACCCGCCGGCTGATCTCGGCCGTGCCGGTACCCGACCCCGCACGCCGGGGTGAGACGCCGCCACCACTGTCCGAAGAGATAAAAAGCCCCGTTAGGCCGCTCGATTACGTGGCGCCGAAGGGCACCTATCTCGAGGTCTCGCCGGGTCATTTCGTCCAGCAGGCGGCGTAGCTCCCGCGTGCCGGACACGTTCAGGCGATGATGTCGAAGTCGGCTGCGGTGATGTTGAGGCCCTTGTCGACGATGGCAAACAGCATCTGCCCGTATTTCCCGGTTCCATCGGCGTCGTAGTAGAGACGACCGGTCGCCTTGTCGTAGATGATCCGGTCGGATGCGTCGCTGGCCGCGGTGCCGCTATGGAATGCATCCGATGCGAGATCCCCAACCGCGCCGGCCTTTGTGAATATATCCGTGTCGAGCCAGATCGTGTCATCCGCGACGGAGAAATCCGTGATCGTATCCATATTGCCCTTCTTGTTCAGTCGCGTGTCGAACACGAAACTGTCCGCGCCTTCGCCGCCTGTCAGGCGATCGTTCGAAAGGCCGCCGGAAAGGACGTTCGCGCCCTGGTCGCCCGTCAGCACGTCGCGGTATTGCGACCCGATGAGGTTCTCGATCGAGGTATAGGTGTCGCCCTTGGCATTGTGTGTATTGCCCTGCGGCGAGGCGAGGCTCGCAACAATTGCCATGGTGGCATTGGCGTAGGAGACGGTATCGGTTCCGGCACCACCGTCCATCTTGTCGGCGCCGGCGCTGCTCATCAGCTTGTCGTCGCCCTTGCCGCCGGACATGATGTCTGCGTAACGCGATCCGTTCAGCACGTCGTTGCCGTCACCCCCGATCTTGGGTTCATTGAAGGTCACGGACACTGTGATGTACGACGTCGGACCCGCCTTGATGCCGGTAAAGTCGATCGCAATCTTGTTGTAGTCGAACGAAACGTCCCGGCTGTCGAGGCCGGCAATATTGCTCTTGATCGAGACGCCGACGATCGGAGACAGGTTGTTGTTGATATCGGTAAACACCGGCCCGTTGAAGTGCACAGCGCTGGCGGTATCGCTTGAAGTCGGCTTGTAACCAGAGGTCCACAAGGCATACTGGGTAAACTCGAAGCGGATCGAGTTGTCCTGCAGTTTCAGCTGGAACAGCGACTTTGTATTGACGGTAAGCGCGGCAACCGCGGTGGTGTCAACCACGCTGACGACGTCCTTGTCGAGGGACGGCGTAAGCCTGTTTGGGAACTGATACTCGTAGCCGAAGGGGTTGCCGTAAAAGCCCATGGGATGCTCCGCACGCTCTGAACAATCAGAAATAGCGGAGAATGCTTATTTAAGATTTAAACGATGTATTGGCCGCTGTTCCCGTTGTCGCGATCGCTCAAGGTTGGAAACACCTGTAACGCGGGCCTCACTCTCGCGTGATGAGGGAACTCCCTGTTGCGTCAATGTGTTGTCTCTCCATAACACGGAGAACTAATATGCATATTGTTACGAAGTTTCTGACCGCGTCGTCGCTTGCGGTGGCACTGGGCCTCACCTCGCTTGTCCCGGCGACTGCGGCACCCCTGCCGATGGTGAAGTCGCCTCAGGTATCCGATGTCGAACATGTCCAGTACCGTCGTGACATGCGCGAACGCCGGGAAATGCGTGATCGTCGCGGGTGGCACCAGGGCCACCGTGGATACCGTGATCGCCGTCCGGGCTATCGCCGCCATTCCGATGGTTTCTGGTATCCCCTCGCAGCATTCGGCGCAGGCGCAATCATCGGCGGTGCCGTGACAAGTCGCCCGGCCCGCGCAGGTACCCGTGCTCACGTCCAGTGGTGTGCCGACCGCTACCGCAGCTACCGTGCATCGGATAACAGCTACGTGCCACGTGCCGGCGTTCGCGCACAGTGCAACTCGCCTTACTGAGGGCGTCTAGCCTTTTGAGGTGATGAGGGGCAGCGCATTGAGCCGCTGCCCCTATTTTTGATCCCGATTTCTTGTTGAATATCTGGATCGAGCTCCCATATCGTGACTACAACATTGTTTTCGTCGGCGACCACGGATGTACTGGCGCAGTGGCTGAGAGCAATGCAGGGAGGTCGGTGCGTGTATTCGCTCCGGCCTTTTTTATTGCCCTGATGGCAGCAGTTCCTTGAACCATCAGCAAATCTATATTTGCAGTAGTTCTTAAACAGAAAAACTTAACCTGCACAACGATTAAAATCTTACACTTTCTCAAAACGTGATATACAACGAATGCAGGTAAATTACTCTCCATTCCACATGGAGACGTGCCATGAAACTGCATTCGATAGTCATGACTCTGGCGTTTTTCGCAGTTCCATCGGTAACGATGGCGGCTGGCCCTGTCGGCATTCTGCGGGATGTGAGAGGCTCAATGCAGCGCATCCAGGAAAGTGGTTTTGCGCTTGCACCTTACGCTTTTGCGAAATTCTGCCGTAGCAATCAGGAACAGTGCGCCGATACCGGCGGCGACGGCATCGTCGAACTGACTGATGATCGCAAGGCGCAACTGCTTTCGGTGAATTCGGGCATCAATCGCACCGTCCGTCCCGTCAATGATGCCGACGGCTCCGACGAGTGGAGCATTGATGTGGCGTCAGGCGATTGCGAAGATTACGCGCTCACGAAGCGCAAACACCTCATCTCCCTCGGCTGGCCTTCCGGATCGCTGAGAATGGCTGTGGTAAGAACGCGGTCCGGAGAGGGACATGCGGTGCTGGTTGCAAAGACATCCGCCGGCGACCTGGTGCTGGACAACCGGTCCTCCGAAATCAAGCCGTGGAAGAAGACCGACCTGACCTGGATCATGATGCAGTCGCAGAACAGCCCTAGGATCTGGGTCAAGATCGGGCCATCCAACGACCGCCCGACCTTTGTTGCCAACCAATGGTAAACTAGGGTCGCACTCGTCAGGCACCAGCGCGCTGTCCTGATCGATCAGGTCGGACGCCCCGATTGTTACGATGATACCGTGTCAGACCACCAACCTTCCCCAGGACCTCGAGACGGAGGCCAGTCTGCGAGACAGCCGGGCTTTAGATCAGGCAGCAGTCGGCGCACGAACGCGCCGCGCCTTCCAGATCTCAAGAACTGGCCGGATACGATCGTGAAATACGAACGCGCCTATCAATGCGTATGCCAGAGAGGCCGCAGCGCTAAATGATACAGCGACTGATAAGTGTTTGAGATCGAGCTGCCATAGCCATAGAAACCCGGTCAGGGTTGATACGATGGCAATCGCGACAAGCGCCGGAAATGTTGTTTTGATCCCATCAAGCGCGTTGATGTCACTGAATCGTTTCTGCACGGCCAAGAGAATAAACAACGCTGTCAGAGAGAATCTCAGGCTGAACATCGCTGCTGCCCAAAATATCCCGAAATATGCTCCGACTGCAATCATCGCGACATCAGCAAGTGCCTGGTAAACATTGTTCAGGAATGCCAAGCTTGGGTGTCCTGTTGCAACCAGGAAGGTTTGCACGGGCACGACAACCGCAATGAACGGTAGAGCCACCAGCATCAGTGTTATCGTCTCGGGCAGTTGTGGCCACCTGTCTCCAAAAAACATAAATGCGACATAGGGCGCTGAAAACGCGGAAGCGACAAAGGGTATCGCGGCAACAAGGCCCGTTACCGCGCATGACCTCCACATCGTGCTTATCATCCGGTCACGATCCTCACCCATCCTGGAAAAGATTGGCAGCAGGATGTTGTTGATCGGATTGAGAAACAGGCTTGATGCGAGATCAAGCACCGTGCGTGATAGCCGAAAAACACCCGTCGCTGTCGGTGTCGCGACCAAACCGACCACCACATCGGCAGAGCGCACGTTGATCTGCGTGACTGCCGACATTCCGATTACAGCGAACGAGAAGTTCAGCGTCGACCGCATCGAGATCAGCGTCGGCATGGCCGTTGGCTTCCAGCGCGCCGCCACAACACTGACCATCGCCGCAACGATCGGCGTTATCACGACGACTGCAACGATGCTCCAGGCGCCGAACCCCGAAAACGCAAGCGCGCAGCAGACAATCCCGCCCACAAGCAACCCGGCCGACTTTCGGACCGCCAGTACCTTGTAGGCGAAATCTCGCGCGAGCAGTCCTTCCGGCACGACCGCGAGCGCTGAGACAAGGGGGGCGATCGACGTCACGGCAACCATGGCACTGAGGCCGGAGAAGGTTTCCAGGTGGCGGAGAAGGGCGCTCGCTATCAACAGTAGCGCCGAGCCGCAAAGGCCAAGCAGAAGGAAGAGACCGAAGACCGAATTGACGAAGTCATCGTCGAGCAATCGCCGCTGTATCACCACCTGGCTTCCGGACTGCAGGGTGGACGCGATGATCACGGCCGGCGCGGTTGAAAGCGCTGCGACACCAAACTCATGCGGCCCGAGCAGGGCTGCCGCAATCAGAAACACCACGGTCTGCGTCAGCCGCTCGACGAGCACCTGCGCAAGCGACCAGCTCGTACCCTTGATTGCCAGTTTCAAATAGGACATGTGAACCCGATCGGTGATATTTCGGTCGCGTCATGCGAATGGTCTAGGCTGTGGCCCGGTCGATCCGAGGTTCCACCTTAGGGAACGGGTCGATTTCACCGTCGATCAGGTCCTTCGCCAACTGGTTTGGAATGATCTTCGGAACGCCGCGCGGGATCGCCGGCCCGATCAGCAGGCAGGCAAGCCGCAGCAGGGCAAGCTTCGCCTCGCTCCACCTGTTGAGACATGGATAGAGCACCGTCTTTGCGACCTGCTTGAAGAGTTGCTTTGCATAGGCCTTGTGGAACCCTCTGGCGACCAGGGAGCTGCCGTTGCCAAGCGAGTAGTAGAACGTGCGCTGGACATCGAATTCGGAGTTCAACGGCAAAGGCGGATGGTCGATTTCCAGGCCGGCCAACCGCTTGCCCTTCAGGCCGGCATCGACCAAACGTGCCCCGAGATCGAAGCCCTCTCCCGATCCATGAATGGCGCCGATACCCAGCGTGGCATCGAACTGGAATTTTAAGAACGTCTTGCGGCGAAGCGTCAGCCCCGGTTCCCACATGTTGCCGATGATGGTTTGCCTGTTGATTTGGACATCGCTTTCGATCCGGCTTGCAGCCAGCCGCTTGCCGTTCGAGACGATGTTGCAGGTGACGAAATCGACCGCGCCGACATCGAGAATGGTTTTCACCCTGCGGTAGAAATCGCTCGCGGCCGGAAATGTGTCGTCATCCAGAAACGAGATGAGATCGGCCGTCGCGTGACAGGCGCCGACATTTCGGGAATGCGACGAGCTGAACACGCGCGAGAATATGGTTTTCACACCGTCGATGCCGATCGTTTCGGTCTCGTCGAACCCCTGCATCACGATGATGATTTCAAGCGCGATCGCCCTCTGCTCCTGCAATCGCCGCACCACTTCGCGCGTGCGCGCCAGACGACTGCTTTTCGATACGACTGGAATGATCACGGACACATCGTACATCGGGCCACCTACGAGCTTATTCTGGATTGGTTCAGATCGGCGACAACGGCTGAGAAAAAGCCCCAGGAACTGATGAAGTACCGTTTGAACAAGCGACGGGGCTCGGTGGCCACTCGCCAGAACCATTCCATTCCAACCAGACGGAAAACCTTTGGCGCTCGAGTCTTGGTGCCGGCTGTGAATTCGAGAGCCGCGCCGAAGCAGAAGGCGTAAAGGTGCCCAAGCGCGGATCTGTTCTGGTTCACCCAAATTTCGGATTTGGGCGCGCCGATACCCATGAACAGATGCGTTGTGCGGTTGTCGCGGATCGCGCTCAGCAGGTCGCGCGTATGAGAGGGTTGTTTTTCAAAACCAAACGGCGGTATCGCGTAACCGAAGCCGGCCTCCGTGAAGCCACGCGCCGTCATCTGGACTGCCAGCCCGTCCGCCGTCGCCTGGCTCGAGCAGACGAAGAACGGCCGATGGTTCTTGTCTGTCAGGGCATCGAGCAGCTTGGGAAAGAGATCGGCGCCTGGTATCCGCTGCTTGACGGCCGCGCCGCACAGTTTCGCATAGAGAAAGACGGGCATGCCATCGATCGTGACTGACCACGCACTGTCGTAAGCACGTCTGAATTCAGCATTTTTGTACAGGTTGGAGACGTGATCCGTATTCGCAGTGACGACCAGTTTTACCCCGTCCGTCTCGGAAAGGGGAGAAAGAGCCTGTTCTACGAGAGCGTCGTCGGAATATTCGTAAAAGGATAAACCGAATATTTTATCTCTGGACCCAAGTCGATCTTCGGTCATTGCATTTATCTCTTTAAGTGTGTGACGGCTAAAACTTGCTCTGCAATCGCTTTCCAGGAAAAATTCTGATCGACATGGGCGGTCTGCCACCGCAGGATTTCCGCCCGCTCCGCCTCGTCTGAAAGTTTGGTCAGCAGTGCCTTGGCCTGCTCGATATTGCCTGCCTCGAAGGTCTGGCTGACGCCGATCACCATCGGAATGCCGCCCACATTCGAACCGACAGCCGGCGTCCCGCAATAGATCGCCTCGATGCAGACACGGCCGAACTGTTCCCGCCAGTTCTTCGTCGAGAGGCTCGGCAGAATGAAGAGATCGAGCGCGCTGTAAAATGTCCGCAGATCATCCTTTTGAAGACTGGGAAGAACCGCTACCCCTGCCGCAACGAGTGTATCGACCAGATAATCATCTGCGACCGGCCCGCAGGCGAGGATCGTGACCGGGAGTTCCTGTGCAAGCTGCGCCAGGATCTCTATCCCTTTCGGCTGCCAGATCCGCCCGGCATAGCCGAGAACGAGACCGCCCTTCTTGAATGCATCGGAGACCTGCGGATACTTTTGCGCAAGCGCAGAACGTGCCGCCGACTTATCGACGATCGAAAACGACGACTTTGAAACGCCGTTACCGATGGGGCTTGAGATCTTGCTCCGGGGAGCCCCCCGTCTGTGAAGGACATCGGCGACCTCATGGTTCTTGGGAATGATCTTGGTCGCTGTTTTATAGACGAACCGCTCGAGGACATTCCATCCGGAGAGGTTTCCCTTGAGATTGATGGCCGAGCTTTCGATGTACATCGGCCGCCCGAGACGCAGGGTGGCGCTTAGGAACGCGACAAGCGAGTGCGGTTCCTCATGAACGTAGAGAATGTCCGCCCGTCGCGCTTCCCGGTAGAAAGCGATGGTGCTCGGAATGAATGTCAGCCAGTGCGACGACAAGACGGAATTAAACAGCTTCACCGGGAAGCGGAATTTCTCAGGGTCGAACGTTGTGCCTTGAAAGGTTTTTGGCCCCATGACCGTGAGATTGGCGACCTTCGAAAGCTCGACAAATCGGTCATGGTAGTGCGAGTTTCCGGCTTCATGCCAGAGCATGGTCAACTGGTGCTCAGGCATGGGACCGTGCTCCGGTGCGTCTTTGGGCCTGGATTTTCGAAAGCAGGTTGGCCGCGATAAAATCCCAGGAATACCGGGCTCTGTAGGCAAGATACGCGCTCTCAGTCGCTCGCGGAGCCGTCATGATCTCAGTCGCGATCTCATCAGCGGGGGTGCCCGGCGAGACCAGCCGTCCCCATGGCGGAGAAACAGTCCGGTGGATGGCGATGTCGGACGCGACAATGCTGCAGCCCAGCGACCCTGCCTCGACGAGCGGCATATTGAACCCCTCGTCATGCGACAAGGACAGGAAAGACCGGCAGTTTGCGTAAAGCCACCGCAGCTGGCTGTCGGATATGTCCTTCATCCATCGGATGTTGCTCGTTGGGTCGTTGCTTGCCCGGTCGAGATCGGTGACAATATTTCCCCAACCGCTGCGCCCGACAACGACCGACAGGACATTGTGCGGTTGAAGCGCTGCCGCGACGTCGATGATCTTCTCGTAGTTCTTTCGGGGCTCCACCGTCCCCACGCTCAGGACGAAGTCTTTGCCTCGCAGTTCCGCTATCTCGGACAATTCGCCGTCGAACGGCAGCGCGGGGGCGTTGCCGATCTCGCTGACATCATGGGAGGGAAAGATCGGACGAAGCTTTGCCGCCGAGTAGCCGGTTGGCGCAAAGATGGCGCGGTATCGGGATGAAACGGCGCGCTCCACATCCCGAAACAGAAGGCGCCCCTTGATCGGCATCTCCTGTCCCCTTGTCCAGGGGAAGTCGTCGTGAATGATGCGATAGAGGGGCAGTCTGGATGATATGGAGAGCGGACTTGCCGGCATGCTCGGAAAGACGGCCGCATCGTAACTGGAAGATGCCAGTCTGAACGGCAAAGTGAGCCAGGCCATCAAAGGATGCTGGCAGAGGACCAGGTTGTCGTCGCTCGAAAAAAACGACGTCGACATGACATAGGCCGTGCTGCCAGGGCAAATTTTCCGGAATGCCTCGAATAGATTGATCCCGTAACGTTCGACACCGGTAATCTCCGGCTTGCGCGTGGCAAGCGTCAGATCGAATATCACTCGCATTCCCACTCCTGCTGTCGCCGGACACCCGCGCATGCCGTCCATCACCGCTGCTAATCAGTGAAATGTCGAGTAGCACGACATCGAATCGTGGTTACAGCATGGATATGCTCTTGCTGAGTCCTCAATAAACAAAACTAATCGCTAGGTTAATCGTATAATGGAATTCAATATGGGTGTTGTAGTGTGAATTCGCTGAGGTGTTGCACAAAAATCCGTGAGTTGTTGATTGTTTAGTGCATCAATATTATAATAAAATCTTTATTACAGGCGTCTTACATGAATGAATGCTCAAGAAGATCTTTGTTGTTCGGCGCTGGCGCCTTTGCGGCGTCGGTTGTGTCGTCAGGTCCTTCCGTAGGTGCCCGAACGGGAACGTGCCCGCTGATCGGGGTTAACCTGGCCGGTGCTGAGTTCGAGATGATTGGCGGCCGTTGGAAGTGGCCTCACCTGGAGAACCTGAATTATTACCTCTCGCTGGGCGTGAAAGTGTTTCGGATCCCCTTCAAGTGGAACCGCCTGCAGCCCGATATTGCAAAACCGCTTGAGCCGGCGGCACTTGAGGGCCTCGATCGTCTGGTCGGCCGGGCAGTCGGCGAGGGTGCGGTTGTCCTCCTGGATATGCATGACTACGGAAGGCGCGATAAGATCGTCATCGGAGACGGCACGTCCGCGGCAACGCTCGAAAGCTACGCGGCGTTCTGGGGTGAGCTGGCACAGCGTTACGGGAAAAACAGCCTTGTCTGGTACGGGCTGATGAACGAACCGCATGACCAGGATCCCATTCTCAACCTCAACACCCAGAACGCCGCATGCGCCGAAATCAGGCGGCGTGGCGGCACTGGGACTGTCTTATTTTCCGGCATCGCCTGGACGGGCGCCCATTCCTGGACGAAGACCTCGAACGGCACCGTGATGTTGCAGGCATTCGATCCCGTCGACAATTACGGCTTCGACATGCACCAGTATCTCGACAAGGGATTTGGAGGCTCCAACCCGATCGCCACCGAAGGCATCGGAAAACGGATCCTGTCGAGCGCCGTGGACTGGGCGACCCAACATCGAAAACGCATCTTCATCGGCGAATTCGCCACCGGCCGAACCGAAGCCTCACTGCGGGAACTGCGCGACCTGCTCGATGTCATGATGGCCCACCCCGACATCTTCCTCGGCGCCACCTACTGGGCCGGCGGCGGCGTCTGGGGCAACACCAACCAGCAAACCGTTGATCCCCCACGAGACAGGCCAGGCGTCATGAGTGAGCAGATGAACCTGCTGCTGCCGTATGTTGGGTGTCGTGGCTAAGCGGGGAGGGGGAGGTGGCCTTCTACGACTTCAGGTTCTCCGGCGAACCAAAGTGGTCGCACGCGAAATCGACAATGAAACGGCTGGTAGTTTGCGCACGCGACGACGCGAAACTGCGCGTCGCGCTAGGTCGTACGACTGTCCGAAAATTACTGGCAGACTAATTATAATGGATGGAAGGAAAAATGGTGCTGCTAGAGAGATTTGAACTCTCGGCCTCTCCCTTACCAAGGGAGTGCTCTACCCCTGAGCTATAGCAGCATCTGCGGACGTTCGGGTTCGTGTCGTCAGCGAGGGGGCTATTGCCATAGGTTCGGGGCAAGTGCAAGCAGCAAAATCGAACTTCTTGGAGAACCATCCGGGAAAACGCCCGGGGCGCTTTCGTGTGTCGGGCTTTTTCTTTAAGGAGAAGCCATGTCGAAAAAACCAGAAACCTTGGATAGCCAGGCGCCGGCCGCACGTTCAAGCGAAGCCGAGCGGCGCGAGCTGGACCGCAAGCAGCGGGCGGCGGCGAAATTGCGGGAAAACCTGATGCGTCGCAAAGGTCAGTCGCGTGCGCGGCGCGCCGGCGAGGCGGACGAGACGCACGGGTTGCCGGCGTCTTCGCCCTCTGCCGCAAAAACGGACGAATCATCATAGCGATTGCCTGCAATCGACGGGTTGTGGCACGATTTGCTTTGATCTGCAGTTTTCATCACGCATTGAAGCGGCGCAAGGTTTGGTCTAGAGACGCGAACCCGGCCGCTTGAGAGAAAGAGTTACCACACCATGGATCGCATCAGAATTTCCGGCGGCAACGAGCTTCACGGCACGATCCCGATCTCGGGCGCCAAGAATGCCGCGCTGCCGCTGATGATCGCTTCGCTTCTGACCAGCGATACGCTGACGCTCGAAAACGTGCCGCATCTGGCCGATGTCGAGCAGCTTTTGCGCATCCTCGGCAATCATGGCGTCGATGTCTCCGTCAACGGCCGTCGCGAAAGCCAGGCCGAGAGCTATTCGCGCACGATCAATTTCACCTGCCGCACCATCGTCGATACGACCGCCCCTTACGAGCTGGTCTCCAAGATGCGCGCCTCCTTCTGGGTCATCGGCCCGCTGCTGGCGCGTGAAGGCAAGGCGCGCGTGTCGCTGCCGGGCGGTTGCGCCATCGGCACGCGCCCGGTCGATCTGTTCCTTGACGGCCTGCAGGCGCTCGGCGCCATCCTCGAGGTCGATGCCGGCTATATCAACGCGTCCGCGCCCAAGGGCGGCCTTATCGGAGCGCATTACACATTCCCCAAGGTTTCGGTCGGCGCCACGCATGTCATGCTGATGGCGGCAACCCTTGCCCGCGGCACCACCGTGATTGACAACGCCGCCCGCGAACCTGAAGTCGTCGATCTCGCAAAATGCCTGACGGCCATGGGTGCGAAGATCAGCGGCGCCGGCACGCGCACCATCACCATCGAAGGCGTGGCCTCGCTGTCAGGCGCCCGTCACCGCGTCCTGCCGGACCGGATCGAGACCGGCACCTATGCCATGGCGGTTGCCATGACCGGCGGCGATGTGGTGCTCGAAGGCACGCAGGCCTCGCTGCTTGAAAATGCGCTCGATACGCTGCGCCTTGCCGGTGCCGAGATCACCGAAACCGAAAGCGGTCTGCGTGTCGTCAGGAACGGCAACCGGATCCAGCCGGTCGATATCGTCACCGAACCCTTCCCGGGCTTCCCGACGGACCTGCAGGCACAGTTCATGGCGCTGATGACCATGTCGTCAGGCGTTTCGCATGTCACCGAAACCATTTTCGAAAACCGCTTCATGCACGTGCAGGAACTGGCCCGTCTCGGCGCGAAAATTTCGCTGTCCGGGCAGATGGCGCGGATCGAAGGCGTTTCGCAGCTGAAGGGTGCGCCAGTGATGGCAACAGACCTTCGCGCATCGGTGTCGCTCGTCATTGCCGGCCTTGCGGCCGAAGGCGAAACGATCGTCAGCCGCGTCTACCATCTTGATCGTGGTTTCGAGCGTCTTGAAGAAAAGCTGACACGCTGCGGCGCCATCGTCGAACGCGTCAGCGACTGAGCAATATGGCCTGAAGAGGCCGCATGTTTCGAGGGATGAGGGGCGGCCAGGGGGATACCTTGCCGTCCCTTTTTTCATGCCTATGTCAGGTATTGTCATCCAACACGCCCCGCCTCATTTTCATGATCCGGCTTTTCCATCGGAGATATTTTTATGACTGATGCATCTTCCAACGTCTGGTTCATCACCGGCTGCTCCTCCGGCTTCGGCCTGGAACTCGCCAAGCTGACAATTGCAAAGGGCTTTCCGACCGTCGTCACGGCCCGCGACAAGGCAAGGCTTGCCGATCTCATCGCCGGCCACGACAATGCGCTCGCCGTTGATCTCGACGTGACCGACGAAGGCCAGATCGCAGCTGCTGTCAGCGCTGCCGAGGAAAAGTTCGGGCGTATCGACGTCCTCGTCAACAATGCCGGTTACGGCTACCAGGCCTCGATCGAGGAAGGCGAGGAAGACGAGATCCGCGGCATGTTCGATGCCAATGTCTTCGGCCTTTTCGCCATGACGCGGGCTGTGCTGCCCGGCATGCGCGCCCGCCGCAAGGGCCACATTCTCAACATCACCTCCCAGGCCGGCTTTATCGGCTTCCCGGGCTCCGGTTATTACGCGGCAAGCAAGCACGCCGTTGAAGGCTTTTCCGATGCGCTGTCTGCCGAAGTTGCAGCGCTTGGCATCAAGGTCACTTGCGTCGCACCGGGTCCGTTCCGGACGGATTGGGCTGGCCGGTCCCTGAAGCAGACGCCGGTGAAGATCGAGGCGTATCAGGATACCGCCGGCGCCCGCCTGTCACAGACCGCAGGCTATAGCGGCCAGCAGCCGGGCGATCCCGTGCGTGCCGGCGAAGCCATGATCAAGGTCGTTGAAGCGTCAAACCCGCCGCGCCATCTCGTGCTCGGCGAAATCGCTTATACCGGCATCACCGCCAAGCTATCGGAACGCCGCGACGAAATCGTTGCCTGGAAGGACACGACGCTCTCTGCCGACTTCCCGAAATAGTTGCTTCTTGCCATGCGCCATCCTATCTCCAGACCATCAAACAACGGGCCGCACATCGCGGCCCAGGAACGGAATGGACGCGCATGACCGAGCTCAAGCTTCTGGCTCTCGATACCGACGATCTGGGGATCGTGTCAGCCCATATGCAGGATGCGGTGTTCAAGCTGTCCGACGTGCAGTGGTCGGCGTCGGAAAAGATATTCTCGCTGGCTGCCAACAGGTTTGATTGGGAAAAGGCCGGCGAGAAGAAAAAGGGGTTCGAGCGGCACCGTGCAGCGCTCGTCCTCAAGCGCGTGGAAGCGGTCCGTTCGACCGGTATCGACCGCAACCGCAAGGACGATGTTCTGTCGCTTCTCGCCGTGCGCTTCATGCCCAAGGGCGAGGGGCCTGATGGCACCGTGGAACTGCTGCTTTCCGGCGGCGGCACCATTGCTCTCGATGTCGAATGCATCGAAGTTGCTCTTGCAGATATCGGCGGCGCATGGGAAACCGCAACGAGGCCGCGCCATCCTTGACCGGCCTTGTGATCATGGCATGGAACGGGAAGGAATATCCGCTTGGCACTCTGGCTTGAGCAGACAGCACCGGACTTCGAGACACGCTTTTCCGCTTTTCTTTCGACCAAGCGGGAAGTCTCCGAGGATGTGAACGCCGTCGTGCACGCCATCATCGATGACGTGCGCGCCCGCGGCGACGCGGCACTTATCGACTATTCAAAACGCTTCGACGGCATCGATCTTGCCGCGACCGGCATCCGCGTGACCGATGAGGAGGTCGACAAGGCCTTCGCCGAAACGGACCGCAAGGTGATCGACGCGCTAAAGTTCGCAGCCGAGCGGATCGAAAAGCATCATGCCCGTCAGATGCCGAAGGACGATATCTACGAAGACGCGATCGGCGTCGGCCTCGGCTCCCGCTGGACAGCGATCGAAGCCGTCGGTCTCTACGTACCGGGCGGCACGGCATCCTATCCAAGCTCCGTGCTGATGAATGCGGTGCCGGCAAAGGTTGCCGGCGTGCCGCGCGTCGTCATGGTCGTGCCGGCCGGTGGCGGCAGCATCAACCCGGCCGTCCTTGCCGCGGCGCGCATCTCGGGCGTTACGGAAATCTACCGCGTCGGCGGTGCGCAGGCCGTGGCAGCGCTTGCCTATGGTACCGATACGATTGCGCCGGTCGCCAAGATCGTCGGTCCCGGCAACGCTTATGTGGCGGCCGCCAAGCGCCAGGTCTTCGGCATCGTCGGCATCGACATGATCGCCGGCCCATCCGAAGTGCTGATCCTGGCCGACAAGGACAACGACCCCGACTGGATCGCCGCCGACCTTCTGGCGCAGGCCGAACACGATGCCGGTGCCCAGTCGATCCTGATCACAGACGATGCCGTATTCGGAAAATCGGTCGAGGCAGCCGTCGAGCGACAATTGAAGACACTGTCGCGCGCAGAAACGGCCGCCGCGAGCTGGCGCGATTTCGGCGCTGTAATCCTGGTCGAGAATTTCGAAGCCGCGTTGCCGCTGGCAAACCGCATTGCCGCCGAACATCTGGAATTGGCCGTTGCCGATCCGGACCGGCTCATGGCCGGCATCCGCAATGCCGGCGCCATCTTCATCGGTCGCCACACGCCTGAAGTCATCGGCGATTATGTCGGCGGCTCCAACCACGTTCTGCCGACGGCACGCTCGGCACGCTTTTCGTCCGGCCTCGGTGTGCTCGATTTCGTCAAGCGCACCTCGATCCTCAGGCTCGGACCCGATCAGCTGCGGCAACTGGCGCCGGCCGCCATCACGCTCGCCCATTCGGAAGGGCTCGATGCACACGCCCGTTCGGTCGCCATCCGCATGAACGCCCATCCTCCGCAAGACGAGGGCTAGGGATGGGACAAGGGCACTTCCGGCTCTCGGATGTCGTCCTCGACGACTCGATCGGGCGCTCGACGCCCGATGTCGAACATGAGCGGGCAGTTGCCATCTTCGACCTGGTCGAGGAAAACGCCTTCGAGCCGGTCGGCCATGCAGGCGGCCCCTACACGTTGAAGCTTTCGCTGGTCGAGGCAAAGCTGATGCTCACCATCACTGGCGAAGCGGGCGAGGGGGTTGCGGTCCACATCCTGTCGCTGACGCCATTCCGGCGGATCATCAAGGATTACTTCATGATCTGCGAAAGCTATTACGAGGCGATCAAGACCTCCACGCCATCGCGCATCGAGGCGATCGACATGGGCCGCCGCGGCATTCACAACGAGGGCTCGCAAACCCTGATGGATCGTCTCGACGGCAAGATCCGAATCGACTTCGATACCGCAAGACGGCTGTTCACGCTCGTCTGCGTGCTCTACTGGCGCGGCTGAAGACCATGGCGGCCGATGACGAACCGACAAGGAAGCAGACGATCGGCATTCCGACCGCGATCCTCTTCATGTGCGGTTTCAACTCCATCCGTTCGCCGATGGCGGAGGCCATTGCAAAAAGCCTGCTGCAGCCCGATATCTACATCCAGTCGGCGGGTGTCCGTTCCGGCGAGCACGATCCCTTCGTCGATGTCGTTCTGGAAGAGGTGGGCCTTTCGCTCAACCGCAACCGGCAGCACAAGCCGCGAACGATGGATGACCTTGAGGATGATTTCTTCGATTTGATAGTGACGCTGACGCCGGAGGCCCATCACGCGGCCCTGGAACTCACCCGTTCGAACGCCGTCGATGTGGTCTATTGGCCGACCATGGATCCGACGGCTGCGACCGGCACGCGTGAGCAGGTTCTCGACGCTTATCGCGAGGTGCGAGAGCATCTGTGGAAGCTGATTGACCGACGGATGAGGCCCATTCGCAGGCCACCTCCGGCAGGCGATTGACGGTCTTCAAGAATCGCTGTCAAGCGAGGTTCACAAACCGGACGCGATTGTGTAGTTTCCGCGCAAATTTCGAGGCGGCTGATCAGATTTCGGCCTGCCCGACCTTCAACACAGAAAGAAAACCAATACATGGCTAAAGAAGAAGTTCTTGAATTCCCGGGCATTGTCGTCGAACTGTTGCCGAACGCGACCTTTCGCGTGAAGCTCGAGAACGAACACGAAATCATCGCGCACACCGCTGGCCGCATGCGCAAGAACCGTATCCGCGTTCTGGCAGGCGACAAGGTTCTTGTCGAAATGACCCCTTACGACCTGACCAAGGGTCGCATCACCTACCGCTTCAAGTAAGAATTTCTCGCGGCAAAGACGGGTCCCCATGGCGATCGAACAAAAGCTCATCCTGGCCTCAGGCTCGCCGCGTCGTCTCGATCTTCTCAATCAGGTCGGCATCGAACCGGCCCGGCTGATGCCGATGGATATTGACGAGACACCCAAGCGGGTGGAACATCCGCGTTCGCTTGCGCGTCGTCTTTCGACGGAAAAGGCGGAAGCCGCCTTCGCCGCCGTCAACAACGATCCCGCCTGGCGCCACAGCTATATCTTGTCTGCCGATACGGTCGTGGCGGTCGGACGCCGCATCCTGGAAAAGACGGAGTATACGCAGGACGCCAGTGCCGCCCTGCATCTTCTGTCGGGCCGCGGCCACTGGGTCTATACCGGCATCTGTCTTGTCACGCCGGGCGGCCAGTTCCGCCAAAAGGTGGTTGAGACCAAGGTGCGCTTCAAGCGACTGTCGACCCGCGAGATCGAGAACTATATCGCATCGGGCCAGTGGCGGGGAAAAGCCGGGGCTTACGCGATCCAGGGCATCGCCGGCGCCTTCGTGCAGAAACTCGTCGGTTCCTATTCCAACGTCGTCGGCCTGCCGCTTCATGAAGTGACGGGTCTGCTGGCTGGCGAAGGTTTTGACGTCGCCGGCGCATGGCCGCAAGGCTGAAGACCTAAGAAGGAGGCCTGATATGGCTGAAACTTCAAACAAGGACATCACGACAGGCGGCAAGGTGGAGCCTTTGCGCAAGGCAAGGCCCTGTCCCGAATGCAGCCGCCCTTCCGCGCGCGAACACTATCCCTTCTGCTCGGACCGCTGCCGCAATCTGGATCTCTCCCGCTGGCTGCAGGGCAGCTACGCCATCCCCGTGGCCGATGATGAAAGCAAAGCCGACAACTACGAGGACTAGATCCTCGTCCGGTTCGGCCTTTGATTTCGCTCATGAAATCAGGTTTTTAACAAACCTTTCAAAAAAGTCGTCCGGGGTGCTGGACATGGCCGAACAAGATGTTATAACCCCGCTCGCTTCCCGGGGATACAAACCCCGGCCGGTCAACCAAGGACCGGAACGGCTTGCATAAAGCCCGGATGCCCGGATAGCTCAGTTGGTAGAGCAGCGGATTGAAAATCCGCGTGTCGGTGGTTCAAATCCGCCTCCGGGCACCATTATTTCTTCGAGAAATACAGTGTCTTAATGTAAGTTTGACATTCAGCTCGGTGTCTACTCATGTTGCGCACTGTTGCGCGCCAATTCCCTTGATTTCCGGGCAGTTTCCTCCACACTTGGCTAGTCCACGCAACATGGACGCAACACGCCATGCGAGGAATAATGGCTGACCATCTCGGTATCCAATGAAAGTCTCCGATCAGTTCCTGAGCAGAGAGGAAGCGTCCGCCGCAAGATCGGATCACCAGAGGCAAGCGGACGACTGGCTATCGAAAATCATAACTTCGGTCTCCACCGGGTCTGGCGCTGGGCTCATAACGCTTTCGACGTACATTGCGACGAAGTCTCCTTCATTTTGGGCGCAGTGGCTGTTGCTAGTGTCAGCGACCGCGTTCCTAGTCGCACTAGGCTTCGCAGCATCTACGATGGCTGCAATGTTCAACCACGAGACCTACAAAGCACACGCATACCAAAGTCTCGTAGACCGCTTTGACTTTGATAAACATTTCAAGGCTGCCGTTCCTGAAAAAGACGCGAATGTTTTCCTCAATGGTCACAGCAATCAGGAGCACGCGGGCCACAACTATGCAGACCGAGCGCACGAAAGCGCCTCGCGTAGCCTTATAAGGGGCGTCCTCTTCCTGTTGTTCGGTATAGTCACGACACTAGCTGCCATTGTTAGCGACAACGCCGATTTTTCGGCCATCTCCGGCGCAGTTAGCTGGATTTTCCGCCGGATGTCATGCTGATGGACAAAGCGCAGCACGAGGCGCGCTGGAACGCGTTCATGAAATCAATAAACAACGAGGCAGCCTCTGGTACCGACAGAGGCTTGGTACTCGTGTGCGGGTTTGCATGAGCGGCATATGGGATCGGTTTGTGAGCGCCGCATGCAGCACTGGCGTAGCCCATTGGCCGGCTTGTGCGCCAACGTGGCAAACATACATTTCTCCAGAAGCTTTAACCAATATCTTTGCGGCCGTCTTCGGTGCTCTTATCGGAGCCATCGTCGGCGGCATAGCAAGCTTTCTCGTACAGAAGCTCTCTCTTCAAGAACAACGGGAAGATAGAGCGAGCGAGGAAGAAAAGCTTCTAAAGGACAGACTTAAACTGACCATCATGACTACCATGCGCATCATGGCAGACATGCAAAATGTGCAGCAACAACTCAATAATTACCGGAATATGAATCCGCCTGATTTCAAGCTATGGCAGGCTGCGCACATGCTACAATTCACACCCGCTTTTCGTCCAGAACTGACGCAACTCGAAGCGCTCATGCGTCTGAACTCGCAGGAGTTGATTAATGTTTCTATGTGGCTTTACAGTGAATACGGGTCGATGTTTTCGCTGGTTGAGCGCTACAACCACCTGCGCGAGGATTATATCGAACGACGGTGGTCGCTCCCCAGCGATAGAGTCGATGCGATGATTAGCAATCTGCAGAACCTCGCCTCTTTTATAGACAGCAATTCACAACATATTATCGTGCAGACGAGCTACCTTCAGCAGCTAATCGGAGAAAAATCGAAGCTCTATTTCGGAGATCTCGATTTTCTTAAATTAGAGAAGTGACGCCAAAAGAACTGCAATAACCGTTTCTACTGGCTACGGTTTTGAGAACTAGGCAGTACAACGGTGTTTGTGTAGCCATCAGCTTGTCGCCGTATGATCTTCAGGTCCCCCGAGATCCGCGCAAGTTCGAGCGTCAAGCGCACTGTTCCTTTGCCGAAGCCGGCCAGTTTGGCCACCTCCGGGCACCCTTTTTTTTCGAGAAAATGCCTGTGTTGATCGAGTCCAGTTGAAGGCGATTTTTCTCGTCTTTGCAGATCCGGGCATCTCTACCACTCACCTGTTGTTCGTCGAAAACGCTACTCCACAAGGATCGGCCGACTTCTTTGGTGAGCGGCTTCCCGTTCCTCACCACTGCCAACGAGAACAGGCGCCGCAAAAACACGTTTCGTTAACAATTTCAATTAGCTACTTTAGTAACAAACATTTGAAACGGTGGGAGCTGATCGAATGCTCTGATCGAAATGCAGCATGATGCCGCTATAAGAAACTAAAAGGCAGATTGCGGTTTATGCTTGCAAAATTGAGGTCTATTTTTTCCTGCACCCGGGGCAATTTCGGCGTGCTCACCGGCCTTATCATGGTTCCTTTGATCGGTAGTGTCGGATTGGCAATCGATTTCGGACGCGCCCTGGAGGCAAAATCCTATCTCGATGCCGCTGCGGATGCTGCGGTACTTGCTGCTGTCTCCGAAAAATCCGCAGCGGTCGCAAAAGCTATGAAAATGGCCGAGGACGGTACTGTCGCCATCGCGGACACCGAAGCCAAGAAAATCTTCAAATCTCAGTTGTCGGCCAGATATGGGGACAACATGGAAGGTTTGTCGAGCCTGCTGATCGACGTCAAGCTGGAGCTGGTAAAGTCCGACGGCGTCGTCACATCGAGACTGAAATACGCCGCCACTCTACCCACGACCTTTACGCGGATCCTCGGCAATGACGAGATGGCGATTTCGGGGCAAGCGACCGCAGCCTACCTGATACCGAGTTTTCTGGATTTCTACATGCTGCTGGACAACACGCCATCGATGGGGGTCGGCGCGACTGCCGACGACGTGGCGAAACTGGAAGCTGCAACGAAGAATGGATCGGATGGGAAAGGCAAGGACGCCAACTGCGCTTTTGCATGCCACATCGTTTCGACGAGCGGTGTCGCCGACAAAAACAGCTATTACTATCTCGCCAAAGAAGTTGGCGCGACCATCCGCATCGACGTTGTCGCGGAGGCGGTCTCCGCGCTCATGACAACGGCGCAGGAGACTCAGACCGTTTCAGGCCAATTCAAGATCGGTGCCTATACGTTCGGACAAACCTCTGCCGATGCCCAGTTATACACCGTTTCCGAGCCGACGAGCAATTTCACCTCAGTGGCAAAGGCCACGAAGATGATTGAGCTGATGAGCGTTCCGAGCCATTCGTCGCCGAACGGGCAGACCGACTACAATGAAATACTGTCCAAGATCGGCCAAAAGATCAAAACCGTCGGTGACGGGAGCAGTTCGGCGGATAGACAGCCAATCGTTTTCCTTGTCGCGGACGGCGTTGGAGACGCATACCGTTCCGATTGTACAAAGAAGCTCTCATCATCCAACGGCGATCGCTGCATGGAGCCGTTGAATGCCAGTCATTGCAACGCCCTGAAGGCGCGCGGAATAAAGGTCGCAGTCCTGTACACGACCTATCTGCCTCTGCCAAAAGACGGTTTCTACAAGAAGTGGATCGCACCCTTTCAGAAGGAAATTCCAACGCAGATGCAATCTTGCGCCACGGAAGGCTACTATTTCGAGGTCAGTCCGACCGATGGCATAAGCGAGGCAATGGATGTCTTGTTTCGCAAGATCGTGGGTCGTGTTCGGCTGACAAGCTGACGGGCCTGATCCTTCCGATCTCGGTCCGGTTCACTCCTGGCCTAACCCGCCCTCACTCCACGAACACCCGCACGGTTGCAGCCCGGCCGGCGGAATCGATCACCGTCAGTGTCGAGAAGCCCGCGCCTTCGGGTAACCAGTTGTTGGTGCGTCGGCGGGAAAGATCGGTGAGGGGTTTCCCGTTCGCCAGCCAGCGGAAGGGCGGGCGGCCGCCCTGCAGTTTCAGCACCAGCGGCGAGATCTCGCCGGTTTGGGCGCCGAGATCCACCTTGGCGCCCTCGGGAGGATAGACGATCTGCGGAGCGGCCTCGCGGGTCGAGGCGCTGATCAGGCCGCTTGCCGTCATCGAGAAGCGCCGCTGGCCGATCGGCAGGTCGGATTGCGCCAGCCGTGACGTGGCGGGCGGGGGCGAGGGATGGGGCGTGATCGCTACGCCGGAGCGGGCAAAGGCCTCAAACAGGATCGGCGCCGCTGTCTGGTAGCCGGCGATGCCGGGAACCGCACCATTGTCCGGCCGCCCGGCCCAGACACCCAGAACATGGCGTCCGTCATAACCCACCGACCAGGCGTCGCGGTATCCGTAACTCGTGCCGGTCTTGTAGGCGATGCCGAGGCGGCGGCTTCCGGTTGGCGGCAGCACATCCGAAAGGATGTCGGTGACGTTCCAGACCGCCTGAGGCTCCAGCAAGGGTTCGCTGTCGAGACGCGCCGCGATGGTGTCGATGCCGTTGCCGAGCCGAACGGGCTGGCCGCCGTTGGCCAGAGCGGCATAGGCCTGAACCAGATCCTTTAGCGTGATGCCGACCCCGCCAAGCCCGATCGCAAGGCCCGGCGCCTCGTTCGGGGGAAGCACCGGTTGTACCGCGGCCCGTCTGAACCGGATCATCAGACGCGACGGGCCGACGGCATCCAGCAGCCGGATCGCCGGAACGTTGAGCGACAGCTGCAAGGCCTGGCGCACCGTGACATCGCCCTGATAGCTCATGTCGAAATTCTTCGGCCGATAGCCGAAGAAATCGGCGGGTCGATCCTCGATCATCGTTTCTTGCGCCACCAGCCCCTGTTCGAAGGCAAGTCCGTAGATGAAGGGCTTCAGGGTCGAACCCGGAGACCGCAGCACCCGTGTCATGTCGATCCAGCCGGCGCGGCTGGCATCGAAATAGTCGGCCGAACCGACCTGGGCGACAATTTCGCCCGTCATC
The DNA here is from genome assembly GCF_050500175.1 of Neorhizobium sp. DAR64872/K0K18. NCBI lineage: Bacteria > Pseudomonadati > Pseudomonadota > Alphaproteobacteria > Hyphomicrobiales > Rhizobiaceae > Neorhizobium > Neorhizobium sp. DAR64872/K0K18. Next base: position 460,110 of record NZ_CP191446.1, read on the forward strand.
GCATCCGCCATGACCATGGCGAGCGATGCTTTCGGTTCGAGCTTCGCCGAAGCTTCCCGCGCGACCTCTTCCAGCTTCTGCTGAATGCCGCGTTTCAGTGTGCTCTGGTATCGCGGCACCCCGGGCTGTTTGCGGATTGCGGCTTCCGCCATATGCGCGGCGAGCGCCGGCAGTTGCAGTCTGCGCCGGGGGAGGCCGTCATGGGATGCCCGTTCCGCTTCCCCTTCACCCGTCAGCGACGCCACGGCCGGCCTTGAGAGAACGCCTTGACGGGCCCGCATGGCCGATTGCGGGTGCCGGTCCGGCCGTCGCGTTTCCGGCGATTGCGGCAGGGCGACAAGCAGAGCGGCTTCCGCCACTGTCAGCCGCCCCGGCTCCTTGCCGAAATAGGCAAGGCTTGCAGCCCTCACGCCTTCCAGATTGCCCCCATAGGGTGCGTAGGTGAGATAGAGCTCGAGGATCTCCTGCTTGTCGAGACGGCGCTCGATCTGGATGGCGCGGGCGATCTGCAGGAGCTTTGCCGAAAATGACCGGGCTTCCCGGGGCTCGATCAGACGCGCAACCTGCATGGATAGCGTCGAGGCGCCGGAAACGATCCGCCCGTTGACGAGAAGCTGGAACGCGGCGCGGCCCATCGCTTTCAGGTCAATGCCGCCATGCTGGTAAAACCGCTGGTCCTCATAGGCGACAAGCATTTTCAGGAACCGCGGATCGACATCCGCGATCGAGGTCTTCAGACGCCAGCGGCTTTCGGATGTGGCAAATGCACGGAGCAGCAGCCCGTCGGCGTCCAGCACCTCTGCCGATACGGTTTGCGCCTTGTCGAGCGGCGGCGGATAGGCGCGGTCTGCAGCGTCAAGCCCGATCGCCAGCCCCCCTGCGAGAGCGACGCAAAGACCAAGAGCCAACGAATACGTCCATCTGCGTCTCATGGTCTTCTTGTCGTCCTGACGCTGACTGCCTCGACTTCGCTCCGTGCAAAATGCCGCCCGTTGAGGAGGGCGGCAGACACCTGCCTGTCGTCTCTCACGGTGCCGCCACAACCTCCATCTTGCCCATCGCCGTCCTTGCGGAAAGCTGCGGGCGGTACATGTCATCCACCTGTGCCGCCGGATGATCGTAGGTGCCGGGTGTCACGGCGCGCACCACATAGGCGAGCGTGATCTTGCGGTTGTCACCTTCTGCGCGGTTGAAGGCTGCAACGAAACGGTCGTTGCGGAACTCCGTATGGGCGGCCTGCACCTCTTCGATCCAGTCGAAATTGGCAAGGCTGGCGCTGTTGACGATGCTCGGATTGTCGATCTCGAAACCTGCCGGCAGGAGATCGGTCACGACGATGCGAGACGGCCAGTCGTTTGTCTCCGTGACGTTGAGAACGACGACATAACGCGTGTTCTGCTGCGCCGTGCTGACATTCGCCTCCTCGCCGTCCATCGTGTAGTAGGTGCGGGTTATCTCGAAACCATCGCCGCCGGCGGCAAGTGGCTGTGCCGGGGCCGCAACCGTGGTGATGGCCGCAGACAGCTTATCCTTGCTGTCGTTGCGCACCGTCAGCGGATGATCGAGCAGCACGTCGCCTGGCATCTGCGACATCAGCGTCCCGATGTGGGCCGCGCCGTTGACGCTGAGACGCAGGTCTTCGTCGCCGTTCTGCAAGGCCCGGGCCGCCAGCAGCATCCAGGTCTGTTCCTGCGTGCTGGTATGTTTCTTCGCCACCCATTCCTTGGCAACGACATTGGCAAGTGCAGGCACGATCGGCGGCACCGGCCGACTTTCGGCGGCCAGCGCCAGAACCGCTGCACCATCTCGCAGCGAGGAGCCGTAATCCGAACGGCTGAGGCTGACTTTCTTGATCTGCGCTTCTTCCGACATCTGCAGCGCGTCGTTGAAGATGGTGCGCGAGCGCTGGGCATCGCCGTAGAGCGAAAGCGCTGCAGCCATATGCGCCTTGGCAAGCGGTGTCGGGAAGTCGCCGAGCATCGTATCGGCGTAATAGCGCAGGTCGCTGATTGCAGCCTTGCGGTTGCGCGCAAGCACGTAGAGCGCATAGGCAATCTGATTGCCCTGGTCGGCGACATTGGTCGTGTAGGCCAGCGTGTTCTGCAGATTTTCGAGCGCCTGGACGAGAGGCTTTTCAGGCACGTCGAAACCCTGTTCGCGGGCCCGCGACAGGAAGTCGGTGATATAGGCGTCCAGCCAGAGATCGGTGCCGGCACCATCAGGTCCCCAAAGCCCGAAACTGCCAGCCGATGCCTGGAAGGAGAGCAGGCGGAAGATCGCATCCTGCACGCGCTTCTTGACCTCGGCATCATCGGCAAGCCCGTTCTGAACTGCCATCTGGCTCAGATAGAGAAGCGGTAGTGCCCGGCTTGTCGTCTGCTCGGCGCAGCCATAGGGATAGCGGTCGAGGCTCATCAGCAGCGCCGGAATATCGAACGCGTTGGAGCGGCTGACATTGACGCTGACCGAGGCGCCCTGAAGCACGCTGTCGGCAAGAAGGTTGGAATCCACCGTTACGCTTGCGCCGGGCTTCAGATCCACCAGCCGGCGCTCCGTCACCGGCATGGCCGCCGGGCGAACCGGGATGTTGAGAACCTGATCGACCGACAGGCCGGAAGCATTCGAGACCCGGATCGAAACAGTGCCGTCACCCGGCCCGATGCCCACCAGCGGCAGCGTCACACTCGTTTTTCCGCCAGCCGCCAGTTCGACCGGCTTGATCGCGCTCTGGCCGACCGCAACCGGGTCGTTTGTCGTAATGCCGAGATCATAGGTGCCGGCGGGTCCGTCGGTGTTGACAATGTCCAGTCTGAGGTTGCTGTCGTCTCCCGGCGCAAGAAAGCGCGGCAGGCTGGCGGTCACGACGATCGGATCGCGGATGATGACGTCTTTCACCCCATGACCGACCCCGGATTTCGACCAGGCGACGGCCATGACGCGCGCCGTGCCGTTGAACTGGGGAATGTCGAAGGAGACATTCGCCTTGCCTTCTGCATCCAGCTTCACCGGCCCCGAGAAGAAAGCGACCAGCTTTTCCTTCGGCGGGCTCGCCTGCAGCGCGATGCTGCCACCATCGCCGCCGGTTCGCAGCCGTCCCGTGGCACCAAGCGAGCCATCGATCAGCCGGCCGTAGATGTCACGGATTTCGAGCCCGAGACGGCGCTGGCCGAAATACCAGTCGTCCGGCGCCGGTGGCACATAGCGGGTAAGATTGAGGATGCCGACATCGACGGCTGCAATCGTCACATAAGCGTCTTCGTTGGCGCCGGCACCGGTCACGGCCACGGAGATATCCAATGGCTGGCGCGGCAGGGTTTTATCCGGTGCCCTGATCGCGACCGCGAGATCGCGCGCTTCCGGATCGACCTTCAGCCAGGTCACGCCGATCGCCCGCATCGGCATACGGTTTTCACGCGCCGCACCCGGGCGGTAGAGCGTTGCGGTCACATAGGAACCTGCTCCCCATTCGGCCGTGACGGGGATCTCGATCTCTCCGCCGGTCTCCGAAAGGCTTGCCGTCTTCACCGCAATCAGCTGCTCGGAGCCTGCAAAGATCATCAACTCGCCGGCATAGCGCGAGGAAACCTTGAGCTTGGCAGTATCGCCGACCTTGTAGCTCGGCTTGTCGAGGGCGATTTCCAGCGCGTCCGGCGTCTCGGTCGACGTGGCGGTCACGAACCAGCCGGCATCGAACTCGGCGCTTGAGGCCGGGCCGCCGGCATCGACCGTCTCGACTTCGAGGCGGTAACGGCCCCACGCGACCGGAACCGAAATCCGGCCGCCGTCGGCAGACACGTCGACGCTGCCATTGGATACCTGCTTGGTGCGGATGATCGGCTCGTAGCGCCAGGAACTGCCCTCGCGATACCACTGATAGTCCTGCTCGACCTTGACCAGCTTCCACGGCAGGCCTTTCATGGCCTGCTTGGCGCCTGCCGCGTCCACAAGAATGACGTTGAAACTGCCGACAGCGCCCTCGGGCAGGTCGCCGGAGAACTCGGGCTTGATGCCGATCCGCGGCCCGTCCGCCTTGACCGGCAGCGACAGGGTCCGCTCGATCGCGCGGCCGCCCGATTCTTTCATGCGCACGACGATATCCGCATTGATCAGCTTGGTGGTCGAGGGAAGCTCCGCGACATCTGCTGGAAACGATGCCTTGCCGTCTTCATCGGTATCGTCGAGTGCCTCGAGCGGAATGCGGACGGTTTCCGCCTGTTCCTCATCTGCAAGGCCGAACTGGTAGCCCGGGAAGGCAGCGTTTTCGCGGGTCGGCTTGAGGGCGATCTCGCCTTCCAGGCCAAGTCCCGCCGCCGGTGCGCCATAGAGGAAACGTCCGTCGATCTCGACCGTAGCCGGTTCGCCGACCACGATTTCCTTCGCCGCGCTGGTCATGTCGAACTCGATGCGATCAGGCACGAAATCATCGACCAGAAACGTCTTTTCGCCGATCGCCGAGCCCTTGGGATCGGTAAACACCTGCATCGTCCAGGTGCCGCGCATGGACGTGTCCTGCAGCGCGAGATCGAGCGTATAGCCACCGAGCGCGCCTGACTTCACCATGCGGCGGTCCTCGACGCCATCAGGGCGCAGGAAGACGAAGGTGAGCGGCAGGTTGTCGATTGCGGTCGCATCAACATTGCGGGCAAGGGCGCTCGCATGCACCGTCTCGCCTGGCCGGTATATGCCGCGTTCGGTCCAGGGGAGAAGATCGATCGCGCCGGGTGCCGGCCGGCCGGTGACGCCGCGATCGGAGAGATCGAAACCGGCGCGGGTCATGTCGAGAAAGACGTAGTCCTGGCCGCTGTTTTGCGCTGTCAGCACCGCCGGCACCATGGCCGCCGTCCCGCGCATCAGGCCGGCCGTAAACGTGGCACGGCCATCGCCATCGGTCTTTGCGGTACCGAGCACTTCGTTATTCTTGGCAAGAAGCTGCAGATCGACGCCGGCGATCGGCTTGGCCGAACCGAGCGAGCGGGCAAACACACTGAGCCCGTCGGTGCCGGCATAGGTCGTCAGCCCGATATCGGAAACGACGAACCACTGGGTCGCCTTGTTATCCCATTCCTGCGAAATGGCGTTGGCGGCCGATGCGGTCAGCACATAGACGCCGGGCTTGCGGTTCGGCAGCGCCTCGTCGACCGGGAAACTGGTCGCGACATCTTTGTTGAGCTCGCGGTTGGAACCCGGGCCGAGATCGATCTTGCCCTGCCAGACGAGTTCGCCGTTTTCCTGCTCGATGCGGTCGGCGGTGTAGCCGCTCATCTGGGTCAGAAACTCCGAGTCCGTCAGAAGCGGCGCAATATTGCGGTCACCGATCCGGTAAAGCTTGAGATCGGCCGTTTCGGTATTAACCGAAACGATCGGAATGCCGCGCCGGGCCGTGGATGGCAGCACGAAACTGTCGCCGGTAAACCGCACTGTCGGAGAGCGATCCTTGACGTAGAGGTCGAGATCGACCTGTGCTGGCAGCGGTTCATCGACGGAGGAGGGAAGGCCACGCCGCAGCGACAGCTTGTAACGCTGGCCGTGGGTCAGACCCTCGACGCAGATCTGGCTGTCCTTTGCCTCCATCGCCTTCGGCGCCTTGCCGTCCAGCGTGACGAAGGGCGCATAGTCGACGCCGGCCTTTACCAGAGGATCGGAAAACTGAACGCAGGCGCGCGGATTGGCGCTGTCTGCATCGACCGTGTTGCCGGTCACGCGAAAACCGTGACGCTCGCGAAGGTCGTTATAGGAAGCCTGCACCGTGCGGGCGCTGACGAGCGCGAGGCTCTGCTTGTAGGCGGAAATCGCTTGGCGGTAGGCCTGCTGCTTGGCAAGCGCTGCGCCAAGAACGGCAAGCGCATCGGCTCTTGCCTGGGTCGTTCGGGTAAGAAGATAGCCGTTGATGGCGCCAAGCGTCGCATCGCCGTCTGCATCGCCGTTGCCATTGGCGGTGGAGGCTGCGCGGGCAAATTCGATCCAGAGCGCGCCATCTTCAGGTATGAGCGACAGGGCGCCCTTGTAGTTGTAGATCGCATTATCGAAGCGGCCTGCGAGAAGTTCGGCCTGCGCGTCGGTCTTCAGTCTTTCGACATCCCGGCCTTGCTGGTTGTCACCGAGCGCCAAGCCATTCTTCTGCTCGCGGGCCTGCTGAAGCAGTTCCTCCGTCAGAAAGGAGAGCCGCGGCGCCGCTCCGATATCCGGCTCCGCCGCCACTTCGACGATCTTGCCGGCGACCGCGCCTATAAACGGATTGAGCTGAGCGTGGTCGGACTTGAGAAAGCACCACTTGGCTTTGACATTATAGGTAAAGGCGCGGCACTGGTTGTCGCCGATACAGGCAGTTTCGCACTGACCCTGGCTGACATTCTTGACGGTCCGCAGATCAAAACCCGAATAGTCCCCATCCGCCGTGGTCTCTATCCGCCGCTCCGCCGCAGTCAGAGGCAGCGCCAGAACGAGAGACGAAAACAACAATGCGGAAAGTCCGAAGATCGCGCGCCTAGACATCAAAAGTCCCCCCGGTGGCTGCCGTCCAAGTTATGTTGTCGGATCTGAGTAAGCACTTGTCAACGGAAGTAAAGCCAACCAGCAGATGCAGTTTTGACTATTTCTACGCTGATCGATTCGACAACGTTTGATACGAGGTTGAGGCTATCGAGATGACAGCACACGGTTTTCCTCGTCGCGACAATCTACGCCTCGGTATCCGGCCGCATAGCCCTGAGCGGGGGGGCATTTCACCCAGATTGACATCCGCTTTCGGATGCCCTTCCCGCACGAGATGCACCCCCACCACAAAAAGACTTGTTCGCCACCAAAAAATCCGTGACATCTACCCTATCGAACAGGAGGCTTTCATGGACCACGCGAGCAAGACAAACGCGCTCAATCTTGACAATTTCTGGATGCCGTTTACGGCAAACCGCCAGTTCAAGGCGACGCCGCGTCTGCTCGCGCAGGCGGATGGCATGTATTACACCGATGTCGACGGCAACAAGGTTCTCGACGGCACGGCGGGGCTGTGGTGCTGCAATGCCGGCCATGGTCGCAAGAAGATCGCGCAGGCCGTCGAACGCCAGCTCACCACCATGGATTTTGCCCCGACCTTCCAGATGGGTCATCCCATCGCGTTCGATTTCGCCACGAAACTGGCGGAGCATGCGCCGGGCGGTGCCGCCGCCAAGCCGGATCGTGTCTTCTTTACCGGTTCCGGTTCCGAATCCGTCGATACCGCGCTCAAAATCGCCATCGCCTATCAGCGGTCGATCGGGCAGGGTACACGAACTCGCTTCATCGGTCGCGAGAAGGGCTATCACGGCGTCGGCTTCGGCGGCATTTCGGTCGGCGGTCTCGTCAACAATCGCCGTGTCTTTCCGCAGATCCCGGCAGACCATATGCGTCACACGCTCGATATCGAGCGCAACGCCTTCTCGAAGGGATTGCCGGCGCATGGCATTGAGCTTGCCGACGATCTCGAACGTCTCGTCGGACTGCACGGGGCGGAAACCATCGCAGCCGTGATCGTGGAGCCGATGTCAGGCTCCGCCGGCGTCATCCTGCCGCCCAAGGGCTATCTCGAAAAGCTGCGCGCAACGGCCACGAAACACGGCATTCTTCTGATTTTCGACGAAGTCATCACCGGCTTTGGCCGTCTCGGCATGCCGTTTGGCACGGACTACTTCGGTGTCGTGCCGGATCTCGTCACCACCGCCAAGGGCATTACCAACGGGACGATCCCGATGGGCGCGGTGTTTGCCAGCCGCACCATCTATGACGGACTGATGGCAGGGCCTGAGAACGCGATTGAGCTGTTCCACGGCTATACCTATTCCGGCCACCCGGTCGCCTGCGCCGCCGGTCTCGCGACCATGGAAATCTACGAGGAAGAGGGCCTGTTGACCCGCGCTGCCGGTCTTGCCGGCGAATGGGAAGAGGCGCTGCACTCGCTGAAGGGCCTGCCGCACGTCATCGACATCAGAAACCTTGGCCTCGTCGGCGCCGTCGAGCTGGCATCGCGCGAAGGCGCTTTGGGCGCACGTGCCTATGATGTCTTCGTCGATTGCTTCCAGAAGGGGCTGCTGGTCCGAGTTACGGGCGACACGATCGCGCTGTCGCCGCCGCTGATCATCGAAAAGGAGCAGATCGGCACCATCGTCTCGATGCTCGGTGATGCGCTCAAGCGCGCGGCATGACGGCGACCTTAAAAAGAAAGTGCAGCCGGTAGGCGTTACCGGCTGCACATGAGTTCGTCTGTCTAGCGTCGATAAGCGCGAGACCGTTTCCGGATTAAGGCCTTGCTGCTGGCGCAATGTCGGTTTGCGACGGCTGCAGCGTATCGCTTTTACCGGACACTGGGGCCTGACCGGTCAGCCGCTCTTCTGCAGGGGCGGTTGGTGCGGCGAGTGCCGGTTCCGTGGAGCCGGTCGTCCCGTTGGCCGGAGGACTCACTGCTGCAATCGGTGCCCGATCCGTCTTGTCGGTGGTCGCGGACTGCTGTGCGGTTGCCGCGGTCTGGTCGGTGCCGATCGGCTGCGGAATGACCGTGCCGTCGGCATTGGCGACCCGCCAGACCGTGTTGCCGGAATCGTCGGCAACCAGAAGCGCCCCCGTTCCATCGATCCCCACACCGACAGGTCTGCCGCGCGCCTGATCGTTCTCGATAAAGCCTGTCACGACGTCCTGTGCCTTGCCAACAGGCTTGCCGTTTTCGAAGGGCACATAGACGACCTTGTAGCCGTTGAAGTGATCCCGGTTCCAGCTGCCATGTTCGCCGATGAAGGCACCGTTTGCGAAGGCGGACGGCATGGCGGAATTGGCCGAAAACGTCAGGCCGAGTGCTGCGACATGGCTGGACAGCGCGTAGTCCGGCGCGATCGCCCGTTCGACCATGTCTGGCCGTGGCGGGTGAACGCGAACATCGACATGGTTGCCATAGTAGCTCCACGGCCAGCCGTAGAAGCCATCTTCCTTCACCGACGTCATGTAGTCCGGCACCAGGTTCGGACCGAGTTCGTCGCGCTCGTTGACGACGGTGTAGAGAACGCCCGTATCCGGGTTGAAGGCAAGACCATTCGGGTTGCGTAGGCCGGATGCGAAGACGCGTGCCGCCCCCGTCTGACGATCGACTTGCCAGATCGCGGCGCGGCCCTTTTCAGCCTCGAGCCCGTTCTCCACGATATTGGAGTTCGAGCCGACCGAGACGTAGAGCATCTTGCCATCGGGGCTGAGCGCCAGATCCTTGGTCCAATGGTGGTTGATTGGCCCGCCAGGAAGCGGGGTCAGCACCTTTGGCGGCGCGGTAATCTCGTTCTGGCCGAGTTCATAAGGGTAGGCGATCACGGCGCTGGCCGAGGCCACGTAGAGCGTATTGTCCACCCAAGCCAGGCCAAACGGGGAATCGAGCTTGGTCAGAAGGTCGTGTCGTTCGTCGACCGTGCCATCGCGATTGGTATCGCGAAGCAGGGTGATGATATTGGTTTCCTTCTCAGCGCCAATATCGCCGTGGGCGATCGACATGATCCAGCCGCGGATGAAATCCTTCGGCCTCGAGGTCGGCTCGCCTGCCGGTGCCTTGGATTGCACGACAAGCACATCGCCGTTCGGAAGCGTGTGGACGGTGCGCGGGCTCGAAAGATCCTTGGCGTAAACGGTAACCTTCAGGCCTTCAGGAACCTTCGGCGTTTCGCCATCCTTCCAGCCGATCACTTCCGCGACTTTCAGGTCGGGGATGAGCGGGTGCGATGGTTCCGGCAGGACAGGATCGGGGCCAATCTGCGAGTTGACGTCGAAGTCATTGCTTTGGGAAAAGGCCGGCAAGGCGGTGCCGAGCGACAGCGAAAGCGCGGAGGCAAAGAGAATGCGGGACGGCTTCATGGATCAGATCCTCCAGGCCAGGCGGGAATACTTGCGGGCGGAAATCGCGGCGGCGAAAACCGAGAGAACGAACGTGACGACAGAAATTGCCAGTCCGTAAGGCACAACGGCCGTCCAGCCGTCGCCGGCGTGAACAAGGCTGTTGAGGAAGGCCAGCGCCAGAATGACGATATAGATGACGATGGTGAGAAATGCCGGGCGCAGCGGCCGTGTTCTTGGACGAAGCATATCCAGCAGGCCAGCGACGATTGCAACGCCACCGAAGACAAGGCCGGCGAACAGAAGCCAGGAAGAAAAGTTCTGCCACATCAGGTGACCATCGCTCAGCCAGAAGGCCAGGTCGGTCCCGAGTGTCAGGGTGAAGCAGACGAAAGGAAAGGGAACGAAGAGGGACTGCAGCGGATAGGCCGCAGAGTCTCTGTTATCGGAAGAAAAAACAGTCATGAAAACGCTCCGGGAGGCAAAGAGCCAGGGAATGGACGCCAACCCGTGACGAGGCCCTTTGTTCCCTTGGCGCTCTCGAGTGGTTAGGTTGGATCATGAACCGCAGAAATGGTGAGGCACGACATGGCACTGGCAGCCGGATTTTTCACGCGGTCCGCGGTGGATGTGGCGCGCGACCTGATCGGCGCTGAATTCGAGCTTTCGGGCGTCGGCGGCGTCATCGTCGAGACAGAGGCCTACCAGCCGGATGATCCGGCATCCCACAGCTTTCGCGGGCCGACGCCCCGCAACCTTGCCATGTTCGGGCCGGCCGGTCATGCTTATGTTTACCGTTCCTACGGCATCCACTGGTGCGTGAATTTCGTCTGCACGCCGGGCAGCGCGGTGCTGATCCGGGCCTTGCAGCCCGTGAACGGCATTGCCGAGATGGAACACCGGCGGGGCAGGGCGGAGCCCCTGCTGTTATGCTCCGGCCCCGGACGCGTCTGCCAGGCGCTGGGAATTGGTATCGAGCATGACGGCCTGTCGCTCATGGAAGCGCCTTTCCGGCTTGCTCCGCCGGTAACGCCGCCCTTGGTGGTCGCGGGACGGCGGATCGGAATATCGCGTGGTATCGACCAGCCGTGGCGGTTCGGCCTTCAGGGATCGCTGCATGTCAGCCGACGCTTTACCGGCAAGGGAGGGCTGCCGGAGGACCCGACAGCCGCACGGGATTGACCTGCCGTGCCTATTTCCGACCGAGCCGGGTCAGCAGTCCACCGGTTGCCAGCCCCACGAGAATTGCACTCGCGACGAGAAGCAGTCCGTAGGACATGATGTTGTCCGACAGCCAGTTCGTTGCGATCAACCGTGCATTCGAGAGTGAAAAGTTTGCAGTCGGCGTGAAGTGGAACCAGTTGACCGGAACAATCACCGGATCTGCTTCGGAAACATCGTGCACGGACACGCGTCCGTCGAGTTGGTTCCACGCTTCGCGTGCCGAAAAGGCCTCCATCCCGGCAGAAAGCTCATCGCCCGTCGCGCCGATCACCGCCGTCCAGGTGCCGGTTTGGGTCGGATCGTTTTCCTGTGCGATGATCATTCCGGCGGTTTTCGGGGGCACATAGATCGCGTCACCGGCCGGCGCAAACCGCAGCATCGGTGCGGAGAGGTCAAAGTTCCGCTTGGCCCAATCCGCCACGGAAGAAAGCTGTCGGCCGAAGAAGTTGTTGCCGTTGCGATCCTGCCAGTCCTGGAGCGTCAATGACGCCCGGTCGGCCGGGACGTGATCGCTGTTCTCACCCCAGCTACCGCGGCTTTTCTGCTCGATGCCGAGATCCGTCAGGATATTGGCTGGAAATTCGGAGATCGCGCCGACAAACAGCGCATTGCGCCCGGCGATACGCGCCGTTGAAATCGTCACCGAGACCGGTATTGCTCGATGTGACGCGGTCGCGATCTTGCCAAGGAAAGTCGCCGCGGATCCGAGGGTTTTTTCATCGATTCGGCCGAGGAACAAAGGAACGGACTCGGTGCCGGTCGAATAGGGAAAGCCGGTGCCCGACGTAGCGCCGAGATTGGGGACGCGGGCGATGCGGGCGAAATCCGGCATCTCGAACTGTGAAGTACCGAAGAGAGCAAACCGCGTGCCTTCATTCGCAGTGGCGCCCGGCGCGCAGGCCTTGTCCGACGCCGTCAGCAGCGCAGCTTCGAGCGTGATCGTGTTGACCCCAGGCTTGAAGTGACGCAGCGTCAGCTTGATCGGCAGGTGGCGCAGAATGGCGCCTCCGTCCGAGGTGATCGGAACGGTTGAGGCAATATTCCCATTGACGAAGACGTCGATGTGACTGCCAGGCAGAACCTCCGACACATAGGCCGCATCCAGCAGGATGCGCGCTTCGCCATAGGCGTTCGCGTAGAAATCCGCCGGAACGCCGATTGTGAACTCGGTACGGTAAAGCCGCCCGGAAAACTCCTCGCTGCTGACCCCGAGAGAATTGAAATCAATCGATTTCTCGGCAAACAGGAATGGCGTATCGATGCCGCGCCAGCTCGAGGTCGCCAGTGTATCGCGGCGCTGGATGCTGCCGCCATCGGTGGAGGCAACGAAACTGTCGATAAGGCCCTGAAGCGCCGGCCAGCTGGGTCCCGACAGGACCAGAGCGGAGGATCCGTGCCCAGGGTAATCGGTAAAGCTTGCAACGGCTGCACTGGAAGCGGCTGCCGCCAGGTTCGGAAGGATCGGTCGAAGTTCGTCCGGTGTCCCCACGAAGACCGCAAGTTCGCCGGGCCTCAGATCGGGTGTAATGGTTTTCTGGAATGAAAACGACTGGTTCGGCATGCCGCCCACCAGCGATAGTCCCTGCGCAAGCCGCATCAGAACATCCGTCGCGCCCAGCTGGTCGAGCGCCGGCACGATCAAGCGGAACCGCGTCTTTCCGCTGCCGTCGACGCCGACCGCCCTGACATCGTCCAGTCGGTTGAACCGGACGCTACGCTCGTCGTCGAACGCCAGGAACGTCCGCTTCGGGTCGATGTCGGTCCAGAGTTCGAACGTGGATTCGACCGTGCAGTCGGTGCGGTGACGCTGATTGGCCGCGAACCGTACCATATTGCCGCCCGCCTTCAGAACGCCCGGCGGTATGTCGAGCACCCTTTCGAACGGCTGGTCGGGCGATGCAATCTTGTCGCCATAGATCTCGACGTCGTTGATCGTCACGGAAAGGCGCGAGGCCTCCGGCGCGACGACGATCGAGTTCTGGTACGTGAGGTGCAGCTTTGCACCCGTCGCCGCCTGCTCCTCGGTCAGGTAGACGGACCAGGAACGCTGCTGGACCTCGCCGTTCAGGCGCAGCGACGGGGCAGGGATGAGGTAGCGCCGCGCCGTTTCGGTCGAAGCCTTGGCTGCCGCCTGAGGAGCAGGGGCCGTTACCGGAGAGGGAGAAGCGGTGGCCGCCGGTGCCGGTGCCGCGGGCGTTTTCGGAGCGGCTGGAATGGGCCGTTGAACCTGTGGCACAGGTGCCGGAGCCGGGGTCTGCGGTGAAGGCGGCGCGGTCGGGGTTACACCTTGGCGGGATCGCTCCGGACCCATGTCGAATGGCGATGATGCGGGTGCTGGCGATTGAGCGGGTTGCTGCGCAAGCGACGAGACCGACAGGGCGCCGGTCGATGCCAGCATGGCCGCGACGAAGAGAAGGCGGGGGAAGCGTGTATTGGTGATCATGTCGCTCAACCTTCCTTCGTCGTCTGGCTCTTGCCCAGATCCTTCAACAGGTAGCCGAGGCCGCGGGTCGTCTGATAGGCGGCAAGACCCAGGAACCAGATCGTGCCGCGCAAGAGACCGGGGTTGTAACGTCGCGAGGTCTGGAATTGTGTCCACTGGCTGGAATTGGCGAATATGAGATCGGCGATCAAACGGTGATCGGTGGATTTCTGGGGCATGTAGCGGCACCCCGCCGTTGTCACGTCGCCGACCGTATCGAAGTTGCGGATTTCGATCGGCAAATCGCTGATCGGCAGGTCGCTGAACGGCTGGAACCGGAGCACACCCATGGCACCGTTCGCGATGTCCCTGGCGCCTTCCGTATAGATCTGCAGTGCTGCACCATTGACCGAAACATCCTCGATCGTCGCCGTGAACCAGCGGTCGCCGATCCCGAATTCGCAACGCCGGCTGACGCGGATACGGCGGGACGACTGCTTCTCTCCACGTTCGGAAACGACGCCGAGCGCGCAGCCCGCAATGATGATGTTGAGAAGATTCCAGCCCCCAACCACCAGCGTCACGTCCGCTTTGAACGGTTCTGTATAGACCCGGTAGATGCTGATGAAGAAGGCAATGACGAGAACGCAGAAGATCACGAAGAACGGCCGGCTGATCTCCGAAAGTCGGCTGACGGACACGGACTCGTCCTTCGCCGTCACCTTGAAGGTCGGCTTGCGCGGATTGAGCATGACCGAAACGACAGCCGGCAGCAGGTGCACGGTCTGGACGTATTCGTAGAGCTCCGAAATCCACGGCCAGCGGAACGACCCATAGAGGTAGTTCTGCATCAGCATGTTTACGATCATGTAGGTCAGCGAGTAGACGAGGAACTCGCCGCCGGAGGAGGTGAAGATCTGCAGATCGAAGAACAGATAAAACAGCGGTGCAAACAGGAAGATCGTCCGCGGGAAGGGAAACAGCCAGAATAGCGTCGAGGACATGTAGCAGAGGCGCTGCGGGAAGGAGAGCCCGCGCTTGAGCGGCGGGAAGCGGAACCGCAGGATCTGCATCATCCCTTGCGCCCAGCGCGAGCGCTGGCCGATGAAGCTGGCGAAGGTCGCCGGCTGCAGGCCGGCAATCAGTGGGCGGTCGACATAGATGCTGTGCCAGCCGAGACCGTGCAGATCGAGCGCGGTTTCACAGTCTTCCGTGATGCTGACGCCGCTGAAACCGTTGGAGACTTCGAGCGCCTTGCGATTGAGAACGGCCGCGGAGCCGCAGAAAAAGGCGGCATTCCACTTGTCGAGACCACGCTGGATGATGCCGTAGAACATCTCGTTCTCGCTCGGCATCTTCTCGAATGTGCGCAGGTTGCGCTCGACGGGATCAGGATTGAGGAAGAAGTGCGGTGTCTGCACGAGGAAGAGTTTCGGCTCCTTCTCGAAATAGTGGACGGTTTCCAAGAGGAAGTCGCGCGTCGGGGCGTGATCGGCGTCGAACACGGCAATCAGATCGCCGCTCGAATGGGCAAGCCCGTTGTTGAGGTTGCCGGCCTTGGCGTGTTCGTTGCGCTCGCGGGTCAGGTATTTGACGCCGAGGTCTTCGCAAAGCTGGTTGAGGGCCTTGTAGCGCGCATCCGCAGCCCTTGCATCCGCCACGTTGTCGGCGCGGCGCTTCTGCAGCGTGCTGCCGTCATCGAGCAGCCAAACGGTCAACTTGTCGGCCGGGTAATCCATGTTGCGGCAGGCTGCAAGCGTGTTGGCAAGCAACGTCTCGTCCTCGTTGTAGGACGGCACGAAGACGTCGACGCTCGGAAGCGGTCCTTCGGTGCGGCCGTGCGGCTTTCGCGCCGGCAGCGGCATGGCAACGACGAAGAGGCTGAGCGCCAGCATCATCACGCTGTACATTTCCGCAAGATAGACGAGCATGCCGGGAATGAAATTCTCCAGCTGGTTCACCGGCGGCAGCGTGCTCGTCGTGCGCCAGTAGACGTAGCGCATCACCATCGCGGTGCCGAAGGCGAGAGCCACGAGACGCCATTTGCCGTCGGCGTTGAGCATCTTGATGATGATCATCACCGTGACGATCAGGACGCTCGCGATCAACTGGGTGCGCGTGTTGATCGGCAGGGTGACCAGGGTCACGATCATGATCGTGGCGAGAACCCACACGATGGCAGAAATAAAAGTACGCATCGCCGGATTACCTTTGCGGTTCGATCGACCGGATTACGGTTGGCAGGATCACGACGGGATTGCCGGCCTGACGCTCAGCGACATACGACATTGGCACCCTCCGCCTGTGTCGAGCAGGAAGGCGAAGGAACCGTGACGCGCGGAGCGGCTGCGGGTGTTGGTGACCTCTGGGACGCAGCAGCGTCCGAGGGCGCTGACGGACTGAGGCCTGCGGGAGAAAGGGCGGAAACGCTGGGGATCCTTGGCCCCACCGGCTGCATGACAGGCTCCATCATGCTGCTGGTAACCGGTGCTACGGCTGGCCGGACCGGCGCGGCAGGGGCTGCGCGGCGGATCATCGGCGCAGCTTGTCGTTGCGGCAGGACCGGAACGATAGCTTCCGTCGAGGCAGGACGCGGGTAGGTGGGAGCGCCGGTTCGTCCGATTTCCGGCGAAAGCGGGCTCGCATCGCCATAGGGATTCCAGCCGAGCGAGTCGACGGAGGCGTTGATAGTGAAATTGTACATGAAGGCGAGAAGCGCCTGCTCCGTCGCGCCGGCCTCGCAGATCCGCACGCGGATCTGGATCGAGCCGTAATTATCGACCGGCGACATCTTCTGCGCCTGCGAGCGGATCTGCTGCCATCCGTAGAGGCAAAGATCGCTGCCCCTGCCGCGTCCGAACGCATAGCCGAACGGGCCATAGCTGTTCTGGACGTAAAATTGCGACCGCAACATCCGTACACCGGGAAACCCGGATGCCATTTCGCGGGCCGTGCCGCTTTGCGAGACCATTTTCGACGTCAGCC
Organism: Neorhizobium sp. DAR64872/K0K18; assembly: GCF_050500175.1. Lineage (NCBI taxonomy): Bacteria > Pseudomonadati > Pseudomonadota > Alphaproteobacteria > Hyphomicrobiales > Rhizobiaceae > Neorhizobium > Neorhizobium sp. DAR64872/K0K18. The sequence continues at coordinate 476,578 of NZ_CP191446.1, forward strand.
GGTTCGAGCTATAGCTGAACGCGCTCTTCGTGCCGAAGAACTGCGCCTTGATGAAGTTCTGGCCGGGCGTGAGTGCGGATGTGAAGAGCGGAATTTCCTGCTCGATGGCGTTGTCGTAGCGCCGCTCGATGACGCCGACGATACCGGGGCCGGATGGCGGGGGCATGACCATGGCTTCTTCCGCCTGCACGGTCTTCACCAGGGCGCCCGGCTGGATCGGAGCTCCGCCGCAACTTGCCAGGACGAGAGGCAGCAATCCTGCGATGGCAATTGCGAAGCTTCGGCGGTCGCTGCGTACGAACCGGCGAACTTCGGCAAATGATCTTTTCGTCATGGGCACTCGCATATAATGGCGCATCTACTGGACAGTCATCGTCCGATCGCTTCCGTCTCGATTTCCGCTTCCACAAAAGTCTACGCAACGAAGCGAATCGCGAGTCTTGCTTACAATTTGCTAAACAAATCTAAATTGTTCGTTAACCATATCAGCTCATTCTTACACATCATGGCGTTCATGCCATTGATACGCCTCGTTGCGGGGCAACAGGTCGGGGTTAGGATCGGGATCGGAAGTCCATGAAGGTTATGATGATCTCATTGACGGTGGTAGGTATCGCCGCTGTTGGATTCTGGAGCCTCGATAGACAATCCTCCAATGTCGACATGACGCAGCTGACCGGCGCCATCAGTCCCGACGCGCCCGCATGGGCAGACGGTATGCAGCCGCGTCCCAAGACCGAGCGGCTTACGGCTCAACTGCTCTCCTCCGACGAACCTTCCGCGCAGTCTCCGGGTGCAGCAGCGCTTGTGATCACGCAAACGCTGCCGAACGGATCCGCCACCGAACCGGCCGATACGCCTTCCCCGGCGCGTTCGGGCATGCCCTTGATCGCACAGTCCCCGGCCGCATCGTCGCCACCACCCTTGCAGCGTCCCGAAAACTTGACGGCGCAGCGCGGCAACACGCCGCCTCCGGTCGTCGTGGATGAAAGCGCCTTGCGATATTTTGCTGCCCGTGGCGACACGGCACGGCTTCAGGCCGAGATCTCGCGCCTGCGCGCGCTCTATCCGACCTGGTCGCCGCCCGCTGATCCGCTGGCTGTGCGCGCAAGCGGTGATCCACAGCTCGAAAACATGTGGCAACTCTATGCACAGTCGCGCTTTGCCGACGTGCGTAAGGCAATCGCCGACCGTCAGACTGCCGAGAGCGGCTGGCAGGCACCGGACGATCTCCTCGACCGGCTAAAGCTTGCCGAGGCACGTGTCAGCCTGACCGGCGCCTCCGACAGCAAGGATTACGACGTCGTCATCCGCATGGCGGCCGAAAACCCGAGCCTTCTCACCTGCAGCGAAATCGACGTCTTGTGGCGGGTGGCGGAAGCCTTTGCCGAGACCGAGCGACAGGGTCGCGCCCGGGATGCCTATCTCTACGTTCTGGACAATTGCGAGGACACCGCCGCGCGTGTCGCCACGGTGCAGAAGGCGAGTGAACTTCTTTCCTCCACCATGCTGGAAGATCTCCTCGCCAAGGAAAAAACTCCCGCCGGTGGTCAGCCGGAATTCGAGGGTCTGAGAAACGATCTCGCGCGCCGCTTTGTCAACGAAGCCGGCGACGATGCGAAACTGGTCGTCGGCCAGCAGTATGTCACGCGTCTCGAACAACTCGCGGAACGCGAGGGGCTCGCCTCGGACGCGCTGCTGCTGGGCTGGTATGCCTATCGCAGAGACAATCTCGGCGGTGCCGAGCGCTGGTTCCGGCGCGCCTATGGCAAGGAAGAGACGGCCTCCGCTGCTGAGGGGCTGGCGCTCACCCTGGTCCGCCAGAAGTCGCCGCTTGAAGCGGAAAACGTTCTCTATCGTTTCCGGGAAAGTTCCGAAGGCACCAAGGCGGCCTATCTTTCCGCCGTCGCCAATCTTCTTGCACTCGATCCTCCGCCCATGCTGCAGGAAGAGGTTCTGGCCCGCATGGCGCCTGTCGTGATCGCCGCCCGCGATGCCGACGCGGCACAACAGTTCGGCTGGTATGCAAGAGCAATGCGGCAGCTTCGCACGGCCGCCGAGTGGTTCGGGGCAGCACTCGCCTGGAAGCCGGATGACGAGCCCTCCGCCTATGGTCTGGCGCTGACCCGCAACGACCTGGGCGACCGGGCCGGTGTCGCTTCTCTCCAGCGTGCCTGGGGCGGTCGTTCAGAGCGCATTGCAAATCTCGGCAGACCATCGCTAGCGGGCGTCGATGATCGGACAGGTTACCGTCGCCAACCGCCGCTGCCGAGCGTCAGGCCCGAGGATCGCACTGCGGAAGCCTATTCGCAGCAGGACGGACAACCCTATCAGCAATCAGCGCAACGCAGCGTTCAGCAACCCAACCCGCAGCGTGCCGCCGCAACCCGGCAGCCTGTTGCCGTGCAGCCGTCGGTCCGCCAGGCAACCAGATCCGCTCAGGCAAGCTCCGGGCCGCCGTCGCGCGGCTGTGCTCTGACGGAACTCCGCCAGACCAATCCGGACCAGGCGCTATCGCGCGGCTGGTGCCTGATGGATCTGAACAGGCCGCTCGAAGCCGTCAAGGCTTTCGAGGTCGCGCAAAACAGTGCTTCCGACGTGGTCCGCTCCGATGCGTCCTATGGTCGAAGCCTTGCCTATCTGCGGGCAGGCCTGACGGATCAGGCGTCTGTTGCCGCGGCCGCAGCCAAGCAGACCAACTCCCGCGCCGTGGAGCTTCAGAGCGCCATTCTTGCCAATCGCGCCCAAAGCTCCTTCAACCTCGGTCGCTATCGGGAGGCGCTCATCGCGCTCGATCAGCGCGCCCAGATCACGCCGGAACAGACCGATCTTATGATCCTTCGCGGCTACGCCTACCTCAATGTCGGTCGCAAGCCCGATGCGCGAAGAATTTTTCAGGCCCTTGCATCGACCGGAAGCAAGGACGGCCAACGAGCGCTGGCCGAACTGATCTGGCCGCCGGACAATTGAAACACTGCCACAAGCTGAACTTCCAGATTAGATCCATTTGATTTTACTGAAAGTTTTAAAGCTTTTGGTTGAGCTTTTCTGCGCCTCTGTTTGTTGTCACCTTTGCGGACAGTCCGAGCTATGGCCGGTTTCTGACTTTGCTTGAAAGAGCATTTCACACCGCCCGTGTTAACCTTCGGGCAAGGAATTAACCATACATATTAGATAGACGGCGAATGGGATGTCCCGAGGGCTCCCAACAGGCATGAAGCCGCCAAGCCGTACCGGTATGAATCCGGTATTTCTCATCGACAGATTACGAAATGCTTCGCGGTATAAGCGTCGCCACCGCAGACAGGTCATGGCCTGTCCCGGCACGCTCCCGCCCGTTTCGGATTTGCCTCGCTGGGCGGCAATACACCAACTCGTCGGGTTGGTCTGACTTTCATGCGGGGACGGTTTTGGTGCAGGACACGCCGACAGAACAGGGGCGACGGAGCCAGGCGGGCAGCCTGAGCGAACGCTTGGCCTTTGCTGGCCTCGACGGGGACCTGCGCGACTTGCTGCGCCGGTGCAGGCCGCAACTCGAACCGCATCTCAAAGCCGGATTGCGCGACTATTTTCACCGGCTGCAGTCCGTTCCCGAGGCTGCCGGTATCTTCGAAAGCGAACAGCAGATCGAACGCCTGCATGACCTCCAGGCGTCTCACTGGAGCGTGCTCAGCGACGCGCGCTTCGATGCACTGTATGCCGAACGGGTCAAACTCCTCTCCGATACCGAAAGCCGCATGGGTCTTGATCCGCGCTGGCACCTTGCCGGTCATTCGGTGATGCTCGAGCATCTGATCACCGGTGCGGTCGCCGGCATGTCATCCCGCTCCATTCTTCCGGCAAGTCGCAAGCGCGAACAGGAACTCAACGATCTCGTCAGCGCAATCGTGCGTCTCGTCATGGTCGACGCGGAGATCGCGGTGTCGTTGCGCTTTAACGAATTGCGCCTCAAGCACCAGCGTGCCCTGACCGAGCAGCGCCAGGCCGATCAGGCGCAGGCCGTTGAGACGTTCCTCTCCGTGGTTTCAGCGCTGGCCGATCGCGATCTGACCGCCAAGGTTCCGGACGACATGCCGGACGCCTATCGCGAACTCGGCGACATCCTCAACAGCGCCATCGGCGACATCCGCACGACATTCGAGACCGTCGGCGAGACCGGAATCCAGGCGGACATGCTGACCGACGCGCTTTCCGAGAGCGCACGCACGTTCGCCAGAACTTCCGAGAACCAGTCCGCCCGCTTGCAAAAGTCTGGCGAAGCGCTTTCGTCAATCGCTGCCGGTGTCCGCCAGAGTGCCGTCGGCACGGCCGCCGCCGAAAAGGCGACGGCCGCCACACGCAAGTCAGCGGAAGACAGCGGCAAGGTCGTCGGCCAGGCAATCAGCGCCATGGCAGATATCGAAGCCTCCGCCGAAAAGATCGGCCAGATCATCGGCACGATCGACGAGATCGCATTCCAGACCAATCTCCTCGCCCTCAATGCCGGCATCGAAGCCGCCCGCGCCGGCGACAGTGGCCGCGGCTTTGCTGTCGTTGCGCAGGAGGTGAGGGCGCTCGCCCAGCGTTCCGCCGAGGCCGCCCGCGAGATCAAGACGCTCGTCAACGGCACTAAGACGCAGGTCGATGCCGGTGTCGAAATGGTTCACCGCACGCAGGGCGCCATCGATGGCATCGTCCAGCAGGTGTCCGCCATCAACGACACGATTGCGGGCATAGCTCGCGATACCGGGGTCCAGGCGGAAGGCCTCGACGTCGTCACGGCACATGTCAGTGATCTCAGCCAGGAAGTCGCATCCAATGCCGTTCTGGCGCGTCGCTCGGGCGAAGGCGCGGACGAATTGCAGACGGTGATCCTGGAGCTTGGACGCACGGTTCGCGAATTCCGGATTGCGCGACAGGGCCGTTACGATGACGACCGCTCAAGACCGGCTGCACGCCGGCCGGAAATTGCCACCGACATCTCCCCGCGGGCCGCGGCGGAACGCATCGGTTCCTCAGAGACATTTTACTCCAAACGACAAGGAATAAGCTGATGGCGGCCAAGAAAGCCGGTCCGGGAAGTTTGAAACTGTCTTCCGTGCTGGACCTCAACGAGGCGTCCGCGCTGCACGCCAAACTGCTGTCCATGCGCGGTAGCGACATTGTCATCGATGCGTCCGGTGTCGAGCGTCTCGGCGTCCAGTGCGTCCAGGTCCTCGTCGCCGGCGCAAACGCCTGGGATGACGACAAGAAGTCCTTTGCCGTCCAAAAGCCTTCCGATGCCTTCGTCAAGACGATGCAGCTCATCGGCCTCGATACACAGATTTTGGTTGCTAAGGAGATTTAGCGATGAAGAAAAAAGTCCTGACCGTGGACGATTCACGGACGATCCGGAACATGCTTCTGGTCACTCTCAACAACGCCGGTTTCGAAACCATCCAGGCTGAAGACGGCATCGAAGGTCTCGAAGTCCTCGAAGGCTGCAACCCCGATGTGATCGTCACCGACATCAACATGCCGCGCCTCGACGGCTTCGGTTTCATCGAAGGCGTTCGCCGCAACGACAAGTACCGCGCCATCCCGATCCTGGTCCTGACCACGGAAAGCGACGCGGAGAAGAAGAACCGCGCCCGCCAGGCCGGTGCCACGGGTTGGATCGTCAAGCCGTTCGATCCCGCCAAACTGATCGATGCCATCGAGCGTGTAACCGCCTGAGCCAGGAAATCCTCCCATGGATATGAACGAAATCAAAGAGATCTTCTTTCAGGAATGCGAAGAACAGCTCGCTGAACTGGAATCTGGTCTGCTGAAGCTGAACGACGGGGACCGCGACCCCGAAACGGTCAACGCCGTCTTCCGCGCCGTTCATTCCATCAAGGGTGGAGCAGGCGCCTTCGGCCTCGATGACCTCGTGGGCTTTGCCCACGTCTTCGAGACGACGCTCGACTGCGTCCGGTCCAACAAGCTCGAGCCGAACCAGGACGTTCTGAAGGTGATGCTGAAATCGGCCGACGTGCTCGCCGATCTCGTCACCGCGTCCCGTGACGGCGGTGGTGTGGACGAGGCGCGATCACGCGGCCTCGTCAAGGAACTGGAAGCCCTTGCCCATGGCGAGATGCCTTCGGCCCATGCCGAAGTCGCAAAGCCTGCAAAGGCCGAGGCACCGAAGCCGAGCGATGATAGCGGTTTCCAGCCGATCCCTTTCACCTTCGATGGTTTCGACGACGACGTCCCGGCAGCAAAAGGGTCGGTCTACGAGATCGGCTTCAAGCCGCGCCACGATCTCTATGCCAAGGGCAACGAAGCAGCCCTCCTGCTGCGCGACCTGTCCAAGCTCGGCGAGATGAGCGTCGGCTGCGACATGGAGCAGCTGCCGACCCTCGACAAGCTGGATCCGGAAGCCTCCTATTTCAGCTGGAAAATCTCCCTGACGACCGAAAAGACCGAAGCCGATATTCGCTCGGTGTTCGAATTCGCCGAGTGGGACTGTGATCTCGACGTCAAGCTGGCCGCAGCAAAGCCAAGCGACGAAGAACTGCCGATGGTTCCGGTACCATTCGATCTCTCGTCGCTCGACGATGAGCTCGGCTCCGACACGAAGGCTGCCGACGAAGCAGCCGCCGTCGTGGCGACTGAAGCTGCCGCCAACGTCAGCAAGATGGCTGCCGCCGCGGCACGCGTCGAAAAGAAGGAAGCCGCAGCACCCGCGCCGGCTCCGGCCCAGGCCGCTGCCACAGCGGCCGCCGGCCAGACGATCCGCGTCGATCTCGATCGCGTCGATCGCCTGATCAACCTGGTCGGCGAGCTTGTCATCAACCAGGCGATGCTCTCGCAGAGCGTCATCGAAAACGATGCCAGCGGCACCTCCGCCGTCAATATGGGTCTCGAAGAGCTGCAGCAGCTGACGCGCGAGATCCAGGACTCGGTCATGGCGATCCGCGCGCAGCCGGTCAAGCCGGTCTTCCAGCGCATGTCGCGTATCGTCCGCGAAGTCGCAGACATGGTCGGCAAGCAGATCCGTCTGGTCACCGAAGGCGAGAACACCGAAGTCGACAAGACGGTTATCGACAAGATCGCCGAGCCGTTGACCCACATGATCCGAAACGCTGTCGACCACGGCATCGAAAGCCCCGAAAAGCGCGAAGCCGCCGGCAAGGATCCGGAAGGCACGATCAAGCTTTCGGCCAAGCATCGTTCGGGCCGCATCCTGATCGAACTGATCGACGACGGTGGCGGCATCAACCGTGAGCGCGTCAAGCAGAAGGCAATCGACAACGACCTGATTTCGCCGGATGCCAATCTGTCGGACGAGGAAATCGACAACCTCATCTTCGCGCCTGGCTTCTCGACGGCAGACACGATCTCCGACATTTCCGGCCGCGGCGTCGGCATGGATGTGGTCAAACGTTCGATCCAGGCACTTGGCGGCCGTATCTCGATCTCCTCGCGCCCGGGTCTGGGCTCGACCTTCACCATGAGCCTGCCGCTCACGCTCGCCGTCCTCGACGGGATGGTGGTAACGGTTGCCGGCCAGACGCTTGTCGTGCCGTTGACGGCGATCGTGGAGACATTGCAGCCGGAAGCGTCTGCCATCCACTCGTTTGGCGCAACGCAGCGGCTCATCTCGATCCGCAACTCGTTCTGCCCGCTGGTCGATGTCGGCCGCATCCTCAACTTCCGCGCCACACAGGCAAATCCGGTCGAGGGCGTGGCACTGCTGGTCGAATCCGAAGGCGGCGGTCAGCGCGCGCTGATGGTCGATGCCATCCAGGGTCAGCGTCAGGTCGTCATCAAGTCGCTGGAAGCCAACTACACCCATGTTCCGGGCATTGCCGCCGCCACCATCCTTGGTGATGGCCGCGTCGCTCTCATCCTGGATGTGGACGCGGTGGTTGCGGCATCCCGCGGGCAGTCGCTCAGTCCGGAGATGTCGCTCGCTGCGACAGGTTGAACACAATGTCCTACGCTGTGAAAAATCTGACGCAGGCAAGCCGGGAGCTGATCGCTTTCCGGATCGGCGATCAGGAATTCAGCGTCAACATCATGTCTGTCCGCGAAATCCGCGGATGGACGCCGGCAATGCAGCTGCCGCACGCTCCCGCCGATGTGCGCGGCGTGATCAATCTGCGCGGCGCCGTGCTGCCGATCGTCGATCTGTCGGCGCGGCTTGGAATGAAGGATGCCGAACCGACGGCGCGTCACGTCATCATCGTTGCGCAGGTCGGGAAACGGATTGTCGGCCTGCTGGTCGAGGCCGTTTCCGATATCCTTACGATTACAGAAGAGAATATCCAGCCTGTGCCGGAGATTTCCTCCGACCTGGCGAAACAATACGCGAAGGGCATTCTGGCGTTCGATAAGCGGATGATCTGCATGATCGAGCTGGATCATCTCTTCCCCGAGACGTACCTCGAAAAGGAAAGCGAAGCCGCATGATGCCCCTGGGCGCCATAGAAGCCAGACAGTCGCCGGACGAAGTCCTCGCCAGCGGGGAATACCCGTTGACGCGCCGCGACCTGTCGGAGATTGCGGCGATGATCTACGCCGATGCCGGGATCTACCTCAACGATTCCAAGGCGTCGCTCGTCTATTCCCGCTTGTCCAAGCATATCCGCAACCTCGGACTGCGGGGCTTTCGGGAATACTGTACCCTGGTCGCCTCTGTCGAGGGCGCTCCGGCACGCCGGGAGATGCTGTCGCATCTGACGACGAACTTCACCCGTTTCTTTCGAGAGAACCACCACTTCGAGCACCTTCGGGACGAGGTCCTGCCCGGGCTGATCCAGCGTGCCCGCAATGGCGGACGTGTGCGCATATGGTCGGCGGCCTGTTCCGATGGGCAGGAGCCCTATTCGATCGCGCTGACGGTGCTGGGCCTTCTTCCCAACGCTGCCGACTATGATTTCCGCATCTTGGCAACCGATATCGACCCTAAGATCCTGGCTGCCGCGCGGGCAGGAGCCTATGACGAAGGTGCCCTCGAAACTGTTTCCCCGGCCATGCGCAAGCAGTGGTTCCGCGAGGTCGACGTCGGTGGCCGCCGCAAGTTCCAGGTCGATGATCGCGTCAAGAAGCTCATCACCTTCAACGAACTGAATCTGATGGCGCAATGGCCCTTCAAGGGCGGTTTCGACATCATCTTCTGCCGCAACGTCGTGATCTATTTCGACGAACCGACCCAGGTGAAAATCTGGTCGCGCTTCTCCCAGCTTCTGCCGGAAGGCGGCCATCTCTATATCGGCCATTCGGAGCGGGTATCGGGCGAAGCGAAGAACACGTTCGATAATATCGGCATCACGACCTACAAATATATGGGTAAGAATGCCGGGAGGAAGGCATGATCGCACCGGCCAGAGTTCTCGTCGTCGACGATAGCCCGACCATGCGAGGCCTGATCACGGCCGTCCTCAATTCCGATCCCGATGTCAGCGTCGTCGGGCAGGCCAGCGATGCGATGGAAGCGCGTAGCGCCATCAAGCAGCTCAATCCTGATGTCGTGACGCTGGACATCGAGATGCCGAACATGAACGGCCTCGACTTCCTCGAAAAGATCATGCGTCTGCGTCCGATGCCGGTCATCATGGTCTCGACCATGACCCAGCGCGGCGCCGACGCAACGCTTGCCGCGCTCGAAATCGGTGCGTTCGACTGCGTCGGAAAGCCGGTGCCGGGAGACGTTCGCCCGTTCATGGATCTCGCTGAAAAGGTAAAGGCTGCGGCACGCTCTGCACGCCGACAGGTCAGTGCTCCGGTCTCAATGGTCCCGACGCCGGCATCAGATTACCGCAATGGTCGCAAGGTTGTGGCGATCGGATCTTCTACCGGTGGCGTTGAAGCGTTGATCGCAGTGCTCCAAAAGTTTCCGCTGAACTGCCCACCGACTGTAATCACTCAACATATGCCGTCCACGTTTACGAAAAGTTTTGCTGAACGGCTTAATCGTATCTGCGCTCCTGTGGTGCAGGAAGCGACCGATGGTGCGCGTCTCGAGATCGGCAAGATCTATCTCGCGCCTGGTGGCGACCGGCACCTTCAGGTGGTCAATCCGTCGGCGCCATGCTGCCGGCTGGTCGAACGCGATCCGGTGAACGGCCACAGGCCCTCCGTCGATGTCCTGTTTGATTCGGTCGCGGAGTTGGCGGGTCGCAATGCGGTCGGGGCTATCCTGACGGGCATGGGTCGCGACGGGGCTTCGGGACTGTTGAGGATGCGCAGCGCAGGCGCTCGCACGATCGGCCAGAACGAAAAGACATGTGTGGTCTACGGCATGCCGAGGGTCGCCTACGAAATTGGTGCAGTCGAGCAGCAGCTGCCGCTCGGCTCCATCGGAGACGAAATACTGAAACTAACTGCCGCCCGAAAAGAAGGTACCGAATAATGTCCCTCGCTGAAAAAATCAAAGTTCTGATCGTCGACGATCAGGTCACCAGCCGACTGCTGCTCAGCGACGCTCTGACACAGCTCGGTTTCAAGCAGATCACTGCCGCCGGCGATGGTGTGCAGGGCATGAAGATCATGGCCGAGCAGCCGCATCACCTGGTGATCTCGGACTTCAACATGCCGAACATGGACGGTCTGGGCCTGCTGCAGGCAGTGCGCACCAACCCGAACACCAAGAAGGCAGCGTTTATCATCCTGACGGCGCAGGGCGATCGCGCTCTGGTTCAGAAGGCTGCTCAGCTCGGCGCCAACAACGTGCTCGCCAAGCCATTCACAATCGAAAAGATGAAAGCTGCTATCGAGGCGGTGTTCGGAGCCCTTAAATGAACGACCCGGCAGGTGCCAAACGCGTCCATATTATCCAGGGCGAATTCAAGGTCGAAAGCGATCCCAATGTGGTTTTGTCGACGATTCTTGGCTCGTGCGTGGCTGCCTGCCTTCGTGATCCTGTCGCCGGTGTCGGCGGCATGAACCACTTCCTGCTTCCGGGCTCGGGCGGGGCAGCGTCGTCGGGGGGCGACGCGACCCGCTACGGCGTGCACCTGATGGAGTTGCTGATCAACGGTCTCCTGAAAAAGGGTGCCCGTCGTGACCGGCTCGAGGCAAAGATCTTCGGCGGCGCAAAGACGATTGCCAGTTTCTCCAATGTCGGCGAACAGAATGCGGCCTTCGCCGTGGAGTTCCTGCGTGACGAAGGCATTCCGGTGGTGGGGTCCTCGACCGGAGGCGATCACGGCCGCAAGCTGGAATTCTGGCCGGTCAGCGGCCGTGCCCGGCAATATCCTCTCACAGGCGCCGAAACGCAAAAGACGGTTGCGCTGGAGCAGCGTCCTGTCCGTACGCCACCAAAGCCCGTCGAAAGCTCGATCGAATTCTTTTAATTCTTACGCCTGGGTAAAGACGAGGAAATTCATGACTGAAATCACCGCCCCGATACGCGATTCCCTTGAGGAATCTCTGCCCGAGGTACTGATGCGCCTCGTCTCGGAGCTGCACGATGTCGCCTATCTGATCGAGCGTATCGAACCGCAGGTGTTGGAACTGGGCGGCCCGGGCCTGCTTCATTCGCCCGACAGCGTAAAAGTGCTGCAGGGCATCGATCTCGCCGTGCAGAAAACGCGGGGTCTCGCAGAGTTCATCGATACCGTCACCGCGAGCATTCCGAGCGACTGGATGGTGGATCTGTCGACGGCTCTCAGCCTCGTCAAACTTGCCGACATGCAGAAGGCGCTGGCCAACGGGATGCGCCACGGCCACTCCCAGCCGCTTAACAAGGCCGCCGGAGACTTCGATTTCTTCTGACGTCACAGACTGTCTCTGACCCTGTTGCCAGGCCGCGTTGCAATCATCATGCGGCAACCAGACACGACGTTTCGAAACGCTCGCGCAAGCTTCGCTCCCTAGGGTGATGCTGGGCATAGGCTCGAGATGTTATCTGGCGGCGTGGGACAGAATGAATCTGTTATCTCAATTTCCAACAATATTCAAAAATCTGGCCAGTCTTGGCCAGACACGATTGATCGCGCTGGGCGCCGTCGGCGTCGTTTCGATAGCGATCGTTCTGGCCGCTGCCCTTTATGTGAACAAGCCCTCCTATGAGGGACTGTATGTCGGTCTGGAGACAGCCGATCTCAATCAGATCAGCATCGCCCTCGCGGAAGCCAACATGCCCTTTGAGGTTGGCTCTGATGGCGCGAGCATCCAGGTGCCTGTCGGTATGACCGGCAAGGCGCGTCTGATGCTTGCAGAACGCGGCCTGCCCAACAGCGCCAATGCCGGCTACGAGCTGTTTGACAATGTCGGTTCGCTCGGTCTGACCTCCTTCATGCAGGAAGTCACGCGGGTGAGGGCGCTCGAAGGCGAAATCGGCCGTTCGATCCAGCAGATCTCCGGCGTGTCGGCCGCACGCGTCCACATCGTCATGCCTGATGCCGGCAACTTCCGTCGCGGCGAGCAGAAGCCGACGGCGTCCGTGATGATCCGTGCGAACGCATCCGCCGGTCGCAAAGCCGCTGCGTCTATCCGCCATCTCGTCGCCTCGGCCGTCCCGGGCCTCGAAGTCGACGATGTCACGATCCTCGATTCAACCGGCCAGCTTCTCGCCTCGGGCGACGATGGCAGCAACAGCCAGATCAGCCGTTCGCTCGGTGTGGTCCAGTCGGTCCAGCAGGAAATCGAAAACAACATCGACAAGGCGTTGGCACCCTTTCTCGGAATGGATAACTTCCGCTCCAGCGTGACTGCCGCCCTCAACACCGACAGCCAGCAGATCCAGGAAACCGTTTTCGACCCGAACTCCCGCGTTGAACGGTCGGTGCGCTCCACCAAGGAAGCTTCCAAGTCGCAGCAGGCCCAGAACGACAGCGCGACCACGGTCGAGCAGAACGTTCCCCAGGCCGCTCCTCAGGCCGGCGGCGACGGCGCTCCTAAATCCTCCGACCAGTCGGACAAGAAGGAAGAGCAGACCAACTACGAAATCAATCAGAAGACCACGGCGACAGTTCGCAACGGCTATCAGATTGAAAAGATTTCGATCGCCGTCGTCGTCAACAAGGGCCGTATTGCCAAGATGGTGGGCGAGCCCGCGGATCAGGCAAAGGTCGACGCCTATCTTGCCGAAATGCAGAAGATCGTGTCTTCGGCTGCCGGCATCAGCAGCGACCGCGGCGATGTCGTCACACTCACGGCCATGGATTTCGTCGAAACCCAGCTTCTCGACGAGGCCGCTTCGTCTGGTCCGGGTATGATGGAAGTGCTCAACCGTAATATCGGCGGCATCATCAACTCGCTTGCGTTCGTTCTTGTCGCCTTCCTCGTGGTCTGGCTTGGCCTTCGTCCTCTGGTGCGCACCGTCGGTGGCAACACCAGCGTCCCGGCCGGAGAGCTTACCGCCGATGCGGCCGGCCTCGAACTTCCCGACTTCTCACCGGGTGGCGCAAGCCCGGCGCTCATGGATGGCTTCGGCGCCGACTTCGGTTTCGACAGCTCGGACGATCTTATGGGCGGTGCCGACGACGGCGGCTTCAACCGCCGGGTCAAGGAAGGTCCGGAAAAACGTCTCTCCCGCATGGTCGAGATCTCCGAAGAGCGGGCCGCGAAAATCCTGCGCAAGTGGGCGATCGACAAAGCAGCCTAAACTGCCTTCACAAACATATGATCACAACAGGCTGGGCTCGTCCCGGCCTTGTTGCGTGGGCATTGCCATACAGTTGGCGCATTTTAGCCTCATTGATGAAGCCTTTATGGATGGAAGTGGGCAAAATCGGCGCTCGCGGCATAGCATTTCCAAAAGCGATTCCTACAATGGCCCTGATTCGTACGGCAACGTCTAGGCTTTGCACATGTGAAGTCTGATTCGGAATGGACCGGTCACGCCAGGGTATCGGCACCCGGAACTGCCTTAATTCTGGAAGCGGATGCCATACGTCGTTTGAACATACCGGTGTCGCCCTTCGGGGAGAGGAGCCGGTGGGGAGCAGATAACGGTGGAGTTGCCTGAAGCAGAGATGACGATCGACCAGCGCGCGTATCACGATGGACCTGGGTCGAAAATTATCTCCCGTGAACAACTGGTAAGACGGCTTTCGATCTTGTCGAGATCGAACAACGTTCAGGCTATCATGCGGCTGCTCGCAGACTACGTTGGCGCTTCGCATTTTCTTCTCGCCCGCTACGACCTCGTCCAGGAACACGGTCTCGATTTCATCGTAACCTCCAACTGGCCATTCGATCTCGTCCGACGGCTCGGGGCGGATCTGGCGAGTGGTTATGCGCGTTCGACGGAACTCGAAAAGTGTCTGTCGCTGCTGACCCCGAGCTTCGCGCTCCTGCCCGATGACATCACGCCGCCGGACGACATCAGCCGCCAATACTGTTCGCTGACATTCTGCGTCGGCAAAACCCGTTTCTCTCTGATGCTGCTTTTCCTGGAAGGCATCATCCTGTCACAGGAAAGACTTCGCGAAGTCGGACTGTTTGCATCCTATGGCGCAAGCTTTGCCGAGGCGCGCGATGCCAAGGCCGAGCGCGACTTCGAACTGACGGAACGCGAGCTGGAATGCCTGTTCTGGATCGCCGAGGGCAAGACCAGCGATGAGATAGCAGTGATCCTCGGGATCTCCCGCAATACGATCAACAACTACATCACCAGCGTGATGCGTAAGACGGCAACCAAAACGCGGTCGGAAGCGATCGCTTATGCCGTACGCAACAATCTGGTTTAGGAAGGCTTGGGGCAACAATGGGCTTTTCCCGCGGTGGAACGTCAGATGGACCGGGCAGCATCCAGTATCTGCGTCTTCAGCGTGCCTCCAGTCGTTCTGACATATTTCCCAAACTCGTCGCCATGCAGAGGAACCTCAAGGCGCGGCACTTTGCTGTGTTTCGTGTTACCGGCGCCGGGCTTCCCAACAAGCGCAAGCTGGTCTGCGAGCTGGACAACTGGGGCGCCGGAAGCGGGGAGCATCAGGGCGTACTCGTGAGCTCCTACGGCGATATGTTTCTCGATCATATCGAAATGTCGATCCTGCCGATCGTGTGGACCGGCACGGAAAAAGGGGCCTATAGCGAGGCCGGCGATTTTTCCTCGCTCGTGCGCAAGATCGACGACCGGATCATGCCATCGTCAGGAATTGCATTCCCGGTGCGGTTGGGTGCTCTCGGGAATGGCTACGTCACGTTTTTGTCGGGCTCGCTGGAGCTGGGCAGCAATCTGATCATCGACCAGCACGTTAGAAGTTGTCAGGTCATGATGGACCTTCTGGCACTCGATGAGCGTCGAAGCGTGCCGGCCGAATCCTTGAGCGAACGGGAAGTGGCGTGTCTTCAACTGGCCGGCGACGGTCGTATCAGCGAAGAGATCGCCGAGAAGCTTGGCCTCTCCGTTCACACCGTCAACGCCTATCTCGGCTCCGCGACGATCAAGCTCAATTCCGTGAACCGCATCCAGGCGATCGCCAAGGCGATCCGCCTCGGCTACATCCACTGAAGTCTCTATTTCGATGAAAGCTGGGCGACGGCAAGCAGCGTATCGGAGCTGATGCGTGTCGTGCCGGTGGTTGTGAGCAGCGTCAGCGCCGGCGATGTCGTCGAACTGTTCTCGGAATCGTAGAGCGCCGTGTATTGCTTGATCAACTTGGTCACGTAGTCCGGATCCTGAAGCTTCGAGATGTCGACGTATTTCTCGATCATGCTCGCCTGCTGATCCGTATCCATGTTGGATATGTAGTCGGACATGCTGAACGTCGTCTTGAAGAACTCGAAAAGCGCCGTGTCGCCAAGGATCGTATAAGCGCTCGTAACGTCCGCCGCCTTGCGCTCGAAATACAGCGCCAGCCGCACGCCCTCGTTGGATTCCCCCTCCTGCTCTTCAAGCGTCTGTTGCTTGTAGTTATTGACGGTCGCCAGCACGTCGCCGCGCTGCTGGATCGTGCCCACGGGCTGCGCAGAAAGGTTGCCTTCGCTATCGAAGTTGAACGATGCGACGATCTCAGCAAACACGCCGTTGGCAAGACTGTTCACATAGCTTTTGGGATTGTCGAGATCGGACGAGAACATGTTCTTCAGCTCGTCCTTGGTGACCGATTTGGGATCGATCCCCTTCGATTCGAGCACGAAGGACACCAGGCGGTCGTCGGCAATTAGCTCGGCGGCCGTGGTGATCGTCTGCATCTGGGTATTGTAGTAGTCGATTTCCTTGTCGGCAGCTTCCTCAGCCTTCTCGCGAGCGCTGCCCTTGAGAAGTTTGAGCTGTTCCGTCTTGTAGTCTGTCGCGAAATTGCTGATGACGCTGGCTGACTGGACGAGGAGAGGCGTGTCGATATCGCCTTCCGCGTCGAAGTTGAACGCCTTGACCAGATTGACGTACCGGTCGTCTTTCAGCTGGTTGACATAGCTCTTCGGGTCGTTCGGATCACTTGCCAGAATATCCTTGAGCCGGCTCTTGCTGACATCGGCCGGATCGATCCCATAGGCGCGCAGCGCGACGTCCCAGATCTCCGTCACATCGTCATTGGTATCGTCGTCGTCGTCTTTATTCGAACTTAGAAAGTCATCGACGCTTTTCACCTCGGAGATGCGCGTCTGATAGTTGGTGACCGCATTGGTGACCGCATCTTCCTGGTTGGCCTTGAAGGCTGTCTGGTAGGAGGTGCTGGTAGACGCCAGCTGGGTCTGGTTCTGAGCGGTCTCGCCAGTGGCGATCGAACCGTCGCTCTGGAAATTGAACATCGCCTTGACGCCCGTATAGCCAAGCGTCGCTGCAGCCGAATCGCTGGTCAGCAGCGACCGGATCGTGGAGGTGAACTGCACTTTGACGCTGAAGGCCGTGGTCAGATACTCGACCATCCGGGGGTCGTCGACCAACTCGTCGACACTGGTCATCGAGGCAATATTGGTTTCCCAATAGGTCTGGTTGGCGGCCGCGAGCGTATCGGATGGGAACGTCGATTTGTTGTAGACGTAATCGAGCCTCAGCGATTCGATCTGGCCGCTCGTCTGGGCGCTGTCGCCGTCTGCGACCGTGCCGTCAGCCTGGAAGTTGAACGCTTCGGCTAGCGCCACGAACTTGTCGCTGCCGGTCTGGTTGGCAAAGCTGTTCGGGTCTTCGAGATCGCTGGTCAACACCTGCTTCAGATAGCTGGTGGACGTGTACTTGGCATCGAGCCCGAATGAATCGAGCACATATGTCTTCAGCCGGCTGTTCGACAGGAGGTCGTCGACATCGGTGATATTAGCGATGGCCTTGCTGTAATAGTCGACCTCGGACTGGATATCCTTTTCTTCCTGATCGAAGGAATCCTGATACGCCTTGACGAGATTATCTTCCTGAACCGAAGTCTGCGCCTCGGCGGTCTTCGTGCCGAAGTTGAAAGCTGCCGCCATGGTCGCATAGCGCTTGTCGGTCAGCGAATTGGCAAAGCTTGCAGTATCGCTGAGATCGCTCTCCAGGACCTTCTTCATGAAGGCCTTTCCGTACGTCATTTCCTCAAGGCCATAGGCCTTCATCGCATAGGAATACAGTCGATAGTCATCGACGAATTCGTCGGCTGTCGTCACCTTGTCGATATTGGCTTCGTAATATTCGGTATCGCGAGCGACCGTGCCCTGGTTGGCGACGCGGTCAAGCGACGACTTCATGTCGCGGTTGACGATCAGATAGCTCGTATAGGTCGACAGCGTCGTCGAAGTCATGGTCTTCACCCTTAAAGATCGGGCTTCATTCCCGGGCATCGCCGCTTGATTCGGCAGTCAAATGCCGAATCAAGCATATGTACCAGAGACCCGGTTAAGCGGAGCTTTACGATCCGCGGTACGACGCCTTTTAGTTCGCCGTGGCGGCCATGCCGGCCAAACCGCGCATGGACGGTACGAAGGCTGCGTCCTGAAGACTGCGCTCGAGAAACCGGGTGTTCTCGTCAGGATTGGCCGAGGGCGAAAGGAAGCTGATGTAGTTGATTTCGACGCTCGCCTTTTCGGCCTGAAGCGTCAGCTGAGCATGGATCGTCACGCCCCGCGGCTTGATCTCCAGGTCCAGCGTGACCGATGGGTGCGTATCCCAGTCGAGATGATAGTCGCCACCGACGCCGAAATTCACGGTGCCGGGATGGAAATAAAGCTCGGCCGCCGAAGAGACGAGGTCCGAGATATTGGCATGATACTCAAGCCGCAAAAGCGAAATGAGATCGGCCGCATCGATGAGCCGTAATTCGGATGCAAGCGGGCCGATGGCCTTTGCGAGAATTTCTTCACGTACGGCGGAATAGGAGCATTTTTTCATTCTGTCAGCGCATCCGTTTGTTCTGACGACGTCCCGCATAGATCCGATGGATCAGTTCAGCGACCGCCTTATAAAAAACCGATGGGATGACGCTATCAACCGAGACTTGCGCAAACATGGAACGGGCGAGCGGTGGGTCTTCAAAAATCGGTATTCCGTGCTCCTGAGCAATTTCGCGGATTCGCATCGCAATCAGGTCCTGGCCCTTGGCAACCACGACCGGAGCTTCCGATTCCTGCGCGACATAGCGCAATGCGATCGCATAATGGGTCGGGTTGGTGATGATCAGTGTGGCGCGCGGAACGCTGTTGATCATGCGCCGACGGGCGCGATCACGGGCAATCGAACGCTGCCGGGCCTTGACGAAAGGGTCGCCCTGCGACTGCTTCATCTCGTCCTTGATTTCCTGCTTGGTCATCCGAAGCTCGGTAAACCAGTGGAAACGCGTCCAGGCGATATCCAGTGCAGCAACCAGAAACGTGCAGGCCAGAACGACGATGATCATCTTCTTGATGATTCGCGCCAGAATCGGAAAAAGCGTCTGCGGGTCGGAAAAGATCGAATCGAGCAGTTTGAAATACTCGTTGCGCAGCGACAGGTACATGATGATGCCGGCGGCGACGATCTTGATCAGCGATTTGCCGAAATGGACCATGCCCTGCATCGAGAAAAGTCGCTTGAACCCGGACATCGGCGAGATCCGGTTCCACTGCGGCCTGATTCGTTCGAGAATGAACGACGGCATGTGCTGACCTGCCGACGCAAGCAACCCGAAGCCCATGAACAGGACGGCTGCCGGAAGCATGAAATAGGCGCTCTGAAGCAGCACATAGGCGCAGAGCGACACTAGGTCCGCGCTCGAATCGATGCGCCACTGTTCGGGGCGTTCGACCAGATCTTTAAGAACCTCAGCCAGATGCGCGGTGTTTTGCGGGAGGAAGAAGATCAGGTAGATGTAGAAGGCAAGCGTAGAGGCGAAGATCGCCACCTCGGACGAGATCGCGATGTTGCCCTTGTCCATCGCGTCCTGGATTTTTTTACCAGTCGGGTCTTCGGTTTTGCTGTCTTTATCCTGATCGTCGGACAAGAGCCAACTCCTGCTTCATCGGCAGCAAGCTTAGCAGAAGCACGGCGCGGTGGCATCTGTCCGCCCGTGCCGCGCCGCAAGGTTTACCGGTTTCTCACAGATGCTTTGAACCCAACGGCCGTCGAGCGGTTCACCGCGACGCGGTGAACCTTACTTACGCGACATAGCGGGCGATCACGGCGGAGATCTGGTCCGGGCTCAACGATCCCATCTGCGTATCGATCAACGCCGCAAGCTGGTCGCTCGTCAGATGCGAGATGTCTGCCGTCGATATGCCGGAGATCCCCGAGGCACTGATGAGCGAGATGTCTTCGGCCGAGAATGTCGCAAGGCCCGCATCCGTCAGTGCGGAAATCTGTGCCGACGTCATCGCGTTGACCTGCAGCGGTGTGAGGGCCTCTGCCTGTGCCGTGGTGAGCGACGCGATGACCAGCGTGCTCAAGCTTGAGATCGCACCGGTGCTGAAGGCGGCAATCTCCTCGGTGGTGAAGCCGAGAATATCGTCGGCGCCGATGCCCGATGCCTGAAGCGCGCCCAGCGCCCCGACCTGATCGACCGACAATGCGGCGAGCTGATCGGTGTTCATGGCGACAATCTGGTTGTAGCCGAGGCCGGCCACCTGGCTGGTCGTCAGCGCGCCGATCTGGATCGTGGAAAGACCTGCGATGATGCTGACCGGCAGTCCCTTGATCGAAGTCGGGTTGAGAACGGCCAGCTCTTCGAGTGTGAACGTGCCGAAATCGTCTGCCGAAATCCCCCCAAGTCCGTTGGCGCTGAGGCCCGCAAGCTGTTCGGTCGAAAGCGCGTCGATCTGCTGCGAACTCATGGCGTCGATCTGCAGGCTTGTCAGGCCGCCGACGCTGCCGGCACTCAAGGATGCAATCTGATCGTTAGAAAGCGCGGCAATAAAGCCGGTCGAAAGGCCCTTGATTGCGGATGAGCTGATCGCTGCCAGATCCGCCGTCGAGAAGGTTTCAAAATCTTCCGACGAGAGCCCCATCAGCGCGCCGGAACTCAGCGCCGCAATCTGGCTTGTCGTAAACGCGTCGATCTGCTCGGTATTGAGAGCCGCGATCTGAAAACTGCCGAGACCAGAAATGCCGCCGGCACCGATCGCTGCGATCTGTTCGACCGAAAGTGCTGCGATATAGTCTGTGCCGAGCGAGGCCATCTGCTTGGAGGTCAGGGCGCCGACCTGGTCGGTCGTCAGCGCTTCCAGGTGATCGACGCTGATGGCGTTGATCTGGCTGGTGGAGAGACCCGAGATCGCAGCCGGGCTCAAGGCCGCGATCTGCTCCGTCGTGAAGGCGCCGATCGTTGCCGTCGAAAGTCCGCCGACGCTGGCCGAGCTGATGGCCGCAAGCTGCTGGCTCGAGAGAACGGCGAGATCGCCGGTGTCGAGCGCTGCAATCTGCTTGGACGTGAAAACCGCGATCTGCGTGGTCGTCAAAGCTTCGATCTGCATCGAACTCAAGACGGCGATCTGCGCCGTCGAAAGTCCTGCAATGCCGCCGGTACCGAGCACGGAGATCTGCTCGACCGAAAACGCCGACAGCATTGCTGTGGAAAGGCCAGGCATCGCCTTCGAACTGATCGCGGCAATGTCACTGGTCGAGAACGCTTCGATATCGTCCTGGCCAAGCGCGGCAAGCTGTGTGGATGTGAGCATGCCCACCTGATCGGAGGTGAATGCCTCCACCTGATCGACCGTCAAGGCGGCAATCTGGGTCGCCGAGAGGCCTGATATCGCGCCTGTGTTAAGCGCCGCGATGTCGTTCGGCGACAGCATCGCCAGATCGTCCGTGCCGAGCACCGCAAGCTGGCGGGACGTCATCACCGAGAACTGTGCAGTCGTCAGGGCTTCCACCTGCAACACGCTCAGGGCATTGATCTGGGCGGTCGACAGGCCTGCAATGCCGTCGGCGCTCAAGGCCGCGATACGGTCGGTCGAAAGTGCCGCAATCATCGACGTCGACAGGCCGGGAACGGCCTTGGACGTGATGGCGGCGATGTCTGCAGTCGAGAATGTCTCGATGTCGTCAAGTCCGAAGGCTGCGATCTGGCCTGAGCTCAAGGTGGCGATCTGGCTGGATGTCAGTGCCTCCGACTGGCTCGTGCTGAGCGCTGCGATCTGGACCGTCGAGAAAGCGGCGATCACCGACGGGTTGAGCGCCGAAATGTGATCGGCCGAGATGGCAAGAATGTCGTCGGTGCCGAGCGCTGCCACCTGCCTCGATGTCAGGGCCGAAAGCTGGCCGGTGGTGAGTGCGCCGACTTGATCGGTGCTCAGGGCATTGATCTGGGCCGTCGTCAGCCCGGCAATGCCGCCGGTGCCGAGTGCAGAGATCTGATCGGCGGAGAAGCCTGCAATCGTCGCTGTCGAGATCCCCTGCATGGCCGACGAACTGATCGCCGAAAGATCGCCAGTGCTGAATGTCGCCAGATCGTCCGTGCCAAGCGATGCGATCTGCGTCGAACTCAGCATGGCAACCTGAACGGACGTCAGAGCTTCGATCTGATCGCTGCTCATGCTGCTCATCTGGGCCGTTGTCAGCCCCGCGATGGCGGCCGTGTTGAGCGCTTCGATCTGATCGTGGGAGAAGGCAGCGATCCCGGATGTGCCGAGCGCCGAAATCTGCCGCGAGGTCAGGTTCTTGATTTGGCTCGTGGTCAGCGCAGACAACTGATCCGTGCTCATCGCCCCGACCTGAGCCGTCGTCAGGCCGGCGATATTGGCGGTGCCTAGCGCTTCGATCTGGTCTGCCGAAAAGCCCGCGATGGTCGCGGTCGACAGACCCTGCATCGCAGCCGAGCTGATCGCGGCGATATCGGCTTCCGAGAAGGTCGAAAGATCGTCGGCGCCAAGCGCTGCAATCTGCGATGAACTGAAGGCGCCAACCTGGGTCGCCGTAAAGGCCTCGACCTGAGCGGTGCTAAGGACGCTGATCTGCGCGCTCGAAAGCCCCGTAACGCCGCCCGAACTCAGAGCGGCGATCTGGCCGGCCGAAAGGGCCGCGACATCTTCCGTATCCAGCGCTGCGATCTGCTTGGAGTTGAGAACCGCAATCTGGGACGATGAGAGCGATCCGATCTGGTCGCTTGTCAGAGACTGGATCTGCTTCGTTGACAGCCCGGACAGTCCGGCTGCACTCAGCGCTGCGACCTGATCGGTGGTGAGTGCTGCGATGACGGCGGTCGAAAGCCCGACGATGAGGTCGGAGCCGATCGCTGCAATATCCTGCGTCGAGAATTTGCCGATATCGGCAGTGTCGAGCGCCGTCGCCTGCCGGGAATTGAGGGCCGCGACCTGCTTGCTTGTCAGCGCCTCGATCTGCGCCGAGTCCATGGCGTCGATCTGCCTGGTGCTGAGACCGGCTATGCCGGCTGTGCTGAGCGAATCGACCTGGTCGACCGACAGTGCCGCGATCATGTCGGTGGAGAGGCCGGCAATGGCGTCCGAGCCGATCGCGGCGATATCTGCGGTGGAGAATGTGGCGATGTCGTCGGTGCCGAGCGCTCCAAGCTGCTTGGAGCTGAGCGCGCCGACCTGCGAGGCCGTCATGGCTTCGACCTGCGCCGTGCTCAACGCACTCAGCTGGCCGGTCGAAAGCCCGGCGACACCCGCCGCGCTAAGCGCCGCGATCTGGGAGGTCGTCAGCACGGTCACGTCGCTGGCGCCGAGAGCACCGACCTGCGCCGAGGTCAGTGTCGCGAGCTGCTTCGTGGTGAGGACCGAAACCTGGTCGGATGTCAGCGCATCCACCTGTTTCGTCGTCAGTCCGGAAATGCCGTTCGTGCTGAGCGCCGCGATGGCTGCGGTCGAAAGAGCAGCGATCACCGATGTTGAAAGCCCGGCAACCGCGCTGGAGCTGATCACGCCGAGGTTCTTGGCGGAAAACGCCTCGATATTGTTGGAGATGATCGCCACGATCTGCGACGAGCTCAGAACCGCAGCCTGGCGGGTGGACAGCGCTGCGATCTGATCCGAGGAGAGCGCGGCAATCTGGCTCGTGGTCAGGCCGACAACACCGGTGGAACTGAGTGCGTTCACCTGGCTCGAGGAAAGAGCGGCAATATCTGTAGTCTCAAGAACAGAGACCTGCAGCGAGGTCAGCGCCGACACCTGCTTGGTGGAAAGGATCGCGATCTGACCAGCGCTCAGGGCATCGACCTGCCGTGTCGTCATGCCGGAGATACCGGCTGTGCTGATCGCCACGATCTTCTCGCTCGACAGGCTGGCGATCGTTGACGTGGACAGACCCGAAATTGCGCCCGAACCGATCGCCGAAATCTCCTTGGTCGAGAATGTCGCGATGTCGTCGGTCCCGAGTGCAGCAAGCTGCGAGGATGTGAGTGCACCGATCTGATTGGAATTCAGCGCTTCGGCCTGATCGACCGACAGAACGGCGAGCTGTCTGGTGCTGAGACCCCCAACGCCGGAGGCGCTGAGGGCTGCGACCTGCATGGAAGATAGCCGTGCGATGTCGGCGGTATCAAGCGCTGCGACCTGCGTCGATGTCAGGGCCGCCATCTGCTTGGAGCCGAGCACCGTGATCTGTGCGGATGTGAGAGCCTCGACCTGATCGACGCCAAGCGCTGCCACTGCGGAGGCGCTCAGTGCGGCGACCTGCGCCGTGGAGAGAACCGCAATGTCGCTCGCGCCGAGCGCTGCGATCTGTGTCGGTTTCAGGGCGGCGATCTGCTGGGTGCTCAACGCTCCGATCTGGGATGTCGCAAAAGCTGCGATCTGGCCTGTACCAAGTGCCGCCAGGGCACCTGTCCCAAGCGCTGCGATCTGGCTTGCGGAGAGCGACGAGATCGCATCCTCCGACAGCCCGCCAACCGCGCTCGATCCGATTGCTGCAATATCGAGCGTCGAGAAGGTGGCGATGTGATCATCGTCGAACGCCGAGAGCTGTTTCGACGACAGGGCGCCGACCTGTGCCGACGTCAGGCTTTCGGCCTGCCGGGTCGACATTGCACCGATCTGGTCCGCGACCAAGCCCTTGATGGCACCTGTTGACAGTGCTGCCACCTGGTTCGTCGACAGTGTCGCGATACCGTCTTCCGTCAGCGCAGAAACCTGCTTGGAAGACAGGACCTTCACCTGAGCCGCCGAAAGCGTAGCCACCTGATCCGTCGACAGTGCCGCAATCTGCTGCGTGCCGAGGTTGGCAATCGCGCTCGTCCCGAGAGCGGCGATCTGCGCTGTCGTGAGTGCCGCAATGATATCGGTGCTGAGGCCGCCGATGCTCTTGTTGGTGAGCGTCGCGATTTCTGCGGCCGTAAACGTCGCGATTGCCTCGGGGGAAAGCGCTGAAAGCTGTTTCGAGGTCAGTGCCGCGATCTGCAGGGTGGATAGGATATCCGCCTGCTCGGCCGAAAGGGTGGCGATCTGGGTTGTCGAAAGCTTGGCGATCGCACCCGTGCCGAGAGCCGCGACCTGGCTGATGGAAAGTCCTGCGATCGCATCCGAACTGAGGCCGCCGATACCCTTGCTGCTGATCGCGGCGATTTCGGCGGTGGTAAAGGTCGCGACTGCCTCCGGCGACAGTGCGGCAAGCTGCTTCGAGCTCAGCGCCTTGATCTGGACCGAAGACAAGGCCTCGGCCTGTTCGACCGAAAGGGCGGCAATCTGGTCCGTGCCGAGGTTGGAAATGGCGGACGTGCTGAGCGAAGCGATCTGTCCGGTTGTCAGCGCTGCAATGTTCTCGACGGTCAGCCCCGCAATGCCACGATTGCTGATGGCAGCGATATCGTCGGTCGAGAAGGTGGCGATTGCCGAATCGCTGAAGGCTGCGATCTGCGTTGAGGTCAGGGCCTTTACCTGGACCGAGGAGAGCGCTTCCGCTTGATCTTCGGAAAGTGCTGCAATCTGCACCGTCGAAAGCTTGGCAACGGTCGCGGTTCCGAGTGCTGCAATCTGCTGCGTGGAAAATTCGGCTATGGTCCCCGTGCTGATTGCGGTGATCTGCGTTGCGCTGAGCGCTGCGATCTGCGCTGTTGCCATGGCAGTGAACTGATCGAACGAGAGCGCTGCCACCTGCGTTGCCGAAAGCTTCGCAACCGTCCCCACGGTCAGGGCGGCAATCTGCTGTTCGGACAGGGCTGAGATCACGTCGGTTGTCAGACCGGAGACCGCCTTGCTGCTGATCGATGCGATGTCCGCTGTCGAAAACGTTTCGATCGCCTCTGCGCTCAGAACCGCGAGCTGGATCGAGGTCAGCGCTTTTACCTGGACCGAGGATAGCGCTTCGGCCTGGTCGATCGACAGAGCAGCAATCTGATCGGTGTTGAGACCGACGATCGCCCTCGTGTTGAGCGCCGCAACCTGATCCGTCGATAGCGCCGCGATATCGTTGCTGGTCAATGCGCCCATTTGCGACCCGCCGAGAGCGGCGATCTGGATTGTCTTCAGCGCTGCAAGGTGATCGGCGGAAAAGGCATCAATCTGGCTCGTGGCCAGATTGGAAATCGCCGCTGTGTTGAGCGCTGCAACCTGTTCTTCCGATAGTGCGGCGATCAGCGTCGATGTCAGGCCGCGCACACCTTTCGCGCTGATCGCAGCCATGTCGGCGGTCGAAAATGTTGCGATCTCGTCCGGTGTAAGGGCCGCGATTTGTTCCGAGGTGAGGGCGCCGACCTGGACGGAGGTCAGAGCCTCGGCCTGATCGTCCGAAAGGCTGCTGATCTGTGCGGTCGACAGTGAGGAAACCTGTCTCGTGCTCAGGCTGGCGATTTCGTTCCCGTTGAGAATGGACAACTGGTCCAGCGTCAGGCCGATGATCGCATTTTGCGAAATGGCATTGAGCTGCACCGTGTTCATCACGTCGACGTCTTCGACATCAAGGGCCGCAATCTGCGAGGACGACATCGCAGCGATCTGCTTGGTCGAAAGCGATGCGACATCTTCCGTGGTCCACGCAGCGACGCTTGCCGTTGAGAGGGACCTGACCTGAGAGGCACTCAGGGAGGAAATGGTCGAGGTCATACGCTATGATCCTTGATGCGGCATTTGATTTTAAAAATGGATTTTGAGCCTTTGAGACTGCCGAAAACCCGGACGCTCTCGATCGAGAACAGCCGGGTCAGGACAGTTCAGCCCTTGTTTTGTTTCCAGAAACGGTCGTCGTAGGGAATCGGCGCATATTCGTTCTGATATGCCAGCTTCGATGTGTAGCGCTTCCGGTAGGCATCGGCAGTTTCGAACTCGATCCCCTCGAGAACGAGCTCCGCGCCGACTTCGTAATAGATGTCGAGATTGCGAAGATCAGGCACCGGCGTCTCCCCACGCTCGGCCTCGCCCTGCATCTGCCAGTAGAGTTCTTCCAGCCGACGCGCGAGGCCGGGCATGTCCCGAAGCGCGCTCGTGTCGCGCTTGTCCCAGAGCGACGTTCTGATCGCGCGCAGGCTCTCGCGGTCATGCGCAAAGCCGATGGCGCGCGCGACATACTCCTCCGGTGTGGCGCAGATCATCTCCGGAATGCCGGCGGCGGCAACAATGCTGCCGCAGAACCGCGAGGCAAAGCCGTTGCCCGACACAGTGAGGATCGGAAGACCCATGGTGATGGCGTCCGACGCCGTCGAATGCGCGCCGTAGGGGAATGTATCGAGGAAGAGATCGGCACAGGCGATGCGGGCAAGGTGATTGGCGTTCGGCGCTTTCGGCGCGAAGATCAGCCGTTCTGCCGCGATCCCCTGCTTCTCGGCCAGCTGGCGCAGCCGCACATTGGCATCCTCGTCCCCCGCGAGCAGCCAGAGGACGCTGCCGGGCGTTGCCGACAGGATCTTCATCCAGCGATTGAAGCAGTCCGATGTGATCTTCTGCATGCCGTTGAAGCAGGCATAGACGAAGGCGCCGTCCGGCAGTCCGGCATCGATGCGGCTCGGCGTCGGGGCGATTACGCGCTTGCGGTCGATCGGCTGGTTGCAGGCGATCCGCAGCACCTTCTCGGTGTAGAAGATCTCGTTTTCCGGTGGCACGATGTGACCGTCGGCAATCATGTACTGGTGGAACGGGCTGCCGATCGATCCCGGATAGCCGCAGAAATTGACGATGACCGGTGCCGGACGGTAGGCGAAGATTTTCGCACGGGCCATTTTCGTATAGCCGTTGACGTCGATCAGGATATCGATCTCGTCGGCGCGGATGGTCTTCGCCGCTTCCGCATCGCCAAGTGCCGCAATATCGCGCCACTGGTCGGCGACCGCCTTGATGCGGTCTTGCGTGGCATCGTTGGTGCGGGCCTCGCCGCAATAGTAGGCGTAGATCTCGACGCTATCCTTGTCATGCAACTCGAGCACTTCACGCAATGCGAAACCGACGGCATGGTCGCGAAGGTCTGATGAGAGATAACCGATGCGCAGACGCTGCCCGGTTCCGGTCTTTTTCTTGGCCGCCTTGCGGGGGAAGGCGCTGAGGTCGAACGGCCCGCCGATAAGCTGCTTGCTGTAGCGATAGGCCTTGGCCAGCTGGAACATCGGATCGTCCGAATAGCACGACAGCGTCAGCGGCGACATCGCATCGAGAAGCTGGCGCGGCGTCACATGCGGCGATGTCGTAGTCAGAACCGGCCATTTGCACTGGCGCTGGCGAATCGAACTCCAGTGCTGGCCGGCCTCCGTCTTGTTTGGCTGCAGTTCGATCGCCTGCCACAGGATGGATTCCGCATCATCCAGCCGACCTGCGTTTTCGAGCACGCGGCCGGTATGCTGCATGGCCATCAGGCGGTTGTTGATGCGGTCAGGAATGACTTCGTCGGTCAGATCGATATAGGTGCGCCATTTCTGGAGTGCCTGATTGATGAGGCCGGAATCTTCGAGCGTACGTCCCAGATTGATGTGGGCCGGGCCGAAAAGCGGATCGAGCCTGTTGGCCGCCTGCAAGGCGAGAATGGCGCCGGCATTGTCGCCCTGCTGTCGCAGCGTCACGGAGTAGTTGAAATAGGCGACATGCAAAAGCGGGTGGGTCTCGTTGAAGGCGGTCCACACCTTGTAGACCTCGACGGCGCGCGCCTGCTGGCCGCTGGAATTGAGCGCTTCTGCAACCTGGAACAGATCGCCGAGCGAGAGTTGCTGGTTCTGCGCCTTCTCCAGAATACTGGCGAAGGGCGAAGCCTGGGCAGTTGCAGGTGCGATATTGGCGTTCATGACCATCCCGTTCCAAGGCAGCGGTGCTGACGATTGACGCACTCCACGCGTCTTATCCTTGTAATTATCGGGGTTAGCTTGCGTCGGGCTTGTTATTGCGGTCGCGAAGCAGGGTGAGGGCAATCCAGACGTGCAGTGGCGCGCGCGACGATGTCGCGTACTACGTGATAAGATTATCCAGGACCTTTGCTCCAGAGGACGGTCGTCTTATGCAGCATGTCCATGTATGTCACATCGCTTAATTCTCCGACGAAATAGCAGAAGATTAAACGTGGTTGGTGCAGTAGCCGTTAGTATTGGAGAAAGCGCCTGAGTTTTTTCGCAGCAGCGCCTGATATCTGTTCTTTAACCTTAAGAGCTGCAATCTCTCGGTTCATGTGGGTAACCGTATTTGTAGTGGATGCATTTTTAATCAAAATAAGCCGTGGCCAAGTGACTTTGGTAATTCATGAATTTCGAATCTATCATGCCTACCAACTGTTCTTGCTCGCAGCAGCGGAAAGCTCCAGGCATCGCTGGATTAACCCAACAATGTGTCGGACGGAGCGCCAACACTTTATGCCTGTGCCCTTGTTAAGCCTCATTTAAGAATTCTCGGCTAAATATTTTAGGGCGCGAAAACAGCGTTCAAGTTTTCGCACAAGTGAGCGTGGGAAATCCGAGCTATGTTCTGGCTCGAATTGCATGATGCCTTTCCGACGCCGAGGTTCACGTGAGCCATGTCCCCTTTTGTTTCGCTGTATTTGCGCAAGGTCGGATTGCCGCCAGGTGTGTGGGTGTCTGACGGCAGATAGGCGTGACCTCTCGTTAACGACATCAAGGACACGTCCATGACCACGATCATCTCTTCCCTATCCAATACGCAGATTTCCAAACTATCGACGACCACGATCGCGGGATTGACCTCGGAAGATGTCGATGCTTTGAGCAGTGCTCAAATCAAATCCCTCACCTCATCGCAGATTGCCGCCCTAACGACCGACGGCCTAGCTCGTTTCGATTCAGCGGATATGAGCGCCATTTCGGTAAAGTCACTTGCGGGCTTGAGCCTCGATCAGATCCAAATTCTCAGCTCTGCACAGCTCGATGGCTTCTCCACCGCCCAGGTGGCAGGTCTGTACAGCAGCCAGGTTGCTGAGCTCTCAACTGCGCAGATCGGGTCTCTTGATAGCACGCAGATCGTCGCAATCAGCAAGAGTGCGATCGCTGGCCTGGATGTTGCCAAGCTCAGCACCGACAATGTCGCAGTTCTCAGCTCCACGCAGGTTGCAGCGCTGTCAGCGACGCAATTCGGCGGTTTGTCTTCCGATCAGGTGACAGCGCTGACCAGCTCGCAGGTCGCCGGTCTGAGCTCCGCTCAGGTAGGGACCCTGGACTCTGCAGAAATTGCTTTGTTCTCCACCGACGAAATTGCGGCCATCAGTATCAAGGCTCTCGGTGGCCTCTCCGCTGACGCAATCGCCGGCCTCACCACCGGCAGCACCGAAGCCCTGACCACGACACAGGTCGCAGGACTTTCTTCGACCCAGCTTGCCGCCCTGTCCTCGGGCCAGCTCGCGACCTTCTCGTCTGACGATATGGCTGCGATCAGCAAAAAGGCTCTTGCCGGGCTGGATGTTACCAAGCTCAGCACGGACAATATCGCAGCTCTCAGCTCGACTCAGATTGCTGCGCTGTCGGCCACGCAATTCGGCAGTCTGTCTTCCGATCAGTTGACGGTGCTGAGCACCACGCAGATCGCTGGTCTGAGCTCCGCCCAGGTAGGGACCTTGGACTCCACAGAAATTGCATTGTTCTCGACCGACGAAATTGCTGCCATCAGTGCCAAAGCCCTCGGTGGCCTCTCCGCTGACGCAATCGCAGGTCTCGGCACAGGCGGTGCGGAAGCCCTGACCACGACACAGGTTGCAGGACTTTCTTCGACCCAGCTTGCCGCCTTGTCCTCGAGCCAGCTCGCGACCTTCTCGTCCGACGATATGGCTGCAATCAGCAAGAAGGCAATCGGTGGCTTGGATCTTACTAAGCTCAGCACGGCAAATGTCGCGGCTCTGAGCTCGACGCAGGTTGCAGCTCTGTCAGCCACGCAGTTCGGCACTATGTCTTCCGATCAGGTGACAGCGCTGACCAGCACGCAGATCGCCGGTCTGAGCTCCGCTCAGGTAGGGACCTTGGACTCTGCAGAAATTGCATTGTTCTCCACCGACGAAATTGCTGCCATCAGCGCGAAGGCTCTTGCTGGCCTCGCCGCTGACGCAGTCGCCGGTCTCGGCACAGGCAGCGCGGAAGCCCTGACCACGACGCAGGTTGCAGGACTTTCTTCGACCCAGCTTGCCGCCTTGTCCTCGGGCCAGCTCGCGACCTTCTCGTCCGACGATATGGCTGCGATCAGCAAAAAGGCGATCGGTGGCTTGGATGTTACCAAGCTGAGCACGGACAATATTGCGGCTCTGAGCTCGACGCAGATTGCAGCACTGACATCCACCCAGTTCAGCGCTATGTCTTCCGATCAGGTGACGGCGCTGAGCACCACGCAGATCGCTGGTCTGAGCTCCGCCCAGATGGGAACTCTGGATTCGACTGAGATTGCACTGTTCTCGACTGACGAAATTGCTGCCATCAGCGCCAAGGCTCTTGCCGGCCTCTCCGCTGACGCAATCGCCGGTCTTGGCACAGGCGGCGCGGAAGCCCTCACCACGACACAGGTCGCAGGACTTTCGTCGACCCAGCTTGCCGCCTTGTCCTCGAGCCAGCTCGCGACCTTCTCGTCCGACGATATGGCTGCGATCAGCAAGAAGGCGATCGGTGGCTTGGATCTTACCAAGCTCAGCACGGCAAATGTCGCGGCTCTGAGCTCGACGCAGGTTGCAGCTCTGACAGCCACGCAGTTCAGCGCTATGTCTTCCGATCAGGTGACAGCGCTGACCAGCACGCAGATCGCTGGTCTGAGCTCCGCCCAGGTAGGAACTCTGGACTCGACAGAAATTGCGCTGTTCTCCACCGACGAAATTGCGGCCATCAGCGCCAAGGCTCTTGCCGGCCTTTCCTCTGACGCAATCGCCGGTCTCACGACAGCCAATGCGGAAGCTCTGACCTCGACACAGGTTGCGGGACTTTCGTCGACCCAGCTTGCCGCCTTGTCCTCGGGCCAGCTCGCGACCTTCTCGACCACCGATATTGCTGCGATCAGCAAAAAGGCGATCGGTGGCTTGGATGTTACCAAGCTGAGCACGGACAATATTGCGGCTCTGAGCTCGACACAGGTTGCAGCACTGACATCCACCCAGTTCAGCGCTATGTCTTCCGATCAGGTGACAGCGCTGACCAGCACGCAGATCGCTGGTCTGAGCTCCGCCCAGGTAGGTACGCTGGACGCCACAGAGCTCGGATTGTTCTCCACCGACGAGATCTCTGCTATTGGCCTGAAGGCGGTCGCCGGCTTCTCCACGGACGCACTCGCCGGTCTCGACAGCACCCACATGGCTGCATTGTCGTCATCGCAGCTTCAGGCACTGAACACTGCACAGGTTGAGGCCGTTATTGCAGCGTACAAAACCTACTGATTGCGACTAACGGGGAGACCACAGACTCTCTGGTCTTCCCGGCACTCTCTAAACGAAGTTGGGGCGCGGTTTATAACCGCGCCCCAACTGTTAGACACATGGTTGTCTCTGACGATCTCTCTACGGATTAACGAAAAACGCTCCGAGCGCGCCTTTCCCCTGCAGGGCGTTGATATAGGCGTCCCCCGTGTCCAGGGCCTCGCGGATCGTCACGTCCATGTCGAGGTAACGATAGGTGCCGAGCCTGCCGACGAATGTCACGTTCTGCTGCGTCCGGGCCAGCTCGACATAGCGCTCGAGCAGGGCCTTTTCGTCGGCCATGCGGATCGGATAGTAGGGGATGTCGCTTGGTCCGCAGGCGCGCGAATATTCCCGGTAGCAGATGCTCTTCTCATGAGTTTCCCAAGGCGAGAAATGCTTGTGCTCTGTAATCCGGGTATAGGGAATGTCGAGATCGCCGTAGTTCATCACGGCGCAGCCCTGGTAGTCGCCGTTGTAGCTGAAGCGATCGAAATCCAGCGTCCGATAGCCTAGCCGACCCAGTTCGAAGTCGAAGTAACCGTCAAGCGGTCCCGAATAGAAGACATGGTCGAATGAAGCGGCATCTGGCCGGGTGAAACGGGTCCCGAGCCTGACCTCGATGCGCTCGTGATTGAGGATGCGTTCGACCATTTCCGTATAGCCGTTCTCAGGCATGCCCTGAAAACGATGGAAAAAGTAGTTGTCGTCATAGTTGAAACGGACGGGCAGACGCTTCAAAATGCTGGCCGGCAGCTGGCTCGGCTCGCAGCCCCATTGCTTGACTGTGTAGCCCTTCAGGAACGCTTCGTAGAGATCACGGCCGACGAATTTCAAAGCCTGTTCCTCGAACGTCTTCGGCTCACCGATGGACGTATCGGCCAGCGACGCGATGAACTCTCTTGCCTCGTCGGGTCGCAGCGTCTTGCCGAAGAACTGGTTGATCGTGTGCAGGTTGATCGGCAGCAGGAACACGCGCCCGCCACTGGTCGTCTTCACGCGGTTGACATAGGGCATGAAGGTCTGGAACCGGTTGACATAATCCCAGACCGGCTCATCGTCGGTATGAAAGATGTGCGGTCCGTAGACATGCACCATCACGCCCGTATCGCTGTCACGCTCGGTAAAACAGTTGCCGGCGATGTGGGCGCGCTCGTCGAGAACGACAGCGGAATGACCGGCCTCCGCAAGTTTCCTGGCGATGACGGCGCCCGACAATCCGGCTCCGACCAGCAATATGCGCTTATTCGACATCGATCTCTCCCAGTGGCATTCAGCATGTCGGCCCACGAAAGCGCGACATCTCCCCATACTCGTCCAGCTCGGCGAGCGCGAAAGCCTTAACCGATTCGCGGCGCTGCGAGCATAGTTTCCATCGTGTCCCGGCTATGCTTGACCGCATCCGAGATGGCGAAGGATAACAAAATGCCCGCACGAGGCGGGCATTTCGGTGTTGGATGCGTCCGGCAGCGGAGGCAATCAGGCCGCTTCGCTTGCCGGTGCTTCTTTTTCCTTGAGTTCGATCTGGCCGGAATTGGCAAGCCGGATCGCTTCCTGCGAGATCGCGCGGCGGGCAAGCGCCACTTCGCGCGGGTTGATCGTACCGCCGGCGGCAAGATCCGATTCGACCATGCGGCGCTGGCGTGGGCTGAGGCAGACGAGCACGGATTCGCGCATCGGTGCCGACGAACCTTTCAGCGCCATCGTCAGGATGTCGCCCGCGATATCGTTGAGCAGGATGACACGGCTGCGCTGCGGCATGACCATGAGATCTTCGAACAGGAAGATCTTCGGCCGAACCTTCTGGGCTGCTTCCTGGCTGACCTGTTCCAGTGATTCGAGCAGGGAATCGACCTGCGGCTTTTCGAGCTGGTTCATCAGGTCTGCGACCTTGACCGGGCCGGTCGAGTTCCGCTCGGCATCGATTTCGTTGACGAGATCGGCGATCCGCTTTTCGATGATCTGCACCGCCTGCGGATTGACGTTCTTCAGGTTCACCGCACGCTTCATGATGTCGGCACGCAGGCTTTCCGGCAGTTCGACCAGGATCTTCGCACCAAAGGCGGAAGGCAGCATCGAAAGGATGTAGGCGATCGTCTGCGGATGTTCGCGGCCGAGATACTTGCAGATGAAAACCGGATCGGCGTCCTGAAGACGGTCCCAGAGACTGTCCTCGTAGGTCTGGAACGCGGTGCGTCTTCCCAGCAGTCCGTCGACCTCTTCCGGCGTTAGGCCTTCGTCGAGAATCTTTTCCATCGCCATGGCGTTGTCCATCAAACCTGTTCCCTCGGTGAACAGGTCTTCGAACTCGTTGACGAGAGTGGTCAGTTCGTCTGGCGGAATGGCGCGCAGGCTCTGCGCGGAGGCAATGATTGTCTGCAGTTCGGCTTGGGTAAAATACTTCAGCAGCTTACCTGCAACGCCCGTTCCCATTGCGAGCAGAACCGCAGCCGCTTTCTCTGCCTGAGAAAGCGGCTGGCCGGGCAGGTTGTCACTAAAGGTATCGAAGTCCATCATGGGCTTGTCCTAAAACGCTAAATTCATTTTAGCTCTTGGGAGCTCCTGACAATTCAGTGAGCTTTACGCCGAAGCGTGTATCGTCGTCTTCGAGAAGCGTGATTTCGCCGCGGGCGATCAGGCGACCGTTCACGGTGATATCGACCGGCTCGCCGATTTTCTTGTCGAGCGTGATCGTCGTGCCTTCCTTGAGGCTCATCAGACCCTTGACCGGCATGCGGCTTGAACCGAGCACGATCTGGACATCGATCGGAATGTCCAAGATGAGGTCATGATTGGCCTCGAGGCTTTCACCATGCGTGTCGGATCCGAAGCTCGGCATCGCACTTGCGCCACCACCAAAGCTGCTGGCTCCGAAGTCGGACTTGCCAAGGTCGCCACCACCAAAATCGCTGCCGCCGAAATCGGTCGAGCCAAAGTCACTCGTTCCGAAATCCGTCGAACCGAAGCTGTCGCTGCCGAAATCTGAAGCCGGTGACGCGAACGGATCAGCCGACAGCAGCGTGCCGTCCTCGTCCGCCTTCAATGCGCCACGTAGGTCGTCGATCGCGTGTTCCAGATCCAGGCTGCTCGAAGCGATCGGATCTTCAGTCAGTTCGTTTTTGACGGTCGTTTTTCTAGCCATGATCTATTATCCACATCGAAACTTGTCTGAAGCTGCCGGGCGCGGAAGCGCCGCGTCAATTATCGAGAATTTTTTTGAGTATATTGCCGTCTGGAGAGACGTTGGATTTTATCTTTACGGAATAGCTGTCGCCGGACCGGCCGAACTCGCAGCGGTAGATCAGTTTCCCGTTCGCATCCATATCGACCCCAATGTCGCCGATGTCTTCGAACGGTATGGTATCACCAGGCTTCAATCTGGCAATTGAGCCAAGCTTGAGCGGCGTGAGCTTGATGCGCGCGCAAAGATCGATCTGCGAGCGCAGCACGTGATCGGCAACGGCGTCGGCCGGCGCCGGAAGACTGTTTGCCAGTTGTCCGGAAGGACGGGTGATCGTCGTCTTCAGCAACACGCTTTGCGGAATGACGATCACGACCTCCCCCGTCAGCGATCCAAGCTTGACCTGAAGCCGGACCGCGGCTGCGAAACAGTCGGGGATCTCCAGCGATTGCCGGGCGTAGTCGGTGATCGGATAGCATGGCGACAGCACCGGCTCGAACTCCCCCTTGGGGCCGAGGCCGAGGCGAAGCACGCCCGCGATCCGCGAAACGAGCAGCGATGCGATATCGCCCTCGATAGACGTCAACGTGCGCGTGTCGTCAGAAGGCTGGTCGGTATCGCCGAGCAGCTGCGCGATCATGGCGATCGGCAGGCTGTTCCGGGTGGCGATCACGAAATGGGTACACCAGTTGCGCTGACTGGCGCTGACAAGCGTGTAACCCGAGCCAAGCCCCGCGATGACCTGAGAGCGCAGACCGGAGACGTGGCCGGCATATTCGACGCCGATGTCGAGCTGCATTTCCTCTTGGACGACATCGCCGAGAAGCTGGCATTGCAGGGCCGCAACATCGCTGCAGCAATGGGCAATCGTCTTCACGTCACCCAGGCTGCCTGTCAGCCGCGCAAGGACGATCTGGTCAATCGGCTTAGTGACTTCGCTCGACGGATTGTTCATCGTTAGGCCGCCTTGCTCTCACCACCGGGGTTCATCATCTCCTGCTCGACGGCGTCGATCGAAGGACGATCGCCGTTGCCGATGGTCTTGCGACCGTATTCGAGAGCGACCTGCGGTACGGAGCCGTTCATGTAGGCGATGAGCGTCTGCTTGACGATCGTGTAGAGGCGATGCTGCTTTGTGCGGACGACCTTGATCTGCGAGGTCAGCGGATTGCAAACGCAGTAGGAGAGAATGATACCGAGCATGGTGCCGACCAGTGCGGCGCCGATCAGTCCGCCGAGGACCTCAGGCGACTCGTTGATCTTGCCCATGGCCTTGATGACACCGAGAACGGCGGCGACGATACCGATGGCCGGGAAGGAGTCTCCCATTGCGGTAATCGCATGATAGGGCTTGAGCTTGTCCGACAGCATCGTCTCCAGCTCTTCGTCCATCAGCGCCTCGATCTCGTGGCTGCGGGCGTTGCCGATGATGATCAGGCGAACATAGTCGCAGATGAACACGGTCAGCTGCTTGTTTTTCAGAACCGTCGGAGCCGTCTGGAAGATCGACGATTCCTGCGGATTGTCGATATGCGCTTCGATCTCGTTGCGCGGCTTGGTTCTGAGGTCGCGCATCAGTGCGTAGAGAACGCCGAGGATGTCGAGATATTCGCGCTCCTTGGGAACCGCGAACTTGAAGGCTTCACCCAGTGCCTTGCCGCTGTCTTTCACGACCTTGATCGGGTTGGCCATGATAAAGCCGCCCAGGCCTGCGCCGCCGATGATCACCAGCTCGAAAGGCTGGAACAGAACATTGAGATGGCCGCCCATGGCCATGAAGCCACCAAGCACGCAGCCAATAGTGATTATGAAACCCACAATGATCATCATTTTGATGTGTATCCGCCGTCATTAATGCAGCGGAACATCTAGGCGGGTAGCCTTGCGTGAAGCTGGCTATCGCGGCCTCGCCGCCGTTTCGCATTTTCGATCAGCTTCACACAAGCAACCCCTGTTTGAATGCGCACGAAGGCCGGTTCAGGCCGCTCGGCGATTCCTCGATGGTAGGAGCCGCTTCATCTCAGGAGATCCATCGATGCAATCTGGTATTTATGTTGGCCTGTCGGCCCAAATGGCGCTTGAGCGGCGGTTGACGACCGTCGCGGACAACATGGCCAACATGAACACCGTCGGCTTCCGGGCGACCGAAGTAAAGTTCGACCAGATGCTCGCCAAAATCGACAACAACATCTCCGCGTCGGTCTCCTTCGTGTCGCAGGGCAACGACTACCTCTCCACGAGATCGGGAGAACTGCAGCAGACCGGCAACCCTCTCGACTTTGCGGTCAAGGGTGACGCATGGATGGCGATCGATACGCCGGCGGGCCAGGTCCTGACCCGTGACGGACGCTTCACCATGGCAGACACGGGCGAACTCCAGTCAATCCGGGGCTATCCGGTTCTCGATGCCGGCGGTGGCGCCATCCAGCTCGACCGCAACGGCGGCCCGCCCTCGGTCGGCACCGATGGCCGCATCATGCAGGACGGCAGGATTGTCGCTTCGCTGGGTCTCTTCCAGGCCGATCTTTCCAAGGGCTATCTGCGCTATGAAAACAGCGGCGTCCTGCCGTCGTCACCGGCACAGCCGGTCGTCGACAACAGCGACGTCGGCGTCATGCAGGGCTTTATCGAGCAGTCGAACGTCAACGGCATCGGCCAGATGACCGAGCTGATCTCGATCAGCCGCAATTTTGAAAGCATTTCCTCGCTTCTCAGCTCCACAGACAGCAGCTTCACCGAGGCCATCAAGACCTTGGGCGGTAGCCAGTAAGCCGGAAAACGATCCCCCATGACCGCAAGTCAGACAGTTCACGGCCCGGCAAACAAGCTCGATCTCTTGGCAGCCCTTGTTGGGCGCCACACCGGGCCGGCCTTTGCGTTTGCACCGGGCGGCGTGGTCACCGCAATTTCCGCGACCTATTACACCGTCAGCGGCCTTTCGAAACATGTCAGGCTGGGCGACTTCGTCGAGCATTGCAGCAGTGTTGGTACGCATCTCGGCCAGGTGATCAAGGTCGAGTCCGACCAGGTTCTCATCTGCCCGATCGAACCGGGCGAGCCGATCGGCATCCGTGACAGTGTTCTGCGCATCGGTGAGTTCAAGGTATCCCCGCATGACAGCTGGTGTGGTCGCGCCATCGATGCGCTGTGCCGGCCGATCGACGACCGCGGCCCGCTCGTGCAGGGCGACGTGGCGCGGTCGATCATGAGTACCGCGCCGCCATCCATGTCCCGCCGCCGTGTCGAGGAAGGTTTCCGTACCGGCGTCAAGGCGATCGATATCTTCACGCCGCTCTGCTTCGGCCAGCGTCTCGGCATTTTCGCAGGCTCGGGCGTCGGCAAGTCGACGCTCCTGTCGATGATGGCCGGCGCCGATGCGTTCGACCGCGTCGTGATTGCGCTGGTCGGTGAACGCGGCCGCGAGGTGCGCGAATTCATCGAAGACACGATGGGCGAGAACATGAAGAAATCCATCGCCGTGGTGGCCACCAGCGATGAAAGCCCGATGCTGCGCAAGATGGCGCCGCTGATCGCCATGACCATTGCCGAGCACTTTCGCGACAAGGGCGAAAACGTGCTGTTCATCGCAGACAGCGTGACGCGCTTTGCGCATGCGGTGCGTGAAGTCGCGATCGCCGGCGGCGAGTTGCCGATTTCGCGCGGCTATCCGGCTTCGGTGTTTACCGAACTGCCCAAACTGCTGGAACGGGCAGGGCCGGGCCTCGAAGACAGCGGCACGATCACCGCCATCATTTCCGTCCTCGTCGACGGCGATAACCACAACGATCCGGTCTCCGACTCCGCCCGCGGCATTCTCGACGGCCACATCGTGCTGGAGCGCGGTCTCGCCGACGAAGGTCGCTACCCGCCGATCAATCCCCTGTCGTCGATCTCGCGTCTCGCCCGAAAAGCCTGGACGCCCGACCAGGAGAAACTGGTCATGCGGTTGAAAACACTGATGCATCGCTTCGAGGAAACCCGCGATCTGCGCCTGATCGGTGGCTACCGGCAAGGGACCGATGCCGATCTCGACATGGCGGTGAGGCAGGTGCCCGCGATCTATGAAGTGCTGAAGCAGACGCCCGGCGACAAGCGCGTTGCCGACGCCTACGCGGAGCTGGCCATCGCGCTGCGCAATGTCGCGGCCCAAGGCCAGATGCCGGCTCTCAAGAGGGGTTGATGAGGATTGGGGATGAAATTCACGCAACGGCAGAAACTGGCAAAACGCTTCAAGAAGAAGTCGGACGAAAAGACCACGGCGGCAGACATCACGCTGAAGGGCGGCACGTTGTTGCTCGCCGTCGCCGCCGCCATGTTCCCGTGGTACGTCTTCCTCAACGAAGATAAGTTCGGCGTCAACGTTTCGGGTTGGGAGCAACTGCGCGACCTGCGCAGCTTCCGTCAGCGCGACGTGGTCGAAGTACCGCCGATGTCGGTGGCCCGCAGACCGCCCGAGGACCCGACCGACCTGCTTGTAACGGCAACAGTTCCCAAGGCGGGCTCGGCCGATGCGAAGGGCGAGGACACGGGCACTCAGCAGCCGTTCCCTGGACGCTCCAGCTTCCGTCTTCTTCACGTCGCCAACGGACGCGCGATGATCGAGGACGATCGGGGAATGTACATTGTTCAGACCGGTTCGGTCCTGCCGGACAACAGCCGCCTGGCCGCGCTTACCCAGAAGAACGGCAAATGGGTGATCGTCACCTCCACCGGAGAAATGTACGAAAGCGCCCAGTAAGAAACTGGCAGCACAACAAAAAGCTTCGGCACGTCCGTACGCTGCCCATCAAAGCTGTATCCAGCTTTGATGGGGTCAGTTCACCGGCGTCCGAGGCTTTTTATTGCGATAATTTCAGAGCCGTGGCGCTGAAGAGGGCCGCCCTACCTAAAGAGGGTCGCGAGGCTCTGCAGATGGGTATTGGCCATGCCGAGGATTTGGGACGAAAGCTCCTGCTGGGCCTGATAGGCGCTGACCTTGGTCGACTCCGCCTCCATGTCCGCATCGATGAGGTGCGAGATGCTCTTGTCAAACACGTCCGCCAGGCTCGAAACGAAGCTCGACTGGGTATCGATCCGGTTCGACATCGTCCCAAGCGTTGAACCGAGCGTCGTCAGCTTCTGCTGAATGTAGTTCATGACGTTGATCATGTCGTCGATGTCTTCGGACGTCGTCTCGTCGGTCAGTTCGATCGGGGAACCATCCGTGGCGATCTCCGACCCTGCGTCCAGCAGATAATACTGTTTGCCCGAGCCGGTTCCGTTCGAGGCAAGAGTACTCGGATCGATCGAGCTCGTAAGAAGCCCGCGGTTTGCATCGCCGGTATCGATCAGCGTGGAATTTGTTGCATCGAATGTCGCGTAGGACAGCGATACTGAACCCGACACACTGCGCTGGAAATAGGCCGGAACGGTCTTCGCGCCAGCGTCGGCCTCCGACGAGTTGTAAAGCCAGTTGTCACTCCCGAACGATGCGGATTTGATCAGTGACGAGAGGCTGGCCTTGAGATCGCTGATTGTGGCGTTGACGGCGCTCTGGTCGACACCGTCTTCCTTGGCGGTGGTCAGGTTGGCCACGATCTGGTCGGCAATATCGATCGACGATTCGACAGCGGAATAGGCGGCATCGACCTTTGCGGCGCCAAGACCGAGCGCATCGTTCACGCTGCTCAGAATTTTCGTGTCCGACGTCATCGAATTTGCGACCGACCAGTAGCTCGCATTATCCGCCGGGGAATTGATCTTGTAGCCGCTGGAGGTACGCTTCTGTGCCTCTTCCAGCGAATCACTGGTGAACAGCAGAGTCTGCAACGCACTCTGGATATAGCTGACGGAGATAGCGTCGGACATCAGGCATGATCCTTGAAAACTAAGGGATTTTGCCAAAACATCTGGCTGCGATCGAATGGCTTCATGCCCGCCTGGTCGAAGACGCAGGCCCATCGCTTTTGCAGCAATTTGTAAGCTTATGTTTAACAGAAAGTTAATTAGGCCTCAACGGTCGACCGGCAAAACCTCGTGCAACGGGTCCGCACCCACGCAGGATTCATCTTGGATGCCGTGCTCGCCGCGGGTCTGCGGGCATCAGCACAAGTCCCACGCAAGTTTCTAATCTTACTCCTTTGTCGAGAAGACGGAGAAGACGTGATGCAACAGATCCAATTGTTTGAGCTTGCCTCCAGGCAGGCGGAGTGGCTGTCGATCCGGCAACAAGTCGTCAGCACCAACATCGCCAACGCGAATACACCGCAATACCGGGCACAGGACGTGACGCCGTTCCAATCGGTACTCGACGCCTCGAACATCCCGATGGCGCGCACCAATTCGGCCCATTTCGCCAGCGTCGGCCTCGGCTCGGACAATGTCGACGTCAGGGACGAAGATCTCAACAACGAGATCGGCAATCAGGAGTCGGGCAACACGGTTGCTGTTGCCAGCGAACTCTCCAAGAGCGGGGAGATCAAGCGCCAGTACGAGCTGAATACGCAGCTGGTGAAGGCGTTCCACAACATGATGTTGACCGCAGTCGGCAAGTGAGCCCAATGGATCCTTTATCAGCAGCCCTCAAGATTTCTGGCAGCGGCATGGAAGCGGAAGCGACCAGGCTCCGCATCGTGTCGGAAAACATCGCCAACGCCCGCACCACCGGCGATACGCCGGGTGCCGATCCCTATCGCCGCAAGACGGTGACGTTCGGCGCCGAACTCGACCGGGCAACAGGGGTCAGGACCGTCGGCGTCCAGAAGATCGGTGTCGACAAGGGTGACTTCGTTGAAGAACTCGACCCCAGCAATCCGGCAGCGGACGCAAACGGCGTCGTCAAGATGCCGAACGTCAACATGCTGATCGAAATGGCAGACCTGCGTGAAGCAAACCGCAGCTACGAGGCAAATCTCCAGAGCATTCGCCAGTCCCGCGATCTGATCTCGGCGACCATCGATCTCTTGAAAGGTTAAAGATGATCAATCCTATTGAGGGCCTCGGCCTGTTCACAAAGCAGACCGACGGCGTCTCCGGCGACAATACGGCAGCAAATGTTCTCGGCACCGCGGTCAACGCGGCAACGACGGCCGTTGCAGGACCGGGCTTCGGTGATGTCCTGGGCAGCATGGCAACAGACGCGATCAACGCCGTCAAGGGCGGTGAAACTGCATCGTTTGCCGGCATCCAGGGCAAGGCGAACACGCGTGAAGTGGTCGATGCCGTTCTCCAGGCCGAACAGGCGCTGAAGACTGCGACGGCGTTCCGCGACAAGATCGTGTCC
Organism: Neorhizobium sp. DAR64872/K0K18; assembly: GCF_050500175.1. Lineage (NCBI taxonomy): Bacteria > Pseudomonadati > Pseudomonadota > Alphaproteobacteria > Hyphomicrobiales > Rhizobiaceae > Neorhizobium > Neorhizobium sp. DAR64872/K0K18. Next base: position 519,031 of record NZ_CP191446.1, read on the forward strand.
GCCTACCTCGACATCACCAAGATGCAGATCTAGAGACTGGAGCAGAGACCATGAGAGCACTAGCAATTGCCGCCACCGGCATGGATGCGCAGCAGACCAATCTCGAAGTCATCGCAAACAACATCGCCAACATCAACACGACCGGCTTCAAGCGGTCGCGTGCCGAGTTTACCGACCTTCTCTATCAGACCGAGCGCGCTTCGGGCGTCGCCAACCGCGCCGATCAGTCCGCTGTGCCGGAAGGTGCCAATATCGGTCTCGGTGTTCAGACGCAGTCCGTCCGCAAGCTCCACATCCAGGGCGAAATCACCCAGACGAGCAACGATCTCGACATGGCGATCGTCGGGCGTGGTTGGTTCATGGTCGAAGGCACCAACGGTGAGACCCTCTACACCCGCGCCGGGTCCTTCAACAAGGATGCCAACGGAAGACTGGTGACTGCCGACGGTTACGGTGTCATCCCGCAAATCACCATTCCGACTGACGCGACGTCGGTCAGCGTCAGCGAAGACGGGATCGTCAATGCGACGATCGGGACATCGACGACCCCGACGGAACTCGGCCAGATCACTCTGACCAACTTCGTCAACGATGCTGGTCTGAAGCCTTTGGGCGACAACCTGTTTTCTGAAACGGCGGCATCCGGGCAGCCGGTCGTCGCCAACCCGCAGGAGACTGGCTTCGGCTACCTCAAGCAGGGCTATCTCGAGAACTCCAACGTCGATTCAGTCAAGGAGATCACCGATCTGATCTCCGCTCAGCGTGCGTATGAAATGAACTCGAAGGTGATCACCACCGCCGACGAGATGGCGCAGATCGTCAGCCAGAACCTCAAGTAGCGGAAGATAGAAGGCGGACCGAGCATGATGCTTTGGCAAGAGAACGTCCGGAAAACCGGTCGGGCAAGCAGCTGGAAAACCGGAATGAAGACCTGGCTGGCCGGGGCGCTTTTGAGCGCGCTCATCCTGCCGGGGGCGGCATTCGCGGAGCCGCGCAATGCCGTCGTGCCCAGCACCACGATCTATCCGGGCGATACGATCGGCGAGGCGTTCGTCAGCGAGGTGGCCGTCACCAATCCGAATATCGCGCCGGGCTATGCCAGTTCGCTGGATCAGGTGGTCGGCAAGGTCACGCGCAAGACGCTGCTTGCCGGCCGCACCATTCCTTTGAACGTTCTCCGCGATCCTTTCACGGTCAAGCGCGGCACAAGTGTCAGGCTTACCTTCTCGTCGCAGCGCATGGTCATCGCTGCCCGCGGCGCGCCCATGGACGATGCGATGACAGGCGAGGTCATCAAGGTCAGGAACCTCGATACGGGCGTCATGGTCAACGGCACGGTGATGGCGGACGGCAGCGTCGAGGTGGTTCAGAAATGAGTATGGTCCGGAAACTGATGATTGCGGCGATCGCGGTCATCACGATGCTGCCCGTCACCGATGCCACGGCCACGTCGTCCCGCATCAAGGATATCGCTTCGCTGCAGTCCGGTCGCGAGAACCAGTTGATCGGCTATGGCCTGGTCGTGGGTCTGCAGGGAACCGGCGACAGCCTGCGTTCGTCTCCGTTCACCGATCAGTCGCTGCGCGCCATGCTGCAGAACCTCGGCATCTCGACGCAGGGCGGTCAGTCCAGCGCCAAGAACATTGCTGCGGTCATGGTCACCGCCAATCTTCCCTCGTTTGCAAGCCCCGGCAGCCGCATCGACGTCAATGTCAGCTCGCTCGGCGACGCCACCTCGTTGCGGGGCGGCACGCTGATCATGACATCGCTCACCGGTGCCGACGGACAGATCTATGCCGTCGCGCAAGGATCGGTGATCGTCTCCGGCTTCAACGCACAGGGTGCTGCTGCGACACTGACCGAAGGCGTCACCACAGCCGGTCGTGTGCCGTCGGGAGCGATCATCGAGCGCGAGCTTCCGTCCAAGTTCAAGGATTCGGTCAATCTGGTGCTGCAGCTTCGCAACCCGGATTTCTCGACATCGGTTCGGATCGCCGATGTCGTCAACGCCTATGCCCGCCGCACCTTCGGCGATCCGATCGCCGAAGCGCGCGACAGCCAGGAAGTGGTTGTCCAGAAACCGCGCTCAGCCGACCTGACCCGCCTGATGGGCGACATCGAAAATCTCGTGGTCCAGACCGACGCCCCCGCACGCGTGGTGATCAACGAGCGCACCGGTACGATCGTCATCGGCGCCGATGTCCGGGTCGCCCGAGTTGCGGTCAGCTACGGAACGTTGACTGTTCAGGTCACCGAGACGCCGCAGGTCATCCAGCCCGAACCGTTCTCAAGGGGCGAAACGGCGGTGCAGCCGCAGACCGATATCATGGCCGAAAAGACCGGCGGACCGATTGCCGTCATCGACGGACCTGATCTGAAGACGCTGGTCGCCGGCCTGAACAATATCGGCGTCAAGCCGGACGGCATCATCTCGATCCTCCAGGCGATAAAGTCTGCCGGAGCCCTGCAAGCGGAGCTCGTTCTGCAATGACCAACACAGTTTCAAGCAGGTTCCCGGTTCTCGCCACTCGCAGCTCGGTCTATCTGATCGCCGCCGCTCTCTCGCTCTGCCTCCTACCGGGCGCCCGCGCGCAGCAGCAGCCGCAGCTTCTCGGCGCCGCACAGGAAGCCGGTGGCAGCCAGCAGGAAGTCCAGCAGTTCTGCGGCAACATCGTCGATTCGGCCCGCGACCAGCGTTATCTCCTGCAGAAGCAGGAACTGGAAAAGCTGCAGGGCGACATCAACACGCGCATCACCGAGCTCGAAAATCGGCGCGCCGAATATCAGGACTGGCTGAAGAAACGCAACGCGTTCCTGGCCAGCGCCAAGGCCAGTCTGGTCGAAATCTACAAGACGGCAAAGGCTGACGAAGTCGCGCCGCAGTTCGACCAGATGAACATCAACATTGCGGCCGCCATCATCATGCAGCTGCCACCGCGGCAATCGGGCCTGATCCTTGCCGAAATGGACGCCCAGAAGGCTGCCATGGTCGCAATGATCATGGCGAGCGCCGCAGACCCCAATACTTCCAAGGACCCGTCATGAAAAAGCAACTCACGGCTCTTCTTGCGATGACATCGCTGATCGCCGGATGTCAGAACGGGCAGATGACGACCATCAAGGAAATCGGCAATGCGCCGGCCATGAGCCCGATCGGCAGCGGCCTGCAATATGGCCAGACGCAGCAGATGTCGATGTATCCGAAGCAGCCGCGCCACATGGCGAGCGGCTTCTCGCTGTGGAGCGACAGCCAGGGCGCCCTGTTCAAGGATGCCCGTGCGCTGAACGTTGGCGACATCCTGACGGTCAATATCTCGATGAACGACAAGGCGAGCTTTGACAACGAGACGGATCGCAGCCGCAAGAATTCCAAGACCACCAACTGGCAGGCCGCCGCGGAAATTCTTGGCTGGAAGCCGGAGGCAGATTCGACGGCGGGCTTTGATTCCGATAGCCAGTCGAACGGCAAGGGCTCCATCAGCCGCGCCGAGAAGCTCACACTTCTCGTGGCCGCGGTCGTCACCGGCGTTCTCGAAAACGGAAATCTCATCATCAGCGGCTCGCAGGAAGTGCGCGTCAACCATGAGATCCGCATCCTCAACGTTGCCGGCATCGTGCGCCCTCAGGACGTGAATGCCGAGAACACGATATCCTATGAGAAGATTGCCGAAGCACGCATCTCCTACGGCGGCCGCGGTCGCCTGATGGAAGTCCAGCAGCCGCCGGTCGGCCAGCAGATCAGCGACATCTTCTCGCCGATCTGACCGGGCGCGATTCGATGTCCCTCACTACTAGCGGAGTTTAGCCACCATGACCGACGCCAGCCTCACGGCGGATCAACCAGCGAAGAAAAAGTCTTCCCTGGTGATGACTGCGGCGGCCGTACTGGGACTGACGGTCGTCGGCGTGGGCGGAGGCTGGGTTGTCGGCAAGATGATCGTCCCGTCGCCGGTCGTGGAGGAGGCACCTGCCGCCGGTCATGGCGCAGCCGCGGCCCCTGCCGGGGGAGGGGAACACGGCGCCGCTGCCGGTGCGAGCCACGTCCGGCCGCTGGAACCGATCATTGCCAACCTCGCCTATCCTTCGGACAGCATGGTCCGCCTCGAGGTTTCGTTAATATTCGGTGAAAACATCGATGAAGCGGTGGCGGCTTCCATTCAGGAAGATATACTCGCCTATATGCGGACCTTGTCGCTGCAGCAAATTCAGGGGCCACGCGGCTTCGGTTATCTCCGAGATGACCTGAAGGAACGCGCCAAGCTGAGGTCTCAGGGCAAGGTTGCTGATCTGGTGTTCAGGACTTTCATCATCGAATGATTCGTTTTTTAGCCGTTCTTGCTCTCTTCGCTGCGTTACCCGACGCGGCGAATGCGCAACAGTCTGCCCTGGACATGCTGAACCTGCCGGTCGACGGCTCGGTTTCCGCCTGGATCATCCGCACCTTCGGCCTGCTGACGGTTCTATCCATCGCGCCCGGCATCCTGATCATGGTGACGAGCTTCCCGCGCTTCATTATCGCGTTCTCGATCCTGCGGTCCGGCATGGGCCTTTCGACCACACCGTCCAACATGATCCTCACCAGCATGGCGTTGTTCATGACCTTCTACGTCATGGCGCCGACAATGGACCGTGCATGGCAGGATGGCGCACAGCCGCTTTTGCAGAACCAGATCAACGAGGCCGAAGCGATACAGCGCATCGCGCAGCCGTTCCGCGAATTCATGATTGCCAACGTCCGCGACAAGGATGTGGCGCTGTTCGTCGACATCGCCCGGGAACGCGGCCAGACGGTCACGCTCGGCGCGCAGACGGACTACCGCGTGCTGATCCCGGCATTCATGCTGTCGGAAATCCGCCGCGGCTTCGAAATCGGCTTTCTCATCGTCCTGCCGTTCCTTGTCATCGACATGATCGTTGCCAGCATCACCATGGCGATGGGCATGATGATGCTGCCGCCAACCTCGATCTCGCTGCCGTTCAAGATCCTTTTCTTCGTCCTTATCGACGGCTGGAACCTTCTCGTCGGCTCGCTGGTGAGATCGTTCTCGTAAGGCACGGCGCCTTCTCCAAGGCGAAGTTTTATTCCCGGACAACGTGACGAAAGAAAGGCCGCGCATTGAGCGCGGCCTTTCTTTCGTATGTTGGACCAAACGCGTCTTACTGGAAGAGCGTGAGGATGTTTTCCGAGCTGGAATTCGCGATCGACAGCGACTGGACAGCGAGCTGCTGCTGCGTCTGCAGGGCAGACAGCTTGGCAGACTCTTCTTCCATGTCAGCGTCTACGAGACGGCTGATGCCCTCATCGATGGCGTCCGAAAGCTGGTTGGAATAGTCCGTCTGGAGATCGATACGGGTAGTCAGTGCACCGAGAGCGGCGCCGCCGATGGTCATGCTCGCAAGAGCAGTTTCCACAGTGTCGAGCATCGCTGCGATGTCGGTTTCGTCAGTGATCGTGGCGAGATCGATGTCCATGGTGTCGTTGAGGACGCCGCCGGTGCCGACGCCGCCGGACACGTCATCGAACAGAGCATAGGTCGGGATGTCGTAGGAGGCGGACGTGACCTTGACTGTACCGTCATCGCTGCGGATGAAGCCGTCTACGACCGTACCGCCGTCTGTCTGGTCGCCAGTGACCATCCAGTTCTCGCCGCTGAAGGAAGCGCCCTGCGCGATCGACGAGAGCTGTTCCTGAAGCTTGTCGATTTCGAGCTGGATCTGTTCCTTGTCGGTCGAGGTTTCCGTTGCCGTAACCAGCTTGGCCTTGATCTCGTTAACGACGTCGATGGCGCTTTCCATCGCGGCATAGGCCGTGTCGACCTTCGCAGCGCCAACGCCAAGCGCGTCGGTAGCGGAGTTGAGGGCCTTCTGGTCGGAATTCATTGTGGTGGAGATCGACCAGTAAGCAACGTTGTCCGATGCTTTGCTGACCTTGTAGCCGGAAGAAACGCGGTCCTGAGTGTCTTCCAGGCCCTTGTTGATGTTGCTGAGCGTCTGAAGTGCAGAATTCGCTGCAGTGTTGGTAAGGATACTCGTCATGTTACTAAACCCCTAGGCAAAACAAAAAGGAGGGGACATTCCGGAAGCACCGGAAAGCGGCCTGAGTGCATCATGCCAGTCGGAAAATACTCACTCATTCCGGCCCGCCGCTTAGATGAGCTTAGATAACAGCATTAACGTTAATGAAGTCCGAAGGCTGACGATCTTTGACGAGAAAAAATATCTTTCTTTACCATGATCCGATCGAAGGTACGGAAAAAGCCCCGGGGATGACCCGGGGCTTTCCTTGAACAAACCAGAAGGTAACGGCTGGTCTTCTTACTGGAACAGCGAGAGCACGTTCTGCGAAGAGGAGTTCGCAATCGACAGCGACTGGATGGCGAGCTGCTGCTGGGTCTGCAGGGCAGACAGCTTGGCAGATTCTTCTTCCATGTCGGCGTCGACCAAGCGGCTTACGCCTTCTTCGATCGCGTCAGACAGCTGGCCGGAATAGTCCGACTGCAGGTCGATACGGGTGGTCAGAGCACCAAGTGCGCCGCCAGCGATCGTCATGCTGGAAAGAGCCGTTTCAACAGTTGAGAGGTAGGTTGCGATGTCCGTGTCGCTCGTCGAGTCCGTGAGATCGGCAGTCGCCATCAGATCGCCGAGGATACCGCCGCTGCCGACGCCGGCTGTGACCGAGTCAAACAGTGCGTTGGTTTCGATGTCGTAGGTTGCCGTCGTGACCTTGACAGCGCCGTCTGCGTCGCGAACGAAGCCGTCGACAACGCTGGCAGAGTCCTGGTCGCCCTTGACGATCCAGTTTTCACCGCTGAACGAAGCGCCTTCGGCGATCGAGGACAGCTGTTCTTTCAGCTTGCCGACTTCGAGCTGGATCTGAGCCTTGTCGGTCGAGCTTTCCGAAGCGGTAACAAGCTTCGCCTTGATTTCGTTGACGACGTCGATGGCGCTTTCCATGGCGGCATAGGCGGTATCAACCTTGGCAGCGCCAACGCCCAGAGCGTCGGAAGCAGCGTTGAGGGCGCCCTTGTCGGAATTCATCGTGGTCGAGATCGACCAGTAGGCAACGTTGTCCGAAGCCTTGCTCACCTTGTAGCCGGTCGAAACGCTGTTCTGCGTCTGCTCCAGGCTCTTGTTGATGGTGCTCAGTGTCTGAAGAGCGGACGAAGCAGAAGAATTGAAGTTGATGCTAGTCATGGATTGTCCCCTTGGACTCTATACAAAAAAGGAGGACATACCGGGTTCGGTAGTGTCACCGGCAAATGACGGTCCGGCTTCATGCCTCTTGTTCCTTACCGGATCCAAGCCCGTCATCTAGGCTGCAATTTCGCAGCCATTCCTTGCCAAGGTCTTAAATCTGGCGGCATTGCTAAAACAGCTTCCAGCGTGGTTAATGACTTCAAAACAACAGCAAAATCACGCCGTTGCAGGTATGTTCGCCAGGCTGTCCGAAGGTGGAACGCGCAGCGGCGTTGGAGCCGCGATTCAGCTCCGGTGAAACGATGGGATCCTTTCCAACTCTATCCTGCGAACAGACCGTGGAGGCATTCGTTCACGCTCCCGCAAAACCTACCGCCCATTAATCTTCGTTCGCGAAAGCTGAAAATGTTCCAGCACGCGTTAACTTTTGTTCCCGCTTTAACCCTCCATTAACCATAAGATGATTTTCTGTATCCATCGCAACGGCGAGCCGAATGCAAGGGCGCGGCAGGCATGAAGCTGATCGTCGTTACCGGAACACCCGGGATGCCCTCCCATCCAATGCCATAAGGGGCAGTTTTAATGACCAGCATCTTGACCAACAACGCCGCAAACTCTGCACTTCAGACGTTGAGGGGTATCAACGATAGCCTGGAGCAGGCGCAGAGCCGTGTATCCTCGGGCTATCGCGTATCCGAGGCCTCCGACAACGTTGCCTACTGGTCGATCTCGACCACGATGGGTTCCGACAAGGACGCTTTGGTGGCTGCGACCGACGCTCTGGGAGTTGGTGCTGCAAAGGTCGATACGGCCTACGCCGCCATGGAAAGCGCTATCGACGTCGTCAACGAAATCAAGTCGAAGATCGTCACCGCGAACGAAAACTCGACCGACAAGGCACAGATCCAGCTTGAAATCACCAAGCTGCAGGAACAGCTGTCCTCGATCGCCCAGGGCGCTTCGTTCAGCGGTGAAAACTGGATGGTCGCCGCTACCGGCGCCGACCCGGAATCGGTCGTCGACGGCTTCATCCGCAACGACGACGGTACAGTCGAAGTCACGACGGCATCCTATGACGTTGCAACCAACGCCATGTTCGGCTCCATCGATGCCGACGGCGTCGGTTCGGGCGGTCTTCTTGGCGATGTCATGGACATCACCCTGACGGCCGCCACCACGGACACAGAACTCGCAGAATATCTCGACAATGTCGAACTGGCTCTCTCCAGCCTTACGGATGCAGGTGCTGCCCTCGGCGCGCTGACCACCCGTATCGACCTTCAGACCAGCTATGCCGGAACTCTGACGGATGCGATCGAGGAAGGCATCAGCCGCCTCGTCGACGCCGACATGGAAGAAGAGTCTGCCAGACTGTCTGCTCTGCAGACGCAGCAGCAGCTGGCCGTCCAGTCGCTGTCGATTGCAAACTCCAGCTCCGAGAACATTCTTACGCTCTTCCAGCAGTAAGATTGAACATACCAGCGAAATTATGCCGGCCGCGCTTTCGAGCGCGGCCGATTGCATTTGCGGTACGGCTCTTGCGGCGTAGGTGTCAGGTATCTGGTGTCGTCGCACCTTGTCGTTCAGGTTCACGAGGACTGCATCATCCTCGCACAAGTTTAACTTCCTAATTTCTGATCTATTCCCATGGCGAACTCCGCCGCCCCGGCGATCGGGCGCGGGCCGGAGGCCGGTGTGGAGCATCACAGAACGGGCGATGCGTGAGACGTTGCGGCCTTATTCCGCAAACGACGTTGATGGAGTGCGTTGATGAATTCCCCACTTGCGCGGTATCTCAGAGATTTCGGCGCCGAGGCTGCGCTGCTTGCGGCCCCGATAGAAACGCCCTCTCACTTTGCGTCGCCCGCCGAGATGCCGGCGCTGGAAAGCTTTGCGCAGACGGTAGAAGTCGATCTCGAGGCCGAGCGTCGCGAAGCCTATGATGAAGGTCATCTTGCGGCGACCCAATCCTTGACGGCGCAGCATGCCGAAGAGCTCGAGGCGCTGAAGGAACAGCATGCGCAGGAGATCGAACAGCAGCGCCTCCAGTTCGAGGACGGGTTGGCCGATTATCTCTCGAAGGCTCTTCCGGATCTCGCGTCACGGGTCTCTGCCGAACTGTCCGAGGCGACGGCCCGCGTTCTGTCTCCCTTGCTCAAAGAACAGGTGATGCGCGGCGCTATCAACGAGCTTGTCGAGGAGCTGAAACCGACGCTCGCCAAGGAAATTCTGGAGCAGATTACGGTCTTCGGACCGGTGCATCTCTGCGATCTTCTCAAAGCCCAGCTAGAGGAGAAAGGCGATGCGGTGTCTTTCGTCCACACAGACGACACCGACATCCGCGTCGAGATCGGTGATTCGCTTCTCGTGACGCGCCTTTCTGCCTTTGCCGCCGACCTTGAGAGGGTGCTGGCATGAGCGAAGCTGAGAACCATCATCACGGCAAAAACGAAATCATCATCATCAAGCGTCACCGCGGCGATCACGACAGCCATCACGGCGGTGCGTGGAAGATTGCGTTCGCCGACTTCATGACCGCCATGATGGCCTTCTTTCTCGTCATGTGGCTGGTCAACGCCGCCAATGAGGAAACGAAGGCATCGCTCGCGAGCTATTTCAATCCCGTGCCGCTGTCTGACGACACGCCCGCATCCAAGGGCATTAAGAAGCCGTCGGATCAGGCCAAGGGCGAAGATTCCGACAAGAAGTCCACCGTTGAGAACGACAAGACGGGCGGCGGCAAGGCGGGCATGGATGGCGAGTCCATTTCCGCCTCTGGCGACGACATGACCTTTTCCGAAGCAGCTCTGTTCCAGAATCCCTATTCCGTGCTTGCCAGCATCGCTCAGGAAGTAGGCCAACAGGCCAATGTCAGCACGAAGGGCGAGGGTGGCGCGAGCGATTCCGGTCCGTCCACCGGTGCGGATGGCGGAGAAGCCTATCGCGATCCTTTCGATCCGGATTTCTGGAGCAAGCAGCTCGACACACCGGCGCAAGCCAAGCTTGCTTCGGACACGAGTCTGCCGGGCGAGCAGGCGAGCGCCTTTTCCCAGCCGCCCGCGGTGGAAACTGTCCCAGTATCGGTAAAGCCGGATGCCGTCTCAGCGCCCGATGCTTCCGATGCATCGGACAAGAAGGCAAAAGCTGAACTCGACGCCGCCGGGCAGGACAAGGCCGAAGAGCTTCAGAAGGAAATTCAGGCGCAGGTCGCCGGGATTGCCGGCAAGCTGGCCGAGGGCATCGTGGTGCAGCCGGCCGAAGGCGGCACGCTGATCACGATCTCGGACGAAGCAAATACCGCGATGTTCAATGTCGGATCCGCATTGCCCGGCAAGGAGCTCGTGCTCGCCATGGAAAAGATCGGCAAACTCCTGGCCGCGCGTCCAGGGTCGGTGATCATTCGTGGCCACACGGACGGACGGCCTTTCAAGGGACGCACCGGAGACAATTGGAGCCTGTCTATGTCCCGCGCGCATGCGGCCTATTACATGCTCGTGCGGGGCGGCTTGAACGAGGAGAGGGTAAAGCAGGTCTCTGGATTTGCCGACCGGCGACTTCAAAACGTCGAAGATCCGATGAGCGGCGCCAACCGCCGTATCGAAATCCTGCTGGGCAACGGATAAATCGAGATGATGCGTTCGCGCGATTGCCATAGCTTGCTGCGCTCACTGGTCGCCGGGGTTTTTCTCGCCGCTGCGGGCAACGCCGTGGCCAGTGAGGATCTTGAGCCATACAAGATGATCCGCTCCCTGCAATATCTGCAGGACGCGATCGTCGCGGGCGATCATTCCGCCAACGAAATGCAGCGCTTCCTTCTCAAGACACTCGACCAGCGGCTACGCACGGCATCACCTGATGTGTTCAAGGATCCCCGCAACGTCGATGCGGTTTTCGTATTCGCCATGAGTGGCGGCAATCCGCAGACGCTGGATTTTCTTGCCGCACGGGATGTCGACGGTGAATTCGATGGCCGGTTGGCGCGCGTTCTCCGTCGCTATTTCCAGGGGCAGGGCCTGACGGCGGTCGCTGCATTCGAGGGGTTGGTCAAGGAGTATGGCACAAGCCCGGTTGGCCCCTATCTGGCGCTCGTCGCCGGCAACATCACGGCGAATGCCGACCCCGCCAAGGCGATCGGCTATTTCGATCAGGTTCGGCTGCTCGCACCCGGGACCAATCTGGAAGAGGCAGCGCTCAGACGGTCGCTCGCCGTGATCCTACCGACGGACCCGGGCAGGGGCTTCGATCTGGCGGCGAAATACGTCCGTCGTTTTCTCTATTCTCCCTATGCCAGCCAGTTTATCGACATGTTCGTGCAACTTGCCACTGACGATGACGGCAAGGGTGACCGGAGCCGCTGGACCGACGTCGTCTCAATGATGGACGATCCGCGCGCGCACGAATTCTACCTCCGGGTATCCAGGCGCGCCTTGCTCGCGGGCAACAAGGATCTGGCTCGCTTTGCGGCATTGAACGCGGAACGTCTCTCCCCCAGTCCCGGTTCGGAGAACAATGCGATCGGGCAGCTGTATGGCGATCTTGCCAGCATTTCGTCCAGTAACGTTGTGGAAGCGGCAAAGAGTCTGTCGCAGATCCCCGATGGCGCGCTTTCCGAACGCGACAGGAACCTGCGTGCAGCGGCGCAAAAGGTCGTCGAACAGATCCTGATGGCACCCGAAACCTCGAGCGTATCGGCAGAGCCGGTGGTGATGCCCGCGGGCGAAGCGGGTCAGGCTGCGACGGCGTCCGCCACCATTCCTTCGGCGCCGGCACCGACCACCTCTGTGGCCAAGCCCGCAGCAAAGACCGAGAATCCGGAAATGGAGGCAAGCCTCCAGACCTATGTAGAGCAGAACAGAATGAAGCTGAAGCAGATCGACGACCTGCTCAGCGATGAGGCATATGAATGACGAACGTAGCAGGCGCTTCGGTTAAGGCAGTATCAGACGGGCAGGTCGGGACTCTTTTCGGAAAGGCATCGCCGCAGAACGGCGAAGCCGGCGAATTTGCCCAGGTGCTGACAGACGCGGACGCCGATGCCGGGAAATCGACAGAGAACGGCACGGCGGTTGCCGAGGACGGATCCGGGACGGGAAAGATTTCGCTCGGCAGTTCCCGCTTCAAGACGCTTACCGACCTGACGTCGCTTGCCGCAAACTTCAAGCCGACGGAACCTGCGGATACCGCTGCTCCATCCGCTGCAACGCTTGTCCAGGCTGCAGCCGAGCTTCCGGTCGCAGCCCCGCAGGTGGACGTGCCGCACCCGGTCGCCCAGCCGGTTCCGGCGCCGTCTGTAGACGAGGCGGTCAAAGAAGAGCTCGTCGGACAAGCCTTGCCGGAAGAGATTCCGGGTCAGGACCAGAGTGACAGCCTCAACCAAACAGGCAACATCAAACAGACCGGTAGCCCGGACAAGGCCGGCGGCCAGATCGACGTTACCCAGATGGTTGCTACTGCAACCAAGCGCGTCACGACTGTTGCTGGCGACGATGGAAAGGCGAAGATCGCCGATGTGCTTTCGAAGGACGTGCCGGACGATGAAAGCCAAGGAGCGGCCCTCGCGACCGCTGTGCCAGATTCAACGGCTGCACTCTCAACAGCGGCACTGCTCAATCTGACGGCCAGCGTCGAGACCGGTAACCCGGCCCAGTCCGCGGATATAGCCGCACTGTCGGCCATGATCTCCGTGACCGAGACGCGGATGTCGAACGATAAGACGGACGCCAGCATGCCGTCCGACGACACGGATGCTGCCACGTCGTTCGATTTCCTCGATACGGGCGAGGCAGAACCCCAGACAGACGTTAAATCCTACCGCTTCCAGAAAGCCGGAGATGCGATTGCGGCTGTCAGCCTGTCGATCGTCACAGGCGCGGACGGCGGATCCGACCTGCAGGACAGCCTTCCAGGCACAGCCAACACCGAAACCGTCACGGTTCTCGACTCGCGGCGCTATCTCGGCTTTGGCGTCGGCGAAAATGCCAGCAATCTTTTGAGTGCCGCCTCCAGCAACAGGGAATGGACCGCGGCCATGCAGCCGTCTTCCGCGCTGACCGATCCGACCCGCACATCCGGCACCGGCAGCGTGGTCAATACGCTCAAGCTCCAGCTGACGCCCGACAATCTCGGTACCGTGACCGCGCATATGCGGCTGGTGGGAGATCAGCTGAGCATCCATCTTACCGTCCACAGCAGCATGGCCTATCGCGAGCTCAGCGACGACAGCAAGCCGATGCTCGATGCCTTGCGGGCCCAGGGCTTCAACGTCGACCAGGTGACCGTCAGCATGGCGCCGTCGACCGACAGCTCGAACTCGTCTGCAGACCAGCAGCAGGGCGGCAGCGGCGCCCAGACACAGCAGCAGCTCGCCCGTGACGGCGAGGCGGCCCGCCAGCAGGGACAGGCTCAGGGTGGCCGCTCCAACGACAGCAATCGCAACGACATGGAGAAGCGCAATGAGACTGTCGTTGAAACTGACATCGGCAGCACTGGCACTGGCGACATTTACCTGTAGCGCGCTCGAAACCCGCGCCTGGCAGCTCTACGCCACCCAGCAGCCTCTTCAGCAGGCAGACGTGCCCAACGCCGCGCAGCCGGGGACGCAGAAGCGCGCCGGCGCGCCGCAGCGGCGCGATCAGGCCCGAACCGCCCAGCCAGGGACTGGCCAGGCTGGAAACGGCAAGATCACCTCGGAACAGGTCAGCATCTGCGAGGCCCAGATCCAGGCCGCAGCGCGCAAATACGGCGTCCCTGAAGGCATCCTCTACTCGGTGGGACTGACAGAGACCGGACGCAAGGGATCGCTCAGTCCCTATGCGCTGAATATCGAAGGCAAGGCCTATTTCGCGTCGTCTGTGCAGGAGGCGATGCAGCTCTTTACCCAGGCGAAGAGCACGGGCGCCAAGCTGATCGATCTCGGCTGCATGCAGATCAATCACCACTTCCATGGCGAGGAGTTTGCCTCGGTTCCGGACATGCTCGACCCGAGAAAGAACGTCGAATATGCGGCGCTATTTCTGAAACGGCTGCACGACAAGCACGAGACATGGACGATGGCAGTCGCCAGATATCATGCCGGTCCCAACAACAATCCGGCGCAGCAGCGCTATGTGTGCCGGGTGATCGCCAATCTTGTTGCCACCGACTTCGGAAAATGGACGCGGAACGCGACGAATTTTTGCGGTCCGAGCGCAACCTGAAATAGCAATTAGTGAAATCTAATATCTGTTTACGGCTGCCGGTGAGAGAATGCGTTCAAACTGCGTTTTCAAGTGAGCATTTTCTCAAAAATTAATTTTCCACCGCGCATTATGCGGAGGCCACCCTTTTTCCACTAGATCTAGTACCAAATCGGCGCAACATGGTTAATCAATTATTAGCAAGCCCCTGTTACTTCCTCTAGTTGCCCAGATTCCTGACGATTCGTATCACTCTCTCACTGAGATGCGATATTGATTCGGAGGCGGACGAATGATCGTAGTGGTTGATGAACGAGAAATAGTGAAAGACGGTTACACGTCTTTGTTTGGGCGCGAAGGCGTTCCTTCTACCGGGTTTGATCCGGAAGAATTTACAGATTGGGTGAATTCGGCAGCGGAAGCCGATATTGCTGCAATCGAGGCGTTTTTGATTGGTCAGGGCGACCTGATCCATGATTTGCCACGGGCAATCCGTGGACGCAGCAGTGCACCGGTAATCGCTGTCAGCGATCAGCCATCACTCGAATCCACGCTTGCGCTTTTCGACTGCGGTGTCGATGACGTTGTGCGCAAGCCGGTTCATCCAAGGGAAATTCTGGCACGGGCAGCGGCTATCCGCCGCCGCCTGAACGCGGTTGCCAATCACACCGACATCGGCGCGATCCGGGTTTTCTCCGATGGCCGCGATCCCGAAGTCGAAGGCGAAGCGTTTGCACTTCCACGGCGCGAACGCCGCATCCTGGAATACTTGATTGCCAATCGCGGCCGTCGGGTTTCCAAGTCGCAGATCTTCAACGCCATCTACGGCGTGTTCGACGAGGACGTCGAAGAGAACGTGGTCGAAAGCCACATCAGCAAGCTTCGCAAGAAGCTTCGCAAGAAACTGGGCTTCGATCCCATCGATTCGAAGCGGTTCCTAGGATACTGCATCGACTGGAAATAACACTGAAAATGGCACCCAAATATGAGGTGCCATTTTTTTTGCGTGCTCGATTTGTCATTTTTGTCAGACAGATAGGGCCCTCGACTTCGACGCAGATCAGCGCTCGATGCAAGCACGCAGACAGCTTCACGCAAGGCCCATCCCCTAAAGTCATAAGCCTAAGTGCAACGAGGATTGCTATGAGCCTTTTCGGAACTATGAAAACCGCCGTATCGGGCATGAATGCGCAGGCAAACCGCTTGGGCACCGTTGGCGATAACATTGCTAACTCGTCAACGACTGCCTACAAAAAGTCGTCCACGCAGTTTTCGTCGCTAGTGCTGCCATCGACGGCCGGCTCATACAATTCCGGTGGTGTCGAAACCAGCGTGAAGTATTCGATTTCTGAGCAGGGTGCTCTCGAATACACCACGTCAGGATCCGACCTTGCCATCCAGGGCGACGGATTTTTCGTCGTACAGAATTCAGCGGGCGAGACCTTTCTGACCCGTTCCGGCGATTTTACGCCGAACGAGCAGGGCAACCTGGTCAACTCTGCCGGCTATACGCTCCTCGGTTACTCCTACGATTCCGGAACCCCGACGACCGTCGTCAACAGCTATGACGGCCTGGTCCCGATCAATGTCGGCGGCTCGGAACTGAGTGCGGTCGCGTCGACCTCCGGGTCGCTCTCCGGCAACCTCAACAGTGCATCCGATGTCGTCGCCGCCGACCTGCCGTCCGACAACACCGAAGATGTCGACGTCGACATGGACAGCACGTTGAAGACGTCGCTGACCAGCTACGACAGCCTCGGCAACCCGATTGTCTACGACTTCTATTTCTCGAAGACGGCTGCAGGCGAATGGCAGCTCAGCGTCTATAACGCAGCTGACGCAAGCACGACCGGCACCGGCAGCTTCCCTTATGGCGGTGATGGCGAACTCGCCAACCTGTCGCTCGCGTTTAATTCGTCCGGCAAGCTTGAAACGGTTGACGGTGCCGAGGAGCTTTCTGTCACGGTCAACGGGATCAAGTTCGATCTCGCCGGCATGACGCAGCTGTCGGCCAAGTCGAACATCTCGAGCGGCAGCGTCAACGGCAGCGCGCCGAGCTCCATCTCCAGCGTCAAGATCGAATCAGACGGCACGATCAACGCGGTCTATGCGGACGGTTCGTCGAAGTCGCTGTACCAGATCGCCATGGCGACGGTCGAAAGCCCCGACAACCTCGAAGTCTCCTCCGGCAACGTCTACCGCACGACGAGCAGCTCCGGCGTGGTCACCCTCGGCTTTGCCGGCTCCAGCGGATTTGGCGAGATCGTTTCGGGCGCGCTCGAAACCTCCAACGTCGATCTGGCCAACGAACTGACCGAGATGATCGAAGCGCAGCGCAGCTATAGCGCCAATTCCAAAGTGTTCCAGACCGGTTCCGATCTGATGGACGTACTGATTAATCTGGTCCGGTAGTTTCAGGAGTTAAGCGATGTCACTCGCATCGGCACTGAGTACGACAAAGAATATCTTGAACAACACCGCCACGCAGACGGGGGTGTTGTCGACAAACGTTCAAAACGTCGGGAACAGCGATTACAACCGCCGTTCCGCAGCGACTGTCACGAACGCCTATACCGGTGCCACGACCGTTCAGACAGCGCGGACGGAAGACGCCGCGCTGCTGAAGCAGACACTCTCGTCTACGGCCGACGATGCGGGACAGCAGACATTGCTGGCCGGACTGGAATCCGTCTACACAATCATGGGCGGGGACGGGTATTCGCTTGCTCCGTCCACGGCACTGTCCGAACTGCGGGACGCGCTGCAGACCTACGCGGCGACCCCCGGAGACGTGACGCTCGCTTCGGCTGCGGTCAACTCGGCGGTCGATGTTGCGACGGCTCTCAATACCAGCACCACCGAAGTGCAGCAGCTTCGGGCTGGCACCGACGCCCAGATTTCCGGCCAGGTTGACAAGCTCAATAAGCTGCTTGCGCAGTTCGAGCAGGCCAACAAGGCGGTTGTGACGGCGGCTGCGGCCGGCACCGACGGCAACAATGCTCTCGATACCCGCGAAAGCCTGCTCAAGCAGATTTCCGGCATCGTCGGCATCAGCACCGCGACGCGCGACAACAACGACATGTCGATCTATACGAATGGCGGCATCACGCTGTTCGAAAGCACGGCACGGCCTGTAACGTTCGATTCGACTGCCGGTTACGATGCAACGACGGTCGGCGGCGCAGTCTATATCGACGGCGTGGAGCTGAAAGCCGGCCAGAGCAGCGACACGACGGCGCAAGGGTCGCTTCAGGCACTCGTCCAGCTGCGTGACGAGGTCTATCCAACGTACCAGGACCAGCTCGACGAAATTGCCCGCGGCCTGATTTCCCTGTTTTCTGAAACAGATGGCGCAAGCCAGATCGCCGGTCTTTTCACGACGACCACAGGCGACGAAGTCGATTTTGAAACGGCTGAGATCATCACCGGCCTGGCTGGGATCATCACGGTCAATGCCGAGGCGGTCGCCGACCCCACCAAGCTCAGGGACGGCTCGATTTCGGGTGCCAGTGTCAACACCGAAAGCGCGAGCGGCTTTTCCACGTTGCTCAGCGAATATGTCTCGGGCTTCGAGACTTCCATGGAATTTGATCCTGCCGCCAAGATCGGCGACAAGGCCACATTGCTGGATTACTCAACGGATTCAGTCGGCTGGGTCGAGGAATACCGGAGCGGAGCCACAAATGCTGCGGAAACCACGACGGCCATGCTGTCGCGTTCAACCGAGGCCTATTCCAACGCAACGGGCGTCAATCTCGATGAGGAACTGATCCTCCTCCTCGATGTCGAACAATCCTACAAGGCGGCCTCAAAGCTCTTGTCGACCATTGACGAGATGCTGGCGGCGCTGATGGAGGCTGCGAACTAAGTCATGAAGACGACATCCATCTCAACCCTTTCCGTCAGCCAGACAATGCAGCTGACCGTACAGAACTCGCAGACCGAGATCGCCAAACTGCAGAAGGAATCGGTCAACGGTACCTATGCGGATACGGGTCTGGAACTCGGTACGCGGACGTCTGCAAGCCTCGATTACGGCCGCGAGTCATCACGGCTGCAGGCAATCATCGATTCCAATTCGCTGACCAATCAGCGAATGGATTCCTCGCAGCTTGCGATGGAGCAGATGTCCGACTCCGGCCAGACGCTGCTGGATTCGCTGGTCGCGCTCTCCGGCAGCAGCGACAAGACGAGCTTGCAGGTTTCTGCCGATACGGCGACGTCCGTGCTCGAGAATTTCGTCAGCTACGCAAACGTCTCGGTCAATGGCGAGTATCTGTTTTCCGGCATCAACACCGATGCCGCCCCTCTGGACGACAGCTTCATCACCGACCTGACGGACGACTTCAACACGCAGTTTTCGAGCTTCATGTCGGCCAACGGTATCTCCAGCGCATCGGATATATCGTCCAGCCAGATGGCGACCTTCCTAGACGACTATACGTCGTCCTTCGACTGGTCCGGCTGGACAAACGCGTCCGACACCAAGATGACCGGTCGTGTCAGCACGTCTGAGACCGTCACCACTTCGACGAGCTTGAATGCCGATGGCTTCAAGAACCTCGTTCTCGGCAGCCTGATCACGTCCCAGTTGGCGACGGCCGGCCTGTCCGCCGATGCACTGAACAAGGTCAACGCGACCGTTACCAATCTTGCCGGCCTATCGGTGTCCGGCATCGATGCTGAGCGCTCTTCCATGGGTCTTTCCCAGGAGCGCGTCGAAAAGGCCAATACCGCCATGTCGGCGCAAATGGATATCATCAACACCCAACTGACAGATCTCGTCGGCGTGGATACTTATGATGCTTCGGTGCGTCTCAACACGTTGTTGACGCAAGTAGAGACCTCATACACCATCACCTCCAAGATCCAGGGACTGAGCCTCGTCAACTATCTATAATGGGTAGTTGCCCCGCGGCATTTGGTTTGCAACATGAAGGAAGCAAGCATGTTCCAGTTTGCGTATGCCGAGGTAATCAAGGATGACCTCGCAAGCGCTAGAGAGAGAGAACGCCAGGTTCTGGCCCGCTCCATTGAGCTCCTCTCTGCAGTCCCGAACAAATCGCATTATGGACGCGAGGCCGTCGAGGCCATCCATTATACGCGCAGGGTCTGGACCCGGTTTATCGAAGACCTCAACCAGCCCGACAACGAGCTCGGCATCGAGCTGCGCGCAAAGCTGATCTCCATCGCCCTTTGGATACTGAAGGAATGCGAACGCATTCGTAAAAAGCAGTCCGACAATTACCAGGGCATTATCGACGTGACTACCATCATCAGGGATGGCCTAAGATGAAAAGCACACTGCGTATCTCGCTGAAGTCCGGCGAAAAGATCTTCATCAACGGCGCAGTCCTGCGTGTTGATCGCAAGGTTTCTCTCGAATTCCTCAACAACGTTACGTTTCTGCTGGAAAATCATGTTCTCCAGCCCGAGGATACGACGACCCCGCTTCGTCAGCTGTACTTCATCGCACAGATGATGCTGATCAATCCGGAAGGCAAGGACCAGGCCGTGACCATGTTCCGCCGGTCGGTCATGATGCTGCTCGCATGCTTCCGCAATCCGGAAATCATCGACGAGCTCAAGCAGATCGATGCGCTTGTTGCCTCCGATCGCGCTTTTGAAGCACTGAAGGCAATCCGCGCGCTCTATCCTGTCGAAGAGCGCATCCTGAACAGCAAGGAAGTCGCGCCGGCTGCTATCGCCGGTCTGCGCAAGGAGATGGGGCTATGGCAGTAGATACGGTATCGTCCGCAACCTCGACGACTGCAACCAGTTCGTCGAAGGCTTCATCCGCTGCGGCAAGCGCTTCACTCGATTACGACGCTTTCCTGCAGCTTCTGATCGCCCAGATGCAGAACCAGGATCCGACCGATCCGCTGGATGCCAGCGAACAGATCTCGCAGCTGGCAACCTTCTCGCAGGTCGAACAGTCGATCCAGACGAACACCAACCTGGAAAGCCTGATCGCACAGTCGTCGCTATCGAACGCCTCGTCCTATATCGGCAAGACGATCACCAGCAGTGATGGCAAGACCAGCGGTGTGGTCGAGTCGATCGAAGTCACGTCCGACGGTCTGGTTGCAACGACCGAGGCTGGCAAGGAGATCACGATCGGCGACGGCATCACGATATCTGCGACGAAGTCCTCGGAGTCCTGATCCGACTGAATTCCTGAAATTGCAGGCGAGCCTGCGGTTTTGCCGGGGGCAGTACCGGTCGCTCAATTGCATTGGCGGTCGGTGGCTGTCATCATCCGCATGCGATTCGCGCCAGATGATGATGGCCACGACACCAATGCCCCGGATGATCCTGCAATGAATGAAGCCGATGCTCTCGACATGATGCACTCGGCGATATGGACGATTCTCATCGCCTCAAGCCCGGCAGTGCTGACCGCGATGATTGTCGGCATGGTCGTGGCGCTCATTCAGGCGCTGACTCAGATCCAGGAAATGACACTGACATTCGTGCCCAAGA
This sequence comes from Neorhizobium sp. DAR64872/K0K18, assembly GCF_050500175.1. Taxonomy (NCBI): domain Bacteria; kingdom Pseudomonadati; phylum Pseudomonadota; class Alphaproteobacteria; order Hyphomicrobiales; family Rhizobiaceae; genus Neorhizobium; species Neorhizobium sp. DAR64872/K0K18. Next base: position 539,886 of record NZ_CP191446.1, read on the forward strand.
TCGTCGCCGTCATGCTGGCGCTCGGGATTGCCGCTCCCTTCATCGGCGGCCAGATCTCGCTTTTCACCGATCTCGTCTTTTCGCGCGTCCAGTCCGGTTTCTAGCGCACGGCTGCCAAGGCTGCGAGGCTTGCTCGCACGCTTCGCCTGCGATGATGGCGGACACCCTCACACAAGCTTCGCTGCCTAGAAGGGATCTGTCGCAACAGGTCCGGGCATTATCATGTCTTGCTTTTTGCGCGATCCATGGGCGCAGCATGCGCCTTTCTAATCTCATGAAGAGATACCGCATATGGCAATGACGAAGACGTCCATTACCCCCGTGAAGGCCGCGCCGAATGGCCGCGATATCGGCTTTGCCGTCGGTATCATGGCCATCCTGTGCATCCTGTTCCTGCCGGTGCCGGTCTTCATGATCGATATCGGGTTGGCGTTTTCGATCGCCTTTTCCGTCCTGATCCTGATGGTGGCGCTGTGGATTCAGCGGCCGCTGGACTTCTCGTCCTTCCCGACGATCCTGCTGATCGCGACGATGATCCGGCTGGCGCTCAATATTGCCACCACCCGCGTCATTCTTTCGCACGGCCACGAGGGCCATACCGCCGCCGGCGGCGTGATCGCCGGTTTTGCGAACCTCGTCATGTCCGGCGATTTCGTGATCGGTCTGATCGTCTTTCTGATCCTGATCGTCGTCAACTTCATCGTCATCACCAAGGGCGCGACGCGTATCGCCGAAGTCGGCGCGCGCTTCACCCTCGACGCGATCCCCGGCAAGCAGATGTCGATCGATGCCGATCTGTCAGCCGGCATCATCGACGAGAAGGAGGCGCAGCTGCGCCGCCGCGAGCTGGAAGAGGAAAGCTCGTTCTTCGGCGCCATGGACGGTGCCTCCAAATTCGTTCGCGGTGACGCGGTCGCCGGCCTGCTGATCACCACGATCAACGTGTTCGGCGGCATCATCATCGGTTACTTCCGTCACGGCATGGAAATCGGCGAAGCCGCCGACGTCTTCGTCAAGCTGTCGGTCGGCGATGGTATCGTGTCACAGGTTCCGGCGCTGATCGTTTCGCTCGCAGCCGGCCTGATCGTCACCCGCGGCGGTACCCAGGGTTCCACCGACGTAGCTGTTATCGGCCAGCTGAGCGGCTATCCTCGCGCGCTGTGGGTCGCAGCCGGCATGATGGCGACCTTGGCACTGGTGCCCGGCCTGCCGTTCATGCCGTTCATGACGCTTGCATTCCTTCTCGCCGGTGCCGGCTGGATCATTCCGAGGCAGATCGAAGCCGAGAACCAGAGGGTGCGCGAAAGCGAGGAAAAGAAGGTCGTCGAGAACCGCGAATCGGAAAAGGATTCGGTCAAGAACGTCCTCAAGACGGCAGAAATCGAACTGGCGCTCGGCAAGCAGGTCTCGCCGCGTCTTCTCGGCGCACACCAGGAACTCGGGTTCCGCGTCGGCAAGATGCGCAAGCGGTTTGCCACGCAATACGGGTTCGTCGTGCCGGAAATCAAGGTCGTCGACGATATCCAGATCCCGGAAAAGTCCTACCAGATCCGCATCCACGGAACGACGGTCGCCAGCAGCACGCTGCGACTGGGCGAAGTCCTCGTCATCGTCGGCAAGGATCGCAAGCCGTCGGTTCCCGGCGACGAGGTTCGCGAACCCACGTTCGGCATGCCGGCCGTCTCGGTGCTGGAGCATTTCGTCGAGGATCTAAAGCGCGAGGGTTTCCACCCGATCGACAACGTCTCGGTGCTTCTGACCCATGTCAGCGAAGTCATCCGCAACAACCTGCCGCAGCTTCTGTCCTACAAGGACGTCAAGATCCTCATCGAACGTCTCGATCCGGAGTACAAGAAGCTCGCGGACGAGATGTGCTCGTCGCACATGTCCTATTCCGGCCTTCAGGCGGTTCTCAAGCTTCTGCTTGCCGAACGCGTCTCGATCCGGAACCTGCACCTCATTCTCGAAGCCCTGGCCGAACTCGCGCCGCATGTCCGCAAGACCGAGCAGCTCGTCGAGCACGTGCGCGTCCGCATGGCCCAGCAGATCTGCGGCGATCTTGCCGACAACGGCATCCTGCGCGTCCTGCGTCTCGGCTCGAAATGGGATCTGCTGTTTCACCAGGCAATCAAGCGCGATCCGAAGGGCGACATCATCGATTTCGACATCGATCCGCGCTCGCTCGAGGAATTCAGCGAACAGGCGGGCAAAGTCATCCGTGAATACATGGACAAGGGCATGCCCTTCGTACTTGTCACGTCGCCGGAGACACGCTCTTATGTGCGCATGATCATCGAGCGGCTGTTCGCAACCCTTCCCGTCCTGTCGCATGTCGAGCTGGCAAAGGGCACCGAGATCAAGGTACTTGGATCGATCTCATGATAACGGACCCGCAGGGCACGGTCATCGCTCTCTTTCTTGCATTCTGTCGAATCGGCGGCTGCATCATGATCATGCCCGGGTTCTCGTCTGCCAGATTGCCCATGGAAGTCCGGCTGTTTCTATCGGTGGCGCTGTCCATGGCGGTGCTGCCGATGGTCTGGGATACGATCTACCCCAGGGTGTCCGGTGACGCTGCGGGTCTCGGCCTGCTGATTGCGTCTGAAACTCTCGTCGGGGCCGTGTTCGGCCTGATCGCTCGCCTTTATGCCTCGGGCCTGCAGTTTGCAGGCGCCGCCATCGCCATGTCGATCTCGTTCAGTGGTCCGCCCGGATCCGACGTGCTGGAAGATTCGTCGGAAAGCCAGCTGACCAGCCTTCTGACCCTATCGGGCCTGCTCGTCCTGTTCATGCTGAACTTCCATCACATCGTCATCAGATCACTGGTCGATTCCTACACGACCATTCCGCTCGCCGAAGGTCTCAATCCGCGGCGCATCCTGATCACCCTGACGGATACGTTGTCGGCGACGTTCATGATCGTCTTGAGGCTGATGAGCCCTTTCCTCGTCTACGGCATCATGTTCAACGTCGCTGTCGGAATGATCAACAAGATGGCGCCGCAGATCCCGGTCTACTTCATCTCGACGCCGTATGCGCTGATGGGCGGTATCTTCCTGCTCTATCTCGGCATCGCCTCCATGATCGAGGAATTCGTGCGCGGGTTTCCGCTTGTTTTCACCGGGCTGTAGGCAAGGCTTCCAAGGAGGACGCGCGTGGCAGGCAACAAGAAATCCGACAAGTTGCGGCGTCTGGTCGATGTCCAGCGCCAGCTTGAAAAGCTCGCCGAGTTCGAGCTCAGCACCACGGTGCAGCGCAAGGCGGAAATCGATCAGTCGATCGACACGACTGTTGATGCGCTGTCCTCGACCGATCCCGTACACCAGCAGTTCTCCAAGAATTACGCCGACCGGCTGACGCGCCTGTTTTCGCGAAGCCAGCAGATCGTTGCCCAGCAGAAGGCGCAGGAACAGCGGGTCCTGCGCGAAAAGACCAAGGGCGACCGGCTGGAGGAGCGCATGGGCGACGCAAAGGAGCTGGAAGGCCGGCTTGCCGAGGACGAGCGCATGTACGATCTCGTCGATCTCGGCCTGATGGTCTCCACACCAGCTTCCAGCAAGCTTGATAAGGGATGATCCAGTTCGCTAAATAATGAGGAACTGGAATTGGCTATTTCCCCCCCGAGCGATCTTGTCCTGGATGTTGTCCAGGCCGCAGATCCGGGCCTGCTTCAGGCCGCACGTGAAAAGCTGAAGGCAAACGAAGCAACGGCGCAATCGGTCATGCTGGCCTCCAACGGTGTGGGTTTCGCCCAGGCCGTAAGCCAGACTGCCAAGTCCGCAGAGTCCGCCGGGTCCGAAGCCACGGTCGAAAACGTCCGTGTTTCGCGCCACAAGGATATTCCGGAGACCTACCGGAAGTTCGAGGCAAGCGTTGCCTCCACGTTTATCCAGAACATGCTTCCATCCGAGAGCGAAGAAGTCTTCGGCAAGGGTTCCGCCGGCGATTTCTGGAAAGGCATGATGGCGGAACAGATTGCTGATGCCGTCTCCAAGCAGGGCGGTTTCGGTATTGCCGAAAAACTATTCTCGCAGTCGGTTCAGCATGCACGTGGCACGGCACCGAATGCCAAGACCGATGAAGGCGATCGCCAGATGGCGGTGGGCATGATCACTGATTTCCAGCGGCAGATCCTGTCTCCGTCGGAAAACGCCGGCGCAGCCAAGAAATCAAATTAATTAACATTAGAAGGTTGATATGGACGTCGTTTCCACTGACTACCGCATCAAGACCGTGCTCTCCCGTCTTGAGATGATCATCGATAACGAGAATGATCGGATCGGCCGCGACTCCGGCTTCGACCTCAAAGTGTCGAACGCCCACAAGAGCCGCTGCCTCTATGAACTGACGACCCTGTTCCGCGGGCCGGACGTCAAGGAAACGTCGGCACCTTATCTTGGTCAGTTGCAGGGCCTGAAGAAGAAGCTGAAGCTCAACGCCCAGCGCGTCGAAGCGCATCTCGAGGCCGTCCGCGCCGTTGCCGACATCCTCAAGAACGCCGTCAAGGACATGGACGCCGACGGCACCTATTCGGAACATCAGTTCCGGTTCGGCACGTCCTGATGATCAAGGTTCTGCTGATCGGGCTCTGGGTCTGCATCGCCACGATCGGTGGCGTGTATGTCTCTGCGCAGATGTCGAAGGCGCCCGTGGCGACCGAGGCGGAAGCCGCGGTCGTGACCACGATCGTGCGAGGCAACCCGGTCAGCCTGCCGGTCATCAACAATGGTACGGTTCAGGGCTATTTCCTCGGCCGCATCTCGCTTTCGGTCGACAGCATGAAGTCCAAGCACGTTCAGCTTCCGATGGAAGTCGTTCTGACGGACCAACTGTTCTCGCTTCTGATGGGCGAAAAGATGATCGACCTGAAAAGCGTCGGCACCTTTGATCCGGAAAGCTTCCGCACGAAGATCAAGGACGGCATCAACGCCAAGCTCGGCGATACGGTCGTCGCCAACGTGTTGATCGAACAGCTCGACTACATGTCGAAGGAGACGATCGACACGAACACGGCGAGACGCGGCAGCAACCCCATTCCGGCCCAAAAAATCGTCGAGGGCGTCAAGGTCGAGGCACCGGCGGCAGCTCCGTCGCACTAGGCAGCCGTCGCTCCGGATCAGGCATGCCGCTTCAACGGCCATGTCTTTTCGACACATCGCTCGCATTTTAACGGTTGGCTTCAAGGCCGGTTCAGCGCTTTCCGCTAGGCTCCAGGACGACTGGATTTTCGAGCGGAGAGCACACGTGAACGCCTCGGTATACATCAACGCCTTCAAGGCAGTCCCGCACGGTCTGGGCAACGGCATCGAAGAGCTGAGCTGGACTGCCGCATTCGAGCGTGCGGAGGCTATGCTCAACGATCCACATCCATCGTCGACCATAACGTTTTCACGCGGTCTCGTCGAATATCGGACCCTTTCAGAAACGGGTGAGAACGTTGCGCGCGCGCGGCTTCCGGTTCGTGGCAGCGTACGTCTGGCCGGCATATCGGCACGCCTGTTCGGCCCCGGCCTGCGTGACCGCTTCACCGCCTCGGCCTTCGTCCCGGCGTTCCTGACATTTTCCGAGAAGAACCGCCGCATCGGCCTGGTTGGCAACGACGTGGCGATTCTCAAGCCACTGCGCACCGCGTTCTCCCGCCATGCGCCCTGGCACCGTTTCGAGACTGTCGATCCGTCGTCGGTTCTGGAAGGCGGCTTTGATCTCGTGATCGCCGATCTTCGCCGTCCACAGGATCTCGATCGCCTCGTCCATCTGCCGGCCATTGCCTCCGCAGCTCTGACGATTGCCGCAAACGATGATCTCTTCCGTCTGCCGGGTCAGGTTTCGCGTCGTTAACGCTTTCTTTGCCATGGAAATTTAGACTGTCTTAAGAAAATCGGAGCGCTTCGGTGCTGCCCGCGAAACAAGACGGTCTTTCCATGGATAATTCTGAGATCGAAAAGCCCGACAGCCTGCTCGAGGATAGCGCCCGGGACAACCTTCCGGCGCGGCGTGCACTCCCGTCCGCGCTGCTCGGGATCGGTCTGATGACGGCCCTCGGAGGCGTGGCGCCGCTCGTCCTCCTTGGCAGCGGCGAGGCGACGTTTACCGCCCAGACGCAGCTGAAGGTCGGGGCAGTCAGTGAGCAGACCGTATCTGCTGCGACGGGGCAGCTTCTCGCCAGAACCACGATCGACAATCTCATCCATGCCCTGAACCTTGGCAAGGACAGCAGTTTTGCGACCGAACCCCAGAGCGTGACCGGCCTTCTCTACGAAATCCTGTCCGGCACCGGGACGACGACCCTGCAGGACGAAGCGGGTCTGCGCGACCGCCTGACCCGCGCAATCACCATTTCATACGACCAAAGCAGCACGGATCTGCGCATTGCGGCGACGGCCGGAAAGCCTGAAGAGGCTCGCCAGATCGTCGGCATGCTGGGCAATGCCGTGCCGACAGCGTTGTCTGTCGGCGCGTTCGATGGCCGCGACCCGGCCGTCGAAGCCCTTCGCGACACGCTTGGCCGCGCAGAAGCGGCGCTTTCAGGGTTTGTCAGCCGAACCGGCAAGGACAAGGTTGCCGAACTGAAAAGCCGGGCCTCCGAAATGCGCGACCTGAGCCGCGATGTCGAGCAGGCCGAGAGCGATCTCGTCGCTCTGAAAGACAGGCTGAGCCAGGCCTCCGCCATGAAGGTCGCCGACGTTCTGAACAAGCCTTTGCCGGACAGTCTGGACTATACCGGCCTCGAATATCAGCGCCAGCGGCATGTGGAAGCACAGCTTGCCGTCGATCAGCTCTCGAGCGATCTCGGCCCGCTTCATCCGCGTTTCCAGGCTGCCGAAGCAGTGCTTGCACAGGCGCGCCTCTCGGTCCAGGACGCGTTGAAGCAACTGGTGAAGTCGCTGAACAGCCAGCAGGTGCATGCCGCCGCGCAGCTTGCGGAACTTCGCGCCAAGCTGGAACAGCTTTCCGCAGACAAGACGGTGTCTGACGAGATCGCAGCGCTCTCGAGGCTGGAAACGGCCGTTGCGAAAGCGCGCGACAATTACTCAAGCGGTCGGTTCAACAGCCCAGGTTCTTCCAAGCTGGTCGCCGCCCCACGGGTGCAGATATCAAAGCCTCTGACCGTCACCCCCAACGAAGCACCAGCGACCGTCTGGCTCGGCTTGCCCTGGTACGCGCTGAGCGGTCTTGGCGCCATGGCTGGCCTGCTTCTCGGCGCTGCCGGCGCAATGCTGATGGGACGCCGTTCGTCGCCGGAGCCCGCGATCGACCATCTCGAGGCAGAGCATGCGCCGATTGAGATGGACGGTGTCGAGGACATCGCCGAGCTGCCGATGGATGCGCGTTGGGCCGCCGATCTGGATCTTACCGATGAGTCCGAAGAGATCGCAGCCGCCTACGAATATGACCACGGTGCGGGCTCCGACGCCTGGGCGCAGGATGTCGAGACCGATGCCGTGTCCGAGGATTACAGACACGAAATGGAGGAGCGCGAGGCCGCCAATGGTCTACCGCTGTCCGCTCAGCTTCGCGAACTGCTGATGGCAAACAGACAGCCTTACGATCAGGCCGCCGTTCCACCGCTTCTCGCGGTTGCAATTTCGGATCCGCACCGGCATGCGATGCGGGAGGAAGAGCTTGCCTATTCCGAACTCTCGCATGAGGATCGCCGGGCGATCGAGGAATTGCAGCTCCTGCGACAGGAAATGATAGAACTGCGCGACCGGGTGCAGACCTACTCCGAACTGCGCACCGCGTCGGGACGATAGGGCAGGCACGGGTCACCCGGATCAAGATTTGACCTTGCTTTTGTTTGCTCCCGACAGCATTAGGCGCAGGTGAGCCAGTTCGGGCAGTAGCCTCCGGCTTAGATCTGTTCGGTCAACGGGAGATGGCACGTGGTCACGGTAATCGACGGCAAGCAGGCGGCAGCATCGGTCATTTCGGCAGTCACGGAGGCAGCGGAAAGTCTCGAACGGGCCGGCGGCGCAAAGCCCGGCCTCGCAGTCGTCATCGTCGGCAACGATCCGGCCAGCCACGCCTATGTCAGCTCCAAGAGCCGGATGGCGAAGCAGTGCGGCTTCAACTCGATCCAGCACACGTTGCCGGAAGAGACGACGCAGGAGGCGCTTCAGTCTCTCGTCGATACGCTCAATGCCGATCCGGCGATCCACGGCATTCTCGTCCAGCTGCCGCTTCCGAGACATCTCGATCAGGAGCCGGTGATCCAGTCCATCCTGCCGGAAAAGGATGTCGACGGCCTCAACATCGCCAATGCCGGCAAGATCGCCACCGGTGATCTGACGACAGGCATGATCTCCTGCACGCCGGCCGGATCGATGCTGCTGGTCAAGCGCATCCACGGCGAAGACTTGTCCGGCCTCAACGCCGTGGTCATCGGCCGTTCCAACCTGTTCGGCAAGCCGATGGGCCTGTTGCTTCTGGCCGCAAACGCCACCGTCACCATGGCGCATTCGAAGACGAAGGATCTCGCCGCCGTCTGCCGCAACGCCGATATCCTGGTTGCCGCCGTCGGTCGGCCCGAAATGGTCAAGGCAGATTGGGTCAAGCCCGGCGCGACCGTGATCGATGTCGGCATCAACCGGGTGCCGGCACCGGAGAAGGGCGAGGGCAAGACCCGTCTCGTCGGCGACGTTGCTTTTGACGAGGCCTCAGAGGTCGCCGCAGCCATCACGCCGGTTCCAGGCGGCGTCGGTCCGATGACCATCGCCATGCTGATGGCCAACACCGTAATCGCCGCCCATCGCGCCGCCGGGCTGCCTGCGCCAAAGTTCTGATTTCGGACCATTCATCACATTCAAGGCGCTTTGCTTGCACTGGCGCCCTTGAAACCTCTGGCTCTGCCTTAAATCCCCCTGTAGATTACGCTTCAAAGGGGAGGATATTTTGATGAAGAAATCGTTTTGGATCGGCACGGCTTTCGTCGCACTGCTGGCTGGTGCCGCAGGTGCGCAGGAACTGAAGTTCGCGCCCGGCGAAGATGCCAAGTTCAACTGGAAAAGCTACGAGGATTTCAAATCCGCGCATGGTGACCTGAAGGGCCAGAGCCTGACCCTGTTCGGTCCCTGGCGTGGCGAGGACGAGGTGCTGTTCAACAGCGTGCTCGCCTATTTCAATGCCGCGACGGGTGCGAACGGTAAATACTCGTCGTCCGAGAACTACGAGCAGCAGATCGTCATCGATACCCAGGCCGGCTCGCCGCCCAATATTGCCATCATCCCGCAGCCGGGTCTTCTGGCCGATCTCGCGACCAAGGGCTTTCTGACGCCGCTCGGCCAGGAAAATGCCGACTGGATCAAGACCAATTACGGCTCCGGCGAGGACTGGATCCGCTACGGCACCTACAAGGGCAAGGACGGCAAAGAGGCCTATTTCGGTTTCCCGTTCAAGGCCGACCTGAAATCGCTCGTGTGGTTCGTGCCGGAGAATTTCGAGGAAGCCGGTTACGAAGTCCCAAAGACGATGGAAGACCTGATCAAGCTCTCCGACCAGATCGTCGAGGATGGCGGCGTGCCGTGGTGCATCGGTCTCGGATCGGGCGGCGCGACTGGCTGGCCTGCGACTGACTGGGTCGAGGACATGATGCTGCGGACGTCGTCGGCTGAAACCTACGACAAGTGGGTGTCGAACGAGATCAAGTTCGACGATCCGGCAGTGGTTGGCGCCATCGAGGAATTCGGCAAGTTCGCCCGCAATGACAAATACGTCGCGGGCGGTGTTGCAGCGGTCGCCTCGACCGACTTCCGCGACAGCCCGAAGGGCCTCTTCGACATCCCGCCGAAGTGCTACATGCATCACCAGGCCTCGTTCGTGCCGTCCTTCTTCCCTGCTGACAAGGAACTGGGCCTCGATGCGGACTTCTTCTACCTGCCGACCTATGCCTCCAAGCCTGAACTCGGCACCCCGGTCCTCGGTGCCGGCACGATGTTTGCCATCACCAAGGATTCTCCTGCGGCTAAGGCCTTCATCGAATTCCTGAAGACGCCGATCGCCCATGAAGTCTGGATGGCCCAGGCCTCCTTCCTCACGCCGTTCAAGGGCGCCAAGACGGAAGCCTATGCCAACGACACACTGCGCAAGCAGGGCGAACTGCTGACCACCGCCACCACCTTCCGCTTCGATGCATCCGACATGATGCCCGGCAAGATCGGCGCCGGCGCCTTCTGGACCGGCATGATCGATTATGTCGGCGGCAAGGATGCAAAGGCTGTGGGCGGCGATATCCAGAAGGCCTGGGACGGTCTGAAGTAGTCATTCGCGTCGAAGGCTGCGCTCGCGACTGCCCTTCTCCCTCGACCACGGGGAGAAGGGTGGATGCGGGGGCGAGGGGCATTTCCAGGGTTGGCATTTCCCGGATATGACGACGGAAGACCTGCTTAGCACTGCAGAAAAGGGGGAGGGCCTATGTTAGCTCAGATTGCATCTGCCATGGGTGTCGTCGTTGCCGGCGTTTTTGCCTGCGCGCTCTACTACTGGCTTTCCGACAAGCTGCTATCAGCGGCACTTCCGGTGCCGGAAGGCGATGCCCGCAAGGCCTCGGCCAATCTCAACCGTAGAGCCACGATCCGCCCCTGGCTGTTTCTCGGACCCGCACTCCTGCTGCTCGCGGTCTATCTCGTCTATCCCGTCATCGCGACCTTCATCCTGTCCTTCTACGATCGTTCCGGCGGCAATTTCGTCGGCTTGGCCAATTACCGCTGGGCCTTCTTCGACGCGCAGTTCCGCCAGTCGATCTTCAACAACATCCTCTGGCTCGCCGTCGTGCCGGCAGCCTGCACCTTCCTCGGCCTGGTCATCGCGGTGCTCACCGACCGTATTTGGTGGGGAAATCTCGCCAAGAGCCTGATCTTCATGCCGATGGCGATCTCGTTCGTCGGCGCTTCGGTGATCTGGAAATTCATCTACGAATTTCGTGGCGGCAACGAAACGCAGATCGGCCTCCTGAACGCCATCGTCCGGGCAATCGGCGGCGATCCGCAGGTGTGGATCTCGCTGCCCTTCTGGAACAACTTCTTCCTGATGGCGATCCTGATCTGGATCCAGACCGGTTTTGCGATGGTCATCCTGTCGGCAGCGCTACGCGGGATTCCTGAGGAAACCGTCGAGGCAGCCGTCATCGATGGCGCCAATGGCTGGCAGATCTTCTGGAAAATCATGGTGCCGCAGATCTGGGGCACGATCGCTGTGGTCTGGACCACGATCACTATTCTCGTTCTCAAGGTGTTCGACATCGTTCTGACCATGACCAATGGCCAGTGGAACACGATGGTGCTTGCCAACCTGATGTTCGACTGGATGTTCCGCGGCGGCGGCGACAGCGGTCGAAGTGCCGTCATCGCGCTGGTCATCATGGCGGCGGTGACGCCGATCATGATCTGGAACATCCGTCAGGCGAACCGCGACATGGGAGACCATTGAGATGAGCGCTGTCGCAAGCCTTCGCCGCATCGGCGTTCCAAGACTGATCCTGCATGCCTCGGTTCTGGTGATCTGTATCATCTGGCTGATCCCGACGCTCGGCATTCTCGTCACCTCGTTCCGCGATGCCGGCCAGATCACCTCCTCGGGCTGGTGGACGGCGCTGACCGGTGCCGCCGAAACCAGCGCAGCACGCCTCGGCGATCCCGCAAGCGCCCGGCAGGACGGACCCAACTACATCATTTCAGGCTCCGTCTTCGATGGCGGCGACGTCAAGAGCGGCAGTGTCGTCGCCTTCGGCACCAGGGTCGCTGCACCGACAGAATTCGAGGCCGGCAAGGAAGCGGATCTGGGAGACGGCGAGAAGCTCACCGTAAACACGGATGGCAGCTATTCCTACGTGAAGAGCGGCCCATTCGACGACAAGCGCGGCAAGCGCATCTATCTCTCGATCACCCAGCCGCCGAACTTCACCCTCAACAATTACCGCACGGTACTGACGTCCGCCGGCATCGGCCAGTCCTTTATCAATTCGTCGACGGTCGCAATACCCGCCACCATCATCCCGATCCTGATCGCAGCCTTCGCAGCCTATGCCCTGTCTTGGATGCAGTTTCCCGGCCGGTCGCTGATCATCGCGCTCGTGGTCGGGCTGATCGTCGTGCCGCTGCAGATGACGTTGATCCCGTTGCTGACGCTCTATAACGACATCGGCAACCTGTTCGGCGTGTCGTCGCGCTCCTATGTCGGGATATGGCTTGCGCATGCGGCCTTCGGCATGCCGCTCGCGATCTATCTCCTGCGAAACTACATTGCAGGTCTGCCCAAAGAGATCATCGAATCCGCCCGTGTCGATGGCGCCAGCGATTTCGAGATATTCGTCAAGATCGTCCTTCCGCTGTCGTTTCCGGCACTCGCCTCCTTCTCGATCTTCCAGTTCCTGTGGACGTGGAACGACCTTCTCGTCGCCATGGTATTTCTCGGTACCGGCAAGGATCAGCTGGTCCTGACCGGCTCTCTCAACGCGCTGTTGGGGTCGATGGGCGGCAAATGGGAAATTCTCACCGCTTCGGCCTTCATAACCATCATCGTCCCGATTATCGTCTTTTTTGCACTGCAGCGATACCTCGTCCGCGGCCTGCTCGCCGGGTCGGTCAAGGGCGGATGATGTCTGTGAACCAACAGGGATAGTGGATGACAAGTTCGGCGGAAGTCTCCGGAGCAACGGACGCAGCAAAGGATCGGGACTGGTGGCGTGGCGCCGTCATTTACCAGATCTATCCCCGCTCGTTCCAGGATAGCAACGGCGACGGTATCGGTGACCTGAAGGGCATTTCCGCGCGCCTGCCGCATATCGCAGCGCTTGGCGCCGACGCCATCTGGATCTCGCCGTTCTTTCCGTCGCCGATGAAGGACTTCGGCTATGACGTCTCCAATTATTCCGATGTCGATCCGATGTTCGGCACGCTTTCGGATTTCGATGGCCTGATCGCGGAAGCCCATCGCCTTGGCCTCAAGGTGATGATCGATCTCGTCATGTCGCATTCGTCGGATCAGCATTCGTGGTTCATCGAAAGCCGTTCCTCGCGCTACAATCCCAAGGCCGACTGGTATGTCTGGGCAGACGCGAAGCCTGACGGCACGCCGCCCTGCAACTGGCTGTCGATCTTTGGCGGTTCGGCCTGGCACTGGGATCCGACCCGCATGCAATATTACATGCACAACTTCCTCACCTCGCAGCCGGACCTCAACCTGCACAATGCCGAGGTTCAGGATGCGTTGCTGGACATGACGCGCTTCTGGCTGAACCGCGGCGTCGATGGTTTCCGCCTCGATACGATCAACTTCTACTTCCACGACAAGCAATTGCGCGACAATCCGGCGCTCGATCCCTCGCGCCGCAACGCGTCGACGGCGCCCGCCGTGAACCCCTACAATTTCCAGGAACACATCTACGACAAGAACCGGCCGGAAAATATCGCGTTCCTGAAGCGCTTCCGCGCCGTTCTCGACGAATTCCCGGCAATCGCTGCCGTCGGCGAAGTGGGTGACAGTCAGCGCGGATTGGAAATCGTCGGCGAATATACTTCCGGCGATGACAAGATGCAGATGTGCTACGCCTTCGAATTCCTGGCGCCCGACGCTCTGACACCCGCCCGCGTGGCCGAAGTGCAGACCGCCTTTTCCGAGGCCGCGCCTGAGGGCTGGGCATGCTGGGCCTTTTCCAACCACGACGTCGTGCGCCATGTCAGCCGCTGGGGCATGGACGTGCTCGACCGTGAAGCCTACGCAAAAATGCTCTCGGCCATTCTTTTGACCCAGCGCGGCTCCGTCTGCATCTATCAGGGGGAAGAACTGGGCCTGACCGAGGCCGATATCGCCTATGCCGACCTGCGCGATCCCTACGGCATTCAGTTCTGGCCGGAATTCAAGGGCCGCGACGGCTGCCGCACGCCGATGGTCTGGGATGCCCAGGCGCTTCAGGCCGGCTTTTCGACGGCCGAAAAGACATGGTTGCCGATCCCGGTCGAACACCAGCTGAAAGCCGTCGGCGCCCAGTATGGCGATCCGGCTTCGGTGCTGGAGCAGTATCGCCGCTTTCTCGCCTTCCGCAAACTGCATCCGGCCCTGAGCAAGGGGCAGTTCATGTCTCTTCCGGTCGATGACACGGTGCTGGGCTACAAACGCCAATCCGGCAACGAGACCCTGCTCTGCCTGTTCAACATGAGTGCGGGCGAGGTCGCGACCGACCTGCCGATCGGTCAGTGGGACATGCTCGTCGGCCACGGTTTTGACAGCCGTGTCGAAGGCAATCGTGTCGAGCTGCCACCTTGGGGGGCGTATTTCGCTCGCCACACGTAAGAGACAACAAAGGGTAACGGGGAGGATCACGTCATGACCGGTGTCGTACTGAAGGATATCCGCAAGTCCTATGGCCAGGTGAAGGTGCTGCACGGCATCGACCTGGACATTGCGCAGGGCGAGTTCGTGGTGTTTGTCGGCCCGTCCGGCTGCGGCAAGTCCACGCTGCTGCGGATGATCTCCGGGCTCGAGACGATCACCGGCGGCGAGATGCTCATCGATGGTCAGGTGGTGAATGACGTTCCGCCATCGCGCCGTGGCATCGCCATGGTGTTCCAGTCCTATGCGCTCTATCCGCATATGACCGTCTACGACAACATGGCCTTCGGCATGCGGATCGCCAAGGAAAGCAAGGAGGAGATCGACCGCCGTGTCCGCGCGGCCGCCGATATCCTTCAACTGACGCCCTATCTCGACCGCCTGCCGAAAGCGCTCTCGGGCGGCCAGCGCCAGCGCGTGGCGATTGGCCGGGCGATCTGCCGTGACCCGAAAGTCTTTCTGTTCGATGAGCCTTTGTCGAACCTCGACGCAGCTCTCCGCGTCGCGACCCGCATCGAGATTGCCCGGCTCAAGGAGCAGATGCCGGACACGACGATGATCTACGTCACCCACGATCAGGTGGAGGCGATGACGCTCGCTGACCGGATCGTCGTGCTGTCGGCCGGCCGCATCGAACAGGTGGGGCCACCGCTCGAACTCTATGAGCGCCCCAAAAACCTCTTTGTCGCGCGCTTCATCGGCTCGCCGGCGATGAACATCATGCCCGTCACCGTCAAGGAAACCGGCGCCGTGACCACCGTTTCGCTTGTCGACGGAAAGTCGGTCATCGTACCGATCTCGACCGAAACCGGGGCGAACGGCAAGAGCGCAAGCTTCGGCGTCCGGCCGGAAGATCTGACCATCGCGACCGGCGAGGATTATCTCTTCGAAGGCAAGGTCTCCATCGTCGAGGCGCTCGGGGAGGTCACGCTCCTCTACATCGAAGGCTTGTTGGCCAAGGAGCCGATCATCGCCAAACTGCCTGGGATCATCGACGTGAAAAGAGGCGACACCATGCGTTTTTCAGCCGATCCGCAGAAGCTGCATCTCTTTGACGCAGACGGGCAAACCTATCGCCGCTGACGGGTCGGTATAACTTTACATTTACCGGAATTTTGTGACTAATGCTCCGATTCGGGCCGGATATGAAATTCCAACGCTCTGTTAAACTTCAGGCCCTACTCTTTTGACATTGGAATAGGAGACACTGTCGTGACCGCGGCCCCCATTGGAAAAAGCCATTTTCTGAATAAGGAAGAGTCGTTCATGTACGACCGCGAAGCGCGGTTCAAGATGCATGACACGATGAACGCAGCCCGCATCGAGTATACCGAAAACGGCGTGATGAACATGGCGCAGCGCCGCTGCGACGTTCTGCAGATATCCGAAACCGAAGCGGTTCTCGGGATCATCACCCAGTACCACCTGCCCAAGCAATTTTATCTCGACATCCCGGACGCCCGCATCTCCAAGGTCGGCTGCATCCTGATGCGGGTCAACACCAACAACACCATTCAGGTTCGCTTTCTAAAGATGCTGACGAAGAAGGAAATGAACCGCATCTTCGTCTTCTCGACGCATCCGAACCACCGCGACATGACGATCGATCTCCGGGCCTGGTAAGCCACCTGTCCAAGGACCGTGGGCACTGTCGGAGTTATTGAAGGGGCGGCCCAAGGCCGCCCTTTGTTATTTCAGGAAAACACGCTGGCGCCGTGCTCGGCGCGGCCGACGTTGCGGCGGAAGGCGGCGAAGAGTTCGCGGCCCATGCCGAATTCGTTTTCGGACAGGTCCGCCTTGGCAGGCAGGCGCGCCTCGAATTCGGCGGCGTCCACCAGAACCTCCAGCGTTCCGGCAACAGCGTCGAGACGGATCATGTCGCCGTTCTGGATCTTGGCGATTGCCCCGCCATCGCAGGCTTCAGGCGTCATGTGGATGGCGGCCGGTACCTTGCCCGATGCGCCGGACATGCGCCCGTCGGTGAGAAGCGCCACCTTGAAGCCGCGGTCCTGCAGCACGCCGAGCGGCGGCGTCAGACGGTGCAACTCCGGCATGCCGTTCGCCTGCGGTCCCTGGAAGCGCACGACAGCGATGAAGTCACGGTTCAGGTCGCCGCGCTTGAACGCGTCCTGCAGTTCCTGCTGGTCGTGGAACACGATGGCTGGCGCCTCGATGATATGGCGCTCCGGCTTCACGGCGGAAATCTTGATGACGCCCTTGCCGATATTGCCGGTCAGCATCTTCAGGCCACCGGTCGGCTGGAACGGGGTTTCGATCTGCGCCAGAACCTTCGGGTCGCCACTTGTCTGCGGCACCGTATGGCGCGCCACAAGGCCCTTCTCGTCGAGCTTGGCTTCCACCGTATAGGCCTCGAGCCCGTGGCCGAACACGGTGCGCACGTCGTCATGCACCATGCCGGTCTTCAAAAGCTCGCGGATGAGGAAACCCATGCCGCCGGCTGCGTGAAAATGGTTCACGTCGGCCAGTCCGTTCGGATAGACGCGGGCCAGCAGCGGAACGATGTCGGAAAGCTCCGAAATATCTTCCCAGGTCAGGTGGATGCCGGCGGCACGCGCCATCGCCACGATATGCATCGTGTGGTTCGTGGAGCCGCCGGTCGCATGCAGGCCGACGACGCCGTTGACGATTGAGCGTTCGTCGATCATCTCGCCCGCCGGCGTGAACTCGTTGCCGAGTGCGGTGATGGCGAGCGCCCGCTTGACGGCCTCGCGTGTCAGCGCTTCGCGAAGCGGCGTGCCCGGATTGACGAAGGAGGCGCCGGGCATATGGAAGCCCATGATTTCCATCAGCATTTGGTTGGAATTGGCCGTGCCATAGAACGTGCAGGTGCCCGGGCCGTGATAGGATTTGGACTCCGCTTCCAGCAGTTCGGCGCGGCCGACCTTGCCTTCCGCATAGAGCTGGCGAATGCGCGACTTCTCGTCGTTGGGCAGGCCCGTCGTCATCGGTCCGGCCGGAATGAACACCGCCGGTAGATGCCCGAAGGACAGCGCCGCGATCACCAGACCCGGCACGATCTTGTCGCAGATGCCGAGATAGACGGCGGCGTCGAACATGTTGTGCGACAGGCCGATACCGGCCGACATGGCAATCGCATCGCGCGAAAACAGCGAAAGCTCCATGCCCGGCTGCCCCTGCGTGACGCCGTCGCACATAGCCGGAACGCCACCGGCAACCTGGGCGATGCCGCCCGCCGCACGCGCCGCCTCGCGGATGATCGCGGGAAAGGTCTCGTAAGGCTGGTGAGCCGAGAGCATGTCGTTATAGGAGGTGATGATGCCGAGGTTCGGAACGACGTCGCCTGCGAGCGCGTCCTTCTCGGCGGGGGAACAGACCGCAAAGCCGTGTGCAAGGTTGCCGCAGGACAGGGTGGTGCGATGCGGCCCGCGCGATGCGGCGCGGCGCACCCGGTCGATATAGGCCTCACGATGCGGTTTCGATCGTTCAACGATACGGGCGGTGATCGCCTCGATGCCGGAATGGGCGCCCATGGTTCATCCTCCTTGGGTCGATCCCGGTCTGGGAGAGTGCCGGGATCGCTGGTGTTACTGCTTCGGCCCCTCAAGAAGCGGCCGCCAGGTGAGGCGCGTGTTACGGCGCCCAGTAAATGTCGAGTGGCGATGCGGCACGGTTCAGAACCGCACGGACTGGCATTTCGGTCTCGTCGGATCCGGCGATCGCCTTTTCCAGCACGTCCTTCTTGCCCTGTCCCTCTATATGCAGCGCCAGAAAGCGGGCATCCGAAAGGCTGGAGAAGGAGAAGGTCAACCGCTCTTCGCCGGCCCCTTCCGCTTTCATCGTCATGACGCGGCAAAGACCGGTAAGGTCGAGCGCCTGTTCCAGATTGTTGCCATGCGGGAAGAACGAGGCGGTGTGCCCGTCTCCACCCATGCCAAGGATCACGACGTCGAACGGCTTGTCGAGCGCAGCCGTTGCCTTTGTCGCAATCACGGCCGCATCCTCGATCGAGGGCGCTTCGTAATAGAGCGGCACGAAGGTTGCCGCCGCCGCATTGTTCGCCAAAAGATGCTTGGCAACCAGGAGATGGTTGGAGCGCTCGTTGTCGGCGGGCACGAAGCGCTCGTCGACCAGCGTCACCTTCACCTTGTCCCAGGCAAGCTCACGGGTGGAAAGCTCCTCGAAGAACTTCTTCGGCGTGGAGCCGCCCGAAACCGCAATGCAGGCGGAATCGCGTGCGTAGATGGCAGCGGCGAGGCGGCTTGCCACCTCGTCGGCAAGCGCGGCTGCAAGCGCCGCACCGTCAGAATATTCGTGTTTCGTGTAGGACATGGCTACCTCAGGTCTCGTGCCAGGTGCGGCCGTCGCGCTCGATCAGGGCAATCGCCTGGCTCGGTCCCCAGGTTCCGGCCGTATAGCCCTGAACCTGCTGGCCGGCGGCTTCCCAACCCTTGAGGATCGGGTCGACCCAGCGCCATGCGGCTTCCACTTCGTCGCGACGCATGAACAGCGTCTGGTTGGAACGGATCGTGTCCATCAGCAGACGCTCGTAAGCATCCGGATTGCGCACGTTGAAGGCGGCGGCAAAGCTCATGTCCAGCGACACTTCGCGCAGGCGCATGCCGCCCGGACCCGGATCCTTGATCATCAAAGACTGCTTGACGCCTTCGTCCGGCTGCAGGCGGATGATCAGCTGGTTGGCTGCAATCCGGCCAGCACTCGCATCGAAGATATTGTGCGGGATCGGCTTGAAGGTGATGACGATTTCCGACATGCGGCTGGCAAGGCGCTTGCCGGTGCGGATGTAGAAGGGAACGCCGGCCCAGCGCCAGTTGCCGATTTCGGCCTTGATGGCAACGAAGGTCTCGGTGTTGGAAACGCCGCCTTCCAGCTCTTCCAGATAGCCCTTGACGGCGCCGCCTGCAGAAGCGCCGGCGCGGTACTGGCCCCGCACCGTCATCTGCTGAACGTTGGATTCGTTGATCGGCTTCAGCGCACGCAGCACTTTCAGCTTTTCGTCGCGAACGGCTTCCTGGTCCATCGACGATGGGACTTCCATCGCCACAAGGCACACGAGCTGCATGATGTGGTTCTGCACCATGTCGCGCAGAGCACCCGCCGTATCGTAGTAACCGGCGCGGCCTTCGAGGCCCACCGCTTCGGCAACGGTGATCTGCACATGGTCGATATGGTTGGCATTCCACAGCGGCTCATAGAGCGCGTTGGCAAACCGCAGCGCCATCAGGTTCTGCACGGTTTCCTTGCCGAGATAGTGGTCGATGCGGAAGATCTGCTCTTCCGGGAAGACCTTGCCGATCTGGTCGTTGAGCGCCAGCGCTGACGCAAGGTCGCGGCCGATCGGCTTTTCGACGACGATACGGGTCTGCTTGGTGATCATCTTGTGATCGCGGATTTTTTCGGAAATGGCACCGAAAATTCCAGGCGCGACGGCGAGATAGAACACGCGGACGCGGTCCTTGCCCTCGTCGAGCAGCTTCTTCAGCTCGGCCCATCCGCCTTCCGATTTCGCATCGACGGACACGTAATAGAGACGCTTGCAGAACTTCTCGACTTCCGCCTCGTCGTATTCACCCTTCTTGAGGTGCTCCTTGAGGGCGTCCTGGGCGAACTTGCGGTAGTCGTCGTGCGAAAGCGCGCTGCGCGATGCGCCGATGATTCGGGTTGGTTCGGTGAAATGGCCTTCGATCTGACGATGGTAGAGGGCCGGCAGAAGCTTGCGCTCCGCAAGGTCGCCGGTGCCGCCGAAAACGACGCAATCAAACGGCTCGACTGGGATGATCTGGCTGCTCATCGCTATTCTTTCATCTCGCATAGTTGGTGGAACACATATTCTAATCGATTTAAAAACGCTAGCCCGAAATCGCAACTGGGCGGTAGGGGAGGCGTCTCACATCCTGTCTCTGAGCGCAAACCAAGTCAGCGCGAGGAACAGAAGAGGGCTTCGCATGCGCCGCCCGCCGGGGAAGGACGGTATGTCGAGGTCCCGCAGACAATCGAGCTCGGTGCGATTTCCCAGGACCATATCGGCGTAGAGTTTGCCGCAATAATTCGACAGCATCACGCCATGACCGGAATAGCCACCGATCGATGTGACGCCCGGCATCACCTCGCGAACGAACGGATGCCGCGGCAGGGTAATCCCGACATTGCCGCCCCAGGCATGGGTGATCTGGACATCCTTCAGCGCCGGATAGGTATCGACGATCTGGCGGCGGATGGCCTCGGCCGTGTCCTTCGGATTGCTCGACGTGTAGACCTCGCGGCCACCGAACAACAGCCGGTTGTCCAGCGACTTGCGGAAGTAGCGCACCACGAAACGGCTGTCGCAGACGGCCTCGCCACCGGGAATGACCTGCGGAAACTCGTCGAGCGGTTCGGTTGCCGCGATAAAGGATCCGATCGGCATGATATGCGCGCCGGTCACCGGTTCGAGATTGCCGATATAGGCGTTGGTGGCAAGCAGCACCCGAGCGGCCGAAATCGTGCCGCGCGGCGTCTCGATGAGCGTCTTGCCGCCGGACTGCGTGATCCTGGTTGCCGGCGTTTCCTCGTGGATCGCAGCGCCTGCGTCATGCGCCACCCGTGCCAGTCCGATCAGGAGCTTCAGCGGATGGATATGGCCGGTTCCCATGTCGCGCACGCCGCAATGGTAGTCGGTCGTGCCGACCCGCTCGGCGGTTTCCTCCGCGCCCATGAACGTCACATGCGGATAGCCGTAGCGCTCGGCCGCGATTGCGGCATTGGCCTGGTAATATCGCTCGTATCCCCGCTTGTGGGCAACGTTCAGCTGTCCCGGCACGTATTCCATGTCGATGCCGTGGGCGGACGCGAAATCCATCAGATAGCGCTTGGCGCCCTCGGCCATGTCGAACAGCGCTTTCGAGCGCTCGAAACCCAGCTTTTCCTCGATCTCTTCCGGCCATGAGCGCTGGCCGGTGCCCAACTGTCCGCCATTGCGTCCCGATGCGCCATCGCCAAAATGCGCGGCCTCGATCAGCACCACCGACGTGCCGGCTTTCGCCAGCGTGTAGGCGGCCTGGAGCCCGGTATAGCCGCCGCCGATGATGGCAACGTCAACGCTCTTCGAGCCGTCGAGGGGAGGGTAGGTCGCCCGGTCGCCAACGCTTGCCTGATACCAAGAAATGCCCGAGGCGATGGGGCTCTGCCAATTGTCCAAGATACCTTTTCCCTCACACGTTGAGGAGCAGGAATTCCCGTTCCCAAGGGCTGATCACCTGCATGAACGTCTCGAACTCCCCACGCTTCACGCCGGCATAAAGGCCGATGAATTCCTTGCTGAACACTTCCGCAAGCGCCGGCTCGTCCTCGAGCAGCGAGACGGCCTTCAGAAGGTCGCGCGGCAGGTCGATCTCGCCTTCATTGGCGGAATCTTCCGTGGGCGGTGTCGGATCGAGCCTATTTTTGATGCCGA
Source organism: Neorhizobium sp. DAR64872/K0K18 (assembly GCF_050500175.1). NCBI lineage: Bacteria > Pseudomonadati > Pseudomonadota > Alphaproteobacteria > Hyphomicrobiales > Rhizobiaceae > Neorhizobium > Neorhizobium sp. DAR64872/K0K18. The sequence continues at coordinate 561,643 of NZ_CP191446.1, forward strand.
GCAGGCCGCAGCCGAGAGAGGCAGCAAGCGCAAGATACGGATTTGCATCGGAGCTCGGCAACCGGTTCTCGACACGCCGCGAGTTCGCGTCCGAAACCGGTACGCGAAAGGCCGTGGTGCGGTTGTCGTAACCCCAGGCGGAGTTGACGGGTGCCGCCATATCCGGCGTCAGGCGCCGGTAGGAATTCACGTAAGGCGCCATCATCACCAGCGCCTTCGGGATGAAGGCCTGCATACCGCCGATGAAGTGGAAGAATTCCTCCGATGCCGAACCGTCGGCGTTGGAAAAGACGTTCTTGCCGGTCTCGATTTCCACCACCGACTGGTGGATATGCATCGCAGATCCCGCTTGGCCCTGCATCGGCTTTGCCATGAAGGTTGCATAGATGCCGTGTTTCAGCGCCGCCTCGCGAATGGTGCGCTTGAACATGAAGACCTGGTCGGCTAGTTCCACCGGATCGCCATGGCGAAGATTGATTTCCAGCTGCGCCGGGCCTTCCTCGTGGATCAGCGTATCGATCTCGAGGCCCTGCTTTTCGGAGAAATGGTAGATGTCGTCGATCAGTTCGTCGAACTCGTTGATGCCGGCAATCGAATAGCTCTGTCCACCGAGGATCGACCGACCGGAGCGGCCCTTCGGCGGATGCAGTGGATAATCCGGGTCGTCGTTTTTGGCGACCAGATAGAACTCGATCTCCGGCGCCACGACGGGCTTCCACCCGCGGTCGTTATAGAGCTTGACGATATTCTTCAAAACGTTGCGCGGCGTATAGGACACCGCCTGACCATCGGTGTCGACGATGTCGCAGATCACCTGCGCCGTCGGGTCGCTCTCCCAGGGCACGACGGCAAGCGTCGAGAGATCAGGCATCAGCTTGAGATCGCTGTCGCGCGGCTCATAGCGGAAGTTTGCCGTCTCGTCGGGATACTCACCGGAGATGGTATGGCGATAGAGCGCGGAAGGCAGCGCCAGCGAGGTGTTGGAGGTAAACTTCGACGAGGGCATCATCTTGCCGCGCGGCACGCCGGCTAGATCGGGCGTGATGCATTCGATGTCTTCGATCCCGCGTGCCCGAAGCCAAGCGGCTGCCTCGCGCCAGTCTGCAACGCCGCGAAGCGAAGTCAGTGTCGGCTGGGCTGTCGCGGCTTTCGCCACGGTTCCGGTTGCCAGGACAGGGGATGATTTCTTGCGCGGCATAACACACCGGGGTCATGTTGATCGGAGCCCCATCATAGCCATGGAATGATGTTTGGGAACACTCTTTGGCTGAGAGCGCGCTGACTTCTTGGCGAGGAGCAGGCTGAATTCGCTATTGTGCCCCCGCCATCTTGACTTGGAGGCTCCAATCGAAAACAGCAAGTCGATGACGAGAGGATGACCATTGGCACAGAAATTCGATGTGATCGTGTTGGGCGCCGGTGCCGCCGGCATGATGTGCGCCATCCGCGCCGGCCAGCGTGGTCGCTCGGTGCTGGTGCTTGATCACGCCAAGGCGCCCGGCGAAAAGATCCGCATCTCGGGCGGCGGCCGCTGCAACTTTACCAATATCGGTGCGGCCCCCCAGCATTACCTCTCCGGCAACGCGCATTTCGTCAAATCGGCACTTGCCCGCTACACGGCCCGCGATTTCCTCGACTTGGTGGAACGGCATCGGATTCCCTGGCATGAAAAGACGCTCGGCCAACTGTTCTGCGACAACAGCGCCAAGGACATCATCGCGATGCTGCTGGCGGAAATGTCGGCCGCGAAAGTGTCCCTGAAGCTTCAGACGGCGATCGACGGCATCGAAAAATCGCCCGACGGATATCGGCTGGCCACCTCTGCCGGCCAGTTCGAAGCCGGGTCGCTGGTGGTGGCGACGGGCGGCAAGTCCATCCCGAAAATGGGCGCCACGGGCTTCGCCTACGAGATTGCTGCGCAGTTCGGGCTCAAGCTGGTCGAGACGCGCCCCGGCCTCGTGCCGCTGACCTTCGACCAGAACACACTCGAAAAACTGTCGCCGCTGTCCGGGATCGCGGTTCCTGCCGAAGTGCGCCACGGCCGGACGGGATTTCGCGAGGCGATGCTGTTTACCCATCGCGGCCTCAGTGGCCCGTCGATCCTGCAGATTTCCTCCTATTGGCGGGAGGGTGACGACATCACGCTGTCGATCGAACCGGACGCCTCAATCAGCGATGCACTGAAGTCGGCCCGCAAGACGAACGGCAGACAGGCGGCGCAGACGGCGCTTGGCGAAATACTGCCCAAGCGTCTCGCCCAATACTTCGTCGAAAACCGGGGCGTCACCGGCAATCTCGCCGATCTCTCCGACAAGATGCTGACAGGGCTTGCAGCATCGATCCAGGACTGGAAGATCCGCCCCGCCGGTTCGGAAGGGTATCGCACGGCCGAGGTCACGCTGGGTGGTATCGATACTTCCGCACTGGATTCCAAAACGATGCAGGCCAAGGCCGTGCCAGGCTTGTATTTCATCGGCGAGTGCGTCGACGTTACAGGCTGGCTTGGCGGCTATAACTTCCAGTGGGCCTGGTCTTCCGGCTATGCTTGCGGAGACAGCCTCTAGGTAGAAATGCCAGTTGTGCTCGATTCAGGTGTTGTTAATATGCCTGGAGGATGCTGCCTTAATGCCAGCCCATTTGTTTGGTCTATAGGCTGCGTACCCGCCGGCTTCCGGCGGCCATCACCAAGATCGTGGAGTCGGATACCTATGCAGAAGACCCGCAGCGCCCGTGCAATTGCTATTGCCAAGACCCAGGATAACGCAAAGTTGATCCGCGTAAGATTTCTGGCGATGGCGATTGGAGCAACTGTTGCTCTTCTTTCGGTTCCTTTCTACTTCTGACGTAGTCTCCCCGCAGCCTTGCTGCGGCAAGGAATGTGTGAACGAGTAACGGCGTCGGTGTAGCTCTGGATCTACGTCGGTAGCTTGAGTTACGTCAATTTCCTATTTATCTAATCTTCAGATATCTCCGTCAAAAACAACAGTGTCTCTCACATTTTGGAAAGAGCCCTGTTTTGACCAAGAAGCTTCTCCCCTCATCCGTTGTATCCCGGATTGTTCTCCTCTGCCTTTTTCTCGTTTCCGTGGCAGCGGCTACTCTTTCCGGGCTTGCCTATGTCAATCTTCGGAACGACGTCATGTCGAGTGCACGTGCCGATGCCTATAAGGCGATGCGCACGCTGGGGCTTCTTTATGAGCTGGAACTGCCCGGTGCGAAGACAGAGATCCGCGACGAAGTCGTCAACAAGGTTCTCCAGGGCGAAGGCGCTCTGAAAGGCCATGACGTGGTCGACCGTGCCGCTGCTGCCATCGGCGGCGTTGCAACGATCTTTGAAAAGCAGGGCGCAGACTACGTCCGCATCTCCACCAACGTGAAGACGGAGAAGGGTGAGCGCGCCATCGGCACGAAGCTTGCTCCCGAACATCCGGCGCAGCCGAAGCTCGGCAAGAGCGAATCCTATTTCGGAAACGCGGTTCTGTTCGGCAAGGACTACATGACCGGGTATTACCCGATCACCAATGCCGTAGGTGCAGTCACCGGCGTCCTCTTCATCGGTGTTCCGATGGAAGTCTATTTCGCCCATATCGCGTCGTCTGCTTATATCCTCATCGGCACGTCGGCGATCGCGCTTCTGGTGCTCGGCTTCTTCAGCTTTTTCGCCATCCGGGCTCTCGTGCGCCCGCTCGGCGTGCTGACCGGCAGCGTCCGCGCCATTGCGCAGGGCGATAACAAGAGTGCGATCCCCTATCTCCAGCTGCCGAACGAATTCGGCAACATTGCCAGAGCCCTTGAGGTTTTCCGCGATAAGGACCGCGAAAAGCAGCTGATCGAAAGCCGCAGCGCCGCAGAGCGTGCCGAAGCGGAAGCGGATCGCCATCGCAACGATACCGAAAAGCAGCATGTCGACGCCCAAATCGAGCACGCCGTCACGCAGCTTGGATCGGCCTTGTCGCGTCTGTCCCAGGGCGATCTGTCCGCATCGATCGACACGCCGTTCTCCGGTCGTCTTGAAGGCCTGCGGACCGATTTCAACAATTCGATCCTGCGGCTGCGTGAAACGATGACGCATATCCGCACCAGCACGCTCTCGATCCAGAAGAGCAGCTCCGATCTCAGCCACTCGTCGACGGACCTGTCACGCCGCACCGAAAGCCAGGCCGCTTCGCTCGAAGAGACGGCGGCCGCCGTGGACGAGATCACCGTTACCGTACGCTCCTCCGCCGAACGCGCTCGCGAAGCCAATGACGCCGTGACGCAGACCAAGAAGAGCGCCGACAGTTCCGGCACCGTGGTCCGCAATGCCGTCGAAGCGATGGGCAAGATCGAGGAAGCGTCCAAGAAGATCGAACTGATCATCGACGTCATCGACGACATCGCCTTCCAGACCAACCTTCTCGCCTTGAACGCCGGCATCGAAGCCGCGCGGGCAGGGGATGCCGGCAAGGGCTTTGCGGTCGTTGCCCAGGAAGTCCGTGAACTGGCCCAGCGCTCCGCCGATGCGGCCAAGGAAATCAAGGGCCTGATCGACCAGTCCAGCCACGAGGTCCATTCCGGATCGACGCTGGTGCAGGAAGCGGGCGAAGTGCTGGCCACGATCAGCAGCGACATCACCATCATCAGCAAGCATGTCGATACGATCGCCACTGCCAGCCGCGACCAGGCCGCAGCGCTTCAGGACATCAACAGCTCCGTCAACAAGATGGATCAGATGACCCAGCAGAACGGTGCCATGGTGGGCGAAACCAGCGAGGCGAGCCGTCGCCTTGCTGAAGAGGCGGATATGCTGCTCGGCCTTGTCCAGCAGTTCAAGATCGACAGCCAGAGATCAATGGCCCGTCAGGATAGCCGGGCAGCCTGAGCGCGGGAAGATGAAATGACAAGGGGCGGCTTTCGGGCCGCCCTTTTTTGTGAACGATGAGCCGGTTGCGATTTCGGCTTGGCACAAGGGCATGGGTTCGGGCGGCGTCGATTTCCGGTAACCGCTGCTGCATTGCACATTCCCCCTTGTGGCCTGGGGAATTCCTTTCTACTCTCCTCAAAATTATAGGGAAATTCGCGCGAACCGTCCTGCCGCGCAGGGGCGGTGGCTGCAGGTGCTGCAACAGGAGAGAATTGATGAAAGCCCATTTGCTCAGCATAGCCGCCGCTTTGGCTGCGACCGCTTTCAGCGTGTCTGGTGTTTCCGCCCAGGAACGCACTGTGCATGTCTACAACTGGTCCGACTACATCGATGAATCGATCCTGCAGGACTTCACCAAGGAAACCGGCATCAAGGTTGTCTACGACGTCTTTGACAGCAACGATATCCTGGAAACCAAGCTGCTTGCCGGCGGCTCCGGTTACGACGTCGTGGTGCCGACCGCCCCGTTCCTCGCCCGCCAGATTCAGGCCGGCGTCTTCCAGAAGCTCGACAAGTCCAAGATCCCCAACCTTTCCAACCTGTGGCCGGAAATCTCGGCGCGTCTTGCCAAATACGATCCCGGCAACGAATACGCCGTCAACTACATGTGGGGCACGACCGGCATCGGCTACAATGTCGATAAGGTCAAGAAGGCACTCGGCGATACGCCCCTCGACAGCTGGGACGTGCTGTTCAAGCCTGAAAATGCTGCAAAGCTCAAGTCCTGCGGCGTCAACATCCTCGATGCATCCGACGAGACCTTCGCGATCGGCATGAACTATGTCGGCAAGGATCCCGACAGCAAGGAAACGAAGGATCTCGAAGCGGGCGGCAAGGTCTATTCCGACATCCGCTCCTCGGCAAAGACGTTCAACTCCTCGTCCTATATCGATGATCTCGCCAACGGCGACATCTGCATCACCATCGGCTGGTCGGGCGACATTCTGCAGGCAAAGACCCGCGCCGAGGAAGCCAAGAACGGCGTCAACGTCGAGTTCTCGATCCCCAAGGAAGGAACCTATATGTGGTTCGACAACCTTGCGATCCCGGCCGATGCAAAGAACGTGGCCGAAGCGCATGAATTCATCAATTACTTGATGAAGCCCGAAGTGATCGCCAAGGCATCGAACTACGTTCAGTATGCCAACGGCAACCTGGCCTCGCAGAAGTTCATCGACAAGGAAGTCCTGGAAAACCCGGCGGTCTACCCGACCGAAGAGGTCACCAAGAAGCTCTTCACGATCTCGCCTTACGGGCCCAAGGAACAGCGCGTGCTGAACCGGCTCTGGACCCAGATCAAGACCGGCAAGTAACCATCGGCTTCGGGGCAGGCAAAACCTGCCCCGATCTGTTTCTGGCAATATTTCTTGAGGGCAGGCGGGGCAGGCGATGGCAAAGACACTCGGACCGGTAAAACGAAAATTCTCTCCGTGGACCGATCCGGCGTCGGTGCCCTTCATCCGCTTTGAAAACATCACCAAGCGCTTCGGCAATTTCACCGCCGTCGACAATCTGACGCTCGATATCTACGAGAGGGAATTCTTTTCGCTGCTCGGGCCGTCCGGCTGCGGAAAGACGACGCTGATGCGGATGCTGGCAGGCTTCGAGGAGCCGACGGAAGGCCGCATCCTTTTGCAGGGCAAGGACATTTCCGGTGTTCCGCCCTACAAGCGCCCGACCAACATGATGTTTCAGTCCTACGCGCTCTTCCCCCATATGTCGGTTGAAAAGAACATCGCCTTCGGCCTCAAGCAGGACAATTTGGCCAAGGGCGAGATCGATACCCGCGTCGAGGAAATGCTGAAGCTGGTCAAGCTGGAGCAGTTCGCCAAGCGCAAGCCGGCACAGCTTTCCGGCGGCCAGCGCCAGCGCGTGGCGCTGGCAAGGTCGCTCGCCAAGCGTCCCAAGGTGCTGCTGCTCGACGAACCACTCGGCGCGCTCGACAAGAAGCTGCGCGAGGAAACCCAGTTCGAACTGATGGATATCCAGCAGACGCTGGGCCTCACCTTCCTCATCGTCACCCACGACCAGGAAGAGGCGATGACCGTGTCCGACCGTATCGCGGTCATGGACAAGGGCATCATCATGCAGGTGGCAACGCCTGCCGAAATCTACGAGGCCCCGAACAGCCGCTACGTGGCGGACTTCATCGGCGATATCAACATCCTCGAAGGCACGGTGACGCAAACCGATAGCGCGCTCGGCGCCCCCGGTCTGGTGCGGATCGACAGCGACGGTCTGAGCGTTGCCGCAGAACAGGAATGCCAGGCCGTCAAGGGAGATCACGTCGCCTACGCGGTCCGCCCGGAAAAGGTGCGCATTTCTCAGGAACAGCCCGCCGATACGTCCCTCAATGCGGCCTATGGCGAAGTCTGGGACATCGGCTATCTCGGCGACTTCTCGGTGTTTCTCGTGAAGATGGAGGATGGCCGTATCGTCCGCGCCGCGCAGGCCAACGTCTCGCGCCTGGTCGATCGGCCGATCACCTTCGGCGACATGGTGTGGCTGACCTGGTCACGCGATGCCGGCCTTGTGCTGACACGATAGGGAGCGCGATCATGGCCGATACGACAGCCGACAATCCGCATGCCAACCCGGCCCGCTGGCTGGTCGTCGCAGTGCCCTATCTCTGGCTGCTGCTGTTCTTCGTCGCGCCCTTCCTGATCATCTTCAAGATCTCGCTGTCGGACACGGCCATTGCCATGCCGCCTTATACGCCGGTCTTCGGCGGCTGGAGCGCCCTCAGCGATTTCGTCTCCGAGCTGGACATCGAGAACTACCTGTTCCTGACCGAGGACCCGCTTTACTTCCAGGCCTATATGTCGTCCCTGCGGATCGCGGCGATCTCGACGATCCTGCTTCTGCTGATCGGCTATCCGATGGCGCTTGCCATGGCGCGCGCACCCAATTCCATCCGGCCGATCCTTCTGATGCTGGTCATCCTGCCGTTCTGGACCTCGTTCCTCATCCGCGTCTATGCCTGGATCGGCATCCTGAAGCCGGACGGGTTGCTGACGCTCGCCTTGCAGACGATCGGGCTGATGGGACCGGATCAACAGGTGGAGATCTTCAGAACCGACACGGCCGTCTTTATCGGCATCGTCTATTCCTATCTGCCCTTCATGGTCCTGCCGCTCTATGCGGCGCTCGAAAAGATGGACAATACCCTGCTCGAAGCCGCCAACGATCTCGGCTGCCCGCCGTGGAAGGCGTTCTGGAAGATTACCTTTCCACTGTCGCTGCCGGGCGTCATCGCAGGCTCGATGATCTGCTTCATCCCGATCACAGGCGAATTCGTCATCCCGGATCTGCTCGGCGGCGCCGATACGCTGATGATCGGCAAGACGCTGTGGACGGAGTTCTTCAGCAACCGCGACTGGCCGCTTGCGTCGGCCGTAGCAGTGGTCTTGCTGCTGATGCTGGTCGTGCCGATCGCCATATTCCAGAACCAGCAGAAGAAGGTGGCGTGAGATGACAAAGAACCGCCTTGATGCCACCGTCCTGACGCTTGGCTTCGCCTTCCTCTACATCCCCATCATCATTCTGGTCGTCTACTCGTTCAACGCCTCGCGGCTCGTCACGGTCTGGGGCGGCTTCTCGCTCAACTGGTACGTCTCGATGTGGTCGAACCAGGGTCTTATGGATGCCGCCTGGGTCACGGCCCGCGTTGGTCTGTTGAGCGCCACGTTCGGTACCATCCTCGGCACGCTGGCCGCGCTGACGCTGGTCCGCTACCACAAGTTTCCGGGAAAGATGCTGTTCTCAGGCATGATCTATGCGCCGCTGGTCATGCCAGAGGTCATCACCGGCCTGTCGCTGCTGCTTCTGTTCGTGGCGATCGGCGTCGATCGCGGGTTCTGGACCGTCATCATCGCCCACACGACCTTCACCATGTGTTACGTGGCGATCGTCGTTCAGTCGCGGCTTCTCACCTTCGATCGCAGTCTGGAAGAGGCAGCGCTCGATCTTGGCTGCCCGCCGGTCAAGACGTTCTTCCAGATCACCCTGCCGCTGATCCTGCCCGCCGTCATCTCCGGCTGGATGCTCGCCTTCACCCTGTCGTTGGACGACCTTGTGATCGCAAGCTTCAACACCGGGCCAGGTGCCACCACGCTGCCAATCAAGATCTATTCGCAGGTGAGGCTCGGTGTGACGCCGGAAATCAACGCAATCTGCACGATCCTGATCGCGCTGGTGACACTCGGCGTCATCGCCACCTCGATCGGCACCAAGCGGGCCGAGGTCCGGCGCATCCGCGACGAGCATATGGCGCTGCGGACCGGGGGCTGAACCGTCAGGGCGTGTGTTATTCGGTGATCTTCGGCGTGGGCTTTGCGACCGGCCAGATCACCGGGTTCTGCCAGGATCCCCCGATGAAAAAGTGGGTGGCATCCGGGCGGCGAGCGGCAGCGTCCCCGCTGGTTGTCCCGCTGGAATCTGTGAGTACGCCGGCAGAAAGCGCGAGGCTGTTATTGGCATAGGGCACGATGCCGTTGAGCGTAATACGCTCGTTGGTTCCAACGATCAGCCCGTTGCGGATATCGGCTAAACCATCAGCGACGGTGACGTTAATATCGACACTCTGGAATTCGTAAGCTCCTGTCCCTGCTTCGCTCAGCGTGAAATAGGGTTTTTGGGTCGCCAGCCGTCTTATGCCTGCCATGTCCACACCGGGCAGAGTTCCGCTGCCGGCACGAAAGCGCAGAGATCCTTTGGCGTTGCGCAGCGTTTCCGCCGTCACCGGTCGCGCCACGTCCAGCGCCAGTTCGAGCGAGCCCGAGGCGCCGGGTAGCGGGGCCGTCAGGCCAAGCCGGCTGATCACGCTGGCGAAGTCGGCGTCCTGTACGGAGAGCCTTATTGCAACGCCGCCCGTTTCCCCGTCCTTGATCGTCGCGATGCGGCCGGTCAGTCGTCCGTTTTCGAAATCGCTGTCGAGAATATCGATCCGTGACTGGTCACCGATATTCATGATGCCGACGGCAACTTCGCTGAGTTGGAAGGGGCCGATCTCGACGCTTTGTGCGGATAGCCTCAAATCCAGCTCGAGCCGGTCGCGCAGTCTTGCGGCGGGATCGCTTTTGTCGAGAAGTCGCGGCGCGATCTCGGCCAGCATCGGCAACACGTCGCGGGTGTTGAGGGCGAGCGTCCCGGTCAGCCGCGGGGGAGCATCCGCCGGCATGGTCAGGTCCAGAATGCCGCTTGCCGTGATGTCGTCGATACCGAGCGACAGGCTTTCGAACCGCATCGCCGTATCGTTGGTGATCAGCCGGGCCTTCACGGAGAGCTGCTTCAGCTTTTCCGTGCCTGGCAGGTCGAACCCCATCCACTGCATGGCTTTGGCGCCATCCGCCGTTGCAAATTCGGCATCTCCGGACAAAAAGCCGTGGCTCGCGAGGTTGACGACGCCGCTGAACTTGGCGTTGAACAGGTCCGACTGGATCGAGCCCGAAGTGCTACTGCTGCGGCCCGAAAACAGAAGCAGAGGCTGGCGCGAGGTGATATCGGCCGTGACCCTGCGGCCGGCAATCGTTGCCTGGCCCTTGAAGCTCGCGCTGCGTGAAAGATAGGACCAGTCGATCTCGCTGTCGATCCGGTCGACCCGGACGATGCGGCCATCCTCTTCGTTGGTAATCTGAAGCGTGCCGTTCTCGATCAGGACATCGCCGATCGGCGCATCATTCGAATTGTCCAGCAACTGACCGGTGCCATCGCTTTTGACAGCGCGAACGGCGCGGCTGAGCAATCCGTCATTGGTCCAGTCCAGTCGCCCATCCGGTTTGCGCAGCACGAAAAGCTGCGGGTCCTTGAGGTGGAAATCCTTGAATTCCGGCTGACCCACCAGCGCGCCCAGAAGATCGAACGACGCCGACAGTTCACGGACGCTGCCAAGCATGCCTTTCTTGCCATGATCGATGTTGCGAACCATTACATCGGAGAATGTGATGCGCGGCTCCGGCCAGAAGGCAAGCGACGGCTGTCCGCCGATCGACACGTCGTGGCCGATCCATTCCTCGACGGCGCGCTCCATTCGTTCCCGTACCAGCACGGTCGAAACAAGGAAGGGTGCCGCGAGCTGGAAGGCGACGAAGAGGCTCAGCAGCGAGACCAGAACGATCAAGGCGATGCGCGTCCGCTTCCCTAAGGGGCGTCCGAAGGTCCTACGCAGCTTTCCGTCTGTCTCGTTGGGCATGGCTCACGCGAATATAGGAAATGCCGGCGTCGCGCAAATGCAGCAAGCGCGCGCTCCAGTGCTTTATCCCCCTCGATCGCATGATATACAGACGGTCAGGGACGCGCCTGTGAACGGCATAGGAGGAGAATTGCATGAGTGAGCAGCAGCCGCTTTGGTCGCCATCGGAGGAGACGTTGCGGACAGCACCGCTTGCCCGCTTCATCGTCTGGTGCAGCGAGCGGTATTCAATCGGTTTTGAGGATTACGACGCATTCCACAGCTGGTCGATCGAACAGCGCGGCGATTTCTGGTCCGCCGTCTGGGATTTCTGCGGCGTCAAGGGCGACAAGGGCGACGTCTACCTGGACGACGATGGCGAGATGCTAGCCGCCCGCTTCTTTCCCCATGCACGCCTGAACTTCGCCGAAAACCTGCTTGCCGGCAGCGGAGCCGACGCGAAGACCTCGGACGCTCTGGTCTTCTGGGGCGAGGACAAGGTCAAGGACCGTTGGTCCTGGGAAAGGTTGCAGGGCGAGGTGTCGAGGCTTCAGCAGGCATACCGCGCACTCGGCATCGGCAGGGGAGATCGCATCGCCGCGATGATGCCGAATATGCCTGAAACGATCGCCTGCATGCTGGCAGCAGCCTCTATCGGGGCAATCTGGTCTTCCTGCTCACCGGATTTCGGTGAACAGGGCGTGCTGGACCGGTTCGGACAGATCGGCCCAAAGCTGTTCATCACCTGCGATGGCTACTGGTACAACGGCAAACTGCAGGATGTGTCGGCAAAGGTCGACGCGGTTTCAAAGACGCTCGGCGTACCGGTTCTGGTCGTGCCCTATGCGGGGTCGCAGCAAAAGGATGCCGCTCCGCTCGCAAAGACCCTCTCCGACGGCCGCGCGCTTGCCGATTTCCTGGCGCCATTTACGGCACGGACCGTCGAATTCGAGCCGCTGCCGTTCTCGCATCCGCTCTACATCCTGTTTTCGTCAGGCACGACCGGCGTCCCGAAATGCATCGTCCACTCGGCCGGCGGCACGCTTCTCCAGCATGTGAAGGAACATCGGCTGCATTGCGGCATCGAGCCGGGTGAAAACCTGTTCTATTTCACCACATGCGGCTGGATGATGTGGAACTGGCTGGTCTCCGGTCTCGCAGTTGGCGCCACACTCTGCCTCTATGACGGTTCGCCCTTTGCTCCGGATGGCAACATCCTGTTTGACTATGCGGAACAGGAGCGGTTCGCCGTTTTCGGCACGTCCGCGAAATATATCGACGCCGTGCGCAAAAGCGGCATCGTGCCTGCGCAGAGCCACGATCTGTCCACCCTTCGCCTCGTGACCTCGACGGGCTCGCCGCTGTCACCGGAAGGCTTTTCCTTCGTCTATCAGGGCATCAAGAACGACGTCCATCTCGCCTCCATCTCCGGTGGCACGGACATCGTCTCCTGCTTCGTGCTGGGCAATCCGCTGAAACCGGTCTGGCGCGGCGAGATCCAGGGGCCGGGCCTCGGCCTTGCCGTGGATGTCTGGAACGACGAGGGCCAGCCGGTGCGTGGCGAAAAGGGCGAACTCGTCTGCACCAAGGCATTCCCATCCATGCCGCTGATGTTCTGGAACGATCCCGACGGCCAGAAATACCGCGCCGCCTATTTCGAGCGGTTCGACAACATCTGGTGCCATGGCGATTTCGCCGAATGGACGTCCCATGGCGGCATCGTCATCCATGGCCGTTCCGATGCAACGCTTAATCCCGGCGGGGTTCGGATCGGCACGGCTGAGATCTACAATCAGGTCGAGCAGATGGACGAGATCGCCGAAGCGATCTGTATCGGCCAGGACTGGGACGAGGATGTGCGCGTCGTGCTGTTCGTCCGGCTGGCGGACGGACTGACGCTGGACGACCGACTGACCAGGGAGATCAAGGCGCGTATTCGCGCAGGCGCCTCGCCACGGCACGTGCCGGCAAAGATCATCCAGGTCGCCGATATTCCCCGCACCAAATCCGGCAAGATCGTCGAACTTGCCGTGCGCGATATCGTTCACAATCGGCCGGTCAGAAATCGGGAGGCGCTTGCCAACCCGGACGCGCTGGAGCTGTTTGCCAATGTCGCGGAGTTGCGGAATTGACGGCCATCAGGTGCCCTGTGCCATTGCGGGTCGCCGTTCCTGCATTGCCGGAACTGGTATTGGTTTTTAACGGCGTGTTAAGCCTCGCCCGCCAAAACTGATCCGGCATGATACTTTTCGTGTAGGGAAGATGAGCAAGGCTCAGGCTTTGCTGATTAGGAAGTCTTCCGTCACTTTTCGAACAGCATCAATTCCAGGCAGCCTCAGGGCTGCCTTCTTTTTACGTGCGTTCAGTTGGCAAGCACCCGCTGCGGCGGAAAGGTGATTTCCACCAGCGTTCCCTCGTTCGGCGCCGAGCTGATCGAGAAGGCTGCCTTGTTTGCATCCACCATCGCCTTGGTAAGCGGCAGCCCCAGACCTGTTCCGTCGCCACGCTTGCGGGCAGCACCGGCAACCTGCCGGAAAGGCTTCATCGCAAGTTCCAGTTCCGCCCGGGTCATGCCGATCCCTGTATCGCGGATACGCAGCGCCACGCTGCCATTCGGCTCATAGGCGGTCGACACCACGATCTGCCCGCCCGATGGTGTAAACCGGATCGCATTCGACAGAATGTTGAGTGCGATCTGCTTGACCGAGCGCAGATCGGCCACGACCTGCGGCACAGCCTGCGACAGCGCGGTGCGGATGATCACCCGTTGGCCGTTTGCCTGCGGCTGCACCAGCGACACGGCTTCCGATATCGTCTCGTTGAGGCCGACTGCGACGAAATCTAGTTCCATCTCGCCGGCTTCGATTTTCGAGATGTCGAGAAGGTCGTTGACGATGTCGAGTACGTGGCGACCGGACCGACCGATGTCGTTGGCATATTCGATATAGCGCGGATGGCCGATCGGCCCAAACCGCTCGCCGGCCATCATGTCTGAAAAGCCGATGATGGCGTTAAGCGGCGTGCGGATCTCGTGGCTGACATGCGCCAGGAAATCGCTCTTGTGCGCGTTGGCTGTCTCGGCGGCGCGCTTTGCCGTGCGAAGCTCGTCTTCGGTGCGCTTCCACTGGGTAATATCGCGGATCACGGCGCAATAACCGTTCGACGAGGTCAGCTTGCCGATCGTCATAAACAGCGGCAAGAACCCGCCGGACGCTTCGCGACCGATCACCTCGCGGCCATCGTTCAGCACGCTGGCAACGCCATGCCCGGCAAGTCCGGAAAGATAATCGACGATCGCCCGCTGGCTTTCATGGGCAAACAGCATCACGAACGGTTTGCCGTCGATTTCTTCCTGATCGTAGTTGAACAGCGCGCTTGCCGCCCTGTTCACCGAACGGATCTCGCCATCCGCACCGATCAGCACGACGCCATCGGTCGCAGTTTCCAGGATTGCACGCAACTCTTCGACTTCCACCTGCAGCCGGACCAACTGGTCGGCAGGGCGGACCGTGCGGGCAACCGTGCGGATTTCCTCGCCCGGGTGATCGGACAGCGAGTTTGCTTCCGACGCGTCGGATGTCGTCGGCATCAGCGCCAGCATCAGGGCCGTCGTGTCGTCCCAGCGAACCGATTGCAGACGTGCGGTCACCGGCAGGATCTCGTCGTCGGCACGCACCACCACCATGCCGCTTGGTCTCGCACCATCGCCATCGAAGTCCTGGCGCTGCAAGAGGGCATCCAGACCGCCGACCTCTTCCAGTTCCTCAAGTGATGCATAGCCGGTCAGCTTGAGGAATTCCGGATTGCAATGGATCAGCGTGTCGCCGTTGTGAACGAGCAGTGCCACCGGCATCTGGTCGACAATCTCGGCGGAGAGGCCGATGCGCTCGCGCACCGGGATCATGCTCAGCAGAGGGACGTCGGATGGCTCGACATGCTCTGGCTCCGGCGCAACATCTGCGGGCTCAAGCATTGCTGCAGCCGGGATTTCCGTGCCAGCGTCGTCCTCGCTGTCGCTCTGGTTCTCGTTTGCAGCGACAGGCGGGAAGTCCGAGGCGAAGTGGTCGTCAACAGCGCTGCCGTCGAGATCCGTTTCGGATGCCTCGATGCTCTGGCCTTCGTCTTCCGCCTGAGCGACAATCTCGGCCTCATCCGACACGTGGTCTTCTGCGGCCGGTGCCTCTTCGGCGGAAAGCACCTCTTCTTCTGATGCCACGTGCGAAGCAGGCTGCTCCTGCCAAGCATTGGTCACATCAGTCTCATCTGCCACTGGCTCTGAAACGTCAGTATTCTCTGCGGAAATCTCGCTTGCGGCGGAAGCTTTGCTCGGCGCTGGTTCAGCCGGCGCAGTCTCGGCGTTTGCTGGCGTTTCTTCCGTTGCGCGGTCGAGCTGGCGCCCAATCTCGCGGAAGGCCGCCTGTTCGACCGGCGTCAGGCGGGCGCGGTGTTCTTCGAGCTGGATGACCTTGTCGGACTGGCGACGGCCGGGATTCTCGACCAGCCGCAGCGCAGGACGCTCACCGGCCGGCCACTCGAGCGGGGCAGCGTCGGAACGGTCGCTATCGGAATAGGTGGTTCCGTAGATGGCGCTATCAGACGGGGACGTTGCTTCCGGCTCCGCCGGTTGAACTTCCGTCTCTACCGGGCGGTCTTCCAGAACGTCGGAGACCTGCTCCGCGTCATCGGATAGCAAACCGGCGGCGTTTACCGCGTCCTCGATGCCCGGTTCGTCAGTCTCCTTGACCGCTTCATCCTCGACCGTCGTTGGCGAGAGCGTCAGGCCGGTGGCGTCAGGATCATCCTTGGCGTCGGCGATCCGCACGATGCCGAAGCCGCGGAAGCCGTCGAATTCGCGACTGCGGGTATAGGTGGGCAGTGCCGCCAGATCGACCGGCACGACAAGTGCCGTGCCCTCTACCGGCCACCAGATAGTTTTGCCCGACCAGGTGTCGCGCTTGCCGAGCAGTTCGGTGATGCGCCCCTCGGGATCGAGATGGAAGAGAGCGGCGAGGTCGGAAAACGCCATGCCGACAACATCTGCCGCATGCGGTCCCACGGCCTTGGCGAATTCGCCCGAGACCTCTGTAAACTGCCCATCGGCATCGATCTTCCAGACGAAACGCACAGCGCGTGAATCGCGGCTGAACACAAAGCCTTCGACGTCGCCGGATGCATCGGGTTCAACGACCGTATTTTCGGGAGCCGCGACCGATGTCAGAGCCTGCTCGCTCCGTGTTTCGGCCGGCTCGGATGCTTCCGCAGCTTCCGGTGCCGGAAAGAGGTTTTCCGCGATCTCGTCCGAGGCTTCCGCGATCTCATGCGCCGGAATGTCTTCGACAACATCCTCCGACACGATGTCTTCGGCAACTGCTTCCGGAGCCGGCTCCAGATCGACTTCTTCACTCTCCGGCTCTACCGCCGCAGCTTCTTCAACTGGTACGTCGCCATCGACCGGCGCGTCAGCAACCGTAGCTGCGTCGTTAACCGCGCTTACCGCAGCCTCTATTTCCGCAACCGGCTCCGGCTGCTCGGCAGGCTCGGAATTTTCTTCGTCCGCCGCAGTCTCTTCAATCGCGACCGTGTTGATCTCGGTTGCCTCTGCCGCCGTCACGGTTTCAGGAAGCTCGAACTCTTCCTGAGCCTCAACGTCGTCCTCGATCGCGGCAAGGGCGTCGATGACGGCAGTCTCGTCATCGGGCACCATCGCAACGACGCCGGGATCAACCAAGGTTTGCGGGGTAACCGCGTCATCGGTCGCCATATCGACAGTGAACAGAATGTAGAGGGCAGGGGCGTCCGAAAGCTTGCCGATGGCAGCCGGAAGGTTGCCCTTGGCGGTCATGATCGGCCGTTTGGCAAGCCGGCTGGGATCGGCGGATGCCGTCGCCGAAAGTGTCGTGATCGCCGCTTCCGATATGTCGAGACTTCCAAACCGCTCGGAGGCAGCAGCAACCTTGCCTGCCGCGTCAACGATAGCGATATGGGTGTCTGCTTCCTCGAAGCCCTCGATCATCCGCTCCGCACGCTCGGCGATCGTTGCAAGCTCCCGCTCGGGTGCTGCCGAAAACAGAATGGCCCGCTCGCCATGGACTTCGACAAGTTCACAGGCCCCGCGAAGCACGACCCGTTGGAAACCGGAAATAACGCGGACTGCGAGGCCTCTTGTATCGCCGACCTTGGCAAGCTGGCGTGCGGTTGCCTCGACTTGGCGAAAGGCCACGTCGGCGCGGTTCGGCCCCTGATCGATCAGGTCGTAGATCGAGCCAAATCCGAAGAGCGCTGCACCGCGTCCGTTCGCCCACAAAGGCATGCGCATGTCGGAGGAAAACAGCACTATACCGTCGCCCGCTGCAAAGCGTTCCCTGACGCGCTCGTGGACGGCGATGTCGATGAAAGGGTACTGTACAGAGGACATGAACGACCTGTCGGTTAACTACCGGCATTCCTGAGAGACTTAATCCTTCGTTAATACCTTGCCCCCCTTCCGGGGTCCACAGGCCGACCGGTTAAACCTCCGTCAGGGTTAACGGCGGCGCTTTTGTGCGCCGCACAAATTCGTTGCGCGGCACAACGTTTGCGATTATATTTCAGGCATCCAACTCCGGCTTTTGCCCATTTAAAAGTCGGGGTAGGGCCTTGGAGGAGCTTTCGCGATGGCACACGGCACAGAAGAGATGTTTTCGTTTTCCGCTTTCGATCCCATGAAGCTTGGCGAACGCCTTCGCGACTTTGCCGGGCAGGGCGCAAGCCAGTCCAGTGAAGCCTATGCTAGGATGAAAGCCGCGACAGAGGAAGCCACCATGGCGGTGGAATCCACAGTTCACACGGCTCAGTCCGGTTCCGTTGAACTCGGGCTTAAGGCAATGGAAGCGTTCCGGTCCAATGCGGATCTGTCGCTCTCGCACATGCAGGCGCTGCTCGGCGTCAAATCAGCGTCGGAATTCTCCGAATTGCAGACCTCGTTCATCCGCCGTCAGGCAGAGGCGGCGGTCGAGCAGGCAAAATCCATGCAGGACATAGCCCGCCAGCTCGCAGAAGACGTGTCGAGGCCGGGCAAGGAAGCTGCCGAAAAGGCAATGGCAAATTTCCGGACCGCTTGATAGCAACCAGCGCATCACGCCCATATTCCATGGCCGCCGACTGGGCGGCCATTCCATTTTTGGCTTCGTTCTCTCAAAAGGGGCTTGCCAAACGCTGCCGATGGCAGTATCTGCACCGGCGACGCGATTTAGGCGTCTCGTGCGGTTGTAGCTCAGTTGGTTAGAGCGCAGGCTTGTGGCGCCTGAGGTCAGTGGTTCGACCCCACTCAACCGTACCACTTTTTTTCCTGGAATTTCAGATCAGTGAAGCGGCTTGTCGCCGGCAATCCGCATGGCGTCCTGAAACACACGGCCGAGCCTGGCGCGTTCTTCGCCCAGTTGGACCAGGGCCTTGTTGAACCGCCGCGCTACGGCAGCATCGATATCGCTCCGCCGGACCTGGTTTGGTTTCTGGCCATCCTGCGATTTGACAATCATCGGGCGACCGATGTTTTCCTGAAACTGCGCCAATGTCATGCCCGCCTTCAGCAACAGCGTGCGCATATGAGTCCTGTTTTCGGTCGCTAGCGTCAACCGGAAAGCATTGACCAGCGAGTCCTTGGAGGCCGGCAGGTCGCGCACGTCGAAGAGGTCGTTCTTCGTCTCGTGTTCGCGCAAATAGGTCAGGTGAAGCTCCACAAGGCGATGCGCCGCCTCGAGAATGTCAGCATCGGTGCTTCCGGGTATACCCAGATTTTCAAAACGTTTCGAACTCGACTGATGCATATTGACGTCCCTATTCGAGCAGAGAACGCGCGAAGACTGTTTTTGTTCGAAAAAGCGGCAAACAACGGGCTCGGATCTGCGACGACGCTCAACACTTTTTGTTGCAGTGCAGCGAATGCCCTTGCCGTGGGGGCATCAATGCATATCTATTGTGCTCTGGCGGCACCAAAATTGTGCAGTCGAACTTCGGGCTGCTTGCCCCCTTCACTGCCTAACGGCAGATTTTGACGGAAGGAAGATTACCATGACGGTTTCCATTAATAACTTTCGTGCCTCGACAGAACAGGTTCTCGCACCGGATCAGGTGGCTGGGTTGATTGCCCAGGCGCGCCAGGCTGCCGGCTACAGCATCGACGATCTTGCCGTTACGACCGGATTGGTCACGGACGAGATCGTGGGTATGGAGAACGGCACGGATTTCGATCCTGCCAAGTTGAAGCGCATCGCAAATGCCCTCAAGATGCCGATGTCGGTTCTGAAGGCGTCGTAATCGCAGACGTCCGGCCTATCAGGCTGGACGCTGTGAATGCTTAAGGCCCGCTTCTCGCGGGCTTTATTTTTGTCCGGACGGCGGTTTCCACACGAAGATCCGCGCTTCCTCCTGAATGACTTCCCGCAGGAAATCCGCGACGGTTCGAACCCGCACCAGGTTCCTGGCCGTCTCGTGATAACTGCTCCAATAGGCCCGGCGAATGGAGATGTCCGGAAGGATGCGGGTCAGGTTCATGTCCTGCGAAGCGACATAGTCGTGCAGAATGCCGATCCCGGCGCCGGACCGCACCGCTTCGATCTGGCCGATTGCGCTCGAAATCTCGAACCCGGCATCCCAGTTGCGCATCACCTCGCCGGTGAAGTTCAGCGACGGGGAAAAGATCAGGTCTTCCACATAACCGATCCGCGCATGGTCCTTGAGCGCCTCGATACTGTCGGGCACGCCTGCGTCCTGGAGATAGGCTTTCGAGGCGTAGAGGCCGAGCGTGTAATCCGTCAGCCGCGATGAGACCAGGCGCCCCTGTTCTGGCCGGTCGATCGTGATTGCGATATCCGCTTCCCGTTGCGACAGCGAAAACGAGCGTGGCACCGGCACCAGTTGCAGTTTCAGCTGCGGATGCCGCTTCGTCAGCATACCCAGGCGCGAGGCCAGGAAGTGCACGCCGAACCCATCGGGCGCGCCGACCCGCACGGTACCGGCAATTGCCGCGTCGATCCGACCGGTACTCGCCTGCGCGTCCAGCATCTCCGTCTCGATCCGCTCGGCGGCCCGCAGAAACACCTCTCCCTCCGGCGTCAACTCGCAGCCATTGGTGCGGCGGATCAGCAGCCGCGTGCGCAGATCCTCTTCCAGCGCTGATATCCGGCGCCCGACCGTCGCATGGTTGATCCCGAGCCGACGGGATGCCGCAAGAATTTGTCCGCTGCGCGCGACAGCGAGGAAAAGCCGCAGGTCATCCCAGTTCATCGTTACCTCCAGGGCGGGTATCGTTGTGTCGAATTTCGCACAACGGATGCGTAAACCATGGCGTTGCCTTGTGCAAATTGACGCGTATCCTCGCCGCTTACAATTTCAAGAAGGAGGATCACCATGTACGAGATCGGTCATTTCATCGGCGGCAAGCATTTTGCCGGCACGAGCGGGCGCACGGCCAATGTCTTCAATCCGGCAACGGGCGAAGTCCAGGCGACCGTGGCGCTTGCGAGCGATGCGGATCTGAATGCAGCCGTCGAGAATGCCAAGGCTGCCCAGCCGAACTGGGCCGCCACCAACCCGCAGCGCCGCGCCCGCGTCTTCATGAAGTTCGTCCAGTTGTTGAATGACAACATGAATGAACTTGCCGAGATGCTGTCGCGCGAGCATGGCAAGACGATCGAGGATGCCAAGGGCGACATCGTTCGCGGTCTTGAAGTCTGTGAATTCGTCATCGGCATCCCGCATCTTTCCAAGAGCGAGTTCACCGAGGGTGCCGGTCCGAACATCGACATGTATTCCATTCGGCAAGCGGTCGGGATCGGTGCCGGCATCACGCCGTTCAACTTCCCGGCGATGATCCCGATGTGGATGTTTGCACCCGCGATTGCCTGCGGCAATGCCTTCATCCTGAAGCCTTCCGAGCGCGATCCGTCCGTGCCGATGCGTCTGGCCGAACTGATGATCGAGGCAGGCCTTCCGGCCGGCATTTTGAACGTCGTCAACGGCGACAAGTCCGCGGTCGATGCGATCCTGACGCATCCGGATATCTCTGCCGTCTCGTTTGTAGGCTCGACGCCGATCGCCCGCTACGTCTACGGAACCGCCGCCATGAACGGCAAGCGCGCACAGTGCTTCGGCGGCGCCAAGAACCACATGATCATCATGCCGGATGCCGATCTCGACCAGGCCGCCAACGCCCTGATGGGCGCCGGTTACGGCTCGGCCGGCGAGCGCTGCATGGCGATCTCGGTTGCGGTCCCGGTTGGCGAGGAAACCGCCAACCGCCTGATCGAGAAGCTGACACCGATGGTCGAATCCCTGCGCATCGGCCCCTACACGGACGAAAAGGCCGACATGGGCCCGGTCGTCACCAAGGAGGCCAAGGAGCGTATTCTCGGCCTGATCAACAAGGGTGTCGAAGAGGGCGCAAACCTCGTTGTCGATGGCCGCGATTTCAAGCTGCAGGGCTATGAAAACGGCAATTTCGTCGGCGGCTGCCTGTTCGACAACGTCACGCCCGACATGGACATCTACAAGACCGAAATCTTCGGCCCTGTCCTGTCAGTGGTGCGCGCCAAGACTTATGAGGAAGCGCTCGACCTGCCGATGAAGCACGAATACGGCAATGGTGTCGCGATCTATACCCGCGACGGCGATGCCGCCCGCGACTTCGCCTCGCGGATCAATATCGGGATGGTCGGCGTCAACGTTCCGATCCCGGTGCCGCTCGCCTATCACTCCTTCGGCGGCTGGAAGTCCTCGTCCTTCGGCGACCTCAACCAGCATGGCACGGATTCGATCAAGTTCTGGACCCGCACCAAGACGGTAACCAGCCGCTGGCCCACAGGCATCAAGGATGGCGCCGAATTCGTCATGCCCGTGATGAAATAAGCCCGGCTGTCGAATAGACACGCTCCGCCGCATTCTCGTGCGGCGGAGACATTGACCTCTTCCTAGGCGCTGCTAATTTACACATTCGTGTGAGGGGGAGTGTTCATCATGAATTACGAGTGGGACGTTTCGCGCGCGCGCCGCATCCGCCTGGCGAAAATTGGCATAACGTTTCTGGCGGCGACCTTCCTGTTTGCAGTTCCAGTCTGGTTTGCGGTACACATGGGTCTTGCCGGATAATGCCGGCAATAAAGCGCGTCATCGGCAACGCAGCGTTCAAGGGCAATTTCGCAAACTTTGGAATTGTTCAAAACTAGCAAACCCACTATGTATGGGGCCGTGACGAGTCTCGGGAGACGAATATGCGCCTGACAAAGCAGACCAACTACGCCGTTCGCATGCTCATGTACTGTGCTGCGAACGAGGGGAAGCTCAGCCGCATCCCGGAGATCGCGCGCGCCTATGGCGTGTCCGAACTGTTTCTCTTCAAGATCCTGCAGCCTTTGACCAAGGCCGGCCTGGTCGAGACCGTTCGCGGCCGAAACGGCGGTGTTCGCCTCGGTCGCGCTGCCGACCGTATCACTCTGTTTGATGTGATCCGCGTGACGGAAGACAGTTTCGCGATGGCCGAATGTTTCGAGGAGGGCGTCGCCGAATGTCCTCTGGTCGATAGCTGTGGTCTCAACTCGGCACTTCGCAAGGCGCTGAATGCCTTCTTCGACGTGCTGGCAGACTATACGATCGACGATCTGGTCAAGGCGCGCCCGCAGATCAACTTCCTGCTCGGGATCGATCCGCCGCCGGCAATCGCCAAGATGGTCGCGGCACCGGCCGCCTGATCTCAATACAGATCTCATCGCAGCATCAGTTTAGCGGCCCGGCAGGTTGACCTCCGGGCTGTCTTCTTTAGGAGTAGGCAACGTTTCCTTTATTGATGGCCCCTTGAGCCTGGCTCCGGGTGGTCACCCAGATATTCGTTGCCATGCCCTTTTCCCAACTGCTTGAATTTGCCCTGACCGCGCTGGTCGGTGCCGGCGGTGCGCTGATCGCCGCGATGATCGGCTTCCCCGCTCCCTATCTGATCGGTCCGGCGCTTGCCGTGTCGCTTGCGGGTATCGCAGGCCTCACCCTCTCGATCCCGAAAATCGTCCGGAACGGCTGCTTCATCGTCATCGGCATCTCGATGGGGGCGACCGTCACGCCCGACATCCTGGTGGCGATCAAGCGCTGGCCGCTAAGCTTTGTGATGGTCATGGTTACCGTCACGGCCCTGCTTTACGTCGCGGCCTGGGTCATGCAGCGTTTCTTCCATTACGACCGCACCACGGCTTTCCTCGCAGCTTCGCCGGGACATCTGAGCTACGTGCTCAGTCTTGCCGCTGACATGCGCTGCGACCAGCGAACGGTCGGCATTTCCCAGAGCGTGCGCGTGCTTCTGTTGACGATCAGCGTACCCCTGATTGTCACAGCATTTGATCTTGGCGGCGGAGATAGTGTCGCTCAGGTCATCGCGATGGACCTGCCGATGCTGTTGGGCATCCTTGCGGTCTCGACCGTCATCGGCATGCTCTTCCTGCGCTGGAAGCTTCCCGCAGCCCTTCTGCTCGCCGGCACACTGGTTTCGATCTCCACCCACGTGACATCGTTCGCCACCGGTGGCGTTCCCTCCTGGCTCATTGTCCCCGTCTATATCCTTCTCGGCGCCAACATCGGAACGCGCTTTTGCGGCTTCTCGCTTCTCGAGGTGCGCACAGCCCTCGTATCCGGCCTCGTGGTCACGGTGATCGTCTCGGTCATGGCAGCGGCCATGGCCGGCACCGTCTCGTATGTCCTGGACATACCGCTCGATGCGGCCCTGATCGCGTTTTCGCCCGGCGGGTTGGAGACCATGGCGGCGATGGCGGTCATGCTGCATGCCGACCCGACCTATGTCGGTGCCCATCACGTCCTGCGCCTGATCTTTCTGTCGATCCTGATGCCGTTTGCGCTCGGGCGCGATGAAACGGGTCCGGGCAAGTCCGCGACTGGCGTTGAAGATCGCCGGGACTTGTGATCTGTCGCTCAATGCGGTTGAAGGAGACCGGCTGTCGATATCAAAGAGGAGCAACCAATGAGCAAACAGGCTGGCAGAGCCATCATCGTCATGGGCGTCAGCGGCGCTGGAAAGAGTTCCGTCGCTGAGCGTCTGGCAGAGAGCCTGAATTGCCGCTTCATGGAAGGCGACAGTCTGCATCCGCAGTCCAATGTCGACAAGATGGCGCAGGGAACACCGCTTACCGATGAAGACCGCTGGCCCTGGCTCGATGTGATCGGCGAGAAGATCGCCGAGTCGCTCGCGCGTTCAGAAGACCTCGTGGTGACCTGCTCTGCACTGAAAGTCGTCTACCGCGAACGGCTGCGCAGCGCTGCGGGTGGCAAGCTGACCTTCGTGTTTCTCAAAGGAAGCCAGGAGCTGTTGAGCCGCCGGATGGGCGAGCGCAAGGGCCATTTCATGCCGACGTCGC
Source organism: Neorhizobium sp. DAR64872/K0K18 (assembly GCF_050500175.1). Lineage (NCBI taxonomy): Bacteria > Pseudomonadati > Pseudomonadota > Alphaproteobacteria > Hyphomicrobiales > Rhizobiaceae > Neorhizobium > Neorhizobium sp. DAR64872/K0K18. The sequence goes on from NZ_CP191446.1 coordinate 586,103, forward strand.
TGTTGCAAAGCCAGCTCGCCACGCTGGAAAGCCCCGAGGGTGAAGCAGGCGTCGTGACCGTCGACATTGACGCCACGCTCGACCGCATCGTGGCAGATGCCGTAGCGGGGCTGAAGGATGCGATATGACACGCAATCCTAATTCAAGTTAAACTGTTTGAGTGTCGAATTATTTTCAAAATTCTAATGCTTTCGGTGATCCGACATGCCTGACTTGCCGTACAACGCAAACTTATAATGTAACTATGCTGCCAGGTGCCTCTCTTATCGCCCCGTCCAGTATAGGCAACAGGGCGTACGGAGAGAGTTGCGGATGCGAGATTCGATGCAGAGTGCAGGCGGGAGTTCACTTCGTCGGGTACCGAAACAGGAAAGAAGCCGCGAACGCATTGATGATATCCTGAAGGTCTCGATGGAGCTGATCGGTGAAAAGGGTATCGATGCGGTCACGATGAAGGAGATTGCGTCTCTTTCAGGTGGTCCGATCGCCTCCGTCTACCAGTATTTCCCCAACAAGTCGGCGATCATCGCCATGCTCCATGAGCGCTATGTCGAGGAAGTCCGCGGTATCATCGTCGGACATATTCCGCAGATCTCGACGGCTGAAGACGCGCTGGATGCAACGGACGTTCTTTTCGACCTCTATTACACCCGCATGCGCGAAAAGCCGTCGACCCAGGATCTGTTGAACGCCATCCAGGCCGACAAGGCGCTGGCAGACCGTGATATTACCGAGACCCGCTTCCAGGCCGACCTCTTCTTCGAGATTACCAAGCGTTTCGTCAGCGAACAGCTTTGGGAGAACTACGCCCGCACACTGTTTCTTATGTTCCACATGGCCGCGGCAACATTGCGTCTGGCGCTGATGGTGACGGAAGACGAGGCAGCCAAAATCGTTGCACAGTTCAAGTCGATCGTCCGGGCACAGTCGACCTATTACTTCAAAGGCAGTTTTCCCGCATCGCTGTAAGCTACAGCCCGAGTTTGTCCCGCATGCCGTACCACCAGGCCCCAAGCGCGGTGAGCGGCACGCGGAACGCCCGCCCGCCCGGGAAGGGTAGGTTGGGCAGGGATGCCCAGGTATCGAACCTTTCCGCATGGCCGGCAACCGCCTCACCAAGGATCTTGCCGAGCAGATGCGTGGTGGTCACGCCGTGGCCGCTGTCGCCGTGCGAGAAGAACACGGTGTCGGACAGCTTTCCCACATGCGGAATGCGGGTCAGCGTCAGTGCAAAATTGCCGCTCCACGCATAGTCGATCCTCACATTCTTCAGCTGCGGGAAGGTCTTGAGCATGTTCGGGCGGATCACGCCCGTCAGGTCCTTCGGGTCGCTGCCGCCATAGCCGATGCCGCCACCGTAGAGCAGGCGGTTGTCGGCGGTGCGGCGATAGTAATCGAGAATGTAATTGGCATCCTCGACGCAGTAATTTGCGGGCAGAAGGCGCTCGATCAGGCCCGCATCCAGCGGCTCCGTCGCCATCACCTGGCTCGAAACCGGCATCATCTTGCCATGGATCTCCGGCAGCAGCGGCGATAGATAGGCGTTGCCGCACACCAGTACATAGGATGCCGTGACACGGCCCCTGTCGGTTCTGACCACGGGCTTTGCCGTCTGGTCGATGCCCACCACCCGCGATCCCTCGAAAATCCGCGCGCCCAGGCTTTCGGCGGCTGCCGCTTCCCCAAGCACGAGATTGAGCGGATGGATATGGCCACCCTTCCTGTCGATCATGCCGCCGGCATAGCGGTCGCTTTTCACATAGCGCCCGACGTCAGCCTTCGAGACCATCTCCAGCCCGTCATGGCCGTGCTGTTCCCAGACGGCCTTGTGCAGCTCCATCTCGCGCACCTGCTTGTCCGTAAAGGCCGCGAAGAAACCACCGGGCACGAGACCGCAGTCGATCCCGTAGTGCGCCACGCGGCCGCGGATGATCTCGCCGCCTTCGAGCGACATCGCGCCAAGCTGCACGGCCTTGTCGCGCCCGTAGCGTCCGGCGATCGTTTCCAGATCGCGGCTATAGCCGTTGACGATCTGCCCGCCATTGCGGCCCGAAGCGCCGAAGCCGATCCGCTCGGCCTCCAGCACCACGACGGAATAGCCGCGCTCGGCCAGTTCGAGAGCGGCCGAGATGCCGGAAAAGCCCGCGCCGATCACGCAGACATCGGCCTCGATCTCGCCCTCGAGGGCAGGGCGCACACGCTTGTCATTGGCCGAGGCGGCATACCAGGAATTGGCGTGGCGGGGATTGTCTGCGGGTTTGAAAGCCATCTTACACCGTCCTGATATAGGCGTCGTATTCGACGTCGGTCACCCGCAGAGAAAATTCCGACAGCTCCTGCTGCTTGCAGGCCGTGTAGAGCGACCGGTATTTCGGCCCGAGCGTCGCGTAGGCGAACGTGGAGCGGGAAAACTGCTGCAGCGCATAGTCCCAGTTGGTCGGCAGCGGTTCGTGGCTGATCGCATGGTCGTCGCCGGTAATCGCCCCGCCCGGATTGCGCTTTTCCTTGATGCCGGCAAGGGCTGCACTGAGGATCATCGCCAGCACAAGATAGGGATTGGTGTCGGAACCTGCAACGCGGTGCTCGATGCGGGTCGCCGGCTTCGACGCGGTGATGACGCGCACGGCGGCCGAGCGGTTGTCGAAGCCCCAGGAGGCATAGGTCGGGGCATGTTCGGAAGGGCGCAGGCGCCGGTAGGAATTGGCATGCGGGGCAAACACCGCCATGCTTTCCCCCATGTTTTCCAAAAGCCCGCCCACCGAATGAAACAGCGCCTCGGACGGCCCGTTCTCGCCCATATAGACATTGCGGCCGTCGCTATCGATCAGCGAGAAATGCACATGCATGCCGCTTCCGGCCTGCGTGCCATAGGGCTTTGCCATGAACGTCGCGTCGAGATCGTTGGCGCGCGCCACGCCCTTGACGATCCGCTTGAGGAGCACCGCATAATCGGCAGCCTTCAGCGCGTCTGGCACGTGGTTGAGGTTGATCTCATACTGGCCCGGGCCGTTTTCCCGCAGTGTCGTATCGGCCGGTATCCCTTGCGCCCTCGCTGCAGAGGCGATGCCGTGGAAGACATTCTCGAAATCCTGCAGCTCGGAAATCGAGAGCACCTGTGTCTGGCCCGTATGCCAGCGGCCCTCGCGTGAATTCGGTGGCCGCACCGGGTCGATCGCCGAACGGATCGGGTCGATCAGGTAGAATTCCAGCTCCGTCGCCACGACCGGCGTCAGGCCGATCCGCTCGAAACCTTTGAGAACATTCGCCAGCACCTGGCGCGGATCGCCGTAAAATCCGGTCCCGTCCTGCTCGTTCATGCCCAGTAGAACCTGCGCCGTTGGCCGCTTCAGCCATGTCACACGCGACAGTGTGTCGGCGATGGGAAAGCAGATGCCATCCGGATCACCCGTGCCCTCCGCAAGGCCCGCGGCATTGACGTCGCGTCCCCAGACGTCGAGCGCGTAGACCGAGCGCGGCATCGCCATGCCCTTTGAGAGCACGTCGAGCGCCCGTTCGCGCGGGATCCACTTGCCCCGCGGCACGCCGTTGACGTCGATCACGAAGGCTTCGAGAACCTCGATATCGGGATTGTCATCGAGAAAGGTCCGGGCTGTATCGATCGTATCCATGAAAACACCGGTAGCCCAGACTTTCTCCTGCCGCTAGACCAAATGAAGAAGAGGGTCAGACGTTAAACCGCTCCGGCCTGTAAGCGGATATGTCGATCCGGGTCTTTTCGCCCATCATCGCTTCCGCGATGACCTGACCCGTGACCGGACCGAGCGTCAGGCCGTGATGCGCATGGCCGAAGGCGAACCACAATCCGTCGTGACGCGGCGCCTTGCCGATGACAGGCATCATATCCGGCGTGCAGGGGCGGGCGCCCATCCAGGGCTCCTTGTCCAGCCGCTCACCAAGCGGGAAGATTTCGCGTGCCACAGCTTCGGCGCGGGCAAGCTGAACCGGTGTCTTCGGCGCATCGCGGCGCGCAAATTCGGCACCGGTCGTCAGCCGGATCCCCTGGTTCATCGGGGCCAGGAAATAGCCGCGCTCCGCATCCATCGTCCAGCCGTTGAGCTTGGCATTGCCCTTTGGCGCATAATGCATGTGGTAGCCGCGCTTGACGCCGACGAGGAAATTGTAGCCGAGCGGCTTGGTCACCGTGTCCGACCACGGACCAAGCGCGACCACGACATCCTTCGCCTCGACCACGCCTTCGCCGGCAATGATGCGCCAGCCGGTCGCGGTCTTCGAAAGGCTCTTTGCGTCACCCGTCAGAACCCTGCCGCCAAGCTTTTCGAACAGCGCCACATAGGCACGCGTCAGCGCGAGCGGATCCTTGACCGCCCACGGGTCTTCCCATTTCAGCGCGCCGATGAAATCGTCGGAGAGATTGGGTTCCGCAACCGAGAGTTCTGCCGGGGTCAGAACTTTGAAGGACAGGTCGTATTCACGCTTCAGTCGGTCGGCCTCGCGCACCGTCTCGTCGAGCTTGGCCTGCGAGCGGAACACTTCCTGCCAGCCGTTCTTGGCAATCAGATCCTCGGCGCCCGCCTCGCGGATCAGTTCGTCATGGGTGGCGATCGAATGCTCGATCAGCGGCGCATAGGCGCGGGCGATCAGCTCATGCCTCGGCACGTTGGAATGCCACCAGTATTTTGCCAGAAACGAGGAGACTGACGGCATCGCGCTCCAGTGAAAATGCGCGTCGATGCGGTTGTTCCTGGCATAGCGCAGGATCTGGGCGAACTGCTGGGGAAAGCTGTAGGGGACAACGCCCTCGCGCTGGATCAGGCCGGCATTGCCGTAGGAGGTTTCCATCCCGGGCTCCCTGCGGTCCACCAGGGCGATCGATTTTCCCCGTCGCGCCAATTGCAGAGCCGTCGAAACACCGATGATGCCGGCGCCGAGAACGATCACATCCGCTGCCATGATATTGAATCCATATGAGATAACTGAGCAGGTCACCATGACGCCGGGTCAGGCGCAGCGCAAATGAAAATTGCAGCGGTCGCCTGGATATCCAAGGGGTGAGGATCGCTTGTGGAACTTGATCTAAATCAAATATAGCTTGACGCAACCAAGTTTGCGCTCCTAAGTCGATGACGCACTGACGGCCACCAGAACTTGCAGATGCACGCTTTGCAGACGCAATATCCTGCCGCGACCGCCGAATTTCTCTCTTGTCGCGCCCTCCGTCGGGGCTTCGGATTCATTCATGTCTGAAAAAGTCTCACATCGCGGGCTCGTCGTAGCCGCGATCATGGCAAGCATGGCGATGATCGCCATCGAAGCGACCATCGTCTCCACCGCCATGCCGCAGATCGCAGCCCAGCTCGGGCAGCTCAATCTCTACAGCTGGGTGTTTTCCGCTTTCCTTCTGTCGCAGACGGCGCTGACCGTGGTCTTCGGCAAGCTTTCCGATATCTACGGGCGAAAGCCGATCGTGCTGGCTGGCATCGCCGTCTTCCTGGTCGCCTCCATCCTCTGCGGATTTGCCTGGTCGATGCCGTCCATGATTGCCTTCAGACTGCTCCAGGGCATCGGCGCTGGCGCCATTCAGCCCGTCGCCATGACGGTGGTGGCCGATCTCTTTCCGGGCAGCCAGCGTGGAAAGGTTCAGGGCTATCTGGCCAGCGTCTGGGCGCTCTCGGCCGTGGTTGGCCCGCTGCTCGGCAGCGTCATCATCCATAACCTGCCCTGGGCCTGGATCTTCTGGATCAACGTGCCGGTCGGCCTTGCCGCTGCCGCAGCCTTCATCCTGTTCTACCACGAGGAAAAGCACACCCGGACGGTCTCGATCGATATCCTGGGCGCCGTGCTGTTTGCCGTCTCCATCTCGGCGCTGATGATTGGCCTCACGGTCTCCGAGACCGGATTGTCGACGTCCGCGATCGTCTCCTTCGTCCTGTTCGCCGTGTCGCTTGCGCTGTTCATCTGGCAGGAGCGCCGCGTCGAAGAACCGATGGTCGCGCCGGATCTCTGGCTCTACCGGCCGATTGCGGCCGCCAACATCTCTGTCTTCTTCGCCTCCATGGCGATCATGGGGCTCACCACCTTCCTGCCCATGTATGTGCAGACCGTGCTCAACCAGTCGCCGCTGGTGGCAGGTTTTGCGCTGACGATGCTTCTGCTCGGATGGCCCTGTGGTGCAACCATCGCATCGCGGCAATTCATGCGTTTTGGATTGCGGCCGATCATGCTGGTCGGCGCAGTGCTGGTGCCCTCGGGAACCTTCCTGCTTACCCTGCTGACGCCGTCCAGTTCGGCGGTGCTTGCCGGTGCGGGCTCGCTGGTCATGGGCTTCGGCATGGGCCTTCTCAATATCGGCGCACTGATCCTCACCCAGGGAAGCGTGACAGCGTCACAGCGCGGCAGCGCCACGGCGTCGAACGTCTTTTCCCGCAACCTCGGCAGCACGCTCGGCGCCGCGATCCTCGGGGCGGTGCTGAGCTGGGGCCTGGTCCATACGACCAGCGGACAGGCGATCACGACCGACCAGCTGCGTGCTCTCCTGAACGGAACCGGTCTCGTGAGTGGCGATGCCGAAGCGGTTCGCCTTGCGCTGCAGGACGGCCTGCACGCGACCTTCCTGACCATGCTCCTATTTGCCGTCCTGATCGTGCCCGCTTGCCTGTTCGTGCCCCGCGATGCCGTCCACAAGGACGAGCCCGTGCGGGCCTGAACCTTGAAATATGGCGCCAACATGCCCATTTCGCTGTGAACGGGGCCCTATCGGGACCGATATCGTCACAACGACTATTAAGGTGGGTGGCACGATGCAGCAGATGACAAAGACAATCCGGGACCTGACGATCGAGGAGCGCGAAGACGCGCTGATCACCATGGCGCACGCGCTTGAAGGCGCTGCCAGAGAAGCTCTCGTCGAAGGAAACCGCCAGTTCGCCGCAATCTCCGGCAACATGGCCGAAGCGATCTTCATCAACGCCGACCAGCTTGCACGCGATCACGTCGAGGAAGCCGAACAGGTTCTCGAACAGGCCGTCCAGATCATGGTCGAATATGAAGCTGAACACCCCTACCGGATCGTCAGCACCGCGATCCACTGAGGACGGTGGCACGGCGGGCGACGGGCAACCTTGCCTGCCTCCCGCATTCTCTCGCAGTGGAGAAGACGCCACCTGATGCGGCAAGCCTTCACTGGTCTCCTATAAAAAACGTCTGACATTGAACGCCTGCAAATCCAACGTCGAGTTCCTCGGCGATAGCGCAGATGGTAGCGTTGGGCTCCTTGGTGTCTGCGGGAATGGGAAAGAGCCAAAGGGCGGCGGCTCGTGGGCGGCTGGCCGCAGACGGCCATAGTCCCGCATGAGCGCGAGGGTTCATCCTCTTTGGCTCTGCCACACATCGCCGAGCCACTCTGTTACATTCTTGATATGCAGATTGGCGAGTTGAGAACGGAAAGTTCTCACGGTTTTCGTGTCGCCCCAGCTAAGATCAAGAACATGCAAAAAATCTCAAGCACTCCATCGAGCCTTTCAAGCCGCCTACAAAGCTGATTCAGAACGATGAATCTTCACCGGCGCTAAAATGCCGAGAGTTATCCCGTTCTGACCCCGCTTGACTCTTCTGTCGCGGCGGAACAGAAACAGAACACCAACATTCTTTGGGACATGAAGTCCTGTGCAACGCGAACCTTGAGGAGGGCCGTGAACGATGTCGCATGCCCCTGCCTCAAGGCTTGTCGAGGAACTGAGAGACCGGATTGCGCATCTGGAAGGCAGCGTGTCGCGCAAGGCGCTTGTGCTGCCCTTCGGGGTGCCTGACGTCGACGAGCGATTACCGGGCGGGGGGCTTGCCTATGGCGCCTTGCATGAAATTGCAGGCGGCGGGGCGGGTACAATCGACGGTGCCGCGGCCGCCCTGTTTGCGGCAGGTATTGCGGCCCGGGCCAAGGGAAAGGTTCTCTGGTGCCTGACCCGGCCGGATCTCTTTGCGCCGGCGCTGTCGCAGGCCGGGCTTCACCCCGACCGCGTCATCTATTGCGAAGCCGATAAGGAGGAGGACGTGCTTGCCTCGATGGAAGAGGGGCTGTCCTTCGGGGGATTGGCGGCCGTCGTCGGGGAACTGGTGAGGCTGCCGATGACCGCGTCGCGGCGTCTTCAACTGGCTGCCGAGAAGACGGGGACGCTCGGCCTGGTCGTCCGGCGCTGGCGACGGCAGACGGAGGCCTCCGACTACGGTCAGCCGACGGCGTCCACAACACGCTGGAGGATCAGCACCCTGCCGTCCGAGCCGCTTCCTGTCGCCGGCGTGGGACGGGCGAGGTGGCTGGCGGAATTGATGCGGGTAAAGGCGGGGCAATGTGCCGAGTTTGAGTTAGGAGCCTGCGATGCCGAGGGTCGTGTCTGTTTACTTCCCCTATCTAGCAACGGATCGGATACGTCGGCATGGCGAGGAAGCCGTGTCGGTTGACCAGCCGCTGGTCGTGGTCTCGCGCAGCGGCTCGAAACGCTGGATATCGGCAGCCGATACGGCTGCCCGCAAGCTGGGCCTCAAAGTCGGCATGACTGCCAGCAAGGCACAGGCGATGATTGGCAACCTTCATATGGTGGACGCCGATCCCGTTGCCGACGCCGCAGCCGTCGAGCGCCTGGCGCTATGGGCGCTTCGTCAATACAGCCCCGTCGTTGCCGTGGATGGAACGGATGGCATCGTCATGGATACCGAAGGTGCCGATCACCTTCAGGGTGGTGAAGAGCTGCTGATTTCCGGCGTTGTCAACGGTCTGCGGGGCAAGGGCCTGACGGCGCGTGCCGCTGTCGCCGATACCTGGGGTGCGGCGCATGCACTGGCGCGACTGACGACGAACGAAACGACGGTGGTGCCGCGCGGTGATGTCACCAAGGCCGTGATCGGACTTCCAATCCACTGTCTGCGGCTTGCGGCAGATACGATCCAGGCATTGCGCATCCTGGGTATCGACACCGTAGGAGAGCTGTCGGCACTGCCGCGTGCGCCGTTGACACTACGATTTGGTCCAGAGGTCGGACGCCGTCTCGATCAGCTCTTCGGCCGTCTTGCAGAACCCATCGAGCCGTTGCGCACGCCGGATCTGGTCGAGGTGGCGCGCAATTTCCAGGAGCCCATCGGTGCGCCCGATACGATTGCAAAATACGTCCGCCGGCTGGTGGCGCAACTGACCGCAAAGCTGGAGGAGCGGGGGCTGGGCGTCCGGCGCTCCGATCTGATCATCCATCGCGTCGACAACACACGCCAGTGTCTTCGAGCAGGACTTGCCAAGCCCGTGCGTGATCCTGCCCGCCTGACAAAGCTTCTCTGCGACCGTATCGAGAAGATCGACCCGGGTTTCGGCATCGAGCGGATGGTGCTGGTGGCGGTCATGGCCGAGCCGCTGGAAATAAAGCAGGTCGCAAACGCGCTGGTGGAAGAGGCGGTGGTGGATGTGACGCCGCTTGTCGATATTCTCGGCAACCGGGGCCAGCGCCTTTACCGCATCACGCCGGTCGCCTCCGACGTTCCGGAACGATCTCTCCGGCGGATCGGACCGACGGCCGTCGAGACGGGTGCCGAGTGGGCAGCCAGGTGGCCGCGGCCGTCACGGCTGCTCGCTTATCCCGAAGAAATCGAAACCATGGCTGTCCTGCCCGACCAGCCGCCAGTCGTCGTTACCTGGCGCGGCAAGCGCCGCCGCATCGTTCGTGCCGATGGGCCCGAGCGCATCTTCGGCGAATGGTGGCTCCGGCCGCGCGAAATGCAGGCGGTGCGCGATTACTTCGTGGTCGAGGACGAGCACGGCGATCGGCTGTGGGTCTTCCGCGCCGGCGACGGCGTCGATGCAGGCACGGGGTCACACAAATGGTTCCTCCACGGCATCTTCGGGTAAGGTTTGAACTATGCGCTATGCCGAACTCCAGGTGACCACGCATTTCTCGTTCCTGCGCGGTGCAAGCTCCGCGGAAGAGCTGTTTGCCACGGCCGCCGCACTGGGCATCGACGCCCTTGGTGTCGTCGACCGCAACTCGCTTGCCGGCATTGTCCGGGCCTGGGAGGCGGCAAAGACAACCGGGGTGCGCCTGGTGGTCGGCTGCCATCTCGACCTCACGGATGGCATGTCGCTGCTCGTCTACCCGACGGACCGGCTCGCCTATTCCAGGCTCACCCGGCTGCTGACGCTTGGCAAAAGCCGGGGCGGAAAGGCCAAGTGCGTTCTCGACCTTGCTGATGTCGAGGCCTATAGCGAGGGCCTCATCGCGATCCTCATTCCGGATGAGGCGGACGATGTCTATGCGGGTCAGCTCCGCAAGGTGGCCGCAGTCTTTGGTGACCGCGCCTATGTTTCGCTCTGCCTGCGGCGGCGTCCGAACGACCGGCTGCGGTTGCATGATCTGTCGAACTTGGCGCAGCGTCACAAGGTGAAGACGGTGGTGACCAACGATGTGCTCTTCCACGAGCCCGGCCGCCGACAGCTTCAGGACATCGTCACCTGCATCCGCAACCGCACCACCATCGACAGCGTCGGCTTTGACCGGGAGCGGCATGCTGACCGCTTCCTCAAGGCGCCGGAGGAGATGCACCGCTTGTTTGTCGACTATCCCGAAGCTCTCGCAAGAAGTCGCGAGATCGTCGAGCGTTGCCGTTTCGACATGAGCGAGTTGCAGTACCAGTATCCTGAAGAGGCAATTGTGCCAGGGCTCGACGCCCAGCAGTCGCTGGCCAAGTTCGCCTGGGAAGGTGCGGCGGAGCGTTATCCAGAAGGCATTCCCGACAAGGTCCGCAAGGCAATCCTGCACGAACTCGACCTGATCCGGAAGATGAACTACGCTGCGTATTTCCTCACCGTCTTTTCCATCGTCCGCTTTGCACGCTCCAGGAACATCCTCTGTCAGGGCAGAGGGTCAGCTGCCAACTCCGCCGTCTGCTATTGCCTCGGGATCACCAGCATCAACCCGGAAACAGGAGACCTCCTGTTCGAGCGCTTCGTTTCGATGGAGCGTAACGAGCCGCCGGATATCGACGTCGACTTCGAGCATAACCGGCGCGAGGAGGTCATCCAGTGGATATACGAGACCTATGGTCGCTCGCGCTCCGCCCTCTGCTCCACCGTCACCCGCTACCGAACCAAGGGTGCGCTGCGCGATGTGGGCAAGGCGCTCGGCCTGCCCGAAGACCTGATCGGTCAACTGACCTCCGGCGTCTGGGGCTGGTCGAAGGATGGCATCGGCGAAAAGCAGCTCAGGGAAAACAACATGAACGCGTCCGACTACCGGCTGCGTCTGGCGCTCGACCTTGCCTCGCAACTCATGGGAGCGCCGCGCCATTTGGGACAGCATCCCGGCGGCTTCGTGCTGACGCAGGACAGGCTGGATGATCTTGTCCCCATAGAGCCCGCCGCCATGGATGACCGCCAGGTGGTGGAATGGGACAAGGACGATATCGACGCGTTGAAGTTCATGAAGGTGGATGTGCTGGCGCTTGGCATGCTGTCCTGCATGGCCCGCTCCTTTGAGCTGCTGGCGGAGTACAAGAACGAAGCGATGGGTCTGGCAGACGTTCCGCAGGAGGATCCGAAGACCTACGCGATGATCCGCAAGGCGGATACGCTTGGTACCTTCCAGATCGAAAGCCGCGCCCAGATGGCGATGCTGCCAAGGCTCAAGCCACGCACCTTCTATGATCTCGTGGTTCAGGTCGCCATCGTCCGCCCTGGCCCGATCCAAGGCGACATGGTGCATCCCTATCTGCGTCGGCGGGAGGGCAAGGAGAAGGTGGAGTATCCGACGCCGGAGCTCGAGGCGGTGCTTGGCAAGACGCTCGGCGTCCCGCTCTTCCAGGAGAGCGCCATGAAGGTTGCCATGGTCTGTGCGGGTTTCAGTGCAGGCGAGGCGGACCAGCTGCGTCGGGCCATGGCGACCTTCAAGTTTACGGGCGGCGTGTCGAGGTTCAAGGAGAAGCTCGTCACGGGCATGGTCAAGAACGGCTATTCTCAAGACTTCGCGGAGCGGACGTTCAGCCAGCTGGAAGGCTTCGGCTCCTATGGCTTTCCGGAAAGCCATGCAGCTTCGTTCGCCCTCATCGCCTATGCCAGTTCCTGGATGAAGTGCCATCATCCGGATATCTTCTGCGCCGCTCTCCTCAACTCCCAGCCCATGGGGTTCTATAGCGTTGCCCAGATCGTCACCGATGCCCGCAACCACGGGGTGGAGGTCCGGCCCGTCTGTGTCAATCGGTCTCGCTGGGACTGCACGATGGAGGAGACCGGAAGGCCCGGCCGCTTTGCGGTTCGTCTCGGTATGCGCATGGTGAAGGGGCTGCCGCTGAATAATGCTGCCAGAATTGTTCTTGCCCGTGTTGACCAGCCTTTCGAGAGTGCCGACGACATGTGGCGGCGATCCGGCGTGCCGACAGCGTCGCTGGTCAAGCTGGCAGAGGCCGATGCCTTCCTACCGTCGTTGAAGCTGGAACGGCGTCAAGCGCTCTGGGACATCAAGGCGCTGCGCGACGAGCCGCTGGAACTATGGGCGGCAGCCGCAAAGCGTGAAGCAAGGGTCGTTGCCGAGATGCAGGAACCCGACGTGTCGCTCAAGTCGATGAAAGAGGGCAGGGAGGTCGTTGAGGACTATTCCCATACGGGCCTCAGCTTGAGGTCGCATCCTGTGTCTTTCCTGCGTCCGGAACTGAAGAAAAAGCGGATCGTCACCTGCGCCGAAGCGATGGGTGAGCGCGACGGCCGCTGGCTCTGGACGGCGGGCCTCGTCCTCGTGCGTCAGAAGCCTGGTAGCGCCAAAGGCGTGATGTTCCTGACGCTCGAAGATGAGACGGGCGTCGTCAATGCCGTCGTCTGGCCCTCGCTATTCGAGAAACAGCGCCGGATCGTCATGTCGGCTTCGATGATGGCGATCCATGGCAGGATACAGCGCGAAGGCGAGGTCGTGCATCTGGTCGCCCAGCGCCTGTTCGACTTTTCCGGCGATCTCTCCAGTCTCGGCGAGCTTGGCGGCGACTTCCCCTTGCCGTACGGCCGTGGCGACGGAGCCAAACATGGCAGCGGGCCTGATCCCCGCGACAATCCGAAGCCTGTCATCCCGACGCGCGACATCTATATCCCGGATCTCCACATCGACACGCTCAAGGTCAAGTCGAGAAACTTCCATTGACCGGCAAGGATGTCAAAGACAGCGTTGTTGATATTGCTCTCAAGTCTGTCCCGTTTTGCCTGTGCTCCAGCCCGGTTACGGCTTCCCTCACAGGGTTGGAGCGGCGGGTTGCGTATCCGCAGGAATTCGTCCGTGTCATCCATTCCAGGACTGACCGCGGACGTTGATAGCGTCGGCGCTATGCCCGCTTGAAAGCGTAGACCAGGCGCATGCGGGAGAGGGCGCGTGCTCACGATATGTCTTTTTGATGGATCAAAGTCAGCCCTCCGGTGTTGTTGAAGACAGAACGGATTATGGGATGACCGTTCTCCGGAGGCCCGCTATCGTGAAATCACGTATCGAAGTCGTCAATGCCGTGACGGATGTTTTAAGACGGTTGCGGGTCAGGCCGCCATCGCAGGTCAAGTTCGGGACGATCGCGAACACGCCCGCGACCACCGGATATTCAAGAAACGAACTTCTGAACGCGCTCTACGCCCTGGAACATGAAGGCGTCATAGCATTGCACCATGACAACAGTTTCAGCGTCTTGAAATCATCGACCTTGATCTAGCTTCCGGTAGAGCCGACACGCTTGAAACACGATGCGCGTTAGAAATCCGAGATCCTGTGTTTCTCGTGCCGGCAGCCTATCGGATCAGCATGCGATCTGGTGTTCCATTTTTCTCTCGAAGAACCATTCTTCGAATGCGGCTGGAGACAGCGGCTTTGCAAAAAGATACCCCTGCGCTTCATCACAACCCATCTTGCTCAAAGCCTCGGCCGCCTCGGTCGTCTCCACCCCTTCCGCCACGACCTGGTAGCCCAGGTCGTGCGACAGCTGGATCATCGATCTGACGAGATTGGTTTCGCGAAAGCCATCATCCATGCTGCGGATAAAGGATTGATCGATCTTGACCACGGTGGTCGGCAAGGTCTGGAGATAGGACAGGCTGCTGTAGCCCGTGCCGAAGTCGTCGATCGATAGTCGGACCCCGCCATCGGAAAGCGCCTGCAACTTCGCCAGCGCGTTTGCCGCGTCCTTCATGATCGCGCTTTCGGTGACCTCCAGCTCCAGCATCGCCGGCCGGATACCATGTCTCAAGAGGGACAGTTGCACCCGTTGAACAAAGTCCGGTTCATCGAGGTTTGCCGCCGAGATATTGACCGATACCGGAACGATTACCCCCCTGGATTTCAGGTTGCCGGCTTCGCGCAGAGCGGCATCCAGAACCCACGCGGTCATCTTGCCTATATGTGGAGACTGCTCGATGATGGGAGCGAATTCGCCGGGGGAGATGGCTCCCAGTTCCGGATGGAGCCAGCGCAGGAGGACTTCTGCTCCGACGCAATGGCCATCCGGCAAACTGACACGCGGCTGGAACACGATCGATAGCTGATCGCTGCCTTGAAGGGCGTTGTCGAAATCCTGCAGCAGACGGAAACTCCGCTGGTAGCGATCGTCACTGGCCTGTGAAAAGACCGCGACATGTGTCGCTGTCAGACGAGCGTCCTGCGCTGCGCTGCTCATGGCACGCAGGAAATCCGACGGCGTGGTGTCGGGTTTGAGCGGCGCGACGCCGATTGCCGGCGTCATCAGAAATCTGAGGTCCGACTCGTCGTCCAGGTCACCCAGCAGCTGTCTGAGGTAAACCATGCAGTCGAGACCTGCGATATTCCTGTCCCTTATGAACGCAAACTGCGTCGTAGAGACGTGATAAAGTGTGGTTTTGCCGCCAACGATGGCTCTGAGCCGCTGTGCGGCATCGCGCACTTTCGCATCGATTTCGGCTGTTCCCATCACGCGGGAAAGGTCGTCAAGCTGCCGCGTCTCGGCAAGGTCGATCAGGACACCGGTATAGGCCGTCCGCCAGGCCGGTCCTCTGAGAAGGTCGCTCACGTCCTCGGAAAACTGGGTACGATTGGGAAGCCCGCTGACCGGCTCGATCCTGCCATACGCATGTTGCAGTTCGATCTGGGCCATCACCATTGCCGCAAGGTCCTGGAGACTGGCAATCTCGTTTTCGGTGGTCTCACGCGGCTCGGCTCCAAGGACACACAAGGCGCCGAGACAATGCCCCTCGCGCGTCGTGAGCGGTGCTCCCGCGTAAAAACGCACGCCTGTCTTTGCAAGGACACTGTCGTGGTAGTGCGCATCCTTGGACAGGTCCGGAACGACGAGAAGTTCGGTACTCTCGGCCACTGCCGCACAGGGCGCCTTGTCTCGTGGAATAGACTGGTGCTCCACCCCGACACGCGCCTTGAACCACTGCCTGTCGGAATCGGTTAGCGATATGGCCGCGATCGGCAGGTCGAATATCTGGCTCGCCATGCGCGTGATACGGTCGAAGCTCTCACTTGCTGGCGTATCGAGCAATTTCAGGGAGTGCAAAGCGGCGAGACGGATTTCCTCATTGGTTTTCATGTAATATCTCAGTCGTAATGTCTTTTCGGGATAAAGTTGGGACGGCGTTTAAATTGACATTCTCACAAGGTTGCGGCCTGACGCCTTTGCCTCGTACAGACGGCGATCTGCCGTCTTGAACAGTTCTTCGTAACTGGTGTTTTCGCGGAAGGTGGCCCCGCCGATGCTGACCGACAGCAGCCCTTCGCCAACGTCCCTGGGGAAGGGCAGTGCGCGGATCCTCTGTCTTATCAGTTCGGCCGTGCGCGACGCCGTGTCATCCACAACAGCCGGCAGGAAGACGGCGAATTCTTCGCCGCCGACGCGTCCGACAAGATCTGCCGGCGACAGAATTTCCTTGATCGCCCCAGCAATCAACTTCAGGGCCTGGTCACCCGCCTGATGCCCGTGACTGTCATTGATTGCTTTGAAATGATCCGCATCGACGATCAGAAACGATCCCGTTTGCGGAAGCGATCCCGCCCGCGCTCTTTCCAGATAGGCTTCGACCAGCATTTCGAATGCACCGCGGCTAAGCACGGCGGTAAGACTGTCTGTCGAAGCAAGCCGCTGCAGCTCCACCTTGGCCACGGCGAGTTGCCGGATCTTCTCCAACAGAAAGTAAAAGAAAGGCCCGCCGATCAGGGTCGGGAGCAGGATGTCTGTCGCGAGTGCGCGACGAAAATGATCCTGCGACATCTCCGCGAAATTAAACGAGTCGGCCAATACTGCGGCGACAACGCAAAGAGCTGTACCAAGCAGTGTCCCTGCAAACACACGCAGTCTCGAAGTCTCTTGACGGATAAGGTGGACGAACGGCAATGCTGTACCCTAGATTCAGACCTTCTGAATTAGCATCTGCCTATTAAGAAAAGCGCTATATCAAACACTCAAATCGTCTCGATTTGGTACGTAGATACCCGTACATGGGGGCTTGTTCCATGCGCGGCAAATTCGGATTATCGACAGTGAGATCTGCTCGGGTCATGACCGGTTGAACTGCTCACGGAGTTTGCTGGCAATAGGCTCTTTTCGAAGTTGCGCTAGGACATTGTTCCCAATTGCCGGACGGTCTCTCGGGCAGTCGTCGCGTGGACGAGTTGAAGCTGCGAAGTAATACCGAGAAATGACGCGCAACCAAACGCGACACCATTGGCGCTGAGAGTTTTGCAACGACCGCGATTGTTGTCGGGGAGAATTGGCTGGGGAACCTGGATTCGAACCAAGATTAACGGAGTCAGAGTCCGTCGTTCTACCGTTGAACTATTCCCCAGCAGGAAAAGCCTTGTGGCTCATCGGTG
The DNA here is from genome assembly GCF_050500175.1 of Neorhizobium sp. DAR64872/K0K18. Taxonomy (NCBI): domain Bacteria; kingdom Pseudomonadati; phylum Pseudomonadota; class Alphaproteobacteria; order Hyphomicrobiales; family Rhizobiaceae; genus Neorhizobium; species Neorhizobium sp. DAR64872/K0K18. Next base: position 602,926 of record NZ_CP191446.1, read on the forward strand.
TGCGGCGCTTATAACCAAACACTTGGCGCTTGCAAATACCCTTTGTGAAAAAAATCGACATCATTTTTGGTCCTGCTTGCCGCGCCCTAAAAAGCCGTTGGCGAATGCGCCTGAGGCTGTTATCTTCAGGTCAACGAAACGATCAGACGCCAGCTGCATGCTCCAAAGTGTTGCGCGGCGAGATGGACTTATAAAGTGATGAACCCCGATAGCGGCGGAAAGCCGCCGGAAGGCGGGGCGTCGGCGGAACTGCGCAGGGATGTCAAGAACTCCCGGCGCCGCAAGGCGAAGCGAAACGGCAAAGACCGTGACGCGGCGTCGATGGCGCACGCAAACCCGGCTGAAAAGGCCGGCCAGGCCGGACGCCCGCACGGCATGAAACCGGATGGTGGCACATCCGACGGCGGGCGGCCAGAGCCGGGCTCACCGCATCCGCGCAAGCGCAAGCGCCGTCGCTCCCGTTCGCGCCCCGCGGTCACGGAGAATTCTGCACATGCGCCAAACCCATCCGTGGATGGTGGCGATCGCCTATCTGGCGCCGATGCGCCGGCGGGCGAAGGCTTGCGCGGTGACGCCAAGCCGGCCGGAAAGCAGCCGCGCCAGCAGGGCCCGCAGCAGGATCGCAATCAGAGCCGCAAGAAGAAGCGTGCCGGTCGGGGCCCGCAGGGTCGGCCGCTGACGCAGGCCAAGCAGGGACCGCTGGTCACCGCCAAGACGGTTTCGGCCGCAGGCCACGCCGGTTATGCGGCGCTCGGGCATGAAATCCATGGTTCTCCCGGCGCCGACAAGTTCGCAGGCTTCCGCGACGAACTCTATGCAGCCCTTGATCTCGGCACCAACAATTGCCGTCTCCTGATCGCCCAGCCGACGCGGCCGGGCCAGTTCCGGGTCATCGACGCGTTTTCGCGCATTGTCCGTCTGGGCGAGGGGCTGGCTGCAAGCGGTCGCCTGTCGACGGAAGCGATGGATCGCGCCGTCGATGCCTTGCGCGTGTGCGCGTCGAAACTTGCGCACCGGCCGATCCGCCGCATGCGGCTGATTGCCACCGAAGCCTGCCGCGCTGCCGAAAACGGCGAGGCATTTCTGGCGCGGGTCACTGAGGAAACCGGGCTCGAGCTCGAAATCATCGATCGCGAAACCGAGGCGCGGCTTGCCGTGTCCGGCTGCTCGTCGCTGGTCGGTCGCGAGGCCCGCTCCGTCGTGCTGTTTGATATCGGCGGCGGTTCGTCTGAAATCGCGGTCATCCGCATCGGCGACAGCCGCTCGTCGCGGCTCGCCAACCACATTACCCACTGGACCTCGCTGCCGGTCGGCGTCGTGACGCTGTCGGAACGCCATGGCGGCCGTGATGTCACGCCGGCCGTCTTTGCCGGCATGGTCGATGAGGTCGAGGGCATGCTGTCGAAGTTCGATTGCCCGCCGATCGGTTCCCCGCACCAGCAGGGTGCCGAGGACTTTCATCTGATCGGCACATCCGGCACGGTCACCACGCTTGCCGGCGTCCATCTCGATCTGCCACGCTACGATCGCCGCAAGGTCGATGGTCTCTGGCTGTCGGATTCCGAGGTTTCCGCCATGCAGGCAAAGCTCCTCTCATGGGATTTCGCCGGCCGTGCCGCCAATGCCTGCATCGGTCCTGACAGGGCCGATCTGGTTCTTGCCGGCTGCGCCATCCTCGAAGCGATCCGCCGCCGCTGGCCGAGCCAGCGCATGCGGGTTGCCGATCGCGGGCTGCGCGAAGGTCTTTTGACGGATATGATGGCTGATGACGGTGTCTGGCGCCGCGGCAGGGGACGAAGGTTCGGCCAGGGGTCAGGCAACGGTTCAGGCCAGGGCCACCATCAGACGAATAATTCAGGCCACGGGCAGACGCAGGAAACGGGACGCAAGCAATGACGAAACCATCCGTTGGCGGCAACCGCACCGGTCGCAAGCTTGGCCAGAAGGTCAAGAAGGGCAAGCTGAAGGCGTCTTCACGCCGCTGGCTGGAGCGCCATATCAACGATCCCTATGTCCAGCGCGCCAAACTCGAGGGTTATCGCGCTCGGGCGGCGTTCAAGCTTCTGGAGATCGACGAGAAGCACCAGTTGCTCAAGGGCGCGCGCCGCATCATCGATCTGGGTGCAGCCCCCGGCAGCTGGTCGCAGATCGCCGCCAAGGTCACCGAATCCAGCGATGACGATATGCGCGTCGCGGCGATCGATTTTCTTGAAATGGCGCCGCTTGCCGGCGTCAAGATCCTGCAGCTCGACTTCCTCGATGACGACGCGCCGCGCCAGCTGATGGAAGCGATCGGCGGCACGCCGGATGTCGTCCTGTCCGATATGGCGGCACCGACCACCGGTCACCACCGCACCGACCACCTGCGCACCATGCATCTGTGTGAAGTCGCCGCGCATTTTGCCGTCTCGGTTCTGGGCGAGGGCGGACATTTCCTGGCGAAGACCTTCCAGGGCGGCACCGAGAAGGACCTTCTCGACATGCTGAAGAAGAATTTCAAGCAGGTCATCCACATCAAGCCCGGCTCGTCGCGCCAGGAATCGGTGGAAATGTTCCTGCTTGCAAAACACTTCAAAGGTCAGGCCCACAGGCTCGCCAACGAAGCGGGCGGCGACCATCCCGGCGATGATGCAGCGGACGAAGCACAGGATGATCCGCGGGAACAGGCGGGCGACGAGGGCTTCGGCCGGGACTGAGTTTACTCGCCGGCTCCCGGTGTCGGCTCTACCTGTCCGACGCGCACTCCGCGCCGGTGTCCCGATACGTCGGCGCCGGTCATCGGGTCGAGCTTGAGGATTGGGATCACCGCAAACACCGAAACAGCGGCGACGATAAAGAACGCGAGATGGAAATCCGCGAGCGCCAGCTGGCTGCCGGAAAATGTCGACGACATCTCCAGAATGAAGGCTGCAAACGCGACGCCGAGTGCCAGGCTCACCTGTTGCAGGAATGAGGCCATGGAAGTCGCCTGGCTCGCCTGCTGGTCCGTAATCTCCGAATAGCCGAGCGCATTGGCACCTGTGAAAAACAGGGAGCGGAATAATCCTGCCGCGAGCAGCGCGCCGATGATCACGATATGGGGTGTGTCCGGCGTGAAGAACCCGTTGACCGCCGTCGATGCTGCGCCAAGGATGCCGGCAAAGATCAGCGCGGTTCGAAAGCCTGTCATCGCAAACACCCGCCTTGCAAGGAACTTAACCGTCAGCGCACCGATCGCACCGGCGAAGGTGATGAGGCCGGACTGAAACGGATTGAGGCCGAAACCCAGCTGCAGCATCAGCGGCATCAGGAAGGGGATCGCCCCGGTCGCGATGCGAAACATCGTGCCGCCGGTGGTGGAGGCACGGAAAGCCCGGTCGTTGAAGATCGTGAGGTTCAGCACCGGAAACGGATGCCGCTTGGCATGGAAATAATAGAGAATGCAGGCGGCAAAGCCGGCAAACGTGGCCGTGATGCCGACGACCGGCGGCAGCGCCGGCAGGCCGATTACCGAAAGGCCGAAGACGACGCCGGATGCCGCGACCGAGGTCAGCAGAAAGCCGAACCAGTCCATTCGAGGCGTCTCCACCGGCGGCACGTGCGGCAGGTAGATGCCGGTCAGGATCACGCCGGCGATGCCGATCGGCACGTTGATGATGAAGATCCAGTGCCAGGAAAAATAGGTGGTGATGAAACCGCCGATCGGCGGCGCGGTCAAAGGCCCGACCAGCGCCGGAATCGTCAGAAGCGCCATGGCGGAAACAAGTTCGCTGCGCTTCGTCGTTCGCAGTAGCACCAGACGGCCGACCGGCGTCATCATTGCCCCGCCCATGCCCTGCAGGAAGCGCGACATCACGAACTGCAGCAGTGACTCGGAGATTGCGCAGAGGATCGAGCCCACGATGAAGACGCAGATCGCCAGGCGAAAGATCTTCTTTGCCCCGAATTTGTCGGACATCCAGCCACTCAGCGGAATGAACATTGCAAGCGCCACCATGTAGGATGTCAGCGCCAGTTTCAGCGTGATCGGGCTGACCCCGAGATCGGCGGCGATGGTGGGAAGTGCGGTGGCGATGACGGTCGAATCCATCTGCTCCATGAACAGAGCGACGGCCAGAATAAGCGGAATGATGCGGTTCATGGGGAGGGCCTGCGATACGCGACGCACTTCAACGTCCCCGCTCTAGACCTGTTCCGGCATGAAGCCAATTGCACAATGTCAATTTCCGGGAGACCATGTCACGTCTGCGTGAGGCTTGTTTCCCTTTGCCTGTCGCCTGTTATCTATTCGTGTGCGGGGCTTGGGCATTTTCGGTGCACCCCCGAAAGCTTTCAAACGGAGGGATGAGATCATGACGTTCAAGGACGAACCAAAGGGCATGGAACGCCGCACGCTGCTGGGAAGTGCCGGACTGGCCGTCCTCGCGGCGCCGGCTATATGGAGTGGCCAGGCGCTGATGAGCAGCAAAGCGCTGGCACAGGAGAAGAAATTGGCAATCGATCGCGTAACCCCTCCCGACATTCATAAATTCAAGCTCGGTAGCTTCGATGTTCTCGTGGTGAAGGATGGCTCCCGCGCCTCCGGCACTCCGAACGAGACGTTTGGAACCAACCAGTCGGCCGAGACCGTCAGCGCGCTTCTCGCAGACAACTTTCTGCCGACCGATCAGTTCGTCAACGGCTTTTCCCCGACGCTCATTGATACCGGCAGCGACGTCATCCTGTTCGATACGGGCTTCGGCCAGTCGGGTCATGCCATGGGTGCCGGCCGTCTGGTCGAAGGCATGGCGTCTGCCGGCTATATGCCGGGCGATGTCACGAAAGTGGTCCTGACCCATCTCCACGGCGACCATATCGGCGGCCTGATGGAAGACGGCAAGCCGGCCTTCCCCAAGGCGACCTATATCACCGGTCAGACGGAATATGATTTCTGGGTCGACGGCGCCCGCGCCGGAACGCCCGCTGAAGGCAATCAGAAGTCCGTGCTCGCCAATGTGAAGCCTCTGGCAGACAAGATGACCTTCATCGGAGAGGGCGACGACGTCGCACCCGGCATCACCGGCATGCTCGCGCCCGGCCATACGCCCGGCATGATGATCTTCAACGTGGAATCGCAGGGCAAGCGCCTGATCCTCACGGCCGATACCGCCAACCACTTCGTCCTGTCGCTGCAGCGCCCGGACTGGGAGGTCAAGTTCGACATGGACAAGGCAAAGGCGGCCGCAACCCGCAAGCGCGTGTTCGATATGATCGCCACCGACAAGGTCGCCTTCCTCGGCTACCACATGCCGTTCCCGGCCGTCGGCTACGCCGAAAAGCAGGAAACCGGCTACCGCTTCGTGCCGAAGAGCTACCAGTTCGATATCTGACGAATATTGACGCGGGAAATTCACAGCTATGCAAACCCGGAGGGCCTGCCTCCGGGTTTTAAATGTTCCCTTCCTGTCATTATCGTGTTACCAGCCCTCGCCAACTTCCAAGCAATTGTTGCCGGAACGTCGGGACGTATTCACGGTCCTGAGCGGTCCCGCATTTTTAAGATCGAAGGAATTGGCAATGGCTCGTATTATAGAAACGCCGACCGGTCTCGACGCCCTCACATTCGATGACGTGCTGCTGCAGCCGGGGCATTCCGAAGTCCTGCCGGGCCAGACCAGCGTCGCCACGCGCATTGCCACTGATTTCGAGCTGAACATTCCGATCATCTCGTCGGCGATGGACACCGTCACCGAAAGCCGTCTCGCCATCGCGATGGCGCAGGCCGGTGGTCTTGGCGTCATCCACAAGAACCTGACCCCGGTCGAGCAGGCTGAACAGGTCCGCCAGGTCAAGAAGTTCGAAAGCGGCATGGTCGTCAATCCGGTCACGATCGGCCCCGACGCGACGCTCGCCGATGCGCTGGCCCTGATGAAGACGTTTCACATTTCCGGCATTCCTGTTGTCGAAGCCTCGGGCCGTCTGGTCGGCATCCTGACCAACCGCGATGTGCGCTTTGCCTCGGATCCGGCCCAGAAGATCCACGAGCTGATGACCCATCAGGGTCTCATCACCGTCAAGGAAAACGTCGATCAGCAGGAGGCCAAGCGCCTGCTGCATACCAACCGCATCGAAAAGCTGCTCGTCATCGATGGCGAAGGCCGCTGCGTCGGTCTCATCACCGTCAAGGACATCGAAAAGTCGCAGCTCAACCCGAACGCCTCCAAGGATATGCAGGGCCGCCTGCGCGCCGCTGCCGCGATCGGCGTCGGTGAAGATGGTTTCGAGCGTGCCGAGCGGCTGATCGAAGCGGGCGTCGATCTTCTGGTCGTGGATACCGCACACGGCCATTCGGCCCGTGTTCTCGAAGCCGTCACCCGCGTCAAGAAGCTGTCCAACCACGTCCGCGTCATGGCCGGCAACGTTGCCACCGCAAGCGGCACCAAGGCGCTGATCGATGCAGGCGCAGACGCCGTCAAGGTCGGTATCGGCCCGGGCTCGATCTGCACCACCCGTATCGTCGCCGGCGTCGGCGTTCCCCAGCTCGCCGCCATCATGTCGGCGGTCGAAGCAGCGCAGGCGCAGGACATTCCGGTCATTGCCGATGGCGGCATCAAGTTCTCCGGCGACGTCGCCAAGGCGATCGCATCCGGCGCGTCGGCCGTTATGATCGGCTCGCTGCTCGCCGGCACCGATGAAAGCCCCGGCGAAGTCTATCTCTACCAGGGCCGCTCGTTCAAAGCCTATCGCGGCATGGGTTCCGTCGGTGCCATGGCCCGCGGTTCCGCCGACCGTTACTTCCAGGCTGAAGTCCGCGACACCCTGAAGCTGGTGCCGGAAGGCATCGAAGGCCAGGTGCCCTACAAGGGTCCGGTTTCCGGCGTCATCCATCAGCTCGCAGGCGGCCTGAAAGCTGCCATGGGCTATGTCGGCGGCAAGGACATCAAGGACTTCCAGGAGAAGGCGACCTTCGTTCGCATCTCCGGTGCTGGCCTGCGCGAAAGCCATCCGCATGACGTGACGATCACCCGCGAAAGCCCGAACTATCCGGGCTCCGGCGCCTGAACGTAGCGACGTCCAAAACAACAGGGCCGGGCATAGTAGCCCGGCCCTTTTTATTTCGTGCCCCCAGTATCCGCCAGCACAAATTTTGATATCTTCTCGTCGTCGATAGAGATCGACTTAAGGGGAGACTTTCGTGAAGAGAACAGTTCTTGCTGCGGTGCTTCTGGGCGCCGCTTTCATTGCGCCTGCCCAGGCGCAGACCGTCAAGGCCGGCGCGTACACGGTTGAGGGCACCAATCTCGACGGATCCGCCTATGACGGCACCGCCACCATCAAGCTGACCAGCGAGACGACCTGTGCCATCGTCTGGAAGACGGGTTCGGGCAAGAAGGCCACGTCGAACGGCATCTGCATGCTCTATGAGAACGCTTTTGCCGCAGGCTACGTGCTGGATGGCGAAGTTGGCCTCGTCGTCTATGAGGTGCGCGATGATGGCGTGCTGGAAGGTGCCTGGACGATTTCCGGCCAGGACGGATCCGGCACCGAAACCCTGACGCCGCGGTAGTCCAAGTCTGTGTAAGGAGGGCCGTCGGCCCGTTGTCGGCGGCCTTTGCTTCGTCTATGCATTCTTATGACGACAGGAGGATCAATGCTTTCCACCAATGCAACGCTCTGGCCGATGATCGCGCATGTCGCGCTCGTCTTCTGTCTCTACTGGATGCTGTCGAAGAAACGCGTTGCCGCCGTCAGGTCCGGCCGCGTCGAGGCGGCGCAGTTTCGCGAGAACCTGCAGGAACCGGCAGAAAGCCTGCTGGTTCACAACAACATCAAGAACCAGTTCGAACTGCCGGTGCTGTTTCACGTCGTCTGCCTGGTGCTTTATGCGTCAACCGCAGACAACTGGGGCACGGTGGCGCTCTCCTGGCTCTTCGTCGCCTCCCGCTTTGCCCATGCCTATGTGCATGTGACCAGCAACCGCCTGCGCTACCGCCGGCCGCTGTTTATGCTCGGCTTTTTCACGCTGGGCGCGCTCTGGGTCTGGCAGGCCGTGTGGCTTGCCCTCAACTGAGGGCAGGGGTGCTTTTCCTCTGCATTACCAGCCGGGCATCACCGAACCGCGCGACCGCACCATGCGCGGAAACGCCTTGGTGTCGGCATCGAGATCTTCAGGCACCACGGCCGGCGAGATATTGTCGAGGCAGGCGGTGATATGGTCGGTGATGGCGTTCATCAGCGACGGTGAGACCCCCGGCCGCTTCATCAGGCCGATCTGCACGGGTGGCAGCGGCGGAAAACCGTCGGCAGCCGTCAGAACCTTCATGCCGGGCCGCAGCGCCGATTCCGGCAGCACGGAAACAGCCATGCCGGCAAGCACGGCCGCCGCAACGACGGTCGACGACCAGCTCGTAAACAGGACCTGATATTCGCGGCCTGACGCATCCAGCGCCGAACAGGAAAGCTGGCGCCAGAGGCAGTCACGCCGACCGACCGCAAGCGGCACCGGCGCGTCGTCCTTCAGCGTGTGGTTGGCCGAACCCACCCAGCACAAAGGCTCGGTGCGAACCACGTCGGAGATCCGCTGACGCGGGTTGTGTGTGACGAGCGCGATATCCAGCTCTCCGCGCGCCATCTTCTCGGCAAGGCTGACCGAGGGTTCGCAGACGATGTAGAGCTCCACATTGGGATGCGTCTTCGCAAACCGTCCGATGATTTCGGGCATGTAGCGGTCGGCGTAGTCGTCCGGCGTACCGATCCGGATCGAACCTTCCAGGCGGTTGTCGTCGAAGGCGGCGATCGCCTCGTTATTGAGTCTGATGATGCGCCTTGCGTAATTCATCAGCTTTTCGCCCTCGGCCGTCACCCGGTTGCCGCGCCCGTCCTTGGCAAACAGCTGCTTGCCGATCCGTTCTTCCAGCCGGCGCATCTGCATGGACACCGCCGACTGGGTCTTGAACACCCGATCGGCCGCCTTGGTGAAACTGCCGGTGTCGATGATGGCGATGAACGTGTGTAGCTGATCGATGTCGAGCGGTGCGGACATGCAGGCCTCCAGATGAACGTCATTCATAAGAGCGATTGATGCATATCATTAGAAACATTCGTTGGACTGATCAATAGATTTTCCCGCATAAACACGATGCAAAATCAGAACCAGCGAAGGCCTCCTCCCGGATGCCTTCACAAAGGGCAACCTTTCCGCAAAGCCGTTGTGGAAGGGGTGAGCCTCTCCGTGCCTTACGAAAGGATGATCCGATGAGCACGACCAACTACGGAACCGAACTGAAGCTTTACCCTGCAGCAGCGAAGACCCGCTTTGCAGCGCAGATCATGCTTCGAACGAAATCCGTATGGCGCGCTCTTCGAAATCGCTTCGAGGCCAATTCCCTTCACGACCTCGATGATTACCAGCTCGAAGATATCGGCATTACCCGCCACGATGTGGTGAAGGCGCTCGATCGTTCGGGCGTTCTGGATGACCCGTCGCGGCTTCTGACGCGTGCCGCCCGCGAGCATGCGCGCAACCGCTTCAAGCGGCTCTAGCGAGCCTCAAGTTTCCCCGCAGGGCGATTGCCAATAGCCCTGCCTTTGCCCGGCCGGTTTATCCGCGCCGGGCTTTTTCGTTCAAGTGACTTTTTCGTTCAGGGCTTGGCCGCTTTTCCAGTGCCGAAGTAACCGTCGAACATCGTCTCCAGGCTCTTCTGGTAGCCTTTATTCGCCTCGACGCCGCTGTCGAACATCCGGTTGACGAGATCCGCATAGGTTTGGGCAGCGCCCGGAGCGGTGGCGGAAGGCTGCGGCTGCTCTGGCTTTTCCAGGCCCCACATCGCCCGCATCGCCTGTGCAAAGGGATTGTCCAAGGGATTGCTCGTCGCGTCCGGATTCGGTGCCGCCTTGTCAAAACCCATCGCGGTCATCCACTGCTTCTGCATCGTCTCCAGCGCCGGGCCGAACGTATCGCCGCCGGCCGGAAACTGGGTCGCGAAAGGCGCGCCCATCTGCCCGGTAAACTGTTTGAAGAAGCCGCCCATCAGCGTATTGGCCATGCCAGGCATCATCTTCTCGATGATGTCCTTGCCGATGCCGGTAAACTGCTCCACCTGCGCGGCGACTGCACGGGACACCTCTTTTGAGCCGAACACCTTCTCCAGAACGGCATTGCCGTCGGCTGTGCCCTGCGGCGTGAAAGCCTTGCCCATATCCTCGAAATATTTGCCATAGGCGCCGGAAAACACGGTGCTCATCAGCTCCGAGAGGTCGTAAGGGTTTGCAGCCTTGCGCTTGAAGCCGGAGGAAAAGGCGGGCATCAACGCCGCCATTGCTTCAGAAACCTGTTCCTGGGCAAGATTGAACTGCTTGGCGAAGGCCTCCATGGATGCGCCGCCGCCCTGGCCCCCTCCGGCCTTCATCATCATCTCGAACAATGGCAGCATGGGCATCCTTTCCGGCATGGGTGACACACCCACTATAGCCGGAAAGGCAAAGCCTGAAAGCGGATTATGGAGCAGCGAATGCTCCTGCTCAGTAAGCGTAGTCCTTGAACGCCGGCTCGACCGAGCCTTCCCAGCGCCCGTTGAACAGCGCCAGCATTTCGTCGGCAAGCGTTGCCTTCTTCACCAGAATTTCTTCCAGCGGACGAAGGAAAATCGTCTCGTCGTCGCCCTCGGCATTCTTGCGCGCGCGGGCCTTAAGGCCGGCCTTGGAGATCAGCACGCTCTCGCGGGCGATATCGAGAACCGACACGCCACGGATCTCTGCTGAAAGCCCCTTTGATGGAACGGTGTCGCGCATCTGGACGACGTCTTCGAACGTCCAGTCCTTCGTCAGTTCCTGCGCATCCGCAAGCGCCGTGTCGTCATAGAGCAGACCCACCCAGAAGGCGGGAAGCGCCGAGATGCGATCGAGCGGACCGCCATCGGCACCGCGCATTTCCAGGAACCGCTTCAGCCGCACGTCCGGGAACAGTGTGGAAAGATGGTTGATCCAGTCGCCCGTCGTCGGCTGCCAGTCGTCGACCGTGCCCTTCAGCACGCCATCCATGAACTGGCGGAAGGTGATGTTGGTACAGTCGTGATACTTGCCGTTGCGCACGATGAAATACATCGGCACGTCGAGCGCCCACTCTGCATAATCGGCATAGCCGAAATCGGAGTTGAACACGAAGGGCAGCACGCCAGAGCGGCTGTTGTCGGTGTCGCGCCAGATGTCGCCGCGCCAGGAGGATAGTCCGTTCGGCTTTCCCTCGGTGAACGGCGATGCCGCAAACAGCGCGGTCGCGATCGACTGCAGCTTCATCGACACCCGCATCTTCGCGGCCATGTCTTCCTCGGACGAGAAGTCGAGGTTCACCTGGATCGTGCAGGTGCGGTACATCATGTCCAGACCCTTGCTGCCGACCTTCGGCATGAAGCGGGTCATGATGTCGTAACGGGATTTCGGCATGCGCGGCGTTTCTTCGCGCGTCCATTTGGGGCTGCCGCCAATGCCGAGGAAGCCGATGCCCATCGGCTCGGCAATCTCCTTGACGAGAGCGATATGCTGCTCGGCCTCGGTCGCCACCTCGTGCAGCGTCTCCAGAGGCGCGCCCGAAAGCTCGAACTGGCCGCCGGGCTCGATCGAGATCGCGCCCATGCCAGATTGTTCGCCAAGCCCGATGATGTTCCCGCCATCGGTGATCGGCTCCCAGCCCAGCCGTTCCTGCATGCCATTCAGCAGCGCGGAAATGCTGGCTTCACCGGCATAGGGCACGGGCGAATGATCGGCTTTGAAGAAGACGAACTTTTCGTGCTCGGTCCCGATCCGGAATTTTTCCTTCGGTCGCGGTCCCTCGGCCATGTAGCTGGAAAGCTCGGCCACCGAAGAAAGCGGGGTCTGGTCGGTGGTGTCGCGGGCCATGAAAACTACCTTGTTCGGAGTGCCGTATTTAGAGAGCGAACGTCCGGCTGATTGGACCGGAATGATGTGCGGTGCAAGTGAATTTCTTTCAACGCTGGTTTAGAAAAACAGGCAGCTGTGTGTCAAATCTGTCGCGCCGGTTGGGAGCATGTTCAACGCCAGTCGCCGATCGAAGCCTGGACCACGGCAAGTGCTGCAACCGCTGCGGTATCGGCCCTCAGGATACGCGGTCCGAGCGGAATGGCACTGACAAATGGCAGCGAACGCAGACGTGCCCGTTCTTCTTCGGAAAACCCGCCTTCCGGGCCAACCAGCAGCGCCAGCTTGGTCTCCTCGATCTTTGCGAGGATCGTCAGCGGGTTCTGTCCCTCATCGCCCTCGTCGCAGAAAATGATGCGCCGGTCGGACGGCCAGTGGTCGAGGACATCGCCGAGTTTCTTCGGCGAAAGGACCTGCGGGACTGACAATATGCCGCACTGTTCGGCAGCTTCGATCACGTTCGCCTGCAGCCGTTCCATGCTCGTAATCTTGCCCTGCACGTGCTGCGTCATGACGGGTTGAAGCGTGCCGGCGCCCATTTCGACCGCCTTCTGCACCAGATAGTCCAGCCGTCCCACCTTCAGCGGCGCAAACAGGTAATGCAGGTCCGGTGCTAGCGGCTGCGGGCGCACCTGCTCGATCGGTTCAAGCGCGATCTTCTTGCGGCTCGGAAAGATGAGTTTCGCCAGCCATTCGCCGTCGCGCCCATTGAACGCCAGGATCTCGGCACCCTCAGTCAGGCGCAGCACATTGGCGAGATAGTTGAAATGCTCCGCTCCCACCTCCTGGTGCTCTGCCTTGGCAAGAGGGGCGTCGATGAACAGGCGCTGTATCCGGAAATTGGCACGCATGGGAAAACTTTCGAAACTCAGACGAACAGCGCGAAGATAACCGTCGCGACCAGCGCTGCAAGCGCAGCCGATGCCGGCAGCGTAATCATCCAGGCGGCGATGATCGACAGGAAATGCGAGCGGCGCACCAGAAAACGGCGTTTCACCTCGTTCTCGTCGTGCTCGTGCTCCTGACCGACATCGGGATCCTTGCCGGCCCTGACCCGCATATACTCGTAACGGCGGCGTGAATGGCGCGTGTACCATTCGCGGAAAAACCCGACGCCGAACACGGCGCCGACCGCAATATGCGTGGAAGACACAGGCAGGCCGACCCAGGATGCGACGATCACCGTGAGCGCCGTCGAAGACGATACGCAGTAGGCGCGCATCGGATTGAGCTTGGTGATTTCGGCACCCACCAGCCGCACCAGTTTCGGTCCGTACAGCAAAAGGCCGAGCGAGATACCAAGCCCGCCGATCACCAGCTCCCACAGCGGTATGCCGACAGGTGCGGACATGCCGCCGCGTTGCGCTGCCGCAACGATCGCTGCCAGCGGACCAATCGCGTTCGACACGTCATTCGCCCCATGCGCGAACGACATCAGCGCCGCGGCAAACACCAGCGGAATGCGAAACAGCTTGCGCAGCGACTGGTTGCGGTTCTCCAGTCCGCGCGACTGTCTGGCGATGACAGGGATGACCAGTCGCCAGACGGCAAGACCCGTGATCAGCGTGATGGCGGTCGCGGTCAGTTTTGACACCGTTATCAACTGCCCAAGACCGACAAGCGAGAGGTAGCCCGCAAAGGCGCCCGCCATCAGGCCGATCAGGATCGGCACCCATGTCCGGGCAGAAGCGATCTTGTCCTCGCGGTAGATAATCGTTTCCTTGATCAGGAACAGCAGGCCGGCAGCAATCGTGGCGCCAAGCAGCGGCGACAGGACCCAGCTTGCGGTAATGCCGCCGACGGTCGCCCAGTTGATGGCCGAAAAACCGGCCGCCGCGATGCCTGCACCCATCACGCTTCCGACGATCGAATGGGTGGTAGAGATCGGCGCACCGAGCCATGTGGCGATATTGATCAGGACGGCGGCGGAAAGCAGTGCCGCCATCATCGCCCAGATCATCACGTTCGGATCAGTGATTACGCCGGCACGCATGATGTTGTTGGCGATCGTACCGGCAACGCTGCCGCCGGCAATCACCGCGCCGGCGATTTCGAACACTGCCGCCAAGCCCAGGCCGAACGCCATCGTCATCGCGCGCGCGCCGACGGCTGCACCGATATTGTTGGTGACGTCGTTGGCGCCGATATTCATCGCCATATAAGCCGCAAGCGCAGAGGCCGCGATCACCACCACGGCGCCCGGATGTCCGGTCACATAGGACGCGGCAAAGATCGCCACCAGCACGATGAACAGCAGCGCAGCACCCGGCGCCGCAAGGCCGCGCGACGTCTGGCGCGCGGCGTCTTCCACCGAGGAGAGCTTTTCGAGATCCTTGTCGAGCGTCGGCTTGGCCAGACGCGGCCGCGTTTGGCCCATCATTTATTCCAGTATACGATTTTGGTTGGTCGAGCGGACTGTCAGCCTGCGGCCTTGATCGGCACCGTTGAACGAAGCGGATCCATTTTTTCGGCAAACCGCAGGAAGAGAATTTTCAGTTCCGGCTCGTTGACGCGGTTGGCCGCTTCCTCGCAGGAGACCCATTCCAGCTTCCGGGATCCTTTTTCCGGAAAATTCTTCAGGCAATCGGCAACTTCCAGTGCGTGAACCTGCACGCGCACCAGCACTTTCAGGCCGCTGTCGAGGGTCTTGCGGTAGTGGAAGAAGCCAAGCGCGTCCTTCTCGACCTTACCCTTGACGCCCACTTCCTCGTAAGCCTCGCGTTCGGCTACCTGATGCGCCTTCTTGTCCTTCATCGGCCATCCCTTGGGAATGACCCAACGCCCCGTATCGCGGCTTGTGGCGACCAGAACTTCCAGCTGCGTCCGCTTCTTCGTCAGGCGATAGCACAACGCGGCATACTGCTGTCGCGCAGGGCGCTGCAGCATCAAACGAAGATTGCCGGTCAGTCGGTCCATCAAGCCCAATTTCGAAACGCCTCCAAAAAATGTATGTTGCTAATATAATGCTTGCGCCGGGCTTAACGAGCAAAAGAGGATTATTTTAGGAGAATCATCTCTAAAGGCGCATTCTCCATTCTGAAGCCGGCTACTGTTGCGTCAACGTCTATTTTGCGCGGACCGCGCTTTGTACGCTGATAATGTCGAGAGCGGATCTGTGGTTTATGCGTGGGCAACCCGCATTCGAGTTGATGTGCGACACCGTCATGGCATACGCTGTAACGAGATAGAGAAAGCCACGCGTTCTGAGGAGGAGGCCATGGCCGAGGCAATCGCATTCCTGCCGTCACGCGCGTCCGTCCTGTCGCGGCGGGATAACATCGTGACCGATCTTGCCCGTCTCGTACCGGCGGACTGTCTCATCCACGAAGAACGCGAACTCGCACCGTTCGAGACCGACGCCTTCATCTCCTATCGGCGCGTCCCGCTTGCCGTCGTCCTTCCACGCACCACGGCGCAGGTTGCGGCTGTGATGAAATACTGCCATCGCCACGCCATTCCGGTCGTTGCAAGGGGGGCGGGAACCTCGCTTTCGGGTGGGGCCATTCCGCAGGAGGATGCTGTCGTTCTGGGCCTCTCCAAGATGTCGCGGGTGCTGGAAGTGGACTACAGCAATCGCACCGCCACCGTGCAGGCCGGCGTCACCAATCTCAGCATCTCGGAAACGGTCGGCATCGACGGGTTTTTCTATGCGCCGGACCCGAGTTCGCAGCTCGCCTGCACGATCGGCGGCAATATCGGCATGAATTCCGGCGGCGCCCACTGCCTGAAATACGGCGTCACCACCAACAACCTGCTCGGCGTCCGGATGGTGCTTGTCGATGGCACGGTGATCGAGCTTGGCGGCAAGCATCTGGATGCCGCAGGTTACGATCTTCTCGGCCTCGTCTGCGGCTCGGAAGGCCAGCTCGGCATCGTCACCGAGGCGACGGTGCGCCTGATTGCCAAACCGGAGGGCGCGCGCCCGGTCCTGTTCGGGTTCGATAGCTCGGAAGAGGCGGGAGCCTGCGTCGCCGATATCATCGGCTCCGGCATCATTCCGGTGGCGATCGAGTTCATGGACAAACCGGCGATCGAGATCTGCGAGGCGTTCGCCAAGGCCGGCTATCCGCTGGATGTCGCAGCGCTCCTGATCGTCGAGGTGGAGGGGTCGGAAGCGGAGATGGACGCGACGCTCAAAGATATCGTCGAGATCGCCCGAAGGCATCAGGTCAAGACCGTGCGCGAATGCCAGTCGGCCACCGAGGCGGCGCTGATCTGGAAAGGCCGCAAATCCGCCTTCGGCGCAACCGGCCGCATCGCTGACTATATCTGCATGGACGGCACGGTGCCGCTCGGCAAACTCTCCTACGTGCTCGAAAAGACAGCCGAAATCGTCGAACGCTTCGGCCTGCGCGTGGCGAACGTCTTTCACGCGGGCGACGGCAACATGCATCCGCTGATCCTGTTCAATGCCAACGATCCCGAAGAAGCCATGAAGGCGGAGGAAGTCGGCAACGAGATCCTGAAGCTCTGCGTCGATGCCGGAGGCTGTCTCACCGGCGAGCATGGCGTCGGTATCGAAAAGCGCGACCTGATGCGGCACCAGTTCACGCAAGCCGAACTCGACCAGCAGATGGCAATCCGCTCAGCCTTCGATGAGCAATGGATACTGAACCCGTCCAAGGTGTTTCCGCTCGAGGGGCGCAGGTGAATTTCATGCCCACCAACACCATTCCTGAAGTGGGTTTCCTTTGCTGATACCCCATTCCGAAACCGATGCCGCCTATGTCATCCGCAGCGCCGTGGCCGATGGCCGGAAGTTCGCGCTCTGCGGCGGCAACACCCGCTCCGGCTTCGGCAATGCCACCGAGGGCGCAGAGCCCCTGTCGTCGCGCGGCCTCACCGGCATCGTCGATTACGACCCGGCCGAAATGGTGATGACCGTCAAGGCCGGCACACCCGTCGCCGAGGTGGAAGCGGCCCTTGCCGAAAACCGCCAGATGATGGCGTTCGAGCCGATGGATCACCGCGGCATCATGGGCACGTCAGGAGAGCCCACGATCGGCGGCGTGTTTGCCTCCAATGTCTCCGGTCCGCGCCGCTTCGTGGCGGGAGCGGCGAGGGACAGTCTTCTCGGCATCCGTTTCGTCAACGGCAGCGGCGAATTGCTGCGCGCGGGCGGGCGGGTGATGAAGAACGTTACCGGCCTCGATCTGGTCAAACTTCTCGCCGGTTCGCACGGCACGCTGGGATTTCTGACTGAAGTGACCTTTCGCGTACTTCCGGTGCCGCAGACGGTGGAAACCATCGTCATCTCCGGCCTGGACGACGAGACCGCCGCCAAGGCGATGGCGGCCGCCATGGCGCTGCCGGTGGAGGTGTCCGGTGCCGCCCATCTGCCCCAGACCGTGCGAGCCCGGTTTATCGATGGCGCCTTGCCCGAGAACGAAGCAACCGTCCTGCGTCTCGAAGGCCTCGCGGCCTCCGTCGCGGTGCGCGCCGAAAAGCTTGTCGCCGTGATGGAGGCCTTTGGTCCGGTCGTCAGGCTCGGCATGGAACAGAGCCTTTCGCTCTGGCGCGAGATCCGCGACGTCCACCCCTATGCCGACGGTGCCGGTCGGCCCCTCTGGCGCGTCTCGATGGCGCCGATGGCCGGCTGCCAGCTGGTCGCCGCCCTTCGCATGGAGGCAGCCGTCGATGCCTATTACGATTGGCAGGGCGGGCTGGTCTGGATGCAGATGGAGGCAGATCCCGAAGCCGAGTTCCTGCGCGGTTACATCCGCGCTCTTGGGGGAGGCCATGCGACGCTCATCCGTGCCTCGAAAACCGCCAGGTCCACGACCCCGTCATTCGAGCCGGTGCCGGATGCCGTGGCCGCACTCTCGGCCCGGGTCAAACAGAAACTCGACCCGGCCGGGATCTTCTCGCCGGGCAAGATGGGGTGGTGATCATGAGACCATTATCGGTATCGCGGTCCTGGGCCGCTTGCGGCAGGCGGGGCCAAGTTGACAGGGAAGAAGCGTACTGATGCAGACCTCCTTCACCCCCGAACAACTGCTCGATCCGCATGTGGCGGAGTCCGAAAAGATCCTGCGCCGCTGTGTTCATTGCGGCTTCTGCACCGCCACCTGTCCCACCTATGTGACGCTGGGCGACGAGCTCGACAGTCCGCGTGGCCGCATCTATCTCATCAAGGACATGCTGGAAAACGATCGGGCAGCCGATGAGCAGGTCGTCACCCATATCGATCGCTGTCTGTCCTGCCTCTCCTGCGTCACCACCTGTCCCTCCGGCGTCGACTACATGCATCTGGTCGATCACGCCCGCATCCATATCGAAAACACCTATCGCCGGCCGCTTGCCGACCGGCTGATCCGCAGCCTGCTGGCCGCGGTCCTTCCCTATCCGGAACGGTTCAGGACGGCATTGTCGCTGGCAAGGCTCGGCCGGCCCTTCGGCCCGCTGTTGAAGCGCATCAAGCCGCTTCGGCCCCTCGCAGCCATGCTGGAGCTCGCGCCGAGAGCCGCCCCACCGGCCGGATCAGCCCCCGCGATATCGCAGATGCCGCAACCGGAACGCCGCGGGCGGGTGGCGATCCTGTCGGGTTGCGCCCAGCCGGTGCTCGATCCTGGCATCAATGCCGCGACCCACAGGCTGCTGTCGCGCCTCGGCGTCGAGGTCGTGAGCCCGCAAGGCGAAGGCTGCTGCGGCGCTCTTGTGCATCACATGGGGCGCGAGGAACAGGCACTCGATTTCGCCCGCAGCAATGTCGATGTCTGGACCCGCGAAATCGAAACGGGCGGTCTCGATGCAATCATCATCACCACGTCCGGCTGCGGCACCACGATCAAGGATTACGGCCACATGCTGCGGCTCGATCCGGCCTATGCGGACAAGGCAGCAACAGTCTCGGCGCTCGCAAAGGACATTACCGAATACCTGTTCACGCTTGATCTTGCCAAGCTGGAGCCGAAAAAGCTCACCGTCACCTATCATTCTGCCTGTTCGATGCAGCACGGCCAGAAGATCGTCGCAGCACCAAAGCAGCTTCTGAAGGCCGCAGGCTTTACCGTCCGCGATCCCGCAGAAGGCCACCTCTGCTGCGGATCGGCCGGGACCTACAATATTCTGCAGCCGGAAATTTCAGGCCAGTTGAAGGCGCGCAAGGTCAGGAATATCGAAGCGACGAAGCCGGACGTGATCGCAACAGGCAATATCGGCTGCATCACCCAGATCGCGTCTGGAACAGCCATCCCGATCGTCCATACTGTGGAACTGCTGGACTGGGCCTATGGCGGGCCCGAACCGGCAAAGCTCGCGAAAAAGGCAAAGGCACTCGTCTAGGCGAGGCCGGCCGATCTTACCCTAAAAGGCGACATCGTCGTCTGATTGCCGCCGGCACCGCCCACTCTCCACCCTCATGCCTGTGCTTGTCACAGGGAGTGAGCAGCGTCGCGTCCGCGATGCGGAAGAGTCTCTTCGGTCCGTTAACCTAGACCGACCGCATTCCTGTGACGCGCACAGGAATGCGAGAAGAGATGCCTAACAATCAGCCGCCGAAGATGGTGCGGAAAATGTCGAGGCCGCGGTCTTCGAAGGCGACGTCGCCCGGCTTGCTGCCGGGGCCGATGACCACGACCTTGGAGCCGACAGCAGCGCGCGCGTAAAGATGCTCGACATCCTTGTTCATCATGCGGATGCAGCCGGACGAGAGGTTGAGGCCGATCGTCCAGGGCTGGTTGGTGCCGTGGATGCGGAAGATCGTGTCACGGCCGCCCTTGTAGAGATACATGGCGCGGGCCCCGAGCGGGTTTTCCGGGCCGCCCTGCATGACGACGGGCAGCTTGATGCCGCGGCGGGCCTCACGGGCGCGCATTTCGGCAGGGGGCGTCCAGGTCGGCCATTCCGACTTGCGGCCGATCGAAACCACGCCCGACCAGCCGAAGCCTTCGCGACCGACGCCGATCCCGTAGCGGGTAGCGCGGTTGTTGCCCTCGACGTAGTAGAGAAACTTGTTGTTCGTATCGACGATGATCGTGCCCGGCGCTTCATTGGTGGCGAACCGAACCTTCCGGCGCTGGAATTTCTCCGGCACCGTGCGGTTGCGCACCGAAGGCGCCACGTCGCTGGCGGTCGTCTGCGGCCGCGCCGAACTGGAGCTCTGCGCTGAGGCTGCGTGGGTCGAAGCATCCACTGCCAGAATCGAAACCATCATGCCGGCCACGGCAAACAGCATTTTACCCGATTTCATCCTTACCCCCTGGTATTTTCGTCTTGAACTGCAGGAAAACATGTCCCGACCCATCGCCCGCGGCAAGATGAGACGAGGTGAATATACACGGGCGCTCAACGATCGCCGAAGCCACCGTGGCCATATGGCCACAGCAGCCGCGGTGGCGCTTACATCACGATGACTTTGGTGCCGACATCAACACGACCGTAGAGGTCTGTCACGTCCTCGTTGCGCATGCGGATACAGCCGGAGGAGACGGCGCTGCCGATCGTCCAGGGCGCATTCGTGCCGTGGATACGGTAGAGCGTCGAGCCGAGATACATGGCGCGGGCGCCGAGCGGGTTTTCCGGTCCGCCATCCATGCGGGCGGGAAGGTAGTGGCCCTTGGCAGCCTCGCGGCTGATCATTTCCTGCGGCGGGATCCAGCTCGGCCATTCGGCCTTGCGGGTCACCTTGTGTTCGCCGGCCCATTCGAAGCCCGGCTTGCCGACGCCGACGCCGTAGCGCCGGGCCTGGCCATCCGCCATGACAAGATAGAGGAAGCGGTTGTTCGTATCGATGACGAGCGTGCCCGGCTTTTCCTTGGTGTCATAGGCCACCATCTGCGGCAGGAACTGCGGATCGATGCGGCTGCGTGCCGGCGCGTTGGGCCGCATGGCGACCTGTTGCGCTCTCGGCTGACCGCGATCGAATATGCCACGGCGCACCGGCCGCGGCTGGGCCTGCTCGCGGTATATCACCCGCGGCTGTGCGGTCTGCTGCCGGTCGTTCTGCGGCTGGCGATATTGGCGAACGGTTGCTGCCGATCGTCCATTCGGTCCGGCAAGCTGCATCACCCACGGAGCGGCAAGATCCGGGCTGACGATGACCGGCGGGCGGTCGCCGTAGCGGTCGTTTGCCAAAGCTGTGTTGCAAAGCGCGGTCGTCAGGCCTAGGGCCAGAAGCAGGGTCTTCGTCGTCATCGGTTCCACGTCCACTCGTTTACGGATCTGGCGGCCATGGTGAATGGCACGTCAAAGCGTTTGGTAAACGGGTGGGGTGTTCGGCGCTGTAATTCGCATAAAGCTTTTGGCAGGGTTACCGGCCCGTGTGTAAACATGGTTGCCGCAAGCTGAAGACCTGTCAGACTGACGTTAAGGATTGGATTGTCATGGTTTGGGAGAAGCAAGTGGCCGGCATCATCACGAGCGAAGATGGGAAGGGCCGCTGCTTCTGGCACGGCGGTCTCGAAGACTACCGCCGCTATCATGACGAGGAATGGGGCCGGCCGATGGCCGACGATATCAGGCTGTTCGAAAAGATCTGCCTCGAAGGCTTCCAGTCCGGTCTCTCGTGGCTGACGATCCTGCGCAAGCGCGAGAATTTCCGCGCAGCCTTCGCAGGCTTCGATTTCGACACCGTGGCGCAGTTCGGTCCAGACGATGTCGAACGACTGGTGCTCGATGCGGGCATCATCCGCCATCGCGGCAAGATCGTGTCCACCATCAACAATGCCAAGCGCGCCGTCGAGATGCGCGATGAGTTTGGCACCCTCGCCAAATTCTTCTGGAGTTTCGAACCTCGCGAGGAAGACCGACCCGCGATCATGGATCTCGCCACGCTGTGCGCCAACCCCACGACGCCAGTCTCCGTCACACTGTCCAAGGTGCTCAAGAAGCGCGGCTGGACCTTCGTTGGCCCGACAACCGTCTATGCCTTCATGCAGGCCATGGGCCTCGTCAATGATCATTTCGAGGGCTGTTTCTGCCAGCCGGAGGTCGCGCAGGCACGGCTGAATTTCAAACGGCCATGACTTCGGTAAGGACCCGCTGCAACTCGCCAAGGTTCTCGATCTTGCGGAAACGCGGCGCTTCGGTCGGCGCGTCCACATGTTCCAGGACCCAGGTCAAGGCATGCGGCACGTAAACGCCCCAGGATCCCGCGGCGATGGCCGGCACGATATCTGACTTCAGCGAGTTGCCCACCATCATCGCCCGTTCCGGCCCGTCGGCCAGTTTTTGGAAAATGCGCCGATAGGTGGTGGCCGTCTTGTCCGAAACGATCTCCACCGCATCGAAGAAATCGCCGAGGCCCGATTGCGCCAGCTTGCGTTCCTGGTCGAACAGGTCGCCCTTGGTAATCAGCACCAGCAGATAATGGCCGTTCAGCGATCTTAGCGTTTCTTCCACATGCGGCAGCGCCTCGACCGGGTGGCGCAGCAGCTCCCGGCCGATATCGAGGATTTCGCCGATGGTGCGGGATGGTACGTTGCCGTCCGTCACTTCGATCGCGGTTTCGATCATCGACAGGGTAAAGCCCTTGATGCCGAAACCATAATATCCGAGATTGCGCTTCTCGGCCTCCAGCAGTCGCGCGGAAATATCCGCGCCATCGCCAAAATCGCCAAGCAGCTTTTGGAAGTGCCGTTCCGTCAGGCGGTAGTATTGTTCGTTCTGCCAGAGCGTGTCGTCGGCATCAAAACCGATTGCGGTAATCGGGCGCATGTCACTAGCCTCCAGACCGTCAAGATACGGAAGGATGCGACGTTGGACAAGCTTCGAAGCTTACTGTCCCTTCGCCTTCAGCCATGCCTGCATCTCGGCAATTTCCTTTTCCTGCGCCTTGATGATCTCTTCAGCCAGCTTGCGCAGGTCAGGGGCCTTGCCGTGTTCCAGCTCGACCTTGGCCATATCGATCGCGCCTTGGTGGTGAGCGATCATGCCGCGCGCGAAATCGACATCTGCATCGCCGGAATAGTTCAGCGACATGTCGCTGTGCATTTTTGCAGCCGCATCCTTGTAAGCCTTCGTAGACGGGCTTGTGTCCGTCTGTCCCTGCGGCTTTGTCGAGGAATGGTCATGCCCCTTCATGTCCTGCGCAACGGCGAGGCTGAAGGAGAGGGCAAGAACGGCGGCGGCGATGGGGAGCGTGCGTATCATCATGCGCTGAGGCTAAAACGCGGGTTCGCGCAAATCAAGCTACCGCGCGATCACATCATGGACAGCCTGATAGTCGCGGCCGAGTTCTCCATAGGGCGCAACCGGCCAGCTCCAGGTCCGAGATGCCTGCGGCGGCGCAACGCCGGCCAGAAGATCGGTTGTCTCCAGAACCTCTCCCTGCCGATCGACAATTCTATAGGCGGTATCGGTCAACAGGATCTGGCGGCAGGGCAGGGCAGAAATCCCGTCGAGATGCGTGCTGACAAGCTTGGCAACAATGGCATCCGGTTCCGCGTGCCTCATCTCCTCGAGCTGCCGCCGGGCACCGACGCCGATCTGCGACAGGATGTTGGCCGAGACGACGAGATCGAGATACGGCACCTGCCGCAGAAACGCCAAAGGCTCCGGCACCGCGCCGGCAAGCGCCTTGTCGAGACCGGAGAGATTGCGCGAAATCAGCCGCACATTCCGGTATCTGCGCGCAAGCATCCGCAACCGCACGGAGGCGAGATGCACCAGATCGACCAGCACCACCGTATCGAAGGCCTTCGCCAGATCCTCGATCGGCACGTCACGCAACAGCCCCGAGCCAAGCACGACGACGGTCCGCCGCTGCTTCATGTCCGCAATAGTCTCGCGAATGAACGTCTTGCAATTCTCCTCATGCGGTGCCCAGGCGTCGGCGCAACGTCTGGCACGCGACCAGAGATTGACCGAGGACCGGATGAATGGCCGAAATTCGGATGACGTGACCGGCAGGGTCGCGGTGTAATGAAGCGCTTCGAGGATCATGGGTGAGCGGTAGAGGCCTGGCTGCCAGTTCTGTCAACCATTCAGGCCGAGCTCGCGTTCGAGTTGTTCCGTCGTAAACGTGCCTGAATTGCCATTTCGGACTTCTCCAAGATACGCTTCAGCGACTGCCACATCATGGAGATCTTCGAGATGCTTGTAGAGAACCTGAGCAATATAAGCGTCGGTATCGAAGCCATGCAAATCGGCATAGCGCCTCAGAAGGCGATGCATCGGTTCCGGGATTTCGATCGTGACGCGCTTGTTCATGGCCGTAACCCTTATGGTGGCGCAATATATACCACCGCTCCACCCTGTTCGCCAGCCGCCGCCCTTGCCGCTCCGGCTGTCATCCTCTAAGAAACCGCACACTAATCCGGCCTTTCCCGAAGGCCCGAAGGCAATGGAATATCGATCATGAGCGACAAACAAAAGAAGCCCCAGAAACTGAAGGCCCGCCTGCCGCGCGGCTTTGTCGATCGTTCGAGCGCCGATATCCACGCCACCAACGAAATGGTCGGAAAAATCCGCGAAGTCTACGAGCGCTACGGTTTCGATCCACTCGAGACGCCGCTGTTCGAATATACCGATGCGCTCGGCAAGTTCCTGCCCGACAGCGACCGCCCCAACGAGGGCGTCTTCTCGCTGCAGGACGACGACGAACAGTGGATGTCGCTGCGCTACGATCTGACCGCGCCGCTCGCCCGCCACGTTGCCGAAAACTTCAACGAGATCCAGCTGCCGTTCCGCACCTACCGCGCCGGCTACGTGTTCCGCAACGAAAAGCCCGGCCCCGGCCGTTTCCGCCAGTTCATGCAGTTCGACGCCGATACGGTCGGCGCACCCGGCGTCCAGGCCGATGCCGAAATGTGCATGATGATGGCCGACACGATGGAAGCGCTGGGTATCAAGCGCGGCGATTACGTGATCCGGGTAAACAACCGCAAGGTTCTGGATGGCGTCATGGAGGCGATCGGCCTCGGTGGCGACGACAAGGCCGGCCAGCGGCTGAACGTGCTGCG
This sequence comes from Neorhizobium sp. DAR64872/K0K18, assembly GCF_050500175.1. NCBI lineage: Bacteria > Pseudomonadati > Pseudomonadota > Alphaproteobacteria > Hyphomicrobiales > Rhizobiaceae > Neorhizobium > Neorhizobium sp. DAR64872/K0K18. The sequence goes on from NZ_CP191446.1 coordinate 627,720, forward strand.
CGCCATCGATAAGCTCGACAAGTTCGGCTCTGAGGGCGTTGCTCTGTTGCTGGGTGCCGGCCGCAAGGATGAGAGTGGCGACTTCACCAAGGGTGCGGGACTTGGCGAGGAACAGATCGAAAAGGTTCTCTTCTTCGTTGGCATCAAGGATTACGCGGAAAGCGCGGCTGAACTCGGCGAACTGGTTGCTGGAACAGCCAGGGGCAGCGAGGGCGTTGAGGAACTGAACATCATCGGCGCGCTGGCAACAGGTGCCGGTTACGGCCCCGATCGTATCAAGATCGACCCCTCCGTCGTCCGCGGCCTCGAATACTACACCGGCCCGGTCTTCGAAGCCGAACTCACCTTCGACGTCACAAATGATAAAGGCGAAAAGGTCGTGTTCGGGTCCGTGGGCGGCGGTGGTCGTTACGATGGTCTCGTGTCGCGCTTCATGGGCCAGCCGGTGCCGGCCACCGGTTTCTCCATCGGCGTCTCGCGGCTGCTGACGGCGCTGAAGAACCTTGGCAAGCTCGGCCAGGATGAGGTGGTCGCACCCGTCCTCGTCACCGTCATGGATGGTGATGTCGAGAGCATGGGACGCTACCAAAAATTCACGCAGGATCTCCGCCAAGCCGGCATCCGAGCCGAAATGTACCAAGGCAACTGGAAGAAATTCGGCAACCAGCTGAAATATGCCGACCGCCGCGGCTGCCCGATCGCCATCATCCAGGGCGGCGACGAGCGCGCCGGGGGTGTCGTTCAGCTGAAGGACCTGTTCGAGGGCAAGCGCCTCTCCGGCGAAATCACCGACAATGCCGAATGGCGCGAAGCCCGCGTCGCGCAGGATACGGTCTCAGAAGCCGATCTCGTCGCCAAGGTGCAGGAAATTCTTTCAGCTCAGGCCGAAGACCGCAGGCGGGCGAAGGGCGAATGATGTCTGTGACGGTGGCTTTTCCCCTCCCCAACCCTCCCCACAAGGGGGAGGGAGCGCGTTGGTGCGTGACGCCGGCGTCGGATTTTCCGCTGCGCCTCGCTGGTGAGATCGGCGATTGCCGCGACTCTTCTCCCCCCTTGTGGGGGAGATGGGCGGCAGCCCAGAGGGGGACTTTCTCCCCTACCGCAGGAGCTGTCCCATGCCACTGATCAACATGCCCGAATTTTCCGGTCGCCTGCTCGATGAATTTGCCGGTCGCGGTGCGGCCCGCATCGATACGCCGGTGATCCAGCCGGCAGCACCCTTTCTCGACATGGCCGGCGAGGATCTGCGCCGCCGCATCTTCCTCACCGAAAGCGAACGCGGCGAAAGCCTGTGCCTGCGGCCGGAATTCACCATTCCCGTCTGCCTGCGCCATATCGAAACCGCCACCGGCACGCCGCGGCGCTATTGCTATCTCGGCGAAGTGTTTCGCCAGCGTCGCGACGGCGACAACGAGTTCTATCAGGCCGGTATCGAGGATCTCGGCGAAAAGAACGTCGCAAGCGCCGATGCCCGTGCCGTCACCGATGCGGTCGAAATCATCGCGGGCCTGTTGCCCGGCCGCGCGCTCACGATCACGCTCGGAGACCAGACCGTGTTCGAAGCGGTCGTGCGCTCGCTCGGCCTGCCGCTCGGCTGGCAGAAGCGGCTGATCCAGGCATTTGGCAACACGGCGCTTCTGAAGCAACTGCTGCTGACTCTCGCCACCCCGCAGCCGGTCGCAGGCCTGTCGCCGGAGCTTGCCGATCTCTTGCGCCAGGACGAGGCGGCGCTGATCGACCATATCGACCGGACCATGCAGGACACCGGCTATTCCACCAATGCCAGCCGCTCGCCGCGCGAGATCGCAGCCCGGCTGACGGAAAAGCTGGCGCTCGCCGAAACCCGGCTGGATGGCGCAGCACTTCTGCTGCTCAGCGAGTTCCTGTCGCTGGAACTGCCGCTTTCGGAAGCCGCCGCCGCCCTTGCCGGTTTCGCCGATGCCGCTGGACTGTCGTTCGGCCATGCGCTTTCCGAATTCGAGGCCCGCGTTGCAGCGCTTCAGGATCTCGGCATGGACCCGTCCCGCATCACCTATCGAGCTGCCTTCGGTCGTCCGCTCGATTATTACACCGGCCTCGTTTTCGAGGTCACGCAAAAGGGGTCGGACGCGGTCCTGGTCGGTGGCGGTCGCTTCGACCGGCTGCTGACGCTGCTCGGCGCCGTCGACGACATTCCGGCCGTCGGCTTCTCGCTGTGGCTCGACCGGATCGAACAGGCGAGGGCGCGCTGATGACCATAACCATCGCTTTGCCCTCCAAGGGCCGCATGAAGGACGACGCCTCGGCGATCTTTGAGCGCGCCGGCCTGCCCATCGTCGCCGTCGGCAATGATCGCTCCTATCGCGGTCGTATCGAAGGTCACGAGGATATCGAGATCGCCTTTCTCTCGGCCTCCGAGATCGCCCGTGAACTCGGTGCCGGCGCCGTTGATTTCGGCGTCACCGGCGAGGATCTCGTGCGCGAAGGCCTTGTTGATGCCGACCGGCAGGTCGAGATCGTCGCCCGGCTCGGTTTCGGCCATGCGGATGTGGTCGTCGCCGTTCCGGAAATCTGGCTCGATGTCGATACCATGGCCGATCTTGGTGATGTCGCAGCTGATTTCCGCGCGCGTCACGGTCGGCGGTTGCAGATCGCCACGAAATACTGGCGGCTCACCCAGCAGCATTTCTCGTCGCAGCACGGCATCCAGCTTTACCGCATCGTCGAAAGCCTCGGCGCGACGGAAGGCGCACCGGCAGCAGGCCAAGCGGATATCATCGTCGATATCACCTCGACCGGCTCGACACTGCGCGCCAACCACCTGAAGATCCTGTCGGATGGCGTCATCCTCAAGTCGCAGGCCTGCCTGGTGAGAGCGCGCAAACTCGCGCATGAAGGCGATCCGCGCATCGCGCATATCGTCGACGCCGTGCGCAACGCGCTCTGATGGCCGGCGAAGACGCCAATATCATCGGGCTCTACGAACGCCACGCAGCTGCCTTCGACAAGCTGCGCGGCAGGACCCTGTTCGAACGACCATGGCTCGACAGGTTTGCGGCAACAATGCCGCCGCGCGGCCACGTGCTCGATCTCGGCTGTGGTGCAGCGGAACCGATCGCGGCAGATCTCATCCGCCGCAGTCTTCGCCTCACCGGTGTCGATACGTCGGAAACGCTGATCGGGCTTGCCCGCGAACGGTTTCCGGGCCGCGCCTGGATCGTTGCCGACATGCGCAAGTTCTACCAGCCGACCAAGTTCGATGGCATCATCGCCTGGCACAGCTTCTTCCACCTCAACCCGCAGGACCAGCGCGCCATGTTTCCGCGCTTTGCAGCACTTTCAGGCCCCGGTGCGGCGCTGATGTTTACCGCCGGCCATTTCGAAGGCGAGGCGATGGGGGAGTTCGGCGGTGAACCGCTTTACCACGCCAGCCTGTCACCGGAGGAATACGAAGCGCTCCTCACGAAAAACGGCTTCGAGGTGGTGGCGAGCGTCGCCCAGGATCCCCAATGCGGTGGCGCAACCGTCTGGCTGGCAAAGAACATCCGCCGCCGGACATCATAGCAATTCAAGAATAAAAAAAGCCCACCAGTCAGTTGACTGGCGGGCCTTCATGGCAGGGAACGCTTTAGAGGTTAGGCTGCGATTGCAACCTTGCCGCGGCGAGCGTCGACCGAGTAGAGACCTGGGCCGTAGGTGGCGAGCAGGATGTAGGCGCCGGCAAGGGTCACGTTCTTCATCAGCATGATGCCGTTGAGCGTGTTGATCCAGCCGAGAGCGGCATCCGGCCAGCCGGGAACGGCAACGGTGCCCGAATGGAACATCACGCCGGTGAAGATGCAGAACAGGGCAATCGCCCAGCCGGCAATCTTGGTCTGGAAGCCGACGAGAACGGCAAGACCGGCAACGAATTCGAACAGGCCGGCGAGATAGGCAAGGGCGGTTGCAGCCGGCATGCCGGCGCCTGCGATCATGCCGGCAGTGCCTGCAGGATCGGCCAGCTTGCCGAAGCCGGCAAAGATGAACATGAACGACAGAAGAATGCGTGCGACGAGAATGATGATGTTGTTGGTGCTGGACATGGGAAGTCTCCGGGTTGCGGCGCTGGATCTTTCTCCCCGCCGCGTGTGAATTCTTGAACCGGACATTACCCCTTTCTGCCAAACGCGAAAGATGAACGATCGGAGACTGTTTGTCTCATAAAAGTGAACGATCACGGCCATTTTAGAATGTGCAAAAAACCGCATATGCAATCGAAGGTGAACGCAACCTTCAGCCGGGGTTCACCGTTTGGCACCTACCATCGGGTCGTTCTCACATTGAGTTCGACCTCGAACTAGGAGGAAGATATGAAGAAGATCGCCATCACCACGCTCGCACTCGTCATGGCGTCTGCATTTGCAGTGCCGAGCTTTGCGCAGACATACCGCAGCGAAAGCCGCGAAAACCGGCAGGAAAACCGGATCTACCGCGGTGCCGTCACCGGCAAACTGACGCCGCAGGAGCTTCGCAACATCGCTCGCCAGCAGAACCGCATCGATCGCGCCCAGAACCGCGCAGCCCGCGATGGCGTAATCACCCCGCGCGAGCGCCGCGAGATCGAGCGCCGCCAGAACAACGCGTCGCGCAACATCTACCGCAAGAACAACAACCGCCGCACGATGTACTAAGCCGCGCGGCACTTGCAACGACCCTCGACCGTCCGGCTCTGCCGGGCGGTTTTTTTATGGGCGCGAAACGAAAAAAGGCGGCCCGGAGACCGCCCTTTCGGTTCGTCAATGTGGTCGATCAGAACTCTTCCCAGTTGGACGCGGCTGGCGCTAGCGAACCGAAGGCTGACGCAACCTTCTTGGCGAGGGTGCGTGCCGGCGAGGGGGTGGCGCGGGCGGTTGCGTGATCGGCAACGCGCACCGATGCGGACATTCCGCGGTCGCCTTCGGTGTTAAACCGACCGACGAGCTCGCGCAGGCGCTGGGCTTCCTGGGCAAGCGCCGCGCTTGCCGCCGTTGCTTCTTCCACCATCGCGGCGTTCTGCTGGGTTACCTGGTCCATCTGGTTGACGGCGACATTGACTTCCGACAGGCCGACCGACTGTTCCTTTGCGGACGTGGCAATCGCATCGAGCTGCGAATTGATCGCCACGACATGATTCTGGATCACCTGAAGCGCAGTGCCTGTGGCGCTCACCAGTTCGACGCCATTCTTGACTTCGGACGCCGAGTTCCGGATCAGGTCCTTGATCTCCTTTGCGGCCTGCGCGGAGCGCTGCGCGAGCTCGCGCACTTCTTGGGCAACCACCGCAAAGCCCTTGCCGGCTTCACCGGCGCGCGCCGCCTCAACGCCCGCATTGAGGGCGAGAAGGTTGGTCTGGAAGGCGATTTCGTCGATCACGCCGATGATGTTGGAGATCTGCGAGGACGACTGTTCGATCCGCTGCATCGCATCGACCGCTTTTGCAACGACGGCGCCGGACTGGGCAGCCGATTGATTGGCTTCGATCGCCATCGACCGGGCTTCCTCCGTGCGGCTGGTGGAGGTGCTGACATTGGCCGTGATCTGGTCGAGCGCTGCAGCTGTCTCTTCGAGCGAGGCGGCCTGCTGTTCGGTACGTTTCGACAGGTCGCCGGCGCTCTGGCTGAGTTCGCGGGATCCGCCGTCGATCGCGTTGGTGGCGTTGGCGACGGAGTGGAGCGTGTCGCGCAGCTTGGCGACCGAGTCGTTGAAATCCGCTCGCAAGCCTTCGAAGTCTGCGGCGAAAGCCCGGTCCAACTGGAAGGTGAGGTCTCCGGCCGAGAGCCGCTTGAGGCCTTCCGCCAGACCATTGGTCGCCTCGGCCATCGCCTCGCTGCGTTGGCGTTCGCTCTCCGCGTTGCGGACACGGTCCGCTTCCTGGGTCGTACGGTTCAGCTCGGCTTCGTGCTCCATTTCCTTGCTGCGCAGAGCATTGTCCTTGAACACCTGCAAGGCCTTGGCCATGCTGCCGACCTCGTCGCGGCGGTCCGCGCCGGCCACCAGCGCCGACAGATCCCCGTTTGCAAGGGTCAGCATCGTGCGCTGCAAGTGCTGGATGGGTCGTGCAAGCCAGGCACGGATCAGGAAGAAGCCTGCGACGAGCACGAGGGCGAGACCTCCGATAACGGCCACGAAAGTGGCGTAGATGGTTGTCTTCGCACTGGCGCTGAGATATTCGCTTTCCTGATTTGCAGCTGTCATCACTTCGTCGGTCACCACCGTGAGTTCTTCGGTAACGGCCGCAAACTTCGGCTTGCAGTCCCTCATGAAGGCTTCCTGAGACGCCAGCACGGCAGCCTCGTCCGTGGCCTGAGCTGCGGCCTGAACCACAGGGCCGCAAGCGTCATTGAGAACGCTCAAACCTTCCGCCTTGATCGGCGCCAGCTTGGCATTAGCGGGAAGGGCCGCCATCGCCTTGTCCATCCAGCCACCAAAAGAGGATTTGGCTTTTTCAAACGCCGCAAGATTGCTCGCGTTCTCTGCGTCAGTGCGCGACACAAGCAGGTCGCCAACGGCAGCGTGCCCGGTCTGCATGTAGCGATTGGCGCGTGCAATTGCCAAAGTTGCCAGACTTTCCTGCTGGAGAAGCCCGCCATACTCGCTATCCAGCGTTCGAATGCTGTTGCTGCTGTAGAAGGCAGTTGCGACGACGAATATGCCGAAGAACGACATGAGCGTCAGAAATTTACCGATCAAAGATACGTGCTTCATGGCAACCTGCGCGTTGGTGTTTGATTAAGCGCAGTTAATGTGAAGTTGCTTAGAAGAGCGTCACTGCCGAATTACTATTTTATACGAATAAAAATTATCAGTCCTTGTCGTTCGGTAAGTTCAGAGGGGGAAATGCTATGCATGCTGTATGCCTCAATAGCAGAAAGGGCGCCGGTTGCCCGACGCCCTTTCCGAAACACTGAACCTGAAGGATCAGATGTGCAGACCTTACGGCCTGATCACATCATGTCCATTCCGCCCATGCCGCCCATTCCGCCGCCGCCCATGCCGCCGCCAGCCGATTCCTTCTTAGGAAGTTCGGCAATCATGGCTTCGGTGGTGATCAGCAGCGAAGCAACCGAAGCTGCGTTCTGCAGAGCCGTGCGAACGACCTTGACCGGATCGACGATACCCATGGCGATCATGTCGCCATATTCCGACGTCTGGGCGTTGTAGCCGAAGTTGTCGCTGTTGCCGTCGAGGATCTTGCCGACAACGATCGAAGCTTCGTCACCAGCGTTGGTTGCGATCTGGCGAACCAGCGACTGCAGCGCCTTGCGGACGATGTTGATGCCGGCTTCCTGGTCGTCGTTCGCGCCCTTGGACGTGATCTTGGTCGAAGCGCGCAGGAGTGCGGTACCGCCGCCTGGGACGATGCCTTCCTGAACGGCAGCGCGCGTCGCGTTAAGCGCGTCGTCGATGCGGTCCTTGCGTTCCTTGACTTCGATCTCCGTGGAGCCGCCGACGCGGATGACGGCAACGCCGCCAGCGAGCTTGGCAAGACGTTCCTGCAGCTTTTCGCGGTCATAGTCCGAAGAAGTTTCTTCGATCTGTGCCTTGATCTGTGCAACGCGGCCTTCGATGTCGGTCTTCTGACCGGCGCCGTCGACGATCGTCGTATTTTCCTTGGTGATCGAAACCTTCTTCGAACGGCCGAGCATGTCGAGCGTTACGGTTTCGAGCTTGATGCCGAGGTCTTCGGAGATGACAGTGCCGCCCGTCAGGATGGCGATGTCTTCCAGCATGGCCTTACGGCGATCGCCGAAGCCAGGGGCCTTGACGGCAGCAATCTTCAGGCCGCCACGCAGCTTGTTGACGACGAGCGTTGCAAGAGCTTCGCCTTCGACGTCTTCAGCGATGATCAGGAGCGGCTTGCCGGTCTGAACGACAGCTTCGAGAACAGGCAGCATGGCCTGAAGGTTCGAAAGCTTCTTTTCGTGCAGAAGGATGTAAGCGTCGTCGAGATCGGCGACCATCTTTTCCGGGTTGGTCACGAAGTAAGGCGACAGGTAGCCGCGGTCGAACTGCATGCCTTCGACGACTTCGAGTTCGGTTTCAGCGGTCTTGGCTTCTTCGACGGTGATAACACCTTCGTTGCCAACCTTCTGCATGGCCTCAGCAATGTCACGGCCGACCTGTGCGTCGCCGTTTGCCGAAATCGTGCCGACCTGTGCAACTTCTTCCGAAGTCGAGATCTTCTTGGCGTTGGCCTGGAGATCCTTGACGACTTCTGCAACGGCGAGATCGATGCCGCGCTTCAGGTCCATCGGGTTCATGCCGGCGGCCACTGCCTTGTTGCCTTCGCGAACGATGGCCTGTGCAAGAACGGTAGCAGTCGTGGTGCCGTCGCCGGCGATGTCGTTGGTCTTCGAAGCAACTTCGCGGACCATCTGGGCGCCCATGTTTTCGAACTTGTCTTCAAGTTCGATTTCCTTGGCGACCGAAACACCGTCCTTGGTGATGCGCGGAGCGCCGAAGGACTTGTCGATGATGACGTTACGACCCTTGGGGCCGAGCGTGACCTTCACTGCGTCAGCGAGGATATCGACGCCGTGAAGCATCTTTTCGCGCGCGGTGCGGCCAAACTTGATTTCTTTAGCTGCCATGTTGGGAACTCCTGAAAAGGGGTGTCAGCAAATATTGGAAGAAGAGCAGTCGGCTAAAATCAGCCGATGATGCCCATGATGTCGGCTTCCTTCATGATCAGAAGGTCGACGCCATCGAGCTTGACTTCGGTGCCCGACCACTTGCCGAACAGAACGCGGTCGCCGACCTTGACGTCGAGTGCAACCTGCTTGCCGCTTTCGTCGCGGGCGCCAGGACCAACGGCGATGATTTCGCCTTCAGCTGGCTTTTCCTTGGCGGTATCGGGAATGATGATGCCGCCCTTGGTCTTTTCTTCAGACTCGACGCGCTTGACTACAACGCGGTCGTGCAGGGGGCGAAAATTGGTGCTTGTCATTGTCTAATCCCTCGATCAAATGACATGGACGGGTCTCAAGGACCCGCGGAGTGACGTTTAGCACTCATCTATCGAGAGTGCTAACGAGACCCGAGATAAGGATGGCTGCGAGCTGAGTCAAGAACGGGCTTGAAAAATTCAGGGCTCAAGGAGCGGCCATGCAGAATACGCTTAACGACCAAAACCCGGGCCCGGCGCCGAGCTTTCGTGAGCTCGTGGCCGTGTTTGCCCGGATCGGTGCCCTCAGTTTCGGCGGGCCTGCCGGACAGATCGGCATGATGCACAAGACTTTGGTGGAAGAAAGACGCTGGCTCTCGGAAGAGCGGTTTCTGCACGCCCTTAACTACTGCATGCTGCTGCCCGGCCCGGAAGCGCAGCAACTGGCCACCTATATCGGCTGGCTGCTGTTTGGCGTGCGCGGCGGTATCGTCTCCGGCCTTCTTTTCGTCCTTCCCGGCCTTGCCATCATTCTGGGGCTTTCGGCGGCCTACGTCCTCTACCAGGATGCGACATGGCTTGCCGGCCTGTTCTTCGGCCTGAAGGCGGCGGTCCTTGCAATCGTGGTGGAGGCCGTGATCCGCCTCGGACGCCGAACACTGAAAACCACATTCCTGCGCTGCGTCGCGGCCGCGGCCTTCGTGGCCCTGTTCTTCTTCAGCCTGCCGTTTCCGCTCGTCGTGTTTGCGGCCGGTCTCGCAGGCTATCTGATGACGCGGGCAGGGGGGCAGCAAACTCAAGACGGCGTCGCCAAAGGAGACGGCCCTCCCGGCGCGAAAACACCTGGTGTCGCCCGCACGATCGCGACGCTTGTATTCTGGATCCTCGTCTGGCAGTCGCCTGTCCTGGCGCTCTGGGCCTTCGGAGCACCGGAAAGCTTGTCCAGCCTGTTCGCGTTTTTCTCCAAGATGGCACTGGTCACCTTCGGCGGCGCCTATGCGGTTTTGGCCTATGTGGCGCAGGTCGCAGTCGCCGATTACGGCTGGCTTAAGCCGGGGGAGATGCTGGATGGACTGGCGCTTGCCGAAACCACGCCCGGCCCGCTCGTGCTGGTCCTGTCCTTCGTCGGCTTTCTCGTCGGTTTCCGGGAAGCCTCCGGTCTCGGCCCCGTCACGGGCGGAATCATCGGCGGCCTGCTCGTCGCCTGGGCCACTTTCGTGCCGAGCTTCGTCTTCATCTTTGCGGGCGCCCCTCTGATCGAACGCCTGCGCGGCAACGCCCTTTTATCCGGTGCGCTGTCGGCCATCACCGCCGCGGTCGTCGGCGTCATCCTCAACCTCGCAATCTGGTTCGGCCTCCACGTTCTGTTCAAAGAGGTCCGCCACGTCGATCTCTTCCCGCCCATCGGATTTGGCCTTTCCGTCCCGGTCTGGTCCAGCCTCGATCCCATCGCGCTCGTGCTGTTCGCAGCCTCCGCCGTCATGCTGTTCGTCCTGAAACTCGGCATGGTACCGGTGCTCGCCATCAGCGCGGCGGCGGGTTTTCTCGCCCAGATTGTCCTGATCCAGTGAGGATCGGACCATTGCAAAAATATGAAGTTTTGTCGCGATCTGCGTCGCGCGGCCCGCTTTCACCGCCTTCTCCCTTGTAATCTCGCCAACGGTTTGCGATGTCAGCCTCCTAATCGAGCAGGCAAAACCGGCAGGAACTTTTGACATGGCAAAGCGCATCCAGAATTTGAACGACGTGATCGAGGGCTACGATGTCGTGCTTTCGGACGTCTGGGGCGTGGTCCATAACGGCGTCGAAGCCTTCCAGCATTCCTGCACGGCCCTGGCCGCCGCCAGAGAAGCCGGCGCCACTGTCGTCCTGATCACCAACTCGCCGCGTCCCGCACCCGGCGTCATCGAACAGATGAGGCACCTCGGTGTTCCCGATGGAACCTATGACCGGATCGTCACGTCTGGCGATGTCACCCGGCATCTGGTCGCCGAAGGCCCGAAGAAGGTGTTTCTGCTGGGGCCTGAACGCGACCTCAACTTCTTCGATGGACTGGGTATCGAGATCGTTTCTGAAGCCGACGCCGATTGCGTCGTCTGCACCGGCTTCTTCGACGACGAGAAGGAAGTGCCCGAAGACTATACCCAGATGCTGACCACCTTCATCAACCGCAACGTGCCGATGATCTGCGCGAACCCGGATCTGGTGGTCGAACGCGGTCACCGGATCATTCCGTGCGCCGGTGCGGTCGCCGCCTATTACGAGCAGCTCGGTGGCCAGGTCCGCGTCGCCGGCAAGCCGCACAAGCCGATCTACGACGAGGCGCTCTCGATTGCCCGCCAGGAGCGCGGCGATGTCGACAAGGCGAGGGTTCTCGCGATCGGCGACGGCATGCCGACCGATGTTCGTGGCGCGCTTTCGCAAGGCCTCGACCTGCTTTATATCAGTGCCGGCATTCACATCGCGGAATATGCTGTCGATGGTGAAACCGACGAGGCAATCATGCAGGAATGGCTGAAAAGCGAGAACGCGGCGCCGAAATTCTGGATGCCGCGTCTCGCCTGATCCGGAACCTGACATGACCGTATTTCACCGCAACGAAATGAAGGAGCCGCTGCCCGAAAGCCTCAAGGGCGGCGTCGTCGCGATCGGCAATTTCGATGGCGTCCACCGCGGCCATCGCAGCGTGCTCGATCGTGCGCTGGAACTTGCCGCCAGCCGCGGTGTGCCAGCACTCGTCTTGACGTTCGAGCCACATCCGCGCACCGTCTTCAACCCCGACCAGCCCGTCTTTCGCCTGACGCCGGCACCGCTCAAGGCACGGCTCCTGGAAGCGATGGGGTTTCACTCGGTGATCGAATACCCGTTCGACCGCGACTTCGCGACCCGTTCGGCCGAGGATTTCGTGAAGACGATCCTGACCGACTGGCTGGGGGCAAGCGCCGTCGTCACGGGCTTCGACTTCCATTTCGGCAAGGGCCGTGAAGGCGGACCGGCCTTCCTGATGGGCGCCGGCGATCGTTACGGCTTTACGGTGTCGCTGGTGGATGCCTTTCGCGATGAAAACGCAGAAGTCGTCTCGTCGAGCCGCATTCGCGATCTGATCGCCGAAGGAGACGTCGTCGCTGCCGCAGGCCTGCTCGGCTATCGCTATACGGTCGAGGCGGAAGTGATCGGCGGCGAACAGCTCGGCCGCCAGCTCGGTTATCCCACCGCGAACATGAAGCTTGCCCCCGAAACGGAACTGAAGCCCGGCATCTACGCCGTGCGCTTCAGACGCGCCGACGGCACGCTTCACGACGGCGTCGCAAGCTACGGCCGCCGCCCGACGGTGACTGACGACGGCGCACCGCTTCTCGAAACCTATCTGTTCGATTTCTCCGGAAACCTCTACGGCGAGCTCTGCTCGGTCTCCTTCTTCGGCTACCTGCGCCCCGAACTCAAATTCGACGGCCTCGACCCACTGGTTGCCCAGATGAAAAACGACGAGGAAGAGGCGAGGGCGCTGCTTTCAGGCGTAAAGCCGCTCGGCGAACTGGACATGAAGATCGCGTTCGAATCGAATGTCGACAACGGAGGATAAGCGCATGGCAACCCCACCCCGCAGGCCCGTAAACCCGATGGAAGCGGCCGAAGCGCTGTTCAAGCCGGTCAAGAAACCCGCTGCTCCGGCAGTGGAACGACGCGCTGCTCCTCAGGCAAAGGAACTCGTGTCACTGAAGCTCGACAGCGCCGTCATCGAATATTTCCAGGACGACGGCCCCGGCTGGCAGGATCGCATCAACGATGCCTTGGTGGCGGTGATGAAAGCCAACCCGAAGGTTTAGCGGCCACTCAACGGAAACTGCGCAACATCGTCCCGCCAGGGATCGAAGATCGCTGCGCCCGAGATGGTGACGTCCTTGACGTTGCGGGTGATTAGGTAGAGATCGTGCTCGATTGCGGTCGCCGCGAAGAGGGTGTCGATAACGGGTGGCGCGTGACCGGTGGCACGCTTCACGCGTCCCGAGATCTCGCCCCACCGGCGCACGACAGGATCGGTCGCGGACAGGATACGGCCACTGAACCGCGCTTCCAGTGCATCGGTGGCGGCCTTGTAGCGGTAGCGATTGGCATCGTTTTCGGGAAGGTTCGCAATTCCCTTGTCGTATTCGGCCAGCGTCAGAACGCTGATGAACAGCCGATCTTCATCCTGGTCTGCCGCCCAGCGTTTGACGGAAGGCGCGCCGATCGGGTTGATCAGGGCGGAAATGACGTTGGTGTCCAGAAGCCAGCCGATCACAGTTCCACGTCCCGTCCGCGGTCGGCATCCCGGTCGAGATTGAGATCCTCCAGTCCCAACCCTTCCATGAAATCTATCAGCGATGTCTTGGGCGCTGGCCTGCTCAACCGCTCCAGCTCCTCGCTGCTGATGACCACGACGCTGTCTTTTCCGCGCACCGTCACATGCTGCGGGCCTTCGTTACGGGCGCGCCGCACGACCTCGGAAAACCGTGCCTTGGCATCTTCGAGCTTCCAGATGTTTTCCTGACGTCTTTCCGGCATGTCGTCCTCCAACTGGTCAGATAGTCAGTTGTAATCCAAGGGCGGGCAGGGAGTCCACGAACCATCTCGGTTTTGCCCCTTCCTTTCACCCGAAAAACACCGTAATAACCGCCCCCATGACAGATTTCCGGCGGGCCAGGATCATGGCCGCGATGATCATACGAATTATCGGCCCGGCCTTCCGCGCGGCTTGAACAGTCGGCCGGAGGGTCCGGGTTTTCGGCGCTTCCAGGAGCGCTTCTGCCACCGAATTCATCCGCATGCGCCCCTGTCCCGGCGCCAGAGACGATAGCCAATATGACCGATACAGTGACTGAAAAGCTCGATTACTCGAAGACCCTCTATCTGCCCGAGACCGAGTTTCCGATGCGGGCAGGCCTGCCGCAGAAAGAGCCGGAAACCGTTGCCCGCTGGCGCGAGATGGACCTATACAAGAAGCTGCGCACCTCCGCCGCCGGTCGCGAAAAATTCGTGCTGCACGATGGCCCTCCTTACGCCAACGGCAACATCCATATCGGCCATGCGCTGAACAAGATCCTCAAGGACGTCATCACCCGCTCGTTCCAGATGCGCGGCTATGATGCGAACTACGTTCCCGGCTGGGATTGCCACGGTCTGCCGATCGAGTGGAAGATCGAGGAAGAGAATTACCGCGCCAAGGGCAAGGCCAAGCCCGACCTGAAACAGCCGGACGCGATGATCGAATTCCGCAAGGAATGCCGCGCCTATGCGCAGAAGTGGATCGCGATCCAGGCCGAAGAATTCAAGCGCCTCGGCATCGTCGGCGATTTCGACAGACCCTACCTGACCATGGATTTCCACTCGGAAAGCCGCATCGCCGGCGAACTTCTGAAGATCGCCATGAGCGGCCAGCTCTATCGCGGCTCGAAGCCGATCATGTGGTCGGTGGTCGAGCGCACGGCGCTGGCGGAAGCCGAGGTTGAATACCACGATTACGAGAGCGACACGATCTGGGTGAAGTTCCCGGTGAACAGTGGCTCGGCAGAACTGGCTGACGCCCATGTGGTCATCTGGACGACGACGCCGTGGACCATCCCGGGCAACCGCGCCATCGCCTATTCGCCGAAGGTCTCCTATGGCCTCTACGAAGTCACCGAAGCTGCCAATGATTTTGGCCCGCAGCCGGGCGAGAAACTGATCTTTGCAGACAGCCTGGCGGACGAATCCGCAGCTAAGGCAAAGCTCGCCTTCAACCGTCTGCGGGGCGTCTCCGCCGACGAATTGGCTGGCATCACCTGCGCGCATCCCCTTAAGGATCTCGGCTACGACTTCACCGTCCCACTCCTCGCCGGCGACCACGTCACCGACGATGCCGGTACCGGTTTCGTCCACACGGCGCCGTCCCACGGCCGCGAGGATTTCGAGGCCTGGATGTCCAGCGTCAAGGAACTCGAAGCGCGCGGCATCGATCCGCGCATCCCGTTCCCGGTGGATGACTCGGGCACCTACACCACCGACGCCCCCGGTTTCGAGGGCGCCCGCGTCATGGATGACAACGGCAAGAAGGGCGATGCCAACGACCGCGTCATCAAGGCGCTGATCGAACGCGAAGCGCTGTTTGCCCGTGGCCGCCTCAAGCATTCCTATCCGCATTCCTGGCGTTCCAAGAAGCCGATCATCTTCCGCAACACGCCGCAGTGGTTCGTCTATATGGACAAGGACCTCGCCGACGGCACGACCCTGCGCACCCGTGCGCTGACCGCTATCGACGATACCCGCTTCGTGCCCGCCGCCGGCCAGAACCGTCTGCGCGCCATGATCGAGCAGCGCCCGGACTGGGTTCTGTCGCGCCAGCGCGCCTGGGGCGTCCCGATCTGCGTGTTTGCAGATGAGGAAGGCAATGTCCTGCAGGATGAAGAGGTCAATGCCCGCATCCTGGAAGCCTTCGATGCCGAAGGTGCCGATGCCTGGTTTGCCGAAGGTGCCAAGGAACGCTTCCTGGGCAACGCCCATGACGGCGCCAAGTGGACGCAGGTCATGGACATCCTCGACGTCTGGTTCGATTCAGGCTCGACGCACACGTTTACCCTCGAAGACCGTCCGGACCTGAAATGGCCGGCCGACGTCTATCTCGAAGGCTCCGACCAGCATCGCGGCTGGTTCCATTCGTCGCTTCTGGAATCGGCTGCCACCCGCGGCCGCGCGCCCTATGACACGGTCGTCACCCATGGTTTCACCATGGATGAGAAGGGCCAGAAAATGTCGAAGTCGCTCGGCAATGTCGTGGCGCCGCAGGATGTCATGAAGGATGCCGGCGCCGATATCCTGCGTCTCTGGGTCATGACCACCGACTATTGGGAAGACCAGCGCCTTGGCAAGACGATCATCCAGACCAATGTCGATGCCTATCGCAAGCTGCGCAACACCATCCGCTGGATGCTCGGCACGCTGGCCCACGACGACGGCGAAGAGATCGCTTATGCCGAGCTCCCGGAACTTGAAAAGCTCATGCTGCATCGGCTGTCCGAACTCGATGAAGTCGTGCGCACCGGTTACGATGCGTTCGAATTCAAGAAGATCGCCCGCGCACTGATCGATTTTAGCAATATCGAACTGTCGGCCTTCTACTTCGACATCCGCAAGGATGCGCTCTATTGCGACGCTCCGTCGTCGCTGCGCCGTCGCGCCTCGCTTGCGGTCATCCGCAAGATCTTCGAATGCACGGTCACCTGGCTCGCACCCATGCTGCCCTTCACCACGGAAGAGGCATGGCTGTCCCTGAAGCCCGATGCCGTCTCCGTGCATCTGGAACAGTTCCCGGATGTGCCTGCCGAGTGGAAGAACGATGCGGTTGCCGAGAAATGGGCAAAGATCCGCAAGGTTCGCTCGGTCGTCACAGGCGCGCTGGAAATCGAGCGCAAGGACAAGCGCATCGGTTCGTCGCTGGAAGCCGCACCCGTTGTCCATGTCGCCGATGCCGAGCTTTTGAAGGCGCTGGACGGGCTGGATTTCGAAGAAACCTGCATCACATCCGCCATCACGATCGTGGCAGACGAAGGCCCGCAGACGGCGTTCCGTCTTGCGGAAGTCTCGGGCGTGTCGGTTGAGCCGAAGCCTGCTGACGGCGTCAAATGCGCCCGCTCGTGGCGGGTGACGACGGATGTCGGGTCAGATCCCGCCTGGCCGGATGTTTCGGCCCGCGATGCGGCTGCATTGACAGAACTGGCCAAGCTTGGCCGGCTCTGATGGCTTGCAGATTACCGGATGATTGCGCTTGGCCGCGTCATCCGGTATTCCTGCCTGAAATTGGCCGGAATGTTCCGGCACGAGATGACTTCCGGTTTTGAAGGCGTCAGGACGGGCGCCGATGGTAGGGGTTTGATGAAAACGACTTATGCGTTTCGTGCCGCGATCGGTGCGGTTGGCATGCTGGCTGCAACCGTGTCTCTTTCCGGCTGCATGGGCGGCCCGACCTATGGCACCGACAAGACGGCAATGGCCCAGCTCGGCGACGATCTTGGAGCAGCCGTGGCTCTCGGCAGCGCCCGCGATGAAGAAAAAGAAAAGCTGCGCTACAATCCTCGCCCGACGCTGGTCGTTGCCGGCAAGGGTCAGGCCAGCCTTCCGGCGCCCCAGCAGTCCCTTGCCAACCGCGAAAGCAACCCGAACTGGGTCGAGTCTCCCGAAGAGACCCGTGCGCGCCTGCGTCTGGAAGCCAAGGAAAACGAAGGCAACAACAATTACCGCTCGCCTCTGATGGCCGGTCGTGGCCAGGGCGGTCAGATGACCGAAACGGAAAAATGGGAAGCCTTCCGCAAGGCCAAGCAGGATGTCGAAACGGTCAACATGGGCTCGCGCCGCCGTTCCCTGTCCGAGCCGCCGGCTGAATTCCGTGCCGCCGATGCCGCAACGCTTCAGGATCTCGGAGAACCCGAGAACGAGAAGGAGCGCCGTCGCAAGAAGGAAGCGCAGAGCGCAACCCAGGCGTCGAACAGCAGCTGGTGGAAGCCCTTCCAGTAAGACCTTGTCTTGCCTAATCCCGGCGTGAGCGAAAGAAGCCTGTCAGAATGTCGGCGGCTTCCCGCTCTCCGAGCCCGGAATAGACATCCGGCGCATGATGGCAGCTCGGTTGTGCAAAGAAACGCACGCCATTTTCCACAGCGCCACCCTTCGGATCTCCAGCGCCGTAATACAGCCTCCGGATGCGCGCAAACGAGATGGCGGCCGCACACATGGTGCAGGGTTCCAGCGTCACGTAGAGATCGGCACCACTAAGCCGTTCCTGGCCGAGAAGCCCGGTGGCAGCGCGGATAACCGCAATCTCGGCATGCGCCGTCACATCGTTCTCGGTACGGGTCAGGTTGCCGGATCGCGCAATAATCTCGCCGTCCAGGACCAGCACGGCACCCACGGGCACTTCGTCCTTTGCCGCTGCAAACCGGGCTTCTGCGAGTGCGGCATCCATGAAACCGTCGCTCTTAGGCATTTCCGCGATTTCCTCTTAACCCGGCTCGCATGAACTGGTAGGAAGCATTCAACACGAAGCGCGCTGTGCGCGTGTTTCATCACCATCCACGAACACGAATGTCCGGTTCGTTTCCGTAGACATCATGCTTCAGGCAAACAACAAATGACTTCAAAAGACAAGCCGAAGCGCGGCGAAGCCAAAACCTTCATCCGCGAGATCAAGCCGAAATCTGCAGATGCTGCAGCCGGCAAGACAAAGACGGGGACGGGCTTCAAGAAACGGGCGCCCGCAAAGCCCGGTTCCGACGCGCCCCGCTCAGAACGGCCGCGCTCCGTTGCGCCGCGTGCTGAAAAGCCCCGCGCTGAAAATGCTGCCGCCGACAAGCCGGCTAAGCCGATGCGCCGTCAGGCAGCCTCTGCCGAAACGGCAGCATCGGATGGCAAGCCCGAGCGTATTTCCAAGATTCTGGCCCGCGTCGGCGTGGCGTCCCGCCGCGATATCGAGCGGATGATCATGGATGGCCGTGTGTCGCTCAACGGCAAGGTTCTCGATACGCCCGTTGTCAACGTCACTTTCGACGATGCGATCGAGGTGGATGGCGTGCCGATCCGCGGTGTCGAGCGCACGCGCCTGTGGCTCTACCACAAGCCCGGCGGCCTGGTGACGACGAATTCCGATCCGGAAGGACGTCAGACCGTGTTTGAAAACCTGCCCGGCGAACTGCCGCGGGTGCTCTCCATCGGTCGTCTCGACATCAATACCGAAGGCCTGCTGCTGCTGACCAACGACGGCGGTCTGTCGCGCGTGCTGGAACTTCCGACCACCGGCTGGCTGCGTCGCTACCGCGTCCGCGCCCATGGCGAGGTGGATCAGGAATCGCTCGACAAGCTGAAGGACGGCATTGCCGTCGATGGCGTTCTCTATGGCTCGATCGAAGCGACGCTCGACCGTTCGCAGGGCCGCAACGTCTGGATCACCATGGGTCTTCGCGAAGGCAAGAACCGCGAGATCAAGAACGTCCTCGGCGCGCTCGGCCTTGAGGTCAACCGTCTGATCCGTATTTCCTATGGCCCGTTCCAGCTGGGCGACCTGCCGGAAGGCGAGGTCATGGAAGTGCGCGGCCGCACGCTGCGCGACCAGCTCGGTCCGCGCCTGATCGAAGAAGCA
Source organism: Neorhizobium sp. DAR64872/K0K18 (assembly GCF_050500175.1). Classification (NCBI taxonomy): domain Bacteria; kingdom Pseudomonadati; phylum Pseudomonadota; class Alphaproteobacteria; order Hyphomicrobiales; family Rhizobiaceae; genus Neorhizobium; species Neorhizobium sp. DAR64872/K0K18. The sequence goes on from NZ_CP191446.1 coordinate 646,742, forward strand.
AAGGCGAATTTCGACGCGCCGATCTACAATGAAACGCCTGCCGCTGCTGAAGACGAGAAGCCGGCGCGTTCGGGCCGTTCCGAATGGTCGAGCCCGGCGGATCGTCCGGCACGGCCACGCGACGAGGACAGACGCGAGCGCTCGCTTGGCCGTCTCGATACCAAGGCGACCGAACGCAAGTTCTCCGAAAAGCCGGCCGGCAAATTTGGTGGCAAGCCCGAGGGCAAGTTCGGCGCAAAGCCGGGCTTCAAGTCCAATGACCGCGATCTCGGCGACGAAAAGCCGAAGAAGCGTCCGCCGATGGGCACCAGCCGCACCGCCAATGTCTGGATGGCGCCGGGTGCGCGTCCAAACGCCGACGGCAGCGTCCGGGCTGTCTCCGCTCGTGCGCAGGCAGAGCAGCTGTTCAGGAAACAGGTTCCGGAAAATGACCGCCGCGTGATCGTGAAGCGCGCCGATGACGACGCCGACTGGATCCGCGCGGATTCTCCGCCGGAACCGGAAAAGGGCGAATTCGGCGCCAAGCGTTCCTTCGGTGACAAGCCGCGCGGTGACAAACCCCGTGGCGACAAACCAAGAGGCGACAAGCCGAGAAGCGACAGACCCCGCAGCGATAGCCCCCGCGGTGACAGCCCGAGAGGCGAACGCTCCTTCGGTGACCGCAAGCCGCGCGAAAGCGGCGATCGTCCCTATGGCGACAAGCCCCGCGGCGAGCGTTCGTTTGGGGATCGTCCTTCCCGTGGTGACCGCCCGACAGGTGACCGCCCGACCGGCGACCGTCGCCCACGTCAGGATGGTGACCGTCCCGCCCGTGCCTTCAACGCCGGCGAAGGCCGCGCCGATCGTCCGCGCTCGGATCGCCCTTATGGCGACAGGCCGGCGCGCGGTGATCGCTCCACCGGCGACCGCCCGACGGGTGACCGCCCAACACGTGACCGGCCAACGGGCGACCGTCGCCCGCGCGAGGATGGTGATCGTCCCGCCCGCTCGTTCAATGCCGGCGAAACCCGCCCCGATCGTCCGCGTTCGGATCGTCCATTCGGTGACAAGCCTGCATTCGGCGATAAGCCCAGGGGTGCACGGCCTGCCGGCAAATCCTTCGGCGGCAAGCCGAGCGGTGGTAAGCCAAGCTTCGGCGGAAAACCGTCCGGCGGAAAGCCTTCGGGTGGCCGCCCCTCGGGTGGCAAGCCCGGCGGACGTCCGGCTGGCGCTCGATCAGGCGGCCCAGGTGGAAAACCGCGGACCCCGAGAGGCTGATCCGTGCGCATCGTAGGGGGTGAATTCCGCGGCCGCACGCTCGCCACGCCGAAAACCAGCGCGATCCGGCCGACCATCGACCGGACGCGCGAAAGCCTGTTCAACATCATCGGCCATGTCTATCCGCAGGCGCTGGATGGCACGCGGGTGATCGATCTTTTCGCCGGCACCGGTGCCGTCGGACTGGAAGCCGTCTCGCGCGGCTGTCGTCATGCGCTGTTCGTCGAAAACGGTGTCGAAGGTCGCGGTCTCCTGTGGGAGAACATCGACGCTTTCGGCCTGCATGGCCGCGCCCGCATCCTGCGCCGCGATGCCACCAAGCTCGGCCCGGTCGGTACGCTGGAACCCTACAACTTCCTCTTCGCCGATCCGCCTTATGGTCAGAAGCTGGGTGAGGGGGCTCTGTTTGCCGCCCATGTCGGCGGCTGGCTGGTGCCCGGCGCGCTCGCGATTCTCGAAGAACGCGCCGATGTGACGGTTGAAGTCGATCCGGCCTACAAGCTGCTCGAAAGCCGAACATTCGGCGATACGCGGATGGATTTCTTCCGCTACGAGCCGGCCTGAGCAAAGGCGGGAGGCGATCCATGAACACGAGGCTGACCCTTGCTGATCATGAGACTGCGGATCGCCCTGGCGGCAAGAAGGGCGATCTGCGCTATGCGGTCGCCTTCGGCGGCGGCGGTGCTCGCGGCATTTCCCATATCCATGTCATCGAAGCGCTGGACGAACTCGGCATCCGGCCGGTGGCGATTTCCGGCTCCTCGATCGGCGCGATCATGGGCGCCGCCATGGCATCGGGCATGTCGGGCCGCGAGATCCGCGACTATACCGTCGAGACCGTCGGCAACCGCGGCTCGCTGGTGAACCGGCTCTGGGGTCTCGGCCCGTCGACGATGCGCGATGCGCTGGGCGGATTTCGCTTCGGTCACTTCAATCTGGAGCCGATCCTCGAGGCCTTCCTGCCGAGCCAGATCCCCCAGGATTTCGCCGATCTCGTCATACCCTTGAAGATCTCCGCCACCGATTATTATGGCCAGGCGGAGGTGATCCTCGAGACGGGCAATCTGCGCAAGGCGATTGCCGCCTCTGCCGCCATTCCCGGCCTGTTCATGCCGGTCAGGGTCAACAACCGCATCATGATCGATGGCGGCGTCTTCAATCCCGTCCCTTATGAGCAGTTGATGGATCTCGCCGACGTGGTGATCGGCATCGATGTGGTCGGCGCGCCGGAAGGCGATGGCCTGCATCCGCCAAACCGCTTCGACAGCCTGTTCGGCGCAAGCCAGCTCACCATGCAGGCCAGCATTGCCCTCAAGCTGAAACTCAACCCGCCGCACATCTTCCTGCGTCCCAGCGTCAATCGCTTCGGCGTGATGGATTTCTACAAGGCGCGCGACATCCTCGAAGCCTCAGAAGGCACAAGAGACGAGTTGAAGCGGGCGATCGAGGCTCTGGAAAGGGCCGCCTGATCACCACTTGCCGATCGAAACACCGGAAGCCTTTTCCTCCGGGCTTTTGCCGGTGCGTTTCGGCTTGATCAGTGGCTCGGGGCGAACGGGACTGTTGAAGAGCATCTCGCGGCCGGCGCCCAAACCCTGCACGGCCTGAACCTGCAGCCGTTCCTCGTCGCGACGGCGGATATCGTCGCCGATCTCGGAGGCGGCAGCCTCGCTCATGCCGAGCGCTTCCAGCGTCCGTCGCCCGAACAGCAGCCCGGACTCCAGCGTTTCGCGCAACTCGTATTCGACGTTCTTTTCGCGAAGCGCCAGCGAATGAACCCGGTCGTAGGACCGCACGAACAGGCGCACATCGGGAAATTCCGACGCAATCAGGTCGACGATCCGGTCCGTCGTTTCCCGTTTCTGCGTCGCGACCACAACGATCTTCGTCTTCTCGATACCGGACGCGATCAGAACGTCCTTGCGCGCACCATCGCCGAAATAGATCCGGAAGCCAAAATTGGCCGCCTGCCGGATACGCTCCGGACTGTCATCGATGACAGTCACGGAACTGCCGCCGGCAAGCAGGATCTGCGCGGCGATCTGGCCGAAACGGGAAAAGCCGATCATCAGCACATCGGCTCCGGCGCCTTCGAAATCCTCCTCCAGATGTTCGCGCGTCTCGCTCTTCTGCAGGCGCCTAGCAAGCGCCGAGCCGAGCGGCGTCAGCGCCATCGACAGCGTCACGCCGGCAATCAGAAGCGAAGCGGTGGCGGAAGAGAGGAGGCCGGCCGCGGTCGCGGTGGTAAACAGCACGAAGCCGAACTCGCCACCCTGCGGCAACAGGAACGCGATCTTCAGCGCGTCATTGGGCGGCGAACCCCACAGACGCGAGAGAGCGTAGACCACGGCCGCCTTCACGCCCATGAACACGGCAACGGCCGGGATCAGGAAGGCGAGGTTTTCGAAGATCACCTGGACTTCGAGCGAAAGCCCGACAGCGACGAAAAACAGCGCCAGAAGCAGGCCGCGGAAGGGCTCGATATCCGCTTCCAGCTCGTGCCGATAGGAGGATTCCGCCAGCATGACGCCGGAGAGGAAAGCACCCATCGCCATCGACAGACCGACGGCCTGCATCGCAGCCGCCGAACCGAGCACGACGAGAAGGGCGGCGGCAATCATCACCTCGCGGGCACCGCTGCTGGCAATGATCTGGAACATCGGTGTCAGCAGGTACTTGCCGGCAATCACCATGGCGCCCACGGCAGCGACAGCGATTGCAAAGTCCAGCATCGGGGTGGCGGCTGCCTCACTGGTGCCGGGTGCCAGGATTGTGATCAACGCCAGAAGCGGCACGATCGCGAGATCCTGGAACAAGAGAACGGAGAAGGAGCGCTGCCCGTAGCGGCTGTTCATCTCGCCGGTATCGTTGAGGATCTGCAGCGCGAAAGCGGTGGATGACAGGGCAAGCCCGAAGCCGATCATCAGGCTGCCGCGCCAATCCGCCATCGCCGACAAGTAGGCGAAACCGCTCAAGACGCCACCCGATATCGCCACCTGCGCCGGCCCAAGCCCGAACACATCGGCCCGCATCTGCCACAGACGCGAGGGTTTCAGCTCCAGCCCGATGACGAAGAGCAGGAACACGACGCCGAATTCCGCGACATGCAGCACTTCCTGCGTATCGGTCACCTGTTGCAGCACCGGACCGATCAGGATGCCGGCCGCGAGATATCCAAGCACGGTGCCAAGACCCAGCCTGCGAAACAGCGGGGCGGCGATCACCGCACCGGCAAGCAGCATCAACATTTCGGTAAAGTGGGAGCCGTTTGCAGTCATGGGGCACTTTCGGGTCGGGAATGCGGAAGGTCAACCGGGGAATCGGAGCGCTGCCCTTGATGCTTTGGTCGGTGCACAATAAATGGGGTGCAAACGAAAGGCTTGCAAACATGACCTCGCAAATCGATTCCGCCTCCCTTCTGGCGCGTGCCGGCGAACTGATCGATCTGGCCAAGGCTGCGGGCGCCGACAAGGCGGATGCGGTGGTCGTCCGCTCCCGCTCCAGTTCCGTCAGCGTCCGGCTCGGAAAGGTGGAGGGAACCGAATCCTCGGAAAGCGACGATTTCTCGCTCCGTGTCTTCGTCGGCAACAAGGTTGCGAGCGTTTCCGCCAATCCGGGTTTCGATCTGAAGGTCCTGGCCGAACGCGCCGTCGCCATGGCCAAGGTCTCGCCAGAGGATCCCTTCGCCTGCCTGGCGGATGAAAAGGACCTGGCCAGGGATTACCCGGATCTCGACCTGTTCGACCCGACCGAAGTCTCCGCCGATACGATGCGGGACGTGGCGCTCGAGATGGAACAGGCAGCGCTCGATGTCGCAGGCGTCACCAATTCGTCGGGATCCGGCGCCTCTGCCGGCATGGGCGGAATGGTTCTCGTTACTTCGCACGGATTTTCCGGCGCCTATATGGCCAGCCGCTTCGGCCGCTCCGTCAGCGTCATCGCCGGCGAGGGCACGAAGATGGAGCGCGACTACGATTTCGACAGCCGTCTGTTTGCAGCCGATCTCGACGATCCTAAGCTGATCGGCCGGCGGGCCGGCGAGCGGGTGGTCAAGCGCATCAATCCGCGCCAGGTCGATACCGGCAGCAATGTCACCGTCGTCTTCGATCCGCGCATTGCGCGCGGCTTTGTCAGCCACATCGCCGGCGCCATCAATGGCGGATCGGTTGCCCGCAAGACATCGTTCCTGCGCGACAAGATGGGCCAGCAGGTGCTGAAGTCAGGTCTCAACATCACCGACGATCCTTTGATCGTGCGCGGTTCTTCCTCGCGCCCCTTCGATGGCGAGGGTGTGAAGGGCGAGCGTCTCGTGATGATCGAGGACGGCGTGCTGAACCATTGGTTCCTCTCTACCTCGACCGGCCGCGAGATCGGGTTCCCGACCAATGGCCGCGGCGTGCGCGGCGGCACGTCGGTCACCCCGGCCTCCACGAACCTCGCGCTGGAACCGGGCGATATTTCGCCCAAAGACCTGATCCGCCAGATCGGCACCGGTTTCTACATCACCGAACTGATCGGCCAGGGCGTGAACATGATCACCGGCGAGTATTCGCGCGGCGCGACCGGCTTCTGGATCGAGAACGGCGAGCTTGCCTATCCGGTGTCCGAAGTGACGATCGCCTCCAACCTGAAGGACATGTTCATGCGGATGACGCCGGCAAACGATATCGACCGCAAGTTCGGCACTGCCTCTCCGACGATCGCCATCGAAGGCATGACGCTGGCGGGACGCTGACCGATGGCTGGCGCGGAAGGGCAATGGCTTGAAGATCTGGACCTGATCCGCGATGCCGCCCGTCAGGCCGGCGAGATCGCGCATGGCTTTTTCGGCCAGTCGCCGGAAGTCTGGTGGAAAAACGAGGGCTCGTCGCCGGTCAGTGCCGCAGACTTTGCGGCAAACGACATTCTCCAGAGCCTGCTTCTGACCGCCCGTCCCAATTACGGCTGGCTCTCGGAAGAAACGGATGACGACGACGCCAGGCTTTCACTCGACACGCTGTTCGTGGTGGATCCGATCGACGGCACCCGCGCCTTCATCAATGGCGAAAAGACCTGGTGCGTCTCGGTCGCCGTCGTCCATCACGGCCGACCCGTGGCGGGTGTTCTGGTCGCGCCGGCGCTCGGCGAGGAGTTCTTTGCCGTCAAGGGCGGTCAGGCGATCCGCAACGGTGCGCCGATCTCTGTTACTAAGGATGATCATGATAAGCTTGTGATCGCTGCCGATGAAAACCTTGTGAAGAAATTTGATCTGCCGTTCCGCAGCCATGTCGAACGCCATCGGCATATCCCGTCGCTCGCCTACCGGCTGGCGATGGTCGCGGACGGACGCCTCGATGGCACCGTCGTCAAGCGCAACTCGCATGACTGGGATCTCGCCGCCGCCGACCTTATCCTGGAATGCGCAGGCGGCCGGTTGACCGACCTTGCGGGAAGCCCGCTCACCTACAACCGGCGGCAGGTCCGCCACGAGATGCTGGCGGCTGGCGCAGAGCATGCACTGGAACGGCTATTGCCGCAGATCCAGCGATTTCCGGCCGCTTGACCTTTGTGGCGTAATGCCGCAGATGAGGATCGGGCGGAGAGGATAAACGGGACAGGATGGACATGACCGCGACGACTGACAAGAAACAGCTTCTGCATCTGGTTTTCGGTGGCGAACTTTCGAGCCTCGAAGAGGTTCAGTTCAAGGATCTTGCGGCGCTGGATATCGTCGGCATCTATCCCGATTATGCAACGGCCCTGACGGCCTGGCGCAGCAAGGCACAGCAGACGGTCGACAACGCCCAGATGCGCTATTTCATCGTTCACATGCACCGCCTGCTCGAGCCAGGCCCCAAGTAACGCTGAAGCAAGCCTGATCTGCCAGGTTTCGAAATGCCAGGGTCTGGAACATAGGGTCCGGGACCCCTTTTTGACGCATTTGTGCATGACAGAAATTCGGCGACTGATACGATATCAGAAGGACGACCGGGATTGATGACGGCCATCATGCAGTGGGGGCAAAAGCGATGAGCGGCAGTATGGCTCGCATGGCCCTGGCGGGATACCGTCTGGCCGGCATCGCGCTTTATCCCTTTGCCGGGCCGTACCTCACGTACAGGTCGATGAAGGGCAAGGAAGATTCCTCGCGCCGTCTCGAAAGGCTCGGCTATGCCAGCCTGCCGCGCCCGCGCGGACCGCTGGTCTGGGTTCATGCCGCAAGCGTCGGCGAAACCATGTCGATCATGCCGCTGATCCGCGAACTTCGCCGTCGCGAGATCCATGTCCTGCTGACGACAGGGACCGTTACATCCGCAGCACTGGTCGATGCCAGGCTCGGCGATGAAGTCATTCATCAATATGTGCCGTTCGATCTAAAATTCTCCATCAAGCGCTTTGTCTCCTACTGGAAGCCGGATGCGTGCATTACGGCCGAGTCCGAAATCTGGCCGACGACGGTCGCCGAACTGGCACGCCGCCGGATCCCGCAGATCCGCGTCAATGCCCGGCTGTCGGATCGCTCGTTCACGCGCTGGCACAATCACAATACCATCGCCGAAGCGCTGTTCGAAAAGCTGGCCCTCGTGGTGGCCCAGTCCGATCTCGATGCGGAGCGTTTCCGTGATCTCGGCGCCTGGCCGGTGATCGTGTCCGGCAACCTCAAGACCGACACCGACCCGCCGCCATGCGACGAGGAGCTCCTGGCCCGCTACAAGGCCGAAATCAGCGAGCGCAAGACCTGGGCTGCAATCTCCACCTTCGATGGCGAGGAAAAGGCCGCCGCCACCGTGCATCGGGCGCTGAAGCCGAAAAGCAACCTGTTGACCATCCTCGTGCCCCGTCATCCGGATCGCGCAGATGCGATCGAGGACATGCTGAAGGCCGAAGGTCTCACCGTCGCCCGCCGCTCGCGCAACGACACGATCACGCCGGAAACCGATATCTTCCTCGGTGATTCCATCGGTGAAATGGGCCTTTATCTGCGGCTGACCGAAATCTCCTTTGTCGGCAAGTCGTTGACCAACGAGGGCGGCCAGAACCCGCTGGAGCCGGCCATGCTCGGATCTGCGGTTCTGTCCGGCCCGAACATCGACAATTTCCGCGATGCCTACCAGCATCTGGTCAAGAAGGGCGGCGCCCGGATGGTCCGCGATGTCGAAATGCTAGCAAAGGCCGTGCATTACCTGATGATCAACGACCTTGCCCGCCGCAAGATGGTCGAAGCCGGCCATGACGCGATGGACGAAATGCGCGGCGCGTTGGCCAAGACCGTCAAGGCGCTCGAACCTTACGTCAATCCGCTCACCGTCAGCGCCAGGCTTCAGCCGAAGACAGCCGCCGCCGGTGCTGCACGCTGATGGCCGGGGCGACAAGCGACGTGGTGGATATGGACTTCTCGCATATCGCCGGCATCCTGTTCGACAAGGACGGCACGCTGTTGCACTATGATGCGAGCTGGGGCCCGGTGAACCGGGAAGCGGCGCGCATCGCGTCGGGCGGCGACGCCGATCTCGAAACGCGCCTCCTGCAAGCCGGCGGCATGGATCCCGTCTCCGGCCACACCCGTGCAGACAGCCTGCTTGCGGCCGGCAATGCCGCCGAGATTGCCGCAGGCTTCGTGTCCGCAGGCTCGCCCATGGACGTGGCAGACCTCACCCGTCAGCTCGATGCACTCTTCGTTCGCTCGGCCGAATACTCGGTTCCGGTCACCGATCTCGCCGCCTTTTTCGGCGCCCTGAAGGCCCGCGGCCTGAAGCTCGGCATCGCCTCCAGCGACAATGAGGAAGCCATCCGCCAGACGGCGATCCGTTTCGGCTTTATCGATCATGTCGATTTCATCTGCGGCTATGACAGCGGTTTTGGTGTGAAGCCCAAACCCGGTATGTTCCTCAAATTCTGCGAAGTCGTCGGTCTCGACCCCGCGCAGGTGGCGATGGTCGGCGACAACAATCACGATATGCACATGGGCGAGGCGGCAGGCGCCGGCATCAAGGTCGCGGTTTTGACCGGGACCGGTTCGCGCCAGACGCTGTCGACTGCCGCCGATCTCTGCCTCGACGATATCTCCGCCTTTGCCGCCCTCCTGCCGGTCTCGGCACCGGCTGCGGCGGGCTGAGCGGTGGTTTCCGAAGCGCCGCCCTTCTGGTGGACCAAGGCCGACTGGCGCGTCTGGGCGCTGTCGCCGGTTTCGTTCGTCTATGGTGCCGTCTCCGGCCGCCGCATGGCGAAGTCGAAGCGGGCGCAGGCGCCGCTGCCGGTCATCTGCGTCGGAAACTTCACCGTCGGCGGCGCCGGCAAGACACCGACGGCGATCACGCTTGCCCGCGCCGCCAAGGCGAAGGGCCTCACCCCCGGCTTCCTCACCCGCGGCTATGGCGGATCGCTCGACGTCACGACAATGGTCGATCGTTCCAAACACAAAGCCGAAGCCGTCGGCGACGAAGCGCTGCTTCTCGAGCGCGAAGCGATGACCGTCATTTCCCGCCGCCGCGTTGATGGTGCAAGGATGCTGGCGGAAAACGGCGTCGATCTCATCATCATGGATGACGGGTTCCAGAGCGCCCGTCTCTCGATCGATTTCGCGCTTGTCGTGATCGATTCCGTTCGCGGCATTGGCAATGGCCATCTCGTGCCGGGCGGTCCCGTGCGGGCACCGCTGGCCGAGCAGATGCGCCAGGCCTCCGCCATCCTCAAGGTCGGCACCGGCGACGCGGCCGACAGGATCGTGCGTCAGGCATCGCGCGCCGGCAAGCAGGTCCACGTCGCGACACTCGATCCAAACCCCGGCCAGTCGCTGGCGGGCACAAATCTTCTCGCCTTTACCGGGATTGCCGATCCGGAGAAATTCTACCGCACCGTCAACAGCGTCGGCGGGCTGATTTCAGAGCGCCGGTCGTTCCCGGACCATCATTTCTTCTTGGCGGATGAAATCGAAAGCCTGCTGGAGGATGCCGACAGGAACGGTCTCCATCTCGTGACGACGGCAAAGGACGCGGTGCGTCTCGTCGGTCATCACGGTCCCGCCGAAAAATTGCTCAACCGGGTACAGGTGGTGGACGTGGAGATGATCTTCGACAATCCGAAGGCGCCCGGCCAGATCATCGATGCGGCTTTCGCAAGGTTTCGGGAGCGTCGCTTGAAGAACGGCGTGAAACCCTGATCAGGGCGCAAACGCGCGTCGGTTGATTGTGCTTAAGCCCGGCTCTGGTTCGGCAGCATGCCGGCACGCTTGTCGGCTTCCAGCGAGGAAGCGCAATCGGCATAGGCTTCCTGCCGCGCCACGCTCCAGTATTTGAGCTCGTCGACCGGGATCTGTGCCCCCGTCATCGCGCAGATCACGTATGAACCGCTGCTGACGATCTGGTAGTCGCCATCCAGGTACCGGATTTTCGCTTCGCGGAAGCTGCCGCCTTCGAACCGGTTCATCTGTCTGCGTCTCCTGCGAAAAAACATCGGATTGCTCGCGCCTTTGGCCGTCATTCCCTACACCGCGTGTGGCGCGCCTTCAAGTCCGCCCGAACAGGCGTTCGATGTCGGAGAGCTTGAGTTCGATAAAGGTCGGCCGGCCATGGTTGCAGGTGCCGGAACCCGGCGTCGCTTCCATCTGGCGCAACAGCGCATTCATCTCGTCGGGCCGAAGCCTGCGCCCTGATCGCACCGAGCCGTGGCAGGCCATGGTGGCCGCGACATATTCCAGCTTGCCGCGCAGGGCACCGGCCGTTCCCCATTCGGCCACTTCGTCGGCGAGATCGCGGATCAGCGAGGATGCGTCCACTTCGCCCAGCATGGCGGGCGTCTCGCGCACCGCAACCGCGCCTGGACCGAACCGCTCGACCGCCAGCCCCAGCCGGTCGAGTTCCTCCGCATGCAGCATCAGCCGGTCGCACTCCTCTTCCGGCAGATCGACGATCTCCGGAATGAGCAGAACCTGCGACGCCAGCCGCTTGTCGTTCAAAGCCTGGCGCAGTGCCTCATAGACCAGCCTTTCATGGGCTGCATGCTGGTCGACGATGACAAGGCCGTTTTCCGTCTGGGCGACGATATAATTCTCGTGCACCTGCGCACGCGCAGCACCCAGCCGGTGGCGCTGCCTGTCTTCCGAAACGTGCACCGTTTCAGATATGGCATCGTCCGTGCAGGCCGCCGGCATGGTCAAACCGTCGAAATCCTGTTGCGCCCGTTCCCCGAAGCCGAACGGTGCCTGCAGCGGCCGCGATGGCGATGCTGCCGGGCTCCAGGGCGCTGGAGTCGGCGGCCGATAGGCGGGCGAGGCCGAGAATCCAGGGCGGAACGCCTGCATCATGCCGGATGCGCCGGTCGTGTTCGCCCGGTCGCCCTCGCGGTGCAACGCCTCGCGGATGGCGCCGACGATCAACCCGCGCACCAGCCCCGGATCGCGAAACCGGACGTCTGCCTTGGCCGGGTGCACGTTGACATCCACCAGCGCCGGATCGAGCGTGATCGACAGCACCGCCACCGGATAGCGACCTGACGGCATCCGCTCCGCATAGGCACCGCGGATGGCCGACAGGATGAGCTTGTCCTGCACCGGCCGTCCGTTGACGAAGGCGTATTGATGTCCCGAATTGCCCCGGTGGAACGTCGGCAGCCCGACAAAGCCTGTGAGGCCCACATCCTCGCGCATCGCGTCGATCTCGATCGCATTGTCGCGAAACTCGGCCCCGAGAACCTGCGCCATGCGCGCCAGATGGTCCTCGCCGGTCGCCGGCAGGTCCAGCGTGGTGCGGTCGGAGCCCGACAGAACGAAACGCACATGCGGAAAAGCGATCGCCATGCGCTTGACGATTTCGGTGATCGCACCGGCTTCCGCCCGTTCGGTCTTGAGGAATTTCAGGCGTGCCGGCGTTGCAAAGAAGATGTCGCGAACTTCCACCACCGTGCCGGGATTGGCCGGTGCCGGCCGCGCCGCGGTCGTCTTGCCGCCGGTCACCGACACCTGCGAGCCGCTGTCGCTCCCTTGGCGCCGGCTGGTGATCGTGAGTTTCGCGACCGACCCGATCGACGGCAGTGCCTCGCCGCGAAAGCCGAGCGTTCTGATATCGTCGAGCGTCGTCGCGATCTTCGAGGTGCAGTGGCGGCGGATCGCGAGGTTGAGATCGGCGGGCTCCATGCCCGATCCATTGTCCGTGACGCGCAGAAGAGACTTGCCACCGCCCGCCGTGGCGATCTCGATGCGCGTCGCACCCGCATCGATGGCGTTTTCGACCAGTTCTTTGACAGCGCTTGCGGGTCGCTCGATGACCTCGCCGGCAGCGATCTGGTTGATGAGCGTTTCGGAAAGCTGCTTGATGAACATGGCGCTATTTTCAAGGATTTCCGGCGGGAAGGAAAGGCTGCCGGATGGTTTGTCCCCTGCAAGCCCTGCAGCAAGCCTATCTTAATTCGGCCTTAACCGAAAACCGATATTCAATCTGAGTTGAACAGGATGAACCCGGGAGAGCGCCAGCTCTCCGCAGAGGAACCGATGTATGGGCCGGCTGGGCACCCGTACACGAGGATCGGCCCTTTGTTCGAGGACTTGAAGCCAGCATGTGTCTTACCCGACTTGATTAATTGAGACGGATTGCACCGCATGGTGCCGGCGATTGGCCGAGTCTGTGAACACACAGGGGGTTTTGTCACATGAATGATTTGGCGTCGGCGGACGCGGACATTCAGACTGCGATGATGGAAGTGATTTCCGAGGCGATCTCGGGTGGGCACTCAGGCGGCCTTGTCGTCTACGACAAGAACGACCTGTTGATCTTTGCCGGTCAACAACTGACCATCCTTCTCGGCATTCCTGACAGCGTCCTTGCACCCGGTACACGGCTGCGCGATCTCCTTGGTGCCATCTATGACGGCGGCGGACGGTTCATGTCCGAGACCGGCGGCACAAAACGATTGCTCAGCCGCGACGACTGGATTTCCGACAATATTGCCGCGCTCTGGAAGGAGCGGCACGAGGCGCTGATGCGCCGTGGTGCCGATCGCTGGATCAGTCTTGCCAAACGGCGGCTGCCGTCGGGCTACGGCGTCTGCATCCTCCGGGACGTTTCCGAACAGCGCAAGCGCGAAGAGCAGTGGCGCGCCGACATGGAGCGTGTGCAGTTGACCGAGGATATCCTCGACAACCTGCCGTTCCCGGTCATGGTCAAGGACACCAATCTCGCCTTCGTCGCCGTCAACAAGGCTGCCTGCCGGTTTCATGATCTCCCGGCCGAAGCGCTGCTCGGCTGCACGGGGACCGACATCCATGCTCCGGCCTTGGCCCAGCGGCTCGACGGTATCAACCGCCGGGTGGTGGAAGACGGCGAGGAGATCCAGCTCCCGGAGCGTCTGACGCGTCCGGATGGCTCGCAGATGGTGATCGTCGCCAACAAGTACCGGATCGGCAAACCCGGCCGGTACTATCTCGTCACCGCCATGCAGGACATTTCCCGGATGGTAGAGGTGGAAGAGGACGGGCGTGGCTTTATCCGCTTATTCGACGACCCCAATCTGTTTTCCGCCAAGCTGCATCGCAAGACCAAGATGCGCGACGCTTTGCAGGGCGCGGATCCCGATATCGCCGGAAGCCAGATCCTGATCGTTTCAAGCGACCCGCTTTTCACCGGAACCGCGAAGGCGATCCTTGCGGATTTTCAGGTCGAGGCATCCTCGGTCGTTGATGAACACGAACTGGCGCTTTGCCTCGAACTCGTGTCCAACGCCGCGGTCAGGGTCGATCTCATCGTCGCGGATCGCGATCTGGCGTTCGCCTGCCGCGCCATCGGCTCAAATTACGACAAACAGGTCGTGGCCTTCGATGCTGCGGCTCTCGAAGAGCATCTCGTTCCCACCCTCAGCCGCGAACTGACCAAGTTGCGTGGACCTGTCGAACAGGACGAAGAAGACAACTGGCAGATCCTGCCCGATGACCCTCAGCCCTGCGTCGATATCCTTGTTGCTGAAGATAACGAGGTGAACCAGATCGTGTTCTCGCAGATCCTCGAAAGCCTCGGGTACCGCTATGCGATTGCGGTCGATGGAGAAGAGGTGGTCAGGATGTGGCACGAGCTTCGTCCCTCGCTGGTGCTGATGGATGTCACTCTGCCGACCCTGAACGGCTTCGAGGCAGCGCGGGCGATCCGCACGCTCGAGGAAGAAGGGCAGGCGTCGACACCGATCGTCGGCGTCCTCGCCCAGGCATTCGACCGCGACCGCGAGGAATGCTTTGCATCGGGAATGGACGACGTGATCCTGAAGCCGATCAGTCCCGATGTGCTGGAAACCCTGTTCGCGAAATTTCTCGTCGTTGCCGGTTCGCAGCAGATGCTGTCTTGAGCATGGATCGGAAGCGCGGACGGCTATCCCGAAACGCTACGGTTCCGCTATGAAATGTTAAGCTTTGTCCCGCATCGTCGCCTATCAAATGTGGTGCAAGCGGATAAACTTATGACGTTGGCGGAAAACCCGTTGCCGCAGCTCCGTCAGCATGAGCTGCAGGCCAAGGCTTATAGCGACCCGCTTACGGGTCTTGGAAACCGACACCGTATGCGCGACAAGGTTCACCTTCTCGCCGCAGAGCGTGCAGCCGATCCCGCCCCGTTTACTGTTTGCATTGCCAATCTCGATGGTTTCAAGCCGATCAACGACCTGTTCGGTATGGAAGCGGGCGACGAGATCCTCTGCCAGGTGGCGCATCGCCTCAAGGCCTGCATTCCGGATGGCGCAACGGTCACCCGTCACGACGGCGACGAGTTTGCCTTCGTGCTGCCGCTCGTCTTCGAGCGCACCGGTGCCGAACGGATCGGCCAGATGATCCGGGATGTTCTTTCCGCACCCTATGATCTGGGGGATCGCAATGTGCGTCTCTCGGCGTCCTTCGGCTTTGCCATCTACCCCTTCGCCGGCGAGCATTTCGAGGAACTGCTGAAGAGCGCCGAAACCGCGCTTTACCGGTCCAAACGCCGCGGTCGCGGCCAGATCACGGTCTATTCCCAGGAAATCGCGCAGGAGATGATGCGCGCGACGCAGCTTGAACAGGCGCTGCGCCATGCGATCATCAGCGATGCCGTGGATGTCCATTTCCAGCCTATCGTGCGCCTGGACGATGGATCGGTCGTCGGGTTCGAGGCACTCGCGAGATGGAACGACAAGGATCTCGGTTTCGTATCGCCCGCCGTCTTCGTGCCGCTTGCCGAAGAGCGCGGTTTCATCGATGCGCTGTCGGAAACCCTGCTGCGCAAGGCAGCCGAGGCAGCGCTGTCCTGGCCGCGGGATCTGTTTCTGTCCTTCAATCTGTCCTCTGCCCAGCTGATGGACCCGACGACCACGGAAAGCATCCTTTCGACGCTCGCCCGCGTCGGGCTCGATCCGCATCGGCTGGAATTCGAGATCACCGAAACCGCCGTGATGACCTCGGCCGATACGGCAGAGCGCATCATCACGGATCTTCGCAAGGCAGGCGCGCGCATCTCGCTCGATGATTTCGGCACCGGTCAGTCCAGTCTCGGACGTCTGCGCGACTTCACCTTCGACAAGGTCAAGATCGATCGCGCCTTCGTCTCCCGCATCACCTCGGACCGTGCCTCTGGACACATCGTCAGGGCGATCATCGCCATGTGCGACGGTCTGGAACTGGAAGTGGTCGCCGAGGGCATCGAGCAGCCGGAAGAAGCGGAAATGCTGCGATCGCTGGGCTGTGCCATGGGGCAGGGCTATTACCACGGCAGACCCGCCGATACGGCCTCGACGCTGCGGTATCTGAGCACCCATCACCGCGACTTCATGACCCCCGAACGGGACTGATCTTCCGCCTCCACCACCGTTGAGGAGAGGGCGCGGAGTGGACAGTCCGCGCCGCGTCTGATGCTCGCACGGGGCTGTCCGCTGCGCGATGATGTGATTTTGCAAGCCGCATTGCGAGATCCCATGTCCGTTTCGAACGATCCCCTTCTGCAGCCGTTTCAGCTGAAGCATCTGACCCTCAAGAACCGCTTCATGTCGACGGCGCACGAACCGGCCTATTCCGAAGACGGCATGCCGAAGGATCGTTACAGGCTCTACCATCTCGAAAAGGCAAAGGGCGGCATCGCGCTCACCATGACCGCCGGTTCCGCGATCGTCTCGCAGGACAGTCCACCCGCATTCGGCAACCTGCACGCCTATCGCGACGACATCGTGCCGTGGCTGAAGAAGCTCACCGATGACTGTCATGAATACGGCACGGCGGTGATGATCCAGCTCACCCATCTCGGGCGCCGGACCGGATGGAACAAAGGCGCCTGGCTTCCTGTGCTGGCGCCATCTCCCATTCGCGAACCCGCCCACCGCGCCTTCCCGAAGGAGATCGAGGACTGGGATATCGAGCGCATCGTTGCAGACTATGCCGATGCCGCCAGCCGCATGCAGGCGGCGGGTCTCGATGGCATCGAGATCGAAGCCTACGGCCACCTGATCGACCAGTTCTGGTCGCCCGCCACCAACCACCGCGACGATGCGTTCGGCGGGTCGCTCGAAAACCGCATGCGGTTTTCGACCATGGTGATCGATGCGGTGCGAAAATCCGTCGGTCCGGATTTCATCGTCGGCATCCGCCTGGTTGCCGACGAGAACTGGGACAAGGGGTTTTCCCGCGAAGAGGGGATCGAGATCTCCCGGCGGCTGGTGGCATCTGGCGGTATCGACTTCCTGAACGTCATCCGCGGCCATATCGATCACGATGCGGACCTGAACGAGGTGATCCCGATCCAGGGCATGCGATCCTCGCCGCATCTCGACTTTGTCGGCGATGTCAGGAAGGCGACGAAATTCCCGGTCTTTCATGCAGCCCGAATCGCCGATGTTGCAACGGCCCGGCATGCGGTCGCCGAAGGCAAGCTCGACATGGTCGGCATGACCCGTGCCCACATTGCCGATCCGCATATCGCGAACAAGGTAGCAAGTGGCAAGGAGGCGACCATTCGCCCCTGCGTCGGTGCGACCTACTGTCTGGATCGCATCTACGAGGGAGGAGAGGCTCTCTGTATCCACAATGCGGCGACGGGGCGCGAAGCCTTGCTGCCGCATGTGATCGAAAAGGCAGCAGCTGTCCGAAGGGCCGTCGTGATCGGTGCCGGTCCTGCCGGGCTCGAGGCGGCCCGCGTGCTGGCAGAGCGCGGCCACGCAGTCACCGTGCTCGAGGCAACGGGAGAGGCGGGTGGTCAGATCAATCTTCTGGTTCGCAATCCGCGCCGCCGCGAAATGATCGGCATCATCGACTGGCGGCTGGCGGAGCTTGAGCGGTTGGGTGTCGAGATCCGCTACGACGTGTTTGCCGGCGCCGACGATGTCCTCGAACTCGAGCCAGATCTCGTCGTCGTCGCGACCGGCGGCATACCGCAGTCGCCGCAACTTGAGGCGGGCGAAGAGCTTCTGACCTCCAGCTGGGATATTCTCGCCGGATCTGCCAAACCCGCAGGCCCGGTTCTGCTGTTCGATGACAATGGCGGCCATCCGGGTATGAGTGCCGCCGAAGTCATCGCCACATCAGGCGCGGATCTCGAGCTTGTCTCCCCCGAACGCTTCTTCGCACCTGAGATTGGGGGCATGAACCATGTCCCCTACGCACGGATTTTTGCCGAGAAGGGTGTCCGCGTGACGATCAACACGCGGTTGAAGTCGGTGCGGCGTGACGGCAATGCATTGGTGGCAAGCCTCGGATCCGATTACGCAAGGGATGTGGTCGAGGAAAGGCGTGTCGCACAGGTCGTGGTCGAGCATGGCACGGCCGCGAACGCGGATCTCTATTTCGAGCTGAAGCCGCTCTCGCGCAATCTTGGCGCCGTGGATTACGCGATGCTGATTAACAGAAAAGCACCGCTGCTGCCGAAGAACCCTAATGCCGCTTTCGATCTCGTGAGGATCGGCGACGCTGTGGCAAGCCGCAATGTCCATGCAGCAATCTACGATGCGCTGCGATACTGCTCGCTTTTGTAAACCGCGCACGAAAAAGGCGGCATTATCAATGCCGCCTCTTCCATTCAATCGTCTGTCACGTGGCGTGTAGCCCGTTCAAGGTCCCTAAGATTAGTTCTTAGGAGCCGTCGACGGAGTTGTGGCGCCATTTTCAGCCGGTGCTGCCGGGGTGCCCGGAGCCGGGTTCATCGTGGACGACGTGGTCGATGTGTCGGATGCTGCCTGCTTGTCGTCCAGTGTCTTGAACTCTGGAGCAGACTTCAGCGCTTCGGCCGTTTCGGTGGTCGAAAGACGCACTTCGTTGTTGTTCTGTGCGTCGCGGGTGAGCGTCAGCTTGCTGATCGGAAGGGCTACATCCTTTTCGCCGATGCCGAGGAAGCCGCCGACGCCGACAACTGCTGCAACGAGTCCGCCGTTTTCTTCAAACAGGAGGTCGTTGACGTCACCGATGCTTTCGTTAGCCGAATTGTAGATCGACTTGCCGATATAATCGTTGGCGCTGACCTGGGTGGTCGCCTGTTCGGTCAGGTAGTTGCCGTCTGCAGTGGCAGCCATGCCACCTGCTGGTGCAGCCGGAGTCGTTGTCGTGGTATCGGCCGGTGCCGAAGGTGCTGCCGGTGTCGCCGGAGCAGGCTGTGCCGTCTGGGCAAAAGCCGGTGCAAGTGTGGTGGACGCCATGAGAACGGCTGCTGCGGCGATCGTGCTGAGAGTCTTTTTCATCGTGTTCCTACCTTTTCCATCTAATTCGTCATGAAGGACGGCTTCTCGGATTGAAGGGCCGTCTCGACCAAGAAGGACGCATTCGTTCTGCTTGGCTTCGGTAGGGAAATGGCCGAAACGCCGGTTTGGTTCCGCATTTCCATGCCGTTTTATTAGGCAGAAACTGCGGAACGTTTCAGCACTTGGCGGGTTTGGGGCCTCATCAGCGAAAATATAGATCCTTAAAGTCAGGCCGAGTATCGGGGTTCCCGACCAAGCGTGACTGGAACGGCGAGTTCGAACAACGCTCCCGCCAGCGGATCGGAGGTTCGGGCGTCCTGGTCCATTCCCTCCCAGGCTGATGTAACAGCCAAGCGCCCATTTCCGATCACGACAGGGCAGGTCGTTCTCTTGGCGGGCACTTCGAAACGCGCGAGAAGGACACCGTCCAGACCATAATGGTCGACCGCACCTTCACCCCAGCGGGCGTTCCAGATCGTGCCGTCCTGATCGCAGATCGCGCCATCCATTCCGCCGGGGCTGCCGTTGCCATCGATGAAGAGGGTGGGTTTTGACGTCGGGAGCCCGGTCAATGGATCAAGGTCGACACGCATGAGGTGGTTGATGCGCGTGTCGACATAATAGCCGGTGCTTCCGTCCGGCGAAAAGCAGATCGCATTCGGAATGCTCATCTTGTCAAACAGCGTCGTGACCTTGCCGCCCACGACATGATAGATCGCACCCGCGCCTTCCGCAGCGGTGCGCCCCATCGTGCCGATCCACAGCGCGCCGGAAGGGTGCAGCCGGCCGTCGTTGGAGCGGTTGTCCGGCTTGTCCTTCTCGAGGTCGCAGTGCAGGGTCAGTTCGCCGGTGGCGCGATCCCGTATGAAGAGCCCTTGATCGGAGGCGATCAGCTGCCGCTCGGCGTCGACCGGCACGAGAACGCTCCCCATTATGGGGAGGATCTGCACAGATTCTTTGCCGGTGTTGATGTCGAGCGAGCGAAGCTGCTTTTCGAGAATGCTGAACCACCAGATCGTCCCGGTATCCGCATCGAAGCTGGCTCCTTCGCCAAGTTCACAAGGCGTCGAGGACAATACGCTACCCTGGAACGGGTGAGAGACAAAATCGGCTGTGGTCACGGGCATCCTCCGCAGAAGCTTCTGTTCGTTGCAGAATTAACGCGAACCGCCGCGATGGCTAGCCGCGTCATCAGATTTTCCCTGACAAATTCCTGAAACCATGCGACAAGATTCGCAAATGCGAGAACCTATCACCATCACGTGGTGACGTTTGCGTGCGTAAGGTCTGGTCGGAGCAAGAAGCAGTATATGTCTAAGACCGAAAAAGCCGAAGAGATGTCCTTTCTCGACGGCAGTGTCGCCGAAATCGCCACCCTGCAGACCCAGTTCGATGTCATCCGGTTCCTGAAGCGAGTGACGCAGTATTATAACTGTCGCACCTTCATGGTTCTCAACCTTCCGTCGATCACGTCTCGCGAACTGTCCGAAAATACCGTCGTTACCAATTGGCCGGCGGAGCTGATGTCGCAGTTCGACAAAAGCGGTCTGATGCAGACCAGCTCCGGCCTTGCACATCTGCGCAAGTTCACGACGCCCTTCGTCTTCGATCTCTCGAGCGATCGCGGCGTGATCAATTCGAGCGACGAGGTCACGCAGATCTTTTCCGGGTTCGGCATCCAGCGCGGCGCCTGTTTCCCCGTCCATGACCGGCTCGGCAATCGCGGCGCCGTTTGCTTCGGCGGTACGGGCAAGACATTTGACCAGCAGCAGATGATGGAACTGCATTATCTCTCGGTTCACGTCTATGAACAGCTGGCGCAGATCCGCAGCCTCGACGTCAAGACCAACGATGTCCTGACCGAACGCGAAGTCGATTGCCTGAACTGGACGGCTGCGGGTAAGACCAGCGCGGAAATTGCCGAAATCCTTGGACTCTCCGAGCACACCGTAAACCATTATCTCAACCGCACGGCCCGCAAGCTCGACACCGTCAACCGCACCCAGGCGGTTGCCAAGGCGTTGAGATCCGGCATCATCAAGTAACGATGCCGGCGATCATTATTTGATCAACGCCTCTGTTTTCTACGCGGTCAATTGATCGTTCACTGGGCAAATTCCCAACGCTCTCCAGTTGCCTGTCCCTAACACCCTGTTTCGACTACGTAAACATCCGCATTACGGTCTGGCATGGTTCGTGCTTGTTTACAGGCAGGTCCAGAGGGGGCTGAAAGCGTCCCAAGAGGCGCGATAAAAACAAGCCGCTATCCGGGGCGCCGTCTAGCTGCCATCCGGGTAGCGGCTTTCTTTTTTCTGACGTGGGGCGTTTCAACGAAGCGTCTTGCTCGAGACCGGTGACACTTCCTATATAAGCCTTGGATCCGGCGCGGGCAGTTTGTGTCGAGATCGCTATCAGGAGCAGGCAATGTCGGACGTCACCAAGGAACAGGTTCTGGCGGTTCTCGCGAAGGTTCGCGGACCCGACCTCGAGGGTGATATCGTCTCTCGCGGAATGGTCTCCGACGTCTTTATCTCCGACAAGAAGGTCTATTTCTCGATTACGGTGCCGGCCGATCGCGCAACCGAACTCGAGCCGCTGCGCATGGCCGCCGAACGGACGGTCGCCGCGATGCAGGGCGTCAACGGCGCGCTGGTTACGCTGACGGCCGATCGCAGAGCTGGAACGGCACCTGCCAAGACGGCACCTCCGCCAAAGCCGCAAGCGCCTGCCGCCGGTCACGCGCATCCGCACCCCCCCGCCACACCCGGGCCGAGACAGCCCGCACCGAAAGCCGGCGTTCCGGGCGTGGGTGCCATCATCGCGGTGGCGTCCGGCAAGGGCGGCGTCGGCAAATCGACGACAGCAGTCAATCTGGCGCTGGGTTTCCAGGCCAACGGTCTCAAGGTCGGCATTCTCGATGCTGACATCTACGGCCCGTCCATCCCGCGTCTCCTCAACATCTCCGGCAAGCCGCAGCAGCTTGAAGACCGGAAGATCGCCCCGATGCAGAACTATGGTCTGAAGGCGATGTCGATCGGCTTTCTGGTCGAGGAGGGCACCGCGATGATCTGGCGCGGCCCGATGATCCAGTCGGCACTGCTGCAGATGCTGCGCGAAGTCGGCTGGGGCGAGCTCGATATTCTCGTGATCGACATGCCGCCTGGAACTGGCGACGTGCAGCTCACGCTCGCCCAGCAGGTGCCACTCGCCGGTGCCGTGATCGTCTCGACCCCGCAGGATCTCGCCCTGATCGACGCCCGCAAGGCCATCGCCATGTTCGGCAAGGTCGAGATACCCATCCTCGGCATCATCGAGAACATGAGCTACTTCCTTGCTCCCGATACGGGCACCCGCTACGACATCTTCGGCCATGGTGGCGCAAAGTCGGAAGCCGAGCGCATCGGCGTTCCCTTTCTCGGCGAAATCCCTTTGACGATGGACATCCGCGAACGCTCCGACGCGGGCACGCCGGTCGTCGTTTCCGACCCGGACAGTGCATCCGCCGCCGTTTATCGGGAGATCGCATCCAAGGCCTGGGCAGAGATTAAGGGCAAGCCGCTGCGCAAGGCGCCTGCCATCGTTTTCGAATAGAACCTATTCGAGTTTGGACGGTCTCCCGGGCAGGAATACACGGTCAGTGGCGGTCAATACTCTGAAATCGCCTCTCTTTTCGTTTCGAAATTGTTAAACATCGCCGCTAGACGTCTGCGGCGAGAGTGAAAGCATGCAGTTGCAGCCCTTGCCTTGTGCAATTGCTGTCTTTATAGGCGCCTCCCGCCGGAGGGCGCTTCCTTGCTCTTCGCGGGCGGAGCGAAGTATCCGCATTTTTCCGTTGAAAGGCTGGCTCGAACGCCAGATGCCGAATGGGCCACCCAGCAGAACATAGTGCCGCCGAGAAAACCAAAGGACATGGGCTGTTCGCGCTTGCGCTCGGCTCTGTCGGTGTCGTCTATGGCGATATCGGCACCAGCCCGCTCTATGCCTTTCGCGAGGCGTTGAAGCCCGTCGCCCATGACGGCGTCACGCAGATGGAGATCATCAGCCTCATCTCGCTGATGATCTGGACGCTGACCATCATCGTCACCTTCAAATACGTTCTGTTTCTGCTGCGTGCCGATAACGATGGCGAGGGTGGCACGCTGTCGCTTCTGGCGCTCATGACCAAAGGAGCGTGCGGCCATCGGGCTGTCCTGATGCTGCTCGGTCTGATCGGCGCCGCGCTGTTTCTGGGCGATGCGATGATCACGCCGGCGCTGTCGGTCCTGTCGGCGGTGGAAGGCCTGAAATACGTATCACCGCATTTCGAAAGCGCCGTTCTGCCGATTTCGATTGCCATCCTGGTTGCGCTGTTTGCCATCCAGTCGAAGGGCACCGGCATGGTGGCGAAGTTCTTCGGACCGATCACCGCCGTCTGGTTTCTCGTGATGGGCGGCATCGGCCTGGTGCATATTTTCGACGACCTCAGCATTCTGGCCGCTTTCAATCCATTGCATGCCTTCCAGTTCATGAGCGAAGAAGGCTTCGCCGGCGTCGTCGTTCTCGGCGCCGTCTTCCTGACGGTGACAGGTGCGGAAGCGCTTTATGCAGATCTCGGCCATTTTGGTCGCCGTCCCATCCAGTGGGCTTGGTTCGTGTTGGTATTTCCGGCGCTGACGCTGAATTATCTCGGTCAGGGCGCCATGGTGCTGAGCCATCCCGAAGCGATGAGCGATCCGTTCTATCTGATGTTCCCGCAATGGGCGCTCGTTCCGGTGATCATTCTCGCCACCTGCGCCACCATCATCGCAAGCCAGGCTGTCATTACCGGCGCCTTCTCGCTGGTGCGCCAGGCGATCCATCTCGGCTATCTGCCACGCATGCAGATCCTGTTCACCTCGGAAACCAATACCGGCCAGATCTTCCTGCCGGGCGTCAACACGCTGCTTCTGGTCGGCGTCATCGCGCTAGTTCTTGGTTTCGAGAGCTCCGATGCTCTGGCCACCGCCTACGGCATCTCGGTGACCGGCGCCATGGTGGTGACGACGCTGATGGCGTTCGAGTTCGTTCGGCTGAGATGGCGCTGGCCGCGTGTGCTGGCAACCCTTGTGCTCGCGCCGCTTCTGCTGCTCGAATTCGTTTTCCTGGGCGCCAATCTCTTGAAGATCCATGATGGCGGCTGGGTGCCGGTCATGATGGCGATCGGCTTTACCGTCGTCATGTGGACCTGGAAGCGGGGTGCTGCGATCCTGTTTGAAAAGACCCGCCGCATCGATGTGCCGCTGCAGACCTTTATTCCCATGGTGGAAAAGAAAAGCGATCATGCTCCGGTGTCCGTGCCAGGCGTCGCCATCTTCCTGACCGGCGATCCGCAGACGGCACCCGCGGCTTTGCTGCATAACATCAAGCACAATCACGTCCTGCATGCGAAGAACGTCATCCTGACCATCATCACGGTCAACAAGCCGCGCGTCTCGATCGAGGATCGCTACCGGGTCGAGAAGCTGTCGGATCGGTTCACGGTGATCGAGCTGCGCTTCGGCTTCATGCAATCGCACAATGTCTCGCAGTCCCTTGCCTATTTGAGAAAGACCGGCTTCAAGTTCGATATCATGTCGACGTCGTTTTATCTCGGCCGACGCAAGCTGGTACCGGACGCAGCCTCCGGCATGCCCATGTGGCAGGACCGGCTGTTTATCGCGCTCGCCAACGCCGCAACCGACCCGTCCGACTATTTCCACCTGCCGGCCAACCGCGTCGTCGAACTGGGTTCGCACGTCATCATCTGACGGGAAGGGTGACGGAGAGGTCGCCCAAAACCCGCGTGGCATTTCGGACACGAGCCTCTGACGTTTAAGTGAAAATGCCCAAATCCCAGCGTTGCAAGGGATTCTGTCTATAAGCGTTAACTGCTCATCAAGGTTAATGATTGATGTTTGACCCATCGATCAGTCATTGAGGTCCCTGGTTGACCTGCCTTGTGGAGTAGCCGGTTTTGCGTTCGAAGACCGTACAGCGTCGAAAGTCCTCTAAAGTGGCCATGCCGGCGGCTCGGACGAAGTCTCTTTTGCACCGCGCCCTGTCGCGCCGCGATATCTGGCTGGCGCCTGGCGTCCTCGGACTTGCTGCCTGGCTGGTGCTTCCAGCCGTTCCCGCACAAGGCGATCTCACCGATCTCCTCTCCGGCATCGATCGCGGCCGCGACCAGTGGCGCATGGTCATGACCAACTCGCCGGCCGGTTCTATTCATAACGCATCGCTTGCCTTTCCGGGTGGCGGTTCCGTGCTCGGCGGCGATGCCGGCATGACGCTGCCCGACGGTCGCCGCGTTGCATTCACCGGCAGCGAGAAGTCAGGTGAGGACACGCCGGACGAAGACCGCGTCAACCGCGCGGAAAAGAAGAGCCGGATCGTAGCCGTGGAACAGATGCAGCCGCCGAAGGCCTTTTCGGCCGGGTCGATCCTCGAGCGTTCCAGCTCGTTGACCACGCCTGTGGATGCCAGCGATGAAATGACCGCCTTCGTCAAAGCCGAAGCCGACGACCAGCCGGTCGAGCTCGCCGAATTCTATTTCCGCAAGGACGAGGTAAAGGAGCCCGGTCTTCCTTCGATGCTCGCCGATCTCATCACCAACGAAAAGGCCGATGTGCTGGCAACCGCCTATGCACCGGCCAAGCCCGACTTCTCGCGCAAGTCGCCCTTCGATGCGATCCTGGGCGCAAAGCCAGAAACCGGCCGCTTCATTCCGCCGATCGGCCCGGAAGACCACGCCTGGGCAGCAACAGCGCTGCCGGAAGAATCGTTTTCGCCCAAGCAGCAGCAATGCCTGGCCGCCGGCATCTATTTTGAAGCGCGCGGGGAAGAAGTGCGTGGCCAAGCCGCGGTCGCACAGGTCATTCTCAACCGCGTCCGCAATCCGCACTATCCGAAAAGCATCTGCGACGTCGTCTATCAGAACGAAGACTGGCGCAACCGCTGCCAGTTCTCCTTCGCCTGCGACAACATTCCAGACCGAATCCGCGCGCCGGATCATTTCGAAACAGCCCAGGAAGTTGCGATGGCGGTGACCGCCGGCAAGATCTGGTTGCCGGAAGTCGGCTCGGCCACTCACTACCACGCGGTCTATGTCCGTCCGAACTGGGCAAAGACCATGAAAAAGGTCGGACGCATCGGTCTGCACGTGTTTTACCGTACCTATGGTGGTGGTTGGAGCTGATAAACCCGGCCGATCTGTGAATATTCCCGCGAAGGTTTTGCCATGTTGCCGGGAATTCAGCGATAACCGCTTGAAATCGAAGCGTTAATTTCCCCTGAATCAAGGCCCGGCACCGCCTTGACTATAAGTCCTCTCAAAACTATGTTGCGCGCGACTTAGAAGCGGGCCGGAAGGCGCGAAACCCCGCTGGCTGCTGTTGCGGTTGGTCCGCTCCGAACAAGGGCGGATGGGAGGACGTGAGGATGGACAACCGCGAGGATGGTCTGGAAGAACGCCGAAAGCGTCTGTCCGCACAATTGGCGGATCGGAAGGCTGGTGACGCGGTAGAGGCGAAGCGGGAAGCGCAATCTGAAGAAAGTCGAAAGGGCATGGCCCTCGGCTTCAAGATTTCCTCCGAATTCATCTCGGCTGTCGCAGTCGGCGCCATTCTGGGCTATGGACTGGATTACTATGCCGGCACGTCGCCGTGGGGGATGATCATTCTTCTCCTTCTTGGTTTCTGCGCCGGTGTTCTGAACGTGCTTCGATCCGTGGGCAAGGTGGCCGAGCCGCCGCCCTTGCGGAAAAAAGGCAGCGGGGACGGGGCAGGGCACTAACAGGCTCGGTTTCGCAACACGAATTGAGCCGCCGGCATGGCGGCATATGAAAGAGGGTAAGCGGTGGCAAACGATCCGATCCATCAGTTCCAGATCAGCAAGATCGTCCCGATCGAGATCGGCGGTATCGACCTATCCTTTACCAATGCATCGCTGTTCATGACTGCTACGGTCGCCTGCGCAGCCGGCTTCCTGTATTTCGCATCGTCCGCCCGCAGCCTGATCCCGGGCCGTGCGCAGTCGGTCGCCGAAATGTCCTACCAGTTCATTGCCAACATGCTGCGCGAAGGCGCCGGCAGCCATGGCATGAAGTTCTTCCCGCTGGTCTTCTCGCTGTTCATGTTCGTCTTGACCGCGAACCTGCTCGGGATGTTCCCGTACTTCTTTACCGTCACCAGCCAGATCATCGTCACTTTTGCGCTTGCGCTTCTGGTGGTTGGCACGGTCATCGTCTACGGCTTCTACAAGCACGGCCTCGGCTTCCTTCAGCTGTTCGTGCCAAGCGGCGTTCCCGGCGCGCTTCTGCCGCTGGTCGTTGTCATCGAAGTCATCTCCTTCCTGTCCCGGCCGATCTCGCTCTCCGTTCGTCTTTTCGCGAACATGCTGGCCGGCCACATCACGCTGAAAGTGTTCGCGGGCTTTGTCAGCTCGCTTGGAGCACTCGGCGCACTCGGCATCGGCGGCGCCATCCTGCCGCTCGCCATGACGGTCGCCCTGACCGGTCTCGAATTCCTCGTTGCCTTCCTCCAGGCCTATGTCTTCGCGGTACTCACATGCATGTACCTGAACGACGCGGTCCATCCCGGCGGGCACTAAGAATAACTACCAAATTGGCGTCCTGAGGCGTCAGTCATCAGCCGCAAACCCATTCAAGGAGTTCATCATGGAAGCGGAAGCAGCAAAGTTCATCGGCGCAGGTCTGGCTTGCTTTGGCATGGCCGGCACGGCCCTCGGCCTCGGCAACATCTTCGGCAGCTACCTGTCGGGCGCCCTGCGCAACCCGTCTGCCGCTGACAGCCAGTTCGGCCGTCTGGTATTCGGTTTCGCCGTTACGGAAGCTCTGGGCATCTTTTCGCTGCTCGTAGCTCTCCTTCTCCTGTTCGTGGTCTAATACCAGACCTGGACTTCGGATCACGGTCGTTTCAAAGCGCACCGTGATCCTTCGCATTTGGAATTCACCCGGAGGTGATGATGTTCGTGACTTCGGCATATGCGCAGACCGCGCCGGCCGCTCCTGAAACGCCTGCAGCACCGGGCGCCGCACCGGCGGCCGAACCGCATGCTGCTCCGGCTGGCGAAGTGCATACCGAAACCGGTGTCGCCCACGACACTGAGCACAGTGGCGCGTTTCCGCCGCTCGACTCATCCCATTTCGCGTCGCAGCTTCTCTGGCTCGTCATCACGTTCGGTCTCTTCTACCTTCTCATGAAGAAGGTGATCGTTCCGCGCGTTGGCGGAATCATCGAGGATCGTCACGATCGTATCGCCAAGGATCTCGAGGAAGCCGGCCGCGCCAAGGCGGAAGCCGATGCTGCCGTCGAGACCTATGAAAAGGAACTGGCCGCCGCCCGCGCCAAGTCGCACGGCATTGCCGAAGCGGCCCGCGAAGCCGCCAAGACCAAGGCCGCTGCCGACCGTAGCGCCATCGAAGCCGAACTGGCCGCAAAGCTCAGTGCAGCAGAAACCCGCATCGGCGAGATCAAGGACAAGGCTTTTGCTGAAGTCGGCCAGATCGCCGAAGAGACCGCATCCGCCATCGTCGATCTCATGATCGGCGGCAAGGCAAGCGGCGATGACATCAAGGCTGCCGTCGCGGCCGCCAAGACGGGGGCCTGATCGCATGGCATTCGACGCAACATTTTTCGCACTCGTTGGTCTCGTCATTTTCCTCGGCATCCTGATCTACATCAAGGTGCCGGGCATGATGGCAAAGTCGCTCGACGAACGCGCCGCCAACATCCGCAGCGAACTCGACGAAGCCAAGAAGCTTCGCGAAGAAGCCCAGGCGCTGCTGGCTGAATACCAGAAGAAGCGCAAGCAGGCCGAAGCCGACGCTGCCAGCATCGTCGCATCCGCCGAACGCGAAGCCGCTGCCCTGACGGAAGAAGCCCGCCAGAAGACGGAAGAATTCGTCGCTCGCCGCAACGCCGTTTCCGAGCAGAAGATCAAGCAGGCGGAAGCAGATGCCGTGAGCGCCGTTCGCGCTGCCGCCGTCGACCTCGCCATCGCTGCCGCCGAAAGCGTCATCGCCCGCAAGGCCGATGCCGCAACGCAGGAAGCCCTGTTCAGGGACGCCGTCGGTACCGTTCAAACGCGCCTGAACTAAGCTTCAGAGACATGAATTAAGAAAAGGCCGGGCGAAAGCTTGGCCTTTTGCGTTATGGGGTGAGGGTAATGTCCGAGGCCTGGAGATCGGCGAGATCGTCTTCCGGCAGCGGATCTTTCCGCATCGGACGAAAGCTCATCCGGTGGAGCGGGCAGGGGCCGTGGGTGATGATGCCGTCGCGGTGCTGTTTGGTGGCGTATCCGACATGCTTGGCAAAGCCATAGGCCGGAAAAACGGTGCAGGCGCGACCCATCATCCGGTCGCGGGTGACTTTCGCCACGATCGAGGCCGCGGCGATGGAGACAGAGCGGCTATCGCCCTTGATCACGGCCTTGCCGGGGCAGGCGAGCCCAGGCGGCATGTCGCGGCCATCGGTGAGGAGATAGGCCGGCTTGATATTCAGTCCGATCACCGCACGCCGCATGGCGTCGAGACTGGCGCGCAGGATGTTGCGCTCGTCGATGAGGCGCGGACCAGACGATGCAATCGACACATGCGCCGTCGCCATGATCATCGCAAACAGCGCTTCCCGCTGCTTCAGGCTGAGCTTCTTGGAATCGTCGAGACCGGGTGGAATGTTGTCGGGATCGAGAATCACGGCGGCTGCCACAACCGGACCCGCCAAGGGACCGCGGCCTGCTTCGTCGGTGCCAGCCACCGGCCAATGTCCGGCATCCCGCGCCATCAGCTCCAGGCTGAAATCTGGAACGAATGGCGTCTCTTCAAACAATGTCGGAGAATCGGGCGGCGTGCGAAGCAACATGGCGGCAGTTTCGCACGCCCGCCCGACCTCCGGCAACCCCCGGACAACGAGTGCGGCGTCGTTGCCCACCATCGGGGGCGCCCTTTCGGGATGATGGTGGGACCGGGGGTCTTTCGGCAGGTAATATGCGGGGACCGTGCCGAAATTAGAAATTAATCGACCTGAATGATATCCGCTGTACCCTGCGAGACGTCATCAGGCAGTTTCGCAGGGGCGACGGAGCTCCTGCGAATAGAATTCAAAGCAGCGACAGCTGGACGCCAGCCCCATCCGGGCGCAGGAACAGGTCGTCGCGCAGCGGCATACCCCGGCGCGTCATGCCGAGCCGTTTGGTCGCCAGCTCGAAGCGCCGCCCGATCTGCCAGGCATAAGGGCCGGTGCCCTTCATCCGCTTGCCGAACTCCGCGTCGTAATCCTTGCCGTCCCGCATCGAACGAACGAGCGACATCACATGCCGGTAGCGGTTCGGGTAATGCTGCAGCAGCCAGTCGCGGAACAGCGGCGCCACTTCCAGCGGCAGACGTAAGAGCACGTAACTCGCCTCCGTTGCGCCGGCAGCGTGCCCCGCTTCCAGGAGCCGCTCGATCTCGTGGTCGTTCAGCGCCGGAATGATCGGCGAGGTGAACACAGCTGTCGGTATGCCAGCGTCCGAGAGCGCTTTGATCGCCTCGAGCCGTTTGGCGGGCGTCGACGCGCGCGGCTCCATGCTGCGGGCAAGCTTGCGGTCGAGGGTGGTTAGCGATATCGCGACCTTGGCAAGGCCCTTCGACGCCATGTCGGAAAGAATGTCGATGTCGCGGGTGACCAGCGACGATTTGGTGACGATTGTTACGGGATGGTTGGCCTTCTGCAGTACCTCCAGGATCTGGCGCATGACGCGCCATTCCCGTTCGATCGGCTGGTAGGGATCGGTATTGGTGCCGATCGCAATCGCCCGGACCTTGTAATCGGCCCTGCTCAGTTCGCGCTCCAGAAGTTTCGGCACGTCGGGTTTGGCAAACAGCTTCGATTCAAAGTCCAGCCCCGGCGAAAGCCCCATGAAACTGTGGCTCGGCCGCGCGAAACAGTAGATGCAGCCATGCTCGCAGCCGCGGTACGGGTTGATTGAGCGGTCGAAGGGAATGTCGGGAGAATCGTTTCGGGTAATCGCGGTACGTGGCTTTTCCACCTGCACCTCGGTCCTGAACGGTTCCAGTTCCTCGATCGTCTGCCAGCCGTCGTCGAAAGCCTCGCGACGCTCCGTCTCGAAACGTCCTGAAGGGTTCAGTCCGGCGCCACGACCGCGCCGGCGATCCCCCTCGATCCGGAGGCCGGAGGTCTTCACCAATGCATCGGCAATATCAGCCGTATGAGCAGGCGCGAATGCGTCCTGCCGCAAATGGGACAGCTCGTTCATGGGGCACTCCTGACGGGAAAAATTCCCGTTCTCGAATGACAAGATTCCTATCGCGACATTGAGAACAATGCAAGAACAAACTCGCAAAGGATTTGTGGCAATCCGTTGTACAATGCGCTAGACATTGAAAATGCTGACTGTTTTGTTGGAATGCCGGGATCAGGAAGCCGAGCTCGCGCAGACGTTGTCCGTCCTTGTTTCCGCCGCGGTGGAGGGGTTGGTCAGCGATGTCGTGGTGCTCGATCACAACTCGCGCGACGGGTCCTCCCGTGTCGCGGATGCCGCCGGCTGTCGTTTCCACAGCTCCTGGGATATCGTCGATATCTTGCACAAGGCGCGCGCCGAATGGCTGCTTCTGCTGGAGCCCGGAGCGCGTCTCCAGGCCGGCTGGATCGACGAGGTGATGGAATATCTGGCGCTCAACCGTCAGCCGGCCAGGTTCTCGCCTTCGCGAACCTACCGCAAGCCGTTCCTCACAAGGATCGTCCGTTCAGTCCCGCCGCTCGAGCAGGGGCTGATCCTGCCCAAGCGCGAGGCCGTCGCTCTCGCAAAGCCCGGCATGGGTCTTGAGGGTATAGCCAAGGCTGTAAAGACCGCCGCAAAGCCGTCGAGACTGGCGAGCGAAATGATCCCCGCCTGGGTCGCAGCGTCCGCGCGGTAGATCAGGCCGTTACTTGCCCGAACCGCGCCGCAGGTGCTCGTCCAGCCGCGGCATAATCTCGATGAAGTTGCAGGGCATGTGGCGGTAGTCCAGCTGCGCTTTCAATATGCCGTCCCACGCATCCTTGCAGGCACCGGGAGAGCCGGGCAGCACGAAGATGAAGGTCGCATTGGCAACGCCGCCGGTGGCCCGCGACTGGATCGTCGAAGTACCGATCTTGTCGTAGGAAATCCGGTGAAACACCTCGGAAAACCCGTCCATCTTCTTGTCGAACAGCGGCGCCAGCGCTTCCGGCGTCACGTCGCGGCCGGTAAAGCCGGTTCCTCCGGTGGTGATGACCACGTCGATCTCAGGGTCGAGCGTCCATTCGCGCACTTGGCCGGCGATCCGCTCCTTGTCGTCGGGCACGATGGCGCGTGCCCCAAGCCTGTGACCGGCCTCCGCGATACGGGCAACCAGCGTATCGCCAGATTTGTCGTCCACCATAGTCCGGGTATCCGACACGGTCAGTACCGCGATCGAAATAGGAATGAACTCGCGCGTTTCGGCGATCTTGCTCATGGCTTTGCTCCGACGGTTTCGACCGCTTCGAAATACCAGTCCGGCTTCAGGGCGGTCAGCGCCTGCGCGGCGGCTTCCGCGTCTGTCTTCGAAGGGAACACACCGAAACAGGTCGCTCCGGATCCGGACATGCGCACCAGCTCGGCACCTTGCGCTGCGATCATCGCGGAGAGTTCCTCGATCTCGGGGATGAGCGCGCGAGCCGGCGGCTCCAGGTCGTTGCGAAGCGTTTTGAGGTAAGGCAGCCAGCCGTCTGCGTCGGTCGGCGTCGGCGGCAGGGCCTCGTTTTCCTTGTCGACCAGTAGCTTGAAAATCTCAGGCGTCGAGACGCTGATCAGCGGGTTGGCGAGCACGAGGGAAAGGGACGGCATGGTCGGCAGCGGTTCAAGCCTTTCGCCGATGCCCTCGGCCAGAACGGCAGCCCCCGTCAGGCACATGGGCACGTCGGCCCCCAGCGAAAGGCCAAGCGCCAGAAGGGCTGCTTCCGGTATCTCCGCATTCCACAGCCGGAAAAGGCCGCGAAGCGTGGCCGCCGCATCGGCCGACCCGCCTCCGATCCCGGCCGCGATCGGTAGTTTCTTCTCGAGGTGGATCGAAACGGGAGGCGCCGGAAAGCCGTTGGAAACCAGCTGCTGGCGAAAGAGATCGCGCGCCTTGATCACGAGATTGCCAGCCTGGCCCGCCTCGTCATTTGAAAGCTCGGACGCAAAGCGGCCGGAAACGGAAAACTCATCCGCTTCCGAGAGCGTGAAGGTCAGCTCGTCACCCAGATCGGCGAAGGTGACGACGCTTTCCAGCAGGTGGAACCCGTCATAGCGAAGCCCCACGACATGCAGGCCAAGATTGATCTTCGCAGGCGCAAGTTCTGTCAGGGCCACGTCTGTGGCGTCTTGCGTATCGGATATGGTCATGCTGGAAAGCCCGCTTTATCAGGATTTCTTGTCGGGAGTGGCAGGTGCCGGCGGGGCAGGCGGCACTGGTGCTGCCTGGCCGCGATCGGCCGTCGTCGCGTTCGGATCGAGCGGCGGCAGGCCGTTGGCGATCTTTTCCTTGACCATTTCCTTGTTGACGTCCTCGCCTTCGGAGATCAGCGTCCGGTTCCACTGGTAGACCGCTTCCAGCTTGCGGCCGACACGCCAGTAGGCATCGCCCAGATGGTCGTTGATCGTCGCATCGCCGGCCCGCAATTGTACCGCGCGTTCCAGTTCGGTCACGGCTTCATCGAACTTGCCGAGGCGGAA
The DNA here is from genome assembly GCF_050500175.1 of Neorhizobium sp. DAR64872/K0K18. Lineage (NCBI taxonomy): Bacteria > Pseudomonadati > Pseudomonadota > Alphaproteobacteria > Hyphomicrobiales > Rhizobiaceae > Neorhizobium > Neorhizobium sp. DAR64872/K0K18. The sequence goes on from NZ_CP191446.1 coordinate 680,375, forward strand.
ATAGGCCCATCCCAGCGAATCGACGATATAGCCATCGTCCGGCCGCGCATCGACTGCCTTGCGGATCATGTCGAGGCCTTCGGCAAGGTTGAGGTTGAGGTCGACAAGCGAATAGCCGAGATAATTCAGAACCTGCGGCTGCTCAGGGTTAAGCTCCAGGGCCCGACGGAAATTCGGCTCGGCCTTGTCGAACTGCTTCAGGCGTTCATAGGAAATGCCGCGCTGGAAGAACACGGTCCAGTCGCCCGGCTTCGGCACGGAGCCGATCATTTCGACAGCCTTGTCGTAATTGGCGGCCATCGCCTTGTAGTCTTTGGCTTCGGAAAGCACGCTGCCATAGGCGATATAGCTGCGGATGTCGGCCGGATCCGAATCGATCAGCGCCTTGAGATGGCTCTTTGCCTCGTCGACCTTGCCGGTATCGGACAGGGTGATGCCCAGCTGCAGTTCGGAAATTCGGCGCATCGGGCTGTCGGCCGGCACCTTTGCATAAAGCTCGATGGCGCGTTGCGGCTGCTCCATCTTCTCGGCAATGCCGCCAAGCAGGATCAGCGTATCGGCGCTCTTCGGGTCCATGGCATGGGAGATCTGCAGGTAGAGACCGACCATATCCTCGGCACCCTGGCGGTTCAGCGCGCCGCCGATCGAAAACAGCACGCCGGCCGCGCCTTCGGCAGCGTTGGTGATCTGCTGCTCGGGCTTCTCGCCCTTTTCAATGCTCTGGCGAAGCGCCTTCAGTGGCGCATAGTTGCTGATCATCTGGTCGCCGACCGAAATCGCGTCGAGCGCCTTCTGCTTGTTGCCGGCAGCGGCTTCAAGACGGGCAAGCGCCATGATGGCGCGCATGAACGTATCGGGCGCTGTCGCAACCGCTTCCTGGTTGGTAATGGCGGTGGTCAGATATTTGCGTGCACTGGCCGTGTCGCCGGAAACCAGCGCCATGGCGCCAAGATGATAGTCCGTAAACACCTTGAACCAGTCGGGCCCCTTGAGGCCGGCAATAGTCGAGATCGCCTGACGGCCGCGGCCTGCGCCGACATCCGCCCACGCCATCATCATCTGGTGGGTCAGCCGGTCAAGATCGTTCGGGCCGGTATAGGCAAGCGTCTTCTTGGCGGCATCGAAGCGCTTGTCGCGGATCGCGTCCAGCCCCCGCACGATGCGGGTGATGCGCTCGACCCCGGCATCGTCCTTCAGCCTCTCCGCTTCGCTCAAGCCGCCTTCGAAATCGCCGCTCAGAAACAGCGAAATCATCAGGCGTTCGCGGATTTCAAGGTTGGCCGCATCAAAGGAAAGCGCCTTGCGATAGAGCGCAATCGCGTTCGCATAATCATGGTCGACATCGGCGGTGCGGGCAGCGAGGAACGCGCCCGAAAACGACTGCGCGTCGCTGGCATCAAATTTCACGCTCTCCGCGGCGGCCGGCTTCGCCTCTGGCGTCGCCGCTTGCGCTGCACCGGCGAGCATGAGAACGGCTGCGAGCGCTGCGCTGGAAAGCAGACGGAGGCTGTATTTCTGCCGCATAAAAAGAATGCCTTTCGTGGTGGGCCTTGAGCAGGCGACGCTTTGACGGTGGCAAATCGCCACCATCCCGCGCCAATTGAGTCATGACAGAATGGCTTTTTTGAAGCATGTCCGCAAGGAATTCTCCGGCATCGCAGAGAGCGGATGCCGGGCAGGAACGGTCACACCTTCGTCAACGCGACCGAGGGAGCGTCAGTTCACGCGCTGGATGGAGAAGTCGATCACCTCGAGCATCGCGGATTTGAGCGGCGATGCCGGCAGCGGCGCCAGCGCATCGCGGGCAATCGTGCCGTAATGCAGGGCCCGACCGATCGTGTCGTTCAGTGCGTCGTATTTCTTGATCAGGCCCAGCGCCTTTTCAAGATTTTCCTCGCTGCTTTCGCCATGTTCGATCGCCGTCTTCCAGAATGCCCGCTCCGTTTCGGTGCCACGCCGGTAGGCAAGGATGACCGGGAGCGTGATCTTTCCCTCGCGGAAATCGTCGCCGACATTCTTGCCGAGATCGGCAGCGGTGCCGCCGTAATCGAGCGCGTCATCGACCAGCTGGAAAGCGTAGCCAAGGTTCATGCCGTAGGAGCGCATTGCGGAACGCCCGGCCTTGTCGGCATTGGCGATGATCGGGCCGACTTCCGCCGCCGCCGCAAACAACGCCGCCGTCTTGGCGCGAATGACGGAGAGATAGTCGTCCTCGGTGGTTTCCATGTTCTTGGCAACGGAAAGCTGAAGCACTTCGCCTTCCGCAATCACGGAAGCCGCGGTTGCCAGAACGTCCAGCGCTTCAAGCGATCCGACTTCGACCATCATCTTGAAGGACTGGCCGAGCAGAAAGTCGCCGACGAGAACACTGGCCTGGTTGCCCCAGATCATCCGTGCGGTGGATTTGCCGCGGCGCAGATCGCTTTCGTCCACCACATCGTCATGCAGCAGCGTTGCCGTATGCATGAATTCGACGCTGGTCGCGAGCTTCACATGGCCTTCGCCCTTGTAGCCGAACAGCACCGCAGACGCGAGCGTCAGCATCGGCCGAAGCCGCTTTCCGCCCGACGAGATCAGGTGGTTGGCAACTTCCGGGATCATTTGCACGTCGGAGCCTGCCTTCGACAGGATCAGCTGGTTGACCCGCTCCATGTCTCCTCTCGTGAGGTCCACCAGGGGCTTCACGGAAGCAGATTTGTTTTTGCCTTCTTCAAGCGGTATTACGACGCCCAACGACCGGACTCCTAAATTAAGTTCCGGCTTGGACAATAGAAAGCGTGGCAGGATGCGGCAAGTGACAATTCGCTGACCTGCCGTTTTTGAGGGGGATTTTTGCCGCATGCGGGAACTCATTCGCGCCAACGACCCGGTGCTTCTGTCTGTTGCGAGCAGCCTGATGAAGGATGCGGGCATTCATTTCATGGTTGCGGACCAGTCCATGAGCGTGCTCGAAGGCTCGCTCGGCATGCTGTCAAAACGCTTCCTTGTCGAGGAGGAGAGGGGCGATGAAGCCCGCCGCATCCTGATCGATGCCGGCCTGGAGGCGGAGCTTCGCCCGTGACCACGTCCGCCGGCATCCCGCAGGATCTTTCGTCGGACTTCACCATCGATGCGTTTCACCGCGGCCGCTTCCATCTGGTGCAGCCGAAGGGCGGCGGCCACCGGTCCGGCGTGGATGCGATGCTGCTCGCCTCGCTTGTGGCGGACGAACGGTCCGTTTCGGTTGCCGATCTCGGATCCGGCGCCGGTGCCGCAGGACTAGCGGTCGCGAGCCGGCTCGAAAACGCCCGCATCGTTCTGGTCGAGAAATTGCCGTTGATGGCCGAGTATGCGCGGCGAACGCTGGCTTTGCCGGAAAATGCTTTCCTGTCTGATCGTATCACGGTTCTCGGCGCCGATGTGACGCTCACGGGCAAGGCCCGGGTCGACTCGGGATTGCACGACGGCGTGCACGACCATGTGATCATGAACCCGCCCTTCAACCACGCCGACGACCGCATAACGCCGGATGCCTTGAAGGCCGAAGCGCATGCAATGACCGCTGGCCTGTTCGAAAACTGGCTGCGCACGGCCGCCGCCATCATGAAACCCGGCGGGCAATTGTCGCTGATCGCCCGTCCGGATTCCATCGTCGATATCATCGAGGCCTGCGGCAAGCGCTTCGGCGGGCTTGAAATAACCCCGGTCCACCCCCGCCCGGGCGAGGATGCGACCCGCATTCTGGTAACCGGCGTCAAGGGATCGAGAGCGCGGCTGGTGTTCCGCGCGCCGCTGATCGTGCATGGAGCGGATGGCAATTCCTTCATGTCGCAGGCGGACGATTTGAACAACGGCCGCACCGCCTATCACCGAAGACGGCGGTAAAACCCCGTTTTTAGAGGCTCAGCCATTGTGTTCGCCCTTCGAGAACATACATCCAGGCTTCCGATATATGCTTGAACAGGATGGATGATGAGCTTCTTGAATCGCCTGCTGCCAAAACGTTTCCGCAAGACCGGTTTGTCGATCCCGGTGGTCCGACTGCATGGCACGATCATGGCGGGCGGCAGCCAGTTCAAGCAGACGCTCAACATCGCAACCGTGGCGCCGATGCTGGAAAAGGCCTTCGCAAAGAAGGATGCGCCGGTCGTTGCCATCTCCATCAATTCGCCGGGCGGCTCGCCTGTCCAGTCGCGGCTGATCTACCAGCGCATCCGGGCTCTCGCCGAGGAAAAGGACAAGAAGGTTCTGATCTTCGTGGAAGATGTGGCAGCGTCCGGCGGCTACATGATTGCCCTTGCCGGCGACGAAATCTTTGCCGATCCGACCTCGATCGTCGGCTCGATCGGCGTCGTGTCTGGTGGTTTCGGCTTCCCGGAAATGCTGAAGAAGATCGGCGTCGAACGCCGCGTCTATACGGCCGGCGAGAACAAGGTGATCCTTGATCCGTTCCAGCCGGAAAAGGAAGGCGACATCGAGTACCTGAAGACGCTGCAGCTCGAGATCCACCGGGTCTTCATCGACATGGTGAAATCGCGCCGCGGGTCACGGCTTGGCGAAGATAGCACGATTTTCTCCGGGCTCTTCTGGACTGGTACCCGTGGCCTCGAACTCGGCCTCATCGATGGGCTGGGCGAGATGCGCGATGTGATCAAGCGCCGTTTCGGCAAGGATGCCAAGCTGGAGCTGATCGGCGGCACGCGGACCCTGTTCGGTCGCCGGGTGCCGGGCGTTGCGCTAGGATCCGCCAATCTGGGGGAAATTGCCTCAGGCGCCACGGCAGGTCTTGCCGAAGGCCTGGAAGAACGGGCAATGTGGAGCCGCTTCGGGCTCTGATATGCCCGCCTTATAAGGTTTCGACGGGAAATGGCTCAGCTCATACTTCTGGCCCTGCTGATCGGCGGCGGATGGATGCTCTACAAGCGCTTCATCAAGGACGCGGAACGGCTCACGGCGCGCACGCGCCGCGAGGAAGAGCAGCAACGCACCGGTGCCATGGGAACGCTGGAAAAGGATCCGGTGACGGGCGAATACCGGGTCAAGCGCGACGACGACGTCTGATCAGGCTGTCGCCGGCGAGTAGTCGCTGTCGATACGGTTTGAAGACATACACTTTGATATCGCGCTCATGGCCGCGTCACCCGCTTGCCACGTTGCTCCATCCTCTACTCGCGCTTTCGTTCATTCCGGCATCCACGCCTCCCTCTATCCCCTGACGAGCACAGGAATGAGGGAGGTTGGCGCTCCACATAGAAAAAAAGCAGCGTCCGTTCCCGGGCGCTGCTTTTGCGTTGGTAGTTCCTGGCTCCGATGATCAGGCGGCCCGGCGTGTCTTGTCATGCTGGCTGGCAGCGGGCCGGCCGAGTGTGAACTGTGAGATCAGCTCGTGCAGGCGGTGGCTTTCGGTGGCCAATGAGGCGCTGGCGGCACTGGTTTCCTCCACCATCGCTGCATTGCGCTGCGTCACCTGGTCCATCTGGTTGACGGCTGTATTGACCTCGGCAAGACCGACCGACTGCTCGCGCGACGACGTTGCGATCGCGTCCATATGCTGGTTGATGGTGATGATGTAGTCGCCGATCACCTTCAGGGAGCCGCCGGTTTCCCGCACCAGTTTCACACCGCTCTCGACCTCTGTCGTCGAATTCCGGATCAGTTCCTTGATCTCCTTGGCGGCCCGAGCAGAGCGCTGCGCCAGCTCGCGGACTTCCTGTGCGACCACCGCAAAGCCCTTGCCGGCCTCACCGGCGCGTGCGGCCTCGACGCCCGCATTGAGCGCCAAAAGGTTGGTCTGAAAGGCGATCTCGTCGATGACGCCGATGATGCTGGAGATCTGTCCCGAGGACTCCTCAATCCGCTGCATCGCATCGACCGCACTGGCAACGACGATGCCGGACTGGGTGGCGCTGGCATTGGCCTGGATCGCGATCGCGCGGGCTTCGTCGGCGCGCTTGGAGGCGTTGGCGACATTGATGGTGATCTGGTCGAGCGCCGCAGCGGTTTCTTCAAGCGAGGCGGCCTGCTGTTCCGTGCGTTTCGACAGGTCGTCCGAACTGATGCTGATTTCGCGGGTGCCGGTGTCGATAGAGCCTGCCGCCTGTGCGACGGTGGTCAGCGTCTGGTCAAGCTGGTGTACGGCTGTGTTCAGGTCGTGCCGCAGCGCTTCAAAATCAGGTGCGAAAGCGTCCGAGAGATGAAAGCTGAGATCGCCTGCCGCGAGCTTTCGCAGCCCGCCCGCCAGGCTGGAGGTTGCCTCGTGCAGCATCACGCGGGCTGCCGCTTCTGCTTCCCTGGTCACCCGGATGCGATCGGCTTCGTTGCGCTCACGCGCGGCAATCGCCTCCGCTTCCAGTCGCTTGTTGGTGATCGCTGCCTGCCGGAACACCTCGACAGCCGTCGCCATCTCGCCGATTTCGTCGGTGCGATTGATCCCCGTGATGGACAGCGCCGTGTTGCCTCCGACCAGCTTCTGCATGTCGCCTGCAAGAAAGCGGATCGGCTGAATGATTGTCTTTCGCGATACGAACAGCAGGACAAGCGCCGATACGGCCGTTGCGGCCAGCACAGTCTTGAGGATCGTGTCGATCAGAACCGCCAGCCGGTCGCTGTTGAGCTTGACGCCGTCGGACAGCGACGAGATGCTATCGCCTGCTTTTTCCATAGCGGTTTCGAGGATCGAGAATTGCTGCTGGAATGCAGGCAGCGACAACAGTGCTTGATCCGGGTTGCTCGCTGCCTGCGCGACAATGGCGCTGGCATTGTCGATGTAACCGCGCAGAGGCGTATCCAGGTTTTTAAGAACAGCCTGTATCTCGGGATCGGTCACCAGAGCCTTGTTGTCGTCGATTGCCTTGCGGAACGACTCGACATGCTCTTTCAGATCCGAGCTGACGTCAGCGGTGGAGATCTCGCCTTGGGCATTGCGTGCCATCAGCGCCGAAAGAACATCGGCGCGCAGGGCGTCGTGCATCATGTCGGCCTGCATGTGATTGCGCAAAATCTCGGCGGTACGCGCGACGGTATCGACATTGTTCGTCAGCGTCGTCGAACCCCAAATCCCGGCTCCGGCAGCACCGCCCGCAAGCACGAACATCGCAAGGCTCGTAAAGATCATCTTGGTACGAATTGTTACCATTTCAATCGTCCTATTGTGCGGATTTGTTGAAATTTAGCATAGTTTACTTAAGAAAAATGAAACGTTCCGACGCCCGGTCCGGTCCAGGTCGTTCTATACTTGGCAATAAAATCAGGGATTTATCCGAACGGTGCTTTGAACCATCGGTGACCTGCCCCTGCGTGAATTGCGATTGATCAAGTGACGTTTGGCCCGACAGAGTCGCGGTTCGCAACGGCGGCCGCAGCCGGGCGAATGCCGCAAAACTCTTGACCCCCAGTCCCGCCCGTGGCACCTGACGCCACCGGAAATAAGCAAACAGCGACCAGTCCCATGACCGCCACGACCCTGCCAGATCACATGAACCCGAAGCGCTCGTTCCAGGCGCTGATCCTGACCTTGCATGCCTATTGGGCTGACAAGGGATGTGCGGTCCTGCAGCCATACGACATGGAAGTCGGTGCCGGCACGTTCCATCCGGCCACCACGCTGCGCGCGCTCGGTCCGAAGCCGTGGAAGGCCGCCTATGTGCAGCCGTCGCGTCGACCGTCCGATGGCCGCTACGGCGAAAATCCCAACCGGTTGCAGCACTATTACCAGTATCAGGTCATCCTGAAGCCGAACCCGTCCAACCTGCAGGAACTCTATTTGGGCTCGCTTGCCGCGATCGGTCTCGATCCGCTTCTGCATGACGTGCGCTTTGTCGAGGACGACTGGGAAAGCCCGACGCTCGGCGCCTGGGGTCTCGGCTGGGAATGCTGGTGCGACGGCATGGAAGTCTCGCAGTTCACATACTTCCAGCAGGTCTGCGGCATCGAATGCTCGCCGGTCGCTGGCGAGCTGACCTATGGTCTCGAGCGATTGGCGATGTATGTCCAGGGCGTCGACAACGTCTATGACCTGAATTTCAACGGCCGCGAAGGCGAAGAGAAGATCTCCTACGGCGATGTCTTCCTGCAGGCCGAGCAGGAATATTCCCGCCACAACTTCGAATTCGCCAACACCGAAATGCTGCACCGGCACTTCATCGATGCCGAAAAGGAATGCCAGGCGCTGCTCGCCTTCGGCGCGCCGGGCGATCAGGCGAACCAGATGCTGCACAAATGCGTCTTCCCGGCCTATGACCAGTGCATCAAGGCATCCCACGTGTTCAACCTGCTGGATGCCCGCGGCGTGATTTCGGTCACCGAACGCCAGAGCTATATCCTGCGGGTGCGCACACTGGCCAAGGCCTGCGGCGAAGCCTTCCTGCTGACGGATGCCGGTGGTGCCAAACTCGGCCGGGAAGCTGCCTAGAGCGTTTCCGGGCTAACCCACCGATTTCCAGTGACAATTCATTGAACCCGACTTAGTCTCCGCCCGGCTATTATTATCCGGGGGAGTTCTCGTCATGTATATCGCGCTCGGCATTCTTGCCCTCGTGGCTGTCTATCTCGTCATAATCTATAACGGCCTCGTCAAGGCGCGACAGATGGCGGAGGAAGCCTGGTCCGGCATCGACGTGCAGCTGAAGCGCCGCGCCGACCTGATCCCTAACCTGATCGAGACCGTCAAGGGCTACGCCGCCCATGAAAAGGGCACGTCCGAAGAGGTCGTGCGGCTGCGCAACCAGGCACAGGCGGTGCCGGCCGGCGACGTCGCGGGCCGTGCCCAGGCCGAAGGCATGCTTTCCCAGGCGCTCGGAAAACTGTTTGCGCTGGCCGAAGCCTATCCGGATCTCAAGGCCAACCAGAATTTCTCCGAACTGCAGGCATCGCTCGAAACCATCGAAAGCGAGATCCAGATGTCGCGCCGCTATTACAACGGTGCTGCGCGCGAACTGAACGTCAAGGTGGAAACCTTTCCTAACAACCTTGTTGCCGGCCAGTTCGGCTTCTCCAAACGCGAATACTTCGAGATCACCAACGAAGCCGATCGCGCCGTTCCCACCGTGAAATTCTGATCGGAGCCGGCTGATGGTTCGGCGCCTTGTTCTTGCTGTTGTGCTTTTCTGCGCGGCATGGCTTCCGGCCGCTGCCGAAGAGTATATCCGCAGCTACCATTCCGAAATCGCAATCGCACCGGATGGCGAGCTTAAGGTGACCGAGACGATTATCGCCAAGTCGGAAGGCAACCGCATCCGCCGCGGCATCTTCCGCGACTTTCCGCTGACCATGGTGGATGCCGAGGGACGCACGGTTCGGGTCGGCTTCGATATCGTCTCCGTCACCCGCGATGGCCGCAATGAACCCTACCGGACCGAGACCATCGCCGGCGGCATCCGCATCTATTCCGGAGACCAGGACGTTTTCCTGCGTGATGGCGAGCATACATTCGTGCTCACCTACAGGACAGACCGGCAGATCCGCTACTTTGACGATCACGACGAACTCTACTGGAACGTCACCGGCAACGGCTGGGATTTCCGCATCGCCCAGGCCTCGGCCAGGGTCACGCTGCCGGATGGCGGGCAGGTGCAGCAGACGGCGGCCTTTACCGGCCCGCTCGGCTCGACCGCCCGCAATGCCCGCATGCAGGCAAACGGCGACAGTGCTGTCTTCTCGACGACGCGACCGCTCGGACCGCAGGAAGGGCTGACGATCGTTGCCGGCTTTCCGAAGGGCGTCGTGGCCGTACCCTCAAAGGATCAGGAACGCAGCTGGTGGCTGCGCGATCATATGGGCACGCTGATCGCCGGCGCCGGTCTCGTCATCGTGCTGGCCTATTACTTCGCCGTCTGGAAACGCGTCGGCCGCGATCCGGCCCGCGGCATCGTCGTTCCGCGCTGGGATGCGCCCGATGGCCTGTCTCCGGCGCTGGTCAACTATATCGACAACAAGGGCTTTTCCGGCGGCGGCTGGACCGCCTTTGCCGCGAGCGCCATCGATCTTGCCGTCAAGGGCTATGTCGTGCTCGATGATCTCTCGAGGCAGATCGTCATCAGGCGCACCGATAAGAGCAGCGGCCGCGATCTGCCCGCCGGGCAGTCCGTCATTCTCTCGGCAGTCGGCGGCAAGGGTGAAAGCTTCGTCATCGACAAGAACAACGGCACCACTGTGCAGACCGTCGGCAAGAATTTCCGGCAGGCGATCGAACGCGAACATCGCGGCAAATATTACAACGCCAACTGGGGCTATGTGCTCGGCGGCATCGGCCTCAGCGTCGTCTTTCTCATAGCCCTGCTTGTGTTCGGCAATCTGGAGCCGGACATGATCGCCGTGCTGATCGTGCCGGTCTCCGTGGCTGTCTTCTTCGGCTTCATCGCGGTCGGCTTCGGCAAGAAGCTACGGCGCGGCTCGTCGCTGTTTGGCCGCATCATGACCGTAGTCGTGCTCGGCTTTATCGGCCTCGTCGCGCTCTCGATCGTCTCCTCCGTTCTGGTGGCGCTCGTTTCCGAACTCACGGGCACCGATCACTGGCCGCTGCTCGTATCGGTCGGCGGCATCGTGCTCGCCAACGTCATGTTCTTCTTCCTGATGGGCGCGCCGACACCGATCGGCGCCAAGCTGATGGACGGGATCGAAGGCCTGCGCCTCTATCTGACCGTCGCCGAGAAGGACCGCATGAACATGGCCGGCGCACCGGAAATGTCGCCGCAGCATTTCGAAAAGCTTCTGCCCTATGCGGTAGCGCTCGGCGTCGAAAAGCCGTGGAGCCAGGCATTCGACACCTGGCTTGCGGCAGCCGGTCTCGGCGCCGCCTACACCGCCGCCTGGTATCACGGCGGCGGCTTCAACAGTTTCGGAGACCGCATCGGCGGCTTCTCCTCCTCCATGGCCTCGACCATATCCTCGACCCTGCCACAACCCACATCCTCCTCATCCTCAGGCTTCTCCACCGGCGGCTCCTCGGGCGGCGGCGGCGGTGGAGGCGGGGGAGGCGGCTGGTAAGCGCGACCCGTTGATGATTGTATCATGGCATGATACAGAAAGGTCTGCGACGTGATACGATCCTTCGGCAATGCGATGACCGAAGCGGTCGCCAACGGCAAACTGCCGAAAGGATTTCCGTCAGATATTTTGCGGCGCGCTGTTCGAAAGCTGACCATGATCGAGAACGCCGTGGAACTCATCGACCTTCGCTCGCCACCGGGTAATCACCTGGAAGCCTTGAGGGGAGATCGCTCGGGCCAGCATTCGATCCGCATCAACGATCAGTGGCGCGTGTGCTTTACGTGGTCGGATGGCGGCGCCGAACAGGTCTAGATCGTCGATTATCATTGAGGGAGAACAGTCATGGCAAGTGTCCTTCCACCGGTGCATCCGGGTGAAATCCTCCGCGAGGAATATCTCGTTCCCTTGCGGATGAGCGCCAGTGCGCTGTCTAAGAAACTCAACGTTCCCCGCACACGGATTGAGCGCCTGGCCGCAGAGCAGACGGCAGTGACGCCAGATACGGCCCTCAGGCTCGCGCGCTTCTTCAATACGACGCCCGAATTCTGGATGAACCTGCAGATCAGCTACGACCTGAAGATCGAGATTGCGGCAAAGAAGGATGAGATCGCGGCGATCCCCGTCATGAGTGCTGCCTAAGCATCGACAGACTTTCACCAACCCAAGTGATGACTTTTGCCGGCGGGCTTGCTAAGTCCGCCGCGACGTTATTTTCCAGCGCAAAGACATGAAACCATGCCCGATCTGCTCCTAGAACTCCGCTCCGAGGAAATTCCGGCCCGCATGCAGCGCAAGGCTGCCGGCGATCTGAGGAAACTCGTTACCGATGCGCTGGTGGATGCGGGCCTGACCTATGAGGGCGTTCGCGAATACTGGACGCCGCGGCGCCTCACCCTGGATATCCGCGGTCTCAACGCGCGCTCGGCCGATCAGCGCGAGGAGATCAAGGGCCCATCCACCAAGGCGCCGGAACAGGCGATCGCCGGCTTCCTGCGCAAGGCAGGCCTTGCCGATATCTCGCAAGCCCAAGTCGCCAGCGATCCGAAAAAGGGCGATTTCTACGTGGCCGTCGTCTCCAAGTCCGGCCGTGCGGCGGAAGAGATCATCGAAGCTGTTATGCCCGGCATCATCCGCTCCTTCCCCTGGCCGAAATCCATGCGCTGGGGTGCCGCCTCCATGCCGAAGGGTTTGAGCTTTGCCGGCATCGAGGGCAAGGGGCCTGAAAGCCTGCGCTGGGTGCGGCCGCTGCAGTCGATCGTCTGCATGTTCGGCACCGAGCATGAAGAAACCAAGGTCATCCCGTTCCAGATCGACGGCATCACCGCCGGCAACGTCACCTATGGCCACCGCTTCCACGCGCCTGAGGCCATCACAGTGCGCCGTTTCGACGATTATGTGTCGAACCTCGAAAAGGCGAAGGTCATGCTCGATGCGGACCGCCGCAAGGACATGATCCTGCACGATGCGCGTGACATCGCGTTTGCCAACGGTCTCGACCTGGTCGAGGACGAAGGCCTGCTGGAGGAAGTCTCCGGCCTCGTCGAATGGCCGCATGTGCTGCTCGGCACGTTCGAGGAGGACTATCTGGAAATCCCGGCCGAGATCATCCGTCTCACCATCAAGACAAACCAGAAATGCTTCGTCACCCGTCGTCAGGGTGTGGATGATGGCAGCCTTTCCAACCATTTCGTCCTGATCTCGAATATCGAGGCGAAGGATGGCGGCAAGGAAATCGTCCACGGCAACGGCAAGGTCGTGCGCGCGCGCCTTTCCGACGCTCGCCATTTCTGGACCCGCGACCAGGGCGACCTGCCTGATCTCGCGACGCTCGAAGCCTCGGCTGAGAAATTCGGCCTCGATCTCAAGAAGCCGCTCGACCAGCGCATGGCCAAGCTCGATGCGCTCAACGTCACCTTCCACGCCAAGCTCGGCAGCCAGGGCGAACGCGTCACCCGCATCCGCGCACTGGCAAAGGAACTGGCGCCGATCACCGGTGCCGATCCGGTTCTGGTCGATCGTGCCGCCGTGCTCGCCAAGGCGGACCTGCGCACCGAAGCCGTCGGCGAGTTCCCGGAATTGCAGGGCCTGATGGGCCGCCGCTACGCCGTGCTGCAGGGCGAGGATGCATCGGTCGCCGCCGCCATCGAGGACCACTGGAAGCCGAACGGCCCCTCCGACCGCCTGCCGGAAGACAAGGTCGGCCTGACGCTGGCGCTCGCCGACAAGCTGGATACGCTCGTCGGCTTCTGGGCCATCGACGAAAAGCCGACCGGCTCCAAGGACCCCTATGCGCTGCGCCGTGCAGCGCTGGGTGTCGTGCGGATTTTGCTGGAGCGGAAGGTGCGGTTGCCGTTGCTTGCGGTCACCAAGGATTCAGATCTCCTCTCCTTCTTCCACGACCGCCTCAAAGTCTATCTGCGCGATCTCGGCGCCCGTCATGACATCATCGATGCGGTGCTGACGCCGGACGCTGACGATCTGCTGCTCGTGGCCCGTCGTGCGGAAGCGCTGACCGCCTTCATCACCTCCGAGGACGGTAAGAACCTGCTTGCCGGCACCAAGCGCGCCACCCAGCTGCTGGCCGCAGAGGAGAAGAAGGGTACCGTCGTTGCCAATGGCGTTTCGGAAGCTCTCCTGACGCTCGATGCCGAAAAGGCGCTCTGGGCAGCGATTTCGCAAGCCTCGAAGGAAGCGTCGGACGCGGTTGCCAAGGAAGATTTCCGCTCGGCCATGGAAGCCCTGTCGAAGCTGCGCGCTCCGGTCGATACGTTCTTCGGGGACGTGCTCGTCAATGACGAGGATGCAGCGATCCGCGCCAACCGCCTCGCTCTCCTGAAGGCGATCCGCGAGGCGACAGCCACCGTTGCGGACTTCTCCCGCATCGTGTCCTAACCTTTGTTCTCCATCGGCTCCGTGCTATCCTCATAGCGTGGAGCCGATAGGACAAAGCCCATGAACAAGCCCGTGCAGATCACCCTCGGCGAACCCTTCGCAGACTTCGTCCCCATGCTGCACGAAATGACCGACGCCCTCCGCCATCTCGATCCATCCGCATGAAGCAGCCGATGATCCTAATCAGCGCCTGCCTTCTCGGCCATGCCGTCCGTTATGATGGCACGGGCAAGCCGCTCGTTCATCCGGCGATCGAGCGGTGGCGGGAGGAGGGGCGTCTGGTGACGATCTGTCCGGAGCTCGCGGGCGGCATGAGCGTGCCGCGTCCGCCAGCCGAGATCGAGAATGGCATGACGGGCGAGGACGTGCTTGCCGGCCGCGCCCGCGTGCTGGAAATCACCGGCGGCGACGTGACGGCGGAGTTTGTGGCCGGTGCCCGCCGGGCGCTGGATTTTGCGAGCCAAAACGGTTGCACCCATGCGCTGCTGATCGACGGCAGCCCGTCCTGCGGTTCGGGCTTGATCTATGACGGGTCGTTTTCCGGAAGAAAGCACGCCGGCAACGGCGTCACCGCAGCGCTGCTCGCCTCCGCAGGGATCGAGGTGTTTTCCCATATCGAGATCGACCGTCTCGCGGCGAGGGTCGGATCCGTCCCGATCGGGGACGCGAGACATCCCGTTCATCCTTCGGAAACTTAAAGCATATCTGGTTTCGCTAACCATTCAAAACGGCAGGTTTTCCTTAACCGCGATTTTTAAGCAGTCTCGAACAGCAGCCGCTTATTGTGAGCCTATCAGAGGACATAAGTCCCGCAGAGATACGCAGCCGGAAACACCGGAAACGGCTCTCAGGTAAAACAAGGGTAGCACAACCGATGACGAATACCGTTCTGAAGCCCGTCTGGGCAGGGTCGACATTGAGGATCGATCCGTCACGTTTCCCGCAGCAGGTCACCTATGCGATGAACGAGACGTCAGGAGATGTAACAATCACCATCGACGAGCGCGGAGCTGTTCTGCGCAAGATCCTTCCGGAAAGCGGTCTGCCGCTTTCCTTCGCTCTCCCGGCCCGCGCCTTCAAGGGTGTGGCCGCCCGCGCCATCGATCATGGCGATGGCGACGTCACTGTCACGCTTGAACTGCATCACGATGATCCGGATCTCTGCATCCCGCTTCTCGTCGCCCACGATCTCTGCGATATCGCTGCAGACTGGCGCAGCTGGTCGGATGCGTTCCGCATTCCGATGCTGATGGTCGAAGCCGATGGCATTGCCCGTCCGCTGGAAAACCACCTCGGCGATCTTCGCACCGCCACGACCAAGCCGCGCCGCCGCCATTCCTATTTCGCAGAGCGCCGCCCGCGTTTCCTGGTGCGCCGCGCAACCGGCAGCCTCGGTGTTATCATGAAGATCGAAGGCAAGGAAATCATCGCGCGGCGTTAAGAGACGTACTCTTAAGAACCACCGCCCGCGAAAATGCGAAGCCCGGCCAAACAGCCGGGCTTTTCCATGTTTACAATATGAGGCCCAAAATCAGTCCGCCGAACAGGACGGCGCCGACTTGTGTATTGAACTTGAACAGTTTGAGACACTGGTCGGGATTGTCGATATCGATGATCAGGATCTGCCAGGCGAGCATGACGGTCGCGGCGATCAGTCCGACATAGGCAAAGAGGCCCGCGTCGCCGGCGATATAGGCAAACAGCAAAAACACAAGCGTCAGACCGTAAAGCCCGATCAGCCAGGCCTTGGTATTGTCCCCGAACAGTCTTGCCGTTGAGCGCACGCCGACCAGAGCGTCGTCCTCCTTGTCTTGATGGGCATAGATCGTGTCATAACCGATCGTCCAGGCAACGGCTGCCGCATAAAGCCAGATCGGTGCCCAGGAGAGGCTGCCGAACACACCGGCCCAGCCCATCAGCGCTCCCCAGGAAAACGCCAGTCCCAGAAAGAACTGCGGCCAGTCGGTAAACCGCTTGGCAAACGGATAGATCGCGACGACCAGAAGCGACGCGATGCCGAGCAGGATGGAAAACGTATTGAACTGCAACAACACGATAAGCCCGACCAGCGCCTGAACTGCCAGAAACACCTTCGCCTCGAAGCGGGACACCCGGCCGGAGGGAAGTGGCCGCGAGCGGGTGCGCGCCACCTCACTGTCAATTTCGTGGTCGATCAGGTCGTTATAGGTGCAGCCGGCGCCGCGCATCGCAACGGCACCGATGAAGAACAGCACCAGATGCGAGATCAGCTGCCAGGGCTGGAACATGCCCTCGTCCATCGTCGCATTGGCGGCAAGCGCTGCCGACCAGAAACACGGCCACATCAGCAACTGCCAGCCGATCGGCCGGTCCCAGCGCGCCAGCTGCGCATACGGCCAGGCGGCACGCGGCAGCACCTGATAGACGAAATTGTCGGATGGAGCGTCTGAGACGCGGCCGCCGAAAGGATCGGAATTTGGTTTCTCGGTCATGGCCGATGTCATGCCCCCAGTGGTGGAAATCGTCAAGCGGGACGATCCGGACAGGGTGGTGCGACCCGCCGCGAGCCGTCTCTTCCAGCCTATGATCTTCCCCATCGACCCCGCTCAGCGCGTCCAGCCTCAACCTGCAATCTGCTCGAGCGGCATGCGGCCCTGTTCGAATGCGTAGAGCTCGGCCTCCCGCTCATAGATATAGTCGCGATTGTCCGGTACGGCTGTCCGCTTCTTGACGATCTGGATCTGGAAAATGTGAAAGGCCTCATGCGTGAAGGCCATTTCCGACGCGGCCAGATAGAACTCCCACATTCTCGCAAAGCGTTCGTCATAGAGCGCGATTGCCTTGTCCCGGTTCGCCATGAAGCGCTCGCGCCAGTGCCGCAGCGTATAAGCGTAGTGCATCGGCAGGATCTCGATGTCGGAAACCAGAAGTCCCGCTTTCTCGATCGCCGGCAGAACTTCTGAAAGCGAGGGAATGTAGCCACCCGGAAAGATGTATTTGTCCATCCAGGGATTGTTATAGACCGCCGGGTAGGGCTGGCCGATCGAGTGCAGCACCATCACGCCGTCGTCGGACAGCACGTCGGTGACCTTGTTGAAGAACTTTCGGTAGTTCAGCCGTCCCACATGCTCGAACATGCCCACCGAGACGATCCGGTCGTAGCGCTGGTCGGCGGGAAGGTGATAATAGTCCTGCAGCTCGAAGCGTACACTGCCCGCAAGCCCGCGTCGTGCCGCACGCTCTTTGGAAATCTTCAGCTGTTCGGTGGAAAGCGTGATGCCGGTTACGTCGACGCCGGACGATTCCGCCAGATACATCGCCATGCCGCCCCATCCGGAGCCGATCTCCAGGGCTTTGTGCCCGGGTTCTGCCAGAAGCTTTGCCACGATATGACGCTTCTTGGCGATCTGGGCCTCATCCAGCGAAATACCGGGTGGGTTGAAATAGGCGCAGGAATATTGCCAGTCCTCGTCCAGAAACAGCGCGAACAACCGTTCGTCGAGATCGTAATGGTGGGCGACGTTGCGGCGGTTGTGGTTGATCGGGACACGATTGCGAAACTGCGATGCGATGATTCTGCCAAGGCTGCGCATGAGGATCTGGAAAGTCAGTCCTTCCTTCAGCGTGTTGTCCTTGATGAGCGCCAGGAACTCGTAGATGTCGCCCTGTTCGACGATGATCCGGCCGTCCATATAGAGTTCGCCGAGCTGCAGTTGCGGGTCGGAAACCAGCGCCTTTTCGGCCGCTTCATCGGTAAAGCGGATTGCAACGGTCCGTCCGCCGCCGCTGCCGTAATAGGTTTCCCCGCCCGAGCCGCGGACGATGAGAGTGCCATTTCTGATGATCTTGGAAAGCAGTCTGTGAAGGGACAAGGTCATGGACCCACTTCCTGAACACGA
Organism: Neorhizobium sp. DAR64872/K0K18; assembly: GCF_050500175.1. NCBI lineage: Bacteria > Pseudomonadati > Pseudomonadota > Alphaproteobacteria > Hyphomicrobiales > Rhizobiaceae > Neorhizobium > Neorhizobium sp. DAR64872/K0K18. The sequence goes on from NZ_CP191446.1 coordinate 698,110, forward strand.
TGGATGCCTTGCTGATCATCAAAATCTACCGTCTTTCAATTCAACTGCAAGCGCAAAAAAACGCAACTGGAAGTAGCTCCGTCGAGCCAGTGCTCAACGGAGTGCTTTCGAGGTTATCCAGGGCGTCGCAGGCTCAGCGGCGCTTCATAGCTTCGGCAAGCGCTGCACCGAACGCGCCCTGAGATGGCTTGCTGTCGGTCTTTGCAAACTTCGGATTGACGGGCTTGTCGCGATCACCGCCGCGGGGGCCCGGAGGCGGGGCTTCGCCGCCGTCCTTGCGCATGCTGAGCGCGATGCGTTTGCGCTTCACATCCACCTCGACGACGCGCACCTTCACCACGTCGCCGGCCTTCACCACCTCATGCGGGTCTTTCACGAACTTGTCCGCCAGCTGCGAGACATGAACCAGCCCGTCCTGATGCACGCCGATATCGACGAAGGCGCCGAACGCCGCCACGTTGGTCACAGTGCCTTCAAGTTGCATGCCGGGCTTGAGGTCGGTGATCTCGTCGATCCCGTCCGCAAAGGTCGCGGTCTTGAAGCTCGGACGCGGATCGCGGCCGGGCTTTTCCAGTTCCGCGATAATGTCCTTGATCGTCGGCAGACCGAACGTGTCGTCGATGAACTGGCGCGGATCGACAGATTTGAGCGCTGCGCTGTCACCCATCAGGGAACGCAGGTCGCGGCCGCAGGCGGCAACGATCTTCTTCGCGACACCATAGGCTTCCGGATGCACGGAAGACGCATCGAGCGGTTCCTTGCCGTTGACGATGCGCAGGAACCCGGCCGCCTGTTCGAACGTGCGGTTGCCGAGCCTTGCGACCTTCAGGAGCTCCCGGCGCGTGGTAAAGGCGCCGTTCTGGTCACGATGCGCAACGATCGCCTCGGCAATCGATTTGCTGAGGCCCGACACGCGCGACAGAAGCGGTGCCGATGCCATGTTGAGATCGACGCCGACGGCATTCACGGCATCTTCCACAACGGCTTCGAGCGAACGCGACAGCTTGTTCTGATCGACATCGTGCTGGTACTGGCCAACGCCGATCGATTTCGGCTCGATCTTGACGAGTTCGGCCAGCGGATCCTGCAGCCTACGGGCAATCGACACGGCACCGCGCAGCGACACGTCGAGGCCGGGGAACTCGTCTGCTGCCGCCTGGGATGCCGAATAGATCGAAGCGCCGGCCTCCGACACGATCACCTTGGTCGGTTTGCTGCCCGGCAGGTTGGCCAGCATGTCGGCCACCAGCTTTTCCGTCTCGCGGCTGCCGGTGCCGTTGCCGATCGAGATGAGCTCAATTCTGTGTTTGGCGATCAGGCTTGCGAGTTCCGCCTGGGTGCCGCGCACATCGTTGCGGGGCGGGAAGGGGTAGACGGTGGTGGTTTCGAGAAGCTTGCCGGTGGCATCGACGATCGCCACCTTGACGCCGGTGCGGATACCCGGATCGAGGCCCATCGTCGCGCGCGAACCGGCGGGAGCGGCCAGCAGCAGATCCTTCAGATTGCGGGCAAACACATGGATCGCCTCTTGCTCGGCGCGTTCGCGCATTTCCCGCATCAGGTCGAGCGACAGCGAGACGGAGAGCTTGACCCGCCAGGTCCAGCCGGCGACCTCCATCAGCCAGCGATCGGCGGCACCCTTGTCGCTGATGTGGAAGGCGAGCGCGATAATCCGCTGCGCCGGCTTGATCGGCGAGGTGTCGTCGGCATCTACCTCGATCGTCAGCGTCAGGAATTCCTCGTTCCAGCCGCGCAGCATGGCAAGCGCCCGGTGTCCCGGCGTGGTGGCCCAGCGCTCCGTATGCTCGAAATAGTCGGAGAACTTGGCGCCGGCCTCCTGCTTGCCGGCGACCACGCGGGCTTTGAGCACGGCGCCGTCGCGCATGTGCTGGCGCAGTCGCTTCAACAGGTCGGCATTTTCCGAGAATGCTTCGGCGACGATATCGCGAGCGCCATCCAGCGCAACCTTCACGTCGGTCACTTCACCCTTGACGAATGTCTCGGCCAGCTTGGCCGGATCGAGCGTGCGGTCGGCCCAGATCGCATCGGCCAGCGGACCAAGACCGCGCTCGCGGGCGATTTCGGCGCGGGTGCGGCGTTTGGGCTTGAAGGGAAGATAGAGGTCTTCGAGTTCGGCCTTTGTCACCGCCTTGCCGATCTTGGCCGCAAGCTCGTCCGTCAGCTTGTCCTGGCCTTTGATCGAATCGACGATCGATGCGCGGCGTGCTTCCAGTTCGCGAAGATAGATCAGCCGTTCGGCAAGGTTGCGCAACTGGGTGTCATCCAGTCCGCCGGTCACTTCCTTTCGGTAGCGCGCGATGAAGGGCACGGTTGCGCCCTCGTCCAGAAGCCCGATTGCGGCAATGGCCTGGTCCGGGCGGGCGTTGATTTCCGCGGCGATCACGGCGGCGAGAAGGCGGTTTTCGACGGCCATGCAAGTCCTCGTTGGATAGGAGGCGAGACCATAGTCAAACTTTGCGGCAAGACAACCGACCATCGGAACGGTTCACAGCTTACCCCGGCAGTCGTCTCGGAATGGGGCGTCATTTACCGGTCGGTAACCGCGAACCGGTGGAAAAAGAGATGACACCTTCTCGCATTGTGCCAGAATCCTATAGTTGCTCCTGCCACATGATTTGGCGTGTAAGGAGGTATGAATGCCTAGCAAAATAGCCCATATACTGGCGTCCGACGATGCCGTTGGCTCCGAAGAACTGGAGGCGGCGATCATCTATCTCGACGAAAAACTGCAGGACGCGGCGCGGCGCAACGAGCCTGTCCCATTTCTGGCCTTTCGTAACAAAGTGATATTCAAAGCAACGTTGAGATTGCGCAGCGACAGTTTTCGTCAGCAACCGGACCGGCCGTCTTGAATGCCGCTTTTGCCGGCGAGACTTGACCTTTTCCGTCCCTCGCCTTAACCGCCAGCACAGATGATAAATCGAGGGCGGCAGATGAAGGTTCTTCTTATCGGCACGGGCGGTCGCGAACATGCGCTGGCATGGAAGCTTGCCCAATCACCGAAACTGACGAAACTCTTTGCCGCTCCCGGCAATCCCGGCATGGCCGAAAATGCCGAACTGGTCGCGCTCGATGTCGACGACCATGAGGCGGTCCTTGCATTTTGCCGCAGCGAGGCCATCGATTTCGTGGTCGTCGGCCCGGAAGCGCCGCTGGTCGCCGGCATTGCCGATCGCATCCGGCAGGCGGGCATCGCCGTCTTCGGCCCGTCCGCCGCCGCCGCCCAGCTCGAAGGGTCCAAGGGCTTCACCAAGGATATCTGCGCCCGCTACAATATCCCGACCGGCGCCTACCAGCGCTTTACGGACGGCGTCGCCGCCAAGGCCTATGTCGAGGCGCAGGGTGCGCCGATCGTCGTCAAGGCCGATGGTCTGGCGGCCGGCAAGGGCGTCACCGTCGCCATGACCGTGGAAGAAGCGCTGGCGGCGATCGACGACTGTTTCGATGGCGCCTTCGGTGCGGCCGGTGCCGAGGTCGTGGTCGAAGCTTATCTCGATGGCGAGGAAGCAAGCTTCTTCTGCCTCTCCGACGGCAAGACGGCGCTGGCATTAGCAACCGCGCAGGATCACAAGCGCGTCGGCGATGGCGACACCGGCCCCAACACCGGTGGCATGGGTGCCTATTCGCCGGCCCCGGTGATGACGCAAGATATGGTCGAGCGGACGATGAAGGAGATCATCGAGCCGACCATTCGCGGCATGGCGGAAAGCGGCTATCCGTTCACCGGCGTGTTCTTCGCAGGCCTGATGATCACGGCCAAGGGGCCGGAACTGATCGAATACAATGTCCGCTTCGGCGATCCGGAAACCCAGGTTCTGATGATGCGGCTGAAAAGCGATCTGCTGGAGATCCTTTACGCCGCCGCCACCGGCACGCTCGACGAGGTGAAGGCGGAATGGAGCGACGATGTGGCGCTCACCGTCGTCATGGCCTCGAAAGGTTATCCGGCCGCCTATGACAAGGGAACGCCGATCGCCTCGCTGCCATCAGCAGGCGAGGGCGAGAAGATCTTCCATGCCGGCACGGCGATGAAGGATGGCGCGCTGGTCGCAACCGGCGGCCGCGTACTCAACGTCACCGCGACAGGCAGAACGGTTGCGGAAGCCCAGGCAAACGCCTACCGGCTGGTCGACGCGGTGGACTGGGAAAACGGCTTCTGCCGTCGCGACATCGGCTGGCGCGCCATCGAGCGCGAAACCCGCTAGAGACGGTTCGGCAGCCGCGGTTTCGTTCAAAATTTACCAATTCTCCTGACGGGTTGGAAACGAAGCATTGCTATAGGTTGTCGGACCAAACTCGGGAGTCCGGCGATGCATCGCGTTCTGATCACGGCAGCAACGGTAGCCGCAGCACTGCTGGCCGGCGGCGCCCAGGCGTCGTCCGTAACCGCAACCAATGGCAGTCAGAAATCCTCGAGCATCGTATCGTGGCATTGCAGCGACTGCGATTCTCCGGCCGCAAAGCCCGATCTGTCCAACTACAAGGTTCCGGTCCTCGAGCCCGGCACACAGAAGACCGAGATCATCGAAATCAACGGCGAAAAGCGTCTTGTCCGCACCGAAGCATGGTTCGGCGGATCGCCTGTCGTCTTCGTCGGAAAAGTCCCGGCCTGGATGGACGCCGGAAAAACCATTGCGAACGTGCCGGCGCCGACCTCCACCTCGTTCGAAGAGATGATCGAGAATGCGCCGCCGCCGCGCGATGGCATCGATCTGGAGGCCACCACGAGCGCTGTTGCGCCAGCCCCTCAAGTTGCGGAAGCCTCGGCGAAACCGATCACTTTCGAAGACTTCAGCCTCAGGCTGAAACGGGCTGAATAAACAGTCAGCAAGTCATTGCAGGCAGTCAATAAAAGGCCGCGCAGTTACTGTGCGGCCATACGTTTTTCTGCGTTATTGTGTGATTAAATAATTATTTATGCATCGCTCATATGGTCGTTGCACTGCAATCATTGCAGACGACATGGTGCAGAATGTGCCGCCTCCCACAAACATCATTTTTCCCAAGGTGCGGCCTGCGCGGTCGCTGCCGGTCACAGGTGAGCGGACCATGAAGAACCTCAAAATCTCCCACCAGCTGCTGCTGCTCGTGCTTTTGCTGATCGCCGGCTTTGCCGCTGCCACATACATGCAGCTGCGCACGTCCACCCAGGCGATCTACGCCGAACGTTACGGCATGCTGCGCACGCAGGTGGAATCCGGCATCGGTATCTTCAAGCGTTTCCAGGCTCTCGAGGCCTCCGGTGCGATGGGTCGCGAAGAGGCGCAGAAGCGGGCGTTCGAAGCCGTGTCGGCCATGACCTTCACCCCGGACGGCTACCTCTTTGCCTATGACTACGATGTGAACATGCGTGTCCATCCGGATCCCAAGCGGCTCGGCCAGAGTTTCAAGGGCAAGCCGGACAGCCAGGGCTTCATGTACCGTGACGAACTGGTCAAGATCGGCCGCGCCGGTGGCGGCACCGTCGATTTTCTCGGTCCCAAGCCTGGTCAGGAAGGCGATACCTTCCTGAAGAGCTCCTACGCGCTCGCCTTCGAGCCCTGGCAGCTGGTTCTCGTCACCGGCGTCTACGTCGACGATCTCCAGGCGCAGATCCGCAGCGAAGTCTTCAAGGCGCTGTCCTTCGGCTTCGTCATCCTGGTCCTTGGCTCGCTGCTGGCCTTCGTCGTAATCCGCAACATCTCCGGTCCGCTCGGTGCGATCCGTCAGGCGCTGAACGCCGTCGCCGACGAAGACGTAACGATGCAGATCCCGCACACGGACATGAAAAACGAAGTCGGCCTGATGGCACGCGCCACCCAGGCGCTGCAGCAAAAGGTGCGCGAGCGCCATGCCATGCAGGAAAGCCAGCAGCGCCAGCAGGAGGAGCTCGACGGCGAACGCCAGCAGAACCTCGACATGCAGCGCGATGAAGCAGCGCTTCAGGCCCGCGTCGTCTCGACGATCGGCTCGGCGCTCGAACAGCTCGCCAAGGGAGATCTGACGGTTCGCTGCGGCGATCTCGGCACCCGCTACGCCGGTCTGCGCGACAACTTCGACGAAGCGCTCGGTCATCTCGAAGCTGCGATGTCCAAAGTCAACGACAAGGGTATCGATATCGGCGGCTCGAAAGAGGAAATCCGCCGCGCTTCCAACGAACTGTCGCAGCGGACGGAACGCCAGGCCGCCAACCTCGAGGAAACATCGGCCGCACTCGACGAACTGACTGTTGCCGTCCGACAGACCGCCGACGGTGCGCGCGACGCCGCCCAGCGCGTCACGGCTGTCAGCACCGAAGCCACGCGCAGCGACGCCGTCGTCGAAGAAGCGATCGGCGCCATGAGCGGCATCGAACAGTCGTCCGCGGAGATCACCAAGATCATCGGCGTCATCGACGAGATCGCCTTCCAGACCAACCTTCTGGCCCTCAATGCCGGCGTCGAAGCGGCCCGCGCCGGCGAAAGCGGCAAGGGCTTCGCCGTCGTCGCCCAGGAAGTGCGCGAACTGGCCCAGCGTTCGGCCGCCGCCGCCAAGGAGATCAAGGAACAGATCTCCCGCTCGTCCGGCCAGGTCGCAAACGGCGTCCGCCTCGTCGGCGAGGCCGGCCAGGCCCTGAAGCGGATTTCCGATCAGGTGAAGTCGGCAAGCGACATCGTCGGCCGCATCGCCCATTCGGCAGCCGAACAGGATACGACGCTGCGCTCGATCTCCTCGTCGCTTAACATGCTCGACCAGGCCACCCAGCACAATGCCGCGATGGCCGAAGAGACGACTGCCTCCGCCGAGGCTTTGTCTGCCGATACGGAAGAACTGCTCAACCTCATCCGCAGCTTCCGCGTCAGCGGCACCGGGCGTCAGCCGGGCGCTCTGCAGGGCATGGGTGAACGGATGCGCCGGGCGGGCTGATCGCTCAGTCGGCCTTGTCGCTACCGGCGGCCCGGAATTGCGGGTCCGTCACACTATCAAGCCAATCGAGGTCGGGTTGCACTGCAGCCCGACTTTTTGCTTCCATATCCCTGTAGCGGCCAAGAAGCTGCTGGCCGAATTCGGTCAGCCCCGAACCGCCGCCAGACTTGCCGCCATGCCGGGTCGAGATCGAAGGCTCCAGAAACATCCGGTTGATCTCGTCTGCCAGCAGCCAGGCACGCCGGTAGGACATGCCGATCGCCGCTCCGCCGGCCCGGATCGAACCATGCTCGGCAATAAGTTCGAGAAGCTGCGCCTTGCCTGGCCCCAGCCGCACGCCGTTTTCCAGATCGACGCGGATCGTCATGGTCGGCCGGTCCGGTGCCGGCTTGCTCATGGCAATGCCACGACCTTGCCGGGGTTCATGATGCCTGCCGGATCGAAGGCGTGCTTGATGCGGCGCATCAGGTCCATTTCGATCGGCGGGCGGATCTGCGCAAGCTCGTCGCGCTTCAGCTGGCCGATCCCGTGTTCGGCGGAAATCGAGCCGCCGGCATCCAGCACGATCCCGTGGACGATCGCATTCACCTCCCGCCAGCGGTCGATGAAGGCGGCCTTGTTGCCGGCCATGTCGTTGCTGAGCGGTTGGGAGATGTTGTAATGGATGTTGCCGTCGCCGAGATGGCCGAAGGCGCAGATGCGGGCGCCGGGAACGGCGGCGAGAACAGCCTGCTCGGCTTCCTCCATGAAATGCGGGATCTTCGAGATCGGCACCGAAACGTCGTGCTTGATCGATCCGCCCTCGGGCTTCTGCGCATCCGACATGCTTTCGCGCATGTGCCACAGCGCCTTTTGCTGCGCGACCGACGAGGCGATCACCGCGTCGATGACCAGTCCGGCCTCGAACCCCTGTTCCAGCAGCGCCTGCACCATCGTGTCGGCGGTTTCGGCAGCGTCCGATGTCGAGATGTCGATCAGCGCATACCATGGGTAGGGCTCAGACAGCGGGTCGCGCACGCCCTCGATATGCCGCGTGGTGAACTCGATGCCGATCCGTGGCATCAACTCGAACCCGGTCAGCGCCGTGCCGCAGAGGTTCGATGCCTTTTGAAACAGCAAGAGCGCATCGGCCGGCGAGGCAAGCCCGGCAAGCGCCACCTGGTGTCCGACCGGCCGCGGATAAAGTTTCAAGACCGCGCCGGTGATGATCCCGAGCGTGCCTTCGGCGCCGATGAACAGGTCGCGCAGGTCGTAGCCGGTATTGTCCTTCTTCAGCTTGCGCAGACCGTCCCAGATCTCGCCGGTCGGAAGCACCACTTCCAGCCCGAGGCAGAGCTGACGCATGTTGCCATAGGCAAGCACGGCCGTGCCGCCGGCATTGGTGGAAAGGTTGCCGCCGATCCGGCATGAGCCTTCCGACCCGAGCGACAGCGGAAACAGCCGGTTGACCTCCTCCGCCGCCTTCTGCACCTCGGCAAGGATGACGCCGCCATCGACAACGATCACGTTTGCCATCTGGTCGATCTCGCGGATGCGGTTCATCCGTTCCAGCGAGATGATGATGTCGGATCCGCCGCTGCGTGGCGTCTGGCCACCGACAAGACCCGTATTGCCAGTCTGCGGCACGACGGCCGTCCCGGTCTCGCTCGCAAGCTTCAGGATCGCCGACACTTCCTGGGTCGAGCCGGGCTTGAGAAGGAGAGGGGACGCGCCCCTGTAGAGCCCGCGGTTTTCGACGAGATGCGGGGCAAGCTCCACCGGATCGCTGACCGCATGCGCAGCGCCGACGATCGCCGTAAACCGGGCAAGTAGATCCGGGGAAGGGAGAGGCATGTCCATGGCGTTTTCTCCTGGGCTTGTTTTATTCCCGCGGGGCTGCCGCTCGGACCAGCCGGTCGTTGATGGCTTCTCCAAGCCCGGTATCGGGAATGGCTGTGACTGCAATGCGCGTCGCCCCCACCGCATCGGCTTTCTTCAGATAATCGAACAGATTGGCGGCTGCCTCGGCAAGATCGCCGGAGGGGCTGAGGTCGAACACTGCCTTCGCCTGCTCGATGCCCTCGATCGGATCCGATCCCAGCCGGATCAACGCCTCGCCCGGCGCCACATGGGTCGCATTCAACCGCACGGCTGCCGATGGCGCATAATGCGAGGCGAGCATGCCAGGCGCTTCGATGATCGCCGCCGGTCCTTCCGGACGAATGACCGCACGACCAATCAGCGCCTCGATCTCTTCAGCGGCAACGCCACCGGGACGCAGCAGCCGGACTGTTTCGCCCTCGACGCGGATGATGGTCGATTCGACGCCGACCGACGACGCGCCGCCATCGAGGATCAGTTTCAGCTTGCTCCCGAGATCACCAGCGACATGGCCGGCACTGGTCGGGCTGACCTTGCCGGACGTGTTGGCGCTCGGTGCTGCCAGCGGCTTGCCGAAGGAGCGGATGAGATCGGCGGCAAAGCCGAATGGCAGGCGGATGCCGACCGTATCGAGCCCTGCAGTTGCGAGCGGATGGATACCGCTTTTTGGAATGAGCGGCAGGATCAGCGTCAGCGGCCCCGGCCAGAAGGCTTCCGCCAGCCGACGCGAGATCGGATCGAACGATGCATACCGCTCCGCCATCGCGACATCGGCCATATGGCAGATCAGCGGGTTGAAGCGCGGCCGCCCCTTGGTTTCATAGATGCGCGTAATCGCGGATGGATTGGTGGCGTCGGCTGCAAGCCCGTACACCGTCTCCGTCGGAATGGCGACCGGGAAGCCTCGCGACAGCACGGCGCACGCTTGGTCAAGCGCGTCGTTCCTGTCCGTCCTGATGTCGATGATCTCTGCCGTCATGTCCCGCTGTGCATAGCGCGGACTGAGACCGCGTTAAAGCGATTTGATGATCGCCCGCACCGCCTGGTCGGGCGCGCCCAGCATCAGAACGTTTTTCAGCGCTTCCTTCGGGTCGGTGGTCCGAAACAGAAGACCGTTCTTGCGGATGCTGCGGTCGATCTTCATCGACTGATCCGGGTCGCTTTCGGTCGCCACCGCGAAATACATGCGGGAATACTGGGTGTTCACCCTCTTGAAGAACTCGTCCTCATCGCCGATCTCGGCCAGGAAATTGGCGATGTAGAAAGACCATTTCACCTTTGCCTTCGGCGAAAACAGGGTGCTTGCGGCGGTAACATGGCAATAGCCGAGATGCGGGGTCTGCTCCAGCGTGCGGTGGAACACCATCTTCGGAAACTGGATCGAGTGATGGAAGCCGTTGATCCGTTGATGCGTGCGCTCGCCGGCGGACTCCAGCTTGAACCCGGTCCGCTCCGCCACTTCGTCATAGGTGAGATAACGGCGTTCCTTGGGAAGCCACAGCGGCTGCGCCCTGGAAATGCGGCCTGTGCGCAGGAACTCCGAATGCCCGATCGCGCTCGTTGGCGCCGAAACCGGCACCGGCGGAATTGGCCGGTTCGCGTCGTAATAGCGTAGCTTTCCGGTCGTCTGCATGCGGCTGGCCCCTTCGCGCAAGAAGAAGTCTAGCCGGAGCGGTTTAACAGCCGGTTTACGTCTCAACGCACCGCGAGAAGCACCCTGTCCCCCCACTTGTCAGCGGAAAACCGAAGCCGTCATGTGAGCCATCGTCGTCAATGCGTTTTCCGATGTCGCAATGTCGCCTGTGCGACAGGCAGCGCGAGTGCTTAAATCGGCGAAACTCATGGAGTCGCCTCGGGCTAGGGACGGCGTTAAATTGGGAAGCCGGCAGGCGTGACGAGAACCCTCGGCCGATCCGGTGCCAGTCTGGGGACGTGATTGACGACCGATCGCGGTGGACGTTCGGGGTAGGATTGGGGGCAGGAGGTCTGTCCGCATGACCCCCCAAGTCTTTCGCTAGTGGAATTGACGAGGAAGACACGATGGACATTCACAGCCAGGTTCTGCGGCAGCTCAACAATCGCCGCGAAGGCTTCAGCCTCGAACAGCCCTTTTACATCGATCCGGATTACTACAAGCTCGATCTGGAAATGATCTGGTATCGCGACTGGCTGTTCGTCGGCCATGATTGCGAAATCCCGAAGGCCGGCAATTACGTGACGCTGCAGATCGGCGACTATCCGGTCCTCGTCCTGCGCACCCGCGAAGGCGAGATCCGTGCCTTCCACAACACCTGCCGCCACCGCGGCCACCGCGTCTGCACCAAGGATAGCGGTTCTGCGACCCGTCTTGTCTGTCCCTATCACCAGTGGACTTACCAGCACGACGGCACGCTGATGTCGGCGCGCCATATGGGCGATGACTTCGACAAGAAGCAGTTCGGCCTGAAGCCTGTCCACTGCGAATCCGTCGCCGGCTATATCTTCGTCTGCCTTGCCAATGAGGCGCCCGATTTCGCACCCGTCCGCGCGACGATCCAGCCCTATATGGCGCCGCATCGGCTGGCCGAAACGAAGGTTGCGGCCAAGAACACGATCATCGAAAAGGGCAACTGGAAGCTCGTCTGGGAAAACAACCGCGAGTGCTACCACTGCGCCGCCAACCATCCGGAACTCTGCCGCACCTATCCCGAAGCGCCGACGGCGACGGGCGTGCAGGGCGCCGGCGACGATCCGTTCATTTCCGAGCACTGGCAGCGCTGCGAGGCGGCAAACCTGCCAAGCACGTTCAACATGTCGACGGACGGCCAGTACCGCGTCGCCCGCATGCCGCTCATCGAGGATGCCGAAAGCTACACGATGAACGGCCGGCCGGCGGTTGCCAAGGCGCTGTCGGAAGACGTGACGATCTCCCATATCGGCACCATGCTGATGTTCCACTATCCGACCACCTGGAACCACATGCTGGTCGACCACGCGATCTCCTTCCGCGTCATTCCGATCGGGCCGGAAGAAACGGCCGTCACCACCACATGGCTCGTCAACAAGGATGCGGTTGAAGGCGTCGACTACACGGTCGAGGAACTGACCCACGTCTGGAACATGACCAACGACCAGGACCGCCAGATCGTCGAGGAAAATGCCTTCGGCATCCGCTCGCCGGCCTACGAGCCGGGTCCCTATTCGGAAGCGCATGAAGGCGGCGTCATGCAGTTCGTGGAATGGTACGCGAACTTCATGACCGATCGTCTCAAGGGCGATCAGACCAAGCTTCACGCCGTCGCCTGATCCGGCGAAAACGCGCACGATAAGTCACAGCCCGTCCGGCATGCCCGGGCGGGCTGATTTCGTTTTGCCATTCTCTCAGAAAATTCCCGTCCGCTTCAGAAGCCACCAGGCGATTGCCGCCGAAAGCACCATGAAACCCAGCGCGAAGGCCGTGCCGTGCAGACCCTCGGCAAACGGCAGCGACGACGTGTTCATGCCGAAAAAGCCGGTCACCAGCGATGGCGGCAGCAGGAAGGCGGTCATGATCGAGAGTATGTAGAGATGCCGGTTGGTTTCCGATGCCTGTTTGGAATCGATTTCCTCGTGCAGCAGCCGGGCCCGATCCTGCAGCGCATAGACATCGTGATCGACGGCCTCGAGCCGGCCGATCAGCCGTGAGGCGATATCGTCGAACCCGGGCGGCATATCCTCGTCATCGGCAGCCGCCGCGCGTCGCATCAGCGACAGGGTCGTGCGCAGGTGCCGGTGCAACCGCACCACCATACGCCGCACGGGAGCAAGCCGCCGGCGCTCGTCGCGCGGCACGTTGTCGTAGACGAAATCCTCGATCAGGTTCAGCTCTTCGGTAAATTCCATCACCATCGAGATCATCGTGCGCTGGAATTCGGCCACCAGCGTCTCGAACAGGTCGAGCGGCCTTTTGTAGCGACCGGCATTCTTCTCGATGGCGCCGCGCACCCGGTCGACCGAACGCAGCGGCTGCAGCCGGGTGGTGATGATCACCTTGTCGGAGGCGAAGAAATGCAGCCAGCCGATATCGCGGGTGTCGCAGTCGAACTCCCGCTGGAAATCGATCAGCGTGCCATAGACGGACTGCTCGTCCAGCGTGATCGACGCATGCGTTTCATGGGTGGTGAGCGCGACCGCTGCGGCCGCCGGAAGGCCTGGAAAATTCTCCAGAAAGGCGCCGACCCGCAGGTCTGCCAGGTTGAGATGCAGCCACAGGAAACCGGTGTCGATCGCAAGGTCCGACGGCGTCGCCTCCAGCGAAAGCCTTGAGCATGTGCCAGCCTCGCCGGGACGGAAATGATAGGCCCAGACAAGCCCTGGCGTGGCGGGAATAATCGGAGAGTTTATCGGAGGCATGGACTGAAGACCTGCAAGCATGACGCCCCTCATTAGGCGCTATGTGTGACACCTGTTGCAACGGGGATTTATCCGTATCCTGATCGAACAACCCGGAGGGAGCGATTGACAACCGCGTTTACGTTTACGTAAAAAGCCACAGGGAGTTCGGTGGTCGCAGCTGCGGCATCGTCCGGAAGAATTGTCAATTTGGGAGAAGCGACATGTACAAGGCACCCGTGGAGGAGATTGCCTTCACCTTGAACCATGTAGCGGGGCTTGCCGACGCGTTGGAAATCGGCCGCTTCGGCGACCTCTCCCCCGATCTCGTCGATGCCATCCTGGCAGAAGCCGGTCGCTTTGCCAGCGACGAAATGGCGCCGCTGGGCGATATAGGCGATCGCCAGGGCGCGCGGCTTGAGGACGGCGTGGTGAAGACGCCGGATGGCTGGCCGCAACTTTATCGCCAGTGGCGCGAAGGCGGCTGGAACGGCCTGACGGCACCGGAAGCGTTCGGCGGTCAGGCGCTGCCGCATATGCTCAACGTCGCGACGCTGGAAATGTGGAATTCCGCCTCCATGGCCTTCGCGCTCGCGCCGACCCTCACGATGGGTGCGATCGAGGCGCTGGTTGCCCATGGCAGCGACGATCTGAAAGCTATCTATCTCGAAAAGATGGTCTCGGGCGAATGGACCGGCACGATGAACCTGACGGAGCCGCATGCGGGCTCCGATGTCGGCGCGCTGAAGAGCCGTGCCGAACGAAACGCCGATGGCAGCTACCGTGTGTTCGGGCAGAAGATCTACATTACCTGGGGCGAACACGACGCTGCCGACAATATCATCCACCTTGTCCTCGCACGTCTCCCCGATGCGCCGGCCGGCACCCGCGGCATTTCGCTGTTCCTCGTGCCGAAATTCCTGGTCAGCGATGATGGCTCGCTCGGTGAGCGCAACGACGTGTTCTGTCATTCGATCGAGCACAAGCTCGGCATCCATGGCTCGCCCACTTGCACGATGATCTATGGCGACGGCAAGTTCGGCGATGGAACCGGCGCGATCGGCTATCTGATCGGCGAAGAAAACCAGGGCCTCGCCTGCATGTTCACGATGATGAACAACGCGCGTCTCGCTGTCGGCATGCAGGGTGTCGCAATCGCCGAAGCCGCGACCCAGAAGGCGGTCGCCTATGCGTCTGATCGAACCCAGGGCAGGGCGCCCGGCTCGACCGGTCCGCAGATGAGCCCGATCATCGAGCACCCCGATATCATCCGCACCCTTTTGACCATGAAGGCTTTGACGCAAGGGTCACGCGCCATCTGCTTTGCCTGCGCCCACGCGATCGACATGTCGCATCATCAAGAAGGCGATCAGGCCACCCATTGGGTCGAGCGCGCCGCACTTCTGACGCCGATCGCCAAATCCTTCGCCACCGATTGCGGCGTCGATGTTGCCTCGCTCGGCATCCAGGTGCATGGCGGCATGGGCTATATCGAGGAAACCGGCGCCGCACGCTATCTCCGCGATGCCCGCATTGCCCCGATCTACGAGGGCACCAACGGCATCCAGGCGATCGATCTCGTGCTGCGCAAACTGCCGCTTTCCAAGGGCGCGCAGGTTCGGACCTTCATCGGTGAACTGCGCGATATTGCGCAGAGAGTGGAAAGCCTCAACGCATCAGGCTTCGGCAGCACGGCTGAACGGCTGAACGCATCGATCAACGACCTCCAGGCCTCGACCGACTGGCTGCTGGAAGCGCAGGCCTCTGGCCGCGTGGCGGAAGCGCTTGCGGGCGCGACGCCCTACCAGCGTCTGTTCGGCCTCGTCCTGACCGGTGCCTATCTTGCCAAGGGCGCGCTTGTCGCATCGGAAGACGGGTCGGGCGAGAAGCGCGTGTCGCTTTGCCGGTTTGCCGCCGAAAACATGCTGTCGGAGACCGCAGCCTTGAAGGACCGCGTCATCGCCGGTGCCGAGAGCCTGGAAGCCGCACGCATCGTGCTTGCCTGAGGAGAATGCCGTGAGCGACGCCACTCCATCAATCGACAACCACGTCCTGATCGAACGCCCTGCGGACTTCGAGGGCGTGCTCACGATCCGCTTCAACCGCCCGGAAAAGAAGAACGCGATCACCTCGTCCATGTATCACCGCATGACGGCGGCGCTTGCGGATGCCAATAGCGACGACACCATCCGCGCCGTCGCTTTTCTCGGCACCGCAGGCTGCTTTTCCGCCGGCAACGACATGGCGGATTTTCTGGCCCACGCGGTATCGGGAACGGACGAACCGCCGGCCGCAGCGCTCTTCATCCGGGCGCTGGCGCTCGCCGAAAAGCCGATGGTATCAGGCGTCGATGGTCTGGCGATCGGCATCGGCACCACGCTCAACCTCCACTGCGACCTGACGATCGCCTCGTCCCGCAGCCTGTTCAAAACACCCTTCGTCGATCTGGCCCTCGTACCCGAAGCAGCCTCCAGCCTTCTGGCGCCAAGGGTGATGGGCCACCAGCGCGCCTTCGCGATGCTCGTTGCCGGCGAGGGCTTTTCCGCCGATGCCGCGCGCGAGGCGGGCCTTGTGTGGAAGGTGGTCGAGCCAGAGGCGGTCGAGGCGGAAACGCTGGCTCTCGCCGCAAAGCTTTCGGCAAAACCACCGCAGGCCTTGAAAATCGCCCGCGATCTGGTGCGCGGCCCCCGCGACGAAGTGCTTGCCCGCATGGACGAGGAACTGACGCATTTCTCCGCCCGTCTGAAAAGCGCAGAAGCCCGCGCCGCCTTCGAAGCCTTCATGCGGCGTTAACGCTGAGTTGTATCAAAGTTCCAGCCACGCCGTGCCTCGCCTTCATTCGCAGGGCGAGCGTGGCTAGATACTCCTCAACTGAGGAGCAACTCATGCGTATTATCCTGACCGGCCTGCTGAGCCTTGCAACTGTCGCCATCTCCTGCCTTCCAGCCGCAGCCGCTGGTCCGGCCTTCAGCGCGTTCGCCAATGAGGCGAACGCGCCGATCACTCTGATCCAGAGCCAGCAAAGCCGGGATCTGATCGACCAGACGGACCGGCGCGACCGGCATCGTCAGCGTTATGTCTGCGTCGTGCCACCGCGCCAGAGCGACGACCGCACCCGTCCCTATGTCTGCCGCGCCGACGAAGGCCGCGTCGGCGGCACCTGCCGCTGCTCTGGTGTCACAGGCACCGGCAGGCTCGATCTCGACGACTAGAGCGTTTCCGTCAGCCGTCGACCTTCTCTTCTGCGGATTGCGGCAC
Organism: Neorhizobium sp. DAR64872/K0K18; assembly: GCF_050500175.1. Classification (NCBI taxonomy): domain Bacteria; kingdom Pseudomonadati; phylum Pseudomonadota; class Alphaproteobacteria; order Hyphomicrobiales; family Rhizobiaceae; genus Neorhizobium; species Neorhizobium sp. DAR64872/K0K18. The sequence continues at coordinate 714,484 of NZ_CP191446.1, forward strand.
AGCCGCCCCGAGAGGATTGATGTCACCGACGAACTTGACGAGATCGGCCATGGTAAAGTGGCCGTCCGTTTCGCTCGGCAGATCCGGCTTCCAGTCGGAGCGCAGCCACAGGAACGATTCGTGGTCGCCATGCACCATGCCGAGGAATGTTTCGGCGATGATGGTGGATGCCATCGGCCCCAGCCGTCTTCCCTTGTTGAAGACCTCCGCTTCCTTGAGAACGTAATACCACAGCGGTGTTTCCTCGAGCATCTTGTGCTGCTTGGCCGCCTTGCCGTCGGGACCCGTGGCAATCTGCTCGGGCGTCAGTGGCTGAAGACCCATGGCGCGACAGATTGCTTGCCCGGAGGGAAGTCCGATCTGTACGCCGCGACGCAGGTTGCGGAAGGCAAGGTCGAATTCCCGCGATGCAACCGAGCCATCACCAGGTCCGCCGGGCAGGGTGTGCAGGGCGGGTGTGATGAACGGGTCCAGTCGCCGGCTGTGGTTGATGGCGAAATTAGTCTCCTTCTCGCCTTCGGGCGTATCCAGATCGTAGAACCGCCGCCAGTCGACCACCCAGTTCGACGGGAGCGCGGCAAACCCGACGCCCGGGTCGTTGGCGAGCTCGCCGGTAATGTTCCCGGACTTTCCGGTGAACAAGAACAGAAGGTCGAGCGTCGCGTTCGCAAGACTATCGGCTGTAGGGTTGAACACCCGGTTGTGGCTATAGCTTTCCCGTACCATCGAATGGCCGAGCCGGTAGCACGCGGCGCCGAATTCGGCGGGCATATAGGGCCGCTGCTTGAACCGGTAGAACCGCCGACCCTCCTTCTTGATCTTATGGATCAAGCCGGGCTCGGTCAGACGTTCCACGAAATCGAACAGCACAATCCACTGGTAGTGCCAGGTGACGATCCGCCGAGCCTCTTTGAAGAGCGCGGTACCCTTAAGGTCAGGCCTTTCCGCTGCGACCTTGTCGAACACCTTGTTGTGAAACTTCAGCATCAGCAGATGCGTCTGTGCCACCAGCAGGTTCTCATCGTTGCGTTCGTCGAAGATGAGCGCGTGGCCCTCCTGGTTGCGCGGAAGGTCGTTGGGAAGATCCGGGATCGCAGCGCCTTGCTGATCCGATGACGCCGCTGCCCGTCCGATCAACAGTTTGCCGGAAGTTTGCAGCGTTTCGACGTCGCGTTGGTAAAGATAGGGATGGATACCCGGCCCATCGCCGTAGAGCGAATCGAGATCGAGCGCCGGTGTCCGGAAGTTGGTGGTCGCCTTCGGGTCGGCATGCTGCTGGTCGAGAGGCGTCGTGTCGAGCGTAATATCATGGTCGATGAACTGGCCAAGATAGGTGTAGCCGGCCGGGATATTCGGGTTGTCCTTGCCCGGTTCCGGATTGCCGTCGTCGAGCAGTTTATCCGCCATAGACTTGGCCAGGGCGGCAAGCGCATCGTCGCTTGCCGAAAACGGTAAGAGATTGGGAAACATGATCCCGAATTTCCCGGGATCACCGATGCCGTCGAAAGAATGCAGCGTTTCCGGCTTCATGCCGCGCACGCCATGCCCATGCATTGCGATCTGTGCCATGCTTTCCCCCCTTGGAGATCGCACTGGCGGCAAGTCATTTGCCGCCTTGGATGCGACACGGGAAAGCTACGCCTCTATGGCTAGGTTGTAAACCAAGGTTGCACAACCGAATTGCGTTCTGTCAAGACTAGCGTCAAACTTTGCTGAGCAGCGCGACGGCCTCGACATGCGGCGACCAGAGAAACTGGTCAACCGGGGTCACGGAGACGATCCGGTACCCGGCATCGACCAGGATCCTCAGGTCGCGTGCGAGCGTCAGCGGATTGCAGCTGACCGCAGCAATCGTCTTGATGTTCGACCGCGCCAGTTCCTTGACCTGCACTTCGGCACCCGCCCGCGGCGGGTCGAAGACGACGGCATCAAAGTGCTTCAGGTCCATCGGGATCAGCGGCCGGCGGAAGAGATCGCGCTTCTCGATGCTGACGGGCTTCAGCCCCTGGCTGTTGCGGGCCGCATGGTCCAGCGCCTTCAGTGCCTTGTCGTCGCTTTCCACCGCGTGCACGCGTGCCGTTCTCGCCAGTCGCAGCGCAAATGTGCCCGAGCCGGCAAACAGGTCCAGTACCCGCTTGGCCTTGCCCATATGGCCATGCACCAGCGTCGCCATGGCTTCCTCTGCCTCTTTCGTCGCCTGCGTGAAGCTACCGGGCGGAGGAGAAACTTTGACGCCACCAAAATCGATCACCGGCTTTTGCGGCTCCAGCACGATTTCGCCATTGGCCGAAACACGGGCGATGCCCTTCAGCGCCAGAACCGTCTCGGTCACCTTGCGGCGCTGCTTGTCCGAGAGCGGCTTCAACCCCTCGGCCGCGATATCGAGACCGGAGAGGCTTTCCAGCACCGAGATGCGGAACGTCTCCGAGCCGGTTGCGAGCGCCATGCCGATCGCGCGGATCGCATCAAGCCGCGCCACGATGCCGGGCGCGGCGATCGGACATTCGACGATGGAGATGATATGGTTCGTTTCTGCCCGGTTGTAGCCCAGCAGAAGCTCCTTCTCCGTCTTGCGCGCGGAAAACACCGTGCGCCGCCGCTCGCCCGGATGACACTCGACCGTCTCCTTGACGTCGGGCGTCAGGCCCTTTGATTTCAGCGCGTCGATGACGAGCTGGCGCTTGAAGTCATTATACGGCGCCTTGGCGAGATGCTGCAGCGAACAGCCGCCACAGGCATCGCCATCGGGTCCGAAGTGGCGACAGACCGGTTCGATCCGGTCCGGCGAAAGGTTGCCCGTTGACATGACCGTGCCGTGGTCGCCATTGCGGGCGATCGCCAGCGTTTCGCCCGGAAGAGCATAGGGAACATAGACCGGCCCGTCCTCGCCATTGGCGACACCGTCGCCCTGTGCGCCGAGACGGTTGATGGTGACGTGAACCGTGCTCATTCCGGCTTCCGTCCTGCCAGAAGAAACTCTTCGTTGCCATCACCGCCGGCAATCGGCGAGGGGATCAGGCCAAGGCTTTCCCAGCCCATGTCCTCCACCAGCCAGCGTTCCAGTTCTGCTGCCACCGCCGGCGCCGTGTCCGGCTCCTTCAAAAGGCCGCGCTTTCCGATCGCATCGCGGCCGGCCTCGAACTGCGGCTTGACCAGCAGCGCGCAATAGCTGCCCGGCAGCGCCAGTTCCAGCGCCGGCGGCAGGGCCAGCTTGATGGAGATGAAGGACACGTCCGACACGACGAAATCGATCGGCCGGTCGTCGATATCGTCGGCCTCGAGATAGCGGGCGTTGACCCCCTCGATATTGCTGACGCGCGGATCATCGGCAATCCGCGGATGCATCTGCGCGTGGCCGACATCGAGTGCCGTCACATGTGCTGCGCCGCGGGCGAGCAGGATTTCGGTAAAGCCGCCTGTCGAGGCGCCCACATCGAGACATTCGCAACCGGTCGGATCGAGCTTGAAGTGATCGAGTGCGGCAACCAGCTTCAGCGCCGCGCGCGACACATAGGCGCTCGCGGGATCGTCCATCTCGATCTGCGCTGTCGAGGACACGATCTGTCCGGACTTGGTAATGATGCGACCGTCGACCTTGACGGTGCCGCGGGCAATCGCGTCGCGCGCGCGTGAGCGGCTGTCGACGAGGTTGAGGGTGACCAGAAGCTGGTCAAGTCTTTGTTGAATGTCTGACATGCCTTCCCATGACGCGGGCGAGCCCCGCACGCAAGACAAAATCGCGTTTCGACCTGCCGGACAAGCCTCAGCCGGCCTTTTATAGTTCGCGCCTTCTGCCTATTGTTGCCGCGCCAACCGGGAGGGGAATGGATGAGACGCTGGACAATTGCCTTCGGGGCCACGCTGACGGCCGGCCTGCTTTTGGCTGCACCGCCGCTTATCGCCAATGATACGACGGCGGAACTGACGACCGGCGGCCTCGTCTATGTCCAGACCGCCGATATCACGATGGCCGAAGAGCATCTTCACCTCTCACGAGAGGAAGTCCGGGTCGACTACATCTTCAGGAACGACACCGACAAGGATGTCGAAAGCGTCATCGCCTTCCCGATGCCGGACATAACTGGCGGCGCCCAGAGCGACATAGCCTATGGCGACCCGGAAGCCGACAACTTCCTCGGCTTCACGGTCCTGCAGGACGGCCGCGAGATCAAGCCGCAGCTCCAGCAACGCATCGTTGCCACCGGCATTGACCGCACCGAAGACCTCGTCGCCCACAAGGTACCGCTTCTGCCCTATAGCGACAGAACCACCGAGGCCCTCAAGACCCTGCCCGATGACGTCAAGGCCGACTTTCTTGCCAAGGGCTTGGTCCGGATAGATCGCTACGATGCCGGAAAAGGCTGGCAGGAGGACATCACGCCGGCATGGACGCTCCGCTCCGCCTATTGGTGGAAGACGACGTTCCCCGCGCAAAAGCCGGTCAAGGTCAGCCACCGCTACAAACCGAGCGTCGGCGGCACGGTGGCCATGACCTTCATCGAAAACGGCAAGCCGGCCTATGAGCACGCCCGCTACGTCGAACGCTACTGCATCGACGACAGCTTCATGAAGACAGCTGCAAAGCTCCAAGCCGCAGCTACCAAGGGCGGCCCCAACTATACCGAGCAATGGTTATCCTACGTGCTGACCACAGGTGCCAACTGGTCCGGCCCGATCGGCAAGTTCCGCCTGACAATCGACAAGGGCAACGCCCGTGACTACGTCAGCCTCTGCGCCGACAACATCAAGAAAACCGGCCCAACAACCTTCGAGATGACCGCCGAGGATTTCACCCCGGAGAAGGACCTCCACGTGCTGTTTCTGACGGCGGGGGAGTAGCGAACAAACTCGCCCGGACGAACATTTCTAGCGCGTCCTGTCTCGATACGGACCGGGGATGTGATCGTCGGATTTACCCCGCAGCGCCAACCCCGACCTGGGTCTTGCCCAGCGCATTGAACACCGTCTTGACGATGCCGGCGCGGTCGAGGCCGGCTTTGGCGTACATCACGTCGGGGCTTGCCTGTTCCATCCACACATCGGGCAGGACAAGCGAGCGAACCTTCACACCTTGATCGAGCAGGCCTTCGGTGCTGAGGAATTGCAGCACATGGCTGCCGAAGCCGCCGACGGCGCCTTCCTCGATGGTGACAAGCACTTCGTGATGGCGGGCAAGCTGGCGGATCAGGTCGTGGTCGAGCGGCTTGGCAAACCTGGCATCGGCCACCGTTGTCGACAGACCGGCGGCATCGAGATCTTCCGACGCCAGCAGACAGTCCTTGAGGCGCGTGCCGAACGACAGAAGCGCCACTTTCGAACCCTGCTTGACGACGCGGCCTTTGCCGATTTCCAGGATCTGGCCGCGTTCCGGCAGCTCGATGCCGACGCCTTCGCCGCGCGGATAGCGGAACGAGATCGGGCCTTCGTCATAGGCTGCGGCGGTGCGCACCATATGCTTCAGCTCAGCCTCGTCGCTTGCGGCCATCACGACCATTCCGGGAAGCGTGGCGAGGAAGGTCGTGTCGAACGAACCGGCATGGGTCGGCCCGTCAGCACCGACGAAACCGGCGCGGTCGATCGGGAAGCGCACCGGCAGACCCTGGATCGCCACGTCGTGGACAACCTGGTCGTAACCGCGCTGCAGGAAGGTGGAATAGAGCGCGCAGAACGGCTTGAAGCCTTCCGTCGCAAGTCCGGCCGCAAAGGTCACGGCATGCTGCTCGGCAATCCCCACATCGAACGTGCGGTTCGGAAAGGCAAGCTGCAGCTTGTCGAGCCCCGTACCGTTTGGCATCGCGGCAGTCACGCCGACGATCTTGTTGTCGAAACCGGCTTCCTGGACGAGTGCGTCGCCGAACACGCTGGTATAGGACGGCGCATTCGGCTTGGCCTTGGCCTGCGCGCCGGTGATCACGTCGAACTTGTTGACGCCGTGATACTTGTCGGCCGCAGCTTCGGCAGGCGGATAACCCTTGCCCTTCTGCGTCACGACATGGATCAGGACGGGACCCCGGGCATTGTCGCGCACATTGCGCAGCACCGGCAAAAGATGCTCGAAGGAATGACCGTCGATCGGGCCGATATGATAGAAACCCATCTCCTCGAACATCGTGCCGCCGGTCACATAACCGCGGGCGTGTTCGACGGCACGGGTGATCGCCCGGTCGATGTTCTTGCCAAGATAGCCGGTCAGCTTCTTGCCCACTTCGCGCATGCCCATATAGGTGCGGCCGGAAGCAAGGCGAGCGAGATAGGCGCTCATGGCGCCGGTCGGCGGCGCGATCGACATGTCGTTGTCGTTGAGGATGACGATCAGCCGCGCGTCGAGCGCACCCGCATTGTTCATCGCCTCATAGGCCATGCCGGCCGACATCGCGCCGTCACCGATCACGGCAATCACATTGCGCTTCGAACCGGCGAGATCCGAACCCACTGCCATGCCGAGGCCGGCCGAAATCGAGGTCGAGGAATGCGCTGCACCGAACGGATCGTATTCGCTTTCCGCCCGGCGCGTGAAGCCCGAAAGACCGTCCTCCTGGCGCAGCGTGCGGATGCGGTCGCGGCGACCGGTGAGGATCTTGTGCGGGTAGCACTGGTGGCCCACATCGAAGATCAGCCGATCGTCAGGCGTATTGAACACCTTGTGGATGGCGATCGTCAGTTCCGTGACGCCGAGGCCGGCACCCAGATGTCCGCCGGTCCTGGAGACGGCGTCGATCATCTCGTCACGCAATTCGCGGGCAAGCTTCGGCAGGTCGCGGTCATCGATCTTGCGAAGGTCGGCGGGAAGCTTGACGGTGTCGAGCAGCGGCGTCTCGGGCAGGGGTGTCACGGAGGCTGGCTTTCTCTTCTTTTGTTCTCAAAAGCAACTATCACCCCAACATGAGGATGAAACCGGCTTTTTCAAGTTGTCCACGGAGACAACCTTGCCGCGGTTTTAATCGATTTCAGCTGACGGGCAAGGGGAGGGACTCGGGGAAGGGAGGTTGTCGCCAACGGCACGAACTCCTGGTCGTCATCAGGTACGATGTCGGAGGACCAAGGCATGATCAGCGTTTCAACCGCATCGCAGGCAGATGCATCATCCGGATGGGATCGATGCCCGGGAAGAATGATGTCGGCCTTCCTACAGCGTTTCCTGATCTTCCGGGTAGCGCGCGAGGAAGGTTTCGAGTTCGAAAAGGAGGGGCGGGAGGTGCCGTGTGACAATTGCCCAAGTGGTTTCATCAAGAATATCATCGTATTCATGCCGGAGCATGTTTCCAAAACCCCTGATGGCGCCCCAGTTGTGGCTTGGAAAGATTTCTTCTGCCGTCGAGCCAAGCTTGAAAGAGGCTTCGGAAATTCGTGCTAGACATCGCTCAGACGCATCCCGTGTAATCTTGCTGACAGAGTACGCGTCGAAATCCATACCGTGTGTATATTCGAGAATGGATTGACCGTTCTCGACAATGTCTCGGAAACGGATCAGAGGACGCTTAGTAGGCAATCGCCCTATCCCTCTCCACGCTCCGGCTGAAACGTTTCCGGCGCAACGGTTCGGGAACTATGTCAACGCTCCTTACACCAGTAATGCCAACGATCAGGGCACGTAGCTCTTCGACGGCCGTAAAATACCCCCAGCCAGACTGTATGACCGGCTCTGAAAACGTCACCAGAACATCAAGATCTGACTCGTCCGTCGCCTCGCCACGCGCTACCGAGCCAAATATCGACATCTGCTCCGCGCCTGCGGCGCGCAGTTCGGCCTCGTGCTCCCGAAGCTTGGCGATGACCTGGTCCTTTTCCATGGGGAGACTATAGCGCAGGTCGGGATTTCAGTCGAGATGCAACTCAGGGCTTCATGCGAGTGAAGGCCTCACTCGCCGTCGAGCGGCTCCACGCCCTGCGGCTTGCCGCTGCGGTCGAGGCGGATCTTTTCGATCCGGCTTTCGGCAGCGTTGAGCAGCTTTTCGCAATGCTTCTTCAGCGCTTCGCCGCGCTCGTAGATGGCGATGGATTCGTCAAGCGCCACGTCGCCGCGTTCCAACCGCGCTACGATGCTTTCCAGCTCGGCAACGGCCTTTTCGAAGGAATAACCAGTGACGTCGATCGGAGCGTTCGGCTCGCCTGGGGCTTCGGTCATGTCCTTCATCCTCTCATCAGTCTGCAGATATGCAGGCCGGCCGATTCCGCCAGCCCTTCCAGATCATAGCCACCCTCGAGCAGGCTGACGACCCGGTTGCCGGCGTATTTCCCCGCAATTTCCATCAACCGGCCGGTCGCCCAGTCGAAATCGTCGCCGACCAGATTGATCTGCGCCAGCGGATCGCGGTGATGCGCATCGAAGCCTGCCGAGATCAGCACAAGATCCGGGCGGAAGTTTTCGAGCGCCGGCAGGACGCGGCTCTTGAAGGCATCGCGAAAATGGTCGCTGCCGTCATTGGCCGAAAGCGGCGCGTTGACGATCGTGTTCTTCGTGCCCGTCTCGTCTCTGGCGCCTGTGCCGGGATAAAGCGGCATCTGGTGCGTCGAGCAAAACAAAACGGACGGATCGTCCCAGAAGATGTCCTGCGTGCCGTTGCCGTGATGCACGTCCCAGTCGACGATCGCGACACGTTCGACGCCATAGGTCTGCTGCGCATGGCGGGCGGCGATGGCGATGTTGTTGAACAGGCAAAAGCCCATCGCCTTGGTCTTTTCCGCGTGATGTCCCGGCGGACGCGAGGCAACGAATGCGTTGTCCACCTTGCCGGTCATCACGTCGTCGACGGCCGCGATCGCGCCGCCGATGCCGGTCAGCGCCGCCTGCAGGCTCTTCGGCCCCACATGCGTATCGGCCTCGATCTGCAGGATCGTGTCTTCCTCGGGGATCTTGCGCATCACCCAACGCAGGTGTTCTTCCGGATGCGCCAGAAGCACCGTGTCTTCGTTGGCCTGTGGTGCCTGTTTGCGGTCGAGCTTGTCGAAATTGGGGTGTTCGAGCGCGATGTTGAGCGAACGCAGCCGGTCTGCCCGTTCAGGATGGCCTTCCGGCGTCGCATGCTCGAGAAATATGGAGTTTTCGTAAAGGCGCGTGGTCATTGGGCGGCCTCGTGAGGTATGTTGAGCTCGGACATGGCGCAGAACGGCGATGTTTTCAAGCGCATACCCCTTGCTCTTCACCGGATTTGCCGTGAAGTAGGCGCATTAGGCGTTTTTTGGAGTGCGGGCAGGAATGGCGAAGGATATCGGCAAGACCCATGATTTTCGCGTTGCCTATCGCGATGTGGATCTTAACGGCGAAATGTTTCGCGCTGCCTATATCGGCCTTGCGGAACAGGCGGTCACGGAATTCTGGCACCGCCGCAAGCCGGCAACGGATGACCCGTTCTTTGCGGTCGGCAAGATCTCCTGCACCTATCACATGCCGCTGAAGCTCGGCGATCTCGTCCATACCCATGTCGGAGTGAGCAAGATCGGCGGCAAGTCCGCAGGCTTTATCGTCCGCTTCACGCGCGGCAGCGATGAGGTGGCCGAAGCCGAAATCGTCTGGTCCGCATGCGATCCGGAAACCCGGACGCCGGCCGCGCTGCCCGAAGACCTGCGCGACTGGCTGTATCAGTTCCTCGACTGACTGCTTACGCGCGCTGCGGCAGCAGCGGATAGCCTGCCATCACGGCCCGACCGGCGAGCGCCGCAATCACAGCCTTCAGGACGTCGCCCGGAATGAAAGCGAGCGAGCCGAGAAACGCTTTGACGAAGCCCATGCCGGTGATCAGCGCCAGATAGGTGATGCCGATCCCGTAAAGCACGATCACGCCGCCCATCAGGGCTGCGATAAAGAAGTTCACACCCTGCACCAGCCCTGCCTGGTCGCGACCCACCATGATCTGCGACAGATAGCCGGTTACCATCGCGGCAAACACCCAGCCGATCAGATAACCGGTCGTCGGCGCCATGAAGACGGCAAGGCCGCCGCGGCCGCCGGACAGAACCGGCAGACCGATCGCTGCAAGCACCAGTACCAGGAGGACCGCGATCGTGCCGCGCTTGGCGCCGAGCACGACGCCGGCCAGCATCACGCCGAGCGATTGCGCCGTGATGGGGACGGGAATGAAACCGAGCATGACCGGCGGCACCAGTCCCAGCACGATGATGATAGCGGCAAACAGGGCGGCCAGAACGAGATCACGAGTAGGCAAATAGCTATTCCTTGACGACTGAATCTGTATCACTTCTGCGCACGGATTGCCCGGGCGTCAATTGCGCTGGCAATCTCGTCGGCATTCTTCAATGTGAGGATGATCAGCGGGACGATGATGGAGAGGGTTCGAGGGCGCAACCCTCGCGCGATATGGGCATCGCGGATGGCCTGGTGACGCAGCAGGATTTCCGGAATGAAGCGCAGCACAAGGCCGATCGACAGGCCGATATCCGCAGCTTTTACAAGCCCGAGCTTTTCAAGCGGCAAAGCCGCAAATGTCACTTCCGTAATAAAATCGCCGGTAGTAGTCGTGGCCGTCACCGCGGACGCAAGAAGCGCCAGCGCCGAAAGCCGGAAAAACACGCTGACGGCCTCGACAGGGCTGTTGAAAACCAGCGTGAACAGCGCAACGGCTGCGATGGTGAGGACAAGAACCCGAAGCCGCAGCCAGGATTGCCGCCATCCGATTCGCAGCGAAGCGAAAAGCAGGCCGCTGGCGACCGCACCGACGCCAAGCACTAACGGCGACTGGATCAGGAACAGAGCAAGGCTTGCGGCAGCCAGCAGCACAAGCTTCGCGCGGGCCGAAAGCCGGTGCAGAAAGCCGCTGCCGTCCACGTAAAGTGTCTTCATGCCGCAAGCTCGCGGTAACGGGCGATGGTCTCGGAAGCCGTTCCGTCGCCGGCAAGCCGGCCGTTGTCGAACAGCAGAACCCGATCGAAACCCGCAATGAGATCTAGATCGTGGGTCAGCACGATGACGTTTTCGGGGAGCTCGCTGATCGTGCGGGCCACCAGGTTGCGGTTCTTCAGGTCCAGCTGGTTGGTCGGCTCGTCCATGATCAGAATGTCCGGTTCCGTCACCAGAACCGAGGCGAAGGCCGCGAGCTGCAACTCGCCGCCGGAAAGCTCGTGCGAGCGACGGTCGGCAAGATGTCCGATGCCGAAGCGCTTGAGGATCGCCGTCGTGCGGGCCTCGATTTCGCCTTTCGAAAGCTTGCGCGACGTCAGGCCCAGCGCGATGTCTTCCTTCAGGATCGGCAGGATGATCTGGTTTTGCGGGTTCTGGAAGATGAAACCAACCTGCGCGCGGGCGCGGTCGGTGTCGGCCTTCGTATCGAAGCCGTTGACGACGACATTGCCGCTCGCGGGAGAGACAAGTCCGTTGATCATCCGCGCAAACGTTGTCTTGCCGGAGCCGTTGAGGCCGATCACGCCGATGCGGCGCTCGGTCAGCCGCACCGTCAGCGGATGCAGCGTGACACGCCCGTCGAAGCGGGCTTCGGCCTTGTCGAAATGGATGTCCAATGCCGGTCCTCGGTTGCTGAACGGTCTATATCGCGGCGGGAGCAGAGCGGGAAGGCGGAATGAAAAGTGAACATTGCATCCGGTCCACTGTCGCCCTAGTCTCGTTGCCATGGCGATTCTGATCGACAATGCCCGCGCAAGACGGATTTTCATCGAACGGCAGCAGCTTTCCGCACCGCCGACCCGTGCGCTCAACAAGGCCGGTCTTCTGCAACTGATCGATGATCTGGGCTTCGTGCAGGTGGATAGTATCGCCACCGTCGAGCGCGCCCATCACATGATCCTGTTTTCGCGCAACCAGACCTATCGGCGAGAGCATCTGACATCGCTTCTGGAAAAAGACGGCGAGCTGTTCGAGCACTGGACCCACGACGCCTCGATCATTCCGGCGCGTCTGTTCCGCTACTGGAAGCATCGCTTCCGCCGCCGCGAACCGATCCTGGCCGACCGCTGGCGCAAATGGCATGGCGAGAGTTTCGATTCCGCCTTCGAGGACACGTTCCGGCACATTTCGGAAAACGGCGCGATCATGTCGCGCGACATGAAGATGGAGGATCACAAATCCGGCGGCTGGTGGAACTGGCACCCGAACAAGACGGCGCTCGAATATTACTGGCACACCGGCAAGCTTTCGATTGCAGGCCGGGTGAATTTCCAGAAGATCTACGATCTGACCGAGCGCGTTATTGCCGCCCACCATCACGAACCGGATGTCAGCCACGAGGACTTCATCGATTGGGCCTGCCGCAGCGCGATGGAAAAGCTTGGCTTTGCCACATCGGGAGAACTCGCTGCCTTCTGGGATATCGTCACGCCGGAAGAGGCGAGGGACTGGGTGAAAGCCCATCGCGATGAACTCGTCGAAGTCCTGATCGAAACCGCCGACGACAGCCGCCCGCGCGCTTCCTTCGCGTTCTCAGGCTTTCCCCAAAACCTCGGCGATATTCCAGAACCGCCGGCACGGGTGAGGGTGCTCAGCCCGTTCGATCCGCTACTGCGCAACCGTGACCGGGCGGTGCGGCTGTTCGATTTCTTCTACCGCATAGAGGTCTTTGTGCCCGAGCCGAAGCGGCAATACGGCTATTACGTCTTTCCGCTTCTGGAAGGCGACCGCATGATCGGTCGCATCGACATGAAGGCGGAGCGCAAAACGGGTGTGCTGGATGTCAGGCGGCTGTGGCTGGAAAAGGGCGTCCGGGCATCCGCGGGCAGGCTGGTCAAGCTCGATGCCGAGCTGCAGCGGGTCGGGCGATTTGCCGGCGTGGACAAGGTCGTCTATCGAGACGGCTGGCGGGACTAGGTCCCGTCAGCCGTTTCATCTTTTGGAAGCGCTCAATCCGGGTGATGCCGGGGATTTAACCCCGCCACCGCAGATACACCGTCGCCAGCGGCGGGATGTCGAGAGCGACGGACGCTGTCTTGCCATGCGCCGACTGGTTTTCCGTCCAGGCTTCGGTCTGGCCGAAATTCGTGCCGCCGTAGATCGCGGCATCGGTATTCAGCACCACTTCCCAGCGCCCCTCGAACGGCACGCCGATCCGGTAGCCATGCCGCGGCACAGGCGTCATGTTGGAAGCGACGAGGATCGCCGACTGCCGATCCTGCGACAGGCGCAGCATCGCGGTGACGGAGTTTTCCGCATCGTCGGAGACGGCCCACTCGAAACCTTCAGGATGAACATCGCCATACTGAAGCGCCGGCTCGGCCGAGTAGATCGCGTTGAGATCGGCGATCAAGCGCTGCATGCCCGCATGCTGAGGGCTATCCAAGAGATCCCAGACAACGGACGCGTCGTGGTTCCACTCGGTCACCTGAGCGACTTCGCCGCCCATGAACATCAGCTTCTTGCCTGGATGGCCCCACATGAAACCGTAATAGGCGCGCAGATTGGCCATCTTCTGCCAGTGGTCGCCCGGCATCTTGCCAAACAGCGAGCCCTTGCCATGCACCACTTCGTCATGGGACAGCGGCAGCATGAAGCGTTCGGAATAGGCATAGACCATGCCGAAGGTCAGGCTTCCGTGCTGGTATTTGCGATAGACCGGATCTTCCTCCATGTAATGGAGCGTATCGTGCATCCAGCCCATGTTCCACTTGAAGTCGAAGCCCAGCCCGCCCTGCTCGACGCTTTCGGTCACACCCGGCCAGGCGGTCAATTCCTCGGCCACCGTAAAGGCATGCGGGCAGCGCTCATGGATGATGCTGTTCAGGTGCTTGAAGAACTCGACGGATTCGAGGTTTTCACGTCCGCCATACTTGTTGGGGATCCACTCTCCCTGCTCGCGGCTGTAGTCGCGGTAGAGCATGGAGGCGACAGCATCGACGCGCAGCGCATCGATATGGAAGTGGTCAAGCCATTCCAGCGCTGACGCGATCAGGAAGCCCTTCACCTCGTTGCGGCCGAGATTGTAGATCAGCGTGTTCCAGTCCTTGTGGAAACCTTCGCGCGGATCGGCATGTTCGTAGAGCGCCGTTCCGTCGAACTGCGCCAGACCCCAGACGTCAGTCGGGAAATGCGCTGGCACCCAGTCGAGGATGACGCCGATACCGGCCGCATGGCAGCGATCGATGAAATAGGCGAAGTCTTCAGGCGTGCCGTAGCGTCCGGTCGGCGCAAACAGGCCGAGCGGCTGGTAGCCCCATGATCCGCCGAACGGATGCTCCATGATCGGCAACATCTCGATATGGGTAAAGCCGAGCTTCTTGACATAGGGCACGAGGCGCTGGCTGAGTTCCACCCAGTCAAGCGTCCGGTTGCCCTCTTCGGCAATTCGAACCCATGAACCGAGATGCACCTCATAGACGGACATCGCGCCTTCGCGGGCACGGTCCCTGGCCTGTGCCGCCATCCAGTCGCCATCGGTCCAGCGGAACGGTTTGGACGAAGCGATGACGGAGGCAGTCGACGGTGCTGCTTCCGAGGCCCGTGCGATCGGGTCGGCCTTCTGCGCCAGCATATTGCCGTGAGCGTCGAGAATTTCGAACTTGTAGCGCTCGCCATGGGTCAGCCGAGGAACAAACAGTTCCCAGACGCCGGCCTGTGGCCGAAGCCGCATCGGATGCCGGCGACCGTCCCAGGCGTTGAAGTCGCCCACGACCGAGAGACGAGTGGCGTTCGGTGCCCAGACGGCAAAACGCACGCCGGAAACCCCGTCCACTTCCATCGGGATCGCGCCCAGCGTACGGCCGAGATCGTAATGGGTGCCCTGGCCGATCAGGTGCAGATCGAGATCGCCGAGCAGTGGCGGAAAGGAATAGGAATCCTCGGTTTCCTGGATTGCTTCCGGCCATTCGATGCGCAGGAAATAGGGCGCAGTCGAATTGGTCACGCCGGCAAACAGACCGCCGGGGTGGATGCTGTCCAGCTCCGCGACGACCTTGGCCGTATCGCGCTCGACGACCTCAACCGAAAGCGCCCCGGGAAGCAGCACCCGCACCACGGTGAGGTCGCCGTACTGATGGCGGCCGAGAATGGAAAAGGGATCGCCATGACGGCCGTCGACGAGGGCCTGGAGGCCCTCCTCAACGGTTCCGATGATGAGGTCCGTGCGCTCGTATCGCATCACTCTGTCTCTCCCTTGGGTGCATCAGGGGTGGAATTGCTGTCGGTGTCGAGAAGTCGCGCCGCGATGGTCGCAAAACCTGCGAGCGGCAGGGGCAGCCACTTCGGCCGGCTGCGCACTTCGTAGGCGATCTCGTAGGCGGCTTTTTCCAGCAGGAAGAGGTCGAGTATTTTCGACCGCTTCTCGTGCGGGATGTTGAGCGAGTCGGACTTTTCCACAGCATCGAAATAGGCCTGCAGGAATGCCGGTTCCGCCTTGTCGATGAAGCGGCTGACGAGCTCCGGATGACGGGCGTCGTCCACTTCGCTGACGACCTCCCGATCGAGATCGGCCGAGGCTGCGAGATAGCTGAGCGACCGCAGGAGGCCAGCCACGTCGCGCAGCGGGTTGGACTTTGCACGACGTTCCTCGAGATCGCGGGCAGGTTCGCCCTCGAAGTCGATGATATAGGCGTCGCCTTCTGCCACCAGGATCTGGCCGAGGTGGAAGTCGCCGTGGGTACGGGTCATCAGCGTCGAAATGGCAAAGCCGGACAGCGTCTCGACAAGGCCGAACAGGTCTTCGCGACGGCTGAGGATCATGCGTGCGTCTTCTGCGGCGCGACCTTCCAGTCCCTCGCTGTTCAGTTCGAGCATGGTCAGGCTCTGGTCGATCTGAGCCGTTACGCCCGCGCGCCATCTCGAGATATCGGCATCGCCAGCCCAGATCGGGCTGAATGCCTCGTCATCGGTCGGCTGGGCCAGTGCGACATGCAGCTCACCAAGCCGTGTTCCGATGGTGGCCGAAAGATTGACGAGCGGCTTGAAGTGCTCGTCGATCCCTTCGCCCTCAAGCCCGGTCACCACGATCTCGTCGATTGCGCGGCGCAGGTTGCCGAGCATCCAGTTCCAGGCATCGCCCTGATTGCGGATCGCGCGCTGCACGATGATCATCGTGTAGCGGTTGCCCTCCGGCGAGGTGCGGGCGACTTCGCCGAGCAGCTGTCCCGTATTCTGGTAGCCGACATTGGTGAGATAACGCGTCATCTCCACTTCCGGGTGGATACCCGGGAAGATGTGACGGATCAGCTTCACCATGGCGAGATCACCGATGATCAGCGAGCTGTTCGACTGTTCGGCCGAAAGCCAGGTCACAGGCATGTCGTCGTTGAAGTTGAGCTGGTCGAGAGTGTCGGTGCCGACGAATTCAAGGGCGCCTGAAACGCCCGAGATCACGGCCCGTTCGGACAGTCCGCGGATAACGCCGCGCGCCAGCCCCTCCATGGCAAAGCCGTCGGTCAGGAAACCGACCCGGCGACCCTGACGGATGCGGGCGAGCGCCAACTGCTGGGCAAGCGCCGAAGGCTGGGTTTCATCCCAGGCAACGGCAAGCGGCAGGAGATAGGTATCCAGCTTGCCGGCAACATCGACCTCTAGCTCGCCGAGCAGGATGTTGTTGGCAAAGGCGATCGGCGTCACGTTGGCAAGGCGCGCCGAATTGAGGATCGAGCCCTTGGAGCCGAACCAGCGGCGTTTCGAAAGGTATGGCGGCAGGATATCCTTGGCAAACATCTGCGACAGCGGAGAGTCTTCGCCGAGCTCCTGCAGGTCACGGCGAACGACCATGGTCACCATGTCCTGCATCTGCTCCGGCGGCTCCGTGCGCCAGACCGGACCTTCCGAGCTATCCACCAGCTGGAACCAGAAGAAGCCGTAGGGCGGCAGCGTCAGCAGATAGGTCAGCTGACCGATCGGCGGGAACGGCGACATGCCGGACATCTCGATCGGCACCCAGCCGGCAAACTGCGACAAGTCCAGTTCCACCGCCTGCGGCAGGCGTGAAAGGTTGGCGACGCACAGGATCGTCTCACCTTCGTATTCGCGAAGATAGGCAAGGATCTTGCGGTTTCCGGGCGTGAGGAAACGCTGCGTGCCGCGGCCGAATGCAGCATGCTTGTTGCGCAGCGCCAGCATGCGGCGCATCCAGTTCAGCAGCGAATGCGCGTCGGCACCCTGCGCTTCGACATTCACCGCCTCATAGCCATACTGCGGATCCATGACCGGCGGCAGCACGAGACGCGCTGGATCGGCCTTGGAGAAACCGCCATTGCGGTCCGGAGACCACTGCATCGGCGTGCGAACGCCGTCGCGGTCGCCGAGGTAGATGTTGTCGCCCATGCCGATCTCGTCACCGTAGTAGATGACAGGCGTTCCGGGCATGGAGAGCAAGAGGCCGTTCATCAGCTCGATCCTGCGGCGGTCGCGCTCCATCAGGGGCGCAAGACGGCGGCGGATGCCGAGATTGATGCGGGCGCGCCGGTCGGCGGCATAGATGTTCCAGAGGTAGTCGCGCTCTTCGTCGGTCACCATCTCAAGCGTCAGCTCGTCATGGTTGCGCAGGAAGATCGCCCACTGGCAATTGTCAGGAATTGCAGGCGTCTGGCGCATGATATCGGTGATCGGGAAGCGGTCTTCCTTGGCGATCGCCATATACATGCGTGGCATCAGCGGAAAGTGGAACGCCATGTTGCACTCGTCGCCATCGCCGAAATATTCGCGCGTATCTTCCGGCCACTGGTTGGCTTCCGCCAGCAGCATCTTGCCGGGATGGGTGCTGTCGAGCGCCGCGCGGATCTTCTTCAGGATGTCGTGGGTTTCCGGCAGGTTCTCGTTGATCGTGCCTTCGCGCTCGATCAGATACGGGATGGCGTCGAGGCGGAAACCGTCGATGCCCGTATCGGCCCAGAAACGCATGACTTCGAACAGCTCTTCCAGAACGGCTGGGTTGTCGAAGTTAAGGTCGGGCTGGTGCGAATAGAAGCGGTGCCAGTAATAGGCGCCGGCAACCGGATCCCAGGTCCAGTTGGACTTTTCCGTATCGAGAAAGATGATCCGCGTTTCCGGGAATTTCTGGTCCGTATCCGACCACACGTAGAAATCCCGCTCCGGCGAACCAGGAGGCGCATGACGTGCCCGCTGGAACCACGGATGCTGGTCGGACGTGTGGTTGATGACGAGCTCGATCAGCACACGCAGATTGCGCGCATGGGCGGCAGCCACGAACGCCTTGAATTCTTCCACCGTGCCATAGTCCGAGCTGACGCTGGTATAGTCGGCAATATCATATCCATCGTCACGACGCGGCGACGGAAAGAACGGCAGCAGCCAGATCGTGTTGGCGCCGAGCGAAGCGACGTGATCCAGCTTCTCGTGCAGCCCCTGAAAGTCGCCGATACCGTCGCCATTGGCGTCGTAGAACGACTTGATATGCAGCTGATAGATAACTGCATCCTTGTACCATAGTGGATCGTCGTTCATCGCTTGATTCTGGTCCTGGCCCTGGTTTCGGCCGCTCGTGATGTCCATGATGTCTCCTCCCATTCTTGTCTTTAACGGACGCGCCAGATGGAGAATGGCAGGCCGGAGTGAGGGTCGAGGCGGATGCGTTGCACCTTGCCGGTCAATGAGAAGCGATCGCCGCCGATGACGTCTTCGAGGTCGAGGGTTCCGTGATCCGGAATGCCGAACGACCACAGCGGCAGTTCGATATCCGCTTCCTGTGCGTTGTGCGGATCGAGATTGACGGCGATCAGCAGCACGTTCTCGCGGCCGGCACTGGCCTTTTCGAAGAACATGATGTTGTCGTTCCAGGCGGGCAGGAGCTGCAGACCGAGATGCGAATGCAGCGCCGGGTTTTCGCGGCGGATGCGGTTGAGAAGCGCGATCTCGCCCTTGATGTGACCCGGACGGTCGTAATCCCAGGCACGGATCTCGTACTTCTCGGAGTCCGCATATTCCTTGCGCTTGGCGTCCGGGCGTCCTTCGCAAAGCTCGAAGCCGTTATAGACGCCCCAGAGGCCCGAGAGCGTTGCGGCCAGCGCTGCACGGATCAGATAGGCCGGACGCGGTGCGTTCTGCAGGAAATCCGGGTTGATATCGTGCGTGTTGACGAAGAAGTGCGGACGGAAGAATTCCTTCGGCTCTTCTGTGGTGATCTCGCGCATATACTGCTCGAGCTCCCACTTGGCATTGCGCCAGGTGAAGTAGGTGTAGGACTGCGAGAACCCGACCTTGGCGAGACGGTACATCACCTTCGGCTTGGTAAAGGCTTCCGACAGGAAGGCGACGTCTGGATGGCGCGAGCGGATGTCGGCGATCATCCATTCCCAGAATGGAAACGGCTTCGTATGCGGATTGTCGACGCGGAACAGCTTGACGCCGTTATCGACCCACTTCTGGACGACGTCACGCAGTTCGATCCACAGCGAAGGAACAGCGTCCTTGGCGTAGAAATCGACGTTGACGATGTCTTCGTACTTCTTCGGAGGGTTTTCGGCATAGCGGATCGTGCCGTCAGGCCGCCAGTCGAACCAGCCGGGATTGGACTTCAGCCACGGGTGGTCGGGCGATGCCTGGATCGCGAGGTCGAGAGCGAGCTCCAGCCCGTGCTCCTTGGCGGCATCCACCAGCCGGCGGAAATCCTCGAACGTGCCGAGCTCCGGATGGATCGCGTCATGGCCGCCATCTTCCGAGCCGATCGCGTATGGGCTGCCCGGATCATCAGGGGCCGGCGTCAGCGTGTTGTTCTTGCCCTTGCGGTTGGTCGAACCGATCGGATGCACCGGCGGGAAGTAGAGGACATCAAAGCCCATCTCCCGGATCGCCGGCAGCCGCGCAATCACGTCGTCGAACGTGCCGTGACGGTTCGCATCGCCGCTCTGGGAGCGCGGGAACACCTGGAACCAGCTCGCAAACGCTGCGGCCGTCCGCTCGGCATCGACCGGGATCAGCGTCGAGCGAACCCGATGCGGGCGGCGGTCGGCTTCCACCATCAGCTCGGCCGTGTCGGCCAGCAGTAGCGTTTCGGTCCGCTTCGGATCGTCCTGCGCCGTCAGCTTGTCGAACAGCACCTTCAGTTCGGTCTTGAGGTCACCCGTGGCATGATCCAGCGCATCAAGCACCAGATTGATGCCTTCCTGGATCTCCAGCCGCAGATCGAGCCGCGCCTCGTGCTTCTTGGTGAATTCGTAGCGGAAGATCTGGAACGGGTTCTTCCAGGCCTCGATCGCAAACTCGTGGCGACCCATCCGCTTCAGAGGAAATTCTGCCGCCCAACGATCGTTGGTGACAAGCGTCATCGGCACTTCGGTCCACTGGTCCTCGTCGGCCGCACGCCACATCACCGACGCCGACAGCGGATCGTGCCCGTCGCCGAACACGTCGGCTTCGACCTTGACCGTCTCACCGACAACCCGCTTCACCACAAAGCGACCGTCATCGACCGACGGAGTGATTTTCTCGATCGCCAGCCGCGGTGTTGCAGCGGCTTCGGCTGCGGTGGAAACCGGAACAGCTTCGATGATCGGCTGCGAGGCATGGCCTTCGAAAACGCGCAGTTCGCCCGGCTTCAGCATGAGATCGGGCGCAAAAATGTCGGCGTCATTCCCCGGCGCCGTCAGCGGCAGGAAAGGGGATGCTGCTTCACGTAGCACGTTGAACGGAGCCTTGGTGACCCTGCGCAAATCGCGGTTCAGCATGACGACGCGGATCTTCGAAGATGCACGGATATCCTCATGGTCGGTCTGCAAGAGCGCCACAGCCTGGGTCTGGCTGGTGGAAATCAGCCTCAGCGGCTGGCGGCCAAACCCGGCCGATGTCTTGTTCGGCGCGGCATTGATGGCACGGATGTCGCTCGACAGGTCGAACACGCCCTGGTCCTTGAGTCCACGCAGACCCATTCCGTCACCGGTCAGCGGGTCGAGCGGGATGGATGAGCCGTATTCGAAGCCCATCGGCACCATGAGGCCGCTGGCGAAGGTCGACGCGAGCTTCAGGGCCCGGACCGCTCGGCGCTCCGACACTTCGGTTCCGTCAATGCCATGCGCCATGCGCTTGCCGAACGGGGCTTCCGGAAAGGTGATCTGGTAGCCGAGTTCGCGCTGCACCTCGTATTCGTCGAGGATCCAGCGTTCCTCCATGTTCCACCAGGCAAAGGACGAAAAGCTGCCGTCAAAGCCGACGCCCTTGAGCGCCTTGCGATCTTCAAAACTGGTGCCTGGCGTCCAGGCAAGGAAGATGGTGTCGGAGACGGCACTGCGGGCCGCAGTGATCAGGCCCTTCCAGACGTCAGGCGCGACCTTGCCAATGCCGATGCAGCGGAAGCCGGCGATGCCAAGCCCGGCCAGCCGCGCCAGTCGGCGGCGCCAGTCATCGAGCAGCTGCGTTTCATGAGTGATATCGATCGTGCGGCTGCCGCTTTCCTGCGGCGAGCGACGCGGGTCGAATACGACGGCGCTGCCTTGGTTCGAGGCATCGGCGATACGATCGATGGCAATGTCGAGCATCAGCTTGATGCCATGCTCTTTAGCGGCACCTGTCAGTGCCTTCACGCCGTCGTCGACGCTTTCCCCAAGTCCCAGCGCCGGATCAAGCCTGTCCAGGTCTCCGCTGACGAAAATGCTCGTGTCCGCGCCGCGTGCAAACAGCGGCGCGCTGAGGACCGTATCGAAGCCGAGATCCTTCGCATGGGCAAAAACCTGGCGCCAATCCTGCAAGCCTTTGAGCATGAGAGGATGCACGTAGTAGATTTGCGGCGGGAGCTTTGACAGCGGGGTGGACGAGGCGAATTGAGGACGCGTGTTCATCTTTATAGCCTTGGGTTGCCGAGCCGTAGAGCGGGTGGCGATCAGCGGGGTAACTGCAAGGCTGCTGTGCTTGTTCCGATAAAATTGTGCCTATCGGATTTTTGCGCACGCATTAGATGTACATGAATGAACCCTAACGGACCCAGTGCCGAAGGAGGGGGCCGTCGCGGCCACGGAGCGGATCGGTCTGCGGCACGGGAAGGCTCGAAATTCGGCTGAGACCCTTAGAATCCGCGGGTCCGGTCTGGAGATCCGCACGCTGTCCTGGCGGATAGGCGCCGACAACCACGAAGTCGCGGCTGGCCTCCAGCCGCATGTGCCCGGTGCCGGCCGGCAACACGATGCAATCGCCGCCATGGACTGAGATTTCGGTGCCATCCGGACCGCCGATCAGCAGCAGGCCGCGACCATTTGCGATGCCGAGGACCTCGTGGGCGCCCGTGTGGTAGTGCTGGTAATCGAATACGCCATCGCGCCAGATGCCCTGCCAGCCGTTTTTCGCAAAAAGGTCTTCGAACAGGCTGGCGGGGTCGCCGACCAGAGGGTCGATGGCAAGGGCGTTGCGGTAGATCAGAGCCGGAAGGTGAGGGTGGTTGGGCACGAAGCCGCTCGGCGGAAACGTCATGCTCTCGACGGTCGTCCTTTCAGCGGAGACGGCGGGATCGAGGGCTGGCGGAACGATGTTCAGGCTTCGGGTCACGGACTTGATCCTTGCACGGTTGCGTCTGTCGGACGTCGCCGGCATTTTCCAGCAACGTCCTGAGACTGAACCCGTGCGCAAATGCGATGTTCCCGCGACAACCTCTATTTCAAAAGGTCAGCACGGAAACACGCTCCGCTCAGTGGCCGTTTAGCAGATCACGGTCTCGGCGATCTGGATGCCGAACCCTTCGAGGCCGACGTAATGACGTTCGCTTCTGGTCAGAAGCTTGATCGAAGACACGCCGAGATCGCGCAGGATCTGGGCGCCGAGGCCGATTTCCAGCCACTCGCTGTCGCGGACCTTGGCCTCCGCGTGCGATTCCTCGCCGAAGCGGACCTTGCGCGACGTCGTGCTGGCACCGACGCCAACCGAACCCTCGCGCAGATAGATGATGACGCCGCGACCCTCGTCGGCGATCTTTGCCATGTAACGGTCCACGGAGCGCGCCGCGCCGAACACATCGCGCGCCACGTCTTCGAGATGAAGGCGGACCGGAATGTCGACGCCGTCCCTGATGTCGCCGAACACGATGGCGACGTGCTGCATCGTCTCCCAGGGCAGGGAGTAGGCGTGTGCCTTGGCCTTGCCCTTCGGGGTCTCGATGTCGAACGTGCCGTGCAGCTCGATCAACGTTTCCTTGCGCTGGCGATAGGCGATGAGATCGGCAACGGACACCTGCTTCAGGCCATGGGTGATCGCAAACTCCGTCACCTGAGGACCGCGCGTCACCGTGCCGTCGTCGTTGACGAGTTCGCAGATCACGCCGATCGGCGGCAGGTTGGCAAGCTTGCAAAGATCGACGGCCGCTTCCGTATGGCCGGACCGCATCAGAACGCCGCCTTCGCGGGCAATCAGCGGGAAGATGTGGCCGGGACGCACGAAGTCGGCCGGGCCGACATTCGGGTTGGCAAGGTTGCGCACCGTCAGCGTCCGGTCGTCGGCGGAGATGCCGGTCGTCGTGCCGTGCTTGAAATCCACCGTTACGGTGAAGGCGGTCGTATGCGCGCTGTCGTTTTCCGCCACCATGGCGTTGAGGTTCAGGCGCTTGGCTTCGCTGCGCGGCATCGGCGTGCAGACGATACCGGATGTGTGGCGCACGATGAAGGCCATCTTTTCCGGCGTGCAGTGAACCGCAGCGACGATCAGATCGCCTTCGTTTTCGCGTCCGTCGTCATCGGTAACAACGACGATTTCGCCGGCTTCGAAGGCGCGGATGGCGTCGACGACGCGCTTCTGATCGTAGGGCATGTGATGATTCCTAGCGGGTTTTACCGGTCTGACCCCGGTCACGGAGAAAATGGTCGGCGATCGTGCAGGCCATCATCGCCTCCCCGATCGGCACGGCGCGGATGCCGACGCAAGGATCGTGGCGACCCTTGGTGCGCACATCCACATTGTTGCCGTCAGCGTCGATCGACTGGCGCTCGCTCAGGATCGACGAGGTCGGCTTGATGGCGAAGCGGGCAATGATCGGCTGGCCGGTCGAAATGCCCCCGAGGATGCCGCCGGCATGATTGGAGAGGAAGATAGGCTGGCCATCGTTGCCCATCCGCATCTGGTCGGCATTGTCCTCGCCGGAAAGCTCGGCGGCGGCAAAACCATCGCCGATCTCGACGGCCTTCACGGCATTGATCGACATTAGGCCGGAAGCAATTTCCTGGTCGAGCTTGGCATAGATCGGTGCGCCAAGCCCTGCGGGAACGCCCTCCGCCACCACCTCGACGATCGCACCGATCGACGATCCGGCCTTGCGGATGCCGTCGAGATAGGTTTCCCAGACAGGCACCATCTCAGGATCGGGGCAGAAGAACGGGTTCTCGTTGACCTGGCCCCAGTCCCAGTTGTCACGGTTGATCTTGTGCTTGCCGATCTGCACCAGCGCCGCGCGCACGGTCATTCCCGGCACGACCTTGCGGGCGATCGCGCCGGCAGCCACACGCGCTGCCGTTTCGCGGGCCGATGAGCGGCCGCCACCGCGGAAATCGCGGATCCCGTATTTCAGATCGTAGGCAAAATCCGCATGGCCGGGACGATAGCTGCGGGCGATCTCGCCGTAGTCCTTGGAGCGCTGGTCGGTATTCTCGATCAGCATGGAGATCGGGGTGCCGGTCGAGATCATCGTCTCGCCGTCGGCATCCATCATCACGCCGGAGAGGATCTTGACGATATCGTCCTCGCGCCTCTGGGTCACGAAACGCGACTGTCCGGGCTTGCGCTTGTCCATCCAGGCTTGGATTTCGGCAAGCGTGAAGCGCAGGCCGGGAGGGCATCCGTCCACGACGCAGCCGAGCGCCGGCCCGTGGCTTTCGCCCCAGGTCGTGACACGGAAAAGATGACCGAAAGTATTGTGCGACATTTCACTAACCGGCTTCGGAGGGGCCGCCTCCGTCAATCTTGGACGTCAAACTTTGACGCGGATGTCTTATGGAAAAGGTCGGCGGGCGACAAGCCCTTCTTGCCCCATATCGGGCTGTCGATCCCGGACATGGATGCACGGCCGGCCATTCGGTGCCATTCATGCCGCCTGTTTGAGCCAGTCGGCTCTGGCCGCCTCAACGAATTCGTCAAAGGGCAGGGCCTTGGCAAAGGCATAGCCCTGCAGAAGGTCGCAGCCGAGTTCGCGCAGCAATTCCGCATGCTGCATCGTCTCCACACCTTCCGCCACCGTGTCGATGCCAAGCGAGCGGGCAATGTCGACGATCGAGCGAACCATGGTCCGCTCCTGCGGCGCTTCGAGGATCGGCATCACCAGCTGCCGGTCGATCTTAAGCCGCTTCGGTTTCAGCTTTAGCAGCGAGACGATCGAGGTATGGCCGGTCCCGAAATCGTCGATCTCGATGTCGATGCCCATTCCCTTTATGCGTTCGATATTGCCCGATACCGACACGTCGCCGTCGTCGAGGAAAATCGACTCCACCAGCTCGAAACAGATCTCGCCGGGTGTGATGGACAGCGACTCGAGGTTCGCGATCAGGTTTTCGTCATGCAGCCGCTTTGACGAGACGTTGACGGAGACCTTCGGCACCTTGAGGCCGAGCGCGGTCCAGCGCATCTTGTCCTTCAGCACCGTCTCAAGCACGATCTGGTCGAGCACCGCCGACACGTTGAGGTCTTCGGCGATCCTCAGGAACCGCGCCGGCGCCAGGATGCCGTGATGCGGATGGTTCCAGCGCAGCAGCGCCTCGGCCCCGGTCAGTTCACCGGTTCTGGCGCAAAACTGCGGCTGGTACCAGGTCACGAACTCGCCGTTGTCGATCGCCGAGAGCACTTCGTCGGCGGTCCGTTTGTGGCTGACGATCTCTTCCTGCAGGTCGAGCGTGAAGAATTCGAAACGGTTGCGGCCGAGGCCCTTGGCCCGGTAGAGCGCGATGTCGGCGTTGACCAGCGTGCGTCGTGCATCGACATTGAGACCGGTTGCCTGCGCAATGCCGATCGAAACGCCGCACCGGCAGGAAAAGCCGTCGAAGTCGAAGGGCTGACGAAACTCGGCGATGATCCGCTGCGAAAGCTCGGCCACGTCCTCGATGGATGCGGAATTGTTCATCAGGATGACGAACTCGTCGCCGCCGATCCGCGCAACGATATCCTCGTCACGCACGTTGCGCGACAGGATCCGGGATGAATGCACCAGCATCGCGTCACCGGCGGCATGGCCCATCGTGTCGTTGATCTGCTTGAACCGGTCGAGGTCGAGATGGAGGATGAAGAACTTCTGCCGCTCCACCTGGCTTGCACGCGAGAGGTGGTCGAGTTCCATGTCCAGTTTGCGGCGGTTCCCAAGCATCGTCAGCGGGTCGTGCAGCGCATTGTGCTCGATGCGGGTCTTGGCCATCTGAAGCTCGACATTGCGAGCATCCGATTCCGCTTTCGCAGACTTGAGCTCGGTCGTCATCACCGCGTCCTTGGTCACGTCGAAGGCGAGGCCGATAAGCTTGCGGGAACCGTCGCGACCGATCACCAGCTGACCGACGGACCGGATATAGCGGAGGCTGCCGTCAGATTGCGGCACGCGAACGATCAGAGCCTCCTCGACGTCGCCGGAAAGGTAACGCATTGCCGCGTCAAGAGCACTCTGGCGATCCTCCGGAACCAGCAGAGACAGCCAGAAGTCGTGGGGAAGGGGGCCGGCAATCGGGGCGACGCCATAAAGCTGGCACATGCGAGCGTCCCATATCTCGCTGCCGGTTGCCGGATCATATTCCCAGACGCCGCATCCGTAGGAACCGAGTGCGAGGTCGAGCTTGCGCGACAGACCTTCCAGTTCCTGCTCCCGGTCCGACAATTCGTCGAGCGCCAGTTCGAGCTCGGCATTCTTGACCTCGCTATTGTCTTTCGCGTCGCGCAGGGTCTGTGCCATCGTCACGTCGGCGGTGACGTCCCAGACGATGCCGGTCGCCTGGATGCCGCGCTCGTTCTGAACCCTCGCACCGGCGGAGCGAAGATGCCGGATGTCGCCGCCGGGCAGGATCAGGCGATAGGTCTCGGTCGATGGGCTGTCGGTGCAGAGAACTGTAAAGAGATGCGCTTCCGCGACAGCCCTGTCCTCAGGCGCGATCGATGCCATCCAGTCATCGAACCGGTTGCCGGTGGTGGCTGACGGATTGGCGTGGAGAGCGGCGGAGCGATCGTCCCAGGAGAGCTGCACACCCTCATCGGTCACTTCCCAGATGCCCATCATCGACGCTTCCATGGCAAGCCCGAACCGTCGCGACAGTGCAAACAGCTTGTTTTCGCGCAGCCGCAGCGTCTCGATATGCCGGTTGCGTTCCGAAATCAGCGAGGTCGCAATGAGCACCGGCAAGACGATCGCAAGCGATGCCAGCGCCAGGATCAACCGGAACCGCATCTGACCGGCGGGCGAAGCATTCCAGCCGACGCGCGGCGCCGCAAGGATCTGCCAGTCCGTACCCTTGACGGTGATCGACCACCGGACCGGATCGCCGCCCTTTACCGCTTCATTGCCGTAAAACACGGCTTGGTCGGCTCGACTGTTGTCGACGAGCGCGAGATCGAGCCAGTCGAAGACCGTCTCGGACGTTTGTGCCGCGTCGCCAACCTGAGGGCGTGTCGCGGGATCAAGCAGATCGGCGACATCGAGGACGAGAACCAGAGCGCCCCAGAGCCCGGCTTCCTGTCCGCTGGCGGAAGGCACCGGCATGATGAGGGTAAGCCTGCCCGTCTGCGATCCGGTCAGCACGCTTGGGCGCGCCTTGTTGCCGGCCCGGTCGAGATCCGCCTTAAGACCAGCAAGATCGATACCGGTCTCACCGGCCAAGCTGTCGCGGCGGAAGAAGGTCGTTGGTGTGAATCCCGGTGCCGCGATCACTGCGGAAAGGTGCGGCAGGTCGGCGAGTGCCTGACGAGCAGCGGTCTGCATATCGTTGGGCTTGTATCCTGCCTGACCGATCAACGCATTGCGCAGGCTATCGGCGACCGCGAAATCAAGCTCCAGCCGCGAGGCGATCTGACGGGCCGCCGTGCCGGCCGCGCGTGTCGTGGCGGCGTGAATATCGTCGCGATGTTTCTGCACGAATCGGTGATCGAGGACCACCGCGGTGACGATAACTGTCAGCGAAACGAGGAAGGCTGCGACGGCAGGCGCGCATGCACTGCTGAAAGGGCGAAACCTTTCGGTAATGGAGGAACGCCAGAGCGCCAAAACTGAACACCTTCTCGTTAACTCTTGTGACCGGGTATAACTGTATTGTGGCGCAGTTAATTTCCCATTCCACATCCGCCTTAGAGCTGTGAAGCTGCGTTTTATTGCAAATAGTTGGTAAACGCGGTCACTAAACGTTCGATTTGGTCTTGAGACGTCTTGAATTCGGAAGAATATGGTTAATAATCAAACTGTTGTTTGTAGCGAAAATGTCATGCTGGCGAGCAATTTTCGCCACAATCGGCAGGCTATCTTGCACCGAATTAGTACAGACCGTTTGTTCCAGGGATCTTCATCATGCGTATCCTCATTGCTGCCTTGCTTGCGACCGCCGGTGTTTTCTCGCCGCTGAGCACTTGGGCGCAGAGCGTGGACGTCGAGGCGACGATCAAGACGATCGACGCCAAGTCGCTCAGCCTGACGCTGGACGACGGCAAGACCTACAAGGTGCCGGAAGAGTTCAACTTCGAGGGCCTGAAGGCGGGCGTTAAGGTTCTGGTGTTCTACACGGTCGTCGATGGCAACCGCGTCGTGGACGATCTCGAAATCGTACAGTAAGGGCCGGAACCGGGCCTCAGCGGCTTACAGCCATTCCATCCGGCCGTCGAGCGGCTCGACTTTCAGGATACGGTCCTGATGGATGGCGATAGACGATGCTTCTTCTTCTCCCACGCCGCCGATCAGGCGAAAGATCGACCTGATGACGCCGCCATGGGCGACCGCCACGGTCGGACCGGTCAGAGACTGCATCCAGGCGCCGATGCGCCATGACAGGATTTCGTAGCTCTCAGCAGTTTGGCCCGGCGGAATGAAGCTCCATTTCTGGCGCTTTCTTTCCTTCAGCAGCTCGGGCTCGAGTTTTTTGACTTCGGCCAGCGTCTGGCCTTCCCAGTCGCCGAACGAAACTTCCACCAGCCGGTCGTCGGTCCGGTAGGCGAGGGGATCGAGCCCCATCGCTGTGCGCAGCCGCTCCATCGTCTCGCGAGTGCGCGAGAGCGGGCTTGCCACGAAGTCAAAATTGGCGACATCGTCGCCGAGCAGTTCTTTCAGCGCTTCACCATTGCCGGTAGCCTGAAGGCGGCCCGTATCGTTCAGAGGAATATCCTTCTGACCCTGAAGCCGGCCTTCAGCGTTCCAGTCCGTCTGGCCGTGACGGATGACGTAGAGAAGCACGGGGCGCTCAGTCCTTCACGACGGAAATGTCAGGCGCGTCGACGGCCTTCATTCCGATGGCGTGATAGCCGCTATCCGCATGGTGGATTTCACCGGTGACGGAGCGCGACAGGTTCGACAGAAGATAAAGGCCGACATCGCCCACTTCCTCGATCGTGACCGTGCGGCGAAGCGGCGCGTTATACTCGTTCCATTTGAGGATATAGCGGAAGTCGCCGATGCCGGACGCGGCAAGCGTCTTGATCGGGCCGGCCGAGATCGCGTTGACGCGGATATTCTTCGGTCCGAGGTCAACGGCCAGGTATTTGACGCTGGCTTCAAGTGCCGCCTTCGCAACGCCCATGACGTTATAGTTCGGCATCACCTTCTCGGCACCGTAATAGGTCAGCGTCAGCATGGCGCCGCCGTCCGTCATCAGCTTTTCGGCGCGGCGTGCGGCCGACGTGAAGGAGTAGACCGAGATCTGCATCGTCTTGGCGAAGTTGTCAGGCGTCGTATCGACATAACGGCCGGTCAGCTCATCCTTGTCGGAGAAGCCGATCGCATGCACGAAGAAGTCGATCTTGCCCCACTTCTTCTCGATATTGGCGAACACCTCATCGATGGTCGACTCGTCGCTGACATCGCAGTGGCCGGCCATGAAAGCGTTGATTTCGGCAGCGAGCGGTTCGACCCGCTTCTTCAGGGCGTCGCCCTGGTAGGTCAGAGCAACTTCGCCACCCTGATCGTGAATGGCCTTGGCAATGCCCCATGCGATGGAGCGATTGTTGGCGACACCCATGACGACGCCGCGTTTGCCTGACATGAGGCCGGAAGCCTGAACCATGAATATCCCCTGGAAACTCGATTTGGCCTTGCCTATGACATAGGCAGGGCAACGGTTCAAGCTTGCGGATACCAACTCATACGCCCACTCTTTGGCGAACGGGGAGGCCAACGTTTCAGCTGTCGCCGGAACCGGTTGGGGATCGATGTCTTACAGATACAGCCCGTGGCGCATGTGGCGCATCAGATCGGTCACCTTCGGGTCGGGCTTTTCGAGAAGCACAATGCGCAGTTCCGCCACCAGATCGCCGCGGCCGCCTGCATCGTTGTAGAGCCCCATGCCTTCCAGCCGGATTGCCTGATCGGACCCCGACCATGCGGGAACCGCGATCGTCTGCTCGCCTTCAGGCGTCTTCAGCATCGGCTCGGCGCCGAGAACGGCGTCTTCGAGAGAGATCGGCAAAATGGTGTGGATATCGAAACCGCTCACCCGGAAATCCGCATGCTTGGCCACTTTCAGGGTCACCACGAGATCGCCCTGCTTCATCCCGGGAAGCTTCAGCCCCTGGCCCTTCAGCCGCACAACATGACCCTCGGTCATGCCCGCGGAAAGCGAAACGCGCACGTCACGATCGTCGCTGGAATGCACGACGACCGAACCCCTGTTGAGAAGGTCTTCGATCGTCACGACCGCTTCGGCCAGAAGATCCGGCGCCGTTTCGAGAACGGTCACGGTTTCACCGCGGATGCGCCGCAGCAGCGTGTTGAGAAGACCGGAACCCATGCCGGTGGTCTGCGGGGCCGGGCGGCTACCGGGACCCTCATCCGCTGCATCGGCTCCTGTCGCGTCGCTTTTCGACGATGGACGAGCGGCCTGCGCGGTCGACGCCTCGTCTGCGGTTTTCTTCTGTCCGGAGTCGGCGGTCTGGCCGTCTGGCGAGACGCCGAAGATACGCTCGACCATGTCTTCGGCCGGTTCCGGCGGGGCATCGACACGGGCCTTGCCGTTCTGCTGTTGCTGCTGCGCTTGGGATTGAAGCACTTCGGCCTGCGCCCGCTTGGCGCTGGCACGGGCAAGCTCTTCCATCACTTTTGCCGCACGCTCGCGGGAAGCCTTGGCACGCATTTCCGCTTCGCGGGCTGCCTGGCGCTGCTGCATGAATGTCTGTTGAAGAGCGGATGCGCGGTCGTAGCGCTTGCGCCGCTCGGGATCCTTCAGCACCTCATAGGCCTGGCCCATTTCGGCGAAGCGCTCGCCGGCATCGGGGTCGTCCTGGTTCTGATCGGGATGTATGGTCTTTGCCTTCGAACGCCACGCCGATTTGATCTCGTCAGCGTTGGCGCTCCGATTGACGCCGAGAATAGAGTAGGGATCGCGCATTTTGAAACCACCCGTAAAGCTTGGGGCGGTGGGTCGCGTATCCAATTCCGGACCCCCCGTAACTCAACAACTCTCGC
Source organism: Neorhizobium sp. DAR64872/K0K18 (assembly GCF_050500175.1). Classification (NCBI taxonomy): domain Bacteria; kingdom Pseudomonadati; phylum Pseudomonadota; class Alphaproteobacteria; order Hyphomicrobiales; family Rhizobiaceae; genus Neorhizobium; species Neorhizobium sp. DAR64872/K0K18. The sequence continues at coordinate 745,899 of NZ_CP191446.1, forward strand.
GGCAGCCTTCGGTTCCTCATGCCCCGAGGCTGGCCGGATCACAGGCAGTAACCGTATGGAGGAATTGCTGAATCAGAGGTTACGGAGAGAAGGTCGATGCATGTTACGGTAAACAAAACGTTTACCGCACAGTGCTGGCCTTAACACTACTGGCGGTCAAATGCCGTGAGCGACCAGTCGCCCGTTTCGGTCCGGCATGCCTGACCGGAAAACAGCGATATTCCTTCATAGGAATGGCGGCTGGTGGTGAAGGCGCGGCAGAGTAGGCCGGCGCTCCGGTCCTCGTGGATCGAGGAGACGACACCGGCACTGCCGGTCGCCGAATTTGCCCAGGGAAGGGGGTTCGCACCCACCTTGGCGAGATCGGCCGAGGTCACGGCATTGCGCACGGTGGCTTCGTCCGATTGCGGATCACCCGCTTTTGGCTTGCTGGGAATGCTGCTCGTCGAGATACTACGATCGACCTTGTCCGCGCCGCCGAACACATCCATGCTGGTGCAGCTGCCAAGCGAACCGCACAGTGCGACGATCGCGATGATTCGCAGGCTGGCGCCATTCAGGCTCTTTGTACGGCACATCGAATTTGCTATCACAATCACCTTGCATCCTGTCCGGCCAAGTGTCTCGGGCATGTTCATCAGATCGGGAGCACTTTAGTCAATATGTCGGAAAACGGGTTAACAAGCGGTGACTTCACGCAGGAAAGTGAACCCTTCACCTTATTTGGGTCGTGGTTGAAGGATGCCGAATCCAGCGAGATCAACGATCCGAACGCCGTCGCGCTTGCGACCGTCGATGAACATGGGCTTCCCAATGTGCGAATGGTCCTGCTGAAGGGCTACGACGAGGACGGGTTTGTATTCTATACGAATTTCGAAAGCCAGAAGGGCGAGGAAATTCTCGGCCAGAAAAAGGCTGCGATGGTCTTTCACTGGAAGTCGCAGAGACGTCAGGTGCGTCTGCGCGGCCCTGTCGAGATCGTCAGCGATGCCGAAGCGGATGCCTATTATGCGACGCGGCCACGCGGAAGCCGAATCGGCGCCTGGGCCTCGAAACAGTCACGGCCGCTCGAAGGCCGTTTCGCGCTGGAAAAATCCGTGGCCGAATACACCGCGAAATTTGCGATCGGCGAGATACCGCGGCCACCGCACTGGTCCGGTTTCCGCATCCGTCCCGTGTCGATCGAGTTCTGGCACGATCGACCGTTCCGCCTGCATGACCGGATCGAATTCCGCCGCGATACGCCAGACGGTGCCTGGGAAAAGGTGCGGATGTATCCGTGAGCGACCGATGAGAGCTTGCGCCTAGCGCGCAAGCTTGAAGGGAATGCCCGAGGCGAGCGCCGACACATAGCGCGCCCGCTGGTAATGGCCGTTCAGCGAAATCCGCGGCAGACCCGTCAGCCGGGTCAGCCATTTCTCGCAGATCGTGCCCGGCTGGGTCGTGACGGCGACCGAAAAGCCGAGGTCGCGGGCGATGCGGTAGTCGCGCTCGCCCACCGCCTTCCGCGTGCCGTAGGGATAGGCGATCGTGGTCGGCCGTATCCCGGTCAGTTCTTCCACATAGTCGGCAGAACTCGACATCTCGGCCCGCGCCTGCGCTTCCGACAGCCGCCCGACGGCGCGATGACTAATTGTGTGGGCGCCAAGTGTTGCGAGCTTGTGCCGCGAAAGTTCGCGGAGCTCGGCCCGATCCATCGTCAGGTCGGCGGTCATCTGCAACGGGTCGATACCGTGGCACCGCACAAGCGCATCCATCCTTGAGACGGCACTTGCCTCGTCATCGCGAAACACGAGATCGGCAAACCGGTCGAAGGCGTTGAACTTCTGCTCTTCACAGCCGAGCTCGATCCGCTCGGGTCCATTGCCGAAATCGAAACTCAGCTCCCGCTCGCGACCGATCAGGTCCGCCATTGTCTCCCACCACATCGAATGGGTCCGCTCCGCAAAGCCGCGGGCGACGAAAACGGTGAAGGGCACGCCGTATTTCTCGAATACCGGCAGCGCATGTTCGGCGTTGTTGCGATAGCCATCGTCAAGCGTGAAGGCGGCAAACGGCTGGCCGGCCGGATTGGCAAGCCGCTCCGGCACGTCGTCCAGCGGCACGAACGCATATCTATCCGCCGAGAGCCGTTCGATCGCATCGGCCAGGAATTCCGGGGTAACCTCAAGATGACCGCTCGGCTGGAACGCGAGCGATTGTTTTGGGCGCACGTGATGAAGCGTGAAGATAGAACCACGACCGCGCGCACTCGCCAGCATGCCGGCCCGTGCGAGTGCTGCCGACGCCTCTAGACCTGTCGTCGTGACCTGACGTTTCAGGCCACGGATCCATGCCGCCGGCAACTTTGCTTTCAAATTCACCATCGTCGCCACGCCCGTTCAACCCCGAGATGCAACCTACCGTGTCAGCCGTTAAGCGTTGCTGAAGACCTGTTTTAGCGAATCATGCCGTCAAACAGCGGCAGGCCGATCAGGGCGGCGGATGCGATCAGGCAAAAGCAGATACGCCGGAACGTCGCCTCGCTCGCACGCCCGAACAGCCGTGAACCCGCGTAAAGCCCGATCCCGTAGCCCGGTCCTGCGATCAGCGCGATGAGCAGCACCTCGAACGTCAGGATGCCGCCGATCAGATAGGACACGGACGAGATGACGCTGGCGAGAGCAAAATAGAGGACGAGGTTTGCCCTGACGACATCAGGTGCCGTCGCGCCGCCAAGCCAGTAGGCAACGATCGGCGGTCCCGACATCTGCGCCGCACCGCCGAACAGGCCGGCAAGCGCCCCGACACCGATGGTCAGCGGCGCCTTAGGCCGTCCGTGGTAGCGCCAGCCCGAGATCAGGAACACGAGAAGGCACAACACGACGACCGAGATGATCCAGCGCAGGGTGACGGAGGGAAGCAGCGCCAGCGCCGCCGCACCGACGGGCACGCCGACGATGGCACCCATCATCATCGTGAACACCTCGCGCCGGTTTGCCCTTCGCCAGCCGTCCGGCACCATCCCGAGCGTCATCACGCCATCGATAACCAGCAGCAGCGCCGCCGCGAGTTTCGGACCGATCGCCGTGCCTGCCAGCGGCACGAAGATCAGGGCGCCGCCAAATCCCGAGAACCCGCGGGCAAGGCCGGCGATCATGGCGGCTGAGAACACGAAGGCGAGTTCACCCGGCGAATGGCCGGGAAGCCAGAGGCTGAACATGTCGGCAATGGGGGTGGAGGAGGGCATGGATCGGCTTGCACTGTTACAAAGCCGGCAACTGCAGGGATTTGGCCGAAAGTGTCAAGCCGTCACGCCGACGGGTTCAGAGCGGCAGGGGCCGCTCTCCCAGATGTTCGAACAGCCGCAGCAGATATCCATCAGGGTCGGCAACAATGAACTGCCGATTGCCGACCTCATGATCGCCGCGGCGATACCACTTGTCTTCCGGTTCGAGCTGAAGGGGCACGCCCGCTGCCTGCAGCCGCGTCAGGATCGCGCCCGAGGACGGAACCTCGATCTGCAGGTTCAAGCCGCGACCGAACGGATAGGCGGGGGACGCCCCGTCGGGCAGAGCAAAATCTCGGCCGATACCGATCTGGTCGATCATCAGTTGCGCCTGGCCAAGCGCCAGGAATGCAAACCCTTCGTCCGGACGGTCATAGACGATATCGAAACCGATCAGCTCGCAGTAGAAATCGCAGCTTTTGCGCCAATCGCTGACGGAGAGCTCGGGAACCAGCGCGTTGGACCGGTGCCGCGTCACGCCTTGGTGCCGCCCACCGTGACCTGGTCCATCCGCAGATGCGGCTGGCCGACGCCAACCGGAACCCACTGGCCGCCCTTGCCGCAATTACCGATGCCGGTGTCGAGCTTCAGGTCGTTGCCGACCATCGAGATGCGCTTCATCGCGTCCGGACCGTTTCCGATCAGCATCGCACCCTTGACCGGGGCGCCGATCTTGCCGTTCTCGATCATGTAGGCCTCGGTGCAGCCGAACACGAACTTGCCGGAGGTGATGTCGACCTGTCCGCCGCCGAAGGAGACGGCATAGATGCCCTTCTTGACCGATGCGATGATCTCTTGCGGGGACTTGTCGCCGCCCAGCATGAATGTGTTGGTCATGCGCGGCATGGGTATGTGCGCATAGCCCTGGCGGCGGCCGTTGCCGGTGGGTGCCACACCCATCAGCCGCGCATTCTGGCGGTCCTGCATGTAACCAACCAGCTTTCCGTCCTCGATCAGGACGTTATAGGCCGAAGGCGTGCCTTCGTCGTCGACGGTCAGCGATCCGCGGCGGTTGTCGATCGTGCCGTCGTCGACGACGGTGACGCCGGGGGCTGCCACCATCTCGCCCATCAGACCGGCAAAGGCCGATGTTTTCTTGCGGTTGAAATCGCCTTCCAGCCCGTGGCCGACAGCCTCGTGCAGCATCACGCCCGGCCAGCCATTGCCAAGCACCACATCCATCGTACCGGCCGGTGCGTCGATCGCCTCGAGATTGACCAGCGCCTGGCGCAGCGCCTCGTCGGCGCCTACCTGCCAGTTGCCGGTCGCGACGAAATCGCCAAACCCGATCCGGCCGCCGGTGCCGAACGAGCCCGATTCCTGACGATCGCCGTCACCCACGACGACGGAAATGTTGATGCGCGTCATCGGCCGGATGTCCTGCACCCGGTGCCCATCGGCTCGCAGGATGTCGACCACCTGCCAGCTGGCGGCAAGGCTTGCCGAAACCTGCCGTACCTTAGGATCCTTGGCGCGCAGATAGGCGTCGATCTCGGTCAGAAGCTTCGCCTTGGCCTCGAAGCTCGGAGAACCGATCGGGTTCTCGTCGCCATAGTACTTCTTGTTGGTGCGCTGGGGTGCGGCGGCATAGGAGCCGGAATGGTTGGCGGTGACGGCGCGAACCGCATCCGACGCACGCGAAAGCGCGGACGCCGAAAGCTCGCCCGCATGCGCGTAGCCCACAGCCTCGCCGGCAACGGCACGCAGGCCAAAACCCTGGTCGGTGTTGAACGATCCACCCTTCAGGCGACCGTTGTCGAAGGAAAGCAATTCCGCCTGGGCATGCTCGAGATAGAGCTCGCCATCGTCAGCGCCTGACAGCGCCTGGCTCAGGATAGAACGCAGCTTCGTCTCGTCGCAATCGAAGAGAGAGATCAGGTCGGTGTTCATTGTTCTATGCTCCGCTTGCGCACGTCAGTGCATTCGGGACCGAAGGGCACGATCTGTGCGCCCAAGTCGAGATATCTGGAGCCCGATGTAGTTCCGGCAATCCGCCGAAACAAGCGTCTTTACGGAAGCGCGTCGTAGCCGGGGCCGAAACCGTTGAGCTCGATCGGAATGCCGACGCGGTCCTGGTCAGCGGATTCGCGCAGCGCGAACACGGCGTTCTTGCCGGCGCGAAGGATGCGCATCAGCTCGTCGTCGATTTCCACTTCCACATAGCAGCCTTCCGAGAAGCAGCGGGTGAAATAGGCGCGGCCGATATTGTTGCTGTCGACATAGAGTTCCATGCCGTCCTTCAGAAGAACGCCAAGCGGGGCAAGAATGCGCAGGATGCGCGCCTTGCGGTCGGCGGTCTTGAGGACGACGACGGACAGGCCGACTTCCGGGCGATCTTCGGCGATCACGTTCTGCATCATCGCGCACTGCTCGACGGAGGCACCGGCCGGCTTGTCGCAGATGATCGACCAGGCGCCGTGGTTTTCCTTCACGTTGCCGGGCTGTGCCGGAGAACCGGGGGTAGGGCTCTGTGGCGCCTGCTGTGCATTCTGCCCGGTCTTCGGTGCGGCACCAGTCGATGGGGCAGGGGCCGATGGGGCAGGAGCCGGTGCCGATGGGGTATTGGGAGTCGGCCGAGGTCCCGGCTGCTGCGCGAGTGCGGGTAATGCGACGGCCCCCGCAAGCATCAAGGCAAGGCAGGCGCGAAGGCGGTAGGGACGACCCATGTAGACCTCTAAACGGACGAATCAGTGTGACTATTCTTGGCGGTCCTACGCCGAAATGAAAGGCCTCGCTCTCTTTTCAGCCGAGTACGGCGAAAATGGGACTTGAGGGGTTTGCGACTGTGCGGCGCCATCTGGTCAAGCAATGCCGCATGTTCCTGACGGCGCAGGCACTCCGCCGCATGCCGATAGGTTCAAAATGCCGCATGAGCAATGCCGCGCAGATATTGCGACGACCCGCAAACTGTGATTGAACCAAACCAGGCGCTTGAATTCCGCATGCCGTTCGATCGCGGGACTCGGGCGCATGGGAGAGAGGGTTTATCGTTATGTTGAGAGCTTACGCCGCAATGGCGTCGCTTATCTGTCTTTTCACGGCTTCGCTGGCCCATGCGGACCAGCCGAGGCCATGGCAGATGGATTTGCAGGCGCCCGCGTCACCGATCATGCACCAAATTCGCTGGTTCGAGCACTATACGCTCTGGTTCATCGTGCCGGTGACATTGCTCGTGCTGGTGCTGCTGATCATGGTTGCGGTCAAGTTCCGCGCCAGCCGCAATCCGGTTGCCTCGCGCACCAGCCACAACACGGTCATCGAGATCGTCTGGACCGTGGCGCCGGTGCTGATCCTGTTCTTCCTCGCCATCCCGTCCTTCAACCTTCTGAACGCACAGCTGGAAATTCCGGATGCGGACATGACGGTCAAGGCCACCGCTACCCAGTGGCAGTGGAACTACGAATATGAGGGTTCCGGCGAAACGCCCGTCGCCTTCGACAGCTACATGCTGAAGGATCCGGATCGCGCTGCCGCCGGCAAGACCGATATCGATCGCTATCCGCGGCTGCTCGCCGTCGACAACGAAATGATCATTCCGGTCGGCAAGACGGTACGCATGCTGGTGACGGCAGCGCCGTCCGACGTGATCCACGCCTTCGCCATGCCGGCCTTCGGCGTCAAGATCGATGCCGTTCCCGGCCGTCTCAACGAGACCTGGTTCAAGGCCGATCGCGAGGGGATGTATTACGGCCAGTGTTCCGAGCTTTGCGGCAAGGATCACGCCTATATGCCGATCGCCATCCACGTCGTCTCCGAGGAAAAGTACAACACCTGGCTTGCCCAGGCCGCCAGCGACCTTCCCGGTGCTTTTAAAGCACTGGTCGCCGATGCCGGCACGGCCAAGCCCGCCGACGGCCTTGCCGTCGCTGCGAAGTAATCAGGAGGCTGACGATAATGGCCGGACATACCACTCACACGGATCCGCATGGCGCTCACGCCCATGACGACCATGCTCATGATGCCCATGCTCGCGCGCCTCACGACGATGCGCATGCACATGGCGATCATCATTCCCACACACCGGGCTTTGCCGCCCGCTGGCTGTTTTCGACCAACCACAAGGATATCGGTACGCTCTATCTGATCTTCGCGATCATGGCGGGCGTCCTCGGCGGCCTTCTGTCGGTTGCGATGCGCATGGAGCTGCAGGAACCGGGCATCCAGATCTTCCACGGTCTGGCGTCGATGGTCTACGGTTTTGAGGGCGATGCCGCGATCGATGGCGGCAAGCACATGTACAATGTGTTCACCACCGCGCATGCGCTGATCATGATCTTCTTCATGGTCATGCCGGCAATGATCGGCGGTTTTGCCAACTGGATGGTGCCGATCATGATCGGCGCGCCTGACATGGCCTTCCCGCGTCTGAACAACATCTCCTTCTGGCTGATCATCCCGGCCTTCCTGCTGTTGATGCTGTCGATGTTCGTCGAAGGACCATCCGGTGCCTATGGCGCGGGCGGCGGTTGGACCATGTATCCGCCGCTGTCGACCTCGGGTCATCCGGGTCCGGCCGTCGATCTGGCGATCCTGGCACTCCACGTTGCAGGTGCCTCGTCGATCCTCGGCGCGATCAACTTCATCACCACCATTCTCAACATGCGCGCTCCGGGCATGACACTGCACAAGATGCCGCTGTTTGCCTGGGCGGTTCTGGTCACTGCCTTCCTGCTGCTTCTGTCGCTGCCGGTTCTTGCCGGTGCCATCACCATGGCGCTGACCGACCGCAATTTCGGAACCACGTTCTTCTCGCCTGAAGGCGGCGGCGATCCGATCCTTTACCAGCACCTGTTCTGGTTCTTCGGTCACCCGGAAGTCTACATCCTGATCCTGCCCGGCTTCGGCATCGTCAGCCACATCATCTCGACCTTCTCGAAAAAGCCGGTCTTCGGCTATCTCGGCATGGCCTATGCGATGGTGGCAATCGGCGCGGTCGGCTTCATCGTCTGGGCCCACCACATGTACACGGTCGGCCTGTCGCTTGATGCGCAGCGCTACTTCGTGTTCGCAACCATGGTGATCGCGGTGCCGACCGGCATCAAGATCTTCTCCTGGATCGCGACGATGTGGGGTGGCTCGATCACCTTCAAGGCACCGATGGTCTGGGCGATCGGCTTCATCTTCCTGTTCACCGTGGGCGGCGTCACCGGCGTCCAGCTCGCCAATGCCGGCCTCGACCGGTCGCTGCACGACACCTATTACGTGGTGGCTCACTTCCACTACGTCCTGTCGCTCGGCGCCGTATTTGCAATCTTTGCCGGCTGGTATTACTGGTTCCCGAAAATGTTCGGCTACATGTATAGCGAGAAGGTGGCACACCTGCATTTCTGGGTGATGTTCGTGGGCGTGAACCTGGTGTTCTTCCCGCAGCATTTCCTAGGCCTCGCCGGCATGCCGCGCCGCTATATCGATTATCCGGATGCCTTCGTGGGCTGGAACTACATCTCCTCGATCGGTTCCTACATCTCCTTCGCCGGTGTTCTGGTCTTCCTCTTCGGCGTCTGGGAAGCCTTCGCCAAGAAGCGTGTTGCCGGCGACAATCCATGGGGTGAAGGCGCAACGACGCTCGAGTGGCAGCTGTCTTCGCCGCCGCCTTACCACCAGTGGGAACAGCTGCCGCGCATCCGCTAAGGCAGCGTTCCGAACAAGGGACATCGCGTGTGAAGCGCGCTGTCCCCCGAAAATGCAAGGTTTTTAGGTCTCATGACAGTTATCGATGATCGCGACGCTCTCGGCAATGACGCAGGCCTGTTCCTGTCTGAAGCGGGCGCGCGCGATTTCTTCGAACTTCTGAAGCCGCGGGTCATGTCGCTCGTCGTCTTCACGGCGTTCGCAGGTCTCGTTCTGGCGCCCGGCACGCTCAACCCGGTTCTCGCTGCAATTTCGGTTCTCTGTATTGCCGTCGGCGCCGGCGCTTCCGGCGCGCTCAACATGTGGTACGACGCCGATATCGATGCCGTCATGACCCGCACCGCCAAGCGCCCCATTCCTGACGGTCGCGTGCGGCCAAGCGAAGCGCTTGCCTTCGGCCTCACGCTGTCGGTGTTTTCGGTGGCGATCCTCGGCCTTGCCGTCAACTGGCTGGCCGCCGGCCTGCTTGCCTTCACCATCTTCTTCTACGCCGTCGTCTATACGATGTGGCTGAAGCGCTCGACGCCGCAGAACATCGTCATCGGCGGTGCCTCCGGCGCCTTCCCGCCCATGATCGGCTGGGCCTGCGTCACCGGCGGCATTTCGCTCGACAGCGTCATCCTGGTCCTCATCATCTTCCTCTGGACGCCTGCCCACTTCTGGGCGCTGGCGCTCTACAAGATGCGCGATTACGGCTCGGTCGGCGTGCCGATGATGCCGAACGTCGCCGGCGAGCGTTCCACCAAAATCCAGATGTTCGCCTATGCGGTTCTGACGGCTGTTCTCGGCGTCGCACCCAGCTTCACCGGCCTTGCCAGCATCGGCTACGGCCTATTTGCCGGCGTGCTGGGGCTCATCTTCATTGCCTGTTCCATCTCTGTCCTGCGCATGCCTGAAGGCGACGAGCGGATGGTGCCGGCCCGCAAGATGTTCGGTTACTCGATCTTCTATCTCTTCATCATCTTTTCCGCGCTGCTTGCCGACCACGCGGCAGCCGGTGTGGCGACCCTGATCGGAAGCCTTCTATGATTGACACCGTCAAGCTCAACGACGCCCAGAAAAAGTCCCGCCGCAACAGAAATGTGGCGCTGGGACTGGTCCTCGCCGGACTGGTCGTCCTTTTCTACGTGATGACGCTGGTCAAAGTCGGCGGCGTCGGCAACTGACCCAGAACGCTTGAGGAGGAGGCACATGGGAGGAGAGGTTTACGGGAATGGTCAGGGCAATGCCCAGCGGCCGGGCCATGGTCAGGCAAAGCGGGTCAGCAATGCCGCGATCTTTGCCGGTTGCGCTGTGTTCGTCACCTGCATGGTGGGCGCCGCCTATGCGTCCGTTCCGCTCTACCGCCTCTTCTGTCAGGTCACCGGCTATAACGGCACCACCCAGCGCAGCGAGCAATATTCCGATACGATCCTCGAGAAGACCATCAAGGTCACGTTCGACGCCAATGTGTCGCCCGGCCTGAACTGGGATTTCAAGCCTTCGAAACCTGTGGAGCTTAAGATCGGCGAAACCGGGCAGGTGTCGTTTACCGCGAAGAACCGTTCGCCGGTGGCGACGACTGGAACCGCGGTCTTCAACGTCACCCCCATGGAGGCGGCGGTCTATTTCAACAAGGTCCAGTGCTTCTGCTTCACCGAGCAGACCCTGCAGCCGGGCCAGACGATCGATATGCCGGTCGTCTTCTTCGTCGATCCCGAGATCGTCAAGGCGAACGAGACGAAGAACATCAAGACCATTACCCTGTCCTACACCTTCTATCCGGGCAAGGAACCGCCGCCGAAGCCGGTTGCGGCCTTGCGGAATGAAGTGCAGGATAAGGGCAGTAAGCTTTAAAATGGCCCGCCGTTTTTGGCGGGTGGAACACTTGCGGTAAGCACCCTTGGGAGGGGCAGGCATGGCAGAAGCGCACCAGAAGAACCACGATTATCACATTATCGACCCCAGCCCTTGGCCGCTTCTTGCCTCGATCGGCGCCTTCGTCATGGCGTTCGGCGGCGTCGGATACATGCGCTACCTGAAGGGTTCGGAATTTCACATTTTCGGCATGAACCTGGCAACGCCATGGGTCTTCTATATCGGTCTGGCGATCGTCATCTATGTGATGATCGGTTGGTGGTCGGATACGATCAAGGAAGGCAATGCGGGCGCCCATACCCGCGTCGTCTCGCTGCATCTGCGCTATGGCATGATCATGTTCATCGCGTCGGAAGTGATGTTCTTCGTCGCCTGGTTCTGGGCCTTTTTCGATGCAAGCCTTTATGCCAACGAGGCAATCCAGGCGTCCAGAACACAGGTTCTCGGGGGACAATGGCCGCCAAAGGGTATCGAGGTTCTCGATCCATGGCATCTGCCGCTCTATAACACGATCATCCTGCTGCTGTCGGGCACCTGCGTCACCTGGGCTCACCACGCGCTGTTGCACAACGATCGCAAGGGCCTCGTCACCGGCCTGTCGCTGACAGTCGCACTCGGCGTACTGTTCTCGTTCGTGCAGGCCTACGAATATGCCCACGCCCCGTTCGAATTCGCCAATTCGATCTATGGCGCCACGTTCTTCATGGCCACCGGCTTCCACGGTTTCCACGTTCTGGTCGGCACCATCTTCCTGCTGGTCTGCCTCATCAGAGCCATGAACGGCGGCTTCACCTCGGAAAAACACTTCGGCTTCGAAGCAGCCGCCTGGTACTGGCACTTCGTCGACGTCGTCTGGCTCTTCCTGTTCTTCTCCATCTACATCTGGGGCGGCTGGGGCGCACCGCTGGCGCATTGATCGGGGTTTCCCCTCTCACACTCCTCACGGCCCTTTTCCCCAGAGGGAGAGGGCCGGTCGTAGACAGGTCGGGGAGCAAACGCCGAGGGCGTGCAGAAGGCCGGGTCTGAATACATGACACATCAAGTCGATATGGCGGGCGCTCGCAAGCGGCGTCCGGTCAAGACCATCGCCACGATCACCCTCATCCTCGCCTCGCTCGCCATCCTCCTTGCTCTCGGCACCTGGCAGATGGAACGCCTGCACTGGAAGGAAGGGCTGCTTGCGGATATCGCCGAGCGGCGCAGCGCAGTTCCCGTACCGCTTGGAGACATCGAACGGCTCGCGGCCAATGGCGGCGATATCGAATACCGCCGCGTCGCGCTTTCAGGCACGTTCGACCACACGAAAGAACGGCATTTCTTCGCCACGTTTCAGGGCCAGACCGGTTTTTACGTCTACACCCCGCTGATCCTTTCCGATGGTCGCGCCCTTCTCGTCAATCGCGGCTTCATTCCCTACGAGATGAAAGAGGTCTCGACGCGCACCGCCGGCGAAGTTGCGGGCGAGCAGCGGTTGACCGGCTATGCCCGCAGCCGACTGGCGCAAAAGCCATCTTCTATCGTGCCCGATAACGATATCGCCAAGAACATCTTCTTCTGGAAGGATCTCGACGTCATGGCGTCGTCATCAGGTCTCGATCCGGCCAAAACCCTGCCGTTCTTTGTCGATGTGGATGATCAGGTTCAAAATCCCGGCGGCTGGCCGAAGGGCGGTGTCACCCAGTTCGATCTCCCCAAGAGCCATCTCCAATATGCCTTCACCTGGTACGGGCTTGCAGCGGCACTGGTGGCGGTCGTGATCGGCGCATGGTGGCGCAGGCGCAGACCTGCGACGCCATAGCCGTCACTTTTTTCTTGGCGTCGCGAAGCGGGCTCGCCTATATGGGGGGCTGCAACGGCTTACGGAAGCGACATGAACATCCAGGTCACAAAACCGGCTCTCACGATCCGCCTCTGCGGTCCGCGCGGCTTTTGCGCCGGAGTCGATCGGGCAATCCAGATCGTCGTGCTGGCGCTGAAAGCCTATGGCGCGCCGGTCTATGTTCGCCATGAGATCGTCCACAATCGCTATGTCGTCGAAGGACTGGAAGCCAAGGGCGCCGTCTTCGTCGAGGAACTGGATGAGATCCCGGCGGAGCATCGCCAGCAGCCCGTCGTATTTTCCGCCCATGGCGTGCCGAAATCGGTGCCGGAGGATGCCCAGGCTCGCAGTCTTTTCTATCTCGATGCCACGTGCCCGCTCGTCTCCAAGGTGCACAAGCAGGCGATGCGCCACCAGCGGCTTGGCCGCCATGTTGTCCTGATCGGCCATGCCGGCCATCCGGAAGTGATCGGCACGATGGGCCAGTTGCCGGAAGGCACGGTCTCGCTCGTCGACACGATCGCCGATGCCGAAGCCTATGTTCCAGACGATCCCGACAATCTCGGTTACGTCACCCAGACGACGCTCTCCGTGGATGATACGGCCGGTGTCATCGCCAAGCTGCAGGAACGCTTCCCGAACCTGACGGCACCGGCAGCCGACAGTATCTGCTACGCCACCACAAACCGCCAGGAAGCGGTCAAGGAAGCAGCACCCGGCTGCGATCTCTTCATCGTGGTCGGCGCACCGAACTCGTCCAACTCCAAGCGTTTGGTCGAAGTCGCGCTCCGAGCCGGCGCCAGACGCTCGATCCTGGTGCAGCGCGCCTCCGAGCTGAACTGGGATGAGATCGGCCAGATCCAGACGCTCGGCCTCTCCGCCGGCGCCTCTGCGCCCGAAGTCATCGTCGACGAAATCATCGAAGCCTTCAAGCAGAGGTTCTCGGCCGAAATCGAGCTTGCGATCACCGCCGAAGAAACCGAAAACTTCCTCGTCAACCGCGAACTCCGCTCCGTCCCCCTCACCATCGAAGACATGGCCTGGGTCAACGGCGAGCGCCCTCTCTCCGCTGGATGAACCGCCTTCGCCCCTAGCGAAGCATCGGCCAAGCCGCTAGGAAGAGATCCAGCGCAACGATCATCAGCGGGACGAAATCTTGGCCGTCTATACCGATATCACCGAAATCGACCTGAACCGGTTCCTGGCCGAATATGATGTCGGGGAGCTCACGTCCTACAAGGGCATTGCCGAGGGCGTCGAGAACTCGAATTTCCTGCTCCACACCACACGTGAACCGCTGATCCTGACGCTGTATGAAAAACGCGTCGAGAAATCCGACCTGCCGTTCTTTCTGGGTCTGATGCAGCATCTGGCTGATCGCGGCCTGTCCTGCCCGCTGCCTTTGCCGCGCCGCGACGGGCAGTTGCTCGGCGAGCTCTCGACCCGGCCGGCCGCATTGATTTCGTTTCTTGAGGGTATGTGGCTGAGACGGCCGGAAGCCCGGCACTGCCGCGAGGTCGGCAAGGCGCTGGCGCAGATGCATCTGGCCGGCGAAGGCTTCGAGATCAAGCGCCCCAACGCACTTTCGCTCGATGGCTGGAAGGTGTTGTGGGAGAAATCCGCAGACCGCGCCGATGAAGTCGAGAAGGGGCTGCAGGACGAGATCACTTCCGAGCTCGAATTCCTTGGCCTCAACTGGCCGAAGGATCTTCCGGCGGGCGTCATCCATGCGGATCTGTTTCAGGACAACGTCTTCTTCCTCGGCGACGAACTGTCGGGCCTGATCGACTTCTACTTCGCCTGCAACGACCTGCTCGCCTACGACGTATCCATCTGCCTCAATGCCTGGTGCTTCGAAGCGGACGGCAGCTATAACGTTGAGAAGGGTATGGCGATGCTGGAAGGATATCGCAGCGTCCGGCCACTGTCTGATGCGGAGATCGCCGCATTGCCGGTGCTTGCCCGCGGCTCGGCCCTGCGCTTCTTCCTCACCCGGCTCTATGACTGGCTGACGACGCCCGAGGGCGCGCTGGTGGTCAAGAAGGATCCGCTCGAATACCTCCGCAAGCTGCGGTTCCACCGCGGCATTTCCTCTGCTGCAGATTATGGACTGACATCATGAAACAGGTCGACATTTTCACCGACGGCGCCTGTTCCGGCAATCCCGGCCCGGGCGGCTGGGGCGCTATCCTGCGTTACGGCGAAACCACCAAGGAACTGTCCGGCGGCGAGGCCGAAACGACCAACAACCGCATGGAACTCATGGCGGCCATCAGCGCCCTCAACGCGCTCAAGGACACGTGCGAGGTCGATCTTCACACCGACAGCAAATACGTGATGGACGGCATTTCCAAGTGGATCTTCGGCTGGAAGAAAAACGGCTGGAAGACGGCCGACAAGAAGCCGGTGAAGAACGGTGAACTGTGGCAGCAGCTCGATGTCGCCAACCAGCGCCACAAGGTCAAGTGGCACTGGGTCAAGGGCCATGCAGGCCATCCGGAAAACGAACGCGCCGACGAACTGGCCCGCACCGGCATGGCGCCTTTCAAGAGAAAGTAGCGGTTGCTCTTGAGGGTGGTTTACAGCAAAGGTGCGAAGCGGTTTCCCGTCGGGCATAGCGTTGAAGCAGGCTCCACGACGATTTCGCGCCATACAGAACAGCCATAGGGTGGACCCACCGATGATCCTTCATTGCGTCTTCATGCGCTTCAAGACTGCATTGCAGCCGGCAGAGAAGCTGGAAATCTACGACGCCGTTCACGGCCTCAAAACGCTCATTCCCGGCATTGTCGATGTGAAGTCCGGCCCGAACGCCTCATCGGAAGGCCTGAACGGCGGCTTCCTCGACGGCTTCATCGTCACCTTCGACACGCTGGAAAGCCGTGACGCCTATCTCGTCCATCCCGACCATATTACCGTCGCCGAACGAATTGTCGCCGCATCCGATGGCGGCGTGTCGGGCCTGATGGTTTTCGATATGGCAGTGTAATGGTTCGAGGCGGGCTCTAGCCCCTCGCAGCGTCTCATTCGCAATGGGAATGAGGGGCATGAGCCCCTCAAACGATCTCGTGGAATACTAATTGACTTAGAGGCGTTCCAGCATCGCGTCGGCACCCGAGACGGTGGCCTGGCCAGGGCTTTCCTCGATGTCGAGTGACTTCACCACACCGTCCTCGACCAGCATCGCGTAGCGCTTGGAGCGCACGCCAAGCCCGCCGGCGGAAAGATCGGCATCAAGGCCCATCGCCTTGGTAAAGGCACCGTCCCAGTCGGCCAGAAAATGGATCTTGTCCATGCCGCCGGTCTGCTGCGCCCAGGCGCCCATTACATGCCAGTCGTTGACGGCAACGACGGCGATGTCGTCGACACCCTTGGCAAGCAGCGCGTCGCGATTGTCGAGATAGCCGGGCAGGTGGTTCAGTGTGCAGGTGGGCGTGAAGGCGCCGGGTACCGCAAACAGCACGACTTTCTTGCCGGCAAACAGCGCGTCCGTCGAGATCTCGACCGGGCCGTCAGCAGTCTTTTCCTTGAAGGTGGCACTGGGTAGTTTTTCACCGATAGCGATGGTCATGGGATCTCCTGTTGGCTTGAAGTTTGCCGTTCGGCGGAACTATAGGTCGCGGTCGGCAAGAGGCAAGCGAAGACGGGAGGAGGTTCAGTCGAAAACGATGGACGTCTCCATGGACCGACTGCCGCTGGTCGCCAGAATGCCCCACCGTTTGCCGCTGATGTCGTAATTGTCAGGCAATTTTCCCACCGGCATATCCAGCGTATAGGCATGACCCTGCCGCTTCGCATCGACGCTTTCAAATAGCACATGCCCCTCGGGACCGGTCACCACCACCTGCGGCGGCGCGGTCGCACTGTCCGGCAGCCGCAGCGTCAGCCGTAGAACCTTCCCGCCCTTCACCATCGCATAATCAGTCACGGCAAAATCGTTGGCCGGAGGCGAGGGGAGTGCGGCTCTGGCGGCGTTGAGGATCATTGCCTCTTCCACCGGCGTGCCCCGGACCGCTTTCATCGGCAGAGAGAATTCGGCCTGGAAGGGTATGCAGATATTGCGGCAAATGCCGATAAACGCGGAAACGTCGATGCTTGCCGCCCCCAACGGCAAGACCTGTGAGGCTTGCCCCGCTTTGGTCGGCTTGTCGACCTTCAGCGCAAACGGAAATGCCACGGCGCGATCATAGCCGATGTCGGTCACGTCACCGTTGGTGATCAGCTTTGGAACCGGATAGGACATCGTCTGGGAGGTGATCCCGCTTTCGCGCGAAAATGTCAGTTGCGGCGGAATGCCCGCTTCACCCGGCTCTTTCCAATAGGTGATCCAGCCATCCTTCGGCTCGATCTGCAGAGCCCCGCGCACGGTTCCATCGGGCTCTGGAGGCATGGTGACGATCCGCATGCGGCCGCCCTCGTTGGTGGCCCAGGGCGTCATTTCCGCCAGAGCATCGGCCGCCGCCGTCTGCAATCCAAGGCAGATGGCAGCACCAAGCAACAGGTTTGCGGTTGTGGTTCGAATTGGGGTCAGGCTCCTCATCGCTCAGGGATTAACCGTTAAATGTTGAACGAACCAGCAGCGCTTTCGAAAAACAGGATCATTTTCCGTTGATCGCCGCGGTTCGTGCCCCATGTTTCAGGAACGCTGCTGTGAAGCAGCAGCCACGGCACGCTCTCACAACAGGCGAGCCCGGCCTTCAAAGACAGTCAGTACAGACATTTCAAACGGCCGCAGTTTTGCTAGAATAGGTTTCAAAGCGCTGCAGGTGGAGGCATGATGGCTTTTTCGCTTCTCTCGGGTGCTCAGGACGACGGCGGCAAGGGCGGTCGCGAACGCGGCTTTCTTGACGGACAGTTCCTGATTGCGATGCCGAGCATGCAGGATACCAATTTCTCCCGCACGGTCATCTATGTCTGCGCCCATTCTCCGGCCGGCGCCATGGGGTTTATCATCAACCGCGCCCAGGAAATTTCCTTCACGGAAGTATTGCGGCACCTGAAACTGCTGGACGAGCACGAGATCATCGCTCTCCCGCACGAATGCCTTGAGTTCCCGATCCTGTCTGGAGGTCCGGTGGAAACCGGTCGCGGCTTCGTGCTGCATTCCGACGACTTCTCGAGCGAGTCCTCCATTCCCGTCAGCGACGATATCTCGCTCACCGCCACGCTCGATATCATCCGCGCCATCTGTGACGGCAGGGGGCCATCACGCGCTACCATGCTGCTCGGTTACGCAGGCTGGGGTGCAGGACAGTTGGAGCGGGAGATTTCCAGCAACGGCTGGCTGAACTGCCCGGCCAGCGAAGATCTGATCTTCGGTACGACGCTGGAAGACAAGTACGAGCGCGCGCTCGCCTCGATGGGCGTGACGCCCGCAATGCTGTCCTCCGACGCCGGCCACGCCTGAATTTCTGAAATTCTTGAGCGATGCCGGAACGAACTGCCAAGGCTCGGAGTTCTCCTATTGCAAGACATCGAAAACGATGCCGCTAAGCTCAAGGAGAAACACTATGGGTAGCACCAGCGATAAAATTTCCGGAATGGGCAATGAAGTCTCCGGTAAGGTCAAGCAGGCTGTCGGCGACATGACCGACAACCACGAGCTGGAAGCCAAGGGCGCTGCCCAGGAAGCCAAGGGCGAAGCCCAGCAGGCCAAGGGCAAGATCAAGGAAGCCGGCAAGGACATCGTTGATCGCGCCTAAGCGATCCGAATCCGCCAAATCCAGAAACCTGTTCCGGTCCTACCGGGGCAGGTTTTTTATCATCCAGAATTCAGTTCACCCCAACTTCCACTTCGTCTAGCGGATCTGTCCATGCGCCTCTTCGACTGCGATCACTGCGGCCAACCGGTTTATTTCGACAATCGCAACTGCGTCCACTGCGGTTACAAACTGGCTTTCGTTCCGGAAAAGCTCGCCATCATGGCTCTGGAGCAGGACGAGATGGTTGCGGGTCCCGACGCCCCCGTGGCGGATCCGACCTGGCACCTGTTCGGTGACCTCGACAGCAAGGTGAGGCTCTGTGCCAACAGCAGCCTGGATATCTGCAACTGGACGGTCGTTGCCGAGGACCCGAACCCGTTTTGCCCGGCTTGCCGGCACAACCGCCTGGTGCCTGACGCCTCGACCGAGGAGGGGCTGGACCAGTGGCGCCGCATCAGCCAGGCGCAGCGCCATCTGTTCTACTCGCTGATGAAATGGAACCTGCCGCGCACCAACCGCGAAGAAGATCCGCAGGGCGGCCTCGTCTTCGATTTCCTGATCGACGAGATCCAGCCGGATGGAACGGTGAAGCCCGCCATGACCGGCCACGAAGACGGCCTGATCGCCATCCGCGCTGCCGAAGCCGACGACGCGACGCGCGAGCAGATCCGCATATCCATGAACGAGCCCTATCGCACGATGCTGGGCCATTTCCGCCACGAGACCGGCCACTACATTTGGGACAAGCTGATCCGCGATGGCGGCAAGACGGATGCGTTCCGTGCCGTGTTCGGCGATGAGACGATGGATTATGCCGACGCGCTGCGCCGCAACTACGAAGAAGGCCCGCCGGTTGGCTGGCAGCAGTCCTATATCAGCACCTATGCGAGCTCGCATCCGTGGGAGGATTTCGCCGAAACCTTCGCCCACTACATCCATATCGTCGATACGCTGGAAATGGCACGCGCCTACGGCCTGTCGATCGATCCGAGACGTCACGGCGAACTTGCGGCGGAAGTGGCGTTCCAGCCCTATGAGGCAGCGAGCGCAGAGCAGCTCGTGCGGGCCTGGATCCCGTTCAGCATGGCGCTGAACAGCATCCATAGGGCCATGGGTGTGCCGGATCTCTATCCGTTCATCCTCGCCCCGGCGGTCACCACCAAGCTGCAGTTCATCCACGACATGATCCAGGAAAACCGCCGTCAGCATCCGGGCGCGACTTGGGAAGCCATGAGCGGCGCTGCGATGGCAACGGCTGTATGATCAGGCTCTATGCACGCGGACGGGCCTGACATCAGGCCTGTCAGGCTGCTCGAAACACAGGTGAGGCTTGGTTGACGAGAGCGATAGCCGGTCTCCCTCATCCCCGCCACAAGGGCAGGATGAGAAAGTCGGAACTCAAGCCCGTTTCGTCAGCGGAAACCGTTCTTTCAGGAGTCGGCCAATCGCATCCGTCGTCGCCGGCGGGCCGAACAGGTAGCTCTGTCCGAAATGGCAGCCCATCTTGGCAAGCTCTGCCGCGTCTTCGTCGGTCTGGATGCCCTCAGCCACCACGTCCATCTCGAGCGCCCGCGCCATGGCGATGACCGAGCGCAGAAGCACAGCACGCTTGTCGGTTGCATCGCGCACCAACGACTGGTCGAGCTTGATAGTGTCGAACGGGAACTGCGTGAGATAGCCGAGCGAAGAGTAGCCGGTACCGAAGTCGTCGAGCGCGAGGCTGAGGCCGGTCTCTTTGAGCTTGGCCAGAACAAGACGCGCCTGCTCCGGGTTCTCCATCATCAGCGACTCCGTCAGCTCCAGCTTGAGCTGGCCCGGTGCCACCTGCGTCCTCTGCAGCAATGCCCGGACGTCATTGTAGAGATCGGCGTTCAGGAGCTGCGCACTCGAGACGTTGACGGATACGAAGATCGGCAGCGAACCGGTTTGTGCCTGCCAGGACGTGAGGTCTGAGGCCGCCCGTTCCATCGCAAAGAGGCCGAGAGGGCCGATCAGGTCCGACATTTCGGCGATCGGAATGAATTCGGAGGGCGGAATGCTGCCGCGTTTGGGATGTTCCCAACGCATCAGCGCTTCGAAGCCGGCGATCTCGCCATCCACAAGCCTGATGATCGGCTGATAGGCGAGTGTCAGTTCGCGTCGCTCGATGGCGCGGCGAAGGTCAGTTTCGATCTGCAGACGATCTGTACCGGTCGAGCGGAATGCCGGACGGAACGGTTCGACGCGATTGCCGCCGGCGCGCTTGGCCCGGTACATCGCCAGTTCCGCATCGGCGAGAAGTCCCGGGGCGCTTTCCTGCTGATCTACCCAGGAGGCTAGGCCGATCGAGGCGGTGAGCACGATCTCGCGGTTGGCAAAGTTGATCGGCACCATGATTGCCTTGGACACCGCATCGGCGAAATCCGCGACCTTGCCCGGGTCCCGCTCGGACACAAGGATGAGGCCGAACTGGTCGCCGGCAAGCCGTGCCAGCGTATCCTGTGGCTTCAAGAGACGACGCAGGCGCCGCGTCAGCGCGATCAGAATGTTGTCGCCTGCGGCAATTCCAAGCGAGTCGTTGACCTGCTTGTAGCGGTCGATATCGATCGCCATGACGGTTGGGCGCAGATGCCCGTCGCTGGGTGCCAGCGTCAGTACCGATTGCAGCCGGTCGAGGAACACCTGGCGGTTCGGCAACCCGGTCAGGTTGTCATGCATCGCGTCCTGCAGCAGACGCTCGATCGAGTTCTTCTGCTCGGTCACGTCGATGACGGTGCCGACGCAGCGGATGATTTCGCCGTTTGAGCCGAGCACCGGCCGTGCGCGGATCTGCAGCCAGTGGAAATGCCCGTCTTCCGCGCGAATCCGGAATTCGTGGTTCAACCGGCCGCGGCGATGTTCCAGAAGCACGTCAAGCGTGGCGCGGAACCGGTCGCGGTCATCGGGGTGAAGCCGCGGCAGCCAGTTGCGCACCGGCCCGTGCATGGAGCCTTGCTCGAGGCCGAGCCGCGTCGAAATGTCGGGCGTGGTCACCACGCGGTCGCGCGCCACATCCCAGTCCCACACGGTATCTCCAGATCCAGTCAGCGCCAGCGACTGCCGTTCCAGATCGGAAAACAGTCCCTGCTGATAGGCGCCGCCGGCAAAGGCATGCTGCATCACGGTAAAGCCGATCAGAAGCACGATCAGAACCAGTCCGCCGCCAAGCGCCGGCTGCACGATGTCGTTGTCGAGCTGGCCGGTGACAGTCAGCCATCCCCCGAACAGCCAGACCAGCAGCAGCGCCCAGGTCGGAACCAGAAGAATGGCGCGGTCATAGCGGTTGAAGCCGAGATAGACGATCAGGAGGATGCCGACAGTACCCGTCAACGCAAACGAAAGCCGCGCGATACCGGATGCGACAGACGGATCGTAGATCGCCACACCGCCGAGGAGCACGAGGCCGGCCACCCAGGCAAGCGTCGCATAACCCAGGTGCACGTGCCAGCGGTTGAGGTTGAGATAGGTGAACAGAAAGATGACGAGCGACGAGGCAAGCGCCACTTCGGCTGCGGCACGCCATATTCGCTCGTCGGACGATGTCACGCTGATGAGCTTGTCGAGAAACCCGAAGTCGACGCAGATATAGGCAAGCACCGCCCAGGCAAGGGCTGCCGCCGCCGGCAGCATGGAGGTTCCCTTGACCACGAACAGGATGGTCAGGAACACCGCAAGCAGACCGGCAATGCCGAGCACAATGCCCTTGTAGAGCGTGAACGAGTTGACCGAATCCTTGTAGGCATCCGGTTGCCAGAGATAGATCTGCGGCAGCGCCGGCGTCGAAAGCTCGGCGACGAAGGTGATCGTGGCGCCCGGATTGAGCGTGATGCGGAACACGTCGGCATCGGGGCTGGCGATACGGTCGAGCGCAAACCCTTCCGATGGCGTAATCGAGATGATGCGCTGCGAGCCGAGATCCGGCCAGAAAACCTTGGAATTGACGAGCCGAAAATGCGGCGCGACGATTACCCGCTCCAGCTGCTCCTCGGAAACGTTGGAGAGCGCAAACACAGCCCAGTCGCCTTGGTGCGACGGCGAGGAGGCGCGCACCTCGATGCGGCGACGGATACCGTCGGCAGCAGCGGCCGTGGAAACCTGAAAGGCCTCGCCCTGGTTGGCGTAGATGTCGGTCGTGCGGGTCAGGTCGAGCGCGGTGTCGTCGCGCGAGATTTTCACCGGCTCGGCCGCCTGTGCAAACGTCGCCGCCGCAAAAAACATCAGGACAGCGGAAACGATTCCAAGAACCGACGGCAGGCGCGGCATGGCCGAGAAACTCATGTGACGCAGCATCATGTGTTCAGCATTTTCGCAAATTCACCATCTTCTGGCAGTCGGGAGAAAATCACGTGGTCGCGCCACTCGCCATTGATCTTGAGATATTTCCGCAAAAGACCTTCCCGCTCGAATCCGGCCTTTTCGAGAAGCCGGATGCTTTTCCAATTGTCCGGAATACAGGCTGCCTCGATCCGGTGCAACTGAAGTCCGCCGTAGATGTAGGGGATAGCCATCTCCAATGCGGCCAACATATGGCCTTGGCCCGAATGTTTCTCGCCCATCCAGTAGCCGACCATGCAGCTCTGCGACGCGCCGCGGCGGATATGGCCGATCGTCAGGCCCCCCAAAAGCTCCATCGTGTCGCGGCGGAAAAGCAGCATCGGCATGGCGACGCCTGACGCATGTTCCTGGGTGGCGCGCACCACGCGAGCGCGAAACGCCGATTCCGTCAGCTCGTCAGGGCGCCAGGTCGGCTCCCACGGCTGCAGGAACGCCCGGCTTTGCGACCGCAGCGTCATCCAGGCCTTGTAGTCGGCATAGAGTGGCAGGCGCATGATGTGGCGCTCGCCTGAGATCTCCGGTGTGTCCGGATGTCGCGATAGGAACCGAAACACGGACTTGGCCATGGTGCTTGTGTGCTCCGGGCAGGGCAGGCGGCTTGATCAGCCGGCCGCCTTTTTGGTTGTCACGCCTGGTGAGGAAAGCGACGCCGCGATCTCTTCCATCGACGGCAGTTGTGCGATCGGCCCAACCGCCGAAAGCGTAGGCACCGTGTCGAAGAACAGACGTCCGGCAAGATCGGTCAGCCGCTGGGTGGTGATCCCCTCCAGGCGTTCCATCATCTCGTCATTGGGGATCGGCTTGCCGTAAAGCATCATCTGGCGGGCGATCTGGCCGGCGCGGGCGGCAGGGCTTTCCTGTCCCATCAGAAGCTGGGCACGGATCTGCGCACGTGCCCGGTCGATTTCCGCCTGATGGATCTGCTCGGATGCCTTGCGCAGCTCTTCGACGACGACAGGCACGAGGTTCGGCAACTCGTCGCCGTTGGTCGCCGCATGGACGCCGAAAATGCCCGTATCGGAAAAGCCCCAATGGAATGCATAAACCGAATAGCAAAGGCCCCGACGCTCGCGCACTTCCTGGAACAGCCGCGAGGACATGCCGCCGCCGAGGATGTTGGCGAGAATCTGCGAGCAGTAGAAGTCCCGCTGGTGATAGGCCTTGCCCTCGAAGCCGATCAGCAGCTGGGCATCCATCAGGTCGCGGTCTTCGCGGGTGTCGCCGCCGATATAATGGGCGGGCTCGAGGACGGGCGTCGCACTCGGCATGGTCGGCAGGCTTGCGAACCGCTCCTCGACCTGCTTGCAAAACACCTGGTGATCTACAGCGCCGGCCGCGACGATGAACATCCGGTCGGTCGTATAATTGCGCGAAAGATAGCCGCGGATCTGCGGCGGCGTGAACCCTTTTACCGTCTCCGGCGTGCCGAGAATCGCGCGGCCGATCGTCTGGCCGCGATAGGCGACTTCGGAGAAGCGGTCGAACACCACGTCGTCGGGCGTGTCGTTGGCCGCGCCGATTTCCTGCAGGATGACGTGCTTTTCGCGGCGCAGCTCTTCCTCGTCGAATTCCGATTCCGTCAGGATATCGGCAAGGATATCGACCGCGAGCGGCACGTGGTCCTTGAGCACCCTTGCGTAATAGGATGTGGTTTCGGTCGAGGTCGCGGCATTGAGTTCGCCGCCGACATCCTCGATCTGCTCGGCGATATCGCGGGCACTGCGCCTCGCTGTGCCCTTGAACGCCATGTGCTCGAGAAGATGCGCGATGCCGTGCTCGTTCTCGGTCTCGTTGCGGGCTCCGGACTTGATCCACACACCGAGCGCGACGCTCTCCAGGTGTGGCATGGTCTCGGTCACGACTGTGAGCCCGGAGGGGAGCCGGGTGATTTCAACATTCATATTCACGTCTTCGCGTCTTTCCGGCACTGCCGATAACTGGCTCAGTTTGCCCGTGCGTGGTCGCCGATGAATGTTTCAACGGCCTTCAGCTCGGCGTCCAGCGTATCGAAGCGCTCCTCCCTGTGCATCAGATCAGCGAGCCATGATGGAAGTGCCGGATCAATTCCGCAAGCGGATTTTACCGCCGCCGGGAATTTGGCGGGGTGCGCCGTGGCCAATGTCACCATCGGGCTGCCGGGTCGAGCGTTCTTCTGAGCCACGAAAACACCGGTTGCCGTATGCGGGTCGAGCAGGTATCCGGTGGCTTCCAGCGTCTCGCGGATTGTCTCGGCAACCTGCTCCTGCGTGGCGCGGCCGGCGCGGAATTCGCGCTTGATCGCCTTCAGCGCTTCCGGCTTGATTTCGAACGCACCCGATTGCTTCAGGCTCGCCATGGATGAGCGCACGGCGCTCGGATCGCGGCCATAGGCTTCAAACAGAAGCCGCTCGAAATTCGACGAGATCTGGATATCCATCGACGGCGACGTGGTCGCCATCACCCCCTGCATCTCGTAGCGACCGGTCTTCAGCGTGCGGGCAAGAATGTCGTTGTCATTGGTGGCGATCACCAGCCGGTCGATCGGCAGGCCCATTTTCTTGGCCACGTAGCCCGCAAAAATATCGCCGAAATTGCCTGTTGGCACCGTGAACGATACCTTGCGATCCGGTCCACCGAGCGAAACAGCGGCGGTGAAATAATACACGACCTGCGCCATGATGCGGGCCCAGTTGATCGAGTTGACGCCCGAAAGCTTCACCCGGTCGCGGAAGGCGACATCGTTGAACATCTCTTTCACGATGTTCTGGCAGTCGTCGAAATTGCCCTTGAGCGCCACCGCATGCACGTTGGATGCGGTCGACGAGGTCATCTGGCGCTGCTGCACCGGCGACACCTTGCCTTCGGGAAAGAGGATGAAGATATCGGTCCGATCGCGCCCGGCAAAGGCATCGATCGCCGCACCGCCCGTATCGCCCGATGTCGCGCCGACGATCGTCGCGCGCTCGCCGCGCTCGGCCAGAACATGATCCATCAGCCGCGCCAGCAGCTGCATCGCCACATCCTTGAAGGCAAGCGTCGTGCCGTGGAAAAGCTCGAGAACGAAATCGTTCGGGCCGGTCTGCACGAGCGGTACGACCGCCGGATGACGGAAGGTCGCATAGGCCTCGTTGATCATGGTCTTCAGCTTGTCGTCCGGAATTTCCCCGTCGACAAAATGCTTGAGGATCTCGAAAGCCACTTCCGCATAGGACTTTCCGCGCAGATTGCGGATGTCCCGCTTGGACAGCTGCGGCCAGTGGCGCGGCAGGTAAAGACCACCGTCGCGGGCAAGGCCGGCCAGCAGTGCATCACGAAAGCCGAGAGCGGGCGCTTCGCCCCGGGTAGAAATGTAGTCCACGACCGATAATCCCCAATCGATTTTTATTCGCGCCGCTGGTATAGACGATTGAAATCTGCGGTGAAAGACTGGAAAACGGCGCTGCGTTACGCCATGAGCATGTTTGGCGCGGCAAGCCGGTCAAAAGGGATGGAACAAGGTTGAGTATTGTGTTTGGCAAGATTTCCCATGGTCTCGTAACGGTATCCCTCCTGACGGCGCTCGCCGGCTGCAACTCGTCCTCTCCGGCGGGTGGCCTTGCGCCGACGGCACAGGCTGAAACCCCGGCGGTGGTGCAGGCCTATTGCCCGCAGGTCGTTCTGCGCGAACAGACGGCGATACGCCAGGAATACGCACGCGGCGGTCAGGATGATCCGCAGAAGCTCGTCTACCAGGCATCGCTTGCCGACGCGACGCGTCAGTGCACGGCAAACGAAACGACGATGACCATCAATGTCGTCGTCCAGGGCCGCCTCGTCGACGGACCTGTCGGTGCGCCGGGCCGCGTGACCCTGCCAATCCTGGTCGAGGTCGTCGATGGCGACAACACGATCTACTCGCAAAAGGTCGCCTATCCGGTCGATCTTCCGGCCGGCGGCACGCAGTTCATCTTCCAGAAGGCGGATGTGCAGATCCCGAACGCGCAGGGCGGCGCATCGCGCTTCACCCGCGTCCGCGTCGGTTTCGACAATGGCGCACCCGGCAAGAAGCCCGCACGCCGCAGCTAAGCCTGCGGCCACTCCGGTCGGGCGCTGACGGCGCCCGTTTAATCTTCGGTTAACCATAAATCCGTACCCAGTATGTGAAGATCGTCAAGGGCGCGTCGCCCGCGACCATTCGAGACAGGGTTTGGGATGATTGCTCCAGCTATCGTGGCGGACGCGAAGCGGCGTCTGCGGCTTTGCACCGCTATCGTCACGCTGGCAGCGCTTGCGCCCGGTGGCGCATCGGCGCAATCGGTCTGGATCGGAGCCTCCGACAACGATTTCGCAAACGGCGCAAACTGGACGACGGCCCCGGATGCCCCAGGCCCATCGGACGCAGCCTCGATCGGCTCCGGCGCGCCGACGGTCGCAACAGACACGGCCGTCGATACGCTCGCTGTGTCCGGCGGCACGCTTCATGTCGATGCGGATCTGACAGCGACGAGCGGCACGACGCTGTTCGACATGGGACGTATCGAGATCTCGCAAAGCGGCACGCTGGCATCAGACGTCACGATGTCATCAGGCTCACTTTCGAACTCGGGAACACTCAACGGCGGCCTTGCATCCTCAGGCGGCGAGATCATCAACGACGGCACGATCGACGGCAAAACGACGCTGTCCGGCGATGCGCAGATGACCAACAATTTCGTCGTCACTGATGTCGATGTCGAAGCGACGGCCCGGTTCGTCAACAATTCCGGTGCAACGGCCGGCGCGGTCACCAATGCGGGCACGACCTCCAACGCCGGAACGATCGCCTCGCTCACCAATACCGGCGGATCCTTCTCCAACAATGACGGTGGCACGGTCACCGGCGATACTGTGGTCTCAAGCGGCACCGTCACCAACAACTTCGTCGTCACCGACGTCGATGTTGCTGAGACCGCCAGTTTCGTCAACAATACAGGCGCTTCGGCAGCAGAGGTCACCAACGCGGGCACGGCGTCCAATGCCGGCACTGTCGCATCGCTTGCCAATACCGGCGGCAGCTTTACCAACAACGGCACCATTTCAGGCGCAACGGCACTCGAGGGCGGCACGCTCACCAACAATTTCGTGGTGACGACGGTCGATGTCGCGGCGGCTGCGATCTTCGTCAACAATTCAGGTGCCACGGCCGGCGACGTCACCAATGCCGGCAACGCCTCGAACGCCGGCACGATCGCCTCGCTCACCAATACCGGCGGCACCTTCACCAACAACGACGGCGGCGAAATCACCGGAAGCACCACCGTGACAGGCGGAACGGTCACCAACAATTTCGTCGTGACCGACGTGGATGTCGCGGCTTCCGGCCGCTTCGTCAACAATTCAGGCGCGGTCGCCGGCGATGTGTCGAACGCCGGAACCTCATCCAACGACGGCACCATCGCCTCGCTGACCAATACCGGTGGCAGCTTTTCCAACACGGGCGAGATCAGCGGCGATGCGACGGTGACGGGAGGAACACTCGTCAATAACGGCACGATCGGCGGCGCGATCGATATCGGCACGGATGGCATGCTCACGGGCACAGGCGAGATCGGTGGCCTCACCGTCAGCGACGGCGGTACGCTTTCACCCGGCCCGGGTATCGCAACACTTGCCGTCAACGGCGACGTCACCTTCGAGGCAGGCTCCACCTATCAGGTGGAAACGGAAGCAGACGGCACGTCCGACAGCCTTGCCGCCAACGGGTCCGTCTCGATCGAAGGCGGCACGGTCGAGGTTCTCGCGGGCGCAGGCACCTATTCACCGGCCACGACCTACACGATCATAACAGGCGAAAGCGTCGCCGGTGCCTTCGACGACGTCACCACCGATCTCGCCTTCCTGTCGCCCATCCTTGCCTATGGCGCCGACGACGTGACGCTCAGCCTCTACCGCAACGATGTCGATTTCGCCGACGTGGCGAACACCGCCAATACGCGCGCAACGGCCACAGCAGTCCAGTCGCTCGGAACCGAAAACGACGTCTTCCTCGGCGTTCTCCAGCAAAACGCCGATGGCGCTCGCGATGCCTTCTCGCAGCTCAGCGGCGAGAGCCATGCCTCGTTGAAAACCCAGCTTCTAAGCGACAGCCGGCTCATTCGGGACGCCATCGTCGACCGCGTCAACGGTGCAGTCCCGATCCGCTCATCGGCCGATGGTGCGACCAGCTTCTGGGCAACCGGCATCGCAGCAACTGGGCAATTGCGCAGCGACGGCAACGCGGCCGGCATCGACAGCCATGCGGCGGGATTGATCGCGGGCTTCGACGGGCAGGCCTCCGATCACTGGCGGCTCGGCGGATTGTTCGGCTACAGCAATGCCTCCTCGGGCAGCGAGGTGGACTGGGAAAGCTATCATGCCGGGCTCTACGCCGCCGCAAACTGGGGTGACGTTGCCCTCACATCCGGCGCCGTCTATTCCGAAAACCGCATCTCGACGTCGCGCAGCGTCGACTTCGGCACGTTCACCGACAATCTTCAAGCCGATTACAGAGGCGCCACCCGCCAGCTGTTCACCGACCTGTCCTGGAAGACAACGGCAGGTCCCGTGACGCTGCAGCCCTTCGCGAGCCTCGCCTATATCAATCTCGACACCGATGGTTTTCGCGAGAAGGGCGGGGCGGCCGCTCTGACGGGGAGTGGTGAAACGGACAACATCGCCCTTTCCACATTCGGCCTTCGCTGGTCGGCGCAAATGCCCGTCGAGGATCTGCCTATCACCGTCTCCGGCATGCTCGGTTGGCGCCACGCAATGGGAGACCTGACGCCCGCATCACGGCTCGCCTTTGCCAGCGGCGGCAGTCCGTTCATGCTGGAAGGCGTGGCTTTGCCGCGCGACACGGCCGTCGTCGAAGCCTCCGTCACGGCGCAGGTGTCGAAATCCGCGCGGCTGAAGCTCAGCTATTCCGGCGAGTTTGCCCATTCGCTGACAAGCCATACCGCCAAGGCCAGCCTCGTGGTCCAGTTCTAGATCCCGCCCCATTCACCAAGTGCGGCAATCACCGCCGGCAGGTCGCTCATGCGCGAAATCACCGTTTCGGCGCCGGCATCCGTCAGCCGGTCCGCATGGCTCGGATAGGTA
This sequence comes from Neorhizobium sp. DAR64872/K0K18, assembly GCF_050500175.1. Classification (NCBI taxonomy): domain Bacteria; kingdom Pseudomonadati; phylum Pseudomonadota; class Alphaproteobacteria; order Hyphomicrobiales; family Rhizobiaceae; genus Neorhizobium; species Neorhizobium sp. DAR64872/K0K18. Next base: position 775,603 of record NZ_CP191446.1, read on the forward strand.
TGCGATGCTCCGGTAAAGCCCACCACCCGCATGCCGGCCGTGCGTGCACCATGGACGCCATGGGTGGAATCCTCGATCACCAGGCACCTGTCCGGCTCGACGCCGAACTGCTTTGCGCCATGCAGAAAGATGTCCGGCTTCGGCTTGACGCGGTCGGGACCGAGGTCCTTGGCGGAATAGATATGATTTTCGAAATAGGGCTTGAGCCCGACCTTGGTCAGCATCATGTCCAGCCGCTGGCTCGAAGAATTCGAGCAGATGCAGCGCTGCGTGGTCAGCCGCGACAGCGCGAACTTGACGCCCTCGATGATCTTGACGCTGCGTTCCAGCCGCTGGTCGAGCAGCTTTTCCGATTTGTCGAGCAGCGAGGCCGAAAGTGGAATATCCGCTTCCTGTTCGACCTGCAGAAGAATGTTCTTCCAGGTCATGCCGGCGAAGCGCTCGCCCATTTCCTCGACGCTGATCGGATAGCCCGCTTCCGTCAGCAGCCGGGATTCGACCTGTGCCGCGATGATTTCGGAGTCGACGAGCACGCCGTCGCAATCGAAGATGATGAGGTCGAAGCCGCTCATGATGGATACTCTTTGATGAAAGAAGGTGAGGGCGATCTACACGAGGGCAGCGCCGGAAACAATGCGGAGGGCGATTTCCTCTACCGGCAAAGCGGCGACAACACGGCGCGCCTCAGAAACCGTAGCGCGCCTCGGCAAGATCGATCTCGCGAACGAGCTTGCGTGCGATCTCCTCGGAAATCTTGCGCCGGCGGCCGAGCCTGAACAGCTCGTCGCGTTCGGCACGAAGGGCGGCCAGCCTGAACCGCTTGTCGACCTCCTCCATCTTGCGCAACAGGTCTGCCTCATCTCCGAGCTTGGAACGGCCCTCGATCCGCTGCCGGTAGAGTTCCATCAGCCGCGTGCCGACCTCGCCGTAAAGATCGGCGTCGGTCCGGCCTTCGCTCATCGCGTGCTGCAGTTTCTCGATCATCCGGATCGCAGCCTCCGCCGCAGCAATCCGGGCATTGTCCTCTTCCTGGTGGTGATCATCCTCCGGCGGCAGTTCGAGGTTCTGGAGAAGATAGGGAAGGCCGATGCTGGCCGCCGTCAGCGACAGGATGATCACCCCGGCTGCCAGGAATATCACCAGATCGCGTGCCGGAAACGATGTGCCGTCGTTCATGGCAAGCGGCAGGGTAAGGATACCCGCAAGCGTGATCGCACCGCGCACGCCGGCAAGCGACATGGCCGCCAGCAGCCGCCAGTGCGGCTTGCGGATCGCCTCCCCGCGACGCGCGGCGCGATAGAGGGTAAAGCGCAAGGAGACCCACACCCAGGCAAACCGCAGGGCCGCGAGTGCGGTGGTAATCACCGCCACATAGGCGATCAGCCAGATCGGGTGGAGGTGGCCGGTCTCGGTGACGATCCTGGCGGCGCCCGAGACGATGCCCGGCATCTGTTCGCCCAGCAGCACGAAGATGATGCCGTTCAGCGCAAACTGCACCGTATCCCACACCGCGTAGCGCCGCATGCGGGTGGCAGCCATCGTCTGGCCGCGCAGTTCGGCAAAGCTCATGGTGATGCCGGCCGCAACAGCTGCCAGAATGCCGGAGCAATGCAGGTGTTCGGCCAGAAGATAGGCGCCGAACGGAATGAGCAGGCTGATCAGGATCTGCGCACCGGGCTCTTCGCCCAGCTTGCGTGATACGTAATATTTCGCCTTCATGACCACGAATGTGGTGCCAAAGCCGATCAGGATGCCGCCGATCGCCACCCAGAGGAACGTGCCGACCGCATCCGCCAGCGAGAACACACCGGTCAGCACGGCGGCCACCGCAAATTGCATGCAGACAAGGCCCGACGCATCGTTGAGCAGCGATTCGCCTTCCAGAATATGCATCAGCCGTCCCGGGATCGGCACCCGCGCGGCAATCGCCGAGACGGCGATCGGATCGGTCGGCGAGAGAATGGCGGCGAGCGCGAAGGCGACCGCAAGCGGTATCGCCGGGATCATCCAGTGGACCAGAAAGCCGATCAGGATCACGGTGAAGATGACAAGCCCGAGCGCCAGCTCCAGGATCACCGCCTTGTCGCGGAACAGCCCTTCCTTGGGAATGCGCCAGCCATCAAGAAACAGTAGCGGCGGCAAAAACAGCAGAAAGAAGAAATCCGGATCGAGCTGCACCGCCGACCCCGTCACGCCGGCAATCGCGGCCCCGAGCGCGATCTGCACCAGCGGCAGCGGAATGCCGACCGGCGAAAGCCTCGCAAGCGTACCGCTCAGAACCACGGCGAGAAGCAGGACCAGGGCAATGGTGATGCTTTCCATGGTGGCACTCCTATCCGTTCCGGTTCGGGCCTGAATAGGAAATGGGAATGGATGAGGCAAGAGCCGGGAAGGGCGGTGCGACCTTTACGCCCGGCTCAGTCGTTCCTGCAGACCCAGCATCGCGGATTTGAGCGGCGGTAGGTCATGCGCGATGACGTCCCAGATAAATTGGTCCATCAGAACACCTGCACCGAAGCGGCTTCGATCCGGTCCTTCAGCCTTGGATGCAGACTGTTGCGGGTGGTAACATCGATGTCGGCCGCGAGTTCATCCTCGAGAAACAGCTTGATCCCGACAAGATCGACAAGAGAGAACTTCTTGCTCTCATCGTAATCGATAAACAGATCGAGATCGCTGTCGGGTCCGGCTTCGTCGCGGGCAACCGAGCCGAACAGATAAAGCGAGGTCGCGCCGAGCGCCCTGATCGCGTCGGCCTGCCGTCTCAGCTTCTCGATCGCCTCAGCTTTTCTCATGCCCCTCGGCTTTTCTCATGAGTTGTATCCTAGCGCATCTTCGCGCCGCTTTCCATCATTTTGCTTTTTTCCCGAAACCGGCCACCGGCTTCAGTCTTTGGTAACCAAAATGAGTAACCATAACAGTCAGTAAATTCGTATCCAGTACAGCGTAGCGAGTGTCTCATGGCCGCAGTCCTTCCTTTGATCGACCTCCAGAAACAGGCCCGTCCTCACGCCTGGATGAACTCCATCATCAAGGGCGATTGCGTGGCCGCTCTCGAGGCGCTGCCGGATAAATCGGTGGATGCGATCTTTGCCGATCCGCCATACAACCTGCAGCTCGGTGGCGCCCTGCATCGCCCCGACCAGAGCCTGGTCGATGCCGTTGACGACGACTGGGATCAGTTCGCTTCCTTTCAGGTCTATGATGCCTTCACCCGCGCCTGGCTGCTTGCCTGCCGCCGCGTGCTGAAGCCCAACGGCACAATCTGGGTGATCGGTTCCTACCACAACATCTTCCGCGTCGGCGCGATCATGCAGGACCTGAATTTCTGGCTCCTCAACGATATCGTCTGGCGCAAGACCAACCCGATGCCGAACTTCAAAGGCCGCCGGTTCCAGAACGCCCACGAAACGATGATCTGGGCCAGCCGCGATGCCAAGGCCAAGGGCTACACGTTCAATTACGAAGCCTTGAAGGCCTCCAACGACGACGTGCAGATGCGCTCCGACTGGCTGTTTCCGATCTGCTCTGGCGGCGAACGCCTGAAGGGTGACGACGGCAAGAAGGTTCATCCGACCCAGAAGCCGGAAGCGCTGCTCGCCCGCATCATCATGTCCTGCACCAAGCCCGGCGATGTCGTGCTCGATCCGTTCTTCGGTTCCGGCACCACGGGTGCTGTCGCCAAGCGTCTCGGCCGCAATTTCGTCGGTATCGAACGCGAGCAGGATTACATCGACGCCGCATCCGCCCGCATCGCTTCGGTCGAACCGCTCGGCAAGACGGAATTGACGGTCATGACCGGCAAGCGCGCCGAACCGCGTGTCGCCTTCAATGCGCTCGTCGAAAGCGGTCTCGTCAAGCCCGGCCAGATCCTCACCGACGCCCGCCGCCGCCACAGCGCCATCATCCGCGCCGACGGCACGCTGACCTCGAACGGCGACGCCGGATCGATCCATCGCCTCGGCGCCAAGGTTCAGGGCTTTGATGCCTGCAACGGCTGGACATACTGGCACTACGAGGAGGCCGGCGTCTTGAAACCGATCGACGACCTTCGCACCATCATTCGCAACGGCCTGCCAAAAGCGGACTGAGCCACCAGTCCCGGGACCAGATCCCATGTCAGCTCGCGAGCTTCCTCTTCCGGTTTTGTACCTCTAGTCCCGGAAGAGGATCATGTGACGCCCGGAGTTTGAAGGCTCCGGGCGTCATCTTTTTTATGGGGCAAATGCACTGATTTCGGGGCAGCAACGACGCAGGCTCTGACCAGAGTAACCCTGAACACCTCCGAATTCGAATGTTTCGGCCAGTCCGCCGATCACCCGGCTAGGTTGCCTGCCGTCCATCCGGGTATTCTGCAGGCCCCTTGATCTCGATCTTATTGCCAAACGGGTCATGGATGTAGAACGAGTGCCCCATGCCCCGGGCACCCCCATGAAACGCTTCCTGGACGATCTCGACTCCGTGCTTATCGAGATGCGTCCGCAGTTCGTAATGGTCGAAAGGGCTGGTCGCAAGACAGACATGATCGACATTGCGCCCACCGGTCACCGGAGGCGCTGCTTTCGTTCCGCCCGGGTGAGTTACATCCCACAAGACGATCAACGACGACCCGAACCACACCTGCTCCATCCCCAGTCCCGGATAGGAATAGCCAGGACGGCACCCTAGGACGTCAGTGTAGAAGGCGAGGGCGCGTTTCATGTCGTCGATCAGAAACACGATGTGATCAATGCCGACGGGAGCGAATGGTATTGCCATGAGGGGTGCCGTCTTAACGTGAGGTCGATTGCAAAACGAGGTGGGTGGGCCGGGAACTTATATCGTCAGCATACCGGCAACCACCCCCAAACCTTACACCTCGATACCGTGATCCCTCAAATCCTTGCGCAGCGTTTCCGGATCCGTGAAATGCACAGCGTGCCAGCCCGCTGCCCGCGCGCCTTCGACGTTGGGATAGCTGTCGTCGATGAAGATCGAGGCTTCGGGGGTGAGGCTGAAATCGCGGGCGTGCTTTTCGTAGATTGCCACATCCGGCTTGATCAGGCCGATCTCGCCCGACACCGTGACGCCGCGCGGCTTGTCGAGAAACGGGAATTTCCGGCGGGCTTCGACGAATGTGTCGGCGGCGAAGTTGGTGAGCATGGTCACGTCGCGGCCGTTCTCGATCAGGCTCTCGAAGATGGCAACCGAGCCGTCATAGGCATGCGGCACCATTTCGTGCCAGTGCTGGCGAAAGGCCCGGATATTGGCTTCCTGTTGCGGATGCTGTTCAAGCAGCAGCGCTTCGGCCTCGCTCCAGCTGCGGCCGCGGTCCTGTTCCAGGTTCCATTCGTGGGTGCAGACGTTGTCGAAGAACCACTTGCGTTCGGTCTCGTCGGGAATGATGCGGCTATAGGGAAGGTTGGGGTCGTAGTGGATCAGAACCTTGCCGATGTCGAAAACGATGTGATCAATCTTGGCCGCCATAGAGGATGTTTCCTGCTGTCAGTTTGGAGCTTTTGCGAAGGCGAGTGGTAAAGCCTGGACGATTGCTTTTTTCATGACGGTCGGCAAGGCCTGGTTCTCCAGGCTCTCCACCGGTTCCCACCAGCCATTGTCCACAGCCACCTTGGTCACCTTCGCGCGAAAAATCGAAAGCCGCAGCTCGAAATGGGTGAAGACGTGAATGACCGTACCACAGGCCTGCCAGTCGGCAGACGGGATCGGCGCGTGATCGATCGTCGTGCCGCCGTCGAGCCGCGCGGTCCAGGCCGTCGTCGGCACTTCCGTCATGCCGCCTAAAAGCCCGGTCTCGATGCGCTTTCGAAGCAGCACCTCGCCATCGGGCGTCACCGCCACGAAGGCAGCGCCTTGGCGAACCGGCTTTTCCTTTTTTGCGGCCTTCACCGGAAACCGCTCAGGGTCGTCGCCGGCCAAGGCCAGACAGTCGTCCCGGAACGGACAGAGCGCGCAGGCGGGACGTTTCGGGGTGCAGATCGTCGCGCCGAGATCCATCATCGCCTGGGCAAAATCGCCCGGCCGGTCTGATGGCGTCAGCTCCACGACCTTTGCCTTCATGGTGGGCTTGGAACCCGGCAGCGGTGCATCGATCGCATAGAGACGCGAGATCACCCGCTCGACATTGCCGTCCATCACAGCCGATTGCCGGTTGAAGGCGATCGCGGCAACGGCGGCCGATGTATAATCGCCGATGCCGGGCAGGGCGCGCAGGCCATCTTCCGAATCGGGAAAGATGCCCCCATGATCGGCTGCTACCGCTTCGGCGCATTTCTTCAGGTTGCGGGCGCGGGCATAGTAGCCAAGCCCCGCCCAGGCCGCCATCACGTCGTCGGAAGGGGCTGCGGCAAGATCGGTCACCTTCGGCCAGCGCTCGAGAAACTTTGCGAAATACGGTTTGACCGCCTGCACTGTCGTCTGCTGCAGCATCACTTCCGACAGCCATATGCGATAGGGGTCGGGCCGGATCCCGGCTTTGGCAGCCGTCGGGCTGATCCGCCAGGGCAGCTCGCGGTGGTGTCGGTCGTACCAGGCGAGAAGCCTTTCCGCATGGGTCGGGCCATCGGCCGAATTCGTCGTCTTGGGAAGCGTCTGGAGCATCGTTTGCCGTTTGCCGCTGGAATGGCCTATAGGTATGCGTCAATGCGCCGGCATCAAGGACGGCACAACCTCAGGCGGCCAGTTATCCAGCGATGAATGCTCCGAAACCTCCGTTCCGCCGCAAAGGCGCGCTGCAGATCTCCGAAGTGGCGAACGGCATCATCGATCCGGTGCTGGCGCGCCGCGCCGGGATATCCACCGCGCTGCTCGGCTCCTGGGATGAGATCGCCGGTGAGGATTTCGCTGATTGTACGCGCCCCGAAAAGATCGCCTGGTCGCGTTATAACGACGGCTATAGCGAGGGTGGCCACCAGCCGGGTGTCCTCACCATCGCCTGCGAAGGGTCCCGCGCACTGTTTCTAGGCCATGCCCAGGGCGAATTGATTTCCCGCATCAACGGCTTTTTCGGCTTTCCGGCGGTGCGCCAGATCCGCATCGTGCAAAAACCGGTGTCTCAGACGTTCAAGCATCCGCGCAAACTGCAGCCCCTCAAAGGCGAAGCGGCGAAACGGCTGGAGGGCATGATGGAAGGGATCGAAAGCGATGCGCTGAAGAAAGCCGTCGCCAGGCTCGGCACCGCCGTTCTCCAGCAGAAGCGCAAATGAGAGTTCCAGGGCCCCCGCCACTCTCATTCCTGTGCTCGTCACAGGAATCCAGCCAGCCCAAGTCCTTGGGCTGAAATAACTCTTTCCAGCGGTGAATATGCTTCGCCAGAATTGCTCTACTGGTCGTAGAGAAAACTCACATCAGCAGCAGCAATCAGCAGAACTATCCCCTCTCACCCCCATTTCGTCACAATTCTTTGAAGGGATTTAACACTCCACCGCTTGTCGGGGCCAAGTCGCCACGATACGGAATATCGAACTTTTTCAAATCTCGAACACGGGTGTTCCATGCAGTTGAACGATAAGACCATCACCAGACGCGCGCTTCTCGGCGGAGTGGCGGTCACGGCGCTTTGCCTGTCGCTGCCGCTCGGCATCTCCGACGCCTTTGCCCAGGCGCTTCCGGAATCCCAGGGCGATGTGGATATGGCGGCGGCGTTGAAGCCTGGCACCCTGCCGGAAATGGCGCTCGGCGAAGAAAACGCCAAGGTGACCGTCATCGAATACATGTCGATGACCTGCCCGCATTGCGCACACTTCCACAACACCACGTTCGAGACGATCAAGAAGAACTATATCGATACCGGCAAGGTTCGCTTCATCATCCGCGAATTCCCGTTCGATCCGGTCGCGACCGCTGCCTTCATGCTGGCCCGCTGCAACCCGCAGAACCCGGCCGAACTTGCAACGTCTGCGCAGTATTACCCGATGGTCTCGATGCTGTTCAAGCAGCAGCGCGCCTGGGCATCTCCCGCCGACAAGGATGTGCGCGGCGCACTCTTGCAGTCGGTCAAGCTTGCAGGTTACTCACAGCAGAGTTTCGAAGCCTGCTTGACGAACCAGAAGCTTCTCGACGACATTAATACCGTCGTTAAGCGGGGCAACGAGGAATTTGGCGTCAATTCAACGCCGACCTTCCTGATCAACGGCAAGAAATACTCCGGAGATATGACGGTTGACTCCATGTCGAAGCTTTTCGACAGCCTTCTGTAAGATCGCCACCCCGGCGGGTAGGGGACCCGTCGGCGGGAGAAAGGGCGCAGCATGAAATTCAACAAGCTGCGCGTCGTTGGCTTCAAGTCTTTCGTCGAGCCGACGGAATTCATCATCGAGCGAGGGCTGACCGGCGTGGTCGGCCCCAATGGCTGCGGCAAGTCCAACCTTGTCGAGGCGCTGCGCTGGGTAATGGGCGAAAATTCCTACAAGAACATGCGCGCGTCCGGCATGGACGACGTGATCTTTTCGGGCTCGGGCAACCGTCCGGCCCGAAACAGCGCCGAAGTCGGCCTCTATCTCGACAATTCCGATCATACGGCACCCGCTGCCTTCAACGATGCCGACGAGATCCAGGTGTCGCGCCGCATCGAGCGCGAGAACGGCTCGCTCTACCGCATCAACGGCAAGGAAGCCCGCGCCAAGGATGTGCAGCTGCTGTTTGCGGATGCCTCGACCGGCGCACGCTCGCCCTCCATGGTCGGACAGGGCCGGATCGGCGAGCTGATCAATGCCAAGCCCCAGGCCCGTCGCCAGCTTCTGGAAGAAGCCGCCGGCATTTCCGGCCTGCATTCGCGTCGCCATGAGGCCGAGCTTCGCCTGCGTGCCGCCGAAACCAATCTCGAACGTCTCGAGGATGTCGTCGCCCAGCTGGAAAGCCAGATCGAAAGCCTGAAGCGCCAGGCCCGCCAGGCCAACCGTTTCCGCATGCTCTCGGCCGATATCCGCGCCCGCGAGGCGATGCTTCTGCATATCCGCTTCGTCCAGGCCCGCGAGGCGGAGGCGGAGGCCGAAACCGCGCTCAACCAGGCTACCAACATCGTCGCCGAAAAGGCGCAAGGGCAGATGGAAGCGGCAAAGGCGCAGGCGATTGCCAGCCTCAGACTGCCGGAATTGCGCGAGGACGAGGCGAAAGCCGGTGCCGCCCTGCAGCGCCTGCAGATCGCCCGCGGCCAGCTGGAAGAAGAAGCCGGCCGCCTGCTGCGGCGTCGCGACGAACTGACGCGAAGACTGTCGCAGCTTGCCGAAGACATAAGCCGCGAGGAACAGCTTGCCGCCGACAATACCGCTTTCCTCGACAAGCTGGATGGCGAAGAAGCCGAGCTGACAGAGACGCTGGCGGAGTCAGGCGCCGAAGCCGAAGACCTGCGTGAGGCCTTCGAGGCAGCTGCAGCAACGCTTGCCGACAGCGAGAAGCTGTTTGCAGCAGTCACCGCCGAACGTGCCGAAGCAGCGGCCGGACGCAATGCGCTGGACCGGCTGATCCGCGACCTCGCCGAACGCCGCCAGCGCCTCGACCGCCAGATGGCCGATGCGAGCGGCGAACTCGACGCGATCGGACAAAAGCTTGATGGCCTCGACAACCCGGCCGAGCGGCAGGACGCGGTGGAAGCCGCCGAAATCGCCGTCGAAGATGCGACGATCGCGGCGGAAGAAGTCGAATCCGCGCTCGCCCATGCGCGCTCGAACGAACTGATGGCGCGCGGCCCGGTCGAATCCGCCCGCTCGGCGCTGAACGCGCTCGAAACCGAAAAGCGCACGATCTCGCGAATGCTGGCGGCCGGCGCCCTGTCCGGCGGCTTCGTGCCCGTTGCCGAAATGATCCGCGTCGATCGTGGCTATGAGGCAGCGCTCGGTGCAGCCCTCGGCGACGATCTCGAAACGCCTGTCGATGCATCCGCCTCCGCCCACTGGTCGATCAATGGCGATGGCGCCGCTGATCCCGGCCTGCCCGAGGGTGCGCTGCCCTTGTCGGCCTATGTCACGGCGCCGCCGGAACTGGCGCGCCGGCTCGGACAGATCGGTGTGATCTCGGAAGGTGACGCCGACAGGCTGATGCCGCTGCTGCGCCCCGGCCAGCGCCTCGTGACACGAGAGGGCGCCGTCTATCGTTGGGATGGCCATATCTCCGGGTCCGAGGCGCCGGGTGCGGCAGCCCTTCGCCTGTCCCAGAAAAACCGTCTGTCGGAGCTGGAAGGCGAGATCGACGAGGCCCGCGATATCCTGTCGGAAACCGAGGATGCGCTGGCGCAGGCAGGCAGCGCCATCTCGATCGAGGAAAAACGCCTCTCCGAAGCGCGCGACCGCAGCCGCTTTGCCGCCCGCCAGTTGAGCGATGCCCGCGATGCGCTTGCCGCAGCCGAACGGGCAGCCGGCGATCTCACCCGTCGCCGCGATGTGGTTGCGGAAGCGGTCAGCCAGCTGACCGGCCAGATCGAGGATCTCGGTGTCCAGGAAGAAGATGCGCGCATCGAGCTCGAGGATGCGCCGGATCTCTCCGCCATTGATGCCAAGCTGTTGAACCAGCAAAGCGTCGTCGCCACCGATCGGGGCCGTCTCGCCGAAGCGCGCGCCGCCTATGAGGGCCAGAGCCGCGAGATCGAGGTGCGCAAGCGCCGCATCGCCGCCATCGCCCAGGAACGCGCCGCCTGGGTCTCCCGCATCGCCAGCGCCGCCGATCATATCGGCAGCCTGCGCCAGCGCGAGGAAGAGGCGCGCGACGAGATCGTCGATCTCGAAGCAGCACCTGAAGAATTCGACGAGCGCCGCCGGGCACTGATCAACGAATTGCAAAAGGCGGAAGCTGCCCGCAAGGCCGCCTCCGATCGGCTGGTCGAGGCCGAAACCCGCCAGCGCGAAACCGACCGTATCGCCGCCACGGCCTTGTCGGAACTCGCCGAAGCCCGCGAAAAGCGCGGCCGTGCCGAAGAGCGTCTGGTCTCCGCCGCCGAAAAGCGCCACGAGGGCGAGCTGCGCATCCGCGAGGCACTCAATGTGGAGCCGCATGACGTGATGCGCATTGCCGGCATCGCGCCCGGCGCCACGCTGCCTGACATCCGCGAGATCGAACGGGAAGTCGACCGGCTCAAGATGGAGCGCGAGCGGCTCGGTGCCGTCAACCTGCGCGCCGAGGAAGAGCAGAAGGAGCTTTCCGACAAGCTCGCCGCGCTGATCCACGAGCGCGACGACATCATCGACGCCATCCGCAAACTGCGCGGCGCGATCCAGAGCCTCAACCGCGAGGGCCGCGAGCGCATGCTGGCCGCCTTCGATGTGGTCAACAAGCAGTTCCAGCGGCTGTTCACGCATCTCTTCAATGGCGGCACGGCAGAGCTGCAGCTGATCGAGAGCGACGATCCGCTCGAAGCCGGCCTCGAAATCCTCGCCCGCCCGCCGGGCAAGAAGCCGCAGACGATGACGCTTCTGTCCGGTGGCGAGCAGGCACTGACGGCGATGGCGCTGATCTTTGCCGTCTTCCTCACCAATCCCGCACCGATTTGCGTGCTGGACGAAGTGGATGCACCGCTCGACGACCACAATGTCGAGCGCTACTGCAACCTGATGGACGAGATGGCGGCGTCGACCGAGACGCGGTTTATCATCATCACCCACAACCCCATCACCATGGCCCGCATGAACCGTCTGTTCGGTGTGACCATGGCGGAGCAGGGTGTATCGCAGCTGGTCTCGGTCGATCTGCAGACGGCGGAACTGCTGCGCGAAGCCAGCTGAGCCAGCGCTTTCCCGGTCAACCGGTCGCGGCCTCCGTATTTCTACCTACGTCAATTTACTCATATGGGACATCAGCGTCTCGGCGTAGTGTAATTTAACTAAAATCATATTGACGTGTGGTGCCTCGATGCCGCAAGTTCAGCATCGAAGTACCGCCGATATAGAGACCCCCCGCACGGGTTTTCCTGTCCTGTGCGGAAGGCTTTGCGGGGCCGATGTGATCCGGCCCCGCAAAGCGTTTTCATCTCTTTCCGACATCCGCGCCGCAGGCGTCCTTACAGCCCCGTCAGCCGCACATTCGTCCCCCAGGGGTCGAGAATGTCGATATGATCGACAGCCCTCGTGAAGCTGACCGACGCCTGTTTCAGCTTGTCCTTCAGCGCCAGCAGGTCGCTCTTTTCCGCAAATTCCAGCGAGAACCAGTCGAGCCCGGTTTGCGTCTCTTCCCGCATTCCCGCACCGGCGCTCTGCCAGGTGTTGAAGGCGAGGTGGTGATGGTAATGGCCGGACGAGAAGAAGCCCGAGTCGTCCCGGTTGCCGCGTGTCGATGACAGGCCGATCAGATCGCCATAGAAGGCCCGCGCCTTGTCGATCTCGCCGACCCGCAGATGGATATGACCGATCCTGAGGTTGGCGGGCGCTTTTGTGTAGGTGTCGCGGTTGATGTCGGTATTGGCGACGATATCGTCCACGTCGAGCGCATTGGTGCCCATCGTCACCACATTGCCGTTCCATGTCCACATTTCATGGGGCCTATCCCAGTAGACCTCGACGCCGTTTCCTTCGGGATCGGTCAGATAGACAGCCTCGCTGACGCTGTGATCGGCAAATCCTGTGATCGTAAATTGCCGCTGCGCCACATGCACCAGCCAGCGGGCGAGATCGCCGCGGTCCGGCATCAGGTAGGCGATGTGAAACAGACCGGCAGACCCCGGCGTCTCGAAGGCGGCCTCTGCCGAACGGACGAGATGCAGAAGCGGCGATCCCCCCGCACCCAGCACGACGCGATCGCCGGAAACATCATCCTGCTCGATGATCTCGAGCCCGAGCATGCCCTGGTAGTAGGCGGTCATGGATTTGAGGTCCCGCACCCGAAGCGCCGCCTGATCCACATGGACAGGCGTCGTCACGGCAAAGGGCAGGGCAGGTGCAGCCATCGCCGCGATCGTTCCTTCCGCCAGCAGCGCGCCGTCAAGGGCGGCCGTCGCAGACACGACACCCGCCAGTTTCAAAGCATTCCGTCTCGTGATGGTCATCGAAGGCCCTGCAGGTTCCGGCGGCGTTATAGAGACGCGCTAGAACATCCGCACGTCACTTTCCTGTCAGGCATGACAACGCACCGATTTTGCTGCGGTGCAACATAATCCTGACGCATAATTCCCAAACGATCATAAACGCTGTAAATGCTTGAGAAGACTGGGTGGAGATGCGAAATGGCGAAATGGGTCTATCGCTTCGGCGATGGCAAGGCGGAAGGAGGCTCTCGTGACAGCATCCGTCTTGGAGGCAAGGGCGCAAACCTCGCGGAAATGGCAAGCCTCGGCCTGCCGGTGCCGCCCGGACTGACGATCGTCTGCGATGCCTGTACCCATTATTTCGAAAACGCCCGCATGCTGCCCGACGGTCTGAAGGCCGAAGTCCTCGATGGCATCGCCGCCATGGAAGCAATCACCGGCCGCCGTTTCGGCGCAGGCGTGCAGCCGCTGCTTCTTTCCGTCCGCTCCGGCGCGCGGGCCTCCATGCCCGGCATGATGGACACCGTCCTCAATCTCGGCCTCAACGACCAGACAGTGCAGGCGCTCGCTGAAGATTCCGGCGATGCCCGCTTCGCCTGGGACAGTTACCGCCGCTTCATCCAGATGTATGCCGATGTGGTGATGGGCCTCGACCACGAGATCTTCGAGGAGATCCTGGAAGACGAGAAGGCGCGGCTGGGCCACGAATACGATACCGAACTTTGCGCCGCCGACTGGCAGCACCTCGTCTCGCTCTACAAGCAACTGATCGGGGAGGAACTGGAAACGGGTTTCCCGCAGGATCCGCACGAGCAACTCTGGAAAGCGATCGCCGCCGTGTTCGCGAGCTGGATGAACCCGCGCGCGCAAACCTTCCGCATGCTGCACCGGATCCCCGAGGAATGGGGAACCGCGGTCAATGTCCAGGCCATGGTGTTCGGCAACCTCGGCTCGACATCGGCCACAGGCGTTGCCTTCACCCGCAATCCGTCGACCGGTGAGAAAGCCTTGTACGGCGAGTTCCTCGTCAATGCGCAGGGCGAGGATGTGGTCGCCGGCATCCGCACGCCGCAATCGATCACCGAGGAAGGAAGGCTCGCCTCCGGTTCCGACAAGCCGTCGATGGAAAAGCTGATGCCGCAGGCCTTCGCCGAATTCCGCACGATCTGCGACCGGCTCGAAGCCCACTACTGCGACATGCAGGATGTGGAATTCACCATCGAGCGCGGCAAGCTGTGGATGCTGCAGACACGCAACGCCAAACGCACCACCCGTGCTGCGATGAAGGTCGCCGTCGACATGGTCGAGGAAGGCGTCATCACCGAGAGCCAGGCCGTCTGCCGCATCGATCCGCCCTCGCTCGACCAGCTGCTGCACCCGACCATCGATCCGCGCGTCGAACGCCACGTGATCGGCTCCGGCCTGCCTGCATCGCCGGGCGCTGCTACCGGCGAGATCGTGTTTACAGCCGAGGAGGCCGTCGAGGCTGACAAGGAAGGCCGCAAGGTCATCCTCGTGCGCATCGAGACCAGCCCGGAAGACATCCACGGCATGAACGCCGCCGAAGCGATCCTGACCACCCGCGGCGGCATGACCAGCCATGCGGCCGTCGTTGCCCGCGGCATGGGCATTCCTTGCGTCGTCGGTGCCGGCTCCATGCGCGTCGACCTGCGCAACGAGGTGCTTCTTGCCGCAAACGGCGTCAGCCTTAGGCGCGGCGAAATCATTACCATTGACGGCTCCTCCGGCCAGGTGCTGAAGGGCTCCGTGCCGATGACCCAGCCCGCGCTGTCTGGCGATTTCGGCAAGCTGATGGCCTGGGCCGACAAGACCCGCCGCATGACCGTGCGCACCAATGCCGATACGCCGCAGGACGCCCGCGCCGCCCGCTCGTTCGGCGCTGAAGGTATCGGTCTCTGCCGCACCGAGCACATGTTCTTCGAAGGCGACCGCATCCACATCATGCGCGAGATGATTCTGGCGGAAACCGAGAAGGCGCGCCGCGCAGCGCTCGGCAAGCTCCTGCCGATGCAGCGGTCGGATTTCACCGAACTGTTCGAAATCATGCACGGCCTGCCGGTCACGATCCGCCTGCTCGATCCGCCGCTGCATGAATTCCTGCCCAAGACCGAGGCCGAGATCGACGACGTCGCCCGCGCCATGGGCATGCCGCCGGCCTTCCTCGCAAGACGCATCGATGCCCTGCACGAGTTCAACCCGATGCTCGGCCATCGCGGTTGCCGGCTTGCAATCTCCTACCCGGAAATCGCCGAAATGCAGGCACGCGCCATCTTCGAAGCGGCTGTCGAGGCCGGAAAGACCACCGGAGAACCGGTCGAACTCGAAATCCTCGTGCCGCTGGTCAGCCTGCGCAAGGAGCTGGATTACGTGAAGGGCGTCATCGATGCGGTGGCGAAAGATGTCGCCCGCGAAACCGGCGTGCCGATCGCCTATCTGGCGGGCACGATGATCGAATTGCCTCGCGCCGCCCTGCGCGCCCATGTGATTGCCGAAACCGCGCAGTTCTTCTCCTTCGGCACCAACGACCTCACCCAGACCACCTTCGGCATGTCCCGCGACGATGCCGCGGCCTTCATTCCCACCTATCAGCGCAAGGGCATTATCGAGCACGACCCCTTCATCTCGCTCGATTTCGACGGCGTCGGCGAACTGATCCAGCTTGCAGCAGAGCGCGGCCGCAAGACGAGGGCAGACCTGAAACTCGGCATTTGCGGGGAACACGGCGGCGACCCGGCCTCGATCCGCTTCTGCGAAAACGCCGATCTCGACTACGTCTCCTGCTCCCCCTTCCGCGTGCCCATCGCAAGGTTGGCTGCCGCCCAGGCAGCGATCGAGCGGACGAAGGGCTGACTGATCAGTGCCGGTGGAGATAGACCGGCCGCGTCACCACGATCGGCGGGCGTCCCATCATCGCATCGCTTTCCGCCCGCCATGCGCGTCGCTCGGCGCGGCGGTCGAGCTCGAGGTCGAGCAGGCAGCGCGCCATGGCATCGGTCCCGGGACGGAACCCAAAGCGCGCGCAGGACTGCTGATCCGCCGCCCGCCGCTCCTCCGGTGTGATTGTCTGGCAGGAAGTGAGTGCCGTTCCGATGACGGCCAGTGTGGCGAGAAGGGCAAAACGCATGACGGGCTCCAGATGATGGCTGCGGCAGCACAACGGTGCTCCCGAATAACCCCGTTGGATGGCGAGCGCAAACCAAGGATTCCATTCCCCGCCGCGCTGTTCTACACAAGGGAACAGAGTTTGCATGGAGCCGCTTTCACACAATGACCGTCCGCTTTGTCCGGCCCGTTTCCCGCGCCGCCTATTTCGGGCGCAGGCTCGGCTTCTGCGCTTTTCTTCTATTCGTGGTTTCAGCCGTCGCGCATCGGTTCGGGCCGCTGAACGAGCCGGATTTCGTGGCACTTGTTCTGTGTTCCGCAACCATTGCGGCTGCCTCGGTACCGCTGTCGCTGCTGGGTCTCGCGCGGCTGTGGAGTGTCGGTGCAAGAGGAGGCGTTGCTGCTGCACACGGGCTGGTGTTTGCAGCCGTCCCGCTTGCCGTCGTGGTGATGGGAACCGTGTCCTATCTCACGCTGCCGCCGCTTTACGACATCTCCACCGATATTGCCGATCCGCCTGCCTTCGTCTTCGAACCGACAGCCGACCAGCGCTTCCTGCCGCAGCGCCCGCCGATGGTCACGCCCACTGAGCGCCGCGCGCAGTTTGCCGCCTATCCGCGCCTCACCGGACGACGTTACGAAGGGGCCGTCGACCGCGTCTACGAAGGCGTCCAGAAGGCGCTACGGTCCGCCCGGGTCGGCATCGTCAAGACAGAGGGGCTGGAACTGGTGGAGCCCGACATCCTGACCCGTGCCGCGCCCCGCGACGAGCAGGCGCCGGTGCCGGATGTGGCGCCAGTGCCGTTGCGCCGGCCTGAACTCACGCTCGAGCCGACGATCGGCACCGCCGGCGATGTGCTGCTTCAGGGCGAGACCCGCACGCTGGTGCTCGGCCTGCGCTTCGATATCGTGATCCGGTTGCGTGAAGATGCCGAGACGACCTCCGTCGATCTGCGCGTCGTCTCGCGCTTCGGCCCGCATGATCTCGGCCTCGGGGCTGAGATTGCCCAGGATTTCCTCGATCGTCTCGATACCGAACTGCTCGGCATCACCGGCGGCTAAGCGCCCGTCAAGCCAGCGTATAGATGCCTGAAAGCGATGGCGGTCCGTCGGTTGCAACCTGTCCCTCGCCAATCAGGTCTTCCAGATGCGCCAGCACCGAAAGGGCGGCCGCACCATGCAGCCGCGGATCCGTCCGCGCATAGATCGCCGTCACCATATCCGGGATCAACCGGTCGCCGGCGCGGATCCGCTCCAGCACCGCACGCTCGCGCATCCGCCGGTGCGTCCGCAGGCCGCGCAGAAAAGAGGCGGGCTCCGTCACCGGTCCGCCGTGCCCTGGAAAGAAGATCCGGTCTTCGTCCCCGCGCGCCAGAAGCTTTTCGACCGACGCCATGAAATCCGCCATGGATCCATCCGGCGGCGCAACGATCGTCGTCGCCCAGGCCATCACGTGGTCGGCAGAAAACAGGATGCCGGAATTTTCCAGCGCGAAGGCGCAGTGGTTGGCGGTATGGCCGGGTGTATGGAGGACGGTCAGCGCCCACCCGTCGCCCTCGATCCTCTCACCATCACCGGCCGCGATATCGGGCACGAAATCGGTATCAGCGCTTTCAGCGAGTGGATTGATCTCGCCCGCGTGCAGGGAACGGGACGCCCGGTGCGGCCCCTGCGCCACCGTCAGCGCTCCGGTCGCTTGGCTCAGCCGCCGTGCCAGCGGCGAGTGGTCGCGATGCGTATGGCTGACGAAGATATGACTGACACGCCGCCCGTCGAGCGCCGCCATCAGCGCCTGAAAATGCGCCTCGTCCTCCGGCCCCGGATCGATCACGGCGACCGACGATGTCCCGACGATATAGCTGTTGGTGCCATGAAAGGTAAACGGCGAGGGATTATTCACCGTCAACCGCTGCACCCCTGCCGCGATCGTCACGGGCACGCCATAGGAGGGCGAAAAGGTCAGATCGAAATCAAGGTCTTCCGGCATGCTCAAAAACTGTCCTTCCGCCAAGGGCGCTTGTTGTCATCTCCCTGAGGTTTAACACCCGATCAACGCGCGTAAACCCGAAACCCCGCGTTAATTCGTGACAATCCCGAAATTTGCCGTTGAGAGGGCGGCAAAGCTTTGCTAGAGCAAGGCCACTTCCGGTCCGGGCCAGCAATGATTTGCCCCCGACCTGTTGGGGCGTCGCCAAGCGGTAAGGCTCCGGTTTTTGGTACCGGCATCCCAGGTTCGAATCCTGGCGCCCCAGCCATGCATCACGTTTCGTGCAAACCCTCCAACAAAAGACCGAGAAGCGCCTGAGCCCGTATGGTCCTCAGATCCTGTGGTCTGCCGTGTTTTCCATAACTGACGACGTAGTTTATTTTAGACGAATGTAATTCTTTTGAAACCCTTGAGAGTTGCATATGCGAACAGGAAGAAATTGGTTCTTGTGTCGCATTAATGAGTTCATTCAATACAATCTCTCAAAGCCTTATCGATGTTTGGCTGCGGTCGAGCGAGATGGCAGACCCGGAAAGCGTGTATTCTAGCTTCGTCTCCAGCCTCTCCATCAAGATGGCGCTGTCCGTTGTCGCAACGGGAGACGAAGACCCGTATGACTGGCGGTTTCGGCGGGTGAGGGACTTCGGGTTCAAGAGCCATTTGCTTGGTCAATTGAGGCTGCAATTTCCCGATGCCAACCTTCGAGATCTTGATCGAGGCTTCGTCGATGAGGCCATCATCCCAACCTATTCCCGCTGTCTACAGGTCGGGCGCCCGACGCTTGAGCTTGTCAGAACGAAGGTTCTCGGGGTCAGGATCGGCTACGAGCGACTGCTGCTTCCTCAAAAGTGCGAGGGAAGGCCAAACTGGTGTATCAGTCTGGTCGAAGGGCGGTTCTTTATTCCGCCGTCGAAAGAAGCAAAGACCGACATGACGGATGACAACATCATCCAGCTGCTGATCGAGGGGCAGACGACCAAGGAAATCGCCGAAGACCTTCACCTCTCGCCAAGGACGATCGAGCATCGCATCGACAAGCTGAAGGGTCGGTTCGAAGCCAAGAACCTCGTGCACTTGGTGGCAAAGCTCGTCGCCACGCAGATTGGTCATAGGGAAAGAGAGAACCCCTAGAGCGTTTCCTGGCAAGATTGAAGCATTCTGCTGCCTCGAACGATTGCAGATGGTTGCCCGGTCGGCGCCCGTCGTAGCCACATTCGACGGTCAAGTCGGCCGGGCGCTCAGGCCTCCCGATCCAGCCAACCCGATGGGCCGGGCAGCCTTTCGCCAGGATCAAAGCCGATCGGCTTTGACGTACCCACAGATATGCCCTTCGCCTTGCCTGTCCGAAATCCTGCGCCGGCAGGATGATTTACTCTCGCTGGGAAACGCTCTCGGTTACCGGTTTACAACCCGATTGATGGCAGCTCTTTCCCGGAGAGCCTCAAGCGACAATCCGGTACTTGTCGATGCGACATTGTAGAGGGCAGTGGAGATATTCTTGGTCTGGAAGGCCAGACCATTTTCGCCGAGCCGGTGATTGAAGCCGAGAAAATTGCCATTGCGGTCGAGGAGTACGTGGAGGCCGAAGAACATCTGGTCGAAGTCCTGGCTTCGCGGCTTGTAAAGATCTGTGCCGCCTGCGGACGTGTTGATCTCGCCGTCGAAATTCGCGATGAACATCTGCGTGACGGCGATGGCGTTGGGGCCGTGCTCGGTCACGACTTCCCCGAACTTGCAGGCTCCAAGATGCGGGACAGACTGCAGAATCGACGCACGAATTGCCTTGCGCATCCGGTGCCCTGTCGGAAGCGAAGAGGCGAAGAGGTGATTGGCATCGTCGCCGAGGATCGACAGGTTCTCCTTCGTGACAGCGATGACTTCTGAAAGAACCATGTCTGCGGCGAGCCGTCGAAACTTTTTGGCTGATGTTGCCATCGGTTCCGGCTCGCCCGCTTCGCCATGAAACCAGCGTGTGTATTTCGCTGATGGGAGCGCAGCATCGCTAGAACTTGAGGCGGACAACGCCGTGCGCGAGATTTTCTTTACGTCGTCACCGAAACGGTCCCCGTACTGGAGCTTGGCTACACTCATGATGCCCTCTCTTCTTGCGTTGATGAAGAAGATATGAGTGCAGCCTTAAAAGGTTGCTCCCAGACGCTCCGTAGTTTCCCCCTCAATTGACGCAGGTCAACTTTCGCTTAAGGGGCGCTTGCAGCATTTTGGAAAGGCGGTTCTTCGCGGCAATGGCATTCGGTATGCGGATGAGCATGGGGCAGACTTCGAGCCTCCTCCTGCGCACTACATTCACAGCCCGAGGATGATGCTTAGCAGTTGACGAGCGAAGTTCCGGAGATCGGGAGATACAAGCAACCGTACTTCCTCTGCAGCAGTAGCCGGCTCGACTTCTCTCCGCTTATCAGTCTCTATATGAAAAATCCTCTCGTTCCGCAGTGAGGTTCACGTTGTAGAACCGATCGCGTCTGACCTTGTCGCCCCACTTTGCCAGCATGAAAGCCGCTTCGGCGCGATAGCGCTCTGCCTTTTGTGACGATGTATCGAGGCCACGGCTGATGCTTTCAAGATGAATGAGCGTAGCGTGAGGAGTGTAGAGATTGCGGTAGCCAGCCGCGTCGAGTTTAAGGCACAGATCGACGTCGTTGAAAGCCACTTTCAAGTTGTCCTCATCCATGCCGCCTACCTGGCAATACTTCGCTTTTTCGACCATCAAGCAGGCCGCGGTGACGGCGGACAGCGATTGGGTCGCCGCAATCCGTCCCATGTAGCCTGGATCATCGCCACCGCGAAACTTGTGGGGATGCGCGGCCACCAGACCGATACCACAGATGATGCCCGCATGCTGGATGTGTCCCGTGTCGTAGAGAAGCTTGGCTCCGACAGCGCCGATTTCAGGACGGCTGGCTTGAGAAACCATTTCTCGAAGCCAGCCGCCATCAGTCACAATGATATCGTTATTGATCAGGGCGAGCATGCTGCCCTGTGCGTTTTCGACGGCGCGGTTGTTGAGTATGGAGAAATTGAATGGCCCCGGCGCCGCTAGGATGCGAATGTTGTGTCTGCTGCGCAGAGTATCGAAGTAAGCAAGGGTCTCTTGTTCCACACTGCCATTGTCCACGATGACGATCTCGAAAGCGGGATAGTCGGTGTGGTCCAAAATGGAGTCGATGCAGGCTCACAGCAAATCGGCGTAGTCGCGCGTGGGAATAATCAACGTCACCAGCGGCGCAGGATCGGGAACTGGCCAGATGACCCGGCAAAGATTTCCAGGCAGGGTTGAAGTGTTTGCTCGTCGGCCCTGCCTACGGAGACTGTCCTCAACCGCCTGACGCCGGGCCTCCGTCATTGGATAGGGCAGCAAGGGACTGCCACTCGTCTTTGCTGGACTTCCTCGGTGGTAGAGCACACGCGGAATATGCGTGATCTCGTCCGGGGACAGCACTTCGGCCGCTCGCAGCACGAGCTCTTGCGTATCGAGGTTCGCGAGGTTGCCGAAAGAAGGGCAGCAACTTTGTGCAAGACCGGTCTCGAACGCAACCGATCGTCCCACATAGTTCGTTGCATAGAAATAATCCGGATCCCAGTCCGGCTTGAAAAGCGGAGAATGCCGACGCTGGTTCTCGATTGCGTCTTCATCGCTGTAGATTAGCTTCGACATGGGTTTGGCGATATGGTGCTCGACAAGCTTATAGAGCGCGATTGGGGCCAGTATGTCTCCTGCCGACAGGAAAATTACAAAGCGCCCGTCGCAAGCATTGAGTAGGGACTGCGCGGTCTTATCCTCTTCGGCAAAGGTAGTGATAAACCTTGTGTCGTTCTCTTGAAGGCTCGTGATCGCATCCTGGCTATTTTGCGGAACATCTCGAGCCAAAACGACATGCAGTTGCCAGTTCTCGTAGATCTGGCGCTTCAGCGATCTGAGTGTCTCTTCTCCGCGCTCGGCCGTCTCTGAACTGATTGAAACGACGGCCGAGATCATCGGGCGTGTTCGCCAGCGATCGACCGCCCGCCTGAACCGCGCGAGGTCCTCATCGCTTACGGTATCGTGCTTGGCGATCCAGGTTTCGTAGGCGTCGCGTCCGGGATAAGACAGTATTTTTGCCAGATCGTGGGCGAACCGGTTTGAGGAGCGGTGTGTCCTGAGGTCCGTTAAAGCAGCGCGCGCCGCATCACGGTCTATCCTGCGAGCATG
Organism: Neorhizobium sp. DAR64872/K0K18; assembly: GCF_050500175.1. Lineage (NCBI taxonomy): Bacteria > Pseudomonadati > Pseudomonadota > Alphaproteobacteria > Hyphomicrobiales > Rhizobiaceae > Neorhizobium > Neorhizobium sp. DAR64872/K0K18. The sequence continues at coordinate 797,863 of NZ_CP191446.1, forward strand.
CCTAAAGCTGCTTGCCATACCAATCTGTCGAAGCGAGAATGCGTTGACAACAAAGCTTCCTTCGGTGCTCGCTGGATCGAGACGAAGGCGTAACACCGCGTCTTCAAGCAAGCCGACTGCACGAAACTTTCCATTGCCCTGGGGTCGCAGGTTGAATGTAGAAAATCTCGACCATTCCGCACGAGGTTCGACGTACAGAACCGGGGTAAAAACCATCGCCGTTCCCGACACCTCAAGCTCGATCGAAAACCAGCCGGGACGAAGTTGCTCACCTTCCACGATGACCGAAAACTGCGGTTCTTTCGTTGTCGCGACGAACTTGTTGTCGCGGATGACGAGGTGAGCCTTCGGATTGAGGCGAGCCAGCAAGGACCGTTCCTTCGCGAGCCTCAGTATCTCAACCATGGACAAACCGAACGGCGTGGCTTCGCCATCCCGTTGGCCGTTGCGCTCATTGATCTCCGCAATCCGGATCTCCTCACGGCCTTGCAGCCTGGAAAAACCAGCAAGGCACGTAGCGGTCTCCATGCCCTCATTCCGTGTACCGAGGTTAGTCGGCGCATTCGGTCCTGCCTGCATTAGAGAAACGCGCAGGCCAGCGATCTCCTGCTCGACAGGTGGTGACAGCGGCAGGGCGCTTAGGGCTTCAAAGGTAGCAAGTGCGTTGGACAACTGACCTAGGCGCTTGAAAAGATGAGCAAGGTGGAGGCGGGCATCGGGGTAAGTTCCGTCGCAGTGGATGGCGAACTCGTAGGCTCGGATCGCCGCCTCGAACAGCTCTGCCTCCTTTAGCATGTGCGCGTACTGGACCCAGCCTTCCGCCGATGGTTTGCCGTGTTCGAGTGCTTCGCCATAGAGCGTGGCCGCAGCCAGCCATTGTCTATTGTCACGCAAACGATCGGCACGAGCAGTCATTTCCGTGAGTGCAGCCTGGTGCAAACTCATTTACGTCATCCATCCCAAAACATTGCATGCCAATCGGAGGTCGACACAACATCGCAATTTGGTTGAGTCAATTCAACAGTTTCGGTTATCACCCTCTTGTAGACTGCCGGGTTTTCTTGAAGTGAAACCTTGCTTGCAAATCAATCCTACTGCATTGGGCCACTATCCAGATCGGCGTGCAGATTGATCCGGCGCCGGTGGTCAACCGACTTCATGGTGCGATAAGGTTCCAGTGCAATACCCTTCATCCCCAGGGGTCTGAGTATTGACCGCCATTTCAACTTTAGGGCGTTAGCACGCAGTTTAACCTCGGCGCGCCTACGATACTCGGCACGCTGACGTTCCTGTTCCTGCACCTTCCGATGAAAGCCGATCCCGGCAACCGTAAACAGGACGACTGCACCGATGACAACCAGAACGGAAAGTGTGGAGAGGGAAACCATCCAAAACTCGTGGAAAGAGACTGCTTTTCTTTCGGAAGAATAGCAGACGCGTTACCGCATTGTCGCCTTAGTTATTGAGAATGCTGACAGTGCCGCAATCGCGCCGGAGCTCAGAAAGATTGATGATGAATACTCGCTCGCATGGCGCCTTGCGTCGGTCCTGCTTTTCCCGTTCCAACGTTTTGGGCGGAGTTGCCGCAGCACTCGTCTCATTGTCGCCACAGGCGCTTCAGGCGGCCGAAGGCTCAGGGCCCATCTCGGACTTCATGACAATGGACGTGTGCACGCAGTCGGATGGCTCCGTTGCGATGGGTAAGATCCCTGGCTCGCCGGACTGCAGCAGTCGGCGCAACATCAAGCCTGGTGAACAGCCTACCTATATCCTGCAGAACTTCTCTGGACCAAGATCCAAGTGCGCCGGCGGCGCCGTCACCAAGGTAAACATACCCGTCACCATCGGGGCAAATACGCGCATCACGAGCTCTACTTTCAAGGCGGGGTGCGCGGGCCCCCAATCGGTTGACGATGTCGAAGGTGCCGAAGACAATGGACTTTCCATCCAGTGGTACGACAAAGGGTATGGTTTCCTGATGGGAAGCTATAGCCCCGTTGCCTTGTCGACATTTGAATCGGACCAGTGCGCCGATAGCGGCGGTACGTCGCGCCGCTTTTTCCGAGGATGGGTGATCGCACCGGCAACTGTTCCGGCGAGAGGCGAAAGCGGATATGGCGTGTTTCCAAGCAAGCTTCACAACGGTCAGCCTTCCGAACTGCCGGTAGCCTGCGCAACGCGCTACAATCGCGGCCTCACCACCTGGGCTGTTGATGATTTCACCTACAAGTCAGACCGTCGTCTGTTGTCGATTGTCTCAAGCCACTACTCGCGTAGCGGCGAGGATGGCAAGGGACCCGGGAAGGCAATGCAAGTCGAGCAGACTTACTGGACAAGGGAATTTGGTCTCTCTCGCTGGGAAAAGTGGGCTCGTGAGGACTGGGTTCATCCGCGGTCTCAGAAGTCCGCTGCGGACCTGGCACAAAGGCTTTTCTCGGCGGGTCGATGCAGCAGGCCAGAATTGGCGGCTGTTAGATATAACGCCAACTTACAGGTGTCGGGTGTTTCTTCTGAACCGAACGTCTACAGCCGTCTAGTGACCGACCCGAGCTCTGGCGAAAGACATGTGTGGTACATGACGCTATGCGAGGACTACACCAACGCATCGCCGGCTGCCCCAAAGATGGACTATATCAAATCGATCAACGGACTTGCCAATGACATCTACTGGCGTTGAGCAGCGTGGCGTGCCGGCCTGATCACGGAGTCGATACCGGCCGCTATGTTGCATAGCCGACTGCGGCAACACATATGCTCGACATGAGTATCGCGATGATCTTTATATCTACAATCGGCGCAGTCGTTCTTTTGACGACCGCAGGTATCTTGCTCGCCATCAGGGTGCTTGCGGTCGCGCATCGGCAGCAGGCAAAAGAGGACGCCGCTCTTGCAAGGTCAATGGACAAATGGATAACAACGATCGGGGAGCGCGAAGAGCGACGGCGGCTGAGGCAGACGGAGCGCCGCGCTGCTAGGCTTTCCAAGCCACGTCAAAGTAATGTAAGGGCAACGCCTGTCCAGGCTGACCGGCAAAGAGCATAGGCCGTTGGCGATGGTTCTGGCTGGTAACAACGATTGCACCCAAGGGCATGCAATCTCCTAATTAGTAGGTATCTATGAAGACAAATGCGCTTGCCCAGTTCGCCCGTACGAGCGGCTATGTGCCGCTCGCGTGGGCTGGTTCCACAATGGCAATGGACTACCTCAACATCGGTGACGCGCTGAGCCCCGTCATGGTCGCACTCATGTCCGGTCAAGCTGTACAGCGCCTTCCAACGAAAACCCAAGCGCTTCGGATGGGTTGCGTCGGGACCATCGGCCACGGCTTTTCCGGCGGCGAGGTGTTTTTCTGGGGCACGGGATCTTCGAGATGGACAAATCCTTCTGCGCCCGCGGCGGAGCGCTGCGAGTTTGAAATCACGCCTGATTCCAGCTTCACGGTGACTGCCACGCGCGGCCCCGTGTCCGAAAGCATTTTGACTGGCCGCGGAGAGGGAACAGTCGGGGTTTACGGCGATCCTGTATGGCTGCTACCACGTTTCTACAATCCGACAGTCGAGAAGAAGTGGAAGCTTGGGGTGATCGTTCACCTTTCGGAGCTCTCCGATCGCGATCCGGAGGCGCATTTGCGGGCCGAGCTTCTCCGTTATCAGATCCCCCTAGAAATGCGGGACGACATCCGCATCATCAACACCGTGAGCGCGATCGACATCCAGGGCATACGCGGCAAGATCGACGAAATCCTAGCATGTGAGCGCATCGTCTCCACAAGCCTTCATGGAATGGTGTTTGCGGAAAGCTACGGCATACCCTGCCTCCATTTTCCGTCGACCGGCGCAGAGAGCGGCCTGGGTGTGCGAGATCTGCACTCGGACGAGGTCCTCGACCTTCGCATTGTCGATCTTTACCGCGGTCTGGGTCTTTCCAGTCTGCCGGTTTATACGCAGCCGCATGGCGAGCAGACAGACTGGCATGACTTGACGAAGTCCATTGCCGAGGCATGGCAACCGAGGCGCCTCGATGAACAGGCGCTCATCGACGCCTTCCCGGTTGACTATGACCCGATCATACCCGCGGCCGGAACGACCATTTGGGAACATCCGGTCTTAAACAACCTGATTTTCCGGCATGACGTCAAGGAGATCAACCGCGTTGCGAAAAAACGCGCGTGATCGCACGGCGTAACGCACCCACTGCTACGGCGGCGGGTGCGTTGAAACATCAGGCGTCTTTCTTTGCCGTCTCGATGAGGGTGAGGATAAACGCACTCAGCAAAGCCAGGGCAGGGGTAGGAGCCGACTCAGGCTTCGGTTCGTCACCAGCCCAAGTGCCGACCTTCGCGATCGAAGGATCACTGAGGTTTTCGCCGTTGCTACCCAATGTCCACCAGCCATTCGGGAGCACTCTCTGAATGATCATGGACATCAGGTCTAGCGACCGAGACGGCGAGCCCGGCGGCAGGATATCTTCGGTCGAGGGGTTCGTGTCGAAGATCTTGGCATAGTAGATGCGCTTGGCAAGATCGTCGATGGCCTCGCTTGGTTCCTCAGCCGCCTTCACCTTTCCGCGAATGCTTCGTAATTCGCCAATAGTGATCGGCTTGGTCGCGTTCGCTTTTTCGATCTCCTGAGCCAGCAATTCGGGTGAACCGTATCCGCCGGGTACCATTTTAGCTAAAGGTAGTTCCGCGGGCAGCTGTCCGTTACGAATGACGTTGGCGATGCCCTTCACGGCATCTCGAAAAATCTCTCGTCTAATCTCCGCAATGTCGCGCGGACCTGCTTCAATAGCCGCGCAAAGTTCCAGCAGAAGTGCAGAGGACGGCGCATCGGGAGCCTGCGCTGCGAGATCGCGAGCCTGTCCGAGCAGGTCGTCGTTGCGGGGCGGCTCAGCATTTGAGGCAATTTCGCTGATGTCCAATCCCCTTTTCCTTAGGCCTATAGCCTCGGTTATTTTGAATATGCGGCTCATTTTAGCTTCTTGTAAAGCTCAGTTAGTCGTTCTGAGTAGCGCTCTGGCGAAAACAGCTTGGCGCGTTCTCGCCCCGCTGCCTCGTAATGCGCAACCATGTCGTCATCGTGCTGCATGTCACGGATCGCCCGTGCGATCGCCCCGACGTCATATGGGTCGACGAGATAGGCGCTGTCGCCCGATACTTCCGGGTTCGATCCCTCCGTCCCTGTAATCACGCCTGTGCCAAGCTGCATCGCCTCGAGGATAGGCAGGCCGAAACCCTCGTAAAGCGAAGGAAACACGACGGTGCGCGCGCACCTTATGATCGAGGCGAGCATGTTGAGCGGCAGATATTCTAGACGGATAATCTGCTGGGCTCGTGAAACAGCGCTGATCGACGGATCGACGGTTTTTTTACCGCCGCTTTGTCCGGAAACGCCGAGGAGACGCAGATCGTTGGCATCCTTCCACGTCAACTGCCCTACCACGACTAGCGGATATCTTGACTGACTCGCGAGATAGGCTTCGATAATCCTGCCAACATTCTTCTTCGGTTCAATTGCGCCAAAGAACAGGAAATATTTCTTGGGTTCGAGACCAAAGATCGCTTCGACTTCTGTCGCAACTTCGTCGAATGGCCGCTCCAGAATTGCACTCGGCAAGCTGACCGATTGATAGGTGTTCGTAACCTTCTCCTCGGGTACGCCAAGAAGATCGACAATATCGCGCTTGGACGCTTCGGATACCGTCACGATATGATCGGCGTCACGGGCGATATCGCGCGCAACGCGGAAATATTCCTTCTTGTTGTCGAGTGTTGTGTAGGGAAGGCGCAACGGGACCAGATCGTGGATAGTGTAGATGTTCTGGGCGTGCTTCAGGCGGATGGGAAGCGGGTAAGTCCAGTGGGCAATTTCAGCGGGGCGCTCATACGAGGTCTCCATGAACTTGCCGTAGACCTTGAAATGCCAACGAGCGACGGTGAAGAGGTGCTGGTAGTTGAAGATGCGGTCGTACGGGGGCAATATCCTCGTCGGGTGCCTCGCAATGACCTTGCCGGTGATGGGTACTTCGCGAGCCTTCAATCCCATCGGTGATCGCAGGAGCGTTTTTGCCACGTCCATGGTCTTCGGCGATTTCGTCACCGGATCGAAGAAGTTTACTTCGTTAAGCAGAGGGTTCGTACCGGTTGACGTCCGCAGGCCGTAGAGCAGATCAATCTTGTGTCCGAGCTTTGACAGTTCCAGGCTAAGATTGCGCGAATACGTGGCAACTCCCGTGCCTCTTTCCAGAGCAAGGTTGTAGCCGTCAATCATAATGCGTCTGTTGGTCATGATGTCTCTTGCTGGACTTTCGCTGTTTTGCACGTATCGGAGAAGTTTGTAGCCCGAGTTGTTGTCGTCGACCCTAATTGCGGGATCGAGCCTAAATTTGCAACCGTTGAGCCCGGCGCATCACTGATCTCCTCAAGGCTATCCTGGATTGACCAACTGGATTTCACCTCCAGTGGCGTCTTCGCTAGTCCCGTCTCCATCGCGCAACGTCGCTTCACCGAGTAGAGCGATCGCTTCATCGGCGGTATCTGTCTGCTGGATACTCATTCTGTCTATGACGTAAAACTCGTTGCAATATTTGCGAATGACCGTCGGAGAGGAGGTGTAGATGATGAAGCCGGACGTCTCCATTCTTTCTCTGACAAGGCTCGTGCACTGATCGCGAAACGGTCCGCGCCCACCAATCAGCGAGTCGTCCACCACATAGGTGTCGAAGGGGATGGCGTAACTTGAGGCAAAGATGAACTTGGTACGCTCGTCCCTGCTGTAGAGCTTGAACGACTTGTCAATCGTCTTACCAAGATCGGCGAAATCGACAACGAACTGGATGATCGGGCGCGGGTCGAACCCGAAGACCCGGCAGAGGAACGCAAGGTTTTCGCGGCCCGTGAGAAGATTGTTGAACACACCGCCACCACCGACGGGAAAGGAAACCAACGAACTGCGTTTGACGCGCCCGAAATCTGGCCGCAGTTTACCGGTGGTGAGATCGGTCGCCGTGGTTTTGCCGGCGCCGCTGGGCGACAGGATGCCGGTGATCCTGTCGGGGCTGAACGTCACATCGGCAGCTTCGAAAACTTTCGTTTTCTTGTTTTTCTGCTTCAATGTTTTGTAGACGTTTTCAAAAACGACTGACATCTATCCGACCTGTCTCGTTATGTCGTGGGCAGGAGGGAGCGACCGCGAAATGATTTCGCGCTTCCAACCTGGACCATCGAGCGGATCAAGAAACACCGTACCTGTCGGAGCGATCTCGCGGAAAACGGGAATATCGGAAACGATGCAGGGCAGATCAAGGGCTGCAGCTTCCAGAAGTGGGATGCCAAGACCTTCGACAAAGGACGGAAACAGCAGCGCAGTCGATGCTTTCATCACGGCTTGCACTTCTCCATCCGAAAGGTCGCCGAATTCGGTGACGCTACCTTTGATCGCCACGCACCTGTCCAGCATATCCAAGACGTTCTCGTTCTCCCAGCCTCTTTTACCGATGATGCAGAGATGCGGCGCGTCTTCTTGCTGCTCCAGCATCTGCCGCCATAGGTTCAGAAGCAAAAGATGGTTTTTTCGCGGTTCAATCGTACCGATGACGGTAAAAAATGAACGTTGGCGAGAGATAAAGGTCTCGATTTCGGTGCGGATCGGAAGCCGCGCAGCGGTGGTTGGGACCAGCGCCGGTTTAAGGACGATAAACCTCTCGACCGTCCACCCCTTTGTCCCGGCCAGTTGGCGAAAGCGCGTATCGGTGTCGTGCGAGTTCGATGCGATGGTCACCGGCGCATCCATTAACTCGCCCAGATAATTTTCGAAAGCCGGGCGAGTTTCCGGACGCTGATACTCCGGCATCTCCAAAGGGATGATGTCATGAATGTAGATGACCCTCTTCATCGCCTTCCGGGGATCGAGTCGACCGATCCCCCCCTTAATTTTTCCAAGTCCCGAATGCGATGCAACGACATAGGTCGTGTCGGAGGTGACAACCGTTCTCCGGTCACGTCTCGTGACCGACCCATATGCAATCTCGGCTGTGTACGACTGGGTACTTCGAGCGCGTTCGTTAGGGCTTTGCTTACCGTTCCACCGCGCATCGAGGGCGCGAAGCAAGGAGATGCCAGTCTCGTGGCGCAAGATAGTTACACCAGCTGCTCCGGCATAGAGAAAATAACATGACGTTTTAAACCGAGCTGCAAGATCAAGCGCGATCTCCAGATCGATGCGATCGACTCCGGTTGCAAACGCCCTGTTCCGGCTGCGCAACAACCGTGAGAGATCGAACAGTACCTGGCTGGTTTCGATCGGAACTGGTGGCATCTGCAGCTTGAACATCTGGCTCTTCTGATACTCTTGTCAGATTGGTGCCGCAATGTTTATGCACGTGACGGCAGCGGGGCGATTGAAAAACGGTGGCGTTTTGCTTTAAGTCCTAGTGATAAGACCGATTGCGCCACTCTGGCGCAAGACCTAGACGTATATTTCCAACACGAGAATGGGACGAGATGTCAAACAGTTTGAAGGAGGTTGTGGCCTCGACCGGCACCATTCCTCTGTCTTGGGTGGGGCAATCGGCCAAACAGTCTTATTTCAATCTCGGTGACGCCCTGTCGCCGGTCATCGTATCGTTTATATCGGGGCTGCCTGTAAAACACGTCGCTGCAAAATCCCGTGAGACGCGCCTGGCAGCCGTCGGAACGATAGGTCACATGTTCAGGGGAGGCGATGTCTCCTTCTGGGGTACTGGTACATCTCCCCATCTTAACCCACACGACGCACCGAAGGAAAAGGTTCCCTATTCTCGCCCGCAGGATACGACCATAACGACCTATGCGACGCGGGGACCCTTCACGCGCGAGGTCTTCGGACTCGATCAGGCCGGCCCGGCTATCTACGGAGATCCGCTGTGGCTGCTGCCGCGCTTTCACGCGGCGCCGAAGGAAAAGCGCTTTGAACTGGGTGTCATCCTGCACCTTTCAGAACTCGCTGACCGCAACTACGTCGCTACGCCGAAGAGCGAGTATCTTCGCTATCGGTTGTCCGGGGCGGACGAGACATCCGTCAAGCTGATCAATACCGTAACCGCTCCCACCACAGCCGCGCTTCGCGAGCGCCTCGACGATATTCTGTCCTGCAAGCGGATTGTCTCGACCAGCTTGCACGGCATGGTTTTCGCCGAATCTTACGGTATTCCCTGTCTGTATTTCTCCCCGCGGGCGTCCCGTGCTGGGCTTGGAAAAATCGATTTTTCTGAGCCGGATGTGATCGATCTGCGTTTCAACGATCTCTACAGGGGGCTCGGTCAAACGGCTTTGGATGTCTGGTATCAGCCCCGTTCCAAGCCTACGGACTGGGGTGAGTTGATCCGTGCGATCGACAGCGTCTGGTTCCCGAAGACGCTTGATGAAGATGCACTCATTGAAGCGTTTCCGCTTCAGGTCGCGCCTCTGAGTAAAGGGCCGACAGGAAGTGCGTTCGATCATCCCTCATTGAGCCGGATGATCCCGCCAAAGCCGGAGCCATCGACGAACGTCGGTTCCTCGCTTTTTAAACGCGTCATTTCCCACTTTCGGTAAGCGAGAGCTCCATGCCACTCAGTGCCGCAAAGCGGTTTCTCAGCCGTGAAAAAAATCCCGCCAGCGGAGCTGTGACACGGCCAAGGCTCGGCCGTCCGCGCTCGCTCAGGTTCACCTGGGTCTGGACAACGGACACGCATTACGACGCAAATCTCGGCGATGCCTTGAGTGCAGTCGTCGTTGCAGCCATGTCTCGGCTGCCAATTCTCAGAGCACCTTTCAGTGCCAAGAAGGAGCGCCTGGCTGCTGTCGGTACGATCGGACATGCCCTGCATTTCGGCAAGGTGCATCTCTGGGGTACCGGATTTGACATGCAGCGCGATCGCACGGGCGACCTTGTCGGTTACCAGATTCCAGATGACACCGAACTTGTCGTCCACGCGGTGCGCGGCCGCAGAACCGCCGCAGCGCTCCGCGCAAAGGGTATTGTCGTACCAGAAGCCTACGGTGATCCTGTCTGGTTCCTGCCCAAAATCTTTCCGGATCCAAACGTGAAGAAATGGGATCTCGGCGTAATCGTCCACATATCCGAACTTGAATCACCAAATGCCAACGCGCTGGTAAAAGCGGCGATTGCGCGGTACCAAATTCCGCCGCACCTGGCGGAGCGCGTGCATATCATCAACACGTACACACCAGCGACTATTGACGGGCTCCGATCGAAGACGGAGGAAATTCTTGCCTGTCGGCGGATCCTGTCGACAAGTTTGCATGGTCTCGTGATTGCCGAGACCTACGGTATACCGTGTGCTTGGTTTGCGACCTATGGCGGCGAGTCCGGATCGCTCGCGATCGATGGCAGCCAGCCGATCGATCACCGGATGAAGGACTTTTACAGCGGCGCCGGCCGCGAGACCGTTTTAAGCTATCTCCAGCCGCTCGATGACCACACGGATTGGGAGAATGTGATTCGCTTTCTGGACGAAAATTGGGAACCGCTTAGCTATGATTCCACTGCTCTTTTTGATGCTTTTCCGTTGAGGAAGCACGTGGATCTCAGTGAAGCCGAGTGGGAGATACCCCCCGCGATCCTGTCCAAGATTCCACTTTAGAAGAAATTGTTAAGCCAATCCTTTTACAAGGAAATACCTCTGCAAATCTGTTTCATATCCGGATTCGCAGTTGAACAAGATTGCTCGGTAGTTTACTGATGCTGGCGCTCCTCAGGGGAGTGTTGCAGCCATTGCGAAGAGTAAAAGTGAATGCAGTCCCATAGACGACTTTTGGCCGCATCGGCGGTAGCCCTTTGCTCATTTGCAACGTCATGTTCCGTTATTCCGAGCTCCGGCCCGAGTGCTGGTCAGATCGAATCGGGTTCAAGTTCTGTCGAAGCACCCTACGTTCTGATCAATGTCACGCAGCGAGTTGCCGATCTTCTTTCCGTTTCTGATGAGAAGCCGTTGTCAGTTGCCTTTGGTAACTCCGGCCGCGCGAGTACATCCCTCATCGGCGTCGGCGACGTCGTCACCGTCGCGATTTGGGAAGCGTCTGAGAACGGCCTGTTCTCCGCAGGCGCGGGACGGCAGGGTGGTGCACAGATTCCTGAGCAGCCTGTTTCTGAAAGCGGTATGATTGTCGTTCCCTATGCCGGTACGATCCGCGCCGCTGGACGCAGCCCTCAGCAAGTCAAGGCCGATATCGAGAAGGCTCTTTCCGGCATGGCAGTCGAGCCACAAGTGCTCGTCAACGTCGCAAAGAACAATGCGAACGCTGTGACTGTGACAGGCGAAGTTGCCTCCAGCGGGCGAATTCCGTTGACCGCGGGCGGCGGACGTCTTCTGGACGTCATCGCCGCTGCGGGCGGACCTCGCATGGAATCGCATCAGCTGGCTGTCCAGATCTCGCGCGGTATGCGGACAGAGACGATGCCGATGGAGAAATTGATCTCCAGCCCGCGCGAGAACATCTATGTGCAGGCTAACGACGTCATCGCTTTGATCCGTCAGCCGCGCAGTTTCACGGTGTTCGGCGCCGCGACAGCCAACGCATCCGTGCCGTTCGACCAGTCGCAGCTCTTCCTCAATCAGGCTCTCGCGAAGGTAGGTGGTCTCAACGATGAACGCGCCAACGCAAAGGGCATCTTCATCTATCGTCGAGAACCTCTCGCGGAGGTTCGTCGCTTCAATCCGTCGGCGCGCGCCATGCATTCGGATGGAACAGTCAACGTCATCTACCAGATCGATTTGAAGGACCCGAGCGGCTTCTTCGTCCTCAAGAGCTTCAAGGTCAATAACGGCGATCTGGTTTATATTGCCAACTCATCGCTTGCGGAGCTTCGTAAGTTCTCTACCCTAGTCAGCACGACTGTTTCCCCTGTCACGCAGGGCGCGGGTGTAGCCTCCACTGTGAACGGATTGTAAGCCGAGCGCTCTTGAGCCTTCGAAAAGCCGATATCGCTGTTTAACACGCGCTCACGATCCCGTTTCTGGTCGAGACGTGGAGCGCCGGGTTGTTTGGTGACTGACATTTCGTTATGTTACTTTTCATAGCAAACATATTTGACAAAGGGCGATCGGATGAAGTCAGACGGCTCACTGCTCAGGCGGCTGGATGAGGTGCGTCCTGGAGGGACAGGCCTTGCCCGCCGGCAGCCGTCTTCAGCCAACCTTCCGGCAAGAACCCCCGATCTGAAGCCCACTTTAGTTCCGCCCAGCCAGAAGAGCGTAGTTACCTACAAGGTTCGCGGAGCGCCCTCCGAGGGCGGACTCAAGACCTGGGGTAAATGGATTTTCTTCCTGATCGCCGTGATTATCCCAACGATCATCGCAGGTGTCTATTACGCGTTCTTTGCGGCGCCCCAGTATGTTTCGGAATTTCGCTTTTCCGTGCGGCCAAACCTCGGCGCGGGGGCGGGCTCGTCGTCGGCTGACTCTCTGCTAATCATGTCGAACAGCTATATCGTGTCTGACTACGTGGGCAGCCGCGATGCGGTCGTCGCGCTCGAGGAAGCTGTCGGACTTCGACAGATATATTCCAGCGGTGCCGTTGATTACATGAGCCGACTTGATCCTTCGGCTTCGCTGGAAACGCTCGTCAAATATTGGAACTCGTCGATCCATACGAATTACGATATCACGACGGGTATCAACGTCGTGGAAGTCGCGGCGTTCACGCCAGCCGACGCCCAGAAGATCGCCAACGCGCTTAAGGTCCTTTGCGAGAGCCTGGTCAATCAGATTTCTGACGAAGCCCGCAAGAGCCAGATGGACTTTGCGCATACGGAAATGGCCCGTGCCGAGTCGCGCCTGAAGGATGTTCGTCGCGAAGAGACAGAGTTGCGCACGACCCAAAAGTCGATCGATGCGCGCAAGGAGGCCGACGGTCGGCTTCAGTTGAACTTGAAGCTGCGCAGCGAACTCGCCAGCCTGCAGGCGCAGTATGACAGTTTGACGCAATATATGGACCCGAAGTCGCCACGTCTGTCTGTGATGAGGAACCAGATCAACGCGACCAAGGAGCAGGTCGCACAGCTTCAAGACCAGGTTGGCAGCAACATGCAGGGTGGAAGTGCCGGCAGTGAAATGATCAACGCACAGGTGCTGACACGCTACGACCAAATTCAAACGGATGTCGAGATCGCAACAAAACTCTATCAGTCGGCTCTTACGAACTACGAATCGGCTAGAGCACAAGCGAGCCACAACCAGATCTATCTTGCGACCTATGTGCAGCCGGGGTTGCCTGAGGTTGCATCCTATCCGAAGGTATTCTTCGATACCTTTCTTGTCTTCCTCTCAGCCTGTGGTATCTGGGTCGTGTTGACGCTAGTCTACTACAGTATCAGGGATCACGTCTGATATGCTGCTCAACACGGTTGCGCTGGGCCTGCAGCGTCAGGTGCGGGTCGTCACGGCCCTCACCATCCGCGAAGTCAGGCTACGCAATAGCAAGCATGCGTTCATGCAGCTTTTTGATCTTTTGGAGGCGTTAGTATTCATCCTGGTGCATTGGGTTATCTTCACATTTATGCATCGAGGTCTTTTGATTGGAGACAGTCTGCTACTGTTCATTACAACTGGAATCTTCCCAGTTCTTTTTTTTCGAACGATGAGTATCCGTGCGGCTTCTGCTATCGCTGCAGCAAAATCTGTGACGACAATTCCATACGTTGAAGCTATCGACTATTCGGTAGCGAGAACGTTCGTCGAGTTTATGTCTTTTTCTATGATGTTCATCCTGTTTTTCGCGATGATCGCCGCGTTCGACCTTTCGAAGTTTGCAATACCTTATAATCCCCGTTCCATCATCGAATTCGGCATTCTAATCGCGTTATTTTCGTTTGGTATCGGTCTCATCAATTCTTTTTTGATCGCTCTCTTTCCTCCCTGGAAATTCGCGTGGGGCTTAATTTCCCGCGTCCAGATCTTCTTCAGCGCCGTATTCTTTATTCCGGAATACATGGTCCCACAGGTGAAGGAGATCCTCGCCTACAACCCGATCATGCATTTTGTGGCTTTGTTTAGGTTGGGCTTTTACCCCACGTATCCGACCCACCTGCTGTCGGTCCCCTACATCATCGGTTGGACCTGCGCGGTTCTGCTCTTGGGGCTGGCTCTCGAGCGTGCGCTTCGGGATATGCGTATCCATCATTAAGGCGTACGGTTTTTCGGGAACCGCTTGACTAGCGATGCAAGAATACCACGGCAGGCTTGGTTGTATTCCGTTACCGAGCAATCCGAGATTGCCTGTGCTTGCACTTTGGACTATGTATTCATAGTTGCATTGGGGAGCATGGGACGTGGGGATCGTCTTATTTGACAACGGCCACACCGTTATCGAAGCTGGACAGTATCAAGCTCCACGCTTGGGCGTTGTCGTCACCTTTTCGTCTTTCGGCGAAAACGATCCCAGCCGCGATGGGTTCGGACAAAAGTTTCTCGAAAAGCAAGGCTATGCCGTCGTCTCTGTGAAGAAGCGGCATGACAACTGGTATCGAGACCTCTCTTTTGCAGATTTTACCGAAGCCCTAGAATCGGTTCTAGGGGGCTTTAATCGGCGGTTCACGTATGGCACCAGCATGGGTGGGTATGCGGCTCTCTATTATGCCAGCTGCATCGGCGCGACGGCCATTGCGATCTCGCCGCGCAACTCGATCGACCCGAGATTTCTTATCACCAGCTATTCCCACTTTGTCACCAGTTGGCCAACACAGCACAGGCCACTGAAGGATATTTCCGACCCGATACTCAGGCCATATGTTGTCTACGACCCTCTCGTCGCAGCGGACAAAGCCTATATCGAACGAGAGGTTCGTCCGGCGTTCCCCGTTGCGCATTTTGTTGAGTTCCCCTTTTCCGGCCATCCTTCAGCTCAGGCGATGCTCGAGATCGGCAAACTGAAGCCGTTTGCCCAGGCTGCGCTAGCGGGGGATTGTCCCGGCCCGCGTATCGTTTCTGCCGGTTCCAAGCGGCGCTCCGCCGTCATAGTCAACGAGATGTCCAAGTGCGCGGTTGATCGCAACCGATTTGCGCAGGCTGCGCGTCTGTCGCAAGTAGCCGTCGGAATTGGCGGTAGCCGCCCAGACTTTCTGTACCAGCAGGTTGCTGTCATGATTGCGAGCGGGGCTCTCAGCGAGGCTAAAAAGGCAACCAAGGATGCAATTGTCGCTGGAGGCGGAACGGTATCGCTCTACCATCGGCTCGCTTCCCTTTGCAGCAGACTGGATGAACAGGACGCAGCTCTGGACGCCATCAATGCAGGCCTCGAACTGTCACCCCGCAATGTTGGTCTGCTCCGTACCCGGAGGAACCTCCTGGAGAAACGTGGCAGTCTGGATGCGGCATTCGTCGACGCGTTGACGGTGTTGGAAATTTTGCCCGCAAGCGTGTCCGACCGAATGCAATTGGCCGGAATGCTGATCGCAAAGGGAGCCCACGCCGAGGCACTGCAGCATCTGGATGCGAATCCTGAGGCGTCTCTCGACCTTTCCACCGTTCGCCGCCGACGCGTTTGCCTTGAAGCTGTGGGCCGAATGCTGGATGCGGAGAACGCCGCCCTTGTCGCCATATCCCTGGCACCGAACAGTGTCTCAGACATGGTTCAGCTGGCGAACATCTATTTTAAGACGGCAGAGACTGACAAGGCCTTGCTTTGGCTCGACCAAGCGATCGCGATCTCGCCGGATAATGTCTCTCTATTTCGTCGCAAGCGCAATTATCTCGAAGCGGCAGGACGAATCTCCGAGGCTATCGATGCGGGTGTCCGCGTCCAGAAACTGCTGCCCGCAAGTACGACAGACCAGCTGCGTTTGAGGAGACTGCAGCTTCGCCGCTACCAAGAGCAAGGCAAGCAGGGCCGGGATGCAGTCATTGCCCGTATGCGGGCGCAGTCGGCCATTGTCAGCAGGGCGCTTGTCGATACCGAACAGTTTGCTCTGTTTCCGACGTTGTTAAGTTCGGCGATGAACGTTCTCGCCGGAGAAGAAGTCGGTGCCTGGACCGCTACAGGGGTCTTGCTCGGCTTCGGTTCATGAAGCGAGGGGAACCGATCATCCTCCAAACTGCCGTCGCGCGCTCCCACGCAGATAAGCGGGATGTTGAGATTGATTGCTCGTGCCACAGCCGCTGCGTCCATGTAGTCAGTGCTGTCGCTTGACACTCCAGTCGCCAGCGCTTTTATCACAGAACCTGCCCCGCTTTTGACCGCGCTGCGGAAGCGGTCTCAGGTCTCCCTAGCAATCACGTGACGGACGCCCGCCATTGCCGTAAAACCTCCGATGTCGCCGATACAAACAGGCTTGAACAAGGAAGACAGTCGAGGATGATTGCCGCTGGAGTGCCGGGTCTTGACGGACGACACGTGTTTGCGGTGCATATCCGCCGCTGGAAGCGGGGGATGCTGGAGGCCTATTTTCCGCATTCGAGCTTTCAGTACCTGCCGCTTTACCTGAGCGATCTCACGTTTGTTCGAGACTGGCAGGACTTAATCCTCGCAACACCCGGCGCGACCCTGCTGGTCTGGAGCCGGAATGTCTCGGATGCCATCCTGGAATTCGCGCATTCCAACCATATCCCGGTCGTGTTTCTGGAAGACGGGTTCATCCGCTCGCTGGTCGGCAATGCCAGCAAGAGCCTGCCGTTCTCGCTCACACTTGATAGCCGCACGCCCTATTTCGACAGCCGCCAGCCCTCCGATCTCGAAGATATCCTGAACAGCTATGATTTCGATGCCGACCCTGATCTGATGGAGCGGGCAAGGGCCGGCATCGATCTTCTGCTCCGGTCCGGCCTCAGCAAATACAATGCCGCTGCCCGACAAGGCGCAGGAGCAGATCTCCTGGCGGCAAGGGCTGTACCGGCCGATGCTGTGGTGCAGGCGCAACGTCGCATCCTTGTTATCGGCCAGGTGGAGGACGACGCGTCGATCCGCTTCGGCTGCGATCGTCCGTTTACCAACAACGACCTCGTGCGGTTGGCAGCCACGGAAAACCCGGATGCCGAAATCCTCTACAAGCCGCATCCCGATGTTCTGAACGGTGTCCGTCGGCAGTGGTCCGATCCGTTAGACGTCGCCCATCTCGCAACAATTGTCTCCGCGCCGGTGTCGCTTCCGGAGCTTCTCGCGCGCGCCGATCATGTCTACGCCATAACGTCGCTCGCAGGTTTCGAAGCGCTGCTGCGGGGCCTTCCCGTGACGCTGGCTGGATGTCCGTTCTATGCCGGGTGGGGCCTGACCGACGATCGGCAGCCGAACCCGCGGCGGGGCCGCAAGCTTACTATCGAACAGCTGTTCGCCGCGGCCTATCTTTTCTATCCGCGCTATTTCAATCCAGTCGATGGAACCCAGATCGATTTCGAAACCTGTCTGGCGCTGGCGCTCCAGTGGCGGGAAAAGGGCATGCCGGAAACTCAAATCAAGGAAGTGCCGATACCGGCGCGGCCGGGCTTCGCGATGAGGGGGGCCTATGGCCTGTTCGGCTGGCGGCATCTGCTGACCGTGCCGATTGCTTGGCTAATTGCTAAGGCGGGGTCAGAGCAGGATGCGCGCGATTTCCGCCGGAACCCGATCCTGTTCTTCCGCGAGCTATCCAATCCGTGGCTGAGACGCCTCGGACGGATCCTCTATCCCCTCGATGGGGAGAGCCGTTGAACGGGCATCGCCGAGTGACGGCGATGCCCGTTCCATTTACTTCTTCGGCAGCAGCAGTTCTTCGCAATAGCTTGGGCCAGTGGAGCCGGGACGATCTGCGGTGATGGTGATGTCACGGATCGTGTAGCTTTCGGAAACGGTGACCTTGGCCGAGCAGCTGACGCTCACCGATTTGCCGTTTGCAAGCTTGATGCGGGTATAGCCGCCGCGCCAGTTGTAGATCGTCGAGCTGCCGCTATCGACATCGCTCAAGGGTGGGCTGAACTTGGCGAAGAACTCGCCAGCCGAACGGCCGGTCCAGTAGGTGTTGATCGGGCTGCTGGCAACGCTGACAGTGGTGCATGCAGAAAGCGCTACCGCGAGAACGGCGGTCAAGGGGAACAGGCGGCGGCTCATAATCTTCAACAAATCCTCTTGCATGTGGTGATCGCCCCAGACAATGCCTGCCAGGCAGGGCTTTTGAGATGGGCAAAGCTTTGATCTCGCACTAACAGATTTCCGCTGCCTGTCGCGACATCATCTTTCCAAACAGCTCTCAATTTTCATCCGAGCCGCTTTTTTGCAACGCCTTGTTCTCGAGGTATTTGAAGCGATGATGAGGCCTGCACGAGACCTCATATTTTTTCAAAGCATACGCTTGTGCAACGGAAAATGCCGGTTTATAGAGGCGCCACTGGTCACGGAGTGTAGCGCAGCCTGGTAGCGCACGTCGTTCGGGACGACGGGGTCGGAGGTTCAAATCCTCTCACTCCGACCAGTTTGACCTTTGTCCCCGCAAGGCTCCATCCCGAAAAGTCTCACCTTACAAGATCGCGCTTCAGCCGCGCCCGTCCAGCATTCCCGCCACGATCGCGGCCGACTTCTCCGCACCATCCAACGAAAACGGCAGCTCCCGAACGCCCGTGACCTTGCTCGCCCTTTGGATGGCCTCCACAAGCGCGTGGCCGGTCAGCGATGCCTCATCCACCACTTGCGCAAGGCCCAGCGCTTTAAGCTTTTCGGCGCGGGCGGTCTGTTCTGTCTCGCCGCCGGTCGCGAACGGGATGAGGACTGGCCGGCAGGTGGTGCGGAAGAGGTCGCAGACGGTGTTGTAGCCCGCCTGCGAGACGGAGATCTCCGCGTTTGCGAGAAGCGACGGGAAGTCCGGGCGGAAGCGGATGACCGTCACGCGGGAGCCGGCCTCTTTCGAGATACGGACGAAATCGTCTGCGGGAAGATTGGGCCCGGTGATGACGCACCAGCTGCGGCCATCGTTGAGAATGCGCTCCGCTTCCAGGGCCGCGCCGATCAGTCCGGCACCGACGGCACCGCCGCCGGCGGAGACCAGCACGTCGAACCGGTCGGGCGAGGGGGTGGGCGTATTGGGTGCGACGAGACCGGTGTAATGGATCTTGGTCGCGAACTCCGAAGCCCTGCGAAAAGTCTCCTCAAGCTTCACGAAGCCCGCATCGCCATGCACCAGCACGCCGTCGAAATGATCGCGCATCAGGGCAATCGTCTCGTCGTCGCGGCCGGACTTGCGGTTCTCCTGCAGAATGTCGCGCACGGAGGCAAGAAGCAGCGGCTTTGGCTCGGCAGACCTGATCGCGTCCAGCAGCGGCAGAAGTTCGAACCGCATCTGCCGGCGACCGAAGGGAAAGGCTTCGGTGATAACCACGTCAGGCTTCAGGTCGTGAAAAAGATCGAGCAGCAGGCCGGTGCGGCGGGCCTGGAAAGCCTCGTCGACAGGCTCGCCGGTCACCGCATCCGCAAGTGCCGAAAATCCACTGTTGGAGGCGACCACGGGCGGCAGTTGCACATGCGCCATGCCTTCAGGCGGAAAGCCCTTCACCGGCGTGCCGCCCGTCACCAGCGTCACATCGAACCCGGCGCTCTGCAGGGCCGATGCCACGCGGCTGGCCCGAACGATGTGACCGATGCCCAGTAGATGCTGCACGTAGAAGAGGACGCGCCTACCTTTGCCGATTGAGGGATCGTTGTTCATCGATGGGCCTCCCGGCTCGCAAAACTTTGCGTGAATAGCCGCTTGAGGTCGGCAATGCTGGCATGGTGGTCGAAGTCGTGGCGCACCTTTGCCTCGGCAGCCTGACCCAGGCGTTGGCGAAGTGCAGGCTCGCGGATCGCTTTTTCAAGCGCTGCCGCCAGTGCCAAGGGATCTTCCGGCGCAACCAGCAGTCCGTTTTCGCCATCGACGAAAAGTTCGGTAATGCCTGAAATATTGGTCGCCACCACGGCAAGGTTCTGGCTTGCGGCCTCCACCATCACGTTGGGCAGGCCGTCGCGATCGCCGTCGGCGGTGATCCGGCAGGCGAGCGAGAAAAGGTCGCTGTCGCGGTAATGGTCGAGCACCTCGCGCTGGTCCAGCGCACCCTTCCAGGTGATGCGGGATGCGATCGAAAGGTCTTCGGCAAGTGCCTTCAGGGGAGAAAGCTCATCGCCGCCGCCGATATGGGTAAAGCGCCAGGCAAGCTCTTTGGGAAGCAGCGCCAGTGCCCTCAGAAGCGTATCATAGCCCTTCTTCTTCACCGCCCGGCCGACGCTGACGATCCGGACGGGATCATCCGGATCGCGCCCGTCGCGGGCAGGGCGGGTACCTGCAAAATGCGGGAACCGTTCGAGATCCAGCCCGTGATAGCTCAGATGCACGTTGTCGCGGGCCGAAAGGCTCTGCAGCCGCTCATGGCCGGCCTTGGTGCAGGTGACCGTCCAATCGGCCTCATCGAGCTTGTCGGAGAGATCCCACGCCTCGGAGGTCCAGATATCTTTGGCATGCGCCGAAACGGTAAAGGGAATGCCGCTCATGCGGCTTGCGTAGCGGGCAACGGCTGCCGGCGTGTGGATGAAATGCACATGCAGCCAACCGGCATCGTTTGGCCATTCGGCCACCAGAACCGCAGCCTGCCCGAACCGCCGGAAACGGTTACGGGAGATATCGCGCGGCAGGTCGCGGAAAAACGCCTTGAGCGCCGAGCCGAAACCCGGCAGCGTCACGACCTTCATGAGCGCTCTTGCCACCCGCACCGGTTCCTCATGCAGGTATTCCGGCAGGTAGCTGACCGGCGCCTTTATCTCGTCATGCACCGGATGCCGCTTCTTGTCGGTCGGGCGGCGCATGGCCACCAGCTTCAGGGTAAAGCCTGCCCGTTCCAGCCCCAGCAGTTCCTGGGCGATAAACGTTTCCGAGAGCCGCGGATAACCTTTCAGCAGCACGACGATGGTCTTGTTGGTCATGTCAAAGCAGTTCCAGCAGAAATGCGCAGCGGGTTTGCACCCGGGCCGTTTGGCGGCGGCACTGCGTCCGGTCAGGAGAGGGCGTGTTACCCTTGCGCAATCGCAAGGTGGCGTCCCTTGTTCTTCATCCACCCTTCGACGATCTCGCCGATATGGGGCAGGCCTTCCATCTGCAAGCCGGGTGCCGTCACCGAGGGCGGGTCGCGCTGCCACAGCGCCTTGATCGCGGCTGCAAATTTCGTGGCATCGGCACTGTCGTCGGCAGACAGCATGTCGACGAGACCGAGCTCCGCGCCGCGTGTCGCACGGATCAGCTGTTCCTCGCGCGGCTGCGTGCGCGGCACGATCAGCGCCGGCTTGTCGAATGACAGGATCTCGCAATAGGTGTTGTAGCCGCCCATGGCGATTACCGCCTTGGCGCCAGCGATCCGGTCTTCCATGCGGTTGTCGAACTCGATCACCTCAAGGCGCGGATCGTCCTTGCAGGCTTCGGTAAAGACGGCGCGCTGCTCGGCCGGCATGTAGGGCCCAAGCACGATCACCGTCTTGTAGGTCAGCGCCGGATCGGCCTGATAGGCTGCAATCACGTCGCGCACCAGGTCTGCGCCATCGCCGCCACCACCGGTCGTCACCAGCAGGTAATCTTCGTCCGCATCGGTTTCCGGCACGGCACCGGACGTTACCTTACGCTGCAGGAAGCCGACGAAATGCATTTTCTTGCGCACGGATGCCGGCGCATCCAGCCCTTCGAGCGGATCGTGGAATTCCGGCGGGCCGTAGACCCACACGTCGTCATAGAGCTGGCCGATCTTGCGCAGCGTATCGTGACGCTCCCATTCGGCCTTGAGCAGATGCGGCGCGTCCATCACGTCGCGAAGGCCGAGCACCAGACGTGTGCCCTTGGTCTTCAGATAGACCAGCGTGTCCTCCACTTCGCCGCGAAGGCCAAGCGGCTCCTTGTCGACGATGAAGATGTCGGGCTCGAAGCTTTCGGCGGTATGGCGAATGCTGGAATGGCGCATCTTCAGCGTCTCGGCCAGATCGATATGCTGGTCCATCGACGTGTAATCGCCATTGTGCAGCTTGATCACGCTGGGGATCTTCACGAAATCCACCCGGGCGCGATAATCGAAGGCACCGGCAATCGTCGCGCCGGAAATGATCAGCACCTGCACGCCGCGGTAATTCTCCACCAGCGAATGAGCGATGGTGCGGCACCGCCGCAGGTGACCGAGCCCGAACGTGTCATGGCTGTACATGAGAATGCGGGCATTATTCAAATGTCGCGGCATGCCCGAAACTCCTACCGGCAACGAAGTGGCTGACAAAGCGGCTTGAAGCAGCAGTCACTATTTATATGGATCTGCCGCATCTCTAAGACCATCACCGAGGAAATTGAAGGCAAGTATGACGAATATCACTGGCACGACCGGCAGCAGCAGCCAAGGATAAAGTGCGATAGCGCTGACGCTTCGCGCTTCTGTGAGAAGAACGCCCCAGCTCGTGATCGGCGGGCGAAGACCGAGGCCGAGGAAGCTCAGCGTCGTCTCGCCAAGGATCATGCCCGGAATTGTCAGCGTCGCGCTGGCGATCAGATGCGACATGAAACCGGGGATCAGGTGCCGACCGATGATGCGCGTGCTGCCGGCACCCATCAGCTGTGCGGCAAGCACGTAATCCTCTTCGCGCAGCGACAGCAGTTTGGAGCGCACCGCGCGCGCAAGCCCTGTCCAGTCGAGCAGACCGAGGATGAAGGTGATGCCGAGATAGATGACGAGCGGGCTCCAGTCGGCCGGCATCACGGCTGCAAGCGCCAGCCACAGCGGAATGCTGGGGATCGATTGCAGTACCTCGATGATGCGCTGGGTCACCGTATCAAACCAGCCGCCCCAATAGCCGGCGATGCCGCCGATGACGATGCCGAGGATGAAGCTGGTGGCCACGCCGAGCAGGCCGATCGTCAGCGAGATCCGCGCGCCGTAGAGAATGCGCGACAGCATGTCGCGGCCGAGACGGTCGGTGCCGAGCAGGTGGAACTGGCCGCCTTCTGCGGGGCAGACCAGATGCGTGCTCATCTCCACCACGCCCCAGAACCGGTAGGGATCGCCCTGGCAGAGGAAGCGCAGCTTCTGCACATCGGCCGTGTCGTCGGAATAGTTCCGGCGCAGCGTTGTCATGTCCAGGTCCATCTTCTGGCCGTAGACGAACGGACCGACGAAGTTACCCTCGTGGAACAGATGCACCGATTGCGGCGGCGCGTAGATGAAATCGATATTGCGGGTATGCACCTTGTAGGGCGCCAGGAACTCGACGACCACGATCATCAGATAGGCGATGAGCAGAAGGATGCCGGAGATCAGCGCCAGCCGGTGCCGTTTGAAGCGCCACCACATCAGCTGCAGCTGCGACGCCTCGTGAACCTTCAGCGCACTGCCGTCGGCATCGCGCTCGATCTCGTAAGGGTCGAAGGCCCCCTCGCGGACGTAATGCGGCAGCTTGCCCGCATCGCTGCTGTCGATCACCGTCATTTGGTTCTCCCGCCGCGAAGCCTGATGCGCGGGTCGAACATCGCAAGCGCAATGTCTGAAATCAGCACGCCGATAACAGTGAGGAAGCTGAGGAACATCAGGAACGAGCCGGCAAGATACATGTCCTGGCTCTGCAGGGCGCGGATCAGCATCGGACCTGTGGTTTCGAGCGAAAGCACGACCGCGGTGATTTCAGCCCCTGAAATGATCGAGGGCAGGATCGAGCCGATATCGGAGATGAAGAAGTTGAGCGACATCCGCAGCGGATACTTGGTCAGAACCTTGAACGGATGCAGGCCCTTGGCACGCGCGGTCATCACATACTGCTTGTGCAGCTCATCCAGAAGATTGGCCCGAAGCCGCCGCACCATGCCGGCTGTCCCGGCGGTGCCGATGATCAGCACCGGGATCCAGATATGCTCGAGGATCGACTTGAACTTCGCCCAGCTCATCGATTCCGACATGTACTGCGCGTCCATCAGATGGCCGATCGACGTGCCGAAATAGATGTTGGCGAGATACATGAGAACGAGGGCCAGCACGAAATTCGGAACCGCAAGACCGATCAGGCCAAGAAGCGTCAGCCCGTAATCACCCCAGCTATACTGGTGGGTGGCCGAATAGACGCCGATCGGGAAGGCGAGAACCCAGGTGATGATGATGGTCAGGGTGGAAACGAGGATCGTCAGCCACACCCGGTCACCGACCACGTCCGTGACAGGCATGCGGTATTCGAACGAATAGCCGAAATCGCCGGTCATCATGCCGGCCACCCAGTTGAGGTAGCGGATCGGCTCGGGCTGATCGAAACCGTAACGGGCACGCAGGTCTTCGATCTCCTGAAGATCGGCCTTTTCGCCCATCGCCTTCAGCTGTTCGACATAGCTTTCGAAATAGTCGCCCGGCGGCAGCTCGATGATCGTGAAGATCAGCATCGAGATCAGGACCAGCGTCGGGATCATCACGAGGATGCGCCAGATAATGTAGCGGAACATCAGGCAGTTTCCTCGTCATACCAGAATGCATCCGGCAGATAGACGCCGAGATAGGATGTGGGGTCGAAACCATAGAGCGCCTTCGACGGCACGTTTTGCAGCTTGGACGATTGCACGACGGGCTGCAGCGTGGCGTTGACGATGCCGATCGTAAAGACCTGGTCGGTAAACAGCGCCAGCATCTTGTGCCAGACATCCGTCCGCTGGTCGAAACCCTCGGCCTTGCGCCATTCACTGTAAAGGTCCAGTAGCGCCTTTGCCTCGGGAAGATCAGGCGCCTTGCCATCGCTGCCGCCGGAAAGCGCATGCAGGCCCCAGATCGACCATTGCAGCTGGTCGTCGCTGGTCGGTGCCAGTTCCTTCGGCGCCATGTCGGCTGTCGGAACGCCATTGTCGAGGCCGCCGCCGACCGACATGATCGCATCGCCACCCTTCACCCGCCGGCGCAGAAGCTCACGCTGGGCCACATGCGGGTAGATCTTGATGCCGACCTGCAGCAGCTGGTCGCCGATCAGTTCCAAGGCATCGGTCTCGAACGTGCTTTCGCCGGTGATCTCGATGATGATCTTCGCCAGCCTGCCATCGGGCAGGCGGCGCATGCCCTCACTATCATCCATGGCAAGACCGATCTCGTCGAGCAGCCGGTTCGCCTGATCAGGATCGAAAGCGGCCCAGGCCTTCTGGTATTCCGGCTTGAACAGCGGGCTGTCGGGCAGGATCGAATTGGAGCTCTCGGTCGCAAGACCATAGAACACCGCCTTGTTGATTTCGCCGCGATTGATCGCAAGAGACATCGCACGCCGGAAGCGCACGTCGCGGAAGAGGTTGCGCCAGCCTTCATCCTTGCAGTTTAGGTTGGGAAACAGCGCCATGCGCGATCCTTGCGTCCGCTTCCACAGATCCACCTTCAACGGGTAGCGCTGCTCGGCATTCTTCAGGAACGTGTAATCGGCAAAATCGAGGTTGGTCACCTGCAGGTCGCTCTCGCCGGTGCCGGTCTTGGCGGCGATCAGGTCCGCGGAGGACACGTCCAGCATCACCTTGTCGATATAGGGAAGCTGCAAGCCGTTTTCGTCGACGCGGTAGTAATAGGGGTTGCGCTCGAACACGAAGCGCTCGGCCGGCGGCGCCGTGCGGTTGCGCCAGGCATCCAGCGTCGGCAGGTTCGGGTTTTCCGGCCGCACCACGCGCGACATCTTCTGGTGCAGCGCCGCCCAGTCGTCCACGCGTTCGCGGGCGATATGCTGTGCCAGCAGCTCCTTCGTCTGGTAGCGCATATGGAACTGCTTCATGTAGGCAGCAGGGAACATCAGCCGGATCGGCGAAGGCGAGGCCTGGTCGGCGAGGAAATCGGGGTTCGGATCGTCCCAGCTGTAGCGCACGGTGCGCGCATCGATCACCTCGAACCGCGGCGGCTTGCCGTTGATCATCAGCCCGGCCGGCGGTCCGCCCTTGGCGAGCTTCTTCTCGTGAAAGACATCATCCCAGACATAGCGGAAATCATCGGCCGTGAACGGGCTCCCGTCCGACCATTTATGGCCTTCGCGTAAGCGGAAGGTGAAGACGCGGTCGTTCTCGACCTCGTAGGCTTCCAGAATATCGGCTTCCAGCTTCAGGTCGGAATTATATCCCACCAGCCGGGCGTAACAGTTGATCGGCATGAAGCGGATGTCGCGCTGGCCGCCGATCAGCATCCGCATCGAACCGCCGTAACGTCCGGGCTTGAGCCCGCGCTCTGCAAGGTTGAGGACGCGCGGCGTCTTCGGCAGACGCTCCTCGATGGGAGGCAGCGGCGTCTCGGTCGGGATCTGCGCCAGATAGTCGGACTGGCTAAAGGCCGCAAACACCCGCGCCGGGATTGCGGTTGCACCCGCGACCGAGCCCAACAGGGCCAGCATATGCCGTCTGGAAATCGTCATCCTGCCACAAGCTCCCGCGCATCGACATTGGTGCGGGCAAGAACCAGATGCCCGCCGCCGAGATCCACATGGGTCAGCTCCGCGCTGTCCTTCTCGTCCAGGAACTGCTTGCCCCAGATCTTCATGGCCGATGCCGTCGGCGTGCCGATCGTCTCGAAATCCAGTTTGTGGTCGAGGCTCGGCAGAGGCACGGCGGCCAGCAGTTTCTTCGTATAGGGATGAACAGGTGCCCGCATGATCGTTTCGCAGGGGCCGATCTCCACGATCCGCCCCGCATACATCACCGCCACCCGGTCTGCCATGTAGTTCACGACCGCCAGATTGTGCGAGATGAACAGATAGGTCAGCCCGAGTTCGGACTTCAGGTCCTTCATCAGGTTCAGCACCTGCGCCTGGATCGACACGTCGAGCGCCGAAACCGGTTCGTCGCAGATCACCAGGTCGGGTCCGAGAGCCAGCGCCCGCGCGATGCCGATACGCTGGCGCTGGCCACCGGAGAACGAATGCGGATAGCGCATCAGCGCGCTTTCGGGCATGCCCACCGCATGGATCAGCCGGCGCACCGCTTCCTGCCGCTTGGCCAGCGGGCCGCGGTCATGGATGTCGAGCGGTTCGCGAATGATGCTGCGAACCGGCATGCGCGGCGAAAGTGATGAGACCGGATCCTGGAACACCATCTGCAGACGGGTGCGCAGATCGTCCAGCACTTCGCCTTCGCAGTTGAGCACGTCGACCGGACCGTTTTCGCCGTTATAGACGACACTGCCATGATCGACCGACAGTCCGCGCATCAGGATTTTGCTGAGCGTGGTCTTGCCGCAGCCGCTTTCGCCCACGAGACCAAGCGTCTCGCCACGGCGGATCTCGAAGCTGACATCGTTGACCGCGACCGTGCGCTCGGGCTTTGCCCCGAAACCGAAGCCTGCACCCTTCTTGGTGACGAAGCTCTTGGTGACGTGGTTGACCGACAGCAGTATCTCGGGGAGGACCTTCTCGCTTTTGCGCCGTCCCATCAGGCCGACCGTATCCACCTTGATTTCCCGCAGCGGCTTCAGGCGTTCCTCGCGTGGCCTGTCGAAATCCGGCACCGCTGCCATCAGCCCCTTCGTGTAGGGATGCTGCGGATTGCGGAAAATGTCCGAGGCGGAGCCAGCCTCCATGACCTCGCCGCGATAGACCACCACCACTTCATCGGCCATCGATGCAACGACACCGAGATCGTGGGTGATCAGGAGCATCGCCATGCCGAGCTTGGCCTGCAACTCCTGCAGCAGCTTGAGGATCTGCGCCTGGATCGTCACGTCGAGCGCCGTCGTCGGCTCGTCGGCGATCAGAAGCGCCGGGCGACAGACCAGAGCCATCGCGATCATCGCACGCTGGCGCATGCCGCCGGAAAGCTCGAACGGATACATGTCGAACACGCGGGCAGGATTGTCGAAACCGACCAGAGACAGCGTCTCCTCACTCGCCTCTCGCCGCTCCGCAGGCGACATCGCCGTATGGATTTTCAGGCTTTCCTCGATCTGGTTGCCGACCGTGTGGATCGGCGAGAACGAGGTCATTGGTTCCTGAAAGATCATGCCGATGCGGCTGCCGCGGATCGCGCGGATCTGCCGCCCGTCGCGGGGCAGCGCAATCAAATCGACGGACTGGCCGGTCGCTGGATCGTCGAACACCGCGCGCCCGGAAATCTTGGCGACGTCGGTCTCGATCCCCATGATCGCGCGGCCGAGAGCCGACTTGCCGGAACCGCTTTCGCCCACCAGTGCCGTGACCTGGCCCGGGCGTATCCGCATGCTGAGATTCCGGACCGCCTGGATCGCGCCGCCCCAGACCGGGAACGACACGTTCAATCCTTCGATGCGGAGAACTTCCTTCGGTGGGTTCATCAATGAAGTCCGGCTCCCGGAGAATGGAGCAGAGAGGTAAGATTGATCGATTGCAAAACACGGTAGCGCACGCTCGTGCACCTGTCCATTGCAGCAACCCCGCTGCCGATCGTCCCTATCATGCGCCCCCCTGCATGTCGGTTGACATCTGCGCCAATAAGCCTGACCTCTTGGCGGAGATCGAGAAATTCGAGTGTTAAACGCATATCCCCTAGGAGCGTTGCGTGACAGCGAGGTGAAATTACACGTGCCAGCCGAAAAGTCTGACCAGAAAACCTATAAGCGCAAAATCACCGATGCCCGCGCCCTGATCGAGGCCGGAAGACTGGAGGAGGCGCAGGCCGCTCTAACAGCACTTTCCGCCGACGAAACGGTGATGACGACGGATGTTCTGGGCGAGCGCACGGCTCTCGGAATGCCGCGCAAGCTTCACTCCGCATGGCTGAAGCTTGCCAAGGCGGAGGGCGACGCAATCGGCCGCGTCGGTCTGCAGCACGGCCTCGTGCCCGATCCCGCCGTCATGGCGCCGTTCATCACCTTCGATGCAGACGAGAAACGGTTGATGGCGGAGCTTGGGCGAAAGCCGGTGCCGCGCATCATTCACCAGATCTGGATCGGCTCCCTGCCGCTGCCGCCAGCCGTCGCGCGCTGGGAAAGCCATGCCAAGGCGACCGGCTTCGAATACCGGCTGTGGCGCGAGGCGGATCTCGAACAGCTCGGCATCGCAAGCCATCCGGCCTATCTCGCGATGCTTGAAGACGGAGACTATCCAGGCGCCGTCGATGTCGCCCGCTACGCCATTCTCCTTGAGCATGGCGGCATCTATCTCGACTGCGACTGGTATCCGACCCGCGAGGATATCGGGTTCGGCGATCTCCTGCCGCTGATCGGTCTCGGTGCCATCGCCGAGGATGTGGCGCGCGATGTCGGGGCGGGAAGTCTTCTGCTTGCCAATTCCTTCATTGCCGCGCCGCCCGGCCATCCAGCCTTTGCAAAGATGCTCGCCGTGTTTCCGGACGTGATGGCGGCCCTGCCGCAGGCACCCGCCTGGTGGTCGACGGGTCCGCTGATCATGACCATGCTGTTTCGCCAGACCAACGTGTTTCTCGCCCCCTTCGGCCTCGTCGCTGCATCGTTGAAGCGCGGCGCACCGATCGAAGATGTCGAGAAAGCCTGCGCGGATGCGGTCACATCAGGAGAAGGCCTGCTGGTCGCCTGGAAGAGCTGGTAGGCTCGAAGCGATAGTCAACGCGTCGGGTCAGAGCCCCAGCAGGTCGTGGGCCGAGCGCCAGCGGCAGGCGGGGTGGTCCGCCGTCACGCCGAACAACAGGTCGAGGAAATGCCAGGCATTGTCGTCATGCACGAGATGATGGCCGAGCACGCCGATGACAGGCGCCCGGTCCGGTGTCTCGATCAGCGCGATCGTCTCTGTAATGAGATCGGAAGCCGGCCGTCCGCCGCGGGTTCCGTGCCAGTCCATGATGTCAACATGGCTGTTCAGCATCGCAACCGGCGCCGTCTTTTCCGGCCCGAAGGTGGAAAGTGCCTTGAAACCGAGCCCCGGCAGCGCATCGATCAGTTCGGGCGCGATCCGGTTCCACGGCGGCACCAGCATCGGCACGAAGCGGGGAGCGTGCCACGCCGCCAGCTTGTCGAACCCGCGTTTCAGCTCGGACACGATATCGGGCAGGGGGCGATGGCTTCCGAGTTCCTGCTTCTTTTCGCCCGCACCCGCACCCGCACCCGCATAGTTGCGATGCGACCAGCCATGCACCGCGACGTCGAGATGCGGCTGGGTGTCGAGATAGAATGCGAGATCGGCGCCCGTCTTCTCGGGGATGACAGCAAGAGTCGCCGGGACCGAAAACGCATCGGTCATGGTCGCAAGCTTTGCCAGCTGTTCCGTCGGCTCCACAGCGTCGTCGTCGCGCAGCCAGAAATCGATCCGCCGTCCGTTGTCCGCAAGCTTGTCGAGCGCCAGCCTCAGGTCGTTTTCGATCATGCTTTTTCCTTTGCGCCTATGGCGGTGATGATCTCGTCAAGCCTGTCGGCCGCAGCCATGATCGATCGTTGCGACACGACGAAATCGCGCGCAGCGTGGCCAAGCCGCAACCGTTCCGTCTCGTCATCCAGCAGCCGCTCGATTGCCGCTGCATAGGCCGCCGCATCTCCCGGTGGCGTCAGGATGCCGCCGATCCCGTCGGTCACCACCTCGGGCACACCGGCGCCGTTTTCCGCCACGACAGGCACGCCGGATGCCTGCGCCTCCAGATAGGATAGCCCATAGGCTTCCGAAACCCCCGGCCATGTCAGCATCGATGCGGTCGAAAGCAGCGCTGCAACCTCCTCGGCGCTCTGCAAGCCCATCCACTCCACCCGCCCGCCAAGCGCGTCGCCGAAGAGCGCCTCCACCTCCTCCCGCATCGGCCCGTCGCCGATCGCCATGAGGTGCCAGTCGTTACGATGGGCAATCTGCTTCAACGCCTCGGCAAGCGCTGCATAACAGGCAAACTTGTTGCCCGGCCGCATCATGCCGACAGCCACCAGCCGCCCCGGTTCGGGCGATGGCGCGCGGGCCAGATAGGGCGTCGGATCGATAAACGGAAACAGCCGCGAAAGCCTCACATCCGGCACCACCTCCGCAAGCCCGCGTCCGTCGCGTTCAGTGAAACAGATATTGGTCGCCGCCAGTGCGACCGCATCCACTACAATTTCCTGCGCTTCCGCCCACTGCCCCAAATTGCGCCGATGCGAATAGGAGGCTTCCGCCGTCACATAGGGAATGCCAAAACGGCGGCAGAGGGTAGGGCCGATCAGGTCCGGTGCCTTGTAATAGAGATGGTAGGTAAACCACAGGTCCGGCAGTCTCTCGCCTGCGGCCAGTCGTCTTTCCCACTCAGTCGAAATCCGCTCGACCTCGCGCGCCGCCTGCGCATCGCGTTCTCCGGTCGGCGAGGTCTGCTCCGGCAGAAACGCGCGGAACTCCGAAACCAGATCGACCCGGTGCCCCCTGACACCAAGGATCTCGATCAGCTGGCGTGCCATCAGCCGGTCGCCTGAGGGGACGGTATGGTTCGGCGATTTCAGCGGCGCATAGAAAGCGATGTCCATGCTGTGAGATAGCATCCGTCACGCCAGCGTGAAAAGCCCGATCTCTTGACAGAGACAGTCGTTGGGCTCACCTGATGGCTTCCCAGTTCGAATGCCTCCGGAGTGCCATCCTTGAACCAGCAATCGCCACAGGCGACGGATCTTTTGTCCGCCATCGAAGACAAGCGCGCAATGATCGGCGTCATCGGCCTCGGCTATGTCGGCCTGCCGCTCGCCATGACGGTTGCCCGCGCCGGCTTCAAGGTCACCGGTTTCGACATCGATCCGTCCAAGATGACCGCGATCGAAGCGGGCAAGAGCTATATCGAGGCGGTGCCCGACGACGTGCTTTCCGCCGAGCGCGATGCCGGCCGTTTTGCAGCGACGACCGATTTCGCACGCCTTGCCGAATGCGACGTGATCGCCATCTGCGTGCCGACGCCGCTTACCCGTCACCGCGAGCCGGACCTCTCCTACGTCGCGAAAACCTGCGAACAGATCGCTGGCACCCTGCGCAAGGGCCAGCTCGTCGTTCTCGAATCCACCACCTATCCCGGCACCACCGAAGAGGTGATGAAGCCGATCCTCGAAAAGACCGGGCTGGTTGCGGGCGAGGATTTCTTCCTCGGCTATTCGCCGGAACGCGAAGACCCCGGCAACCGCGATTTCCAGACCTCGACCATTCCGAAGGTCGTTGCCGGCGATGGCGAAGCGGCGTCTGCCATGGTGTCCGCCTTTTACGGCGCCGTCGTCGAAACCATCGTTCCGGTCTCCGGCACCCGCACCGCGGAAGCGGTCAAGCTCACGGAAAACGTCTTTCGCGCCGTCAATATCGCGCTCGTGAACGAGTTGAAGATCGTCTACGAGCGGATGGGCATCGACGTCTGGGAAGTCATCGCCGCCGCCAAGACCAAGCCGTTCGGCTACATGCCCTTCTATCCGGGCCCGGGCCTTGGCGGTCACTGCATCCCGATCGACCCGTTCTACCTCACCTGGAAATCGCGCGAATACGACCAGCCGACGCGCTTCATCGAACTTGCCGGCGAGATCAACACGGCGATGCCGCGCTATGTCGTCGACCGGCTGGCCGAAGCGCTCGACCGCATGCTCGGCAAGGCGCTCAGCCGTTCGCGGGTTCTCATCCTCGGTCTCGCCTACAAGAAGAACGTGCCCGATATCCGCGAAAGCCCGTCGCTGCGGCTGATGGAACTGCTTCTGGAACGCGGTGCCGACGTGGCCTATCACGACCCTTACGTCTCCGAAGTGCCGCGCACCCGCGAATACGGTCACCTGATGGGCCGCAAGTCCGTCGCGCTCGATCAACTCGGCGATTTCGATGCCGTCGTCATCGCCACCGATCATGACAGCTTCGACTACCAGGCGATTGCCGATGACGCGCCGCTGGTCGTAGATACCCGCAATGCGATGGCCAATCGCGGCATCACGTCGCAAACCATCGTCAAGGCGTAACCGTGCCCTATCTCAACGCTTGATCGCCGGAAAAGGGAAAGCAATGAGCAGACTGGACAGCTTCATCAACCGGATGACCGCGCAGCGCGACATCCTCAATCACATCAAGAACGATCTCGGCCTGCCGGCATCGGGCGATGTCTACGAGGTCGGCATCGGCAACGGCCGCACCTATAGCCATCTGCGCGAGCTGTTCGCCGACCGCCGCATCCTCGCCTTCGACCGCTCCAACGGCGCCCACCGCACTGAAGCACCGTCCGAAGACGACGTCGTGCTGGGAGAGATCAAGGATACCGGCCAGGCTTATGTCGGCAAGAACGCTGCCCTCGTGCATGCGGATATCGGCACCGGCTATCCGGATGCGGATGCGAGAACCTTGCAGTGGTTGCCGCAAATGGCGGCTGGCATGCTCGCGTCAGGCGCCTATGCCGTCAGCGGGCTGCCGCTCGACCACCCCGATCTTGAAGAACTGCCACGCCTGCCGAGTGTGGAAGAGGGCCGCTACTTCTATTATCGCAAGCGATAAACAGGCCGTGAAACGGGCGTGAGGACCAGCGCCACGCCCGTGTTCCGCCACAAATTCAGGTCAGAGAAAACCTATCGTCAGCATCGCTGACCGAGTGTCCAACGCGCGCAAATGGCATCGTTTGCGCGC
Source organism: Neorhizobium sp. DAR64872/K0K18 (assembly GCF_050500175.1). Classification (NCBI taxonomy): domain Bacteria; kingdom Pseudomonadati; phylum Pseudomonadota; class Alphaproteobacteria; order Hyphomicrobiales; family Rhizobiaceae; genus Neorhizobium; species Neorhizobium sp. DAR64872/K0K18. The sequence continues at coordinate 831,299 of NZ_CP191446.1, forward strand.
TCAAAGACCCGCGGATGAGCCGAGGGAAAGGCTGTGGATAACCTGTGGATAACGGCCGATGACGGGCAATCAGGCGTGCTGACGGTCCCGGCGCATGTCGTCCATGCGGGCACCACGGATCGTTTCGGCCAGCGTCCGGCTGATTTCCATGCTCATGCGCGGATTGTCGGAGATCACCTTGAAGAAGGCATCCTTGGTAATGCGCAGAACATCGACCTCAGTCACGGCACGTGCTGTCACGGCCTGCGAGCAATTGGAGAGAAGGCACATCTCGCCGATAATGGAATTGCACCCGGCCTCACCGATCTTGGTCTCGGAATTCGCCGAACCGCTGATCATGTCGACCTTTCCGCACAGGATCACGTAGGCAGCATCGCTGCTGTCGCCCTGTGAGAAAATATCCTGCCCCGGTTCGTAGAGAACGCGGTCGGAGGTAAAGGCAAGCAGCTTAAGTTTGCACGGATCGACCCGGCAAAAATAAGGAACTTTCTTCAGCAACTGCACTTCATCGTTGAGCAACATGGTTTCCACCATTTGGTCATCTTGTTGGCGGCTGCGATATTATGCCACCAACGATTTAAAAATACCACTCTTTGTATCCAGAGCCTCAAAAGAGTCGTCTTCGGCCACGGATCCCTTGTCGAATACGATAACACGATGAAACAATCGTGACAGGGCAGTATTCGACAAAACCCACGCCACAGAAGGATTATTGTCCTGCTGAGCGAGGAAGTGAAGCACATTCTTAACAATTTCTTCCTGAGCCCTCCGATCGAGGCCCGGAAGGGGCTTGTTGAAGATGTAATAATTGGAGCGCCGCACCAGCGCTCGGGCCAGGCTCAGCTTGTGGCGCTGGACCAGTGTCAGCCGCCGGCCGCTGGCGCCCATGTCGTAGTCCAGCCCGATGCCGATAAAGCTCTCATAGAGACCCATTTCGCGCAGCAACTTGCCCGCCACGTTGCGGATCTTGGTCGGCGCGTCGGCGTTGCGTTGCGACAGCTTGCCGAACAGGATGTTTTCGCGAAGCGTCGCCGAGCCCATGTATTTGTGCGGATCGTAGCGCTCGATGCGGCTGCGCAGCGATGCCGGCAGGTTGGCATAGAAGATGTCGCGCGTGGCAACGATCTGGTTCATGATCTCGGCGGTCAGGACGCCGAAGCGGTAGCGTGGCTCGATATAGTAGAGGCTGAGCTTGACCACCGCGCGCCGGTCGTCCTCGCTGGGCTTGAAGTCCCGGCGGCTGCGCTTGCGCTTCAAAAGCTGCTCGTAGAACGCGATATCGTCGGTGGTGATATGCTCGAGCTGCTGGAACAGCGGATGTTCCGGCGGCAGGCCCTGGAAGATTTCCGACAGGTTTTCGGCGATCGAAAGTCCCATGTCGTAGAACAGGTCGAACAGATTGGCCGTCTTCAACACTTCGAAGACATACTCTCCCTCGGCCAGTTCCATATCCAGTTCCGCCGACTGGCGCGTCGCCGCAAACAGCAGGTTTTCCCGCACCGTCGCTTCGGTGTTGTAGGCGCTGAAATCGAAATAGGAGACGAGATTGCCAAGCCCCTGACTGGCGAGTTCCTCGCGCAGGGCAAACCGCATCTCGACGACACGACCGGTCAGTTCCTCGTGTTCGGCCGGGTCGAGATAGGAATGCAAGGCCAGTTCCATCACGTCGGCTGTCAGCTGCACCGCATCGAGGGCCCTCAAGACCGACTGCTTGACATCGTCTTCGCCGCCTTCCGATACAGAGGTGGATCGACGGTCGATCCAGTCGACGGACGGATCGTGCGTCGTGTTTCCGGCGCGTTCGGCTTCGCTCATTTTCCAGCGCCGCCGCAGCTTCTTGTGTTTGGGCTCGTCTGCGGACTTCTCCTGCACGGCCGGCGCGTGCTTGAGCCCGTAGAGAAGATTGTCCTTGAGCGTCCCGTGGAAAAAGTAGCTGTCGGCCGACGCATAGGAGACCTGACGCCCGGTCACCGCTTCCGGCAGCTCCAGAAGGTCGACCTCGCCCAGCATCACGCGGCCCGATGCCGGCCAGGTAATGCGGCCGAACGCTTCCGCCGTCGCTTCGGCGCCGATGCCGGCATTGTCGATCATCGCCACCAGCTCGCCGGGCTCGATCTTGAGTGTCACGTTTTCGGCGATATGGGCGCCGCTGCCATCGACGATGGTGAGGTTCAGAGCGGCAAGCGGAGACGGCGTATGGTCCGGCACATCGTGGGCGAGCGCATGCAGCGTCGGCGCGATCAGCACGCCCGGCTCGAACTGTTCGCGCACCTGTTCGTATTTCACCTGAACGTCCTGGCGTGCCTGGTCCCAGTCGATCAGTTCCTTGAGCGGGCCCGGCAGGTCCTTGTAGGCGTTGATGACGGCCACCAGCTGGCCGACGTCGAGCGTGCCGCGCAAGGCAAAATAGCCGCCGATCGAATAGAAGAGAAACGGCGTCAGCTGCGACAGGAAATTGTTGACGAACTTGACGATGAATTTCCACCGATAGAGGTCGTAGCGGATCTGGAAGATCTGCCCCAGCCGGTCGGAAATATCGGCACGCTCGTAATTGCTGGTGTCGTAGCTGTGGATCGTATCCATGCCCTCGACAATCTCGCCCACCTTGCCCGCCAGATGCCGGGCGGTGATCTGCCGCTGACGGCCAAGATCGATCAGGCGACGGCGCATCTTCGGAATGATGCCGACCTGGATCGCCACCATGAAGGCTGCGATCAGCCCGAGCCACAGGTTCTGCAAAAGAATGAAGGTGAGGGCCGCGATCGCCTGTCCACCCAGCATGGCCGGCTGCACGAAAGCGTCACCGGTAAAGCCGCCGAAAGGCTCCACCTCGTCCTTGACCATGCTGGAGACTTCCGCACCGCGGATCTGCCGCATCGTGCTTGGCGGAAACCGCAGAAGACGGTCCACCAGTTCGTAGCGGATACGGCGCAGCAGCCGTTCGCCCAGGCGTCCCTTGTAGGTGTTGATGTAGAACTTGAACAACCCGTTGACGATGACGAGCAGCAGGAACACGCCCGAAAGCGCCATCAGCGTCGCCAGCCGGTTGAGCTCGAAGCCTTCGAAACCGAAGGACCACTGCGTCAAAGGAATGGTGAACTGGAATGCGAGGAAGGGCCGGGTTGCGGCCGCCATCTCGAACCCTTCACCCTGGATCGGCCCGTTGATGATCTGCTTGGGAAGGTCGAACGCAAGGAAGTACGGAATCATCGAAATCAGAACGATCGCGAGAACCCATAACTGCTGCGGTCGCGTATGATTCCAGATATAACGAAGTAGATGTTTTTCCATCGGCAACGGATCTCAGTTCCCGAGGCTGGATTGCACAGCGCGCCTCCCGGAAGGGTGAAGGGAGGCATGATATAGGTGGATCCGCCGCTTGTGCAAACGTCTCGTGCACGATGCTGCTTGATTAGGCGATTGGTTCGCCGCCAAGTGTGGCAAACCTGCCGGGATGGCTAAGGGCCGGGTTATGCACCCCGGCCCATCAGTGTTTAAAAATTCCTGTTTTAAATCAACGGTCTTTGTCGCCCGATGTCAGGATTTCGGCAGCTTCCGCGCCGCTCACCCTGCGGATCTCAACGTCGTCGCGGCGGGCGGCAAACGCGTCGGTTGCCATCAGCAGTTCGGCAAGATCGGCCGGCAGGGAGAGAATCACGCGGTCGCCCTGCACTGGCTCGCCACGGCGAATGCCGCCGAGTTCGCCGCGCTTGGCCGTGATCATACCGCCGGCGACCGTATTCAGCGTATCCGGGTCGATCAGGATGAAGGCGCCGGTCGAGCGGTTCTGCTCGTAGGTGTCGAACACCGCCTGCTCTTCGAAAGACAGGCGCACCTTGCCGATCGCGTTCATGTCGAGGCTGGACGCATGCGGAGCCCAGCTGCCCGACTGCAGGTCGAGCTGCAAGATCGGCTCCACCGTCACGCGCTGGCGGCGCGAACCGCTTTTCAGCCAGTAGCGCTTGCCCGGCTCGATGCCGCCAGGCTGCAACGCCACCATCTGCGCTTCGAAGCTGACGCCGCTCATCGGCTGGCCGTCGAGCGAGGCGATCACGTCGCCGCGCGCCACATCCACCTGTCGGTCGAGCACCAGCGTGATCGCGTCGCCGGCGACGGCAGCGTTCCGCACGAGGTCGAAGGTGACGATCTGCTTGACGTTGGCAATCGTGCCCGATGGCAGGATGACGACGCTGTCGCCCGGCTTGATCGAGCCGCCCGCAACCGTGCCCTGATAGCCGCGAAAGCTTTCGCCGGGACGTGAGACGCGCTGGACGGGAAGGCGGAAGCCACCGGTCTGGGTGGAGCGGGTCGTCGCAAGTTCCAGCGCCTCGACCAGCGTCGGGCCTTCATACCACGGCATCGTGGACGTGGCGGGATAGACGACGTTTTCGCCCTTCAGCGCCGACATCGGGATCGCGGTGATCTGGCGAACGCCGAGCGACAGCGCGAATTCGCGGAATTCATGGCTGATCCGGTCGAAGATCTCGCGGTCGTAATTCACGAGGTCGAACTTGTTGACCGCGAGAACGAATTGCCGGATGCCCATCAAGGATGCGATCGTCGCATGCCGACGGGTCTGTTCCAGAAGCCCGACGCGGGCGTCCGCGAGCAGAATGGCGAGATCGGCCGTCGAGGCGCCGGTTGCCATGTTGCGGGTATACTGCTCATGGCCGGGCGTGTCGGCCACGATGAACGAACGCTTCTCGGTCGAGAAATAGCGATAGGCGACGTCGATCGTGATGCCTTGTTCGCGCTCGGCCTGGAGACCGTCGAGAAGCAGCGCGAAATCCGGCAGGCCGAGATCGTTCTGGCCGCCGCTATCGCGGGCAAGCGTCACCGCCTGGTCTTCCTTGACGGCCTTGGTATCCCAGAGAAGCCGGCCGATCAGGGTCGACTTGCCGTCATCGACGGAACCGCAGGTGATCAGCCGCAGCGGCCGCACGTCACGGGTGATCTTGGCAGCGGATTCCGCAAAGGGCAGAATGGTGGCCGAAGCGGCGGTGGATGTTGCGGTCACGCTCATCTCAGAAATATCCTTCACGCTTCTTCTTTTCCATCGAACCCGACTGATCGCGGTCGATGGCGCGGCCCTGGCGTTCGGAAACCGTGGCTATTTCCAGTTCCGCGATGACCTCTTCGAGGTTCGACGCGGTCGAGCGGATCGCGCCTGTCAGCGGGAAGCAGCCGAGTGTGCGAAACCGGATCGAGCCATGCTTTATCTCTTCGCCGGGAAGCAGTTCCAGCCGCTCATCTTCGGCCAGAATCATCATTCCGTCGCGCTCCACATAGGGGCGCTCGGCGGCGTAGTAGAGCGGCACCAGCGGAATATTTTCCGCCTGGATGTAGCGCCAGATATCCACTTCGGTCCAGTTCGAGAGCGGGAAGGCGCGCACGCTTTCTCCCTTGCGGATCATGCCGTTATAGACGTTCCAAAGTTCCGGCCGCTGGTTGCGCGGATCCCATTTATGGTCCGGCGTGCGGAACGAATAGATCCGTTCCTTGGCGCGGCTTGCTTCCTCGTCGCGTCGCGCGCCGCCGAAGGCTGCGTCGTAACCGCCGGCATCCAGCGCCTGCCTCAGCGCCTCGGTCTTCATCACGTCGGTGTAGAAGGACGAACCATGGGTGAACGGCGTGATGTTTTCTTGCCTGCCGCGGACATTGCTGTGGACCACGAGGTCGAGATCGTATTCCTCTGCGATCTTGTCGCGGAACTCGATCATTTCCTTGAACTTCCACGTCGTGTCCACGTGCAGAAGCGGGAAGGGCACGCGACCGGGGAAGAAGGCCTTGCGGGCGAGATGCAGCAGAACGGAGGAATCCTTGCCGATCGAATAGAGCATGACCGGGTTTTCGAATTCGGCCGCCACCTCCCGGAAGATGTGGATCGCTTCGTTTTCGAGCGCCTTCAGATGAGGATCGAGCGGCGGGCGGGAAACGGGCGGGTTCTTGATTTCCGTTTCCTGTACTGACAGGGGCATTTCAGTCTCCGGTATTCTTAAAGACACAACATAGATGGCAAGGGCGGCAGGCGCTGCGATCCGGACGGATCATCGGATGCCGCTTGCCCCTTGGATGACCGAGGAGCGGGCCGCGGGGTCTTCGGAGGCCTGCGCGTCAGACGCGTGACTTTCCGAAACATGCAGACCGCATTCGCGCTTCTCGTCGTTTTCCCACCACCAGCGGCCGGCCCGTTCGGGCTCGCCCGGCTTGATGGCGCGGGTACAGGGCTCGCAACCGATCGACGGATAGCCGCGGGCGTGCATCGGATTGATCGGGATATGCTCGGCCGCGACATGCGCGTTGATGCGGTCGATGTCCCAGTCCGCCAGCGGATTGATCTTGATCAGGTTGCGCTCGGCGTCGAATTCGGCAAACGGCGTCGTCGCCCTGTTGCCGGACTGTCCGCGGCGAAGCCCGGTGATCCAGATCTCGGCGCCGGACAGCGCTTGCGCGAGCGGCACCAGCTTCCTCACACGACAGCAGGCGTGGCGGGCTTCGACGCTGTCATAGAAACCATTGATGCCGTAGGTTTCGACAAACGCATCGACATCGTCCTTGTCAGGGTAAAACCTGATGATCTCGAGATCGTAGCGCGCTTCGGTCTCGGCGATCAGGTCGACGGTTTCGCGAAACAACCGGCCGGTCTCCAGCGTCGATACCTCGATCGGCAGACGATGCGTGCCGATCGCAGCTGTTATCACCTGATCCTCGATCCCGAGCGACGTGGTGAACACGGCGCGGCCGAGCCCTGCCACAAGCGACAGACGGCCGGCAAGGTCGAGGCCTGCAAGGCGAGTATCGAGATTTACTGCAAGTGCCTGATGGTCAAGCCTTGCCACGTCCTGAAAGGTCATCGGTCATCTTCCGTAAGCAATGGCAAGATTATTGTCGGACCCGTTGCGGAAAGACAGGAAAAGCCGTTTCAACCTTCGGACTGCGGGAGCAAATATCTCTCCAAAGCTTCGCCTACACAGAAAACCCGACGCCTTAACCAAATGTGAGCCTTTTTTGCCCGCCAATGCGGCCATTGGTTTGTAATTTCTTGCCATTTGCGCTATCCCAGGACCAGGTTTTGCATTGCGGCATCGCCGCGTGCCGGCCTGCTCCTCGCGAATGCCGGTTGCGGCTTCATCGTGGATGCCCAGAGGAAAAATAAGCGGCGACGTGAGACCGATTTCGGCCTTGCGGCGGCGCTGCTGTTAGTGGTCGCGGTATGATATCCCAGAAGGCGAAATATGCGTTGAGAGCCCTGACGGCCCTGGCGCAGGCGGATCCTGAAGAACCGATGCTGATCTCCGAGATCGCGGTTCAGCAGAGCATTCCGAAGAAGTTTCTGGAGCAGATCCTGCTCGACCTCAAACGTTCGGGGATCGTCGTGTCGCGGCGCGGCAAGCAGGGCGGCTATCTTCTCCTGCGGCCCGCCGACGCCATCACCTTCGGCGAAGTGCTGCGTCTGGTCGACGGACCGATCGCGCCGCTGCCGTGCCTCTCCCAGACCGCCTACCGCAAATGCGACGATTGCGACGGCGAACACCTCTGCGAAATCCGCCACGTCTTCGCCCGCGTTGCTGACGCCACCCGCGACGTGCTGTTCAGCACTACCATCGCCGATGCGGTGGAAGGGGCTGGGGTCGAAGTGGCAGCAGCTGACGCTGACGCTGCCGACGCCGGACAGGTGCGCGAACTGCTGTCGGCCTAGTATCTGGCTAGCGCGCATCTAAGAATTTACTGTGTCGCGTTGATTGGCCATCGAGCACATGCGGGCCTCTGACGGCCTGTTCGAGGCGTCCTCTCTCGTCCAAAACCCGACCCGCTTCCCGGATTGCCTTACCCCTTCCTCCGCTTTTCCCAGCACTGCCGTTTCGCCTCTAGGCCTCGCGGGAACGCGCCCTTGTCGCCGCAGCCCGTCAAAGGGAAACAGTTTTGCCTTGGTTTCGCCGTCGATTGACTAAGACGACCGGCTCGGTAGAGTTTGGGCAGATCACAGGGGAGGCATTCATGCTGAATTTTACCGATGGGATATCGAAGCGGCTTCTGGCACTGGCGCTCGGCGTGACGCTGGCCGCCGGCAGCGTGGCACCGGCTTTTTCAGCCACCCAGCTCCTCAACGTGTCCTATGACCCGACGCGCGAGCTCTACAAGGATTTCAACGCAGCCTTTGCCAAGCACTGGAAGGCAGAAGGTGGCGATGATGTCGCCATCCGCCAGTCGCATGGCGGCTCCGGCGCGCAGGCCCGCTCCGTCATCGATGGTCTGGGTGCCGATGTCGTGACGCTGGCGCTGGAAAGCGATATCAACGCCATCCAGAAGGCCGGGAAGATCAAGGAAAACTGGCGTTCCCGCCTGCCGAACAATTCCTCGCCCTACACGTCGACGATCGTCTTTTTGGTGCGCAAGGGCAATCCGAAGGGCATCAAGAACTGGGGCGATCTGGTCAAGGGCGACGTTTCGATCGTCACCCCGAACCCGAAGACGTCAGGTGGCGCCCGCTGGAACTATCTGGCGGCCTGGGCCTGGGCTAACGAAGAATTCAAGGGCGACCAGGACAAGATCAAGGCCTATATCGCCGATCTCTACAAGCGCGCTCCCGTCCTCGATACCGGCGCCCGCGGCTCCACGGTGACGTTTGCGCAGCGCCAGATCGGCGACGTGCTGCTTGCCTGGGAAAACGAGGCCTATCTCGCCGGCGAGGAATTCGGCAAGGACGCATTCGACATCGTCGTACCACCGATCTCGATCCTCGCAGAGCCGCCGGTTGCGGTGGTCGACGCGACGGTCGATGAGAAGGGCACCCGCAAGGTCGCCGAAGCCTATCTTCAGTATCTCTATTCCGACGAAGGCCAGAACATTGCGGCCAAGCACTTCTATCGTCCGTCCAGGCGCGATGTGGTAAAGCCTGAATTGCTGAAACAGTTGCCGGATATCAAGCTCGTCACCATCGACGATCCGATCTTCGGCGGTTGGAAAAAGGCGCAGCCGGAACACTTCGGCGATGGCGGCATCTTCGACCAGATCTACAAGCCGGGCAAATAAGTCGGAACCGACATGACCTCATCCACCGCTGCCACGTCGGCACGGTGGCGGGTAAAACAGCCGAGCATCATCCCGGGTTTCGGGTTGACGCTCGGCTTTTCGCTCGCCTACCTGTCGCTTATCATCCTCATTCCGATCGCAGGCCTGCTCTGGCGCACGGCCGAGCTCGGCTGGTCAGGCTTCTTCGCCATCCTTTCGGATCAAAGAACGATCCGGGCTCTCACCGTGTCCTTCGGCACGGCCTTTGCGGCAGCACTCATCAATGTCGTATTCGGCACGCTGCTCGCCTGGGTGCTGACCCGCTACCGGTTTCCCGGTCGCCGGTTGATCGATGCCATGGTGGACCTGCCGTTTGCCCTGCCGACGGCGGTCGCCGGCATCGCATTCGCGTCGCTCTATGCGCCGAATGGTTGGATCGGTTCGCTGTTCATGCCGTTCCGCATCGCGTTTACGCCCTACGGCATCGTCATCGCGCTGATCTTCATCGGTCTTCCCTTCGTCGTGCGCACCGTGCAGCCGATCATGGAAGAGATCGATCGCGAGGTGGAGGAGGCGGCAGCAACGCTCGGCGCCAACCGGTTCCAGACCATATTCCAGGTTCTGCTGCCGGGCTTGGCGCCCGCCATCCTCACCGGCTTCGCACTCGCCTTTGCCCGCGGTGTTGGCGAATACGGCTCGGTCATCTTCATCGCCGGCAACATTCCGTACGTCTCGGAAATCGCGCCGCTTCTGATCGTCATCCGGCTGGAAGAGTTCAACTACGCCGGCGCCACCGCAATCGCCACGATCATGCTGCTGATCTCGTTTGCCATGCTGCTGGTGATCAACCTCATCCAGGCCTGGAGCCGCAGGAGGTATGGTTATGTTTGATGTTTTCGGAGCTGCCTTGAAAAAGAACCCCTCCCAACCCTCCCCACAAGGGGGAGGGCTTAACCCAGCCTCACCCTCTGATGCAGGAACGCAGCGCTTGCCACGTCGGTTCTCCCTCCCCGTGGGCGGTCCGAAGGACGGGGCGAGACCCGTGTCTCGACCCCGGTCGCCCGGCAGGGCAGAGAGGGTCTTGTCTCATGTCTAAGTCCGCCCGCATCACACGTTTCCGCAGCCCCGCCGATGAAAGCCTCACCACCAAGCTTGTCCTGGTCGGCGTATCCCTCATCTTCCTCGGATTCTTCCTGTTCCTGCCGCTCGTCTCGGTCTTCGTCGAGGCGTTTCGCGAGGGTTGGGGTGCTTATGAGGAAGCGCTGGTCGAACCCGATGCCTGGGCCGCGATCGGGTTGACGCTCACGGTCGCCGCCATCGCCGTGCCGCTCAACCTCGTCTTCGGGCTTGCGGCGGCATGGGCCATCGCCAAGTTCGAATTCAAGGGCAAGGCCTTCCTGATCACCCTGATCGACCTGCCGTTCTCGATTTCGCCGGTCATATCCGGTCTCGTCTATGTGCTTCTGTTCGGCAGTGCCAGCGTGCTTGGACCCTGGCTGAAGAGCTATGGCATCGAGATCCTGTTTGCCGTGCCCGGCATCGTGCTTGCCACCGTGTTCGTCACCTTTCCCTTCATCGCCCGCGAACTGATCCCGCTGATGCAGGACCAGGGTACCGGCGACGAGGAGGCGGCGCTGTCTCTCGGGGCAACCGGCTGGCAGACCTTCTGGTATGTGACGCTGCCCAATATAAAGTGGGGCCTGCTTTACGGCGTGCTTCTCTGCAATGCCCGCGCCATGGGCGAATTCGGCGCCGTCTCGGTCGTATCCGGCCGCATCCGCGGGCTCACCAACACGATGCCGCTGCATGTGGAGATACTCTATAATGAGTACAACATGGTTGCAGCCTTCGCGGTGGCCTCGCTGCTCGCACTTCTGGCGCTCGTCACGCTTGCCCTCAAAACCCTTCTCGAACTTCGGTTCGGTGCCGGCTCAGCCGGCGGCAGACATTAAAAGGCTCCCGCTCTATGGAAGTTAGCATCAACAATATCCGCAAGGAATTCGACCGCTTCGCCGCGCTGAACGACGTGTCCCTGAAAATTGCGTCCGGCGAACTGATCGCGCTGCTCGGTCCGTCCGGTTCCGGCAAGACGACGCTTCTGCGGCTGATCGCAGGCCTCGATTTCCCCACCGCCGGCCAGATCATCTTCGGCGCCGAAGATGCCTCGCATCATTCCGTGCAGGATCGCAATGTCGGCTTCGTATTCCAGCATTACGCCCTGTTCCGGCATATGACGGTGGCCGAAAACATCGGCTTCGGCTTGAAGGTCCGCCCCTCCGCCAGCCGCCCGTCGAAGACCGAGATCCGCAAGCGCGTTTCCGACCTGCTCGATATGGTCCAGCTGTCGGGGCTTGAGAGCCGCTATCCGAACCAGCTTTCCGGCGGCCAGCGCCAGCGTGTGGCACTGGCCCGCGCCATGGCGATCGAGCCTCGTATCCTGCTGCTCGACGAACCCTTCGGCGCGCTCGATGCCAAGGTCCGCAAGGAACTGCGCCGCTGGCTGCGCGAGTTTCACGATCGCACCGGCCACACCACGGTCTTCGTCACCCACGACCAGGAAGAAGCGCTGGAGCTGGCCGACCGCGTCGTTGTCATGAGCCAGGGCAAGATCGAACAGGTCGGCTCGGCCGACGACGTCTATGACCGGCCGGGGTCGCCCTTCGTGTTCTCCTTCATCGGCGAATCCTCGCACCTGCCGGTCGAGGTGAAGGACGGCACGGTCCTGTTCCAGGGCGAGCCGATCGGCGTGTCCGGGGAAGCCAACAGTTCTGGCGACCTCTACTTCCGTCCCGAAGATGTGGAACTGACGCAGGAGCGCGACGCGCTGTTCGGCAAGGTCACGGCCTCGCGGCGTCTGGCCGGCACCCGTATCGCCGAGATCGATATCTCCAACCCTGGTGGAAGTAACGACCACGAGCCCTTCCATGTGGAGATCGAAGTGCCGTTGCACGCACCGATCGAGCTCGGCTCCGAAGCAAGGTTCCGTCCGACCCGCTGGAAGATCTTCGGCCGATGACAGGGTGCTGGTACGGGTCGGGTACCAGCTTTTCACACTCTAAATTGATCCCTATCAATTCCGGGCGCATCGTAAGCTGATATGCAGCCTGCGCGCGTAAGCTTCGGTAAATCAAAGTGCTCTATGAAGCTCGCAGTTCGATAGTCCGACAGGTCTCCTATGGCAGATATTGCGCATGAAACGATGGCCCCCGCCGTTGCGGAGGGCGAAGCGGTCTCCGCTGTGGGTCAGTTCGGCAAATTTCTTGCCGAGCGACTGCTGGACGTCCTTGGCAATCGCGGCCTTGCCTTCTATTTCGCGCTGATCGCCTTCACCGCGGCGCTGTCGCTCTACGTATTTCTGGAAGAGAACCTGCTCGCAGTCGCCTGGCATCTCGTCATCGGCGACGTCACGACACGCGTCTCGGCCGGTTTCGTCACCGTCGCTTTCGTCGGCTCGCTGGCCGCCAGCCGTCACCGTCGCGTTCCGCGTCCCGCCTCCCGTATCCCGTCCGGCGAGGATATGGAGAGAGCGCTCCATATCCTCGCGGTCCAGCCCAACGCCAGCGCCGGCCTCGTGCGCCTGGGCGATAAGAAGCTGTTGTTTTCCGATTGCGGCACTGCGTTCATCATGTATGCGCGCTCCGGCCGGACCTGGGCGGCGCTGTTTGATCCGGTCGGCTGCCGCAAGGCGTGGCCGGGACTGATCGTCAAGTTCATGAACGCCGCGCGCCGCGATGGCTGCCGCGCCGTGTTCTACCAGGTCTCGCCCGAGTTTCTGCCCTGCGCAGTCGAGGCGGGTCTGAAACCCTACAAGCTCGGCGAACAGGCGGTGGTTCGTCTCACCGATTTCGATCTGAAGGGTGGCGCCTGGCTGAAACTTCGCCGGTCCATCAACCGTGCCGAACGCGACGGGCTGGAATTCTCGCTGCTGCCGGCGGAAGCTGTGCCCGGCGTGATGGACGAGCTTATTGGCGTTTCTCGCGCCTGGCTTGCCGCCCATAACGCCGCCGAAAAGGGCTTTTCGCTCGGCACGTTCCAGCCGGCCTATGTGGCCGCCGGACCGGTCGCCGTCATCCGTCTCGAAGGCCGCATCGTCGCCTTCGCCAATATCCATGCGACAAGTTCGAACGGCGATGCCTTTATCGACCTGATGCGGCATGTGCCCAACACCCATCGCGGCATGATGGATCTGCTCTTCGTGCGCATCATGGAGCACTTCAAGTCGGAAGGGTATCGCACTCTCAATCTCGGCATGGCACCGCTTTCAGGTCTTGCCACCCATCGCCGCGCGCCGCTCTGGAACCATATCGGCAACCGCATCTTCGAAAACGGCGAACGCTTTTACAATTTCCGCGGCGTTCATGCTTTCAAGTCGAAATTCGATCCGGAATGGCAGCCGCGCTATCTCGCCGTCTCCGGCCGCGGCATGCCGCTCGTTGCCCTGTTCGACGTGACCAAGCTGATTGCCGGCGGCCTGAGGGGCATCCTTCGCCGATGAAGCTTTTGCCTGCAATTGTTGCCGGCATCACCGTGGTCGCCGCCGCGGTGAATGCGTTTCAGTGGTGGGCCGGCCCCGGCATCAGAAGCCTGCCGACCGACCGCATCGCCTATCCCGACGCAAAGGCATCCGGCATCGTTCTCCTCCTGTCCGGCACCGAAGGCTGGTCGGACCGCGAGCAGACGGTCTCCGATGCACTGGCTGCCGACGGCGCCGTGGTCGTCGGCGTCGATCTGCCCGACTACTTCGCTGCTCTGGCTAAAGAAGAAGACCGCACCTGCCTCTACCTGGTCTCCGATATCGAGGGACTGAGCCGCCAGATCCACCGCGAGCAGGAGATCGCCGCCTACCTCCCGCCGGTCATCGCTGGCATCGGCGGCGGTGGCGCCCTGGCGCTCGCGATCGCCGCCCAGACGCCCGCCTCGACCATCGCAGAAACCATCGCCATCGATCCGCTGGCTTCCATTCCCGTAGAAAAGATCCTCTGCACGCCGGCCCCCAAGACGGTGGTCGAGGGCGGCGTCGCATACGGCCTCACGCCGGGCCCGCTGCCGGAACCGGTGCGCATCCTTTTGACGCCGCAGGCGGATCCCGCAGGGGAAGCCCATGCGGATGCGCTGAAGCAGACCCATCCGGCAATCGAGATCACCGCCTGGGACGAAACCGCGGAAACCCTGCTGCTGCAAACCGTTTCCACAACGCTTGCCCGCCTTCGCCAGTCATCGTCGCCGCTCGGCCTGCCGATCGTTCCGACCTCGGTCGTGCCGCTCCACGATACGCTGGCGATCATCTATTCCGGCGACGGCGGCTGGCGCGATATCGACCAGAAGCTCGCAGCCTATCTCGTGGAAGACGGTATCCCGGTCGTCGGCGTCGATGCGCTGCGCTATTTCTGGACCGAGAAATCACCGCAGGAGACGGCCACCGATCTCTCCCGCATCATCACCACCTACCGCCAGCGCTGGAACGTCAAAAACGTCGTCCTGATCGGCTATTCCTTCGGCGCCAACATCCTGCCCGCCACCTATCGACTGCTGCCGGAGAGAGATAAGCAGACTGTCTCGTTTCTCTCACTTCTGGCGCTCTCGCACCAAGCCGATTTCGAGATCGCCGTCACCGGCTGGCTCGGCTGGGCAGGGGCCGCCAAGCAGGGCGATCCGGTCGATGACATCGCCGAGATCGAGCCGCACAAGATCCAGTGCATCTATGGCACGGAGGAGGAAGACACGGCCTGTCCTGCTGTCGAGGACATCCCCGGCACACTCGTCCATTCACGCCCCGGCGGCCATCATTTCGATGGCGACTACCGCGCCCTCAACCGGCTGATCGTGGACCGCATCAGGGCTTTGTCCTCCCCCGCGATGTGATCCGGATCCACTTGCCAGAATACGCTTCCAGGCGCATCATGCATCGCACTTGCAACGCATGAGGTGATGCTAATGAAAACCGCAACCATCCCGTCGCTGCGCGTCGACCCGGAACTCCGCGCGGCTGCCGAAAGCGTGCTGAAGGAAGGTGAAACGCTCTCCGCCTTCGTCGAGGACTCGCTGAAAAAGCAGATCGACTACCGAAAGACCCAGGCGGAGTTTATCGCCAGGGGGCTGGCAGGTCTGGCCGAAGCTGAGCGCACCGGGGTTTACTACTCATCTGAAGAGATTTTTGGAGAACTGAAAGGCATGCTTGAAGCCAAGCGGGCCGAAAAGCGCTCCAAATGAGCTATCTCGTGAAGTGGACGGAGCGCGCGCGAGTTGATCTCAAACGGCTCTATGCATATCTGCTGGATCGCGACGAGGACGCCGCGGCCCGTGTGCTGGAACTCATTGCACAGTCGGTGGTATTGCTCGAAGACTTCCCATTCAGTTGCCGCAAGGCCTTAGGCGGCAATGCACTCCTTCGAGAAATGCTCGTTCCATTCGGTTCGTCTGGCTATGTCGTGCTGTTCAGAATAGACAGCGAGACGTCCGTCACCATCCTCGCCATCCGCCACCAGCGCGAGGACGACTACCACTGACACCGCACGACCTTAGCGGTCGCTCATCGCCGCTCTCGGATTGACCCAGGGCTCCTGATTGCTGCGGGGCAGGGGCTGTCTGCCCAGAATATGATCCGCTGCCTTCTCGCCGGTCATGATCGACGGGCCGTTGAGATTGCCATAGGTGACATGCGGGAAGATCGAACTGTCGGCCACCCGCAGCCCTTCGACGCCGATCACCCGGCATTCCGGATCGACCACCGCCATCAGATCGTCGGCCCTGCCCATCCGGCAGGTACCGCAGGGGTGATAGGCGCTTTCCAGATGCTCGCGCAGAAAGGCATCGATTTCCTCGTCGCTCTCAACCTGTTCGCCCGGCTGGATCTCCGGCCCGCGATAATCGTCGAACGCCTTTTGGCTGAAGATCTCGCGCGTCAACCGCACGCAGTGGCGGAACTTGATCCAGTCTTCCTCGTGGCTCATGTAGTTGAAGCGGATGACAGGATCGTCCTTCGGATCGGACGAGCGCAGCGTCACCGCGCCGCGCGATTTCGACAGGTTGTAGCCCACATGCACCTGGAACCCGTGGCTCTTCGCCGCCGCCTTGCCGTCGTATGAAATCGCAACAGGCAGAAAATGATACTGGATATCCGGCTGCTTCAGGCCCGGTTCCGAGCGGAGGAACGCGCAGGCCTCGAACTGGTTGGAGGCGCCCAGGCCACCCTTGGTCATCAGCCACTGGGCACCCGCCACGCCCTGCCAGAACCAGGGCAGCCAGGAATAGAGCGAGACAGGCTTGGTGGAGATCTGCTGGAAGTAGAACTCCATGTGATCCTGCAGGTTGGCACCGACGCCCGGCCGGTCGGCCACGACCTCGATCCCCATCTCCCTCAGATGCGCCGCCGGCCCGATGCCAGACAGCATCAAGAGTTTCGGCGAGTTGAAGGACGAGGCGGCAATGATCACCTCGCGGTTTGCCTTGACCACTTCCGGCACGCCCCGCCGCAGAACTTCGACGCCAATCGCACGACCGTTCTCGATCACGACCTTCTGCGCCAGCCCATAGACGACTTCGACATTCTTCCGCTTCATCGCCGGCCGCAGATAGGCATTGGCAGCAGACCAGCGGCGACCGTCATGGATCGTCTGCTCCATCAGCCCGAAGCCTTCCTGCTTCGAGCCGTTGTAATCGTCGGTGGTCTCGAAACCGGCCTCTGCACCCGCCCGGATGAAGGCATGGAACAGCGGATTGGTCATCGGCCCGCGCTGCACATGCATCGGCCCATCGGTGCCGCGCCATCCCTCTTCGCCACCGTGGGCCGTTTCCATCCGCTTGAAATAGGGCAACACATCCGCATAGGACCAGCCGGTCGCGCCAAGATCCTCCCAGCGGTTGTAGTCTTCGGCATGCCCGCGCACATAGACGAGACCATTGATCGAGGACGAACCACCCAGCACCTTGCCCCGCGGCGCGGTAATCCGGCGGTTGCCGAGGTTCGGTTCCGGCTCCGAATAATAACCCCAGTTGTAGCGCTTCATGCTCATCGGCCAGGCAAGTGCCGCCGGCATCTGGATAAACGGACCATAATCGGTACCGCCCGCCTCGATCACGATGACCGAATGCTTTCCGTCCTCGGACAGCCGGTAAGCCATGGCCGAACCCGCCGAGCCGGAACCGATGATGACGAAATCTGCCTGAAGCATTCTTCTCAATCCGTGGTTGAATGAAATTCGATTCTAAACGATATTGCCGGGATGAAGCCGGTTCAGTATTCTCGTGTCGCACAAAAGAGCCTGAGCCGGATGCAGCCTAAACGACAGGCTGCAATCAAGTCGAAGGTTGATGCTTTCGCCCGTGGCGAAAGGGTCGACCTCGAGAAGCTGGTGGGTAGCCCTCTCATCCGCATCAGGGTCGGTGCTGACAGGATCATCATCGATGAACAGACGAACCTCGTTTTGGTCATCGACGCCGGCCCCAGGGGCGGTGCCTACAAGGATTGAATGATGGGTGTTTTCAACAGAACGGTTATCAATGGTAAGCCCTTCGTTCTTGTCCCCGAAGAAGAATTCGAGGACATGATGGATACCATCACGGCTGGCGAAGTTATGGCTCGTATCGAGGCCGGCGAAGAAACTTGGCCGGCCGAGCTTGTGTACGAACTGTTCGAAACAGACAGCCGCATCCGCACTTTCCGCACCTACCGGAAGATGACTGTCTCCGAACTCGCCGACGCGGCGGGCATTTCGCAGTCTTGCATGGCCCAGATCGAGACCGGCGAGAAACCCGGCAGCGTCGACGAGCTGAAACGCATCTCCGCTGTCCTCAAGGTCGATCTCGATGATCTGGTGGTGGGCTGACGAGGCGTTCAATACGGCGCCTCTACCTTGCCCATTCCCACATACACCGTCTTCAGCTCCGAATAATGCTCCAGTGCCGCAAGCGAGTTTTCACGGCCGAAACCGGACTGCTTTGACCCGCCGAAAGGGATTTCCACCGGGCAGAGATTGTAGGTGTTGATCCACAGCGTGCCTGCTTCCAGAAGATCCGCGACGCGATGGCCGCGTGTCAGATCAGCGGTAAAGACCCCAGCGGACAAGCCGAATTCGGTGGCGTTGGCGCGCGCGATCACCTCTTCCTCGTTATCGAAGTCGAGCACGCACATGACGGGTCCGAAGATCTCTTCACGGGCGATGGTCATGTCGTCGGTGACATCGGCAAACACCGTCGGCTGAATATAATAGCCTTCGCCGGAGACATTGTTGGGAATGCCGCCGCCGGTGACGAGCGTCGCGCCTTCCGACTTGCCCTTCTCGATATAGGACATCACCTTCTGGCGCTGGTCGTAGGAGACCATCGGCCCCACCTGGGTTGCCTCGTCCATCGGGTCGCCGATCACCATCTTTTCGGTGCGAGCCTTCAGCCGCGACAGGAATTCGTCCCGGATTGCCTTCTGCACGAACACGCGGGTGCCGTTGGAGCAGACCTGCCCGGTCGAATAGAAATTGCCGAGCATCGCCCCGCCGATGGCGGAATCGATATCCGCATCGTCGAACACGATCAGCGGTGACTTGCCGCCGAGTTCCATCGTCACATGCTTGAGATTGCCGGCAGCGCTTGCCGCCACCTTGCGGCCTGTCGGCACCGAGCCGGTCAGCGAAACCTTGGCCACATCAGGGTGTTCTACCAGAAGCGGCCCGGTCGTGCGGTCGCCCTGGATAACGTTGAAGAGGCCCTTCGGCAGGCCGGCCTCGATCAGGATCTCGGCGATCTTGAGCGCGCCGAGCGGCGTGTTTTCGGACGGCTTGAACACCATCGCATTGCCGGCGGCGAGCGCCGGTGCGCCCTTCCAGCAGGCGATCTGCTGCGGATAGTTCCAGGCGCCGATGCCGACGCAGACGCCGAGTGGCACCCGCTTCGTATAGGCAAAATCGCCGCCGAGCGGGATGTACTGACCATTCATTCCGGCCGCGATCACGCCGCCGAAGAACTCGAAACTGTCGGCGCCCGATGTCGGGTCGGCGACGATCGTCTCCTGGATCGGCTTGCCGGTATCGAGCGTCTCCAGCTCGGAAAGCTCTCGGTTGCGGGTCCGCATGATCTCGGCTGCCCGCTTCAGGATCCGGCCGCGAGCAGTCGGGCTCATTGCCGCCCATTCCGGCTGGGCGCGCTTGGCGGCGGCGATCGCCTTTTCGACGATGGCGGGCGTTGCCGCATGCAACCTTGCGATCACTTCACCCGTCGCCGGGTAAAGGCTCTCGATGACGCTGCCATCGGTATCCTCGACATACTCGCCGTCGATGAAATGGCTGGCGACTGGTTGTGCTTTCATGGGTCTTCTCCGTTCCTTGGCGCCTATTCCCCGCGGGGATAGCGCTTGGACTCTTCCAGATTGTCGAGGTTCATATGGTTGCGCATGTAGCGCTCCGAGGCTTTCTGCAGGGGTTGGTGATCCCACGGGTAATAGGCGCCGTTGCGCAGCGCTTCATAGACCACCCAGCGCCGCGCCTGGCTTTCGCGCACGGCCGCGTCGAATTTTGCCATGTCCCACTTTTGCGCCCGCTTGGCGCGAAACCCGTTCATGACGGCGGCATGCGCCGGGTCATGCGCCAGGTTCTTGAGCTCGTGGGGGTCGGCATCGAGGTCGTAGAGCTGTTCGGGATCGAGCTCGCAATGCACGTATTTCCACTTGCCCTCGCGAATGCCCACCAGCGGCGCATGCGAGGCTTCGGCGGCATATTCCATCAGCACCGGCGCGGTGCGGGTGCCGCCATCGATCACCGGCTTCAGGCTTTCGCCATCGGTCCAGGGCATGATCTCGTCCATCGAGATGCCGGCGAGATCGCAAAGCGTTGGCGTGATGTCGAGATTGGAAACCGGCGCGGAGTTTAGCGACGGCGTGATCTGAGGACCGGCGATCATCAGCGGCACCCTGGATGACCCCTCGAAGAAGTTCATCTTGAACCACAATCCGCGCTCGCCCAGCATGTCGCCATGGTCGGAGCAGAACAGGATGAACGTGTTATCGAGCATCCGTGTCCGGGTCAGCGTGTCGACCAGCTCACCGACCTTTTCGTCGATATAGGAGATGTTGGCGAAATAGCCTTGGCGCGCCCGCCGCACATGCTCGTCGGTGATCTCGAAAGCCGGATAGTCGCAGGACTTGAGGATGCGGGCCGAATGCGGATCCTGCTCTGCGAGCATGCCGACCTCGGGCATCAGGTGTTCGCAGTCGTTATACAGGTCCCAGAACTTCCGGCGTGCCACATAGGGGTCGTGCGGATGCGTGAACGACACCGTTAATGCCCAGGGCCTGCGGTCTTCGTCGTCGTTGTCGCGGCTGAGATGATAGAGCTTCTGGTTGGCGAGGAAGGCCACCTCGTCGTCATATTCCATCTGGTTGGAAATCTCGGCAACGCCGGCACCGGTGACGGAACCCATGTTGTGATACCACCAGTCGATCCGCTCACCCGGTTTGCGGTAATCCGGCGTCCAGCCGAAATCGGCCGGGTAGATGTCGGTGGTCAGCCGTTCCTCGAACCCGTGCATCTGGTCCGGCCCGACGAAATGCATCTTTCCAGAAAGCGCTGTGTAATAGCCAGCGCGGCGCAGGTGATGCGCATAGGTCGGGATAGACGAAACGTATTCGGCGGCATTGTCATAAACCCCGGTTCTGCTCGGCAGCTGCCCCGCCATGAACGAGGCGCGGGCCGGCGCGCAAAGCGGCGACGAGGTGTAGTTGTTCTGGAAGCGGGCAGAGCGTGCAGCCAGCGCCTTCAGATGCGGCACATGCAGCCAGTCCGCCGGCCCATCCGGAAACAGCGTGCCATTCATCTGGTCGACCATGATGATGAGAATGTTCGGACGGGACATGACCGGGCTGCTTTTCTTGAAGACGAGGAAGACCGCCAGAATGAGTTATTTTCGATTGGCCGCGCAATCAAGCAGGGATTGCGAACAGCGCTGTCTCAAAAGCGCACGGCCGGGGACTGTGGGGGAAATCCCTGTGGAAGCTTAAGCTTGGCTCGTGGCGTTGACGTGGGACCGCACCTGCCCAAGCCAGACGATGTAATATTTACAACTCATTGTATTAGAAAGATAAATTACTGTCATGGAAGTTTCATCGAACTGTCATTTGCGGGAAAGGTATTTTTGACCAATGGAGGCAAAGGTGGCGCCCGTGAATAAGGCGCCGGGCGGATCTCGCCCACGCAGTAAATGGGGTGAATTGCATGTCGTCTGCGGCCGTTCTGGAACCGGGCGTTTTCCGTCGCTATGCCAGCGATCAGCTTTTGCCTCTGGCCAAGCTCGTCATCGAGAACGCCTTCCAGCCGATCGTGGAGGTCGCCACCGGGTCCGTGTTCGGCTATGAATTGCTGCTGCGCGGCCATGACCGTCTCGGCTTTGCCTCGCCGCTCGAACTGATCGACCAGGCCCATGACGGCGGCCAGCTTCTGGCGCTCGAACAGATGGTCGCCCACCGGGCCCTTGCCAAATTCGCCGGCCTTCCGGATTTCTCCAGCCAGACGCTGTTTCTCAATCTCGATGTCCGGATGATCCGCGACGGCCAGCTTTTCCTCGAAAAGATCGTCCAGCATCTGCGCCAGGCAGGCGTCGCGCCGTCCTCGGTCTGCTTCGAGCTGTCCGAGCGGTTCGACAACACCTCGGTGCCGGAATTTGCCGAGTTGATGAGCGAGATGCGCAAGGCAGGCTTCAAGCTGGCGATTGACGATTTCGGCGTCGGCCATGGCGAGATGAAGCTGCTCTGCGACTACCCGGTCGACTACCTGAAGATCGACCGGCACTTCATTTCGGATATCGATGTCAATCCGCGCAAACGGCATCTCGTCAAGAACATCGTCAATATTGCCCATGTGCTCGGCATCCGCGTGATTGCCGAAGGCATCGAGACCGAGGCCGAATTCCTCACCTGCCGCGAATACGGCGTCGATCTGGTGCAGGGCTATTTCATCGCGAGACCCACCAGTTTCGTGACGGAACTGAAGCCGGCCTATCCGCACCTGGCCGAGATCGGCGCGTCGCGCCGCTCCAGCCAGTCGCTCGACGAAATCCTCATCCGCAAGCAGATCGAAAAACTGCCGACCGTGTATGAAAACGAAAGCATCGACAGCGTCTTCGAACTGTTTCGCCGCAATCCGCGCCAGGCCTTCTTTCCGGTGCTGAACGCCAATGGCGAACCGCGCGGCGTCATCAACGAATATCATCTCAAGGAATTCATCTATCAGCCCTTCGGCCGCGATCTCCTGAAGAACAAGGTCTATGAGCGCACCATCGCCCATTTCGTCGAGCGCGCGCCGATCATCGGGCTGGATGCGGAAGCGGAAGAGCTGATGAGCCTGTTTGCCAACATGGAAAACAGCGCCTGCGTCATCCTCACCGAAAACATGCGTTATGCCGGCGTCGTCTCGGCCGCCTCGCTGATCAAGGTGGTCAACGAAAAGCAGCTCAAGATCGCCCAGGACCAGAACCCGCTGACGGGTCTTCCCGGCAACCGGGCCATCCGCGACTTCATGTACCAGGCCGGCCGCGATGACGACGAGCAGCGCTTCTTCTGCTATTGCGACTTCGACCATTTTAAGCCGTTCAACGATCATTACGGCTTCCAGATGGGCGACCACGCCATCTCGCTGTTTGCGGCGCTGATGAAGCGCTATTTCTTCTCCGACGAACATTTTCTAGGCCATGTCGGCGGCGACGATTTCTTTATCGGCATTCGCGACTGGAGCCGCGACGAACTGGAGGAAATCCTCGAACGCCTTCTATCGGATTTCCACGATGACGCCGTCGCGCTTTATTCTGAAGAGGAGAGGGCGGCAGGCCGGATCCGCGGCCATGACCGCACCGGCGTGGAGCGCGATTTCCCGTTGCTGCGCTGCTCCATCGGCGTCGTGCATCTGCCGCAGGGCCTGATCCTCGACGATATCGCCCGGATCGGCACGGAGATCGCAACGGTCAAGGTGGCCGCCAAGGAAAGCGACCGCGGCCTCGTTTTTGCAAGCTATGGTGACGTGAGATAGCAGGCCGGACCGGCGCAACCGGGCGCATCGTTTCCCGGACCCGCCTTTCCAACCAGGGGGCACTGTCCTAAGTCAGTCGTCAGATACTGACAGGAGTAGACCCATGTCCATGCCGTCCCAGATGCGTTTCGTCGACCTGCCGTCCTTCGGCGCGCCCGATGTAATGACCCATGCCACTGGCCCGTGCCCGTCGGCCCGAGCAGGCGAAATTCTGATCAAGGTGGAGGCCGCAGGCGTCAACCGGCCCGATGTGGCCCAGCGCCAGGGGAACTACCCGGCGCCGAAGGATGCAAGCCCGATCCTCGGCCTCGAAGTCGCGGGTGAAGTCGTGGCGCTCGGCGAGGGCGTCACCGAATTCAAGATCGGCGACAAGGTCTGCGGCCTGTCGAACGGCGGCGGATATGCGGAGTATTGCGTCGTGCCGGCTGGCCAGGCGCTGCCATGGCCCAAAGGCTATGATGCGGTGAAGGCCGCAGCCGTTCCGGAAACCTTTTTCACCGTCTGGGCCAACCTGTTCCAGATGGCGGGCCTGACCGAAGGCGAGAGCGTGCTGATCCATGGCGGCTCAAGCGGCATCGGCACGACCGCGATCCAGCTCGCCAAGGCATTCGGCGCGACGGCCTATGCGACCGCCGGCTCGAAGGACAAATGCGACGCCTGCGAAAAGCTCGGTGCGACCAAGGCGATCAATTACAAGACCGAGGACTTTGCCGAGGTGATCAAGGCCGAGACCGACGGCAAGGGCGTCGATGTGGTGCTCGACATGATCGGCGCTTCCTATTTCGAAAAGAACCTGTCGGTCCTTGCCAAGGACGGCTGCCTGTCGATCATCGCCTTCCTTGGCGGCAACATGGCGGAAAAGGTCAATCTGTCGCCGATCATGGTCAAGCGCCTGACGGTAACCGGATCGACCATGCGGCCCCGCACCGCCGACGAAAAGCGGGCAATCCGCGACGAACTGCTGAGCGAGGTCTGGCCGCTTCTCGAAGCCGGCAAGGTCTCACCCGTCATCCATTCCGTGGTGCCGTTTGATGACGTGGTCGAGGCGCACCGGCTGATGGAAACCAGCAGCCATATCGGCAAGATCGTGATGAAGCTGGGGTGAGGAAACGTGGGGGCAGGGGTGGCCTTGGGCATCGCCCGGAAGGCACCCCGCCGCCGGCTGCGCGAATAGTGGTCGAACCGCCGCCGATCCGCAACTCAATAATATCTTCGATTGTTTACATAACTTGCCTTGCAAGCGCCGCAGATCGCACCTACCTTCTGATCATCATCAACGTAATGAAAGGAAGGTGGTCCAATGTCTAATGAGATTTCGGTCTGTGTAGCGGGCAATGGAAAGTTGTTGGTCTTGACGGGGCAGCCCTCGGCCTGAATGACATCTTCCTTCGGACTGCATGATTGCAGCCCGGGTTCGTTCAACCGGACCAAACTCATGGAAGGGCCGCTCAAGCGGCCCTTTTCCATGTCTGCCGGTCGCAAATTTCGATGGTCTTCCATCCTGCCTGGCAATGATGACCAATTCCCTGACATGCACCCTGGAAAGACATGCATGGCGCGCATGGGTGGCCTGACGCTTCAGTGCTTCTGCTTCATCCTTGGGCAGCGTATAACGAGGTCATCGAAGCAAGAGAAAGCGCCAGCATCTGGCAGCTGAAGCTTCGAAAGCCTCAGGAAAGGGGATCATCATGAACGTAGCACGCACCATCAACAACTGGCGCAAGTATCGTCAGACGGTCACCGAACTGGACCGTATGACCTCGCGCGAACTCCACGACCTCGGTATCGACCGTAGCGATATCCGTCGCGTCGCACGCACTGCCGTCGGCTTCTGATCGGTTTCTGATCGTATAATCCGAATGTTTGCAAACGCTCGCAAGTCTGCGGGCGTTTTGCGTTTCATGCATGGCTCCCATGCATCGCGGCACTGGTCTCCCGGCTAGATGCCGATCCGTCCGAGCGCCGGCACCTTGATGCCCGGCCGGGCGAGATCGAGGCCCGCGACGAGACCGAGGAAATGGACCTCGATGCCGCTCCGCACCCCCACCGAAAAGCCTAACAGTCCACGCAGCGTCACATGCAGGTCGCGGCTGTCCTCGTCCAGATGCACGAATTCCCCATCCGGCAGATAGTCGCGGCCCACCGCATGCGGCGGAAGCACCGCGCCGATCTCAGGCACGGTGCGCAGCACATAGGCCACGAACGTATTGGAATTCGGCCCCGGCCAGATCGTGTAGCCGCCGGGCTCGGCGTAAGGGTAGGCGGCAATCGCGCCTTCGATCTTGGGGATCAGCAGCTCCGCCTTCGATCCGGTGATCGATGTCACCAGCTGCGGCGGGTTCGAATACCAGAAGGCATCCGGATCGCGGTGGTTGCGGCGGATCGGGTTGCCCCAGCCCACCTTGTCATAGCGGGTATAGGTGGCCGCACCCTTTGCCTTGGTCACGATCCAGGCATGGCTTGCCACCGAACCTTTCAATCCGCCCGTCATCGCCGAGAAAATATAGATCGCCGCATCGTTGCTTTCGTTCGCCTTGGGAAGGATGCCGGCCGACGACCAGCGCGCGGCACTCCAGCCGGACGGGTGTTCGCGCATCGCCCAAAGGCCGGCGGAAGCGAAGGTGGGAAGAAGGTAGACGACGAAGATAAGGAGCAGCAGTCGCTTTACCGATTTCATAAACATTCCCGTGCAACAAATCGCCGAAACGGCTATCAACGCCGCCGAAATGGCGTTTAAGCCGAATGAGCAATAGAAGCCGGCAAATTCAGGACTGACCGATGCAAAATCCCGTGACCGTTGAAGTGACCCGCGGCTCTCTCGTCGAAAGCCGCCATCGCGGCCTCGGCGTCGTCGTGGATGGCGAAGGCAAGACGCTGTTTTCCTTCGGTGATGCGGAAGCCGGCGTGTTTCCGCGGTCCTCCTGCAAGGCCATGCAGGCGCTGCCGCTGATCGAAAGCGGTGCAGCCGATGCCTATGGGTTCGGCAACAAGGAACTGGCATTTTCCTGCGCCTCCCATTCCGGCGAGGACGCGCATGTGGCCATGGCCGCCTCGATGCTCGCCAAGGCCGGCAAGAGTGTCGACGACATGGAATGCGGCGCCCACTGGGCATCCGAACAGGCCTCGCTCATCCACCAGGCCCGCACCATCGAATATCCGACGGCGCTGCATAACAACTGCTCCGGAAAACATTCCGGCTTCGTCTGCACCTGCGTCCATTCCGGCACGCAGCTGAAGGGCTATGTCGATTACGATCATCCGCTGCAGAAGGAAATCCGCGACGTGATGGGCAGCCTCACGGGCGCTGTTCTGGCCGAAGACAATTGCGGCATCGACGGTTGCTCGATCCCGACCTACGCCGTTCCGCTCAAGGGCCTCGCCCACGGCTTTGCGAAAATGCTGACCGGCTCCGGCCTGTCCAATGAACGGGCGAAAGCCTCGCGCCGGTTGATGGACGCCTGCATGGCCGAACCCTTCTACGTCGCCGGCACTGGACGCGCCTGCACCAAGCTGATGGAACTGGCGCCGGGCAAGATCTTTGCCAAGACCGGTGCCGAAGGCGTCTTCGTCGCGGCACTTCCCGATCAGGGCATTGCCATGGCGGTCAAATGCGAGGACGGTACGACCCGCGCCGCCGAAGCGATGATCTTCGCGCTCATCGCCCGCTATTTCGAAAAGGGCGGCGAAACGCAAGAAAAGCTGATGGCCATGGCCAACCGCACGATGAAGAACTGGAACGGCCTCACCGTCGGCGAAGTCCGGGTCACTGACGCGATGTTTGCCTGATACCAAGATTAAGGACATGGGATCGATGCTGACGCTCTATATCACGCCCGGCACCTGCTCACGCGCCAGCCATATCGCGCTGGCCGAGTCGGGCCTCGATTATCAGGTCTCGCTGATCCGCTTTGCCGAGGGCGAGCAGCGATCACCAGCCTATCTGAAGGTCAACCCGAAGGGCCGGGTGCCGGCATTGGTGACGGACAAGGGCGTGCTGACCGAAACCGTCGCACTGCTCCCCTACATTGCCCAGCTCGTGCCGGAAAAGAACCTTGCGCCGCTGGACGATCCCTTCCTGTTTGCAAAAATGCAGGCCTTCAACGCCTATCTCTCCTCCACCGTCCACATCAACCACGCCCATGGCCGCCGCGGCGCGCGCTGGGCCGATAATGCCGCCTCGCATGCGGACATGATCGCCAAGGTGCCGCAGACCATGCGCGACAGCTTCGCTCTGATCGAGGATGGTCTTGTCGAAGGCCAATTCGTCCTCGGCGAAACGTTTTCGGTCGCCGACGCCTATCTCTTCGTCATGACCGGCTGGCTGGAAAGCGACCATGTGAACATGGCCGAATTCCCGAAGGTCGCCGCCCACTACCGGCGCATCGAGATGCGCCCGGCTGTGCAAAGGGTGCTGGCGGAAGAAGCGGCAGCAAAGCCCGCCACCTGATCGTCAGGCCGCAGACTGCTGGCAAACTCTGAAGAAGCTCATTTGGCGAGAGCGATACCCAGTCTCCCTCATCCTCGCCCTTGTGGCGAGGATCCAGCGACCCGACGTCTGCCGGGTCAGAGACTCCTTCAGCTCAAGGACTTGAGCTGACTGAATCCCCCGCCACAAGGGCGAGGATGAGGGGAGTTTGGAGCAGCCGGCTCAATGTCCCAAGCGACCCCAGAGCGTTGTTCGGCAATAACCTCTGTCAGCACTCTGAAGCAGCAGCGAAACCCGCCAATTGATCGTCAGGCCGGCTCGGCGTTGCGCTTTGCCCACATCGCCTGATAGGCGGGCCGGGCGACGCAGCCGTCGTACCAGGCTTTCAGCGCCGGGCGGCCATCGAACAGGGCGGCATGGCTGCGCGCGTAACGCACGATCTCCGTCACGTTGATATCGGCCACCGTAAACCGCTTGCCCACCATGAACCCGTCTTCGGCAAGATGCTTTTCAAGCACGTCGAACGGTCGAGCGAGCGTCCGTGCAGCCGCCTCGATCGCGGCCTTGCCTTCGTCGGTGGACGCGCTGGACGACTGGATCGTCAGGGCCGCGGTTTCGACGCTGGTTGCCGCAAACAGCGACCACTGCACCATCTGCGCCTCTTCCTCGATCGTCTTTGGAGCAATCTCGCCGCCATGCTTGCGGGCAAGGTAGAGCGTGATCGCAAGCGACTCGTGCAGCACAAACCCGTCATCGTCCATCGACGGGATCGAGCCCATCGGATTGACGCTCAAAAACTCCGGCGACCGCGTGTTGACAGGCGCACTATCAACCGAAGCATCATCCAGCCGATAGGCCTGGATGACCGGAATATGCTCGAACGGCAATCCCAGTTCCTCGATCAACCAGAGCGGCCGCGTCGCGCGCGAACGATAGACGCCATAGATTTTCAGCATGCGTATCTCCCATTGTGTTTCGCGGGCGACGCTAGAGTGCTTCGCCGCAGAACGAAAGATGCCGCCCCCTCAAATCGACCGGTTGGACGTCAGCGTTCGTTTTCGGTATAGTCACCCACATTCTGATCTTTCCAAGGGCCAACCCCATGCGCGCCACCCGTTCGCTCAGCATCACCCTGCCGGTCGAGATCGCCGACATGGTCGAAGCCAAGGTCGCCTCCGGCGAATACGCCTCGGAAAGCGACGTGATCGCCGAGGGCCTGCGCCCGATGGCAGCGCATGACGCCGCGATCGAGAGATGGCTGAGGGACGAGGTCGTGCCGACGCTTCAGGAAATGGATGCGCACCCGGAACGAGGATTAACCGGCGACGAGGTGGATCGATATCTGGACGAGCTGGCGGCAAAACTTACCGAGCAGATGACGAAGGAATGAAGTACAGGGTCGTCTTCGATCCTGCGGCGAGAGATGATCTTGCCGATATCCTGACATATCTGGCACCTCGCATGGGTGTAGACCCCGCATTGGCCTATGTTCGCCGCATCGAAGACTACTGCCTTGATTTTTCGACATTTCCCCACCGCGGCATGCGGCGCGATGACGTTTACTCCGGGCTGCGGCTCGTCGGTTATCGGTACAAAGCAACGATCGCCTTCCGCGTCAGGGACGACGTCGTGCAGATTGCCCGCGTCTTCCACAACGGCCGCAACATCGATTTCGGCCCCAGCCCCGAAGCTCCCGACACCGAAACCTAACCCACCCGGTTCCCCATAACCGTCAGATGCGGAAACGCCGCCGCTGCATCACCCGACCCACCCAACTCTTCCGTTGCAGCCTCCGTCCAGCGATAGCCAATCACGCCGCCGTCCTTCACATCCTGAAACACATTGCCGCTGATGACAGTCGATCCGGCACCTTCGGCAACGCTCACGGCGCAACCGACCTTGGCGCCGCGCACGATATTGTTGGCCGCGACGACGTTGCGCAGATAGGGGCCGAAGCCGAGGGCCAGGCCCCAGAGGGCGGCATTTTCCACCACGTTGCCCGTGATCGCCGTGTCGGCCTCGGCGCTGATGCCGACGCCGAAGATGGCGCCCTCGAGTTTGTAGGGGCCGGTTGCCGAAAGGTTGCGGACGATATTGCTCGAAATGGTCGAAAGCCGGCCGCCTTCGTTGAAATTGACGACGGAGATGCCGTTTGCCGCGCCGTCCACCGTATTGCCTGAAATGACGGCGCCCTCGAACGAGAATTCCGCATAGATCGCCGTCTCGCCGGAGCCGAAACACTGGTTGCCGGAAATCTGGGCGTTGGAGGAGCTGTTGGCGCGAATGGCGGAAAAGGCAGAGTCGGTGATGTGGTTGCCGCTCACCATCACGTTGGCGGCGCGAAACAGGTTGATTGCATTGCCATATTGCCCGGTGCCGCCATTTCTGGCGCCGATCCGGAAGATGCGGTTCGCCGTGACGATGCTGCCATCGACGCCCTTTTCCCAGCGATGGATGAGAATGCCGCCATTGCCGCAATCGAACACGCTGTTGCCGGTGACCGAAAGACCGGTGCTTTCGACCGCATAGAGTGCGTAATCGGCAGCGCCCGATATTTTCGAGCGCTCGATGCGCCCGCCGCATCGCTCCAGCTGGATCGCGGATTTGCGCGCGCCGAGAATTTCGCAATTGTCTATGGAGATATCGGCGATGCCGGAGAAATGGATAAGGGCAGGGGTCTGATCATCCAGCCAGCGATTGCCGCCGTCGATCACCAGATTGGAAAGCTCGATCCGCCGTGCCGCGGTTGCACGGATAAACGATCCGTCGCCGGAATAGACGAGCCTGGAAGCGCCTGAAACGCCGACCAGCCTTGTGTTGTCGGGAAGGTCGAGACCGGAAACGCGGTAGTCGCCGGGCGGCAGATAGACCGGCTTGTTCTGCCGCGCCGCCTGTTCTATCAGCGCCAGCAGCTTGCGGCTCGAAACATCGCCGCCATCGGGCGACACGCCATGGTCGCGCGCGTCGATAGAACCGCGCAGATCGACGGTCGAAACGCTGGCGGGTGCTGCAAGCGCTGGCAGCGGCAATGCGGCAACCGCAGCACCCGTCAGGCTCCAGCCCAGCATTTTGCGTCTCGAAATCATCCAGCCGTCTCCATCATCCCCTTGGAACACGCATTTATCGTGCCAGCGGAAGTGTCCGGTTTCGGGACGGGTGCCGAAACGGTCAGGTCGTAGAGGGACGGCCCGCGCCGCCGGGATAGACCGCTTCGAAGCCTGAAATGAACTTCTCGAACAGATGTGAAAACGCCGAAAGCTCTTCCTCCGGCCAGTCGCCCAGCACATTCACCAGCAGCGAACGCTTGACCCCCTGTAGCTCGGTCAGCAGCGCATCGCCGAGTTCCGTGCGCACCAGCAGCGAGCGCCGCCCGTCCTCCTGCGAAGCGTCGCGCTTGAGAACGCCGCGAGACACGAGATCGCTCACCAGACGGCTGCCGCGCGACGGGTCGATCCGCATCGTCTCGGCAATCGCACCAACAGTGATTTCGCCCTCGATCCGGCCCATCACATCGAGCACGTCGAGATGCGCAGTTTCCAGCCCCGGAACCGTGTTGGCGATCGCGGTGCGCGCGATCATCCGGCGGCCCATCAGATGCCGCATTCGGGTCAGGTTGTCGCTGACACGCAAAAGCCCTTCCGCAAATGCGGCGGTTTCGGTCGAGGGCTGTGGGACTGATGCAGAAATCTTGGTCGTCATCGCTGCAACTTATCAGCAGGTGCCGGGTTGTTTCAACGAAATTGTTGCTGGGTGCATCTGCCTGCTGTTGACAATTATATGCTGAAGTCACATAAATTCGCCGACCCCCTCAGGAAGTATGCCATGGATATGTCACGCCCGGCCCAGACCCCGCTTGTTGCCGACAAACGACAACGTCTGTTCGTTTTCTGGTTCCTGATGGCGGCGCTGTTCATGGCGGCGCTCGACAATCACATCGTCTCCACGGCACTTCCCACCATCGTCGGGGAGTTCGGCCAGATGGAGAGTTTCGGCTGGGTGTCCTCGGCCTTTCTTCTGGCCATGAGCTCGGTCATGCCGATCTACGGCAAGCTGGGGGATCTGTTCGGCCGCAAATATGTGATGCTGTTTGCCATCGTGCTCTTCACGCTCGGCTCGGTTCTGTGCGGTTTCGCCTGGTCGATGAATTCGCTGATTGCGGCCCGCGTCTTTCAGGGTCTCGGCGGCGGCGGCATCATGGTGTCGATCTTCTCGATCAATGCCGATCTGTTCGAACCGCGCGAGCGGGCAAAATACCAGAGCTATTCCAGCCTGATGATCATGGCGGCCGGAAGCATCGGCCCAGTGCTCGGCGGCACCCTCAGCGATCTCTTCGGCTGGCGCTCGATCTTCCTGATCAACCTGCCGCTCGGCGTTATCGTCGTGACCGGCCTTGCCCTGCTGCTCCCCTATCGCCGCCCGCAGCGCAAGCCGAAGATCGATTATGCCGGCGCCGTCGTCCTGGCCCTGACGATTGCGAGCCTCGTCACCTTTGCCGATAGCCACCAGCTGTTCGGCTCGCTGATGGCAATCGAGTCGCTTGTCCTTCTCGGTTTCGGCATGGCCTGCGCTGGCCTCTGGGTGTTCGTTGAAAGCCGGGTTCCCGAACCGATTGTGCCGCTCAAACTGTTCAGGGACAGCACCTTCTCGCTGTTTCTCATCATCACGCTCTGCTCGGGTGCGGTCGGCATCGGTATGGTCAACTACTACGCGCTCTTCCTGCAGACGACGACGGGCCTGTCGCCGTCGCAGGCCGGCCTGTTCTTCATCGGCCTGACCGGCGGCATCGTCGTCGGCTCCATGTCGGCGGGAAGGCTGATTTCCATCACCGGCCGCTACAAGCCGTTCGCGGTCCTGGGACTGGTCATGAGTATCGGCGCTCTTCTGCTTCTGTCGCAGGTGACGTCAGCTACGCCGCTCTGGCTCGTCGCCATTCTGCTGATGCTCCAGGGGCTTGCCGTCGGCTTCGGCCAGCAGGCCCCGATCATCGGCGTCCAGAATTCCGCCCCGCGCGAAGACATGGGTGCCGCCACCGGTGCCGTGACGCTGATGCGGATGGGCGGCGCCTCGATCGCCATCTCGCTCTACGGCGCCATCATCGGCTCGTCGGTCAAGGGCAGCGGGGTGGTCATTCCGGGCGTTGCCGATATCGGCGCACTCACCCCGAAAGTGCTCGATCAGCTGCCGCAGGCCTCGCGCGAGGCGGTGGCCTCCGTCTACTTCTCCGCCTTCACGCCGCTCTTCTTCGCCGCCGCCGTGATCGCCGCCATCGGCCTGATCGCGGCCCTTTTCCTCAAGCCGAAACGCCTGCCGACAGCGCAAGTCTCGGCCGCCGCACAACAAAACAAGCTGCCCACCCCTTAAGGCTCTTCCAAGCGGGCTTTCCCCGCCTATTTCTCGTCGTATGAAACCCGAGGCACTGCTTCATCCCACACCGGCAGGCCTGTTCTGCCCCGTCGGCGGCTTCCATGTCGATCCGGTGCGACCCGTCGAGCGGGCGCTGATCACCCATGGCCATTCCGACCATGCCCGCGCCGGTCACACCCATGTGCTCGCCACCCGCCAGACGCTAGATATCATGAAGATCCGCTACGGCGACGACTTCTGCACCTCCGAACAGGAGGCTGCATGGGGCGAGGTGATCGATGTCGGCGGCGTCAATGTCAGCTTCCATCCAGCCGGCCATGTGCTCGGCTCGGCGCAGATCGCGCTTGAGCATAAGGAACTGCGCATCGTCGTATCAGGCGATTACAAGCGCGGCGTCGATCCCACCTGCGCACCCTTCGTGCCGGTCAACTGCGATGTCTTCATCACCGAGGCAACCTTCGGCCTTCCGGTCTTCCACCATCCCCACCCCCGCGAGGAAATCGGCAAGCTATTGACCTCGCTCAAGCAGTTTCCCGACCGCAGCCACATGGTCGGCGCCTACGCGCTTGGAAAGGCGCAGCGGGTCATCCGCCTGATCCGCGACAGTGGCTATGACGAACCGATCTATATCCACGGCGCGCTGGCAAAGCTCTGCGATTATTACGAAAGCCAGGGCATCGCGCTCGGTGAAATCCGCCCCGCCACGATCGACAAGAGCAGCCCCGACCTGTTCAAGGGCGCCGTCGTCGTCGGCCCGCCCTCAGCCTTTCAGGATCGCTGGGCCCGCCGCTTCAACGAACCCCTGATCGCCTTTGCGTCGGGCTGGATGATGGTGCGCCAGCGCGCCAAACAAAGCGGCGTCGAACTGCCGCTGGTGATATCAGACCACTGCGACTGGCCCGAACTCCTGGAAACCATCAACGAGGTTGCCCCCTCCGAAGTCTGGGTCACCCACGGCCGCGAGGAAGCGCTGGTGCGCTGGTGTGAACTGAAGAGCATTCCAGCGCGGCCGCTGCATCTGGTCGGCTATGAGGATGAGGGGGATTGATGATGACTTCGATGTTGGAAAAAGACCCCTCCCAACCCTCCCCACAAGGGGGAGGGCTAGAGCCTGTCGCGCCGCTGTCGCACAACAGGGCCAGTTCCGTGCCGCTGGTTTTCTCCCCCCTTGTGGGGAAGATGGCCGGCAGGCCAGAGGGGGTTTTTCGAAGAGTGCTGCGCCCATGAAACCCTTCGCCACACTCCTCGATCGCCTCGTTCTCACCCCCTCGCGCAACGGCAAGATCACCCTGCTGGTCGATTACTTCCGCACCACGCCCGATCCCGATCGCGGCTATGGGCTGGCAGCGCTGGCGAGCGCGCTCGATCTCAAAAGCGTCAAGCCCGCCATGCTGCGCGAGCTGGTGCTGGAGCGCATGGATGCGGTTCTGTTTCAGTATTCCTACGACTATGTCGGCGATCTCGCCGAAACCATTGCGCTCGTCTGGGATGGCCTCGAGAAGGACGACACGACCGATGCCGAGCAGCCGCTTCTGTCCGAAGTCGTCGCCCGGATGAATTCGCTCGGCCGCACCGAAGTGCGAGCAGCCGTCCGCGATCTGCTCGATCATCTCGATCCCTCCGGCCGTTTCGCCTTCCTCAAACTCGTCACCGGGTCGCTGCGGATCGGCGTTTCGGCGCGGCTTGCAAAGCAGGCGCTGTCGGAAATGTCGGGCAAGGATGTGACCGAGATCGAAACGCTCTGGCACGGGCTGGAGCCGCCCTATGTGTCGCTGTTTGCCTGGCTGGAAGGCCATGCCGACAAGCCGGTTCTGGCGACGCCGGCGATCTTCCATTCGGTCATGCTCGCCAATCCGGTCGAAAGCGGCGATCTCGAAAAGCTAGATCCCGCCGATTATGCCGCCGAGTGGAAATGGGATGGCATCCGCGTCCAGATGTCGGCCCATGGCGGCACGAAGAAACTCTATTCCCGCTCCGGCGATGATATCACCGGTGCCTTTCCCGATATCGTCGAGCAGATCAATTTCGATGGCGTCATCGACGGCGAGCTTCTCGTCGGCGGCACGATGCGATCCAACAATCCCACCCGCACCTTTTCCGACCTGCAGCAGCGCCTCAACCGCAAGACTGTGAACGCCAAGATGCTGGAGGATTACCCCGCCTTCGTGCGCGCCTACGATATCCTGTTCGACGGCGAGGCGGACGTGCGCGCAAAAGGCTTCCTCGAGCGCCGCGAGCGCCTGTCCGAGGTGATCGGCCACGCCCCGCATGACCGGTTCGACCTCTCCGATCTCGTGCCCTTCACCACCTGGGATGAGCTTGAAGCCCTGCGCCGTGATCCGCCGGATCCGGTCATCGAAGGCGTCATGATCAAGCGCCGCGACAGCGTCTATCAGGCCGGCCGGCTAAAAGGCCCATGGTTCAAGTGGAAACGCGATCCCTATAATGTCGATGCGGTCATGCTCTATGCCCAGCGCGGCCATGGCAAGCGCTCCAGCTACTACTCCGATTTCACCTTCGGCGTGTGGACGGATGGCCCGGATGGCGATCATCTCGTGCCCGTCGGCAAAGCCTATTTCGGCTTTACCGATGCGGAACTGGAAGTGCTGGACAAGTTCGTGCGCGACAACACGGTCGAGCGTTTCGGCCCGGTAAGGGCGGTGCGCGCCGACAAGGATTTCGGCTTCGTGCTGGAAGTGGCCTTCGAGGGCATCAACCGCTCGACGCGCCACAAGTCCGGCGTCGCCATGCGCTTTCCCCGCATCGCAAGGCTGCGGATGGACAAGCTGCCGCGCGATGCCGACCGGCTGGAAACACTGACCGCGATGATCGATGCCAAAACGGCGGACGCGAAGATGTGACCGCCGGCCCGCTTGCGTTCTGAACCGTCGGGTTTACGCTCAACCCCGATATCTGAGACTACTCATATCCTTATAGACGGTCGTTCCATGTCAATCACCCGCCGCATGCTGATGACCGGTCTGGCACTCGGTGCACTTGGTTCCCTTGCTGCACCCCAGGCCCTGGCCGCGCCCTTTCCCGTCCCCGAAACCCTGCCGCTGGAAAAGGAAGATTATGCCGAAGCCAGGCGCCGCTTCCGCACCCATCTTCTGAAGCACGGTCCGGCACCCGAAGCCTCGCCGCCGCTCGGGACCCCGCCGGGTGCGCAAAAGGTTATGTATCGCGGCGGTCCGGATGGCTCGCTCGAACTGATCGCCTGGCTTTCCCATTACGAAGCCTCGGGCAAGCTGAAACCGGCGGTGCTTTTCCTGCACGGCGGCAATGCCACCGGTGATGGCCACTGGGAGCTGATGAAAGCTTACTGGGAAGCGGGCTTCGTGGTCCTGCATCCATCCTTTCGCGGCGAAAACGGCCAGGCCGGCAATTTCTCCGGCTTCTACGACGAAACCTCCGATGCGCTGGCAGCCGCCACCTATCTGGAAAACCTGCCCGGCATCGATCGCAGCCGGATCTTCATCGCCGGCCACAGCAATGGCGGCACGCTGTCGCTTCTATCTGGCATGACGCGCCGGTTCAGGGCCGCAGTTCCAATTTCCGCCGGCGTCAATTCCTGGCGCTTCTTTACCCGATACTCGAACGAAGTCCCCTTCGATGCGGCCGATCCGAAAGAGTTCGTGATGCGGTCGTCCGCCTGTTTCGGGCCGAGCCTCAAATGCCCGACGCTGCTTTTGCGCGGCTCGGAAGAACGCCCCTATGATGCTGACCACCAGCTGCTGATCGATCGGGCGCGGTCTGCTGGCGTTGCGATCGACAAGAAGCTTCTGCCCGGCAATCACAGCGGCGTCGTGCCCGGTGCAGTGGTCGAAAGCATCCGCTTCTTCAATCAGTTCACCTGATCCGCCTTATCCAGTCGCCACCGCTCCAGCCTCGCGAAAGCGCTGCCTGACAGATTGCCGCCGACGTCATCAATGCCGAAGCGGGTCTGCCATGCAAAACAAAGCCTTATCGCTCAGCCGGACCTCCGGTCTTGCGGCCGTTCTTGTGGCGACGACGGCGCTCAGCGGTTGCCAGGTGCCGTTCGTCACCGATACGACCCGCATGGACCCGGCCGTGTTTGCCCGCGAAACCACGCCGGTCTTCTATCAGCCGGCCTACAACGAGCCGGTCCAGCCACAGCCTCTTCCCCAGAAGGAGGCTATTCCGCAAAAGCGCCAGCTTTACCAGACGCAGTTCCACCAGACCTACGGCATGCCGGTCTCCAACCCCGTGCACCGGGTCATGTACGAGGTGATCCGCGACGACGGCCACACGCTGCCGGCCATTCCCTATTCGCGCATCGACAACCGTTTTCTGCGCCAGGATGTGTCCTACCAGACCAATGAAGCACCCGGCACGCTGGTGGTCGATACCCGTGCCAACTTCCTCTATCTCGTGCAGCCCGGCGGCAAGGCGATCCGCTATGGCGTCGGTCTCGGCAAGGCGGGCTTTGCCTGGTCCGGCCGCGGCGTCATCCAGCGCAAGGCGAAATGGCCGCGCTGGACGCCATCAGGCGAAATGGTCTCGCGCCAGCCGGAACTGCGCCAGTTCGCAGCAGCATCCGGCGGCGCCGATCCCGGCCTGAACAACCCGCTCGGCGCCCGCGCGCTCTATATCTACAAGGACGGCAAGGACACGCTCTATCGCGTTCACGGCACGCCGGACTGGCAGTCCGTCGGCAGGGCAACCTCATCCGGCTGCGTCCGCATGCTCAACCAGGATGTCATCGACCTGTTCGACCGCGTCCCGAACGGCACTCCGATCGTCGTACTCTGACCGTTGACGCGTGGCAAAACTGCCCACGGCAAGCTTGCATGTCGCGCGTCAATCCCTCATGTCTCGTATCTGCCCTCACACACAGTGAAGTGATTACGCTGTTGCGCAGGGGACACAGGCTGTGTCGCATCCCTGTGATGGTGTGTGTCAACCTCGTGAATGGTCGATGAAGCTGGCCGCGTTATGTGATAGTGGAGCAAAACATCAGGCATGGAACCAATCGGTTCGATTGCCGTTAAAATTTGCTTTTGCAGTGACGCGTTCCTCTAGGGTGACTTTCCGAACATGATTTCCAACTCTTCTTTCTCCCGACGGGGCTTCCTGTCCATGCTGGGTGTCGGCGCTGCCTCGACGCTCGCGAGCTGCGCTTCCACTGCGCCGGGCCCTACCGGCAACATCGTCACCTACCGTGACGGCGTCGCCCTCCGCAACGACGGCCTTCCGCCGGTTGGCGGCGATCCCGAAGCCGCGATGATGTACGGCGCCGTCGAAGATGGTGGCTATCTCATCCCGGCCATCCCCTATGAGCGGATCAATCCGCGCTACTATCGCCAGCGCGTTGTCGATCCGACAGGCGAACGCCCGGGCACGATCGTCGTCGACACCCCGTCGCGCTTCCTCTATCTGGTCGAGCCCGGCGGTTCGGCCATGCGCTACGGCGTCGGCATCGGTCGCGATGGCTTTGCCTGGAGCGGCGAGGGCGTCATCCAGTGGCGTCAGAAGTGGCCGAAATGGACCCCGCCGGACGAAATGGTCGCGCGCCAGCCGCAACTGGTCAAGTATTCAATCGCAAACGGCGGCATGCCTCCGGGCCTCACAAACCCGCTCGGCGCCCGCGCGCTCTACATCTTCCAGAACGGCCAGGACACGCTCTACCGCCTGCACGGTTCGCCGGAATGGAACTCGATCGGCAAAGCCGTCTCCTCGGGCTGCGTCCGCCTGATGAACCAGGACATCATCGACCTCTATGAGCGCGTCCCCAACAAGGCCCGCGTCGTCGTCTGGCAGTAAGCAGCCACCACAACGTTCGATCAAAAAGGCCGCAGCGGTGCGGCCTTTTTTGTTTTGGTTGCATTTTAGCGGAGCACCTCCTATAGTCGAAGGCGTCACTTAAGGCTGGGGGGCCGGAATGGACATTCTGCGCGGTGCTGCCGCACCTTATCTATTGACACTTCTTGTCTCGGTCTTTTCCTGGCTGTTTCTCGAGATCCGTAAAGATCTGTCTGAAATAGCCATCCTGAGTTATGAAGCTCGGGTCTTCGAAGAAGACGGCGGTATCATTGAAGTATTGACGCTCACCAACCTTTCAAACAAGACGACGCTGAACGGTGGCACCGTCGATATGATTTGCCCTAATCTTTCTGTTTGCTTCGCTAAGAGCTCACGGACGGGAGACGAGATAGCACGTGACAGGCCGGGCTCACCGTGGAGTATAAGGCTGGATCCCTCGTCGTCAGACCGCCTAGTCTCATTTGATCTGACACTGCCGCCAAACGCGTCTGCATCTCTTGAGATGTCTCTCGCTAGCCGGGCGGATCGACCTGTGTTTGGTTTCGGCTACAAGCATGACTCGCCGCAGAACACCCCTGTCCTCTTCGCGAATGAGAACAGGCTCTATGCGTTCTTGGTGCAGTGGTACGCAACAGTCACAATGGTCGTACTCATCAGCGCTGCACTTGCTCTCCTACTCTGGATCGGGCGCATGGTGTTTGGCGGTAAGAAGAGGCCGTTAGAAGACCAGCCGCGCCCCGGCCTTAGCGTCGTGCTGCCGGACGGCAAGCCCGCGACGTTCGAATTACTTCTCAAGCCAAAGGAGAGGAATGCGCCATGACCCGTTGGATTGAGGCGTCTATTTGCGTCATTGCCTACGTGATCAGCTTGCCAGTTGCGGACGCGGCTGAAGTAAAGTTCAAAGTTTCCGCAGAGGGAGCCACGCCTTCCAGCTTCAAAGCCTACATCTACAAGGGAGGCCCTGGCGAGCCAAAAACCTTTGTCACGATGGTTGGAAATGATGAGCTTGTCAGTGTGTCGGAAAGCACCTGTACGCCATCGACGATTTACTCGGCGCGACCGGCATTGGCAGCTCTGTATCAGTCCAACCCCACAGATATGCATCAATGCAAAGACGGCGCCGAAATCTCCTTCAGGTTTACCATGCGGAGGGTAACAAGCACTAACTATATGTTATACTTGAATCCTGGCGAGGAGAACGTGCCTAACGTTAGTCCAGCCCTTCAGTCAGCGATTTCGGAAGTTAAGAGTGCCTATTCTTCAGGAGATGTTGGCAAGGTCGTCAAGCTTTCGTCGGAACTAAGCACGGCGTTTGCGACGTCCGGAGATACGGCTAAGGCCGCCGCCTTCCGCGACCTGACA
Organism: Neorhizobium sp. DAR64872/K0K18; assembly: GCF_050500175.1. Lineage (NCBI taxonomy): Bacteria > Pseudomonadati > Pseudomonadota > Alphaproteobacteria > Hyphomicrobiales > Rhizobiaceae > Neorhizobium > Neorhizobium sp. DAR64872/K0K18. The sequence continues at coordinate 871,250 of NZ_CP191446.1, forward strand.
ATCGCGACAACAAGTGACTTTGTGTATTCGTTGAGCCCGGATACCGCGCCTCCTGACGACCAGGATCTGGGCCAAGGTCTTATTAAATGGCAGGGCAGGCTGGAGCTTTCCCCGGTCGCAAAAAGCAAGCTTCTTGAATTCCAAACCAGCTGCGGCGCAGAGACTGACAAAGGCCGTATCGGATGGAAGACGATGTCATGCATGCCGGGTGGTGACGCTGTCCAGTTGCGTGCGTATGTTCCAGGATCTGCTGTAGGCGGTTGACGCAGCGCTATTCCCCTGACAGGTCCAGCCGGTCCCTTCGCGTCGACATCTTCGCGCGGGGCGGTTTCCCCGTCACAGCTGCAGCCGAGCGCCTGACTAATGGCCGCCATCGCTTTCGCCGACTGCGCCTTCATGTCGAGACAATCCTCCGGTGCATTGACCTGCCGCTCGTCGTCGCGGTTTCGCTTCCAGGCAACAGGGTCGGATTGCGCCAGCCGCTCCCTGAGCGGCTTAACCGTCTACGCTTCGCCTTCCCCGGGGTTCATGATCACCAGATATTCTGGATAGGTAAGCCGAGCGGCTGCAACATCAGACTTTCACGTCCCTTCAGAGGCATGTGCGATGCCATGAACCGCAAAGTACGCTGCGTATCCAGCCGCGGAATCGAATCCGCATCCTTCGTCGCCATCTTTTCTGGGGGGCTTGATGGTGACGTCACGGCCTGATGCCCTATCTCCTGCCTAGCGACCATGTCGCTGGACTGATGCCGGTTCAAGTTTCGTGCCATCGAATGTGCGCGCGATGAGCCGGCAATACCTATCACCAAGGGAGTTACTCCATGCCCATTCTCTACACGACCAAGGGTTCCGCAACCGGTGGCCGCTCCGGCCACGGTGCTTCCGACAACGGCGTGCTCGACGTCACGCTGACGGTTCCGAAGGAACTCGGCGGCGATGGCGCCACCGGCACCAATCCGGAACAGCTGTTTGCGGTCGGCTATTCCGCCTGCTTCCTCGGCGCGCTGAAAGCCGTCGCTGCCAAGGAAAAGGTGAAGATCCCTGACGAGGCCAAGGTCACCGCAACGGTCGGCATCGGCCCGCGCGAAGATGGTGGCGGCTTCGGCATCGAAGTCTCGCTGTCGGTCAACGCCCCCGGCATCGAACGCGCCCAGCTCGAAGACCTGGTTGCCAAGGCACATATCGTCTGCCCTTACAGCCACGCGATGCGCACCTCGACCGAAGTTCAGGTGACCGTCGAGTAAAGCTTTAAAACAATGGTCCGGCGGGCAGTTCGGTTCTCGGACTGCCCGTGCGCGACGGCGAAAAGCGGCTTCGGCCGCTTTTTGTTTGCGCGAGATTCCAGCCGATTTGATTCAGCTCACAGCCTTCAACGAATCTCGCAGCTGGTCGGCATTGCCATCGGGCAGGGCGACATCCAGTTGTGCATGCGTCGCTTCCCAGATCGGCAGGGCTTTCGCCAGAACCGCGCGGCCATCGTCCGTCAGTGTCAAAAGCCGTCCGCGCTTGTCCTTCGGGTCGATGGCGCTGCCGATCCAGCCGCGTGCCTGCAAAACCTTCAGGGCCGCAGTCAGCGTCGTGCGGTCCATGGCAAGCAGATCGCAGACCGATTTCATCGTCGCCGGCTGCGGTCGGTTGAGCGACATCATCAGCGAGAACTGGCCGTTGTTCAATCCGACCGGCTTCAGCGCCGTATCGAAGGTTCGCGCTAAGGCCCGCGCTGCCCGTTGCACATGCAGGCAAAGACAGGTGTCGCGGACATGAAGCGTGGCGGAAAACGGAACCGAATCGGGATTTGACAGCATGAAAATATTATGTTGATATCAACCTATTCTGTCAAGAAAGGGGAGGTTCTTATGGATGTCAGCGCATTCCCGACAAATGCCGTCCTGTCGAAAGAAGAGTGGCTGAAGGCGCGGCTCGAGCTTCTGGCGCTCGAGAAGGAGGAGACGCGGTTGCGTGACAAGGTCCGCGCCGCCCGCCGCGCCTTGCCCTGGGTGCGGGTGGACAAGGACTACGTCTTCGACACGCCGCAGGGCGGCAAGACCTTGTCCGATCTCTTTGCCGGACGCAGCCAGCTGCTAATCTATCACTTTATGTTCGGACCCGACTGGAGCGAAGGCTGTGTCGGTTGCTCCTTCATGGCCGACCATTTCGACGGCACGCTTGCCCATCTCAATCATCACGACGTCACGCTCGTCGCCGTCTCGCGCGGCACGTTGGGGCAAATCGAGGCCTACAAGGCCCGCATGAACTGGCAGTTTCCCTGGGTCTCGTCCTACGCCACGGATTTCAACCACGACTATCGCGTTTCCTTCACGCAAGAAGAGATGCAGGGCGAGACGATCAACTACAATTTCCGCGCCATGCCCGCGAGCGAAGGTTTCGAGGAGCTTCCGGGCCTGTCAGCCTTCTACAGGAATGAGGCCGGCGAGATCTTCCATACCTATTCCACCTATGCCCGCGGCCCGGAGGAGGTGATCGGCACGCTGATGCTGCTCGACCGCGCGCCGCTCGGCCGCAACGAGGACAAGACGATGAGTTTCCTCAAGCGCCACGACGAATATGCGGCAAAGCCCGAGCAACCGGCGTCATCCTGCTGCCATTGAGAGCTTGTCGCCGGGTCCGTTCAACACACACAAGAGGGAGATGGGCATGCTGCAGATCGTTTCGAAATCCCGTTCGGACACGCATGGAAAATTCATCTGGTGCGAACTGATCACGTCAGACACGTCAGCGGCGGGCAGGTTCTACGCCTCGGTGGTCGGCTGGAATGTCCGCGAACTCGCCATGCCTGATATGCCGTCCTATTACCTGTTCGAAATGGGCGAGGGCGAGAATTGCCCCGGCATCGGCGGCATGATGCACTTTCCGCCGGAGCTTGAAGGCAAGATGCCGCCGAACTGGACCGGCTATGTCGCCGTCGACGATGTCGATGAAACGGCGAGGGACTTCGTTTCGCTTGGCGGACGCATCCAGCGCGACCCGGAGGATATCCCGGGCGTCGGCCGGTTTGCTGTTGTGGCCGATCCGCATGGGGCGGTTCTCTGCATCATGACGCCGATCCCGCCGGCAAACCCGCCCCGCCAGCTCGGCCCCGCCGATCCCGGCAATCTCGGCTGGTGCGAGCTGATGGCGGGCAACGGCGAGGAGGCTTTCGAATTCTATGGAAGCGTGTTCGGTTGGGCGAAGGACCATGACATGGACATGGGCGAGAGGGGCGTCTACCGCATCTTTGCCTATGACGGCCATCCCGGCCGGGCGATCGGCGGCATGATGACGAAACCGGACACGGTGCCTGCGCCGTGCTGGTCCTATTACTTCAACGTCGCGGCGATTGACGCGGCCATCGAGCGGATCACGGCCGGCGGCGGTAGTGTCGTGTTCGGGCCGATGCAAGTGCCCGGCGGAAGCTGGATCCTCCAGGCCACCGATCCGCAGGGCGCCTTCTTCTGCCTCGTCGCTCCGAAGCGCTGTTGATCCCCGAAACCTTGAACCTGTCCTCGTCAGGCCTAATTGCACCTTCACGCATAAGGCCGGAGGACCAACTCATGCATCCATTGCCCCGTCCGCTGAGCCTTGTTTTCTTTAGCATCAGCACGTTCCTGGCCCTTTCCGGCATCGTCATGATCCTGACGGGTTTCCGGGGCGGCTGGCCGGTGCTCGCCTTGTTCGGGGCAGGCGCCTTCGTTTTTGCGTATATGCTCTGGCCGCAAACCTTCCACCGAAGGCGGGTGGATGCCGCAACGCTGATTTCGCGCTTTCCCGGTCCGGTCACCCTCTATTCCAGCCGCGTCCGCTATTTTTCGCTGGCCGTCGGCTGCGCAGCCTTTGCCGTCCTGCTTCTGTTTCTGCTTTTGGATGCCGACCCGGCCGATCCGCCGATGCCGGCACTGCGACAGGTCATTCTCTGGATGGGCGTCGGTTTCCTGTCGCTCTGCGCCTCCGTCATGATGGCGGGCGTCCTCGTCGGCCAGCGGCTGGAACTGGATGGCGAGGGCTTCACCATGGTCACGCTCGGGCGTCGCAAAGTCTGGCGCTGGCGGGATGTCGAAGGCTTCAAGGACGGCGGGATGACGCCGATTTCCGTGCGCTTTCTGCCGAAGCTGGAGATGAAGATGGTCGTGTTCGACGACCTGTCGCTCCCGGAAACCGCCCTGATCCGCATGAGCCGCGATGCGACCGGCCGCAATTCCGGCCTGCACGATGCCTATGGGCTCGATTTCGCCCAGCTCGCCTGGCTCCTGGAAACCTGGCGCGAAAAGGCGCTCCAAGGCACGCAAGTTGCTCCTGCCGCACCCGTCCGCGACGACGAATTCGTGGCCGTCTCGGCTGCTTACCCGAACGGCTGACGACCGTTCCCGGCCGTCACTCTGCCTGCGCGGTTGTCTTCAGGTAAGCGATCACGTCGTCGATCTCGGCCTGGGTCCACAGTCCGAAGAAGCGCATGCTGGTTCCCGGCACTTTCTTCTTGGGGCTCGAGAGAAAGGCGGACAGTGCCGAGTCGTCCCAGACGAGACCGGCTGCGCCTGCATCCTTCATCGCCTGCGAGTACTTGTAGTCGGGAACTTGCGCTGCGGGTCGCCCGACGACGCCTTTGAGATGCGGGCCGAACCGGTTGGTCTCCCGGTCGGCCACATGACAGGCGACGCATTTCTGGTACACCCGCTTGCCGTTGCCGGCATCCGCCGCTTGTGCGGTCGAGGAAAAGGCGAGCGCGACAAGGGCGAGGGCGCAGAGCCCTGTCCTTGCCGCTTTGTGCATCCGCCCGGTCACCGTTTCAGACTACCCAGAATGCCGCGCACGATTGCCCGGCCCACCTGGGTGGCGACGGTGCGCGTCACGCTTTTCATGGCAGCCTCGATGATCGTCTCGCGCTGGTATCCGGAGCGGCCGACGGTTCTGCGGCCCTTCGGCTCGTCTTCGTCCTTGTTGCCGAAGCCGGGCAGGGTCCAGCCGGTGGTTTCGCCGGAGCCGGCAGGCGGTGCGGGCTCGAGTTCATCCTGCGCCTTGCGGGCAGCGGCTGCATCGGCGGCCTGCTTTGCCCGGGCGCCCAGCATTTCGAAGGCGCTTTCGCGGTCGAGATCCTCGTCATAGATCCCGAGAACCGGGCTACGGTCCATCACCGACTGCCGCTCCGCGTCGGTCAGAGGACCGATCCGTCCCGACGGTGGGCGGACCAGCGTCCGTTCCACCATCGATGGTGCACCCTTGCCCTCGAGCGTCGAGACCAGCGCCTCGCCGGTACCGAGCTGGGTGATCGCTGTCGCGCAATCGAAGGCCGGGTTCGGCCGGAACGTGTCGGCCGCGGTCTTCACTGCCTTCTGCTCGCGCGGCGTATAGGCGCGCAGCGCATGCTGCACCCGGTTGCCGAGCTGGGCGAGAACGCTTTCCGGCACATCGAGCGGGTTCTGGGTCACGAAATAGACGCCGACGCCCTTGGAGCGGATCAGCCTCACCACCTGCTCCACGCGGTCGAGCAGAACCTTCGGCGCTTCGTCGAACAAAAGATGCGCCTCGTCGAAGAAGAACACCAGTTTCGGCTTGTCCGGATCGCCAACCTCGGGCAGTTCCTCGAACAGTTCAGACAGCAGCCACAAAAGGAAGGTCGCGTAGAGCCGCGGGTTCATCATCAGCTTGTCGGCGGCAAGGATCGAGATCTGGCCGTAACCGGAATTCGGGTTCACCCGCATGATATCGGTGATCTTCAGCGCCGGTTCGCCGAAAAAGTGCTCGGCACCCTGCTGTTCCAGCACAAGCAGCGCCCGCTGGATGGAGCCGACCGAAGCCTTGGAAATGAGGCCGAATTCCTTGGAAAGCTCCGAAGCATTCTCGGCCATGTAATTGAGGAGCGAGGTCAGGTCCTTGAGGTCGAGCAGCGGCAGCCCGGCCTTGTCGGCCAGCTTGAAGGCGATGTTGAGCACGCCTTCCTGCGGTTCGGATGCATCCATCAGACGGGCCAGCAGAAGCGGACCCATCTCGGCGATCGTGGTGCGAACCCGGTGCCCCTTTGTGCCGTAGAGATCCCAGAAGATCACCGGGAACTGCTCGAACTCGTAGTCGGCAAAGCCGATCTGCTCGGCGCGCTTGGCGAGGAAATCCTTGGGCTCCCCCTTGGCGGCAACGCCGGAAAGATCGCCCTTGATGTCGGATGCAAAGACGGGAACGCCGGCCCGCGAAAAGCCCTCGGCCAGCACCTGCAGCGTCACGGTTTTGCCGGTGCCGGTCGCACCGGTCACCAGCCCGTGGCGGTTGCCGAATTTCATGTCCAGGAATTCGGCCTTGTTCAACGTGTCGTCAGGGTTGCGACTGCCGCCGATAAAGAGTTTCGCCTGATCGTCCGCATCAATATTCGCCATGCAACTATGCGCTCCCTAAACGCGTTCAATCCTCGGCTTTTATAGGATGCGCTGAAGAGCCGGGCAACGGCTGAAAATCGGCCAATTGAAAACTGGCGCGAGAGGCGGAAGAAGAGGGGTGAATACGTGACGATGACGGACACAGCCGGACCGGCGGGAACTCGGACACTCGATGCGCAAGGCGTGCGCGATGCGCAGAGGGGTCGCCATGCGGATGGCCCGATGGGCATTCCGGCCCGCGGCCTCAAAGACGTGTTCTGGCGCGTCTATGCCGGCGTAACCGAAGATCGCATCACGCTGATCGCCGCCGGCGTCACCTATTACCTGCTGCTGGCGCTGTTTCCCGCCGCAAGCGCGCTCGTGTCGATCTACGGGTTCGTCGCCGATCCAGTGACGATTGCCGATCGGATCGCGTTTCTGAGCACGATCATGCCCGCCGAAGGGCTGAACATCTTCCTCGATCAGGTCCGGGCCCTCTCAAGCGAACGCGGCGCAACGCTGTCGATCGGCCTGATCGCGGGTCTGGCGCTGGCGCTCTGGAGCGCCAACAACGGCATGAAGGCGCTGTTCGAGGCCATGAATGTCGCTTACGGCGAGCAGGAAAAGCGCGGCATCGTCAAGCTCAACCTGATGTCGCTGCTCTTCACGCTCGGCGCGATGCTGATTGCCATCGTCATCCTGTTTGCCATGGGCGTGGTCCCGGCATTGCTCAAATATTTCTGGCTCGACCAGTGGTCGGAAATGATCATCCGCATCGCCCGCTGGCCGTTGATGATGGTCTTCGTCACGCTCGGCATCATGGCGCTCTACCGGTTCGGCCCCAGCCGCGAGCCGGCGAAGATCCAGTGGCTGACCTGGGGTGCTGCCTTTTCCACCATTTTCTGGCTTCTCGCCTCGCTCGGCGTGTCCTACTATCTGGCCAACGTCGCCGATTACAATGCCACCTATGGCACGCTCGGCGCGCTGATCGGCTTCATGGTCTGGACATGGGTATCCGTCATCATCGTCGTCGTCGGAGCCGAGATCAACGCCGAGCTCGAGCATCAGACCTCGGTCGATTCCACCACCGGCCATCCGAAGCCGATGGGGGCGCGCGGCGCTGAAATGGCCGATACGGTCGGTGTCGCCGCCGAGGATTGATAAGCGGCCGGTTGCGCCAACCCGGGCTGCGTGGCACCAGTTGGAACACGCCTGTTGGCATCCGGCACGAGTCTATGTATGACCTTGACGTGAACGTCAAAACTGAGGAGATATTGATGAACGAGATGGTTACCCGCGTTGCCGACCGCGTCGGTCTTGCACCTGATGCGGCCGAAAAGGCGATCGGCATGATGCTGGGCTTCCTGCAGCGCGAGGCGGATGACGCTGCCGTGGCGCGGATGATCGAAGCCATTCCCGGCGCGCCGGAACTGGTCGGCAAATTCAACGGCGAAGGTGCCGGTGGCGGCGGTCTGCTGGGCGGCCTGATGTCGAGCTTCGGCGGCGGCGGCATCATGACGCTCGGCCAGCAGCTGATGTCGCAGGGCCTCGGCATGGGCGAGATCACAGCACTCGCCAAGGAAACCATGGCTGTCGCACGCGAACACGCCGGCGACGAAACCGTCGATACGGTCATCGCATCGGTGCCTGGCCTCAGCCAGTTCGTCTGATTTCGAAACGCAATCCGAAAGCCGCTGGCACAACTGCCGGCGGCTTTTCTAAATCATCAGCTATGCTATAGGTCGGCGATGAGCGACAACATCATCAAGTTCCAGCGTCCGAAACCGGTCAAGCCGCCGCGCAAGTCGCCGTTCAAAAACATGGCGCCCGGTGTGAAACGCATGCTGTTCTGGGTCGCCATTATCGCGGGCCTGGTCCTGGCATTCCTCTATTTCCAGTTCGCCGGCAGCGCCCCTCCGGGCGTCTGAGCAAAACAACGCCGGCCGAACGTCAGCCCTTGGCGGCCAGCCAGATCACGTGCTTTGCGCCGCGCTTGCCATTGGCGCGCGTGTTCACCACGTCAGCCTGAAATCCCACTTCCTTCAGCCGCCGGGTGAAGCCCGCGTCGGGCCCTGACGACCAGACGGCGAGAACGCCGCCGGGCCGCAGCGCCGAACGTGCAGCGTAGAGACCACTCATCGTGTAGAGCCGGTCGTTGGAGGCCCGCGTCAACCCGTCCGGCCCGTTGTCGACATCGAGCAGGATCGCATCGAAGGCAGTGGTGGAGGAGCGGATCAACTCGCTGACATCGCCCTCGAAAATCGTCACGCGCGGATCGTCGAGGCAGCCCTTGAAGACCGGCGCCATCGGCCCGCGCGCCCAGTCGACCACGGCCGGCACCAGCTCGGCCACGGTCACCTGCGCATCCTCGGGCAGAACGGCAAGCGCTGCCCGCAGCGTGAACCCCATGCCGAGCCCGCCGATCAGCATCGACGGCTTCGCCCTCTTGCCGATCTTCTCCTGCGCGAGTGTCGCCAGCGCTTCTTCCGAACCGCTGAGGCGGCTGTTCATCAGCTCGTTGGTGCCGAGCATGATGGAGAATTCCTGGCCGCGCTGCTTCAGACGCAGCTCGCCTTCCTCGCCGGGCAGGGCGCCGGGAATGGTTGCGCGGTCGAGCTGGATCCAGGGCAGCATAGGGGGATACCTCTTGGTCGGAGCGGCTTTGCTACAGAAGCGCAACGGACGGGTCAATGCTGCGCTGCGGGGAGTTGACTTTCCGCGATATCCGCGCCATTTCACGCGCAAAGCGCTACCCGTTCGGGTGCCGCTCTTTCAAAGGACAAACCGAGATGAACCCCGACAGTCGAAGTTCGACGTCAACAGATAGACCTGCCGCTTCGGGGCTCTGAACCGTTCATATCGGTGATGCGCTCCGGGGACCTCAATGGTCCGGAATAGGAGCCGTCATGCTGCGTATCCATGCCTATGATCACGACCGCCTTGTCGCGGCCGACGCCGTAATCGCCAGTGCAGCCGCCGATACGACGTCTGTTGCTCCGCAGCCGCCTGTGATCTGGTACGACCTGATCAACCCGACGGCCAAGGAAGAGCGCGATGTCGGCTCCCGCCTCGGGGTTACCATTCCCACCCAGGACGAGATGGAGGATATCGAACTGTCCTCCCGGCTCTACCAGGAAGACGGCGCCGAGTTCATGACCATGACCGTGCTGACGCGCCCGGATGCCGGTACGCCGCACAAGGTTCCCGTCACCTTTATCGTCAAGGGCCAGGTTCTCGTTACCGTGCGCTATTCCGAGCCGCGTCCCTTCGATGCGTTCATGGCGCGTGCCCGCAAGGGCAACGGGCTCGGCCTCCATTCGGCAACCGGCGAACTGATCATGACCGGTCTGGTCGAGGCGATCATCGACCGCATGGCGGATACGCTGGAGCGGCTCGGCAACGATATCGACCAGATCTCGCGCGATATTTTTGCGGCCAAGGCCTCCAAGGTCAACAAGAAGACGCGCGACCTGCAGGAACTGATCCGGGCGATCGGCCAGAAGGGCGAGTTCATCACCGTTGTGCGCGAAAGCCTCGTCAGCGTCTCGCGCGTCGTCGCCTATTATGCCGCCCTCGATGGTGTCGATCGCAAGCTGCCCAAGGAAATGCGCCAGCGCCTGAAACTGCTGCAGCGCGATGCCACCTCGCTTGGCGATCACTCGGCCTTCATGTCCGGCAAGATCAACTTCCTGCTCGATGCGACGCTGGGGCTGATCAATCTGGAGCAGAACCAGATCATCAAGATCTTCTCGGTTGCGTCCGTCGTGTTCCTGCCGCCGACGCTCGTCGCATCGGTCTACGGCATGAACTTCGCCAACCAGCCGGAACTGCAATGGCATTACGGCTATCAGCTGGCGCTCTGCCTGATGATCGTCTCGATGGCGCTGCCGTATCTCTACTTCCGGCGCAAGGGTTGGCTGTAATCGCAAACCAAGACGGGCGGAGCACGGTTGCTCCGCCCGTCCTTGCCTGATCTAGGCGGCAATAGGCTTTCTAGCGTTCCTGGATCTGCGGCACGAAATCCGGGAGAAGCTTGCAGGGCTCCTTGTAGGTCTCGGCTTTCTTTTCACACAGGGCTGCCACCGTCTGCGGCGTCGGCTTCTCGCCCTTGTCGATCCAGCTCAGCATGGCGGAAAACAGCGCTGCATATTGCGGCGTCGAGAGCTTGGAATGCTCCGCCTCGTCCGAAAAGTTCTGCACCAGCAGCTCGCCATTGCCAGCCTTGTCCACCGTCCGGCGATAGATCGCCTCGTGATCGACAAACACGGTCGGATCGTTCTTGGCGTGCAGGGTGATGGTCGGCGCGACGATCTGGCCGGTGAGATCGGCATCATAGGCCATCAGCCGAGCCGCTTGCGGGTCCGCCTTGAACCGCTCGACGCCCTTGTTCAGCGCCGCGTCATCGTCTGATCCCTTGTACTGCACGTCAGCATTGGCGAACGGGTTCTTGCCGTCCATGCGCCGCCAGACGATGTCGGAAAACAATCCGGTCGCCCAGCTCAAATGCGCCACCAGCGTCTTTTCCGGCACCTTGGTGACGGCGAGGATATTGGTGAGGGTCTTCGCTTGCTCTGGCGACCGCTTGTCCTTCGCCAGCGAGATGCCGGTGCATTCGTCGACGCGCTGCTGCAGCTCGTCGCGCGACATCTTCGCGCCCTTGGGCAGGCCCTGCCAGACCGGATACTGCACCTCGTCGGCGCGCGGATGGTTCTTGCAGTAATACTGGTAGACGGCCCGCAGATCGGCGCGGAAGTCATAGCCATGGCCGCCGCCGGCCAGCAAGCCGCTGGTCAGCACCACGCCGTCGTAATTTTTGCGGCCGCGCCAGTCGAGCGCGTAGAGTTCGGCCGTCTTCGCCGCCACATTGCCGCCCCAGGACTGGCCGTGCAGCAGGACATGCTTCGGCTCACCGAGAAGCGCGATCGCGATCTGTCGCAGAGCGTCGGTATCGGCCGCCGCCATCCGCACGCCATAGCCTTCGCGGCGATAGTTGGAACCGGCCCAGGCATAGCCTCCTGAACGGTGACCGCGAAACGCTCGAGATCCTCGACCGGATCGTCCGGCGTAGGCTTTGCGGTGCGCGGCCCGCCATGGGCATGAACGACGAGCGTGCCGTTCCAGTCCTTCGGCTTGGCGATCCAGTAATAGGCGCCGTGCAGATCCTGACCCGCGAAGCACTCGGTCCAGGCCGGCATCGAATTCGGGCAGTCCTTTGGCGCCGGGTCCGCAGGCTTTTGCTGCGCGCTGGCGGGCAGGGCGGTAACAACCATCGCCGCCGCGGACATCAATATCGTTCTGAAATGCATGAAAACTCCTCCTCTTCCAGCCCGTGACAAGACCTATGGCTCTGGCTGGGAGAGGCAAGAGAAGACGTGGCCTCGACCGCCGCATGGGGGAGGCTCGCCGGGCAATTGGGCAGGATCCCACACAAACCACGGCGGGAGTGTGTGGGAAGCGACCCAACAGACCTGTGTTTAGGACGGAGGCCTTAAAGCCGGATCAGTCCCACTCTGGCGCGAGATGCACCGGCGATACGATGCGTCCGTCTGTCCGCGACAGCGCAAACACCGCTTCCATTTCCTGCGGCGACAGCGAGAAGTCGAAGATGTCGTAATTCTCCGGCAGCCGGCTTTCCGTCGCGGTCTTCGACAGCGCGATCACGCCCTCCTGCTGCACGGCCCAGCGCAGCACGACCTGAGCGGCGGTCTTTTTGTACTTCGCGCCGATCTCCTTCAACACCTCGTCCTTCGGCACCGCGCCATCGGCCATCAGGTAATAGGCGGTCACCGACATGCCAGTCTTGCGCGCTTCCATCAGCACCTTGGTCTGGTCGAGATAGGGGTGATATTCCACCTGGTTGTTGACGATCGGCGCATCGGACAATTTCACCGCTTCAGCCATCAGCGCGGTCGAAAAGTTGGAAACGCCGATATTCTTGACCTTGCCTGCGGTTCTCAGCTCGTTCAGCGCGCCGATCCGGTCGGCCAGCGGCATTTCGCTCTGCGGCCAGTGCAGAAGCAGAAGGTCGACGTGATCCGTCTTCAGCTTGGCAAGGCTTTCGTCCACCGAGGCGATAAAGGCATCGTGACCGACGCGGTCGACCCAGACCTTTGTGGTCAGAAAGATATCGTCGCGCGGAATGCCCGACTGGCGAAGAACGTCGCCGACGGCCTGCTCGTTCTTGTAGATCTGCGCAGTGTCCACATGGCGGAAGCCGAGTTTGAGGGCTTGCGGCAGAATGCGATGAACATCCGCATCGGGCATGCGGAACGTGCCGAAACCGAGAGCTGGGATATGGGCGCCGTTGGCGTTGACGGTTTGCATCATGTGCTCCTTGGAAAAGGGGGCCCGACGGGGAGCCGGGCAAAGAAGAGGCACACTCTAGATGGGCCGTGAATTCCGGCGATCAAGCAGAGACCGGCCCAGGATCACTCCACCGGATGCGACAAATCGGCTCGAAGAAGGCCTCGGAGGCCGCGCAATCGGCCTCGTCAGGTCTCTTTGCGCGCCCGTTTCGCCCGTCTCGCGACTCGACCGAACCGCTGTTTCAGAAAGTTTGATGTCCGGTACCGCACGCCGCTTGGTCGCTCGGGATCGGCAATGTCCGATTCAGCCAGCAATTCCTCGTCGGCACTCAGCTCCCGCATCTTGACCGGCAGCAGACCTCGGCCGCTCTGTCGGTTCAAGGCCTCGATGGCCGCGATGATCGACCCGTCATGCGCTGCGACCGCGTCACGCACTTCCTGCGGTTCGCGCCCAAGATGTTCGGCGATGAGATCGTCGCGGGTGCTGACGATTTTGGCGCTCAGCGTGTCCTCACCCGGCTGCGCCTCGAGGATGAGGTCGCATTCCGTATCGTAGCCCATCGAGCGGTTGTTGAGATTGGCCGAGCCGATCTTCACGATCCGGTCGTCGGCAAACATCATCTTGGCATGCACATAGATCGACGTGCGGGCTTCGTTGACAGGGTAGTAGATCCGGAAGCGATCATGAACATCGGCGTCCTTCACCATCTTCATCAGCCGAATGCGGGCGCTGTCCATCGCCTTGGCTTCCAGCCAGCCTTCGCAGCCCTCCGGATTGATCAGCACGATTTCCGGTCCGTCGGGCTCCTTCAGCCGTTCCGCCATGGCCTCTGCAATACGGCGCGAGGCGAAATACTGGCTCTCGACATAAAGCGTCTTTTTCACCGAACCGATGATCGCAAGCTTGGCGGTCTCGATCTCGACGATCTGGCTGCGCCCCTCGTATTCAGGCGCGGTGCGGGCAATGCCGATCGAGATGTCGCGAAACCCGACCTCCAGCTCGTCCGGCCAGGGGTCGTTCTGCGTGGCGGTATTCTCGTCGGGCGGATCGAGCGTCTCGTCGGTTGCCAGTTTCCAGCGCCGCCGTGCGACCTCGCCGAGCGCCCGTGCGGCCTCGCCGGAAAGGCAGGTGGTGGCATCGTGCCAGGGCCCTTGCGCAAATCCCATCGGCGACTTGCGCAACGGCTCGTCTTCCGAATGATCGCGACTGTCCCAGCGCCCGACGGTCATGTCGATCCCGCCGCAGAACGCCACTTCGTCGTCGATGACGAGAAGCTTCATGTGATGCGCCGACAGCGCCGGATGCGCGCCGTCGAGCTTCAGATGGATGCGCTTGTCGAACATCCATTTGAGAATATAAAACGGCGTTTCACCGCGAGTGATCGAATTGATCAGCCCGATATCCCATTTGAGAATGCGAATATCGAGCCCGTTGTTTCGCTCGGCGAGCGCGTTCAGAAACTTGCCAAGCTCGTCGGGCCATTCTTCCTTCGCGGCCTTGTCAGCCTTGCCATCCTTCTTGCCCGGCTCCAGCTGGATGCGCGTGTCGAAATCCCAGCCGATCAGGTAGATCGACTTTTTCGCCTTCGTCATCGTGCGCTTGGCGAAGCGAAAGAAATCGGCTGCATCGATGATGATGGAAAGTCTGTCCGCCTTGGCAATCCGCCAGCACGTGTCGCCTTCGTTGAGGATGCTTTGCATCGATTCAATCGCCCCAGTCTTCGTCTTTTCGGTTATCGAGGATATAGGGCAGCGCCGCGCTGCTTCTACGGGAAATATACAAGGATCGGTGGAGTAATGCGCAGCCGCGTCATCCTGCATTTCTGCGATCGCGATGACTGCTGACCGCGATCGCAATCAGGATCAGCGGCCACAGGCACGACAGCAAAAGTCCCATGATCCTGTCGAAGCTCCAGGGAAGCCGTCGTATCACACCCTCGGCCAACGTCATCCCGAAGAACGCGGTCGCTACGGTCAGGTACAATATGGTGGCTACAGTCGTCATGGGTCTCGCTGGCACGGTGCCGGTCATCACGATGGGGGTCGCACGCGCCCCATGAGCGTTCAAACACGGATCGAGCCCGCCGTCCTCAACTTTTATGAGAGAGTGCCAGATTTCGCACTGCCGGCCCCGACGTCGGCATCATGCTTTTCACGCGTGCATCGCTTCGATTTCGCGTGCCACCATCTCCTGCAGCCGCCAGAGATTGCGGTCGCGGATGCCGAATTCGGCCAGATGCACGACCGTATTATAGAGATATTCGGCGCAGGAACCGCGATGGCCGCAGGCACGCGCCAGAACCGGCGCCACATCCTGAAGCAGCGGAAGCGGCCTGATGATCCGCGGGCTCTTTCCGCCGGCCCAGAAAGTCAGTGCCCGGATCGTCTCGCCGCCTTGCGTCCGCACGGGGAGAAAACGGAAGGTCGAAAGGCTGTCCTTGTGGCTCACCTCGCGGCGCAGCGCCTTGTCGATCTGCTCGCGTTTTTCCGAATCAGCCACCCGGTAGATCACCCCTTCGCAACGCCCGCCGCGCGACAGCATCATCATCAGCCCCGGCTGGTCCGGCGAACCGCGGCCGCGTTCGATATGCAGCGAAAACGATCGATGCCAGCCGTAGGCCGTCGCCCGCTGGCAGGCGATCGAATCAAAGCCCGGCTTCCAGATCAGCGAGCCATAGGCAAAGATCCACAATGGCTCATCGCCGATTTCCTCCACCAGCCGCTCGGTAATCTCGGCATAGTCGGCATCCGTCAGCGGCTCCCATGTTGGTGGCGCGCCCGGATCCATCTCGTCGCGAAAACACAGGTCGACGAGGTCCTGCGTCAGCGACATGGACGATGACTTGAGAGCCGTTGAGGTGAGGGCGCCTGAGCTGGACATGGCCTCTGCGTTGTAAAAAAATGAGTGCGTAAACGGGAGGTGAGGCGCAAGACTGCAAGCCTGAACGGCTGCTGTCAACGTTTTTGGGCCGCGTTTGTGAAGGATTTGCTGCGTTGCCGCAGAGTGGCCCCACTGTTCTGGTCGAAGGGATCACGCAACGTTTCAGACGGAAATGTTCGCGTTATTCTGCGTGAGAGGGAGTTTTCGATACATGCGCTGGTTGTTTCTCATTGTCCTTGGCCTGCTGGTGGCCGTCATTTTGTCAATCAGCCTGATGCAGAACGACAGTCGTCAGCTGGGTAGCGATAACCTGTTGCAGGGAGCGCCGGGCAGTCCGCGCCAGCCATCGGACTCGCCGCTTCTTCCGGCACCCGCACCGCAGCGAGCGCCCTGACCATGAGACGGCGGCAATTCGGGGTGCCATCAATATTTGTGATGAATCATCTCGGATTGTCGCTTGACCTTGAGGGCTTCGGGGATTTCATTCACGCCAAATTTTAGCGACCCCCGCCAAGCTTTGAAGACCCGAAGGAGAATATCATGGCCGTCGACACATCCCCTCGCTCCACCACCTGGACTTACGTGGATGGTGAGTGGGTGGAAGGAAATCCGAAGCTGATCGGACCCACCTCGCACGCCATGTGGCTGGGCACGACTGTGTTCGACGGCGCCCGCTGGTTCGACGGCATCTCTCCGGATCTCAACATGCACTGCCAGCGCGTCAACCGCTCGGCCATCAATATGGGCATGAAGCCGGTCATGGCCGCAGAAGAGATCGAGCGGCTGGCGCTGGAAGGCGTCAAGAAGTTCGACGGCAAGACCGCGATCTACATCAAGCCGATGTACTGGGCCGAGCACGGTCTTCCCACCAGCGTCGTTGCCGCCGATCCGGAATCGACTCGCTTTGCGCTCTGCCTGTTCGAAGCTCCGATGCACACGGCAAAGGCCTCGTCGCTGACCGTGTCGCCGTTCCGCCGCCCGAGCGCCGAAGTCGCCATGACGGCCGCCAAGACCGGTAGCCTTTATCCCAACAGCGGCCGCATGATTGTCGAGGCGCAGAGCCGCGGCTTCGACAATGCGCTCGCGCTCGACATGAACGGCAATGTCGCCGAAACCGCATCCTCGAACATCTTCATGGTCAAGGACGGCGTGGTCATGACGCCGATCGCCAACGGCACATTTCTGGCCGGCATCACCCGGTCGCGCGTGCTGACCCTGTTGCGCGGCGCCGGCTTCGACGTGCGCGAAGTCACGCTGACTGCTGCCGATTTCGCCAATGCCGACGAAATCTTCACGTCCGGCAACTATTCCAAGATCGCCCCGGTGAACCGGTTCGAGGACCGCTCCCTGCAGGAAGGTCCTGTCGCCCGCAAGGCGCTCGAACTTTATATGGACTGGGCCCGCTCGACCAAGGGCGAAGACGTCTGATTAACGAGGGACGGCACCCGGTCCGGGCGCCGTCCCTCAACCTTGTTCTGCCGCGTTAAAGCGCTTCGTATCCAAAGACTTTCGCCAGAAATTCTACGGCGCGGCCAGCACCGGCGCCGGAAATCGTGTGTCCGAGCCCGGGCTCGATCGATGTCTCCACGTCGAAACCATGCTTCGCCAACGTGTCGGCCGCCTGTTCGCTTTCCCAGGACGGGATGACGTCGTCGGCGGTGCCATGCACGAGAAACACTGGCATCTTCGTGGAGGGCGACAGCGGCTCGGGCGAAGACAGCCGGCCGGAAAAACCGACCACCGCACCCACGCCAAACCGTCCGTTTGCGATCGCGTCGAGCGCCATGATCGTCCCTTGCGAGAACCCCACCAGCGCGACCCGATCAAGCCTGCCGGCAAAGCCGTTGTCCGCGATGATGCCGTTGATCAAGGCATCGAACCCCGGCCGTGCCGCCGCAATCCGCGCGCCACGATTTTCCGGCGTGACGCCCGCAACACTGAACCACTGGTACCCGGCACCAAAGCTTGAAGGCTCCGGCGCATCGGGCGAAACGAAGACGGCATCGCCAAGCGTCCCCGCCCATTCCTCCCCAAGCGGCGCCAGATTGTCGCCACTGGAGCCGACGCCGTGCAAGAGGATGACGAGAAGGTTCGGGCTGTTCGTTTCGGCCATGGAAGACATACCTTTGCAGATGAGGATCAGACGTCGGAGAACACTCCGCTACGGCCCCCGGAGGAAACCGCGATACCCGTTATCTAGCGCGCCAGCCGCCAAAGGGACAGGTGCAGGGCAGCGGATGTGGGATGTTGCGATGGGCTGGAAGGTTAGAGAGCATCAGCCCTCAGATGATCCGCACCGCAGCCGTACCGATGATGATCAGTGAAACGGCGACCATCAGCGGTTTGGTCGGCAGTCGCTTGACGATCAGCGCTCCGAACGGGGCCGCCAGCACGCCGCCGAGGATGAGGCCGAGCGCCGACGACAGTTCGGACCAGCCGAGCGTGGCGATGAAGGTCGCCGAGATCACCGTCGTTACCGCAAATTCGGTGAGGTTCGTGGAGCCGATCACCTTCTTTGGTTCATGGCCGCGGCCGAGAAGCGAACTGGTGACGATCGGCCCCCATCCGCCGCCGCCCATGGCATCGAGCACGCCGCCCGCACCGCCCACATAGGGCACGATCCGGTCATGCATGTCGCGCCTGAAGGCCGGGCGGAAGGCCTTGTAGAGAATGTAACATCCGACCAGCATCAGATAGACCGAGACGAACGGCTCGATCGCCTTGCCGTCGATACTGGACAGGAGATAGGCGCCGATCGCGCCGCCGATCATGCCGGCCGGCGCCAGTCTTTTGACCAGCCGCCAGTCGACGTTGCGATGGTAGAGATGCGAGGCGCCTGATGCAGCCGTCGTGAAACACTCGGTCACATGCGTCATGGCGCTGGCGACTGCCGGCGGCACGCCGAAAGCAAGCAGACTAGTGGTGGCGAGAACGCCGAAAGCCATGCCGAGCGCGCCATCGATGATCTGCGCGAAAAAGCCGATTGCCACGAAGATCACGAAATCGGACGTCAGAAAGTCGAAGGTCAAGAAATCAAACACGGCAGCCCTCCCGGCAGTGTTTCATGCCCGGAAAAGTCTGCCGTGGTGGAAAAGTTCCCAAACGCTGCCGCCCGCGCGGTCGCGGATGTTACTTGCCAGGTTTTGCCCTCAGCATGTCGGCGGAGATCTCGCCACCCACTTCGGCCTTTTTGGTCTTCTTGTCGTAGGCGCAGATCGTGCTGATCCTGACCTTGGCGCCTTTGGCTTTGCCGGTGACGACCGCAAGCCCATAGGACTGGCTTCCGAACGGATCGACCACGGCCCTTCCGTTCTCGATCAGGTCTTTCGAAGCCGCCACGCAGGCCTTGCCGACGTCAGCCTGAAACGTCGTCCACGCATCGTCGGAAGCGGCCTGGGCCGTCACGGCGCTGGTTGCGCAAACGAGGAGGATCGGTGCCACAAAGTTTTTCATCGTCAATTTTCTCCGGTTTCTGCATTCGGTGCGAAAGCGATTGATTCCTCTCGCTAATGCTTGGAAAATTCAGCAATTTCTTGTCGATTGAGCGGTTGTTTTTGGAAGGTTCACCGTTGCCTCTTCCCCATCGCGCTCCTATGTTCCAACACCACCTTCACCCACGGTGTTTGCCAAAAGGAGTATACCAATGGCTTTCGAACTTCCCGAACTTCCATACGATTACGAAGCCCTTGCACCCTTCATGTCGAAGGAAACGCTGGAATACCACCACGACAAGCACCACAAGGCCTATGTCGACAACGGCAACAAGCTGGCGGCAGAAGCCGGCATGGCTGACCTGACGGTCGAGGATGTCGTCAAGAAGTCCTTTGGCACCAACCAGGGCCTCTTTAACAATGCTGCCCAGCATTACAACCACGTCCATTTCTGGAAGTGGATGAAGAAGGACGGCGGCGGAAACAAGCTGCCGGGCAAGCTCGAAACCGCGATCGCATCCGATCTCGGCGGCTACGACAAGTTCAAGGCTGATTTCATTGCAGCCGGCACCACGCAGTTCGGCTCCGGCTGGGCCTGGCTTTCGGTGAAGGATGGCAAGCTTGTCATCTCCAAGACCCCGAACGGCGAAAACCCGCTGGTCCACGGCGCAGAGCCGATCCTCGGCGTCGACGTCTGGGAACATTCCTATTACATCGACTATCGCAACGCCCGCCCGAAGTATCTCGAGGCGTTCGTCGATAGCCTGATCAACTGGGATTACGTGCTGGAACGCTACGAAGCCGCGTCCAAGTAAGCGCAATCAATTGCTGATTTACCAGACACCCGGTGCCGCAAGGCGCCGGGTGTTTGCGTTTCTGATCACCCGATGTCTGATCCAGCCTGGCGATCGTCAGGCGACGCTGTCCGCCAACGCGCGATCGATCTGAAGCGCTTGAAAAACATGACTTTGCATTGGGTTTGACGGCTTCTAGAATCGAGCGCTAAATTACGAAATCGTGACTTCTTTCGGTCATGTAAGCTTGCCATCATCATTACGCGAATGCGTTGATGATGTGAGACGCAGACATCACATCGTTTTAGGGATCGGAGCCGGAAATGAAATTCAGAACTATCGCCATGACGACCGCGGCACTCTGTCTCGGCTTCACCGCTGTCCTTGCGCAGGATGCGGTGGTCGAGAAGCGCGAACAGATGATGAAGCAGGTGGCCGCCTCCACGGCAGCCATGCGCAACATCGCCAAAGGCGACAAACCCTACGACGCCGATGCCATCAAGACAGCGCTGACCACGATCAGCACCAATATGAAGGCCTTCCCGGACCAGTTCCCTGTCGGATCCGAAGCCAATTCGGAAGCATCGCCGGCGATCTGGAAGAACGAAGCCGATTTCCGCGCCAAAGCGAACAAGCTTGCCTCCGATGCCGATATGATCCTTGCTTCGATGCCGACCGATGCCGCAGGCGTCCAGAAAGCTGTTGGGACGCTCGGCGCCAATTGCGGCTCCTGCCACGAGACCTACCGCCTGAAGAAGTAGCGCACGCCTGCATGCTTGAACGGCTGTCGCAAAGGCAGCCGTTCCGTTCCGCATCAATGTCGGAGAAGGATCGGGCGATGGCCGTAAGATGGGCAAAAGTGTTGGGCATCGGCGTGGTCGTTGTCGCCGCCGGTGCCGTTGCCGCCTGGGCGCTGACAAAGCCCCAGCCGCATGACGCGAGCTACTGGGCCGGCGTCGGTCAGCCCGATCTTGCCAAGGGCGAGCAACTGTTCTGGGCGGGCGGCTGTGCCGGTTGTCACGCCGCAGAAGGTGCAGAAGGCGACGCCGCAAAGATCCTGTCCGGCGGACTGGCGCTCAAAAGCCCGTTCGGCACCTTCCACGTCCCCAACATCTCGCCGGATCCCAAAGCCGGCATCGGTTCCTGGACGCTTGCGCAATTCGGCGATGCGATGACACGGGGCGTCGGCCCGGGTGGCGAGCATCTCTACCCGTCCTTTCCCTACGGCTCCTACGCGCGCCTGTCGGCAGCCGACGTCAACGACCTCTACGGCTACATGAAGACCCTGCCGCCCAGCAGCAATGTCGCGCCGCCACACGAACTGGGCTTTCCCTTCAACCAGCGGCTCGCGGTCGGCGGCTGGAAACTCCTCTATTTCGACGACGGCCCACGCGTCGAACTCGCCTCAGCCGACGACAAGGTCAAACGCGGCCAGTTCCTCGTCGAAGGTCCCGGCCACTGCGGCGAGTGCCACACGCCCCGCAACGCGCTCGGCGGCTTCGAAAAAGGACAATGGCTGGCCGGCGGCCCCAACCCGGAAGGGCAGGGCAGCATTCCCAACATCACCCCCGGCTCCAAGGACATCGGCGCCTGGAGCGAGGACGAAATAACCGAGTACCTCTCGACCGGCTTCACCCCCGATTTCGACAGCGTCGGCGGATCCATGGTGGAGGTTCAGAAGAACATCGCGCATCTGCCGAAAAGCGACCTGCAGGCCATCGCCGCCTATCTCAAGGCGGTGCCGGCAAGGTGAGGGCGGGGTGCTTGCCGCACGACGTTGTTGTGCTATATTTATAGCACAAACGAGGTAAGCCATGACCGTTATTACCAAGATCAGGCGGCAGGGCGGGGCAGCCGTCGTGACAATTCCGCCTGCCATTCTCAAGACGATGGAACTGCAGGTCGGCGATCAGCTGTCGCTTGAAATGCACGACGGTGAACTCGTCGTAAAGCCGATCAGAAAGACCCCGCGGCGCTATAAGCTTAGCGAGTTGCTCGAAGGCGGCGAGGTCGTCTCCAGCCTGAATGCGGACATGGCCTGGGCGATGGAGGGAGACCCCGTCGGCCACGAGATTTCATGATGGTCCGCAGCAACGTACCCAATCGCGGTGATGTTTTCTGGATCGATCCCAACCCTGTCGCGGGCCGGGAAATGAAGAACAGGCATCGGTTCGTCGTGATCACCCCGCGGGCGATCAACGCATTGGGAGTCAGCATGACGGTGCCGATCACCACCGGTGGCGCCTTGACCCGGGACGTCGGTCTGGCCGTCGTTGTCACCGGCCACGATACGACGGGGATCGCCGTCTGTAATCAGGTTCGCAGCTTCGATATACCGGCCAGAATACTGGCCAAGACCGCGAAATACATCGAGACATTGGACGAGGCGACGATGGATGACATCGTCGCTCGTGTGGTCAGCGCGATCGATCCCGCGTCGGAATAACGTGGTTGCGCTGCACTGACAGTATGGTCTGTCCCGCTCATTCGGACGGTATTGCCGTGTCCCAGCCTCACACCAACGTCTGCATATACCGCATGCCCGTCACCGGGCGTGGCTTGAAATCCATCTGTTCGTAGAACTTGTGGGCGGCAAAGTTGCCGGTGGCGGCGCTGACCGAGAGATAGCCGCAGCCTGCATTGCGGGCCATGTCGCGGGCGCGCGAGACGAGATGCTGGCCGATGCCGTGGCCACGGTGACCGTCGCGCACGAACAGGTGGTGCAAGTCCATGCCGCGGCTTCCCTGCTGCGCGCGGTAGAGCGGCACCAGAATGGCGTAGCCGATCAGGGCGTCGCCCGCGTCAGCAACCAGTGCGGTGATCCAGGGCAGGTCGCCGAACAGGTCGCGTTCCAGCATTTCCGGGGTAATGTCGGCCAGATCGTTGTGATGCGCGGCAAGGGCTGCGATCATCTCTTTCAACTGCGGCAGATCATGGCGTTTGGCGGCGCGGATCGTCACCACGGCCGGGCGCGGTAGTGAGATCTCGCTGTCTTCGATCGAAATCGGGGGCATTCCGGCATTCCTTTTCGGTCTCGTCGTGCCGTCAGGTGCCCTTAGAAACAACCAAGCCGCCTGACGGCGGCTTGTTGACATGATGAACTGTCGAGCCGCCCTTTACAGGTAGGCCCAAAAATACGTTGCGGCGGTGGTGGTGCACGTAATCATCATGACAACTTTCTGCGCCGGAATAAATTGCTTGTCAAGCGGGTCGACAGGTTCTTGTTCGCTGCGGGTGATGGTGTATATTCCATCAACCCGGAAGGCGAACTCCATGGCCAAGGCGACTCTGATCAGCAGGACGCGGAGTTATCTGCGGGAGGACGTCTTCGCAGAGATCGTGATCTGGAGCGTCCCTTCACCTTTGCGGGGAAGTGTGCACCATTTCAAATATCGCATGGCTCTCGTGGCGTCCGGGGAATGCGTCCTGCGCTACGACAATGAAGCGGGGAAGGGTGACCATAGACACGTCCATTCGCAGGAGGAGGCGTATCTGTTCGAAAGCGTCGAAACCTTGCTTGTGGATTTTCGGTCGGATGTAGAAGGATGGCTCGATGACAACCCTTAAAGTGAAGATCCAGAATTTTGACAGTTCGCTCAGCGCGGTTCTCGCTGCGGTCAAGGGGGCTGAATCAGATCCAGCTTTTCAGGCAGAGCATATCCTGTCGTTCCCCACCTGGGACACGCTTCACCGCGTGCTGGCGCCCAAAAGACTGGAGATCGTGCAGGTCCTGACGGCGCAGGCGCCGATGACGATCCGCGAGGTTGCCCGGCGGGTGGGTCGCGACTTCAAGGGCGTGCATGGAGATGTCACCACGCTTCTGAACGCAGGCGTCATCGAAAAGGC
Source organism: Neorhizobium sp. DAR64872/K0K18 (assembly GCF_050500175.1). Taxonomy (NCBI): domain Bacteria; kingdom Pseudomonadati; phylum Pseudomonadota; class Alphaproteobacteria; order Hyphomicrobiales; family Rhizobiaceae; genus Neorhizobium; species Neorhizobium sp. DAR64872/K0K18. The sequence goes on from NZ_CP191446.1 coordinate 894,847, forward strand.
GCCCGGCGGCGTCGTGTTTCCTTACGACCGCATCCATCTGGAGTTCGATATCGCAGCCGCAGCCTGACGCGACTGACGCCTCTAACCCCTCAATGCTCCCCCTCGCAGAGCCCGTGATCCGAGAGTGACCGGATCACGTAACAGTCCTTGATCGCATGGTTGCCGTCACAATGGGAAACGATGCGCTCGAGTTCCTCTTCGAGCTTCTTCAGCTTGGCGATCTTTTCGCGCACGCCGGAAAGATGCTCCGCTGCGATCCGGTCGATATCGCCGCAGGGCTGTTGCGGATGCGAACCGAGCGCGATCAGCTCACGGATCGCGGATATGTCGAGGCCGAGATCGCGGGCGTGGCGGATGAAGGCCAGCCGATCGAGATCGCTGCGCTCGTAGCGCCGCTGGTTCCCTTCAGATCGCGTGGCGGCGGCCAGCAATCCCATCTGCTCGTAATAGCGGATGGTTGGCACCTTGACGCCGGTTCTTTTGGAAAGATCGCCGATCGATAGCATGGCAGGCTCAAACCTCTAATGTCTCGAGGTTGAGATAGGACGCATTTACCACAGGTACAAGGATCACCATGTTGGCTTGAAGGGCGCCTTCAGGGAATGTTAACCCTGAACGGGGATTGTCACCGCGGTGACGGGCCATGATCGATCAGACGTTGATCAGGAGAATTCCTGGTAGATGTCCTGAACCCAGGCCTGCTGCACGGGAGCGGTCGCGCCGCTGGTGGCAAAGGTCGAAGCGCTGTCGTCGCCGGCATCGAGGGCCCACAGGGCGCTCACCAGCGAGCTTGCAAACAGTGTGCTGCTGCCGGTCAGCGAACCGCTGGAACGGGTAGACGCAGGTGTGTCGCGCTGCTGGGTTTCGTCCTGCTTGCGATCGATGTCGACCGCCCGCTGGGGGTAGTTGTAGCCGCTGAGGCCACTATCGATCTTCATGGCACCGCCTCGATCTCGCTTGGGTTAAGTAAGAGTTAACGCCTGAAGCTTGCGCGAAGCTTGTGCCGGGAGATTTCCGGCCGGTTTTGGGGCTTGACAGCGCGCATGGGACTTATTCGCGCCGCCGCGATTTCTGTCGAAAAATCAGCGATCTGACGGGAAAATCGAGCGCCGCCAAGGCATATGCGCGTTTCCGCATATCCAAAACTGTTTTCACACAAAAAAAGCCGCAGCACCGATCGAGGCACTGCGGCGATTGTCATTAGAGATGATCGATTCTGCGCGATCCGCCCGGTCAGGCTTTCCCGGCCACCTTGATCGCGAATGCATATTCGAAGGCGATCTCTTCCAGGCGCTGGAAACGCCCCGACTTTCCGCCATGGCCGGCAGCCATGTTGGTCTTGAGCAGGATCGGCGCCGAGCCGGTCGAGAACTCGCGAAGCTTCGCCACCCACTTGGTCGGTTCCCAGTAGGTCACGCGTGGATCGGTGAGGCCGGAAATCGCAAGGATCGGCGGATAGGGTTTTGCACCCACGTTGTCATAAGGCGAGTAGGCGGCGATCCACTGGTACTCTTCCAGGCTCTCGATCGGGTTGCCCCATTCCGGCCATTCCGGCGGCGTCAGCGGCAGCGTATCGTCGAGCATGGTGTTGAGCACATCGACGAACGGAACGGCCGCGATAATGCCCGCGAACTTTTCCGGCGCCATGTTGGCGATCGCGCCCATCAGCATACCGCCGGCCGAACCTCCCTCGGCAATGATGTTCTCATAGGACGTGAAGCCCTCGGCCACGAGGTGGTCGGCAGCGGCGATGAAATCCTTGAACGTGTTTTCCTTGGCTTCCATCTTGCCGTCTTCGTACCAGGCAAACCCCTTGTCCTTGCCGCCGCGGATATGGGCGATGGCATAGATGAAGCCGCGATCTGCGAGAGACAGGTTGTTGGTGGAGAACGATGCGGGGATGGTCATCCCATAGGCGCCGTAGCCGTAGAGCAGGCAAGGCGCCGTGCCATCAAGCGGCGTGTCCTTGCGGTAAAGCAGCGACACCGGCACCAGCTCGCCGTCATGGGACGGAGCCATCACGCGGCGGGTCACGTAATCTGCGGCATTGTGGCCGGAGGGGATCTCCTGCGTCTTCAAAAGCGTGCGCGTCCGGCTCACCATATCGTAGTCGTAGAGCTGGGTCGGCGTCGTCATCGACGAATAGGAAAAGCGGATGACGGTGCTGTCATATTCCGCAGCGCCGGAAAGCCCCAGCGAATAGGCTTCCTCGGCAAACGCGATCGAATGTTCCTCGCCGGTCCGGCGGTCGCGGATGATGATCTCCGGCAGACCCTGGTTGCGCTGCAGCCAGATCAGGTGTTGCTCATAGGCCATGTGCGAAATGATCAGCCGGCCGGGCTCGTGCGGTACGATCTCTTTCCAGTTTTCCTTCCCCGGTGCCGCAAACGGCGCCTCGACGATCTTGAAGTCCTTGGCATCGCCGTCATTGGTCAGGATGTAGAAGACATCGCCGCCTTCGGTCATCGAATACTCGATGCCCTCTTCGCGCGCCGCCACCAGCTTCGGCTCGGCGGTCAGGTCCGAGGTCGGGATGAGGCGGTATTCCGAGGTCTCGTGATCATGGATATCGAGATAGATCACGTCGTCCAGCAGCGATCCGCCGACGCCCATGAAAAAGCCCGGATCCTTTTCCTCAAACACCAGCCGGTCGTCCGTCTGCGGCGTGCCGAGAATGTGGTGGAAGACCTTGGAGGGACGATGGTTCTCGTCCTGCAGCGTATAGAAGAAGCTCTTGCCATCAGGCGCCCAGACGCCGCCACCGGCGGTGTTTTCCAGGAGGTCTGACATGTCCTCGCCGGTCGAAAGATCGCGCACCCGCAGGGTGAAATATTCCGAACCCTTGTCGTCGTAACCCCAGATGCCCTTGGAATGATCCGTCGCATGGTCGATACCGGCCAGACGGAAATAGTCCTTACCCGTCGCTTCCTTGTCGCCGTCAAGCAGGATCGTCTGATCGCCGCCGTCGCGCGGGGTGCGGAAATACTTCGGCTGCTCGCCGCCGGTCACGAACAGCGATCCGTAGGCAAACGGCCCGTCCTTCATCGGCACGGAGGAATCGTCTTCCTTGATGCGACCGCGCATTTCGGCAAACAGCGTCTTCTGCAATACGGCCGTGTCGCCCATTGCCGCTTCCATATAGGCGTTCTCGCCCTCCAGATGGGTGCGGATCTCAGGATCGAGGATCGACGGATCCTTGAACATCTGCTGCCAGTTGTCGGCCCGGAACCAGGCATAGTCGTCGGTGCGGGTAATGCCATGACGGGTATCCGTCACCGGCTTCTTGGCCGCAACCGGAGGCGTGGGCAGATTTTCGAACGGCATTTTCGGGGAGGGGGCCAAGGAAGCACTCCGAAGTCATGAAAGGAGTGCCAGAGATAGGGGCGGCCGGACCATGAGGCAAGCGGGCAAGCCGCGTGAGCCTACTTCTTCTCAGGCTCGCGGGACTTGGCGAGAGGTGCGAGGTCACGGTGCTGCTGCCAGAATATGAAGGCGACGACCAATTATAGCCCAATGCCACTCATCAGGAATACCATCGCCAGTTCGGCCGTCATCTGTTCAGTCCTCCAAGCATGATACCGATTCCGGCCCTATCCACCTAAAGAATACGCGCCAAGATAATTCCCGCTCTGGTAGGTGGTCAACGACGAATCCGTCTTCTAGTTTCCGCCCCATCCGAGTCACTTTGGATAGGATTCCATGACGATACTGCTGCCCGCCCGGGCATCCATGACAGGCGCTCTCCTGATTTGCGCCGCCTCCACCCTGCCTGCCCACGCGCTCGACGGCCGCATTGTTCGCCAGCTGAACGCCCTTGCACCGGAAGAAAGAGTCGAACAGCGCTGCGATCTCGAGGCGATGGATCGCCTGCGCAAGGAAGGCGATTTCCGCCCCGACAAGGTGATCGCCTACACGTTTTCAGACCCGGTCGGGAACGACAACGGCCTTAAGGCAACCGGCGCAGCGTTCCGCAGCGGCGGTGACTGGTTCAAGCTGAAATTCAAGTGCGAGACCAACGCTGAAGGGCTCAGCGTCACCGCCTTCGACTACAAGGTCGGGTCCAAGATACCGCGCGAGGAATGGGACAAGTACTACCTTTACGACTGACGGGTCGCTGACATCGCCGGGCTTTAGCCCGGCAGATGCGGAACGGTCTTCTTTTCTGGAAACAGTTCCGACAGTACGGTCATCATGATCAGCGACAGGGGCAGCGCCAGCATGGCGCCAACGGCACCCCACATCCATGTCCAGAACAGGATGGCGACGAACACGACAAAGGGATTGATCTCCCATTGCCGGCCCATGATCGCGGGGAAGATCAGGTTTTCCATCAGCAAGTGCACCGAGAAGAACACGATCGCGGGCAGCAGTCCAAGGAGAAGGGTGTCATGCGTGATGATGCCACCTGCTGCAACAGCGAGGGTCATGATCGTGATCCCGAGAAACGGGATGAAGCTCGACAGGAATGCGAACAGACCCCAGAGAAGCGGCATGCTGAGGCCGCCGAAATAGGCGATTGCGATCATCACGACGCCGAGACCGAGATAGAGCACGCTCGCAGTCGCAAAATAATAGCCGAGAACCTGATCGATTGCGTTCAGCACACGGATCGCAATCAGCCTCTGGTGACGCCGCGGGAAGGCGAGGATGAGGGTACGGCGAAGTCGGAGCCTGCCGTAGAGAAACAGAAGCAGCGCCGCAAAGAAGATCATGCCCTGCACGACGGCCGGCGTCAGATTGGCGGTAACGACGCTGAGGATGTTGCCGGAATTCTCCAACAGCGCCTGCATCGACATCGGCCCGGTTTCGAACGTGGCCGGCGAGATGTTCAGCCATTCCTGGCGCTGCAGAAATGGCATCATCCGGTCGATCATGCGTTGCAGAAAGCTCGGACCTTCCTGGATCATCATCGCAAACGGTTCGGCCAGCGCGTTGACGACCAGAAAGACCGCGGCGAACACAGCGCTTGAGAGGATGATCGCAATGCCGAATTTGGGTACGCCCAGGCGGCCAAGCTTATCCGCGACCAGACCGAGAATCAGTCCGACGACGACGGCAAGCGTGACAGGGATAAGCACCAGCGACATCATGTGGACGATGGCGAAGAAAACGATCGCAAAGATGCCGATCACCGCCCAGGCCTTGGCGACTTCCAGCGCCTCGCGCCCCAGCACGAGGCTCTCATCGGCGTCTTCGCTCTCCAGGCCGGAAATGACGGCATCCTTGCGATGCGCAGACCGGTTGGCGGCAAAGTCGATCAGCCGTTTTTTAGGATTGGCTGCGCGCGTGCTCGTCATGGCCATGAATTGTCTGATGTCCTCGTTGTCGCGATCAACGCAAAAACAGTGTTCCGGTTCCGGAATACTGCTCAGGTTTACGATAGCAACGATCAGGAATTCAGCGCGCGTTACGCAGCAAGCGTCAGGCCGATGCCCCACGGGTCTCTGAGAGCCCAGCCCTCGACGGTTTTGGTTGTCGCGATTTCGTGCTTTTCCAGTGCGGAAAGCGCGTTCGCCAAGGCCGACTGATCGTTGAACTTCACGGTGTAATCGGAAAGCCCGGTCATGTTTTCAAGCCGGGTCGTCGCGCCGCGGCTGTTCCAAACGTTGGCAGCGATATGGTGATGGTAGTCGCCGGTCGCGAAAAAGCTCGCACCGGGATACCGCGCCATGATCTTCAGGCCCAGCACGTCGCGGTAAAAGGCGTCCGCCAGCGGAATGTCGCCGACCTGAAGATGGATATGACCGAGCGCAGTACCCTCAGCCATTCCGGCAAATGCCGCCTGGGGCGCACTGTTATAAAGCTCCTGAAGGTTCAGCCGGTCGGTCGCCATCGCCACGGTGCCGTCCTGATGGTAGGTCCATTCCGTAGGTGTGCGATCGCGGTAGATCTCGATGCCGTTGCCTTCGGGATCGGAAAGATAGAGCGCCTCGCTCACCAGATGATCCGATGCGCCTTCGAGCTGGATATTGTTATGCGCTGCATGGGCCAGCCATTGGGCAAGCTCAAGGCGGCCCGGCACCAGAAAGGCCGTGTGAAAGAGGCCGGCCGCATTGCGCGGCGCGCGGGCCACGTTGCCGCCCGTCGTCAGCGTCAGAAGCGGCACGCCGGCGACGCCCAGAACCTCACCGCTCGGCGTCTTTTCAAGCACCGAAAGCCCGATGATTGTCTGGTAGAAACCGGAGACGCGAGCAAGATCGTTGACCACCAGATGCGCCCGCCCGACATGCAGCGGGCGGCTGAGTGCAAACGGCTGCTGCTGTTCTGTCATGATCTGTCCTCTAGCTTTCAACGGGATCGAAATGACGACGCGCCATGCGCAATCTTTCCACAATTATGCGCGCCCTCGATCGTTCACGATAGTGAGCAGTTCGGCGATAGATTGTTCTCGATTTATTGACGCTCGGGCGGCCGCCTCTAGCCGTGCAGGCTTGATTGCCGCCGTTCCCACACCATCCGGAACCGGCTCGTGCGGCCACAGTTTTCGGCTCATGACCAAGAGTTGAAACCATCGGAAATTTATTGTGAATCGCGCAGTCTTGCCAAGCTTTCCGCTCGGCCCCATTCTTGGGACCGGTATGGAAGGTGGGTAATGAGCGATCTCTTCAAATTTGGCAGAAACTACGATTTTCACGAGATCGTCGCGGATGGGATTGTCCATGGCATCGGACTGGTCTTCGCCCTGATCGGTGCCACGGCCCTGATCTTTTACGCCACCATGTGGTCGAGCCATGGCGAAATCGTTGCCGCCTGGATTTACGGGATCGGGCTGATCCTCTGCCTGTCGATCTCGTTTACATACAACATATGGCCGCACTCGCCCACCAAATGGCTGCTGCGGCGGTTCGACCATTCGGCGATCTTCATCCTGATCGCCGCCACCTATACGCCATTCCTCCAGCGCGGCGCCTCCGACCCGTGGATCTTCGGGATGCTGATCGCGATCTGGGCCACAGCGATTTTCGGCATTCTGATCAAATGCTTTTTCCCCGGCCGGTTCGACCGGCTGACCATCCTCCTCTATCTTGCCATGGGCTGGAGCGGGTTGATGGTTGCCGAACCTGTCTCGGCCTACCTGCCGCCGATCTCCGCATTGCTGATCGTTATAGGCGGCCTGATCTATTCGCTCGGCGTCATCTTCCACGTGTGGGAAAGACTGCGCTTCCAGAATGCCATCTGGCACTCTTTCGTCGTCGCGGCGGCTGCCGTCCACTACAGTGCAGTCATGACCTGCTTCAGCCTGTCGGCCAGCGCCTGACCGATCGTGTCCACAAGACGCCAGCCCGCTTTACACACTGCGGCCGTCTGATAAAGTGGACGGGCAATCACTATAATGGACGATAGCCAGTGCCCCCTTTGATCCGCGATGCCACCGAAGCCGACCTGCCGGCGATCCTCGAGATCTATAACGACGCCGTCGCCAATACGACGGCGATCTGGAACGAGACGCTGGTCGATCTCGCCAACCGTCGCGACTGGTTTGCGGCACGCCGGGCGAGGGGATTTCCGGTTCTGGTCGCCGACGAGGACGGGGTCGTCAAAGGCTACGCATCCTACGGCGACTGGCGCGCCTTCGAGGGTTTCAGGCACACGGTGGAACATTCCGTCTATGTGCACCGCGAGGCCCGCGGCGAGGGCATCGGCCGTCTGCTGATGCGCGAGCTGATCACCCGCGCCGCGTCGAATGGCATTCATGTGATGATCGCCTGCGTCGAAGCGGGCAACGCCGCCTCCATCCGCCTGCACGAAAGGCTCGGTTTCCGCCTGACCGGCACGTTTTCCGAAGTAGGCATCAAGTTCGGCCGCTGGCTCGATCTCGCCTGCATGGAGCTCAGGGTCGCGGGCTGACGCCCTTCGCTTTCTCATGGCACTTCCGTCCGAACGGCCTATATGCTGGCTGACATCGCATTCGCATCAATCGCATGACGACGAGGGATCTTTTCCATGGATATCAAGCGTGTTGGCTCGCAGGCCTCCAAGAAGCAGCCGGCAGAGTATTTCACCGGCACAGTCCGCCTCGATCCGCTGAATACGGCGCCAGCGCCGGCCCGCGTCGTTGCAGCATCGGTCACGTTCGAACCCGGCGCCCGCACCAACTGGCACACCCATCCGCTCGGCCAGACGCTGGTTGTTACCTCGGGTTCCGGCCTCACCCAGACCTGGGGCGGCCCGGTCCGGGTAATCCGCGCCGGTGACGTCGTCTGGTTTCCGCCGGGCGAAAAGCACTGGCACGGCGCATCGTCGCAGACGGCCATGACCCATATTGCCATCGGGGAAGCGCTCGACGGCAAGACCGCCGACTGGATGGAGGCTGTCAGCGACGATCAATATGCGATTCCCCCGGAAACCGTCTGATCGTCATCTAACCGACGCGCAGGGCAGGCAATCCTGCGCCTCAAGCCTAAAATTTGCCAGGAGAGCCGCATGTCCGCTGCATCAGATGATACCGTGACCCGCATCGCCAACGATCGTATCTCCGTTGAAATCTCCCCCCTCGGTGCGGAAATGCAGTCGCTGAAGACGGCGGATGGCCGCAACTTTCTCTGGAACGGTGATCCCGCCTTCTGGGCCGGCCGCTCGCCGATCCTTTTCCCGATCGTCGGCAGGGCGCCCTCCGATATCGTGATGATCGAAGGCAAACCCTATCCGATGGCGCAGCACGGTTTTGCCCGCCGCTCGACCTTCACGCTCGCCGCCTCCGACGAGACCAGCTGCCGCTTCGAGCTTGCATCATCCGATACCACCCGCAGCGTCTACCCGTTCGATTTCCGCCTCGCCGTCACCCATTCGGTCGACGGTTCGAAACTCACGATTTCGGCGGAGGTGGAAAATCGCAGCGACCGGCCCATGCCCTTCGGCCTCGGTTTCCACACCGCGTTCCTCTGGCCGCTGCCGGGTGGAGAAGGCCACGCCCATACGATCACGCTCGACAACGGCGGCGAACCGGCGATGACGCGCCTGTCCGGCGGGCTGATCGACCCCACGCCACTTGCCTCGCCGTTCAAGTCCGGCAAGCTGACGCTGTCGCACGACATGTTCGATGAAGACGCGATGATCTTTGCAGAGGGCGCCGGAACGGGCCTGACCTATGCGGCGGAAGGCGGCCCGGAGCTGAAATTTTCCTTCGACAACCTGCCAAACCTCGCGCTCTGGCAAAAGCTCAACGGCCCTTTCCTCTGCATCGAGCCCTGGCACGGAACGGCCGCCCAGAACGGGACCAGTGCCGATCTCGAATCGCGTCCCTACACCGTCACGCTGCCCGCCGGGCAAACCGCGCGATTTGCGTTCACGGTCGAGTTGCCGGGGTAAGCCAAACGAAAACAGCGGCCCGGATGGGGCCGCTGTCAATTTCAAGTCGGTACTTTGGTGACATCCGTCCCGCTGACTAATCTGCCGGGCGGAAATTCATCGAGTGGCCGTTGATGCAGTAGCGCAGGCCGGTCGGCGGTGGGCCGTCTGGAAAGACGTGCCCGAGATGGCCGTTGCAGGTGGCGCAGCGGACTTCGGTGCGCACCATGCCGTGCGTGGTATCACGCAGTTCGGTCACCGCATCGGGGCTGACAGCCTCAAAGTAGCTCGGCCAGCCGCAGCCGCTGTCGAACTTGGTATCCGACACGAACAGATCCGTGCCGCAACCGGCGCAGCTGTAGATGCCTTTATCCTTGGCGTTCCAGTACGGCCCGGTAAAGGGACGCTCCGTGCCCGCCTGGCGCAGGATCTGATACTGCTCGGGCGTCAGCTCTTCGCGCCATTCTGCATCTGTCTTCTGGACTTTCTTGGTGATGACGTCGGACATCTGAACCATCCTTTCATTGTAAGCCATAGATAGGTGCGTTCAGCCTGTCGATAAAGGTCACGGTGCCGTGTTTCTTGCCCGTCAATGCTTGAGGGACAGACGGGTTTCCCTTAGAAACCGTGGGGCGCTGCCGCTCGGCAGGGATTTGCGAGGATACTCAACGGGAGGGGACCATGGCCGCCACCACGCCGGCATTGACCTTCGCGGCACTCATGCTGCCGTTTCTTGCAGCACTTCTTGCCCCGATGCTCTCGCGCCTGATGGGCCATTGCGCAGCGCTTGTTCTCGCACTTGCACCCGCCTTGGCATGCCTGCATTTCCTGAGCTTCCTTCCGGAAATTGCCGCCGGAGAATCTGCCACGGGCGGCTATGTCTGGGTGCCGAGTTTCAACCTGTCCTTCTCCTGGTTTCTCGACGGCCTGTCGCTCACCTTCGCGCTGCTGATCACCGGCATCGGCACGCTGATCGTGCTGTATTCCGGCGCCTACATGAAGGGCCACCCACAGCAGGGCCGCTTCCTCGCCTTCATCCTGTTCTTCATGGGTGCCATGCTGGGATTGGTCGTCTCCGACAGTTTTCTCATGCTGTTCGTCTATTGGGAACTGACCTCGATCGCCTCCTTCCTGCTGATCGGCTTCGATCACGACCGGGCAGAGGCACGAAGGGCTGCGCTGCAGGCGCTGGTCGTCACCGGCGGCGGCGGGTTGGCGCTTCTGGCCGGCCTCGTTCTTCTCTGGAACGTCACCGGCATCACCCAACTGTCGCTTCTTCTGCATTCGGGCCTGCCGCTCAGCGCCAGCCCGCAGTATTTCGCCATCCTTCTTCTGGTTCTCGCCGGCTGCTTTACCAAATCGGCTCAGTTTCCGTTCCATTTCTGGCTGCCCAACGCCATGCAGGCGCCGACGCCCGTCTCGGCCTATCTGCATTCGGCAACCATGGTAAAGGCCGGCGTCTATCTCCTGATGCGGCTGCAGCCGGTTCTCGGCGATACGCCCGCCTGGGAAATCCTGCTTCCCTTCTTCGGCGGCATCACGCTGATCTCCGGCGCGCTTCTCGGGTTGAGGCAGACCGACCTCAAGATGATGCTCGCCTACACGACGATGGCCTCGCTCGGCCTCATGGTGATGCTGACCGGGTTCGGCTCCGACCATGCGATCGAGGCTGCGGTGCTTTATCTCATCGCCCATTCGCTGTTCAAAGGCGCGCTGTTCATGGTGGCCGGCGCCATCGACCACGAGACGGGCACGCGCGAGATCTCGAAACTCGGCGGCCTGCGCAAGGCGATGCCCGTTACCTTTGCAGCGGCAGCGCTTGCGGCCCTCTCCATGGCCGGGGTGCCGCTGTTCTTCGGATTTCTCGCCAAGGAAGAGATCTATCTGGCGCTCGTCGACGGCAATCCGCGAGCGATCTTCTTTCTCTGCCTCGCCGTCATCGGCAACGCGCTGATGGGAGCGCTGGCGCTGGCGATCGGTTTCAAACCTTTTCTCGGTCCAAACCGCCCGGATCTTGGGCCCGTCCATGAAGGGCCATGGGGCCTGTGGCTCGGCCCCGTCGTTCTCGCGCTGCTCGGACTTTTAGCGGGCGTTTTCTCGGGCACCGCGCACCAGTATTTTTCAACACCCATGGCAAGCGCCGTGCTGCATGAAAACACGGTCATCGACATCTCCACCGTGCCGCATCTCGGTCTGCCGCTTCTCCTCTCGGTCCTCACCCTGATTCTTGCGGGTCTGGTCCTGTGGCAGTTGGAGACGGCACGCGGGTTGATGCGAAGACTGTTCGATGCGCTCGGTCCCGGGCCCGATCGCGGTTTCGACCATGCGGTTCAAGGCCTGATACGCCTGTCAGTCGTCTTGACCCGCATTCTCCAGCCCGGCCGGCTGGAAATCTATGTCACCGCCACCTTCATCCTTTTGGCGCTTACCCTGCTGGTGCCGCCCTTCCTGTTCAACGAATTCCCTGCCATGCCGGCGTTCCCGCAGACCGTTGCCCTGCACGAATGGGTGTTTCTCGGCATTGCCGTGATCGGTGTTGCGGCGGTCCTGCGCGCGGCCGACCGGCTGACGGCAATCGTCGCGCTCGGCATCCAGGGCTTTGCCATCGCCGTTCTCTTCCTCCTGTTTGGCGCGCCGGATCTGTCGTTCACCCAGTTCATGGTCGAGACGCTCTCGGTCGTCGTCCTGGCGCTGGTCATGACGCGCCTCCGTCTGACGCCGTCCGATCACCGGCCGCTCCTCCAGCGCCTGTTCGACGGCACGATAGCGCTCGCCTGCGGCACCGGCTTTACGCTGCTGCTGCTGAAATCCGTGGAGACGCCGTTCGACAACGCGCTGACGGATTTCTTCAACGCCTATTCCAAGGTCATCGCCCACGGCGCCAACGTCGTGAACGTCATCATCGTCGACTTCCGCGGCGTTGACACGCTGGGCGAAATCGCCGTCGTCATGATCACCGGGCTTGCGGTTCTGGCGCTCGTCCGGGTCCGGGCCGGGACGAAGACCGAACTTGGGGCAGGGGGCGCGAAACGGACGGCGACAGCTATCCCCATTGGAAAGACAGCGGCCAAAGCCCCGCAGGCCAAACCATCGACCGGGAGACCAGACCGATGATCAAAGCCCGGACGCTTCCCCCAACGTCCCTCATTCCTGTGCTTGTCACAGGAACCCAGCCGCGGCGCGTCCGCGCCGTGAATGACGCGTCTCGCGCGACCACCTCTCCCGCACCCAAGGACTTGGGTGCGCTGGCTTCCTGTGACAGGCACAGGAATGAGGGGAGTGTGGAGCAACGTCGCGCTGGCAGGGCGGAGCGCAGTCGTGCTGGACGGCTGGCCCACAGGAATACGGCAAGGCTGAACCACAGGAACGAGCGGCGGGTGACAGAAAGCTTCGAACAGGTGGCCCTGCCATGAACACCATCATTCTTCGCACCGTCGCCCCGGTCGTCACTGCACTGACGCTGCTCTTTTCGGTCTTTGTTCTGTTGCGCGGCCATAACGAGCCGGGCGGCGGATTTATCGGCGGTCTGATCGCTGTGTCGGGTCTGGCGATCTACGGGATTGCGTTCGGAACCGGTGCGGTGCGCCGGGCCTTGCGCTTTCATCCGATGGCAATCGCCGGGGCAGGACTACTGATCGCCATGCTGTCGGGCCTCGTGTCGATCTTTGCCGGCGTGCCCTTCATGACCGGGCTGTGGATCACGCCGAGCCTGTTCGGCACGGACATTCCGCTGTCGACGGTCATATCCTTCGATGTCGGCGTTTACCTCGTCGTGCTCGGCGCCATCACCTCGATCGTGCTGGCGCTGGAACAGGAACCCGGTCCTGAGTTTCCCGCTCCGGCATTGCGCGGCACGACGTCGCGGCGCGCCGAAACGGCTGCGTTCGCAAGAGAGGGCGCGCCAGATCCGGTAACGAAGAAGAAGCGCCGCAAATCGGGAGGAAAACGCTGATGGAAACGCCGCTCGCGATCCTGATCGGCCTCTTCTTTTCGGCCGCGATCTATCTCATGCTGTCGAAATTCACCGTCCGTATTCTCCTTGGCGTCGTGCTGCTCGGCAATGGCGTCAACCTGCTGCTGTTTACCGCAGGCGGCCTGACGCGTTCGGTCCCGGCGATCATTCCGGCGGGCGCAGACACGCTGTCCCATACCGCCGCCAACCCGCTGCCGCAGGCGCTGATCCTGACGGCTATCGTGATTTCGTTTTCGTTCTTCGCTTTTCTCCTCGTGCTCACCTACCGCGCTTTTCAGGATCTCGGCAGCGACAATTCCGACGAGATGCGACTGGCGGAACCCCGCGACGAACCATCGCCGCCGATGGGATATTGAGGACGTTTGATGGCATCCCCCGCAACATCCCCCGTTGATCTCGCAGCCGCCCTGGTCCTCACCCCGCCGCCGCTCGGCGACTGGCTGGTGATCCTGCCCGTCGTGCTGATGATCGGCGCCGGCGCAATTCTCCTGATGGTGCGCAAGTCCGTTCGCCTCCACGGCGGGATCGCCATTGCAGCGCTGCTTCTGCTCGTCCTCGTCAATGGAAGCCTGCTTTTGCGGGTGATCGAAAACGGCCCGGTGACGATGGTCATGGGCCGCTGGCTGCCACCGTTCGGCATCGCCTTCACGGCCGATCTGTTCGGTGCCACGATGGCACTGACGGCCTCGCTCGTGGCACTCGCCGCCGGCATCTTCGCGCTCAGGGATATCGATGGCTCCGGACGACGCTACGGTTTCTATCCCTTCCTGATGCTGCTGATGGCGGGCGTCTCGGGTGCCTTCCTCACCGGCGACATCTTCAACCTCTATGTCTGGTTCGAGGTCCTGCTGATTTCCTCGTTCGGCCTTCTGATCCTGGGATCACGACCCGAACAGATCGATGGCGCGCTCAAATACGCGGTCCTGAACCTGATCGCCACGACGCTGTTCCTGATCTCGGTCGGGTATCTCTATTCGCTGTTCGGCACGCTCAACATGGCCGATATTGCGCTGAAGGCCGGCGACCTCTCGGGCACGGCACCGCTCGTCACGCTGACGGCGCTGTTTACCTTTGCCTTTGCCATGAAGGCGGCGGCCTTTCCGCTCAACTTCTGGCTTCCCGCCTCCTATCACACGCCGCGCATCGTGGTGTCTGCCCTGTTCGGCGCGCTCCTCACCAAGGTCGGCATCTACGCGCTGATCCGCGTCACGGTCATGCTTCTGCCGGTGGAGCGAGAGGTGCTGAGCCCCGCCATCGCCACACTCGCCATTCTGACCCTGATAACGGGTGCCCTGGGTGCGCTGGCGCAGAGCGATATCCGCAAACTTGCCGGCTACCTTGTCATCGCCGGCATCGGCAACATGCTGGCGGGCGTGGCGATCGGGTCTCCGGCCGCCATTTCCGGCGCCATCTTTTATGCGCTGCATTCGATGGTGGCGATGACGGCGCTCTATCTCGTGGTCGGCGAGGCGGCCCGCCGCGCAAGCCTGCTTTCCGGGGACGAAAACCAAGCAAACCGCTGGTCGCTGCATACGCTCGGCGGGCTCTACCGGTCGTCGCCGGGTTTCACGGCGGTGTCGCTTCTCGTGTTCCTCGCCGTCGCCGGCCTGCCGCCGCTGTCGGGTCTGTGGCCGAAGATCATGCTTCTGAAAGCCGCGATGGACATCAACGCATGGTGGCTTGCCGCCGCCATTCTCGTCTCTTCCTTTCTCGTCACCCTCACGCTTGGCCGGATCGTGCTTCTCGCCTACTGGCGGCAGGGGCTCGAACCGGAAGCCGGCCTTGAGCGACAGACCGCAGTTCGCGGCGACTGGCGTCTTTCGCTACCGCTTGGCGCGCTTGTTCTCCTGGCCGCCGGGTTCGGCCTGTTTCCGGAACATCTCCTGTCGCTGACGCAATCGGCCGCCGAGGGACTTGCCGGCCCGTCCGCCTATATCCGTTCGGTCTTTCCGGACGCCCTGCCGTCGGGAGGCATAAGATGACGTCATTCATCCGCGCTTGCGTCTTTGCCGTCATCTGGGTGGCGATCACGGGCAGCGCCACCATCCTCAACCTCGTGTTCGGCTTTGCCGTCGCAGCGCTCGCGCTCTGGGTCGTGCGTGGCGAGATCGACCGCGCCAGCCGTAAGATGCGGATAGGCCGGATGCTCTCGCTCCTCGTCCTGTTTATCAGGGAACTGGCGATGTCGGCCTGGAAGGTCGCGGTCCTTGTCACGAGGCCGAGGCTCGACGTCAAACCCGGAATTTTCGCCTTTCCATTGACGGTCAGCCGCGATTTCGAGATCACGCTTCTTGCCAACCTCATCACGCTCACGCCGGGCACCCTGTCGGTGGATGTCTCGGCCGACCGCAAGTTCCTCTTCGTGCACGCGCTTGACGCCTCCGATATCGACGCGACCAAGCGGGAAATCGCTGACGGTTTCGAGCGCAAGATCCTGGAGGCATTCGAATGACCGTGTCCGATCCGTCCCTGGCCGCGACGATCCTGTCTGTCTCCACCTGGATTGCCATGGCGGTCCTGTCGGTCGCGTTCCTGTTGACCATCCGGCGGGTGGTGGCGGGGCCGACGCTGCCGGACCGTGTGCTTGCGCTCGACATGCTGGTCGGCATCGTCATCGGCTTTATCGCGCTGATTGCCATCCGAACCGGCTTCAACCTCTATATCGATATTGCCATCGCGCTCGGCCTCGTCGGCTTCCTGTCGACCGTCGCCTTTGCCCGATTCATTATGCCGCGCGTCACCGATGCCGCGAAAGATCCAGCGACATCCGGCAAGACACGCGTGCAAAGGAGGAAACGCTGATGGATCTCGTCGTCGCGCTTGTCGTCTCCGTCCTCGTCCTCGCCGGCGCCTGCTTTTCGCTGATTGCCGCAATCGGCATCAACCGGCTGCCGGATCTCTACACCCGCATGCACGCAGCCTCGAAGGCCGGCACGGTCGGTTCGGGTCTGCTGCTGCTCGCTGTCGGGGTCTATGCCGGGGATCTGCCGGTCCTTGCCCGCGCAATTGCAGGCTTTCTGTTCTTCGTCCTGACGGCCCCGGTTTCGGCGCATCTTCTGGCCGTCGCTGCCCGCCGCGCCGGCTATCCGATGAGCGAACATTCGCTCCACGATGAGATGAAAGCGCACGAAGAATCAATATAGAGGCCGCAATTCGAGCTATAAGCCCGTCATAAAGGCGTCTTTTTTCGATACACTATCAGTTATCAGGTCTTCCACCGGCTTTACCATCAGAATTCGATCGGCATTACTAGATTTCGCAGTTGGATTTTGGGGGTCCGGATGCTAATTCAGGTGCAGTAGAACCCTGAAATTGTTCTCTTGCGGATTATTTCTCGTGTAAAACGCACAATACGTCTCAGAATTGTGTGCCTATGCGGGAATTGTCCGAAGTAAACAATGTCCGGTGGTATTTATGATCGGCTTCGCGCGCGAGACTTAGGGGTAGGTTTCAGTCTTCGGACAGTGTGCGGGCAGTGGAATGCCATCGTGGTTCTGCAGGATGCGGGTGTTGGTCGGCTCTCGCAACCGTCCGCGAATTACGAACAGGAGACGAAAATGACAGAAATCGCATTGGGCAAAGGCCCGGACCTGCTGGTGGAACTGACAGCAGATATCGTGGCTGCCTATGTGAGCAACCACGTCGTTCCGGTCGGCGACCTTTCAGGACTGATTGCCGACGTTCATACGGCACTGAGTGGCACGGCATCGCCGACGCCCGTCGTGGCCGTGGTTGAAAAGCCGAAGCCGCCGGTCCCGATCAAGAAGTCCATCGAGGACGATTACCTGATCTGCCTGGAAGACGGCATGAAGTTCAAGTCGCTGAAGCGACACCTCATGACCCATTACAACATGACGCCGGAAGAATACCGCGAAAAGTGGGGCCTGCCGTCCGACTATCCGATGGTCGCTCCCGCCTATGCGGAAGCCCGCTCGCGTCTTGCAAAGGAAATGGGCCTCGGCCAGCGCCGCAAGCGCGCCAAGGCTTGATCAGCCTTTAACAGACGGCAGTTGTAACACTGCCAATCAAGAGAACCGGGCGCCTGCCCGGTTTTTTGTTGTCTAGAGATAGGAAAAAAATCATAATTAGATTCCTGATGCTTAGCTCAGATGGCGGTCGTTGGGGCGCATTTCGTATTTCCATCCTTCTCTTCCTCCGCTACCGTATGTGAATTAATTCCTATAAGTGGAGGAGCTGTCATGCCTGCCGAACCGTCCGCCGGGGCAATACCCGTTTCGCCCAACCTCAGCGTTTCCGGCCGTTCCACCGCACGGATGGCCGCCGGCGCATCCACGCCTTCCGGGGTAACGCTTCGAATCGGTCGAAGGCCGAAACCCACATGCCTGATCGTGTTTCAGCTCGTCTCGGAAATGGTGTTCCTCTTCGGAGACCGGGTCATGGTCCGGCGCGACCGCCGAAGGCTTGCCGACCATTCCCGCCAGATCGCCATGTATGTCTGCCACGTGGCGCTGTCGATCTCGGTCGATGACATCGCCGCAAGCTTCGGCCGGGAGCGCTCGACCGTCGCCCATGCCTGCCATCTGGTCGAGGACCGTCGCGACAACCCGGCCTTTGACGATTTCGTTTCCGCCGTCGAACGGATGGTCACCTCCGTCTTCGGTGAAGCGGATGAGGGCTGAGGCTGAAAGAGGAGACGGGTCGATGAAGGATGAAAAGAGCAAAGAGCGTCTGCGTCTTGTGCGCTTGCTGCGCCAGCTTTTGAAAAACGACGGCGCGATCTCGGATGTCGAGACGGCGCATGGTCGCGACCTCGTGCACCAGGCCGTGTCGCTCGGCCTTGCTGTCCAGCAGGATGGCCGGCTTTCGGCGTCGGCTGAGGCCATGTCCTATCTGCGCCGGGCCGTGGCGGAGCGGGAGGAAGAGGGGTTTGCCGCTCAGCATGGCGAGATCGAACGGGTCGGGTTGGTGGTGGAGGGCACACGCCAGACGGTCCGCCGCAATCTCGCCGAATCGCCGCTCGGCACTGTCGCAAGGCTGAAGGAAAGGGACGGGTCGGCCTTCCTGCCATCAGCCGCCGTCGAGGCGGGTGAGCGGCTGCTTGCCGATTTCACCCGCGGCCAGTTGCAGCCGAAGATCACCGCCTCGTGGGAGCCGCGCCTGTCCAGCCGTGCCGATGGCGGCCGCGGCGGACAGGCGGATGTGGCCGGCAGCGCCCTTGACGCACGACGCCGGTTTGGTGCGGCCGTGGAGGCGATGGGACCGGAACTGTCGGGCGTCGCCGTCGACGTCTGCTGCTTTTCGAAAGGGCTCGAACTGGTCGAACGGGAGCGGCAATGGCCGGCACGCTCCGCCAAGCTGATGCTGCGCACCGCGCTTCTCGCACTCGGCCGGCACTACGATCCGCCGCGGCCGGATCCCCGCCGCCGCAGCCACAGTTGGGGAGCAGACGATTACCGGCCGATCCTCTGACGACGTCAGACCGCAGCTATGGCCTGGCGCCTGCGAAACAGGTTGAGGCCGTTGATGTATTTCCGGGCCGGCTGCTCCACCCCGTAGAAGCTCACAAGCGTTGCCACAAACATCGCGGCGACAAGGATAGGCGTCGCCCACCAGGGAGCGATCTCTGCCACCTTGTAAAAGGGCTGCTTCCACAGATAGAGCGAATAGGACCAGATGCCGATCATGGCGAGCGGCTGGAACGACAGGGCGCCGAGCGCTGCCTTTGGCGCCAAATCGATCGTGTTGATGGCAAAGGCGAGAAGCAGCGTCCCGACCGTATAGCGGGCCATATCCGGCGCCGGCAGGATCCACAGCGACAGGCCCAGGATGGCGGCGACAATGGGAGCCGCAGCCGGGACGCGAACCTTGTCGATGAGCACGAACAGCGCCACCGAGGCAAAGATCGAGGCCATCCGCACATCGCTCAGCCAGTACACGCTCATGGCGCCCGGTTCGGCGAGACTGGTTCGGATCGCACCGTTTGCCATTGCGGCGATGGCAATTGCCAGGCTGACGAAAGCCGCAGCCCTCGCATTGCGGATGACGATGACGACGAGAAGGGCGAGCAGAACATAACTGTGTTCCTCGACCGACAGCGACCAGACATGCCCCAGCACCGACGACGTGTGGGTCCAGGCCTCGTAATAGTTCGTGGTGAAGGTGATCGCCGCGAGATAGGCGGAGGGCTCCAGCAGGAGATGCGGCGGCGCGCCAGCAAGCCCGCCGACGACGGAGACGGCGAGCATCGCCGTGGCAAACACCAGGAGCGCCGGATAGATGCGGGAGAACCGACGCTGGAAGAAGGTCGGAATGTCGGTCTTGCGGACGAGCAGAATATCGGCCATCAGCCGTCCGCTCAAGACGAAGAAGAGTTCGACGCCGAGTGAACCGAAGGGCAGAAGCCCGCCTGAGAAATGGTCGGCGATCACAAACAGGATCGCGATGCCGCGCCATCCGTCCAGGTATGCGATACGGTTTGCCTGGTCCTGCATCCTGCTGCCCTGTGGTTGCTTTTAAACAAGCGAGTAGAGCATCAGTATAACAACGAGGATCGGCAGTCCTTCACGTCCGGGTGAGCGGGACTACTATCGTGTGACAGGGTTAATACCGGAAATCCGTGTCTTGATCAGGCGGCCTGCATGATCACCGCTTCCTGACGGATGCGCTTGACCATCGAGCGCAGGCCATTCGCGCGCTGTGCCGAAAGATGCTCCACAAGGCCAATCTTGTCGAACACCTCGATCGCATCCGTGGAGGCGATTTCAGACGCATGCTTGCCGGAATAGACCGACAGCACGATTGCGACGAGCCCGCGCACGATATGCGCATCGCTGTCGCCCTCGAACGTCATCACGGGGTCGGCGCTGTCATCGCTGCCGTGGCTGACGACCCAGACCTGGCTGGCGCAGCCCTGTACCTTGTTTTCCGCAGTCTTCTTGTCGTCGGAAAGGTCGGGCATGGCCTTGCCGAGTTCGATCACATAGCGATAGCGGTCCTCCCACTCTTCGAGATAGGCAAAATCGTCGATGATCTGTTCGATGCTGGCCATGGCGTGCGGTCCCGTTTGGCCTTCATATAGGCGGTCACAGCCTCGATTAAAGCAAAAAAATCGCCGTGAGGATGTTGGTCCTCACGGCGTCAGCAACATGCTGATGAGAGTTAAGGCAGTCCGGCACCGGGAACCGTGGCACGAGACCCGGTGCAAGCTTTGAAATTCGTTGGAGAAGCGGTCAGAGCGTCGGGCGCTTGAGCGGCACCGGAATGTTGCGGGGGATCGTGCCGGTCGCAACCTGCTCGCCGCGGGGGGTCTCGATGCTGATGTCGGAAAGCGAACCTGATGGCATCGGGGTGGCTTCTGGGTCGGCCTTCATGGCAAGCTTCGGCTGGCCATCGCCGAACTGCTTGTCGAGAAGCTCGTAGGCGACGCGGGCACCTTCCTTGGCGCGGACACCAAGTACGGCGA
Source organism: Neorhizobium sp. DAR64872/K0K18 (assembly GCF_050500175.1). Taxonomy (NCBI): domain Bacteria; kingdom Pseudomonadati; phylum Pseudomonadota; class Alphaproteobacteria; order Hyphomicrobiales; family Rhizobiaceae; genus Neorhizobium; species Neorhizobium sp. DAR64872/K0K18. The sequence goes on from NZ_CP191446.1 coordinate 915,531, forward strand.
GGGTGTCGGCGCCCTTTTCGCAGACTTCGGGACGTTCGCTGCAGATCGCACTGATATACTGATAGGCGCCGCTTGCGGCGGACACCGCGTCGGCCACCTGGAGCGGCGAAATGTTGGCGTCATCGGAGGCCGGTTCGGCGCCGAAATAGGACAGCACCACGAGCACGGCTGCGAAGAACACACTTCCCTTGATCAGAAACCACATCGTCTTGGTCCACCTGTTTTGCCCGTTTTCGGGCGTGCCGGCTAAGCTCCAGTCGTCTGGCTTGCCTGTTCCGGTCTTGGCGTCAATCTAGCCGCGGGGAGCGAACATCGCTTTGACGGGTTCGCTCGGGTTTTCGGCAAATTCGATTAAAATGCGACCTTTCCTTGCTCGGGCGGCGGGGTGGACGGATGCTTCCGGACAATTTTAACAAACCGGATTAAGCATAAATGGGGCGGCCCGCCCACGCGCCAAGGGTTGTCGGTCCGCCGATCTGCCCCAATGGTTAATGTATCAGGAAAAATCAAACCAATTCCGACGCTTACGCCCTGTTAACCACAATCAGAAAACAAGCCGTGGATGTGTGCCAAAGCCGGAAAACGGGGCCCTGGACGGGGCTGCGGAAGCCTGTCTTTATAGTTTCCTTAAGCGCACGAGCCCTATTGTGAAGCCTCGAATATGAGACTGAGTAGGTTTTGCGTGCGCGTATTGAGTGACATTGCCGAGAGGGCGGTTCTGCTGGTTGACGGGGCTGCATCCCGTTGGCTGCGACGCATCGGCGAGGGCGAAACCGTCTCTGCCGCGGCCGTCGCGTCGCTGCGCCGGCTTGCCTTTTGCGGTGGCGTCGCCTTCGTTGCCGTGCCGGCTCTTCTCTCCGTCTTTATGAAGCCGGCACTGGCTCTGCCGCTTGGCGCAACCGTCGTTTCGGCGCTCTTCCTGATTCTCGCAGCGCTTGCCTTTGCATGGCCCCGCAACGTCGCCCGGCCGGTCGCCAACGCGCCAGCCGTCGATGATATCGCCTTTCATGCCTGCCCCGGTCTCGCCCTCATCGTCGATCCGCAGGGACGGGTGGTCAAGCTTGGCGGTCGCGACCACGCCGCGTTTCCGGACAAGCTGAAAGCCGGCCTTGGCGAAATGCTGGCCGAAATCGTCCATGTGTCCGATCGTCTGGCGCTTCTTCAGGCCGTCGATACGCTGCGCCAGGGTGGCCGCAACGCAATCGTCGACATCCGTGTCGAACGTCCCTTCAGCGCCGTCGGCGGCCGGCAGTTCCTGCATATGTCGTTCGACATGTCGGCCATCCGCGACGGCGAAGGCGAACTTATCCAGATCTTCGTCCAGGCGCTCGATCGCAGTGCCGAAGAGCGCCTGCGGGTCGAAGCCGAAAATCGCACGATCGAGGCGCAGTCGGCCCATGAGGCGAAGTCGCGCTTCCTCGCCGCCGTCAGCCACGAGCTGCGCACCCCGCTCAATGCCATCCTCGGCTTTTCCGATGTTCTGGCCGGCGAATATTTCGGCAAGCTCGCCAATGACCGCCAGCGTGAATATGTCGGCCTCATCCGCCAGTCGGGCGGCCACCTCCTGTCGGTCGTCACCACCATGCTCGACATGTCGAAGATCGAGGCCGGCCGTTACGAGCTGCTCGCCGAACCCTTCCATATCAGCGAAGCGGTCGAAGCCTGCCGTGCGATGCTCGATCACTCGGCTCGCGAAAAGGGCGTCACGCTGACGGCGCGCACCAACCGCAACCTTGCCGAAGTGGTGGCCGATCGTCGCGCTCTCCAGCAGGTTCTGATCAACCTTGCCGGCAACGCCATCAAGTTCACGCCGGCTGGCGGCGTCGTCTCGATCGATGCCACCGTTGTGGCCGGCAAGCTTGTGATCACGGTCAGCGATACCGGTATCGGCATCGCCGCAGACAAGCTTGCGACGATTGGCCAGCCGTTTACGCAGATCGAAAACGATTTGAGCCGCCAGTATGAAGGCACGGGTCTCGGCCTGTCGCTGGTCAAGGGCCTGATCGCCCTGCACGGCGGCCGCTTCACGATCGAAAGCCGTCTCGGCGAGGGGACCGTCGTCACGATCGCCCTGCCAGCCGATGGGTCCGGCATCGAAGGCGCAGCCGTGGATGACGGTGAGGAGAGGGTGGAATTTCCGCCGCGCCTCATGATATCCAACAAGCCAGGCACGAATAAGCAGCAAGCCCACATCGCCCCCGAAATACTTACGACCATGATGGACGAAGAGGATTTTACCGATGGCCCCGCGAAAGCGAAAATCGCCTGAGAGGCGCAAACCGGCAAAACGGCCGGCGCTTGCCCTTCGCGCGGTGACCGCGACGGGGGGGCTTGTTGGTGGCGTGGTGGGCGGCGTCCTGACACGCCATCCGCGTCCTGTGTTGGGCGCGGCAGGCTTTGTCGTTCTGTTCAGTTTCGTCGCCGCCAATGCGCTCTGGTATCAGCCGGGCGGACATCCGTCGCCCTTCCTTGCCACACGCGATCCGAAAGACCCGAACGCCATCGCCGGCTACCGGCCTTACAAGCGCATGCCGGCAGAAGACGTCACCACGTTCCGCATCGAACGGTCCGGCGATGCCAAGCCCGTCATCGAACCGGTCGAACAGCCTGCCGAGCAGACCGCTGTCCAACCGGCTCCAATGCCGGCTCCAATGCCGGCACCCATGCAGGCTCCCGCTGTCGATCCGATCACGACGCTCATCACCGCAGCACCGCCGGTCCCCGGTTCCGACGAGGATCGTGAGCTGGTTGCCGAAATCCAGCGTGAGCTGACGAAGCGCGGTCTCTATGACGGGTCCGATGACGGCGTTACCGGTCCGCGCACCCAGTCCGCCATAGTGCAGTATCAGCAGCGCATGGGGCTGGCGCAATCCGGAGAGGCCGGCAGCGATCTGCTGGCGGCGCTGAAGGCGGAACGCAAGCCCTCGACCGGCTCGCCCTCGAGCGCTGCCGTGCATGTCCCCGTACCCCAGCCATCAGTCGTTGCAAAACCCGCGGCTGACGAGACGGCCCGCGTGCAGCCAAAGCCGATGGCGCAGCCGAAGACGGTGCCTGCGAACCGGCCGGCCGAAAATATCAGTCTGAAGAGTGAAGACCCGGTGGCGGCGGCGATCCGCTCGTCCGAAACCGGAGGTTCGCGGTCGGGCCAGATCCGCATCCCGCCCGCGGATATTCCGACTGGCGGATTGCGTCCGTCGCCTGCGGTCGCGAAGTCGAACGCCGTCATGACGGCGGATATCCCGGCGCCGAAGCTCGTGCTGCAGATCCAGCGTGGGCTGCAGAACATTGCCTATTCGGATGTCGAAGTGGATGGGGTTGCCGGTGCACAGACGAAGGCGGCGATACGCCGTTTCGAAAAGCATTACCGCTTGCCGGAGACCGGTGAACCAAGCGAAGCGGTTTTGAAGAAACTGAAGGCGATCGGCGCGCTCTAAGCCTGAAGCCGCAAGCGCGCCGGGTCGGTTGTTAGAATACGGCCAGATACTTCAGCAGCGCGATGATGCCGATGATCAGAACGATAACCTGGATGATCTGCTTGATCCGTGCTTCGAGCGGCAGGCGCGCGACAAGATAAAGTACGAGGACGATCACGAGGAAGGTGATCAGAATGCTGATAAGAACGCTCAAGGCCCACTCCTTTTTGGCAAAAATGCGGTAGTGGGGTGGGAAATATGACAGCGGTGCCAAAAGGAAAGGGTTGCCAAGCCTTTACCCTCACTTTCTTTTGATTATTTTCGCTTAACGATGCCGTCCGCAGCCGCTATGACGCTGTAATGCGCCTTAAAACCCACATATTTGTCTCCGCCCTGACCCGCCGCGTCTTTGCCATGGGCGACTACGCAGCGGTTGAGAAAAAGGGTGCCGAGGAGGCTGGTGCCATCTTCATCCGCCAACGCTTTCGCGATGGCACCGAAACGCTTTATGCGCCGGCACCGCAAAACTTCTTTGACGACGAGGACGATGGCGGGCGCAAGTTCGAACGGCGTCTGGTGCGGGCAGAGCCCGATACGGTGCGCGAGACGATCGATCGCGAAAAGCGCTTCGACCCGGATCTCTGGGTGGTCGAGATCGAGGTGGACGAGATCGGCGACCTGATCGAGGTCGTCAGCGCCGATGCTCGATAGGCCTTACCGGCCGCGGCCGGCGCGTCTCATGCTGGCCGATGTACGGAATGGCCGCTCGGCCTCTTCGGTCGCGTGGGGGGCAGGGGCCTCGACGGGTTGCGCAACCGGTCGCTCCGCATAGGTATAGCCGTCGGCCCGGCGCCAGGCTTCGAGCCTTCGTCCGCATTCGTCGATATCGAGAACCAGCCACATGGCCGTCGCCCGGCTTGCACCGTCAAGCTGTTCGTGTGCGAGGTGACCGTAGAACCTTTCCAGCACGAAGACGGCTTCCGCTTCGTCCATGAACAGACCCTTGAGCGTCGTCGCCAGCTGCTGGCCGGAGATATCGAGCATGATCCGTTGTGCGAGCCAGCGGCTGGCCGACAGCGCGTCTGCCAGAACGCCGGCAAACAGCGTCGCCTCGCGGGCACGGGCAAATCGGACCAGAAGGGCGGCATGCGTTTCGCTGAGCTGCCGCAGACCCTGCCGGTCGTCGCTCTGGCGTTCCATATGGCCGGCCAGAAGCTTGATGCGGCGGCGCAGCTCCTCTTCGCGCGCAGCCCGGGCTTCCTCGGGCAGCAGAAAGTCGTCTTCGGCCTTTGGGGTTTCGACCGGCGTGTCTGCCGGGGGTTCGACCACGGTCGACATGGCCTCGATCGCGGCAGCGGGAAGCTCGCGCCGTTCGGTGATCGGCCTTGCGATCGTATCATAGCGCATGCCGACCAGCGCATCGATGACGATCGGCGACAGGCTTTCGCGCTTGGCGATCGCGCGGGCGTGGTTGACGCCCTGGCTGCGGGCGATGGTGATCAGCGCATCGTTGGAAAGGCAGGGCGAGGCAATCAGGAAGGGTGCGGCGACCGCGATCGGCTGGCTTCCGATAAAAAAGGCGACGGCCGGCGGAATGGCGGGTGATTGCGAAAGGGCTGCCACCGCATCGCGGCGGGCTTCTTCCGAAGAGGCGGCAAACAGCGGTGCGAACAGCTCGGCGAACTGTCTCAGTTCGGAGCGGGAAGGACGCGACAGGCTTTCGAAGCTCGTGACGGTGGCCATCAACACCACATCCTTTTTTCGCATGGCTTGTGGCCTCTCAAGGTCTCGAAACTCGTTGGTCACGGGCAACTCTCATCTACGCAATACATGTCCGAAACGCGTGATGCCGCCGGGGTAAACACGCGCCCCGGTGCATCTCATCTACCTGTGCCTGGGGAACTCCCCGGAGCATATTCCGCCGGATGCAGCTGTCTCTCGCGCCGCGCCTGTCGGTTTCGCCTTGGTTTACCAGATGCTAACGCTTTGAGGGTTAACGGTCAGTGAAAGCGGCTCGTTTTGGCGCACCGATGACCGCTCGAAAACGACAAAATCGTGCCGTTCGAAGACTGTGAAGTTTGAATGACGCGGTGAACAAAGATGCCGTTTTGGCGTTCATCAGCCTGATACCAGCATACGTCGATATCAACTGCCATATTAGAATTAACTCACTGTTAATCCACGTCTGGCTGTATTGGTCTGTAACCGGGCCGTAGCATCCGGTTTTATAAGCGTCGGGGCACCCTGAAAGCCCGTAAGACTGGGTAGATGGCCCGAAGGCTCGCATAACGACCGTGAGGTCGCTTTTCTAAGGTAATGTCGCTGCGCCGCGATTGGGCGCTCTGACGAGAAGGACGCGGATGTTCCTGCCGTATCAGGCAGGTCGCGTCAGCCCCGAAAGGGCAGGGTGAGATATCTTCGTCTTCATCCGTCTCGAATTCGTAAAGTCACGGAGACGAGCATGGCAGAGATCGTGATACTGAACAAATGGCGTGACCAGCATGGCCGCAAGCCGCAGATCCGCATCGGCGAAGCCGATCCCGGCGAAGTGGTGCTGTTTAGCGGCGTGCGCTACGAGCGTTTCGACGACCGGATGGACCGCAAGGCCGAAAACCACGCCGTCCGCGCCGAGTAGGCCGGTACGAAACGGACCTAGAAGCGGCTTCTGCCGCGCCACTGGAACGCGCCACAATCCGCGTCCTTCAGAAACTGTGTGGCTGCCTCAGAAAAACTCGCCTGCGGCGTCAGCGCCCGCAGCACTGCATAGCCTTCGCCCGACTGGCTTTCAACAAGGATCGACTGGCTGATTCCGGTGGGCAGGCTTTTGCGCAGCATCGTCATCTGCGTCGGCGTCGCGATCACTACATCCAGCATGCCGCCCGGCGACGTTCGGTCGTTGATGCTGAACACCTCGTTGGACGCCCCGTCATAGATCCCGAGCGACCAGAACGGCAGGCCGGTATTTTCAGCCGTCAGCCTGACCGGGCCTTCCGATACGTCAAAACCGCAGACAGCGGTCTCCACGAAGGGATCGTCCTTGGAAAGACCGGCCCGGTCCGCCGTTTCGGTCAGTCGGTAGAACCGTTGCGTTTCGCCTTCCTTCAGCACCCGCGTATAGGCATCGTTTTCCGAAAAATGCGGCAGTGCGAGCACGATGATCAAATGCAGCAGTGCTGCCCCGACCAGTCCCGCCGCGACAGCAAATGCCAGACCTGTGAAAAACCGCCGGATCATGGGCCGCATCCGATCTTTTCAATGAGCGGCATGGCAAGGTCGATCAGTCCGGAACTGCCCGCGGTCGGCGTGTCGAACAGGGTGAGGACGAGCCTGAAGTCCCCGCTTTGTGTGAGAGCCAGCCAGTTGCCGGACTTGGCCGTCGGCGATGCGGTGATTTCGAACTCGCCATTCGGCTGGCGCAGCGTGATGCGCGAATTGAGCGCCTGCGGCAAATCCGACGACAGCGAGGGTGCAGCAGCCCCGGGCGCCTGCGCAAACAGCGTCCAGAACCGTGCCTGCGGCGTGTGACCCCGGATCCTGTAGGAGCAGCTTGCCACAAGCCGCTCGCCTGTCATGTCGGTCGTCGCGGTAAAGGTCAGGCCTTCGGCACTGGCGTAGAGAAGCTTGCCGGCATTGGCCCGGTGCGATTTGGCATAAGGGTCTGCATCGGCCGTCTGCGCCTGCGGAAACGCCTCCCAAGGCCCGATCCGGAGCACCCCGAACCCGGTCGTCGCATCAAGCGCCAGCCGGGTCGACCAGATCCCGCCGCCGAATGCGATGGCAAGTGCAACGGCGATGAGGAAGGGAATACGGAACACGGGATTGGCTTTGTGTCTTTTTGGAGCGTTCGCGAAGGGTTAGCATTGTTTGGCGGGAAGGGGGAAGGGCCTCGCGTGGCATATTGATTGCTATGACGGCATACGTTATGGTTCCGCATGATCAAAGATTTTGCAGATCGTGAGACCGAACGGATCTGGGACGGCCTGCGAAGCCGCAGGCTACCGGGAGATATTCAGTCACCCGCATTGCGGAAACTGCGTCTGCTCAATCAGGCGCGTGTGCTGTTGGATCTGAACGTGCCGCCTGGAAATCGTCTCGAGGCGCTGCGCGGGAACCGAGCAGGGCAACATTCGATACGCATCAACGATCAGTGGCGCATATGTTTCATTTGGACTGACGGAGGCCCCGAACATGTTGAAATCGTCGACTACCACAGCTGATGCTGAATGGCTGCCGAACCCGCATCCCGGCGAGATTCTTCTGGAGGATTTCTTAAAGCCGATGCAGCTTAGCCAGAACGGGCTTGCCCGTGCCGTCGGTGTTCCACCCCGGCGCATCAACGAGATCGTGCTTGGCAAGCGCTCGATCACAGCCGATACGGATCTCCGTCTGGCACGCTATTTCGGCATGTCGGAAGGCGTCTTTCTCGGCCTGCAGGCTGATTACGAGCTTCTTCGCCGCCGCCGCGAACTCGGAGATGAGCTCGAGCGGATCACCCCGCGCGCTGCCTGAGGCTAACCTACCTAGCGCCGCACTTCCAGATTGATCGGCGTCACCTTTGCCGTCGACTGTTTCGGCTGATGCCGGGTCGATATCGAGCCCGTCACGGGACCGGCTTCCGGCACCGACGCCTTGTCGCTTTGGGTAGCGGCGCCCTGGACCTTGTCACCCTGAACAGAGGTTGCCTGTCCGTCGACAGCTGGCTTGCCGGCATCGGCGACCTTGGGGCCGCCCGCTGTAAGCGGTGGAGCCTCGGACAGCGCCTTGCCGATCTGCTTGAGCGTTCTGGTGGCTTCGGCCGAAAGCGAGCGCGGTCTCTGCAGCGGCGGCAGGGCATTCTCGCCTTCCTTCGCTTTCGCAATTTCCTGGCTCTTCTTGTCGCTCTTGTGGTCGCCGTTCGGCAGTGGGTTTTCGATGCCGGGAATGGGTTTCAGCTCGATCCCCTGATGGGCGTAGTCCATCAGCACCTTGAAGGTCATCGCCGGAAGCGAGCCGCCGGTCATGTTGTTCATCGAGGTGAAGTCGTCGTTCCCGAACCACACCGCCGTCGTGTAATTGCCGGTAAAGCCGATAAACCAGGCGTCGCGATAGCTCTGCGACGTGCCGGTCTTGCCGCCGGTGACGATGCCACCATCGAGTGCCGCGCGCCGCGCCGTGCCCTGATAGGGGATCGTCGTCAGGATGCGGTTCATCGATGAGGTCGCCTGTTCGGACAGAACCCGCTTCGCCGGCACCTCGTCGCGGCCGAAATCGTAGAGAATGTTGCCGCCGTAGCCCAGAACCTGCTCGATTCCGTGGCGATGCGATTGCACGCCGCCGGCCGGCATCACCGCATAGGCGGTGGCCTGGTCGAGTACCGTTACCTCGGACGTGCCGAGCGGGATCGTCTTGTCGCTTCTGAGCGGCGTCTCGACACCAAAAGCCTTTGCGGTGTTGACGATGACGTCGGTGCCGAGCACATCCTTGGCAAGCCGGACAGGCACCGTGTTGAGCGATTGCTGCATGGCGCTCATCAGGGTGACCTTGCCCTTGTAGGAGCGACCGTAATTCTGCGGCGACCAGCCCCGCCAGGTGATCGGAGCGTCGGAGATCACCGACTCCGGCTTGTATCCGTGCTCCATCGCGGCGGAGTAGGTATAAAGCTTGAACGACGAGCCCGGTTGTCTCAGCGCCTTGGTGGCACGGTTGAACTGGCTCTCGCCATAGTCGCGGCCGCCGACCATGGCGCGCACGCCGCCGCCGTTTTCGATCATCACCATGGCGCCCTGCTTCACCTTGAAGCTGTCGCCGTATTCGCGAAGGCTGGTTTCCATCGCGGCATCGGCTGCCTGCTGCAGGCCCATGTCGATCGTGGTCCTGACCACCATCGAATGCTCGCGGATCTTGCCGGCCTTGGCCAGCCGCTGCACCTCGTCGAAGGCCCAGTCGAGGAAATAGTCTGGCGACTTGACCTCGGCGCGGTCGATCGCGGTTGCCGGCGTGCGGCGTGCTGCGATCACCTGGCCCTCCGACATCAGGCCTGACTGTACAAGGTTGGACAGAACGTCGTTGGCGCGGGCACGCGCGGCGGGCAGGTTCACATGCGGCGCATATTTCGCCGGTGCCTTGAACAGGCCGGCCAGCATCGCGCTTTCCGCAAGGCTGACTTCGGTAATGTTCTTGCCAAAATAGAATTGGCTTGCCGCGGCTGCCCCGAACGTGCCGCCGCCCATATAGGCGCGGTCGAGATAGAGCGACAGGATCTCTTTCTTCGAAAGGTTCGCCTCCAGCCACATGGCCAGAAACGCTTCCTTGATCTTGCGCTCGATCGACCGTTCGTTGGTGAGGAACAGGTTCTTCGCCAGCTGCTGGGTGAGAGTCGATCCGCCCTGGACGACGCCGCCGGCCTTGGCGTTTTCGGAAAGCGCGCGGCCGAGGCCGATGAAGTCGATCCCGTAGTGATCGAAGAAGCGGCGGTCCTCGGTCGCCAGCACCGCCTTGATCAGGTGGTCGGGCAGTTGCTCGATCGGAACCGAGCCTTCATGGATGATGCCGCGATGGCCGATGACGTTGCCGTAGCGGTCGAGAAAGGTGACGGCGAAATCGCCCCGGTTGCGCCAGTCTTCCTTGGTTTCTTCAAAGGCTGGCTGGGCAAGCGCCAGAAGCGCAACGCAACCGACCGTGCCGAGCGTCATAGCCTCGCCGGCAAGCTCGAAACCAAGCTTTTTCAAGCCTGTAACGCGGAACCGCCGGAAGAAGATGGTGATCTCTTCCCAGACTTCGCCGGCCCGGAAACCGAGGTTCCAGACAGTGGAATCGATCCAGCTGTCGATCCGCAGGAGGATGTGGCGCTTCTTGCGCGAGGAGCCGGAGCGCTCTTGCTTAACCGGTGATTTCGGATGGTCCTGCACTGGAAGTTCCTGCCCCATTTCCCCCATCGCCCGATGAGAAACGCTTGACGCCGACCCCCCGGAGGGATCAAAGGCATGAGCGTCTCACCGTTATTCAGCATTAGCTGACAAAAGGTTTATGCGCGATAGAGAATCCGCAACAGGGTAAAGGCGGCAGGGGAAAATTGGTCCCCATCCGCGACAGATATGATGATGGAAGACGCATTCTGGAAAACCAAGACGCTTGAGGATCTGTCCCAGCAGGAGTGGGAAAGCCTGTGCGATGGCTGCGGGCTCTGCTGTCTCAACAAGCTCGAGGATTACGACACGGGCGAGGTGGCTTTCACCTCGGTTGCCTGCCGGCTTCTCGACGGCACGAGCTGCCAGTGCAAGGACTATCCCAACCGCCAGGCGACCGTTCCGGAATGCATCCAGCTGACGCCGGCCCAGGTGGACGAAATCCCCTGGCTGCCGCCGACCTGCGGCTACCGGCTGGTGCGCGACGGCCATGATCTTTACTGGTGGCACCCGCTGATCTCAGGCGATCCGGAAACGGTTCACCAGGCCGGCATCTCGGCCCGCGGCCGCACGATCAGCGAAGAAGAGGTCGATGTCGAGGATTTCGAGGACTATCTGATCGACTGGCCACTGCATGTCGGCGACGCACGGCGGGGCTAGGGAGGAGAGCCTCGGGATCTCCCCAAGCGCAACTGGTTCTTTTGTGGTCGGGACAGAATGCACCGGGCGGCAGATGCGTTGATCAGGTCTTTCGCCAGGGAAAGTCCTCGCCCGGAAAACCTGGCGGAATTTCGGGTTCCGTCGTTGCCTTTCGGATCGTGTAGGGGCGATCCCCACCCACTTCCACCGGAGTCCCGGCCGCATCGACCGCCAGCAGCCCGACGAGATCGGCCGGTGCGCTGCGGACATAGATCTCGGCTCTATCAATGGCCTGTTGCAGGAGTTCGCGGATAACGTCAGCGCCAAGAGCGTCGGAGATTCCCTTGACGGACTGGTAGTCGGTCGAAGCAACCGACAATCCCTTGTGGCGGATCTCGTCCGTGATGCGAACCGGCGAATAGTGTGGCGGTTTTCCCGCTGCTGCCATGACGAGCGGACCGAGCGCGCAGAAGCGTTCAGCGATCAGAATGAGATCCACGTAGTCGCGGGCCTTGCGTCGGGTGGAGGCCGCTAGAACCTTGTTAACGGCAAGATCGGCCTGATGCAGTCGCATCCCCCATTCGGGGTCGTCCACAAGGGGGAAAAAGCGCTGTCGCGTCTCGCTCATCCACTGGATCAGGGTTGCCTCGCCGGCACAGCTGACGGTTGCCTCGACGCAGCCATAGATGAACACGTCGATTGCCACATGGAAGCCATGGCACCGCAGCGCCTCGATGTCGCGCGTGGCGATTTCGCCGATTTCCTCGTCCGTATCGTGGAAGATGTCGATGTCGTCCGACTGACGCGGCCAGTCGCGGTTAAGCAGCAGGCCACCGGCCAGATAGCTGGTTTCGGATCGATTGCCGGCAATGACGGCGAGGATGGCTTTCTGCAGGTCGGTGGGAGCCACGTCACTCGTCCAGTTCAGCAATTAGCTTTCGCCCGAGGGCAAAGGCGCGGGCGTCGCCGCGTTCCATCAAGGCGTTGGCAATGACACGGGCTCGGTCCGTGAGGGTGTGCAACCGGTCGAGGTCGATGTTGTCGAGGATGCGCAACCGGTAAAGCGTGACGGCCTGATCGCAGAGCGCCTGTATCCTGCCTCTTTTATCTCGGTGCGCATCACGCATCGCTGCAGCGCTTGCGAGTATATCCTGCCGTTGCGACGCTGGGACCAGCACTTCGACCCGGACAAGATGCGCTGCACCTCCGCTTTCGCGATATCGCTTAATTCTGTCGCGCACCGGCATAGCGAACTCCCTTCATCGTAGAATAAGCGTATCCCGGATACGGTACAAGCATCCGCCAGAGCTAAATACCCGGCTGGCCCTTGACCTTCCCATGATGGGAAGCCCTACATGTGGTTGCGAAGAGGATAGCGACCCATGAACCAGATTATTCGCCCCATCCATCGCCCCGAACCGATCACCGTGCCCGTCGAGGGCATGACCTGTGCCTCCTGCGTGCGCCGGGTGGAAACCGCGGCGGCCAAAGTGGCGGGCGTCGAGAAAAGCGCTGTCAACTTTGCAACGAAGAAGCTCACGGTCGAGACGGGTGTGGGGTTTGATCCGGAGACGCTGGAGGCGGCTGTCCGCAAGATGGGCTACGAGATCCCCGACGGCGCGATGGCTCTTGCGCTGCGGGAAGCGGGTTTTGACGCGGGCTCTGATCGTCACCCGGCGTTGAAGCATGCGGAGACGAGCGCGCAGGCTGATCATACCCATGCTGATCATACCGGGGCCGCCCATTCTCAAGCCGAGGATCCGCATCCGACGCATGAAAACGCCGCTCACGACCATGCCCACATGCATCGCGGAGAAGCGGGTGTCCTGAAGCGTGATCTCGCCATTGCGGCGGTGCTGACATTGCCGCTGTTCGTGCTGGAGATGACGGGTCACGTCTACGCGCCGTTCCATCACTGGCTGATGGAAGTCATCGACACGCAGAACCTCCACTACCTCTACTTCGTGCTGGCAACGGTGGTGATTTTCGGACCGGGTCTTCGGTTCCTGAAGCTTGGTCTGCCGGCCCTGTTGCGGGGCCATCCGGAGATGAATTCGCTGGTCGCGGTGGGCGTTCTTGCCGCCTACGGTTATTCGGTGTTTGCGACCTTCGCGCCCGGCCTGCTGCCGGAAAGCGCGCGCTTTGTCTATTATGAAGCCGCCGCCGTCATCGTGACGCTGATCCTGTTCGGCCGCCTGCTGGAGGCGCGTGCCACAGGCCGCACCGGCGAGGCAATCGAGAAACTGGCCGGTCTGCAGGCGAAAACCGCGCGGGTCGAACGGAGCGGGGCGGTCGTCGATATTCCCTCGTCCGAGGTCGTGGTCGGCGATATCGTCGGGATCCGTCCCGGCGAACGTCTGCCGGTCGATGGCACCGTGATCGACGGGCAATCGAATGTTGATGAATCGATGATCACAGGTGAGCCGCTGCCGGTCGAGAAGATGGCGGGCGCGTCCGTCACCGCCGGAACGGTCAACCGCACCGGCTCCTTCCGTTTCCGCGCCGAAAAGGTCGGCCGCGATACGGCGCTTGCCGGCATCATCCGGCTGGTGGAACAGGCGCAGGGCGCCAAACTGCCGATCCAGACGTTGGTGGACAAGGTGACTGCGTGGTTCGTGCCGGCCGTGATGCTTCTGGCGGTCGTTACATTCGTCGTCTGGTTCCTGGTGGGACCGGAGCCGCGGCTGTCGCATGCGCTGGTGGCGGCGGTGGCGGTGCTGATCATTGCCTGCCCCTGCGCCATGGGTCTCGCCGTCCCGGTCTCGATCGTCGTCGGGGCGGGCAGGGCGGCGGGCATCGGCGTGCTCTTCCGCAAGGGCGATGCGCTGCAGGCGCTGTCGGATGTGGATCTCGTCGTGTTCGACAAGACCGGCACGGTCACGATGGGACGGCCGCAGCTGACGGATCTGGATGTCGTGGACGGGTTTTCGGAAGACGAGGTTCTGCGCCTCACCGTCGCCGTCGAGCGTCGCTCCGAACACCCGATTGCGGATGCGATCGTCAAGGCGGCGGAGGCGAAGGGTCTGGTCTTGGCCGAGACCGAGGATTTCCGCTCCGTCACCGGCTACGGCATCAGTGCCCGCGTCGATGGCCGGGACATTTCGGTCGGCGCCGACAGGTTCATGGACAAGCTCGCCATTTCGGTCGCACCACTGGAACAGACGGCCGCCCGGTTGGCCGGCGAGGGCAAGTCGCCGCTCTATACCGCGATAGACGGTCGTCTGGCGGCGGTGATTGCCGTTGCCGATCCGCTGAAGCCATCGAGCGTTCAGGCCATCAAGGCGCTGCGGGCGATGGGCATCGAGGTTGCCATGGTGACCGGCGACAACCGTCGCACCGCACAAGCGATTGCAGCCCAGGTGGGGATCGATACGGTCGTTGCCGAAGTTCTGCCCGAGGGCAAGGTGAAGGCGCTGGATGACCTGCGGAAGGGGAGCGGTTCCGCCGCCGTGTCCTCGCCACAGGCGACTTCGCCTCGGCCGCGCCGGATCGCCTTTGTCGGCGACGGTATCAACGATGCGCCGGCGCTGGCGCATGCGGATGTCGGCATTGCCATCGGCACCGGTACGGATGTGGCGATCGAGAGCGCCGATGTGGTGCTGGTCGGCGGCGATCTGACCGGCGTGGTGTCGGCGATTGCCATCAGCCGGGAAACGATGCGCAATATCAGGCAGAACCTGTTCTGGGCGTTCGGCTATAACGTGGCGCTGATCCCGCTCGCCGCCGGTGTGTTCTATCCCTTGCTCGGATTGACGCTTTCGCCGATGCTGGGCGCTGCCGCCATGGCGCTGTCGAGCACGTTCGTGCTTGGCAATGCGCTGCGATTGAAAACCGTCGCACTGGGAGAGAAAGCGTGAATATCGGCGAGGCCGCACAGGCATCCGGCGTTTCGGCCAAGATGATCCGCTATTACGAGGAGATCGGCCTGATTACGCCGGCCGCCCGCACCGGCAACAATTACCGGACCTATGGCGGCGATCAGGTGCATGTGCTGCGCTTCATCAAGCGCGCCCGCTCGCTAGGTTTTTCGCTGGAGGAAACGCAGGCGCTACTCAAACTGTGGCAGGACCGCAGCCGCGAGAGCGCCGCCGTCAAGGACATCGCCACCACCCATATCGACGATCTTGAGCGGCGCATCGCGGAGATGCAGGGCATGGTCAAGACGTTGAAGCACCTTGCTCATTGCTGCGGCGGAAACGACCGTCCCGACTGCCCGATCCTCGACGACCTTGCCGGTTCCGCGTCACCGGCGCATACAGATTGAAGAAGGAGACCTGAGATGACCGTGATCTTCACCGTGCCGGACATGACCTGCGGCCACTGCGAAAAGACCCTGCGAAACGCTCTCGCCGAAGCGCTGCCGGATGCACCCGTGTCGATTGATCTTGTCACGCATACGGTGATGGTGGGTGGCGACGAGGCAAAGGCCGCGCAAGCGATCCGTGACGCGGGTTATTCGCCGGAACGGGCCAAGGCCTAGTACGTTATCGGCGTCGCAGACCATACTCCATCGCAGAGCATACCATGACAGTTGTCGCTTCCTATGTGTACCGCAACGGAAAACGTGCCGAGGCGGTGCCTGTCGATGGGCCGGCGCCGAGACTGTCCGGTCAGGATTTCGTCTGGATCGGCCTGCACGAGCCGTCACCGGACGAGCTGCATGCGCTGGCCGAAACCTATGAGCTGCACCCTCTCGCGGTCGAAGACGCCATCAACGCCCATCAGGTGCCCAAGGTGGAAGCCTATGGCGAACAGCTGTTCGTGGTGGCAAAGACCGCCCATCTGGAAGGCGAGAAATTCAAGTATGGCGAGACGGCGATCTTCGTCGGAAGGCGCCACATCATCACCGTCCGGCACGGCTCGGCCCGCAACCATGCCGCCATCCGGGCACAGCTCGAAGCCTCGCCGCAGCTTCTCTCCAAGGGGCCTGACTACGTCCTGCACGGGATCATCGATTTCATCGCCGACGGCTATCTGCCGCTGGTGCAAACGATCGAGGACAAGGTGCTGGAAATGGAGCAGAAGATGCTCGCGAACTTTCTCGAACGCGAGCAGATCCGCCGTCTCTTCCGCCTGCGCCGTCAGCTGATCCTGTTCGGGCGTATCCTGGGCCCGATGTCGGAAGTGGCGGGCAAGCTAGTCAATCTCGACCTTCCCTGCCTCGACCGGGACGCCAAGCCGTTCTTCCGTGACGTGCTCGATCATATCCGAAGGGTCGAAGGCATGGTGGGCGGACTTCGCGAAGTCATCACCTCGGTCTTTGAAGCCTCGAACCTTCTGGAACAGCAGCGCCAGGGCGTCATCACCAGGCAGCTGGCTGCCTGGGCCGCCATTCTTGCGGTGCCGACGGCCATCGCCGGCATCTACGGCATGAATTTCGAGAACATGCCGGAATTGAAGACCGAATACGGCTATCCCGCCGTGCTGGTTGCGATCGTCCTTCTCTGCAGCATCCTTTTCTACCGGTTCCGGAAGTCCGGCTGGTTGTAGTTGCAACCAAGCAAGGGAACTCTCGAGCCGGCGTCGAGTTGGTTCGGTCAGAAAGATGAAACCCTTGCTACGGAGAACCCCGCCATGGTCGACCAGACCCCGATGATCCTGCTGGCCGTTGTCTTGCTTGCCGGTATTGGCACGCTCGGATTTTTAATCCTGCGCCGCTGGAAGACCAAGCGCATTCCCAAAGCGCACGATCTGCCCGAGGTCGCCAACCGGCGCTGGCTGCGACGCGAAGCGCGCAATGCGCAGTCGCTCATCGACAAACGGGTTCCATAAAAGCGCGGTTCCTCACGGGAATTTGAGATGAAACCAATTTGTGCCCGGCCGGTTAACACCCTGTAGGGATACGAAAAGGAATTCAAAAATGATCAAGACATTGACAGTTGTTGCCGCACTTTCGTTTGGCCTATCCTCTGCAGCATTTGCGCAGACGAGCTATGATATGAACGGTTCGGCCAACCGCGCGGACGTCCAGCAGAACATGAGCGGTGCCGGCGGCAACATCCCGCCGAAGCCAGCCGCATCGGGTACTGTAGACCCCTATTCGACAGGCAGCGTTACCCCGGGCTCGGCAGTCGGTTCGACCGGCGCCTACGGTAGCCGCGCAGGCTGCGCACCGGGCGGTGAGCCAGGCGATGCTGCAAACTCCGGCAACCTGCCGAACCTGACGGGCGAAACTGCCCAGGGTACCGGTTGCTGATTAAACAATGACGGTAGCGGTTGGACGGGTCTTACCCCCGTCTGATCGAGCCTGATCAGAGGTCCTCGGTGAAAGCCGCAGGACCTTTTTTCATGACAAAAGGTTCGCAGTCACAACCAAGGTCGTAGATTGAATGCTGGGAAAACTGGGAAATCAAAAGGACGGCCAGCGTGATCTCGCGGCAGCGACGTGACGTCAATCGGCCACCCGACCCCGTTCTAAAGATAACGGCAGTCGCGTCCTTTCGCGCTTTTGGCAGACCGCAGCCGTCAAGTCCATTGCAAATTTGGCAACACGGGCCCGACATTCCTGCATGAACATCGGTCATTGCAGGGGATCGTGCGAAAAGCTATTCGTCTGGCCTGAACGCATTGGCCGGGAGACACGACAATCATCAAGATCATGGTATTGCTTCACAGCGCCAACGGCCTCGAATGGCAGTCTCCGCCCAAGGGCACCAGCTTGAAGACGCTGAGCGAAGCCGAAGAGCAGGGCTTCATCACCATCCGCGGCGAGTTCCAGAAACGCCAGTTCCGGCTGACCGAGATGGGTTTCGAATATATCCAGCGTGACAAGCGGCGTCTGGAAGCGCGCCGGTCGTAAGCCAGGCTAACGCCACAACGCTCGCAGCCTCCACCCAGAAAGCTGGAGGAAGCCGTCTGAAAGCAGTTCTGAAGATGCTTGCCTTATCCCCTCCAGGGGGATAGGATTGGCTCATGACAGAACACGAGCACGTCCACGAAAGTCATCCTGAAATCGTCAAGCGGCTGAAACGGGCTGAGGGACATCTCAAAAGTGTGATCGCCATGATCGAGGGCGGCAGGCCGTGTCTCGACATCGCCCAGCAGCTGCATGCGGTGGAAAAGGCGATCACCAATGCCAAGCGCACCCTGATCCAGGACCATCTGGACCACTGTCTCGAAGACACGATCGGCGCGCTCGATCGGGAGAAGCGCCACTCCATCGACGAGTTCAAGTCGATCACCAAATACCTTTGAGACCTAAATACCCGTGAGATATTCCCATGCCTGATTTTGCCGACCTCCTGCAGCAGGGATCTGCCCATGCCTGGCTGTTTGTTCCAAGCGCCATCCTGCTTGGGGCCTTGCACGGCTTGGAGCCGGGCCATTCGAAGACGATGATGGCAGCCTTTATCGTTGCGGTGAGGGGGACGGTCACGCAGGCGGTGCTGCTCGGTCTTGCCGCGACGATCTCGCACACGATCGTCGTGTGGGGCATCGCCTTTGCGGGCATGTATCTCTGGCAGGGCATGGATGCCGAGGCTTCCGAACCCTATTTCCAGCTTGTCTCCGCGGCGGTCATCATTGCGATCGCACTCTGGATGCTGTGGCGAACATGGCAGGATCAGCAGATGGGAAAGGCCGCTGCCGGCCACGGGCATGATGGCTCGCATGGGCATGACGGTCATCACGGCCACCACGGTGGCCATGGCCACGACGGTCATCACGGCGCCCATGACCACGGTTCAGCACAGGGGCATGCCGCAGGCAACGGTGACGTCAGGCGGGTCGATACCGGGCACGGCGTCGTCACGCTCGAAATCTTCGAGGACGGCGTTGCGCCTGTCTGGCGTTTTCGCTCCGAGCGCGGCCACGGCTGGACGGCGTCCGATGTCGTCGTCACGACACAGCGCCCGGATGGATCGCGGCAGGCCTTCGTCTTTGCCGATCAGGGCGGATATCTGCAGTCGACCACGGACATTCCCGAGCCGCATGCGTTCGTCGCAAGCCTGAGCCTTGGCCACGGCAACCATACCCATGACTACGACCTGTCCTTCACGGAAGGCCACGACCATGACCACGACGAGATGCAGGGGCTAGACGTGGCGACGGACGGGTATCAGGATGCCCATGAAATGGCGCATGCCAACGACATTCGTCGCCGGTTCACCGACCGCAAGGTGACCACATGGCAGATCGTTCTGTTCGGTCTGACCGGAGGTCTCATCCCGTGCCCGGCCGCCATCACGGTTCTGCTTCTCTGCCTGCAGCTCAAGGAGTTCACGCTCGGCTTCGTTCTGGTCATGTGCTTTTCCATCGGCCTTGCAATCACGCTGGTGACCGTCGGGGCCGTTGCTGCGCTGAGCGTGCGTCACGCCACGTCGCGCTGGAGCTGGTTTTCGACGGTTGCCCGTCGCGCTCCCTACGTCTCCAGCCTCCTCATCATCGCCGTCGGCCTCTATGTCGGCATCCACGGCTGGCAGGGACTGCCGGCGTAAGGGGCGTCGCGGATTGGGCGGGGCTTAGCTCCCCGCCACCTCCACCCGGTTTCGGCCTGCGGCCTTGGCGTTGTAGAGGGCTTCGTCGGCGCGCTTGAAGAGGGCTTGCGAGGTTGTCACGAGGTCCTGGCCGGGGGTGAGCGTGGCGAGGCCGACGCTGATCGTGGCGCGGTTGGAGGGTGGGTTTCTGCCGTGTTCCAGGCCGATCTCTTCGACGCCCACGCGGATGCTTTCGGCGATGGCATGCGCGGCCTTCGCGTCGGTTGCGGCGAGCAGCACCGCCACTTCCTCGCCGCCATAGCGGGCGCAGACATCGCCGGGGCGGATGACGGTTGACCGTACCACCTGTGCGATCGCGCGCAGGCATTCGTCGCCGGCCGCGTGGCCATAGGTGTCGTTGAAAAGCTTGAAACGGTCGGCGTCGATCATCAGCAGCGACAGCGGCGTCATCGAACGGTTCGCCGCAGTGACCATCGCTTCGAACCGCGCGTTGAAGAAGCGCCGGTTGGCAAGCCTTGTCAGGTCGTCGGTATTGGCGAGAAGATCGAGCTCGTCCTGTGCGCGCTTGTGGCGGCTGACATCGCGGGTGATCGCAACCACCCGCGGCGCCTGGGCCGGATGCGAAGCCGGCAGACGGCTCATCGCCGTTTCCAGCCATACTTCCTCGCCGTCGGGCTTGACGTGGCGGATCAGGAATTTCTCATGACCAGGCCCACTGCCGAGCCGCTCCGTTGCCTGGCGCACCAGGAATTCGGTATCTTCGGCCATGCCGGCAAAGATGCTGCGGCCGATCAGGTCCTCTGGCTCGAGCCCGAGGATGCCGATCGAGGAGGGCGAGACATATTCGCGGATGCCGTGTTCATCGAACCGGGTGATGAGGTCGCTGGAGGATTCAGCGAGCAGGCGGAACTCCGCTTCGCGCGCGGCGACCAGCGCTTCGCGCTCCTGGCGCAACTGCATCTGGCGGCGCCAGTAGACCGTGGCGAACCCGGCCGCGATGAGAAGGATCGCCGCATAGATCCAGCGCGTCCTCGCGGTCGACGCCCAGGAGATCAGCACCTGCCATTCCGATGCGGCCGCGAGCGCCACCAAGCCGGTCAGTTGGCTCTGGTGAAAGCCACCCGCCCGCGCCGTCTGGTCGATCGGTGACTGGTAATGAAAGGCGCCGACGCGGGTCTGGCGGACATGGGCAAACAGATCGCTCTTGGACATGTCCTGACCGAGAATGCTGTCGGCCATCGGCGCGCGGGCGAGAACCACGCCATCTCCGCGAACGAGCAGGAAAGAGGCATCGGACCCGATATCGTAGCGGCTGAAGAAATTGACGAAATGGTTGACCTTGATGGTGGAGACCACAACCCCGCCGAACGTGCCGTCCGGTAAAATCACCTTCTGCGAGATCGGCAGGACCCAGGTCTGGGTCAGCCGGCTGAGGATGGGCTTTCCGAGGACCGGGAGCGGGAAGGGGCTGGCCTTGTGGAATTTGAAATAGTCGCGGTCCTGATAGGAGACCCCGGCGGGGCGTGTTGCCGACGAGGTCGCAACCATCTGGCCATCGGCATTGAGATAGGAGAGCGTATCGAGTGTGGGCGACGCACTGAGCTGGCGCTTCATCAGCGCGTCGATCGCCTGGGCGAGATCGGCCTCGCCGTCTTTCTCCTCGATCTTGGAGATCAGGCTTGCGAGCGGCAGCCGCGACATTTCCACCACGTCGTCGGCATGCTGGGTAATTGCTTCGGCCGTCTGTTCCAGTGCCGCTTCGACCCGTGCGACCTGTGTCTTCCAGTTGGAATATTCCGCCCAGCCGAAAAGTGCCAGAAACGCACCGAAGCCCAATACCGCCGCAGGTGTCGCCAGAGCTGGGCCAAGGCCGTGTCTGGTGCGTCGGCCTAGCCCTTTGCGGTTCTCGGGGTCTGCCCCGCGAGACGATGGGGAAAACGGCATGCGCAGAAACTTCCGAAAATAGTCAAAACACGAAACTGCAACCCGGCTGATTCACGTCGCGCGCGACGTCATCGGCAGGACCACGGGCAAAGAGCCGACAAGTCCCGTCTAATACAGGAAAGTTAAGCGAACCTCTCGCAACGGGAGCCTGATCCTGCCGTGATGATGGCCGGGACAGTGGTCGAAATCCCTGAAGAGCAAGTTCCAAAGAAAAAGGCCACCGCGCGAGCGGCAGCCTCCTCCTCATACAATCAGATGCTTGACGCGATCAGAACTTCACGCCGAGGCCAACCTGCACGACGTGCTGGTTGAAGTCGACATCAGCGCCGGCGAGGTTGCCGTTGCCGTAGTCGTTGTAGCGATACTCGACGCGGCCGAACAGGTTGTCGGTGAAGGCGTGATCGACGCCAGCGCCGATCGTCCAGCCGTGCAGCGTGTCGTCGTCGTCGCCAACCGGCGTGTCGACTTCAACATTGGTGGCTGTCCAGCCGCCTGCTGCGTAGATCAGAGTGCGGTCCATGGCGTAACCGAGACGCGCACGGGCCGAACCGGAGAAGCCGCTTTCGGCATCGACGCCAGCGGCGACATCGTCGTTGTTCCAGTCGTAGTTGACATCGCCTTCAACACCGGCAACGAAACCGTTGGAGAACTGCCAGTTGTAGCCGACGAAGCCACCCATGCGGGCGCCGTCGAAGTTCTGGGAACCAGCGCCTTCGATATCAGCATCGCCCCAGCCGTATCCGCCGTGGATACCGAGGTAAGGACCGGACCAGGAAAATGCCGGAGCTGTTTCGTAGGCGACTGGCGCGCTCGGAATGGTCTCAACCGCATCGGCGGCGAGAGCTGCGGACGAGAGGCCGGCTGCAAGAGCTGCGGCGAGAACGAGTGTGTTCCTCATGATGATTTCTCCGTGTTTTCAACGACTGCTTGTTATGAGGATCAATGTAGTGCGTTCGGCTTGGAAAGCTGTAGCTAAAATGTCACGCGCGCCAAAATCGATCCTTGACCGTTGACCGGGGGACTTTGCGCCGCCACTGCTGCGGTCGGGAAAGCCTTGCGGATGAACCGGGGAGCATGCCGTGCTGACAAGAACAGACACCGGATGGAAAACGCTTTTGTCGGGCCGGAACGGCCTGATGCTGGGGCTGATTTCCGCCGGGATCGGGTTGCATGCCTTCAACCAGTTCGCGATTGTTGCCGCCATGCCGCTGGCCGCCGCCGAACTTGGCGGGCGCGACTGGTTCAGCTGGGTCTACAGCCTCTATTTCATCGGTTCGATCGCCGGCGGCACCAGTGCTGCCTATCTCCGCGATCGGTTGGGTGTGAAATCCAGCCTGTTCTGGTCCATGGCGCTGTTTTCGCTGGGCGGTCTGATGGCGGTTCTGGCACCAAGCTTTTTCTTTATCGTTGCGGGCAGACTGTTGCAGGGGATTGCCGACGGTCTGATCGTGGCAATCTGCTACAGCCTCATCCCGGCCAATTTCTCGTCCGCGGTGACGGCGAAGGTATTTGCGGTGGAGGCAACCGTCTGGGCGGTCGCGGCTCTGCTCGGGCCGCTGATCGGGGGGCTGCTCGCAGAGGCGTTTTCGTGGCATGCCGCGTTTCTGGCGGTGACGCCGTTTCTCATCCTGCTTGGTCTTTTCACGCTGTTGACGACGCCCGAGACCGGCAGCGCGGCAAAGGCCGCGTTTGCGCCTCTGGCCGTGGCGCTCTGCGTGACTGCGTCCTTCATTTTCGCACTGTCGTCCGCAACGGGGGTGATCGGCTGGCAGGTCGCCTGTCTGGTGCTGGGATCACTGGCGCTGGCGCTGACCGTGATGACGGATGGAAAGCTCGGGCCGCGGTTGTTTCCGGCTGGCGCTTTCAGGCTGGGATCGGTGCTTGGCCACGGGTTCTGGATGCTGTTCCTGATGTCGGCGGGCCATGCCTCTGGTGCCACCTATCTGGCTCTGATCATCCGCGACGTGTGGGGCATCGGACCGGCGGCGGTCGGCTATATCGTGGTGGCGATGGCGCTGACCTGGAGCGCGGTCGCGATGGCCTCCAGCCGGATCAAGTCTCTAAAAGGACGACACTTTGCGATGCGAGCCGGGCCGCTGTTCCAGCTCGCGGGCTTCCTGATGATCGCGGTATCGATCGACGTCCGGGAGATCCTGCTCGTGGTCCTGAGCCAGATGGCGATCGGCACCGGTTTCGGTCTGTCGTGGGCGGCGATCAACCAGGCCTCGATGGAGGCCGCCGGCGACGAGGAGCGTGACCGGGCTAGCGCGCTTTTGCCGACCATGTCGACGGCCGGCTACGCCGTCGGATCGGCGCTTGCCGGCATGATCGCGGCAGCGACCGGGCTGACACGGCAGTTGTCGCAAGGCGATCCCGGGCAGGTCGCCTACTGGCTTTACGGGACGTCCGCAGCCGCGGCGCTGGTGACGTTTCTGCTCGGGTTCGGGGTGCGGTTGAAGGCGGGCAATAAGGGCTGATCTTGCTTGTTCCGCAGGCGCGAGACCCCATATTGGGGATACGCCACAGACCAGACTCAAGCACATACCCGAGACCAAGCCCCTGAAAGGGCCGAAGGAGAGATCCCGTGTTCCAGTTCGACAATTCCTATGCCCGCCTGCCGGATCGGTTCTTCGCTTCCGTCTACCCGGAGCCGGTGGAGGGGCCGAAGCTTCTGAGGTTCAACCAGAAGCTGGCAGCGGAACTGGGCGTCGAGGCGGATCTTTCGGATCCCGACCGGCTGGCAGCGGTGCTTTCCGGCAATGTCGTGCCGCAGGGGGCATCGCCTCTCGCCATGGCCTATGCCGGGCACCAGTTCGGCAATTTCGTGCCGCAGCTTGGCGACGGGCGGGCGATCCTGATCGGCGAAGTCATGGACCGTGCCGGACAGCGCCGCGACATCCAATGGAAGGGTGCGGGGCCGACGCCGTTTTCGCGCCGAGGCGACGGGCGGGCAGCGCTTGGGCCGGTCATCCGCGAATATGTCGTGTCCGAGGCCATGCATGCGCTGGGCATCCCGGCGACGCGGGCCCTGGCTGCGGTTTCGACAGGTGAGCTCGTTCAGCGCGAGCAGGAGCAGCAGGGCGCGGTGTTCGTGCGGGTTGCGGCAAGCCATGTGCGGGTGGGCACGCTCCAGTTCTTTGCTGCCCGCGGCGATACCGAGGGTGTGCGGACGCTGGCCAACTACGTGATCGAGCGGCATTACCCTGACCTGATGGGCGCGCAGAACCCTTATATGGCGCTGCTGAAGGCGGTGGCCGACCGGCAGGCGGAACTGATTGCCCGCTGGCTCGGCGTCGGCTTTATCCATGGTGTGATGAACACCGACAACATGACGATTTCGGGCGAGACGATCGACTTCGGCCCTTGCGCCTTTCTCGACGAATACAACCCGATGAAGGTGTTTTCCTCGATCGACCGGCAGGGGCGCTATGCCTATCGCAACCAGCCGGGCATCGGACAATGGAATATCGCAAGGCTTGCCGAGGCGCTGGTGCCGCTGATCGATGCCGACGAGGAAAAGGCGGTGGAAGCCGCCAATTCTGTCCTGAAGGCATTCGGCGACACGTTCCAGGCGCACTGGATCGAGGTGTTCCGCGCAAAGCTCGGTCTGGTCACCGCGCGCGACGGTGATGGCGATCTCGTGCAGGGACTGCTTTCTGCAATGGAGGAAAACGAAGCGGATTTCACGCGGACGTTCCGAGCGCTCTGCAACGCCGCGGAAGGACACGACGACGACCTGCTCGCCTGTTTCGCGGATACGGCCAAGCTGCGGGAATGGTTGCCGAAATGGAACGAGCGGCTGGCCGAGGAAGGTCGCAGCCCGGCGGACCTGGCAACAGAGATGCGCGGCGTCAATCCGTGGCTGATCGCCCGCAACCACCGAATCGAGGAAGCCATCGCGGCTGCCAATTACGGTGATTTCAGCTTCTTTGAAAAGCTGGTGGAGGCGCTCGAAAAACCGTTCGAAGAGCGGCCGGAATTTGCCGACTACGCGATTGCGCCGACGGCGGAACAGAAGGTTGCGCGCACCTTCTGCGGGACGTGAGGGAGAAGCGGTTCCGGTAAAATTTTCGAGATAGGAATTTAATCCTTGACGGCGTGACGGTTGTCGGGTAGTGTTTAGGCATAGTCGAAGAGTTGCGTCGGGAGAGGCTTCACGCCCCGACCGCCGCAAGGCTTCCAGTCAGGGCTCGGATTGACCTCCGGGCCCTCTTTTTTTCCAGGACATCGATATCGAAACCGAACGTGCGACGGCAAGCCGGCGCGGCGGGTTTTCGGCTGTGGAGATCTGCCATGAACCGTTCCGATACTCTCGCCGGTTTTGATCCAGACCTGTTCGGCCTGTGGACGGACGAACCGCTTTACGACGCGGATGACGACGTGACTCAGGATGCCGAACTCGAAGAGACGGTTCGGAACGTTCTGCTGGAGCTCAAGTCTGCGGAAACCGAGCTGAAGCCCGCAGATGAACTGCGGCAGCTTTTGAACGAGATGACGGCTGAGATGCGCCAGCAGTTCGCCACGTTCCGGACGATGCGGGAAGCGGCGTCCGGGCTGTTGTCCGGCGAGGCCGACGACGCGGTGTCAGCTGACGGCAACGAGGCGTCGCAGAAACTGGCGCGGGCCGATGTGAAGGCGGCGACCGATGCGATGAGCCTGATCGTGCGCACGCTGGAAAAGGTCGATGCGCTGCAGCGTCAGCTGTCCCGCGACCGGCAGGTGGAGGCCGACAGGCTGGCCGATGCCGGCGGATACGAAGAGGCGAAGGCCCGCTTCGTCCGGATGATCGAGGATCGCGCCAATGAAACAGCCTTTGGGTATTTCGAAGCCTGGAAACGCGATGGCCCACCGGGATGGGTGGCGCAAAGGCTTCCAGCCGGAGGAACCCAGCCAGCGCAAGATGCGGCGGGCTGCAGAGAAGATCACGGGTGAGGCGGTGAAGGCGTCCGGGTCGTTCGGGGCAGGCATGTCTGACATCGGTGATGCCAGGAAGAAGACCGGACGGGATCTGGAGGCCGGAATGGTTTTGGCCGGTGCGATGGGGTTGCCCCGCGCTCCGGACGCGGTGCCGGCGGAGAGATTTGACGCGCCTGGCCCGGGAGAGAACGCGTTTGACGGGTTCGTCTCCGGTCTCGACCGGGACTGGGCTTTTGCGGCGCTTCCCGGACAGAGGCCTCCGGATGGCGACTGGCGGACATGGCTGATCATGGGCGGGCGCGGATCCGGCAAGACGCGCGCCGGCGCCGAATGGGTGCATGCGCTGGCGTGTTCCGCCGGAGAGCGTTCCGATCTTCGCATCGCTCTCGTTGCGGAAACGCTGGGCGATGCCCGCGAGGTTATGGTGGATGGTGTGTCCGGCATCTGCCGGATTGCGGCACGGCACTGGCCGGAATTCGAGATTTCAAGAAAGCGGCTGGTCTGGCCGAACGGCACGGTGGCGCAGATCTTTTCCTCGGAAGATCCGGAAGCGCTGCGCGGACCGCAGTTTCATTACGCCTGGTGCGACGAGATCGGCAAATGGAAGCATGCGCAGGAAACGTTCGACATGCTGCAGTTCGGCCTGCGGTTGGGACTCGATCCGCGCCAACTGGTGACGACCACGCCGCGACCGGTGCCGGTGCTGAAGCAACTGATTGCCGACCCCGGCACGCGGCTGATCAAGATCTCCACAGCCGGTAACGCCGGCAATCTGGCACCGGGCTTTATCGCGGCGCTGGAGCGACGCTATGGCGGGACGAGACTTGGTCGTCAGGAACTTGGCGGCGAGCTGATCGAGGATCGCGACGACGCGCTGTGGAAGCGCACCGACCTCGAGGCCTGCGTGACGCGCTTTACCGGGGTTCTGCGGCGCATCGTGGTGGCGGTCGATCCGCCCTCGGGATCCGGCGAGAACTCCTGCTGCGGCATCGTCGTGGCGGGTGTCGAGGCAAGCGAAGGTTCGCCTGGTAGGGCGGTGGTGCTGGCCGACTGTTCGGTGACCGGTCAGACGCCGGGCGGCTGGGCGAAGGCCGTGGTGAAGGCCTATGCGCGATTTTTGGCCGACCGCGTCGTGGCCGAGGGCAACCAGGGCGGCGACATGGTGCCGGCGATGCTGAAAAGCATCGACGCCAACCTGCCGGTAACGGTGGTGCATGCATCCCGCGGAAAGTTTGCCCGCGCAGAACCGGTCGCAGCCCTCTACGAGCAGGGACGGGTGGTGCATGCGGGACGGTTTGCGGAGCTGGAGGACCAGATGTGCGATTTCGGTCCCAACGGACTGTCATCGGGACGCTCGCCGGACCGGCTGGATGCGCTGGTCTGGGCGCTGACGGCGCTTGTTTTGGACGGCCTGGGCGAGCCGCGCGTCAGGGGGATTTGAGCCCAGGCCCGGTGTGGCGCTTCTGGTGAACCGCGCAACGAAAAGCGGCCCGGACAGGGCCGCTCAAGCGTTCTATATCTGACAGTTGGCTACTGCCAACAGTTGCAATTCAGCTTTTAGCCGGCACAGCCGGAGCGCTGTCGCGCATCTGCTTCCATTCGGATTCCATGCGCTCGAGGACGTGCTGCGGCACCGATTTCGTGGCGGCTGTCTGGGCGGTCTGCTGCATCATCATGATCTCCGGATTGTGCGCTGCACCATCGTGGTGGTGCGCCCCTATGAACGTCGCATGGTTGGATTGGTTCCACATCCTTACTCCGAAGTAAATCGTCATTAACAGACTAAAACGATTTAGTTTTTTCTAAACCGATTGAAACCTTCGAACGCGGTAAAGGGGTAGGATTAACATGGGATACGAGCGCAGTTTTTTCTTCGATCACGTGCGCAGGAACCCGTTCAGCGGGCGGTTGGCAAGTGGTCAGGTGGCCGGGTTGGCTGCTGTTTTGGAGGCATGGGAGGCGCGCAACCCCATCGAAGGCCCCGCGGCGCTTGCCTATGCGCTGGCGACCGCGTTTCACGAGACGGCAGCGACGATGCAGCCGGTGCGCGAAACGCTGGCCAAGACCGATCAGCTTGCGGTGGTGCGGCTGGAAAGCGCTTACAGCGCCGGCCGGCTGCGGACGGTGAAGACGCCGTACTGGCGTTACGATGCCGATGGCCGCACCTGGCTGGGGCGCGGGCTCGTGCAACTGACCCACAGGCGCAACTACCAGAAAATGTCGGCGCTGACAGGGATCGATCTGGTCACGGCACCTCATCGCGCCATGGAGATGGATGTGGCAGTAAAAATCCTGATCGAGGGCATGCGGGCCGGCAGTTTCACCGGCCGCAAGCTCGGCGATTATTTCGGCCCTGGGAAATCGGACTGGGTCGGGGCGCGAAAAATCATCAATGGCAATGACCGGGCGGCGCAGGTGGCGGGGTACGCGAAAGCGTTCGCGGCAGCGCTGCGGGACGATGCGGCGATGGCGGCCTGAACGTCTTCAGAGGGAATTGATCCCGGATCGAGTGAAGGATGAAACGATGAGATTTCCATTCCGGCTTCCTGGGCTTTCCCGCATCGCGCCGCCTCAGGAAACCAAGGCGACGTCGGGGCTATCGTCGGGCTTTGCGATCGTATCTGGCGATGGCGCGGCGCACTGGTCCGGGCGGTCCTATGCGGCTCTGGCAAAGGCCGGGTTCATGAAGAACCCGATCGCCTATCGGGCCATGCGGATGGTGGCCGAAGCTGCCGCCGCCGTGCCGTGGCTCGCCTATCGCGGGACCACGGAGGTGGCCGATCATCCGGCACTGGCGCTTCTGGCACGTCCGAACGGGCGCCAGAGCGGGCCTGATTTCTTCGAGGCGCTGTACGGGCATCTGCTTTTATCCGGCAATGCCTATGTGGAGCCGCTGGCGCTTGGCGGCGACCTGCGCGAGCTGCATCTGCTGCGGCCGGACCGGGTGAGCGTCGTCGAGGGACGCGACGGCTGGATTGCGGCCTATGATTATCGCGCAGGGCAGGTGACGCGGCGGCTTGCTGTCGATCGCGACGGACCGGGGCTGCTGCATCTGAAGCTGTTTCATCCGCTCGACGACCATAGCGGTCTGTCGCCGCTGGTGGCGGCAGGGGCGGCGCTCGATCTTTCCAATGCGGCGGCGGGCTGGAACAAGGCGCTGCTCGACAATTCCGCACGGCCCTCGGGCGCGCTGGTCTACCAGCCGAAGGACGGCGGCAATCTTTCCGCGGATCAGTATCAGCGGCTGAAGGACGAACTGGAGGCGGGCTATTCAGGCGCGGTCAATGCCGGGCGGCCGCTGCTTCTGGAAGGCGGGCTGGACTGGAAGGCGATGGGGCTTTCGCCGAAGGACATGGATTTCATCGAGGCAAAGAACGGTGCTGCCCGCGACATTGCGCTGGCGCTCGGTGTGCCGCCGATGCTGATCGGTATTCCCGGCGACAATACCTATGCCAACTATCAGGAAGCGAACCGCGCCTTCTACCGCCTGACGGTGCTGCCGCTGATTGCCCGCACGGCCGCAAGCTTTTCCGCCTGGCTTTCGGACGCTTACGGTGAGGGGTTGCGGCTGGAGCCGGATCTCGACCGGGTGGCAGGTCTCTCGGCCGAGCGCGAGGCGCTGTGGGCGCGGATCGGGGCTGCAGGCTTCCTGACGGAGGACGAAAAGCGCGAGGCTGTGGGGTATTCGGCGTGATTGCGGGATCGCGGCGCAAGGTGTAATTTGTAATACGGTGTATTACAGATGGAGATCGTCATGGCAGATGCCAAATCCGAAAAGCCCGCTCTCTCGGACCCGATCACGTTGCGCGTGCCGCAGGACATTCTCGACGATATCGAGAAGATCGCGGAAACCTCGGATCGCAGCAGAAGCTGGGTGATTGTCCGGGCGCTGAAATATTATCTGATGGCGGAGGGGAATGAAATACTCAGCATCCGTCGCGGACTGGCGGATATCGAGGCGGGGCGGACCGTGGATGCGGAGGAGTTCTTCGAAGAGCTCGACCGTCTCAACCGCGAGGATGCTGCCTGATGAAGGTCACCCTCTCGGAAGAGGCGATACGCTACGTCCAGAGGGAACGGGCTTATCTGGCCCAGTTCGGGCGGCGGACTGCCGTCGCGTTTTCGGATCAGATCAAGCGAACGATCCGGCTCATTTCCGAGCAGCCGCGTGTCGGAACGATGGTTGCTCCGGTCGAGGGCATCAGGCGGTTCGTCGCAACGCCCTACCATGTGGACTATGTCATCCAGTCCGACCGGGTCCTGGTCGTCTCGATCATGCATGCCAGGCAAGCCTCGTCGGCCCTTGACCATGATGACGATGACGGTTTCGACTGAGCTTTTCCGAGTTGTCGGCGCTTGAGCCTGCTCGACTCAACTTCTCAAACCCCTGACTCAACTCGTCAACGCTGTCTCTCAAGCGATTCAGGGGGTTGATAAAAAGCGGCCGGCTTCATGTGGCGCGTGAAGATGCGCGAGGCCTTGGCGGTTGCGGATGGAGATCCGCTTTCCGGCTGACACTCTCAACATAACCCAGAAAGTTTAACGATGGCTGACCTTGGGCATGATCCGGGAACGCTCGGCGTGTGGGCTGCGCGGACCGCAGGTGCGGTGGCGGGTGCGGGCGTTTCGCTGGTCTATCTCCTGCCGAAAAGCGGGCACGAGGCGGCGAGCCGGTTTCTGACCGGGGTGGCCTGCGGGCTGATCTTCGGCGGGCCGGCCGGCCTTTGGCTGATGGCGAGGCTGGGGATCAGCGGTGAACTTCCCGAGCCGGAGATCTTGCTGGCGGGATCGGCTGCCGCCAGCCTTTCGGCCTGGTGGGTGCTGGGCGCGCTGTCCCGGCTGGCCGAGCGATACGGGCGGCGCAGGGAGTAAGGCGCTCCCGACGACGAACCCCTGCCGCCGCGAGCGGATGGGGTTCAGCAATTCCAATGACTTTGCAGGAGATCCCGATGCACGCTGACCGCGGGCAACGCCCGCCCATGCGCCCGAATGTGCGCAAATTCGCCAATCTGGAACTGGCCGGCATTGCCGGCGACGGCACGTTTTCCGGTTATGCCAGCGTGTTCGGCGAGGTCGATCTCGGTCGTGACCGGATCGAGCGGGGGGCATTTTTGTCCTCGCTTGTCGAACGCGGCGCAACCGGTGTGCGCATGCTTTATCAGCACGACCCGAACGAGCCGATCGGCGCCTGGAAGACGATCCGTGAGGATGGTCGCGGGCTGTTCGTCGAAGGCGTGCTGTCGCCCGGCGTCGCCCGATCGAGGGAAGTGCTGGCGCTGATGAAATCCGGTGCGCTGGACGGGCTCTCGATCGGCTTTCGAACCGTACGGGCCCGCACCGACGCCAAGACGGGGGTGCGGCGCATTCTCGAGGCGGATCTTTGGGAAATCTCCGTCGTGACCTTTCCGATGCTGCCATCGGCACGGGTGTCCGACGTCAAGCATCAGCGCTTCTTCCGCGACCGCGAGACGGAGCTCGTTCGCCAGATGCGGCGGGCGGCGAAGATGATGTGGAGATCGTCGTTCAGGCAGAACAAGGCTTAACAGAGAAGGACAGGACATGATGACGGGACAGGGACATGTAACTGGAAATGCCGCCGTGGCGCCGGAAGTGAAAGCCGTGCCGGAAACGGTGACGGCCGCGCTCGATGAATTCATGGAAGCGTTCGAGGCGTTCAAGGACGTCAACGACCGAAGAATCGGCGAGATCGAGCAGAAGCTGACCGCCGACGTGGTGACCCGCGACAAGGTGGACCGCATCAACCGGGCCATGGACGACCAGAAGCGGGTGCTGGACCAGCTGGCGCTGAAGAAGGCGCGACCGCCGCTCGGTGGCCGGGGTGGCTATGGCCAGAGCGGCGATCTTTCGCCCGAAGCGATGGAGCACAAGGCGGGGTTCGACGCCTATATTCGCCGCGGCGAGGATTCGGGGTTGCGCGAGCTGGAGGCGAAGGCGTTCTCCGTTGGGGTCGGGGCCGATGGCGGCTATCTGGTGCCGCCGGAGACCGACACGGAAATCGGCCGCCGCGTCTCCGTCGTGTCGCCGATGCGGGCGCTCTCGACCGTGCGCACCGTCTCGACCTCTGTCCTGAAGAAGCCGTTCTCGACGACGGGGCTGACCACCGGCTGGGTGGCGGAAACGGCGGCGCGGCCGCAGACCAATACGCCGCTTCTGGCCGAACTCGCCTTCCCGACGATGGAACTCTACGCCATGCCGGCCGCCACCCAGGCGCTGCTCGACGATGCGGCTGTCGACATGGAGGCCTGGATCGCCGGCGAGGTGGACATCGTGTTTGCCGAGCAGGAGGGCGATGCCTTCGTGCGCGGTGACGGGGTAAACAAGCCGAAGGGCTTTCTCGCCTATACGGCTGTTGCCGATGCGAGCTGGGCCTGGGGCAGCCTCGGCTATATCGCAACCGGCGTTGCCGGCGGCTGGAAGGCGACCAATCCCTCCGACACGCTGATCGAGGTGATCTACGCGCTCAAGGCCGGACACCGTCAGAACGGCACATTCATGATGAACCGCAAGGTGCAGGCCGATATCCGCAAGTTCAAGGATGTCGACGGCAACTACCTGTGGCGGCCGCCGGCAAGTGCGGGTCAGCCGGCCTCGCTGATGGGCTTTCCGATCGCAGAAGCCGAGGAGATGCCCGACATCGCCGCAAGCTCGACCTCGCTTGCCTTCGGTGACTTCCGGTCGGGCTATCTCGTAGTCGATCGGGCGGGAGTGCGCATCTTGCGCGATCCTTATTCCGCCAAGCCCTATGTGCTGTTCTACACCACCAAGCGGGTCGGCGGCGGGGTGCAGAATTTCGAGGCGATCAAGCTGGTGCGGTTCGCTGTGAGCTGATCGGCCGGGCGGACTGACACGTCCCGGAACTGCCCGTGATCCGGCCATCCCCACCGTCTTCCCGCAGCCGCGGGGAGAGGGTGGGGACAGGGCGGATATCATCTTCGACGAGGATCCCCATGACCTATGCCCAGACCACTCCGCCGCTGGCGGAACCGCTGACGCTTGCCGAGGCGAAGGCGCATCTGCGTCTTGACGGTGCCGATGAGGATGCGCTGATCGGATCGCTGATTGCGACCGCCCGCGAGCATCTGGAGCGCGAGACGGGCCTGTGCCTGATGGCGCAGTCCTGGCGGCTCTATCTCGACTTCTGGCCCTGCGATGGCGTGATCCGCATCCTGAAGTCTCCCGTGCAAGCGATTCAGACTGTTACGGTTTACGATGCCGCGGGCAACGCGGTTCATGTTTCGCTTGAAGACCATCTGCTCGACGGCAAGGGGCGACCAGCGCGACTGTGGCTGCGCTCGACGATCGATCCCGGCCAGGTGCTGAACGGCATCGAGATCGATTTTACCGCAGGCTATGGCGAGGCCGGGACCGATGTGCCGGATACGCTGAAGCGGGCGATGCTGATCCATATCGGCCATATGTTCGCCTTCCGCGGCGTGCTGTCGCCCGACCAGCAGCCGGCGGGAATTCCCGATGGCTATGAGCGCCTGATCGCGCCCTTTCGCATGCGGAGGCTGTGATGGTGGTGTTTCTCGATCCGGGCCAGATGACCGCCCGGCTGGAGCTGGAAGAGGCGGTTTCCGTGTCCGACGGTCAGGGCGGCGCGACCGTGACCTGGCAGTCGGTGGCGGCGGTTTGGGCGATGATCGAGCCGGTTTCGTTCGTGGTGACGGAAGCGGCAGGCGCCGAGGTGGGCACGGTCAGTCACCGGATCTGGATCCGGTTTCGAAGCGATGTCGCGGCCGGGCAGAGGCTGACCAAGGGCGCGCGGATCTTCCTGCTGAAACTGGTGCGCGACCCTGACGAGACCGGGCGCTATCTGGTCTGCCAATGCGAGGAGCAGGCACCATGACCTCCGCTTCCAACGCGCTGATGAAGGCGGTCCATGCGCGGCTGACCGGCGACTCGGCACTGACGGCGCTGGTCGGTCAAGGCGGTGTCCACGACCGGCTGCTGCCGAAGCCGAAACTGCCGGCGATCGCTTTCGGAGAGTGGGAGACGCGTGACTATTCGACCGGTACGGAACCGGGCGAGGCGCATAGCCTGACCATCACGGTGTGGTCGCAGGCCGAGGGGCGACGGCAGGCGCAGGAGATCGCAAGCCGGGTGGATACGCTGCTGCACGATGCGGCGCTGACGCTGGAGGGGTTTGTGCTGGTGAGCCTGCTGCGGACGGGATCGCGCACCAGGCGCGAGCCGAACACCCGGTATCTTCAGGTCGAGCTGCGTTATCGCGCGGTGACCGAGTGAGAGGCCGCCATGCGGTTACTCTGCCGCACGAGATGCATGAGGAAGAGGATGCCGGTAAGCGCCGAGCCGGCCAGAAGGACGGTGACGACGAGAACCGTCAGCGCGCCCGAACGATCGAGCAGTGCTGTGAACACGACGGGGGCGAGCGCATTGGCAAGGTTCTGCGGCATGGACAGCCGTGCGGCCTGGCGGCCATAGTCGCGCGGTGAAAACAGGGCAAGCGGCAGCAGCGCCTTTGCGACCTGCAGGACTGCCGAGCCGATGCCGTAGAGCCCGATGAAGATCCAGAGCGTTACGGTCGACGACGGCAGGACGATGAGGCTGAGAAAGCCGAGGATCATGAAGCTGTTGCCGGTCACGGCCGTAATGAACGGATTGCCGCGCTTGCCGAGCAGCATATCGAAGGCACGCGCCGAAATGCCGATGACGCCACGCGCTGCGGCAAGCTGCAGGGAAAATTCAGGCGCCGCACCGGATTGCCGCAACAGTTCCAGAAGCGACGGCGACACGCCGTAGGATGCGAAGGAGGCAATGGTGGTGGCGGTGGCGACCAGCAGGAAGGCGAGCTTGCCTTGCCGTGCGGTAAAGGCGACCGGCGGCGCATCGACGCCGGCATCTGCCGTATCCCAGGCAATCGGTTTCGGCAGGGCAAACAGATAAAGCGGCACGCAGACGAACAGATGCAGGAAAGCGCAGACCATCAGCGTGGTGCGCCAGCCGATGAGATCGTTTCCGAGACTGAGAAGCGGCCAGAAGATGGTGGCGGAGAGGCCCGTAAACAGCATCAGGATGGTGATGCTGCGACGACCCTTCGTGCCTTCACGCTCGACCACGGCCGCATAGGCCGGCGCTGACAGGCAAAAGGCGCCGCCGGCACCGAGCAGGATCCAGGCGACCGCATAAAGCGGCAGGCCGTTCGCAAGCGATAGCACGAGCAACCCGACGCAGAAGAATACGGAACCGGCGGCCAGAACCTTTGCCGCCCCGTGGCGGCCGAGCAGCCGTCCCACAAGCGGGCCGCAAAAGGCGCTGGCGAGCATCATCACCGACAGTCCGGCAAACACCATTTCGTTGGCGAGGCCGAGATCGGGCGCGATGGAGCGACCGAGAACGCCGAGGCTTTCGAACGTGGTGCCCCAGCCGATGAGTTGCGTGATGGCGAGAACGCCAATGGTCCGGGCGGACCGGAGGGGGGAGTTGGTCAATGCGATATCGCGATGGGAAGCGGGCAAGGGGATGTGCCCCGCGGCTTTAGCAGGTCGGCACGCAACCCGAAAGCATCAATACTTGAAAGCGGTTGGAAAAGGATAGGGACATGGTGGCACAGAAGGGCAAGGACCTTCTCCTGAAGGTGGACAATAGCGGGACGTTTCTGACCGTGGCGGGGCTGCGCTCCAGGCGGATCGCCTTCAACGCCGAAACGGTCGACATCACCGATGCCGAAAGCAGCGGACGCTGGCGCGAACTTCTGGGCGGGGCGGGGGTGCAGCGGGCATCGCTGAGCGGTTCGGGGATCTTCAAGGACGGCACAAGCGACGCGCTGGTGCGCAGCACGTTCTTTGCCGGCACGATCCTCTCCTGGCAGATCATCATCCCCAGTTTCGCGACGCTCGCGGGGGCGTTCCAGGTGACGGCGCTCGAATATTCCGGCGAGCACAATGGCGAAATCCGGTTCGAGATTGCGCTCGAATCCGCCGGCGTCGTGAGTTTCACAGCATTGTAGGAGCATGAAAGGGGGATTTCATGGGCATGCATGGACGGGCCAACCGCCGGCGCGGCGAGGTGGAGGCCGAAATGGACGGCGAGCGGCGCATCCTGTGTCTGACGCTCGGCGCGCTGGCAGAACTGGAAACGGCCTTTGCGGCGAGCGATCTGACGGAGCTCGCGGGACGGTTTTCCTCCGGGCGGATGAAGGCAGCCGACATGATCCGCATCATCGGGGCGGGCCTTCGCGGCGGCGGCAACCTGATTACCGACGACGAGGCGGCGGCGATGAGCGTCGATGGCGGGATCCTGTCCTGTGCGCGGATCGTCGGCGAGTTGCTGAGTGCTGCCTTCGGCACGGATGAGGGCACGTCACCGGCAAACCCCTGATGGCCGCAGCGGGCGGGAAGGCGCAAACGTTTGAGCCTTTTCCATGGGATGCGGCGATGCACGCCGGTCTCTGCCTGCTGCGGCTTTCCGCACCGCAATTCTGGGCGATGACGCCACGGGAGCTGTTTGCCGCAACCGGTGGTCTGATCAAACGCACAACGTCGATCGAGCGAGCCGGGCTGGAGACGCTGATGCTGGCTTTTCCGGATGGCTAGTTCGCCCCGCGCCTCATGACATGTGACCAACCGAGGCGACCGGGTGCAGTCCTTGATCGTTGACTAGATCAATACTTTGATCGACGTAGTTCACGACCGTCCCGGCAGGTAGCCTGATCTTCAGGGTTCTTTCGGTCAGATCCTCGCCGGAGAAGATCGCTACCTTGAAGGTGATGTAGTTTCCGCGCTTTCTCGCCAGGGCGCGCGGAGCCGACTTGAGATCGAAGGCGCATCGGAACTCGACCGCGCCGGGCGTTGTCTGACGATCTATCCAGCCAGGGATGGCAACGAAATACTGCAGTTTGCCCGCTTCGACGCTGGGTGTGAGCTCCCTGATTGAGCCATCCCCGTTCTTGCGAACGAATTTCACGCTGCCCATCGGCATGTTGCGAAACCCGACCGTCGCCTGCACCTCGACGATGTTGAAGTTTCGTCGGTTCCAGTTGATGACTCTGATCCAGTCATACTGTTGGTCGTCACGCATGACGACGCGCTCGATCGTCGGAGGCGCATCGCCCAGCATGAAGGCAGTCTGCCGGCGCTGTTGCGAAAGCTGGCCATGTGCCAGAAAGGTTCCGATGATGGCAGCCACCAGAGCTGCCCAACCGCTGGTCGCGCTTGCCCAGTCCTGAGCGGTGCATCTGGTCTGCTCGCACAGGGCGAAAGTGAGTACCGGGAGGTGGATGCTGCCGTAAACCATGACCCAGGCTGCAGCCGGTAAGACAGCTAGAAACAGAATGATCCATCCGAGATTTTTGCGGAACCATGTTCGATCGATCAGCATTCGGCCTCCTCTATCTTAAGGTGCAAATAGTATTAATTGCAATCTAGCATTGTTCCTGCCCGCCGCAAGGTGGCTGGTCGGCGAAATTTGAACGGGAGCTGAGGCTGTGGATCCAGATGACGAGACGTTTGGTGCGGCCGTGACGGGGGCTGAAGCCTTGTCCGGCGTGATGGCGGATCTTGAGGCGCGTTCGGACCGGTTCGGCCGGGCTTTGACCAGTGCACTGAGCACGGCGACGACCGGGGGCAAGGGGTTGGACGACGTGCTGAAGGGGCTCGGCAACCGGCTGGCGGATATTTCGCTATCGGCAGGGCTGAAGCCGCTCGAAAGCCTGCTCGGCAATGCAGTGAGCGGGCTGATCGGTTCGGTGACGCCGTTTGCCGATGGCGGTGTCGTGCGGGCGCCGACTTTCTTTTCGATGGACGGCGGCACCGGCCTGATGGGCGAAGCGGGGGCCGAGGCGATCCTGCCGCTTCGGCGCGGCGCGGACGGGGCGCTCGGTGTGGCGTCAGCTGGCGGCGGCGGGGGAGCGCAGGTGGTGTTCAACGTGACGGCGACCGATGCGGCAAGCTTCCGCAAAAGCGAGGGCCAGATTTCGGCCATGCTGGCACGCAGCGTTTCGCGCGGAAACAGAGGATTGTGAGGAGCAGCGATGAGCGGATTTCATGAAGTGCGCTTTCCCCTGCGGGTGGCGCTTGGCGCCTCCGGCGGGCCTATGCGGCGGACCGATATCGTCAATCTGTCCAATGGACGGGAGGCCCGCAACCAGCGCTGGCGCGATTCGCGGCGAAGCTATGAGGCTGGATCCGGGGTGAAATCGGTTGCCGATCTCTATGCGGTTCTGGAGTTCTTCGAGGCACGCGGCGGCCAGCTCTACGGTTTTCG
This sequence comes from Neorhizobium sp. DAR64872/K0K18, assembly GCF_050500175.1. NCBI lineage: Bacteria > Pseudomonadati > Pseudomonadota > Alphaproteobacteria > Hyphomicrobiales > Rhizobiaceae > Neorhizobium > Neorhizobium sp. DAR64872/K0K18. The sequence continues at coordinate 954,009 of NZ_CP191446.1, forward strand.
GTTTCGCGATCCGGTCGACTGGAAATCCTGCGGTCCGGGCCAGGCGATCTCGGCGAGCGACCAGCAGATCGGGGTCGGCGATGGGGCGACCTCCGCGTTCTCGCTGACGAAAACCTATGCGGATGCGGCCGGCGGCTGGGAGCGACGGATCACCAAGCCGGTGGCGGGAACGGTGGTCGTGTCGGTCGGCGGCGTGGCGAAGGCAGCGACGTCCTTCATCGTCGATACGACGGCCGGCATCGTGACCTTTGCGGCAGGGCAGGTGCCTACGGCCGGCCAGATCGTGCGGGCCGGGTTCGAATTCGACGTGGCCGTGCGCTTCGATACGGACCGGATCGAGATCAATCTGGCGCATTTCGACGCCGGGCGGATCCCGGCCATTCCATTGACGGAGGTGCTGGCATGAGGGCGATCCCGGCGGGTCTGGCGGGCCATCTGAGCGGCGAGGCAACGACGATCTGCTATTGCTGGCGCGTGACGCGACGCGACGCGGTGGTGCTTGGGTTTACCGAGCATGACCGCGATCTGGTATTCGACGGCACGACATTTCTGGCGGCGAGCGGTTTTGCGGCGAGCGAGGCGGAACAGGCGCTCGGCATGGCTGCCAGCGTGGAAGAGGTGGAAGGCGGGCTCGCCAGCGCTGCGATCGACGAGGCGGATCTTGCAAGCGGGCGCTATGACGGTGCGCGGGTCGAGCTGTTCGTGGTCAACTGGGCGGATCCGGCTCAGCACATGCTGCTCAATATCCGCGAGATCGGCGAGGTTTCGCGATCGGGCGGCGCCTTCAAGGCAGAGCTGCGCAGCCTTGCGCATCGGCTGGGCCAGCCACAGGGGCGGGTCTATGGCAGGCGCTGCGACGCGAGCCTTGGTGATGCGCGCTGCCGGGTCGACCTCTCGGCCTGGCGCGGGAATGGCTTGGTGGATGCGGTGATCGATAAAAGCCGCATCGTCGTGTCGGGTCTGTCCGGTTTTGCGGAGGGATTTTTCGGCCGTGGCGTCGCACAATTTGCGGGAGGGGCGCAGGTGGATATCGAGGTTCACGAGCGACGCGCCGACGGCAAGGCGGGGCTGACATTCTGGTTGCCGCTGGAGCAAGCGGTCGTTCCCGGGCAGGCGGTGACGCTGACGGCCGGTTGCGACAAGACGGTTTCGACGTGCGGCGGGCGGTTCGCGAACCTCCTCAATTTCCGCGGCTATCCGCATGTGCCGGGCTCCGATTTTGCCTATTCCTATGTGGATGGCGAGCGGCTGCATGATGGCGGAGCGCTGTTCGAATGAGCGCCGCCGGAGAGCGGATCGTCGCGGTGGCTGAGACCTGGATCGGCACGCCCTATCGGCATCAGGGGGCAACGCGCGGCATCGGCTGCGATTGCATCGGCCTGATCCGCGGCATCTGGCGGGAGCTTTATGGCGAGGAGCCGGAACCGGTGGCGCACTATGCACCCGATTGGGCGGAACGGGGCGGTGAGGACCGGATGGCGGAGGCTGGCATCCGGCTGTTCGGACCGGCACTTGGCGTCGGGCAGATGCAGCCGGGCGATCTGCTGCTGTTTCGCTGGCGACCGGACACGATGGTGAAGCATGCGGGCATCTTCGTCGGGCCGTCCCATTTCATTCATGCCTACGAGCAGATGGCGGTGACACGCTCGGTTCTGGTGCCCTCCTGGCGCCGCAAAATCGCTGCCGTGCACCGGTTTCCGCCGGCAAGGGATGGTTGAAAGTTGGCGAGGATCCGCGTATGGTCATGGAGTGATGGATGGGGCTGTCACCCCACCCATCGGTTTGCTTATTTTGTGAAATTGATCCGGACGGTCATTGACCAGCCCGTCCGGGTCACCCTCACGATAAGCGTCATGCCAATTGGCCAAAGCCTCATGACATCACCTCCATGGTTGGAAACAAGGCTCCCTGCCTGAGCTGGCGGAGCCCATCTCCGCCAATGCGCCGGCTGGCGCGGCGCGTGCTGCATTCTGCTTCCAAACGCCGATACGTTATCACAATTTTAGCGGGTATCTAGGTGATGGATGAGCGGGGATCTGCCACTCATCCGGCTGGCGTCGGCGAATGTGCATCTGCCCCTCATCCGCCTGCCGGCACCTTCTCCCCGCTTGCGGGGAGAAGGACGAAAGCTGCTTGCTCCAGCCTAATCGAGGCACGTTCCCTCTCCCCGCGAGCGGGGAGAGGGTTAGGGTGAGGGGCAGCCACCTCCATCCCGCAATCCGATAGATCCACAGCATGAGCGCGCATCCAGGTCACGACTGGATCGGCGTGAGGGGGTTCCATGGCGACGATCCTGTTTCAGGCGGCGGGTGCGGCACTTGGTGGGGTGTTCGGTCCTGTCGGGGCGATCCTTGGGCGGGCGGCGGGCGCGTTGGCGGGGAGCGTTGTTGATCGGGCGTTGCTCGGCGGTTCCTCGACCGTCTCGGGGGCAAGACTTGCGACGGCGCGCATTCCGGGGGCGGACGAAGGGGCGCCGGTCAGCCGGGTTTATGGGACCGCGAGGATCGGGGGCACGCTGATCTGGGCGACGCGGTTCGAGGAGGAGGCGACGCGGGAGCGGAGCGGCGCCAAGGCGACGGGCGGGTCTCAGACGGAAACGTTTCAGTATTTCGCCAACTTCGCCGTCGGGCTCTGCGAGGGTCCGATCGCCTGCGTGCGGCGCGTCTGGGCCGATGGCCAGGAATTGGACCTGACGGCGATCGAGATGCGCGTTCATGCCGGCGACGAGACACAGTTGCCGGATCCGCTGATCGAGGCAAAGCAGGGCGAAGGGAAGGCGCCGGCCTATCGCGGGCTTGCCTATGTCGTGTTCGACCGGTTGCCGCTCGAAGCGTTTGGCAACCGCATTCCGCTGCTGCAGTTCGAGGTGGTGCGGCCGGTCGGGACGCTGGAGAGGCAGATCCGGGCGGTGACGATCATTCCCGGTGCGACGGAGCATGGCTATCACACGGTCCAGGTGACCGAGAAGACGGCGGAGGGCAGCGCCCGCATTCTCAACCGAAACACGATGGTGGCTGAGACGGACTGGCAGGCTTCGCTCGACGAATTGCAGGCGCTTTGCCCCAATATCGAGAGTGTGGCGCTGGTCGTTGCCTGGTTCGGGACGGATCTGCGCGCGGGGCAATGCCGCATTCTGCCGGGCGTCGAGGTCGAGACGCGGCGCGACGAAAGCACGCCATGGTCGGTTGCAGGCGTGGTCAGGAGCGCGGCGCATCGCGTCAGTTCGTCGGGAGGCGGGCCGGCCTATGGCGGCACGCCTGGGGATGCGAGCGTGCTCGCGGCGATTGCCGATCTCAAGGCGCGCGGGCTGAAGGTGTTTCTCTATCCGTTCGTGATGATGGACATCGCGCCGGGCAATGGTCTGGCCGATCCCTATGGCAAGGCGGAGCAGGCAAGCTACCCGTGGCGCGGGCGGATCACCTGTCATCCGGCAGCGGGATTGGCTGGAAGTGCCGACAGGACGGCTCTTGCGAGGACGCAGGTCGAGGCTTTTGCCAGCGGGGCGGAAGGCTATCGGCGGATGGTGCTGCACTATGCGGGGCTCTCCAATACGGCCGGTGGCGTCGAGGGGCTGGTGATCGGATCGGAACTGCGGGGGCTGACGCAGATCCGGGATCAGAGCGGTGCGTTTCCGTTTGTCGAGGCGCTGGTGTCGCTGGCAGCGGATGTGCGGGCGCTTGTCGGACCGGCGACGGCGTTGACCTATGGCGCCGACTGGAGCGAATATTTCGGCTACCACTCGCAGGATGGTTCCGGCGATGTGTTGTTCCATCTCGATCCGCTCTGGGCGTCGCCTCATATCGATGCGGTCGGGATCGACAATTACATGCCGCTCGCCGACTGGCGCGACGAGGATCTGGCAGCGGCAAATCCGGATGGGTTCCGGTCCTGCGAGGACCGGGCGGCGATGGCGGCGCAGATTGCGGCGGGTGAGGGCTTCGACTGGTATTATGCAAGCGAGGCCGACCGGGCGAACCGACTGCGCTCGCCGATCAGCGACGGGCTGGCGGGCAAGCCCTGGGTGTTTCGCGCCAAGGATATCCAGGGCTGGTGGAGCAACCGTCACTATAACCGGGTGGGCGGCGTGGAGAGTGCGGAAGCGACGGCCTGGTTGCCCGGGATGAAGCCGATCTGGTTTACCGAACTGGGTTGCCCGGCTGTCGACAAGGGCGCCAACCAGCCGAATGTGTTTGTCGATCCGAAATCGGTGGAAAGCAGCCTGCCGTATTTCTCGTCCGGCGGGCGGTCCGACAGCCAACAGCGACGGTTTCTCGAAGCGCATCATGGCTGGTGGCAGGGCGAGGCGGCACCCGTGGGCATGGTCGATCCGGATCACGTGTTCGTCTGGACATGGGACGCGCGGCCGTCCCCGGCCTTTCCCGACGACCTGACGATCTGGAGCGACGGCGAGAACTGGCGCACGGGGCATTGGCTGAACGGCAGGCTGGGCGGAACGACGCTTGCCGACGCGATTGCGGCAATCCTGACCGATCACGGTTTTGACGATTTCGACGTGTCCGGCGTGAGCGGCGATCTGACCGGCTACGTGCAGGCCGATGTTACCTCGGCGCGCGCGCTGCTGGAGCCATTGCTGAGCGTGTTCCAGATCGACGTCAGCGAGGATGCCGGGCTGTTACGGTTCCGCTCAAGGCAGGGCGCGAGCCTTGCTGCGCGCGAGATCGCGATCGTGGCGGAGGTCGAGGGCGAACCGCTCTGGTCGGAAAGCCGGGGGCACGACAGCGATTTCCCCGCGCAAGCGGTGCTCGGCTTCTACAATCCGGTTCTGGACTACGAGCAGGCGAGCGCACGGTCGCGCCGCGCTACGGCCGAAAGCGAGCGGGTGGCAAGCTACGACCTGCCGGCGACGCTGTGCGAGGAGGCGGCGCTCGGGGCGGTGGAATCGGTGCTGCGGGCGCAGCGCGTGGCACGGCGCTCGATCTCCTTCACGCTGCCGCCGCAGGATTTGGCGCTCGAGCCCGGCGATGCGGTGCATCTGACGGACGGTCCCGACGGCATGTTCGTCGTCCAGCGGGTCGAGGACGGGGCGGTGCGACGGATCGAGGCGCAGAGCCATGCGCCGCTTCCACCTGGGCGGTATGATGCTGTCACGACGCGGCGTGACAGCGGCCGCTGGGCGAGCGACGCGTTTGCGCCGGTCGTGCATTTCCTCGACCTGCCGCGGCTGACCTCGTCTGATGAGGCGGGGTTTGCGGTGGTCGCGGTGTTTTGCAGGCCCTGGACACGGATCGCGGTTTCGTCCTCAGTGACAACAGATGGATATCGCAGGCGGGTGACGCTCGACCGCCCGGCGCGGCTCGGGGTGCTTGTCTCGGCGCTCGACCCAGGTGTGACGGCGCGGTTCGACCGCTCAAAGGTGCTCGATCTCGAGCTTTATTTCGGCGGTCTCTCGTCGGCGCAGACGCTGGCGGTGTTGAGCGGCGACAACCGGCTAGCCATCCGCGCGTCAAACGGCATCTGGGAAATCGTCGGGTTTGCCAAGGCGCAGGAGATCGCGGCGGGGCGATGGCGGCTGTCTGGATTGCTGCGGGGACTGGCGGGAACCGAGGATGCGATGGCGGCCGGGAGCGCTGTCGGTGCGGCCTGCGTGGTGCTGGACGATGCCGTGAAGCCGCTCGGGCTGACCGGTGACGAGCAGGGACGGAGGCTGAATTTCCTGGCCGAAAGCCTGGGCGCCGTCGGAGGCCGATCCGGACCGCATGTGTTTGCCGGTGGAGAAAGGGCGCAGACGCCGCTTTCGCCGGTGCATATCCGCGGCGTCCGGTTGGCCGATGGCGCTGCCCAGTTCCGCTGGATCCGGCGCGGGCGCGTCGATGCCGACGGCTGGGACGGGCGCGATATTCCGCGAGACGAGCCGGACGAAGGCTACCGCGTCGAGATCCTCGGGACCAGTGGCGTCGTGGTGCGGCGGGTGGAGGTCGAGGCTCCGCTGTTCCTTTATCCGGCGAGCGACGAGCTTGCCGATTTCGGCTCTCAGCAGCCGAGCCTCACCCTGAGCATCCGCCAGATCGGGCAAGCCGTGCCGCTCGGCATTGCGGCGCTTGCGACGATCGCGTTCTGACAGCCGAGTTTGAGTGCCAATTTTTGTGTGCCGATTTCTGACAATATCGTGATGGGAGACAGCTATGGACGGGACAAAAGCCTGGTATCAATCGAAGACGATCTGGGGCGCGCTGATTGCCGTTGCCGCCCCGCTTGCGCATGTGGCGGGAGTGGAGATTAACGCTGATGCGCAAGGGGAGCTTGCCGACATTCTGGTCACCTTTGCCGGTGCTTTCGGCGGGTTGCTGGCGCTCTACGGGCGGATCGTCGCGAGCGCGCCGATCCATCCGACGGGCAAGGGATGACGGCGCCACGAGGGTCAGCATTACAGACCATTCATTTGCCATTCAGTTGGTATTGGATACATACTCCATCGAATGCTTTGGACATGATTTCGGGGACGTGATTCAAGACCGTGATCCCGGGGCGTGACACCTGTCGTCTTATGAGTGGAAACCGAAAGCCATGGCGCGACTGCCGATCATTGCGATCATCGCCGCGACAATAGCGGGATTGGCGGCCTTTGTGCCGGCAAACGCGCCGGCGCGCGACTATCTGATCCTGGTTGCAGGCGACTGCGGCACGGCGGCAAACAAGGTATTGCGCGACACGGGAGGTCAGCTTTTGTCCGCCCAGCCATCCTCGGACGGACAGACCTGCATTGTCACCGTGCTGGTGCAGGGCAATGGCGAACGTCCGCGCAAGGTGACGGTCCGGGTTCCCATGTAGGCCGGTTGCCTGTAAACCGGCTTGTAAGCTTCATACCGCGGCGGGGCCCGCAGTGATTTTCAGGACAGTTTCATGCGTATTCTCGTGGTCGAAGACGACGTCAACCTCAACCGCCAGCTTTCCGACGCGTTGAAGGAATCCGGCTATGTGGTCGATCAGGCCTTCGACGGCGAAGAAGGGCACTATCTCGGCGAGACCGAGCCCTACGACGCCGTGATCCTCGACATCGGACTGCCGCAGATGGACGGCATCACCGTTGTCGAGAAGTGGCGTGAGGCGGGCAAGGGCATGCCGGTGCTGATGCTGACGGCGCGTGACCGGTGGAGCGACAAGGTGTCGGGTATCGATGCCGGCGCCGACGATTATGTGGCAAAACCCTTCCATGTGGAAGAAGTGCTTGCGCGCGTGCGTGCGCTTATCCGGCGTGCTGCGGGGCATTCGTCGTCCGAGATCATCTGCGGTCCGGTTCGTCTCGATACCAAGGCATCGAAGGCAAGCGTCGATGGGATACAGTTGAAGCTGACCTCGCACGAGTTCCGGCTTCTCTCCTACCTGATGCATCACATGGGCCAGGTCGTGTCGCGCACCGAGCTTGTGGAGCACATGTACGACCAGGATTTCGACCGCGATTCCAACACGATCGAAGTGTTTGTCGGGCGCCTGCGCAAGAAGATCGGTGTCGACCTGATCGAAACCGTGCGGGGCCTCGGCTACCGCATGCAAGCGCCCAACGATGCGCATTAAGCGGATAGGGCCTCGCTCGCTCACCGCTCGCGTTCTGCTTCTGGCAACCACGTGGTCGGCGGTGGCGCTGGTGGTGATCTCGATCGTCATTTCGCAGCTCTACCGCCAGTCCGCCGAACGCTCGTTTACCGACCTTTTGCGGGCGCAGCTCTATAACGTCATCAATTCCGTGACGATCGGCGAGGACAACAAGCTGATCGGCAACCCCCAACTGGGCGACCTGCGTTTCTCGCAGCCGGAGACCGGATGGTACTGGATCATCGAACCGCTCGGCACGTTTGCCGCGACGGCGATCTCGTCCTCGTCGCTCGGGACCTCCAACATCACGGTGCCGTCGATCCTGCAGGCGCCGTTCAACAATCGCTACGAGCGTTTCTATCCGACCCGCGACGCTTTCGGGAACCACGTCCTGGTCGCGGAAACCGAAGTGGTTCTGGATGGCGAGGGACGCGCGGCGCGGTTTCGCGTCTCGGGCAATCTCGATGCCGTGGAAGACGATATCCGCAGCTTTTCGCGCAGCCTCTATATCGCGCTCGGCGTGTTCGGGATCGGCAGCCTGATCGTCAATGGCCTCGCCATCCTCTACGGATTGCAGCCGCTTGATGCGGCGCGCCGCTCGCTGGAGCGGGTGAGGCGCAGTGAGGCGGAGCATCTGGAGGGAGAATTTCCGCGTGAAATCATGCCTTTGGCAAACGACATCAATGCTTTGATCGAAAGCAACCGCCGCATCGTCGAGCGGGCCCGCATGCAGGTCGGCAATCTCGCGCATTCGCTGAAGACACCGATCGCGGTTCTGCTCAACGAATCGCGCATGCTCGACAAGGTCCAGTCCGATCTCGTCCGCTCGCAGGCCGAGACGATGCAGGCGCAGGTGCAATCCTATCTGAATCGCGCCCGGATCGCGGCACAGCGCAACTCGCTTCTGGCGCGCACGGATATCGAGCCGGTGCTGGAGCGGCTGGTGCGCGTGATGCGCCGCCTCAACCCCGACAAGGAATTCCACCTTTCCGTCTATCCGCCGGGCGCAGCGCTTGCGCTGGAGCAGCAGGATGTCGAGGAGACGATCGGAAACCTGTTGGAAAACTCCGCACGGTTCTGTCGCACCGGCGTCTGGGTGACGGCAGCGCTTGCAACAGCGCCACCGGAAAAGGCAGAAGGAGAGGCGGCCAAGCGTCCCTGGATCGAGATGGCCGTCGAAGACGACGGGCCGGGTCTCAATCCCGACCAGATCACCGAAGCGGTCAAGCGCGGCAGGCGGCTGGACGAGAGCAAGCCGGGGGCCGGGCTGGGACTGTCGATTGTAAGCGAGATCGTCAGCGAATATCAGGGCGAGCTGGAGATGACGCGCGGGGTGCGCGGTGGCCTTCGGACCCAGTTGCTGCTGCCGGGCATGATCAAGGAAGTCGCCGGCTGAGCACAAGGCCGGTTGAGGGAAGAAAACTGTGGCCGATGGGCAACGACGCCGCACTTGCTTCCGACGGTTCTGGACGGACGGATCGCCTGCTATATCTTGTCTACAGCCAATGCAACATCATGCCGTGACGACACGGCGACAACAAGAACTGCGCACAAATAGGAGAGGCGACAATCGCAGCATTTCAGTTCCGACCCAATAGCGTCATAATGGCGCCAAGCCGGAAACCGAATGATGCCGGTTCCGATCCTGAAAACGAAACGAGCGCGGTTCCCGACACGATGCGGTTGTCACATCTCCTCACTGCAGCAACATTCATGACGATTGCCGGCCTGCTGGCAGGGTGCAACACCAGTTCCACCGCGGCGGGTGCACCGAAAGGCTTGCTGTCGCAACGGCCGTCAAGTTCGGCTGCCTATATCACGGCGCTGCAGGGCGGGATCGTCGGGCGGACCGGCGCCGAGCTCTCCAGCAGCGACCGGACGCGGGCGCTTGAGGCAGAATACCGCGCGCTTGAAGGCAGCGCTGTGGGGCAGACGATCAAGTGGAAGGGTGACGATGCGAGCGGCGAGGTGATTGCCAATGCGCCGTTCCAGGTCGGTTCGCAGAACTGCCGCCAGTATCGCCACACCGTCACGGTCGCCGGCAAGGAACTGATGTCGCGGGGGGCAGCCTGCCGCAACGCCAGCGGCACATGGACGCCGTTGACCTGACAATCCCGATCAGACGCGGAAAATAAAAAACCGTTGCCGATGCTGTCGGGAGCGGTCTCCATCTTTGCTGCTAGGGGAACGCTTGCCGGCTGCGGCAATACCCGTCAAATTCGCGTCAACGCGCGCTAGACCACTGGCCGGCCATTGGAAAGCGTCACCGATTGCGGTAATGGGCGATGATGTATTTGTGGATCGTTCTCGCGCTGCTGACGGCTGCCGTCGCAGTGGCCCTTCTCCTGCCGTTTGCGCGCAGCGCTTCGGCGGCTGCTTCCGGCGTATCGAATGCTCGTCGGAGCAATTCCACGAGGGCCGGAGAGGTCGAAGTCTATCGCGACCAGCTGCGGGAAATCGACCGCGACCGCGAAGGCGGGTTGATCAGCACTGAGGAGGCGGAGAACGCCCGCGCCGAGGTTGGACGCCGGCTGATTGCCGCTGCGGCCGAAAACGATCAGGACAAAACCGGCGGTGCTGCTACAAACAAGCACCGGATCGCGACGGCACTCGTCACGATCGTTCCGCCGGCATTGGGGCTCTGTCTTTACTTGAGCCTCGGAAATCCCGGCATCCCGGACCAGCCGCTACAGGCGCGTCTTGAAAACCCCGGCAACAATATCGCGCTGCTCGTCACCAAGGTGGAGCGGCATCTGGCCGAAAATCCGACTGATGGCGCGGGCTGGGATATTCTGGCGCCGATCTATCTGCGGCTGGACCGCGCTGGTGACGCCGAACTTGCCTATCGCAATGCGATCCGTTTCATCGGGCCGAGCAATGCCCGCTATTCGGGCCTCGGCGAGACGCTTGTTGTCGCCAATGACGGGATCGTCACGGAAGCGGCGCGTCAGGCGTTCGAGCAGGCGGTGAAGCTCGATCCGAATGATCCGCGCTCGCGCTTTTATGCGGCGCTCGGGCTTGAGCAGGGCGGCAGGAAGGACGAGGCACGCGCAGCCTTCGAGGAGCTTGCAAGCGCAACGCCCGCGGATGCGCCATGGAAGGGTCTGCTCGACGAACATATCGTCAAGAATGGCGGGGTGCCTGTTGCGGCAAAGCCGGTGGCCCCTTCGCTCGGAGGGCCGACACAGGAAGATGTTGCGGCAGCGCAGGACTTGTCGCAGGGTGATCGCAAGGCGATGATTGCCGGCATGGTCGACAGTCTCGCCGCAAAGCTCAAGGACGAGCCCGACGATATCGAGGGCTGGCTGCGGCTGGTGCGCTCCTATGCGGTGCTGGGCGACGAGGCAAAGGCCCGCGACGCACTTTCGACCGGACTGGCGCAGTTTCCGCCTGACGGCAATGATGGCAAGCGTCTGCTGGCGCTTGGCAAGGATATCGGGCTCGATGCGGACGCATCGCCGGCGCCGGGAGGAGCAAGACCATGACACGCAAGCAGAAACGCATGGCGGTGATTCTGGGCGGCATGAGCTTCGTCACGATCGCAGTGCTGCTGGTCATGTTCGCCTTCTCGCAGTCGGTCGCGTATTTCTTCATGCCGGGCGATCTGGCCAAGACCGATATCCAGCCGGGAACGCGCATCCGGCTCGGCGGGCTGGTGGAAGAGGGATCGGTCAAGCGCGGCCAGGGATCGACGGTGAGCTTTACCGTGACTGATGGTAATGGCAAGGTCGATGTCAGCTATACCGGCATTCTGCCCGACCTGTTTCGCGAGGGGCAGGGCGTGGTGACCGAAGGCGTGTTTGACGGCGGCACCCGGTTTACCGCCGACAGCGTGCTGGCCAAGCATGACGAGAACTACATGCCGAAGGAAGTGGCCGATCGGCTGAAAAAGGACGGTGTCTGGGAAGACGGCACCGGCAAGGGCATGGCGCCGAAAAAGGATGCGGCGCAGCCGGAAAACAAGACCGATGGCAAGCCGCAGGTGATGCTGCAGATGCCGGCGACGTCCGGCGAGGGAGTGACCAGACAATGATTGTCGAGATCGGCCATTACGCGCTGGTTCTGGCGCTTGCCACGGCGCTGATCGTGTCCACCCTGCCGATGATCGGCGCCAGGCGTCGCGACACCGCGATGATGGCGCTGGCAACGACCGGCTCGCTGACGCTGTTTGCTTTGGTGGTCATCTCGTTTGCGGCACTGACCTGGGCCTACATGGTGTCGGATTTTTCGGTCAAGAACGTCTGGGAAAACTCCCATTCGATGATGCCGATGATCTACAAATTCTCCGGCGTCTGGGGCAATCACGAAGGGTCGATGCTGCTGTGGCTGCTGATCCTCGCCTTGTTTTCGGCGCTGGTCGCGGTGTTCGGCGGCAATCTTCCCGATACGCTGAAAGCCAATGTTCTGGCCGTGCAGGCCTGGATCTCCTCGGCTTTCCTTTTGTTCATCCTGCTCTCGTCCAACCCGTTTCTGAGGCTCGACCCCGCACCTGCGGAAGGGCAGGACCTGAACCCGGTTCTGCAGGATATCGGTCTCGCCATTCATCCGCCGCTGCTTTACCTCGGCTATGTCGGCTTTTCCGTCTGCTTCTCGTTTGCCGTTGCAGCGCTGATCGAAGGGCGCATCGATGCCGCCTGGGCGCGCTGGGTGCGGCCGTGGACGCTGGCGGCCTGGACATTCCTCACCGCCGGCATCGCGATGGGCTCCTACTGGGCCTATTACGAACTCGGCTGGGGCGGCTGGTGGTTCTGGGATCCGGTCGAGAACGCTTCCTTCATGCCGTGGCTTGCGGGCACCGCGATGCTGCATTCGGCACTGGTGATGGAAAAGCGTGAGGCGCTGAAGATCTGGACGGTGCTTCTGGCGATCATGACCTTCTCGCTGTCGCTGCTTGGAACCTTCCTGGTGCGGTCGGGCGTGCTGACCTCGGTGCATTCGTTTGCGTCCGACCCGACCCGCGGCATCTTCATTCTTTGCATCCTTGCGGTATTTATCGGTGGTGCGTTTTCGCTGTTTGCCTGGCGGGCGCCGAGCCTGAAGGCGGGCGGACTGTTCGCGCCGATCTCGCGCGAGGGCGCGCTGGTGCTGAACAACCTGATCCTGACGGTGGCAACTGCCACTGTTCTGACCGGCACGCTCTATCCCCTGGTGCTGGAAACGCTGACCGGCGAAAAGATTTCCGTCGGCGCACCGTTCTTCAACATGACCTTCGGGTTGCTGATGCTGCCGCTTCTGATCGCGGTACCGTTCGGCCCTGTTCTCGCGTGGAAGCGCGGCGATCTGCTGGGGGCGCTGCAGCGTCTCTACGTGTTTGCCGGACTGTCGCTCGCGGCCGGTCTCGCCTTCGCGTATTTTCAGGGTGGTGGACCGGTCCTGTCGATTTTCGGGCTGGCGCTCGGTTTCTGGGGCATGTTCGGGGCGATCGGTGATCTCTGGTATCGCGGCAATTTCGGCAAGGTCGGCTTCGCGACAGGCATTCGGCGCGTCCGGGGCCTGCCGCGTTCGGCGTTCGGAACGGCACTCGCGCATTTCGGTCTCGGCGTAACCGTGCTCGGAATCTTTGCGGCAACGACGTTCGGCACCGAGACGGTTGTCGAGATGAAGCAGGGGCAGACGGTGGAGGCCGGTGGCTATTCGCTCACCTTCGACGGGTTCCGCGATGCTGTCGGCCCGAACTTCACCGAAAGCCGCGGGCATTTCACGGCCCGCAAGGGCGGCGCTGCTGTCGCCGACGTCTGGTCCTCGAAACGGCTCTACACGGCGCGGCGCATGCCGACGACTGAGGCCGGTATTCTCACCTTCGGTCTCAGCCAGCTCTATGTGTCGCTCGGCGACCCAATGGATAGCGGCGGGATTGTCGTGCGGATCTGGTGGAAGCCGTTCATCCTGTGCATCTGGGGCGGATGTCTGATCATGATGATGGGCGGGTTCGTGTCGCTGTCCGATCGCAGGCTGAGGGTCGGCGCGCCGGCCAAGCGGCCGAAGGTGGTGACGCCGAAGGGTGGGCTGGAGCCGGCGGAATGAAACATTCGCGGCTTCCCTCATTCCTGTGCTTGTCACCGCAATCCAGCGCGCCCGGGTCTCTGGGCGCAAAAGACGCAATTGAAACAGCGGGTTCTTTCACAGCGCGGACGCGCCGTGCCTGGATTCCTGTGACGAGCACAGGAATGAGGGGAGGATGGGGTTTGCGCAGATCATGCCAGGCTCTGCTTGCGCTCTTCCTGCTACTCGCACCGCTTCCCGCCTTCGCCGTCAATCCGGACGAGATCCTCAAGGATCCGGCGCTGGAACAGCGGGCGCGGCAGATTTCGACGCAGTTGCGCTGCATGGTCTGCCAGAACCAGTCGATCGACGACAGCAATGCCGAGCTGGCCCGTGATCTTCGCGTTCTGGTGCGCGAGCGGCTGACGGATGGGGATACGGACGGGCAGGTGATCGACTATGTCGTCTCCCGTTACGGCGAGTTCGTGCTGCTCAATCCGCGTGTGAGCGCAAGGACAATCATTCTCTGGGCGCTGCCGATCGGGGCGCTGGTGATCGGCATCGTCGCGCTGTTCGTTTTTATCCGCACCCGGCCAAACACACGCTCCATCGCGGCTCTGACAGATGCCGAAAAGAAGCGGATCGACGAGCTGTTGAAGCGGTAAGGCCTGCCGTTTCTCAAGGCTGCAAGAATTTCGAACATTACCAACAATTCATGCCGCCGACACGTGCAGTTAAGGTGCAGGCTCCTATATCTCTTCTCAACCACCGCCGCCGGACCTCCGGCAACACCAAGACTGACGAGAAGAAGAAGGTAGCTCAGATGCGCACCATTAAACGTCCCTCCCTGAAGACGGTTCTCAAGACTTCCACCGTAGCCGGCCTTGCGGCCGTCATGCTGTCGACCGGCATTCCGGCCCAGGTGACCGCATCCTTCGCGGCCCCCGTCAGCGTGACCGCGCCCCAGGCGCCGAGCTTTGCCGACGTGGTCTCCGCCGTATCGCCCGCCGTCGTGTCCGTTCGCGTTCAGTCGGACGAGCCGCAGGAGACTGCCGATGAAGGCGGCAACAACTTTTCCTTTAACTTCGGCGGTCGCGGCTTTGACCAGCTGCCCGACGACCATCCGCTGAAGCGCTTCTTCAAGGAATTCGGCGGTCAGGGCGGCCCCGATGCTCCCGGCGGCCCGAACGGCGGCCCCGGTGCCGGTCCGCGTGACCGCGCCGAGCGTGGTGGCCCGGGCGCGAATCGTCCGCATCACCTGCGTCCGACCGCACAGGGCTCCGGCTTCTTCATCTCCGAAGACGGCTACGTTGTCACCAACAACCACGTCGTTTCGGACGGTCAGGCCTATACGGTCGTCCTCAACGACGGCACCGAGCTCGAAGCCAAGCTGGTCGGCCGCGACAGCCGCACCGATCTGGCGCTGCTGAAGGTCGATGCCACCAGCCGCAAGTTCACCTACGTGTCCTTTGCCGACGACACCAAGACCCGCGTCGGCGACTGGGTCGTGGCTGTCGGCAACCCGTTCGGCCTTGGCGGCACCGTGACTGCCGGCATCGTTTCGGCCCGTGGCCGCGACATCGGCTCCGGTCCTTACGACGACTACATCCAGGTGGATGCGGCCGTGAACCGCGGCAATTCCGGCGGCCCGACCTTTGACCTTTCCGGCCAGGTTGTCGGCATCAACACCGCGATCTTCTCGCCGTCGGGCGGCAATGTCGGCATCGCCTTCGCGATCCCGGCCTCCACTGCCAAGGACGTGATCAACGACCTGATGAAGGACGGCAAGGTTGCGCGCGGCTGGCTCGGCGTGCAGATCCAGCCGGTGACGCAGGATATCGCCGACTCGCTCGGTCTGAAGGAAGCGGCCGGCGCGCTTGTCGTTGCTCCGCAGGAAGGATCGCCAGGCCAGAAGGCCGGCATCAAGGAAGGTGACATCATCACCGCCGTCAACGGCCAGGCAATCAAGGATGCCCGCGAACTGTCGCGCCGCATCGCAGGCTTTGGCCCTGACGCCAAGGTGAAGATCGATCTGTGGCGAGAAGGCAAGATGCAGGACGTCACCGTGACGCTCGGCAACATGGCAAGCGACGAGGCGGCTTCGGCCGAACCGAAGCAGCCGGATGCGCCGGTTCCCTCGACCAGCAAGGCGCTCGCCTCGCTCGGCATCACCGTTGCGCCGGCAGAAGACGGTTCCGGCCTTGCCGTGACCGAAGTGGACCCGGACAGCGAAGCCGCGGCCCGCGGCCTGAAGAACGGCGAAAAGATCCTGTCGGTGAACAACCGCAAGGTCGCTACCGCCGATGACATCGGCAAGGTGATCGAGCAGGCCCGCAAGGACGGCCGCACCCGTGCGCTGTTCCAGGTGGAAGCCGGTGGCACCAGCCGCTTCGTGGCCCTGCCGATCGACGAAAGCTGATGTCAGCGACTGGTTCCCAATAGGTTGGTCCTCCCAGACGACCTCATGAAGGGCGCCACCGGCAACGGTCGGCGCCCTTCACCGTTCATGGAGTTTCAAGATGCAGACGATCATCCCACAATCCGGCAGTTCCGATGATTCCGCTGGTGCAAAAATCGCAAGCGACGCTATTGTCCCGCACATGAAGATTCTGGTGATTGAAGACGATCTCGAGGCTGCGGCCTACATGACGAAGGCCTTTCGCGAGGCAGGGATTGTTGCCGACCATGCAAGCGACGGCGAAAGCGGCCTGTTCATGGGGACGGAGAATTCCTACGACGTCATGGTGATCGACCGCATGCTGCCGCGGCGCGACGGTTTGTCGGTGATCTCGGAACTGCGCAAGCGCGGCGTCAATGCGCCGGTGCTGATCCTCTCGGCGCTCGGCCAGGTGGACGACCGGGTGACCGGGTTGCGCGCCGGCGGCGACGACTATCTGCCAAAACCCTATGCATTCTCCGAGCTTCTGGCGCGTGTCGAAGTTCTCGGCCGGCGCAAGGGCACGCCGGAACAGGACATGGCCTACCGGGTCGGCGATCTGGAACTCGACCGGCTGTCGCACGAGGTGAAGCGCGCCGGCAAGGAGATCCTGTTGCAGCCGCGCGAATTCCGTCTTCTCGAATACCTGATGAAGAATGCCGGACAGGTGGTGACCCGCACGATGCTTCTCGAAAACGTCTGGGACTACCACTTCGACCCGCAGACCAATGTGATCGACGTGCATGTGTCGCGGCTGCGCTCGAAGATCGAGAAGGATTTCGACAAGCCGCTGCTGAAGACCATTCGTGGCGCCGGCTACATGATCAAGGACGAGGGGTAAGCCTTCGTGTTTGCCCGTATCGTCAACCGCGCAAGGCTGATGTTCCGCTCCACGGCGGTGAGGCTTTCGGCACTCTACATCCTGCTGTTTGCGCTCTGCGCCGCATTCCTGGTGTTCTATGTCACCGCGCTTTCCGAAAAGACGCTGGTGCAGCAGACGCGCCAGACGATCCAGGAGGAAATCCAGGACATTCAGCGCGCCTATGATCGCGGCGGGATCAACCTTCTGCTGCGCATCATGGAGCGTCGCGCCCGCCAGCCGGGTGCCAATCTCTATGTGATTGCGGGCCCGAGCGGCGATATTCTGGCCGGCAATGTCGCGTCGGTGCAGCCGGGCGTTCTCGACAAGGAAGGCTGGACGGACATGCCGTTCGGCTACACCCCATACTCCGAGAACCAGGGCGCGCGGCGGCATCTTGCGATCGCCAACGTGCTGCGCTTCGACAACGGTCTTCGGATCATGATCGGCCGCGATCTCGGAGATCCCAGCCGTTTCCGCTATATCGTGCGCCAGGCGCTGATGGTGGCGCTGGCGATCATGGGGCTCGGTGCTCTCGTGATCTGGTTCGGCATCGGCCGCAATGCGCTGAAACGGATCGACCGGATGTCGGCCGCAAGCCAGAAGATCATGGCGGGCGACCTGTCGCAGCGGCTGCCGGTTGGCCGCTCCGGCGACGAGTTCGACAGGCTGTCGGAATCGCTCAACGCCATGCTCGGCCGCATCGAGAAACTCAACGAGGGACTGCGGCAGGTTTCCGATAACATCGCCCACGATCTGAAGACGCCGCTGACACGGCTGCGCAACAAGGCGGCCGATGCGCTTTCCGAAGACCGCGAGGATGTGCGTCGTCACGCGCTGGAAGGGATCATCGGCGAAAGCGACCAGCTGATCCGGACCTTCAACGCGCTGTTGATGATCTCGCGGGTCGAGGCGGGTTCGATGGCGGCGGAAATGTCTGATGTCGATCTCTCTGCCGCCTCTGCGGACTGTGCCGAGCTTTACGAACCGGTGGCCGACGAGGTTGGACTGGCGCTGGTGACCGAGATCGAGCCCGGCCTTTCCGTGAACGGCAACCGCGAACTGATCGGCCAGGCGATCTTCAATCTGCTGGACAATGCGATCAAATATGCCGCCGAAGCCGGCGGTGTCCCCGAGATCCGGGTGAAGCTCTCGTCGACGGCGGGGCTGATCCGGCTTTCCGTGTGCGACAACGGTCCGGGCGTGCCAGCGGACAAGCGCGAAGAGGTGACGAAGCGGTTCTTCCGGCTGGATGCCAGTCGCTCCAAACCCGGAACCGGTCTCGGCCTGTCTCTGGTCGAGGCGGTGATGGGGCTGCATGGCGGACGGCTGGAGCTCTCCGCGACCGACGAGGCCAACAGTGAGGCTCCCGGCCTGACGGTGACCATGGTGTTTCCGGTGGTGAAGGGCTAGGCTGGCGGAGCGCGGGAGGAAAAGAATGGAGACCGGAAACCGGCTCGACGACGTAGCGGCTGGTGTGATCCGGCCGCTGAACCAGGCGGAGGCCAAGCTTGCGCTTTCCCTGTTGAAGGAGATCGGCAAGACCGAGCCTTCCGTGGCTGAACTCGTCAAGGCCGATGGGCCGCTCAAGGCCTTTTTTGTCGCAGCGTTCTCGCTGTCACCGTTTCTCCGCGATGTGGCTTCGATCAGGCCTAAGCTTCTGGCCGGTGCGATCGACGGGCAGGTCGAGGATGCGCTGGCCGCGCTGGTTGACGCAGCGCGAGACGCCTGGCGACCGGTGGATGCAAGGATCCCGTCCGAGAACGAGGTGATGACGGCGCTGCGCAGTGCCAAACGCGCGTTCGGCTTTCTGCTGGCGCTCGCAGATCTTGCCCGCATCTTCTCGGCACGGGATACGACGCGCTGGCTGAGCGAGTTTGCGCAGGCTTCTACGGCGGCGGCGATCGATCATCTGCTTCTGGCAGCCCATGAGAGTGGCAAGCTCCGGCTCGTCGATCCAGCGGAGCCGAGCCGCGGATCGGGCCTGATCGTGCTCGGGATGGGCAAGCTCGGTGGCCGCGAGCTGAACTACTCTTCCGATATCGACATCGTCGTCTTCTATGATCCCGACGCCGGCATTCTTGCCGACCCGCTCGATGCCTCGGAAACCTATGGGCGGATGATGCGGCGGTTGATCCGCATTCTGCAGGAGCGCACGGCAGACGGCTATGTGTTCCGCACCGATCTGCGGCTGAGGCCCGATCCGGGCTCGACTCCGCTTGCCGTGTCGATGGATGCGGCGCTGATCTATTACGAGGGCAGGGGCCAGAACTGGGAACGGGCAGCTTTCATCAAGGCCAGACCCGTGGCTGGCGATATCGTGGCGGGCGAGGTGTTTCTGAAGCTGCTGACGCCCTTCGTGTTTCGCAAATATCTCGACTATGCGGCGATTGCCGATATCCACTCGATCAAGCGGCAGATCCATGTGCACAAGGGCCACGGTGCGATCGCCGTCAAAGGCCATGACATCAAGCTCGGCCGGGGCGGCATTCGCGAGATTGAGTTCTTTGCGCAGACCCAGCAGCTGATCGCCGGCGGCCGCATGCCGGCCTTGCGCACGCGCGAGACAGAGGCAGCGCTGAAGGCGCTGGCCGAGGCGAAGTGGATCAGGCCGGAGATCGCGGCGGCGCTGACCGATGCCTACTGGTTTCTGCGCGATGTGGAGCACCGCATCCAGATGGTGCATGACGAGCAGACGCACAGGCTGCCGACCACCGAGGCGGAACTGAAGCGCATTGCCTTCATGCTCGGTTTCGACAGCGTTGCGGCCTTTTCGACCAGGCTTGAAGCCATTCTGAGGACGGTCGAGAAGCGATATTCCCGGTTGTTCGAGCAAGAGGAAAAGCTTTCTTCGCAGGGCGGAAATTACGAAGGCAATCTCGTCTTCACCGGCCAGAAGGACGATCCCGATACCTTGGAGACGCTCGGCCGGCTCGGTTTCGAGCGTCCGGCCGACATGAGCCGGGTGATCCGGACCTGGCATTCAGGACGCTACCGGGCAACGCAGTCATCGGAAGCGCGCGAGCGGCTGACGGAGATGATGCCGGCGCTCTTGAAGGCAATCGGCGAGAGCCGCCGCGCCGACGAGGCCCTGCTGCGGTTCGACAGTTTTCTCAAAGGCCTGCCGGCCGGCATCCAGCTGTTCTCGCTGATCGGCAACAACCCGCTTCTTCTCTCGCTGATCGTGACGATCATGGCCTCCGCGCCGCGGCTGGCCGATATCGTCGCCTCCAAACCGCATGTGTTCGACGGCATGCTGGATCCCGGGCTGATGGCGGAGATCCCCACCCGCGACTTTCTCGCCTCGCGGCTGACGGCGTTTCTGGCAAGCTCGCGGCACTACGAGGATCGGCTGGACCGGCTGCGGATCTTTGCCGCCGAGCACCGTTTCCTGATCGGGATCCGGCTGCTGACCGGGTCGATTTCCGGAGAGGAGGCGGGTCGCGCCTTCACCCATCTCGCCGATCTTCTGATCGAGGCAGCGCTGATTGCGGTGACAGCCGAAATCGAGGCGTCGCATGGTGCCTATCCGGGCGGTCGGCTGGCCGTCCTCGGCATGGGCAAGCTCGGTTCGTTCGAGCTGACCGCCGGCTCCGATGTCGATCTCATCCTTCTCTACGATTATGACAGCGCGGTCGCGGAAAGCGACGGCCCACGGCCGCTCGATGCGCAACGCTATTTCACGCGCCTGACGCAGCGGCTGGTGGCAGCACTTTCGGCGCCGATGGCGGAAGGCGTGATCTTCGAGGTGGATTTGCGGCTGCGGCCCTCCGGCAACAAGGGCCCGGTCGCCACCCGCATCGGTGCCTTCGGAAAATATCAGCGCGAGGAGGCCTGGACCTGGGAGCATATGGCGCTGACGCGGGCGCGGCTTGTCTGCGGTGACACAAGCCTTCAGGACGAGGTGAGGGACGTGATCGACGGCGTTCTGTCGGCAAGCCGTGATGTCGGCCAGATCGCCAAGGACGTCTCAGAGATGCGGGTCCTGATCGGCAAGGAAAAGCCGCCGCGCGATAGCTGGGACTTGAAGCTGATACCGGGTGGGCTGATCGATATCGAGTTCCTCGCCCAGTACCTGCGGCTTGTCGCACCCGTGAAGGACATCACCGTCCCCACCTACGGCTCGACGACCGGCGAGTTGCTGGAACTGTTAGGCCACGACCTGATGACGCCCGGTGACCTCGATACCTGCCTTGAGGCAATCAGGTTGTTCAGCGAACTGTCGCAGATCATCAGGCTCTGCGTCGACGGCCCGTTCGAGCCGAGGGACGCGCCATCCGGTCTCGTGGAGCGCATCTGCCGGGCTGGAGACTGCCCGGATCTGTCAACGCTCGAGGGCGAGGTAAAGCGGCTATCCAAGGCGGTGCGGAAGGTTTTCGAGAAGGTGGTGAGAGCCTGAGCCCCGTCTGCCGGTTCTGACCGAGATGATCATCTGATCAGAGTGAATATCCCGGCTGTCGCAGCGATTGCTGCCAGCACCAGCCCGAAGATCACACAGACGAGATTGATGATCCAACCCTGATCCGGCTTCGAATCCAGTTTGACGTTGATCATCGCAAGCGCTGCTCGCGTGTCGTCAGCAATTCCGCAGAGCTTGGGAATACGGGCGTCTGCAGCGCTGCTCACAGGTGATCTCCTTCAACAGGCGAAGTGGGTCGCAGGTGTGTGAGGGCGAGTCAATTGCGATCTGGGATTGATCGTGAGGTATTCCTCAAGCCACCTTCTTTGCCGCAAACTGGACCATGTCGCTCTGGGGAATGTGGATCGAAACGACGGTTCCCTTGCCCATGACGGACCGGATTCGCATCGTGCCGCCATGCAAGGTGATCAGCGAGCGGGAGATGGCGAGGCCGAGGCCGGAGCCGCCTTTGCTCTTGGCATACTGGCTCTGCACCTGTTCGAAGGGCTGGCCGATCTTCGACAGCGATGCCTTGGGGATGCCGATGCCGGTGTCGGCGATGGTGAGCACGATGCCGCCGCTGATCGGCTTTGCGCGAAGCTCGATGCGGCCGCCTTCGTCGGTGAATTTCACCGCGTTGGAGAGGAGGTTCAGCATCACCTGTTTCAGCGCCCGGCGATCGCCGATCATGTCGAGGGAAGGCGACAGGCACTGGCGGATGGCGATCTGCTTTTCCTGTGCCACCACGGCCGTCAGCCTCAGGCTTTCCTCGATCAGCGGCGTCAGGTTGACGGGCTCCGACTGGATCAGCATGTGACCGGCCTCGATCTTCGACATGTCGAGGATATCGTTGATGACGTTGAGGAGATGCTTGCCGCTGTCGTGGATATCGCGGGAGTATTCGCTGTATTTGGCGGATCCGAGCGGACCGAACATGCCGTTCACGAGGATCTCGGAAAAGCCGAGGATGGCGTTGAGCGGCGTTCTGAGTTCGTGGGACATGTTGGCGAGGAATTCCGACTTCGCCTTGTTGGCGGCCTCGGCGCGTTCCTTTTCCGCCTGGTAATTGGCATTGGCGGTCGAAAGCTCTTCCTTCTGGCGCTCGAGCTTCTTCTGCGAGGCGGAGAGATCGCCGATCGTCGCCATCAGGCGGCGCTCGGAATCGCGCAGACGTTCCTGGTGACGCTTGAGCAGGGTGATGTCGGTGCCGACGGAAACCGTGCCGCCATCGCGGGTGCGGCGTTCGTTGATCTGCAGCCAGCGTTCGTCGGCAAGCTGCACTTCGGTGGTGCGCGACAGGCCGCTGCGATCGGGATCGGCGACACGGCGTTCGATCACCGGACGGGCAGAGGCGCCAAGCACGGTGCTGCGTTCGGTGCCGGGAACGAGGACTGAGTCCGGAAGACCGTGGGCCTGCTGGAAGTGGGTGTTGCACATCACGAGGCGGTCGTTCTTATCCCAGAGAACGAAGGCTTCCGACGTACATTCGATTGCGTCTGCAAGGCGCTGGTCGGCTTCTGCATAGCGTTCGGCAAGCCGGTGCTGCTCGGTTACGTCCATGGCGATACCGATGACGTGCGTGCGGCCGTTTGCCATCCGCACGACCTGGGCGCGGGCGCGCATCCACACATAGTGGCCGGCGGCGTGGCGCATGCGGAAGACTTGGTCCACCTGCTTGGCATTGCCGCGGCTGATGGCGCGGGCGAGAGCGTAGAGGTTGCCGTCGGTCGGGTGCATCATCCGCGCCGCATCGGTAAAGGACACGACGTTGCCCACCGGGGGGAAGCCGAGCATCTCGTACATCGAGCCCGACCAGAACAGGCGCCGGTTAGTAACGTCGAAATCCCACAGGCCGCAGCGACCGCGCGACAGCGCCGTCTCGATGCGCAGGTTCGATTGCACGAACGTCTCGTCGGCGTCGCGGGCGCGCTTCACCTGCGCATAATAGGCATAGAGGATGACGAGCAGGATGGCCGAAATGCCGGCAAATATCGTGACGCTGAGCGAGACTTCGCCACGTACGAATTCGTTCGTCGTCTCCAGCGAATGGGCCGCTACGATCAGCGCACCGTCGTTGCCGATTGGCTTGATCGACGCATAGTAGGGGACATCACCGAAAAAGGTCTCGATGACCGTGCCCGACCCGCCGACGCGGCGCATGGCTGCGGTTTCGGGAAGAACCGAGGAAAGACGCTTGCCGAGATAGCTGCCGGTATCGCCGATGCCGCCGAAGATCCTGCCGGTGGTATCGGTAAAGAGCACGACAGCGCCGCGCTCCAGCTTGTCCTGGCCGAGGAATGTCGAGAGACGCGCTTGGGCAGTCTGGCGGTCGGCTGCCGCAAACAGCGATTCCTGTCCGGAGAAAGCGGCGGATGCGGTCGCGGACATCAGCGACGCGGACTGGCGCGCGGCATCTTCCATCCGGCCATGCTCGCCCACGATCCCCATAATGCGCGATGCGGCAACGACGGCAAGAAAGATAAGGATCAGGATTGGAATGGAACGCTTCAGCACCAGCTCGACGCGCGGCGTCTGCTGTGCGATCGGCCGGACGGAAAGCTGAGCCTCCTCCGGAGCCGTCCGTCCAAGGCTGCTGAAGCCTGGAAACTTGAAGCGCAACCATCCCCCGGCCTCGGTTTCCCGCTGCACGCCCGATATCATCGTCATCCGATCCCTCGTCGTGATTCGCTGCGCCGCCGCTCGAATCTGACCTAATGAATCACAGAGTGATTCTCTGTGTCCAGAGGGTTGGTAACATTTCGTTAACCATATGATAGTCGACGCATTTACGCCTGAGAGGATCCGCAAATCAGGTGTCTGGGTAACGCTTTTCAGGATGCGAGTTATCAAGCCCCGTCAAGCAAGATGTACCAAAATGTGCCAAATCGGCGCAAAAAATATCCGCGCCGGCAGGCAGCCGACGCGGATGTCATTTTGCACGAAGATTGTCTCAGCCCTTCAGCATACGCTCAACGATGTCGCGCACGTCAGTCGAAAGGGACGGGCTACGTTCAATCGTCATCAAAGCGTCGCGGGCCTGGTCGGCGCGGGTCGGCTCCAGCGAGCGCCATGAGCGCATCGAGGTGAGGATGCGGGCGGCAAGTTGCGGGTTCTTCGGATCGATCTCGAGGATCTGTCCGGCGAGGAACCGGTAGCCTTCGCCGTCGCGGCGGTTGAAGCCGGTCGGGTTCGAGAAGGCATACATGCCGACCAGTGCGCGAACACGGTTCGGATTGCCGGCATTGTAGCGCGGATGGTCGATCAGCGCTTTCACCCGTGCCAGCGCATCTTCGCCGGGCATGGTCGCCTGCAGCGAGAACCACTTGTCGATGACCAGCGGGTTTGCGTCGAACCGCGTCAGGAAGCTTGCGAGCGCACCTGTCGTTTCCGAGGCTTCCGGGAAGCGATGGGCAAGCAGTGTGAGCGCCTGCGAGAGTTCCGTCATGTTGTCGGCGGCACTGAAGGCTTCGGCCGCGCGCTGCGGGCTGTTTTCGGCATAGGCGAGGTAGGTCAGCGCCGCCGATTTCAGCGCACGCCTGCCGGCGGCTTCGGCATCCGGCGAATAGGCACCCTCTGCCTTCATCTCGGTAAACAGGCGCTTGAACAGCTCGACACCGGCATCACCGATGAGCTTCAGCACGGCGGTGCGGCCCGTGTGTATCGCCTCCGGATCGTTGTTGCCGCCAAGTTCGCGACCGATATCGGCTTCGCTCGGCAGCGCCAGAACCTGGGCGCGGAAGGCGGGCTCCAGCGTGTCGTCGCCGGCGGCTTCGAGAAGTGCCTCGATCAGGGCCGGGTCGCAGGTGACGTCGTGGCCTTCCCGCGCATCGCGGGCAGCCTTGGTAAGGTTCGGGATGGCGAGATCCGTCAGGGCCTGCCAGCGCGAAAACAGATCCGTGTCGTGACGAGCGATATGCGCAAGATCGGCCGGCGTCTGGGTAAAGGCGATGTTGACCGGCGCCGAGAACGAACGGTTGAGCGACAGGACCGGCCGCGACGCGATGCCGGTGAAGGTGAAGGTCTGGCGGCGATCGGTCAGATGCAGCACGTCACCGGTGACTTCGCCGCCCTTGACGGATGTTGCATCGGCAATGGTGCCATTGTCGAGGATCAGCGCGAAGGACAGCGGAATGTGCATCGGCTGCTTGTCGGGCTGGCCGGGCGTTGCCGGCACCATCTGTTCGAGCGATAGCTTGAACGTGGCGGATGCCTGGTCGTATTCGGTCGAGACGTTGACGAGCGGCGTGCCAGCCTGCGAGTACCAGAGCGAGAACTGGGTGAGATCCCGGCCGCTCACGTCCTCGAAGCATTTCACATAGTCCTCGACGGTGACGGCCTGGCCGTCATGCCGTTCGAAATAGAGATCCATGCCGGCCTTGAAATCGTCCTTGCCGAGCAGCGTGGCGATCATGCCGGTGACTTCGGACCCCTTCTGGTAGACCGTCGTCGTGTAGAAATTGTTGATCTCGCGATAGGTCGTCGGGCGGACCGGGTGGGCGAGCGGGCCGCCATCCTCCGGGAACTGGTCCGAGCGGAGATGGCGCACTTCGGCGATGCGCTTGACCGGACGCGAGCGCTGGTCGGCCGAGAATTCGTGGTCGCGATAGACCGTGAGGCCTTCCTTCAGGCACAGCTGGAACCAGTCGCGGCAGGTGATGCGGTTGCCGGTCCAGTTGTGGAAGTATTCGTGGGCGATGATCGCCTCGATATTGGCGTAGTCCTGATCCGTTGCAGTCTCTGGATCGGCCAGCACGTACTTGTCGTTGAAGACGTTGAGCCCCTTGTTCTCCATGGCGCCCATGTTGAAGTCGGAAACGGCGACGATCATGAAGATATCGAGATCGTATTCGCGGCCGAACCGCTCCTCGTCCCACTTCATCGAACGCTTCAGAGCGTCCATGGCATAGGCGGTGCGCGACTCGTTGCCGTGCTCGACAAAGATCTTCAGCGTCACTTCACGCTCGGACATCGTCACGAACGTGTCTTCGACGACCGCAAGATCGCCGGCGACGAGAGCAAACAGGTAGGATGGCTTCGGATGCGGATCGAACCAGGCGGCAAAGGCGCGGCCTTCATCATATCCGGCACCGCCCAGGAAATTGCCGTTCGACAGCATGACCGGGTTGGCGGCCTTGTCACCGATGATGGTGATCGTGTAGGGCGCCAGAACGTCGGGACGGTCAGGGAAGTATGTGATCCGGCGGAAGCCTTCGGCCTCGCACTGCGTGCAATAGATGCCGTTGGTGCGGTAAAGCCCCATCAGCTGCGTATTGGCTTCCGGATTGATATGGGTCGTGATGGTGATCTCGAACGGCGCCTCGGCCGGCAGATCACGGATGATGAGGCTTTCCGGCGTGGCATCGTACTGACTGGCAGGCACGTCCTTTTGGTCAAACAGCAGGCCGGAGAGAGCAAGCTCGTCGCCATCGAGAACCAGCGGCGCGGACAAATCCACGCCTTCGCGGCGATGGAAGATCAGCCGGGCATCCACTTTCGTGTTCGTCGGGTCGAGCTCGAAGGTGAGGTCGACACGTTCCAGAACGAAATCAGTGGGGCGGTAATCTGCCAGATGTACGATCTGGCCCGTATCTGTTCGCATGACTTTTCCTGAACCGGCTCTTCAAATTGAACGCGTCGAGGATCTGCGCGGTTGCGCGCATTGAGCTTTCGACAATCCCCATCGCCGCCGCGGATCATTGCACGCAATACTAAACGATTGTTGAAGCCACCTTTAAGATAACGCGATTTTGTACCAGTCTTGAGCAGCCTCGCGGAAGCTGACTTGCCATCATGCTTCGTGATTGTGCTTTGTCAATTTCCTGTCGCGGCCCCGGGAAATGTGGTTATTGTGATTTGTATTCGAATCCTTTTCTTTGACGGTGCTGCGATTACGGTCCCGTCACCGTGATTTTTGCAGAGTGCATGATGGTGGCCGACGCGCAGAACCCCTTGCGGGGCATTCTTTTCAAGGTCATCTCCGTCGTCATCTTCGTGGCCATGCAGGTCTGCATCAAGTCCGCCGGAACGGGGATCCCTGCAGGGCAGATCACCTTTTACCGCTCCGCTTTCGGGATCGTGCCGATCGTGCTCTACCTGTCGGTTCTCGGACAGTTATGGCCGGCATTCCACACGTCGAGCATTTTTGGACATTTTAAGCGCGGTGTGCTGGGCATCATGTCGATGGCCTTCGGCTTTTACGGCCTGATCCACCTGCCGCTGCCGGAAGCGATCGCCATCGGCTACGCGGGACCGCTGATGGCTGTCGTGTTTGCAGCGCTCATCCTCAAGGAAACAGTGCGCGTCTATCGCTGGACGGCGGTGTTGATCGGAATCGTTGGCGTTCTCGTCGTCTCATGGCCAAAGCTGACACTGCTCCGCGACGGCGGGTTTGCCTCCGAACAGGCGCTCGGGGCGATCGCGGTTCTCTGTGCCGCCGTGCTGGCCGGTCTTGCCATGGTGCAGGTGCGCCAGCTGGTGCAGACCGAAAAGACGGCGACGATCGTGCTGTATTTTTCGCTGACCGGCGCGCTTCTGTCGCTGGCCAGCCTGCCGTTCGGCTGGGTGTCGCTGCCCTGGAGCAGTTTTCTGCTTCTGATCGCGGCCGGGCTGTGCGGTGGCGTAGCGCAGATCTTCTTGACCGAAAGCTATCGATTTGCCGATGTCTCGACAGTCGCACCCTTCGACTATACGTCGATCATTCTGGGCATTGCCGTGTCATATCTGCTGTTTGCGGACGTGCCGACGGCAACGACGCTGATCGGTACCGCGATTACGGTTTCCGCCGGTATCTTCATCATCTACCGCGAGCATCGGTTGGGTCTCGAGCGCAAGGCGGCACGCCGGGCGTCAAGCACCGCCAACTGAATCCGTGCTGCAGGAACATGGCGCCAAACGCAAAAGGGGCGCGTGACGCAGCCCTCGACAGTTCAATCCAACATGGATGACGCTTTACAGCGGAATTGCAGTTTCCGCGTCGGAGCGCTTCACCGCTGAACGGGAAAACTCGACGGATGCAGATACCGCGCAGCTGATCTGGAGAATGCTGTCGCGGATCGTACGGATCGGGTGCAGAACGGTTTTCATTGTCGTCATACCCTCAGCGTTCACGAAAGTCTGCGAAGACGGCGGACGGACGGGTGATCCCGACCGGACGGCTCATCGAGCGCGACGTGATCTGCTCGTGCGTGGCAGATCCGAAGTGGTGGTACCCGTTCGACGAGCGCGGCGCGAGGCCGGCAACGCGGAGGGTTTCAAAGCCCGAATGGATCGGACGAAAGCGTGTGGTCATTGCCTTGGTTCCTTAAACCGTGTCCTCCCAAGACAGGATGATATATTGCAGCGCAGCATTGATTCATCAATGGCGGCAAACGCGGCGCTGACATGCAGCGCACGCATAACGATATTCACAAATTGGTAATATTAACGCGAATCGTCGGTCCGCTGCCTAGATTCTGGGCATTCAAGTGCCGGAAATGCGGCTTTTGAACAGCAGCATATCCTGCCAGGCGAGAGCCTTGTTGGCCGGTGCCGCAAGCAGATCCTGCGGGTGAAGCGTCGCGAGCGCGGAAACCGCAAGTCCCGCTGCCGTGACCTCGCGCCATTCACCGCGCATGGAATGGATCGTGCCGGTGTCGCCGAGGAACAGACGCGCGGGAAAGTTGCCGAGCAGCAGCAGATGGCGTGGCTCGGCAAGCGCTATCTGCCGGTCGAGGAACGGTCTGCAGATTTCAAGTTCGGCGTCGGACGGCATCCGGCTTCCCGGCGGACGCCAGGGGATGATGTTGGTGAGCAGCACCGTCTCGCGCGACAGGCCGATCGCCGACAGCATCCGATCGAGCAATTGGCCCTGCCGCCCGGAAAACGGTGTGCCGTCGCGATCATCTTCGGCATTCGGCATCGGGCCGATCACCATGATGCGCGACTGCGGATCGCCGGTCATGAACACCGTTGAGCGGGCGCCGTGTTTCAGGTTGCAGCCGCCGAAGGTTTCCAGCGCCGTCTTCAGTTCGGAAAGCGTGCCGGCACCGTCTGCCGCAAGACGCGCGGCATTGACCGCGCCGCCGTCGGGAATGGCGACCTGCTGCATGGAGGAGGGGGTAAGACGCGGAGCTGGTGGCGCGGGACGCTGCGGCTGTGGTGTATCGCCACCGAGAGCATAGGCCTCACGCTCGCCCTGCGGCGGTGACGACACGTTCGGTGCCGCTCGCCCTTGCGCCTTTGCCGCCTTCTGCTCGGCAAACTGCGCGAAGCGATCGACCGGTTCGTCCTCGACCAGCCAGTCGACTCCCGAATCCGCGTAGAAATGCAGCAGCGCTGCAAGTTCGGCAGGATCGAGTTCGGAGGCGGTGGGGCTCATATGCGCACCCTATAGCATGTCGGGCTCGGGTTGGAATGGGATTCCGTCCGCGGCTGTGGAGAACCTCGTGGAGTGCTTACGCCGCCCACTGCTCCACATCGCCGCTTTCGCCGATCAGCGCGAGACCATGAGCGATCGACAGGAGTTCGCCGCCGCTCTCGATCTTGCCGGCATCGAAGCGCCGGTTGAAGATCTGCCGCACCGCCGGCACGAAGGACGTGCCACCGGTCAAGAACACCTTGTCGACCTCGTCAGGTGACGTGTTGGTCTTGGTCAGCACGTCGTCCAGCGCACCTTCGATCCGGGCGAGGTCGTCGGCGATCCAGGTTTCGAAATCGGTCCGCTTCACCATCTTCTTGCCACCCCGGCCGAGCGGCGAGAAATTGAACTCCGCCTCGTCGGACGCAGAAAGCGCCATCTTGGTGGCCGAGATCGACTGATAGAGCGGATAGCCTTCGTCGTGATCGACGAGATCGATAAACAGTTCCAGCTTGTCGGGATCGGTTGCCGAGCGCACCAGCGATTTCAGATCCGTGAACTCGCGGGTCGTCTTGAAGATAGACAACTGGTTCCAGCGCGAGAAATTCGCATAATAGCTGGAGGGCACTTCGAGAAGCTTGTCGAAGCTTTTGAAATGCGTGCCCTTGCCGATCTCGGGCGCCACCAGGTGCTCCACCATCTTTGCATCGAAGTGATCGCCGGCGATGCCGACGCCGGAATGGCCGATCGGCGTGGCGACGAGCTTGCCGGCGACACGCTCGAAGCGGATGAGCGAGTAGTCCGTCGTGCCGCCGCCAAAGTCGGCCACCAGAACGGTGGCATCGCTCTTCAGGCTCTGCGCGAAGTAATAGGCGGCTGCGACAGGCTCGTAGACATAGTGGATTTCCGGAAAGCCCAGCCGCGTCAGCGCTTCGTTGTAGCGATCGGTGGCGAGTTTCTCATCCGGGCTGGCGCCGGCAAAATGCACCGGACGTCCCGCGACGAGACGCGAGACTTCGCCCGGCCAGTTGCCTTCCGCGTAGGCCTGCAACCGCTTCAGAAAGATTTCCATCAGGTCTTCGAACATGTGCCGGCGGGCAAACACCAGCGTGCCCTGAAACAGTGGGCTTGCGGCAAAGGTCTTGATCGACTGCAGGAAGCGGACATCGCCGGGATTGTCGATGAACTGGCGGATGGCGGCCTGACCGGCCTCGATCTTCAGCGCCTGCGCGCCAAGCTTCGCATCCTTCATGAAGGACAGCGCCGTGCGCATTGAATCCGTGGTGCCGGCGCTGCTGGAAAACTCCAGCGAATGCGTGGTGGCGCCGCTGTCCGCAAGTGCCAGAACCGTATTGGTCGTGCCGAAATCAAGCCCGAGCGCCCGTGCCATGGCCGTGCTCCTTAAAAATCTACGTCGAAAATGATGAACCGGAAGCGCCGCCTCCGAGGGCAACAGAACGCGAAAACGCGCCCCGTTTTTCAAGAGGGCGCGTGATGGCACAAGGTGCGGGCGAAGGCAAGAGCGGAAAGGGACTGCATCCCCTCCGATCGTCCTCAGGCCTCGCTGTAGATCTTTCCCATATCCAGCGTCTTGGACGTATCGCTGGAGCCGAACAGGGTGCCGATCGTCTGGGTTTTCTTCGAAACGATATTGTCCAGCATCTGGCTGACCATCAGGCTCTGAAGGACTTCCGAAGCCCGTTCGCGAGCCTGTTGTTCCTCGCTGGAACCGGTCGTTCCAAAACGTGTCTGGATCCTCGCGACCTGATCGAGGAAGTCAGCGACGCGATCGGCAGAAGCCGTCTTGGAGACGGAGGTCGACGCGGTGGTCGGAGCGTTGGACGACGAAGCAGTCGTTCCCGTGCTCGAGCCGGTCGCCGGTGCCGTGGACGCAGTGCCGGCCTGGAAGGGAGCCGAAGAGCTAGGGCCAGAGGCGCTGCCGGAATTCACGCTGTTCGATGGCGCGCTGTTTGATGGAGCAACGGCACCCGCCTCGGGTTCAGCGGATGGCTCAGCTTCCATCGTGCTTTCTGCCGGCACGCTTCCGGTCGATGTGCTGCCCGATGGCGCACTTGCCGCTACCGGCTCGGCTTCTGCAGTCTCGTCACCCGACGCCGGAGGCGTGGCGGAGTAGATGCCGTCATCGCTATTGTCGACCTGCGTTTCGGGTTCTGCGCTCGCGACCGGTTTGACCTGCTCGGTGCTGGTCGGGGTGGTTGTGGATGAAGTGCCGGATGTTGTGCTTGCTGGCTGTGTGCTTGAGGTGGACGTCTGGCTCGTAGAGGACGGTTGGCTAGAACTGGACGTCTGGCTCGGCGAGGATGAACTCGATCCGCCTTTGAAAATGCTGTCAATTAACACGGTATGCCCCTTGGGTTCTAATCAAGCTCGGCCTGTAACAGCGTCGCCTTGACGAGGGGTCAAAACCGGCATGACAAGTTAACTCAATGTTTACACATTCATGGAGGATCTTCCCGGCGTCGCACAAGGAGGACTGCTAGAGTGTTGAAGAAAATGAAGTTTCTGTCGTTGATCACGGTTGCGTGCTTGTTGTCCGGCGTGGCCTCCCATGCTGCCGAGCCCATCGCCTGCACGGTCGTAATCGAGGAAAAGACAGGTGAACAAGTGCACCGGGAAGGCGCCTGCGATCAGGCTTTCTATCCGCAATCCACCTTCAAGCTGCCGCTCGCGATGATGGGCTACGACGCCGGCATCCTCAGCGACGAGACGACGCCGCTCTGGAAATACCAGGCAAAATTCAACCGCTCTGAGCGTGAGCAAAAGGATGTCGACCCGACCATCTGGGAACGCGATTCGATCGTCTGGTATTCGCAGGAGATCACGCGCAAGCTCGGCAAAGAGCGTTTCTCGGCCTATGTGAAAAACTTCGGTTACGGCAACCGCGATGTCTCCGGCGGACCCGCCGGCACGGACGGGCTGACGGAAGCTTGGCTGATGTCGTCGCTGAAGATTTCGCCGGACCAGCAGGTGGCGTTCATTCGCCGCTTCCTCACCGGCAAGCTGCCGATCTCGGAAAAGGCTTCCGACATGACGCAGGCGATCCTGCCGCATTTTGCAGCCGGCGACGGCTGGGACGTGCAGGGCAAGACCGGCGCCGGCTGGCTGCGCGGCAAGGACGGCAAGCCCGACTATGCCCGCCCGATCGGCTGGTTCGTCGGCTGGGCCGAGCAGAACGACCGCCGCGTGATCTTTGCAAGGTTGCTGGTCGACGTGAAGCGCTATCCCGACACGCCGATAAGCTATGTTGTGCGCGACAGCCTGATCGCCGACCTGCCCAAGCTCGCCGCCGATCTTTGACCGGCTTACCCGTTCGGCCGGAACGCTACGCTGCCGCCCTGAAGGAAGCAGGTCCGGCTGAACTTGGACAGGTCGAGCGGGTTGGGAAGCCTGACATCCGCGATGTCGGGGAGGGGCTTCGCGGCCGCGTCGTAAGCGCGGTCGATCTGCGACACGAAGACGATGATCAGACCGCGCTTACGGGCGAAAGACTCGAGTGTGGAAACTTGGTCGGCCAGCGGCGGGTTTTCGCGGCGCTGGTCGAGCAGTTGAAGATAGTCCACCACGACCAGCGTACCGGCTGCAGCGGTTTCCAGCGCCTCGATCATGTAACCGGCATTGATCGCATCGGAGCAGTCGAACGAAAACTGGTCTCCGAAGCGCTGAGGCTCGACCTCAAGCGCGCGAAAGCGCCCGAGAATGTCGGCAGGCGTATAATCGAGGCTGAAGAAAAAGGCGCTATTGCCGGCTTTCATGGCCTCGATGGCAAGGCTGAGCGCCATCAGCGTCTTGCCCTGTCGCGGCCTTGCACCGACCAGCAGCATGTCGCCCTGTTTCAGGCTTCGGTACAAGATTTCGGCGGGCGATGTTTCGGTATGTTTGGCCGATAGCAGGCTCCAGCTCCGGTACCCTTGCTCGACGGCGATGCGGTCGAGCGCGGCGTGAAGGGGAGTGGATGTCTGCCGGGCGAGAAGCTTCGCCTTGCGTTTCAGCTGGTAGATCGGAACTGTCGTTTTCATGGTCAAACCTCCTATCGCGAGCGTGTTTCGCAATCCCTCCTTGTGCGGATGCTCGAACAGTCGGTTCGATGATCGGAGGTCCGGTATGAGGTTTACTTTCCCGGTCGGAGGGGGGAGGCGTGGACCGCGCCAGAATCAGATCCTAGCGCGATCCGTGTTGTCTTCAAAGTGGTCTTGTCAGGTTAGAACGAGCGGGCCGCTCCGCCATCGACGCGCAGCATCGATCCGGTGATGTAGCTTGCGGCTTCCGAGCAGAGGAAGGCACCGGCAGCGCCGAATTCCTCGACCGTGCCGAGCCGGCCGGCGGGGATCGTCTTGACCGATGCGGCGCGGACTTCGTCCATCGTCTTGCCCTGCTTTTTCGCATTGGCCGTGTCGAGTTCCTCGATCCGGTCGGTGAGGATGCGGCCAGGCAGCAGCATGTTTGCGGTGATACCGGAACCCGCCACTTCGGTCGCAAGTGTCTTGTTCCAGCCGACCAGCGCGCCACGCAGCGTATTCGACAGCGCGAGGTTCGCGATCGGCTCAACCACGCCGGAGGAGGCGACCGTCAGAACGCGGCCCCAGCCTTGCGCCTTCATCTGCGGCAGCAACGTGTTGGTGAGCGTGATGACGCGCAGCACCATCGACTGGAAGAACGTGTCGAGCTTGTCGGCGCTCATGTCCTCAGTCGTGCCGGGCGTCGGGCCGCCGGTATTGTTGACGAGAATGTCGATGCCGCCGAGCTTTTCCTCAACGGCCGTCACCATCGAAGCGACGAAATTCTCTTCGCCGAGATCGCCGCGGACCCAGTCAGCCTTGCCTTTGCCGAGCGCATTGATCGCCTTGCAGTTTTCGGCGAGCTGCTCGCCCGAGCGACCGACCAGAAGAACGTTGGCGCCTTCCGCCGCCAGAGCCTTGGCTATCCCCAGCCCAAGGCCGCGGGAGGAGGCGAGTACGAGCGCGCGTTTGCCGGCAATACCGAGATCCATGAAGCTTTCCTTCTCTGCACGAGGTTCATGACGGGCCTTCGGGCGCGACGACAGGTTGCGACGCGGGGACCGGTCATTTGAATGCCGGGGCTTTATAGCTTTGGTCCACCCATGGCGAAAGCCAGAACTTGCCTTTGGCGCCAGAACCGTTATTTACGTGTACGTCAACGTAAGTTGAGAAAACGGAAGCGTGGTTTGCGCGAATGACAAGCCGGAAGACGTTTTCGCGCCTCGACAAGCGGGATCGCTTTTGACAAGACAGAAAAAGACCTACTGCGCCGGCGAGGGGCCGGCATCGGAGTTTGAAATGGACGCCCAAGACCTTTCCGCCAACCCGCTTCCTGAACGAGAAAGCATGGAGTTCGACGTCGTGATCGTCGGCGCTGGCCCGGCCGGCCTGTCGGCCGCGATCCGGTTGAAGCAGGTCAACCCGGATCTGACGGTGGTCGTTCTGGAAAAAGGCGCCGAAGTCGGTGCGCATATCCTCTCGGGCGCCGTGGTCGATCCGTCGGGCATCGATGCGCTTCTGCCCGGCTGGCGCGGGGAAGAGGGCCATCCCTTCAAGACCGAAGTGACCGACGACCAGTTCCTGCTGCTCGGTCCCGCCGGCTCGATCCGCCTGCCGAACTTCGCCATGCCGCCGCTCATGAACAATCACGGCAATTACATCGTCTCGCTCGGCAACGTCTGTCGCTGGCTCGCCGAAAAGGCCGAAGCGCTGGGCGTCGAGATCTATCCCGGCTTTGCCGCCGCCGAGGTGCTCTACAATGACCAGGGTGCCGTAATCGGTGTCGCAACCGGCGACATGGGGATTGAGAAGAACGGCGAACCGGGTCCTGCCTATACCCGCGGCATGGAACTGCTCGGCAAGTACACGCTGATCGGCGAAGGTGTTCGGGGCTCGCTCGCCAAGCAGCTGATCGCGAAATTCGATCTCGCCAAGGATCGCGAGCCGCAGAAATACGGCATCGGCATCAAGGAACTGTGGCAGGTCAAGCCGGAGAACCACAGACAGGGCCTCGTGCAGCACTCGTTCGGCTGGCCGCTCGGCATGAAGACCGGCGGCGGTTCCTTCCTCTACCACCTGGAGGATAACACGGTCGCAGTCGGCTTCGTCGTCCACCTCAACTACAAGAACCCCTATCTCTATCCGTTCGAGGAATTCCAGCGCTTCAAGACGCATCCGGCCATCCGGGGCACGTTCGAAGGCGGCAAGCGCCTGTCCTACGGCGCGCGCGCGATCACCGAGGGTGGCTACCAGTCGGTGCCGAAACTGTCCTTCCCGGGTGGCGCGCTGATCGGCTGTTCCGCCGGCTTCGTCAACGTGCCCCGCATCAAGGGATCGCACAACGCGGTCATCTCCGGCATGCTCGCCGCCGACAAGCTGGCCGCCGCGATCGCTGCCGGCCGCGCCAATGACGAGCCGGTCGAGATCGAGAACGAATGGCGCCAGACGGCGATCGGCACCGATCTCAGGCGCGTGCGCAACGTCAAGCCGCTCTGGTCGAAGCTCGGAACCGGTCTCGGCGTCGCGCTCGGCGGTCTCGACATGTGGACCAACCAGCTGTTCGGCTTCTCGTTCTTCGGCACGCTGAAGCACGCCAAGACCGATGCGCAAAGCCTGGAGCCGGCGGCACAGCACAAGAAGATCGACTATCCGAAGCCTGATGGCGTGCTGACCTTCGACCGTCTTTCGTCAGTGTTTCTGTCGAACACCAACCACGAGGAAGACCAGCCGGTCCATCTCAAGGTCAAGGATATGGACCTGCAGAAGCGCTCAGAGCTCGAAGTCTATGCGGGCCCCTCGACCCGCTACTGTCCCGCCGGGGTCTATGAATGGGTGGAGAAGGACGGCGAAGAAGTCTTCGTCATCAACGCCCAGAACTGCGTCCACTGCAAGACCTGCGACATCAAGGACCCCAACCAGAACATCGTGTGGGTGCCGCCGCAGGGTGGCGAGGGGCCGGTCTATCAGAATATGTGATCCTTGAGGTGCCGAGGGAGACCAGAGCAACCGCTGTGCGTTCGATTG
Organism: Neorhizobium sp. DAR64872/K0K18; assembly: GCF_050500175.1. Classification (NCBI taxonomy): domain Bacteria; kingdom Pseudomonadati; phylum Pseudomonadota; class Alphaproteobacteria; order Hyphomicrobiales; family Rhizobiaceae; genus Neorhizobium; species Neorhizobium sp. DAR64872/K0K18. Next base: position 990,612 of record NZ_CP191446.1, read on the forward strand.
GACGCACAGCGATCTAGAGAGGCGCCTCCGCACAGTCCCGAATGCAAATCGCTGCGCAGGTTTGCTGGGAGCGCTTCAGACTGAGGTCCAGCCACGGCCGAACCGGTGGGCGACAGCGTTCAGCCGCTTGTCCCGTGTCCAAAGCAACAGATCCGGCGTCAACAACAGAGACGCCACGAGATGCGCGTCACAATAGCCGATGCCTGAGCCGGACAGTTTCTGTGTCCGTATCATTGCCAGAACCTCCGCATCTGACGCTGTTACGGATTTCGGCAGCCGATGCAGATAGCCGATGATCACATCGTATTGGCGCATGTTCCCCAGCGCCAGTTCCCCGATCACATGCGGATGAGTGCAGACCTGTCCATTCTCCAGCAGAGCAATCAGCCTCGGGTCTGGTTTGCCGAGATGGTCGGCCCAGATGACTGTATCGACCAGAATCACTGCTCGTCCGGCCGCCAGCGGGGCGCTGATCTGAAGTCTGGTTCCGTTCCGCCCAGAAGAGCAAGGCGCCGTGCAGCTTCATTTTGAACGAGAAGCGTAAGCGCCTTCTTGACGATCGCCGATGTCTCCTGAAGACCGGTCAGTTCCTTTGCATCGATAAGCAGTTCATCATCGATGGTGATCGTCGTTCGCATGGTCAGTCTCCCTTCGCATGAAAAATAACATCAGATGATGCGATTAACAACGTCGCGTGCGCCTGTGGGCGTGCACGGTGTTGTCGGTGCAAATACGCCATGGAACTCGCTCGATCCGCACCCGCCTTATCACTTCATTAACCATAATATCCGTAATTCTTGGTCATCTTCTCGACTCGCCAAGGACACATTCATGTCGATTTCCCGTCGCGGCCTGCTGGTCGGTTTGCCGCTTCTGCTGGCCGGCTGCGCATCCACGTATCCAGAACAGCGCAATTATGCAGCGCTCCCAGGCGAGGCTTTCCCCTTGTCACCGGTGCCAATCGATCGGATCAGGCCCGAACTGCGCCGGACCGAAGTCGACTATGTCAGCTCCTACGAGGCAGGTACCGTCGTCGTTGATACGCCTGCGCGCCGGGCCTATTACATTCTCGGCAATGGCCGGGCGATCCGTTACGGCGTCGGTGTCGGCCGCGCCGGTCTTGCACTCTCCGGAAACGCCTATGTGGGCCGCAAGGCCGAATGGCCGACCTGGACGCCGACGGCCAACATGCAGCGCCGCGAACCGCGCTACCGGGCGCTCGCAGGCGGCATGCCGGGCGGCCCTAACAACCCGCTCGGCGCCCGTGCGATGTATCTTTACCGCGGCGGCAACGATACGCATTTCCGCATCCACGGCACCAACCAGCCGGATTCGATCGGTCACGCGATGTCGAGCGGTTGCATCCGCATGATGAACCACGACGTCATCGATCTTTTCCAGCGCGTCCAGGTCGGCGCAAAGGTCGTCGTCATCCAGGCGAGTGCCTGATCCAAGCCGCAGCCATCCGTAAGAAGCCTGCCGTCACTGTCGTGGCGGCGGGCCTTTTCGCATGTGGATGTTATGGGTGGACGTGAACACCCGTCAGCGTGATTTCCAGGCGACGACCATCAGGCCGCCGATCACGGTGATATGCTCCATCACCACGTAGAACTCGAGCGTCTTGAACGGCTCTTCCATCGTCCAGAAATGGTGGACGATCGGAATCGTCAGCGCCGTGAACACGCCGAGCGCGCCGGCACCGAGCCAGGTCCAGCGGTTGAGGATGATAAGCGCCGAACCCACCAGCTGGGTGATGATGACGGCCACGTTGAAGGCGAATGCCGGTTCCAGCCCGAACTGCGTCATCTCCGCGACGCCGGCCGGAAAATCGATGAGCTTGGAAAGCCCGCTTCCCCAGAACATGAACGTCAGGACGGCTCGGGCCAGATACCCGAACCATGTGGACCCGGTCACGATATCCAGCGGATTTCCGAATGTATTGGACTGCGATGTCGCCATAAGAACCCCCTTTGCGCGTACCCGCCTGGACCATAGCTCCAAACGGCAAACGTGATAAGGTGTAAGTTTTTATCGATACACCTTATGGGGTGTGTGTCGCTGCGTGGTCAGAAGCCGGACAGAACCAGCTTGCCTCGCGTCGTGCCGCTTTCGATCCTGGCGTGGGCCTTCTTGAGGTTTGCAGCATTGATCGGGCCGATCACGTCGGACAGCGTCGTGCGGATCTTGCCGGAATCCACCAGTTCGGACACATGATTGAGCAGCTTGTACTGTTCGATCATGTCGGCGGTCTGGAACACCGGCCGAACGAACATCGTCTCCCAATGGATCGACAAAGCCTTGCGCTTGAACTGGCGGATATCGATCGGCTCCTTCGGGTCGTCGATCAGCCCCAGTCGTCCCTGCGGCGCGATCATTTCTAGGATGTCGTTGATGTGATCGGAGGTTTCCGTCGTCGAGAATACGAAGGCGGGGTTGCCGATCGCCATCCCGGCGATCTGTTTTGCCAGCGGCTTGGAATGGTCGAGAACATGGTGAGCGCCGAGCGTGCGGATCCAGTCCTGTGTTTCCGGCCGCGAGCCGGTGCCGATCACCGTCGCGTCGGTCAGTTCTCGCAGCAACTGGATGGCGATCGAGCCGACACCACCGGCGCCGCCGATGACCAGAACCGCATTCCACGCGCTCGCCACCTTGTCCTGCACCTTCATCCGGTGAAACAGCGTCTCGTAGGCGGTGATGGCGGTCAACGGAAGGGCGGCGGCCTCCTCAAAGGAGAGGCTGGAAGGCTTCTTGCCGACGATCCGCTCGTCGACCAGATGCAGTTCCGCATTGGTGCCGGGACGGTTGACCGCGCCCGCGTAAAACACCTCGTCACCCGGCTTGAAGAGTTTCACATCCGGCCCGACCGCTTGCACCACGCCGGCTGCATCAAAGCCGAGGATGCGGTACTGGCCGGCTTCGACAGGCTGCAACCGGCGCTGCTTGGTATCGACAGGATTGACCGACACGGCCTTGATCTCGACCAGCAGGTCGCGGCCCTTCGCCTCGGGCTCCGGCAGCTCGATGTCGAGAAGGGCGTTTTCGGATGTGATCGGCAGGTTTTCGCTAAAACCGACAGCGCGCATGGAATCTCCTCGTCAAGCTCAGGGCATCGAGGACGATACATCGCGCGTAACGACGGCAACGGCAAGGCGGCGCAGGCGAGCGCCGGTACGCTTTACCGAGCCGGCACTTTCTGGCTCAGGCTGAGGGCTTTGCCTCACGTTCCAGAGCGACCGACACGCCGAAGACGCAGAGCCCGATCAGCGAAAGTACCGCACCGACATAACCGGTTGCCTGAAAACCCCAGCCCCAGGCGATGACGAGCCCGCCGAGCCAGGCACCGAGTGCGTTGGCGATGTTGAAGGCCGAATGGTTGGAAGCGGCCGCCAGCGTCTGGGCGTCGGCGGCCACATCCATCAGCCGCGTCTGCAGCGCCGGGCCGCAGGCAAATCCGCAGCCGACCAGGAAGACGGTGATATAGAGCATGACAGGGATGTGCGCGAAGGTCGCAAAGGCCAGCATCACGGCCACGTAGAACACCATCGTTCCGCCGATCGTGCCCTTCAGCGAAATATCGGCAAGCCTCGAGCCGACGATATTGCCGACATTCATGCCGATGCCGAACAGGGCGATGACGATCGATACCATGGTGACCGGAAGCCCGGCCGTTTGCGTCGTGGTGGAGGCGATGTAGCTGAACACCGAAAACATGCCGCCGAAACCGACCGAGGCAATGCCGAGCGTCAGCCAGACCTGGGTCTTGCCGAATGCGCTGAGTTCGCGGCGAATGCTGGCGCCTTCTTGCACCTTGTCCCTCGGCTGGAAAAACCAGACGAGTGCCACAGTCAGGAGACCAATGAAGCCGACAAGGTAGAAGGCCGAGCGCCAGGACAGCATCTGGCCCATGAAGGTGGCAAGCGGCGTGCCGAGCAGCGTGGCGATCGTCAGACCCAGCATGACGCGGCCGACGGCGCGGGCGCGCTTGTTGGGCGGCACCATGGAGGCGGCCACCAGCGAGGCGACCCCGAAATAGGCCCCGTGTGGCAGGCCGGTGACGAAGCGCAGCGCGGTAAAGCTCCAGAAACTCGGCGCCATCGCTGACAGGATGTTGCCGACCGCAAAGACACCCATCAGAGCCAGAAGCAGCGTGCGGCGCGGCAGCCGGGCCGATAGAATTGCGATGATCGGCGCACCGATCACCACACCCAGCGCATAGGCGCTGATCACATAGCCCGCCGTTGGGATGCTGACCTGATACGTCTCCGCCACATTCGGCAGCAGGCCCATGATGACGAACTCGCCGGTACCGATCCCGAAGCCACCGACGGCAAGCGCGAATTCGATCAGAAGGACGGCGAGGGGGGGAAGGCTGGTTTTCGGGATGCTGTCGTCAGGTCTGGTGTTGGCCTTGGCATCGGGCACGTGTCGGACTGCGGTGTCTGTCATGGTATCGCATCTGTTGAAAAAGCGGACGGGTACGGCTCGAAGCGAGCGCGTCCGGGAGCAAATGATGGGGCTTTGAGGCAGTTGAATTGACGGCAGATTAGCACGTGATTGTGCAGCGCGGTAGGCTTTTGACAAAAACCAACTGTACCACAATCGTGCAATCGCCATTCGGTGCCGTTGATATCTGCCGCGGCCTCACCATTTTCCACCCTGTCGTTATCCGCCGCCCTCGAGCACCTGGTCCCTTGTCGATGAAACTACATGCCGTTTTCAACCGCGATGGCGGGACTTTTCGAACCACGGATATGGACGCTTACTGCGACCATGCCCTGAAGACCTTTCGGGCTGCCGGCCACGAGATCGAGTGCGAAGTTGTTGCCGGCGACAAGGTCGTCGAGACGATGGAAAAGGCAGCCTCGATGCCCGGCGTCGAAGGACTGATCGCCGGCGGTGGCGATGGCACGATTTCCGCGGCGGCGGGCATTGCCTGGAAAAGCGGTATCGTTCTCGGCGTGGTGCCGGCCGGCACGATGAACCTGTTTGCCCGTTCGCTGAAACTGCCGCTTGACATCTGGGAAGTCCTCGACACGTTGGCAGAGGGGACGCCCGAAGCGATCGATATCGCCAGCGCCAACGGAAAAAGCTTCGTGCACCAGTTTTCCGCAGGGCTGCATGCCCGGATGGTGCGCTACCGCAACTCGATGAATTTTGCCTCGAGGCTCGGCAAGATGCGGGCAAGCGCAAGGGCTGCGATCGGCGTCATGTTCAACCCGCCGGAATTCGAGATGGAATATGTCGTCGATGGCAAGCGCACTTCGCGCAAGGTGTCGGCCATCTCGGTCTCAAACAACGAGTTTGGCACCGATCCTCTGATGTTTGCCGATGACCTGACCAGCGGCCATCTGGGGTTCTACCTCGCAGAACCGATGAAGCCGTCCGGGGTCGCAAAACTCACCTTCGACATCCTGCGCGGCAAGCTCAAGGAAAACGCCGCGGTCACGGCGATGACGGCAACAGAACTCGAACTGCACTTTCCTCGCCACCGCCGCGACGTCAGCTGTGTCATCGATGGCGAACTGCTGCCGATGAAGCGGGACGTGACGCTGAGGATCCATGCCGGCGAACTGAAGGTTCTGGTTCCCGGACAGAATACGGCCGCAGGACGCGAAAATGCCGCTGCGAATATGTCGCCGGAACCGTCTACGGTCTGATCGGCGCTGAACGCGGCAATGTCGAACGCTCAGACAGCGATCGACGTCAGCGGTGGCGGCGTGCCGGCGGCGGCGGCTTCGATATCGACGGAATTGGCTCCGTTCGAGCGCACCGTCACCGCATTGGATGCGAGCTGCACGCCGGCGGCCTTGCAGGCGGCCAGCAGCCGCGTCATCGCTTCGCGCTTCAGGATGCCCGGATTGCCGGGCAGGCAGGTAAACTTGAAGCGCACGATCATCGCCGTTTCGGTGATGTCCTGGATACCCTGCATCTTCAGCGGAATGAGGAACTGCGGCCCAAATTCCGGATCCTCCAGCATGCCCAGCCCCACCTTCTTGGCGGCACGGCGGATGATCTCGGCATCGCTGTCGCGCTCGAAGCGGAGCTGGAACTTGATCGTTCCCCAGTCGCGGCTGAAATTGGTGACGGAGCTGATCTGCCCGAAGGGAATGGTGTGGATGGGTCCGTTGTGATGGCGCAGCCGCACGGAGCGCACGGTGATCTGCTCCACGGTCCCCTGCAGCTTGCCCGTATCGATGTACTCGCCAATCCGGAAGGCATCGTCGACAATAAAGAAGATGCCGGAAACGACGTCCTTCACCAACGCCTGAGACCCGAACGAAAGCGCAAGACCGAGCACTCCGAACCCGGCCAGCAGCGGCGCCACGTTGATGCCGAGCGAACTGAGGACGATCAGCGAGCCAACCGCGAGAACCGCACCGAGAACGAGGTTGCGGATCACCGGCAACGCCGTCGTCAGGCGGCTTGTCTGCTTCTTGTCCGCTTGCTCGTCTTCCTGGCCGGGCAGCATCACGGTCTGCGGTGGGGCGATCGTCTCGGCGTATTTCCACACCAGCGTGTAGACGGCCCAGCTTGCGACCACGGCAAAGCTCAGCCGCTCCAGCCAGAGGATCCAACCGGTCGCAATGTCGCCGCCGCTGGTCATCAGCGGCCACCAGAGCGCGGTGATCAGGTGCAGGCCGCCGATCCACACAGCGCCCGAGCACACCACGCGAAGGCTGGCGAGCACGGATGACCAAAGGCCCGCCCCATGGGTGGTTTCCCAGTGCCGCGCGAACTCGTCCACCACGTGGTGGGCACCGAGTGCGAACACCGGCAGGAGCAGCAGGATGACCTGAGTCGAGCCGGCCGCGAAACTCCAGCGGGCACTGTCCGGCGAGCCGATGATGACCGACCCGAAGAACCAGATGAAGATGGCCGAAACGACATAGAAATCCGGAAGCAGGTTGCCGATGACGCGCCGGACGGGGCCCGGGCTTGAGCCCTTGAACGCAGCGCGGATGCCGGCGCGGCCGCCCCAGAACCAGGTTAGCTTGAGCAGCGTCAGCAGGGTGCCGCCGATCAGGAACCACCCGTCGAGCGAGGCCCGGTCCAGGCCCAGCCAGTTCCACAGCCGCATGGTCTCACCAAACAGGGCGGTGATCACCCCATAGGCGGTGAGCATATGGAAATGCCATTGCGGATTGCTGATCGCGAACAGTGTTTCGCCGCTCTCGTCGGGCCGAAACAGGAACCGTCCCACCGCCATGTAGACAAGCAGGATCAGGGTGAAGGCAATGGCGGCCTGGCAGACCTGGAAGGCAGCCGTCGTATCCGCGAGCATCGTCAGCAGGACCCACCGGGCGACACCGAGAAAAATCGCGATCGACAGCAGATCGCCGACCAGGCGCTTGAAGAAGCGACGGAACTTGCCGGCGATGTGACGGGCCCGCAAATAGCTGTGTCGCAGCAACTGCGCAAACAGAAGCCGCACGCTAAGCGCCGCGGCGCCGCCCGCCAAAAGCGAAAGCAGCGCCACCATCGCGATCCGGCCGTTCGCAATGCCCTCGGCATCCAGATGCGTGGTCGTCATGCCCACCATGGTGGACAGGGCCTGCAGCCCCGCAATCGCCGTCGTGAAACCGTGGGACGAGGCATCCGATAACCGCTCCCAGCTGGCCATGCCCATGTTGGCCGCTTCCATTTCCGGCGTCATCTGCATCGTGTCGGCGCTGGTTGCAGTGGCAGTGCCAGAGGTCGTGTCCGACGCGGAGGTCGCGGGGTGTGCAGCGGCGCCGGTGGTTGTGGTCGCGGTCTCCACCTGCACCGTCAGCGGTCGGCCCGTGCGGGCCGCAAGATCCAGCACCTGCTGCACGTCGGCAGCGGTCTGACCGGGCTTGAGGACGACGGTCAGCGGCGCGTCCTGCGACCACATCGGAGATGCGGTCAGGAGAAGGCCGAGAAAGGCTGCTGCGGCAGCTCGGCAGAACGGCATCAGCGTCTCCATCGGCCAAGCGGCCCTTGCCCGTCCGCGCCGCGCGTGGCGGCATGACGTCCTTTTGCAACCCCTGCAGGCTCGCAGGCAGGTTCCCATCATATGGCGAAGATCGTCGTTCCGCCAGCCGCCCGCCGATGGATGCTTGATCCTAGATTCGAGGCAGATAGGTCTGGTAGTCGAAGTCGCTGACGGTCCGCAGGAAGGTGATCGCCTCCTTGCGCTTCGTGTCGCCGAAGAGCGTCTGGTATCGCTTTCCGAACACGTCCCGGATGAAAGGCGAGGCAGCAAAATCCTCGACCGCGGTGAGGAAATCATGGGTGAGGCGTTTCACGTCAGCTGGGGTTTTTTGGCCGGGCTCCGTTGCTGGACCGGGATCGAGATCCGCTTCGAGCCCTAGGAGCATGCCGCCGAGAATGGCGGTCAGCAGCAGGTATGGATTGGCATCGGCACCGGCAACGCGGTGCTCGATGCGCGCGGCAGGACCGTTCGCGTCCGGAATGCGGACGGCCGTTCCGCGATGGCCGAAGCCCCAGTCGATATCGACGGGCGCAAACGAATCGGGCTGAAAACGCCTGTAGGAGTTTGCAAAGGGCGCAAACACGAGCTGCGCATCACGCATTGTGTTTAGCAGGCCGGCGGTGACGGATCGCAGTTTCGCAGGGTCGCCGCCCTTGGCGTCGAGAATGTTGTTGCCGTCGGCATCGATGATGCTGGCATGCACATGCAGGCCGGACCCGGCATGATCCGAATAGGGTTTCGCCATGCAGGTGGATTTCAACCCGTGCTTTCTGGCCGCCTGTTCGACAATGCGTTTGAGGCAGATGCAGTCGTCGGCCGCCGCCAGCGCATCCGCGCGGTGCAGAAGGTTGATCTCGAACTGGCCGGGCCCGAATTCGGCCGTCGTCGCATCCGCCGGCAGGTCCTGGGCATGCGCCCATGTCCGCACTGTCTGCAGGAAACCGTCGAGCGCATCGACTGCGCCCATGTCGTAGAGCTGGAAACCGTTCGGCTCGCCGCGATAGGCAAGTTTTGCCGGCGCCCGCGGACGTCCGGTTTCGCGCCAGTCATCCTCTAGCACGTAGAATTCGAGCTCGGTCGCCACGACCGGCGTAAGCCCAAGCTTCGAAAAACGCTCAAGCACACCGGCCAGAATCGCACGCGGATCCATGAAACTCGGCTGCCCGTCCATCTCGTGCATGGTCGCAAGCACTTGCTTCGAGCCCGGCGGCCCCCAGGGCATCGGCGCAAGGGTGCGGCGGTCGGGAATGCAGAGCCCATCGGGATCGCCGATCGAGATCGAAAGCCCGGTCAGCTCGTCATTGTCGCAGCCCCAGATATCGAGCGACTGGGTGGAGGAGGGCAGCCGCACCGTCCCGTCCCAGATCTTCTTTTCGGCCGTCATCGGAATGCGTTTGCCGCGCAGGTCGCCGTTCATGCCGACCAACATGATTTCGATATGGGGCTCGGCTGCGGTCTCGGTCATGAAGCATCATCTCGATGGTTGCGCTGCCTCGTTGGTAGCCGATAAGAATTGGTCGCACAATCTGAGCCGCGTCTAAGCCCTGAGGGAAACCGCATGAACGAGAAGCCGACGATCTCCAATCTCGCCGCGATCGATGCCGCCCACCACATTCATCCGTTTTCGGACATGAAAGAGCTGAACGCCAAGGGCACGCGAATCATCGAACGGGCCGAGGGGCGCCATATCTGGGATTCGACGGGCAAGAAATATCTCGACGGTTTTGCGGGCCTCTGGTGCGTCAATGTCGGCTATGGCCGCCAATCGATCGCGGACGCAGCCTATCGGCAGATGCAGGAATTGCCCTATTACAACAGCTTCTTCGGCACCACGACGCCGCCCGCCATTCTGCTTGCCCAGAAGATCGCGTCGCATGCGGGGCCGCATATGAACCGCGTGTTCTTCACCAATTCCGGATCAGAGGCCACCGACACCTGGTTCCGCATGGCCCGCGTCTACTGGAAGGCGCTCGGCATGCCGGAAAAGACGCTCGTGATCGCGCGGCGCAACGGCTACCACGGTTCGACCGTCGCCGGCGCCTCGCTCGGCGGCATGAAGCTGATGCACGAACAGGGCAACCTGCCGATCGACGGCATCCACCATATCGGCCAGCCCTACTGGTATGCTGAGGGTGGCGATCTTTCGCCGGAGGAATTCGGCCTGCAAGCAGCGCGCGAGCTTGAAGCCAAGATTGATGAACTGGGCGAAGACAAGGTTGCCGCCTTCGTTGCCGAGCCGATCCAGGGCGCCGGCGGCGTGATCATTCCGCCGGATACCTACTGGCCGGAGATCTCGCGCATCTGCAAGGCCCGCAACATTCTGCTCGTGTCCGATGAAGTCATCTGTGGCTTCGGCCGGCTCGGCTCCTGGTTCGGCTACCAGCATTACGGCTTTGAGCCCGATCTCGCGCCGATCGCGAAAGGCCTGTCCTCCGGCTATCTACCGATCGGCGGCGTGCTGGTCTCCGACCGGGTCGCGGATGTGATGGTCAACGAGGTCGGCGACTTCTTCCACGGCTATACCTATTCGGGCCACCCAGTGGCCGCAGCAGCCGCGCTCGAAAACCTGCGAATCATCGAAGACGAAGGTCTGGTCGAACGGATCCGCGACGATATCGGACCCTATTTTGCGAAAGGCTGGAAAAGCCTTGAGGCGCATCCGGTCGTCGGACAGGCCGATTGCGTAGGCTTGATCGGCGGCCTTCAGCTTGCAGCCGACAAGGCGACCCGGCGGCGCTATGCCAAACCCGACGATATCGGCTCGCTCGTGCGCAACCACTGCCTCGAAAACGGGCTGATCATGCGCGCCACGGCAGACCGCATGCTGGCATCGCCGGCCTTCACCATCACCCGCGGGGAAGTCGACGAAATGGTCGAGACGCTGTCAAAGGCTCTGGATCACCTCGCAGAAACCGTGGCGGAATAGGGTCAGTCCGGGAGATCGACAACTGCCATGGCGAATGGGTACTGGTCGCCTTCGTGTCCCCAGGAGTAGGGAAAGCGCAGGATGACCGGGTTAGCCGAAAGCCCTTCGAGCCCCTGCGTCTTCAAATAGCGGCTAAAGACGGCCTGAAACCCGTCCGGCATTGTGCCATCCGAGCGGCGCCAGACAAACACTGCCTTGCGATAGGCTGAGATTGCCGTGGTCACCATGCCGGCCGGCTGGTGCGAGACGACAACGGTCGTATCGGGCAGGTTGAAACGCATATTTCCGGCCAGATGCCCATCGGCGGCAATGATCAGCACCGGGCGCGGGTCGGAACCGTCGCTTGCGAGTTCCGGCTCGATCTGCTTCGCCAACTTGTCGAAGGGAATGTTGACGTAACCGTAGTTGCGCGTGAAGGGGTCGATCGCCACTCTCCCAAACAGGATCAGGGGAACAATCACCATGATCGCCGCAGCAGTCACCCAGAGGCGCTTGAGCGGCATCGATATGTCGATCCCGGCTGCGTCGATCTTCAGCGTCAGGTAAAGCGGCAGAATCAATAGCAGCGGCGTGAGCCAGCGGTCGCGCACGTCATCCACGCCGCCGAACAGGACCATGCCCAAAAGGACGGCCATCACGAATGCCAGGATGCGACCGGCAAGCCGGCTCCAGTCGTCCTCGGCCTTGAAGACCGTCGAAAGCTTTTCACGCAGCGAGATGGCGAACACCGCTGCGGTGAGGGCCATGAACCCGGTCGATGACAGGAGCAGAGATCGCAGTCCGCGGGAGATCGCTGCGAGCGTACCGGCGTCAGCGCTGATGAGTTTGTCCACCGACCGGCTGCTGGCCGCCTCGAAATTGTCGAGCAGCCAGACGGCGTGCGGGGCAACGACAAGCAGCGCCACCAGGCCGCTCAAAAGGATGCGCCAGTCCAGCACCCGGTCTCGAAACCTGCTTTCCATCAGCACCGCAAGCATCGCGCAGAGCGGAAGAAGGACAAAGTTGTACTTGGTCATTCCCCCGATTCCCGTGGCGAGCCCGAACAGAAGGAACGAGGCAAGCGTCGAAACGGATAAAAGCCTGAACAGCGCAAACAGGAAGAGCGAACTGCCGAAGATCGCCGCCACGGTGTGGCTGAGGTCCCGTTGCGCCTCGAACGAGACCTGCGGGATGGTCAAAAGACCGAGCACCGCCACCACCGCGAGGCGCTTGTCCTTCAAGACCTGTCGGGCAGCGAGGAAATAGAAGCCGTAAGCACCGAACAGAAGCAGGTTCTTCAGTCCCGACAAGGTCGGCATCGACATGCCAAAGAGATGAACCGCGAGGTATTGCAGCCAGTTGTAGATCGGCGGCTGGGTGCCGTATCCGGCCAGCAGCCATTGCGACAGATAGGCCTGTTCGCCTTCGTCAAGCTCCAGCGCATGCGGAAGAACCAGACGCACCCCGATATTGACCAGAAAATAGACCGCCAGGACCGTGAAAAACGTGCGGCCGCGGGAAAGCCGGTCCGCGGAGACCCTGACAGTGGAGAAATGTGAACCCTCAAGGCTATGCAAAAGGTTTTCTCCAGGTCCGCCGGTGACGAAGACTGAATAATTCAGGCGCGATTGTCTGTCTGGCGTATCATGCCGTGCCCGCAGATCAAGCGGCAAGCCAGCGTGCCGGCGGCTCTTTCGACGTGTTTTCTCAGAATATCGCTGAGTGTGTCACGGCTGCGGCGTAGCGTCACTCGAGTCGACACCCTCGTGGACTGCCCTGACGATATAGGAGAGCGACGCGCCGTCACGGTAATAGATGCGGGCGATCATTTCGGCGAGGATGCCGGTGGTGATCATCTGCACCGAGGACAGGAACAGCATCACACCGATCATGAAGAGCGGACGTGTACCGATATCGTTGCCCAGAATGAACTTGTCGATGAACAGGTAAAACAGGATCAGCGCCGAAAGCGCACCGAGGCCAAGGCCGAGCGATCCAAAGAAATGCCCCGGCCGCGCCTTGAAGCGCATGAAGAACATCACCGACAGAAGATCGAGGATGACGCGGAAGGTGCGCGAGATCCCGTATTTCGAAACGCCGTGCTGGCGGGCGTGATGGGTGACAGGCATTTCGCCGATCCGCGAGCTCGGCACGACGCCCGCAACCCAGGCCGGGATAAAGCGGTGCATCTCGCCCATCAACTGGACCTGCTTGATGACCGCCGAGCGATAGATCTTCAGCGAGCAGCCGTAGTCATGCAGGCGGACGCCGGTGATGCGCCCGATCAGCCGGTTGGCGATAAAGGAAGGCACCTTGCGCAGGAACAGCCCGTCCTGGCGGTTCTTGCGCCAGCCGACCAGCAGGTCGAGTTCGCGTCGCTCGAGTTCGGCGACCATCGAAGGAATGTCTTTGGGGTCGTTCTGCAGGTCGCCGTCGAGCGTCGCGATCAGCCGGCCGCGCGCTTCGGTAATACCGGCCTGCATCGCTGCCGTCTGTCCGAAATTGCGCTGCAGCTCGATGATCCGCAGGATGAGACCCGAACGCGACAGCGAAAGCTTCGCATTGGCGATCGTCGCGTCGGTGCTTCCGTCGTCGACCAGGATCAGTTCCCATGCCGAGGGATAGGTGGCCATGGCAGTGCAGATCCGCTCGATCAGCGGGCCTACGCTTTCCTCTTCGTTGAAGAGCGGCACGACGAGGGAGAGTTCGACCGGTGAAACGGTGCCGATCGTACCATCAAGCGTGCCATCGATCGTACCGGCCGCCGAACTTGCTGTTGTACGCACCTTGTGTTTCTCCTAGAAACTCGGGAAACCTCGGGCGTGACGATCCGCCGTCATGGCGGCCGCAGTCTCTGCGCCTTGGTCTTAATGCTTGACCCGAAACCTCGTATTGGGCCCCCTGATATATGAAGAATTCTCCGGTTTCCAGCCGCAGACCGTGGATAATTCGCCACGCCATGACGCTTGGCACAGTTGCGATCGTGGCCCTCTACGCCGCCTTCATCCACTATGTCTGGGGCTGGGGCAGGGTCGTTTCATTATGGAGCGCTGCCGGGTGGGGAACGGCTGCTTCAGCGCTCGCGTTATTGCTTGCGACCTATGTGCTGCGCACTTGGCGGATCTACGATTATTTCCCGCGCGAAACCGGTGGTCGTTTCGGCACGTTGCTGCGGCTCGTGCAGGTCCACAACCTTCTCAACATCATGCTGCCCTTCCGCTCGGGCGAAGCAAGCTTCCCGCTTCTGATGCGGCGCGAGTTCGGCGTTTCTCTCACCCGCGCAACGGCAGCACTTCTCGTCATGCGACTGTTCGATCTGCACGCCCTGCTGGCCGCCGCCGGCGTCGGGCTCGTGCTGCAGACGGGTGGCGCAACCGGTGCAATCTGGGCGTGGACGCTATGGGCCGCGTTTCTCATCCTGCCGGCGCTAGCCTTTGCCTCGCGCGGCCATGCCTTCAAGCTCGCGGAAAAGCTGCTGCCGGCAAAGGGGAAGAAGCTGCTCGACGAGATCAAGGCCGGACTGCCGCTTGATGCAAACGCCTTTGCTCGGGCCTGGGGCGCAACACTGGTCAACTGGTTCACCAAGATCGCGGTTCTTGCCTGGGTCCTCGGCCTGCTCGGCGGGCTCTCGGTCGGCCCGGGTTTCGGCGGCGCGCTCGGTGGTGAATTGTCCTCGGTACTGCCCGTCCACGCACCGGCCGGCGTCGGCACCTATCCCGCCGGCATTACCGCCGGCGCGCTAGCCTTCGGAGCGGATGCGGGTGGGATGGCATTGGAGGAACTCGGCAAGGCTGCGGTCAACACCCACATCCTCGTCATCGTCTCGTCACTCGTCGGCACCGCATTGTCGCTTTTGGCGGCACGGCCGAAGAGGGGGGATTGATCAGGCGAAAGACGAAAGAGGAACAGCCAGCTTCCTTACCGCCCGATCGGTACTCTGACCCAGCTTGCGCACAAGGCTTTCATCGGCCGTCACGAATTGCAGCCCTTCACGTTGGCCAAGGGCCAGATACAGGCAATCGTAGGCGGGATGGTCTATCTGCGCGGCAAGCTCGATCGCCGACAGCCAGATCGGCAGCATTTCCCGAAGTTGCAGATCCGATCCCTCGATCATCAGAGCGGCAAACCGTGCCTCCGGCAGTGACAACTCCCGGCGCCGCACCTTTTTCCAGAATATGTTGGCGCACTCCGCGAGAATGAGATCAGGCGCCGCCAACTCGTGTCGGTTCAAAAGGGCCATAGCCTGCTGGGTGCCGGGTTCTTCGACGACCCATTTGACGGCGACGCTCGCATCGACCACGTAAAGGGTCATCGCTCGTTGCGTCCCTCGCGCTGCAGCATTTCCGATGGCGTGTGGTCACGGTCTGCCGTCAGCCTGCGAAATTCTTCCGCCAGCGTCTCGAAGGTTGGACGGCTGTGGCGGGGTCCGTCCCATCCCGTTCCCTCCACATCGTTCAGGGAACGCAGCCGGCGCTCGCCTTCCACGAAGTGGCGAAGAACGTCCTCGACGGTTGCCGTTTCCGGCAGACCGCTGATCTCCTTCGCCTCAATCAGTAGGTCGTCATTGACTGTCGATGTCGCGCGCATTGCAACCTCCATGCACGCAGGAGTGTATACGCGATTTAACCCGCTGTCACTGGAAAGCCGTCTCGTAAAAGCTTCGAAGCTTGCGCGAATGCAGCGTCTCAGTGGGCATGGCGGCCAGTTTCTGCACGGCACGGATGCCGATCTGCAGATGCTGGCTGACCTGGGTCCGGTAGAACGCCGTCGCCATGCCGGGCAGCTTCAGTTCGCCATGCAGCGGCCGGTCGGAGACGCAGAGCAGCGTTCCATAGGGCACACGGAACCGGAAGCCGTTTGCGGCAATCGTTGCCGATTCCATGTCGAGCGCGATCGCTCTCGACTGCGAAAGCCGCTTTACCGGCCCGCGCTGGTCGCGCAGTTCCCAGTTGCGGTTGTCGATCGTCGCCACTGTGCCGGTGCGCATGATCCGCTTCAGCTCGAAACCCTCGTAACCGGTCACTTCCTCGACGGCGCTTTCGAGCGCCTGCTGCACTTCGGCAAGCGCCGGGATCGGGATCCAGACGGGCAGGTCGTCATCGAGCACGTGATCTTCGCGGACATAGGCGTGGGCCAGCACGTAATCACCCAGCCGCTGGCTGTTGCGCAGGCCCGCGCAGTGGCCCACCATCAGCCAAGCATGCGGACGCAGCACGGCGACATGGTCTGTAATCGTCTTCGCATTGGAAGGCCCGACGCCGATATTGACAAGGGTAATGCCGGAATGATCGCCCTTCTTCAGGTGATAGGCCGGCATTTGCGGCATCCGGATCGTGCCCGGGTTCTCCGGCCGGTCTTTGCCGGCGGTGGTGAGGATGTTGCCCGGCTCCACGAACTCCGTATACCCGTCGCCACCTTCCGCCATCAGCTTACGCGCCCAAGCGGCGAACTCGTCGATGTAGAACTGGTAGTTCGTGAACAGCACGTAATTCTGGAAATGCTCTGCCCCGGTCGCGGTATAATGGCTGAGCCTTGCCAGCGAATAATCGATGCGCTGCGCAGTAAACGGCGCAAGCGGCGCAGGCTCGCCGAACGGGGCCTCGTATTCGCCATTGGCGATGAGGTCGTCGGTATTGTTGAGATCCGGCGTGTCGAACAGGTCGCGCATCGGGATGTCGGCCATCGCGTTGCTGACGGACGACTCGATATGCGCGCCTTCGCCGAATGCAAAATGCAGCGGGATCGGTGTCGTCGATTCCGACACGATCACGGGAACGCCGTGGTTGCGAATGAGCAGATCCAGCTGCTCGATCAGGTAATGGCGAAACAGTTTCGGCCGGGTCACCGTTGTCGTGTAGACGCCGGGGGACGTCACGTGGCCATAGGAGAGACGCGAATCCGCATGGCCGAACGACGTGGTCTCGATCATCACCTGCGGATAGCAGGCGCGGTATCGACCAGTCACGGCCGCACCCTTCGCAAGTGCGCCGAAGGCATCGATCAGGAAGGACGTGTTGCGCTCGTAAAGCGCTGTCAGCGCGTCGACGGCTGCTTCCGCATTGTCGAAAGCCTGCGCCGCGACTGGGCTCGGGCTGATGAAAGCAAGGGCGGGGAGTGAAGAGATTCGTGTGTTCATGCGCTATTATAATGGGAAGTTTTCGACAATCAAACGACACCTGCCGAGGATAACAGCCTGAAACGCGCCGGCGCGATGCGACTGCGAAGTTAAGACTGCGATCCCGGCCCACCGATATCGAGGTGAATGACGGGATCGCTGGGGCAGACGCTGCTGCTGCTTTCGCGACGATAGCGTCAGAGACGAGTCCAGGTCTGCGACTTGCACAGGATCTTCATCACGCAGCCCTTCATCTTGAGCGAATTGCCGCTGACCGAGCCGGAGCCGCTATAGGTCTTGTCCGCCTCGGGATCGGTGATCTCGCCGGTATAGTCGCTGCCCTTGGGCGAAAGCTTGCCGATCTGCCGTCCCGCATGCTTGCCGGTTTTCAGCGTCACGCAGAAGGCGCCGCCGCATTTGCCGATCTCTGCCGTCTCGCCGCTCGCGGTCTTCCAGTTGCCCTCGATCGCTTCTGCCGCATGGCCGGTGCCGGCTATGCCGAAGGCGAAGAATGAGAAAGCAGCTGCGAGTATCGAAATGCGCTTCATGATGGTTTTCCCTCCCGGAGCCGGCGCTTCCGCACCGGTCATATGTCTGAGCGTTCGCACCTCCTCGCGCGAACAGCGGAAAATCTAGCTTACGCACACGTAAAGGTAAATATCCTGAGCCTGCGCATGGGGCGGAATATCAGCCGAATCTCCCGCCGTTTTCGCCGAGCGACGCGCGTTTATTTCGACGCGATGAAAACGCGACCCGAATTCGTGGTGAAGAAAGGGTTGAAATCCAGATCTGAATTTTTCGTAAAAATGTCCGCAAAACCCTTAATAGCCAAGGGCCGCGATGTTTAACAAAAAACCAAGTTTACCAAGCGTTTGCACTTTGTTTTCAGCAAATTAATCATGCTTTTTAGGCGCTTTTTGCAAGCTTTGGCCGATACTCAAATCATCAAAGAGCGGCACAAACCGCCACCCGGAAGGGCCGATAACAAGCTGCACAAGACAGCGACGGTCCCGACGGAAAACAGGGCAGACGACAAGAACAACGTTCTCGAAACAGGGATACGAACCGATGGCACGCTTTGAAATGAATGCTTCCGAAATGGCCACCATGGGTGGCGAGGCTCGCGCAGACGTTCTCTGCGACATGGGTCTGATGTATGCGACCGGCCGGGGTTGCCCGGTCGATCTGGTCTCTGCCCACAAGTGGCTGAACATTGCCGCGATCAAGGGCTGCGACCGCGCCGCCGAATTGCGCGCCGATCTCGCCGCGACGATGACCAAGATGCAGCTGGCAGAAGCGCTGCGCGCAGCCCGCGAATGGATGACCATCCACTAACGCGCAAGCGCATATTCAGTCATGCGACCGGCCCAGAAGAAGGCCGGCGATCAAGAACACGGGCCTACCAGAGAGAAAACGGGACGGAGACGCGGCGCGAACCGGAGCTGTTCCCGGCAACAAACCGCAGCCGCTGAAGATCAAAAGACCGCGACCGGCAGAAACAAGGCCGGCGCGGTCTTTTTCTGTTCTAGAGACCCTTCAGAACTTTCGGCAGCACCTCTTCCAGCAATGCCATATCCTGCTCCGGTCCTGCGCTGATGCGGATGCAGCGGTTGAGAGGTGCCACGCCCGGCATACGAATGAAGACGCCGTGCTCCATCAGACCGTCGACGATCGCCCGCGCATGGGTACCATCGCGGCCGCAGTCGATCGCCACGAAATTGGTCGCCGATGGCAGCGGCTCGAGCCCGTTGGCCCGGGCGATCGCCGAGATCCGGTCGCGGGACGCTTTGATCTTGTCGATCACCTCAGCCAGATACTCCTGGTCTTTCAGTGCCGCGAGTGCCGCCGCCACGCCGACCCGGTTCATGCCGAAATGGTTGCGGATCTTGTCGAACGCGGTGGCGTTGTCGGGCGTCGAGATGGTGTAGCCAACGCGAGCACCCGCCAGACCATATGCCTTGGAGAAGGTCCGGGTGCGGATGATGTTCGGCAGGTCGATCATCGCTGCGAGTTCCGGTGTCGCTCCATCGGGCGCCGTTTCGCAATATGCCTCGTCCAGCACCATCAGGCAGCTTTCCGGCAGGCCCCGCGCGAAGGACACGATCTTTTCCGCGTCATTCCAGCTGCCCATCGGATTGTCGGGATTGGCGAAATAGACGAGCGGCGCGTTTTCGCGGATGACGGCGTCCATCAGGGCGTCGAGATCTTCACGATCGTCGCGGTAGGGCACTGTTACCAGCTTACCGCCATGGCCGGCCACATGAAAGTTGAAGGTCGGGTAGGCGCCGTAGGAGGAGACGACAGGCATTCCGGGCTCGATCACCATCCGCACGATCTGCCCGAGCAGACCGTCCACGCCTTCGCCGATCGCAAGGTTTTCGGCGTTGCAGCCAAGATGCGCGGCAAGCGCCTGCTTCAGCTGGTAATTCTCCGGGTCCGAATATTTCCAGCTGTCTGCGGCTGCGGACTTCATGGCTTCGATGACTGACGGGGCAGGGCCGAACCCGTTCTCGTTGGCGCCAATTCGGGCTTGCACGGCACGCCCTCTGGCGCGCTCAATGGCCTCGGGGCCGACAAAGGGAACGGTCGCGGGAAGAGCGCCGACGAGAGGCGTGAAGCGCGAGAATGAAGACATGATATCAGGATCCGGTTCAAAAAGTCCGCACACAATAGGGGGCTTTGAACGGCGTGCAAGGGCGGACAAGGCCGCTGATGGCGCGCATGAAGCAAAACTATGCCCCTGACGACGACCCGGCTTAGTGGCTCGTTTCGAACGAAAGCCGGATGACGTGATGCAGGAATTCCGCATCGATCAGCATGTTGAAGGCGACCGTGACCTTCTCCTCTTCGCGGCGCATCACGGTGCAGCCGATTTCGTCGTGAATGCCGAGGATTTCCAGGAAGAAGTTGGCCGGTACCGGCAGGCTGGGACTGACGTCCAGTTCGGCGCCATAAAGAGAGATGGTCCGGATCAGGCAGCGGAAGGCGGTATTGGTCGAGAGATGGTGTCCGACAAAGATGATCCGGCCGGGCCGGTCTATCGTAAACTTTTCAAATGCCCGATCGCCCGTATGAGCATGGTCGTGTGCGGTATCCTTCATCATCGTACCCGGCAGATCGCCTCCCTCGTTCTCGTCCTCGACTATGACTTTATTCCTCATTTTATGAATCATTCTGAAACAGATGGGTAAAATGCCGCTGATCTGCGCGTTTTCGTCGCGTCATGATCACGCGTTGCGCAAGTTGCACCGTTAGTGTGCCGAAATCGGGCTGTTGACGGGTCGCCGGGGCGGCGCTACCCCTTCAGCCGCGAGTTTTTCGCGATGGGAGCAGGGCGTGGCAGCAGGTAGATTGGTGATCGTCGGGGCAGGGCAGGCCGGGTTCGCGCTCGCTGCCAAGCTGAGAGCGCTGAAGGATGAGCGGCCTATCACGATGATTGGCTCCGAAGATGTCATTCCCTATCAGCGGCCGCCACTGTCCAAGAAGTACCTGATGGGCGAGATGAGTTTCGACCGCCTGACGTTTCGCCCGGAAACCTGGTTTGCGGAACACGATGTCGAGCTCCGGCTCTCGACCTTTGTCGAAGAAATTGACCGGGATGCAAAGACGATCCGAATGCAGGACGGGTCTGTCCTCGAATATGAACATCTGGCGCTGACCACCGGCTCGACGCCGCGCACCCTTCCAGCCAGCATCGGCGGTGATCTCACGGGTGTCTTTACCGTCCGTGACAAGCGCAACGCCGATCTCCTCGCCGACGAGATGAAGGCAGGTCGCCGGCTTCTGATCATCGGCGGTGGCTATATCGGCCTCGAAGCCGCAGCTGTCGCCCGCCATTTCGGGCTTGAAGTGACGCTCATCGAGATGGCTGACCGCATTCTCCAGCGAGTCGCGTCGAAGGAAACCGCCGACGTGATGCGGGCCATTCATGCCGAGCAAGGTGTCGTCATCCGGGAAAAGACAGGCCTTACCCGCCTGATCGGCGAGGACGGCCGGGTTCGCGGGGCCGAGTTGTCCGATGGCACGGTCATCGATATCGATTTCGTCATCGTCGGTATCGGCGTCACGCCGAACGACCGGCTGGCGCAGCAATGCGGCCTCGACGTTGGCAATGGCATCCTCGTCGACGACTATGCTCGCACGTCCGATCCGGCAATCTTTGCCATGGGCGATTGCGCCATGCTGCCCTGGAAGGGCAACAATATCCGTCTCGAGTCGGTGCAGAACGCAGTCGACCAGGCCGAATTGGTTGCCGCGACCCTGACCGGGTCAGCCGAGCCCTACGAGGCAAAGCCGTGGTTCTGGTCCGACCAGTATGACGTGAAGCTGCAGATCGCCGGGTTCAACCTTGGCTACGACGAGACAGTGATGCGGCCGGGCAGCCGGGAAGGCAGCGTCTCGATCTGGTATTTCCGCGAGGGCCGCCTGATCGCCGTGGATGCGATCAACGACGCCAAGGCCTATGTGACCGGCAAGAAGCTGCTGGACAACGGCCTGACGGCAGACAAGGCGCTGATCGCCGATCCGGCGACCGACCTCAAGCAGTTGCTCGCGTAACAAAGACAGCATTTTTTAAAAGGAGATACCATGCCGGCACCGAAAAACGCCTTCAAGGCTCGTTTGCAAGCCGGCCTGCCGCAAATCGGCCTCTGGCTCAACATGGCCGAGCCGTTGCCGGCGGAAATTGCCGGCCATGCGGGCTTCGACTGGCTGGTCATCGATGGCGAACACGGACCGAACGACCTGCGCAGCATCATGGCGCAGTTGCAGGCCCTGTCCTCCTCCTCATCGGAAGCCGTCGTTCGCCCGCCGATGGGCGAAACCTGGATGATCAAGCAACTGCTCGACATCGGCGCCCGCACGCTTCTGGTGCCGATGGTCGATTCCGCCGAGCAGGCGAAAGCACTGGTTGATGCCGTCCGCTATCCGCCGGAGGGAAAGCGCGGCGTCGGTGCAGCCGTTGCCCGCGCTTCCGCCTTCAACGCGATCGCAGACTATACAGACACGGCTGCAGACGAGATCTGCCTTCTGGTGCAGGCCGAAACCATGGCGGCGATCGATGACATCGAGCGAATCGCGGAGGTCGAAGGCGTCGACGGCATCTTCATCGGTCCGGCCGATCTCTCCGCCGACATGGGTTTTCGCGGCCAGATCGGTGCACCGCAAGTGCAGGACGTGATCGAGAACGCGATTCGCCGAATCGTCGCCGCCGGCAAACCGGCCGGCATCTTGACCTTCGACGAAGAACTCAACCGCCGCTATCTCGATCTCGGCGCAACGTTCGTGGCCGTCGGCGCCGATGTCGCTCTCTATTCCAATGCGCTGAAGACGCTCGCCGGTCGCTATGGACGCGGTTCGGGTGGTGCAGGCTCCGCCAGCTACTGATTCCACGCCGAATCCTGCCTCGAATCGGGATCGGCCTGCGAAAGACCTTGCAATCGGCAACGTTCCGAAATAATCAGGCCGGACCGGAGAGGTGGCCGAGTGGTCGAAGGCGCTCCCCTGCTAAGGGAGTATACGGCAAAACCGTATCGTGGGTTCGAATCCCATCCTCTCCGCCATTCCCAAACTTCAAAATCCCAATCGATTTGCGATCCTAGAATCGCTGTTGCGCGCGTAGTTCGCTGAACCTTGCGCGAAGCCTAAGTGGCTGCTTTCCAATGTGTTTCTTAACGATGTGTAAACTTTTAACGGTCGCCCGAGGTGCTTTTGTGCTCTTTCGGCAACACGGGTTTGTGAAGCAGGTGGGTAGAAGGTGCGGATGGCCAGTTCGCGATTGCATGCGCGGCCTGCATTTGTAATTTGAACCACGGAAGCGCGGCGGTGGTTCGTCCGTTTTCAAAGTCCCGGGGACGGGCAGGGAACGCTGGCCTTTAGCAAAAGACCCATCCCCATATGAAACTTTGACTGGAGGTCAAATATGAACATCAAGAGCCTTCTTCTCGGCTCCGCTGCAGCTCTCGCAGCAGTTTCCGGCGCCCAGGCTGCTGACGCGATCGTCGCTGCTGAGCCGGAGCCAATGGAATACGTTCGCGTTTGCGACGCTTTCGGCACAGGTTACTTCTACATCCCGGGCACGGAAACCTGCCTCAAGGTTGGTGGTTACGTTCGTTTCGACGCTAAGTACAACGACGCATACCGCCTCGACCGCGAAGGTTCGTACACCAACACTCGCGCTCACATCTCGCTCGACACCGCTTCGGACACCGAATGGGGCGCTCTGAAGACCAAGATCGTAGCTCGTTTCGACTACAACCCACATCATCCGCAGTTCGGCTACGAAGAAAACACTCGTACACGTCTGAACCAGGCTTACATCACCTGGGGCGGCTTCCTGGTCGGTCTCGCTGACTCGCAGTACTCGCAGTTCTCGGGTTACGCTGGCGACGTCATCAACGATGACGTGATCTCCTACGGTCCTTTCGAACTCAACCAGGTTTCCTACACCTTCGACGCTGGCAACGGCTTCAAGGTTGTTGCTTCGCTTGAAGACGACGGCACCAACGACAACGACATCCCAGGCGGCGCAAGCGACTGGCCGGATGCAGTTCTCGGCGCTAAGTACGACAACGGCACGTTCGCTGCTTCGCTCGTCGGCGGTTACGACGAATCGCAGGAAGAAGGCGCTGTAAAGGGCCGTATCTCCGGCAAGTTCGGCGCATTCTCGGCCTTCCTCATGGGCGGCTGGAACTCGGACGGCGACGGCACCAACAAGTACGCACCAGGCACGAACTACGGCGACGCAGTCGTTGGTTGGGGTGACTGGGCTGTTTGGGGTGGCGCTGGCTACAAGTTCACCGACAAGGTTGCTGCTAACGTACAGGTTGGCTACACCGACTCCGAAGTTCTTGCTGCTACGGCAAACGTCAAGTGGACCCCAGTTTCGGGCCTCCTGATCCAGCCAGAAGTTTCGTACACGAGCGTCGACAACGCGCAGATGGACGACGATCAGTGGACCGGTATGGTTCGCCTTCAGCGCACGTTCTAATCCTTACCCAAGGATTGTTTGACGGAAGGCCCGGCTCACGCCGGGCCTTTTGTCGTTTGGGGCAATGAAACTGCCGGCTGTTTCTGTCGCCATCGGTCGCGGCCGTCTGGTGATTCTCTGCCGCGACTGAGGTGGTCACCAGTTCCCCGACGCGTCGCGGAACGCCGATTCCCGGCCCGTTTATTAAGTGTTGGTTAACGCTCGAAACCAATGCGATGAAACGTTGCAACACTTTTGCAAATAAACACCAAAAACGCGCATCGAAGCTTGTGATTTACTTGTCACAATTGGGAAGGTCTCGTAGCTTCGGGACATGAAGCGCGTCGGTTCGTCGCCGTTTCTTGAGTCGCGGGGAGGGGCAGATGTGCTGGCTCCAGCAAGCTACTCACCCCTTTTGAAACTTTGACTGGAGGTCAAATATGAACATCAAGAGCCTTCTTCTCGGCTCCGCTGCAGCTCTCGCAGCAGTTTCCGGTGCCCAGGCCGCTGACGCTATCGTCGCTGCTGAGCCGGAGCCAATGGAATACGTTCGCGTTTGCGACGCTTTCGGCACGGGTTACTTCTACATCCCAGGCACGGAAACCTGCCTCAAGATCGGTGGTTACGTTCGTTTCGACGCAGGCTATGCTGATGCCTACACGCCAAACAGCGATGGCCTGTACACCAACAGCCGCGCGCACATCTCGCTCGACACAGCTTCCGACACCGAATGGGGTGCACTGAAGACCCGTATCGTCGCTCGTTTCGACTACAACCCGCACAACTCGGCCGCTGGTTTCGAAGAAAACACGCGCACGCGTCTGATCGAAGCCAACATCACTTGGGGTGGCTTCCTGGTTGGTCTTGCTGACTCGCAGTATTCGTCGTTCTCTGGCTACGCTGGCGACGTCATCAACGATGACGTGATCTCCTACGGCCCGTTCGAACTGAACCAGGTTACCTACACCTTTGACGGTGGCAACGGCTTCAAGGCTGTAGTCTCGCTCGAAGACGACGGCACCAACGACAACGACATCCCAGGCGGCGCAAGCGATTGGCCGGATGCAGTTGCCGGTATCAAGTACGACAGCGGCACGTTCGCTGCTTCGCTCGTCGGTGGTTACGACGAGTCGCAGGAAGAAGGCGCAATCAAGGCGCGCATCTCCGGCACCTTCGGCGCATTCTCGGCCTTCCTTCTCGGTGGCTGGAACACAGACGGCGACACCACCAACAAGTACGCGCCTGGCGACAGCGTCGGCACGAGCTGGGGTGACTGGGCTGTTTGGGGTGGCGCAGGCTACAAGTTCACCGACAAGGTTGCTGCAAACGTACAGCTTTCCTACACGGACAACGAAACCTTCGCAGCAACTGGTAACGTTCAGTGGACCCCGGTTTCCGGCCTCCTGATCCAGCCAGAAATCTCCTACACGAGCTGGGATGCAATCGACGAAGACCAGTTCGCTGGTATGGTTCGCCTTCAGCGCACGTTCTGATCCTTTAAAAGGATTTGGTTTTACGAAAGGCCCGGCTTCTGCCGGGCCTTTTGCGTTTCGGCGTTTGATTCGGGCGGTCGCTTGATGATTCGCTGCAACGCAGCATCGTCCGCTCTTCAGCGATTTAGAACACACGAACAAACTGATGAATGCTTGCAACACCGACCGGTTCGATTGAGGCGCTAATGGACACAACAGTGCCGATTTCGTTGCCGCAAAGTTGATCGACGACTAGCGTCTCGGCAGCCGACCACGCGACTCGGGGTGATTCCTGCTTCCATGGACGACCTTGTTTTACGACATGCATTGTTTCATCTGCGTTTGTTTGGAGATTACAAAATGAACATTAAGAGCCTTCTTCTTGGCTCCGCTGCTGCCCTCGCAGCAGTCTCCGGCGCTCAGGCCGCCGACGCCATCGTCGCCGCCGAACCGGAACCCATGGAATACGTCCGCGTCTGCGACGCGTTCGGCACCGGCTACTTCTACATTCCAGGCACCGAAACCTGCCTCAAGGTCGGCGGTCGCGTCCGTTTTGATGCCGCTTATGGCAGCGCTTACAGCCCGGATGCCGATGGTCTCTACACCAACAGCCGCGCAGAGCTCTATCTCAGCACCGCTTCGGACACCGAAATGGGCACGCTGAAGACCAACCTCACGGCGCGCTTCGACTACGATCCGCATAACCCGTCTTACGGCTACGAAGAAAATACCCGTACGCGCCTGATGGTTGCGACGATCGAACTCGGCGGCTTTGCGGTCGGCCTGCAGGATTCGCTCTATGAATCCTTCATCGATTACGCCGGTAACGTCGACAGCGACGACGTCATCAATTACGGCCCGAGCGAAGTCAACATGGTTGCCTACACCTACAAGGGTGGCAACGGCTTCTCGGCATTCGCCGCTCTCGAAGACGACGGCCAGAACGACAACGACACCGCCGGTGGCGCCAGCGACTGGCCGAATGTTGCCGCTGGTCTGAAATACGACACAGGCAATTTCATGGTCGGCGTAACCGGTGGTTACGACGAATCGGCTGAAGAAGGTGCCGTCAAGGCACGTGTCGGCGGCAAGTTCGGCGCTTTCACCGCCTTCCTGATGGGTGGCTGGAACAGCGACGGCGACAGCTTCAACTCCTATGCACCTGAAATCATTGATGGCTTCGGCTGGGGTGACTGGGCCGTCTGGGGTGGTGCCGGTTACGAGTTCAACGAAGACCTCGCTGCCAACATGCAGGTTTCCTACTCTGATAGCGACGTCCTTTCGGCTGTCGCCAACCTGCAGTGGACGCCGATCCAGGGCTTCCTGATCCAGCCGGAAATTGCCTACACCAAGTGGAACAACGCCACGCTCGACGACGAAGCATGGTCGGGTCTCTTGCGCTTCCAGCGCACATTCTGATTTCTGCGATCAAACGCGAAAGGCCCGGCATTGCCGGGCCTTTTTGCATTTTGGGGTGTGATCAGACGAACCGGGCGTTGCAAGATAAGATTATCGGCGCCCCAACCGCAGGTCTGTCACGATATCCGACGTCTGTCCGAGCCTGACCTTGTAGACCTGGTAGTTCTCCATTACCCGCTGCACATAGTTGCGCGTTTCGGGGAAGGGGATGCGCTCGATCCAGTCGACGACTTCGTCGATCGGCTTGCCGCGAGGATCGCCATAGCGGGCAATCCACTCGTTCACCCGTTTCGGCCCCGCATTGTAGGCGATGAAGGTCATGATGTAGGAGCCGCCGAACGTCTCGATCTGCTCTCCCAGATAATGGGCACCGAGCGTCGCGTTATAGCCGGCATCGCTGGTCAATCGGTCGGCCTTGAAGGCCAGCCCGTGGCGCCTCGCCACGCCCTGGGCGGTCGTCGGCAGGATTTGCAGCAGCCCGCGGGCGTTGGCCGGTGACACGGCTGTCGGATTGAACGCGCTTTCCTGACGGGCGATCGCGTAGGCAAGCGCCTTGCCGGACCCCTCGATATTGGCAGCCGTCGGAATGACGCCCAGTGGATAGGCAAGCGCTGCAACGTCGATGCCGCGCGAAAAGGCACTCTTGCCGATCGAGAGCGACAGCGCATGGTCGCCCTGCGCTTCGGCGCGTGACGAAAGCAGCGCGAGTTCACCGGGGCTCGTCAGCTCTTCGCCGAGGGCCTTGTAAAGCGCTGCCGACCGGCGATCGTGGCCGGCGGCGTCCAGCCTTGCGATAGCCCGAACGGCCTCGCGGTTTTCGAACATCTGCCGGTCGGCTGCCGATGGCGTCGGATAACTGACATCGAGCGTCCGCGTGCCCAGCCTTGCGGCGGCGAGCTGGCCATAGAATGTGCCGGGGAACCTGGCAGCGCGGCTGTAGAATTCCGATGAGGAACCCGGTCCGCCAGCCTCCGCGGCGCGTCCGAGCCAGTAGAGCGCGCGCGATGCCGAGAGCGGACGGCTCGAGGCAGCAAGAATCCTCGAGAAATGCTTTTCGGCTGTGGCCGGATCGTTCAGCGCCCGCAGCGCGTACCAGCCCGCATGAAACTCCGCATCGACCTTGTCGGTGGAGAGTGCTGCCATCGGGTCGGACACCGTCCGGTAGGCCAGCCTGAGATCGCCGAGATCGGCGAGCCCGCGGGCAACGATTCGCTGCTCGTTCCACCATTCGCTGGTGTTGATCAGGCGGCCCGCTTCGCGCGGAGCCTTTGCGAGAAGCGCTGCGGCCTCCTGGTACTTGTCCTGGCGGCGCAGATATTCGATCCGCACGAAAAGGGTAGCCGGATCGCTTGCCAGCGAACGGTCAATTGCCTCGATCGCCGGTCCTGCCGTCTTTGCGTTGACGATGACGGCGTTCCACGCCTTGTAGAGCGATTGCGAACCGCCGAGCTCGGCAAAGCGCTTCGCCTGCGCGCCGCGGCTGCGGTACATCAGGTAATCCATCCGCGCCCGGTGATCCGCAGGCGAAAGAAGCGCAGAAAACTCGGCAAGGATCCGGTCTTCCATCGGCTTGTCCAGCGGCTCGGATGCCCAGATGTTTTTCAGGATGCGCCCGGCATCGGCATGTTTGCCGCTTGCCACCAACGCCCTCGATAGAATGACGGCACCTTCCGGCGTTTCCGGTTTCGTCGTGCCGAAAGCGGCAAGCACCTGGGCCGGCGTCGGGTTTTCGCGGTAGAGCGCGCGTTCGGACTGCGCCCGCAGGGTGGAAAGCCCCGGCCATCCGACCAGCCTGCGCTGCGCAGCGGCAATTTCGCTCGAAGGAATACCGCGGGCGCCCGAGGTGGCAATCGCCCAGGTCAGGATCTTTTCGTCGAGCGAGCCTTCCGGCAGGCTGTCGCGCATGGCGATCGCCTGTGCGGCATCGTTGTCGGAGAGTGCATCGAGACCGGCCTTGAGAGCAGGGGCGGGAGCGGGCGTCGCAAGCGGCCGGTTCATCCTGGGGATTGCGCCGGTAATGTCAGGCACGGGAACCAGCGCCGGAGTGGCCGGTGGTGTTGTCGGTGGCGCAGGGACGGGCGTCGGAACGGTGGTGAAGCCCGGGATTGCAGCAGGAGCGTCCGGCCTCACGAATGGCAGCGGCGCAACGCCGGCATTGGGACCTGGAGGTGCAGCGTAAGCCGGCAGGGCCGCGACGCTGATTGCCAGCGCTGCCCCGAGCGTCTTGAGGATTACAACGGGTTTGCTCATCCGGCAACTCGCGACAACGATGTTTCAGACCCCTTATTAGCTGCTGACAAGCTTAACAAAACCTTACCACAGCGGTCACGATCGCGCGAATTCTTAAGTGGGATTTACGCTGAAAACCCATGTACTTCCGCTTGTCGCCGCCCGGTCGCCGATTTATGGTGCCCAGCCTTATAGTCGCGGATTACGGCCGAAGCATGGATTGTACCATGCCCTTCGGCCTTTGGGAGTTTTGCATGTTCAAGGGATCGATCCCCGCTCTCGTCACCCCCTTCACCACCGACGGCGCGGTGGACGAGGATGCTTTCGCCGCGCATGTGGAGTGGACGATCTCGGAAGGCAGTTCCGGTCTGGTCCCGGTCGGCACGACCGGCGAATCTCCGACGCTCTCGCACGACGAACACAAGCGGGTCGTTGAACTGTGCGTCGAGGCCGCCCGCGGCCGCGTCCCTGTCATCGCCGGCGCCGGGTCCAACAACACCCGCGAAGCGATCGAGCTTGCCCAGCATGCGCAGACCGCGGGCGCCGATGCGCTTCTGGTGGTCACACCCTATTACAACAAGCCGACCCAGAAGGGCCTGATCGCGCATTTTTCCGCGGTCGCCGAAGCCACCGATCTGCCGATCATCATCTACAACATTCCCGGCCGGTCGGTCATCGACATGACCCCGGAAACGATGGGTTTCCTTACCAAGGCCTACAAGAACATCGTCGGCGTCAAGGATGCGACCGGCAAGATCGAGCGCGTCTCCGAACAGCGCATCACCTGCGGGTCGGAATTTGTGCAGCTGTCCGGCGAGGATGCGACGGCACTTGGCTTCAACGCCCATGGTGGCGTTGGCTGCATTTCGGTGACGGCCAATGTCGCGCCGCGGCTTTGTGCCGAGTTCCAGGCCGCCACGCTTGCCGGCGATTATGCCAAGGCACTCGAGTATCAGGATCGCCTGATGCCGCTCCACAAGGCGATCTTCATGGAGCCCGGCGTCTGCGGTTCGAAATACGGGCTTTACAAGGTCCGCGGTCTGAACCGCGCTGTCCGCTCTCCGCTGATGTCGACGCTGGAACCGGCGACGGAAGCTGCCATTGATGCAGCACTGCGTCATGCGGGTATCCTGAACTGAAGCCGCAGCGCTTCACTTTTGCTGCCTGGCGCATTACATAGAAATCGAACCCCGCTCATCGCCCATGGGCGGGGATTGTGTTTCAGATGAAGGGCGACGGAAGATTTCAATGGCCCCCAAAGGCAGCCAGCGCACGGTGAACAAGATTGTCGCGGAAAACCGCAAGGCCCGCTTCAATTACGAGATCCTCGATACCTACGAAGCCGGCATCATGCTGACCGGCACCGAGGTCAAGTCGCTGCGTGACGGCAAGGCAAATATCGCCGAGTCCTACGCCTCCGACGAAGGCAATGAAATCTGGCTGATCAACAGCCATCTTCCGGAATATCTGCAGGCCAACCGCTTCAACCATGAGCCGCGCCGTCGCCGGAAGCTGCTTTTGTCGAAGCGCGAGATTTCCCGCCTGCGTGTCGGTATCAACCGCGAAGGCATGACGCTGGTGCCGTTGAAGATCTACTTCAATGAAAAGGGTCGCGCGAAACTCGAACTGGCGCTCGCCAAGGGCAAGAAGCTGCACGACAAGCGCGAGACCGAGAAGGAACGCGACTGGAACCGCGAGAAGTCGCGGCTTTTCAAGGCCGGTTGAGGCTGACCCGTCGGGCGTCGCGTTAAGCGCGTGCTCGAGCGAGCTGGAGAACCCTCACGGCGGAACAAAACCACACATCGCCCGTTTCAGCTCGTTATTTTGGGGCAAGTGGGCGATGACGAAAAAGCAGATCTTTACCTACATCACGATTGTCATCGGCTTCGGCGCCGCCGGCTACCTTCTGTACCACACGTTCCGCGAATACTCGCTCAGCGACATAGTCCAGTCCGTCCGGGATATCCCGACCTACAATCTCGTCATGGCGGGCCTGTTTGCCGCCGGGTCCTATGTCTGCCTGTCCGGCTTTGATTGGGCTGGCGTGCGCTACGTGAAGAACGACCTCTCCTATCCCAAGATCGGCCTTGCCTCCTTCATCGCGCTGTCGATCGGCCAGAGTGTCGGCCTGTCGGGTCTCAGCAGCGGCGCGCTGCGCTATCGCTACTATCATCACTGGGGCATGAGCACCGAGGACGTTGCCAAGATCGTTCTGTTTTCCGGTGTCACTGTCGGCATCGGCATGGCCGTTCTGTCGGGCATCGTGATGATTATCAATCCGAAGGATGCCGCAACAGTCCTGCGGCTGTCGGAGGCGATGGTCATGGGGATCGGTTTTGCCTGCCTCGCCGTGACGGGTGTATATCTCATCCTCGCGGCAACGGTGCGCGCGCCTTTGAAGATCCGCTCCTGGAGCTTTGAAATGCCGACGCTCAGGATCGCCATCGCACAGGTGGTAATCGGCACGATCAATTTCGCGCTCGTATCCGCCTGCCTGCGCGAAGTCATGGCAGCGAGCGCCGATGTCAGCTACCTGAAGGCCGCGACCGCGTTCGTGCTCGCCAATCTTGCAATCCTCATTACCCATGCGCCCGGTGGCCTCGGAGTCCTCGAGGCAACGGTTCGTCATGTAATGGGTGACCAGGCGTCGATCGGTTCGCTTGTCGCGTTCCGAGTGATCTACTTCTTCATTCCGTTCTTTATCGGGCTTCCCCTGGCCCTGATCGTCGAGGGCGTGTTTCGTGCACGAAAGCGCAGCGCCGGGCAGGGGGCGTCATCTTCGGTGACGCCGGAGCCGCATTCGGCGTAGTCGTTTTCCCCAACAAAAAAAGGCGCCGTCGAACGGCGCCTTTCTCATTCCAGGGATGATCTCAGCCTTCGGCCGGTTCGGGAGCAGGCTCCGTCGGCCGTGGTGCGCGTTCCGATGGATCGCGGCCCACTTCGGCTTTCAGTGTCATCAGATCGATGAAATGATCGGCCTGCCGGCGCAGGTCGTCGGCGATCATCGGCGGCTGCGTCTGCATCGTCGAAACGACCGAGACCTTGCGACCGCGGCGCTGCAGCGCCTCGACAAGATTGGTGAAGTCGCCATCGCCCGAAAACAGCACGAGATGATCAACGGTCTCGGCCTGTTCCATCGCATCGATCGCGAGCTCGATATCCATGTTGCCCTTGATTTTGCGGCGGCCAAGGGAATCCGTGAATTCCTTGGCGGGCTTTGTCACAACCTTGTAGCCGTTGTAATCCAGCCAGTCGATCAGCGGTCTGATCGACGAATATTCCTGATCCTCGATCAGCGCCGTATAGTAATAGGCACGCAACAGATAGCCGCGCTTCTGAAAAGCCTTCAGAAGCTTACGGTAATCAATATCGAAACCAAGGCTTTTCGAGGCCGCGTAAAGATTAGCACCGTCGATAAAGAGAGCTATCTTCTCTCTTGGGTCAAACATATGTCTCCATCCCCTTCAAGCTGCTTGACCAAGGACCCGTCAAATGAAAAGTTGAGCCGATCGCTTAGGTATTTATCGGTTAAATTACCAGCTAATCATATAAATGTCATTTATGGTAGGATTCGCTTTTATCCAAGCAACCTTTCGTTGAATCTGGCCAGAGTCATCGCCACCTCGGTCGGCGGCATGCGGCAGTCGGCATGAATAAACTTGAATTTCGCCGGCAATGGCTGTATCGGGCGTAGCAATTCCGAAAATAACGACCGCAAAGGACAGGCAATGGCCCGTGTCACAGTAGAAGATTGCATTGACAAAGTCGATAATCGTTTTGAGCTGGTGCTTCTCGCCAGCCACCGTGCCCGCCAGATCTCGCAGGGCGCAGCGATCACCATCGATCGCGACAATGACAAGAACCCGGTCGTCGCACTGCGCGAAATCGCCGACGAAACGCTCTCTCCCGACGACCTGAAGGAAGACCTGATCCATTCGCTGCAGAAGCATGTCGAAATCGACGAGCCCGAGCCCGATCCGGCAACCCTGATTGCTGCCGGCAGCACGTCGACAGCCTCTGGCAACGACGAGGAAGACGGCGCCGCGGAAACCGTCAATTTCGACCAGATGTCGGAAGAAGACCTTCTCGCTGGTATCGAAGGCCTCGTGCCGCCGGAAAAGAGCGACGATTACTGATTGATGCATTGTTTGGGCAAGGGACCGTTCATTCTCTCGCCCTAATCTGTCTTGATATCTATGATGGCCGCGCTGATCTGATGGTTGGCGCGCCATTTTTATTTTGTTGGACCCGGTATCGAGGGCATTTCACGGGATGATGAGGCAGTACGAGCTTGTTGAGCGGGTACAAAAGTACAAGCCCGAGGCCAACGAAGCTCTTCTCAACAAGGCCTATGTCTACGCCATGCAAAAGCATGGCCAGCAAAAACGCGCCTCTGGCGATCCTTATATCTCGCATCCGCTCGAAGTGGCTGCCATCCTCACCGACATGCATCTCGACGAGTCGACGATCGCCGTCGCGTTGCTGCACGACACGATCGAGGACACGACGGCGACCCGCGCCGAGATCGATGAACTGTTCGGCGAGGATATCGGTCGTCTCGTCGAGGGTCTGACCAAGCTCAAGCGTCTCGATCTCGTCTCGAAAAAGGCCAAGCAGGCCGAGAACCTGCGCAAGCTGCTGCTGGCGATCTCCGACGACGTGCGCGTCCTGCTGGTCAAGCTCGCCGACCGGCTGCACAACATGCGCACGCTCGACCATATGAAGGCCGAGCAGAAGGCACGCATTTCCGAAGAGACGATGGATATCTATGCGCCGCTGGCCGGCCGCATGGGCATGCAGGACATGCGCGACGAGCTCGAGGACCTGTCCTTCCGCTACATCAACCCGGAAGCCTATGCGACTGTCACCCAGCGGCTGGCCGATCTTTCGGCCCGCAACGAAGGGCTGATCAAGAAGATCGAGGACGAGTTGCGCGATCTTCTCGTCGCCAACGGCCTGCCGGACGCCGCCGTCAAGGGGCGCCAGAAAAAGCCCTATTCCATCTTCCGCAAGATGCAGTCGAAGTCGTTGTCCTTCGAACAGCTTTCCGACCTCTACGGTTTCCGCATTGTCGTCGACGACGTCGCCTGCTGCTACAAGGCGCTCGGCATCGTTCATACCCGCTGGCGCGTCGTGCCGGGCCGCTTCAAGGACTACATCTCCAACCCGAAGCAGAACGACTATCGCTCGATCCACTCGACGATCGTCGGCCCCTCGAGGCAGCGCATCGAATTGCAGATCCGTACCGAGATGATGCAGGAGATTGCCGAATACGGGATCGCCGCGCATGCGCTCTATAAGGACGGCCAGTCGGGTGGCGCCAAGGGCGACGATCTTCTGCCCAAGGAATCGAGCGCCTATTCCTGGCTGCGCCATACGATCGAGTCGCTTGCCGAAGGCGACAATCCGGAAGAATTTCTGGAGCATACCAAGCTCGAACTGTTCCAGGATCAGGTCTTCTGCTTCACGCCCAAGGGCAAGCTGATCGCGCTGCCGCGCGGTGCCACGCCGATCGACTTTGCCTATGCGGTTCATACCAATATCGGCGACACCACGGTTGGCGCCAAGATCAACGGCCGTATCATGCCGCTTGTCACCCGGCTGAACAACGGTGACGAGGTGGAGATCATCCGCTCGGGCGTGCAGGTTCCGCCGGCCGCCTGGGAAGAAATCGTCGTCACCGGCAAGGCCCGCTCGGCCATCCGCCGCGCTACCCGCATGGCGATCCGCAAACAGTATGCCGGCCTCGGCTATCGCATTCTGGAGCGCACCTTCGATCGCGCCGCAAAGACCTTTACCCGCGAGGCGCTGAAGCCTGCTCTGCATCGGCTTGCCCACAAGGATGTCGAGGATGCGATCGCTGCCGTCGGGCGAGGGGAGCTGTCGTCTCTCGACGTGCTGCGCGCCGTCTTCCCCGATTTCAAAGATGAACGCGTTACCGTGAAGCCATCGGCCGATGACGGCTGGTTCAACATGCGCAGCGCGTCCGGCATGATGTTCAAGCTGCCGAACCAGCCAAAGGCACCGCTGGAGGATGCCCAGACGGCCGTCAATGCCGGCGATGTCGTTGCGTTGAGCCCTGAACCGGTTCCGATCCGCGGTCTTGCCGGCAATATGCAGGTGCGTTTCGCACCGAGCGGCGCCGTGCCCGGAGACCGTATCGTCGGGATCATGGACAAGGGCGAGGCGATCACCATCTATCCGATCCAGGCGCCGATCCTGCAGCACTTCGATGAGGAACCGGAGCGCTGGATCGATGTGCGCTGGGATCTCGACGAGGCCAACAAGTCTCGTTTTCTGGCCCGTATCGACGTCAACACGATCAACGAGCCAGGCACCCTTGCGACGGTCGCGAAGACAATCGGCGGTCTCGACATCAACATCCGATCCTTGTCGATGGCCAGCAATCGCGCCGCCGATTTCTCCGAGATCGCCATGGAAGTCGAAGTCTGGGACGTGCGCCAGCTCAATCAGCTCCTGACGCAGCTGAAGGAACTGGACTGCGTTTCCAACCTGAAGCGTGTCTACGACTAGACCCCAGCCGATCGTCGACGCGGACTGCCTGTTTTGAGTGCGCTCCCTTTGAGAGGGTATGCATTCAATGCAGGGCTGGGAGGTAACCCTTGCGTTGGTAAAGCCCGCTGGTTCAGCCTATATCTGCTGCACCGCAACATTTACCGAAAGAGACGTCAGATGTTTACCTCCGTCCGCAAGTTCGCCCGCGTCCTGCGCGGCCCTTCCGTCCAGGAACGCGAAATGGCATACCTCAACGAAGCCTGCGATCGCTTCGATCTCGAGCACCGCGTTCGACAGATCGACCGTGGCATGTTCCGCAAGTCCATCTGAATTCAATGACATGACAGCGGCTCGGTCGTCTGTCGTGAAGTAGATTTATCCGGGGGCCGTGCGCGAAGCGGCCCGATGCCAGCGGCCAATTTTCGCCATCATCTTGGGCTTCCGCTACGAAGACCGTTTCCGAACTGAGATGATGGTTCTCGGATCCTTCACCGGACCGAACCAGAAAGAAGCTGCTTCATGCCCTTTCGGCGCCGCAAAGCCCCGACCTTCCGAGAAAAGCTGTATCGCGCAATATTCCCCCCGAAGGGGTTCCGCCGTGTGCTCGGATATTACCGGCTCAAGATCTTGCGCATCGGCGGTTCGCCGCATGCGGTTGCTGCCGGTCTTGCCATCGGCATGGTCAGCGCCTGGACACCCTTTCTCGGCTTCCACATCCTTTTTGCGATTCCTTTTGCCTGGGTGCTGGGCGGCAGCATGGTCGCTGCGGCGCTTGGCACGGCCTTCGCCAATCCCGTTACTTGTCCCATCATCTGGCCGCTTACGTGGGAAATCGGCCAGTTCATCCTTGGCCGCGCTGGCGGCGGCGAAGCGCGGCCGGTCGATCTAGCGGCGCTGTTTTCCCAGCTCAAGCTATCGGAACTCTGGGACCCGATCCTGGAGCCGATGCTGATCGGCTCGCTGCCTCCCGGACTGTTCTGCGGACTGCTTGTCTATGTCGCGACCTATTTCGGAATCCGCAGTTTTCGCAACAGCCAGACGGAGCGTCGCCTTGCCCGCCGCAGCGAATATCAGCAGGCCTATGAGCGGGAATATCAGCCGGGGAACTTGACGGCGCAGCCGGCAGACCGCAAGTCAGTCGATGCTTGAGAAAGAGGGACTTTGATGATTATCGGCATGGGCAGTGACCTCATCGACATCCGTCGAGTTGAAAAATCCATCGAACGTTTCGGGGAACGGTTCACCCATCGTTGTTTCACCGATATCGAGCGCGCAAAGTCCGATCGTCGGAAGAACCGCGCCGAATCCTATGCTAAGCGGTTCGCCGCCAAGGAAGCCTGCTCCAAGGCTCTCGGCACCGGCCTTGCAAACGGCGTGTTCTGGAAAGACATGGGCGTTGTCAACCTGCCGGGCGGCAAGCCGACCATGGTGTTGACGGGTGGCGCGGGCGAGCGGCTGGCGGAACTGATGCCCGCCGGTCAGGAGCCTTTCATCCACGTCACGATCACCGACGAGTATCCCTATGCGCAGGCCTTCGTGATCATTGAGGCGCGACCGGTGGCCGCTCCGTGAGCGTACCCGAATTTGGCGAAGCGGTGGCCCATTGCCGCCGCTCTGTGAAGACGCTAAAGCATGTCCCGCAAAAGCGCGCAGCGGTTTTGTAGCTACAAGGTGCCACGCAGGAATGACCTGAACGGCGGGCGTGATCTCTCGAAGATTGCGGCACGTTTCACACAGGTAGCCATCCGCCGTGAAGAGAGAGATTGAAATACGTGTCCGATAACGCCGAGACGAAGCCGCAGAATGCCCTTTGGGAAAACATCAAGGTCATCATCCAGGCCTTGCTGCTGGCTATGGTGATCCGCACCGTCCTGTTCCAGCCCTTCACGATTCCGTCCGGCTCGATGATGCCGACGCTCCTAGTCGGCGACTATATCTTCGTCAACAAGTTCGCCTACGGGTTCTCGAAATATTCGATGCCGTTCTCGCCCGACCTGTTTGAGGGCCGCGTCCTTCAGTTCAGCGAGCCGAAGCGCGGCGACGTGATCGTGTTCCGCCTGCCGCAGCAGCCCGAGATCGATTACATCAAGCGCCTGATCGGCCTTCCCGGTGACCGCATCCAGGTTCGCGACGGCGTGCTCTTCGTCAACGGAACCGCTGTACCCAAGCAGGGCGACGGCGCTTTCACATCCGACTACCGCTCCGATCCCGGCACCAACGTTCCGGTCTTCCGCGAGACGCTCGACAACGGCGTGACCTTTGACACGCTCGACCAGTCCCCAAGCTCGCGCGGCGACAACACCCGCGAGTTCGTCGTGCCGGCGGAACACTATTTCTTCATGGGCGACAACCGCGACAACTCGCTCGACAGCCGCTTTGACGAAGGTCCGGGCATGGTTCCGGCCGAAAACCTCGTCGGTCGCGCCAGCGTCATCTTCTTCTCGCTCGGCAACGACACGTCCTTCCGCGAGATCTGGAAATGGCCGTCCAACATGCGTTGGGACCGTCTCTTCAAGGGCGTTCATTGATGAAACCGCTCTCACTCTCGGATGAAGAACGCGGCCGTCTCGAGACGATAATCGGCCACGTCTTTTCCGAGAAGCAGTGGCTTGACCGGGCGCTGACCCACGCCAGCGTCGGTCTTGCCAAGGATGCCAATTACGAGCGTCTGGAGTTTCTGGGCGACCGTGTGCTCGGGCTCTGCGTTGCCGAACTTCTGTTCACCACCTTCCGGTCCGCACCGGAAGGAGAGCTGTCTGTGCGCCTTAATCAGTTGGTCAGCGCCGAAAGCTGTGCCATTGTTGCAGACGAGATGGAACTGCACCGTTTCATCCGGACCGGCGCCGACGTCAAGAAGATCACCGGCAAGCGGATGATGAACGTCCGCGCCGATGTGGTGGAGAGCTTGATTGCCGCCCTTTATCTGGATGGCGGACTGGAAGCTGCCCGCGGTTTCATTCTGCGTCATTGGAAGGCGCGTGCGACCCGCGCCGATGGCGCCCGCCGCGACGCCAAGACGGAATTGCAGGAATGGGCACATGCCAAATTCGGTGTGACGCCTTCCTATCGCATTGACGACCGCTCCGGCCCGGATCACGACCCGCGCTTTACCGTGACGGTCGAGATTCCCGGTGTTTCGCCCGAAACGGGCGCCGACCGGTCGAAACGTGCAGCCGAACAGGTGGCTGCCACCAGGATACTCGAACGCGAAGGCGTCTGGCAGAAGACCTCTGCTGAAGACTGATTGGACATCATGATCGAAGACAACACCATCGATGGCAAAGACGAAGACGTAAACGCCGTTCAGCCGGAAACCGCGGTCGACGAGGCGGCGGCGGAACTGGCTGAAGCCGGTCCGACCCATTCCGGTTTCGTGGCGCTGATCGGCGCGACCAATGCCGGCAAGTCGACGCTGGTCAACCGTCTCGTCGGCGCCAAGGTGTCGATCGTCAGCCACAAGGTGCAGACAACCCGCGCCATCGTTCGGGGCATCGCAATCCACAACAACGCCCAGATCGTCTTCATGGATACGCCCGGCATCTTCAAGCCGCGCCGCAGGCTGGACCGCGCCATGGTGACCACCGCCTGGGGCGGCGCCAAGGATGCCGACATGATCGCGCTCCTGATCGACAGCGAACGCGGCCTGCGCGGCGATGCCGACGCGATCCTCGAGGGTCTGAAGGATGTGCATCAGCCGAAACTGCTGCTTCTGAACAAGATCGATCAGGTCAAGCGCGAGGATCTTCTGGCGCTTGCTGCTGCGGCCAACGAAAAGATCGACTTCGTGCGCACCTTCATGATCTCGGCCACGACAGGCTCGGGTTGCGACGATCTGATGGACTATTTCTCCACGACCCTGCCGGAAGGTCCCTGGTACTACCCGGAGGACCAGATTTCCGACCTGCCGATGCGCCAGCTTGCTGCCGAAATCACCCGCGAGAAGCTCTTTCTAAGGCTCCACCAAGAGCTTCCCTACGCCTCGCATGTCGAGACGGAGAAGTGGGAAGAGCGAAAGGATGGCTCCGTCAGGATCGAACAAGTCATCTATGTCGAGCGCGAAAGCCAGAAGAAGATCGCTCTCGGCAAGAACGGCGACGCCATCAAGGCAATTTCGACAGCGTCGCGCAAGGAACTGACCGAGATCCTTGAACAGCCCGTTCACCTGTTCCTTTTTGTGAAGGTCAGGGAAAATTGGGGAGACGATCCACAACGTTTCCGCGAAATGGGCCTGGAATTCCCGAAAAACTGAATGTTTAACCGTTTTTGGCTTGCCGACTCCTTCCGATGCGTTAGCTTGATATCGGGAGAAGGAACTGCTGTGTAATTTCGAATGTTAGTAAATTCGGAAATGCTTAATTGTTATTTCCTAAAATACGCCGACGGGTTACGCTGGTTGTATTAAAGGACTGAGGCGATCTCGGCAAATCGTGGAGGTGGTGCCAGGCATGAGCGATATAAGACGTTTTGATGCCTTCAGTGGTATGGATCTCAGCGATGCGGTTGGGTTCTTCAGCTGGAACGTTCAGGAGAACAAGGTCTACGGCGATCAGGTCTTCGCATTCATCTACGGGGTCCCCTACAGGGACCTCGAGAGCGGCGCGCCGATCGAACAGGTCATCGTCAACGTCGACGATGGCGACAAGCAGCGCGTCGCAAAAGCCCTGCACGAGTCCATCATTTCTGGCAAAAAGTGCCACCAGAGTTATGGAATCACCCATGTGGACGGTCGCCGCGTCACGGTGACAGGGCAGGGACGATGCCTTCGCGACAAGCTCGGCCTGCCGTCGATCTACACAGGTTCCGTTACCGCTGTCGAAGTGGGCAGTGGTGCTCATTCTGGCGATCCACTCAAGACCCATTGTCTCGAGGCTTTGAAAATCGCCAACAGCCGCCGCCACGCGCTTGCGGCCCGCTACCTGTCCTCCGCACTCAACGTGCTGGATGGCGGCAAAAAAGCGTAAAGCATCCATGGTTCGGGCAAATTGCGTCTGCATCCTCCGGTCGTGCACGATGGCTGCAGAATCGCTCCCTTGGACATTCCTGTCAGCCAAAGGGCGCTCGTGATTCGTTACGTAGAACCCCGTAGCAACTTGTCATCTATCAATGTACGCGATTGCTAACGCGATGGTGATGGTACAACTACGCGTCGTATTGGCATAGGGAGCGTACATGGCACGCGGAACGATCGCTTCTGACGAAGCGGATCAGGATTTCATCAACGCGGTGGGGTTCTACAGCTGGAATGTTACAGAAAACCGCGTCTATGGTGACGACGTCATCGCCCATGTGTTTGGTCTCTCGATCGAGGACCTGTCGATCGGAATGCCGATCGACGTCCTGGTGCGCTACATCGACGAAGGCGACAAGCAGCGTGTGGCCAAGGCTATCCACATGGCGATCGTCGATGGTGCAGCCTACAATGCCGAATACAGCCTGACCCATCCGGATGGCCATAAGGTTAGCGTTCGCGCGAACGGGCGCTGTCTGCGCGATGTCGATGGGCTGCCTTCGATCTACAGCGGCACTGTCATCGTGCAGCCAGCTCTCGCCGAACCGATTCAGATCAGTGATCCGCTCGAGAGCCACTGCCGGGCAGCGCTGGATCTCGCTTCAGCGCGCGGCCATGCTCTGGCCGCGCGATATCTGTCTTCAGCACTCAACATGCTGACGCCGGATCTCGGCTGAGACGGAGATCTTACTTCTTGCGCTCCATCAGCGCCTTGACCTCTTCGAAGCGACGACGATTTTCGGGTTCCTGCTCACCCGGGCCGTAGCATGTCTTCGAGATGCAGAAGCGCAGCAGCGTGAATGGAGGTCCACCCTTGCCGAACTCGCAATCGATCTCGTTGGTGAAATCGGTCGGCTTGGCGTCCTGGCG
The DNA here is from genome assembly GCF_050500175.1 of Neorhizobium sp. DAR64872/K0K18. Taxonomy (NCBI): domain Bacteria; kingdom Pseudomonadati; phylum Pseudomonadota; class Alphaproteobacteria; order Hyphomicrobiales; family Rhizobiaceae; genus Neorhizobium; species Neorhizobium sp. DAR64872/K0K18. The sequence continues at coordinate 1,032,067 of NZ_CP191446.1, forward strand.
GGTCGAATAGGTCAGACGTGCGCCCGGCGGATCGAGTTCCGGGAAGGACTGCACAATGCCGGTCTTGACGTCTGGAATGAGCAGGAAGTTCTTGGCAACCGCGACGCAGGCCTGTTCAAGCTGCGGCGACTGCGCGGCCGCAGGCGTTGGCAAGGCGAGGCCAAAGGGCATCGCGGCAATGATAGCGGTAGCGAGCAGGGCGTTTTTCATGTGATCTCCGGCAGCGTATTGCTCTTGGCTGTTCGGCGGAGAAATCCGCGGCGAAGGCAATTTGTTCCAGCCCGATCGAGAGATAAATCAAGGGAGGCGCGACAGCCACACCCAGACACCGACAGAGCCCGCAAACCGTGCCGGAAAGACGCAGAAACCGATTCAGTCCCAAGAGGTTATACGGTAGAACTGATCAACGCAGACAGGAAGTTCACCTATCGATGCAGTGGCAGGACGAGGCAATCATCATCGGCGTGAAACGCCACGGCGAGACGAGTGTCATCGCCGAACTGATGACGCGCGAACGCGGCCGCCATCTCGGCATCGTCCGATCCGGCCGCTCGCGCTCGATGCAACCGGTGCTGCAGCCGGGAAACCGCGTGGAGGTGGTCTGGCGCGCGCGTCTCGACGAGCATCTCGGCGAATTCAAGCTCGAACCGCTGCAACTGCGTGCAGCAAAGCTGATGGAAACCGCAACGGCGGTCTACGGTGTCCAGGCGATGGGGGCTTTGCTTCGGCTGCTTCCCGAGCGTGATCCGCATCCGCACCTGTTTGAAGCCCTCGATATCATTCTCGATGCGATGGATGATCCGTCCGATGCGGGCGAACTCTTCGTCCGGTTCGAACTCGCGGTACTGAACGATCTTGGTTTCGGACTGGATCTTTCGGAATGTGCAGCGACAGGCACACGCAGCGATCTTGTCTATGTGTCGCCAAAATCCGGTCGCGCCGTGAGCCGCGACGCCGGCGCTCCCTATGCGGACCGCATGCTGGCCCTGCCGGATTTTCTGGGAGAGGGAGCATCCAGGACTGCCGACCGCGACGGCATGGCCGCTGCCTTCCGTCTGACCGGCCATTTCCTATCCCGGCATGTCTATGAACCGCGCGGAATGACCCAGAGTACCGCCCGCGACGGGTTCGTTCAGGCGGCGCTGAAGGCGCTGTCGAAAGCCCCTGACGATCAGACGCCGCAAGGATCAGGTATCATTCCGCCGGCTGCATGACCGGTTGGCGGTTCACCGTCTTTTCGCGAATGGGCCAGTGTACGGCCGCGGCAAACAGGCCGAACACGACGCCGAACCACCAGACCATGTCATAGGAACCGAGCCTGTCGTAAAGCGCGCCGCCCATCCAGACGCCGAGGAACGACCCCACTTGGTGCGACAGGAACACGAAACCGCCAAGCAGGCCCAGATGCCGCGTGCCGAACATGATCGCCACCAGTCCGTTGGTCGGCGGCACCGTGGACAGCCACAAGAGACCCATCACGGCGGCAAAGATGATGACCGAGGTCGGAGACTGCGGCAAAAGCAGGAAGGCCGTGACGGCGATCGAGCGGCCGATATAGATATAGGCAAGCAGATAGGGTTTCGAGTAGCGCTGCCCGAGCACGCCGGCGCCGAGCGAGCCGATGATGTTGAAGAAACCGATCAGTGCCATGGCGATCACCGCATACCGAGCGTCAATGCCGATATCGCGAAGATAGGCCGGGAAATGCGCGGTGATGAAAGCTACCTGAAAACCGCAGACGAAAAAGCCCGAGGTCAGCAACAGGTACGACTTGTGCCCGAAGGCTTCCCGCAGTGCCTGCGCCGCGGTCTGCTTGAACTCCGTCTGGTTCTGCGTGCCGGAGCTGGCATTGCCCCGGAGCGGGATGGCAAGCAGCGGAACAGCAAGCATCATCGCCGACATGATCATCAGACTGTCCGACCAGCCGTAGGCCGTGATCAGCGCCTGGCTGAGCGGCGCAAACAGAAACATCCCGGCAGATCCGGCGGCAGTGCCGATCCCGAACGCTAAGGAGCGCTGTTCGGGCGTCACGTTGCGGGCAAAGGCTGACAGGATCGTGCCGAACGAACCGGCGCCGACGGCAAGCCCCACCATCAGACCGCCGGACAGGTGCAGCATGGGAATTGATTGCGCGGACGACATAAGGAACAGTCCGCCCGCATAGAGGAGACCCGACAGGGCGAGCACGCGGCCGGTACCGTATTTGTCCGCTATCGCTCCGAAGATCGGCTGGCCAAGGCCCCAGGCGAGGTTCTGGATCGCCATCGCGAGCCCGAACGTGGTGCGATCCCAGCCCCGATCGGACAACATCGGCAGTTGGAAGAAGCCCATTGCCGAACGCGGGCCGAAGGTCAGCATCGCAACCAAGGCACCGGCCGTGATGATCAGCCAGGGCATCGATGCGCGCGCGGGGTTGGACATGCTTGCCTCCTGAATTGAGGCATTATCCATAGCCGCGCGGGTGTGAAATGGGAAACGACTTTTCCTGACGCGATGCATCACAACAGCTGATGCGACAAGCCTCTTCTACAGCGCGCCGGGCGGCTCGATCGGGGGCGGTGGGACTTTGCCAAGCCGCGATTCGCGCCAGAGCGTGAAGGCGCCGGCGCTAATGACGATCGCACACCCGGCCACCATGTTGATGGTCATCATCTCGCCGAACAGCATCACACCGATCAGGCAGACGAGCACCGACTGTACGTAGAACATCGGCTGTACCGCGACGGCGTCGACGAGCGAGTAGGCGCGGATCAGCAGATAGTGCCCGGTCATGCCGGTAACGCAAAGCGTCAACATCCAGAACCAGTCGGAAAGCGTGATGTGCGACCAGTAAAACGGACCGACTAGCGTGATCGCCGCAGCACCGGCAATACCCGTGTAGAAAAACGCGGTATCGGCCGTGTCGGTGCGGCTCGCGAGCCGGGTCAGCACCGAGTAGAGCGCAAACATCGTGGTGCCGATCAGCGGGATGACGATCCGGAAATCGAATGTCGCATGCAGCGGATTGATGATCATCAGGATGCCGGCAAAGCCGACGCCGATCGCGGTCCACCGCCGCCAGCCGACCTTCTCGCCGAGCAGGGGCACCGAAAGGCAGGCAACAAGCAGCGGCGTCGCAGCAAAGATCGTATGGGTGGCCGCAAGACCGACCTCGGCAAAGGAGAAGATCGACAGCGCGATCTGGAAAACCAGAATGACCCCGCGGGCAATCTGCAGCCACAACCTGTTCGCGGACGCTGCACCTTTGACACCGCCGGACGAGCGACCGGCCACGATGAGCACGAAACCTGCGAAGGCCCAGTAGCGGATCATCGCCACGAAAATGGGAGGATAGGCGCCGCCCAGGTGTTTCGAGATGCCGTCCTGAACCGCGAAGATAATGACAGCAGTCAACGCGAAGAGAAGTCCCGTAGACCGAGATGTCATGATGGTGATCGATTCCAGTGCGGAGCGCGCAAGCGCCGCCGTGACGCCCTACGTTTGTGAGATCGGTGTTCTTGACCGGTTTTGACCTTTGTCAACAAACGCCGATTGGACATGTCTGCCATGCGGTGCCGTCAGAGGGAACCTTCAGACCCGAAAAAGGTATATGAGAAACTGCAAATAGTTCTGGAGACCTGCACTTGAGGTCTTCCCCGTACTGGCGACTGGAACATATGTTCTCAAGGTTGAGTTAGACTTGGGCAAGCAAATCAGGAGAAACGATGCTCACTGGGATGACGGAAGACCAGCGAAACGAATTTCTGGAGCGCATCACCGCGACCACGATTGCAAACCAGGCAATCCTGAAGTGTAGCATCAGCGGTTTTCCTTTGACGGCGGATAATGTTGTCGCCTTCGTTGGCGATTTTCTCGATCCGGAAAACCCGAACCTGCAGGAACTGATCGAAAAGATCGGTCACGCCATCGACGAGGTGCTGGATTGCCAGGGCCAGGCAATGCGCCTAGCGCGGTAAGCTCACGACAGTTCTCAAGTCCGGTAATGGGACGCGGTCAGGCAACCTACAGCCGCTTTTCCTTACCGCTGCTTGATGGCCCAGGCGCCGCGTGTTGAGACCACTTTCACGTCGTCACCAATTGCGATCATGCCGCCGCCGCGCGGCACTGCGTTCCAGCCGAACAGCGGGCCGGGAACACGCCGGTCGGCCGACATGCGCAGGCGACCGAGTGCCGGCATCGGGTTGGCGACATCCCGTGAACCGGTCACCTGATCCTGGGTGATCATGATGCAGCGGGCGCAGGGTTTGACGAGATCGAGACGAAGGCCGCCGATCTCGATCGCCTCCCAATGGTCGTCGCCAAAGGCGTCCCCATCGTCGATGACGATGTTGGCGCGGAACCGGTCCATCCCGACGGCGCCTTCTCCATGCTTCTCCATGTCGGCATTGATCGCCTCGAGCGAGCCGGTGGTCGTGACCAGGACCTGGTATCCGTCGGCAAATGTGACCGGCGTATCGGGTCCTGCCCAGTCGTCGCTTGCGGTCCGCTTCGAACGTTCATCGAAGAAAACAAGCCGCACGTCGCAGCCCAGCCAGTCGCAAAGGGTCGAGTTGACATCCTTGTCGGCCAGCGCGGCGCTGACGATCGAATTCCAAACGACCACATCGGTACGCCGGTAGCCCGGCGGCCGGGTGACGGTGATCTCGCCCTTGCTCTCCATCGAAAACCGGAACCCGTCCGTGTCGGGCAGGACCTGCAACTGCGCCATTTCTGGAAGATCGCGCTGGTTGACGAAATGCCCCCTGGTATCGACCAGCATCAAGCTGCGATCGCCGGGTATGCCTGTGCACGTCATCTGCGTCTCAGTGAGCGAAATGCCGCGGCCGCTCTTCAAGGGGTAGTAGTTGATCTCGCTGACATGCATGGGTTTTCCTCAAATTTCATCGAGAAAGAGGTCGAGAACACTTTTCAGACGCTGGTGGCGTTCGTTTGCCGCCTGCCGGCCGGCCTGCGTCTTGAAGCCGTCGGCGAGCTTGAACAGCTTCGTCTCGAAATGATCAATTGCAAACGTCCTGTCGTCCAGCGGTCGATGCTTGGCGAGCGGATCGGCCGGATCGTAAAGCGCCGAACCCATCCGCCCGGCAATGTAGAAACAGCGTGCCGCACCGATCATGCCGATTGCATCGAGCCGGTCAGCATCCTGCAGGATCTTCGCCTCGATCGTCTGCGGCTCGAGATTTGCCGAAAAACTGTGGGTGAGTATCGCATGGGAGACCGCATCGATCTCTGTATCGCTCCAGCCCATCTCGCCCAGAATGCCCGCCGCCTTCTCCGCGGCAAGACGAGACGCCTGGTTGCGCAGCGGGGAGTTCTTTTCCACCGCAACGCAGTCATGCAGCAGCACCGCGGCTGCCAGCACCCGCCCGTCGCCGCCTTCGTGTTGATGAATGCGCATCGCATTCTTGAAGACGCGGGCGATGTGAGCCAGATCGTGGCTTCCATCGTCGCCAGCACTGGCATGCGGAATGAGGCTTCTGGCCAGATCCTGGTGGGGCGAAAAGGCTTCTGCGAGTGACGCGGTCATGCTGGTTTCTACGAAGGTTCGTGAGAATCGTCTGTATTAGATGTGTCGTTCTTGTTGACCAGAATCCGTTGATAGAAAAGCCCGATTCCGATCAGAACTGCCCCCAGCCCGATGAAGGACAGGGCCCGCATAATGCCTTCGAGATTGGCCATGTCGATCAGGAAAACCTTCGCCACGGACACCAGCACCAGCACTGCAGAAGCAAGCCGCAGGCTCTTGGCGTTCCATTTCGAGCCCGCTACCAGAAGGCCGATGCCGATCAGGAGCCAGACGACAGAATACGCATAGGTTTCGGAAGCGAGAAAGCCCTTCCACTGGGCAATATTCTGGCCCTGGAAAAAGCGTCGAACCGAAAGCGTCGCCCAGAGAAAGCCGAGCAGGGCGCCCGAGACGGCGAGCATCGCCACATAGGGCGCTGGCCGCCGGCCGCGCGCCAAGTACGAGGTCAGTCCATAGGCGAGCGCCGGGAGAAGATAACCGAGCAGCAGAAGGTTGAGGACGGGCCAGGAGCCGGTGCTTTCGCCGGAGAAGAACGGATTGAGCGCAAACACATGCGCCGAGAGCACGTTCACCGTCGCGATCGCGCCAGCGATCATCGAGCCGTAGCGGAAGACGGGGCTCGGGTTCTTCAGGTCGAGCGTCATCAGAATGCCGGAGAAGCCGATCGTCAAGAGCGTGTAGATCGACTGCTCGCCAAGCGTCGGCGTACGGGCATCGAGCACGCCGCCATTCATCGCGTGGCGTATCAGCACGGCAAGTGTCAGCAGGGCTGCAAGCGATGCCAGTCCCTGCAAAACGTTGCGGACACGGACATCGGGTGATTTGCGCAGCATCCAGGCCGCAATGATCGCGAGCAGGGTCGGAATACCGTAGCCCGGCAGCAGCGCATTGAAGAACGGCGTCGTGCCGAGACTGTCCGGCCCGACCAGCGTCGGCTGCCAGGCGATGCGACCGAACACGATCGCGATTGCCGCCGCCATCATCCAGGGCAGGGCAGCCCATGTCCGCACTCGCATCGCCATCAGATAGGCAAAGCCGAGAACGGAAAGAAGTATCGTCGTGACGATGCCGTTGGTAAGCGCGTGTAGTGCCAGCGTGAAGCCCGCGAAGGAGCCGAGCACTGCGATATTTGCCGGCCAATCGATGCCGTCGCCATCGCTTTCATCACGTCCGCGAAACAGCCACTCCGCCACCGCGAGCATCGCAAGTCCGATGCCGATGCCGTAGAGGCCGTGCGTCCAGTCGCGGAAAAAATTGCCGAAGTTCAGAAACGAGATGAACCCGATCGTGACCGGCATTGCCCCCATCATAAAGGACCAGAGTACCGAAAACGTCGGTTCCTCATGCCGGAAGCGCCTGAGGAACCCGGCCCCGAGCAGCGTGAAGATGCCGCCGAGGAGCAGGAAGCCTGCAATCTCGTGGCCGAAAGCGGCAACGACAGGCGCGGTTGTGCCGGTCACCGGTTCGGGCATCACATAGGCGAGCAATGTCGACGCAACGGTCGCGATACCGGCAAGCGCGGCGAGCGCTGCAACCACGACCGTCCACACCCCGTAGCTGCGACTGCTGCCGACGGCGGCCAGCGCGCCGATCAGGGCGACGAAGACGAACAGCGGATGAAGAGAGCCCCCAGGCGTGGCGACCAGCATGGCAAGCGCCGAAATCGCGACCGTGACTGATAACGAGAGGGTGATCCGCAGCGGTGGCCTCTTCAGCAGCGCCCGCCAGCCGCCGCTCCCTGTCAAGCCGCGCGTATAAACGCGGCCGGGCCAGATGAGGATCGTTCCGGCAATCATCATCAGCAGCACCAGCGAAGGCGGCATCATGTCGATCGGCAGCGATTGTGACGTGTAGGCGAGAACCCAGAGGCCGATCCCGAAATTGGCGATCATCGGCACCACGGTCCAGCGGCGGATGCGCGAGGCGGCGTTCAACGCCAGCCAGCTCACGCCGAGAAACAGGAACAACGCGTTGACGTCTGGGTCGTCGGTCGTCACCAGAAGCGGCGTGATCAGCGAGCCAAGCAGGCCAAGCCCGGCCAGCGTCTGCCCGTGCAGCAGCGACAGCGCGATTGTTGCAAACGAAATCAGGGCCATCAACATGAAGGCGGCGCCGGAGCCGATGAAGTCGTAAAAGGCGTAGGCCGCGAAGGACGCGCCCAGCAGCGTGATGCTACCGGCGGCCGTCAGCGCACCGGGGATCATCGCATTGGCGTAGAGCTCCGACATCTTGGGCATTGCCCGGCGGCGCACCAGCTCGCCGGCGGCGATTAGCACCAAGCCGAATATCGCTGCCAGCGACAGACGAGCACCGGGGCCGAGCAGACCGGCTTCGATCGAATAGCGGACAAGGAAGATGCCGCCAAAGGCGAGTGCCACGCCACCCACCCAGACCGGCCAGCGAGCACCGAGATAGCTTTCCAGATTTTCACGGCGGAAGCGCGGAGCGGGCGCGGGGAGCGGTGGTGTTTCGGCTGCCTGATCGGACGTCCTCTCCTCGGGCGCCGTGATTTCTGCCAGAACTTCGGTCTTCGATGGTTCTGCTGCAGCCTTTGCAAGGTCCGTGTCTTCGACCATGTCAGCCGCGGCTTCGGTGCGGATCTCGGCAAGCGCCGTCTCGGGCGACACGACCGCCTCGGAAGTGACGGGAACGCCGCTCAGCAGGCGCGCCCGGACATCCGAAAGTTCTTTCTCCAGCGAAGCGACCCGGCCCGACAGCTTTCGCTGCGAGACGACGAGGGAGAGAATGAGAACGATCAGCAGAAGCTGGAGGATCATATGCTAGCGGGCTCGGTTGAGAAGGTCAGCGGACGTTATACCATTGGTCCGCAAAGAAAAGCCGATCTCCCCGTCGATACCGTTATGGGGTGTATGAAGCCGGACCGTCGTCCTGCGCATCGGCCGGCACCTCTTCCTCGACCACCTTGTCGAAGGCAAGCTTGACGGCCTTGGTCATGTCGCGGCTGACCGCCCACCACTGGGCGCTCTTGATCCAGTAGCGCAGTGTCAGCTTGGCGCTGCCGGCATCGAAATCCGCAAGATAGGTGGTCGGTGCCGGGTTGCTCTCCACCCGCGTTTCTGCCTTGGCGATCGACTTGAGCTTGGCTTCGGCCTCGTCGAGGCTCTGGTCGGCCGACAGCGTCACCGAAATCTCGTGCCGGCGCGTGTGCAGGCGCGAATAGTTGGTGATCGGCACGTTCCAAAGCGTCGAATTCGGCGCCAGGCGATAAACGCCTTCGGCGGTGCGAAGCTCGGTTGCGAACAGGCCGACATCGACGATCGTGCCGCTGACATTGCCGGTTTCGATCGATTCGCCCACGCGGAACGGGCGCAGAACCAGAAGCATGATGCCGGCTGCGATATTCTGCAGCGTGCCCTGCAGGGCAAGACCGACCGCAAGGCCGATCGCGCCCAGTGCCGCAAGGACCGATGCCGTCTGGACGCCGAACTGGCCGAGAACCATCACCACGACGATGATCAGCACCGCGTAGCGGATGATGTTGGAGAAGAACTGCGCCAGCGTCGCGTCGATGCCGTTCACCCGCGACAGACCGTTGTGCGCCCAGCGACTGAGCAGGCGGGCGGCGGCCCATCCGACGATCAGAAGAAGAATGGCGCCGATGACCGAGAATGAATACTGGATGCCGAGGGCTGTGAGCTGTGAGAGTGCCGTACGAGTTGCGACGACGAAAGCCGATGCCTGTTCCATTCGGGGCCTGATCCTTTGCTGTAAAGAGGAGGCTAAATTGGCGCGGGTGACTGTCAGGTCAAGGCAAACGGAGCGACGTTTCTCACCCGCCGCAGGGGATCAGGACGCGCGGTTTTCGATTTCGGCCTGTGCCGTAACAGGCAGCACGAACCAGGCCCGACCATCGGTTTCAGCGCCGCGCCCGATCCGCTTGATCGCCTGCACAAGCCGTCCGTCGCGATGCAAAAGACGGTCGCCGATCTCGATCAGCCTTGTATTCGGCGTCGCATGCGGCGCGACCTTGCGAAGCCTTGTCGCGAGCTCGACCTCGTCCTGTTCAGGATAAAGCGCCAGCGACGCGATGACGGCCGCTGCCGGAGAGCGCGACACGCCCATCCAGCAATGCACGACGAGCGGTGCGGACTGATCCCACTCTTTGACGAAGGCGATCAGATGCTCCACATGCGCCTCGCTCGGCGCAATCAGAGTGCCGGTGCCGGCAAAGCCGATATCGTTCATCTTGAGCTTCAGGTGGCGCGCGGCGGCAATCACGGCAGGCCGGTGGAAATCCTGCTTTTCGGCAATCAGGCTCACCATTTCACGGGCGCCGTGGCGGACCGAGAGTTCAGCGATCTTGTCGAGCGGACAGACGATGATCCGGCTCATGCCGTCACACCGCGATCGGCTTCAAGCGCATGAAAGCGCTCGAGAAAGCGCGCCTGAGCATCGAGCGCCGGCATCGGCTTCAGTTCCAGCATGTCTCGGGTTATGCCACGCGGCACGCCGAAGAATTTCTGGGCTTCGGCGACGGAAAACCCGGCAAGCTCGGTCGCTTCGAAAAACGCGGCAACGGTGTCGGCCTTCTTGATCATCACCTTCAGCTCCTTGGTCGGATGCGGCGGCAGACCGAAGCGGATATGGATCGCAGCCTCGAGCCGCAATTCGACCGCCTTGTAACCGCCGCCGACTACCGACTTGAAGGGCGAGATCATGTCGCCGATGACGTATTCGGGTGCGTCATGCAACAGCGCCATCGCCATCGCCTCGCTGGAGGCATCGGGATTGGTGCGAGAAAAGATCTGCTCAACGATCAGGCTGTGCTGCGCCACCGAAAACGCGTGGTCGCCTTTGGTCTGGCCGTTCCAGCGCGCAACGCGGGCAAGCCCGTGGGCGATATCGGCAATCTCGACATCGAGCGGCGAGGGGTCCAGCAGGTCGAGCCGGCGGCCGGAAAGCATCCGCTGCCAGGCGCGCATAGATTTCAATCCGCTCACGGCTCGGCCTCTTGCGTCGCTGTCGGGAACAACAGGTCGGTCCATTCCGGCAGCGAGAGAACGACGGTGACATCGCTCGCCGTCAGGGGAATACCATTGGCGATCGCATCGCCGACCCGGTCAATCCGCACGATTGCAAGCCCCTTGTTACCCAAGACGGATCCGAGCGTGCCGACCGGCTTGCCACCGGCCATGATGTCCGTGCCTGAGACGGGCAGGGCAGTCTCGCTTGTGACGAGCGCGACACGCCGCCGTGCGGTGCCACGGTGCTGCATGCGAGAGACGACTTCCTGCCCGACATAGCAACCCTTGCGGAACGACAGCCCGTCGGTCCTGTCGAGGAGAACGTCGTGCGGAAAGGCATCCTGCAGGGCATAGTCGAATCCGGAGGCCGGAATGCCGGACGCGACCCGCAGCGTCTCGTACTCGGCTTCCGACGCGTCGATCGCGATGCCCTCGGGCTTTCCCGGATATCGCGACAAAGTCACGCCGGCTTTGGCAAACGCCGCATCCGCAGCACCAGTAACCGAACCGTCGCCCCAGGTTACCGTCACGCCATCGGCATCGTCGGCTGCAATCGTCACGGCCGCCCGCAGCTTGTACATGGTGAGACGGCGCATCAGCGCGTCACGCTGGGCGGCATCGGTCTCCATCAGGAAATCGTCGCCGTCACGGGAGATCATGAAGTCGAACAGGATCTTGCCCTGCGGCGTCAAAAGCGCGCCGGGACGGGCCGTCCGTTCAGGCAGGGATTCGATATCTGTCGTGATCAGGCTGTGGAGAAAATCGCGTGCATCGACACCGGAAACCCGGATCAGCTGGCGCGAAGGAAGATGGACGGCGGGCATGGCGAAAGGTCCGATTGTTGAGCCGGAATGTCGAACCCGACAGGTAAGCCCTCCCGACCGCGCGAACAAGTGCAGTCGCGGTGCCGCAAGCGCATCGGCAAGAGTCAGTCGCCGCCGGTGAAGAACTTCCACTGGCCGTCGGGCGACAGGCCGATGCGGTAGAAATTGTAGGCGTCGTTTTCTTCCATGCCGATCATATCGCCGGCCGTAACGATCCGCAGCAACTCGACGCGCTCCGGTGGGGTGAGGGCAGAGATCGACTTGCCGGCGAAATAAGGCCAGACGTAAACCTCTTCCGGCTGCCCGGCCTCGAGCCTCACGGCGCTGGCGGAGAGAAGGTCCATGACGATCGCCAGGATTTCCTGGCCGTCTGGATCGCCGGAAAAGTTCTTCAGCGCGCCGACCGGATCGTCGCCCTGATAATCCATAACCTGGGTCTGGTTCGGGCCGGGATTGGTCAGCGGCTTCAGCCGTTCGATATCGCCGGAGGCAGCGGCCTCGATCAAGGCGGCGCGCATTTTCTTGACAGGCTCAGGCAGCGTGGTCATGTCGCGGATGATGTCGGCCTGGATCGTGTCGGTCGCCGCAGCCGTTGGCTGGCCGGCGGCGGGTGCAGCAGGCGCTGCTACGGGCGCCTGGGCCGAGCCGGTCGCGGGCACTTGCGGGCCCTCGAAAGCCTGCATGACGCCGGACGATGGCTTGCTGCCGCCTGTTTCACCCTGCGCTGTGGTGCTCAGCGCCAGCGCGGAAGCCGGTGCCATAACCTGCAAGCCGCAAAAACATGTTGCGGCAAGCGCCAGACGCAGACCGTTGAAGTTTGTCATGATATGCATTCCGGCCGCCTTCCGAAGGGGAATTCTCGGCTTTTCCTGTGCCTGATAAGGATGTGCGAGATTACTGAACGATCCGTTCCGGCGAAAACTCTCCGGCCAGCATGCGGTTCTTCAGCGAATCCAGCAGCGCTTCGGCGCCGGTTTCGCCCAGCAGGCGGATCGTCTCGCGAATGGCGCAGGCCATCGCGACATCAGCAATGATTTCAGCCTCGATGCCATCGGCACGGCCATCGGCCCAGGCTTCATTCTGATATTCCAACGCAGCCTGCATCTTCTCGTGGACGATCATGTCATCGATTTCGTTGCGGCCTGTCTGCATACTCTTGATCCTCGGTACCCGTATTAATTACTGACCCATTAAGAACTTTATCAGCCTTTTATCAAAACGACACGGCTTGAGGTCAAAAGAGGTAAATAAACCGCTAATTTCCGTAGCGACTGGCTATTTCGGCGGCAAGTGTTGCGCCTTCGGCACGGTAGAGTTCCTCAGCCATGCGTGCGGGTTCATTGCAGGATGTGTGAACCGCGGCAAACGAGCGGTAGCCGCGGTTGTAGGCGGCGGTCAAGCGTTCCCGCCGTTTAGCCTCGCTGGCGGTGTCAGAATCCAGCAATTTCTGCATGGATCCGCGCCAATCGTCACTGGTTGCACCGCAAAGCGACCGCAAATAAGTGACCGATCCCAGCACTTCCGCAAGCCGCATCATCTGCGAATCATACGGAGCCGGTTTTGATTCGGTTTCCGCCTGTGGCGCGGCCGTTGTCGCAGACGGCGCCTGCTTCGACGATGCTTTCTGCGACTGGGCGCCAGCCGGCGCGGCGGCACAACTCAGCGCGATCGCAGCAACGATCGCGAATCGGTGGGAAGACGTGAGGAAAGACATCAGGCGGTGCATACGAACTCCTAACCGCGTTTCAGTTCCGCCGCCAGCCTTTCGGCGCACTCCAGCACGCTCGCAGGCACGGGAAGATTGCGGATCTCCTCAACCGAATACCATCCCGGATCGGCCGCATCGTCGGCGGCAATCGCTTCTCCTTCGGGGTCCGCTTCGACACGGAACACCGAGAGCGAGAAATGGCGGTTGTCGTCCTTGTCCTTCTTAAGGTCGTAGGTGGCAAACAGGGTCGGATTGCGCACAGCGATGCCGGTCTCCTCGAAGAATTCCCGCACCGCCGTCTCCGATGGCGTCTCGCCGGGCTCGGCCCGACCCCCTGGAAAGGCAAACAGATTGGCCGAGGGCGGGTTCAATCGCCGGATCAGCAGAAATTTGCCGTCGCGTTCGAGAATGGCCGACGATGCGGCCTGCGGGGAGGGCGTGGCTGTTGTCATGGACTGCTGAAGCTTTGAAGAGCGATAAGGTCAGGATAGTGTAGGCGGGAATAGCCGCCCATCAAGGACATATCATGTCGCGCGCAAAAACCCTCTCTCACGGCATGACACGGCCCGAACCATGCCGGTGAACCTCAACGGCTGGACAGCATGAAAACCTATCTCCTCTACTCGCTTGCCGCCCTGTTCGAGATCGCCGGCTGCTTTGCCTTCTGGGCCTGGTGGCGGCTGGAAAAGCCGGCTCTGTGGCTGGCGCCGGGTATGGTGTCGCTCGCGCTGTTTGCCTGGGTGCTCACCTTCGTGCCAAGCGACGCGGCCGGGCGGACCTACGCCGCCTATGGATCGATCTACATTCTGGCCTCCATCCTCTGGCTTGCTGGCGTCGAGAACCGGATGCCCGACCGCTGGGACTTGATCGGGACGACCGTGTGCCTAATCGGCGGCGCGATCATCCTCTTCGGTCCCCGCAGCGCCTGATCCGCTTGACGTCTGCCTACCCCGGTGCCATCTAATCTCGTATGTGCGGACGCTACGCCCTGACGGCGACTTCTGAGGAAATTCTGGAGGTCATGCAGGCGCTGGGGGAGGAAGGTTTCCCGGCCCGCTACAATATTGCCCCGACGCAGCCGATCCTGATCGTCATGCACAACGAGTATGTGAAGCCCGGCAGCAATCTTCCGCCGCGTCGCGCCGTACTTGCCCGGTGGGGCCTGATTCCGGGCTGGGTCAAAGATATCAAGGACTTTCCCCTGATGATCAACGCGCGCTCCGAGACGGCGGCCGAAAAGGCGTCGTTCCGGGCCGCCATGCGTCACCGCCGCGTTCTCATTCCGGCCTCCGGTTTCTACGAATGGCGCCGGCCCCCAAAGGAGACGGGACTGCCCTCACAGCCCTTCTGGATCCGCCCGAAGAATGGGGGCGTCATCGCCTTTGCGGGACTGATGGAAACCTACGCATCTGCCGATGGCTCGGAAGTCGATACCGCGGCGATCCTGACGACTGCTGCCAATCACGCCCTGCGACCGATCCACGACCGCATGCCCGTCGTCATCGCGCCGGAGGATTTCGATCGCTGGCTGGATTGCAAGAACGGTGAGCCACGCCACGTGGCGGATCTGATGCGGCCGGTACAGGACGATTTCTTCGAGGCGTTTCCGGTATCAGATCTGGTCAACAAGGTGTCCAACATGGGCAAGGATCTGCAGAAACCGGTCGCGGTGGCACAGCCGCAGGAGAAGCCGCCAAAGGCATCCGGCAGCAGCGGCCAGATGTCGCTGTTTTGATCCGTTCCGACCGCGTCACACCATCCAGCCATCGAATCACGTCCTGAACGGATTTCCCCATGAACCTGATATCCGCCGGTTTTTCCGGCTTTGCGCTGGGCGGCTCGCTGATCGTGGCGATCGGCGCTCAGAATGCGTTTATCCTGCGCCAGGGGCTGATCCGCAGCCATGTCTTCGTGCTGTGCCTGATCTGTGCGGCATCCGACGCCTTGCTGATTGCAGCTGGCGTCGGCGGGCTGGGAACGATCGTGTCGCAGTCGCCTCTGCTGATCTCGGTGGTGACGCTCGGCGGCGCGCTGTTCCTTGCCACCTATTCGGCCATGGCATTCCGGCGGGCGGTAAAGCCCGGTGCGATGGTCGCCGGCGCGCCTGAGGGCATGGCACTGAAGGCGGCGGTGATGACCTGTCTCGCCTTCACATTTCTAAACCCGCATGTCTATCTCGATACGGTCGTGCTGCTCGGCAGCCTGTCTGCGGCCTATCAGGGCCCGGAAAGGGTAGCCTATGGCGCGGGCGCGGTGCTCGCATCCTTCGCCTGGTTCTTCGGCCTCGGCTACGGCGCCCGCTATTTGGCGCCGCTATTTGCCAGACCCGCCGCGTGGCGGGTGCTGGATGGCCTGATCGGCGTTGTCATGGGGTTGCTCGCGCTCGGGCTTCTCATAAGCTTCCTGCGCGGCGCCTGAGACGGATCAGCGAGCCGGGCTGAGCGTTGGCTTGCGCTTCAGCATCATCGCCGTAGCAGCAACGGCTTTGAGGCCGAGCGGACGGTAGTGGCTGGAGAGGTCCGGTTTGGTCTCGATGTTGGTTTTGTTGGTTTCGCTGCTCACGTCTGTCTCCTCACGAATCTCTGTTCCGCTCGAGGGCGGGCCGGCGCATTTCGCCGCCAATCCGGGCGGAATCATGGCTGCGGCTTGACGATGCGATAGAGAAAGAATGGACGCGCCAACTTGCCGCAAGCTGGGGCTGCGACGCAACAATTCGTGTGCGCCGCAGCATCAGTCGCAAGGGCAGGACGATCAGACGTGCGTGCGCTCGTCCTCGATGGTGATCGTGCCATAACGCTTTTTCCACGCACGGGCAGAAAACGGCAGAACACAGAGATAGGCAATCGCGGTGATTGCCAGGATTTCCCAGGTGTAGCTCATCAAGAGGCCGACATAGAGAACGGCCACAAGCATGATCGGCAGCATCAGGTCACGGCGGATGCGGCCCGACTTGCCGGACCAGACCGGCAGACGCGAGACCAACAAGAAGCCGATCAACAGCGTGTAGAGAACGCTGGCATACACGAAGAACTTCGTCTGTTCGACGCCGAGAAAACCGAGATAGACCGGCAGAAGCACCAGAAGCGCACCCATGGGCGCCGGAACGCCTACAAAGAACTCAGACTGCCAGGGCGCCTTGATGCCGCGGTCTTCCATCACGTTGAACCGGGCAAGCCGCAGGCCAGCCGCGATCGCATAGAGAAGTGCAGCTATCCAGCCAAAGGATTTCGCTCCGTCCAGCAGAAACGCATAGGAGACGAGGACGGGCGCAACGCCGAAATTGATGATGTCGGCGAGCGAATCCATCTGCACGCCGAATTTCGACGTTGCCTTCAGAAGCCGTGCGATCCGACCATCGATCCCGTCGAGGAAGGCTGCCAGCAGCACCATCGCGACAGCGAGTTCGAACCGTCCCTCGAAGGCAAGTCTGATCCCGGTGAGGCCGGCGCAGATCGCCAGCACCGTGATCAGGTTGGGGATCATCAGGCGGACCGGGATCTCGCGCAGGCGCGGACCACGGGCCTCGTCGGTCGTATGGTTCTGTTCCGGCGGCGAGACGGGCGTCTCCATCAGATGATCTCCTTGCGTTTAGTTAGGCACGACGGCCGATGGTCGGTCCCTTGGCGGAACCGAATTCGGCCAATACGGTTTCGCCGCCGACCGCTCTCTGGCCAACCACGACGCGCGCTTGGCCACCGGCCGGAACGAAGACGTCGAGGCGCGAACCGAAGCGGATCAGGCCGAAGCGCTCACCGGCGCTGACCGGCTCGTTGGGCTTGACCCAGCAGACGATGCGGCGTGCCACAAGACCGGCGATCTGTACAACGCCGACGCGGCCGTGCGGGGTGTCGATGACAAGCCCGTTGCGCTCGTTGTCGCTGGACGCCTTGTCGAGTTCCGCGTTGACGAACTGCCCTTCGCGATACTCGATGCGTGTCACCTGGCCCCGAACAGGGGCGCGGTTGATATGGCAGTCGAACACGTTCATGAAGACCGAGATGCGCAGCATCGGCTCGATGCCGAGATCCAGTTCGGCTGGCGGCACGACCAGAGCAACATGGCTGACGCGGCCGTCGGCAGGGCTGATGACGAGATCGTCATCCTGCGGTACGACCCGTTCCGGATCGCGGAAGAAGTAGGCGCACCAGAGCGTCAGTACCAGTCCGATCCAGAACAGCGGCTCGGCGAAGTAGCCGAGGATCAGCGAGACGACGAAAAAGATGACGACGAAAACGTAGCCTTCCTTGTGGATCGGCACGAGCGTGTTGCGGATGGTGTCGAAAAGATTGATCAACCCTTGGTTCTCCTCAATGGTCTGTGCTGCCTGCCTATAGAAAAACCCTATTTGCGGCAATCCGGTTCCGTCGATGCGCCCATGACGTCATACAACTTCCCGGTATAATTGACGGAATACACCGTTTGAAGCGCCCAGCGACCTCTGCTTGAACGCGGTTTATCCCTGACGCGTCAGTTTCCCAAAGGCCCATCCTCGTCTTCTGACACTCGCAGACGCGGTGCATTGCCACAGAAATCTTCGCCTCAGCGAACCGCCTCAGGGTCTACCCAGCCCATCCAGGTCGAGAAGGCGAGCAGAGGCGAGCCGTAGAAGACCAGCACCAGCATATAGATGATGGCGATACCGCCGAGTACCAGCATCCGCCTGTTCGTATATCGTCTCATGCTGTTCTCCTGTTATTCTGCTGCCGTTACTCAGCAGCAGGTGCGCCGCGACGGACGATGCCGAGATCGTCGTTTTCGCGCACCTTCTTCAACTGCTCTTCCGCTTCCGTCGCCTCGCGCTGACGGTTCCACATCGAGGCGTAGAGGCCTTCCTGCTGCAGCAGCCCCGAATGGGTGCCGCGCTCGGCAATCTGGCCGTCGCGCAGAACGATGATCTCGTCGGCATTGATAACCGTCGAGAGGCGGTGGGCGATGACAAGCGTCGTCCGGTTCTTCGAAACGAGATCGAGTGCGGACTGGATCTCGTGCTCGGTCGTCGTATCGAGCGCCGAGGTCGCCTCGTCGAGAATGAGGATCGGTGGGCTCTTCAAAACCGTGCGGGCAATCGCCACGCGCTGCTTTTCGCCGCCCGAGAGTTTCAGCCCGCGTTCGCCGACCTTTGTCTCATAACCATCCGGCAGAGCCTTGATGAACCGGTCGATCTGAGCGATCTCGGCCGCCGCCTGGACTTCGGTATCCGAGGCACCCGGCCGGCCGTAGCGGATGTTGTAGACGACCGTGTCGTTGAACAGGACCGTATCCTGCGGCACCATGCCGATGGCCGAGCGCAGCGACTTCTGCGTCACGTTGCGCACATCCTGGCCGTCGATGGTGATCGATCCGCCCTGGATATCGTAGAAGCGATAGAGCAGGCGCGAGATGGTGGATTTGCCGGCACCCGATGGGCCGACGATCGCCACCGTCTTTCCAGCTGGCACGTCGAAGGAGATACCTTTGAGGATCGGTCGTGCCGGATCATAGGAGAACTGCACGTCGCGAAAGGCGATGGCGCCTTTTTCAGGTCCCTGTCCTATGACAAGATCCTTCGCGTCCGGCCGGTCCACGACTTCTGCTTCGACTTCAAGAAGGTCGAACATCTGCTCGATATCGGTCAGCCCCTGGCGGATTTCGCGGTAGACGAAGCCGATGAAGTTAAGCGGAACCGCGAGCTGCATCAGCAGCGCGTTGACGAACACGAAATCGCCAATCGTCTGGTCGCCGCGCTGCACTGCAAGCGCCGACATGATCATGATCACGGCCTGTCCCAGCCCGAAGATCACGCCCTGGCCGAAGTTCAGCCATCCGAGCGAGGTCCAGACGTCGGTCGCCGCCTTTTCATAGCGCTCCATGGAGGAATCGAAGCGCTTTGCTTCCATGTCCTCGTTGCCGAAATATTTCACGGTCTCGAAGTTCAGAAGCGAATCGATGGCTTTTGTGTTCGCCTCGGTATCGTTGTCGTTCATCGTCCGGCGGATGGAGATGCGCCAGTCGCTGGCCTTGATCGTGAACCAGATATAGGCGGCAACCGTAACAGCCGTGACGGCGAGGTAGGCGAACCCGTAGGCGGCCCAGAATATGATCGCCGTCAGCAGGAATTCGATCACCGTCGGCACCGAATTGAGGATGGTGAAACGAACGATCGTTTCGATGCCCTTCGTGCCGCGTTCGATGATGCGCGACAGGCCGCCGGTCTTGCGTTCGAGATGGAAGCGCAGCGAAAGCTGATGCATGTGCACGAAGGTCTTGTAGGCAAGCTGGCGCACCGCGTGCTGGCCGACCGAGGCAAACAGCGCGTCACGCAGCTGGTTCAGACCCACCTGCAGAATGCGGGTAAAGTTGTAGGCGACGACCAGCACGACGGCGCCCAGCAGAAAGACCGGCAGGATGCCCGCCATGTCGAGCTTGCCGTTTAGCGCATCCGTCGCCCACTTGAAGAAATAGGGGACAGAGATCAGCACCAGCTTTGCCAGCAGCAGAAACACCGTCGCCCAGATGACGCGCGCTTTCAGATCCGCGCGTCCGACCGGCCACATATAGGGCCACAGGTTGACGAGTGTGCTGAAGGGATTGCCGCTATCCGCAGATACGGTCTTCTTTTTTGCTGCCATGGATTTTACCTGAATCTGAGGGCGAAGAAACGCCTTCCCGGCAAATAGGCTGCGCAGGGCCATGTTGCAAATGAAACTCGCATGAAACCTCATCTGGCCTCATCGGTCGAAAGTAGGTATGACTACGGAGTGTATAAGTCCGAATTGCGAGGCGGAGGAGGTCTGGCTATTCGAGGGAAGCTCGCATTGGGAGGAATATCATGCGCTTCAAGACGATTGCCGTTGCGACTGCCCTGAGCACTCTTCTGTGGGGAGCCTCGGCCGGCGCGGCTTTCACTGCCTATACGGTGGTCAAGCATGTACCGCATCTGAATATACTGGAAACGGTCACAGCACTTGTCGAGCGCAACAGTCTTTCACTGCACGTTGCCGCCCATTCACTGGCAGTCACGCCGTCGCAACTGATGATCGGCGATCGGTCGTAAGTCTGTTTTTCTGCAGAGTGTTGCACCGATAGCCGCCGCCGCGACGTGAAGCTCAACCTCCCGCATTCCCGTGATGAGCACAGGAATGTGGAGATTGGGGAACCCGAAGCATTGACCCTGCGGTTTTAAGTCGTTTTCAGGAGAATTGGGGCTGCGTCATCATTTCCGATGCTGGATCCGTTCGCGGTGCAGCTCTTCCGAATCCGGCCGGAACTCCTCCGGTACGCCGAAGATCTGGCCGGGCTGGATGATGTCGGGGTTGCGGATCTGATCCTCGTTGGCGAGGTAGATCGTCGTGTAGCGCACGCCCTGGCCATACATCCGGCGCGAAATCTGCCACAGCGTATCGCCACGTCGGATGATCACCGAATTGCGTTCGCTTTGCGTCAGTGGCGCCTGCTGGAACGTCTTTGTGCCGTCGACGCCGGTGGCGGGAGCAGCCGGCGTGCCGGCCATTTCCTGTTCGTTGCCACCATCCATCTGCCGTGCCATGGCGGGCCCGACGGCGCGGGCGATCATGGCACCGAGGTCCTTGAGGGCTGCGCCAACGGCGGCAACGTCGTTTGGAACCTTGTCGAGTGCGGCAAGTGCTGACGCTGCATCCTTGGCGGCATTGTCGGCAACGGAGCGGGCGGAAACGGAAGCGTCGGCCGGCAGGCGGTATTCGGTCAAAGACTTGAGCGTAATCGATGTGGACGAACGTGCCGCCGCCATCTGTTCGCCGCTCGGCACCTTGCCGTCGGCGTAGAGGTTCTGCAGCAGGTTGAAGGCGCGTACCACTTCGTTGCGAAGCTTCTCGAAGGCGCCGCCATCGATCGTCGACATCGGGCTTGAAACTGCGGGGGCTGCGACTGCCGCCACCTGTTCGCCGGCCGGACGGTTGAACGGAACCTCGACCATGACGGTGCGCTGGCCGGCACCGTTCAGTGCCTCGACGCTGATCCGGTGATCACCGACCGAAAGCTGCGTGTTGCCCTCGATGACGAAATGGCCGTTGCCGCCTGCGCGCGACTGGCCGACGGGCTCGCCGTCGACAAGACCGCGCACCGTGACACCCGAGCGGGCGATGCCGGCGATAAAGATTTTCGAGCCTTCAAGCTCGACGGCGGTGATCTGCAAATCCGGTGTTCCAGCCGGAGCAGGCGTCGCGTCGGGAGCCGCGGTCGAGGACGGAGCAGAGACGTTTGGCGCGCTGGATGCGATCTGCGACGATGCCTGCGGCAAGGCCGGAGTGACGGCTGGCGTCTGAGACTGACCCGCAGCCGTCTGGCCTGCAGTGGACGGCGCAGCGCCAGGGGCAGGGGCAGGGGGTGTCGGTGATGTCGCGGCATTTGGTACGGCAGGCGCAGACGCGTTCGGCGTCGCGATGACCCGGCTCGCTTTGCCCGGCGTCGTCACCATGGCAAGCAGCTTGCCGGTCTTCGGATCGCTGGGTACGGAGACCGTCGCGGTCTCGTCCGAGACGACCGTCTTGCCGTCCTTGCCGGTGGCTTTGAGAACCAGCTGGTGATCGCCCGGCGGCAAAGGTTTGTCGAGAACGGCTGCAAAATCGCCGCTCGGGCCGACGTCGATCTTGGCGACGACCGAGTTGCCACTGGAGATTTCGAGTGTCGAATTGGGCAGCGCGCGGCCGGCAATCACGGCCGAACCGTCGGGCTCGACGCGCAGCACGTCAAAGGCGGGCTTGGCTGGCGTTTGGGCAGCGTTCGGCTGGGCGGTGACCGGGCTTGTCGCGCTCGGTGCAGCTGTTACTGCGGGTGCGGCCGGAGCGGAGGGCGCTGCCGGAGCGGAAGGGGTTGCCAGGGGAGATACGGGAGCGGCCGGCGTCGTCGCGGGCACGGATGCCTGCTCCTGCGGCTTCGGCGCGTCCGGAGAATTCGGTGCGTCTGTCGGCTTCACCGCCTGCTTCGTGCTCTCGACCGCGTCCTTGACCGCATCGCCGGCAGCGTTGATCGCATCGCCGAGCGGTTTGGCATTATGGTTGATCCGCGGCAGCACGAAAAAGACCATCAGCAGCGATGCGATGGCGAGTACGACCAGAGCGAGCCAACCGGCGCGGTTTTTCATGAGCAAAGCCTTTTCCCGATGGACCCTCCATCGTCTTTCCGGATTATCCGTTTCCTCTAGTCATAACAAGCTTTTCCAGTGTTTCAGCCTTGCTCTGCGCAGTATTTCCAGCCAAATCTCATGGTTGGTGCGTCGCGTGCCAACTCTTTGAAGTGCTTGACGGAGAAAACTGTGCCAATACGATCCATCTGCGTTTACTGCGGCTCCCAGCCGGGACGCGATCCCGCCTATATCCAGGCCGGCCGTGCGCTCGGAAAGTCCATTGCAGCCCACGGTTTGCGGCTGGTCTATGGCGGCGGCACCAAGGGCATCATGGGTGCGGTTGCCGCAGGCGTTCTGGCGCATGGCGGCAAGGTCACGGGCATCATTCCGGACTTTCTTGTCGATATGGAGGCAACCCGCCATTCGCTCGGCCAGCTCGACGAACTGATCGTGACCAAGGACATGCATGAGCGCAAGCACAAGATGTTCGAACGCTCCGATGCCTTCGTCACCCTTCCGGGCGGCATTGGCACTCTGGAGGAGATCGTCGAGATCATGACCTGGGGCCAACTCGGCCGTCATGAGAAGCCGATGGTATTTGCCAATATCGGCGGGTTCTGGGATCCGATGCTGTCGCTCGTCACCCATATGCGCGAGGAAGGCTTCATCCACCGGGGGCATCTGGTACAGCCGATGGTGATCCCTGACGTGGATGACATCGTGCCGGCCATTCTCGACCGCGACGAACAGCAGGCTGCGTCAAAGGGCGAAGCCGCCGTCATTTCGAAACTCTAGGGTTTCAGGCTCCCGCCGAGGGTAGGGAACAGGAGCACCGCATGCCAGACTGGAATATCCTGCTCGCCTTCCTTGTGACGACGTCCATCTTCGCGTTCATTCCGGGACCCGCGATGCTTTACGTAGCGGCCCGCACGATCGCTGCCGGCCGCAAGGCGGGCATGATGGCGGTGCTTGGCGTCCATCTCGGATCCTACGCCCATATCATCGCTGCAGCAGCTGGCCTTTCGGTTCTCTTTCACGCCGTTCCGGTGGTTTATGCACTGGTGAAGCTTGCAGGCGCGATCTACCTGGTCTGGCTCGGCATTTCCCTGTTTCGCGCGAAGGCTGCGGGTTCAGGCGATCTGCAGGCGGAGACGCCGAGATCCGCCCGAAAGGCATTTGCCGAAAGCATCGTCGTCGAGGTTCTCAACCCGAAGACGGCGATCTTCTTCCTGGCCTTCCTGCCGCAGTTCATCGACAGCGCAGCCAGCTTTCCGGTCTGGGTTCAATTCGTGGTTCTGGGACTGGCCGTCAGCGTGATCTTCACGATTGCCGATATCTTCGCCGTCGCCCTTGCCGGCCTGGTGATGGCACGGCTCAATCGATCGACGAGCGCGCAAAAGCTTGCCCCGCGAGCAGGCGGCACCATCCTGGTTGGTCTCGGCGCGCATCTTGCGCTGCAGAGAAGCTAGAGACGCGTCAGTCGACGATGAAGAGCTTGGCGCCCAGTGTCGTCGAGGACCGGTGCGGTTCGGCGCTGTCGGCCACCTGATAGCTCATGCCGGGTTTCAGCACAAATACGCGTCCATCGGCAAGTTCGGTCGTCATCTCACCTTCGAGGCACAGCAGGATATGGCCTTTCTCGCACCAGTGGTCGGCGAGATAGCCCGGCGAATGCTCCACCATCCGCACCCGGATTGGTCCGAAATGGCGGGTGCGCCAGGTCGAGTGTCCGGTGTCACCCTTGTGGACGGTCGGCTCAATCTGCGACCAGTCCGTCGTGCCGAAGGGGATATCTGACATCTGCATGAACGAAATCTCCTGATGGGCGGTCAGCGGCTGCGAAGGTCCCGCAGCATCGCCAGCGTATAGACGGCAAGTGCCGACCAGATGAACACGAAGGCGGTGAGCTTGATGCCGCTCAACGGCTCCTTGAAGATAAACACAGCGGTCAGAAAGATCATTGTCGGTGCGATATACTGCATGATGCCGATGGTCGACAGCTTCAGCAGCTTGGTGGCATTGGCATAGATCATCAGCGGCACGGCTGTCGCTATACCGGCAAAGGCAAGCAGGGCCGCATCGTAGCCGACACCGTTCAGGAAATGGCCCTGGCCCGTCGCTTCCAGCCAGATGAGGTAGGGCAGCATCGGAATGCTGATCAGCAGCACTTCGAGGAAAAACCCCTGGTTCGGACCGATCGGCAGCGTCTTGCGGAAGAGGGCATAAAAACCCCAGGTAAATGTCAGCGCCAGCGACACCCACGGCAGTCCGCCCGAACCCCAGGTGAGGATTGCGACACCGACCACGGCAAGCCCGATCGCCGCCTTCTGCATCGGCAAAAGCTTTTCCTTCAGCACCAGCGCTGCCATGAGGATACTGAACAGCGGATTGATGAAATAGCCGAGCGCGGCATCGATCGCATGACCGTTCGAGACCGCCCAGACATAGATGCCCCAGTTGGCGGTGATGAAGGCGGCGGTGACGCAGGCCATGCCGAGCATGCGCGGCGTCCGGATCGCGGTCTTCACATCCCCGGTGCGTCCGAGAATGATCAGCACGAGGCCGGCGATCGGCACCGACCAGATGGCGCGGTGCGCCAGCACTTCCAGCGCCGGAAGATGCGCGACCGCTTTCAGGTAGAAGGGAAGGACGCCCCACAGGAGATAGGCGGTGATGCCGAAGGCAAAGCCGCGCGGCGTGTCCTCGTTCTTCGCTCCCGCGGGTTGTGCGGCGAGGGGAACGGTATCGGTGGCCATCAGGGCGTTTCCGGCAATTTGTTATCGTTGGCTGGCGGGATACACCAAGGCAGAGCCCCCGGCCAATTCATTTCTGTGAAGCATGGATCAGTGGCGCGACCGCTCCAGCCCATACTCACACTGGATAACGCGGCTCACTTCGGCCGCAGCGTGATCACGGTGAGTTCCGAGGGCACGCCCAGCCGGAGCGCAAAACCGATCCACAGGGCTGTACCGTTATTGACATAGAGCGACATCTGATCGACGTCGTAGAGACCGGACACGAAGCCGTTGTTGAAGCGGGCGATAAGGCGATCGACCCCCCAGATCATGCCCCCATGCGTATGGCCGGACAGCTGCAGATCGGCCCCGGCGTCGGCCGAAAGCTTCGCATCACGTGGCTGGTGATTGAGGAGGATGACCGGCACGTCGGCCGGCGCACCTGATAGCGCCTTGGCAAGGTCAGGGCCTTCCAGACCGAACCGCGTGGCGTTGAGATCGTTGACGCCGGCAAGCACCATCTGCGCACCGCCGCGCGACAGCACCACGTGGCCGTTGGAAATGGTGCGAAGGCCAAGCGTCTCGTATTGCCGCATCCAGTCGTCATGGCCGAAGTAATATTCGTGATTGCCCGGAATGGTGAAGACGCCGTCCGGAGCGCGCAGTTTGGCAAGCGGGGCAACATCCAGATTGCGGGCCTGCAGATCGCCATCGATCAGGTCGCCAGTGATGACGATGAGGTCGGCATTCTGGGCATTGGCCTTGGCTACCGTCTCTTCGACCCAGGGCGCCTGAAACAGCCGGCTGATGTGAAGATCCGTCAGCTGGATCAACCGGTAGCCATCAAACTGCGCCGGCAGGTCGGGGATCCGGATCTCGACTTCCTTGACCGGCGGCACCCGGATTGCCTGATTGACGGCAAAAGCCGCAAGCGACATGGCGAGTGCACCGATCCCGTAGCGCAGCCCGACCGGTATCCGGATCCGGCGACGGCGAAGTGCTGCCGTGGCGAGGGAGACCAGATCGAGCACAAGCTGAAATATGCTAAGCAGCAGGATCGTGCCCGCCATCCAGTTGACGACGATCATCGTCATCCGCGGCACTTCAGGCGAAAACATCGTGCCAAACACAATCCGACTAATGAGACTGTGCTGGAACACCACCATCAGCACGACCGCGATCGTTCCCTTCGCCCAGCGGGGCCAAGGCAGCGGCAGAAGGAAGCGGAGGACGACGTAGAGGCACAGAAGGGCTTTGGCGAGATGAAACACGTCGATGAGGCTCGGCTTCAGGAGGATGCGATAAGGCAGGGAGCCCTAACTGTGCCGGCCGGCGGTTAATCTCAACCGGCATAACGGGATGTTGATCGGGAGGGGTGAGGCATATCGCTTCTCCCCGCCCGCAGGGAGAAGTTGGCGGGAGCCGAATGCGGGGCGAGACGCCCCGCAAGCTTTCGCATTTATGCCTTCCCCGCAAACCGATCCGTCGCCCGGATCAGTTGATCCGTAATCCCCGGTTCCGATACGGCATGTCCAGCGCCTTCGATGATGTGGAAATCTGCGTCGGTCCAGACCTTCGACAACTGGTAGGCGTATTTGAGCGGGCAGGGCATGTCGTAACGGCCGTGCACGATGATGCCCGGAATGCCCTTGAGTTTTGTCGCATCACGCAGCAGCTGGCCTTCGTCAAGCCAGCCGGCATTCATGAAGAAGTGGTTTTCGATGCGCGCGAAGGCGATGGCGTAATGGTCTTCGCCGAAGCCTTCGGTCAGCGCCGCATCGGGAAGCAGGGTGATCGTCGATCCCTCCCAGATGCTCCAGGCCTTGGCCGCCTCGAGCTGCGCTGCCGTGTCTGATCCTGTCAGGCGGCGGTGATAGGCGGCCATCATCTCGTGGCGCTCATCCTCGGGGATCGGTGCGACAAACGCCTCGTATTTGTCGGGAAACATCTCCGAGACGCCGAACTGGTAGTACCAGTCGAGTTCGGCTCTGGTGAGCGTATAGATGCCGCGCAGCAGCAGCTCGCTTACCCGCTCGGGATGTGTCTCTGCATAGGCGAGGCCGAGCGTCGAACCCCAGGATCCACCAAACACCTGCCACTTGTCGACGCCGACCATCTCGCGCAGCCGCTCGATATCGGCGACCAGATGCCAGGTCGTGTTGGCCTCAAGGCTCGCATGCGGCGTCGACTTGCCGCAGCCGCGCTGGTCGAACAGAAGGATGTCGTAGAGTTCAGGATCAAACAGCCGTGACTGGATCGGCGTGATGCCGCCTCCGGGGCCGCCATGCAGGAAGACGACGGGTTTTGCCCCCTTCGTGCCATGCCGTTCGAAATAGATCGAGTGACCGTCGCCAACATCGAGCGTACCGGTCTCAAAGGCAGTCGTTGCCGGGTAGAGCGTGCGCAGCACTTCCGTCATAGATGCAGACCTTTCGCGGGCCAGTTTTCCGTATCGTGATCGGGATGCTGGAAGGAGATGATCTGCTCCTGCTTCGAATAGTAGTCTGTATCGCCATGAACGGGAGCGTCGAAGATCGTTTCCACCCAGGGCAGCCGGAAAGCGTGGTTGACCTGCACCTGCGGCATCAGGTCGTCGCGCTCGTCGAAGGCACCGATGGCGATATCGAGGCTGGTCGGCGTACGATAGGTGAGCGGCGTGCCGCATTCCGCGCAAAAGCCGCGGTCGATATTAATCGAGGACTGGAAGTATTTCGGCTCCCCGCGGGTCCACTCGACCCCACTCTCAGCACCGTCCTGCGGCGCTGCGACAAGCGGCCCGAAGAAACCGCCGAACGCCTTCTGGCACATCCGGCAATGGCAGATGGAGGCACGACCGAGCTGTCCGTTGATCCTGAAACGCACGGCGCCGCACTGGCACCCGCCGGTTCTCGGCTGACCGGCTTTTTCCGTTTCACTCATGCGTCGTCCTCCTTCGTCATTCCGCGATCGGCGGGAACTGTTTGCCACGTCTGTGTATCGTGATCCGGGTGCTGGTTGGAAACGATATCGGAAAGGAATGGCGCCTCGTCGATATCATCCATCGTATCGTGCCCGGGCAGGGTGTGCAGATGATCCACGAACGCCACCTTGCCTTCGGTGCCATACTGGACCGACGGCGGCAGCACCGATGGATCGTCGAAAGCACCGGCCGAAACCGCGATACCGTCCGCCGCCTCATAGGTCAGCGGCGTGCCGCAATTGTCGCAGAAGCCGCGCCGAACATGGTTCGAAGAGTGGAAGTATTTCGGCTGTCCGCGCGTCCAGGAAAAGCCGGTGCCGCGGGTGGAGACGAGGGGCGCATAATAGGCACCGAACGCCTTCTGACACATGCGGCAATGGCAGATCGAGACATGGTCGGGCTTGCCGTCGAGGCGAAAACGCAGGGCGCCGCACTGACAGCCGCCGGTGTAAATGTCATGGCTCGTCATGCATTGCCCCGTAGCGAGGTCTGACGGCCGCGACTGCCCACAGGGTTTGCTTGGCGCTCTGCACTCATGTCATCCTCCCTCATCCTTTGGGTGGTCCCGTGCGAAAAGCATAGGACCACCCCGCCCATGCGGCAAGCGTTAGCGCTTTACCTCCCACGTGGTCACCCGTTCGCCGGTTTCGGCGTTCTTGCCATCCTTCAGCTGGATGCCCTTGGTTGACAGTTCGTCACGGATGCGGTCGGCTTCGGCGAAGTTCTTCGCTTTGAGCATTTCGAGACGCAGCGCGACGAGCACATCCACCGCTTCTGCAAGCGCCCCGTCGACTTCCGTCTTTTCCGGCGCGACGCCGAGAAGGGCGGCACTGGCGGCAAACATCGGCAGCAGCGTGCTGTCGGCATTGGCTTCCTGCGCCAGTGCGTGGATGCGCTGGATCGCGGCAACCGTGTTGAGGTCGTCGGCGAGCGCGTCGAGGACGATCGGGCAGGGCTGCGTGCTTGAAGGAATGTCGGCGAGGTCGACGGCCGGCCATTTGGCAAGAAGCCGCTCGGCCTCCTCGATGCGCTTGATCGAGAAGTCGATCGGCTCGCGGTAATGCGTCATCAGCATGGCGAGGCGCAGCACCTCGCCCGGCCACTTGCGGCCGCCGAATGTATCGGTATCCAGCAACTGGTTGATGGTAATGAAATTGCCGTCGGACTTCGACATCTTGCGGCCTTCGACCTGCACGAAGCCGTTATGCATCCAGACATTCGCCATCACGTCGGTGCCATGGGCGCAGCGCGACTGGGCAATCTCGTTTTCATGGTGCGGGAAGATCAGGTCCAGCCCGCCGCCATGGATGTCGAAGACTTCGCCGAGATAGCGGCCGCTCATCGCCGAGCATTCGATATGCCAGCCGGGGCGACCGCGTCCCCAGGGGCTGTCCCAGCCGGGTTCGTTGTGGGAGGAAAGCTTCCACAGCACGAAATCACCCGGGTTCTTCTTGTGCGCATCAACAGCGACGCGCGCACCCGCCTGCTGCTCATCCAGCGGACGCTTGGAAAGCTGGCCGTAATCGGCCATCGACTTGGTGTCGAACAGCACTTCGCCCTCGGCGACATAGGCGTTGCCGTTGCCGATCAGCTTTTCGATGATAGCGATCATCTGCGCGATATTGTCCGTGGCGCGCGGCTCGATGCTGGGCTCAAGGCAGCCAAGGGCCGCGACGTCGTCGTGGAACTGCTTTGCCGTCTTTTCGGTCACCGCATGGATCGCATCGTTGAGCGCAAGATGCGGAAAATCGCGCAGCGCCCGGGCGTTGATCTTGTCATCCACGTCGGTAATGTTGCGCGCATAGGTCACGTGTGCGTCGCCATACACGTGCCGCAGCAGCCGGAATAGCACATCGAACACGATCACCGGCCGGGCGTTACCGATATGGGCGAAATCATAGACCGTCGGGCCGCAGACATACATGCGGACGTTGTCGGCATCGATGGGCTCGAACGCCGTCTTTGCGCGGATCAAGGTATTGTATAGCTTGAGCGTGACGCTCATCGAAAAATCTCCCAACATCCTGACAACGCATGCATCTATGGCGAGCGGACCAGAGCGTTTGTCTTCAAAGCTTTTCGAGAGACGAAAACGGCCAGGCCAGCGCTTTACGCTGAGCGAATAATGATCCCGCAGATGGAAATCGCCGTGTTCATCCGTCGTTTATGGCGCGAGGCCACTGTTTGGTCAAGAGATTTGCTGATGCGTTCCCGGTCCGAAATCCCATCGAAAAAGCTGTTGAAAAGCGGTTTACACCGCCCGCGTTTAGTTACCGGTTAATCTTAACCAAAACCTGTGTTTTGCGTTTTGTCCATTCTGCCTAATATTAGAAATCACTGATGAAGAGTGGGAGGCAGGGTCATGGACGTAAGAACGACCTTCGTGGGAAAGCCGCTTGATCCGGGTGAGCTGGAACGGCTGGCGCGAATATACAACGTCGCGCGCTGGATGACCGGTCGCTCCAGGCACGATCCGTCTGCCGCAAGGCTGGCGGCCATGGCAATTCGCTTCTACCAGCTCGGCGTGCGCGACGACGATGTTCTTCTCGAAAAGGTGCTGAGCACCCATTCGGCTCTCACGAGCAACTGAGATGTCCGAACGGCGTGCGACCTAATTTCGGGTTCCCGCCCACATGCGTGACAACGTCTTGCGCGCCAGGAATGCGGTGACGGCAACCGCAACAAGGATTACGCCGAGGGCTGCGAGCATGTGAACATGCAGTCTCAAATGTCCAAACAGCGCCTCGACCGCGTTGCCGAACAGGTACCCGATCGCCGTTATCCCGACGCCCCAGACGAATGCGGCGATGAGATTGAGAAAGAAGAAGCGAAGAGGCGAGATGCCGGAAAGTCCGATCATCAAGGGACTGACGGTGCGGATGCCGTAGATGAAACGGAACGAGAGGATGAAGCCCGTCGGATGCGCAGCAAGCAGGGTGCGGACGCGTTCTGCAGCCTTTACCCTCATCATCCGCTGGACGATTGCCACGCGGTTGGCGTGGCGGCCCGCAAAAAACAGCGCCTGGTCAGCGATCAGCGATCCCAAGAAGGCACCCGCCGCGGCCTGCCAGTAGGGCATGAGGCCGCGGTGGGAAATCACGCCGCCGAGAAACGCTGCCGTCTCGCCCTCGACAGCCGCTCCCAGAAACACGGCCACCGGTCCATACTCACCGATCAACTGTTCCAGGCTCATGACTAGATTCCCCCAAACGTCCGGGCTGTCGGTCTATCCGGTTATTCCGGCATTCTGAAATCGACGAACCGGTTTTCGCGCACCACGAACATGCGGCCACTGTCGGTAAGCTCTGGCGAGGCGAGGAAGAGAATCTTCTGCGCCACCTCTGAAGGATGCGGCAGTGTCTCCGGATCTTCGCCAGGCACGGCCTGCGCCCGCATCGCGGTCCTCGTGGCGCCCGGGTTGACCATGTTGACCTTGAGCGTCGTGTGCGTGTTTTCCGCAGCCCAGATGCGGCCCATGGTTTCCACAGCCGATTTCGAGATCGCGTAGGCACCCCAGAAAGCCGGGGCCTTTGCGGCAGCGCCTGACGAGAAGAGCAGGGCGCGACCCGCATCGGATCGCACCAGCAGAGGCTCCACGGAGCGGATCAGCCGCCACATCGAGGTGACGTTGGTCAGCATCACCTTTTCGAACACTTTCGCCTCGATATGCCCAAGCGGCGAAATCGTACCAAGAATGCCGGCATTGGCGACGAGGATGTCGAGCTTGCCCCACCGTTCGAAGATCGAGGCACCCAGCCGGTCGATCGCGTCCATGTCGGTGAGATCGAACGGCACGAGCGTTGCCGAGCCGCCTGCAGCCTTTATCGCGTCGTCCAGCTCTTCCAGCCCGCCGACGGTGCGCGCAGTGGCGATCACATGCGCGCCGGCCTTTGCCAGCTCCAGTGCCGTGAAGTAACCGATGCCGCGCGAGGCGCCGGTCACCAGCGCAATCCTACCCTTCAAGTCGATCGTCATTGTTCCATCCCTGCCAGTCGCGACCAAAAAAGAAGGCCGCGTTCCCGCAGCCTTCTAAAACGTTCATGATCGATTGAAAACCATTCAGCCGTTGCTGGCCAGAAGCGACACCTTGCGGCCGACCGCTTCGCCGTCCTTGTCGAGAAGACGCGTCGGGTAGTCGCCGGTGAAATAATGGTCGGTAAACTGCGGCCGTGCATCGTTGCGGTCTTCGCCGCCGACAGCGCGGTAAAGCCCGTTGATCGACAGGAATTCGAGCGAGTCCGCGCCGATATATTTGCACATCGCTTCGAGGCTGTCGTACTGGTTGGCCAGAAGCTTTTCCCGGTCCGGCGTGTCGATGCCGTAGAAATCGGGATAGTAGATCATCGGGCTTGCGACGCGCAGGTGAACTTCCTTGGCGCCGGCATCGCGGATCATCTGGACGATCTTCAGCGACGTGGTGCCGCGCACGACCGAATCGTCGACCAGCACGACGCGCTTGCCCTCTATCATCGCCCGGTTGGCCGAATGCTTCAGCTTCACACCGAAAGCGCGGATCTGCTGAGTGGGCTCGATGAAGGTGCGACCAACATAATGGTTGCGGATGATGCCGTATTCGAACGGAATGCCGCTCTCCTGGGCGTACCCAAGAGCTGCCGGCGTGCCGCCATCGGGAACCGGCACGACGACATCAGCTTCGACAGGCGCTTCCTTGGCGAGGTTGATGCCCATGTTCTTGCGCGCCACATAGACCGAGCGGCCGCCGACAACGGAATCGGGACGAGCGAAATAGACGTATTCGAACAGGCAGAGCCGTTCCGGCTGGCCATTGCCGGCCTTGCGGGCATCGATCGAGATCGAGCCGTCTGACTGGATCTCGCAGATGATTACTTCGCCGTTTTCGACGTCGCGGATGAACTTGGCACCGATAATGTCGAGTGCGCAGGTTTCGGAGGCAAACACAGGCTTGCCGTCGAGTTCGCCCATCACGAGGGGACGGATACCGGTCGGATCACGCGCCGCGATCAGCTTAGTGCGGGTGATGGCAAGCATCGAATAACCGCCTTCCATCTGCCTGATGGCATCGATGAAGCGGTCTGCGGTGGAGGAGTAGCGCGAGCGCGCGATGAGGTGAAGGACGACTTCCGTGTCGGATGTCGACTGACAGATGGCGCCGCCGGCGATCAATTGCCGGCGCAGCGTGAGACCGTTGGTGAAATTGCCGTTGTGGGCAATCGCGATACCGCCGACTTCCAGTTCCGCAAACAGCGGCTGGACGTTGCGAAGAGCGACTTCGCCGGTTGTTGAATAGCGGTTGTGGCCGATCGAGATATTGCCGGGAAGCTTCGCGAGCGTGACCGGGTCCGTATAGTGATCGCCGACCAGGCCCATCCGGCGCTCCGAATGGAAGCGCAAACCGTCGAATGAGACGATACCGGCGGCTTCCTGACCGCGATGCTGCAGGGCATGCAGGCCGAGCGCCGTCAGCGTTGCCGCATCCGGGTGACCGAGGACGCCAAACACGCCGCATTCTTCATGAAGGGTGTCTTCGTCCCATACGTTGGAGCGGTTGACATCGAATGTTTGCGATCCCGGCTGCTGCATCTGGCCGTACCCTTTCAGGAAAAATGGAAAGGCTGGCCGAGGGAGATTTCCCCCGGAGACCAGCCCGTCTATCATCAGATTTCGAATGTTACCACAAATGGTGATGGTGTGCGCTGCATCAAGCGCAACACAGCGTCAATTATTTGTAACCGGTGCGTCTTCGGCCGGCGTCTGGTCGGTACCAACAGCGCCATCCACAGGCGCTTCTTCCTTGCCGAGGATACGGGCGCGGATCTGCGGCTCGATATCGGCTGGCAGCACGGCTTCGAGGCGTCCGACCAGCGTATCGAGGAACGGCTTCGACTTGGCGTTGGTGACCCAGGTCGGCTGGGCACTTTCAGCGACCAGCCAGTTCCAGAAGGCAACGGCCACGACGAGAAGCAGGATGCCGCGGGCAGCTCCGAACAGGAAGCCGAGCGTGCGGTCGAGCGCACCGATGCGGCTGTCGATGATGAAGTCGGCGATCCTGGATGTGATGAAGGAGATGATGATCAGCGCCACGAGGAAGATGACGCCAGCCGAACCGGCAATGGCGATGCGGTGATCGGATGTGTACTTTTCCGCGTAAGGGACAAGCAGCGGGTAGAGATAGTAGGCGGCGGCAATGGCGCCGGCCCAGCTTGCGATCGACAGAACCTCGCGGGAGAAACCGCGAACCATGGCAAGCACGGCCGAAAACAGGGTGACGCCGATGACAATACCGTCAAAGATGGTGATGGGCATGTAAACTCTACTCCAGAACCTGCCGTTGCATGCCTGCCGTCTTGGTGAAGCCAATGTGGGCCAGCCGTTTTCGTGCTTGGATGAGGGTGGAGTTCCCAGCCTGATCCAGAGCGTCGAGCGCGTGTCTTACATCAGCCGTGGCGTTAACGGAAGATCAATCATCTTCCTCCTGCTTCCCCAGTTTTTTGACCGAACCGGCGATGCGCGACACCAAATCCGGCAGGTCCTCGATCATCGTCCAGCGGGCGCTGGAACCCTTCGGCAACTCGGCGGATGTGGCCGGCAGCATGGCACCGGAAAAGCCCAGCTTTTCAGCTTCCTTCAGTCGCTGCGCCGTCTGCGACACGGGGCGCACCGCACCGGAGAGACTGATTTCGCCGAAGAAAACATGATCGGCCGGAAGAGCGATGCCGGCAAGCGAAGAAACAAGCGCGGAGGCGATCGCCATATCGGCGGCCGGCTCGGAGATGCGATAGCCGCCGGCGACGTTCAAATAGACGTCGTGCTGACCGAGCCGCACGCCGCAATGGGCTTCGAGAACCGCAAGGATCATGGCGAGACGCGAGGAGTCCCAGCCGACCACCGCGCGGCGCGGCGTGCCGAGCGAGGTTGCCGCCACCAGCGCCTGAACCTCGACCAGGACCGGCCGTGTGCCTTCCATACCGGCAAAGACCGCAGCCCCCGGAGATTTGGCATTGCGTTCGCCGAGAAACAGTTCCGACGGGTTGGTGACCTCGCGCAGACCCTTGTCGGACATTTCGAACACGCCGATCTCGTCGGTCGGGCCGAAGCGGTTTTTTACCGTGCGCAGGATGCGGTAATGATGGCCCCGGTCGCCCTCGAAATAAAGCACCGCATCGACCATGTGCTCGACCACGCGCGGACCGGCGATCTGGCCTTCCTTGGTGACATGGCCGACCAGAACCATGGCGGCACCCGTCTGCTTGGCAAAGCGGATCATCGCCTGCACGCCGGTGCGCACCTGGGTGACGGTTCCTGGCGCCGAATCGGCCGTATCGCTCCACAGCGTCTGGATCGAATCGATGATCACGAGATCCGGCCGCTTGCCTTCCGACACCGTGGCGAGAATGTCCTCGACATTGGTTTCGGCCGCCAGAAGCACTTCCGTATCGGCAGCACCCAGCCGCTGGGCCCGAAGGCGAACCTGAGCGACGGCTTCTTCGCCGGATACATAGATGATGCGATGACCGCGACGCGAAAGGGCGGCTGCCGCCTGCATCAGAAGCGTCGACTTGCCGATGCCCGGATCGCCACCGATCAGCACCGCCGACCCGCGCACGAACCCGCCGCCGGTGGCACGGTCGAGTTCGGAAATGCCGGTATGGATGCGCGGTGCTTCCTCGGTTTCACCGGAAAGAGCCGTCAGCGTCACGGCGCGGCCCTTTTTCGGCACCTTGCCGGGACCGGAGCCGATGCCGCCCATCGGATCTTCCTCGACGATCGTATTCCATTCGCCGCAGCCTTCGCACTTGCCAGCCCAGCGGCTATGCACCGTGCCGCAGTTCTGGCACACGAATTGAGTTTTAGGTTTTGCCATGAGATCAGGTTTCGTCAGTCTTGAAGAGGTCGGGATGAAGGTTTTGATGGCCGTGCAGGACCCGGACGATGCGGACAGCCGTTTCCGTTCGGCGGAAATAGATACAGCGCTTGCGGTATGGGAGTGCTTTGAGACCGGGTGTGAGATTATCGCGCGGCGAACCTGGAAAACCGGTGAAGGCAATCCACGCAGCCTTTCGAGTAAGATCTCGGACGAAGTGGCCGGCCGCGACCGGATCGTCGACGGCGATGTACAGGAATATGTCGAGGAGATCCTGATCGGCCAGCGGGGAATAAATCAGCTCTTTCGGTTCAATATGCGCATCCCCCGTTCGATGATCGAATCCGCGTGTGTGTCGGCATTGTCGAAACGCACGAACTCGCCTCTCTCCAGCTGGGCATCCGCCTCGGCGATCATCGTCCTCAAGAGCTCGTCTTCGCTTCCAAGACGGCTTAGTCCCGCCGCGACGACATCCTCAGCGCTTTCATAAGCGCCCGTCTTCACCTGCTCTTCGATAAACGCCAGAGCCTCGTCATTGAGATGGATCTCGGTCATTTCGATCTCCTTTTGTTCCCATTTAGCACGAAGATTTCGCCCGCGAAAGAGGGGATCTCCGCATGCGCTTGCGGTCTCACTCGTCGGCGTAAAGATACCGCCGCTCGTATCGCAGGCCAAGGCTGGTGAGGAGTTCGTAGCCGATCGTGCCGGCCGCGCGCGCGACGTCGTCGAGCGGCATGTTGGGACCGAACAGCTCGATATAATCGCCGGTGCGAACATCGCGTTCCGGCACATCGGTGATGTCGAAGATCGTCAGGTCCATGGTGACGCGCCCGACGACCGGCACGCGGTGGCCGGCGATGAAGCCCAAACCGCCTTCGTGAATGC
Source organism: Neorhizobium sp. DAR64872/K0K18 (assembly GCF_050500175.1). NCBI lineage: Bacteria > Pseudomonadati > Pseudomonadota > Alphaproteobacteria > Hyphomicrobiales > Rhizobiaceae > Neorhizobium > Neorhizobium sp. DAR64872/K0K18. The sequence continues at coordinate 1,068,612 of NZ_CP191446.1, forward strand.
TGTCGCGGATCGGAACGCCGGAGCCGGACAGCGACCGCTTGTAGCCATCCGCATAGCCCGCCGCGACGATCGCCAGCCGGCTGTCGCGGGTCAGGCGGTGTGTGCCGCCATAGCTGACGGTTTCGTCGGTCTTGGCGCTGCGGATCTGGATGATGCGCGCCTCGGCCTTGGCGACCGGCCGCATCGGATTGCTGACGCCACCGACAGCCTCGCCGCCATAGACGGCAATTCCTGGGCGCGTGAGGTCGAAATGGTATTCGGAGCCGAGCATGATACCGGAAGACGCCGCAAGACTTGCAGGAATGCCTTCATAAGCCGCCGCAACCTTCTGGAATGATTCAAGCTGCTGGCGGTTGAAGGAAGAGGAGGGCGTATCGCCGCTGTGCAGATGCGACAGAACGAGGACGGGCGAGAAACTCGCCGGCCGCGACACGTCGTCGGCAAAGGCGAGCGCGTCCTCCAGCGGAATGCCGAGCCGGTTGAACCCGGTATCGATATGCAGCGCGCAAGGATGATCGCCGTGTTCTGCGGTCACCGCCATCCAGAAGCTGAGTTGCTCTTCTGAAACGAGGACTGGGACCAGTCCATGTTCATAGAACGTCCCTTCCTGACCGGGCCAGACGCCTGACAGCACATAGATGCGGGCATCCGGCGCATAGGTTCGAAGCGTCACACCTTCCTGAACCACGGCCACGAAAAAATCGCGCGCGCCGGCCTCGTAAAGCGCCGTACCGCAATCCTCGAGACCCAGCCCATAGGCATCCGCCTTGACCACGGCCGCAGTCGAGGCATTGCCGGAGAGATCAGCCATCTCCCGCCAGTTGTCGGCAAGCGCTACGAGATCGATGGTCAGCCGGGCAGGGGCGATATCGAATTCGTCGAAAGGCAGGGCGTCGTCGTCGAAATCTGTCATGAGCGCTCAGCAGAATGGATCGGATCGACGCCAATCCTTACCCGTTTCCACGGCCGGAAAAAGACATATGGGCGAGATTTTGCGCGCTGCACGCTTTTTTCCAATATCCCAAGCAATCCAGTAAAAACAGAAATATCGACGATGTATTAATGTAGTGTTCAGTTTGTATTATGTACCAGTTTTACTGTTCGTTTAATTGGGTTTCCCCGCGCCATTGAGTCGCGGAACGGTGGGATTTATATTTGGGGAGACTAATGTGAAAAATGTACTTTCAATCATATTGGCAGCAAGCTTTCTTGCTTCCGGCGCGTCTGCAGCCTTGGCGCAGACGAAGGGCGACTGGGTTCTCGGCAACTATAAGGGCGCTGGTTACTGGTTTCCGGGTGTCATCGAAAAGATCGGCGGTGGCAGCGTTACCATCCGCTACGATGACGGTGACCGGGAAACGGTGGCTTCGAGCGCGGTGCGTCCGTACGACTGGATGATCGGCATGAAGGTCGAATGCAACTACAAGGGCGCCGGCGACTGGTACCCGGGCAAGATCACCGCGCTGGCAGGCGAGAAAATCGGCATTGCCTATGATGACGGCGACAAGGAAAGCACCCGGACCGGACGCTGCCGGACCCAGTAGTCGATCAGCGACCTTAAACTGGTCGATGCCGGCCGCTTTGCGGCGGCGGGCATTGACCATCTTATCACAGAGACTTGTGCCGCAATGAGCTCATCAATGCTCTTCGTATTGCGTGAAGCTCGGCTCCGCGAGATCTGCGAACCGCGTGAATTCCGCCTGGAAGGCGAGCTTGACGGTGCCGGTTGGTCCGTGGCGCTGCTTGGCGATGATGACGTCGGCCGTCCCCTTCACCTTGTCCATCAGCTGTTCCCATTCCGGGTATTTCGGATCGGCCATATCGCGCGGCTCTGAGTTCTTCACGTAATACTCTTCGCGGAACACGAACAGAACCACGTCGGCGTCCTGCTCGATCGAGCCTGATTCGCGAAGGTCTGAAAGCTGCGGGCGCTTGTCCTCGCGGCTTTCCACCTGGCGCGAAAGCTGCGACAGCGCGATGATCGGAACGTTGAGTTCCTTGCCAAGCGCCTTAAGGCCCGTGGTGATCTGCGTGATTTCCTGCACGCGGTTCTCGCCGGATTTGCCCGACCCCGTCATCAGCTGGATATAGTCGACCACGAGGCAGTCGAGGCCACGTTGGCGCTTGAGGCGGCGGGCGCGGGCAGAGAGCTGGGCGATCGAGATACCACCGGTCTGGTCGATGAACAGCGGCACTTTCTGCATCATCTGGCTGCAGGCGACGAGCTTTTCGAAATCGGCCTCGGTAATGTCGCCGCGGCGGATTTTTGACGAGGACACTTCGGTCTGCTCGGAGATGATACGGGTGGCCAGCTGTTCGGACGACATTTCGAGCGAATAGAAACCGACGACGCCGCCATTCTTGGCTTTCATCGATCCGTCCGGCTGGACCTCCGGCTCGTACGATGCTGCGATATTGTAGGCGATGTTGGTGGCAAGAGAGGTCTTGCCCATGCCGGGACGACCGGCAAGCACGATCAAGTCGGACCGCTGCAACCCGCCCATCTTGCCGTCCAGCGACATGATGCCGGTGGAAATGCCGGACAGATGGCCGTCGCGCTCGAAAGCCTGGCCAGCCATGTCGATAGCCAGGGCCACCGCGTCGTTGAACGACTGGAAGCCACCGTCGTAGCGGCCGTTTTCGGCAAGCTCGAACAGGCGACGCTCGGTATCTTCGATCTGGCTCTGCGGCGGCATGTCGAGCGGCGCATCATAGGCAATATTGACGACGTCCTCGCCGATGGTGATCAGCGCCCGGCGCAGCGCCAGATCGTAGATCGCCCGGCCATAGTCCTCGGCATTGATGATCGACACGGCTTCGGCAGCGAGACGGGCGAGATACTGCGCCACCGTCATGTCGCCGACCTTCTCGTCCGCGGGCACGAAATTCTTGATGGTGACCGGGTTGGCGGTCTTGCCCATGCGGATGATGTCGCCCGCCACTTCGAAGATCTTGCGGTGCAGCGGCTCGTAGAGATGGGTGGGCTTCAGAAAGTCCGAAACGCGGTAATAGGCGTCGTTGTTGACGAGGATCGCACCCAGCAGCGCCTGCTCGGCTTCGATGTTGTTGGGAGCCTCACGGTAGTGCGGCGCTGCATCCTTGTTGCTCAGCGATGCGATGTTGCGCGCGACTTCGTTCATGATCTCTGTCCGTCCTGTCCGTCGAAGTTGCCGGTTCTACTGGTAAATGCGCCGTGCTGAAACCGGCCTTTTGCCCCAGCGGCTTTTCCACAGCTATCCACAGCGCCATTTTGCCGGTGCCAGAAAGAACGCAGTGAAACGATGAATCCGGTTGACTGTGTTTCGCTGCGACTCAGTCATTGGTCGCATCAGTATAGCCCAAGAAGACAAAAAAACGCCCGGGCTGATGACCCGGGCGTTTCTCGAACTGGTTAGACGATGACGGCTTATTCGTCGTCTTCAGCGTTGCCGTCTGCGTCCGGATCGAAGAAGTCTTCCGGACGAAGCGCGTCTTCGTCGACGCCGTAGATGGCGTCAGCCGAGGTGAGGCTTTCGCCCTTGGCCTGGCGCTCGGCTTCTTCAGCGGAACGGGCAACGTTAACGGCGATTTCGGTTTCGACTTCCGAATGCAGGTGCAGAACGACCTTGTGCAGGCCGATTGCCTTGATCGGGGTGTTGAGATCGACCTGGTTGCGGCCGACGTTGAAGCCTTCGGCAGCCAGTGCCTCGAGGATGTCGCGGGCAGCGACCGAACCGTAGAGCTGGCCGGTTTCGCCAGCCGAGCGGACGATCACGAAGGTCTTGCCGTCAAGCGCGTCGGCAACGGTCTGGGCTTCGCCCTTGCGCTCCAGGTTACGGGCTTCGAGCGTTGCACGCTCGGATTCGAAGCGCTTCTTGTTGGCTTCGTTGGCGCGCAGCGCCTTGCCCTGCGGCAGAAGGAAGTTACGGGCAAAGCCGTCCTTGACCTTTACCGTTTCGCCCATCTGGCCAAGCTTGGCCACGCGTTCAAGCAGGATGACTTGCATGTTGTGGTTCCTTTCAAGTTTCAATTCGTAGGTGGTTCGTCTCTGCCGTCTGCAGATTTTGCAGGCGTCAGGGCAATGGTGCGGCGTGTGTCGGAAAGACCCAGCACGACAATGGCGATCGCCGGCAGGATAAGCATCGACGACAGGTAGCAGAGGACGAGAACCGGCAGGCGCCAGTCCTTGTCGCGTGTCCGAAAGTGAAGCGAGGCATAGCCCGCCATGAGAAAGCCGGCGCCGAATGTGCCGCAGACGACCGCGCCGATCATCGCCGGAGCGCCGCCGAAGAAAGTCATCACGGTGCCGGCGAGAAAGATAAAGATGGCATTGCGGTTCATGCGCAGCGCCGACGGCATGTCCTCACGCGGGCGAACCGCACGGCCGGAGCGGGACACGACGCGTACCGCGATATAGAAGGCCGCAAACAGCAGCGTTACCCAGATGCCGCCCTGGAACATCGGCAGCATCAGCACCAGCAGCGACTTGGTCTGGGAAAGGCTCGCGACATCGGGGGCGAGGGTGGGCTCCTGCGCCTGGAGCGCTGTCGTCATCGCATCGACCATCTGGTCGATCAGTTCCGGGCCATAGCCGATCGCAAAGCCGAGCGCGATCACGGCAATCGTGACGAGGCCGCAGAGATGCAGCAGAATGTCGGAAATCGGGTACCAGGCCATCAGATTGTCCGGGCCGCCGAGTTCGGAGGCGGGACGGGCAAGATTGGCAAGATGCGACAACCAGCCGGCGGGGATCAGCGTGAACACTGCCATGGCAAGCGCAAACATCGGCGACACGAGAAGTGCACCAAGTACGCCTGCGGTGACGACACCGACGATGGCGGCGCGATTGCCCCAGCCGAGGCCGGCAATCAGGATGGGAAGAGCGGAAGCCGCATAGAGAATGGAGGCAAACGACGACTGTGCGCTCGCACCCATGACAAGCACGGTGGCGATAACACCGGCAAGGATACCGGTCGGCAGCACTGTCTGGAACTTGTTCGTCACTTTGTCTCGCTGTCCTGCCACATCAAGCAGTTAGGGGATAGGCCGGGACGGATGTCGCAATGGCCTTGATCCCCAACATGGGGTTTTGGTTTTGCCGATCCGCGCCCAACGCGGAAGGGGAGATGGACCTGCCGGCTTTGACAGCCGGCAGGTCCGATATCAGATTACGACAGAACGTAAGGCAGCAGGCCGAGGAAGCGGGCGCGCTTGATGGCCTGGGCCAGTTCGCGCTGCTTCTTCTGGGAAACGGCCGTGATACGCGAAGGTACGATCTTGCCGCGCTCGGAAATGTAGCGCTGCAGAAGACGAACGTCCTTGTAGTCGATCCGCGGTGCATTCGCGCCCGAGAACGGGCAGGTCTTGCGACGGCGGTGGAACGGACGGCGTGCCGCGGAGGAGGATGAGTCAGCCATTGGTGTTTTCTCCTTCGAACCGATTAAGCGTCACGTGGCGGGCGCGGTGCGCGCTCGAAACCACCTTCACGCGGGGGACGATCGCCGAAATCGCGGCGCGGGCCACGATCGCCGAAGTCGCGGCGAGGACCACGGTCGTCGCCATCACGGCGCGGACGGTCGTCACGATCGCGCTTCTGCATCATTGCAGACGCACCTTCTTCGTGCTTCTCGACGGCAAGCGTCATGTAGCGAAGAACGTCTTCGTTGATGCGCATCTGGCGTTCCATCTCGTGCACGGCAGCTGCCGGTGCGTCGATGTCCATAAGGGCGTAATGCGCCTTGCGGTTCTTCTTGATGCGGTATGTGAGGGACTTGAGGCCCCAGTTTTCTACGCGCCCGACTTTGCCGCCATTTGCTTCGAGGACACCCTTGTACTGTTCTACGAGGGCATCAACCTGCTGTGCGGACATATCCTGTCGAGCAAGGAATACGTGTTCATAAAGAGCCATGTAAGCTTTGCCTTTCTTGCGGTTGTTTTGTCACCCGGGTTCGGCGGCTAAGCCTCAACGACTGCTCTTGGAATGGGGCAAGCCCAGGCAAGAAAAGCTGTTGTATCGAGACGGTCGAGAGCGGAGACACGGGAGGCCGGAACGCTTTTCGTTCCTACGGCCGCTCACGCGACCTACCCTCCGTTCAGCCACCAGCCAGAAGACCGGGTGTTTCGAACAAGGCGGCTTATACGGATTTTTGACGATAAGGCAAGGGGGAGGGGTTCGACGCTCGCAAAAATAGTTAAATGGACTTCATAGCACCTTGGGTTGTAATTTGGGTTCGGGTCAATTCGACCCTTTGCCAAGAGGAGCAGGAGGCATGGCTAAGCTCGATACTATTTTGAATACTACCATCACCTGGAAAAATTGGACTTCGGATGCGGATCTTCTTTCGCTTTTGTCGGACCTGCAGGCCAATATCCTGAAGGGGCACGGCAGAGATCATACCAAGAATGTCTTTCTCAGTTTCGCTGGCATGAAGTCTGATGCGGTCGCCGGCCTGCTGCGGGATCTTTCGTTCGTGACGACATCCGCGCTGACGCAACTGCGCGAGGCAGAAGCATTCAAGGCAACGAAACTCGGCGGCGAAACGGTCGTCAGCGTCTTCCTCAGCGCAAAAGGGTATGCAGCCCTTAGTTTGCCGGATGCCAACATTCCCGCCGATGCCTCATTCAGGGCCGGGATGCGGAACCGCGGACGGCTCAATCCGATGCCGCTTCCGTTTGCCGGTCCTCCAATCAATGATCCGGAAAAGGAGCACTGGGAAAAGGGTGAGGCTTGGGACAGCGCCAAGGACGACCCCGACGCCATGGTTCTGATTGCAGACGAACAGGCCTCACTTGTGGGCAATTCCTACAGCGCGTTGCAGAAGGTTTTCGCAAAGCACGGCGCAACGGTTCTGGGTTCGGACATCGGCCTGGCGCAGAGGCGCAAGCAGGCGGGCGGCGATGTTCGAGGCGAAGGCATCGAGCATTTCGGCTATGTCGATGGCATCAGCCAGCCATTGTTTCTGACCGAAGACTTCCTCGACAACAATGGAATGCCCAAACCTCGTGGCAAATGGGACGAGGAGTTCAAGGCCTCCCAGTTTGTCGTATCGGATCCGGGCAATCCCACGACATTTTCATGCGGCAGCTATTTCGTCTACCGCAAGCTCGAGCAGAACGTGAAGCTGTCCAAGCAGAGGGAACGTCTGCTTGCGCAGTCGGTGGATCCACAGAACCCCGATGAGGACCGCGCGGGTGCGATGGTTGTCGGTCGCTTCGAGGACGGAACACCGGCACTGCAGAGCGGTCCAGTGGCGGGCGCGCCAACCAATGACTTCGACTACACACTCGACCCGGTCGGGCTGAAATGTCCCGTTCGAGCGCATGTCAGGAAGACCAATCCGCGCACGCCGGGCGACGAATTCGAGCGCTCGCATATCATGGCGCGCCGAGGCATAACCTATGGCGATCGGGCACCCGATTTTTCAGATGAGCCAGACAAGGGAGTCGGTCTTATTTTCATGGCTTACATGGCCGACGTCAATCAGCAGTTCGAGTTCACCCAGAGTGCCTGGGCGAACAATACGTCGTTTCCATTCCAGCCGGCGGTTCCGGCGAAGAAAGGTGTCGATTTCATCATCAGCCAGGTCGCAAACAGTGGCGATCCGTCCGAAAAGGAATGGATCGATGGCCATAGTCAGCCACAAAAGGTCAGCGTGATGGATTTCGTGCAGACGGTGACCTTGATGGGCGGCGAGTACTTCTTCGCTCCATCGATCAGCTTCCTTCAGTCGGCACCATCCTTGATCGCAAACCCGCCGGCTGAGTTGTCGTAAAATAGCCGAGCGATTGAGCGGCGACAGAGATATATCCGGCGGCCGGGACTTATCGTTCCGGCCACCTTTATGCTGACCTACCGCGCCGCCCGGCTTTTCCAGTATCGCACCACTGCAATCACGGCGAGCAGAACGGCGATCGGAAATCCAGCCTCCGCCACGAAGGTCCGGTCCGCCCTGACCTGGTCGCGCATGGCGATCCAGGCGATCGAGCTGACGATGCAGTTCTCGTTCGTGTCGGATATCTCGGTAATCGGCAGCTGACCACATTGCGCGGCTGCGACCAGATAGGCCTCGTGGAACGGGCTTCCGGGCCTTGGAATGTCGATCATGGCTTGTCCTCCGCCGGAAGAAATAGCGCAAGTTTGCGGATGACGACAGCGTGTTTCAGCCGGTCATCCGCAATCTGTCGCGACCTCAGATCGGCATCGGATAGTCGCGATAGACCGCGGCAATCTCTCTCAGAACCTCATCCGACAGCGTCACGTCGGTAGCGGCGATGTTGGTTTTCAACTGGTCCATCGTCGTAGCCCCGATGATGACGGAGGCCATGAAGGGGCGCGTCAGGCAGAAGGCGAGCGCCATCTGAGACGGGTCGAGGCCGTGTTTCTTGGCGATGTCGAGATAGGCCTTGACCGCCGGCTCCTGCCGCGGCTGAAGGCGACCGCCGAGATCCTGGTTGATCGAGCCGCGCGAGCCGTCGGGACGCGCGCCGCCCTGATACTTGCCGGAAAGCAGACCGGCTGCGAGCGGCGAATAGGCGAGGAGGCCGACATCCTCGTGATGGGACATTTCTGCAAGATCCAGATCGAACTGGCGGTAGAGAAGATTGTATTCGTTCTGCAGCGTCGCGACGCGGGGCAGACCCTTCTCCTCTGCCACATCGAGATAGCGCATCGTGCCCCAGGTGCTTTCGTTGGAAAGCCCGATCGCGCGGATCTTGCCCTCCTTCACCAGTTCGCCGAGCGTTTCGAGTTTTTCCAGAAAACTCGTGCGTGCCTGTTCGCGATCCTGTTTCGACGCATCGAACTTCCAGGAATTGCGGAAGTGGAACGTGCCGCGGTTCGGCCAGTGGATCTGGTAGAGGTCGAGGTAATCCGTCTTCAGGCGCAAGAGGCTGGCATCGAGTGCTTCCCGAATCGTCTCGCGGGTAATCGGGCGGCCGTCGCGAATGTAGGAGCGACCGCTGCCGGCGATCTTGGAGGCGAGGATCAGGTCCTGTCTCTTGCCGCTCTTTTGCAGCCAGGTGCCGATGATAGTTTCCGTGTCACCGTAGGTTTCGGCACCCGGAGGCGTCGTCGGGTAGAGTTCGGCCGTATCAAAGAAGTTGATGCCGTTGTCGAAAGCATAGTCCATCTGTTCATGAGCTTCGGCCTCGGAATTCTGCGTTCCCCAGGTCATCGTGCCCAGGCAGATCTCCGAAACGGAGAGGTCGGTGCGGCCCAGTTTATTGTATTTCATGAAGATCGATCCCGTCTGAAAAAGTGGCCGGACTTTAGATCGGATTTGACGCAGTGCAAGAGCAGATCGGTGCCGGTTTCGCGCGTCGGTAGCGTAAAATTTATCAAGAGTTTGCTGGACGGGAGAGAATTTTTTCCAACTTGTTCCCGATACGGCAATTTTGCGGCCGGATTTGCGTCTGGCGCAGAACAAATTTTTGGAGGGCATTTTGAATGGTCGATAACGCGACGCAGCATAAGACGACACAATACGACGACAAGGGGTTTCCTGACGCCGGCGAACCGCCGAAGACGGGTCGATGGAAACTGATCGGTCCCGGTATCGTGGTTGCCGTTACCGGCGTCGGCGCAGGCGATCTGATCGCCACGCTGATTGCCGGCTCGCGTTTCGGCTATGCGCTACTCTGGGCAGCGGTCATTGGCTGTATCGTCAAGATTGCGCTTGCCGAGGGATCGGCCCGCTATCACCTCGCTACCGGTTCGACCATGCTCGACGGCTGGCGGTCGCTCGGCAAATGGACGAGCTGGTACTTTGGCATCTACATCATGATCTGGGGCTTCGTGTACGGCGCTACCGCGATGAGCGCGACGGCGCTGCCGCTGGCGGCTCTCTTCCCGTTCCTGCCGCTCTGGGCCTGGGCCATGATCTCAGGCCTGGTCTGCGCGGCCTTCGTTGCCTTCAACAACTACGAAGTCTTCGAGACCGTGATGAAGGTCTTCATCGCCATCATGTTCACCATCGTCGTCGGTATCGCGATTCTTGTTGTGCCCGATGTCGGCAATGCGCTGACCGGTCTGATCCCGACCATTCCCGAGGGCTCGGCCATCTACACGCTCGGCCTGATCGGTGGCGTCGGCGGTACCATCACCATGGCCTCCTACGGCTACTGGGTGAATGCCAAGGGATGGCGCACCCCGTCCTGGATGGGCGTCATGCGTCTCGACAACCGTGTTGCCTACATCATGACCGGCATTTTCGTGATCGCCATGCTGATCGTCGGTGCCGAGCTTCTCTACACCGCGCAGATCGCGCTCTCGACCGGCGACCGCGGGCTGCTCGATCTCGATGCGGTGCTCCAGGAACGGTTTGGTCCGTTTGTCGCAAAGGCCTTTCTGGTCGGTTTCTTCGCCACCACGATCTCCTCGATCCTCGGCGTCTGGCATGGCGTGTCGCTGTTGTTTGCCGATTTCGTCCGCACCGTGCGCGGCGGAACCAGCGGTTCGCGTCAGGGACTGGAAAAGACGCCGGCCTTCAAGTTCTACCTCTTCTGGCTGACGATCCCGCCGATGTCGCTGTTGTGGTTCGGCCGCCCGTTCACGCTCGTCATCATCTATGGCGCGCTCGGAGCCTTCTTCATGCCTTTCCTGGCGGTCACGTTGATCTGGCTGCTGAACTCTGCCCGCGTCCCGAAGGAATGGCGCAATGGCTGGCTGTCGAATGGCCTGCTCGGCGCTGCAGCGCTGCTATTCGTCGTTCTTTGCGTCAACGAAGTGATCAGCCTGATTTCGGGCTGATAACAGGGGGTAAGCACCGGCCAAAATCGGGGTAAATGCCCGAAACCCTTGACTTGCAAGGCGGGAATGTGAATGGAAAGGGCAAAAATAGGGAAAGGAAACGACCTTATGAGCAGTCCGGCGAGCAGTATCGCATTCACATTCCCGGGTCAGGGAAGCCAGGCCGTCGGCATGGGGAAGGAACTGGCCGACGCCTTTCCCGAAGCCCGTGCCGTGTTCGACGAAGTCGACGAGGCGCTCGGCCAGAAACTGTCCGAAACAATGTGGAACGGGCCGGAAGAAACGTTGACGCTGACCGCCAACGCGCAGCCGGCCCTCATGGCCGTTTCCATCGCGACGATGCGCGTTCTCGAAGCCCGTGGCCTCGTTCTCGCCGAAAAGGTCGGTTTCGTCGCCGGCCATTCGCTCGGCGAATATTCGGCTCTTTGTGCGGCCGGCACGTTCTCTCTCGCAGACACAGCACGGCTGTTGCGCATTCGCGGTGACGCGATGCAGTCCGCCGTTCCGGTCGGTCAGGGCGCGATGGCTGCGATCATCGGCCTCGACCACGCCGATGTCGAAGCGATCTGTTTGGAGGCGAAGTCGGAAGGCGTGTGTCAGATCGCCAACGACAATGGCGGCGGCCAGCTGGTGATTTCCGGCTCGAAGGCTGCTGTCGAGAAAGCAGCGGCTCTGGCGACCGAAAAAGGCGCCAAGCGCGCGATCATGCTGCCGGTCTCTGCACCCTTCCACAGCGACCTGATGGCGCCGGCGGCCGACGCCATGCGCCATGCGCTGGACACCGTCCAGAAAAACGATCCGGTCGTGCCTGTCATCGCCAATGTGCGCGCAACGCCGGTCACCGACGCGAACGAAATCGCGACGTTGCTGGTGGCGCAGGTGACCGGACAGGTGCGCTGGCGCGAAACCGTCGAGTGGTTCGGCGCCAATGGCGTGACGACGCTCTACGAAATTGGTTCCGGCAAGGTGCTGACGGGTCTTGCCCGCCGCATCGACAAGAATATCTCTGGCATAGCCCTCAACACCCCGGCTGATATCGACGCGGCGCTGGCTGCCATCCTCGGCTGAAGAGAAGGAATTCAACATGTTTGACCTGACCGGCCGCAAGGCCCTCGTCACCGGTGCCACCGGCGGCCTCGGCGAAGAAATCGCCCGCATGCTGCATGCGCAGGGTGCAACCGTCGGCCTGCACGGCACCCGCGTCGAGAAGCTGGAAGCACTCGCTGCCGAACTCGGCGATCGCGTCCACATCTTTCCGGCCAATCTCTCCGACCGCGCCGCGGTCAAGGCGCTCGGTGAAAAGGCGGAAGCGGAACTCGGCGGCGTTGACATTCTCGTCAACAATGCGGGCATCACCAAGGACGGCCTGTTCGTGCGCATGAGCGACGAGGACTGGGACGCAGTCCTTGAAGTCAACCTGACCTCCGTGTTCCGCCTGACCCGCGAGCTGACCCATCCGATGATGCGCCGTCGCTTCGGCCGCATTATCAACATCACCTCGATCGTCGGCGTCACCGGCAATCCGGGCCAGGCCAACTATTGCGCCTCCAAGGCCGGCATGATCGGCTTCTCGAAGTCGCTGGCGCAGGAAATCGCCACGCGCAACGTGACGGTCAACTGCGTCGCGCCAGGCTTTATCGAGAGCGCCATGACCGGCAAGCTGAACGACAAGCAGAAAGACGCCATCATGGGGGCCATTCCGATGAAGCGGATGGGCGCCGGATCCGACATTGCCGCCGCTGTTCTTTACCTCGCTTCGAATGAAGCGGGATATGTGACTGGACAGACCTTGCATATCAATGGCGGTATGGCGATGATCTGATCCGGGGCACGGGCGCAGCAAATCCGAGTAAAATCGGCTGTTGGCGGCTGTGCGGCGGAACAGATTCTGGCTTTGCGTAGCACGGAAACCGTGTTAAGCGGGCCTTGACTACACGAAGTCACCCCGAAATTCAGGGCGTCATAATGCGTGAGCATGTGACTGGAACCTGAAGAGGGGCGAAGGGGTTTGCCCGCATCGGCACCATGAAGTGCCGGCGGCAGGTATTAACAGGATACGGATGCCATTCAGGCATTCGAGAAGACAAAAGGTCGAGGAAACCGACATGAGCGATATCGCAGAACGCGTTAAGAAAATTGTTGTTGATCATCTCGGCGTCGACGCCGAAAAGGTTGTCGAAGGCGCTAGCTTCATCGACGACCTCGGCGCGGACTCGCTCGATACGGTCGAACTGGTCATGGCGTTCGAAGAAGAATTCGGCGTAGAAATTCCGGACGATGCAGCTGACTCGATCCTGACGGTCGGCGACGCTGTAAAGTTCATCGAAAAGGCTCAGGCCTGATCGAACCATATTCGGGACGCGCGCCTCGTTGCGAGGCCGCGATCTCTCATGACGGCCCGCTTGTTCGGGCCGTTTCAGCAACTAACTGACAATACTACTACAGGGTGGGGCACTGGCGATGAGGCGTGTCGTTATCACCGGTACCGGCATGGTATCTCCTCTGGGATGCGGAACGGAAGTCAGCTGGCAACGTCTGCTGGCCGGCGACAACGCCGCCCGGGTCGTGACCGAATTTGAAGTCGAAGATCTTCCGGCCAAAATCGCCTGCCGCATTCCGGTCGGCGACGGTTCCAACGGCACATTCAATGCCGACAACTGGATGGAGCCGAAAGAACAGCGCAAGATCGATCCATTTATTCTTTATGGTGTTGCCGCCGCCGACATGGCGCTGGCCGACGCCGGCTGGCACCCGCAGACCGACCAGGACCAGATCGAGACCGGCGTCCTGATCGGCTCCGGCATCGGTGGTCTCGAGGGTATCGTCGAGGCTGGCTACACTTTGCGAGACAAAGGCCCGCGCCGCATTTCGCCGTTCTTCATTCCCGGCCGCCTGATCAACCTTGTCTCCGGACAGGTCTCGATCAAGCACAAGCTGCGCGGCCCGAACCATTCGGTCGTCACCGCCTGTTCCACCGGCGCACACGCGATTGGCGATGCCGCCCGGCTGATCATGCTGGGCGACGCGGAGGTCATGGTGGCCGGTGGTGCCGAATCACCCATCTGCCGGATCGCGCTGGCGGGCTTTGCTGCCTGCAAGGCGCTGTCGACCCTTCGCAACGACGACCCGCAAAGCGCCTCGCGCCCCTACGACCGCGACCGTGACGGTTTCGTGATGGGCGAGGGCGCCGGCATCGTGGTGCTGGAAGAGCTCGAGCACGCCAAGGCGCGCGGCGCCAAGATTTACGCGGAAGTCGTCGGTTACGGCATGTCCGGCGATGCCTTCCACATCACGGCTCCTTCCGAAGACGGCGATGGTGCTTTCCGTTGCATGACGTCGGCCCTGAAGCGCGCTGGTCTTGGCGCATCCGACATCGACTACATCAACGCGCATGGCACATCTACCATGGCCGACACGATCGAACTCGGCGCTGTCGAACGCCTGGTTGGCGATGCGGCCTCCAAGGTCTCCATGTCGTCGACCAAGTCTGCGATCGGTCACCTTCTCGGTGCAGCCGGCGCTGTCGAAGCCATCTTCTCCGCACTGGCGATCCGTGACAATATCGCACCGCCGACGCTCAACCTCGACAACCCTGATGTCGACACTGTGATCGATCTTGTTCCGCATACCGCGCGCAAGCGCGAAATCAACGTGGCGCTGTCGAACTCTTTCGGTTTCGGCGGTACCAACGCGTCTCTGGTGCTCAAGCGCTACGAAGCCTGACGCGCATTCGGCCTTCGCTTCTCGGCTGGACTTCGACAGTCCGGCCGATATCATTTTCCGAACCTGCTTTTTGCCGTATTGCTTGGCCAAACAGCCGGTTGAAAGTCCAGAGTCGAGGGGAAACGGTTGAGCGACATGAATTCATCGAATGATCAGCCGGGTTATGGCAGTGGAAACGGCCATGGCGGCAATGGCAACGGTACGACCCGTGGTCCGATCATTCCGAAATCGCCGAACGAGGCCCTGAAGCCCGAACGGGTGCCGGAACCGCCGCGTCGCTCCAAGAAGGCGCGCAGCCAGCTGGTGATCTTCCTGAACTTCGTCATGACCATGGTCGTGCTCGTCTGCATCGTGGTGATCGGCGGCCTGTATTACATGATCCGGACGTTTCAGGATCCGGGCCCGCTGGAAACGAACGCCCACTTCATGGTCCGTCCCGGCAACGGCCTGGCGGAGATTGCCAACAATCTCGAGCGCAACGGCGTCGTGTCCGACGCGCGCGTGTTCCGCTACGTGACCGCGACCTATCTGCGCGGCGGCGAGACGCTGAAGGCCGGCGAATACGACATCAAGGCGAAGGCTTCGATGAAGGACGTGATGGAGACGCTGATCTCCGGCAAGTCCATCCTCTATTCCGTCGTCTTTCCGGAAGGCCTGACCGTGCGCCAGATGATGCTGCGTCTCAACGAGGATGCGGTTCTGGAAGGCGACATGCCGGCGGAGCTTCCCGCCGAAGGCAGCCTGCGTCCCGATACCTACAAGTTCTCGCGCGGCACCAAGAGGTCGGAAATCCTCTCGCAGATGCATGCCGCTCAGCAGAAGACGATCGACCAGATCTGGGAAAAGCGCGACCCCGACCTGCCGGTCAAGACCAAGGCAGAGTTCGTGGTGCTCGCCTCGATCGTCGAGAAGGAAACCGGCAAGGACGACGAGCGCGCCCATGTCGCCTCGGTCTTCATCAACCGGCTGAACAAGGGCATGCGACTGCAGTCTGACCCGACCATTGTCTACGGCATCTTCGGCGGTGAGGGCAAACCGTCCGATCGGCCGATCTACAAGTCCGATCTGACCAAGCAGACGCCCTACAATACCTATCAGATCAAGGGCCTGCCGCCGACGCCGATCTCCAACCCCGGCCGCGCCGCACTCGAGGCTGTTGCCAATCCGTGGCGCACCAACGATCTCTATTTCGTGGCAGACGGCACAGGCGGGCACGTGTTTGCAGCCACACTGGAAGAGCACAATGCCAACGTACGTCGCTGGCGCCGGATCGAGGCCGAACGGTCAACCGGCAATGCGGCAGCCCGCGGTGAAGAAGTGGTCGATGGCCAGCCGGATGGCGACGACGCCGAAAAGCCACCGAAAAGCAACTGACGCCTTGCCTCTGGGGAAGGCAGTCCGGAGAAGCGTATGAGCCTGCCGTCTAACCCGAAATCCCTGCAGTCGATGACCGGCTTTGCCCGCAGCGAAGGAACAAGCGGCCGCAATCGCTTTGCCTGGGAACTGCGCTCGGTCAACGGCAAGGGGCTCGACATGCGATTGCGGCTGCCCTCCGGCGTTGATCGTCTTGAGCAGGATGTCCGCAAGCGGATTTCCGAACGGTTTTCGCGCGGCAATCTGCAGGTGGCGCTGTCGCTCTCGACCGACGACGCAAAGGTGGAAGCGGTGCTGAACCGCGATGCACTGGCCGCCGTGATGGCGCTCCGTGCTGAACTGGGCGATCTGGTCGATCCGGCACCGCTGCGTCTCGACACGTTGCTTGGCATCCGTGGTCTCGTCGAGATCCGCGAGGCCGAGGATGACGAACAGGCGGTGACGGCGCGCGACGCCGCCATCCTCAACTGTCTCGGCGACGCGCTTTTCAAACTTGAAGAGATGCGCGAGCACGAAGGGTCGGCGCTGCGGGACATTCTCACCCGCCATGTGGACCGCATCGCCGAACTGACGATGCTGGTGGAGAACGACCCGTCCCGCTCGCCGGAAGAGATTGCCAAGAAGCTTTCCACGCAGCTCGCCGCCTTGACGGCAGAGGCGCCGACCCTCGACCGCGACAGGCTTTATGGCGAGGCAGCACTGCTTGCGACCCGCGCCGATCTGCGCGAAGAGATCGACCGGCTGAAGGCCCATGTCGTCGCAGCCCGCGAGCTTCTGCAGACGGGCGGGCCTGCCGGGCGCCGTCTCGACTTCCTTGCACAGGAATTTAACCGGGAATCGAATACGATCTGTTCCAAATCCAACGCCGCTGCTGTAACGGCAGCAGGACTGGAACTGAAAGTCGTGATCGACCAGTTCCGCGAACAGGTTCAGAATCTGGAGTGACACGACCATGAGCCCGGCCCCCTCGACACCGAAAACCTCGTCGCCCTCGAAGATGAAGACGACGATCGCGCGCCGGGGATTGATGCTGGTGCTGTCGTCGCCGTCAGGCGCTGGCAAATCCACCATCGCCGGCAATCTCTTGCGCGGCGACCATAGCCTCGAGATCTCGGTCAGTGTCACCACCCGCGCCAAGCGCCCGAGCGAGATCGCCGACACCCATTACCACTTTATCACCGTGCCGCAGTTCGAGCGCATGCGCGATGCCGACGATCTCCTGGAATGGGCCGAGGTGCACGGTAATTTCTACGGCACGCCGCGCGAGCCGGTCGAAAAGGCGATGGCCGAGGGACGCGACATGCTGTTCGACATCGACTGGCAAGGCGCACTTCAGCTGCAGGAAAAGATGAAGGCGGACGTTGTCTCGATCTTCGTGCTGCCGCCGACCATGACCGAGCTGCAGTCACGTCTGCACCGCCGCGCCGAAGACAGCGAAGACGTGATCCGCACTCGGCTTGCCAATTCCCGCTCGGAAATCGAACGCTGGCGGGAATACGACTACGTCATCGTCAACGACGATCTCGACGAGGCCTTCCACAACGTCAGCTGCATCGTCAACGCCGAACGCGTCCGCCGCGACCGCAGGCACGGCCTGTTCGAGTTCGTGAGCAACCTCCTGACGGAAGAGCCGACACTCTAGGTTCTGGTGTAAAACGGGGCTCTAGCGCTCGCCGCGACCCCTTAAAGCAAGTTCGCCAGTCTTACGAACTCTTCCACCGACAGCGTTTCGGCGCGGCGTTGCGGGTCGATGCCGGCTTTGGCGAGCAGAGCTTCGCCACCGACCGGTTTCAGGCTCTGTCGCAGCATCTTGCGGCGTTGACCGAAGGCGGCGTGGGTGATGCGTTCCAGCTTGGAGACATCGCAGGGCAGGGGATTGGCGCGCGGGATCAGATGCACGACAGTCGATGTCACCTTGGGCGGTGGTGAAAAGGCCTGAGGCGGCACGTCGAACATCATGTGGGGATCGGTGCGCCAGCCCGCGAGGACGCCGAGGCGGCCGTAGTGGTCGTCTTCCTGGTCGGCAACGATGCGCAGACCCACTTCCCTCTGGAACATCAGCGTCAGGCTCTGCCAGAATGGCGGCCAGGTCTTGTCCTCAGGCAGAAGCCAGTTCAGCAGCAGTTGCGTGCCGATATTGTAGGGCAGGTTGGCGATGATCTTGACCGGTCCACCGGCAGCCTTCTCGGCCGCGAGCGCGGCAAAATCGATCTGCAGCGCGTCGCCCTCGATGACCTCAAGCCGTCCCGGATAGTGGTCCGCGATTTCTGCAAGCACAGGAAGCGCGCGGGCGTCGCGCTCGATGGCGATCACCTTCTTGGCGCCGAGCGACAGGATGGCACGGGTAAGGCCGCCGGGACCCGGCCCAACCTCGAATACGGTCACGTCCTCCAGCGGTCCGGCCGCGCGGGCGATCTTCTGGGTGAGGTTGAGATCGAACAGAAAGTTCTGGCCAAGCGATTTCTTGGCGTCCAGTCCATGACGCTGGACGACGTCACGCAGCGGCGGCAGCCCATCGAGCGTCGCCATCAGATGCGCCCCGCAAGGCTCGGTGTCATTGTTCCGGCCATGGCGCCTGCAAGCCGGATTGCCTCGACCAGGCTCGTCTCGCGGGCGACACCCTTGCCGGCGATGCCGAAGGCGGTGCCGTGGTCGGGAGACGTCCGGATGAAGGGCAAGCCGAGCGTGACGTTGACGGATGTGTCAAAACCCAGCGCCTTGGCCGGGATCAGCGCCTGATCGTGATACATGCAGATCGCCACGTCGTAACGGCTGCGGGCTTCGTCATGAAACATCGTATCGGCCGGGAGTGGCCCGAAGGCGTTGATGCCCTCTGCGCGCAGCTTGACGATGGCCGGATGGATGATGTCGCGTTCTTCGGTGCCCATCGTGCCGTCTTCGCCCGCATGCGGATTGAGACCGGCAATCGCGATGCGCGGCTGGTCGATGCCGAACCGGACTTTCAGGTCGTGATGGGTCACGCGGCAGGTTTCAAGGATCAGCGTTTCGGTGAGCGCCGCTGGAATGTCCTTGAGCGGAATGTGGATCGTGACGGGGATGGCCCGCAGCTTCGGTCCGGCCAGCAGCATGACGGGGCGCACGGGGGTGCCCGTATGCTTGTGCGCAAGGTCCGCCAGGAATTCCGTATGGCCGGGAAAGCCGAAGCCTGCCTGGTATAGAACGGACTTGGCAATCGGATTGGTGACGACGCCGAGCGTCTTTCCCGCAAACGACAGCGACACGGCGGTCTCGATCGCCTCGATCGTCCCACGGGCGGTGGCGACATGCGGCTCGCCGGCAGCGACTTCGGCTCCGGCCGGGATCGGCAGAACGGGAAGCGCGTTTTCGAAGATCGAAACGGCGCCGTCCGCGTCGGTTTCACGGATCGCAACGTCGAGGCCAAGCAGGGCCGCGCGCGATGCAAGTACCGCCGGGTCGCCGAGGAAGAGAAACGGCGCAATGCCGTGCTTCCGTCTCGCCGTCCATGCGGCGAGCGTGATGTCTGGACCAATGCCGGCAGGATCGCCCTGGGTCAGCGCGAGCGGACGATCAAAAGGCATGCGGTCTCCGTTCAGGCCCTTTGGGCTTTACGACTTCTGGATGTAATCGATCTGGGCCTTGGCGCGCAGATCGTCCATGTACTTCTTGCTATTCGGGTCTTCACCGGACTTTTCAGCCTTGCCGAGATCCTCGGCGCGGAACACGGCTTCGGCCGCCACGTCGTCCGAAACCTGACGCTGCTCGCAGATCGCCAGGAACTCGACGCCACGCTCGGTAACGCGGGTGCCGGTCGTGTTGCCGGAGGACTTCTCGATCAGCGGCTTCCAGTCTTCCGGCAAATCCGGCGCAAGCACGCGGCCCAGATCACGGATGGAAACGTCCAGCATCGTCGCTGCAAAGGTTTTAGCTTCGGCGCAGCCGGGGAACCGCGACCGCGACGCGTCGGCTTCCGCCTTGCGCTTGTTGAGGATGGCGTTCCGCTTTGCCGCGGGAACAACGAAGATCACCTGTTTCAGGAAATATTCGGTGGTGACGGGCTTTTGCTTGTTTTCCATCATGCGGGTGACAAGCTGGTCGGTCGACATGCGCTGACGACCGCCGCCGTAACGGGCGTTGACCAGGCGCGGCCAGCTCATCTGCACAGCGATATAGGCCTTGAAATGGTCCGGTGTGACGCCGGCCTGATTGAGCACGCTGCTCAACTGCTCGGGCGTCATCTTGTTGCCCTGCGCGAAGCGGGCAAACGAACGATCGACGTCCTCGGTGCTGACGGACATCTTGACACGCGAGATTTCCTGGCGCTTCAGCGTTTCGTCGATCAGCTGATCGAGAGCGACCTTGTTGCTCGGCTTCTGGCGCTGAAGACGCATGAAGGCCGAACGGCGGGCAACGTCGGCGGTGGTGATCGCCGACCGGTTGACGACGGCTGCGACGCCGCTCGTCGACTGTGCCATTGCCACGATTGGTGTCATCACCGGCGTGGCGACCGTGGTCGCGGCGAGCACGGAGACTGCCAGCACGATCTTGCGTGTCGCGGTCATTGCAAACATGAAACCAATCCCTTTTTTCCGCCCGGCACTTGTCGCGCGACTTTGCGCGCTTTCGGCCGCCATACTAGCCGATTGGCGTCCGATTGCACAATCGTTGCGGCAAAACCATGACGATTCTTCCGTTACCGATCTCAGTAACGGAAGGTTTGATCGTAATCCTTGGTCGTGCCGATATTGACGTCGCCAAGCGTGCGGAAACTCAGGCGCGCACTGATCGTCCAGTCGTTCGCATCGGCTTCCGAAGGCTTGTCGGTATAGGCAAGCGTGAAGATCGTGCACTCGTCGGCGTAGCTGATACCGACGCCGCGCCGGATGAGCGAACTGTCTGTCAGGTCCCACGTGGCGGAACCGGCCAGCGACCAGTTTTCGTTGACCCGGAGCGACATGCTGTTCTTCAGCACGTCCGTCGCGTCGCTGTCGCCGTACTCGTCCTGCGCATCGACCTTAGTGTAGATCAGCTTGCCGCTGACCCGCGGTGTGGAATAGCTGAACGCTGTATCGGTGCGACGGATATCGAGCGACTTTTCATCGAGCCGCACGTTGTTGGAAAGCGAGAAGCCCTGCGGCAGGTCGATCGCCGCCATGGCGACGTAATCGGATCGCGATGTTTCGAGGCCCGAATTGGCCCCGGCCTGAACAAGATCGTCGCTGGCAAAGGAATTCTCGCCGGCAATCTGGTAGGACTGGCCGAAGATGCCGCGCACGCCGATGCCGTTGTTGAACGAGCCGGTATAGCGGAAGCCAACATTGGCACGGGTGCCGCCTTCGACACGGTCGTAGCCGGAGAACTTGTCCCGTTCGAACAGCGAAGTGGCATCGAACACGAAGCTCTGCGCATCCTCGTTCGGCAGGCCGCCGGACATCTGTTCGTCCGGACGCGCATAGATCTGCGCGATCGGCTCGATGATGTGGCTGCTGTTTTCGCTGGTGATCAGGAACGGATAGCGGGCCTCGAGGCCAGCCGTCAGCATGTATCGGCCGTTCGTACCGTTCGGCTCCAGATTGCCGTCATAGGCAAAGTTCGGATTGGACACATCGTGGCGGATGCCATCGGCGCGTGCTGCAAACAGCGGCGTCAGCAGCAGGCCGCCCGATGTCGTGTAGGTGCGCTTCCATTCGGCTTCGGTCGTCACGCGGGCGTAATCGCCTTCGAGACCAGGGAAGCGGTATGTGGTGCCCTCGAAGTAGGAATCCTCTTCGCGACGCGACAGGTTGGTCAGGTTGGCGTTGAACGAAAGCTCACCGCCGTACACCGATTCGGGCGCGATATACTGGTAGTCCAACGACGGATAGGCGATCGCCTGCTGGCGCTCGAGCGTGTTCGACGTGCCATTGTCCTGGACGTCGAAATAGTAGGCGTGCAGGTCGAAATAGTTACGCTTGCCAAGGCCGGTCAGGTAGACGTCGTTGGTGAACGTATCCTGGCTGACATCGGTCAGGCTGTAGGTCCGCGAGAAGTTCGCGTCCGTCTGGGCCATGACGTTCCAGCCGAAGGCCCAGCGCGGGTTGATCTGGAACTCGCCCTTGGATGCGGCCATGAAGCGGCTGTTCTGCTCGCGGTCGCTTGTGCCAGCGTCGAACGAGCCGGGATCGCGCTGATCGATGCCGGCAAAACGGAACGTGTGGTCGCCGTTGTCGAACCGGTTGCGCACTTCGCCTTCGACCAGAAGTCCCTGGCTCGAATAGTAGGTCGGGCTGATCGTCGCATCCATGCTTGGCGAGAAGACATGGTAATAGGGGACGGTGACGCCGAACCCGAGGTTGTCGCTGACGATGAACTTCGGAAACAGCACGCCGGACTTGCGCTCGACAGTCTCGTCGGGAACCTCGATCGGGAAGGGCAGTTTTCCAAGCGAAAAGCCGAACAACTCGAACTGTGCATTCTCGAGGCGAATCGTATGCTTCTGTCCGTTGCGAATGACGCGCTGCGCCTTGACTTGCCAAAGAGGCGCCTTGCCGGGTGTGGCGGCGCATGGAAGGCAGGCGGTGTACACGGTGTTGTTGAGCACCATGATATCGCCGGTCTGGCGCTCGGCGCTTTCAGCCGCAAGGCGGGTATTGTCAGTGGTTTCCACGCGCAGGGCATTGATGAAGCCCTGGCCGAAATCGTCGGTCACGTCGAGCTCTTCCGCGTAGACGCGGCTGCCCGACGGTTCAATGAACTCGATATTGCCGGTCGCCATGACGCGGCCGGTGTTCTGATCATATTCAACGCGCTGCGCGACCATGCGGTAACGGTTGTAATAGATCTGGACGCCACCGGTCGCGGTGACGCGCTTGTTGTCCTGATTGTAGGTCAGTTCGTTGGCGCGCAGAAGCATCTTCGCACCGTCTTCAGCAGCCGGCACGAGGCCCTGCGCAGACGCGCCGCCCGTCAATGCAGCGACGCCAGAGACACATACAGACACACCGGTCAGCAGGGCGGCGGCGAGCCGACTGATATTTCCGCGGTTACTTACCGCCACTAGCCATCCTCCTGATGAAGCAAGATCGTAGCGCCCAGGGCAGTCGCGACGACGACTGGAATCCAGACCGCCACGAAAGGAGGAATCGCCCCGCTGCTCCCGAATGCCTTCACAAGCACCGAGACGACATAAAGCACGAAGCCCGAAACTATTCCACCCAGAATCATCGACCTGGACTGTGCGAAGCGACTGAATTTTAACGACACTGTTGCCGCAATCATCGTCATGGCGACGAGCAGCAGCGGCAGTGAAAGCAGGGAGTGAAACTGGGTTTCCAGCGCCTTTGTCGAGATTCCAAAGGATTTGCCTATCTCGATCTTTCGGGAAAGACCAAGAAACGCAACGGTTTCCGGCTGAGCAAGGCTCTCCTGAAGATACTCGCGTCTCAAATTGGTTTTGACCTGTGCCGTCTCGAGACGGGTCGGAATTTCGCCCGGCCGATTCTCCAGAACGTCGTTAAGAAGCCAGTAACCATCTTCCAACTTAGCGGTCTTGGCGTCCTGCCGCATGGTGATGACGTCGTCCTTGTCGAAGTGGAAAACCACCACGTCGAGGAGCTCGGTACCGCTCTCGCGATAGGTCTTGGCGCCGATGATCACGTCTTCGTCGCCGGACAGCTGGCGGATCCACGGCACGAACTTGGACGACTTGGACTTGTTGCTGGCCTGCCGCCACGTGGTCTCGAGCGAGATTGATTCGCGCTGGCCCCAGGCGCCGATCGGGTTGACGACGAACAGCGTGAAGAGACCGAGCAGAAACGATCCGACAATGAAAGGTGCGACGAACTGCCAGACGGAAATTCCGGCTGCACGGGTGACGACCAGTTCGTAGCGACGGTTAAGCGCGATCAGCACCGTCATGCCGATAAACAGGCTCAGCGTCGGGATGGCCTGCTGCAGGATCTGCGGCACGCGCAACGCCGTCATCGCCAGCGCGCCGTAGAGGCTGTAGCCGTTGAGGCCCGAGAGGCGACGGCTCGTTTCGCTGAAATCGGCGAGAAAGATAATGGCGCTGACACCGAGCAGGAACCAGAATGCGGTGCTGATATAGCGCTTGAAGAAATAGCGGCCGAGAGTGGAGAAGATCATTTCACTTCTCCCGTGGTTCCGCGTCCCGTCGGCGACAAGCGCTTCTGCACGACGGTTGTCGCTTTCGTGATGCTGCGGCTGAACAGGCGAGGCATCTGGATCTGCCGGTTGGTGGCCAGCATGAAGCCCGTCACCAGGCAGGTCACCAGCGGAATCGCGTAGACCAGCGGCACGTAGGCCGCGTTGCGTTCCGTCAGATTGGTGGCCGAGAAGCCCAGCCAGCGCAGCAGGAAGGCGAAAAGCAGCACATAGATCATCGGATGCAGCCGTGCCGACCGGTGCGACCGCGTGTTGCCGGCGACAAGCAGAGACACCAGCGCGAAGGTGATCGGGAACAGCCAGTCGGACAGGCGACGATGCAGTTCGCTGCGGAAGCTCTCGGGCTTTTTCTGATAGGCGGGATCGGTCTTGTCGGGGTTGAGCAGGAAGCTCAGCGGCCGGTCACCAGAGTAAAGCGGCAGGCCGCCCTCATCCGATTGGGTCATCGCTGACAGATCGAACGCATAGGACGCGAACTTGACGATCGAGATCCGGCCGTCCGGGCCTTTGCGATGCACTTCGCCATCGCGCATGGTAAGCGATGTGCCGCCAGGATCGACCGATCCTTCGCGGGCATAATAGATCAGGCCGAAATTCGGATCGCGGTAATCGACGATGAAAAGGCCTTTCAGCACCCGGCCTGAATGGCGCTCGGAGATCTGGACGTAAAGCCCGTCCTCGATGCTGCGAAAGGTCTTTTCCTCGATCACGGAAGATAGAAGGTCAGCATAGGCAGCTGCGACCATTTCGCGCGCGCCGAGCCGTGATTTGGGTTCGATGAAATTGGTGATGGTGAAGGAGACGAGGCTGAGCGCGACCGCGAGCAGGATCACCGGCTTGTAGATGATGCTGCGGGCCGCACCGGCCGCGTCGATCACAGGCAGTTCCGAATCATTGTTCATCGCCGTCAGCGTCTGGGTGATGCCGATGACAAAGGCGAAGGGCAGGACAACCGGAATGATGGTCGGCAGGATATAGCTTGCGAGCTGCATGAACGAGCCCATCGACTGGCCGGTGTCGGTGACCAGGTTGATGCGGCCTAGCACCTGAATCGTCCAGATGATCGTGAGCACCGGAACGAGTGCCACCAGGAACATCTGCAGGATTCGGCGCAATATGTAGAGTTCGAGAAGCTTCATTCCCGCATTATGCCTCAGGTCCCAAGGGGCTTTCGTCCCGCATTCGATCGATGGTAGCCGCGCCTATCTAAGCGATTGGGAACGGCATTGCGACAGGGCCCCTGTCACAAAATGTTGGCAACCCCGGTTTTCTTCGGCGTTGTGACATTTGGAAACAGTGGATTGGACATCAATACGGGCTTTAGGAAGGCACGAAGTTCGATCCTGCGCGCTTGCGTTCGCGACCGAAAGGGTGAAGATCGGGCCTTTCTTCCGCACCACAATGCCTGGAGCTGTAATGTCCATGAAATTCGATATCGCCTTTTCCGCCTCCGCCGTCATCGATGGAGGACTTGCGATTCAGCTCAAGCTTTCGGGAGATGCCGTAGCCGCCGGTGTCGCCGAAGTCGATCCGCAGGCTGTTGCGGTAAGGGCGGCGGGCATCGCCAAGTTCAAAGGCAAGGCGTTGTCGACGCTGGATATTCTGGCCCCGGCCGGATCGAAGGCCGATCGGCTTATCGTGCTGGGTCTCGGCAAGGCCGACAAGCTGACAGCCTACGACTGGCTGAAGGCGGGTGGCGTCGCGGCCGCTGCGGTCAAGACGATGGAGAAGGTGACGGTGTTCCTCGATGCACCCGGTGCCGACGTCGGCGCGGCCGAAGCTGCGGATTTCGCGACCGGCATGCTGCTGCGCGCCTACAAGTTCGATACCTACAAGACGAAGAAGAAGGACGACGACGAGGACAAGTCGCCGAAGACGGTGACCGTCACCATCGTCACCGCAAAAGCGGATGCGGCGACTGAGCAATTCGTCTCGGCGAAGGCCATTGCCGAG
Source organism: Neorhizobium sp. DAR64872/K0K18 (assembly GCF_050500175.1). Taxonomy (NCBI): domain Bacteria; kingdom Pseudomonadati; phylum Pseudomonadota; class Alphaproteobacteria; order Hyphomicrobiales; family Rhizobiaceae; genus Neorhizobium; species Neorhizobium sp. DAR64872/K0K18. Next base: position 1,094,530 of record NZ_CP191446.1, read on the forward strand.
GGTGTGATTCTTGCCCGCGACCTGGTCAATCTGCCGCCCAACGTGCTTGGCCCGATCGAGTTTGCGCAGAAGGCGAAGGATCTGGAATCGCTTGGCGTTGACGTGGAGATCCTGACCGAGACAGAGATGACGGAACTCGGCATGGGCGCTCTGCTCGGCGTCGCCCAGGGCTCTTCCCGGCCACCGCGGCTGGCGGTCATGACCTGGAACGGCGGCACGCCGGGAGATCAGCCGGTCGCCTTTGTCGGCAAGGGTGTCGTTTTCGATACCGGCGGCATTTCGATCAAGCCGAGCCTCGGCATGGAAGACATGAAGGGCGACATGGGCGGAGCTGCCGCCGTGACCGGCCTGATGCACACGCTCGCCGCTCGCAAGGCCAAGGCGAACGTGATCGGCATTATCGGCCTGGTCGAAAACATGCCTGACGGCAACGCCCAGAGACCCGGCGATATCGTCACCTCGATGTCCGGCCAGACGATCGAGATCGTCAATACCGATGCGGAAGGCCGTCTCGTGCTGGGCGATGCGCTCTGGTACTGCAAGGAGCGCTTCAAGCCGCGCTTCATGATCGATCTCGCGACGCTGACCGGCGCCATCGTCGTCGCACTCGGCAACCTCCATGCCGGACTGTTTTCCAACGATGACGCGCTGGCGGACGAACTGACACAGGCGGGCGAGACAAGCGGCGAAAAGCTCTGGCGCATGCCGCTCTCCAAGGACTACGACAAGATGATCGACAGCCGCTTTGCCGACATGAAGAACAGCGGCGGCAGGCAGGCCGGCTCGATCACCGCGGCGCAGTTCCTCAAGCGTTTCGTCGGCGATACGCCCTGGGCGCATCTCGACATCGCGGCAACGGCGCTCAATTCGCCGCAGAACGAGATCAACCAGTCCTGGGCATCCGGTTACGGCGTACGCCTGCTGGACGAACTTGTCCGCAGGAACTACGAGAACTGATGACCGAAGTACTGTTCTATCACCTGACCGAATCGAAGCTCGAAGATGCGCTGCCGGCGCTTCTCGAAAAGAGCGTCGAGCGCGGCTGGAAGGTGGTCGTTCAGACAGCCGAAGATGTGCGTCGGGATTTTCTCGACGCACATTTGTGGACGTTTCGCGATGACAGTTTTCTGCCGCATGGCACCGATGCAGCGCCGATGCCGCAGGAGCAACCGGTCCTGCTGACGGCGACCCCGGAGAACCAGAATTCCGCAACCGTGCGCTTCGTCGTCGACGGCGCCGAGCCGCCGCCGCTCGACCCCTATGAGCGCGTCGTCTTCATGTTCGACGGCTACGACCAGCTCCAGCTGGAAGGCGCGCGCGCTCAGTGGAAGAAGCTGAAGGGCGATGGACATGCGCTGACCTACTGGCAGCAATCACCCGAGGGACGTTGGGTGAAGAAGGCCTGATCAGGCAAGGTCGGTCCGCGCAAAATCTCCGCCGACGTAGAGAAGCGGCAGTCCGGACTGGCGCGCACCGGCATAGGAAAAGCAATCCCCGAAATTAAGCTTTGCCGGATGGCGGCCCTTGCCGTAGCGGGCGAAGGCGTCGATGGCGATCGAAGCGGCGTCTCTCGTGGCAGACAGAACCTCGACATTCAGTTCTGCAAGAAGATCGTGCACGAGCGCAGCGGCATCCTGAACCGGGATGCTCCTCTTGCTGGCAAGCACGGTAGCGGCCTCAAAAAGCACCGTTGGCGACGTACAGAAGGGCGTTTCCCTCCGATCCAAGGCTCTTGCAACGCGCTCGTAATCGGGGCCGCCGATGAAATATTCAACCAGAGCTGATGTTTCCAGAAACATCAGCTCTCCCACATGTCATCGAGGAATTTCTTTTCGTCGAAATCAGGATTGGGCTTACCCATTGCCAGATAGCGTTTGCGAATGGCCTCAAGTCTTTCCCGACGCGTATTCTCGTCCGGCACGGCAGTTGTCTCTCCTGAAGGCGTTCCCACCACGCGAATCAGCGCCTGCCGGACCGCATCCTCCTTGCTCGGAGCATTCAGAATTTTCTGCGCCCGTTCGGCAAGCGCATCGAGAACCGGGTCGGTGATATGAAGCGTCATGGTCATGCCTCACGGGGTTGCGAACGAACGATAGTGTATCCGCGGATTTGGCACAACCGATGGCTACCGCTCACGCTTTCATGATCGTTTCGCGCAGGAAACTGTAGCCCATCGCCAATCGCGCGGCCTGTTCAAGCGTATCGCCGGCGCCGCCGTGACCGCCGGAGCCGTATTCGTGAAACAGAGGCCTATGCCCGGCATCGATCAGCCGCTTGGCGAAACGGCGGGCATGCGATGGATGCACGCGGTCGTCGTTGGTCGAGCTTTCGATGTAGATCGGCGGATAGGTCACCTCAGCCGCGGGGTCGATATTGTGGAGCGGCGAATAGGTCAGCATCGCGGCAAGCTCTTCCGCGACGTCAGGGTTGCCGTATTCGTCCATCCAGGCCTTGCCGGCTGGGAAGACGTGGAAACGCGACATGTCGATGACGGGGACCGAGGTCCAGATCGCGCCGAAGTCTTCCGGGTAACGGGTTGCCATGACCGCGGTCAGAAGACCGCCATTGCTGCCGCCATGGCAGGCGATGCGCGACGGTTTTGTGATGCCACGTGCGACAAGATCGCGGGAGACTGCGACGAAATCCTCGAACGCCTTGTGACGGCCCTTGCCCTTGGCGACCGTGTGCCAGTCCGGACCGAACTCCGCGCCGCCGCGGATATAGGCCTGCACATAGGCGCCGCCTTGCTCGAGCCAGACGCCGGTATTGCCGGAGTAGTAGGGAGCAAGCGGCCAGCCGAAGCCGCCATAGCCATACATCAGGACCGGCAATTCGCCCCGGTCCCACGTTTTCGGATAGACGATGTGATAGGGAATTTTCGTCCCGTCTTCGGACGTGGCCTGCAGAAGCTCGGACTGCATTCCCTGCGCATCGAAATAGGCGGGTGAGACGCCGGTTGGAACCAGTTCGGGTGCATGCGAGCGATCCGTCAGGTCGAGACGCCATGTCCCGTAAGGCTGCAGGAAGCCCTGGCCGATGACGGTCAGGATTTCCTCGCCGCGCGTGAGGTCGGCATCGAGCGTGCGGAATCCGACGGTCTGCAGAGTGGACGGCAGCTGCAGTTCCTGCGGCTGCGCATCCGGTTTCGTGAGGTCAATCAGGAATAACCGCGGCACCATCACGTCGCTGACGATGATCGCGCCCCAGGTCTTGAACAGCGAGAACTGGGTGACGGTCTGGCCGTGTTCTGGAGCGAAGACGACACGGGCCGCGCCCAGAGGTTCATCCGAAAACGTGATGAATTCCTGCAGGATCAGGCTGCCGGTCGGATAGCGCTCGTCACTCTTGGCGCGCCAGAGCAGATGGCGATGGTTGGCGGTGACATCGATCCTGTCGGGCAGATCGAGACGCCGGAGCGCACCTTGTCTATCGCGGACATGGACGCTCATCCGGTCGATCTCGTGGATGACGGTAAAGAACTCGATCGGCTTCTCGTCCGGTCCGCCGTTCCAGAACAGTGGATCGATGATCCCGCCGGTCGCCTGAACGTCGTCCGGGCCTGCCTCGAACAGGATCGGTGCATCTTTCGGATCCATGCCGCGCTTCAGCCGGCGGCCGACGCGGGGCCAGCCAGAGCGGGTGGCGGAGAATTCGTCGATCGACCCGAAATAGGCAATCTCGTCCGGGCCGATCCAGCTTGCATGGGCTCGCGCCACCGGCGTGTCGAAACCGCCCTCGACGACCGCCTTCGCCTCCGTGTCGAACTCCAGCAATCGCATCTGGTCGGATCCGCCGTCGGACAGGATGACGAGAACGCGGGTCGGCTCGTAAGGGGAGGTGACGGCGCCACTATAGATCCAGCGCTTGCCTTCAGTAACGCAAAAGGCGTCGAAATCGAAAATGGTTTCCCAGGCCGCGTCGTGGCGCGGCTCGTCTGCTGCCGGTAGTCGGCGCCAGAGACCGAGGGGATTGTCCTTGGTGCGATGAAAGTCGAACTGCCAGCGTCCGCGCCGCGCCGGCACGATCAGCCGGTCCTCGCGCTCAAACATCGCCTTCAGCGTGTCGCGGTCCGCTTCGAATTGGGGTGTTTCGAGCGCCTCGGCCGAGATTGCGTTCTGCTCGGCGATAAACGCGAGCGTGCGGGCGTCGTCGTCGGTTTCGAGATAAAGATCCATCGAAGGCCTCCTGTGTCTGCAGCCACTTAGCTAGGCATGCAGCGGGGTAGGGGCAACCGGATTACGAAACTCAGCCGGCCATCGCCTCTTCGTATTCGGAAGACAGCATCAGCCATTGCTCTTCGGCGGCCGAGAGCTTGGCCGCGGCCTCGCCCCGTTCCTTGGCCTTGCTTGCAGCCTTTGCCGGCGTCTTTTCATAGAGCGCCGGGTCTGCAAGCTCTTTATCAAGCGCCTGAATCAGCTTCTCAAGCTTGGCCGTCAAGGCCTCGGCATCGTTGATCTTTTTGCGCAAGGGGGCGAGCGAGGCACGCCTTTCCGCGCTCGCCTTGCGCTGTTCGACCTTCGATGCCGCATCGTCAATCAGCTGCGGTTTTTCTTCTTTTTTTTTACCGGAACTGACAATCAGGTCGCGGTATTCTTCGAGATCTCCCTCGAAGGTTTGCACCGTGCCGTTGTTGACGAGCCAGAGACGGTCGACCGTCGCCTCGATCAGATGCCGGTCATGGGAGATCAGGATGACGGCACCCTGATAGTCGTTGAGCGCCTCGATCAGGGCCCTTCGGCTGTCAATGTCCAGATGGTTGGTCGGCTCGTCGAGGATGAGAAGGTTCGGCGCGTGGAAGGCGGCGAGACCCATCAGCAGGCGAGCCTTTTCGCCGCCCGACAGATCCTTGGCAGGCGTCGACATCTTTTCCGTCGCAAGCCCCATCTGGGCGACGCGGGCGCGTACCTTGCCTTCCGGGACTGATGGCATCAGGCGGCGCACGTGCTCCACGGGAGAATCACCCGGGACGAGGTCGTCGAGCTGGTGCTGTGCGAAGAAGCCGATCTTCAGGCTTGGCGCGAGCTTCAGTTCGCCGCTTTCGGCGGCAAGCCGGCCGGCGATGAACTTGGCGAAGGTCGACTTGCCGTTGCCGTTCGAGCCGAGGAGGGCGATGCGGTCGTCATGGTCGATCCGGAGCGTGATGTTCTTGAGGATCGGCTTGCCCGGCTCGTACCCGACGGCACCGTTCTGCACCGAGATGATCGGCGAGGCGGGTTGCTTTTCGGGCTCGGGGAAGGTGATCGGCTGGACATGATCCTCGATAACAGAGGCGACCGTTCCCATCCGCTCCAGCGCCTTGACGCGGCTCTGCGCCTGCTTGGCCTTGGAGGCCTTGGCCTTGAAGCGGTCGATGAAGGTCTGCAAATGCTTGCGGGCCGCATCGTTCTTCACCTTGGCCTTGGTCTGCAGCTCGTCGTTTTCCGCCTTCTGGCGTTCGAACTGGTCATAGCCGCCGCGATAGAAGGTGAGCTTCTTCTGGTCGAGATGGACAATCGACGTGACCGCATTGTTGAGCATGTCGCGGTCATGGCTGATGACGATCACCGTGTGCGGATAGCGGCGCACGTAATCTTCCAGCCAGAGCGTGCCTTCAAGATCGAGATAGTTGGTCGGCTCGTCGAGCAAAAGCAGGTCCGGCTCGGCAAACAGAACCGAAGCAAGCGCCACACGCATGCGCCAGCCGCCGGAAAATGACGAGGCAGGCCGAAGCTGGGCTTCCTGCGAAAAGCCGAGGCCCGCGAGAATGCTGGCGGCGCGCGCTTCCGCCGAATGGGCGTCGATGTCGACGAGGCGCATCTGGATGTCGGCAATTCTGTCCGGATCGGTGGCCGTTTCCGACTCGGCCATCAGCGCTGCCCGTTCCTTGTCGGCGGCGAGCACGATTTCCAGCAGCGAATCCTCGGTGCCGGGCGCTTCCTGAGCCACCTGTCCGAGCTTGGCGCTCTTCGGATAGGAGACCGAGCCGGTCTCCGAGCTGAGCTCGCCGGTAATCAGCTTGAACAGCGTCGATTTGCCCGCACCGTTGCGGCCCACAAGCCCGGCTTTGGTGCCGGCGGGCAGCGTCACGCTGGCATGGTCGAGGAGAAGGCGCCCGGCAATACGGGCGGAAAGGTCGGTAATGGTAATCATGGCCGCGGTTTTGGCCGAAACCGGGCGTGAAGGCAAGACGGCGGCCGTCGCGATTTGCGGGCATTGTGCGCTGCGAAGGGACAATCTCTCAAGGATCTCCCCCTGTTCCTCCGGGAACAGCCCTCCAGACCTCGCCCATCTAGGTTCGTCCCTGGCCACTCGGCCGAAGCATCCCTGACGGATGTTCGAACAAGGAGGGTTGAGAGATGAAGTTTTGAAAAGCGTCATGCCTGACACTTTTGGTGTCGGTTTCCTTTGCACCGACAGGCGCATTCGCCGATGACCGGTTCACCTGCTGGGCGCCGACCGCGGCGCAGGCGGCCTTTACCGCAGACTACTGGACGGACGAGCGCCGTCGCAATGCAATCCCCGCTCCCGGCCTACTGCCGGAGAGCGGCATGCCAGGTGGCGACGTACATTCCCTCGAAGGGACCGAGGTCAAGCTGGCACCGATCAAAGAGGCTCCGTTCAAGTTCGGTGGCAAGCTGTTCTTTAGCCTGGGCGGAATCGATCAAGCGGCCAGCGCCCAGTTCGTCTCCGACGACAGGATCATTATCGGGGCGGCACACGCCATGTGGCTGAATGGAGACCAGGCCAGCAACGTGGTGTTCTATCCGGGTTATGACGGAGCGCCGGGCGAGGCTTATCCTATCGAAATGGCGTCCGTCCTGACGGCGTGGACGAAGATACCGCAAGTCCCGGGCCTTGCCGCGGCCGCAGTCGATTACGCGGTCATGCGCAGTACCAAGGCATCGACGTCTGGAAAATTCCAGCTGCGTCTCGCTAAGGTGCCTGAGGAAACCGAACTCACCCTGATGGGATATCCCGGACGGCTGGATGGTGGCGAGTACATGTTCATGGAGGACCCGTCGATCAGCGTCAGCGATGCGACGGCTTACGAGGCAAAGCCGCATCCGATGTACGGCGGCGGTGCCAGTGGCGGAGCGTGGTTCCTGCCGGCTGAGAATAAGGCATTCGAAATCTTCAGCGTCGTGTCGAATGGCAGCCCTAGTAACGTCAAGGGGCCGCATTTCACGCATGAGACCGAGGAAATGATCGAGTACGTCAAGGGTGGCTGCAAGTAGCGATCGCAAAAGGGCAGGCGACCTGCGCGACGGAACTCAAAATCCGTCGCGCTAGGCGTCGCGGCTTGGACCACCCTGTCAATTGTCGGTCGCCCCCTCGCGCGACATGATCTTCAGCGATCGGTAGTCGAGGATGATCAGGCGGCCGCGCCGCATGCCGAGCACGCCGTCGCCCTTCCAAGCCTGAAGCTGCGCGTTCACTCGTGGGCGGCTGGCATTGATCAGTTGCCCCATTCTCTCCTGCGATATCGCTCTGTCGATCAGCAGCCCCTCCGGTGTGCTGCGGCCGTGCAGGCGGGCGAGATCGACGAGAAGACGCGCAAGCCTGGTCTGCAGCGTATGCAGTGCCATGCCTTCGGCAAAGGCCATCGTCTTTCTGAGCTTGCGTGCGAATGTCTTCATCAGAAAAGCCGACATCTGGGGCATGCGGGTGATCTCACTGAATGCGCTGCGACGGACCACCATCACGCGGGTCTCACCGGCCGCGACCGCGTTCGCGAAGTGGGTGCAGCCGAGGGTGAGTTCGACATCTCCCAGAACGTCGCCGGCGCCGAGCTCGGCGAAGATCACCTCATGCCCATCCTCCGAGATGAAATAGAGGTGCACGCAACCGGACACGATGATCGACAGCGCGTCGCAGGCCTGACCGCTGAAAAACAGCGTCTGGCCGTCCCTATAGAGCCGGCTCGCCGACCCCGACACGAGACGCGAGTACGTGTCGTCGTCGAGATCGTCGAACCACGCGGAATGTCGGATATCGTTGTTGATCTTGGAGATAAGGTTCGATGTCATAAACCCACTCGGACGCTGAGGTGTCGCTTGCCGTCTGAGCCGTGATACGAATAAATGCAATCAAAAGTTGTTACATGCGTGACATTCTCCAGCGATAAATCATTCTAGGTTGTGCTCACGGCAGGAGTTGCCGTTGGTAGCCGAACGGACCGCTCGGTCCTGCCCGCATGTCGCGGCGGCAAGAATGTGAAAGAGGAGAGGTCAGCATGCGTGTTATGATGGGAAGGGAAGCGATCGAGATCTTCGAGAAACAGGATCTGGGAACGCCCTATACGCTTACGGTCATGAACGAGAACCCGAAGTTCCAGAGTTATGCGTTGTTCCAGACGATACCGGACGTGGTCGGCGCGTCGCAGAGCCCGTTGTCTCTGGCATGGATGATCGGCAACGCGGCCTCGGGCAGCCCGGAAAACCCGAGCACGTCGGTATTCAGCTGGACGATCGACTACTCGATCAGCGCCGGTTACATCCAGGAACTGGGTTCGACACTCAACCCGCGGGCATTTGCTACCGCCAGCAAATGTGACGTGGTTCTCGATGGCCTGAACAACGTCGCCGTAACCTATCAGGGCGCGTTCCCGAACGGTGCTCCGGCGTTCCCGACAAATCCGACCAGCGGCCCCGCAGGTGTGTTTCTCGTGCGGGCGAACAACCTGATCCCGTCGGTTCTGCAGCAGGCCAGTGTCCGGATGTCGCTGAACGTGGGTCTTGCGATGGGCGGCAAACCGGCCGTCGCGGTGCAGCTCGAGCCAAACCTCGACTACACGTTCACACCGAAGCCGAGCTATTTCATCATCGCCGGCTCGTTCATCGAGGGGCAGGTGATCGATACGGCCATCTCGTCCGCAGCGTTTCCGGTCCAGTTCGCGCAGGGCGTGACGAGAAAGACAATCCGCTTCACGCAGGAAAACCAGTTCGTTCCCGCCTGACGCCGACGCGATCGACTTTTTGCTGAAATGCAGGACGCGGCGCCCGGATGGCCGCCGCGTCACTGTCGTATGGGGGATCGGTCGATGCGTTCAGGAAACGCGACGGCTTGGATCGCCGAAGATCGCCACGGTGTCGGTTCCGGCGCCTGAACCCTGGGCACGTAGACTTTCGAGTGCCGTTGCCGCATGCAGCTTGATCTGCTGCGGCGAGAATGCCTCGGTCGAGAGCGCCACGCCGATCGACAGCCGCATGTGGGGGTAATGCCCTTCACCGGAACCTGCAAACACGAGGCTGTCGGCGATTGAAGCCACGAGCCGATCGGCGATCGCTTTTGCACCGCTCCGATCGACATCCTCGAACAGAAACGCAAAGCTGTCGGTCGCGGTCCGGGCCAGAAAGTCGTTCTTCTTGATCGCCTTGCGGAAAATCGCGGCGGCGCGCTTGACGATCCGGCCGGCAGTCACCTGGCCATAGGTCTGCGCCATCTCGCCGAGATCGACGAGGCGGACGACAAACAGCGCGGCCGGGCGGTGCTCGGCGGAAGGCGCGTAGAGGAGGTCCAGCTTTTCCGCCAGCGCCACATGGTTGGGAAGCCCGGTCAGCCGGTCGGACAGAGAATTGGTTCGGGCCGCTTCCGCCAGATTGCTCGACATCAGCAGCCGGTCGGCGGCAAGCTCCAGAGATTTGGTGAGACCGATCTCGGCGGAAAGCGTTTCGCTGAGGTTCGCCTGAAGATGATCGAGCTCGGCCTGGATGTCGGCGAGACCGCTGGCACTTCCGCTCCGAAGGCTTTCGGCCGCCGTTTCCAGCGCACGTACGAAATTCTGCTTCTTCAGCGTGGCCTGGGCAATCGTGCCGACGAGATCGAGAACGCGTCTCGTTTCCTCGTCCCGGTTGGCGATCGATAGAACGACGAAGCCGGGAAGCTGGTAGCGCAGGCCGATCTCGTCGATCTGGGCCTGGGTAGCGCCGGCCGGAAGGGTGGCGACGTCGCGGGTAAGCGCCGGATCGGACCCCGACAGCGCTTCGTGGAACAGCGTGTAGTTGCGTGGAAGACCGGCAACGTCCTGCTTTGCCATCTGCTGCGCCACGACAGCCAGGCTCCTGTCACGCGATACCCGTGCATTGTCCGCCGACATGATCCACCTATTCCTCAGGGTCTCGTTACTGTCTCGTTTCAGGAAAACAGTACGCGAGACCGAGGGTTAAGAACGCCTGAAACGTTGGCTTTTGTCAGGCGTTTGAAGACGTCTCGTTGCGAATACGGTTAAGGCTGAGTTCACAACCCCTGTTTGTCCTAAAGCCCTAATACGTCAAACCTGCATCCACTGTTTTCCATGCCCGCGTAGGAAGGCGATCATATCGAGCACTACAGAGGGCTTGCCGAGCGAGGTGAGGATGGCGTGCACCTGTCCCCGGTGGTGGGTCTGGTGGTTGAAGAGATGGGCGAGAACAGGCGCCACTGGTTCGGTGACCTCCGTCGGAACGGTCACGGGCGTATAGGTGATCGTGGCACTGAGTGCGCCGTCGCTCAGCGACGTGAGATAGTCGGTGATACGCACATCTTCTGCGTCACGCGCCGTGCGCAGGTCAGAGAAATCCTCGAACAGAACGGCCCCCAGATCCGTCGGCGCCGTGCCGTCTCCGGTCAGGCGGCGCATCCAGATGCGGTCGGCAACGAGAATGTGGTTGAGCGTGCGGTGGATTGATCCGAAGAAGGCGCCGCGATCTTCGCGGTATTCGGCGTCCGTCAGCGCCGCACAGGCATCGTAGACCTGTGAGTTTGCCCAGAAATTGTAAGCGGCAAGCATCTGGAAATGGCGCAGCATTCAAAGCGTCTCCGGTTGTTCACGTGTAATCATACCGGATTTGTCGGCCAACCCGAGGGGCAGGGGTTGATACCACCCATGAAATTTCCTGACTGGATTTGTGGGGCTTCCCATCCCATCATGTGCGGTGAGTGACAGATCAGGAGCCCATGATGACACGCATTCTCTATTCCCTCTGCGGCGCTGACGCGCACCGGCCATTTTCGCCGCATGCTTGGAAAGTGGTGATGGCGCTCAAGCACAAGGGGCTCGAATACACGGAGCAGCCGACACCGTTTACGCAGATCCCCAACCTGGAGAACGGGTTTTCCAAGACCGTGCCAATCCTGCGGGACGGAAACGAATTGATCCGTGACAGTTTCGACATCGCAGTCTATCTGGACGAGCGCTATCCCGACCGTCCGACCCTGTTCGGCGGGGAAGGCGGCAAGGCGCTCTCCCGGTTTGTCGAGGGTTTTTCGCAGACGGTGGTACACGGCGCAATCGCGAGGATCGCAATCAAGAGCGTACACGATACGCTGGGGCCGGCCGACCAGGCCTATTTCCGCAGCAGCCGCGAGGCCATATTCGGCCGGTCGCTGGAAGAGGTCGCCGCCGACCGGCAGAGGGAAATCGACACCTTCGCCGAGAAACTGAAGCCGGTTACGCACACGCTGAAATTCCAGCCTTTCCTTGGCGGCGAGGCGCCGCTCTTTGCAGACTACATTCTGTTCGGCGCGCTGCAGTGGCTGCGGGTGACGGATGGTGCCGACGTGCTGGGCAAGGACGGCCTGCTGGCTTCGTGGTTCGAGCGTCTGCTCGACCTTCATGACAGCGCAGGACGCGTTGTGACGGCTGCGTGAAATTAGGCCCATCCCCCTTGTTTCCGGCGAAAGGGGCGGTTAAACACCGCCCACTTTCCGTGGAAACAAAGGATGAGACCAATGGCGATTGAACGCACGTTTTCGATGATCAAGCCGGACGCAACGAAGCGCAACCTGACCGGTGCCATCACCAAGGTATTTGAAGACAACGGCCTGCGCATCATCGCATCCAAGCGCGTCTGGATGAGCAAGCGCGAAGCTGAAGGCTTCTACGCGGTTCACAAGGAACGTCCTTTCTTCGGCGAACTCGTCGACGGCATGACGTCTGGTCCGACCATCGTTCAGGTTCTCGAAGGCGAAGGCGCCATCCTGAAGAACCGCGAAATCATGGGCGCGACCAACCCGGCCAACGCCGACGAAGGCACGATCCGCAAGCAGTTCGCCCTGTCGATCGGCGAAAATTCGGTTCACGGCTCCGATGCCCCTGAAACCGCCGCCCAGGAAATCGCCTACTGGTTCGCCGAAACCGAAATCGTCGGCTGATTGCTGCACGGATCGGTTCGATCTTCAAAAGGCCGGGGCATTCGCTCCGGCCTTTTTTGCTGTCTGCAGCAAAGTCATGGTGTCACCGGGCAGCCGGTTCGCCCGGAGAAGTCGGTCGAGCCATCGGCCTTGAACATGTCGGGGTTGGGTGTGTAGGCCGGGCCGACGACCAGCGGTGCCGCCGGTATCACAGACTGATCGACATCCGACGTCACGGTGGTTTCGATCACCTGCAGCACCTCGCCGGACGCGCCTGTCAGCGTGATGGCCACGCGGTAGGGCCTGTCCTTCCGGACGCACTGGACGAACGGGCTGGCAAGCGTGAGCCCATCGTCGACATCGAGAACTTTCTCTTCGGTGAAAAGCGCCGGTCCGCCCTGCGGATCTTCGAATTCCGCTCTGGCGCGGCTTTCCTTAGGGATGGCAGCGACCCTTCGCAGCGTAACGAGGTAGTTAGCGGTGGCCACCCGGTAGTTGAAGACGAAAATCCGGCCGGACAGTTCGAAATACACGCCTTCCGACGGTCGCTGGCAGCCAGTCACAATCAGGCCCATCACGCAGAGCCCGGCTGATATCGCTGCCCTCCACCTCATGTTGCGTCTCCAGCCGAAGGTCCGCCATCGCGGCTGCGGCGATAGTGGCGGTTCGCCTTTACGCGGTTGCCGCAGACGGTCATGTCGCACCAGCTTCTGCTGCGGTTGCGGCTTCGGTCGATAAACAGCCAGCCGCAATTGCCGCAGGTCTTCAGGCGGGAAATCTGATCGTCGCCGAGAAGCCGCAAGGCCGAGCGGGCGGTGGCGGCCTCAAGTGAGCCGGTGCCGGTTCCGCGCAACGCCACAGCCGTCGCGCCAAGCAGATCGGCCAGTTTGTGCGGGTCATCCTCGCCATCCGCTCGAGCACGGAAATACCGGTCGATCGCTTCCCGAAGCACGAGGAAATCGGCGCGTCTTTCCGCGGCGACTGGCGTCACTTCTCCAAACAACGCCCGCTCCGCCGAGAATTCTCCGGCCGCCTCGGGAAAGGCATCCATCTGCTGCGGAGAGGCGAAGCGATCAATGCGGCGTGACGGATCGATGCGCAGTATGACGCTGTTGGCGACATCGAGCGCCAAGGCGCCACCGACGAAACGATGCGGGGTCCAGGTGAAATCCATCCCAGAATTATAACTGGTGTAACGCGGTTTACCAGTTATATTCGTGTCATCCTTTTGGGGTTTGCCGATGGCCTATCTGCTCCAGCAATTGGCGAATGCTGTGCCGCTGTCGGTACTCTACGCAACGCTTGCCTTCGGCTACGTGATCGGCTTTGCGCTGACGAAGCGCGCAGACATCGCCTATGGCGCCATCTTTGCTTTTTCCGGCCATCTCTACGTGTTGTTCGCGCAGCTCGGCTGGGACGAGTTCTGGCTTGTCCTACCGGCGGCACTGGCGATGGGGGCGGGCGCGGCGATCGTCGGCGGCGTCGCGACCGGGATCGTGGTCGGCGGGCTGACCCTGCGGTTGATCGAAAGGCATGCGCGCAACGCGCCGATCGTCGCCGCGCTGGGCGTGCTGCTGGTGCTGATAGAGGGCGCTCGGCTTGCCTCCGGCTCCCGGGAGATCTGGCTGTCGCCGTTTCTGAACCGTGCCGTTCCGCTCTGGGCGGGTCACAGTTTCGCAATAACCCTGACGCTGATCCAGTTGCTTAATACCGGCCTGATGCTGGCAATGATCGCGGCCGGCTGGCTGGTAATTGATCATACAAGCCTCGGGCGCATCTGGCGGGCGGTGGCCGACGACAAGATTGTGGCCCAACTCTGCGGCATCAGTTCCCGTCTGGTATTCGTCCTCGCCTACGCGGCAGCATCTCTGTACGCCTCCGTCGCAGGCGTGTTGGCGACCTCGTATTACGGAACGATGGACTTCGGCGCCGGGTTGCTGATCAGCATCAAGATCGTCCTGATTGCTGCAGCCGGAGGCCATTCGCATCCGCTGCGGTCGGCAGCCGGTGCCGCCGCTGTCGGTTTCGCCGAAACACTGTGGAGCGGTTACGGTCCGATCCTGTGGCGGGACTTCGCCATCGGCCTTGTGCTGGTTGCGGTTCTCGTCATGAGCCGGCGGGAAAGGGTGGTTCTGTAAACCTCAGCGCCAACGGTCGCGTGCGGTATCGTCGGCGTCTTTGGCATCGACCCAGGACCGGGGCGAACCGTCGGCCGCATGTTCCTTTTTCCAGAACGGCGCCGATGTCTTCAGAAAATCCATCACGAAATTGGCGCCGTCGAAGGCTGCCTGGCGATGCGAGGCGACGGCAATGACCAGGACGATGTTGGCCCCGGGGGCAATCTTGCCGTAGCGGTGGATGGCGGTCAGTCCGAGAAGCGAAAAGCGGTCGATGGCAAGAAGGGCGATGCGGTTCATCTCGGCTTCCGCCATGCCCGGATAATGCTCGAGCTCCAGCGCCGAGAGCGCTCCCTGCTCGTCACGGCAGAGACCGCAGAAGCTGACCACCGCGCCGATATCCATGCGGCCCGCCGTCAGGAGATCGATCTCCGATTGCAGATCGAAATCGTCAGCCTGTACGCGGATCGTGGGCATAGTCATCAGAATGGTTCCGTTTACCCGCCTGTCATCGGGGGGAAAATGCCGATCTCGCGTGCTCCGGCGATCTTTTCAAAATGCTCCACATGCTCCTGGTCAATCGCGACGCGAATGACCTCGGGATATTGCAGCGCGTTCTCGTATTCCTCGCCGAGCGTCTTCAGGTGATTGAGGAGATCACGCGCGGTAACGACCTCAGGCGGCAGGTCGAGATCCTCCTCGGTCTTGCCGATTCTCTCGCGCACCCAGGCGAAATAGACGAGTTTTGTCATCCCTCGTCATCCACGAGATGCTTGAGACCGGCGCGGAAATAGTCGTAGCCGCTGTAGAAGGTGAGGGCCGCTGCGACCCAGAGAAGGCCGATGCCGATCTGCGTCGTGAACGGCAGGAACTTGTCGCCGGCAGGTCCGGCCAGCAGGAACGCGATCGACACCATCTGGATCGTCGTCTTCCACTTGGCGATGCGGGTCACCGGCACCGATACCTTGAGCGCCGCCAGATATTCACGCAGGCCCGAGACGAGAATTTCGCGGCAGAGAATCGTGATTGCAGCCCACAGCGACCAGCCGGCAATCGTCTGGTCGGCAGCAAGCAGCAGAAGCACGGCGGCAACCAGAAGCTTGTCGGCGATCGGATCCAGCATGCGGCCGATATTCGACGTCTGGTTCCAGATTCTTGCCAGATAGCCATCCAGATAGTCGGTCAGCGACGCCACAACGAAGATCCAGAAACCGGCCCAGCGGGCAAAATCCGAGCTTTCCAGCTTTCCTTCGATGAAGAAGCACAGAACGATCACCGGTACGGCAAGGATGCGCGCATAGGTCAGAAGATTGGGAATGTTGTACGCGCGGGAAGCCATGATGGACCTGTGCTTGAGGGTTGCCTCTAGTTGAGGTTTCGAGACGCCAGCGTCAACAGTTTTCGCGGCTTTTTTACAGTTGGTTGAGATGCATACGCTGTTTTGATGACCCATGCATGTCGTTCATCGTCATCCACTTCGGCTCTCGTGGAAGTGATTATAGACCTGTTTGGCCACCGCTTCGGAAATTCCTTCGACCGCCATCAGATCGTTGAGACCTGCGCGGGACACGGCCTTTGCGGTGCCGAAATGCTGCAGCAGCTTGCGCTTTCGGCCCGGCCCGATGCCCGCGATTTCGTCGAGCGGGTTCTTGATCATTTCCTTTTTGCGCCGGGCCCGGTGCGAGCCGATCGCGAACCGGTGCGCTTCGTCGCGCATGCGCTGGACGAAGTAGAGGACGGGATCGCGTGGCGGCAGAGAAAAATCGCTGCGGCCATCGGCAAAGAAGCGTTCGCGGCCGGCATCGCGGTCGACACCTTTGGCCACCCCGATCGCCGTCACCACGTCTCGGATGCCAAGTTCGTCGAGGATGGTGCGCACAGCCGTCATCTGGCCCTGGCCGCCATCAATCAGGATGACATCGGGCCAGGCCGGAAACGCGGCATCGTTGATGTCATCGCTGGTCGCCTCGACGGGTTTCGGCGTCGAGATGCTGCGATCAGGAATGCCTTCTTCCTTGATCAGTCGCGAGAAGCGCCGGGTCATGACCTCTCGCATCATGCCGAAGTCGTCGCCGGGGGTGATGTCGGTCGATTTGATGTTGAACTTGCGGTACTGGCCCTTCACAAATCCTTCCGGACCCGCGACGACCATGCCGCCGACGGCATTGGTGCCCATCATATGCGAGTTATCGTAGATCTCGATGCGCCGGGGCTGGTAGGGCAGGCTGAAGGTTTCGGCGAGACCCTTGAGAAGGCGCGCCTGCGACGATGTTTCGGCCAGCTTGCGGCCATGTGCTTCGCGCGCATTGGCAGCGACGTGATCGACAAGATCGCGCTTTTCGCCACGCTGCGGCACCAGGATCGAGACCTTGTGTCCCGCCTTTTCGGAAAACGCGAGCGCCAGCAGTTCCTGCTCCTCGACTGTTTCCGACAGCAGGATCTGCTTCGGCACGGGCTTGTCGTCATAGAACTGCGCGAGAAACGCGTTGAGGACTTCCGCTCCCGCCATCTGCGGATCGGCCTTCGGGAAATAGGCGCGGTTGCCCCAGTTCTGGCCGGTGCGGAAGAAGAACACCTGGATGCAGGTAAGCCCACCTTCATGTTGAATGGCGAAAATATCCGCCTCTTCAACGCCGGCCGGATTGATGCCCTGGTGGCTCTGGACGTGGCTGAGCGCCGCCAGCCGGTCGCGATAGATTGCGGCGCGCTCGAAATCCATGTCTTCGGAGGCTTCCGACATCTGCCTGGCGATGACGGTCTTCACGTTCTGGCTCTGGCCCGAAAGAAAGTCCGAGGCTTCCTTGACGAGCTCGGCATAGCCCTCGTCGCTGACTTCATGGGTGCAGGGGCCGGAACAGCGTTTGATCTGATAAAGAAGACAGGGACGCGTGCGGCTCTCGAACACGCTGTCTGTGCAGGTGCGCAGCAGGAACGCACGCTGTAGCGAGTTGATCGTGCGGCCGACGGCAGAGGCCGATGCGAACGGTCCGAAATACTGACCTTTGCGGGCGCGGGCGCCTCTGTGTTTCATCAGGGCAGGGGCACGGTGATCGCCGCTGATGAGAATATATGGAAACGACTTGTCGTCGCGCAGCAGAACGTTGAACCGCGGACGTAGCCGCTTGATGAGGTTCGCTTCAAGCAGCAGCGCTTCGGTCTCCGTCCGCGTCGTGACGAATTCCATATGCGTGGTTTCCCGCACCATGCGGGTGAGGCGGTTGGAATGCAGTCGGCCCTGCGCATAATTGCTGACCCGTTTCTTGAGGCTCTTCGCCTTGCCGACATACATCACGTCGCCGGCCTCGTTGAACATCCGGTAGACGCCCGGCGCGTTCGGAAGGTGCTTGACGAACTCGGCGATCAGGTCGGCGCCCTTGAGGCCCGTGTCGTGGCGGACAGCCTCGTTCCAGTCGATGGACGTGGTGATAGCCGCAGCGACCGCTTCCGGTTCCAGGGCATCGTCGTCGTCTTCGTTTCCGTCATAAAGAACGCCGCCATCGGGCACATTCTTCGCGTTCATCGCATGTCTCCGCCGGCAGAATCAGTTCAGACGACTATTTCTGCGGGCTCATCTCGTCTTTGTGATCATCCAACCCGAAGAAATCGGCGACTCGGGGCTGAAGCTGTTCGCCAACAGATAGTGTTTTGCCGGCAGCTTTGGAAGCGTGCCACCACGCCTGCATTTCTCGCTCAGCAAACGTGCTCGCGGGGTCCTGGAAGCGAATACGGCAGGAATTCGGCCTCGTTTCGACCGGAAATGACGATTTGCAAGTAGGAGTTCTGCAGGATGCTGTGATGGCGTTGATGCGTTGCTCGGCTAAATTTGAGTTAAACTCGAATAAAGGAGGCTAAATCTCGCGCCTCTCGGAGTCGTGATATGTATCGAGGCTGTTTGACAGCGTTTGTTCGCAATGTTAAGAAACGGTCAAGAAATGTAAAATGCTCTATAGTGCGATTAACGTCTCATTATCCTTAACGATATACCTGTGGCGATGAAGCAACATCGAAATTTAGCCGTCTAGCTGCCACAAACAATTCACATTTCGGCTCTTTCAATTCCTCAATTGCCCCCCAAATTCGTCCTCAGCCAGCAGGGAACAAAGCTGTCGTCAACTCTGTTGATGTGACACTTGCCCGGCAGCCTACAGCGCCGATACCCGAAAGGGTGCGCAGGGACGTTGTAGCAATTAGGAATACTCGTGTCGGACCTTCCGAAACCCGAAGTGGTTTTTGAGCCGATGCGCCAAACGGAGAAAAAGGTATGCGTATTCTCGTCGCGACTCTGATGGCCTCGGCTGCCAGCTTTATTGCAATTTCCTCGGCCAGCGCTGCTGACGCCGTCGACCAGATCCCTGCAGCTCCTATGGCTGTTGAAGAAGTCGCACCGGCCGCTACGTGGCAGGGCTTCTACCTCGGCGCCACCGGTTCCTACGACTGGGGCCGTTTCGGCGGTGGCGACTACAATGCCAAGGGTGCAGGCGGCGGTGCTTATACCGGTTACAACTGGCAGAGCGGCCAGGTTGTGTACGGTATCGAAGCTGACGTCGGCTACAACGGCCAGGACGGCAGAACGTCCGGCGGTTACCGTGGCGAAGCTGGCTGGGACGGTTCGGTCCGCGGCCGCGTCGGTTACGACCTCAACCCCTTCCTGATCTACGGTACGGCTGGTGTCGCGCTGCAGAACAACGAACTCAAGGATGCAACGTCGTCTGACGACAAGACATCCGTTGGTTACACGGTCGGCGTCGGTGCTGAAGCATT
This sequence comes from Neorhizobium sp. DAR64872/K0K18, assembly GCF_050500175.1. NCBI lineage: Bacteria > Pseudomonadati > Pseudomonadota > Alphaproteobacteria > Hyphomicrobiales > Rhizobiaceae > Neorhizobium > Neorhizobium sp. DAR64872/K0K18. The sequence goes on from NZ_CP191446.1 coordinate 1,113,498, forward strand.
CGTCACCAGCAACATCACGACCCGTATCGAATATCGCTACACGGACTTCGCAGCCAAGGACTACAGCCTCGACAGCGGCAACGTCTCCAAGGGCTTCGACGACCACAGCGTTAAGGTCGGTATCGGCGTAAAGTTCTAATAAGAACAACAAAAAGCCGGGAGCGTTTCCCGGCTTCTCATCTAAAAGCCCGTTGTCACCAACGGGCTTTTTTCATGCGTGGTTTTCGGTCGGTATAACGGTCAGTCCATCTGGATATTGGCGTTCTTGACGACCGGGGTCCATTTTGCGAGTTCGGCTGTCACGTGTTTGCCGAGCTCCTCCGGGGTAGACCCGACGATCTTGGCGCTGAAATCCTTCATCCTCGCGACAACTGCCGGGTCCTGTAAGGCCTTGTTGGCGGCATCGTTCAGTTTCGCGACCACTTCAGGCGGCGTGCCGGCCGGTGCGAACAGGGCGTTCCAGGTGTAGGTCTCGTAACCCGGTACCGTCTCGGCAATCGTCGGCACGTCCGGGAACGAAGCTGCCCGCTCGGCAGTGGTGACGCCCAGTGCCTTCAGAGTTCCCGCCTTGATATGCGGAGACGAGGAGGGCAGGTTGTCGAACATGATCGAGATCTGGTTGCCGATCAGGTCGTTGAGGGCAGGACCCGCGCCCTTGTAAGGAACATGCTCCATCTTGACGCCGGTCATCGCCTTGAACAATTCGCCCGAGAGATGCAGGGGCGTGCCGTTGCCCGACGACGCGTAAGAATACTTCTCCGGCTCCTTCTTGAGGAGCTCCACCAGTTCCGCCACCGTGTTGACCGGCAGTTTCGGATTGATGACCAGAACGTTCGGCACGATGACCAGTAGCGAGACAGGCGCAAAATCCTTCTCGGGGTCGTAGGGCTTCTGCTTCAGGATCAGCGGGTTGAGCGCGTGGGTCGCAACCGTGCCCATCAGGATTGTGTAACCGTCCGGCTCCGCACGCGCGACGCGGTCAGCCCCGAGATTGCCGCCGGCACCGGCGACGTTTTCAACCACGATCTGCTGGCCGAGGATATCGCCCATCTTCTGCGCCACGACTCGACCGACAACATCCGTCGATCCGCCGGCTGCAAACGGCACGACGAGGGTGATCGTCTGGTCGGGAAACGACTGGGCCGCAGCCCCGGTGGCTGAAAGTCCCAGTGACATCAGGGACAGGGCCGAGCCTGCAAGGACTACGGAAAGGCGCAGGGCGGTTCGCCGCGTCAACGCTGATCGCTTCATGAAATTCCTCCGAATTGCTTCAAACGGCCTCCCGCCGTTCTCGTCATAGTAGCGGAGGAAAACCGGAGGGCAAGCGTTTCAATTGCTTGTGCAAATGGGAGAAGGTCTCGAACGACCGGCAGGTTGTGCCGGGATCCGCGGCAACCCAAGAGTTCTAGGGCGGCCGCGGACCTCATTCGGTTCAGGCGTAGGGCTTCATTTCCATATAGGCCGGAAAGCGCTTGGAGAACGTGTCAGGCCAGGAGGCTAGTTCCGGACGACCTTCGGCCCACTGGCCGTTAAAGCGCAGGTCGAGATAACCGATCATAGCGGCAAGCGCGAAGTGGCCACCATGCAGCTTCTTGCCCGTCTTCGGCAGGTTCTTTTCCAGATAGTCCAGCCCGCGCACCACCTTGCCCCACTGCTTGTCGATCCAGGGCTGGTGGACCTTTTCCTCCTCGCGCGAGCGACGCTCGTAGACGATCGCGAGAAGGCTATCGGTAATGCCGTCGCAGAGCGCTTCGAGCACTTCGGCCTCGGTCCGCTTCACGTCCTTCTTCGGGTAAAGCTTGCCGCCGGAGTGACGATCGAGGAAGTGCATGATCGCGACGCTGTCATAGACCGGCGGCTCGTTCTTGCGGATCAGAACCGGGATCTTCCCGAGCGGATTGTTGTCGACGAGTTCGGGAGGCGCCGCATTCGTGTCGGTCTTTTCTTCGGTCACGTCGAGACCGAGATGGCGGGCGGCCATGCGAACCTTGACGGAGTAGGGCGAGGCCGGGGAGTGGAGGATCTTCATCGGTATGTCCTTGTTCTGATATCGAGGGCCGCTGGTGTCATCTTGAGCAAGCGGATGTCAGCGGGCCGGAGGAAGCGTAACCTGGCCAATCCGGCAGCCGCGGCGGTCGACCTCCGCACAATCGCGAAACTGCAGATCCTTGCTAAGGCAGATACGAATTTCATCGAGCTTTTCACCTTCGCAGCTCGCAGCGATACCGCGGCGGGAAAGACCCGGGTTGGCGGACATGAAGGCCTGCTCGATGGCATCAGGGGAAAGCTTGAGCGAGCTTTGCCCGCCAGCAAGGTCCGCCGGAAGTTTGACGTGCTCAAAAGCCTTGCGGACAGTGTCGAAATAGGTTGCCTGGTCGAGCCCGGTGCAGCTTCCATGCTTGCGCCACTGATGACCGATCAGGCCCATCGACGGCATGATGTCGAACAGTTTCTCACCAAGCTGGCGCGGCACGCGATCGGGTTCCGACGATCGGCAGAAATCCGGAAAACCGGTTTCGTATTGCGGCCAGAGCCCGTGTACGACGAAGCGGAAACGTTTGTCGGTGCCGCATTGCTGCCGGTTGCGGCCTCCGTCATCGGATGCGCAGAAGGTCGGCGACCAGGACAGGGAGAGGACGTAGAAATCGAAAGCGCCCGCACGGTCCTCGGAGCCTTGCTGGCTCCGGTTGCGCTGCCGATCCTGCGCCGTCGACGCAGTAGTGAAGGCGAGAAGGACGACGAGGCCCGCTAGGGCGGCGAACAAGCGTTTCATGGTGGGCGGCCTCCAGTCGCGCCGCACCATGAAAGGGATGCGCCGACGGGTCAAGCCTCGGCGTCGGTGTGTTCACCTCTTATCCAGAAGCATCGCTGCGAGGCGTAACGATCCTGTGCCAGCGCCGTCTTTATCGGGGGCAGGATCGTATGCAGCTCATCCTTAAGCGTGAAAGGCGGGTTGACGATGACGAGGCCCGAGCCGTTCAGGCCGACAAGATCGCGGTCGCTTTTCACGGTCAGCTCGACGCAGAGCATTTTGGGGATATCCAGCGCGTTCAGCTGCTCGTGGAAGTCCTTGATCGGCGCGCCCTTCTTCATCGGGTACCAGAGGCAATAGGTACCGCCTGAAAACTTGCGATAGGCATTGGCGAGACCCCTGACCATCCGGTCGTACTCGCCTTCCTCCTCGAAGGGCGGATCGATCAGCACGATGCCGCGCTTTTCCTTCGGCGGCAGATGCGCCCCGAGCGCCAGCCAGCCGTCGAGTTCGGTCACACGTGCCTGGTAGTCGCCTTCGAACAGGCGCGACAGGCGGGCAAAGTCTTCCGGATGCAGCTCCATTGCCGAGAGACGGTCCTGCGGGCGAAACAGCATGCGCGCGAGTTTCGGCGAGCCGGGATAGAACTTGACGCCACCCTTCGGGTTCAGTTCCTTCACGGCACCGAGATAGGGCGCAAGGATTTCGGCCACTTCGGGAGGAAACTCGGCATCGACCAGCTTGCCGATGCCGTCGAGCCATTCGCCGGTCTTCTGCGCTTCTTCGGAGGATAAGTCGTAAAGCCCGATGCCCGCATGCGTATCGAGGAAGCGGAACGCCTTGTCCTTGTTCTGTGCATAAAGAACGAGCCGCGACAGGACGGCGTGCTTGAGGACGTCGGCGAAATTGCCTGCGTGGTAGATGTGCCGATAGTTCATCTCAGCTTGTGTCTCGCTTGAATAAAATTGATGCGCTGCAAATGGCCCTTTTTGCAGCCGTCGCCATGCCATATAGAAAAGCCATGAACGTTGCGACCCCCATTCCCGAAAGCCCCGTCGTCGGTCACACTTCCGTCGGCCATACCGTCTGTCCTCATGACTGTCCGAGCGCCTGCGCGCTGGATGTCGATCTGACCGCGGATGGCAGGATCGGTCGTGTCCGCGGCTCGTCCGACAATACCTATACGGCTGGCGTCATCTGCGCCAAGGTCGCGCGCTATACCGAGCGCATTTATCATCCCGGCCGCCTGATGGTGCCACAGCGCCGCATGGGTGCCAAGGGCGAAGGGCTCTGGCAGGAAATCTCCTGGGAAGTGGCGCTGGACGAGATCGCCGATGCGTTCGTCAAGGCTGAAGCAAAGCACGGGTCCGAAGCGGTGTGGCCCTATTTCTATGCGGGAACCATGGGTCAGGTGCAGCGCGATTCGATCGAGCGCCTGCGCCACGCCAAGAAATATTCCGGCTTCATGGGCACGATCTGCACCAACATGGCCTGGACCGGCTATGTGATGGGCACAGGCGCCCTGCGCGGCCCCGATCCGCGCGAGATCGCGAAATCCGATTGCGTCGTGATCTGGGGCACCAATGCGGTCTCCACCCAGGTCAATGTGATGACCCATGCGATCAAGGCCCGCAAACAGCGCGGCGCCAAGATCGTCGTCATCGACATCTACGACAATCCGACAATGAAACAGGCCGACGTCAAGCTGGTGTTGCGCCCCGGCACCGATGCCGCACTCGCCTGCGCCGTGATGCATGTCGCCTTCCGTGACGGCTATGCCGACCGCGCCTATATGGCGAAATATGCCGATGATCCGGCAGGCCTCGAAGCGCATCTGAAAAGCCGCACGCCGGAATGGGCGTCGGCGATCACAGGCCTCACCGTCGAGGAAATCGAGGGGTTCGCCAGGCTCGTCGGCACCACGCCGAAGAGTTTCTTCCGGTTGGGCTACGGCTTTTCCCGTCAGCGCAACGGCACGGCGGCGATGCACGCGGCGCTGTCGATCGCGACCGTGCTCGGCTCCTGGCGACACGAAGGCGGCGGCGCCTTCCACAACAACGGCGAGATTTATCGGTTCAACAAAGCCGAGCTGATGGGCACGGCCTACAAGGATCCGGACATCCGCATGCTCGACCAGTCGCAGATCGGCCGTGTGCTGACCGGCGACGCGGAAGCGCTGCGTCATCGCGGACCGGTGACGGCGCTGTTGATCCAGAACACCAATCCGATGAATATTGCGCCGGAACAGCGCCTCGTGCGCGAAGGTTTTTTGCGCGACGATCTTTTCACCGCCGTCCACGAGCAGTTCATGACCGATACGGCAAAGGTTGCCGATATCGTTCTGCCCGCGACCATGTTCCTTGAGCATGACGACCTTTATCGCGGCGGCGGGCATCAGCATATCCTGCTCGGCCCGAAACTGGTCGAACCACCGGCAACGGTGCGCACCAACCTTTTCGTCATCGAGGAACTGGCAAAGCGTCTCGGCGTCGACGGGTTTGCCGGCTTCGGCATGGACGAACGCACCCATATCGACCGTATCCTGACTGCCAGCGGTTGGGGTTCCTATGACGCGCTGAAGGCCGACAAGTGGATCGATGCGCAACCGGATTTCGACACCGCGCACTACATCAACGGTTTCGGCTATCCGGACGGCAAATTCCGCTTCAGCCCCGATTGGGTCAACGGCCCATCGCCGGATCGGACGCCCGACAGCGTCGGCCCGCTCGGGCCACACGCGCAGTTGCCGCGTTTTCCCGATCATGTCGATGTGATTGAGACAGCCGACGCCGAGCATCCGTTCCGCCTCGCGACCTCGCCGTCGCGCAGCTTCCTCAATTCATCCTTTGCCGAGACCAAAAGCTCGGTGGAGAAGGAAGGGCGGCCGGACGTGATGATCGATCCGACGGACGCCGCACGTCTCGGCATCGTTGACGGCGATATAGTCACGCTCGGCAACCGTCGGGGCGAGATCCGTCTGCATGCGAAACTCGTGACTGGTGCAAAACCCGGCGTGCTGATCGCCGAGGGATTGTGGCCCAACGACGCGCATCTCGACGGCGAAGGGATCAACGTCCTCACCGGCGCCGATCCGGTGGCGCCTTTCGGAGGTGCTGCCGTGCACGACAACAAGGTCTGGCTACGCAAGGGAATCGCATGAGCGACGTGAATGACCGGGTGAAGATCGTCAGCGATACGACGCTGTCGCAGGGCTGGACGCGGCTTTCCGATTATCAACTCGACTATACCGATCGCAACGGCGAGACGCAGCGCATCAAGCGCGAGGTTTTCCATCGCACGCCGGCCGCCTGCATCCTGCTGCACGACCGCGAACGCGATATCGTCGTCCTCGTCAAACAATTCCGACTGCCGGCTTATCTGACGGGCGAACCGGCCTTCATGATCGAAGTGCCGGCCGGACTTCTCGATGGCGAAGACGGCGAAGACGCGATCCGCCGCGAGGCGATGGAGGAGACCGGCTACCGGATCCGCGACGTGCGTTTCGTCTTCAAGGCACTGACGTCGCCGGGCTCCGTGACGGAGGTCATCCACTTCTTCCACGCCTCGATCGATCTTTCCGACCGGATCAACGAGGGTGGCGGGCTCGCCGACGAGCACGAGGATATAGAAGTGCTGGAGTTTCCGCTCGACAAGGCCGTCACGATGATCGCCGACGGCGAGATCATCGATGCCAAGACAATCATGCTGCTGCAGTGGGCCGTGCTTAACCGGGCGGCGCTTTAGGCCCGCACGAGGCTGCACCCGGCCGACGGGGCTGCCGCGATCAACTGCTTGTCGAGCGTTGCGAGTTCGAGGTTTTCCTCGAGCGACAGCGCAAGATAGGCGGCGTCGTAGGCGGATAGCTGGTAACGGGCTATCAGCTCGAGGATACGCCCGTCCTCTTGCCCTGTGACGGTCGTGATTTCCAGCTCTCGCAAGCGTGTCATCGATGTAGCAACATCTTCCAAGACGATCCGCTTCCTTCGGGCGGCGATAGTCAGCAGGCTGCGCATTTCGTGCCAGAAAAGGTCAGGCACAACTGCGCCCAACGCCATTGAGGCTTTCAAGACATGGTTCGAATATGGATTGGCCTCATCAGCTATGAACCAGCCGGCTGCAACCGAGGCATCAACCACGAAAGTCTGCACTAACGCCGACCTTCTTTTTTCCATTCGTCGATTTCTTCGGCAGTGGCGGACATTCGAGCGTCGCGCTCAGATATGATCGTCTCAATAAGGGCCCGCCGCCGTGCGAGTTGTTCTTCGGTGAACTCAGCATTCATACCCGGCGTGGCCGCGATCGGGCTGAGCCGCGCGACGGGTGTTTCGCCACGCGCAATCACCACCTCCTGGCCGGCTTCGACGAGGGGCAGGAGCTCGGAAAGTTCGGTTTTCGCATCACCCAGCTTGACCGTGATCGTCATCTCTACACCTCCGGTTCAATCCAAGGTAGTCCGCGCCAAGCCGGTCGTCAAATGGCTGGTCGTTGGGAGGGATGCATCGCTTCCATGTCGGGGAACAATTGCCAGAGACCTCCCGTTAGACTGGTTCCATTGCCAGAAGAAGGGATGCAAAGATGACCATGATCACCACCCGCGACGGAACGCAGCTTTATGTCAAGGACTGGGGTCCGAAGACCGGCCGTCCCGTTATCATGATGCACGGTTGGCCGCTGACATCCGACACCTGGGACGACTTCGCGGTGGTGGCAGCAGACGCCGGGTTCCGCGCCATTTCCTATGACCGACGCGGGTTCGGCCGCTCCGAGCAGCCGTGGGACGGTTATGAGTACGATACGCTGGCCGACGATCTTGCCGATGTCATCGAGGCGACCGGCGCGCAGGATGCAGCACTGTTCGGCTTTTCCATGGGCGGTGGCGAGGTTGCCCGCTATATGTCGCGCCACGGCGGCAAGGGCGTTTCCAAGGCCGCGCTGATTGCGTCGGTCGTTCCCTATATGGCGCAGACGCCCGACAACCCTGATGGTGTGCCGCAGTCGGTGTTCGACGAGATGACGGCCGGCATGAAGGAAGACCGGGCGCATTTCTTCCACGGCTTTTTGAAAAGCTTCTACGGCGTCGGCGTGTTCACCGGGTCGGTGAGCGAAGCCGTGCTCGACTGGTCGTTTCAGCAGACGATGATGGCGGGTCTTCGGCCAACGCTTGCTTGCGCAAAGGCCTTCTCCTCGACGGATTTTCGTCCGGACCTGCCGAGCTTCAAGGTGCCGACGCTGATCATCCACGGAACAGGCGACCAGACCGTGCCGATCGAGACGTCCGGCCGTGCCGCCGCTGCCGCGATCCCCGGCGCGACGCTGATCGAATACGACGGCGCGCCCCACGGGCTGTTTGCCTCGAACAAGCAGCAGCTGACGGACGACTTGATGGCGTTCCTGCGCAGCTAACACAAATGGCCGCACGCCGGATGGTTATGTCCGGCGTGCGGCCAAGATGTAGGCGAAAGATGTGATTAAAACTCTGCCCTGCCAGCTCTGAGGCTGACGCCTCCCGTCGCTAGAAGCGCTAGCGCTTCCGGATAGATCTGGTGCTCGACGGTCAGTACCCGCGCAGCGAGCGTATCAGGCGTATCACCGTTCTGAATGGGAACACAGGCCTGGGCCACGATCGGGCCTTCATCCATGCCCTCGGTCACGAAATGCACCGTGCAACCGGCAACCTTCATGCCGGCATCGAGCGCCCGCTGATGGGTATGCAGTCCCGGAAAAAGCGGCAGGATGGAGGGATGGATATTGAGTATCCGGCCCTCGTAGCGGGAAATGAAATCCCCGGAAATCAGCCGCATGTAACCCGCAAGACATATGATGTCAGGCGCTATTTCCTCGAGTGCCTCAAGGATCGCCGCCTCGTGCTCAGCCTTGCCGGCATAGGACTTGCGCTCGAAGGCGAGTGTCTGGATGCCGCGCGCCTCAGCCTTCGCGAGCCCGCCGGCTTGCGGTTTGTCGGAGATGACGGCAACGATTTCGGCCGGGAAGCCTGGATCTTCACAGGCGTCCGCCAGCGACAGCATGTTGGAGCCGCCGCCGGAAATGAACACGACGACGCGCTTCTTCTGCACGCTGGCGAGTGCTTTGCTCATAGACCGAGCGTGCCCTTGTAGACGACGCCGGCGTCGCCTTCCGCACGGTCGATCATGCGGCCGAGCGGAACGACGATTTCACCTTCGCGGGTGAGCACATCCGTCACCGTCTGCGCATTCTCAGCCGAAACGACGACGATCATGCCGATGCCGCAGTTGAACGTGCGTAGCATTTCCTTCGGCTCGACACCGCCGGTCTTTGCCAGCCACGAGAACACGGGCGGGACGGGGATTGAGTCGAGATCGACTTCGGCCGCCAGGTTCTTCGGCAGCACGCGCGGAATGTTTTCGGGAAAGCCGCCGCCGGTGATGTGGGCAAGCGCCTTCAGGGCCCCGGTTTCGCGGATCGCCTTCAGCAGCGGCTTCACATAGATGCGGGTCGGCGTCAAAAGCGCTTCGCCGAGCGACTTGCCGTCGAAGAACGGCGCAGGCGCGTCCCAGCCGAGGCCGGAGATCAAGACGATCTTGCGCACCAGCGAAAAACCGTTGGAATGCACGCCCGAGGAGGTGAGGCCGAGAATGACGTCGCCGGCGGCCAGGTCGCCGACTGGCAGAAGCTGGCCACGTTCGGCAGCGCCCACTGCAAAGCCGGCAAGGTCGTAGTCGCCATCGGAATACATGCCCGGCATTTCTGCCGTCTCGCCGCCGATCAGCGCACAGCCTGCATCGACGCAGCCCGCAGCGATCCCCTTGACGATGGCAGCGCCCTGGTCCGGATCGAGCTTGCCGGTGGCGAAGTAGTCGAGAAACAGCAGCGGCTCTGCGCCCTGCACGACGAGATCGTTGACGCACATGGCGACGAGATCGATGCCGACCGTGTCGTGGAAATTGGCATCGATCGCGATTTTCAACTTGGTGCCGACGCCGTCATTGGCAGCCACCAGGATCGGATCGGTAAAGCCTGCAGCTTTCAGGTCGAACAGGCCGCCGAAGCCACCGATTTCGCCGTCTGCGCCGGGACGGCGGGTTGAGCGTACCGCCGGCTTGATCTTCTCGACCATCAGGTTGCCCGCGTCGATATCGACGCCGGCATCGCTATAGGTGAGACCGTTCTTGCCCGTCTCGCTCATCGTAATTCTCCGTTGGGACATGCCGCGCGAACCGAAGATCGAGACCTTTCGGCGTGGTGCGGCTGCGCAAAAATCTCCGGCCCGCCATTGCATGACAAGGCGGAGGATGCAAGCGGAAGCGTGGGCTTTCAAGGCTTTTCACAGGCCCGGCCGTCGCTCGACGCGGCGAAGTCGATGCCGATCTTGACCTTACCCGGTCCGGGCTCATATGCGTGATACCGGGAATGCAGTGCAAAAAAGGACGTAAAGATGCCCTATCATATCAGCGGAGCGAGCCTGCGCCGCCATGTCTTCTTCTGGGCAGCCGTTCTTTTCATCTTCGCGCTGTTTCTGTGGTTTTTCAGCTCCATCCTTCTTCCCTTCGTCGCAGGCATGGCGCTCGCCTATTTCCTCGATCCTGTCGCAGACTGGCTGCAGCGCCGCGGACTGAGCCGGATGATGGCTTCCGTGCTGATCCTGGTATCGTTCGTCACGGTGTTCGCGCTGTCGCTGATGCTGGTCATCCCGATCATCGTCACCCAGTTCACCCAGTTCGCCGCCGCTTTGCCCGGTTACATCACCCAGTTGCAGCAGATCATTTCCAACCCGGAGAACTCGTTCCTGCCGAGCTGGGTCTCCAGCCAGATCGAGACCGTCAAACAGAATTTCTCTGAAGTGCTGAGCCAGGGCGCCGGCTTCATCGGTACCCTGTTTGCGCAGATCTGGAACTCCGGCAAGGCGATCGTCGACGTCGTGTCGCTCCTGATCGTTACCCCGGTCGTCGCCTTCTATCTGCTGCTGGACTGGGACCGCATGGTGTCGAAAGTCGATAGCTGGATCCCGCGCGATCAGGTCCAGACAGTGCGCGACATCGCCCGCGACATGGATGGATCCGTCGCCGGCTTTATTCGCGGGCAGGGATCACTCTGCCTCATCCTCGGCATCTACTATGCCGTCGGTCTGTCGCTGGTGGGCCTGAATTTCGGCCTGCTGATCGGCTTCGTCGCCGGCATGATTTCGTTCATTCCCTATATCGGTTCGATGATCGGGCTGATCATGGCGATCGGTGTGGCGCTCGTACAGTTCTGGCCGGACTATCTGTGGATCATGGCGGTCGCTGCCGTGTTCTTCTCCGGCCAGTTCCTGGAAGGCAATATACTGCAGCCGAAGCTGGTCGGCGAAAGCGTCGGTCTGCATCCGGTCTGGCTGATGTTTGCGCTGTTTGCCTTCGGTGCCATGTTCGGCTTTGTCGGTCTTCTTCTGGCCGTGCCGGCGGCGGCAGTCGTCGGCGTGCTTGTCCGGTTCGCGATCTCACGGTATCTTGACAGCGATCTCTATTACGGACGATCGGTAGATCTGCCGTGGGAAGGGGCGCCACAGGCCGTGGTCAATGAAAATACCGGCATGCAGCGTCTCGATGCTCCCAAGAGCGACCAGAAAGACATCTGAAAAGCGAATGACCGGATCGAGCGAACGCGACCAGCGCAGAAGCGAACAGCTTCCGCTGCAATTCACCCATGATTCCGCGCAGAGCCGGGATGATCTCCTGGTCTCTGAACGGCTGGCCGCCGCGGTCTCGATCGTCGATGAATGGCCGGCCTGGCCATCTCCGGTCGTGATCCTTGCGGGTCCCGTCGGTTCCGGCAAGTCGCATCTCGCCCATATCTGGCGGGAGCGGGCAGGGGCTGCCGAGATCCATCCGATCTCGGGTTCGAATGCAGCAACTGTCGCAGCGGATGGGCCGGTGCTGTTTGAGGACGCCGATCGGCGCGACTTCGACGAGACCACGCTTTTCCACGTCATCAATGCCGTGCGCCAGCATGGCCGCACTTTGTTGATGACATCGCGGCTGTGGCCCATGTCCTGGTCCGTGACGCTGCCGGACCTCAAATCACGGCTGAAGGCTGCGACCGTGGTGGAAATCGGCGAGCCCGATGAGGAATTGCTGGCCCAGGTGATGGTAAAACTGTTTGCCGATCGTCAGCTTTATATTGATGACAAACTTCTCAGTTACATCGTCACCAGGATGGAGCGATCCCTGGGCGCTGCGCAGACCATCGTCGACCGGCTTGACCGGTTGGCATTGGCGCGCGGGACCCCGATCACCCGTCCTCTGGCGACCGAAGTCCTCAAGGATTTCGGCAGTGCCGTACCGAATGATTAGCAACGTCTGCGCCGGCAATTGACTATGACGGTCGCGTCGTCAAACGTATCGCACGGCCCCACGCATACCGGTTATGGGGCTGGCTCTGGGATGGATGAAGATGGAATCGATGACGACCGAGATTGAGCAGCCCAAAAAGGGCGAGGCAGCCAGCAGGGACGAAGCGGCGGATGTGGGCGAGGCGCTGCTTTCCAGCCCCGAGCGGTTCATCAACCGCGAGTTTTCCTGGCTGCAGTTCAACCGCCGCGTTCTCGAGGAAACGCTGAACGCGTCGCATCCACTTCTGGAACGCATCCGCTTCCTGTCGATCTCGGCTGCAAACCTCGACGAATTCTTCATGGTGCGCGTTGCCGGTCTTGAGGGGCAGGTCCGTCAGGGCATCGTCATCAAGAGCCCCGATGGCAAGACGCCGGCAGAACAGCTGGATGCGATCCTGCAGGAAATCGACAATCTGCAGATGGAGCAGCAGGCTTCGCTCGCCGTGCTACAGCAGTATCTGGCGCAGGAAGAGATTTTGATCGTCCGTCCGGCAGCGCTTTCGGACGAAGACCGTAACTGGCTGTCCGGGACGTTCGACGACGAGCTGTTCCCGATCCTGACACCGCTTTCGATCGATCCGGCGCATCCGTTCCCGTTCATCCCCAATCTTGGCTTCTCGATGGGGCTGCAATTGCACAGCCTGAACGGCAAGGAGCCTATGACGGGTCTTCTGCGCCTGCCGACGACGCTTGACCGCTTCATCCGTCTGCCCGACGACGCAAACACGATCCGCTACATCACGCTAGAAGATGCGGTCGCCATGTTTACCGACCGGCTCTTCCCGGGTTACGAGGTCAAGGGCGGCGGTACGTTCCGCATCATCCGTGACAGCGATCTCGAAGTCGAGGAAGAAGCCGAGGATCTGGTGCGCTTCTTCGAGACGGCGCTCAAGCGCCGCCGCCGCGGCAAGGTCATCCGCATCGAGACCGATTCGGAAATGCCGGCGGAACTGCGCCAGTTTGTGGTGCAGGAACTCGGCGTTCCGGACAACCGCGTCGCGGTCTTGCCGGGTCTTCTGGCACTCAACACGCTGTCGGAAATCACCAAGGCGCCGCGCGACGATCTGCGGTTCGAAAGCTACAACGCCCGATTTCCCGAACGCGTCCGCGAACACGCCGGAGACTGCCTCGCCGCCATCCGCGAAAAGGACATGGTGGTCCACCACCCGTACGAGAGTTTCGACGTTGTGGTGCAGTTTCTTCTTCAGGCAGCCCGTGACCCCGACGTCCTCGCCATCAAGCAGACCCTCTACAGAACCTCCAACGACAGCCCCATCGTCCGAGCCCTGATCGATGCGGCCGAGGCCGGCAAGTCGGTGACGGCGCTGGTCGAGTTGAAGGCACGCTTCGACGAAGAGGCCAACATCCGCTGGGCGCGAGACCTGGAGCGAGCTGGCGTGCAGGTCGTGTTCGGCTTTATCGAGCTCAAGACACATTCGAAAATGTCGATGGTCGTGCGCCGTGAGGACGGCAAGCTGAGAACCTACTGCCACCTTGGTACCGGCAACTACCATCCCATCACCGCAAAGATCTACACGGACCTTTCCTTCTTCACCTGCAACCCGAAGATCGCCCACGACATGGCGAATATCTTCAACTTTATCACCGGTTACGGCGAGCCGAAGGAAAGCACCAAGATCGCCATGTCGCCCTACACGCTGCGACCGCGCATTCTCAAACACATCGAGGAAGAGATCGCGCACGCGAAGGCGGGAGCTCCGGCCGCGATCTGGATGAAGATGAATTCACTGGTCGATCCGGAGATTATCGACGCGCTTTATCGCGCCAGCCGCGCCGGCGTCGAAATCGATCTGGTCATCCGCGGCATCTGCTGCCTGCGCCCGCAGGTGCCGGGTCTTTCCGACAATATCCGCGTCAAATCGATCGTCGGGCGCTTCCTCGAACACAGCCGCATCTTCTGCTTCGGCAACGGTTACGGCCTGCCTTCGGACAAGGCTCTGCTCTACATCGGGTCCGCCGACATGATGCCCCGAAACCTCGATCGCCGCGTCGAAACGCTGGTGCCGCTGCTCAATCCGACCGTGCACGAGCAGGTTCTTTCACAGATCATGCTGGGCAATCTCATTGACAATCAACAGAGCTACGAGATATTGGCGGACGGTACGTCAAGGCGCATGGAAGTGCGCAAGGGTGAAGAACCGTTCAACGCGCAGCATTATTTCATGACCAATCCTAGCCTCTCGGGGCGTGGTGAAGCCCTGAAATCCAGCGCTCCGAAACTGATTGCCGGCGTCATGTCCGGACGCAAAAAGTAGCCGGCAAGAACAGTCAAGAAATAGGCAGCATGGTACGATCTGAAGCTCAAGGGCGCCTGCCTGGCATCGCCCCTGTTTCCGTCATCGACATTGGCTCGAACTCGGTTCGCGTGGTGATTTACGAAGGCCTGACCAGGGCACCGACCGTTCTCTTCAACGAGAAGGTTCTGTGCGGTCTTGGCAAGGGGCTCGGCTCGAACGGCCGGATGGACGACGAGGGCGTGTTGCGCGCGCTCGCCGCTCTCAGACGGTTCAAGGCGCTGTCCGACCAGGCGCAGGCGACGGAAATCTACGTCCTTGCAACAGCCGCCGCCCGCGAAGCCTCCAACGGCCCTGATTTCATCGCCAAGGCGGAGGAAATCCTCGGCCAGGAAATCCAGCTCCTGTCCGGCGAGGAAGAAGCCAAATATTCGGCGCTCGGCGTCATCAGCGGCTTTCACGAGGTCGACGGCGTCGCCGGTGATCTTGGTGGCGGATCGCTTGAACTGATCGACATCAAGGGACACGAGTTCGGCAAGGGGATCACCCTGCCTCTCGGCGGCCTGCGGCTGTCGGAATCGTCAGGTGGTTCCATTTCCAAGGCGCGGACTTTTGCCCGCAAGCAGGTCAATACCGCCCGCTTTCTGGAAAAGGGCGAGGGCCGCACCTTCTATGCGGTCGGCGGCACGTGGCGCAACATCGCCAAGCTGCACATGGAAATCACCAAATATCCGCTGCACATGATGCAGGGCTACGAGCTGACCTTCGAGGAAATCCAGAAATTTCTCGAAGACGTGATCGATGCCAAGGATTCCAAGGATCCTGCCTGGCAGGCCGTCTCGAAAAGCCGTCGTTCGCTTCTGCCCTTCGGCGCCGTGGCCCTGCAGGAAGTGCTCTCCGTCATGAAGCCGTCGGTCGTCAGCTTTTCGGCGCAGGGCGTGCGGGAAGGCTATCTCTATCATCTGATGCCGGATGAGGAAAAGCAGGCCGATCCGCTGGTCGTGGCTGCCGATCAACTCGCCATCTTGCGCGCGCGTTCGCCCGAACATGCGCGCGAGCTTGCCGATTGGACCGGCCGCATGGTGCCGTTCTTCGGCATTACCGAGACCGAGGAAGAAAGCCGCTATCGCAGGGCTGCCTGCCTGCTGGCCGATATCAGCTGGCGTGCGCATCCCGATTACCGCGGCGCCCAGGCACTTAACGTCATCGCCCACTCGTCCTTCGTCGGCATTACCCATGCGGGCCGCGCCTACCTGGCGCTCGCCAACTACTACCGGTTCGAGGGTTTGAGCGACGACGGTGCCACCGGCCCGCTCTCGACGATTGCGACACCGCGGCTGCTGGAACTGGCTAAACTGCTCGGCGGATTGTTGCGGGTCGTCTATCTGTTCTCGGCTTCGATGCCCGGCATCGTCAATAACCTGACTTTCCGCCAGTCGAGTTCGCCCGATCTCGACATGGAATTCGTCGTGCCGCACGCTTACCGCAACTTCGCTGGCGAGCGGCTGGAAGGTCGGCTGCAGCAGCTTGCCAAGCTGACCGGCAAGAAGCTCGCCTTCGTGTTCGAATAGCAGCTGTTGCGAGAACAGATGCATCAGATCTAGACGGTTGCAACCGAGCGGGCTTCGGCTTATCTTCGGTTGAACAGGCATGCCTTATGTTGGTGTTGGCTTCGAGGGGGGCTCGAACATGGCAGTGGCAGATCAAGGCGCGAACAATCATGCGGACCGTGGGGCCAATAACGCGCTGGCGCCCGAGAACAATTTTCCGGAAAAATACTTTGTTGCCGGCGTGGCCGTCGGGCTCTTTCTCGTGCTGCTGGGTACTGCGATCCTTCTCTTGGGACGCAGCCAGACCGCCTCCTCGCTGACCATCTGCGTCGGTTTCGGGCTGGTGCTTGCGGCGTTCGGTGCAAAGGTTGCAGGGAACTGGGCCGGCTGGTCGGTGACCGGGGCCGGCGCCATGGCAGTCGTTCTGTTTCTAATGCTCCAGCAATTTACGCCGCCTGGCACGCCGGCGCTGTTTAAAGGCGAGATCAGCGGCGACTTCTCGCATGTCGCCGATATCCGCATAATCGATGACGAGCCGCTCTACATCTACAAGGATGCCATGGTCCGACGGATCAAGTTTCTTGGCCTCGGTACATCGCTACAAAGCACGCAGATGCGGATGCAGGTCGATACAATCGAAAAGGAAGCTGGCAAAGAGTATTTCGAGCTTATCGGCGATGCCCAGAAAATCCGGGCAATTTTCGCCGAAGGCCGGCCGGTCCAGTGGCGCTTCGACTATAATGCGCGGCAGGTCAAGAACGGCTCGCTGGTTCTCCTGTCCGAACTGGATACGCTTTCACCTGGGCCGACAGCGGAGGTTAGCGGCAGCACGACAGGTGCATGGTGGGATCTGAGCGCGTTCGCTCAGGCGGCGGTTCGGCCGGAAGCATCGGTCGACCAAATTCAGAAGGCGCTTGCCGGCCTACGGAACGAGGATACGTTCCTGAGGCGCAATTCCCGCGACTTTCTGGTCTCTGCCGGAGTTGTCGCAGTGCCCATGATGCTGTCTGCGCTGCACGCATCGCCGGACGATTACCGCGTCAAGCTCGGCGTGGTCTATGCCCTGGCAGAAATGATCCGCTCCGACCCCAATCTGGCGTCGTCTCTGTCGCAAAAGCTGGCCGCTGAGGATTTTCCGTTGCTGATTCAGGCGGCCGCAGATCCGGACAAGACCATTCGCTACCAGGCAGCAGATTTTCTGTACCGCCTGCAGGATCCGCGGGCCGTGGAGCTGAGCGTAAACGCTGCCAAGGATACGACAGATCAGGGTGTGGCCAATAACCAGATCCTGATCCTGCGGCAGTCGGGGAGCAATCTTTCCTCGTCGCAAAAGAGCGACATCGTCCGTCAGCTCAATGATCCTTCGACGAACTTGAACAGAAGCTTGAAGGCGCCATCATCGCTTAACGACGTCCTGAAATGGTAATCCTGGCGATACCTGAGCTTTAATACGTCCAGGTTCGAGGTGTCATGGAGTCGAAAAGGGTACCTGCTGATGCAGATACCCTTTTCTGTTTCGTCGTGGTGATGTCCGGGCTCTAGAGGCCTGCCGATCACCGCCTCACTGCTTTACTTCGCGTTGAGGAACTCGGCGGCTTCGATCAGGCTGAACTCGTTGTCATCAGCCTTGTTGACGGCGCGACCGGCCGAGAAGGGCAGGTTGTTGTCATTGCCGATGATCAGGTGTGTCGCGTCGATCTGGTCGACATTCTCGATCGTCACGAACGGCATGTCGTAGATGCCGTCCTTCGAGCCAGCCATCTTCTTGCTGTCGGGGTCCTTGATGTTCAGAAGGTCGATATAGCCGATTTTGCGGACGGCCGCGCCGACATTGGCGTCGGTCATCTCGATCTTGTAGACGCGCTTCAGTTCGGCCGGCGCATCAAAGCAATCCGGTTTCGGCTGCTTCGGATCGGCGCAGGCCTTGTCCTTGGTGCCGGCGCCGTTGTCGCGTTCGATGACGAGCGCGGTGGTGGCATCCAGCATGTTGAAATCGCCGATCGCGACACCCTTTTCAGACAGCGGATAGAGCCAGGAACGACCGGTCCAGCTTTTCGAAGCGATGTCGAATTCGATGACGCGCAGCGCGGTGCGCCCATCGGCCTGTTCGACCTTGCCGTCGTCGAGGAAGATCGGGCCTTCCAGCAGGCCGTAAAGCTTCTGCCCATCCTTCGACATTGCCATGCCTTCATAGCCACCCGAACGCTTCAGGTTGAAGACCGGCATCTTGGCGGCGGGGTTGGCAGGCATCGAAAGGGTCGGGTTGTCAGGCGAGGTGACCTTCTTGCCGTCGACGGTGGTGGCAACGACGTCAGTCAGCTGGCCGAGCATGTCGACCTTGATGAGGTAAGGCCCGAATTCCTCGCCGAGCCAAAAACCGTCTGCGACGGGCTGGATCGATTCGATATCGAAATCGGCGCCGGTCAGGTAGCGCTTGTCGCTGCCTTCCATGGCGATCGGGAAGGGGGCGATCTTGTTCGGGTCCGACAGGAAGATGTTCTTGACGACATCGACCTTGTTGGTCGCCCAGTCGAACTTCACCTGGTGCAGGAACAGCATCGCGTCCGAGGAATTGGCCTTGGAGCCGAAACCGTTGTCGGAGAGCGTCCAGAACGTGCCGTCTGCCATCGCCTTGATCCCGGAAAAGCCCTGGATCGGTTGACCGTTGAATGGCAGCTTGACGTCGGTGACGCGAACACCGTCCTTGCCGTCGATCGATCCGAGCTTTTCCGTGCGCTTGCGGTCCGGCGTGGTGAACTTGCCCGATGTCTTGAGGAATTCAGGCGCATCGGTTGGAGCAGCAGTCACCGTATTGGCCGGCAGGATTGCCTGGCCTGTGAGCTTTGCCGGAAATTCGCGGTCGTCGGCCAATGCCGTGCCGGCGAGGAGAGCACTTACGAAGACGGAGGCTAAAAAGGTCTTGGTCATCAAATCACCTGTTCGATTGAGAAGAACACGCGACGTCGATAGGCGGCACGCATGACGGTGAGGTGATGATCGGTTGACGCTTGGATGAAGGTTTTACGTCGGTTTCTTGACGGTGCCAGAGCACGTAGTTCAAGCGTCGCGGAGCCGGGCTGGAACGCTGCAAATAACTGGGATTTAAACGAAAAGGGATCGCGCTCCGGAGCTCCGGTGGCCGATCCCTTGTATTATGAATGACGGTGAGGACGAGCCTTACAGCTCGACCGCCTCGACCTTCTTGTTGACGAAGCGCAGCGCCACGCCGCCTTGGATCAGCTTGAGCGCCGTGTCGCCGAACAGTTCGCGACGCCAGCCGGAAAGGGCGGCCACTTCGGCCAACTCGCCTTCGGCAGCAATCTTTTCCAGATCGTCGGTATTGGCGAGCACCTTGGCGGCAACGCCCTGCTTGTCGGAAATGAGCTTCAGCAGAACCTTCAAGAGTTCGACGGCAGCGCCCGTGCCTTCTGGCAGATGCACATGCTTCGGAGCATGCGGCATCTCGGTCTTCGGCAGCGCCAGCGCCGTATTGACAGCCTCGACGATCGCGGCGCCTGAGGATGAGCGTTCCCAGCCCTTCGGCACGGTGCGAAGACGTCCGAGAGCTTCGGTATCCTTCGGCTGCTGCTGGGCAATCTCGTAGATCGCATCGTCCTTCAACACGCGCGAGCGCGGCACGTTGCGGCTGCGCGCCTCACGTTCGCGCCATGCGGCGACGAATTTCAGGATCGCCAGTTCGCTTGGCTTCCTCAGCCGCGACTTCAGACGAAGCCAGGCATCGTCGGGATGCAGATCATAGGTCGACGCGCTCTCGAGAACCGCCATTTCCTCCGTCAGCCAGAGGGCACGGCCTTCACGTTCCAGTTGTTCTTTCAGAGACAGATAGACGTCGCGCAGATGGGTGACGTCAGCCAGCGCATAGTCGAGCTGCTTTTCCGACAGCGGCCGGCGGCTCCAGTCGGTAAAGCGCGACGACTTGTCGATCTGCACGCCCTTGATGCGGTTGACGAGCTGGTCGTAGGAGACGCTGTCGCCGAAGCCGCACACCATGGCTGCAACCTGCGTATCGAAGATCGGATGCGGCACGAGATTGCCGAGATGATGGATGATCTCGATATCCTGGCGCGCGGCATGAAACACCTTGGTGACCGCCGTATTCGCCATCAGCTCGAAGAAGGGCTTGAGGTCGAGCCCTTTTGCCAGCGGATCGACGAGAACTTCGACTGTCGGGCTCGCCATCTGGATCAGGCAGAGTTCCGGCCAGAAGGTCGTCTCTCTCAAGAACTCCGTATCGATGGTGATGAAGTCTGACTGAGCCAGCTTTTCGCAGGCTTCCTGAAGGGCAATTGTTGTTTCGATCATCGTCTCATTCACGTGCAGGTGGTCAACCTTCCTTTCCCTTCCCGCCGCAGATGTCAAGACAAACGGCAAGCCTTTCCCGGAAGCGGGCGGCTATTTCCTGTTGTTGCCGTCAGCGTCCCTGTCCTTGTCGCTAGCCCGGTCCGCCGGGTCTGCAAGCCGGTTGAAATAGGCCGAGGTGCGCAAGAGCGCCCGGAAGCGGGAGCTGCGCTGCTGCGGCGGCACCGGTGCCCGCAACTGCATCCGACGCAGCGTGTAGATTGCAAAACCCGCGAAGATGAAGGACGTGTAGAGGAAGAATGCGCGCGGGCCGTAGAATTCGAGAAGCGCCGCGGCAAGCAGCGGTCCGAACGTGGCGCCGACCGACCAGAAGAACAGCAAGCCTGCCGCGATCACCGCGTGCTCGCCTGGTTTCGCGTGGTCGTTGCCATGCGCCGAGCAGAGCGAATAGAGCGGCATCGAAAAGGCGCCGAACAGGAAGACGCTGATGATATTGGCCGTCTCGTTGCTGCCCGCGCCGAACGACAGATAGGCGCCGGTGATGACGGACCCGATCGTCGTCCACAGGATGACGCGCCGCCGGTCGAGCTTGTCCGAATAGACGCCGAGCGGATATTGCAGTACCACGCCGCCGATGATGCCGGCACTCATGAAGGTCGCGATCGACGTGATACTCATGCCGATCTCCTTGGCGTAGATCGGCCCAATATTGCGAAAGGCCGCCATCGACAGACCGACCGCCACGACGCCGACCACAGCGAGCGGCGAAATGCGCCACACGGTTCTCAGATCGAATGAGATGGAGGCCGGTGGCGTCGGCCCCGACTTGTCGGCGATGGATATCGGCACAAGCGAAAGCGTCAGCGCGATGGCGATGATGTTGAAGATGACAGGTCCGTCGATGCCGAAGGTCGGGATCAGGTATTGCGCGATCGTGACCGAGCCGAGATCGACGAAACGGTAGATCGACAGCGTCCGCGCGCGGTTCTCGTTGGTCACCTGCGAGTTGATCCAGCTCTCGACGGTGGCAAACAGGCTGGCGATAGTGATGCCGATCAGGAAACGCATGGCGAACCAGAAGACGGGGTCGATGACCATTGATAGGGCGATCGAGGCGGACGCAGCGATTGCCGCCATGGCCGCAAAGGTGCGGATATGGCCGATCGAGCGCAGCAGCCTTGCCACATAGATGCAGCCGATCGCAAAGCCGACACTGTAGCCGGCACCGATCAGGCCGATGACCGACGGCGAAAAACCCTCGGCCGAACCGCGCAGCGCGATATAAGTGCCCTGGAGCCCGTTGCCGCCGATCAGGATCCCTGCGGTGATCAGAAGCGGTATCAGCGGGCGGATCTGGTTCATCGGATGCTTTCGGGCATGGTCGGCAGGCGCAGAGACTCAGCCAGCGCGCTGGCCGTATCGACCCATTCTGGTTATGACATCCTCCTATGCAACTCTAGCCGTAAAAGCGGGGGAAAGGGCTCGAGCGCCGCGGGAGACTGTGACAAGTCTTGACAAAGCAGGCCCACCATGCGCTTTTCCGGCCGATTTTCATGGGTTCGTACGGCTGTGCTTCGCGCGCCGATGAAGCCGCTTTCAGCATCAGTCCAGGATAAAAGACAATGCATCGTTACCGCAGCCACACCTGTGCAGCCCTCCGCAAGTCGGACGTCGGCTCCAATGTCCGTATCTCCGGCTGGGTTCATCGCGTCCGTGACCATGGCGGCGTTCTGTTCATCGACCTTCGCGACCATTATGGCATGACCCAGGTCGTTGCCGACCCGGACAGCCCGGCTTTCAAGTCGGCCGAAGTCGTGCGTGGCGAATGGGTCATCCGCATCGACGGCACCGTCAAGGCGCGTTCCGACGAGACCGTCAACAAGACGATGGCGACCGGCGAGATCGAACTCTACGCACAGGAGATCGAAGTCCTGTCCGCTGCCAAGGAACTGCCGCTGCCGGTCTTCGGTGAGCCGGAATATCCGGAAGACGTGCGCCTCAAGTACCGCTTTCTCGATCTTCGCCGCGAAACGCTGCACAAGAACATCGTCAAGCGCACGCAGATCATCGCTGCCATGCGCCGCGAAATGGCATCTGGCGGCTTTACCGAATATTCGACGCCGATCCTGACCGCATCGTCGCCCGAAGGCGCGCGCGACTTCCTGGTTCCGAGCCGTATTCATCCCGGCAAGTTCTTCGCTCTGCCGCAGGCGCCGCAGCAGTACAAGCAGCTGATGATGGTGGCGGGCTTTGACCGTTACTTCCAGATCGCGCCCTGCTTCCGCGACGAAGACCCGCGTGCCGACCGCCTGCCGGGCGAATTCTATCAGCTCGACATGGAAATGAGCTTCGTTACCCAGGAAGAAGTCTGGGAGACGATGGAGCCGGTCATGCGCGGCATCTTCGAGGAGTTTGCTGAAGGCAAGCCGGTCACCAAGGAATTCCCGCGGATCCCTTACGACGTCGCGCTGCGCAAATACGGTTCCGACAAGCCGGACCTGCGCAACCCGATCGAGATGGAAGCCGTCACCGAGCATTTCGCCGGCTCCGGCTTCAAAGTGTTCGCAAACATGATCGCGTCCAACCCGAAGGTCGAAGTCTGGGCGATCCCGGCCAAGACCGGCGGCTCAAGAGCGTTCTGCGACCGTATGAACGCCTGGGCGCAGGGCCAGGGCCAGCCGGGTCTCGGCTACATCTTCTGGAAGGAAGAAGACGGCAAGATCGCGGGCTCCGGTCCGCTCGCCAAGAACATCGGCGAGGAGCGCACCGAAGCGGTTCGCACCCAGCTCGGCCTCGAAGCGGGCGATGCCTGCTTCTTCGTCGCTGGCGATCCGGACAAGTTCTACAAGTTTGCCGGCGAAGCCCGTAACCGCGCTGCCGACGAACTGAACCTTTCCGACAAGAACCAGTTCGCTCTGTGCTGGATCGTCGACTTCCCGTTCTTCGAATACAACGAGGAAGACAAGAAGATCGACTTCGCCCACAACCCGTTCTCGATGCCGCAGGGCGGCCTAGACGCGCTGGAAAACCAGGATCCGCTGACGATCAAGGCCTACCAGTACGACATGGTCTGCAACGGTTTCGAAATCGCGTCTGGCTCGATCCGTAACCAGCTGCCGGAAGTGATGGTCAAGGCCTTCGAAATGGTCGGCCTTTCGCAGCAGGACGTGGAAGACCGCTTCGGCGGCCTCTACCGCGCATTCCAGTACGGCGCACCGCCGCATGGCGGCATGGCAGCCGGCGTCGACCGCGTCGTCATGCTTCTGACCGGTGCCAAGAACCTGCGCGAGATCACGCTGTTCCCGATGAACCAGCAGGCTCAGGACCTTCTGATGGGAGCGCCTTCGGAAGCGAGCCCCGCGCAGCTGCGCGAACTGGCGATCCGCCCGATCCCGGCGGTCAAGAAGGACTGATCTTCGGTTCTATTTCTGTGACGAGATTGGAAAGCCCGGCGCTCGAAAGACGCCGGGCTTTCCCGTTTCAGCAGGGCAGGGCTTGGTTGCAGTGCAGCGATCAGACCTTGGTCGGACGGAACCATCGCCGCGTACTTCGAGTTGTAGAGGCAGAATAAACAAATGGAGTAAGACTATGCGCAAGATCGTACTGACCGCTTCGGCGGCATTCATGGCGCTTTCGAGTGCAGCCTTCGCCCAGACGACGATCATCACGCAGGAACCAGCAATGGCACCCGCAACGGTTGTCATGCCAGGCGAAGTCCGCACCTACGTGATGGAGCAGCCGGTTGAATCCGTGCCGTACGAAGGCGACGTTCTGGTCGGCCGCGTGCTGCCGGAAGCTGTCCAGGTTCGTCCTGTGCAGGGATATGACTCCTACGGTTACACGGTCGTGAACGATCGCCGCGTCATCGTCGACCCGCAGACGCGCACGGTTATTCAGGTCCTGGAATAGGACCTGTCCGATTTCGGATAGTATTTGAGAGACCGGGGCTGCCACCGCAGCTCCGGTCTTTTTGCGTCGGAGCTTTTAGTCCGTATCGCTTCGGGGCCGCTACCGTCGCCGTCTCGCAGATATTCCCGTACCACGCTTGGCATCTGCAATTCTCTCCGCTATAGGTCGCCCATCACAAGGACTCAGGTGAAACTCCCGAGTGGCTCTTCCGGCCGCCGATCCGCCGGACAACGCAAAGCATCAGCCGTCTTTCTCACCCTGGAGGATACCTCCCGGCGGATGCGCTTTATTTGCGAAGTTTCCAATACATGACACAGTCAATTTCCGCCTATCGGCGCGAATGGTTCTCGAACATTCGCGGCGATCTCCTTGCCGGCATCGTCGTTGCGCTCGCGCTCATCCCCGAAGCTGTCGGTTTTTCCATCATTGCCGGCGTTGATCCAAAGGTCGGCCTGTTCGCCTCGGTCGCCATTGCCTGCACCACCGCGATCACCGGTGGCCGCCCGGCCATGATTTCGGCCGCCACGGCTGCCACTGCGGTGCTGATGGGGCCCCTGGTGCGCGATCACGGCATCCAGTACCTGTTTGCCGCAACCATCCTGATGGGCATCCTGCAGATCTTCGCCGGCATGCTGAAACTCGGTCGCCTGATGCGGTTCGTGTCGAAATCGGTCATGACCGGCTTCGTCAACTCACTGGCGATCCTGATCTTTTTGGCTCAGCTGCCGCAGCTCATCAACGTTCCCGAAGTGACCTACCTGCTCATCGCATTGGCGCTCGGCATCATCTATCTGTTTCCCTATGTAACCAAAGCCATCCCGTCACCCCTTGTGGCGATCGCCGCCGTTACCATTCTGGCGCTCTCCTTCGGCATAGAGGTTCCGACCGTTGCCGATCTCGGCGCGATGCCGACGGCGCTTCCGGACTTCCTGTTGCCGGACGTACCACTGACCTTCGAGACGCTGCGGATCATCTTTCCGTATTCGCTGGCACTCGCAGCCGTCGGTCTTCTGGAATCGCTGCTGACCGCACAGATCGTCGATGAAATGACAGACACGACCAGCAGCAAGACAAAAGAATGTTTCGGTCAGGGCAGCGGCAACATCGTTGCAGCCCTGTTCGGCGGCATGGGCGGCTGCGCCATGATCGGCCAATCGGTGATCAACGTCACGTCAGGCGGGCGCGGCCGGCTTTCGACCTTTGCCTCCGGCATATACCTGCTGATCCTGCTTCTGGTGCTTGATGATATCCTGCGCATTGTGCCGGTTGCAGCACTCGTGGCCGTCATGATCATGGTGGCGATCGGCACGTTCTCTTGGAAGTCGGTCATCGATCTCAAGCGGCATCCCGGTACATCCTCGATCGTCATGCTCTCGACCGTCGCGGTTGTTCTGGCAACGCACGATCTGTCGAAGGGCGTCATCGTCGGCGTGCTTTTGTCGGGTGTGTTCTTTGCGGGCAAGGTGGCCAGGATGGTGCGCGTGTCCTCCAGCCTTTCCGAAGAAGGCAAGGCAAGAACCTATGCGGTTGAAGGACAGGTCTTCTTCGCCTCGGCAGACGCTCTCGTTGACGCCTTCGATTTCGCCGAAAGCCTGGAACGCGTCACGATCGACGTTCGCCGTGCGCACCTCTGGGATATCTCGGCCGTCGGCGCACTCGACCGTGCAGTGATGAAATTCCGTAGCCGCGGCATCGCCGTCGAGGTGATCGGTGCCAACGAGGCAAGCGCCTCGATGATCGACCGGTTCGCGCTGCACGACAAGGAACACGCAGCCCTTTCGGCAACCCCCGGACACTGAAGCGGCGCACCTGTACTGAACAAAACAAAGCCCCGGCAATCGCTTGCCGGGGCTTTTTCATTCATCCCTTAGAGGGAAGCGATCAGTCGTTCGCGGAGACCTTGACGCCCAGCACGTTGGGCAGCGTGTTCGGTGCGCCCATCGCTGCGCCCATGATCATCGGGAACGGAACAGGGTTTGCCGGCTCTGCTGTGATCGTCAGGTTCTCGGGCTTGTCGAGATAGGTGTTGACGGCCTGGCTCAGCATGTTCTGCAGTTCCGGAATGTTATACTGCGACAGCACGATCGGCGTCATCGCCTTGATCATCTGTGCCATCTGCGGGCCGTTCGAACCCTGCTTCTTGCCGGCATAATCCAGCGCCTTCGCCGTCACGCCGTCATCCTCGAAGCGGATCTGGGCGGCGTTGAACGTGAGCCGCTGCATCAGGCCGAGCATGGCAAGGTTTGCCGCCTGCTGCGCTTCCTGCTTGTTCGGGTTGGCTTCCAGCGCCTTTGCGGTTTCCTGCGCGGACTTCAGGAAGTCGATCGTATAGCCGGAAAAGCTGAAGGACAAATCGAGACGGCCGACCTTGTCGAAGTCGATGGCATATTCCTCGACGGCGACAGTACCGTCGTTCTGCGTCCATGTGCCGTTGAGGTTGATGCTGCCATCCAGAGTGTTGACGCCAAGCGCCTGGATTGCCTCGCGCGACTGCGGGTCGTCGATGATGCTGAGATCCGCCTTGATTTCGTTCAGCGCCATATCGAAGTCGATACCGGAATTGTCGTCCGCAACCTCCGTCGTGACGCTGCTCGGGCCGACTGTGAGAACGGTCTTGCCGCCGACTGCGACGGTCGTGGCGCCGGTCTTGGCTTCCTCGTAGAGCAGGAGCGACTCGATTGTGTTCTTCGTGGCGTCCGCCGGTACCGTGACGCCGCTCATCGTGATGTCGGACGCGCTGATCGTGGTGGCTTCATGCGAAACGTTGATGTTAGGGAAGGTCACCTTGTCGATCGTGTAGCCACCCTCGGCTTCTTCGACGCCATCCATCGTCACAGTGCCGATCGGCATCTTCTGCGGAGCCCCTGAGGGATTGTAGGTCGCGCCTGTCAGCGTCACCTTCGACCCGTCGACGGCAACCGACTGGGCTTCGAGCGCGCCGCCCTGGATGACGAGCGCGGCGTTGATCTTCTTCAGAAGATCGTTGCCGTCGAGAGCCAAGGCCGGCCCGGCAAACACCGACAGCGCTGTGGCGGCGGCAAGCAGGCGCGCCGTGGTGGAAAAGTGGGTCATAGGTCCTCCTGGCGGGCGGCACGGCCCGGGATCAATTACAGTCTGGCTGAGGCAAGAGTTAAGGCGGACGGTGCAAAACGTCCATGCCGTAGTGTCCATTCGCTTCGGCATAATTGCGGCAGCGTAAATGTTTGTCGCCAAACAGTGAAAACTTGTGTCATCGGCCCGATCATCCACAGGGCGTTTGGATAGGTTTCTTGCCGGGAATCAGGGATTTCTATAGTCAAGTGCCATGGGAAAAATTGTAACTCCACCTGGCGACGGCTCGGGAGACGGCGGCGGCGACCACATTCAGGCGGTTGACCTGAAGGCAGCGCTCGAAGAGCGCTATCTTGCCTACGCTCTTTCCACGATCATGCACCGTGCTCTGCCTGATGTGCGCGACGGTCTGAAACCCGTCCATCGCCGTATCGTCTACGCGATGAACGAGATGGGCCTTCGCCCCAACTCGGCCTTCCGCAAATGCGCGAAGATCGTCGGTGAAGTGATGGGTAACTACCATCCGCACGGCGACCAATCGATCTACGATGCGCTTGCCCGTCTCGCGCAGGATTTCTCGCAGCGCTATCCGCTGGTCAACGGCCAGGGCAATTTCGGCAATATCGACGGCGATAGCCCCGCCGCGATGCGTTACACCGAATCGAAGATGACTGCCGTTGCCGAACTGCTGCTGCAGGGAATCGGCGAGGATGCGGTCGACTTTCGCGATACCTACGACGAGAGCAACTCCGAACCGACGGTTCTGCCCGGTGCCTTCCCGAACCTGCTGGCCAACGGCGCCTCCGGGATCGCGGTCGGCATGGCGACGTCGATCCCGTCGCACAATGCCCATGAAGTCTGCGACGCGGCGCTGCATCTCATCGCCCATCCGGATGCCAGCGTCGAAAAGCTGCTCGAGTTCATGCCGGGTCCGGATCTTCCGACCGGCGGCATCATCATCGATAACCGCGAGTCGATCCTCGAGAGCTACAAGACAGGTCGCGGCGGCTTCCGCGTCCGCGCCAAGTGGGAGATCGAGGATCTCGGCCGCGGCGGCTATCAGATCGTCGTCACCGAAATTCCCTACCAGGTGCAGAAGTCGCGCCTGATCGAAAAGATCGCCGAACTGCTGATTGCCCGCAGGCTGCCGCTGCTCGACGACATCCGCGACGAATCCGCCGAAGACGTCCGCATCATCATCGTGCCGAAGAACCGCACGGTCGATGCGACGCTGCTGATGGAATCGATGTTCAAGCTGACCGAGCTTGAAAACCGCATTCCGCTCAACATGAACTTGCTCTCGATGGGGCGCGTGCCGCGGGTGATGGCGCTGAACGAGGTGCTGCTCGAATGGCTGGCGCATCGCAAGGACGTGCTGGTTCGCCGCTCCCGCTACCGCCTGGCAGCAATCGACCGGCGGCTGGAAATCCTCGGCGGCCTGCTGATCGCCTACCTCAACATCGACGAGGTGATCCGCATCATCCGCGAGGAGGACGAGCCGAAGCCTGTCATGGTGGCGCGCTGGTCTCTGACCGACCTGCAGGTGGAATCGATCCTCAACATGCGGCTGCGCAATTTGCGCAAGCTCGAAGAGTTCGAGATCCGCACCGAGCACGATAATCTGACCAAGGAAAAGGGCGAGATCGAAGCGCTTCTCGCCTCCGACGAACAGCAGTGGAAGACCGTCGCCTGGGAGATCCAGGAGGTCAAGAAACAGTATGCCAAGGCGACCGAGCTCGGCCGCCGGCGCACCCAGTTCGCCAATGCGCCGGAAGCCAATCTGGAAGCAATCCAACAGGCGATGATCGAAAAGGAACCGATCACCGTCGTGATTTCGCAGAAGGGCTGGATCCGCGCTTTGAAGGGGCATGTGACCGATACGTCGGGCCTCGTCTTCAAGGAAGGAGACGGACCGAAGATCGCGTTCACGGCGCAGACGACCGACAAGCTGCTGCTGGTGACAACAGGCGGCAAGGCCTACACGCTCGGCGCCGATAAGCTGCCGGGCGGCCGCGGTCATGGCGAGCCGATCCGCATCATCGTCGACATGGAGAACGACCAGGACATCCTGACCGCCTTCGTCCACGACGCCAGCCGCAAGATGGTGATCGCGTCGACAGCGGGCTATGGCTTTGTCATTGCCGAAAGCGAGATGGTGGCCAACACCCGCAAGGGCAAGCAAGTCATGAACGTCTCGATGCCGGACGAGGCAAAGCTGGTCGTTCAGGTCAAGGGCGATCACGTCGCGATTGTCGGCGAGAACCGCAAGATGCTGGTCTTTCCGCTCGACCAGTTGCCGGAAATGACACGCGGCAAGGGCGTGCGCCTGCAGCGCTACAAGGACGGCGGCATCTCCGACATCAAGTGTTTCGCAATCGATACCGGGCTTGCCTGGGAAGACAGTGCCGGACGCGCCTTCAACCGCAGCAAGGATGAGCTTCTCGAATGGATGGGTGACCGCGCCTCCGCCGGCCGCACCGTTCCGAAGGGCTTTCCGCGCAGCGGCAAATTCGCCGGCTGATCAGGCCTTTGGATTGAGACGGTTCGCCCTGATGGGCGGACCGGTTCAGGGGTAGGGGACCGTGTGATCGCGAAGGAACCGCGCTGCACCATCCTCGTCGATCTCGCCGGCTGCGACGGAGAGGATGAATTGGTAGAGCGTGGCGTCATCGGTATCGATGGCATACCCGTTGTCCATCAGGAAGACACCGGCTGAGACGATCGCGATCCGCTTGTTTCCGTCGATGAAAGCATTGTTCATTGCAAGAACGTAAAGATACGCTACCGCCAGCTCGATGAGGTCTGTCGATCCATATGCAACCTTGTTGACGGCAAGCATCAGCGCAGATTCCAGCGCGCCCTCATCGCGCAAACCATAAGCCCCACCGAATCTTTCGATCTGGCGCAGGTGGAGGCGTTCAACCAGCGCTCGTGAAAGAAATTGGATGGCCATCACTCGGCCAGCTTCTTGAGGGCAACCTTGTATCTGTCCATGAAGCGCTCCGCATGCTCTAGCTGACGGTTGAAATCGTCATCGAGCGGCTTCAAGACCAGCTTCCCTGCTTCTTCGCTAAGATCGATATTATCTCCCACGCGCAACCCCATCCGCTCCAGAATCTCCTTCGGGATGATGATGCCTTCGGAATTGCCGATCTTGCGGATGGTGGTCTTCATGCGCGTATCCTCGTGTTGCAACGCGAGTTACAACATGAGGATGGCCGATTTGCAATGCCGTCGGGAGAGGGGGCGTCAGACGTCGCGCGCCGGATCGGCAAGTTCCCATCCGCGGGCCGTCAGGTGTTCCTGAGGCTGGTAGCGGGTCTTGTAGCCCATCTTGGGCGACCCCTTCACCCAGTAGCCGAGATAGACATGCGGCAGGCCGAGCGTCTTCGTGCGGTTGATATGGTCGAGGATCATGAAGGTGCCGAGAGAGCGCTTTTCGAGATCGGGATTGAAGAAGGAATAGACCATCGACAGCCCGTCGCTCATCATGTCGGTCAGCGCCACGGCGAGCAATTCGCCCCTCGGCGTGCCGGCGATACCGTCTCCCGGCTCGCGGCGGCGGTATTCGATGACGCGGGTGTTGACGTGCGAATCCTCGACCATGATCGCGTAGTCGAGGGCGGACATGTCCGACATCCCGCCGCGCTGGTGACGGCTGTCGAGATACCGTCGGAACAGGGAGAACTGTTCGGTGGACGGCTGCGCTGGACCAAGGGTCGCAACGATGTCGCTGTTGGTCGCAAGAACGCGCCTCATGGATTTCGCCGGCTGGAAGTCGCCTGCAAGAATTCGTACGGAAACGCAGGCACGGCACGCTTCGCAGGCTGGCCGGTAGGCGATGTTCTGGGACCGTCGAAACCCGCCTTGGGTCAATAGGTCGTTCATCTCCGCCGCGCGAGGACCGACGAGATGCGTGAACACCTTGCGTTCCATTTCACCCGATAGATACGGACAAATCGCCGGTGCCGTCAGGTAGAACTGAGGTGATGGCGTTGTCTGTGTGTTCATGGAGGTGCAGCCCGGTCCGTCGTCTTGCTCGTGGCGCTACTGATCCTAGCATGGCGCATAACGCGGAAACGTCAACTGGCGCATTTGCCGGTTGACGCATCCCTGGATCACTGTTGCGGTCTTACGACCTGCGGACGACGACGGTGCCGAGGAGGAGATCGTGAACCAGCCGCGAGCGCTCGATAAACAGCCCGGCCAGGAGCACCAGTGGCGTCAGTACCGAATTGATCACCCAGAACAGTACCGTGTGAACCATGGCAGTCAGGAAATCCATCCGGCGCCCGTCGACCCGTGTCATGGCAAGCCCCATGGCGCGCATGCCCGGGGATCCCTGGCTGGCGCCACCGAGCGTCAGGCCGAAATAGAGGAGGGCGACGATGAAGAACAACGCGGGATAGAGCATGAAGCCAAGCCCGAGCGTCAGAATTCCCAAGAAGAACACGATCACCGCTGCAGGGATGCACAGCAGAAGAACGAACAGGTAATCGATGACAAAGGCGAAGATCCGGCGTGACAGAACGCCGCTATAGGCGCGCCAATTGTCCGGTGCGGCATAGGTCGGGTTCGGTTCGAAGCTCATTCGCGTGGTTCTCCAGTTGTACCAAAC
Organism: Neorhizobium sp. DAR64872/K0K18; assembly: GCF_050500175.1. Lineage (NCBI taxonomy): Bacteria > Pseudomonadati > Pseudomonadota > Alphaproteobacteria > Hyphomicrobiales > Rhizobiaceae > Neorhizobium > Neorhizobium sp. DAR64872/K0K18. Next base: position 1,145,299 of record NZ_CP191446.1, read on the forward strand.
CCGATATAAGAGGTGGCAAGCCCAACAGCAAGGTTTGCCACCATAGGCTTTAAACCCGGCCGAGTTTCTTCGCGGCCTCGATCGCAAAGTAGGTCAGGATGCCGTCGCAGCCGGCGCGCTTGAAGCAGAGCAGCGTCTCCATCATGATCCGGTCGCCGTCGATCCAGCCGTTCATCGCCGCCGCCTTGATCTGCGAATATTCGCCGGAGACCTGATAGGCGTAGGTCGGCAGGCCGAAAGCTTCCTTCACGCGCCAACAGATATCGAGATAGGCGATACCCGGCTTGACCATCAGCATGTCGGCGCCTTCTTCCACGTCGAGTGCCGCGTCGCGCATCGCTTCGGTGCCGTTGGCGGGCGAGATGTAATAGGCGTTCTTGTCGCCCTTCAGGAGCCCGCTCGTATTGATCGCCTCACGGTACGGACCGTAAAATCCCGAGGAGAACTTTGTCGCATAGGACATGATGCCGACATCCTGGTGACCGGCAGCGTCGAGCCCGCGGCGGATGGCGCCGATGCGACCGTCCATCATCTCGGACGGCGCGATGATGTCGGCACCTGCATCCGCCTGCAGGACCGCCGCCTTGATCACCTGATCAACCGTCTCGTCGTTGACGATGATGCCCTCACGCAGGATGCCGTCATGGCCATGGCTGGTGAATGGATCGAGCGCCACGTCGGTGATGACGCCGATATTGGGCACCGCTTTCTTCGCGGCGATGGTGAACTGGTTGATGAGGTTGTTCGGATCGAGGATCGCTGATCCCGTCTCATCGCGCAGGTTCATCTCGATGTCGGGGAAGGGCGCAACAGCTGGAATGCCGAGATCGGCCGCTTCCCGTATGGCTTCCACCGCCTTGTCGACGCTCATCCGGTTGACCCCGGGCATCGACTTGATCGGATCGACGATGCCGGTGCCGGGCACGATGAAGATCGGCCAGATCAGGTCGTCCACGGTCAGCCGGTTCTCCTGCACCATGCGTCGCGTCCAGTCTGCCTTGCGGTTGCGCCGCATGCGGCGATGACCGGTGACGTGGTCGACGAGGTGGGTCTTGTCCATGACGGATACTCCGTTCTTATTGCTCGCTGCTGACGAGAGCGTTTCCTGGCTGGATTGAAACATTCTGCCGGAGCAGGCTTGTGTCAGGTCAAACGCTCTAACACGCGAGAAACTGTTTATGAATGGGGCTTACTGCGCATTGCTGCCATGCGGCCTGCTGGCGGCTCGCGACGTCTCCCGATATGATCGCCGGCATGGAATCTGATTCACCCACGGTACCCAAGCGCACGCTGACGGAAATCCTGTTCGTCGTCTTCCTCAGGATTATCGCGGTTGCCTGCCTATGGTTCGGCATCCAGTACTGGGCAATGCTGGTCGGCTATTCGCTGCACGGCATGGCGCGCTTTGATCTTCTGGCGCCGCCCTGGAAAGTGGCGGCGGCCTCGCTTGCCGTTCTGTTCCCGGTTGCCTCGCTCGGTTTGTGGCTCACCGTGTCCTGGGGCGCGGTGCTCTGGACTATCGCAGCGTTCTCGCAGGTGCTGATGTATCTCGTCTGGCCAGAAATCTTCGGACGGAACACTCTTGTGCCCATCCTGCACGGCCTCGTGGCCGCCATTTACGGCGTGTTTCGGCTCTCTTTATGGCTGGAAGAGCGGCGCAAGGCGGAGCGGGTAAGGATTGATTCACCTTGACCCTAAAGCTTTGGCGCCTTTATTTGGCCTGAAATTTCGACCTAACCCATTGATTTCAATAGGGCGGAAATAAGGGTGAGGGGGAGGCAGCTAGACTGCCGACGATTGGAAAAACTTCTGCAAGATTTTGTTAACCCTTTGTTTTAAGTCGAATTTTATGCGCTTTCGTTAGTGTCTGTCTCAAGGCGGGAATAAACAAACACACCGCCAAGCAAAACAGTGAGGCAGTCATGATGAACACGAAAATGAAGCCGCAGGCACCGGTCGCAGCAGACATCAACGAAGACCCGATCCGTTCGCTTTATATGGAATCGCTCCACCTGGTCGAGCGTCTTCACCGCCGCCTGCTCGACGTCATCAAGGACGAGTTCGACCGCCAGGGTCGCGACGACGTCAACGCCATCCAGGCACTTCTCCTCTTCAACATCGGCAACTCGGAACTCACTGCCGGTGAACTGCGCTCGCGCGGTTACTATCTCGGCTCCAACGTTTCCTACAACGTCAAGAAGCTGGTCGACCTCGGTTTCATCAACCACCAGCGTTCGCGCATCGACCGCCGCTCGGTCCGCATCAGCCTGACCAAGGAAGGCCAGGAAGTCGCAGAAACCGTCGCCAAGCTCTATGATCGCCACGTCGGCTCGATCGAAAAGGTCGGCGGCATCGGCGAGGGCGAGTTCTCGCAGATGAACAAGCTGCTGCAGCGCCTCGACCGTTTCTGGAACGACAGCATCGCTTACCGCATGTAATATCTGCCATCGCCGCGCCGCGCTCCTGAACCACCGGAGGCGCGACGGCGGCACGGCAAAGACAACTGTCGGCGCCTGCATTTCCTCCAGTCATGCAGTGGCACGACACACATATCGGGCGGAGCGTAGCAATACGCTCCGCCGATCCCGTTTCAGAGCTCGAGATGTCCTCTGTCATGGTCGCTTGATGCAGGCTCTTTAAGAACACCGGAACGCAGCGTTCTCTCGATCCACAGCGCACTCCCAACCTCCCGAAATGGCTTCGAGTTCGCGCCTGCCACATTTCCCGTTGAGTATCTCGAAGGAGGCCGAAAAGTCACGCTTTCACACGGCTTTGTGACGCTGCGGCAACTGACACGAATTGGCCATATTGCTATGGGACCGCCATGCTTGAACAGGTTCGGGAAACTCGTGCTACTCCAGATGGCCCCCCGAGCATTTCCAGCAGCCCAGCCGCGGAATTTTGCGCGTTTATTAACCATATCCCTGTAGCGCTTTTGTTTTGAAGCCTCTGGGACCAGATGGACAGGATGATGTCGAAAAAGATCGGATCGGAATTGCTTTCCCGCCGCGCCATGTTGCGTTCGGCCGTCTCCGTGGGTGCCGCCGTTCTGGCCGCGCCGGCTTTGGCGCAGTCGACGCTCGATGGCATCATGACCGCGCCTCGTCGTGGCAACTGGGATGACCAGTTCGATGCGCGTGGTTCGCGCTCGGCCGTCGGTGTCGTCTCCAACAATCCGATCCTTGGTTCCGAAGGCCCGGCAAACATCCAGCAGGCAATCGCCTTCTATCAGCAGATCGTCTCTGCAGGTGGCTGGCCAGATGTCAATTCGTCCGTGCGCCTGCAGCTCGGCGTCGTTGATCCGTCGGTGCAGAACCTGCGCCGTCGCCTGATGATCGCCGGCGATCTCGATCAGTCCGCAGGCATGTCCAGCTCGTTCGACAGCAATGTCGACGGTGCGGTCAAGCGCTTCCAGGCCCGTCACGGCCTGCCGGCAGATGGCGTGCTTGGCGAATTCAGCGTCAAGGCGATGAACGTTCCGGCCCAGACACGTCTGATGCAGCTCGAAACCAACCGGGTTCGCCTGCAGTCGATGTCGGGTGATCTCGGTTCGCGTTACGTCATGGTCAACATCCCGGCGGCCTATGTTGAAGCGGTCGAGAACGATCGCGTGGCGCTGCGCACCAATGCGGTCGTCGGCCGTATCGACCGCCCGACCCATGCGATCAATTCGAAGATCTACGAAGTCATCCTCAATCCTTACTGGACCGCACCGCGCTCGATCGTCGAAAAAGACATCGTGCCGTTGATGCGCAAGGACCCGACCTACCTGACGCGCAACAACATCCGTCTGATCGACGGTCGTGGCCAGGAAGTGTCGCCGGAAACCGTGGATTGGAATGCCCCCAAGGCGCCGAACTTCATGTTCCGCCAGGATCCGGGCAAGATCAACGCGATGTCCTCGACGAAGATCAACTTCCACAACCCGAACAACGAATACATGCACGACACGCCCCAGCAGGGCCTGTTCAACAAGCTGATGCGCTTTGAGTCCTCGGGCTGCATGCGTATCCAGAACGTGCGCGATCTCGTGACCTGGCTGCTGCGTGACACGCCCGGCTGGTCGCGTCAGGAAATCGAACGGGTTATCGCTGCTCGCCAGAACAACCCGATCAAGCTCAGCCAGGAAGTTCCGGTCTATATCGTCTATGTCACGGCATGGTCGGCAAAGGACCAGGTCGTCCAGTTCCGCGACGACATCTACCAGCGCGACGGCAACCAGGAACTGGCTCTGCAGACCACGACCGGCGTGGAGCGTGCCTCCGGTGCGATCACCGAACAGGATCTCCTGCCGCAATAAGCAGGACGTCGCTGACGAACGACCAATTCGATTGAAAGGCCGCATCGCCCAAAAGGGTGGTGCGGCCTTTTGCCGTTGTCTCGAAACGGAGTTGGACGCGCAAATGTCGCTCCGTGTATTGCCCTGATCGGAAGGGAAGGCTAAGACGCGTCACATCGCCTGCCACCCTTCGAGGAACCTCGCACATGTCCAATACCGAAGCATTCTTCTCCCGCCCGCTGGCCGAATCCGATCCGGATATTTTCGGCGCGATCGAGAAGGAACTTGGCCGTCAGCGCCATGAGATCGAACTGATCGCCTCGGAAAACATCGTGTCGCGCGCCGTGCTCGAAGCCCAGGGCTCGATCATGACCAACAAGTATGCCGAAGGCTATCCGGGCAAGCGCTACTACGGCGGCTGCCAGTTCGTGGACATCGCCGAAGAACTTGCCATCGAACGCGCTAAGAAGCTGTTCGGTGTGAACTTCGCCAACGTCCAGCCCAATTCCGGTTCGCAGATGAACCAGGCCGTGTTCCTGGCGCTGCTGCAGCCGGGCGACACGTTCATGGGCCTCGATCTCAACTCGGGCGGTCACCTGACCCATGGTTCGCCGGTCAACATGTCCGGCAAGTGGTTCAACGTTGTGTCCTACGGCGTTCGTGAAGGCGACAACCTTCTCGATATGGATGCCGTGGCCGAGAAGGCCCGCACGACCAAGCCGAAGCTGATCATCGCCGGCGGCACGGCCTATTCCCGCACCTGGGACTGGAAGCGTTTCCGCGAGATCGCCGACGAAGTCGGTGCCTGGCTCATGGTCGACATGGCGCATATCGCCGGTCTTGTTGCCGGCAACCAGCATCCGTCGCCGTTCCCGCACTGCCATGTCGCGACCACCACGACCCACAAGTCGCTGCGCGGACCGCGCGGCGGTATGATCCTTACCAATGACGAGGATCTGGCGAAGAAATTCAACTCGGCTGTCTTCCCCGGCCTGCAGGGCGGCCCGCTGATGCATGTCATCGCCGCCAAGGCGGTGGCGTTCGGCGAAGCGCTGCAGCCTGAATTCCAGGATTATGCAGCTCAGATCGTCAAGAACGCCAAGGCCCTGTCGGAAACGCTCGTGGCAGGTGGTCTCGACATCGTCTCCGGCGGTACCGACAACCACCTGATGCTGGTCGATCTGCGCAAGAAGAACGCGACCGGAAAGCGGGCCGAAGCAGCGCTTGGCCGCGGCTATATCACCTGCAACAAGAACGGCATTCCGTTCGATCCTGAAAAGCCATTCGTCACGTCCGGTATCCGCCTCGGCACGCCGGCTGGCACGACGCGCGGCTTCAAGGAAGCCGAGTTCACCGAAATCGGTAATCTGATCGTCGAACTGCTTGACGGCCTGAAGACGGCCAATTCGGACGAGGGCAATGCGGTGGTGGAAGCGGGTGTCCGCGAAAAGGTGATGACGCTCACCAATCGCTTCCCGATGTACCCGTACCTCTAAGGAAACACGATGCGCTGCCCCTATTGCGGTTCGGAAGATACCCAGGTCAAGGACTCGCGTCCGGCCGAGGATTTCACCTCTATAAGGCGGCGGCGCATTTGCCCTGACTGCGGCGGTCGCTTCACGACATTCGAGCGCGTGCAGTTGCGCGAGCTGCTGGTGTCCAAGAAGACCGGCCGCAAGGTACCGTTCGACCGCAACAAGCTGGTGCGGTCGTTCCAGATCGCGCTGCGCAAGCGGCCGGTCGATCCCGACCGCATCGAGCGCGCCGTCTCCGGCATCGTCCGGCGCCTCGAAAGCTCGGGCGAGAGCGAAATCTCCTCCGAAGAGATCGGCCTGCAGGTGCTCGAATCGCTGAAAAGCCTCGATGACGTTGCCTTCGTGCGCTACGCATCCGTCTATCGCGACTTCTCCCATGCGGAGGACTTCGAGAAAGTGATTTCCGAGATCAACGCCAAGATTGCCCGCGATCCCGGGCTGGAGTCCTGACGCCATGTCGGAGGCCGACGACCAGCGGTTCATGGCCGCAGCGCTTAGGCTGTCGCGCTGGCATGAAGGCCAGACCATGACCAATCCATCGGTCGGCTGCGTGCTCGTCAGGGACGGAGCGATTGTCGGCGCAGCGGTTACTGCCCGCGACGGCCGACCACATGCGGAAGCCCGCGCACTCGCCGTTGCCGGCGAGAAGGCGAGGGGTGCGACCGCCTATGTGACGCTCGAACCTTGCGCCCATCACGGCAAGACCCCGCCCTGCGCCAATGCGCTCGTGGCGGCCGGTGTTTCCCGCGTTGTCGTCAGCGTCGCCGATCCCGATCCGCGCGTCTCCGGTCAGGGATTGAAGATCCTGCACGATGCCGGCATCGCGACCGAGCTTGGCCTCATGGAAGATGACGGCAAGCGCGCGCTCGCCGGTTATCTCTCCCGCCAGATCCGCCACCGCCCTTACGTCACGCTCAAGCTTGCCGTCTCGGCCGATGGAATGCTGGGACGCCGTGGCGAGGAAGTACTGATCACCGGGCCGCTCGCCCGTGCCCAGGTGCATGTCATGCGCGCCGAAAGCGATGCGATCCTGGTCGGTATGGGAACCGTCCGTTCCGACGATCCGCAACTGACGGTCCGGCTTCCCGATATGAGCGACAGATCGCCCGTCCGCATTATTCTAGATCGCCGTCTCGAACTGCCGCTCGACAGCCTTCTGGTGAAGTCTGCCCGCGACGTGCCTGTGATCGTCGCCTGCGTGCCGGTCTCGCAAGAGTCCGAAAAGCGTGAGAAACTTCTGGCCGCAGGTGTCGATGTGATCGAGGCAGGCGATCTCGCAGGACTTCTCGACCAGTTGGCGACACGCGGAATTTCCCTTCTATTCGTTGAAGGCGGCGCAACGGTTGGCAAGGCCTTTCTGGATGCCGGCCTCGTCGATCGGATCGTGCTGTCGCAGGGGCCGACGATGGTGGGCGAGGGCGGTCTTGAATCGCCTCTGTCGCCATCCGATATGCCGGAGGGTTTCCAGCTGGTTCGTGAGGATACGTTCGGTCCCGACCGTTCCTACGATTTCCAGAAAATCGAGCAGTCATAGAGGTCGTCGATGTTTACCGGAATTGTCACCGATGTCGGAACCGTAGCGGCGACGACCCCGATGGACGAGGGCGTCAAGCTCCGTATCGCCACCAGCTACGATCCGAAGACGATCGCGATGGGTGCCTCGATCGCCCATGGCGGCGTTTGCCTGACCGTGACCAACTTGCCTGAGGACGGCAGCAATGAGCGCTGGTTCGAGGTGGAAGCCTGGGAAGAAGCGCTGCGGCTGACAACGATCGCTGGCTGGACATCCGGTACCCGCGTCAATCTGGAGCGGGCGCTGAAGATCGGCGACGAACTGGGCGGCCATATCGTCTCCGGCCATGTCGACGGCAAGGCGGAGATCCTGTCCGTGACCTCCGAAGGCGAAGCAGTCCGCATTCGCCTTCGGGCGCCGGAAAGCCTCGCCCGCTTCGTCGCGCCGAAGGGATCGGTTGCGCTCGATGGCACATCGCTGACCGTCAACTCGGTCGATGGCACCGATTTCGATGTGCTGCTGATCAGGCATACGCTGGGCGTGACCACATGGGGCGATCGCCAGGCCGGCGATTTCGTCAATTTCGAAGTGGACACGATGGCTCGTTACGCAGCAAGGCTGGCCCAGTTCCCGACAGGCTGAGGCTGACCCGACGACATGCGGAAACAGGCGGCAGCGTGCAAGCTGCGCTCCTCCTGTTCCGCCCCGATGACGTTGCAGAATAGGTATTCGCGCCCTGCAACGCAGCGTTCAGCGAAAACCACTTGCCAATCCCGGCCGGGCATGTTTTGACCGCCGACTATTCGGCTTGTCGCCCAACGCGCCGATGTAACCAAGGTGAAATCATGCCGCAAGAAAACGCACCTCACATCCTGATCGTGGAAGCACGGTTTTATGACGACATGGCGGACGCGCTGCTCGATGGCGCAACGACCGCTCTCAAGGATGCGGGTGCGACCTACGACGTGGTGACGGTTCCGGGTGCGCTCGAAATTCCGCCGGCAATCGCGATGGCGCTCGATGCCGGCGATCAGGACGGCACGTCCTATGACGGCTTTGTCGCGCTCGGCATGGTCATCCGTGGCGAAACCTACCATTTCGACATCGTCTCGAACGAATCCTCGCGCGCGCTGATGGATCTTGCGGTCTCCGAATCGCTGGCGATCGGCAACGGCATCATGACCGTCGAGAACGACGAGCAAGCCTGGGTGCGTATCAAGCGGTCCGAGAAGGACAAGGGCGGCTTTGCGGCCCGTGCCTGCCTCACCATGATCGCACTGCGCGAAAAGCTGAATGGTGGTTGATAGAATGACCAAAGAAGGCGAGCATCCGGTCAAGCCGGCAAATCAGCGTGGCGCGGCGCGTTTGGCAGCCGTTCAGGCCCTTTATCAGATGGATGTGGGCGGCACCGGCGTCCTTGAGGTCGTGGCAGAATACGAGGCGCACCGCCTCGGACAGGAACTGGACGGCGATACCTATCTGAAGGCGGACGCCTCCTGGTTCCGCTCGATCGTCGCCGGCGTCGTACGCGATCAGGACAAGATCGACCCGCTGATCCGCTCGGCGCTGCAGGAAGACTGGCTGCTGTCGCGGATCGATTCGACCCTGCGCGCCATCCTGCGTGCCGGAACGTTCGAGATCGTCGAGCGCAAGGATGTCCCGGTGGCTGTCATCGTCACCGAATATGTCGAGATTGCCCGCGCGTTCTTCGAGGAAGACGAGCCGAAGGTCGTCAATGCCGTTCTCGACCGCATTGCCAAGCAAATCCGCGGCGACGCGAAGAAGTAACATCCCGGAAAGAGCATCAGATGGACGAAGCGGTCGAGCGTCAAAGAATTGACTTGAGCACCGCCCGCCGCAGCGTCTTTCTGCTCGCAGGCACCCAGGCCATCCTGGGGTCTGCCACACCTCTCACCGTGTCGATCGGCGCTCTTGCCGGCTATCAGCTTCTCGGCGACGACAAGTCGCTTGCGACAGCGCCGATTACCGCGTTCAACCTCGGCACGGCCGTCGGTGCGGTGCTGATTGCCATCGCGTCAAAATTCCTCGGTCGCAAGGCGGCCTTCATGTCGGGCGGCATGCTTGGCGCGATCGGCGGCGGGCTTGCGGCAATCGCGCTGTTCCGTGGTGATTTCTGGCTGTTTGCCTTCGCGCTTCTGCTGGTCGGGTCCTGCGCCGGCTTCACCCAGAAGATCCGCTTCGCCGCTGCCGATATTTCTCCCAAAGCCTATAAGCCGCGAGCCATCTCCTGGATCCTCGGGGCCGGTATCGTCTCGGCGATCGTCGGGCCTCAGCTCTCCATCGCCGCAAAGGATTGGCTGGCGCCGGTGACCTTTGCCGGTGCGTTCCTGATGCTGATCCCGCTTTGTCTTGCCGGTATCTGCATCATGGCCTTCCTGCGTCTACCGACCAAGGCGGATGCGTCGCTCTCAACCCAGCAGCCGCCGGCACGGTCGCTGCGGGAAATCGTCGTGACGCAGCGGTTCATGACCGGCATGGTCTGCGGTATCTGCACCTACGCGCTGATGACCTTCGTGATGACTGGTGCGCCGCTCGCCATGGTGATCGGCTGCGGCTTTCCGACGGAACTGGCGGCGCTCGGCATCCAGTGGCATGTGCTCGCCATGTTCGGCCCAAGCTTTTTCACCGGCATGCTGATCACCCGCTTCGGCGCGGAAAAAGTGGTCGCCGCCGGCCTCGTCACGCTGATGGGCTGCGCGATCGTTGCCCATATGGGCGTGGAATTGTGGAATTTCTGGCTGGCGCTGGTTCTCCTCGGGATAGGCTGGAATTTCGGATTCATCGGCTCGACCACGATCGTCGCCTCCAGCTATCGACCGCAGGAGGCCGACAAGGTGCAGGGGTTTCACGACATCGTCCTCTTCGGCACGGTGGCACTGTCCTCCTTCTCCTCGGGCAAGGTGTTCGTCACCTGGGGCTGGTCATTCATCAACCTGGTGATCTGGCCGGTCGCGATCTTCTGCCTTCTTCTCATTCTGGCGCTGATGCTGCGCAGGCCCGTCGCAAAAGCCAACTGACCCGGTTCTATTACCGTCGTAGCGCTTGACGGCGGTTGTTCCTCACCGCAATCTCACCCGCGCATGGCAACAGCTGCGTTCCTTGGGAGGGGAAAGCCGTTGCTGGAGGGTGCAGAATGCCGGGGCGGCATCGGCCGCAGCCGGTCAGGGAGAGGAAAATTCGCATGACTGTAATTCTAGGTGTGATCGTCTGCGGTCTGCTGTCGATCATTTATGCTGCATGGGCCACGCGTTCCGTACTTGCCGCCGATCAAGGCAATCAGCGGATGCAGGAGATCGCCGGTTATATCCGCGAAGGCGCACAGGCGTACCTGTCGCGCCAGTATATGACCATCGCCATCGTCGGGGTGCTGGTTGCGGGTCTCACATGGTTTCTTCTGTCTGGCACGGCAGCCATCGGCTTCATCATCGGCGCCGTTCTCTCGGGCGCTGCCGGCTTCATCGGCATGCACGTGTCGGTGCGGGCCAATGTGCGCACGGCGCAGGCGGCATCCCATAGTCTGGCGGCAGGTCTCGACATTGCCTTCAAGTCTGGCGCCATCACCGGCATGCTTGTCGCGGGCCTCGCACTGCTCGGCGTGTCCATCTACTTTTTCATCCTGACAACTGTGCTTGGCCATGCGGTCGGTTCACGCGAAGTGATCGATGCCCTTGTGGCACTCGGCTTCGGTGCCTCGCTGATCTCGATCTTCGCGCGCCTCGGCGGCGGCATCTTCACCAAAGGCGCCGATGTCGGCGGCGATCTCGTCGGCAAGGTGGAAGCCGGTATTCCGGAAGACGATCCACGCAACCCGGCAACGATCGCCGACAATGTGGGCGACAATGTCGGTGACTGCGCCGGCATGGCGGCCGACCTGTTCGAGACCTACGCAGTCTCGGTCGTCGCGACCATGGTGCTTGCCGCAATTTTCTTTGCCGGCAGCGCCGTCATCGACCAGGCGATGCTCTATCCGCTGGCGATCTGCGGCACCTGCATCATCACCTCGATCGTCGGCACGTTCTTCGTCAAGCTCGGCACCAACGGCTCGATCATGGGCGCCCTCTACAAGGGCCTGATCGTGACGGGGCTGCTGTCCATTGTCGGACTTGCGATCGCGACCTCGATCACCATCGGCTGGGGAACGATCGGCACGGTTGCCGGCATGGACATCACCGGCGCCAGACTGTTTGCCTGTGGCCTTGTCGGGCTCGTGGTGACGGCACTGATCGTTGTGATCACCGAATACTATACCGGCACCAACAAGCGGCCGGTCAATTCCATCGCCCAGGCCTCCGTGACCGGCCATGGCACCAACGTCATCCAGGGACTGGCCGTCTCGCTGGAATCGACCGCACTGCCGGCACTCGTCATCGTCGGTGGCATCATCTCCACCTATCAGCTCGCCGGACTGTTCGGCACAGGCATCGCCGTCACCGCCATGCTCGGCCTTGCCGGAATGATCGTGGCACTCGATGCCTTCGGCCCTGTCACCGACAATGCCGGCGGCATTGCCGAAATGGCGCACTTGCCGCCGGATGTTCGCAAAGCCACGGATGCTCTGGATGCCGTCGGCAATACGACCAAGGCCGTCACCAAGGGCTACGCGATCGGCTCAGCCGGTCTCGGCGCACTGGTGCTGTTTGCGGCCTACGCCAACGATCTCCAGTACTTCGTGGCAAACGCCGATAAATATCCGTACTTCCAGGGGGTAGGCCAGATCTCGTTCAGCCTGTCCAATCCGTATGTGGTGGCGGGCCTGCTGTTTGGCGGTCTCATCCCGTATCTGTTCGGCGGCATCGCCATGACGGCGGTCGGCAAGGCGGCAAGCTCGATTGTCGAGGAAGTTCGCCGGCAGTTCCGCGAAAAGCCCGGCATCATGCAGGGAACGGAAAAGCCCGACTATGGCCGCGCGGTCGATATCCTGACCAAGGCCGCGATTCGCGAAATGATCGTGCCGTCGCTTCTACCGGTGCTGGCACCGATCTTCGTCTATTTCGGCGTGCTTCTCGTCTCGGGCGGTGACAAGGCATCTGCCTTTGCAGCGCTCGGCGCCTCGCTTCTCGGCGTCATCATCAACGGCCTGTTCGTCGCGATCTCGATGACCTCGGGCGGCGGCGCCTGGGACAATGCCAAGAAGAGCTTCGAGGACGGTTTCGTCGATAAGGACGGCACCCGCCACATGAAGGGATCCGATGCCCACAAGGCTTCGGTGACCGGCGATACGGTCGGCGATCCCTACAAGGATACGGCAGGCCCTGCCGTCAATCCGGCGATCAAGATCACCAACATCGTCGCCCTTCTGCTGCTGGCGGTTCTCGCCCACTAGAAGCAGGTCTCACACAGACAAAAGAAAGCCCGCGGTACCATTGGTATCGCGGGCTTTTTGATATTCGGAAATGCGCTTGTTAGTTGCCCATGCTCTGCAGCATGTTGCGGATCTGGCCGGCACCGCCGCTTGCTGCTCCGGAACCACCCGACAGAAGCTGCTGCAGGAAGGTAAGGTCGCGGCCGCCGGTTGGCGTCGTGCGCGAGATCGTGTCGAACACCTTGCCGTCCTGAAGTGCGTAGTTGGCGCGCTGTGCGACCACGCCGTTCTTGTCGAAATAGATGGCAAGCACGCTCTGCTCGACGATCTGCGGCTTCATGAAGGCTGCCCGACGGTGGCGCTTCTGGGAAATGTAATAGAACACTTCCGTATCGAAGGTCGCGGTCGTCGACGGTGTACCCATGGTCAGGATCACCTGCTCGCGGCTTGAACCGACAGGGATCAGGTTCAGCGACTGCTGGTCAACGACATAGCCGTTGTACATCGTGTCGCCGATTTCCATGGATGTGCAGCCGGAAACTGCAATCGATGCAACGACAAGGGCCGCCGCCGTTTTGCTCAACGCTTTCATTTCGTATCCGAAAACCCGCTTCTTCAACGGTATCCCCCACATGTCGATGTGCCGGCGGAAGCCGGTTACTCTGCTGCTCATACCATTGTGGCTATTCCGGGGACAGCTGACTGCCGCTTCCGGATAGCCGAACCGAAGCCCGCCGATGGCGAATGCATTGCAATTCGTGCCTGCTTCGGTAAACCAGCTTTCGTTTGCATGCAACATCGCCAGCTTCGACCATGACGCAAACATGAAGGCAAATGCAGGAAACACGATGATATTCGGCCTGTTCAAAAAGAAAAACAGCAATCAGACCATCGTCAACCGGCAATACTACGCCCTGACGTCGGCAGCGCGCATCCCCGTGTTCTACGAGGATTTCGGCGTACCCGATACCGTGATGGGCCGGTTTGAAATGCTGTCCATCGTGATGATCCTGTTTTTTCGCCGGACGGCGAAGTCGGGGCCGAGCGGGCAGGAACTGGCGCAGGAGATCGTCGATGCCTTCTTTCAGGATATCGACCATTCGATTCGCGAGCTCGGCATCGGCGACCAGGGGGTTCCGAAGCGGATGAAGAAGCTCGCGGGCATGTTCTACGGTCGGCTCGAAACCTATGCCGCAGCTCTCGACAGCGGCGACGAAATCGCGCTTGCCGCAGCGCTGCACCGTAATATCCATCCTAAAGCCACCGATATACAAGACATGAGCGCACTTGCGCACTGGATGACAACCACCGAAACCGCTATGTCAGCGGTCTCGGAAGATACGATTTCCCGTGGGCTGCTGGTCGTGCCGCAGCCGGTCCGGGAAGGCGAGGAACAATGAAACGCGATCAAGAACCCAGCAAGGCCAAAGGCGGCAAGCCTCCGTTCTCCTATCCTGTGAAGGTCGGAAACATTTCGGCCAATCCCGTCACTGTCACTGTTGAAGCCGATGAAAACGAGCTGAAGGGCTTGGCCGTTCTCTGGGACGTCGTATCGGTCAATTCGTTGAAGGCGGAAATCTACATTGCCCGCTGGAAGAAGGACGGCGTGCGCCTCAAGGGCCACGTCAAGGCCGCTGTCACCCAGGCTTGCGTGGTGACGCTTGATCCTGTGTCGTCGACCATTTCAGAGGATTTCGATCAGGTCTTTGTGCCTGAGGGATCCAAGCTTGCGCGCGTCGTCACGGCCGAAAGCGCCGAGATGGTGGTCGATCCTGATGGTCCGGACCTGCCGGAAATGTTTGTCGGCGATACGATCGATGCGGGCGAGGTCGTTGCCGAGTTCGTGGCACTGGCGATGGACCCTTATCCGCGCAGGCCGGGCATCGATTTCAAGGACCATATCGAGAGCGACCCGAACGATCCGGCGACCAAACCCAATCCGTTTGCCGCGCTCAAGGATTGGAAAAAAGACTGAGACCGGTTGTAAGCAGAAACAAAACCTATATTTTGGCCACGATTTCGCCGGCAGGGCGGCGCATGAGCGTGCCCACTGAAGAAGCAAAAGTCGGCGCAGGCATTCGTTGCAGGCGCGTGCGGCCGGTTAAAACAAGGATCAGGGACGCGTGATCAGAATTTCGATTGACGCCATGGGTGGCGACTTTGGCCCCGAGGTTGTCATGGCGGGCGCCGCGAAGGCGCTCGAACGCCATCCCGACGTCAGTTTTCTCCTCTACGGACTGAAAGCCGAATGCGAGCCGTGGCTTGCACGCTATCCGAAACTGCGTGAACGGTCTGTGTTCCACGCGTGCGAACTGGCCGTTGCCATGGACGAGAAGCCGAGTGCGGCGCTACGCCGTGGTCGCTATGTCTCGACCATGTGGCGTTCCATCGAAGCCGTGAAGCTTGGCGAAGCCGATGTCGTTGTGTCCGCCGGCAATACCGGTGCGCTGATGGCAATGTCGAAATTCTGTCTTCGCACGTTGGCGAGTATCGAACGCCCTGCAATTGCAGGCATCTGGCCGACGCTGAAGGGCGAAAGCATCGTTCTCGATATCGGCGCGACGATCGGCGCTGACAGCCAGCAGCTGCTCGATTTCGCCCTGATGGGCGGCGCTATGGCGCGGGCCCTGTTCGAAGTCGATTGCCCGACCGTCGGCCTTCTCAATGTCGGTGTCGAAGAGGTCAAGGGTCAGGAAGAGGTGAAGGAAGCCGGTCGGCTTATCCGCGAAGCCAACCTGCCGCATCTCTCCTATCACGGCTTCGTCGAGGGCGACGACATCGGCAGGGGCACTGTCGACGTTGTGGTGACCGAAGGCTTTACCGGCAATATCGCTCTGAAGACCGCCGAGGGAACCGCGCGCCAGATCGCCACGCTTTTGCGCGAATCCATGTCGCGCACGCTGCTTGCCCGGATCGGCTACCTTCTCGCAAAGCCAGCATTCGATCGCTTGCGCGAGAAGATGGACCCGAACAAGGTCAATGGCGGCGTCTTTCTCGGCCTCAACGGTATTGTGATCAAGAGCCACGGTAGCGCCAACGCCGAAGGCATCGCAGCCGCGATCGCAGTCGGCTACGACATGGCGCGAAATGACCTCAACGCCAAAATTTCGCAGGATTTGAAGATTTATCATGCCAGACGCCTGCCGCCGGCCGGCCCTGAAGCCGCATGACGTTAGGATGTGATTTGACTATGATTCGATCAGTTGTTCGCGGTTACGGGGCAGCGCTCCCGAAACGGGTCGTCACCAATCGCGAGCTGGAGACGATGGTCGACACGTCGGACGAGTGGATCGTCCAGCGCACCGGCATCACCCAGCGCTACATCGCCGGCGACGACGAAACTACGGCATCGCTCGGTGAGAAGGCAGCGCGGGCCGCGCTCGATAATGCCGGCCTGACACCTGATGACATCGATCTGGTCCTTCTGGCGACTTCGACGCCGAACAACACCTTTCCCGCGACCGCCGTCGAGATCCAGAACCGGCTCGGCATGAAGCATGGCTATGCCTTCGACATGCAGGCGGTCTGCAGCGGCTTCGTTTACGCGATGACGACGGCAGACCTCCACCTGCGTGGCGGGCTTGCCAAGCGCGCGCTGGTGATCGGCGCCGAAACCTTTTCCCGCATTCTGGACTGGAACGACCGCACAACCTGCGTGCTGTTCGGCGATGGCGCCGGCGCCGTTGTGCTGGAGGCTCAGGAAGGCGAGGGCACGATTGCCGACCGCGGTATCCTGACGGCGCATCTGCGCTCGGACGGATCCCACAAGGACAAGCTCTACGTCGATGGCGGCCCATCGACGACCGGCACGGTCGGGCACCTGAAGATGGAAGGCCGTGAGGTCTTCAAGCATGCGGTGGCTATGATCACCGACGTGATCGAGGACGCATTCGAGGCGACCGGCACGACTGCCGAGGATATCGACTGGCTGGTACCGCACCAGGCCAACCGTCGTATCATTGATGGATCTGCAAAGAAGCTCAACATTCCCACCGAGAAAGTCGTCGTCACCGTCGACATTCACGGCAACACGTCGGCGGCATCGATCCCGCTTGCGCTTTCAGTCGCCTGTGCCGACGGTCGCATCAAGAAGGGCGATCTTGTGATGCTGGAAGCCATGGGTGGCGGCTTCACCTGGGGGGCCGTCCTGATCCGCTGGTGATGCCGGCTGAAAACCTGAGCCATATTATGAAATAATCAATGCCGAACAGATGCTTGGCCCGGGGGCGCTTGACCGTGGGGCACAACCAAAATACTGTTTGCGGGCTTTGATAATATCACATTAAATCAGGCGGGGGACCATGGCCGGCAAGACAGTCACACGCGCGGATCTGGCGGAATCGGTTTTTCGCAAGGTTGGCCTCTCTCGCACGGAATCGGCGGAACTCGTCGAAACGGTAATCGACGAAATCTGCAACGCCATCGTTCGCGGCGAAATGGTCAAGCTTTCGTCGTTTGCGACATTTCAGGTGCGCGCCAAGAACGAGCGCATCGGTCGCAATCCGAAGACAGGCGAGGAGGTACCGATCTCACCCCGCCGGGTGATGACCTTCAAGGCATCCAATGTTTTGAAGCAACGCATCCTCAAAGCGCACACATTGCGCAAGGTTAAGCAGAAGCCGGCAAGCCCTGCGAGCTGACACGCCCGTTTTGCACGCTGGCACCCCTGCCAAAACACCAATCTTGTGAACACACTTGAATCTTTCGGTGCAAGCCGTTGAGAAATGTGCGATTCGACGCATAATCCTCGTCCAGCCTTTCGTGCTGACCCCTTTCGCGCCGCACGGCCGTTCGATCCCTGGAGATTGACACTTGGACAAGAGCCCGGACGCATTCCGCACCATCAGCGAAGTCGCTGACGATCTCGACCTGCCGCAACACGTGCTGCGCTTCTGGGAAACGCGGTTTCCGCAAATCAAGCCGATGAAGCGGGGAGGCGGCCGTCGCTACTACCGCCCGGAGGACGTGGATCTGTTGAAGGGGATACGTCACCTTCTCTACGACCACGGATACACGATCAAGGGCGTTCAGAAGCTCCTGAAGACGAATGGCAACAAGTTCGTCTCAGCAATCGCATCGGGTGATATCGCCACGATGGAAGCCATCATGGCGGCCAACAGCGAGAAGAATGCCGAGCCGAAAATTTCCACCCAGGAAGAAGATCAGGTCGTCGGGCGCCCGAAGGTAAAGCCGAGCGGCCGGTTCTTCGGTTTCGGCGGGGCCGGGGAGGACCAGTTGGAAGTGTCGGTTGGAAAATCGAGCGTCGGCAAGGAAGACCGTGCCCTGCTGCAGGAGGCACTGTTTGACCTTCTCGAATGCAAGCGTCTGCTGGACCAGGTTCGTTGATCCGATACCTGCTTACATGAACTCACTGTAAATTTACCGTTCACCTCTGGTTCAAACGCGAAGGTACAACATTTACCTACGAGGAAACACTAGAGGAGATGCAAACGTGAAAAAACTCGCAATCATTGTCGTCTCGGCCATGACGGCACTTACGAGCATGGTACCGGCACACGCCTTCCCTGTCGTCAACGCACCGAAGACCATCGAAGCGCCGCAGAGCGTTGATCAGGTCCAGCAGGTTCAGTGGCGGCATCGTGATCGTTGGGAAGGTCGTCGCTACTATCGTCACCATCGCGACTACCGCCGCGGCGACTATTATCGCGGTCGCCACTACCGTGGCCATAATTCGGGTGCGATCATCGGCGGTCTTGCTGCCGGCGCTCTGATTGGCGGTGCCATTGCATCCCAGCCGCGCTACGCCGAGCCGCGTTACGTGCAGCCACGTCGTTACGTGAACGCCAATAGCGCGCACGTCAATTGGTGCGCCAACCGCTACCGGTCCTACAGGGCTTACGACAATACGTTCCAGCCCTATAACGGCCCGCGCCAGCTGTGCTACTCGCCCTACTGATAGGGTAGTCGCCAAGGCGTCCTGACAGGCCGGCCCCAGACAATGGGGCCGGCTTTCTTGTTGAAGCAAGACCTTCGATCCAGGATCCACTGAAAGCCGATTTTTTCCTTGCGTGGTGAAGATCATGTCAGTATGGAATGCATGCTTCACGCGACGCCGGTCCGCCGGCTCGAAGCGATGTGGCGGAATGTAGCGCAGCCCGGTAGCGCACTTGACTGGGGGTCAAGGGGTCGTCGGTTCGAATCCGGCCATTCCGACCATTCTTCCTTCGGCGACAGGCTCCCCCAGAGCCGCTTTGACCTGAGCTCGCCATGGGCGAACTCGTCTCTCGTCACGCCAACCTGTTGCGACGTCACTCACCAGAACCTGTGAACGAATGATGGATCATCCCGAACCGCGTTCGACTTATCTGACTACAATTTGCATTTGGCTGGAACGTCAGTGTTCCCGACGCGTTGTCAGATAGGAAAACAAAGGAGAATGTGATGTTGAAGGGTGTTGTACTTTGGGCGATGGGCGTTCCGATCCTTGTAATCGTGCTGCTCTACGCATTCGTATTCTAAAGTTCTGGATCTCTGGCGGTAACGGCCAGCGCATTTTGATCTAAAAGGGTCAGCTCCGAAACACGAGCTGACCCTTTTTCATTTTTGCCGCTGTTGTCGAGATATAGCTCGAGCAAAAAAAGGCCCCGCACTTGCGGGGCCTTTTCAGTCAGTCTTAGATTTCCGGGCAACCAGGGCGATTGGCGAAGGTGATCCGGTCGGGACCCCGACGGGTCATGCCCTGGACGGTGATGCTGCGGCGAGTGGCGCGGACGATCTCCGTCTGACGGAAGCCTTCGTCGCGAGCGGCGGCGCGTGCTTCGCCAGGGCTGCAGCCCATGCGGCGATCGCGTCTGTCGTAATCGCGATCCCTGTCGCGGATCACCGGGCGCACGCCGTCAGGTCCGATGCGCAGCTGTACGTCTTGGGCCGATGCCGGGGCAGTGGCCGCACCAAGGGTGCAGACGGACAAGGCCAAGGCCAGGCCTGCCTTTGCGAAAACATTGATCATTGTATCCTCCGTGTATGGAGCCGTGGCAGGGCCTGCGGCGCAAGATATTCACGGGGATGTAACTGATTTGTGAGTGGTAAAGTTCCGCCTGCGATCAATCAGCAAGTATAGGCGTAGCAGACGTGATAGTAGTTCGCGTTAGCGAAAACGCGCTGTCCGGCTCGCATTCATCAGAAGCTCCTGCTCGGAAGCAAACGACCCCAGGAGCTGCAGAAGACGGTTTTCCTCGTCCTTGTCGAGACGGTAACGGCGCGCAAAGTCAGTTACGCTCCACACCTTCTTCATTCCGGACTGCTGAAGATCGACGGGTGTAATATGCGACATTGTGCCCCCTCACAGATATTGGAGGATGGTATCCTCCAATATCTAGTGCATATAAAAACGACGTTAAATAGAGAAACTTCTTAAGCTCGGTTTGCGCGGAGAAACTACTTTTCCTCGACCTTGACGCCATCCTGGCCGATGCTGAATTCTACGCCCTTTGGCTTGGTTTCTTCGCGGTAGACATAGAACCCCAGACCGACGACCAGAACAACGAGAGCGCCGATGATGAAGTACAGATTATTGGAACGCGTCATGAATTTCCCCGACTATGCAATTCTGGCCGGGAAACGCCTATGAGCTCAATATGTTCCAGCGAGTTTCAGGTTTTTTTCAATCGTCGTTTGCGGCGTTGAGATCTTCGGGGCGCATGCCCTCTTCCTGACCGTCTTGCTTCAGTCTCACACCCGGTCCCATTCCGGATCCGCCGTCGCCGGCTGCCAGGAATATAACGCCCCTTGTCTCGAAGAATGCCCTCAGTCTCTCACTGATGGTTGGGTCGGGCAGGGCGTCATGGGCCTCCGCGTTGTCGAATTCGACGGCGGACAGGCCCGAAGCGGCGCAAAGCGCGTCTTTCGAGATGCCGGTGAGTGCGCGCGCTGCGCGAATTTGCGATGAGGTCAACATACGAGAAATCTGGCGCAAGGCGACCCAATGTCAAGGACTTGCGCTTGAGGCAACAACTCAGGCCTGTAACGGCGGCATCGCGGCAGTGGTGTTTCGCTGATAGCGGTTTTCCAGGGCGACGCACGCCCAGAGAATGCCGAGCGAGAGATAGAAATGCCGCCAGTGGTCGGTGTCGATGACGTTGCCGATCATCGCATGTCCCAGGATCAGGACCCATGCAATCATCAGAAAAGGCTGCCAAGGCCTCTCGCGCAGCATATAGCGGAAGCCCATCCACAGGCTGGACCAGATCATGATCTGATACGTCACCGCACCCACCCAGCCATAGGTCGTGAGCGTCTTCAGCCAAATATTGTGCTCGTCTTCGCCGAAGATTTTTCCAAGCGCCATCGGTCCCATGCCGAGCGGTCGCTCCATTGCCATCAGAAAGCCGATCTTATGCCGCTCGAAGCGACCAAGCCGCGCGCCGTCGTAATCCTGCACCAGTTTCGCACGGTTGGAAAACAGGTCGGCGATCTGCGGGATCTGCAAAGCGATCGCAAGGGCGAGCACGAGAGCCACGCCGGCACAAATCGAGATGACCAGGATCTTCAGGCGGAATGCCGTCGTGCGCTCCTTGAGGAGCATGAGGACGATCAGCGCGATGGCACCGAACAGCAGGAGGCCCCAGGCCGCGCGTGAAAACGACAGGAAGATGCCGATCGCCAGCACCAGCATGCCGAGGATGAGAAGGGGGGTACGGATGACCGGGCCGGTCAGCATGCGGTAAAGGAGATAGAGGAGCGGGCCGACCAGATAGGGGCCGAACACGTTGGGGTCCTGAAAGGCGCCCATGGCGCGGTTATAGCGGGTAAAGACATGGGCCCCGGGAAACGCGTCGAAATAGCCGAGGATGCCGAGAGTGGCCGTGATGATGGCGGCCGCCACCCAGGCATGAAAGATGATCTTCAGCCGCCGATGGTCGTTCTCTATGACCGCTGCAAAGAACACGGCGGTGAGCGCAAGAAAGATCGAGACCGCATAATACATACCGGCGCCGGACGAATCCTTCATCACGAAGATGGAAAACAGGCCGCTGATGTTGAAGATCAGCAGCATCGCCATCAGCATCGCGACGGTGCGCGAGATTCTGAGCCCAAACAGGAACCAGAGGCCGATCTGGGCCACCATCATCAGTTCGTAAGGGGCAGGCTCCGACATGACGAAGCCGGACAGAAAGACGCCAAAGGCCAGCATGCCGTTTGCCACGAGAGCGAACACGGCCAGCTGGACGTTGAACGGCCGGGTCTCATGTGCGGCCAGCGTCGTCAATATGCATTGTCCGTGTTGAGAAGCCGGATCGGCGTCAGGAACAGGATCTTGAGATCGAACAGGATCGACCAGTTCTCGATATAGTCGAGATCGTGGGCGGTGCGGGCACGGATCTTTTCGTCGCTGTCCAACTCGCCGCGCAGTCCGTTGATCTGCGCCCAGCCAGTCACGCCGGGTTTCACGCGGTGGCGGGCGAAGTAGCCTTCGACGACGTCCACATATCTGCGTTCGCCAGTCTGGGCACTGACCGCATGCGGACGGGGACCAACGAGAGACAGCTCTCCTTTCAGCACGTTGAACAGCTGCGGTAGCTCGTCGATCGAGGACTTGCGCAGAAACCGGCCGACGGGCGTGACCCGCGGATCGCCCTTGGTCACGGCCTTGATCGCGGTCTGGTCGCTCATGCTCGTGTACATCGAGCGGAATTTGAGAACGTTGATGATCTCATTGTTGAAGCCGTGGCGCTTTTGGCGAAACAGCATCGGCCCTTTCGAGCTGAGCTTCACGGCAATGCCGGCAGCCAGCATGACGGGCCAGAGGCAGGCGATCGCGAACACGGCAAAGACGATATCGAAGATGCGCTTTGCGACCGAATCCCAGTCGCGGATCGGCTTGTCGAAAATATCGAACATCGGAACGGTGCCGACGTGACTATAGGCCCGTGGGCGGAAGCGCAGGCGGTTCGCATGCGCCGCGAGCCGGATATCGACCGGCAGAACCCAGAGTTTGCGCAGAAGCTGCAGGATACGCTGCTCGGCGCTGGCGGGAAGCGCGATGATCAGCATGTCGATTCGGGCAAGGCGCGAGAATTCCACAAGCTCGGCAAAGGTACCAAGCTTCGGGTAGCCGGCAACGACGGTCGGCGAGCGGTCGCTGTTGCGGTCGTCGAAGATGCCGCAGATGCGGATGTCGTTATCCGACTGGCGTTCCAGGGCGCGCACCAGTTGCTTGGCAGGTTCGCCGCCGCCGACGATTACGGCGCGGCGTTCCATCACGCCGTTGCGCGCCCAGTGGCGGATGCCAAGCGCGATCGCCTGCCGCTCGGCGGCAAGGACGACGCAGCTGACGGAGAACCAGACGATGAGACCGGTCACGGGCACCCAACCGCCCGCGGCAAAGCTGAGCGCGAGATTGGTCAGGACAAAACCGAAGGCCCATGTGATGAGAACCCGCTTCAAGGTCCTGTTGGCGGACCTCAGGGAGGGGATCTGATAGGTGTCGGCAATCTGCAGAAGCAGAAGCGTGATGGCAGAACCGAAGGTGATGATGACCAGGCGGGAAAGCGACATCTCGGTCGCGCCGTAGATCAGGTCGACGATGAGGCCGACAATCAGGATCGCGGCAAATTCGGTAAGCCGGATCAGTCCGACCAGCAGGGATGGCGAATAGCTGGTTTCGCGGAACTGCTGGGCGATCTGGCGTGCGAAGGGATTGAGGACCGCGCCCGCTTCCTTCTCCTCGCTCGCACGCATCTCTGAGACCTTGCGGCGAAGGCTTTCGACGTCGAATTCATCGGGCTTGTTCAGCGGGCTCATGCCAGGATCCTCGACTCAGCTGCCGCGAAGGCGCAGAAGTAGTCTCAGTCCAGTAGCAAAAAGAAGCTAAAGAAGCCTTTAGCTGTACCTTCGGTCAGGGATTTGGCCGAGTAGATCCTGGTACAAGTGAAGCATGTCGTCCGCCATAACGGAGGCGGAAAACACTGCCTTAAAATCGGACGGCTTCGGCATGACGCGGTCATGCCACTCCGGTGTCTGCAGTGCCTGCGTCATCACGTCGGAAAGGCTTGTGGCGTCGCCGGGGACGGCAAGGGCCGCACTTTTCACACCCAGCACTTCGGGAATGCCGCCGACACGCGATGCGATGACAGGCTTCCCGGCGGCGAGCGCTTCCAGCACGATATAGGGCATCGCTTCCGCCCGCGACGGAACGACGACGAAATTTGTGAGGGCAAACGCCTTGCGGGCGGGCATGGCCGGCATCATCGTCAGCCGGCGGCCAAGGCCACGTTCGGAAATCATGGCTTCATAGCGCTCACGGTCCGGACCGTCGCCGACCATCAGCGCCGAGAGCGGCCGACCGACCGCGCGTTCCGTTCGGGCAAAGGCGTCGATGAAGACATCCGGTCCCTTCAGGTCGCGCAGCATGCCGATATAGAGAAAGTCGACCGCGGAAATGACCGCCGGTACCGGCTCGAACTCGGCCTCGCCAATTCCGTTATAGATCACACGCGCGGTCTTGAGCGGTTTTCCGACCTTTTCCTCGTAGGTGCGGCGCTCATAATCGCAGACAAAGACCAGGGCATCGCCGAAGCGTTCCTGGAACCGTTCGAGCTGCAGCACGACCTTGCCCGAAAGACTGGACCGGTCGAAATGCAGACTGCCGCCGTGCGGCGAATAGAGGCGGGCCACGCAATACCTGTTAACCCGCAAGGCTGAGCCGATCAATCGCGCCAGAACGCCGCCCTTGGCGCCGTGTCCGTGCAATATGTCCGGCCGCAAGCTCTTGATATGGTTGTAGCTTCTGTAGAGTGCCGCAAGATCGGAAGGAGCGATCGAACGGCGCATCGGAATTCGTGTCAGGCCAAGCGAAAGCTGCGGCCGGATCGTGTCGAACAACCTGTCCTCGTGCTCGCCACCGGTCGAGCTGTCGCAGAGGATGCCGACCTCGTGGCCGGCAGCCCGATGTTCTTCCACCAGGTCGCGCACATGGCGGAAGATCCCGCCGACGGGCGACCTGAAACAATGGAGGATGCGCAAGGGAGGGGCCTCAGCCGACATGATGATGTCAGAACAGCCGCTCGCGGACGTAGACCGTGTCGCCAGCGAGGACCTGTGAGGAAATCGTCGTACGGCCCGTGATGACCTCGCCGTTGATCTTGCGTGTGACGTCGACATCGCGCTGGTTTCCGCGAGAGGTAAAGCCTCCGGCGATTGCGATGGCGTTCTGTGCCGTCATGCCGGGCACATAGGAATACTGTCCGGGTCGTCCGACTTCGCCCATGACGAAAACCGGGCGGTAACGATCCATTTCGATCGTCACGTCGGGATCGCGCAGATAGCCCTGCTTGAGCTTGGCGGCGATTGCACCCTCGAGCGTCGGCATGGTCTGGCCCCGGGCCGTGATCTGACCGATCAGCGGGAAGGCGATATAGCCGGCCTGATCGACGGTATAGGTGTTGGAAAGGCTCGGCTGTTCGAAGACGCTGACACGTAGCCGATCGCCGCTGTCCAGCCGGTAAGGCTGGATCGTCGCTTCCTGAAAGCTTTTGGGAGCCGGCTTGTATGAGGCGCAGCCCGACAGCGTCATCGCAACGGCTGCCGCCGCAAGAGCCAGAACGGTTTTGGCGCGCTGGTTGCGCGTCGGATTTTTCTTGTCTTGGGCGAATAGCATGTTCGCGTCCCAGGCTCGGGGTGGTGGTTCGACGATTTCGAGCCTGTTATCGATCCATTAGGGTTAATGCCCGGTAAAGAGAGGCACGACGACCATCGGAAATAATGCCTGCAAGATCAGAGTCCGGTTTTTCTTCGAAGCCGCGGCTCATTAACTGTAGCGTTACCATGATAATTTACTGTCCGCCCAAATAGACCAGTTTGGAGCGGGCAATGTCTGGCGTAAACGGCGGCCATCAGGATGTGGATATCGACCTCAGGCAGGTCATCGCGGCCGTCTGGGAACGCAAGGCGAAGATCCTCGCCGTGACGATCGCGGCGGGCGCGCTGGCGCTGGTCGGCGCCTCGCTGATCAAACCCAGCTACAAGGCCGAAACCAGGCTGCTGATCGAATCGCGATCGCCGAACCTGTCCGGCGGGGAAGGGGCAGGCAGTTCCAACGATCCGGTTCTGGACACGCTTAACATCACCAGTCAGGCCCAGCTGCTGCAATCGACCGACCTCATCAAGCGGGTTGCGCGCGATCTGAAGCTTTCCGATCGCCCGGAATTCGACCCGGCTGGACAGTCGGCACTGCCGGACCTTCTGGTGATGGTCGGCCTGAAGCAGGATCCGATGGCGATCGATCCGGAAGACCGGGTCATCCAGAAGTTCCGCGAAAAGCTGTCGGTCTATCCGGTCGAGGGCTCGCGCGTCATCGCCGTCGAATTTGCATCGCATGATCCGAAGCTCGCGGCGGATGTGCCGAACCGGATGGCCGAAGCCTATCTTCAGATCCAGAGTGGCTCGAAGGTGGACACCCATGCCGAAACCGCCCGCTGGCTGGAGCCGGAAATCGCCAACCTGACGACCCGCGTCAACGATGCCGAAAAGAAGGTGGCGGACTACCGCTCCTCGAAAGGACTTTTCCAGACCAGCGAAGCCAACAGCTTTTCCAGCAAGCAGTTGAACGATATCTCGACCGAACTTGCCCGCGTTCGCGCCGATCTCGCCAATGCCGAGGCCCGTTCGGAAAACGTCCGCGCTGGTTTGAGAGCCGGCCGCGCTTCGGACACCCTGGCGGACGTCGCGGGATCGCAGGTCATCCAGCGTCTGAAGGAAACCCAGACCAATTTGCAGGCGCAGATCAATGATCTCTCGACATCCCTGCTCGACAACCATCCGCGTCTTCGGGGACTTCGCGCGCAGCTCAGCGGCATCAATCAGCAGATCGAGCGTGAAACCCAGAAGATCCTGGCAAGCCTCGACAACGAGAGAGAGATTGCAAGGCTCCGCGAGCGTCAGCTGACGCAGCAGATGAACGGCTTGAAGGCTGATTCGGCCAAGGCCGGTGAAGAGGAAGTCGGGCTGCGGGCCCTGGAACGCGAAGCGTCCGCCCAGCGCCAGCTGCTCGAAACCTATCTCGTGCGCTACCGCGAGGCGACGTCGCGCCGCGACGCCAATTCAAGCCCTGCGGATGCCCGCATCGTATCGAGCGCGGTCGAACCGTCGGAACCCTTCTTTCCGAAGGTCATTCCGATCGTCATCGTGGCGACGCTTGCGACACTGATCGTCAGCTGCCTGGTCGTCATCATCGCCGAACTGTTCAGCGGCCGGGCGCTCCGCCCTCTCAATCGCCGTCGCGAGGACGACTTCCTGCTGACACCACACGAGGTCGCAACGCCTGCGGTCGAACCGGCCCCGGCCGAGCCCGAACCGACCCCTGCCGGCGCTTTGGTTGCAACAACACCCGCCGCAGCTCCGGTTGCGGCAGAAACTGTTGCAGATCGGCCAAAGCGCGAACACAGGCTGTTCGCGGCGGCAAAGGAAATGCTGGCTGCCTCCCGCAAGGATGCCGCTGCCGCGAAGGGCGCGGAAGTTGACCAGAAGCAGGAGGCTGCGGTCGCTGCCGAGCCACCGGTCGAAGAAATTGCCGTCACGACGCCGGCGAACGACGGGGAGGAGGAATCCTTCACGATCGCGTCCGTTGCCCGCTACCTCCAGCGCCGTGCGGTGCCGATCGGCCTGGTCGTGTCGCCCGGTGGCGATGCAGGCTCGACGGCGACCGTGATGTTGGCCCGTGAAATTTCGGAGCGCGGTCGCACCGTCGCCCTGATCGACATGACCGGCTCGGCTTGCCCGACACGGCTGATGGCGCAGGACGTCAAGCTTGCAGGCATCACCGATCTGCTGTGCGGCGAGGTTGCGTTCGGGGAAGCCATCCATCCGGACCGTCTCTCGGATGCGCATATCATCCCGTTCGGTTCTGCCGATCCGGTTCGCGCCATGCGGGGCGCAGACCGGCTGCCGATGGTCGTCGATGCACTCGCAGACGCCTATGATCTGGTTCTGATCGAATGCGGCCCGGCGGAAGCGCCGATGCTGTCGCGACTGACCCGCAACGAAAAGGCGGAGGTCATCCTCTCCGTGCCTGAATTCAAGGAAGAGGATATCGCAAAGATCGTCCAGGACTTCCAAGGCGAGGGAATTCGCAACCTGCTGGTAATGTCTGACGCCAATGACCGCAGTTCGCCGCGCAAGGCTGGACGACAGGTGGCGTGAGCCACTCCGCATGAACCACGATCTACAAGGCGGCTTTCAGGCCGCCTTGTTCGTTTTGGCGGCCCGCAGTTTCTGCAAAAGAGCGTAAAGGCGCGGGTTGTGCTTCACCGCAGCCTTCGCCCTCGTTGCCAGAACCATCAGCGGTTTGAGGACGGAACCCTTCGGTGTGATGGCGATGAGAATATCGTGCAGCACGGTTTCCTGGCTGCACCAGCTGCGCTTGTAGGGCTGGTCGCCCACGCCGAAATCGAACAGCGCCGCGCCTTCGCGGCAGCTTTTCTCGATCATCAGCCAGAACAGCAACTCGCCGGGGCTTGCCTCCGGGCAGATGCTGTCGTCGATGGAGCTGAACTGGCAGATCACATGGTCGCCCTTGCGCGAGACGCCGGCGATAGCCACGACATGTCCCTCGTGCTCACCCCGCATGCGGATCGCGTGAAGGGTGAGCGAAGTGTCTGTCCCATCAGTCGGCGCGTCCATCAGGCGATGGAAGAAGCTACGGATCTCAGATGCGTGGAAGACATCAGGCAGGCCGAACATTTTCAGCCGCGCCGCCTTCTGGCGAAAGAACGTATCGAGCAGCGCGTGCTTTTCGTCCGCGTCTAGCGCGATCACGTGGTCATAGCCGCCGGCTGCTTCGATCTTGCGGCTCTGTGAGCGGAATTTCTTGCGCCGCGTCTTGGCGTTGAGCTGTGCCAGCGTCGTCTCGAAATTCGCAAAAAGCGGCAGCTGGAACGAATGGTTCTGGTTCTCCGTCGTTGCGAGAGCACTCAGCGGATGCCGACTGCCGCGCCAGGAGAGCGGCACGCAATCGAGCACCACGAGATCGGCATAAGGAGAAAGAGCCGTGCGCAGCATGCGCAGGAACGGCTTCAGCTCGGCAGCGGAAGCCACCTTGAGTGCCGGATCGAACAGGCCGGTATTGATATTGTTGTAATGGTTGCCGGGGAGGCGGGCAACGCGGATGCTTTTTTCAAGCACGATATCGAGCGGCAGGATAAACACGGCGCGACCGTCGATGCGACCGACGACGACTGCAAGCGTGCGACCTTGGGATTTCGCCCAGGCTTCGCACCAGTCGAAACCCTGATGCAGCGAATTGAGCTTGATCGCCTGCAGACGGTGCCAGTCGGACTTCAGATCCGCCATGTCCGTCGTGACTGCCATTTCGATCTGCGCGAAACGCAACGGGACAGTCTCACGGGAAGGCGATCCCGATGTCCCTGCCGGCGCAAGCTCTTCAATCAGTCTCGAGGTTTGCATGACGCGCTCCGCTGTCTTTCAAGCGGGGAGAATAGGCAGCGTGCACCAACAATCTGTTTATTGCTGTGTCGCCCGCCGCCAATACTATCACGGCTGGTTAATGCGGGGTGAACCCAGGCATAACCTAGACTTTCGGCCGTGCGCCCGCCATCCACTTGATGATCAGCATGGCCGGCAGGATCCACAAAAGCCCCGACAGCAGGAAGTAGAGGAAATGCACCCACCACGGCGATGTCGCGAGCAACAGCGTCGCGACGGTGGTTGCGGCCAGCGCGTAGACGATGACGAGCACGATGATCATGATCGTGCCGATGAAACTTCTCAGGCGTGGGACCAACGCGTTTCTCCTTCCGCGACGCGATGCCGCAAAGCATCGGGGCTTGTTTTGCACGTGTCCATGGGGCAAATCAACGGCAAGAAGCGGAAAGATCACCGCGTGCAGGGCGCTCTTGAGCTCGTGCGAGGCTGATCTTTCTTCGAGCGACAGGAGTTTCCGCATGTCGGCGACTGATAGCGTCATCATCGATGTCATCCACCCCGCAGTAAAACGACGCGAGCGCGACCGCAGATCGGTGCGCATATGGCTCGGCTTCGTCGTCTTCGTGCTGTTCTGCCTCGTACTTGTGGGCGGCGCGACCCGGCTGACGGATTCGGGTCTGTCGATCACCGAATGGAAACCGATCCACGGCGTGATCCCGCCTCTCAACGCGGCCGAATGGCAGGAAGAGTTCGAGCTCTATCAGCGCATCCCGCAATATCAGCTGGTCAACGCCGGCATGACGGTCGATGAGTTCAAGACGATCTTCTGGTGGGAATGGGCGCACCGTTTCCTGGCACGATCGATCGGCCTTGTCTTCGCCGTTCCGCTGATCTTCTTCTGGGTGACCGGTCGCATCGAGAAACGCCTGCGCTGGCCGCTGGTCGGCACGCTGGCACTCGGCGGATTTCAGGGTTTTGTCGGCTGGTGGATGGTGTCGTCGGGCCTCACCAAGCTTGTCAGCGTCTCGCAGTACCGGCTTGCGACGCATCTGGTCATCGCCTGTCTCATCTTTTCCGCCTGCGTCTGGATCATGCGCGGCCTCACGCCACAGAAGCAGGGGGCAGCCCCGACGCGTCACTCCTATATCGCGGCTGGAGGCCTCGCGTTTCTGGCGCTGTTCCAGATCTATCTCGGCGCACTTGTCGCAGGCCTCGATGCCGGCCTCAGCTACAACACCTGGCCGATGATGGATGGCGCCTTCGTTCCGGCCGACCTGTTCTTGCGCGATCCCTGGTGGATCAATCTGTTCGAGAACCCGAAGACGGTGCAGTTCGTCCACCGCTGCGGCGCCTATGTGCTTCTGGCAGCAGCGCTGATCCACATGATCGTGTCACTGTCCAAAGCGCCGGGCTCGGTCCATACGGGGCGCGCCGTCATCCTGTTCCTGCTGGTCTGTCTGCAGGCCGTGATCGGCATTCTGACGCTGGTCTATCAGGTGCCACTGGATCTGGCGCTGGCGCATCAGGGCGGCGCCCTTGTCGTCCTCGGCTATGCCATCACCCACTGGCGCGGCTATGTCGGCGAATACCCTATCGAAGACAAAAAAGCCGCGGCGAACTGAGTTCACCGCGGCCTCAAGTCTTAAAAATCCGGATGTCTTCAGGCAGACAGCATCAGGTCCATGTTCTGGACGGCGGCACCGGAGGCACCCTTGCCGAGATTGTCGAGCAGCGCCACGAGATTGACATGCGGGCTGCCAGCCGCGCCGAACACGAACAGCTTCATCCTGTCGGTGTTGACCAGTTCCTCGGCATCGACGCGGGCAAGCGTCGCGCTCTCGTTGAGCGGCACGACGGTAACGATATCCTGTCCCGCATAGTGGGCGACGAGGGCGCTATGAATGCTCTCGATCGTGGCACCATCCTTGAGGTCTTCGAGGAACAGCGGCACCTGCACGATCATGCCCTGCGCAAAGCGGCCGACGGACGGCGAGAACAGCGGCGCGCGATCGAGCAGGCCATGTTCCTTCATCTCGGGCACGTGCTTGTGCTTCAGCGTCAGGCCGTAGAGAAAGTTGTTGGCGGAGATCGCGTCCTCGCGTGACGCATCTTCCATCTGGCCGATCAGCTGCTTGCCGCCGCCGGTATAGCCGGACACTGCATTGACCGAGACCGGGTAGCCGTCGGGCAGGAGACCGGCAGCGCGCAGCGGACGCAGCAGCGCGATAGCACCGGTCGGATAGCAGCCGGGATTGGCGACGTTGCGGGCAGCCTTGATCTTGTCGGCCTGCGCCTTGTCCAGTTCGGCGAAACCATAGGCCCAGTTCGGATCGACCCGGTAGGCGGTCGAGGTGTCGATTACCCGCACGTTGTTGTTGCCGGCAAGCATTGTCACGGCTTCTTTCGAAGCCTCGTCCGGCAGGCACAGGATCGCGATGTCGGCGCTGTTGAGCAGGTCCTCGCGCATCGCTGCGTTGCGCCGCTCGGCTTCCGGGATCGACAGGAGCTCGACGTCGCGGCGGTCGGCCATGCGGGTGCGGATCTGCAGCCCTGTCGTGCCGTGTTCGCCGTCGATGAAGATCTTTGCCGTCATGGTCATTATCCCTGAAATGTCAGTGCCTTGGGGTGAGAGCCGGAATCAGTTTGCCAGCTGCTTGATTCAATTTGTCAACGGGCGGAAAGTCGCTCCGCGCGCAGGCCAAGCATATACATCGCAACCGTTGCCCCGGCAATGGCGGTGATATCGGCATGGTCATAGGCCGGTGCCACCTCCACCACGTCGGCGCCGCAGATCTCGAGGGCGCCGAGTTTGCGCAGCACCGACAGGATTTTCGCACTCGACGGACCACCGGCAACGGGCGTTCCTGTACCGGGCGCGTAGGCGGGGTCCAGGCAGTCGATGTCGAAGGTGAGATAGCACGGGCGGTCGCCGACATGGGCAAGGATCGCGTCGGCAATTGCCTGGGCGCTCAGATCCTCTACCTCATGGCCCGGCATGATCCTGATGCCGAAATCCCCAGGCGCATGGGTGCGGATGCCGATCTGGATCGAATGCTGCGGCTCGATCACGCCCTGTCGCACGGCGCGCGCCACGAACGAGCCGTGGTCGATCCGTTCTATGTCGCCGGTCTCGTCCGCATCGTCGCTCCATGTGTCCTGATGGGCATCGAAATGCACGAGGGCAAGCGGACCGTGGCGGGCTGCATGCGCCCTCAAGAGCGGCCAGGTAACGAAATGATCGCCGCCGAGCGACAGCAGAAACGCGCCCGACTCGATGATCTTCGTCGCCTCCGCCTCGATCAGCCGCGGCGTCTTCCAGTGATGACCGTAGTCGAGCATGACGTCACCATAGTCGATGACCGACATGGCTTCGAAGAGATCGCGCGAGAACGGATATTGCGGGTCGTTGTCGAAGATCGCCGAAGCCCGGCGGATGGCCTGTGGCCCGAACCGCGCACCCGGCCGGTTGGAGACCGCAGCGTCGAAGGGAATACCGAGGACGACCGCATCGGCGCCGATCAGATCCTTGGTATAGCGCCGCCGCATGAAGGACAGCGCGCCCGCATAGGTCGGGTCGGTGGCAGCATCGCGCAGGGACTTGGCGGTAAAGGCGTTGTCGATGGATTTTGAAGCCATTGCATTCTCCCGGATCGCAGAGAAAGTGCAGTGGGAGTGTCTGGAAGACAAGACTCGGACCGAAGAAAGCCCGAAACGAAAAAGGCGGAGCCGAAGCCCCGCCTTTCGAAATGCAAAGTCTTGAAGCGATTAACGCTTCGAGAACTGGAAGGACCGGCGGGCCTTCGCCTTACCGTACTTCTTACGCTCGACGACGCGGCTGTCGCGGGTCAGGAAGCCACCCTTCTTCAGAACCGGGCGAAGGCCTGGTTCGAAGTAGGTGAGGGCCTTGGAGACGCCGTGACGAACGGCACCGGCCTGACCGGAAAGACCACCACCGGTGACGGTGGCAATGATGTCGAACTGACCTGTGCGGGCAGCGGCAACCAGCGGCTGCTGAAGGATCATCTGCAGAACCGGACGGGCGAAATACGCCGAGAAGTCGCGACCGTTGATGATGATCTTGCCGGAGCCTGGCTTG
The DNA here is from genome assembly GCF_050500175.1 of Neorhizobium sp. DAR64872/K0K18. Taxonomy (NCBI): domain Bacteria; kingdom Pseudomonadati; phylum Pseudomonadota; class Alphaproteobacteria; order Hyphomicrobiales; family Rhizobiaceae; genus Neorhizobium; species Neorhizobium sp. DAR64872/K0K18. The sequence goes on from NZ_CP191446.1 coordinate 1,178,446, forward strand.
ACCCAAACGCGGGCAATCGCGTTCTTGCGCTTGCCGGTTGCATAGGAACGGCCCTGTGCATCGACCTTGCGGACGTGAACCGGTGCCTGGCTTTCAGCCGGAGCGAGGTCCTTCAAAGAGGAAAGATCGGCCATGATCAGGCGCTCCTTACGTTCTTGCTGTTCAGCGATGCCACGTCGAGAGCGACAGGCTGCTGTGCTTCATGGGGATGGTTGGAGCCGGCGTATACACGCAGGTTCTTCAACTGGCGACGGCCGAGCGGGCCGCGCGGGATCATACGCTCAATCGCCTTTTCGACGACGCGCTCAGGAAAGCGGCCTTCGATGATGGCGCGTGCAGTACGCTCCTTGATGCCACCCGGGTAACCGGTGTGCCAGTAGTACTTCTTGTCTGTGTATTTCTTGCCGGTCAGGACAACCTTTTCAGCGTTGATGATGATGACATTGTCACCGTCGTCGACGTGAGGTGTGTAGGTGACCTTGTGCTTGCCGCGAAGGCGATTGGCAACGAGGGTGGCGAGGCGACCGACAACGAGGCCTTCGGCATCGATGATGATCCACTTCTTCTCCACCTCTGCAGGCTTCTGAACGAAGGTTGACATTGTTTTTCTCTCTCATCTGAACCCAAGACCACCGGAAGACCGGCCGTAAGGGCGTTTTTTGTTGCTTGATTTGCTCGGCTATGCCGACAAAAAAGAAAGCGGGCCTTCGAGAGGTCCGCGATCTGGGCGGCTTATACGACGGAGCCTAAAAAGCGTCAAGCAGCCGGCCCGGAGCGGTCGGAAAAATAGCTCAACGTTTAGAATGACTTACTGATGAGGTAAAATAATACCTCACAAATATTCGGCCGGTGTTTCGTCTCTTACACGACTTCTTGAGAAGGGATACCTTGGTTTGAGCCGCAGCAGGCCGGACGCCTGGCTGGTGGGAAAATGTGATTCCGGAACCGAGTTGGAAGATTTCCATTGCTTTCCTATGTCCAGGTGACTGCATGAGGAGGTTAGAACCATGGCTCACGATCGGTATGACGACGACGTCATCGCTGGCGTCTTGAAAAGCACGAAGACGATTTCGCTGGTCGGCGCATCGCCCAATCCCGACCGGCCCAGCAACCGCGTCATGGGATTTCTGTTGCAGCGCGGCTACCGGGTGTTTCCGGTCAATCCCGGCCAGGCCGGCAAGCAGATCCTCGGTCAGGACGTCTATGCGAGCCTCGCGGATGTGCCCGAACCCGTCGATATGGTCGATGTGTTCCGCGCTTCGGAATATCTGGACAGTGTGGTGGACGAAGCGCTGGCGCTGGATCAGCTGCCCAAGGTCATATGGGCGCAGCTTGGCGTGCGCGACGATCAGGCCGCAGTCAAGGCGGAGGCCGCCGGCATCCAGGTAATCATGGATCGCTGCCCGGCGATCGAGTACCCAAGGCTTGCCCGTCTTCTCGGATAGGGTAAGGGAGCGGGGCAGGTAATTCGCGGACTCTTTTCGCAATCGCTGCGAATGCTGCAACGATATTTCTTGATCGCCGTCGGCCCGCAGGCCCTGCTGTGATGAAACGACCCTAGAGGAGACCGGCATGGCCAACCCGAATTCACGCAGTTCCGGCAATCCCGGATTTTCAACGCTCGCTGTTCATGCCGGCGCCGAGCCCGATCCGACGACCGGCGCCCGGGCGGTGCCGATCTATCAGACGACGTCCTTCGTCTTCAAGGATACCGAACATGCAGCCGCATTGTTCGGGCTGAAGGAATTCGGAAACATCTATACCCGCATCATGAACCCGACGCAGGCCGCGCTGGAGGAAAAGGTGGCGGCGCTGGAAGGCGGCACGGCAGCCCTTGCCGTCGCGTCCGGCCATGCAGCGCAGTTGTTGGTCTTCCACACGATCATGCAGCCCGGTGACAACTTTGTCGCGGCGCGCAAACTCTATGGCGGTTCGATCAATCAGTTCGGCAACGCGTTTCAGAATTTCGGCTGGCAGGTGCGCTGGGCCGATAGCGCCGATCCGGAAAGTTTTGAAAACGAGATCGACGATCGCACCAAGGCGATTTTCGTCGAAAGCCTGGCAAACCCCGGCGGCACCTTCGTCGATATCGCGGCGATTTCGGAGGTGGCCCAGCGTTTCGGAATCCCGCTGATCGTCGACAACACGATGGCGAGCCCCTATCTCGTCCGGCCTCTCGAACACGGCGCCGATATCGTCGTGCACTCGCTCACCAAATTTCTCGGCGGCCACGGCAACTCCATGGGCGGCATCATCGTCGACGGCGGCACGTTCGACTGGTCGCGCTCCGGCAACTACCCGGTACTATCAGAGCCGCGGCCAGAATATTCAGGCATGGTGCTGCACGAAACCTTCGGCAACATCGCCTTTGCGATCGCCGCCCGCGTGCTTGGCCTTCGCGATCTCGGGCCGGCCATCTCGCCCTTCAACGCGTTCCAGATCCAGACGGGGATCGAGACACTTTCACTGAGGATGCAGCGGCACTGCGACAACGCGCTTGCCGTTGCTGAATGGCTGAGCCGCCATCCGAAGGTTGGATGGGTGAACTATGCCGGCCTGCCTGACGACCCGAACAATGCTCTGCAGCAGCGCTATTCGCCGAATGGCGCAGGCGCTGTCTTCACCTTTGGCCTGAAGAACGGCTATGAGGCCGGCAAGATCTTCGTGGAGAGCCTTAGGCTCTTCTCGCATCTCGCCAATATCGGCGATACCCGCTCGCTGGTCATCCACCCGGCATCGACCACCCACCGGCAACTTACCGAAGAGCAGCAGATCGCCGCCGGTGCCGGACCTGACGTGGTTCGCCTGTCTGTTGGCATCGAGGATGTGGCAGACCTGCTCTCCGACCTCGACCAAGCATTAGCAAGGACTTGAGACACTCATGAAGAACTGGCTGACATTCGATCTGACCGCAATTGAACCGGAGGAGGGCGCACCCGCTCCCGACCGCGTCATCTTCGGCGATCCGAAATTCCTCACCTGGAATTTCGAGGAGGCCGACGGCGGCATCTATGCAGGCGTCTGGGAAGCGACGCCGGGTAAGTGGAAGATCGTCTATGACGAGTGGGAATATTTCCACATCCAGTTCGGCTACTCGATCATCACCGAAGAAGGCGCAGAACCGCTGCATCTGAAGGCCGGCGACAGCATGGTTCTGCGGCCAGGTCTGGTTGCCACCTGGGAAGTGGTGGAGACGACCCGCAAGGATTACGTCATCAGGCTGTAAGCCTGACGGCGGGTCCTCCGGCTGCTCCTACCCCCAGGTGAGATCGAGCCGCTCCAGCCCGTGGAAATGGTAGACATCCTTCACCGTCGGCACCCCGGCCAGTTTGAGGCCGGGCAGGCGGCGAAACAGGATGGGCAGAACGGTATTCAGTTCCAGCCGCGCCAGTGGTGCGCCGATGCAGAAGTGGATGCCGGCGCCGAAGGACAGGTTCTGGCCTTCCTGACGATCCGGCTTGAACGTCAGCGGATCTGAAAATTTCTTGCTGTCGAGATTGGCGGCGGCGAGGATCAGGCTCACCTTGTCGCCACGCTTCAGGGAAACGCCGTCGATTTCCGCGTCTTCGAGCGCCCAGCGCTGGAAAATATGGACGGGCGCGCACAGCCGCAGCGTCTCTTCCACCGTCCGCTCCGTCGCGGCCTCGTCGCGGAAGAGCTCGACCGGCGCTAGACCGCTTTCGAGGATCACGCGAACCGAATTGCCGATCTGGTGCACGGTCGCCTCGTGGCCAGCGTTGAGCAGCACGATCGTGGTCGAGACGAGTTCGTCATCGGTCAGATACTGGCCCTTGTGCTCCGTATGGATCATGTGGGTCAGCAGGTCTTCGCGCGGTTCACGCCGGCGCTCAGCGATCAGCGTCTTCACATAAGCTGCGAATTCCGCAGCGGCGCGGTCCGCCGCATGTTCGTCTTCCCGCGAGCGCTTGAACATGTACATGCCGACATAGGCATGGCTCCATTTCAGCAACTGCGGACCCATCTCGTCCGGAATGCCGATCATTCTCGCAATCATCGTCACGGGAATGATGTCGGCGAAAGCCGAGAGCAGTTCCACCCGGCCTTGCCCGTCGAACGCATCGATGAGACGCTCCGCAAGCTCGGTAATCTCCGGCCTCAGCTTCTCGATATGGCGGGAGACGAAAGCGCGGTTTACCATTGTCCGCAGCCGCGTATGTTCCGGCGGTTCGATCTCCAGCAGCGAGTGCCGCTCGGCGAGGTCGAAATTCGCAAGATGCGCTTCCGGCTCGGGGAGGCCAAGCTCCTCGCGGCTGGCGACATGCAGGATCTGCCGGCCGAATCGGCGGTCGCGAAGGAGAAGGTTCACATGGTCATAACCTGTGAAGAACCACTGCCGCTGCTCCTCCCAGAAGAACGTCGGACAGTTTTTATGCAAAAGCTCGTAGACGCGGTTCGGATCGCTGTAGAAGGCCGGGTTGCGGCCATCCAGCGAGACGCGGCGGGTTTCTGGATCGATGCGGAGGAAATCGGGGATCGCGGTCATGCGGAATGGGTAACTCAATCCGCGGTCCCACGAAAGCCCGTCATTCGCCTGTCGCGATACCCTCGCGCCGCGGATCGGCACTTCCCGCAAGTCCTCGGTCGGTGATCTCGATTGCCTGCAGGCCAGACGTCATTTCGCCGGCCTTCACCTCGTAGCCGAGTGACTTCAGCGGCTCCATCAGCGTCTCGGCCCGCGTTCCGGCTTCGATATCGTATGTCCCGAAACGGTTGATCAGATGCGGCTGGGCGACGATTTGCTCCACCGGCATGCCCCAGTCGATATAGGCGACCAGCGCCTGCGCCACATATCCGATGATCTGGCTGCCGCCGGGCGACCCGATGGCCATCAGCGGCTTGCCGTCCTTCATCACGATCGTCGGCGCCATCGAGGAGCGGGGGCGTTTGCCCGGCTCGACGCGGTTGGCGACCGGCAGGCTTCCATCATGCGTCTTGAAGGAAAAGTCGGTCAGTTCGTTGTTCAGCAGAAAGCCGTTGACCATCAGCCGCGAGCCGAAGCCGTTCTCGATCGTCGTCGTCATGCTGGCGACGTTGCCGTCGCTGTCGACGATGGAGATATGGCTGGTGGAGGGAAGTTCGATCGCCTCGCCGCGGCCAAACAGGAGCGCGTGATCCCAGGTCGGCTCACCCGACTTCACGGCATCCTTGGCAAGCGCCTTATCCGTGTCGAGCAGTCGTGCCCGTTCGCCGAGATACTCTTTTTTGAGGAGACCCTTGATCGGTGCCGGCACAAAATCGGGATCGGCGAGATATCTTTCGCGGTCAGCAAACGCCAGACGCTGCGCATCGCCGATCAGCCTCCAGCTTTCAACATTGTCCGGCCCGAGCCCCTTCAGATCGAAGTTTTCGAGCATGCCCAGCATCTGGCCGACGGCAACGCCACCGGAGGAGGGTGGGCCCATGCCGCATATATCGAGAGCGCGATAGGCAAGGCAGACGGGTTCCCGCTCCTTGACCCTGTAGTTGGCGAAATCGGATAGCGACAGAACGCCGGGATTGCCCTTCGCTTCGCGCACGGCCCTGACGATCGCCTGCGCAATCGGGCCGGAATAGAAGGCATCAGCGCCGCCGGCCGCGATCGTCCGCAGCGTTTCGGCATAGGCCGGGTTCTTGAGGAGAGTGCCGGTTTTCAGCGGTGCGCCGGCATCGTCGAAGAAATAGCGGATCGTAGCGTCATCGGTCTTCAGCTTGTCACCCTCGGCCGCAAGCAGAGTGCCGAGCCGCGGCGAGACCTCAAAGCCGTCAGTGGCGAGGCGCTCGGCGGCAGTAAACAATCCCGCCCAGTTCGCCTTACCGTATTTGCGGTGGACGGTTTCCAGAAGCCGCACCGTGCCCGGCGTGCCGACCGACCGGCCGCCGACCACGGCTGCCATGAACTTCAACGGCTGGCCCTGATCGTCGAGAAAGAGCTTCGGCGTGGCTTCCATCGGCGCCGTCTCGCGGCCGTCGAACGTCGTCAGTTTCTGCGAGGCTGCGTCGTAATAGACGAGGAAAGCGCCACCGCCGAGGCCCGAACTTTGCGGCTCCACGAGCCCGAGCACGGTCTGCACGGCAACCAGTGCATCGGCGGCACTGCCGCCTTTCTCGATGACGGCGCGACCCGCTTCCGCGGCGAGCGGATTGGCGGCGGCGACCACGTAGCGCTTCGTCTCCACCCGCTTGGCCGACGTGACTGCCGATGCCTTTTCCGGCGCGGTGGTGTCCGATGCCTGCTGCGCCGAGGCAACCGAGATCGTCAGGAAACCGGCGAGAACAGTTCCGGAAATTTGCTTCAGCATGGCATGTCTCTCCGCATTTTTGAATTTGCTCGGAGAGAGTGTGGAGCATTGTCGCGCCATTGCAAGACTTTAGGCGGTCGTGGGCAACGGCACTATTGGCTGAGGACGACGATGCGTTTCAGCGACGCCACCTGTTGGGACACGCTGATGTCTTCGAAAGGTTCTGCGGCAAACGAGGTTGGGGACGCAAAATCCGTCGACGGTACGATCATGATTTCCTGATCCGTATGAACGGCGGTGCGGTCGCGGCCGCTGGTTTTCGACACGTAAAGAGCCTTGTCGGCAGCGGTTAGCAACACGTCGATATCAGCGTCCTTCGTGGAGCACAGCGAGATGCCGGCGCTGACCGTCACGGCTATCCTGTGTTCGCCGACACTGATTGGCTGCCGTCTGAGCGTCGAGCGGATGGCCTCTGCGATACTGGCTGCTTCGACCATATCGGAGACGCGGATGATAGACGCGAATTCCTCGCCGCCCATGCGTCCGAACGAGCCGCGGCCGCGCTGAGCCGCCGCACCAATCCGTGCAAAGGCGGAGAGCACGTCATCGCCGGCCTGATGACCGTAGACGTCGTTGATCTGCTTGAACCCGTCGAGATCGAACTGGATGAAAGCAATCATGCTGCCATCCACCGCATCAACACCCTTCGACCGGTGAAACTCTTCCAGCAGACCGCGGCGGTTGAGCACGCCGGTCAGCGGGTCGGTCCGCGCCAGCTCCTTCAGGGTCAGCTCGGACCGCTCGGTCAGGAGTCGCGCCCCGCAGACGATGCTGCCGACAAAGACGAAAGCCGTCGGGAGATAGAGCCACGGCGAATGCGACGCAGCGACAAGCGCATCCGGTCTACCGATGAACACCATCAGGACAATCAGCGCACAGGAGAAGAACTGTATCCCGATGACGCTGGCAAACACGCGACGGGTGATACTGGGCGGACCGCGATGGTAAAGCAGAATGCCGATGATCATGGCGTGACCGACCATGGCCGCGACGTGGTGAAGGATGGCGCGACTGGCGAAGTCGCCGCGGACGGGGTCGAGAAACATCCCGGCAATCCAGATAAGGGCCGGAATGCCAACATAGGGTTCCACGGGCCGGCGGTCGAGTTGCATCAGGCCCGCAGCCCACAGGCCGATACCCGCAAGAACCACGGTATTGGCGATCTCAATCGAAACGAAGTCCGGGATGTCGCCGCGCATTGCGACCAGAGCTGCGCCAATCCCGTGCACAGCGAAGCCGCTGCCCCAGCTGAGATAAAGTGGTTCGCGCTCAAAGTACCAGCGTGAAAAGAGCAGGACGGCGAGCGTCACCGCTTCAGCGGCCCAGATCAACAGACCCGTCAAGATATCCACGTCCAGCTCCGTCATTCATTCCCGGCCGGCTCAGTATGCGGCCAAGTCTTTAAGGCTGCGTTGCTGTTTTGCGTCGGTTATTTTGATTAGAATGCTGTCATTTATTCATATCTGCTTTACCCTGCTCGATCAAAAATGCTTGGATGGCCGTCGATACTTCTCTTTTGCCTCTGGTATATGAGAGTTGTTGCATTATCGGTCAGCCTCGCGCATCCCAAGCCGATTAAGGATATCGGGCTCTCCGTCTTGAAGTACCCGGCGGTGACACTCTATGTAGGAGATAACCCATTCCAATGATTCCGGAGCGCATCGCCGCCTTCGGCGATGCATTTGACAAAGGACGGACATGAGAAATCCAGTTGATACCGCAATGGCCTTGGTGCCGATGGTCGTTGAGCAGACCAATCGCGGTGAACGCTCCTACGATATCTACTCGCGCCTCCTGAAGGAGCGCATCATCTTCGTCACCGGTCCGGTGGAAGATTACATGGCGTCGCTCGTTTGCGCCCAGCTGCTTTTCCTCGAGGCTGAAAATCCGAAGAAGGAAATCGCGCTCTACATCAATTCGCCAGGTGGTGTTGTTACCGCCGGCATGTCGATCTACGACACGATGCAGTTCATCAAGCCGGCGGTGTCGACGCTCTGCATCGGCCAGGCCGCGTCGATGGGCTCGCTGCTGCTGTGCGCCGGCGAGAAGGGCATGCGTTTTGCAATGCCGAACTCGCGTATCATGGTTCACCAGCCCTCCGGCGGCTTTACTGGTCAGGCCTCTGACATCGAACGTCACGCCCGCGACATTCTGAAGATGAAGCGCCGTTTGAACGACGTTTACGTGAAGCACACTGGCCGTACGCTTGAGGAAGTTGAAAAAACCCTCGATCGTGACCACTTCATGACCGCCGACGAAGCTCAGGACTGGGGCGTCGTCGACAAGATCCTGACCACGCGTCAGGAAATGGAAGGCGTTTCGGCGTCTTGAGGCAATAGTGGCATCCGTGCTGCTCACCCGGATTTGAGTGATTTCGGGGGTTCCAAGTGGCACGGAACGCGCTATTAGTACCTATTAAGGCTGTGTTGAGTGTTTATGACATAGCATTGGCGTCTTAGGGGTTTCGTTGCAGCCGGTCATTCTGGACCTGCGAAAGCGAGTTTAAGGCCGGTAGAGTACCCCTTGAGCGAAGACAGGCGCGGCATGGCGTCCGCGCGTGTCGACAGCGACAAAGTTGACCGCGACCGTCTGGACAGGCGGATAGGCGGAGTGCTGGAAGGAAAGTGATATGAGCAAAGTCAGCGGCGGCAACGGCAGCGACTCTAAGAATACCCTGTATTGCTCCTTCTGCGGAAAGAGCCAGCACGAGGTCCGCAAGCTGATTGCCGGCCCGACCGTATTCATCTGCGATGAATGCGTCGAATTGTGCATGGACATCATTCGCGAAGAGAACAAGTCTTCGATGGTGAAGTCCCGTGAAGGCGTTCCCACGCCGCAGGACATCATCAAGGTCCTCGACGAGTACGTCATCGGCCAGAAGCAGGCCAAGCGTATTCTGTCGGTCGCAGTCCACAATCATTACAAGCGTCTCGCGCATGCCTCAAAGGGCGGCGATGTCGAGCTTGCGAAGTCGAACATCATGCTCGTCGGTCCGACGGGTTGCGGCAAGACCTATCTTGCCCAGACGCTCGCGCGCATCATCGACGTGCCCTTCACGATGGCCGACGCGACGACACTCACGGAAGCCGGCTATGTCGGTGAAGACGTGGAAAACATCATTCTGAAGCTGCTTCAGTCTGCGGATTACAATGTCGAGCGCGCCCAGCGCGGCATCGTCTATATCGACGAAGTCGACAAGATCTCCCGCAAGTCGGACAACCCTTCGATCACCCGCGACGTGTCGGGCGAGGGCGTCCAGCAGGCGCTTCTGAAGATCATGGAAGGCACGGTTGCATCGGTTCCGCCGCAGGGTGGTCGCAAGCATCCGCAGCAGGAATTCCTGCAGGTCGACACGACGAACATCCTGTTCATCTGCGGCGGCGCCTTTGCCGGTCTCGACAAGATCATCTCTGCCCGTGGCGAGAAGACCTCGATCGGTTTCGGTGCATCCGTCCAGTCTCCGGACGATCGTCGCGTTGGCGAAGTGCTGCGCGAACTCGAACCGGAAGATCTGGTCAAGTTCGGTCTCATTCCGGAATTCATCGGTCGTCTGCCGGTTCTGGCAACGCTCGAGGATCTCGATGAGGATGCGCTGATCCAGATCCTGTCGGAGCCGAAGAACGCGCTGATCAAGCAGTACCAGCGCCTGTTCGAGATGGAAGACGTCGAACTGACGTTCCACGAGGACGCGCTGCGCGAGATCGCCAAGCGCGCCATCATCCGCAAGACGGGTGCTCGTGGTCTTCGCTCGATCATGGAAAAGATCCTGCTCGACACGATGTTCGAGCTGCCGGCGCTGGAAGGCGTTCGCGAAGTGGTCATTTCCGACGATGTGGTGCGGGGCAATGCACGTCCGCTCTACATCTATGCCGACAGGCAGGAAGAAAAGGCCAACGTTTCGGCCTGATCCTCAGCGGTCATAGCAACATTGAGAAGGGGCCCCATTGGGGCCTCTTTTTCGTTTTAGCCTCGGCTATTGTTTTAGGCCGTATTACACGATTTTTGCACTGCAAAGAGTTGCAAGATAATCCGCTTGATTTAGACAGGGTCAGGGATGAACCTTTCCGTTCCGGCTGCTTCGCACCTTTTGTGCGTGTGCCGTTGATTTCGGACCTCGTCTCGAAAAGGTTTGTCGGCAAGGACGGTAGCGCGTCCGTGCTGAAGAGCTGACATTTTGCGTAAGGCGTTATGCGTGGGCGCTTTGTCTGACGGCTGGTTGCACAAGGTGCAGTGCAGCGACCTTGCAAGGCTTGAAAACGATCTGTGAAAACTCCACTTTTAGCGGGAGTGAAGTGCTTGGGTAATTTCTCAAGCCATCCCGGCAACGGGACGATGGAAAGGAAATGACATGACGAATTCAACGTCTGCGGCATCCGGCGCTGAGACCTATCCGGTCCTGCCTCTGCGCGACATTGTGGTCTTCCCGCACATGATCGTGCCGCTGTTCGTCGGACGGGAAAAGTCCATTCGGGCGCTTGAAGAGGTCATGGGTTCCGACAAGCAGATCATGCTCGTCACCCAGATCAATGCCAGCGACGACGATCCTGAGCCTGAGCAGATCTACAAGGTCGGCACGGTGGCCAATGTGCTGCAGCTCCTGAAGCTCCCGGACGGAACCGTCAAGGTTCTGGTCGAAGGCAAGGCACGCGCCCAGATCTCCGAATACAGCGATCGCGAAGAGTTCTACGAAGCCAAGGCCGAGATTCTGGCCGAGCCGGATGAGGACGCCGTCGAGGTGGAAGCGCTGTCGCGCTCCGTGGTTTCCGAATTCGAGAACTACGTGAAGCTCAACAAGAAGATCTCGCCGGAAGTCGTTGGTGCCGCGAGCCAGATCGAGGATTACTCGAAACTGGCAGACACGGTTGCCTCGCACCTGTCGATCAAGATCACCGAAAAGCAGGAAATGCTCGAAACGGTCTCGATCAAGCTGCGGCTTGAAAAGGCCCTCGGCTTCATGGAAGGCGAAATCTCCGTCCTCCAGGTCGAGAAGCGCATCCGCTCGCGCGTCAAGCGCCAGATGGAAAAGACCCAGCGCGAGTATTACCTCAACGAGCAGATGAAGGCGATCCAGAAGGAACTCGGCGACGGCGACGAAGGCCGTGACGAGATGGCCGAACTGGAAGAGCGCATCGGCAAGACCAAGCTTTCCAAGGAAGCCAAGGAAAAGGCCGACGCCGAGCTGAAGAAGCTGAAGCAGATGAGCCCGATGTCGGCGGAAGCCACCGTCGTGCGCAACTATCTCGACTGGCTGCTAGGTATTCCGTGGTCCAAGAAGTCGAAGATCAAGACCGATCTTAACGCGGCTGAAAAGGTCCTCGAACTGGATCACTTCGGTCTCGACAAGGTCAAGGAACGCATCGTCGAGTATCTTGCCGTGCAGGCCCGCGCCACCAAGCTCAAGGGTCCGATACTTTGCCTCGTCGGTCCTCCGGGCGTCGGCAAGACGTCTCTTGCCCAGTCGATCGCCAAGGCGACCGGCCGCGAGTACGTGCGCATGGCACTTGGTGGCGTTCGTGACGAAGCCGAGATCCGTGGTCACCGCCGCACCTATATCGGTTCGATGCCCGGCAAGGTCATCCAGTCGATGAAGAAGGCGAAGAAATCCAACCCGCTCTTCCTGCTCGACGAAATCGACAAGATGGGTTCGGATTTCCGAGGCGATCCGTCGTCGGCCCTGCTCGAAGTGCTCGATCCAGCGCAGAACTCGACCTTCATGGACCACTACCTTGAGGTCGAATACGATCTGTCCGACGTGATGTTCATCACCACGGCGAACACGCTGAACATCCCAGGTCCCCTGATGGACCGCATGGAAGTGATCCGCATCGCCGGGTACACCGAGGATGAGAAGCGCGAGATTGCCAAGCGTCACCTTCTGCCGAAGGCTATCCGGGACCATGCGCTGCAGCCGAAAGAATTCTCGGTGTCGGACGATGCCCTGATGGCGATCAGCCAGCAGTACACGCGCGAAGCCGGCGTTCGCTCCTTCGAGCGCGAGCTGATGAAGCTCGCCCGCAAGGCCGTGACCGAGATCATCAAGGGCAAGACGAAGTCGGTCGCGGTTACCGCTGCCAACATTTCGGATTACCTTGGCGTTCCGCGTTTCCGTCACGGCGAAGCCGAAGGCGAGGATCAGGTCGGTGTCGTTACGGGTCTTGCCTGGACAGAAGTCGGCGGTGAGCTTCTCACCATCGAAGGCGTCATGATGCCGGGCAAGGGTCGCATGACCGTCACCGGCAACCTCAAGGACGTGATGAAGGAATCGATTTCGGCTGCGGCATCCTATGTCCGCTCCCGTGCCGTCGATTTCGGCATCGAGCCGCCGCGCTTCGACAAGTCGGATATCCACGTGCACGTGCCGGAAGGTGCGACGCCGAAGGACGGTCCGTCGGCCGGTGTCGGCATGGCAACCGCGATCGTTTCGATCATGACCGGCATTCCTGTTCGCAAGGATGTCGCCATGACCGGCGAAATCACGTTGCGCGGCCGGGTGCTGCCGATCGGTGGTCTCAAGGAAAAACTCCTTGCGGCTCTGCGCGGCAACATCAAGGTTGTGCTGATCCCGGAAGAGAACGCGAAGGACCTCGCGGACATTCCGGACAACGTGAAAAACGGAATGGAGATCATCCCGGTGTCGCGTATGGGCGAGGTGATCAAGCACGCTTTGGTTCGCCTTCCCGAACCGATCGAGTGGGATGGCACGGTAGAGACTCCGGTCATTGCGACAGTTGACGGTGCCGACAACTCGTCGACAACGATCGCTCACTAAGCGGTGCCTTGAAGCCGCCACGAACTGATAAAAAAGCCGGCGAAAGCCGGCTTTTTTTGTGAAAAATGCCCAAGACCCCTTGTTTTTCAGGCTTTTTCGGAGCCTTTGGGTTGCCAAGTGCCGACGCAAAACTATTGTCGGCGCCGACCAAATGAGTCGTTCCAAAACCGTTGAAAGGGTGGAAATATGAACAAGACCGAACTGGTGTCCGCAGTGGCCGAAAAAGCCGGCCTCTCCAAGGCTGATGCCGCCTCTGCAGTCGATGCCGTTTTCGAGACTGTCCAGGCCGAACTGAAGAATGGTGGCGACATCCGCCTCGCTGGCTTCGGCAGCTTCTCCGTTTCGCGTCGCGAAGCATCCAAGGGCCGCAACCCGTCCACGGGCGCTGAAGTCGATATCCCTGCTCGTAACGTGCCGAAGTTCTCGGCCGGCAAGGGTCTCAAGGAAGCTGTTAACAGCTAATCGAAAGCATCTGGCGGCTTGCCGCCATGATGCAAAACGTCTCGAAAGGCCCGGTGAAAACCGGGCCTTTTGCATTGCTGGACGCATTTGTTTTGGCCAATCCAACAGACCGTCGTTCAACGCCAAAAAGTGTCATCCGCCTGTCATGACAGTGCAGCACAAGCCGAGTGTAGTTTCACGGAGGCTTCCCATGACATTTTCGACACGCGCCGCTTTGACCGCGCTCCTCCTCGGCTCCGTTGCAGCTCCTGCCGGCGCCGAGCAAGTCTTCAACCGCATTGCATCCTTCCCGGTCGCCCAGAACCTGCCCAAGGGCGAGGACAAGGCGACCTCGTCGGAAATCATCACGGCGACCGCAGACGGCAACACGCTCATCTATTCCGATGCGCCTGGCGGCACGATCGGCTTTATCGACATCACCGATGCGAAGGCTCCGAAGGCCGCCGGGTCGGTCAAGATCGACGGCGAGCCGAACTCGGTCGCCGCAACCGGTGCGAAGGTTCTCGTCACCATCGACCGGACCAAGGACCTCACCAAGCCCGCGGGCCAGCTCGGGGTGGTCGATATCGCCTCCCGCAAGATCGAGGCCACTTGCGATCTCGGCGGCCAGCCGGATAGCATCGTCGTCTCGCCGGATGGCACGTTTGCGGCCATTGCCATCGAGAACCAGCGCGACGAAAAGCTCAACGACGGCGCTCTTCTGCAGCTGCCGGCCGGCGAATTGCAGATCGTCACCCTGAACAACGGGGTGCCCATCTGCGACAGCATCCGTCACGTCGATCTGACGGGACTGTCCACCGTCGCTCCTGAGGATCCCGAGCCGGAATTCGTCAATATCAATGCCAACGGCGAAATCGTCGTGACGCTGCAGGAAAACAATCACATCGTCATCGTCGACAGCAAGACCGCAAAGGTCACCGCCCATTTCACGGCCGGCACGGTTGATCTCGATGGCGTTGACACCAAGACCGACGGCGCACTGACCTTCTCCGGCAAGCTCACGGCCATTCCCCGCGAACCGGATGCGGTGAAGTGGCTCGGTACCGATCGTTTCGTTGTCGCCAACGAAGGTGACTACAAGGGCGGGTCGCGCGGCTTCACCATTTTCGACCGCACCGGCAAGGTTCTCTATGACGCCGGCACGTCGCTCGAATATGCCGTAGCCCGCGTTGGTCACTTCCCGGAAAAGCGTGCCAAGAACAAGGGCATCGAGCCGGAAGGCCTGGAAGCTGCGACCTTCAACGGTCAGAAGTATTTCTTTGTCCTGTCGGAACGCGGTTCGATGATCGCGGTCTACAAGGATACCGGTGCGGAACCGGAACTGGTGCAGCTTCTGCCCTCGGGCATTTCGCCTGAAGGTGCCGTTGCCATTCCCGGCCGCAACCTGCTCGCCTCCGCCAACGAAGCCGATCTCGACGAAGATGGCGGTGCCCGCTCGCATGTCATGATCTACGAGCTTGGCGAAGGCGAAAAGGCCTATCCGATGCTGGTCTCCAAGGATGTCGACGGCAAGCCGCTCGGCTGGGGCGCCATGTCGGGCCTCGTCGGTGATGCGGAAAAGGACGGCATTCTCTATGGCGTGAGCGATAGCGTCTATGCCATGCAGCCCTCGATCTTCACCATCGACGCCACCAAGAAGCCGGCCGAAATCACCAGTGTCGTGCGTGTGACCCGCAACGGTCAGCCGGCCCAGAAACTCGATATTGAAGGTATCGCACTCGACGGCAAGGGCGGCTTCTGGCTCGCTTCCGAAGGCGACAGTGCCAAGTTCGTCGGTCACGGCATCTACAACGTCAGCGCCAAGGGCGAGATCAAGTCCGAGATCGCGCTTCCGGCAGAACTTCTGGCAGGTGAAACCCGCTTCGGTCTCGAAGGCATCACCACAACCGGTTCCGGCGACGACCTGACACTCTGGATGGCAATCCAGCGCGAATGGAAGGACGATCCGAAGGGCCAGGTGAAGCTTCTGTCCTACAAGCCGAAGTCCAAGGAATGGGCCGCCGTTCGCTACCCGCTCGACAAGACCGAAAAAGGCTGGGTCGGCCTGTCGGAAATCACCGCCCGCGGTGACTACCTTTACATCATCGAGCGCGACAACCTGATCGGCGACAAGGCAAAGCTCAAGAAGCTCTACCGCGTGGCGATCGCCGATCTGAAGCCGGCAAAGCTTGGCGGAGAACTGCCGCTCGTCACCAAGCAGGAAGTGCACGATTTCATGCCCGACCTGAAGAATGCCACGAACGGCTATGTCGTCGACAAGCTCGAAGGTTTTGCCTTCGACAAGTCGGGTAAGGCCTTTGCCATCACCGACAATGACGGCGTCGATGACAGTTCCGGCGAGACGCTGTTCTTCCCGGTTGAGATCGAGGCGACCAACTAGACCGTTCATCAACAGGAAAAGGCCGGGTGTTTCCGCACCCGGCCTTTTTTATTGCCGATGCGTGACTTAAGTCTGTCGTTCCCGATGTGTTCCAGCAGCCGAGTCGATGACCTCATTCCGCTTCATCCATGCCGCCGATCTGCATCTTGGCAGTCCCTTTCAGGGCTTGGCGCTGAAGGATGTCGAGCTTGCCGATATCTTCATCGAGGCCAGCCGCAAGGCGTTTTCAGGCCTGGTGGACGAGGCGGTTGAGCGCAAGGTCGACTTCTTCATCGTCGCGGGCGATGTCTATGACGGCGATTGGAAAGACAACAAGATCGGCCTGTTTTTCAACCGCGAGGTCGCCCGCCTGGAACGCGCCGGCATTCCGGTCTATCTGCTGAAGGGCAATCACGACGCAGAAAGCGTCATCACCAAGACAATCACGCTACCAAAGAATGTCAGCGAATTCCCGACGGCAAAGCCCGGTACGTTCAAGCTGGATCACCTAAAGGTCGCGCTGCACGGCCAGGGTTTCGCCGAGCGCTCTGCCAATGAAAACCTGGCGCTTGCCTATCCGAAGCCGGAGCCGGGCTGGTTCAACATCGGCGTGCTGCACACGTCGCTGACTGGCCGCGAGCCGCACGCAGCCTACGCGCCCTGTTCCGTCGAAGACCTGCGATCGCGAGGCTACGATTACTGGGCGCTCGGCCACGTCCACGATTTCGAAATCGTCGCGGAAGACCCGCTGGTCGTGTTCCCTGGCAACCTTCAGGGACGATCGATCCGCGAGAAGGGCGCAAAGGGCGCCGTGCTCGTGACCGTCGAGGACGGGCGCATCGCCTACGAGCGTATCGTCACCGACAGCGCAAGGTTCGCCGAACTGGCCGTACTCGTCGAGCCGGACGAGACGCCGGCGGCAATCCTGCGGCGGCTGGAAGACCTTCTCGGCTCCGTGATCGATGCCATGGAAAGCCGCCCGCTTGCGCTGCGCATCCGCATTAGTGGGCGCAGTCGCTTCCGCAACGAGATCTTGGCGAGAGCGGCCGATTTTCGGGACGAGGTGCAAGCCGCCTGCCACCGCGGCCATGAGGATATCTGGCTGGAAAAGCTGGAAGTGAAACTCGAAGCCGAGATCGCATCGACGGGCAAATCCACCGATCTGCTCGGGCTCGAAGGCCTGCTGCCGACGGCGGAGTTTTCGCCGCTTCTGGTCAGCGAGGCCGAGGCCCGGATTGCCGAGATCGCCGCGCGTCTGCCGGGCGGTATCGGTGCCGGCGATTTGGCACTGGGTGATGATGCGGCAGCGCTGTTGGCGGAGGCGCGCGAGCTGCTTCTGTCGCGCGCGGCAAGGGTAGGGTAGTCCCATGCGTTTCACCCGTCTCGACATCCTGCGCTACGGCGCGCTTACCGATCGCGCGCTTGCGTTCCGGCCGGATGCGCAGTTGCATGTCATCTATGGCCCGAACGAAGCCGGAAAGTCTTCCGCGCTGTCGGCAATCTCGGATCTGCTGTTCGGTTTTCCGACGGCTGCCGAATACAGTTTTCTCCACGATGCGACTGCACTTCGCGTCGGCGCCGAAATCGAGACGCGCGACGGTAGCAAGCTGGGCTTTCGCCGTCGTCGCGGCCGCAAGAACACGCTGCTCGCCGCAAGCGACGCGGAAGAAGCGCTGCCCGAAGATGCGCTGGCACCGTTTCTCGGCACGCTGAACCGCGATGTGTTTCAGCGCGCCTTCGGTCTCGATTCGGCGTCGCTGCGCGCCGGCGGCCAGAGCATGCTGAAAAGCGGTGGCGAGATCGGCAGCCTGCTGTTTTCCGCAGCGTCGGGCCTTACCGGC
This sequence comes from Neorhizobium sp. DAR64872/K0K18, assembly GCF_050500175.1. Classification (NCBI taxonomy): domain Bacteria; kingdom Pseudomonadati; phylum Pseudomonadota; class Alphaproteobacteria; order Hyphomicrobiales; family Rhizobiaceae; genus Neorhizobium; species Neorhizobium sp. DAR64872/K0K18. The sequence goes on from NZ_CP191446.1 coordinate 1,196,176, forward strand.
CTCTCCGACCTGCGCAAAAGCTTCGATGCTGAGGCCGACACCATCTACGCGGCGCGCCGCTCCAAGGACCGGTTGTTTTACCAGGTCCTCGACAGCCATGACGAGGCGCGCAAGGCCGAGCGGGACAACGAGCTGAAGTCCGGCGACTGGAAGAAGCTGCTGGCCGAGCAGGCCGAGTTGGAAGCGGAACTCGCCACCATCAAGACCGAGCGCGAAACCACCAAGCAGACGCTGGAACGGCTGCGCAAACTGATGCGGCTGGAGCCGGTGCTGCGCGAAATCGATCGCGAGCAGGACCAACTGGCGCAGTATCAGGCGCTGGGATCGCTGCCGCCGGGCTTCGAGGATGCGTTGGCGCGGGCGCTGGACGAAGCGCGGCGCAACGACGACGCGCATCGGGCGGCGGAAACCGAAGTCTCGCGACTGAGCGATGAGATCGCCGCTCTCCATGTCGACGACGCGCTGATCGCCGCTGCCGGCAGCATTCTTGCCCGCCACGCTGACAAGGGCGTCTATCTGAAGGCCCGCGAGGATATCGCGAGGGTGCGCGGCGAGGTCGAGGATTTCGACACCCGGCTGGTGCAGCTGGGGCGCAGGTTAGGTCTTGTCAGGACCGATGACCTTGAACGCTACCAGCCTGCCGATGCCGACCTGGTGCGGCTGAAGACCCTGCTCGAGGAAGGCAGCGAACTCGACCGCAGCCTCAAACAGCTGCATCTCCGTCTGGAAGAAGAGCGCGAGGCGCTGCGGCGTCTGGATGAAGCCAATCCGGACAGCCGCCTGATCGATCCGAAACCATGGGCCGAGCAGCTCACGGCGCTGCGCCCCGAACTCAGTGATCTCGCAGGCATCGAAAACCTGCAGGTCCGCGCCACACGGGCAGAGAGCGATCTTGCCGCCGCCGTTGCAAGACTCGATCCGCCGGTCAAGGACATCGACGCCCTGCTTGCGAGCCCGCTGCCGGATCTGGCAGCGCTCAGCAGCCACCGCAAACTGATCGACGACGCACGCGCGGTGCATGCGAGGATCACCCAGACGCTGACGACGGTGAAGGCCGACGCCAAGACCGTGGCCGATCAGATGGCGGCGCTGGAAGGGCAGGGCCGCATCGTTTCGCGTGCTGACATCATGGAAGCCCGCCAGCTGCGCGATGCTGGTCTTGCCGCATTCGGAGCAAAGCCATCAGCGGATAAGCTCGCCGATGTGCACAAGGCCGTTCAGAATGCCGACGAACTGGCCGACGCCGCCCTGACCGACGCCGAGCGCGTGTCCCGGCACGCACAACTCAGCTTGCGTCAGCACGAGATCGAGCATCAGTTGACAAACGCCCGCGCCGAAGCGCGCGAAAGCGATATCGCGCTGTCGGATGCGATCACCGAATTCGAGGACCTGTTCCGCTCGGTGCCCATCTCGCCGCTATCGCCCGAGCGCATGCTTGAATGGCGCCGCGGCGTCGAAGCCCTGTCGCATCAGGTCGAGGCGCTGAAGGATGCGAACGACGCGCTGCAGACCGCACGGCTGAAGGAAGAGCGGTTGAAGCCGGTGCTGGTCGGTCTTGCCGACGCGATCGGCCTTGCCGCAGCCGCCTTGCCGCCCGCGGCCCTGGCGCGTGCTCTCGACCGCAGACTGGCAGAGATCGCGGAACGCTGGACGGAAAGCCGCTCGCTGGAAGGCAAGCGCCATTCCGCTGTCGATGCGCTGCAACGTCTCGAAGAGCGCGAAACCGTGTTGCGTCGTGAGGTCGATAGCTGGCGGGCTGCATTCTCCAACGCTGCGACCATGGCCGGTCTGCCGGATGAGGCGACGGTCGACATGGCAGCGGCAGCGCTCGATGTCTGGCGCAGCGTGCCGGATATTCTGGCCGAGCGCGAAAACCGCCGCCGCCGTGTGCGCGGCATGCAGCGCGACATGGAAACCTTTGACGAAGAGATCCGCAGCCTCTGCACCAAGGTGGCGCCCGACCTGATCTCGGTGCCGGCGGATGTCGCGGCCGGGCTGCTCAACGACCGGGCGATGGATGCCAATGCCGCTGCCAAGCACAAGGCTGCGATGTCGGTCGATCTCGAACGTGCGACGCTCGCTCTCGAACGCTATGCCACGCGCGAAAAGACCCTGCAGGACGAGCTTGCTTCCCTTGCCGCATCCGCCTCGCGAGACGTCGCCGACCTCGAGCAGGTGTTGGAGGAATTGCGCCAGCGAAGCCGGTTGAACGGACAGCTTCTGCAGTGCCGCTCCCGTTTCAACGAGCACGCTGATGGTGACGATGAAGCGGCAGTGCGCTCAGCGCTGGTCGATTTCGACAAGGTGACGGCAGGTCTTGAGATCGAACAGCTGGAAAGCGCCGATAGCAGGCAGATCGACCGTATCTCGACTTTGAGGACCGCCGAGGCCGACAATGCCCGCCGTCGCCGCGAACTGGAAAGCGGCATCGGTGCCGAGCGCGCGGTGTTCCAGAAGCACGCGGCCGAAACCGAGGCGAGGGACCTTGCGCGGCGGTGGGTGGTGCTGAAGCTCGCGGCCAGCCTTCTATCGTCCTCGATGGAAACCTATCGCGAGCATCAGGCCGATCCGGTCATGCAGCGGGCCGGCAAGGTATTTGCGGATCTCACCGGTGGACGGTTTGCGAAGCTGGTGCAGCTCTATGACGAAAAGGACGAGCTGCAGCTGGCTGTCGAGCGAAACACCGGTGAGCAGGTTCCGCTATCGGGCCTCAGCGAAGGCACCGGCGATCAGCTCTATCTCGCACTGCGTCTGGCGTTCCTCGAAGATTACTGTAGCCGCAACGAACCCGCACCGCTGATCCTCGACGACATCTTCCAGACATTCGACGACGAACGGACCGCAGCCGGCATCCGCACACTCGCTGCCGCCGGCGACAAGTTCCAGACGGTGCTGTTCACCCACCAGCTGAGCCTGGTGGAAACGGCGCAGCGCGAACTCGGCGAGCGGCTGGACTTGATCAGGATTTAACGCAATCTGACGGTTGCGTAGCGTGGCTAGCCTTGCGGCGAAAAAACTTGCCCCATTGGGAGCGTCAGGCAGCCGATCCGCGTGCTGACGATCGCTCGCTGTGACGCTCTGCCAGGTTCGGGCGTCGGTACCGGGCATGCCATGTTAACGGGATGGGCAACGAGGAGCAGGTTGAACCGCCGCTGGTCCATCATTTCGGGGACAAAGGTGGCGCGGTAGTTTTCGAGATCGGATTTAAACGCCGTGCGGGCGGAAAGCCTTGCCTCGAGATATGACCGGCTCTGCGGTGTCAGCGACAGGCCGTAACCGTCGAGCGTGGTCAGTGCAGTCTGCAACAGCGCACCGTCGTGGCGCTCATCCGTGAAACTGAGCTTGATCCGGAAGGTGCGCAGGTCATCCTCTCCAACCCCTTTCGCCTGGATGAACAGAGACGCCGGATCTTCACCCGGGCCCAGCGGCAGGAAGAACGTGCACTCCCATACATTGGCGCCCGCCAAGAAGTTCGGCGGTTCAACGCCTATGCCCGCCAGTGCTTGGCAGCGTTCCTCGGTTGATGCCGTAACGGGTGGGATGAGACGCGACGTGTCGTGCGCCAGCGGCCGGACCAGTCTGGGCAGCTGCTTGCTACTCGCCGCAAGCCGTCGCTGGCGCCCGATGCGAACAGCCGGTGCGGGAGGAGGAGGAAGCAGATAGGTTTGCAGGCCGAACTGGCGCACCAGACGCTTATAGTTGCGCCCTTCGTTGACGAAAAGGACGGTCGCCGCAAGCCCGCTGAAGACAACGAGAAGGAACACCGCAAGAACGAACAACCGGCCGCCGCGTCGGCGACGTTGTTCGGCAGGGGTCGAAATTGCGGGCCTCTCCTCTTGCGGCATAGTCTTGTTCCGATCGAGGAATGCCTGCGATGATGCCTGCGCTTACCACATTACTAACAGGCTTCAAATCTAGAGCTTCGCCATATTTTCGATTCGACCGGCGGTCATCAGCGTCTGGCGGACGAGTTTACGTTGGTCGGAGCTGTAAGCTGTCTCGCCTTCTCAACTCCATTTGCAGGCGTGGTGCCGCTTTCTGTTCACTGTATGGTTGATTGTTGCTGTAAGGTATCTGGCGATCCAACCCATGCTAGTATAAACAGGAGGCAGGTTATGTAATGGCTTGTTTATGCAATAACTTTGTGCTTTTTGCGAACCCCTGAACCCGCCTTGGGCCATATGTGTATTAGCTTTTCTCGTGACATCCGCTAATAAGTATGTTGTTAAAGTTGTCCGATGCGGGCATTCCGCATCCGCCATTTTAGCTGTGAAAACAGAGTGACAATGACGATCGAAATTATTGGTAGAGCCTGTGTGGCGCCGGGTGCAAGCTCCGTCAAGGAACTCAAGACGATCCTGAGCGGCGGCCGTTGCACCGTTTCGGAGATCCCTGGAGATCGATGGGACTTGGCACGTTTCTGGCATCCGGCACAGGGTATCGCTGGAAAGACCTATACGTTTGCCGCAGGCGTTATCGACAGGCTGTATGACTTTGATCCTGCCGTTTTCGGCATTTCGCAGCGCGAGGCCATGCAGATGGACCCGCAGCAGCGCGTGCTTCTGACACTGGTCTGGCAGGCGCTGGAAGACGCCAATCTTCCGGCAAGCACGCTCGCCAAGGAAAAGGTCGGCGTTTATATCGGCGCGTCCAGTCTCGAAAACAGTACGCTGTCGTCGGAGGATCCGGCATCCGGCAGCCCGTATTTCATGACGGGCAACACGCTCTCGATCGTCTCGAACCGCATTTCGCACGTCTTCGGCCTCAATGGGCCGAGCATGACCATCGACACCGCCTGCTCGTCGTCGTTGGTGGCGCTGGATCAGGCGGTGCGCTCGCTCGAGCGCGGTGATATCGACACCGCGATCGTCGGCGGCGTCAATATCCTGGTCAACCCGCTCTCCTTCGTCGGCTTCGCGCAGGCGCGCATGCTGTCGCCCGAAGGGCTTTGCCGTGCTTATGACACCAACGGCCATGGCTATGTCCGCGCCGAAGGCGGGGTGGCGATCGTCCTTCGTCGCAGCGATCGCGCGAAGCGGGAAAATGACCGCAGCTACGCCAAGATCCACGCAACAGGCGTGAATTCTTCGGGCCGCACCAACGGCATCAGTCTGCCATCGCGTGAGGCGCAGGCCGATCTTCTGCGCTCCATCTACCAGGGTAACGGCATCGACGTGAACCGCGTCGCCTTTATCGAAGGCCACGGCACGGGAACGCGTGTGGGCGACCCGGCGGAAGTCTGGGCCATTGGCACTGTCATCGGCCAGAACCGTCCGGCCCCGCTACCGATCGGTTCGATCAAGTCGAATATCGGCCATACCGAGCCGGTGTCGGGTCTTTTCGGTCTCATCAAGGCGATGATCGCGCTGGAAAACGATTTCCTGCCCGCGACGCTGCATATCGAAAAAGCCAACGAGGATATCGACTTCGCCTCGCTCAACGTGCGGGTCAATATGTCCGCGATGAAGCTGATGCCTGCCAAGGGCGCTCGGCTCGCCGGCATCAACTCGTTCGGCTTCGGCGGCACCAACGCCCACGTCGTGATCGGCGATCCCGAGCCGGTCGACACGCCGGCGCTGCCCACCAAGGCCGACAGCCAGTTCTTCTTTGCCAGCGCCCATAGCGCCACCGCCCTGAAGTCGCTTCTGGAAAACTACCAGTCGGCCCTCGAACGCTCCGATGCTGTGAAGGCACGTCGGATGATCGCCGCCTCCAGCGCCAATCGCGACCCGATGCGTTATCGCTTCGCCGTCGAAGCCAAGGACGAGGGCAGGGTTCTCAGGGCGATCGAAACGCATTTGGCCGGAACGGCTTCGCAGGGGGAGCGCGGAGAAGCGCCGTCCCATCCCGGCAAGACAGCTTTCGTGTTTTCCGGCAATGGTGCGCAGTGGGCTGGAATGGGTGTTGAGGCCTATCGTGAAAGCCGCCATTTCCGCCAGTGCTTCCAATCCTTCAGCGCGCTGTTCGAGTATCACCTGGGCGAAAAGCTCTCGGATCTGCTGTTTGCCGACGATATCGGCAGTAGGCTTGCCGATACCAAGATCGCTCAGCCTATGCTGTTTGCGATCCAGGCTTCCATCTCGGATTGCCTCGCTAATCTCGGGGTTCGCCCGGATGTCGTCTTCGGCCACTCTGTGGGCGAAATTGCAGCTGCCTATGCCGCCAAGGCCCTAACGGCTGCGGAAGCCGTGGCGATCGTCGCCAAGCGCTCCAAGTCGCAGGATCTGTTTGCCGGCAAGGGCAAGATGGCTGCCGCTGTGATGAACGAGGAGACGGCGCTTGCCTTCGCAAAGACCCATGGTCTGAACGAGATTGGCGTCGCCGCCATCAATGCACCGAACTCGGTCACGATTTCCGGTCCGACTGACGAGATCCAGGCGTTTCGCGATGCGGCACGCAAGGCGCAGACCGTCGTCCATGTTCTCGACATCAACTACCCTTTCCATCACCCGATCATCGACAGCGCGCGCGATCTTTTCCTCGCGGACCTGCCGACGATCGAGCCGAAGAGTGGCGCCTGCATCTATGTTTCGACGGTCACCGGCGGCATCTACGACTGCCGCGGCCTGGATGCCGATTACTGGTGGCGGAATGTCCGCGATCCGGTTCTCTTCAAGTCCGCGGCCGAAACAGCACTGGACCTCGGCTGCAACCTCTTCATCGAGATTTCGCCGCGTTCGATTCTGTCGAACTATGTCAGTGAAATCGCCAAGCATGCGTCGCATTCGGCTGTCGTGATCGGCACCCTGCAGCGCGAGACCCCGATCGAGGGACGTGACCCGATCGCGCAGTCCTTTGCCCGCGCCATCGCCCACGGCGTCTCGCCGAGCGTGTCGCGCCGTAGCAGCAAGCGCGATGCGTTTGCAGGCCTCCCGGTCCTGCCGCTCGAGCCGTCCGTCTTGAAGATGGCGAACACGACCGATGAGGTCGATATCTTCGGCCGCGAACACCGCGGCAGCTACTCGCTGCTCGGATGGCGCACCGATCCCAACAGCGCCCACTGGAAGAACCATGTCGACGCGCAGCTTTTCCCGGATCTGGCTGAGCACGTCGTCGATTCGCGCGCGATCCTTCCGGGTAGCGGATTTGTCGAGATCGCCGTCACAGCCGCACAGGTGCATTTCGGGTCCGACGACGTCGAACTGACGAATATGGAGATCGTGCGTCCGCTCGAACTTCGTACCGACCGGCTGCTCGAGCTATCGACGATCCTGTCGCCCGAGACAGGCGATATCGAAATCCGCTCGCGCGAACGACTGAGCAGCGACGACTGGACCGTGCATGCGGTGGCCCGCTGCCGCAAGCCAGTAGAGCATGCATCTGACCGTCAGATCTGGCGCGCCAACGAAGGCGAAAGCGCGAAGCTCTCCTCGCTGGAGGTCTACGGGACTGCCGAAAAGTTCGGCCTTCAATACGGCCCGCACTTCCAGCTGCTGCGCGAAGCGCGCGTCTTTGGTCGCAACACCGTCGAGGTCGATCTGAAAGCGGCCGAGGCTCCGGCCCACCCCTATCTGACCTACAACCTCAACCCGTTCTCGGTGGACGCGGTGTTCCATGGCCTCGTTGCCATGTTCGACCAGTTATCGGGCAGCGATGCCGGCTCTCCCTATATCCCCGTACGATTTGGTTCGGTTCGGGTGGGGGCGCGGGCCAAGCCTATTACCCGTGCAGTCATTGAGATCGAACGGTTCAGCGGCTTCTCGATCAAAGTCAACTTCCGCATGTTCGGGGAAGATGGCGAAATCGTCGCCTCTTTTGACGACTGCCGGTTCCGCCGCACCTCGTTGCGTCGTCATCACACGCTGGCTTCGGTTGCGTTCCATTACGAAGCCGTGCCGTCGACGATGTCAGGCAATTTCGCTCGGATCGGGTTTGCCGGCGGTCTACTGGCCGCGACGACGGATGCAGAAGCCAAGGACACTGCGTCGTTGATGCTGGATGCAATGATTTACCGTGCCTGCCACGAGATTGCGCTGTCGCTCGCATCACAGGTCGGGTTCGTGTCCGTTACCGAGTTCCCGGGAGAACCCAATTTCCGGGCTTTCCTGGCAAGCTGTCTGTTTATTCTGGAAGATGCCGGGATCGCGTCGTCCGAGGAATCCGGCTGGCGCGTGCCGTCCGAATTCACCATGCCGGCCGTCTCTGAACTTCTGCAAGAAATCTACCGTGAGGATTCCGGACGTATCGCCGAGGCCGTGCTGCTGCACAATGCCTATCGCGATGCTCTGGAACACCTGTCGCTTACCGGCCTCCATAGTGGCGAAGACGTCTCCGAAGCGCGCCACACCAGCGAAGCAACGCTCGAACACGTGCTTGTTCACTCGCCACTTGGGCGCAAGCGCTCCGATCTGGCGCTGCATCTTGTCGAGCAAGCCTGTCGGGCCAATGGCGGCCGGACCCGGGTCATTGTCGAGCTCGGCTCCACATCCGTATCCGTCAGCAGCAAGCTTGCGTCGCTTGCCGTCGATCACTCGGCGACGCTCGCCATCGTCGAGCCGCGCGAAAGCGTTCGCCGTACACTCGAACTTGCCTTCGAACAGCATGCACATGTCGCGGTGATCGAGCCGAAGGCGCTGGCCGATCTCCGCGGCATCGATGTGATCGTTGCCGCCGGACTTGAAAGCCAGGCGGTTCTGGTCGCCGACGATAGCCTTCGTTCGGCTGTGCGAGGCGCTGCCGCAAGAGGCGCTGCATTCCTGTTCGTCGACCGTGCACCGTCAGCGTTCAACGACTTTGCCTTCGGCCTGTCGGATGACTGGTTTGCCGCAAGTCAGTCGCCGGAATTCCCGGTCGGGCGTCTCGCGACAACCGAACAGGTAACCGACCTTCTGACAGGTCTCGGCTTTGCCGCCCCGCTTGTCGAAGAGAAAGATGTGGCCGAAGGGCTGCTGATCGTTGCAGGCGCATCCTCGGCCGCGGCCGACCAGCTGCAGGCACTGCCGTCGATCCCGTCGGCGCTCGTCTTCGCTGAAGATGTTGCCCGTGCTGCAGCGTTTGGTGACGGCGACACCGTCGTCCTGCTCAGCGCGGATGCGGACGAGACTGCGATTTCGCAGTCGCTTGCCGGATTCGATGGCAAACCCGTGCAAGCCATCTTCCTCGCCGAACGTCTGGGCGATCGCGAAGCCTCCGATGTCGCTCTGGCACGTATCGAAAACCTGAAGCGTATCGTTGAAGCGTTCACCCGCCATAGCGCCAGCCTCGCGTCGGGCGACCAGTCCCGTCTCGTGATCGTCGCACCCGGCGGCTCGCCGCTTGCCGGTGAGGCGACTGATGACGTCAACGCCGGTCTCTGGACCTTCGCCCGCGTTCTTCAGAACGAATACGATGCGGTCGCCACGCACCTTCTCGATCTCGAGACGGACAGTGCGGAACTCGGCCTGTATGTCGGCGAGATCCTTGCATCCGCCAGTACCAACCGTGAGTGGATCCTGCGCCATGGTTCGCTGTCGGAAATCCGCGCATCGAGCGGTCCGTTCGGGCCGAAGGATACAGAAAGCGCCGACTTCACCGCGGCCACGATCCGTCAGACGGTGAATGGACGCGTCGACAGCATCATCTGGGAGAGCGCCTCCGAGCCGGTGCCGGATGCCGACGAGATCGTTCTCGCCGTGGAAGCGGCCGGCCTCAACTTCCGTGACGTCATGTGGGCCATGGGCCTGCTTCCGGAAGAAGCGCTCGAAGACGGCTTTGCCGGCGCAACCATCGGCATGGAAATGTCCGGCCGCGTCATCTCGGTCGGTGCGTCGGTGACGGATCTCGTTGCCGGAGACCGTGTCATGGGCATCGGCCCGGCCGCCTTCTCCACCCACGTCAAGGTTCGACGCGACGGCGTTACGAAGTTCCCGGCCCGCCTCGACTTTGAGGCTGCTGCAACCGTTCCGGTGGCATTCCTCACGGCCTATTACGCCATGGTCCAGCTCGGCCATATCGAACCTGGTGAAACCATCCTCATCCATGGCGCGGCTGGCGGTGTCGGCCTTGCCGCATTGCAGATCGCCAAGCTGAAGGGTGCAGTTGTCATCGCGACGGCCGGTACGGTGGAAAAACGCCGCTTCCTGGAAGCGCTTGGTGCAGACCATGTGTTCGACAGTCGCTCGCTGGATTTCGTGGCCCGCGTGCGCGGCGTCACCGGCGGCGAAGGCGTCGACCTTGTCCTCAACTCGCTGTTCTCGGAAGCGATGGAACGCAGTCTGGAACTGGTAAAACCGTTCGGACGCTTCCTCGAACTCGGCAAGCGCGACTATTATTCCGACCGCAAGATTGGCCTTCGTCCGTTCCGTCGCAACATCAGCTATTTCGGCATCGACGCCGACCAGTTGCTGGTGAAGCTGCCGGCGATCACGAAGAAGATCTTTACCGAGATCGGCGTCCTGTTCGAACGGGGCGACCTGTCTCCGCTGCCCTATCGCGCCTTCGGCTATGACGAGATCGGCAGTGCCTTCCGTCTGATGCAGAATGCCGGCCAGATAGGCAAGATCGTCATCCGTCCTCCGGTTGCCGGCAAGGACAAGGTGGTGATTTCAAACGAAAAGCCGGTCGCCTTCGATCCGGATGGCCTCTATTTGGTTGCCGGCGGCATTGGCGGCTTCGGCCTCGTTGCGGCAGACTGGCTTGCCGCACGCGGTGCCAAGCAGATTGCACTTTGCTCGCGCAAGGGTGTCGCCGACACTGAAACCGAGGCGGCGATCGCCAAATGGAAGGCGAAGGGCGTCAAAGCATCTGTCCATGCCTGCGATATCACCAGCGAGCCGGCTCTTTCGAAGCTCCTCGACAGCCTGCGCAAGCAGGCTCCGATCAAGGGCATCGTTCACGCGGCCATGGTGCTCGACGACGCGCTTCTGTCCAACCTGACGCCCGAGCGCAACCGACCGGTTGTCGAGGTCAAGGTTCGCGGTGCGGCTCTGCTCGACAAGCTGACGGCGGGCGACGATCTCGATCTCTTCCTCGTCTTCTCCTCGGCCACGACCATGCTCGGTAACCCGGGCCAAGCCAACTACGTCATTGCCAACGGCTATCTCGAAGGTCTTGCCCGTGCACGTCGCGCGGCCGGCAAGCCGGGTCTCGCAGTCGGCTTTGGCGCCATTGCCGATACCGGTTTCCTTGCACGCAATGCCGAGGTCAACGAAATCCTGTCCAAGCGAATCGGCAAAACGGCCATGAAGGCGCGCGATGCGCTGGAGCAGGTCGAACGCTACATGGCGTCAGACACCGGCACCATTGATGCGGCAGCCGTGATGATTGCCGAAGTCGACTGGCAGGCAGTGCGGATGCTGCCGATTTCTAACGCCTCGATCTTCGAGACGGCGATCCGTTCGGCCGGCAATCAGCAATCGGCCTCCGATGGCGACCGGATTGATCTTGAGGATCTGATCCGTGGCAAGTCGGCGGATGAAGCGCAGCAGCTTCTTCACAACCTCGTCGCGTCTGAAATCGCCACGATCCTGCGTGTCACGGAAGACAGTATCACGCCGGAAAAGGTCTTGAAGGATATCGGTCTCGACAGTCTGATGGCGATGGAGCTCGGTATGAGCTTCCAGCAGAAGACGGGCTTTGATATTCCGCTGAGCGGAGTAGGGGAAGACACGTCCGTCAGCGACGTGGTAAGCCGTCTGAGAGAGCGTGTCGCCAAGCGCAACGGCGAGGACGACACCGTCCAGAACGAAGTGATCGACCGGCTGGTCAAGAGCCATTCGACGCAGCAGAAAGCCGCAACGCAGTGACAGACAGCAGTTCGGATGAAACCCGGCCCTCCAAGCTGAGCCTTGGGGGGAAGGGCAATTTTATCGACCAGATGCGCAAGGCCAACGAAAACGTCGGGCGCAATCGCACGACGCGGCTCAATGCACAGCCGCAGCAGCCGGCCCGCCCTCCGGTCGGCTTTGACGCCTTGCCCGAATATCAACGGGTCATGGTGCAGCGCAAGGCGAGCGAAATCATCGGCGTCGACAACCCGTTCTATCGCTCGCACGACGAAGCCGCCGGCGCGACGACGACCATGGACGGGGAAGTCTATGCGAATTTTGCTTCCTACGACTATCTCGGCACCAACACGGACCCGAGGGTGACCGAAGCCGCCAAGGCTGCGATCGATCGTTTCGGCATTTCCGCCTCCGCCAGCCGTCTGGTCGCAGGCGAGCGCCCGGTGCATGCGGAACTCGAAGAAAAGCTTGCCAGCGTCTACGGCGTTGATGCTGCAGTCTGTTTCGTCAGCGGCTACCTTACCAACGTTGCGGCAATCAGCTGTGTTGTCGGCCCCAAGGACCTCGTCATCCACGACGAATTCATCCACAACAGCGCGCTGGCCGGCATCAAGCTTTCCGGCGCCACGCGGCGCCTGTTCAAGCACAATGACGTCGATAATCTCGAGACGGTGCTCAACACGCTCGCCGGCGATTTCCGGCGCGTGCTCGTGATTGTCGAGGGCGTCTATTCGATGGATGGCGACATCGCCGACCTGCCGCGCCTGATCGAGCTGCGCAATCGGTACGGCTTCTGGCTGATGGTCGACGAGGCCCATTCGCTCGGCGTTCTCGGCAAGACCGGTCGCGGCTCGTTTGAACATTTTGATATCGACCCGAAGAGCGTCGATATCTGGATGGGCACCCTGTCGAAGACAACGTCGAGCTGCGGCGGATATATTGCCGGTAGCCGGGCGCTGGCTGACATCCTCAAGGCAGAAGCGGGCGGTTTCGTCTACAGCGTCGGGCTTGCGCCTGTTCTGGCAACGGCTGCAGCCACGGCCCTCGATATTCTGCGCGAGGAACCGGATCGGGCCGAGCAGTTGCACCGGAACGGTTCGCTGTTTTTGAAGCTCGCCCGGGAAGCCGGTCTCGACACAGGATTGAGCCTCGGCTTCTCCGTCGTGCCGATCCTCGTCGGTGATTCGCTTCGCTCCATCCAGCTGTCGAACGAATTGCTGGAAGATGGCGTCAACGCTTTGCCGATCATTCATCCCGCCGTCCCGGAAGGCATGGCCCGGTTGCGATTCTTTATCACCAGCGACCATACGGAAGAGCAGATTCGCCACGCGGTGGAATCGACAGCAAGACGCCTGAAGGACCTGCAGGACAGGAATTTCGGTCTTGCCTCTCTCAGCCCGGAAAAACTGATGCAGCTTGCGCCGCTTCTCCAGTCGCCCGACAACACCTGAGGCTGTGGCGACGACGATGCACGTGATCGTAACGGGTGGATCAAGCGGCATCGGACTGGAAGTGGCGCGGATCTACGCATGCCGGGGTGCGCGCGTATCGATCATCGCGCGCACGGCGGCAATGCTTGAAAGCGCTGTTGTCGACCTCCGCAGTACCGGCAAGGCTGACATCAGATGTGAACGCGCGGATGTCGCGAACGATAGCGAGATCTCGCGTGCTGTTGATGCCTGCGAGGCCGCATTCGGACCGTGCGACGTTCTTGTTGCCTCGGCCGGGATGGTAGAACCCGCTTTTTTCGACCAGCAATCGCAGAGCGACTTTTCCCGCCAGATAGACGTCAACCTGCTCGGTACGGCGAATGCTGTACGCGCAGTCTACGCGGGCATGAAGAGCCGCGGGCAGGGCGCAATCATGATCGTGTCCTCGGGTGCGGCACTGATCGGCATACCCGGCTACACAGCTTATTGTGCCTCCAAGTCGGCGCTCACGGGCTTCGCCGAGGCCCTCCAGGCTGAGTCGGTTGGAGATGGCGTCACCATATCGCTGTGCTTCCCGCCGGATACCGAAACGCCGCAGTTCGAGAGGGAACTCGCCAAACGCCCGGCGCAGGCACGGGCTCTGATGGGTGCCGCGCCGCCGTGGAGGGCGAATGCCGTTGCCGAAAAGATCGTTCGCGGCATCGATCGGCGGTCGAAGAAAGTCTATTTCGGCTTTTCCATCACTGGCCTTGGCCTGTTCGGTCCACTGGTAAAGCCGTTCGTTGCGGCCTGGTTTTCCAGACGTCGCTAGATAAACCGCGTCTCTTCGCCCGCAATCCTCAAGATTGTCAGCTTGCCCGAATAAAATGCCCCGGTATCGATGCCGATTCTGTTCGGTCCGAGCGAAGGCTCAGCCTGCGGCGTGTGGCCGTGGATCACGAAGGTGGATGGAAGGTTTGGTCCTTTGGCGAGGAATGGATCGCGGATCCACATCAGGTCAGCCTCCTCCTGGTCTTTCAACGCGACACCCGGCCGGATGCCGGCGTGGACGAACAGAAGCTGTCCGACCTTCATGCTGATCGGCAAATCGGTGAGGAACTGGCGGTGCGCATCGGGCACGACTTCAGCCAGCAGCTGCTTCAGCGTGCCATTGCGGCTGCGCTGGCGAAAGTTCTGGTCATGCACGTCGAGCCCGTAGGACGCCAGCGTCTGCTCTCCGCCGAGGCTCAGCCATTCGCCATGCGTGTCCGGATCATCGAGGAAGAGGCGGAACACATCGTCATGGTTTCCGCATAGCGGCAGTCGGCGCAGACCGTATTCGCTCGGCTTGATCAGATAGTCGAGAACACCCGAGGATGCCGGGCCGCGGTCCACATAGTCGCCGAGAAGAACCACCACGCCCGCACGGCGCGTTTCTTCGATGTCCCGGGCGATCTTCGACTCGGCTTCCTTGAGGAGCTCCAGGCAGCCATGCACGTCGCCGATCGCGTAGATCGGATAGGTCGGCGCGTCTACGCCAAGGTCGATACGCCGACGGGGACGTGGGACGCTCCCCTGGCTGGAACGTTTCTGGGTGAGCCACCCGATGACCTTGCGCATGATACAGTTCGTTTCGAGAATGAGAGAGAACGTGAGGATACAATGGGAAATGTGCCCCTAATGGACGTTTAACAAGCCCTTTCGGATCTCGTTGCAAACCGTTCAACGATCCCGATGCTGCTGCACCTCCGCTGCAGTATGAGAAAGTATAAACCGGCGCTCCGCAAAATATAATGCCGTACTTCACCAAGTCCTCGTGCTGCTATGGACAGTTGTTTTATTTTGAAACACTATCGAGGGGAGGAGCTGGGGGAGGGAAATAAATGCGGATACAGATCGTTGCCATCTCGATTATGGCAAGCCTTTTCCTGTGGATTTTCGCATACTATTGTCTGCAGACCACCTACAGGACGGGCCAGGCTTACGGCGTGATGCCGAACCTGAACATCAGCAAACGACTCAGCATCTTTGATTGAACGGGTAAGCGCTTCGAGTGCACGAGAGCTTCTGCGCTGTCGCTAAGGCTGCCTCTGCGCGTAGGTCGCCGCGAGTTGCTTGACCCCTTGGCGATATTTGAACACCTCTATGCCACCGACGAAGACGGCGCAGCAGGAGAGAAGAATAAAGGCGACAGCGGCAGCTTTCATGGCGGGACAATGGCATGCTGCTCGCCTCTGCGCCAGTCCCTGTTGAAGTGCTGCCGGACAGGCGTACAAAACAAGAGACCGGAGAGTGTTCGCCGGCCGTCCAACTGCTACAACGCGTATTGCCGTGCAGGCCGACAGTCTTCTGCAACGTAGCCCCTCAGCGATGCAAACCACAATGGTGTAGCCTGCCAACGTCATCTGCCGGTGATCGACTGACTAAGACTAGATAACGAATCGGTTGGAACCTGGCGTTGAAGTCGCGAAGTATTCTGTCGGAGCGGATGAGCCCCCTTTGACCGCCGCCTATTTCTGGTCAACGCAATCGTCCAAAGAGCAGTGATGGGCAAACATGTGCCATTGTCAGCGCGAGAGAATTCTACGGAATTTATCTCGGAGGGAGGGCCGAAGAATGGTGGGCGATGACGGACTCGAACCGCCGACATCCTCGGTGTAAACGAGGCGCTCTACCAACTGAGCTAATCGCCCCTAAACCGCAGACCGTTCGTCTGCCGCTTCGGTGGCCGTGATCTATGCGGATCGCGCGAAAACCGCAAGAGCTTTGACGACATTTTTTTGAATTTTCGACAAAATCCGTGGCAGATAAGGGTTCTTTACGACAAACCACGGGCCTCGATGTGGGAAAGTGAGTGGCGTCATTATTTTGTCTTCAAACTTGCTTGACACCTCCCGTCGAACCTCTTAGGAAGCGGCCAACCGAGCAGTCGAGGCTGCCTGGTGAGAGACGAAAGTTTCTGAAGAAATGTGCGGGTGTAGCTCAGTTGGTTAGAGTGCCGGCCTGTCACGCCGGAGGTCGCGGGTTCGAGCCCCGTCACTCGCGCCATTCTTCTTCCTCGAACGTCGTGTCCAAATGATGCGGCGCCGTAAAGTCGGCAATATGCGCGGGTGTAGCTCAGTTGGTTAGAGTGCCGGCCTGTCACGCCGGAGGTCGCGGGTTCGAGCCCCGTCACTCGCGCCATTTACTTTCTTTCCTCCAAACTGATCAAGGGTCTCTATCCTCACCGGGATGGGGAATGATCGGGTCGTCGAACCCACCTGTCGCGCTGAGAGTTGCAACGTCCGTCCGCCGCGCCTCTCGAATCGCTATTCCTGAATAAAACTCCATCGTTAGAAGACCGTCGGCAGACCCTTGGCCGGGAACATGTCGGGTACTGATTTGTTGGCGAACGAACTGGTGTTTTCCAGTGGAGTATTATTGGTAGGTGAGGGGGACTCAAAGGGCTTGCGCCTTTCCTCACGCTGCGCTAGTCACGCCTTGTTGCAATGCACGTACGCTTGTCGAATTCATGTTCGAGCGTCGCCCGGCGCTAAAGGCAAGCAGGGATCGAATATCATGAGTGAACTCCTCACTTCCTACGTCCCGATCGCGATCTTCATCGGTATATCCTTGGTGATCGGTCTGGCGCTTCTGATCGTGCCTTTCGCCGTTGCCTACAAGGCGCCTGATTCGGAAAAGCTTTCCGCCTACGAATGCGGCTTCAATGCCTTCGACGATGCCCGCATGAAGTTCGACATCCGCTTCTATCTCGTGTCGATTCTGTTCATCATTTTTGACCTCGAAGTTGCCTTCCTGTTCCCTTGGGCTGTGTCCTTCGGTGAAATCGGCTGGTTCGGCTTCTGGTCCATGATGGTGTTCCTGGGTGTCCTCACGATCGGCTTTATCTACGAATGGAAAAAAGGAGCGCTGGAATGGGAGTAGTCGATAGCGGCACAACTCTCGTCGCGCCGAAGTCCAAGGGTATTATCGACCCGAATACCGGCAAGCCGATTGGCAGCGACGACGCGTTCTTTGGCGAGATCAACAATGAGCTCGCCGACAAGGGCTTTCTTGTCACGTCGACCGACGAACTGATCAACTGGGCCCGTACCGGCTCGCTGATGTGGATGACGTTCGGTCTGGCCTGCTGCGCCGTCGAAATGATGCAGCTTTCCATGCCGCGTTATGACGTCGAGCGTTTCGGCTTTGCGCCACGCGCTTCGCCGCGCCAGTCGGACGTGATGATCGTGGCGGGAACGCTGACCAACAAGATGGCGCCTGCGCTTCGCAAGGTCTATGACCAGATGCCGGAGCCACGTTACGTCATCTCGATGGGATCATGTGCAAACGGCGGTGGGTATTATCACTATTCCTACTCCGTCGTTCGCGGTTGCGACCGCATCGTGCCGATCGACATCTACGTGCCGGGCTGTCCCCCCACGGCAGAGGCGCTGCTTTACGGCGTGCTCCTGCTGCAGAAGAAGATCCGGCGCACCGGAACGATCGAGCGTTGAGGGCTTGAGGAGGATATGATGACCGAGACCCTGAGCGAGCTTTCGACCTACATTCGCGAATCGCGCTCGACGCTGGTCGAAGACGCGGTGATGTCCTATGGCGAACTGAACCTGATCGCCACCAGCGACAACATCATCGAGCTTCTGACCTTCCTCCGCGATGATCCGAAATGCCGTTTCATCAGCTTCATCGATATCTGCGGCGTCGATTATCCGGCCCGTGCGAAGCGTTTTGATGTGGTCTATCACCTGCTGTCGCCGCACCGGAACCTGCGTATCCGGATCAAGGTTGCAACGGGCGAGGACGAACCGGTTCCTTCGGCATTCTCGGTCTACCCGGGCGCCGACTGGTTCGAACGTGAGGCATGGGATCTCTACGGCATCCTGTTTACCGGTCACCCGGATCTTCGCCGGATCCTGACCGATTACGGTTTCGAGGGGCATCCGCTCCGCAAGGACTTCCCGACGACCGGCTTCGTCGAGGTTCGCTACGACGACAGCGTCAAGCGCGTCGTCTACGAACCGGTCGAGCTCCGGCAGGAATTCCGCAACTTCGATTTCCTGTCGCCTTGGGAGGGGACGGATTACGTTCTTCCCGGTGACGAGAAAGCGAAGACCTGACGCGGTTGATTTGGTAATTGCCGGGTTGGGTGGACTTGGTTGAGGGAGCGGGCAGGCGGGTCGATTAGACGCGGTAATGTGATATCGGTCTAAAATATCAGGAGAGGACAGCAACATGGTTGCACTCCCTGAAAGATCGGTTCCTACTGGGTCGGCGTTCGTCTGAATTGATTGACATGACGATGAAGCAGAATTTCGGGCGGTTGCCCATTTTCCAAAGCGCGGAGCGCTGAAATGACGGAACACAACGTCCGGAACTTCAATATCAACTTCGGTCCGCAGCATCCGGCTGCCCACGGCGTTCTGCGTCTGGTGCTGGAACTGGATGGCGAAATCGTCGAGCGTGTCGATCCGCATATCGGCCTCCTGCATCGCGGCACCGAAAAGCTGATCGAGACCAAGACCTATCTGCAGGCCTTGCCCTATTTCGACCGGCTCGATTACGTCGCGCCGATGAACCAGGAGCATGCCTATTCGCTCGCGGTCGAAAAGCTGCTCGGCCTCGAGATCCCGATCCGCGGTCAGCTGATCCGCGTTCTCTATTCGGAAATCGGCCGTATCCTCTCGCATCTTCTGAACGTGACCACTCAGGCCATGGACGTCGGCGCACTGACGCCGCCGCTCTGGGGCTTCGAAGAACGCGAAAAGCTGATGGTGTTCTATGAGCGCGCCTGCGGCGCCCGCATGCATGCCGCCTATTTCCGTCCGGGTGGCGTTCATCAGGACCTGCCGGTGGAACTGGTCGAAGACATCGGCCAGTGGTGCGACGAGTTCCCGGCAAAGCTCGACGATATCGACGACCTTCTGACCGGCAACCGTATTTTCAAGCAGCGCAACGTCGATATCGGCGTTGTGAGCCTCGACGACGCATGGGCCTGGGGCTTCTCCGGCGTCATGGTCCGCGGTTCGGGCGCGGCATGGGATCTGCGCAAGTCGCAGCCTTACGAATGCTACGCCGACCTCGACTTCGATATTCCGATCGGCAAGAACGGCGATTGCTACGACCGCTACCTGATCCGCATGATCGAGATGCGCGAATCCTGCAAGATCATGAAGCAGTGCGTCAATCGTCTGCTCAGCGACGCAAAGACCGGCCCGGTGTCTTCGACCGACGGCAAGGTCGTGCCGCCGAAGCGTGGCGAGATGAAGCGTTCGATGGAAGCGCTGATCCACCACTTTAAGCTCTACACCGAAGGCTACCACGTTCCGGCCGGCGAAGTTTACGCGGCCGTCGAAGCGCCCAAGGGCGAGTTCGGCGTGTTCCTGGTCGCCGACGGCACCAACAAGCCCTACCGCTGCAAGATCCGCGCTCCGGGTTATGCACATCTCCAGGCGATGGACTTCATCTGTCGCGGACACCAGCTGGCGGACGTGTCCGCGGTGCTCGGTTCTCTGGACATCGTGTTCGGTGAGGTTGACCGCTGATGAAGCTTCGCGCCGTCGCAGCCGCTGCTCTCGTGCTCTCTGCTCCTGCGGTCTCGCAGGCGCAGGAGGCGCTGTCGAGTGTCAGCGGCGGTTCGGCGTCGATGGCTACGCTCCTGTCCGAGGGATACGAGATCAAGACATCCGTACTCAACGGCACGAAGCTGATCGTGTTCATGCAGAAAGACAAGACGGCCTATGCCTGCGAATTCGTGACACTCACGAGATCGCGGTGCGGGGTCATAAACTGATAAGGCGTTGAAAGCATGTCCGTTCGTCGACTAGCCGAAGAACAGTTCCAGCCGGCAAACTTCTCCTTCAACGAGGAGAATGCGGTCTGGGCAGAGGCAACGATCAGGAAATACCCGGAAGGCCGGCAGCAGTCGGCCGTCATTCCGTTGTTGATGCGTGCGCAGGAGCAGGATGGCTGGGTCACCCGTTCCGCCATCGAGCATATCGCCGCCAAGCTCGACATGGCCTATATCCGCGTTCTCGAAGTCGCGACCTTCTATACCCAGTTCCAGCTGAAGCCGATCGGCACCCGTGCGCATATCCAGGTCTGCGGCACGACGCCTTGCATGCTTCGCGGCTCGGAAGACCTGATCAAGGTCTGTCAGAAGAAGATCCACCACGATCCGCTGCATCTGAATGCGACCGGCACGCTGTCCTGGGAAGAGGTCGAGTGTCAGGGCGCCTGCGTCAACGCACCGATGGTGATCATCTTCAAGGATGCCTACGAGGACCTGACACCCGAGCGTCTTGAAGAAATCATCGACACGTTCGAGGCAGGCAAGGGCGCCGAGGTCAAGACCGGTCCGCAGATCGACCGTCATGAGTCGGCACCGATCGGTGCTCCGATCACGCTGGTCGACGATATCAAGCCGGTCCGCACCAATCTCGAGCCGCAGCCACAGGCTGTGACCGAAGGCGCATCCGTGCCGCCAGCAAATGCCGGTCGTCCGAAGGATACGGCGCCTGAGACCGACAAGTCGCTGAAGACGCCGGTCACGGCACCGAAGGCTGCTGCCGAGAACGTCAAGGTTGCTGAAAAGGGCGAAGGTTCGCCGACGACAACCGAGACGGCGCCAGCAGCGACCGGGAGCAAGGCCGAAGGCGCTCCGGCAGAGCTCGGCGTTCCCTCGGGCGAGACGAAGCCGAAGCGTAGCCGCAAGCCGAAGCCTGAAGGGGAAAGCTCCTGATGATGGGCGCGGCAAAGTTTCGGTCCGTCACTACGGGCATGCTGATGATGACATCCGATGTGATAAAGTCGGTCGAGTAGGTAGATAGATCATGTTGCAAGACCAGGATCGAATTTTCACCAATATCTACGGTCTCAAGGACAAGTCCTTGAAGGGCGCGATGAGCCGTGGCCACTGGGATGGTACGAAGATCATCATCGAGAAGGGCCGGGACTGGATCATCAACGAGATGAAGGCCTCCGGTCTTCGCGGTCGTGGTGGCGCAGGCTTCCCGACCGGCCTCAAGTGGTCCTTCATGCCGAAGGAATCGGATGGTCGCCCGCACTACCTCGTCGTCAATGCCGACGAATCGGAGCCTGGCACCTGCAAGGACCGCGAAATTATGCGCAACGATCCGCATACGCTGATCGAAGGCTGCGTGATTGCCGGTTTCGCCATGAATGCGCACACCGCCTACATCTATGTCCGCGGCGAATATATGCGCGAACGTGAAGACCTGCAGGCGGCGATCGACGAATGCTATGCCGCCGGTCTTCTCGGTGTGAACAACAAGAACGGCTGGGATTTCGACATCTACGTCCATCACGGCGCCGGTGCCTATATCTGCGGCGAAGAGACGGCGCTGCTCGAAAGCCTGGAAGGCAAGAAGGGCCAGCCGCGCCTGAAGCCTCCGTTCCCGGCCAATATGGGTCTCTACGGCTGCCCGACGACCGTCAACAACGTCGAATCGATCGCTGTTGCGCCGACCATTCTGCGCCGCGGAGCCTCGTGGTTCTCGTCGATCGGTCGTCCGAACAATGTCGGCACCAAGCTGTTCATGGTGTCTGGTCACGTCAACAAGCCCTGCACCTTTGAAGAGGCGATGGGTCTGTCGTTCCGCGAGATCATCGAGCATCATTGCGGCGGTATCCGCGGCGGTTGGGATAACCTTCTCGGCGTCATTCCCGGCGGCGCGTCCTGCCCGATCGTTCGCGGCGAAGACATGGCCGATGCCATCATGGACTTTGACGGCATGCGCGACGTGAAATCGTCGTTCGGCACGGGCGGCATGATCGTCATGGACAAGTCGACCGACGTCATCAAGGCGATCTGGCGCATCGCAGCCTTCTTCAAGCACGAGAGCTGCGGCCAGTGCACGCCGTGCCGCGAAGGCACGGGCTGGATGATGCGCGTTCTCGAGCGCATGGTGCGCGGCAACGCGCAGAAGCGCGAAATCGACATGCTCTTCCAGGTATCAAAGCAGATCGAAGGCCACACGATCTGTGCGCTCGGCGACGCGGCCGCTTGGCCGGTCCAGGGCCTGATCCGCAATTTCCGCCCCGAAATCGAGGCGCGTATCGACCAGTACACGAAGGACTCGACCTCACACGGCGCAGTTCTGGAAGCAGCGGAGTAACCGGACGGCATCTGCTTGAAGGTTGAAAAGAATTCGAAGGACAAAGGTGTTGGCGGGCTTGCCGCGATCGCCGCTTGGTCCGAAACAGATATTGCCCGGTTCGAAGACGACTTGGGTTTCGATGGGCGCATTTCGCGGGACGACTGGGTCGGCCAGGCGCGGGCGCTGTTGAAGTAAGGAATGTGTCCCTCGGCGAGACGGCTGATGGATGAACTGAGGACGTAGTTAAGACGATGACGAAGCTGAAGGTAGACGGCAAGGAAATCGAAGTCCCGGATCATTTCACGCTGCTTCAGGCGTGTGAGGAAGCCGGCGCCGAAATCCCGCGCTTTTGTTTCCACGAGCGTCTGTCCGTGGCAGGCAACTGTCGCATGTGCCTGATCGAGGTAAAGGGTGGCCCGCCAAAGCCGGCGGCATCCTGCGCGATGGGCGTGCGCGATATTCGCGGCGGCCCGAATGGCGAACTGCCGGAAGTCTTCACCAACACGCCGATGGTCAAGAAGGCCCGCGAAGGCGTGATGGAATTCCTGCTGATCAACCATCCGCTGGATTGCCCGATCTGCGACCAGGGTGGCGAATGCGACCTGCAGGACCAGGCGATGGCCTTCGGCATCGATAGCTCGCGCTACACCGAAAACAAGCGCGCCGTCGAAGACAAGTATATCGGCCCGCTCGTCAAGACCGTGATGAACCGCTGCATTCACTGCACGCGCTGCGTCCGCTTCACGACCGAAGTCGGCGGCATTTCTGAGCTTGGTCTTATCGGCCGCGGTGAAGATGCCGAAATCACGACCTATCTCGAGCACGCGATGACCTCGGAGCTTCAGGGCAACGTTGTCGATCTCTGCCCCGTCGGTGCGCTCACCTCCAAGCCGTTCGCCTTCACGGCCCGTCCTTGGGAACTGAACAAGACCGAATCGATCGACGTCATGGATGCCGTCGGCTCCGCAATCCGCGTCGACACCCGCGGCCGCGAAGTGATGCGCATCATGCCGCGCGTCAACGAGCAGGTGAACGAAGAGTGGATCTCGGACAAGACCCGCTTCATCTGGGACGGTCTGAAAACCCAGCGCCTCGATCGCCCTTATGTCCGCAAGGACGGCCGTCTGCAGGCTGCAAGCTGGGCCGAAGCCTTCGCAGCGATCAAGACCGCTGTTTCCGCGACATCAGGCGACAAGATCGGCGCAATTGCCGGCGATCTGGCTTCGGTCGAGGAAATGTACGCGCTGAAGTCGCTGATGAACTCGCTCGGTTCGGAAAACCTCGATTGTCGCCAGGACGGGACGGCGCTCGATCCGTCGCTTGGTCGCGGCAGCTACATCTTCAACCCGACCATCGAAGGCATCGAACAGGCCGGTGGCTTGCTCCTGATCGGCGCCAACCCGCGCTATGAAGCTTCGGTTCTAAACGCCCGCATTCGCAAGCGTTTCCGTCGCGGCAACTTCCCGATCGGCGTGATCGGCGAAGTAAGCGAACTCCGCTACGCCTATGATTATCTCGGCGCCGGCCCGGACTCGCTTGCCGAGCTTTCGTCGGGCAGCAACAGCTTTGCCGAAAAGCTGCGCGGTGTGAAGAACCCGATGATCATCGTAGGGCAGGGGGCTCTTTCCCGTCCTGATGGCCTTGCCATTCTCCAGGCAGCAGCAAAGCTCGCCGGTTCCATTGGCGCGCTGACGGACGAGTGGAACGGTTTCGGCGTCCTGCACACGGCAGCATCGCGCGTCGGTGGCCTCGATCTCGGCTTCGTGCCGGGTGCCAAGGGTGCCAATGCCGCAACCATGCTGAAGTCGATGGACGTTCTCTTCCTGCTTGGCGCCGACGAGATGGAGTTCTCGACGAAATACGCCAAGTTCACGGTCTATATCGGCAGCCACGGCGACAACGGCGCGCATACCGCCGACGTCATTCTCCCGGCAGCGACCTACACGGAAAAGTCCGGCACCTGGGTCAACACCGAAGGCCGCGTTCAGATGGGCAACCGTGCCGGCTTCGCGCCGGGTGAAGCCCGCGAGGATTGGGCAATCATCCGCGCCCTGTCCGATGTGCTTGGCAAGAAGCTGCCGTTCGATTCGCTTTATGGTCTGCGTGCGAAGCTCTATGCGGATCACCCGCATTTTGCGGATCTCGACGAGATCGCGACCGGCTCGGTCAACGACATCGCCACCCTCGGCCTGAAATCCGGTGAGCTTTCCAAGGGCGGCTTCACGACCCCGATCAAGGATTTCTATCTGACCAACCCGATCGCCCGCGCATCTGCCGTCATGGCGGAGTGCTCGGCACTGGCCCGCAACAATTTCCAGGTTGCGGCGGAGTAATATGAACATGGATTCGTTCTTCTGGACCTACGTTTGGCCGGCACTGATCATGGTTGGGCAGTCTCTTCTGCTCCTGGTCTGCCTTCTGGTCTTCATTGCCTATATCCTTCTCGCCGACCGCAAGATCTGGGCGGCCGTTCAGCTGCGCCGTGGTCCGAACGTCGTTGGTCCGTTCGGTCTGTTCCAGTCCTTCGCCGACCTTCTGAAGTTCATCCTGAAGGAGCCGATCATTCCGGCTGGCGCCAATAAAGGCGTCTTTCTTCTGGCGCCGCTGATTTCGGTGACGCTGGCACTCGCGACATGGGCGGTCATTCCGTTCAGCCAGAACTGGGTTATCGCCAACATCAATGTCGGTATCCTCTACGTCTTCGCGATCTCGTCGCTCGAAGTCTACGGCATCATCATGGCCGGCTGGGCATCGAACTCGAAATACCCGTTCCTCGGTGCACTTCGCTCCGCGGCGCAGATGGTGTCTTATGAAGTCTCGATCGGCTTCGTCATCGTCTCGGTCCTGCTCTGCGTCGGTTCGCTCAACCTGACCGACATCGTCAATGCGCAGCATGATGGTCTCGGCACGATGATGGGTCTGCCGGCCTCGTTCCTCGACTGGCACTGGCTGGCGCTGTTCCCGATGTTCGTGATCTTCTTCATCTCGGCCTTGGCAGAAACCAACCGT
Source organism: Neorhizobium sp. DAR64872/K0K18 (assembly GCF_050500175.1). Taxonomy (NCBI): domain Bacteria; kingdom Pseudomonadati; phylum Pseudomonadota; class Alphaproteobacteria; order Hyphomicrobiales; family Rhizobiaceae; genus Neorhizobium; species Neorhizobium sp. DAR64872/K0K18. Next base: position 1,221,412 of record NZ_CP191446.1, read on the forward strand.
CCCCCGTTCGATTTGCCGGAAGCGGAATCCGAACTTGTCGCCGGTTACATGGTCGAGTATTCGTCAGCGCCATACATGATGCTGATGCTCGGCGAATACGCCGCCATCCTGATGATGTGCTCGCTGACCACTATTCTTTTCCTCGGAGGCTGGCTGCCGCCGGTAGACGTCTGGTTCCTCAACTGGGTTCCCGGCATCATCTGGTTCATGCTGAAAGGCTCCATGGTCTTCTTCATGTTCGCTATGGTGAAGGCCTTCGTACCGCGCTATCGCTACGACCAACTCATGCGTCTCGGCTGGAAGGTGTTTCTGCCTCTGTCGCTCGCCATGGTCGTGATCGTTGCATTCGTGCTGAAACTGATGGGATGGGCATGATCATGGCTCGTTCGTCACTCGGCATCATTGGAGAATAAGATGGCTATTGCCCAGGCTATCAACTCGCTGTTCCTGAAGGAATTCGTCGGCGCCTTCTTCCTGTCGATGAGGTATTTCTTCAAGCAGAAGGCGACGATCAACTACCCGTTCGAAAAGGGCCCGGTCTCGCCGCGCTTCCGTGGCGAACATGCACTGCGCCGCTATCCGAACGGCGAAGAGCGTTGCATCGCCTGCAAGCTGTGCGAGGCGATCTGTCCCGCCCAGGCGATCACCATCGAAGCCGGCCCGCGCCGCAACGACGGCACGCGCCGCACGGTGCGTTACGATATCGACATGGTGAAGTGCATCTACTGCGGCTTCTGCCAGGAAGCCTGCCCGGTCGATGCGATCGTCGAAGGTCCGAATTTCGAATTCTCGACGGAAACCCGCGAAGAACTGTATTTCGACAAGGCACGTCTTCTCGAAAACGGCGATCGTTGGGAGCGTGAAATCGCGCGCAACATCGGGATCGACTCGCCCTACCGGTAACGGGGCGAGCATGCCGTCGCTCTCATCGGGCGCCGGGCAAGCATTGGTCATTTAATCTCGGTGCGTTCGAAGCGCCGGGTTCTGACGGGCAGGGGGCTTTTTGGAAGCGCCGCCCGATGAGGAACGAAAAGGCACCACGATGGGTCTGCAGGCTATCTTTTTCTACATCTTCGCGTTCATCGCGGTGGCGTCGGCGTTCATGGTCATCTCGGCCAAGAACCCGGTCCATTCGGTGCTCTTCCTCATCCTCACCTTCTTCAATTCGGCGGGCCTGTTCCTGCTGACCGGGGCCGAGTTCCTGGCGATGATCCTGCTCGTCGTTTATATCGGCGCGGTCGCGGTTCTGTTCCTGTTCGTCGTGATGATGCTCGACATCGACTTTGCCGAACTGCGCTCCGGTATTCTTCAATACGCGCCGATCGGCATCGTTATCGGGCTGATCCTTGCGGCTGAACTGATCGTCGTGATCGGCGGCTCGGTGCTGGCACCGGAGGCGGCGAGTTCCATCACGATGCCGATCCCGAACCCAGCCGTGCGCACCAACACGGCTGCTCTCGGCGATGTGCTCTATACGAATTACGTCTATTTCTTCCAGCTCGCCGGCATGGTGCTTCTGGTCGCAATGATCGGCGCCATCGTGCTGACGCTGCGCCATCGCACCAACGTCAAGCGTCAGGATATTTCGAGACAGGTCGCACGCACGCCCGAAACCGCCGTCGAGGTGGTCAAGGTCAAGTCCGGCCAGGGTCTCTGAAGGTAGCGGGAACAAGGAACAACAAACATGGAAATCGGTCTTTCCCACTATCTGACGGTCAGCGCCATCCTGTTCACGCTCGGCGTGTTCGGCATCTTCCTGAACCGCAAGAACGTCATCATCATCCTGATGTCGGTCGAGCTGATCCTGCTCGCGGTCAACCTCAACATGGTGGCCTTCTCATCCTTCCTGAACGACATCGTCGGCCAGGTCTTCGCACTGTTCATTCTGACCGTCGCTGCTGCGGAAGCCGCCATCGGTCTTGCAATTCTCGTCGTCTTCTACCGCAACCGCGGCTCGATCGCGGTCGAAGACGTCAATATGATGAAGGGCTGATCGGGTCATGATCTACAAGGCAATCGTCTTTCTTCCCCTGATCGGCTTCCTGATCGCCGGCCTGTTCGGCCGCCAGATCGGCGCCAAGGCTTCCGAATACGTCACCAGCGGTCTGATGATCATCGCGGCGATCCTCTCCTGGATCGTCTTCTTCAACGTGGCCCTTCACCACGGCGAAGCCGGCGAAGTCATCAAGGTTCCGGTAATGCAGTGGATGCAGTCCGGCGGCATCGACGTAGAGTGGTCGTTCCGCATCGATACGCTGAGCGCGATCATGTTCGTCGTCGTCAACTCCGTGTCGACGCTCGTGCACATCTACTCGATCGGCTACATGCACCACGATCCGCATCGCCCGCGGTTCTTCGCCTACCTGTCGCTGTTCACCTTTGCGATGTTGATGCTGATCACGTCCGACAACCTGGCCCAGATGTTCTTCGGCTGGGAAGGCGTGGGTCTCGCGTCCTATCTTCTGATCGGCTTTTGGTACAAGAAGCCGTCCGCTTCGGCTGCGGCCATGAAGGCGTTCATCGTCAACCGCGTCGGCGACTTCGGCTTCATCCTCGGCATCGCCGGTCTGTTCGTTCTGTTCGGCTCGATCAGCTTTGAAACGATCTTTGCGGCTGCTGCCAACTATCTGCCGGCTGAAGGTGCACCGGAAGCGACGCAGGTCGTTGCCAACATCTTCGGCATGGAACTGACACGGGCGACAGCACTTACCGTCGTCTGCCTGCTTCTGTTCATGGGCGCCATGGGCAAGTCGGCGCAGTTCCTGCTGCACACCTGGCTGCCGGACGCGATGGAAGGCCCGACCCCGGTCTCGGCGCTCATTCACGCAGCAACCATGGTCACCGCCGGCGTCTTCCTCGTCGCCCGCATGTCGCCGGTGTTCGAACTGTCGCCAGATGCGCTGACCATCGTCACCATCATCGGCGCGATCACCGCCTTCTTCGCGGCAACCGTCGGCCTCGTACAGAACGACATCAAGCGCGTCATCGCCTATTCGACCTGTTCGCAGCTCGGCTACATGTTCGTGGCGCTCGGCGTGGGCGCTTATGGTGCTGCCGTATTCCACCTGTTCACGCACGCCTTCTTCAAGGCTCTCCTGTTCCTCTGCGCCGGCTCGGTCATCCATGCCGTCGATGGCGAACAGGACATGCGCCACATGGGCGGTCTCCGCTCCCACATCAAGCTCACCTTCGCGATGATGCTGATCGGCACGCTTGCCATCACCGGCGTCGGCATTCCGTTCACGCCGATCGGTTTTGCAGGCTTCTTCTCGAAGGACTTCATCATCGAGGCGACCTACGCATCCCATTCGCCAGTTGCAGGCTTTGCCTTCACGCTGCTGGTCATTGCCGCGATGTTCACGAGCTTCTACTCCTGGCGCCTGATCTTCCTCACCTTCTTCGGCAAGCCGCGCGCGAGCCATGAAGTGATGCATCACGTCCATGAGAGCCCCAACGTCATGCTGGTGCCGCTCTATATCCTGGCAGCCGGCGCGGTTCTTGCAGGTGTCGTGTTCAAGGAATTCTTCTACGGCCACGACTACGACGCCTTCTGGAAGGGCGCCCTGTTCACATCAGAGCAGAACGAACTGCTGCACGAGTTCCACCACGTGCCCGCACTGGTCGCTCTGTCGCCGTTCATCGCCATGCTGATCGGACTTGTCACCGCCTGGTATTTCTACATCAAGTCCCCGGAGACGCCCAAGCGTCTCGCCGCTTCGCAGCAGGGCCTCTACCAGTTCCTGCTCAACAAGTGGTATTTCGACGAACTCTACGACTTCCTCTTCGTCCGTTCGGCCAAGGCTCTCGGCCGCTTCCTGTGGAAGAAGGGTGACGTCGCCGTCATCGATAACTACGGCCCCAACGGCGTCGCCGCCCGCGTGGTCGATATCACCGACCGGGTGGTCAAGCTGCAGTCCGGTTACCTTTATCACTACGCGTTCGCGATGCTGATCGGCGTCGCCGCCCTCGTCACATGGATGATGCTCGGGAGCTCAATGTAATGACCGACTGGCCAATTCTCTCGACGGTCACCTTCCTGCCGCTGGTCGGCGTTCTCCTCCTCGTGCTGACAAACGGCGAGGGGGCGAACGGTCGCCGCAACGTGCTCAACATCGCGCTCCTGACGACGGTCGTCACCTTTATCGTCTCTCTGTTCATCTGGATCGGTTTCGACAATTCGAACCCCGGCTTCCAGATGGTGGAAAAGCATGAGTGGCTGAGCACAGGGATTTCCTATCATCTCGGCGTCGACGGCATTTCCATGCTGTTCGTCATCCTGACGACATTCCTGATGCCGTTCTGCGTGCTTGCCAGCTGGGAAGCGATCGAGAAGCGCATCAAGGAATACATGATTGCCTTCCTGCTTCTGCAGGTGGCCATGACCGGCGTCTTCGTCGGCCTCGATATCGTCCTGTTCTATATCTTCTTCGAAGCGACGCTGATCCCGATGTTCATCATCATCGGTGTCTGGGGCGGCAAGGATCGCGTCTACGCCTCCTACAAGCTGTTCCTCTACACGCTTCTCGGTTCGGTTCTGATGATGCTGGCCGTGATGGCCATGTACTGGCAGGCCGGCACGACCGATATGACCGAGCTTCTGAAGTTCGGCTTCCCGGCCGGCGTCCAGACCTGGCTCTGGCTCGCATGCTTTGCAGCCTTCGCGGTCAAGATGCCGATGTGGCCGGTCCACACCTGGCTTCCGGATGCGCACGTTCAGGCTCCGACCGCAGGTTCGGTCATCCTGGCTGGCGTCATGCTGAAGCTCGGCGGCTACGGCATGATCCGTATCCTCCTGCAGATGTTCCCGCTGGCGTCGGAGTACTTCGCACCGATGGTGTTTGCGCTGTCCGTAATCGCCATCATCTACACATCGCTGGTGGCGATGATGCAGGACGACATCAAGAAGCTGATCGCCTATTCGTCGGTTGCCCACATGGGCTACGTCACGATGGGCATCTTTGCGGCTAACCAGCAGGGCGTTCAGGGTGCGATCTTCCAGATGCTGTCGCACGGCATCGTCTCCGGCGCGCTCTTCCTCTGCGTCGGCGTTGTCTATGACCGCCTCCATACCCGCGAGATCTCGGCTTACGGTGGTCTCGTCAACAACATGCCGAAATACGCCGTCGCCTTCATGATCCTCACCATGGCGAATGTCGGTCTTCCGGGAACGTCCGGCTTCGTTGGCGAATTCCTGACGATCATGGGCGTCTTCCGGGTCAATACCTGGGTGGCACTGTTTGCCGCCACCGGCGTCATCCTTTCCGCGTCCTATGCGCTCTGGCTTTATCGCCGGGTCATTTTCGGGGCACTGGAAAAGGAAAAGCTGAAGGCACTTCTCGACCTTTCGACGCGAGAGAAGTTCCTGCTCTACCCACTGGTCGCGCTCACGATTTTCTACGGTTTCTATCCAATGCCGGTCCTTAACGCGACCGCAGCCTCGGTGGATCTCGTGGTGAACAATTACTCCGCAGCCTTGGCCGCAGCAAAGAACCTTGCACTCAACGTGCACTGAGACGGGACGAAACTGGACATGACCGCTGAACTCTTGAGCCAAAGCCTGCGTCTGGCCCTGCCGGAAGTCATCCTGGCCGTAGGCGCGCTCGCCCTTCTGATGATTGGCGTCTTCTCCGGCGAGAAATCCGCTCCGCTGGTCACCGGTCTTGCGATCGCCCTTCTGGCGGTCGTAGGCGCCATGCTGATCTTCATGACCGGCGACGGTCAGGCCTTCGGCGGCGCCTTCGTATCGGATACGTTCGCCCGCTTCATGAAGATCCTGGCACTGATCGGATCGATCACCGCCATGGTTATGTCGATGGGACAGGCCAAGGCGCTGGAACTCGACAAGTTCGAATTCCCGGTCCTTCTGGTTCTGGCGACGCTCGGCATGATGGTGCTGATCTCGGCCAACGATCTGCTCGCCTTCTATCTCGGCCTCGAGCTGATGTCGCTGGCGCTCTATGTCGTCGCCGCCTTCAGCCGCGACAACCTTCGCTCGACCGAAGCCGGCCTCAAGTACTTCGTCCTCGGCGCGCTTTCGTCGGGCATGATGCTGTACGGCATGTCGCTGGTCTACGGCTTCACCGGCAATACCGGCTTCGACGAAATCGCGACCGTTCTGTCGTCTGAAGAGCGCGGCCTCGGCCTCATCTTCGGCATGGTCTTCATCCTCGCCGGCGCCTGCTTCAAGATCTCCGCCGTGCCGTTCCACATGTGGACGCCGGACGTTTACGAAGGTGCACCGACACCGGTGACGGCCTTCTTCGCGTCGGCGCCTAAGGTTGCGGCCATGGCAATCCTGGTTCGTGTCGTCTCGGAAGCCTTTCTGCCGATCCTTTCCGACTGGCGCCAGATCGTCGTCTTCGTGGCGATCGCATCGATGCTGCTCGGTTCCTTCGCGGCTATCGGTCAGAAGAACATCAAGCGCCTGATGGCCTATTCCTCGATCGGCCATATGGGCTACGCACTGGTCGGCCTTTCTGCCGGCACAGAGACCGGCGTCTCCGGCGTCGTGCTCTACATGACCATCTACATGGTGATGACGCTCGGCACCTTTGCCTGCATCATGGCGATGCGCCGCGAAGACGGTACCTATGTCGAAACCGTGGAAGATCTCGCAGGTCTTTCCTCGACCAAGCCCTTCATGGCGCTGGTGCTGACGGCGCTGATGTTCTCGATGGCCGGCATTCCGCCGCTCGCAGGCTTCTTCGCCAAGTACTTCGTGTTCGTGGCGGCGATCGAGGCTAAGCTCTATGCGCTGGCAATCATCGGCGTGCTCTCTTCCGTCGTCGGCGCCTACTACTACCTGCGCATCGTCAAGCTGATGTGGTTTGATGAGCCGAAGGGTCAGTTCGCCCGTGTCTCCGGCGAACTGCGTCTGATCTTCGGCCTGTCCGGCCTGTTCGTCGTCGCCTATGTGCTGATCGGTGGACCGATCGGCTCAGCCGCCAGCGCTGCTGCGAAGTCGTTCTTCTGAGGATGACGTTGAGGAGCCGAAGCCTATCGCTCAATGCGTTTCGTCATGAAGCGCTGAACGAGGTCGGCTCCACCAACACAGAATGCCTCGCCCGCGCCCGTGCGGGCGAAGCCGGTTTGTTGTGGTTGACAGCTACCCGCCAGACAGACGGCCGTGGCCGCCGCGGCCGCGCCTGGACGTCAGAGCCGGGCAATCTCTATGCCTCACTGCTGCTGATTGATCCGGCACCTCCCGAGCGTTTAGCGTCCCTCCCGCTCGCCGTCGCCGTCGCTGTTCATGCCGCCCTGCGTGCCGTTCTACCGACCGGTGGAGAGCCGCTCGAGGTCAAATGGCCGAACGATATCCTGATCGGGCGCAAGAAAACCTGCGGCATCCTCATTGAAAGCGAAGCGCTTCCCGGCGGCCACCGGGCGCTCGTGATCGGCATCGGCATCAATATTCGCCACATGCCCGATAGCGCACCCTACGGTGTCACCCGTCTTCACGACCAAGGGTCTTCTGCGTCGCCAGAGGATGTATTCGCACATCTTTTCAGGGAGATGGCGACAGTTCTGGAGGAATGGGACAAGGGTCGGGGTATTACCACAGTCGTCGACAGATGGCGCCGCGTCGCATGCGGAATTGGTGAGAAAATTACGGTAAATCTACCTGAGCGCTCGCTAAACGGCACATTCGCAGGTATCGATGACACTGGATTTCTGCTGCTTGATACCGGCCATGGCTCTTTGATGCCGATCGCAGCAGGCGATGTATTTTTTGCAAGAACGGAATAACAATAAAAATGGCTAAACAGGACGAACTGGTGTTCCTGCCGCTTGGCGGCGTGGGTGAGATCGGCATGAACCTCGCTCTCTACGGCTACGGAACGCCGGACAAGCGGCAGTGGATCATGGTCGATTGCGGCGTCACTTTTCCAGGTCCGGACCTGCCGGGCGTGGATCTTGTCCTACCCGATATCCGGTTTCTGACGGCCCAGAAGAAAAACATCAAGGCGATGATCATCACGCACGCGCATGAGGATCATTACGGCGCCATGAATGATCTGTGGCCCGGCCTCAACGTGCCGGTCTACGCCTCGCCGTTTACCGCGGGCATGCTGGAAGCAAAGCGGAATTACGAAGGCACGCGCGCCGAAATCCCGATCACCATCTTCAAGGCTGGCGACCGCATCAATGTCGGCCCGTTCGAGATCGAAGCCGTCGGCGTCAACCACTCGATCCCAGAGCCGATGTCGCTGGTCATCCGCACGCCGCTCGGCAACGTCGTCCATACCGGCGACTGGAAGATCGACCATGCGCCGTCGCTAGGGCCCCTGACCGATGAGAACCGTTTCCGCGCGATCGGCGACGAGGGCGTTCTCGCACTGATGTGCGACAGCACCAACGCACTGCGCGAAGGCGTTTCGCCCTCAGAGGAAGAAGTGTCGGAAGGCCTGCGCCAGGTCATCCAAAATGCTGCGGGCAGGGTGGCAATCACCACCTTCTCGTCGAATGTCGGCCGCATCCGCTCGATCGCCGAAGCAGCCGACGCCGCCGGCCGCGAAGTTCTGCTGCTCGGCTCGTCGCTGAAGCGAGTCGTCGCCGTGGCCCGCGACCTCGGCATCATGGAAGGCATCAAGCCCTTCATCTCCGAAGACGAGTTCGGTTATATCCCGCGCGACAAGGTCGTCGTGATCCTGACGGGCAGCCAGGGCGAATCGCGCGCAGCGCTTGCCAAGATCTCCCGCGACGAGATGCGCAACGTCGCGTTTGCTGCGGGCGATACGGTCGTATTCTCCTCGCGCACCATTCCGGGCAACGAAAAGCCGATCATCGAGATCAAGAACGCGCTGATCGAACAGGGCATCAAGATCATCACCGACTCGGATGCGCTGGTGCATGTTTCCGGCCACCCGCGCCGCAATGAACTTCTGAAGATGTACGAGTGGACCCGGCCGGAAATCCTCGTGCCTGTGCACGGCGAGGCAGCCCATCTCACCGCCCAGGCAGCGCTTGGCGCCACAGCCGGCATCAAAAACATCCCGCGCGTGCGCAACGGTAATATCCTGCGCCTTGCACCGGGCCCCGCCCAGGTGATCGACGACGCGCCGCACGGCCGTGTCTTCAAGGACGGCAAGCTGATCGGCGACTTTGAGGAAATGGGTATCGGCGACCGCCGCAAGCTCTCCTTTGCCGGTCACGTCTCGGTCAACGTGCTGCTCGACAGCCGCTTCGACTTCCTGAGCGATCCCGACGTCGTTGCCTTCGGCATGCCGGAGGTCGACTATGAGGGCGAGGACATGGAGGACACGCTTTATGACGCGGTTCTCAATGCGATCGAAAGCATCCCGCGCGCCCGCCGCAAGGATCTCGACATGCTGCGCGAAGCCGTGCGTCGCTCCGTCCGTTCCGCGGCCAACCTGGCTTGGGGCAAGAAGCCGGTCGTGACGGTGTTCGTCTCCAAGGTCTAAGGCGCCGTCGCCAAACCAAGTCTGCCCGCGGCCTCCAACACCTTCTCCTCGCTGTAAGCGTCAAGAGGGTTCGGGGCCGGGCAGATGTGTTAGCATTTCAGCATGTTGGCTGCGTCTGCGGAATCAATCTCGCAGAGCTTGGCCGGACGGGAAATATCGAACCTCGTCCTTTGCGCCCGGCATCCCCTGTTCTATAGGTAGTGCGGAGGAGACACATCATGCCATTGCTGACCGTCGCTGCGATCTATTTCATTCTCTGGTGGACGGTTCTGTTCGCCGTCCTGCCGCTTGGCTATCGCAGTCAGCAGGATGATGGGGAAGTGATGATCGGGACGGTTGAAAGTGCGCCCGTTCGATTCCGCGGAGGCAGGGTCATCTTGTTGACGACCGTGATCTCGGCGGCGCTCTACCTCACCTACCATCTCGCCTCCACCTATTTCGGCTTCGGGATCGACAGCATTCCCAACTTCATGCCGACATTTGAGTAGGGCGCTGCCGGCGGACGTGTCATCCGGCTGTCATTTTCTTCAGGCATAGCAGCGACGAAATGCAGCTTTCGTTCTGGATTTCTGCAGAAGCGGCCCGGCCTGTGAGCAGGCCAAAAAAAAACAAGGCGGTTAAGCCTTGTTTTTCAGTTTCGCGTGATACTCATTCCGTTACCGGGGCTGCGACGAGCGCGCCAGAGATCTGATCCTCCCAAGACTTGACCGCGAACTGGCAAGAATTTGAACTCCTTGCCTCTTTTGTGAGCTGAACCTAGCCCAACGAATGTGCTTTGTCACTCGATTTTTTTGCATTTTTGACACAGTTTGGCAAAAATTTCCCGTGGACGAATTTGTCGCAGGGCTTGTCATCAAACCGTTGAGCTCCAGTCGTTGCAAGCGCAATCTGCTGTTCCGCAGCGTGCGCTATGGGTTCCATTTGCGCCCTCGAACGGCTATGTACGCCGTCAAAGTTTAAACCAAGAAACGGCCGATTCCCTTGTTATCTGGGGAACGCCTCGGAAACCGGAAACGTCCATGCGTCTGTCCCGCTATTTTATGCCCATCCTGAAGGAAAACCCCAAGGAAGCGGAAATCGTCTCGCACCGGCTGATGCTGCGTGCGGGCATGATCCGTCAGCAGAGCCAGGGCATCTATTCCTGGCTGCCGCTCGGCAAGCGCGTGCTGGACAAGGTCAACAAGATCGTCCGCGAGGAACAGAACCGGGCTGGCGCCGTCGAACTGATGATGCCGACGCTGCAGTCGGCCGAGCTGTGGCAGGAAAGCGGTCGCTACGACGCCTACGGCAAGGAAATGCTGCGCATCAAGGACCGCCAGGAGCGGCCGATGCTCTACGGACCGACCAACGAGGAAATGATCACGGATATCTTCCGGTCCTACGTCAAGTCCTACAAGAGCCTGCCGCTCAACCTCTACCATATCCAGCTGAAGTTCCGCGACGAGATCCGCCCGCGTTTCGGCACCATGCGCTCGCGCGAATTCCTGATGAAGGATGCCTATTCCTTCGATCTCAACAAGGAAGACGCCGTCCATTCGTATAACAAGATGTTCGCGGCCTATCTGCGCACCTTCGATCGGCTGGGCCTGCGCGCCATTCCGATGCGTGCCGATACCGGCCCGATCGGTGGCAACCACAGTCACGAGTTCATCATCCTTGCGGAAACCGGTGAGTCGGAAGTCTTCTCGCACCGCGACTTCGTCAATTTCGACATTCCCGGCGAAGACACCGATTTCGACGATGTCGCCGGCATGCAGGCGATCTTTGACAAGTGGACATCGGTCTACGCCGCGACGTCCGAAATGCACGACGAATCAGCCTTCGATCAGATCCCGGATGCCGATCGCCTCTCTGCCCGCGGCATCGAAGTCGGCCATATCTTCTATTTCGGCACGAAATATTCCGAGCCGATGGGCGCAAAGGTGCAGGGCCCTGATGGCAAGGAACATCTTGTCCACATGGGATCCTACGGCATCGGGCCGACACGCCTTGTTCCCGCCATCATCGAAGCATCGCATGACGATAACGGAATCATCTGGCCTGCATCGGTCGCGCCGTTCGATGTCGTGGTGATCAACATGAAGCCCGGCGATGAAGCGTGCGACCGCATGTCGGAAGAGCTTTATGCAAATCTCACCAAGGCCGGCAAGGACGTGCTGTATGACGATACCGACGAGCGCGCCGGCACCAAGTTCGCGACAGCGGATCTGATCGGCGTACCCGTGCAGGTGATTGTCGGTCCGCGCGCCGCCGCCAACGGCGAGGTCGAGGTCAAGGACCGCAAGTCCGCAGCCCGTGACGTCATGACGCTCGAAGCGGCGCTCAACCGCGTCGCCGGATGATCGGACACCGACGTCTTGCCGGGCCAGTCTGACGACAGGCTAGGCAGGCATATCTGATACAGCAGCGCGGGAAGACTCCCGCGCGCTCCATGTGTAAGGAAGCGTGAATGGCGAGCATCGCGACGAGTGGTGAACCAGAGAAGGTCGACAAGTCTCCGCGGGCTGGCGCTTTCTCGTCGTTCGAGCGAATGGTCGCCTGGCGCTACCTGCGCTCGCGCCGCAAGGAAGCCTTCATCTCGGTCATCGCGGGCTTCTCTTTCGTCGGCATCATGCTTGGCGTCGCGACACTGATCATCGTGATGGCGGTCATGAACGGCTTTCGCACCGAGCTCATTTCCCGCATTCTCGGCATCAACGGCCACATGGTGATCCAGCCGATCGACCAGCCGTTCACCGATTACGCCGAACTGACCAAGAAATTCGCTGCCGTTCCCGGCGTCAAGATGGCCCTGCCGCTTGTCGAGGGGCAGACGCTGGCATCCGGCAAGGGTGGCGCCGGTTCCGGCGCTCTTGTGCGCGGCGTACGGCCGGAAGACCTTGAGAAGGTCACGGAAGTTGCTGGTAATATCAAGCAGGGCGATATCGTCGGCTTCGCGTCGGGGCAGGGCGTTCTTGTCGGCTCCAGGCTTGCCTCGCAGCTCGGCATTTCGGCCGGCGACCAGATCACGCTGATTTCGCCCGAAGGCGACGTGACACCGATGGGTGTCAATCCGCGCGTTAAATCCTATCCCGTGTCCGGCGTTTTCGAGATCGGCATGTCGGAATACGACGCGACGATCATCTACATGCCGCTTGAGGAATCGCAGCTCTATTTCAATGCCGAAGGGCTGGTGCAGTCGATCGAACTGTTCATTGATCACCCCGACAATGTCGAGGACATGCGTCCGCTGGTGGAGCAGGCTGCCGGTCGCCAGATTTTCATCACCGACTGGCGTCAGCGCAACCAGACCTTCTTCTCGGCGCTTCAGGTTGAACGCAACGTGATGTTCATGATCCTGACGCTGATCGTGCTGGTCGCGGCACTGAACATCATCTCGGGCCTGATCATGCTGGTGAAGGACAAGGGCTCCGATATCGCAATCCTGCGCACGATGGGCGCGAGTTCCGGCGCCATCATGCGGATCTTCTTCATGACGGGTGCTGCTATCGGCATCGTTGGCACGTTTGCCGGCGTCGCGCTCGGCGTTATCGTCTGCCTCAACATCGAATCGATCCGACAGTTCTTCTCCTGGGTCTCGGGCACCATCCTGTTTGATCCGGAGCTCTATTTCCTCAGCCAGCTTCCGGCCGAAATGAGTTTTGGCGAGACCTTCTCGGTCGTCATCATGGCGCTGGTCCTGTCCTTCTTCGCCACCATTTTCCCGGCATGGAGAGCCTCGAAGCTCGATCCTGTCCAGGCCCTCCGATACGAATAGGTCTCCATGGCTGTCCCGCGTAAAACCGTCCTCAATCTCTCAGGCGTCGAACGTCACTACGGCCAGGGGGAGACGAGCCTGTCGATCCTCAACGGGGCAGACTTCTCGCTCGTGAGCGGCGAGATCGTGGCGCTCGTCGCCCCGTCCGGTACCGGCAAATCGACGCTCTTGCATCTGGCAGGCCTGCTTGAACATCCGGACGCTGGCGATGTGACGATCGGCGGTCGGGCCTGCAACGGTTTGTCGGATGAAGAGCGCACCTCGATCCGTCGCTCCGACATCGGCTTCGTCTACCAGTTTCACCATCTCCTGCCGGAATTCACGGCGATCGAGAACATCATGATGCCGCAGCTGATTGGCGGCCTTTCGAAGGGGGAAGCGCGCGAACGCGCGGGCCAGCTTCTCGATTACATGCGAATCGGTCATCGCGGCGAACACCGCCCGTCGGAACTGTCGGGTGGCGAACAGCAGCGCGTGGCGATTGCCCGTGCGGTAGCCAACGCGCCCCGCCTTTTGCTGGCCGACGAACCGACCGGCAATCTCGACCCGAAGACGGCATCCTACGTGTTCGAAGCGCTGGAGGCGCTGGTGCGCCAGTCAGGGCTTGCTGCACTGATTGCCACCCACAATCATGATCTCGCTGCCCGCATGGATCGTCGCGTCACGATCGAAGGCGGCAAAGTCGTTGAGTTCTAGCGAACGCACTGATCCCCAAAGCGTGCCCCTGATCCGCTAGAGTCCATCGTCACCTTCTCGAAGGGGCGTGCGATGGACACTGGTGCTATGGAATGACGTCACGTCAGCGATCCGCAGCGATGGCTGGCGTTTGGCTGCCGACCGCGTGCGTCGGCCGGCAACGGCTTGGTCCTATGGAGCGCTGGTTACCTCCAGCCAGCAAGCAGCATTAACCATCGGTCAGAATCTTCTATTCCCGTTTTGTTCTACTATTGACGTTGGCACGAAAAGAGAACAAAGTGCCAACATAAACGAACACGGGAGACGACGATGACTGACCTTCTTCGTGATATTGCCGCATTCGCCTCCATTGCAACTTTCGTTGCCAGCTTGTCGATGATCATGCTGGTGATGTGAGCCGGTCCGTGCTCGCCCAGCTGGCGGGCGCAAGCGGAAAGAGGTTGAGAAGACCATTCTTGACTCGACTCTGAAGCCCCCGCGCCGGACAATGACCCGATTCAAGGAATGGGTATCAGATGGCGGACGCAGCGACTTTACAATCGGAATCGGAGGATTTGGGAGCGACGCCACAGTTCGTGCATCTGCGCGTCCATTCCGCCTATTCGCTTCTGGAAGGTGCGCTGCCGCTTAAGAAAATCCTCTCCAAGGCCATCGCGGACAATCAGCCCGCGATCGCCGTCACCGATACCAACAATCTCTTCGTCGCGCTGGAATTCGCCCAAAAATCCATCGGTGATGGCATTCAGCCTATCATCGGTTGCCAGCTGTCGATTGACATGGAGGATCAGCCAGACGAGCGCCGCAACGGCCATTTGGCGAAGCTGCCGGCAATCGTTGTGCTTGCCGCCAATGCCAAGGGATACGAGCGGCTGGTGGATCTCGTCAGCCGTGCCTATCTCGATGGAGAAGGGCAGGCGGCAACGCATATCTGCCGCGCCTGGCTCGAAGATGGCGGCACCGAAGGACTGATCGCGCTGACAGGTGCTGCCGGTGGCCCTGTCGACATGGCAATGAAGGATGGCAACACCGTACTCGCAAAGGCGCGCCTCCTGTCATTGAAGCAGGCCTTTGGCGATCGTCTGTATATTGAACTGCAGCGTCACGGCACTTACGACCGCCGTCATGAGCAGCGGATGATCGATCTTGCCTACGACCAGGATGTGCCGCTGGTCGCGACCAATGAGGCCTTCTTCCCGGGCAAGTCCGATTACGACGCTCATGATGCCCTGATGGCCGTCGCGCACAATGCGATCGTATCCGACGATACCCGTTTCCGTTTGACGCCCGACCATTACCTGAAGAGCCGTGCCGAAATGGCAAAGCTGTTCGCCGATCTGCCGGAAGCGCTCGAAAACACGGTCGAGATCGCCAAGCGCTGCTCGTTCATCCTGAAGACCCGCAGCCCGATCCTGCCGCGCTTCACCGGCGCCACCGACGATCCGGCAGAAGCGGAGCGCGCCGAAACGGCGGAGCTGCGCCGTCAGTCGGTCGAAGGCCTCGAGAACCGGATGGCCGAACTCGGTATCACCGCGGGCTTCACCGAGCAGGATTATCGCGAACGGCTCGATTTCGAGCTCGGCGTCATCGAGAAGATGAAGTTTCCGGGCTACTTCCTGATCGTTGCCGACTTCATCAAATGGGCAAAGCTGCAGAACATCCCGGTCGGTCCGGGTCGCGGTTCCGGTGCAGGCTCGCTGGTTGCCTATGCGCTCACGATCACCGACGTCGATCCGCTGCGCTTCTCGCTGCTGTTCGAACGCTTCCTCAATCCCGACCGCGTCTCGATGCCCGACTTCGACATCGACTTCTGCCAGGATCGCCGCGAAGAAGTGATCCGCTACGTGCAGCGCAAATATGGCCGCGAGCAGGTGGCGCAGATCATCACCTTCGGTTCGCTGCAGGCCCGCGCAGCACTGCGCGACGTCGGCCGCGTTCTCGAAATGCCCTATGGCCAGGTCGATCGCATCTGCAAACTGGTGCCCAACAACCCGGCCAATCCGACCACCTTGGCAAAGGCGATCGAGGAAGAGCCGAAGTTTCAGGAAGAGGTCGACAAGGAGCCGGTCGTTGGCCGTCTTCTCGATATCGCCCAGAAGATCGAAGGTCTCTACCGCCACGCCTCGACCCACGCCGCCGGTATCGTCATCGGTGACCGCCCGCTGTCGAAGCTGGTGCCGATGTACCGCGACCCGCGCTCCGACATGCCGGTCACCCAGTTCAACATGAAATGGGTCGAGCAGGCGGGTCTGGTCAAGTTCGACTTTCTCGGCCTGAAGACGCTGACGGTTCTTAAAACCGCGGTCGAATTCTGCAAGAAGCGCGATATCGTTGTGGATCTCGCCAAGATCCCTCTCGATGACGAACTGACCTACCAGATGCTGTCGCGCGGCGAGACCGTCGGCGTGTTCCAGGTGGAAAGTGCCGGCATGCGGAAGGCGCTGATCGGCATGAAACCGGACTGTATCGAGGACATTATTGCGCTGGTGGCGCTTTATCGCCCGGGTCCGATGGAAAACATCCCGACCTACAATGCCCGCAAGCACGGCGAGGAAGAAATCGAATCGGTCCATCCGTCGATCGATTATCTGCTCAAGGAAACCCAGGGCGTTATCGTCTACCAGGAACAGGTGATGCAGATCGCCCAGGTCCTGTCGGGCTATTCGCTCGGCGAAGCCGACCTTCTGCGCCGCGCCATGGGCAAGAAGATCAAGGCCGAGATGGACCAGCAGAGCGAACGCTTTGTCAGTGGCGCCATCAAGAACGGCGTGTCGAAGCCGCAGGCGAAGAACATCTTCGAACTGCTGGCGAAGTTCGCCAACTACGGCTTCAACAAATCTCACGCCGCCGCCTACGCCATCGTCTCCTACCAGACGGCCTATATGAAGGCGCATTACCCGGTCGAGTTCCTCGCCGCGTCGATGACCTACGATATGGCGAACACCGAAAAGCTGAACGATTTCCGCGAGGATGCCGGCCGGCTCGGCATCAAGGTCAGTCCGCCGTCGGTACAGACCTCGTTCCGCCGCTTCGAGACAGGCGACAACCGCATCTATTACGCGCTGGCCGCCATCAAGGGCGTCGGCGAAAACGCCGTCGATCACATCGTCGAGGTCCGCGGCGACACGCCCTTCGCGTCGATCGAGGATTTCTGCCTGCGCATCGACCCGAAGCAGATCAACCGCCGCGTCTTTGAAAGCCTGAATGCTGCGGGTGCCTTCGATTGCTTCGGCTTCGACCGCGCCCAACTCAGCGCCGGCATGGACCGCGTCATCGGCTATGCCCAGCGCGCCCAGGAGGAGAAGGTCTCCGGCCAGTCCGATTTCTTCGGCTCGGGCGCGGCCAGCGGTCCGGAAAAACTCGTTCTGCCAACATTCAATCCGTGGATGCCGTCGGAAATGCTGATGCGCGAGTATCAGGTGCTCGGCTTCTACCTGTCTGCCCATCCGCTCGATACCTACGGCGCGGTGCTCGACAAGATGCGCGTCCAGACTTTCGCTGACTTCTCGACGGCTGTGAGGGCAGGCGCCACGGCCGGCCGTCTTGCCGGGACCGTGACCGGTCGCCAGGAACGCAAGACCCGCACAGGCAATAAGATGGGCATCGTCATGTTTTCCGATTCGACCGGTCAGTTCGAGGCGGTGCTGTTTTCCGAAGCGCTTGCTCAGTACCGCGATCTGCTTGAGCCCGGAAAATCGCTTGTCATCACCGTTCAGGCCGACGAGCGTCCGGAAGGCATTGGCCTGCGGATCCAGACGGTGCAGTCGCTGGAGGAACAGTCGGTCCGCATGCAGAAGGCGCTGCGGGTCTTCGTGCGCGACTCAGGGCCGCTGAAGACGGTCGCCCGGCATCTTAATGCCCGCGGCGATGGCCTCGTCTCGTTTATCGTCATCAAGGATGATGGCAAGCGCGAGATCGAGGTGGAACTGACGGAACGGTATCGCATCTCGCCGGAAATCGCCGCCGCCCTGAAGGCGGCGCCCGGTGTGCTGGATGTGGAACTGGTCTAACCGACCGTGGTGGGCGTTGGCCTCAGTAGAGGCCGACGCCGCCTTGGTAACGGATGACACTCCGCTTGGCGCGCGGCTCGGCGGCAGGCGTTGAGCCAATATCCTGAACTGCCACCATCTCGCTTTTCGACGACTTGGTCAGCGTGACGAAATCGGTGCCCTTGCCGGTCTCCGGTCCAAGCGATTCGTCGTTGATCGTGACCGACGTCCCATCCGCCATCAGCGTCTCGATCCGGTCGCGCACGTCCTGCGAAATCTCGATCCGGTCGAGTGCGGCTTTCGCGGCACCCGGCAGTTTCGCATCGGCCGCCATGGTGATCCCCAGCCGCTTCATCGTTGCATCGGACAGCACGTTCGGCAGCGTCACCGCGTGCCAATCGGCTGATTCGATCGAGCGATCGATCTTGTCGACAGTGAAGAGATGCGTGCCGAGGGCCACTTCCGGCGCCTTGATGCCGACAGGGGCCTCAAACAGCGGTTCGAAATTCTGCCGCACCATGATCTGGCCGGCAGGTGGCTTCGGCTGGCCGGCAGAGGCGTAAAGCGCGTCGATGAACTCGCCGCTTATCATCGGGCCCGTCTGCTTCAGGCCTTTCCAGCGCTTGAAGCCGGCAACGGCGCTGCGGGTCAGCGGTCCGACATAACCGTCGGAGCCGCCGGTCTCAAAACCCATTTCTTCCAGCAACTTCTGGGCGTCCATCAGCGTCTCGCGATCGGTACGCCGCGTGATCAGGATGCGCAGCGCGTGCGTCTGCGCTTCCTCGAGATCATCAGGCTGCGTCGGAACAGCATCCGTGGCGCGGTTCGGATTGGCCGGCGCGACATTCATCGCCACTTCCACCGGCTTCTTCGGCGAGGCCTTGATCGATGCGGTGCGAAGATCGACATCGGTCATCAGCGCGCCGGCAGGCAAAGGCTTGCGCGGCGAAAACAGCACGACGTCCTCGATGCGCTGCGGCACCACGTCCGCATCGGTCACGATCACATGCGCACCACGCTCGGTCAGGCCGTAAAGCTTGGTCGCAAAACCGCTCGGCAGGCGCACGCAGCCGTGCGACGCCGGATAGTTCGGAACGTTGCCCTCGTGCAGCGCGATACCTGACCAGGTGATTCGCTGCATGAACGGCATCGGTGCATTCGAATAGATGTTCGACTCGTGGTATTTCCGCTTCTCAAGGATGGAGAAGATGCCGGTCGGCGTATCGTGCCCGGCCTTGCCGCTCGATATCCGCGACCTGGCGACCACGGTCTCGCCCTCGTAGACGGTCAGCGACTGCTTGTCCTTGGAAACGATGATCTGCAGGGGAACACTGTCCGCTGCAAACGCTGGAGGCGACAGCATCGTCGCGGACATCAGACAGAACCCCAAAACCAGGCGACGCATCATGCTAAACCTCATACGCAAAACTTGAGCCGCATTTTACCGAGCGAGGTTTAACGAAGGTTTGCATCCGCGCTGATCTCGTCACGTTTAGCAGGAAAAATTTAATCACGTTTGATTGAAACTATCGGTCGCGGCGCTTGTCGCCAAACGTATAGCCGGTCTCGACGGCCGCAGCTCCGAACTTCTCACGCAGCTTGTCCATGGCCGCTTCCGCCGCAGCCCGGCGTCCGGCCTGCACATCCACGAGATCGGGCGGATCTGCACGGGCAGGGTCGGTCAGATCGGTGACGCCGATCCCGAGCAGGCGAAATTTTGTACCGTCCGTCTCCCGCTCCAGCATTGAGATACCGGTGCGGAAGATCCGGTCGGCAAGCTGGGTCGGATCTTCCAGCCGCTTGTTGCGGGTACGGCTCTTGAAATCCGCGGTCTTCAATTTCAACACCACCGTCTGGCCTGCAAGGTCCTCGCTCTTCAGTCGTTTAGACACCTTCTCCGAAAGCCGGCGCATGATCGGGACCAGGTCGTCGTGGCGGGAGATGTCGTCGAAGAACGTGGTCTCGGCCGACACGCTTTTCGCCGGGTCGTTGAGATGCACCTCTCGGTCGTCGATACCGCGCGACAAACGATAGAGGCGCTGGCCCATCGTGCCGTAGCGGCGCATCAGGTCGGCCTCGTTCATGGCTTGCAACTGCCCGATGGTGCGGATGCCGTCCGCCTCCAGCGTCGCATCAAAAGCCCGGCCGACGCCCCAGATCGTCGTGACCGGTCGGGTCGCCAGAAACTCCACGGCCTCAGCGCGACCGATCACCGAAAAACCCCGCGGCTTTTCGAGGTCGGAAGCGACCTTGGCGAGGAACTTGCAGTAGGAGAGCCCGACGGAAATACTGATGCCAATCTCGGATTCGACGCGTTTTGCGAGCTTTGCGAGAATGTGGCTGGGCTGATCGTGGTGCAGACGCTGGGTGCCTGCCAGTTCCAGAAACGCCTCGTCGATCGAGATCGGCTGCACCAGCGGCGTCAGGTCCATCATCATCTGCCGCACCTGTCGGCCGGCAGTGACGTATTTTTCCATGTTCGGCTTGATGACGACCGCATCCGGGCAGAGTTCGAGCGCCTTGAACATCGGCATTGCCGACCGGACGCCGCTGATGCGGGCGATGTAGCAGGCGGTCGACACCACGCCGCGCTTGCCGCCGCCAATGATCACCGGCTTGTCCACAAGGCTCGGGTCGTCGCGTTTCTCGATGGTGGCGTAAAAGGCATCGCAGTCGATATGCGCAAGCGTCAGGTCATGAAGTTCGCGGTGATACACCAGCCGTGGACTGCCGCAGGCGCGACACCGTCGCACCTCTGCCTTCTGCTCGGTAAAGCAGTCTCGACAGAAGCCGGGCTTGTGATTTGGTACGACTGTCATCGGCGGAACAAAGATTGAACATTCCGACAATAGGCCGTAAGCTGCAACCTCTCAAGAGTAGAACGCACATCCTTCAACCACTATTTTGCGGTTCGATGATGCGGGATGTGGGACAGGATGTAGGCGTCGATCATCTCTGCGGCATGCGGCCAGTCTGTGGCCCGGATGATCGGTTGATCAGGCTTCGGAGCAAGCTGGTGCAGAGGACTGTCCGGCATCATGTGGATCAGCAGGCAGTTCTCGACGTGGTCGCGGACCGAATGCAGGTTGTGGGCCATGTCATCGATAAAGACCGAGGGAAGGGGGCGCGCGGCATGGATCATCTGCATGACAGGGCCTTTCTTTTCCTCAGTCGCGACGAGAGGGAAGGTGAGGTCGAGCCGGTCGAGAAGCCGGCGACGCTGTTCCTGATAGCGTGGCGGCATGGCAGTGAGGAAGATGACGTCTGCAGCCTTACCGATCGCCTTAAGGGTCTCGATCGAAAGCGCAGAGGGCGTCTGCCAGTCTTCTTGGCGGTCGAAGAACGCGCCGATCAGGCGTTTGACGTCCGCTTCCTCGATAGGGACCTGCGTTTCGACCGAAACGATATTGCCGGTGAGGCGGAAGGAGCGCGGCAGCAGCTCCAGCCCCTCTGCCTTGATGAACTCGGTGAAAGGTGCCGCGAAGTCCAGAACGACGTCATCGACGTCGCATACGACCAGCGGGCGGTCGCCAAGTTGGACGTGGGAAAAATCGAGGGCAACGCCGAAAGAGTTCTCCATCTCAGTAGTCGCCCGAATCGAGTGCAGGCTTGGAATAATAGTGTGACGCTGCGGCAACCGTTTCCGGTCTCGTGTTCGTCGCTTCGCAAAATGCCATCAGCGTTGGCTCGTGGCTCATCAGGAAATCGATCATTCCGCCAAGAAAGCCCGGATCGTCGATCACAGAACGCAGCTGACCGGGCTGGAGACCGGACAGCGCCAGAAACCTTGAAAACATGTCGGGCTCGTCCGCAAGCCAGCTGAGGATTGCGCCGGCCGTCTCTTCGGGGGCTGCGGCGGGTGCCTTGTTATTCAACGGATCGAACCTCATCGCCTGCTCAAGTTACCTATTTCTCAACCAAATGCCCTTAACGTGTGCGGCCAGCGGCTGAAAGAATCTCGTATTCGGAAAGCTTATAGACTGAAAGCACGCTTGCAAGGCGCGATTTAAGGAACGGATCGACATGCCCAAACGGGTCATGATTGTCGAAGACAACGAGCTGAACATGAAGCTCTTCCGCGATTTGATCGAAGCGTCCGGCTACGAGACGATCCAGACGCGCAATGGCATGGAGGCGTTGGATCTTGCCCGCCGTCACCGTCCGGATCTGATCCTGATGGATATCCAGCTGCCCGAAGTATCGGGTCTGGAAGTGACCAAGTGGCTAAAGGAAGACGACGAACTGCACGTCATACCGGTCATCGCCGTCACCGCATTCGCGATGAAGGGCGACGAGGAACGAATCCGACAGGGCGGGTGCGAAGCCTATGTTTCGAAGCCCATCTCGGTGCCGAAGTTCATCGAGACCATCAAGACGTATCTTGGCGACGCGTAAGGTCGGAGAATGACATGACGGCACGGATCCTGGTAGTCGACGACATTCCCGCAAACGTAAAGCTGCTCGAGGCACGCCTGCTTGCGGAATATTTCGATGTGTTGACTGCCGACGACGGCTACAAGGCGCTGGCGATCTGTGAACAGGCCCATGTCGATGTCATCCTGCTCGACATCATGATGCCGGGCATTGACGGGTTCGAAGTCTGCGAGCGGCTGAAAGCCAATCCGCGGACATCCCATATCCCTGTTGTCATGGTCACCGCGCTGGACCAGCCCTCCGACCGCGTGCGCGGCCTGAAAGCCGGTGCCGACGATTTTCTGACCAAGCCGGTCAACGACCTGCAGCTGATTTCCCGTGTCAAAAGCCTCGTGCGGCTGAAGACGCTGAGTGACGAGCTGCGCATCCGGTCAGACACCGCGCAGGATCTCACGCTGCAGGACATGATGAAGAGTGCAGCGGGGCAGGACGCTCAGGACGACGTCGCGCAGGTCCTACTGGTCGATGGCCGCGGAAGCTCGCAGGAACGCATCGTCAGGGCGCTGAAACCGGTCGCGGATATCACTGCCATCTCCGATCCGCAGGCAGCCCTTTTCGAAGCGGCTGAAAACCCGTTCGATCTGGTGATCGTCAATACGAATTTCGATGACTACGATCCGCTGAGGCTCTGTTCACAACTGCGATCGCTGGAGCGGACCCGATTCCTCCCGCTGCTGCTGGTGACGGAACACGGCGACGACCAGGTCATCGTCCGGGCGCTCGATCTCGGCGTCAACGACTACATCATCCGGCCGATCGATCCAAATGAACTCGTGGCCCGGACCCTGACGCAGATCAAGCGTAAGCGTTACAACGACCGCCTGCGGTTGAGCGTGCGCCATACGATCGAATTGGCTGTGACAGATGCCCTGACCGGTCTGCACAATCGCCGTTATCTCGACAATCACATGAAGGTGCTGTTTGCCCGTGCAACAGCCCGTGGGCGGCCGCTGTCCGTCTGCATCACCGACATCGATCGCTTCAAATCGGTCAACGACACGCACGGCCACGACGCCGGTGACGAGGTGCTGAAGGAAGTTGCGGCCCGTATCCGGTCCACGGTACGCGGTGCTGATCTCGCCTGCCGGTTCGGTGGCGAGGAATTCGTTGTGGTTATGCCCGATACGGATAGCGCCGCCGCGGCTTTGATTGCCGAACGATTGCGCAACATCATCGAGCAGACGCCGTTCGTGCTGAAAAGCACTGGCGCCAGCCTGAACATCACAGCTTCGCTTGGGATTGCCTGCAGCCGCAGTGGAGCGGAAACGCCGGAGCAGTTGTTGAAACAAGCCGACCGTGCGCTTTACGACGCCAAGAACAGCGGGCGCAACCGAGTCGTTGCAGCCGCCGCTTAAGATTTGCACGAGAATCGTCGTATATTAAAATACGCTAATATAATATCTTTCGTCTTGCAGCGAGGCTTTTTGATAAAGAAGCGCTCGTCCCCCAGTTTCCTCAATTAAATTTGACGATTCGTACGCGGCTTCGAGCCAAATAAAACGCATACGGGAATGGAAGACCGGTGCTTTGTTTGAGCATTGCCGAACGATACGGTAGCATCTACACAGAAGCGAGAAAGTCCTGCTTCTCGCTGACGATTTATAATCGCCTTTTACTTCCGTCTCGAAGCCGGGCTAATCTTCGAGCTCGCATCGAACACCGTAGGGTGGGTAAAGCTAAAAATGCTTTGGCTCAGAATAAACCTAACAATTGAAGAGCTGGAATAGCCTCTTTCTACAAAGACGCGTGTGGATTTTAACCATCATATCCAAACAGTTTCGTACTGATCTAAGTATGTGTTGATTTTCCATTGATTTTGCGCAATTTTGGTTTCAACGGGGCGAAGGGTTCCTTCAGCTTACGTCGAGATACCCCATGATGCTCAGGTCCGCCGCATCTCCTGGGTCGTGGGGTCGGTCGACTGGCAAGCAATTTCAACGGCTCCTCGTGCCGCGATTGCAAGCCGGTCGACCCCCAATCAAAGCGCCGCTGTCAGAAATGACGGTGGCGCTTTTTGCGTTTTGGTACTCACGCTTGAAAACAGCAGGCAAAGAAAAAGGCGCCCGGCTGATCAGCCTGCGCCTTCTTTCATGCCTTTAAGTGACCAGATCTTACTTGATCTTGGTTTCCTTGAATTCGACGTGCTTCCGGGCAACCGGATCGTACTTCGTCTTGGTCATCTTGTCTGTCATCGTACGGCTGTTCTTCGTGGTTACGTAGAAGAAACCGGTATCAGCCGTCGACAGCAGCTTGATCTTGATGGTCGTAGCTTTTGCCATGGTCTTAGCGCCTTTAAGAAAAGTGGAGCCGCGGACGCAGACGGTCGACGGCGAAATCTGGGGCGAAATTACAAATCGCGGTCAGAATGTCAACCTTGTTTCGTTGGTAAAAACCATCGAGCCCCCGAAACAACCACGTAAAAGCCGAAGAAACCGGCCAGCGCCCAGGCAAAGCCGTCATTGCCCGCGACATCCATGGCAGCGCCGATGCCCTGTGGTCCTGCAACCGTGCCGACGGCATAGCAGAAGATGAAGGCGGCATTGGCAGCGACCAGATCGGCACCTCGAAGGCGAGCGCCCAGATGCGCGAGGCCAACGGTATAGAGGCCGGAGATACAGCCGCCCCACATGAATAGGAGAACCGCGGTCATCATCCAGTTGCCGATCAGGAAGGGGATCGTCAGCGAGCCGAGAACGCCCAGTACGGCGAGGCCGGTCAGAAGCGGCCTGCGGTCACGCATGCGGTCCGAAATCATCCCCAGCGGGATCTGGAAGGCCATGTTGCCCAGTCCCATCACCGTCAAGAGGATGGCCGCATGCGATTCGGTCATCTGTTCGCGCAACGCATAGATCGGAAACAGCGACAGTCCGCCAACCGAGACTGCACCAAAGGCAAAGACGGCTGCCGTCGCACTGGGAACGAGGAATATATAGTGGAAGAAGTGCCGCTCGGGCTTGCTGTCTAGCTTCGGGCTTTCGTGACGGGCGAGAAAGATCGGTATGATGGCCGTCATGATAATGAGTGCGCCGACGATGAACGGAAGCACGCCATCGCTGCCGAGAAGCGAAAACAGCATCGGCCCGATCGCAAACCCGACCGCCAGCACCGTTGCGTATATGCCGAGGACCAATCCGCGTCGTCTGGGTGGCGCGGCTTCATTGATCCAGAATTCGGACAGGATGAACAGAGCCGTGGTCGCGCCATGGAACGTAAAGCGTAGTGGAAACCACATCCAGAATTGGTCGGCGTAGTAGAAACAGATGGCGCTGACGGCGGCGATCACCACGGCGATCATCATGCTACGCGCCACACCAAAGTCATGTGCACATTTCGTCGTGATCGGGGCGGCAACCATGGCTGCAACGCCTGCCATGGCAGCGTTTAGCCCGATCAGCGTCGATGAGATGCCACGTTTTTCAAGGATGATGCTCAGCAGCGGCAGGCCGAGCCCCATGGCTATTCCCACGGCGCTGACGGCGGCGGTAGCTGCGATCAGGGATGGCCAGTGGATCTCCGCGACATGGCCGTTTTCGTCGGTCGTCGGCTGAGGCATTCAGACTTCCTTACAAGTCGGCTTCGGACTGGACGTCCGTACGCATGAAATAGGACGGGAAGGTGGTAACGAACGGTGGTCCATGATCAGTTCGGTCTGTTGCTCGGACCGCTGGTCGAATCGGCCCCGTCCTCGCCGCCGCCGAACCCATGCATGCGGTTTGCCCATTGCAGGCCGATGACACCGCCCTTGATGGGCTGGATCGTCGCGATGGCGGCAAGCACCGCAAGCGGTGCCCAGATGGCGAGGTGGACCCAAGGAGAGACCCGCAGGATCATATCGGTCAGCATGTAGCCGGTCATCAGCACGTGACCAACCACGACGATGACGAGATAGGCCGGAAGGTCGTCTGCACGATGGTGGGAGATATCTTCACCGCAGACGGAACAATGATCGACTGGCTTCAGGAAGGCACGGAAAAGCCGGCCCTCTCCACAGGCAGGACATCGACAGGTGAGGCCCCGTTTGATGGATCGGCCAAGAGGTCGATCGACCGGGTCCGACCCGCCGAAGCGGACCGTCTGTTCGCCATCTGACTGCATTGCTATCTCCTGCCGCCACGGAAGGGGCGCGTACCTGGCTTTTTGGGCCGTCCGCCAGATTTGTCTCGTCGTGCAGACTTGTGGAACGAGCGGGCGCCGCCCGGCAGCTTCTTGCCTTCGCTCAGCATTTCAAACTGAAGCGCACCGGCAAGCGGAACTGCCGCCTTCAGCTTCACATCGACGGTATCGCCGATCTGGTAGCCGAGACCGGAACGTTCGCCTGTTAGCGCCTGATGCGCCTCGTCATAGATATAGTAATCGTCGCCGATCGTTGACACCGGCACGAAACCATCGGCGCCATAGGTCGGCAGGGCCACGAACAGGCCTGCCTTGGTCACGCCGGACACGCGGCCCTGGAACTCCTCGCCGATCTTCGTCGAGAGGTGGTGCGCGACAAGACGGTTTACCGTGTCGCGTTCGGCGGCCATGGCGCGGCGCTCGAAGGTGGAGATCTCTGCCGCGATATCTTCGAGCTGGGCTTCCTCGCCCGGCGTGATTCCACCTTCGCCGAGGCCGAGCGACCCGACCAGCGCGCGATGCACGATCAGATCCGCATAACGGCGGATGGGCGACGTGAAATGCGCGTATTTCATCAGGTTGAGGCCGAAATGGCCGATATTGTCGGGGCTGTAGATCGCCTGGCTCTGGGAGCGCAGCACCATCTCGTTGACCATGATCTGGTGCGGCGTGCCCTGTGCCTGCGACAGGATGCCGTTGAACGAGTTGGAGCGCATCTGGCCGCCGCGAGCCATTGAAATGCCGAGCGTGTTCAGGAACTCGCGCAGCGTCTCCTGCTTGGCAAGCGAGGGGCCGTCATGGATCCGGTAGATCAGCGACTGTTTTTTCTTCTCGAGCGTTTCGGCGGCGCAGACGTTTGCCTGGATCATCATCTCTTCGATGAGCCGATGCGCGTCGAGCCTCTCTGGCACGATCACACGATCCACCGTGCCATCCGGCTTCAGCATGATCTTGCGCTCGGGCATATCGAGTTCGAGCGGCTGTCGACGGTCGCGGCCGATCGTCATGATGCGGTAGGCGTCCCACAGCGGCTTCAGGACAGGCTCCAGCAACGGACCGGTCTTGTCGTCGGTCTCGCCGTCGATGGCGGCCTGAGCCTGCTGGTAGGAGAGCTTGGCCGCACTCTTCATCATGATGCGGTGGAACGTATGGCCGGCCTTGCGGCCTTCCTTGGAAAAGACCATGCGCACGGCAAGTGCGGGCCGGTCTTCGCCCTCGCGCAGCGAGCAGAGATCGTTGGAAATGCGTTCCGGCAGCATCGGTACGACGCGGTCGGGGAAGTAAACGGAATTGCCGCGCTTCTGCGCTTCGCGGTCCAATGGCTTGCCGGTGCGGACATACCAGGAGACATCGGCGATCGCGACGGTGACGATGACGCCGCCCGGATTGTCGGGCGAGGTGTCTGGCTCGGCATAAACAGCGTCGTCGTGATCCTTGGCGTCGGCGGGATCGATTGTCAGGAGCGGCACGTCGCGCCAGTCTTCGCGCTTCGACATGCTGGCCGGCTTTGCAGCTTCCGCTTCTTCCATCACCTCGTTCGGGAAGATGTGCGGAATGCCGTGCGAATAGATGGCGATCATCGAGATCGCCTTTTCCGAACCGACGGAGCCGACAATGTTGAGGACGCGGGCGCGCGGCAGGCCGAACCGGCCGTTGCGCACGACTTCCGACTCGACCAGGTCGCCGTCCTTGGCGTCCCCGATGTCCTCGGGTTCGATCACCATTTCCTCGCCGCGCCTCTCGGTCGGCAGAAGACGCATTTCGCCGTCAGCCAGTCTCTGGACGACGCCGAGGGCCGCGCCGCGGCGCTTGTCGATGACCTTGATGACGCGGGCCGTATAGGCCGGACCTGAGCGGTCCTTGTTCGGGAAGATCTTTGCCAGAATGCGATCGTTGAGACCCGCGGCTGGCGCCTTGCCCTTTCCGCGGCTGTCATGCGACTGGCGGATGAGCACGGCAGGGGCCGCACCCATATCTTCCGGCCATTCCATCGGCCGACCGATCAGTTCGCCATCCTTGTCGCGGGTGGTGATGTCGAGAACGGTGACCGGGGGCAGGGCACCCGGGCGCGAGAGCGACTTGCGGTTCTTGGTGAGAAGACCGTCTTCCTCGAGCGAATGCAGCAGATCCTTGAGCTCGATGCGCGTATCGCCTTTCAGCCCGAAAGCCTTGGCAATCTCCCGTTTCGAGCTCTTGTCGGGATTGTCAGCGATGAACTGGAGCAGCACATCGCGCGGAGGAACCGCACCCTGGACAATAACCGGTCTGCTCGCCGACTGGCTGTCGCCACGGTCAGCCTTCGCGGCGCGTTTCTGCTGGCGATTGGATCGCTCGTTCGGTTCTCTCACGTGTCCGTCTTCTTCGCCTTCGATGCGGTTGTCTTTTTGGCCGGTGCCTTCTTGGCAGGCGCCTTCTTGGCTGCGGTCTTAGCCTTGGCAGGCGACTTCTTTGTGGCGGTCTCGGTCGTTGCGTCCGCCTCTGTCTTGGCAGCAGCCTTTTTTGCTGTGGCCTTCATGGCAGGCGCTTTCGCCTTGGCCTTGCCCGACGATGCCTTGCCGCCCTTTTCGATGATCAGCGCCATCGCCTGTTCCATCGTTACCGACTGCGGGTCCATGCCCTTCGGCAGCGTGGCATTGACCTTGGCCCAGTTGACGTAAGGCCCGTATTTGCCGTCGCGCACGGTAATCGCGCCGCCGTCCGGATGCGCGCCAAGGTCCTTGAGCGCTGCCGGTGTGCCACGACCGCGTCCGCCGGGGCCTTTTTCCTTTTTCTCGGCAATCACGGTGACGGCGCGGTTGAGACCGATCGAGAACACGTCCTCGATCGTTTCCAGGTTCGCATAGCCACCGTCATGCAGCAGGAACGGCCCGTAACGGCCAAGACCTGCCGAAATCATCTTGCCCGATTCCGGATGCTTGCCCACGTCGCGCGGCAGGTTGATCAGTGCCAGCGCCTTTTCATGGTCGATATCGTCAGGCAGCCAACCCTTGGGCAGCGAGGAGCGCTTGGCTTCTTTGCCGTCGCCGCGCTGGATATAGGGTCCGAAACGACCCGACCGCAGCGTCAGCTGCTCGTTGGTCATCGGATCGGTCCCGAGTTCCTTCGGTTCGTTGAGGCCGGAAGCTTCCGCATCCGCGCCGCCTTCGGACGACAACTGACGTGTGAAGTTGCACTCCGGATAGTTCGAGCAGCCGACGAATGCGCCGTACTTGCCGAGCTTCAGCGACAGGTTGCCGGTGCCGCAGACCTGGCAGATACGCGGATCCGAACCGTCTTCCCGCTTCGGAAAGACCAGCGGTGCCAGCGCTTCGTTCAAAGCGTCCAGCACGTTGGTGACGCGCAGTTCCTTGGTGTCTTCGATCTGGCCGAAGAAATCCTGCCAGAACTCCCGCAGAACCTGCTTCCAGTCCAGTTCGCCGGCCGAGATCCGGTCGAGCTTTTCCTCGAGATCTGCCGTGAAATCGTATTCGACGTATTTCGTGAAGAAGTTCTCGAGGAACGCCGTCACCAGCCGTCCCTTGGAATGCGGGATCAGCTTGCGCTTATCCATGATCACGTATTCGCGATCGGACAGCGTCTTCAGCGTCGCGGCATAGGTGGAAGGACGGCCGATGCCGAGTTCTTCCATCTTCTTGATCAGCGATGCTTCCGAATAGCGCGGCGGTGGCTCGGTGAAATGCTGGCTCGAGTTGACCTTGTTCTTGTCGAGCTTTTCGCGAGCGTTGATCTCGGGCAGGCGACCGTCTTCGTCGTCTTCCTCGCTTTTGTCATCCTCCTCGCGGCGGTCCACATAGGCGCCGAGGAAGCCGTCGAAACGTACGACCGAACCGACGGCCCGAAGGCCAGCCTTCTCGGCGCCGTTCGTCGCCGAGATCTCGACGGTTGTGCGTTCCATTTCGGCTGACGCCATCTGGCTGGCAATGCCGCGCTTCCAGATCAGCTCGTAGAGACGCGCCTGATCGGCATCGAGATACTGGCGAACCTTGTCCGGCGTGCGGTTGAAGTCGGTAGGGCGGATCGCTTCGTGAGCTTCCTGCGCGTTCTTCGCCTTGGTGGAGTAGAAGCGCGGCTTTTCAGGCATGTAACGCGGGCCGAACTGCTCGACGATGGCGCTACGCGCCTGCTCGATCGCCTCGGGTGCCATCTGCACGCCATCGGTACGCATGTAGGTGATGAGACCGACAGTCTCGCCACCGATATCGATACCTTCATAGAGCTTCTGCGCGACCTGCATCGTGCGCGACGCGCCGAAGCCGATGTTCGAAGACGCGGCCTGCTGCAGGCTCGACGTGGTGAACGGAGGGCCGGGATTGCGCTTCACCGGCTTTGCTTCGACCGTCTCGACGCTATAGGCGGCGCCGTCGAGCAGCGTCTTCAGGCGGCCGGCTTCTTCGCCGTTCGTGATCGATTTGCTCTGCAGGCGCTTGCCGTCGGCCTGCACCAGCTTGGCCAGGAACTCGTCGCCACGCGGTGTCTTCAGAAGCGCGGAGATATTCCAGTACTCTTCCGAGACGAAGCGCTCGATCTCGGTTTCGCGGTCGCAGACGAGGCGCAGCGCAACCGACTGCACACGGCCGGCAGAACGGGCGCCCGGCAGCTTGCGCCACAGGACCGGAGACAGGTTGAAGCCGACGAGATAGTCGAGAGCGCGGCGGGCGAGATACGCGTCCACCAGCGGCACGTCGATATCGCGCGGGTTGGCCATCGCATCGAGAACCGCCTTCTTGGTGATGGCGTTGAACACGACGCGCTTGACCAGCTTATCGCCGATCACCTTCTTCTTCTTCAAGAGGTCGAGGACATGCCAGGAAATCGCTTCACCCTCGCGATCCGGGTCGGTCGCGAGATAAACGGCGTCCGAACCCTTCACGGCGTCGGCAATATCCTTCATCCGCTTCTGGGATGCGCTGTCGACTTCCCAGAGCATCTCGAAGTCCTGGTCAGGCAAAACCGACCCGTCCTTGGCAGGAAGGTCGCGGACGTGGCCGAAAGAGGCGAGAACCTTGTAACCCGAGCCAAGATACTTGTTGATGGTCTTGGCTTTGGCTGGAGATTCTACAATGACTACATTCATCTTGTTTCTCTGCAATAGAGCTTTGCCCGGTCTCGTAACGATCCAGGCGGAAATCTGGTCTCCCGACATGGCGGGCGTTTGTCCCGGGGTCAAGAGGTCATCGTTAATTAGTAGGATACAACGAACTGCAACCTGAGAGTGATGTGCAATTAGTTGCAATCTTAAATAAACATCTCTAAGCTGCGCTGATAAGGTGACGAATAGTTATATTAGGCGGTGTCGCGCCCTATTTGACAGGATGTGAAATGGTCTCTCACGGTGACAAGGACGGACGGGGCGACGAGAATTCGCGCAACATCGCCTACATCCGGCAGATGCTGGCAGAGTTGCGGCAGGTCGCGCTCAGCGAGGGGGCTGATATGCTGTGCTACCTCATCGAGATGGCCTATGTCGAGGCTGGCGACGTGCAGGCCGGGCGACGACCGCGATCAGTCTTCCATAGCAAGTGAGACCATGCCGCCCGGGTGCCGGTGCAGCCGACCGGCAAGATCGAGTTCCAGCAGAATAAGATAGACACTGGCCGCGGCAACACCCGTATGCCGGATGATATCGTCGATATCGACCGGTGTCGGACTAAGCGCCGAAATGATGCGCGTCCTGTCGTCGTCATCGGGCGGCAGGAGTGTGCTGCCTCTGCCGGGCTCTTCGATGACGGTATTTTGAAATCTATCGAGATCGGACAGCGGCGCCAACGCGTCCAGCACATCCGAAGCGCCGGTCGTGACGATGGCGCCCTGCTTGAGAAGTCCGTTCGTACCGTGGCAGCGCGGATCGAGTGGCGAGCCGGGGACGGCAAACACCAGCCGGCCGAAATCGGCAGCAAGCCTTGCGGTGATCAGCGAACCTGAACGCTCAGCCGCTTCGACAACAACAAGGCCCAGCGAAATTCCAGCGATAAGCCGGTTGCGACGGGGGAAATCACGCGCCCGGGGCTCCCACCCGAATGGCATCTCTGAAACGGCAAGGCCCCTGCCGGCGGTGATCTCATCGAGCAGGGCGACGTTTTCCGGCGGATAGGGACGGTCGAGGCCGCCGGCCAGAACCGCGATCGTGCCGGTATCGAGACTGGCGCGGTGCGACGCCGCATCGATGCCGCGAGCAAGTCCTGACGTGATCGCATAACCGGCGCGGCCGCAATCTCTGGCAATCGCCGCCGCAAACTTCGCCCCGGCGATTGAGGCGTTGCGCGAGCCGACAATGCCGACCGAGGGGCGGGTGGCGGTGGAGAGATCGCCCTTTGCCGCAACGAGCGGCGGCGCTGCCTCGATCTGTCGCAACGCGGGAGGGTAGTCGGGTTCACCGATGCCGATGAACTGTGCGCCCTGGCGGCGTGCGATCTCCAGCTCGCGTTCGGCCTCACTGGCACTGGCGATGCGGATTGCCCGTGTCGATCCGCCGCGCGCTGACAGTTCCGGTAACATGGCCAGCGCATTTTCCGCCGAGCCGCAATGATTGATGAGATCCCGGAATGTCGCCGGGCCGACATTGTCGGAGCGGATCAACCGCAGCCAGGCGATCTTCTGCCGTTCGGTGAGCGCAATTCCTATCCGTCTTGCGCTGCTATCCGGCATGATCCGTCCTTTAAGGGACTAGCCCTTTTGGCCGATCTTGCTTTCGGTGCCGGCAATCAACCGCTCGATATTGGTCTTGTGCTTGATAAAGGAGATGATCGTCATGAGAGCCATGACGGCAGCAATCTTTGGTTCCTGTATGAACCACAGCACAACCGGAATGACAAGTGTTGCAACCAGGGCGGACAGGGATGAGTATTTGCTGAGCTTGGCAACCGAGAGCCAGACGGCGGCAAACACCAGAACCATCAGCGGCGCGACCCCGAGCAGCGTGCCGATATAGGTTGCGACACCCTTGCCCCCCTTGAAGCCGAGCCAGACCGGATAGAGGTGACCCATGAAGGCGGCAAAGCTGGCGATGAGGCCCGCTTCCGGCCCGAAGGCGTACCAGCCGATCAGGGCCGCGGCGGTCGCCTTCAAGGCGTCGAGCAGAAGCGTGCCTGCGGCGAGCTTCTTATTTCCGGTGCGAAGGACGTTGGTCGCCCCGATATTGCCGGAACCGATCGAGCGGATATCGCCGAGACCAGCGGCACGGGTGAGAAGCAGGCCGAACGGGATCGAGCCCAAGAGATAGCCGAGAACAAGCGCGCCGGCTGCGATCGGCAGGGTGATCTGCCAGGTAAGAAGGTCGGTTATCATGTGTTTCCCCCAAAGCCCCTAGTCGGGTTTGCCCCCGTTCCAACCCTTTCGCGCAAGCGCGCGATGGGTCGGCCCGCCCCATCTCTATCCCAGTTTATAGACGCATTTGCCGCCGACATAGGTTGCGACGGCCCGGCCGGAAAAGCGCGCGTCCTCGAACGGCGTGTTTTTCGAGCGCGACAGAAGCATATCCTTGGCGACGATCCAAGGCTCGTCGAGATCGATCAGCGTGATATCGGCTTTTGCACCCGGTCTCAGCGTACCGGCATCGAGACCGAAGATTTCGGCCGGGCGGGTCGACATCGCCGAAATCAGCCGCATCAGCGGCACGCGCCCGTCATGATGCAGGCGAAGGGCTGCCGACAGCATGGTTTCGAGCCCGATCGCGCCATCGGCGGCATCAGCGAAGGGAAGGCGCTTGGTATCGACGTCCTGCGGATCGTGCGAGGACACGATGATATCGATGCTGCCGTCGGCGAGCGCCTCGACCATGGCGATTCGATCGTCTTCGGACCGCAGTGGCGGCGACAGCTTGAAGAAGCTGCGGTATTCGCCGATGTCGTTTTCATTGAGCGAAAGATGGTTGATCGACACGCCGCAGGTGACGTTGGCGCCGCGTGCGCGGGCAGACCGCATGGCTTCGGCCGATTCCGCCACCGAGATTTTTGCCGCGTGGTATTTGGCGCGGGTGAGGCCGGCGATGCGCAGATCGCGTTCAAGCGGAATGATCTCCGCTTCCTTGGGCACGCCCGACAGGCCGAGCCAGGAGGCGAACAGGCCCTCGTTCATGACGCCGTTGCCAAGATATTTCTCGCGCAGTTCGAGCGAGATCACCGCATCGAACTCGCGCGCATAGGTCATCGCGCGGCGCAGCAGCAGCGAATCGGACAGGCCGTGACGGCCATTGGTAAAGGCCACGGCACCGGCTTGCTGCAGCAGGCCGAACTCGGTCATCTCCTTGCCGGCAAGCCCTTTGGTGAGCGCTGCGGCAGTGTGGACATTGACGATCGCCTTGTCACGAGCCGTCTTCTGAACAAACTCAACGAGTGCGATATCGTCAAGAACAGGATCGGTATCCGGCATCATGATAAACGAGGTGACGCCACCGGCGGCAGCGGCGCGGCTGGCCGAAGAAATCGTCTCGCGATGTTCAGCACCCGGTTCGCCGACATAGACGCGCGCATCGACAAGCCCGGGCGTGGCGACAAGACCCTGGCAATCGCGGACCGTGGCGCCGTCGGGCGTGCCCTGGTTCTGGGCATCCTTTCCGGCTGCGAGGATGCGGCCGTCGGCGCCGACGATGATCGTGCCGGTTTCATCGAGATTGCGCGATGGATCGATGATGCGCAGGTTCCTGAGAACGGTGTCATTGGACATGGTCGTGCTCATGCGCGCTCTCCCTGATTGGAGGTAAGGAGCGTTTCCATGACCGCCATGCGGACGGCGACGCCCATTTCGACCTGCTGCTCAATGACGCTCTGCGGACCGTCGGCGACATCGGAAGCGATCTCGACGCCGCGGTTCATCGGACCCGGATGCATGACCAGCGCATCACCCTTGGCGACTTTCAGCTTTTCCGCATCGAGACCGTAGAAGTGGAAGTATTCGCGCACCGACGGCACAAAGGAGCCGGCCATGCGCTCGCGCTGCAGACGCAGCATCATCACCACATCCGCATCCCGCAAACCTTCTTCCATCGAGTGAAAGACCTCGACGCTCATGTCGCGGATGCCTGACGGAAGTAGCGTCGACGGCGCGACGACCCGGACACGGGCGCCCATGGCATTCAAGAGGATGATGTTGGAGCGGGCGACGCGCGAATGTAAAACATCGCCGCAGATGGCGACGATGATGCCCGACAGCTTGCCCTTGGCGCGGCGGATGGTCAAAGCGTCGAGCAGCGCCTGAGTCGGATGTTCGTGCTGGCCATCGCCGGCATTGACCACCGAGCAGGTCACCTTCTGAGCAAGCAGGGCCGCGGCACCGGCCGAGGAATGCCTGAGGACCAGCACGTCCGGGTGCATGGCGTTCAGCGTCATCGCCGTATCGATCAGCGTCTCGCCCTTCTTCACCGACGAATTGCTGACGGACATATTCATCACGTCGGCGCCGAGCCGTTTGCCGGCAAGCTCGAACGAGGACTGCGTCCGCGTCGAGGCTTCGAAAAAGAGATTGATCTGGGTGAGGCCCCGAAGCGTGGACGTCTTCTTTTCCCGCTGCCGGGAAATCTGCACGGCCTCGTCGGCCTTGTCGAGAAGCGTCGTAATGTCCTGCCGGGTGAGACCCTTGATGCCAAGGAGATGGCGGTGGGGAAAGAAGACCATAGGGGGCGTCTCCGCTTGCGTTCGGCGGTCTATAAGGTCTGGGGGGAAAGGCCGCAAGCGGGATGGGAGGTTATCTACGGCTTGTTCGTCATGATCGCCCGGTAATCCCGGCCGCGATAGAAGACATTGACGATGTCGACGGCTGTTTCTACCTCGCGGTAGAGGATGACGGCATGATGCTCGAAGGGGACCATGCGAATGCCGGGACCGAGGTCTGGCCTAGCCGCGCCGCCCGCCGGTGCGTTGCCGATCCTGTCGCAACGCGCCAGAAGCCGGTCGGTAAATTGTCGAGCGGTCTGAAAACTCTGGCTTGCCTCAAGGATGTAGAGAAAGATCGCATCGATGTCGTCGAGAGCGTCCGGCCTGTATTGCACCGGCAGACGCTTCATCGGCGTCATCCCTTATGCGAGGTGTAAAGCCTGTCGAGATGGGCACGAGCCTCAGCACCGCTGATACTGGGTCGCGGATCGTCCAGCGATCTTTTGACGCGGTTGCGTATTGCCTCGAGACGCTCGTCCTGTTCGGCGTCTTCCCGCATAAGTGCATCGACCGCGGCCTGCATTGCTTCATCCGTCGAAGCGTATTGGCCGGTCTCGACACGGCTCACGATTGCATCTGCCAGATCTTGCGGTAGCGTGATGCTGAATTTTCGCAAACTCATGATTGCAACTCTCGTCTTCGCTCTGTGCCAGTATGGACTATGCGCCGGTCGTCAGCTTTTGTGAAGAACCATCGAATTCCTTCTGTGCTGCCGTTCCCACGCCCTTTAACTTCCGCTAGAACCGCCCCATGAACGACATGTCGCGCGATGAAGAAAAATTTGGTGAACTGAACCAGCCGAAGCCCTGGTCCGGCATCAATGCCTACCGCTCCGATCCCCTTGTGGTCGACCTGACCGGCGATCTGAACCGCGCGATCCGCGACGAATACGACCAGCTCGGCAATTACGTGACCTCTCCGGAAGCCCAGGAACTGGCGCGGATGGCGAACGAAAATCCGCCCAAACTGCGCACCCACGGTCCGCGCGGCGAGCGGCAGGACACGGTCGAGTTCCATCCTGCCTGGCATGCCCTGATGCGCCGCTCGATGCAAAGCGGCCTGCATTCGTCGATCTGGGAGACCATTCCGGAGCAGCGTGCCCACGAACACAAGGTTCGCGCCACCCGCTTCTATCTGTCCGCCCAGCTGGAATGCGGCCATCTGTGCCCGCTGACGATGACGAGCGCTTCGATTGCGGCGATGATGGCTTCCCCACGCGTCCACAAGGAATGGGCGCCGAAAGTTCTGTCGCGCAAATACGATTCGACCAATCGGCCGGCCATGCAGAAGTCCGCCATCACGGTCGGCATGGGCATGACCGAAAAGCAGGGCGGCACCGACGTGCGCGCCAACCGGTCTACCGCCGAGCGTGTGGGCGAGGGGATCTACCGCCTTTCCGGCCACAAGTGGTTCATGTCGGCGCCGATGAGCGACGGCTTTATCATGCTGGCAAAGACAAATGAGGGAATCGGCTGTTTCCTCGTGCCGCGGCTCCTCGAGGATGGTTCGGCCAACGGGCTGAATTTCCAGCGGCTGAAGGATAAGCTCGGCAACCGCTCCAATGCATCGTCCGAAGTCGAGTTCACGGACGCCTTCGGCTATCTGCTCGGAGAGTCTGGCGGCGGCATCCGCACCATTCTCGATATGGTGACTCTGACCCGTCTCGATTGTGCTGTCGCGTCTGCCGGCATGATGCGCGCGTCGCTGGCCGAAGCGGTCCATCATACCCGCGGTCGTGCCGTGTTCGGCAAGAACCTGATCGATCAGCCGCTGATGACGCGCGTGCTCGCCGATATGGCGCTGGATGTCGCGGCTGCAACGGCGCTGTCGTTCCGGCTGGCCGACGCGTTCGATCGCGCCCGCGGAAATCCCGGCGATGCGGCCTATGCGCGCGTCATGACGCCCGTCATCAAATACTGGAACTGCAAGATCGCGCCATCGCTGATCGCTGAGGCGATGGAATGCCTTGGCGGCAATGGCTACGTCGAGGAGCGTCCGATTGCCCGGCACTACCGCGAAGCTCCGGTCAACGCGATCTGGGAAGGCTCGGGCAGCGTCATGGCGCTCGACGTTCTGCGCGTGCTGTCGCGAGGACGCGATCTGTTCGACACGGTTCTGGCCGGTTTTGAGCGGGATCTCGGCGCATCGGGCAAGAAGACCGTGGAAGTTCTGCGTGCCGCGATGGCGCTGTGCGAGCGCGACGAGGGTGCTGCGAGGCTTCTGATCGAACAGCTGGCGCTGGCGGCCGGTGCCGCAGAGCTTGCGCGCCTCGGTGCCGGCAAGATCGCCGATGCCTTCCTCGAAACCCGTCTCGCGGGCGGCTGGCGCTCGACCTACGGCATGCTCGATGCCCGCTTTGATGCCCGCTACATCGTCGATCTTCTCTACCCGCCGGCGGCGTAAGAGGAAGTCACCGCCAGGCGAGACGAAGACTGCCTGTGGGGCCAGGGCGTGCACAGCCGCGTCCCCACTTATCTCTTGTGTAACGCAGCATGCGCCAGTTTCGGTCTTCTATCCTGTGCACGGCGTCCGTGTGGCGCTTGCGATGATGGGAAACGACGGGGTATCGCAACAGTTAACAAAGAGTTGCGAGACAGGCGGGCGATGCTTCAGATAGCCGAGACGAATACCGAGACCGGTGCTGCATCAGCTCAGGCCATACGTCCGCGCAACCGGGCCGGGACGGAGCGGGCGATCTTCATTGCTGCCCGCACGCTGCTGGCCGAGGAAGGGTTTCAAGGCTTCGGCGTCAATGCGGTCGCACGGCGCGCCGGCTGCGACAAGCAACTGATCTATCGCTATTACGGCGGGCTGAACGGCCTCATCGACGCGATCGGCGCCGATCTCGGCAACTGGGTCAAGGATCGCATTCCCGAAGATACCGGCGGCATGTTTCTTCTGACCTACGGCGACCTGATGGAAAAGCTCGCCATCTATTTCATGGATGCGCTGCGCGAGGATCCGCTCGTCTGCAAGATCGTCGCCTGGGAAGTCTCGCAGGATACGCCACAGGTGCGGCGTCTGACCGAATCACGCACCAAGGCTCTCTCAAAGTGGCTGGACAAGATGCGCGGCTCGCTCACACCCCCGAAGGGTGTCGATGTCGCGACCACGAATGCCATCCTGTTTGCCGCCATCCAGCATCTGGTCGTCTCGTCTGCCGTCAGCGGCCAGTTCGCCGGCATACCGTTAAAGTCCGAGAAAGACTGGGAAAAGGTAGCGTCTTCCGTCCGCCGCCTGGTTCGCGCCATCTACGGCTGAGCAGCAGACGTTCTCCACAGCGACGCTCTGGAAATTAACCATGTTTGGCGTTTTGAATTGCAGCTTTCGCCATGCGGCCTAAATCTCTGGTTAATGATTTCTTAACCAAATCGCGGCCGTCCATGGGCAAGAATGCAACTTCCACAACGAGCATCGCATTGCTGATCGTCATGACGACGATCTTCGCAGTGCTGGCGCTCGACATTGCCATTCCTGCTCTGGTCCTCAGCCTGATGGCGCTGTCGAGATGGGTCGTAACGCTGGACCTGTCTCCAGCGGAACCAGAAGGCGAAACCGCATGAAGTTGCTCTTGATCTTGTGGGCAGGGCCCGTGCTTTTGCTGGGCAGCTGGTACGGGCTTTCCTATTACGACATGAGCTTCGGCTTCTTCATGCTGACCCGTCAGACCCATGATCTGGTCTTTCAGGTCTATGGCGACGTCCTCGGAATTCCGCCCGAAACCATCCCGCCCCTGGTTGCGCGCG
This sequence comes from Neorhizobium sp. DAR64872/K0K18, assembly GCF_050500175.1. Classification (NCBI taxonomy): domain Bacteria; kingdom Pseudomonadati; phylum Pseudomonadota; class Alphaproteobacteria; order Hyphomicrobiales; family Rhizobiaceae; genus Neorhizobium; species Neorhizobium sp. DAR64872/K0K18. The sequence continues at coordinate 1,261,213 of NZ_CP191446.1, forward strand.
CAATCGCATTCGACAGTCTTGTCGTTTTCGCCATCATCGCCTTCCGCAAGCGCAAGCAGATTGCAGCCTGGTGGCGTAGCCGTCAGGTGGGGACGTCGTTGCCGGTTTCTCTGGCAAGGGACGAAAGCCTGTCCAAGGCACCCTGAAGAATAAAGCTCGCGGCCGCCGAATCGATGCGTTCGGCGCGCTTGGCCCGCGACACGTCCATCTCCAGAAGTGCCCGTTCGGCCGCGACCGTCGATAGTCTCTCGTCCCAGAAGACGAAAGGAATGGCAGTCTTGTCCGACATCGCCCGCACAAAGGCGCGGGTTGCCTGGGCGCGTGGCCCGGCCGAACCATCCATGTTCATAGGCATGCCCAGAATGAAGGCCGAGACCTTCTCCTTCTCCGCAAACGCCAGCAGAACCTCGGCATCCTTGGTGAATTTGACGCGCTTGATGACGGTGCGGGGCGTGGCAAACCGCCGGCCGAGATCGGACATCGCAAGCCCGATGGTTTTGGTACCGAGGTCGAGCCCTGCAACAGCCTTGCCGGGCGCAAGTGTCGCGGCGAGTTCTGCGATGGTGAGGATTGCCATATGCCGGCCTTAGGTTTTCTTGCGCACGAATTCGGTGCGCAGCACCAGGCCCTTGATCGCATCGTGGCGGCAATCGATCTCTTCCGGATTGTCGGTGAGCCGGATCGAGCGGATGACGGTGCCCTGTTTCAGCGTCTGACCGGCTCCCTTCACCTTGAGATCCTTGATGAGAGTGACTGCATCGCCATCGGCAAGAATATTGCCGGCTGAGTCACGCACCTCGGATGCAGCGGAAGCCTTCGCAGCCGCATCGGCTGCAGACAGCCATTCGCCTGTAGCCTCGTCGTAGATATAATCGTCGTCGGCCATGTCGGTTTCCTCAGAGGTTCGGATGTGACGCAATCGCAGCGAGCATGCAACGATCATATCGGGATGCGACCGCTTAACCCAGTGGCAAGTCCGTGGCAACGTGGCGCCGCCTGTGTGTCAATTCCGATACGGGCGCTGCTCGCGCAATCATCGTCCTAGACCTTTGAAATGTGAAAGCGCCGCGTTATTTGATGAGGTGTGAGGTGAGACAACTGAGTTCAGAGTCTCATCCGCTTTCGGTGCTTTGAAACCTCCCTTTCGAAGTTCCATCTATGAATTTTGATTTGGTGTCATCACCTCTCTTTTTGCCATCCTCAAGGACACTTCCCCATGAAAATTACCTGGCTCGGCCATGCCGCCTTCCGCATCGAAACGGCAAAGGCAAAGATCCTGATCGACCCGTTCCTGACTCATAGCCCGACCTTTGCCGGCCAGGATCTGAAAGACGTGACCGAAGGTGTCACGCATATCCTTCTCACCCACGGTCATGGTGATCATGTCGGTGATACGGTCGCGATCGCCAAGGAAAAGGGCGCCATCGTTCTGGCCAACGCCGATCTTGCTTCCTGGCTGGGTGGAAAAGGCGTCGAGAAGCTCGAGATGGGCAATACCGGCGGCACAGTCGGCTTCGAGGGCTTCACCGCGACCTTCACACAGGCGCTCCATTCGTCCGGCCAGATCGACGAGCTCGGCGTGTCCCACTCGCTCGGTTCCGCGAACGGACTGATGCTGCATTTCGACGACGAGATGTCGGTTCTGCACATGGGTGATACGGATATCTTTACCGACATGGGACTCATCAACGAGTTGCACCAGCCGGATATCGGCATCGTGCCGATCGGCGACCGCTTCACCATGGGCGGTGCTGTCGCAGCCGTTGCCTGCCAGCGCTTCTTCGATTTCAAGCACGCCATTCCCTGCCACTACGGCACGTTCCCGATCATCGAGCAGACACCCGACAAGTTCGTCAAGGGCATGGAAGGCAGCCGCACCGCCGTCGAGGTGCCGGGCGTCGGCGTGACGCTGACCTGCTGAACAGGCATTTCAGTTGCAGCGCGCCAGGAAACCGGCGCCCTGCCTGTTGCGAAGGACGGACATGGCCATTATAGCGAAGGTGAATTTTGCCACCGGAGCCCTGCCATGTCCGTCGATCTCGCCACCGTCAAGCGCGTCGCGCGCCTCGCCCGTATTGCGGTTACGGAGGATGAGGCCAATCGCATGGTTGGCGAACTGAACGGGATCATCGATTTCGTCGAGCAACTCTCGGAAGTGGACGTCGCAGGCGTCGAGCCCATGACCTCGGTGATGCCGATGGAAATGCGGTTGCGCGCCGACGTCGTCACCGACGGCAACAAGGCAGACGAGATCGTCGCCAATGCGCCCGCAACCGACCGCAATTTCTTCATGGTGCCGAAGGTCGTCGAATAAGCCGCTTGAGCCTGAGCGCCGCCGACCCGTTTTAGCCTTTCGAGAGCACGAAAATCATGACCGACCTGACCAGCCTGACCATTGCCGAAGCCCGCGACAAACTGGCATCGAAGGAATTCACCTCCGTCGATCTGACCAACGCCTATCTCGGCGCCATCGACGCTGCAAATTCCGTCCTTAACGCCTACATCACCGTTACGCCCGAGATGGCGCTGGAGATGGCCGGGGCATCCGATGCCCGTCGCGCTTCGGGTCAAGTTGGGGCGCTCGAAGGTATTCCGCTCGGCATCAAGGATCTGTTTGCCACCAAGGGCGTCCACACCCAGGCCTGCAGCCATATACTCGACGGGTTCAAGCCCGAATACGAATCGACCGTCACTCAGAACCTGTGGGATGACGGCGCCGTCATGCTCGGCAAGCTCAACATGGACGAGTTCGCCATGGGCTCCTCCAACGAGACCTCGCATTACGGACCGGTGGTCAATCCCTGGAAAGCCGAAGGTTCGAACACTCAGCTGGTCCCGGGCGGCTCCTCCGGTGGTTCTGCCGCTGCCGTTGCCGCGCATCTCTGCGCCGGCGCGACTGCAACCGATACCGGCGGCTCGATCCGCCAGCCCGCTGCCTTTACCGGCACCGTTGGCATCAAGCCCACGTACGGTCGCTGCTCGCGCTGGGGTACTGTCGCGTTTGCATCCTCGCTCGATCAGGCCGGCCCGATTGCGCGTGACGTGCGCGATGCCGCCATCATGCTGAAGTCGATGGCAAGCGTCGACCGCAAGGACACGACCTCGGTCGACCTGCCAATTCCGGATTACGAGAAAGCGCTCGGCCAGTCGGTTAAGGGCATGAAGATCGGCATTCCGAAGGAATACCGCGTCGAGGGCATGCCTGAAGACATCGAAGCCTTGTGGCAGAAGGGCATTGCCTACCTAAAGGATGCCGGTGCCGAGATCGTCGATATCTCGCTGCCGCACACAAAATACGCGCTGCCCGCCTATTACATCGTGGCGCCTGCCGAAGCCTCGTCCAACCTTGCCCGCTATGACGGCGTTCGCTACGGCCTGCGCGTCGATGGCAAGGACATTTCCGACATGTACGAAAAGACCCGCGCGGCCGGCTTCGGCACCGAGGTCAAGCGCCGCATCATGATCGGCACCTACGTCCTGTCAGCCGGCTATTACGACGCCTACTACCTGCAGGCGCAAAAAGTCCGGACGCTGATCAAGCGCGATTTCGAACTCTGCTTCCATGCCGGTGTCGACGCCATCCTGACACCAGCAACGCCGTCATCGGCCTTCGGCATCGCCGATGAGGCACTCGCTGCCGATCCGGTCGCAATGTACCTGAACGACATCTTCACCGTCACGGTCAACATGGCAGGCCTCCCCGGCATCGCCGTACCGGCCGGTCTCGACAAGAAGGGCCTGCCGCTTGGCCTGCAGCTGATCGGCAAGCCGTTCGATGAGGAAACCCTGTTCCGCACAGCGCATGTGATCGAACAGGCGGCAGGCAAGTTCACGCCTGCGAAATGGTGGTAGCGGCTGTCCGGCCTCTGCCCCACCCAATGCGATGCTAGCCCGAATCGCCGGCCGATGATCTACTGTTCCTGAAACAGGGGACGCCATGCCACTCATCCGCAACGCACGCCAGGACGACGAAGCCGCGCTAGTTCAGATCGGCTTGTTCAGCTGGGAAAAAGCGATGGGCGCCGTTGGCGATCCGTCCAGCATGCGCGAAAGTGCGCTTGCCGCATTCCGCGACTTCGTTTCCTCGTCCTGGCTGACAATCTTGGTGATCGAGGCCCACGGCACGGTCGCCGGTTGGGCTGCCTGCGAGAATCGCGACGACCTGATCACCGACTTCTGGATCGACCCGCAGTTTGAGGGGCAGGGGCTCGGAAAGGCGCTGCTCGCCGATATCGAGGCCGATATCGTTCGTCGCGGGTTCGATATGGCGCGGGTCGAGACCCATGCGCAGAACGACGGGGCAGTCGGTTTCTTCGAAAAGCAGGGATACAGCGTCCATTGGCTTTCGAGCGCCTATCAGCCGAAGATCGATCGCGACATCCAGTCCATGGGACTGTCCAAGCAACTCGTCTCCGACGATCCGGGCACTTACGGGCCGAATTTTTAAACGCCGACGAGCAGCGTCCAGATCGATGCCAGCATTCCGGACACCGCAAGGATCAGCACGACAGCCAGGAAGACATGCAGCGTGGCGATGGCTTTGAGGATGGTCCTGAACGGCTCCTTGTGCGTCTTGTGGCGCAACACGCGCTGGGCCGCCACGGCGCCCAGACTTCCGCCGGCAAATGCGAGCAGGAGGAGCGTTGTTTCGCTGACCCGCCAGCGTCCATTCCTGGCGGCCCGCTTGTCGATCCAGTAGACGGAAAAGACGACTGCGTTGACGAGGATGCAGAGAACGAGAAGTGTCAGCGCAAGGTTGAGGGTCATGAACCCCAGCTAACTGCGCTCCGGTTAAGATTCATCCTCGGTGGTATCAGATGTTTCACCCGGCAAGCCTTGGCCTACGCTTGCACCTCGCCAACATTTGCTCTACCCACAAAGCACTTCGAAACTAAGCCCGAACGAGCATAAGATGACCCTAGTTGACGTCCGCACGCCCGATCCGAAACGCTTCATTCCCGGCGCCACTGGCGATTGGGAAGTGATCATCGGCATGGAGGTGCACGCCCAGGTTCTCTCCAATTCAAAACTGTTCTCCGGCGCTTCGACCGAGTTTGGCAAGCCTGCCAATGCCAACGTCTCACTGGTCGATGCGGCAATGCCCGGCATGCTGCCCGTGATCAACGAGGAATGCGTCCGCCAGGCTGTCCGCACCGGGCTTGGTCTGAAGGCGCAGATCAACAATCGTTCGATCTTCGACCGCAAAAACTATTTCTATCCGGATCTTCCGCAGGGCTACCAGATCTCGCAGTTCAAGGATCCGATCGTCGGCGAAGGCCAGATCGTCATCTCGCTCGGTCCCGACCGTCAGGGCCAGTTCGAAGATATCGAGATCGGCATCGAGCGCCTGCATCTGGAACAGGATGCCGGCAAGTCGATGCATGACCAGCATCCGACCATGTCCTATGTGGATCTCAACCGATCCGGCGTCGCTCTGATGGAGATCGTGTCGAAGCCCGACATGCGTTCGTCCGACGAGGCGAAGGCCTATATGACGAAGCTGCGCTCGATCGTGCGCTATCTCGGCACCTGCGACGGCAACATGGACGAGGGCTCGATGCGCGCCGACGTCAACGTCTCCGTCCGTCGTCCGGGCGAAGGTTTTGGCACGCGCTGCGAAATCAAGAACGTCAACTCGATCCGCTTCATCGGTCAGGCGATCGAATACGAAGCCCGTCGCCAGATCGCCATCCTGGAGGACGGCGGCTCGATCGACCAGGAGACCCGTCTCTTCGATCCGGGCAAGGGTGAAACGCGGTCGATGCGCTCCAAGGAAGACGCGCATGACTACCGCTATTTCCCGGATCCGGACCTGCTGCCGCTCGTCTTCGACGACGCGTTTGTCGCAGAGCTTGCCAAGGACCTGCCGGAACTGCCTGACGACAAGAAGGCCCGCTTCGTGGCTGAACTTGGCCTTTCGATCTATGACGCCTCGGTTCTGGTGTCCGAGAAGGCGATCGCCGATTACTACGAAGCCGTGGCTGAGGGACGCGACGGCAAGATGGCGGCCAACTGGGTCATCAACGACTTGCTGGGCGCCTTGAACAAAGCGGGCAAAGGCATTGAAGAGACTCCGGTTTCTCCCGCCCAGCTTGGCGGCATCATCGATCTGATCAAGTCGGAAGTCATCTCCGGCAAGATCGCCAAGGACCTGTTCGAGATCGTCTTTTCCGAAGGCGGTGACCCGGCGGACATCGTCGAGAGCCGCGGTATGAAGCAGGTCACCGATACCGGCGCCATTGAAAAAGCCGTGGACGACATCATCGCCGCCAATCCCGATCAGGTCGCCAAGGTTCTGGCCAAGCCGACGCTTGCCGGCTGGTTCGTGGGACAGGTGATGAAGTCGACCGGCGGCAAGGCTAATCCGCAGGCCGTCCAGGCCCTGGTCAAGGCCAAGCTGGGCATCGAGGACTAACCTGTTGGTCTACTTCATTCGCACAGCGGGCGACGAGGACGTGGAGAAGATCCGCGTCCTTCTCGCCGAGACGTTTCATCAGTCCTACGACCCGTTCTACGGTGCAGACGCCGTCGAGAAGATGGTGCGCAACTGGCATTCGCCGGTCGCGATCCGCACTAGGCTGATCAAGAAGGATGGCGAGTTTCTCGTCGCCGACGATGGAAGCAAGATCGGCGGCATCGCTTACGCCGCCGTATACCCGAAAATGGCAAAGACGGTGATGCTGCATCAGCTCTACGTCGCGCCCGCCTGCCAGAATGACGGCATCGGTCGGGATCTGTTCGCCGAAATCGAGACCTGCTTCCCGGATGCGGAAATCATGCGGGTCGAGGTGTCGCTGCCGAATGTGCGTGCCGCCTCCTTCTACCAGCGTCTCGGATTTGCCGAGGTCGACCGCATGGAGGAATGGGGTGCGCCAAATTCCGGCCTGCCGGCGATCATCATGGAAAAGCGGCTCCAGTCGCTTTAGACGGGTCGGATCAGGGGAGGGTGAAATGGACGGCATCATCATTCGCAGGGCTCGCGAATCGGACCTCTCCCAGCTGATCGCAATGTTTGCGGCCGACGATGTCGGTGGTCACGGCGATACGACCGATGCGGACGCCTACGACGATTACCTGCGTGCTTTCAACATGATCGACGCTTCCCAGAACGAGCAGCTCTTCGTCGCCGAGCGGGACGGATACGTGGTCGGCACGTTCCAGATTCTCTTCAACCGAACGCTGACCGGCCGCGGCTCGCTGTCGATGATCATCGAAGCCGTGCAGACAAGACCCGACATGCGCGGGCAGGGCATCGGCGCGCAGATGATCGGTTACGCGATCGAAGAGGCAAAGCGGCGCGACTGCCGCCTCGTGCAACTGACGTCCAACGCAGCTCGCACGGATGCCCATCGCTTCTACGAGCGGCTGGGTTTTGCAAAGAGCCACGCGGGCTTCAAGATGAAGTTCAAATAGACCTCGAAATCTCGGAAATGCTGGACATCATCGCTGTCTGGCGGCATAAGCGGTGGAGCCAGTTCGACTGGTCACCTGTTTGCCAATCCTATGGACAAGCCCATGAAAAATCTCCTGCTGCAGATCTTCACCTGGTGGAACGGCCAAACCATGGGCACGCGTTTCTTTACCTGGCGCCATGGCAAGAAGGTGGGCGACGATGAATTGGGCAACGTCTATTTCGAAGGTCCGATGACCTCCTGGGGTAAGCCGAAGCGCTGGGTGATCTACAAGGATTACGCCGAAGCCTCTGCTATCCCGCCAGGCTGGCACGGCTGGATGCATTACCGCACCGATACGCCTCCGCCCAAGGAAGACTACAAGGCGCGCGAATGGGAGAAGGCGCACAAGCCGAACCTGACCGGCTCGGCGCTTGCATACCGTCCTCAGGGTTCGCTGTCGGCCAATGGTGAACGTCCTCGCGTGACCGGCGACTATGACGCCTGGACACCCGGTAACTGAGCCTGACTGGCACCTGTTTTAGCCATATTCCACAACTAGTCCTCGATCGGGCATTCCCAGGACGCCTTTTCGAGACGGGACCAATAATGACACGTACGAAGCTTTCCCCCCGCACACGATCGATTGGCGTCTTTCTGGCCGTCGTCTCGGTTCTGACAGGGGGAAATGCCTCGGCTGCGCGGATCGAAAATCCGGTTGCCGTCTTCAACGGCATCGACAAGATCACCGGCCGCATCACCACATTCGACGTCTATCTCAACGAGACGGTGCAGTATGGCGCGCTTCAGGTGACGCCGAAGGTCTGCTATTCCCGAGACGAAACGGAAGCCCAAAAGATCGACGGGTTTATCGAAGTCGACGAGATCACACTCGACCGCAAGATCCGCCGCATCTTCACCGGTTGGATGTTTGCGGACAGCCCCGGCCTCAACGCCGTCGAGCACCCAATCTATGACGTCTGGCTGACAGGCTGCAAGCAGACTTCCGACGTGCCGGCACCCGCCCGCGCGACCAACTGAAGCTCACGATTTCTGGCAGATCAAAATTCGAGATGCGGCGAGTTGACTGCCGCATGCAGCAGCTTGAGATAGTCATCCTTCGGAACGTCGATCGCCCCGAAGGTCTTCAGGTGTTCTGTCGTGAACTGCGTATCGAGCAGCACGAACCCCTTGGCCTTCATCCGTTCCACCAGATGCACGAGGCAGATCTTGGACGCGTCGGTGCGGCGCGAAAACATGCTCTCGCCGAAGAAAGCAGCGCCAAGCGAAACGCCGTAAAGCCCGCCGACGAGTTCATCGCCATCGTAAGCCTCGACACTATGGGCATGGCCCATGTGGTGGAGTTCGCGGTAGAGTTTGCGGATCGTCTCGTTGATCCAGGTACTCGGCCGGTCATCGGCCGGCTGCGCGCAGAGCGCGATGACGCCCTCGAAGTCGGTGTCGAAACGGATGTCGAAGGGTTTTCTGCGGACCGTTTTCTGCAGGCTCTTGGAGACGTGGAAAGCGTCGAGCGGCAGGATACCCCGCATCTCGGGATCGACCCAGAATATCTCCGGATCATCGGCTGCTTCCGCCATCGGGAAAAGCCCGATGGAATAGGCTCGCAACAGAATTTCCGGGGTTATTGCCGGGTAATATTTGCCACGACGCCCTGCCATCGGTCTCCTTGATCCGGCCATCGCATCCCGCGCCTCATCTGGCGCGGGATGGTCGACAGCATCTTATGAACCGCTAACGGATCGTGTGGATCCGGTAGGTAGCGTCTAGTGAGACTTGTCGCCGGCCAGATGGTTCTCCAGCCAGTGAATATCGTAGTTGCCGCTCAAGATATCCGGATTGTCCACCAGTTCCTGGAAGAGGGGAAGCGTGGTCTTGATACCATCCACGACGAACTCATCCAGCACGCGGCGAAGGCGCATCATGCATTCGGCGCGGGTGCGTCCATGCACGATGAGTTTGCCGATGAGGCTGTCATAGTAAGGCGGGATCTTGTAGCCGGCATAGGCACCCGAATCGACGCGAACGCCGAGACCGCCGGGAGCGTGGAAATGCGTGATCGTGCCAGGCGACGGAACGAAGGTCCGTGGATCCTCGGCATTGATGCGGCACTCGATCGCATGACCCTGGAACTGGATCTCGTCCTGGGTCACGGACAGGCCGTTTCCGGAGGCAACACGGATCTGCTCGTGCACCAGGTCGATATTGGTGATCGCTTCGGTGATCGGATGCTCGACCTGAAGACGGGTGTTCATTTCGATGAAATAGAACTCGCCGTTTTCGTAGAGGAATTCGACCGTACCGGCGCCGCGATACTTCATCTTCTTCATGGCGTCGGCGCAGATCTGGCCGATCTTCATGCGCTGTTCGACATCGAGGGCCGGCGAATTGGCTTCTTCCCAGACCTTCTGGTGGCGGCGCTGCAGCGAGCAGTCGCGTTCACCCAGATGAATGGCATTGCCTTCGCCATCACCGACGACCTGGATCTCGATATGCCGCGGCTTGCCGAGATACTTTTCCATGTAGACGGCATCGTTGCCGAAAGCTGCGAGCGCTTCGGAACGGGCCGTGGACACGGCCTCCTCGAGCTCGGCCTCGGTCTTTGCCACCTTCATGCCGCGGCCACCGCCGCCGGCGGTCGCCTTGATCAGCACCGGGAAACCGATTTCGCGGGCAATTTCGAGCGCGTTCTCAGGCAGAACTTCGCCGGGCGAACCCGGAACGACCGGAATGCCAAGCTCCACTGCCGTCTTCTTGGCAGTGATCTTGTCGCCCATCAGCCGGATATGCTCGGCGGTCGGTCCGATAAAGGTGATGCCGTGTGCTTCCAGAATGTCTGCGAACTTCGCGTTCTCGGACAGGAAGCCGTAACCGGGATGAACGGCGTCGGCACCGGTGATCTCGCAGGCGGCAACAATCTGGTGGATGTTGAGATAGCTGTCACGCGAAGGCGGCGGGCCGATGCAGACGCTCTCGTCGGCAAGGCGCACATGCATCGCATCCGAATCGGCCGTCGAGTGAACGGCGACGGTCGCGATGCCGAGTTCCTTGCAGGCGCGCAGGACGCGAAGTGCAATCTCGCCGCGGTTGGCTATGAGGATTTTCGAGATCATGAGATCGCCTTACTCGATGATGACGAGCGGCTGGCCATATTCGACAGGCTGCCCGTCTGTGACCAGGATTTCCGTAACCTTGCCGGACTTCGGCGAGGGGATCTGGTTCATCGTCTTCATGGCTTCGATGATGACGAGGGTCTGGCCTTCCTTCACGGTCGCGCCGACTTCTACGAAGTTGCGTGAACCGGGAGCAGGTGCAAGGTAGACGGTGCCAACCATCGGAGCGGTGAGCGCGTTCTTGAGGTCCGGGCCGGCTACGGCAGCGGGTGCTGCAGCGGCGGCAGGAGCGGCGGCAAGCGCCGGAGCGGCTGCAATCGGAGCCTGAACGTACTGGGGAGTGCCTGCGCGTGAAACACGGATGCGCAGGTCATCCTGCTCAACTTCGATCTCGGTGAGATCGGTGTCGTTGAGGATGTTCGCGAGATCGCGGATCAGTCCCTTGTCGATACCGGCTTTCTTCTCAGACATGGCAAACCCTACTGTTTTGTTATGTTGTCAGGCAATGGTGGTCTTCAAGGCGTGCAGCGCGAGCACGTAGCTCTGCGTGCCGAACCCGCAGATGATGCCCTTGCAGGCCGGTGCAATCATGGAATGGTGGCGGAATTCCTCCCGCGCATGCACATTCGAGATATGAAGTTCCACCACCGGTACGGAAATGGCCTTGATCGCATCGTGAAGGGCGATCGAGGTATGGGTAAAGGCGCCGGCATTGATGGCGACACCGGAAGCCCGCTCGCCGGCCTCATGCATCCAATCAATGAGCACGCCCTCGTGATTGCTCTGGCGAAACTCGACAGTCAGTCCGAGTTCGGCAGCAACGGCCGCACATTCCTGCTCGACATCGGCCAAGGTCTTGCCGCCGTAGATGCCAGGTTCGCGTTTTCCCAACATGTTGAGGTTGGGACCGTTGAGGACGAAAATCGGTTTGCTCATCGCGATAACTATTTGTTCCACCCAGAATTCAGCGGCCACGTATAAACCGCTGGGACGGCAAGGGAAAGCCCCTGACGCGCCTAAACGCCATGCATCCACCGGCGAACGGGCAAGAATGCAGCATCCTGCTCGAAATCTCGACCGTCAGCAGCTGGCCTTTCCGCAAGCGCGCACATTGGCGACCTTTTCCTCGATCGTATCGAGGCCAACAGCACCGAACACGGCCTCGTCTCCGACAACATAAGTCGGCGTGCCGGTGATGCCGATCGCGGTGGCCAACTGATAGGCCTGGCGTACGAGATCGTCGTTGGGATTGTCCTTCATCGACTTCCGCAGTGCTGCTCCGTCGATCCCAAGCGCGGTGGCGACAGAGAGCGCGGTCTCTTCGGACGCGTGCTCGCGGCTGCCGAGCAGCGTGCGGTGGAACTCGGCATACTTTGTCGGGGCGACCAGACGCACCGCATTGGCCACCTTGTGCGCAGCAATCGAGTCCGGGCCGAGGATCGGGAATTCCTTCAGCACGAAGCGGACGTTCTTGTCCTTCTTGAGAATGGTGTCCATGTCGGCCAGCGCATGCTTGCAGTAGCCGCAATTGTAATCGAAGAATTCAACGACCGTGACGTCGCCCTTCGGATTGCCAAGCGTGATGTCGGTGGGGGAGGCAAAGATCGCCTCCTTGTTGGCCGCGACCGCCTTGGTGGACTGGTCGACGCGCTGGTTCTGCTGCTTGGCCTCCAGCGCGTTCTGGACCTCGATCATCACTTCCGGGTTCTGGATAAGATATTCCCGGATGAATTCGCCCATCTCCTTCTTCTGCTGGTCATCCAGGGCAAAGGCCGGAACGGCAAACGCCGTTGCGGCCAGCATCGAACCGGCAGCAAGCGTCTTCAGTATCGGGTTGAGAAGGCGGGTCATTCGTTTCCTCGTCGGTCTGTTGGGCGTGGCTTCGCGCGAAACGCCGCACCATCATGTCTGTTTGCGCCAAAACTAAGCCAGCATGGCGCGAGGCGATAGAGTAAAAACGGCAGGGGTGCCCGGGACTGCGCAACAGTGGCCAACTCCGCAGGGCAGGCGGTACAAAAAGCACTTGCAATCAGAGCCTTAGATCCGTTTCCGGAATCAATCAGCAAGCGACTTGAATCATTTTCTGAGGACATGCCGCAGACAAAAAAACGGCCGCGTCAGACGCGGCCGTTTCGATTTCTAGGATGGGTTACGGCTCAAAAGAAGCCGCGCTTCTGCCACCAGCCGCCCTTTTTGGGCTTGGCCGGATCGCCGTCGCTCTCGGTCGCTGCCTTGGCAGGATCGGAGCTCTTCACCACCGCTTCGCTGGACGAAGAGATGTTGGAGGCGCGGTTGGCGCGGGCAGGCTTCGATTCGTCCGCATCATCGGCAGCGACAGCCTGTGGAGCAGGCTCTGCGACCGGCGCGGCTTCTTCGGCCTGCGGGGCTTCTGCGACAGGTGAGGCTTCAGCGGCCGGCGTAGCTTCAGGGGCCTCGGCAGGTGTCTGTTCGCCAAGGGCTGCATCGACCTGTTCGACGATCGCTGCGACCGGAGCTTCCACCGGAAGTTCGACCGGGGCAGGAGCCGGAGCTTCGGCAGCAGTCTCAACGACGGCATCAGGTTCGGCAACAGCCTCAACTTCGGACGAAACCTCTTCCGTCTTGGAAGACGCCTTGCCACGGCGCGAACGGCGTGGCTTGGGCGCAGGCTCGACCGGCGCTGCAGCAACGTCAACTGGCGCAGCTTCGGTTTCAGAACCGACATCAGCACCCGCGTCAGCAGCGACCGTCTCGGCCGGACCGGCTTCGGAACCGTCACCAGCGTCTGCGGTTTCGGTCTCGTCGTCGGACGCGTTCAGCTCCTGACCGTCTTCGGTCCGGTTGCGACGTCCGCCACGCTTCCCGCGACGACGGCGCTTGCGGCGCGAGTTCTCATCCGAGTCGTCGCCGTCTGCGACAGGCGCAGTTCCGTCGGCAGCAACTGCTTCGTTCTCGTCGCCGTCTTCATCGTCTTCGTCATCGGCACCCGATTCGGCATCGCTTGCCGCGTCGAGCGTCTGGCCTTCGCCATTCTTCTCGCCGTTGCGGTTGCGACGACGCCGGCGACGCTTGCGCTTGCGGCCGTTCTGATCATCGCCTTCGGTCCGCTCGCGGTCCTGCTTGGCGGCAGGCGCGGCAGCGACGATCTCCTCGTCTTCTTCCTCTTCATCAACCTCGATGATGATGTCGTCGTCCTCGTCCTCAACTGGGATCGCCGCAAACTGCATCAGGCTTTCGATCTTGACCGGGTTCTCGACGGCTTCGCCGCGATCGATTGCAAAGTGGTTCGAACCGATGGTGACGTCGGATTCGATGAAGATCGACACACCGAAGCGGTTCTCGTAATCCACCACGCTGCCGCGCTTGTGGTTCAGCAGGAACAGCGCGATGTCAGGCGTGGTCCGCACGGTGATGTCGTGTGTGGTGTTTTTCAGCAGGTATTCCTCGACGCCGCGCAGAACATGAAGCGCAACCGACGACTGCGAGCGCACATGACCTGTGCCGCCGCAATGCGAGCAGATCTGCGTGGTCGATTCGAGAACCGATGCGCGGATACGCTGGCGCGACATTTCGAGCAGGCCGAAATGCGAGATACGGCCGACCTGGATGCGGGCGCGATCGTTCTTGAGGCAATCCTTCAGCTTCTTCTCGACAGCGCGGTTGTTGCGCTTTTCTTCCATGTCGATGAAGTCGATGACGATCAGACCGGCAAGGTCGCGCAGGCGAAGCTGACGAGCCACTTCTTCGGCGGCTTCCAGGTTCGTCTGGAGTGCTGTGTCTTCGATCGAATGTTCGCGGGTCGAACGACCGGAGTTCACGTCGACTGCAACCAGAGCTTCGGTCTGGTTGATGATGAGATAGCCACCCGACTTCAGCGTCACCTGCGGCTGCAGCATGCGGTCGAGCTGTGCCTCGATGCCCGAACGGGAAAAGATCGGGTGAAGGTCGCGGTAGGGCTGAACCACCTTGGCGTGGCTCGGCATCAGCATCTTCATGAAGTCTTTTGCTTCACGATAGCCTTCTTCGCCGGAGACGATGACCTCGTTGATGTCTTTATTATAGAGGTCGCGGATCGAGCGCTTGATCAGCGAACCTTCCTCGTAAACGAGGCAAGGTGCGGTCGAGGCGAGCGTCAGCGTACGGACGTTCTCCCAGAGGCGCATTAGATATTCAAAGTCGCGCTTGATTTCGACGCGGGTGCGGTTGGCACCGGCGGTGCGCAGGATGACGCCCATGCCCTGCGGCACGTCCAACTCGCGAGCGACTTCCTTCAGACGCTTACGGTCGGTCGGCTGGGTGATCTTGCGGGAAATGCCGCCGCCACGTGCCGTGTTCGGCATCAGAACCGAGTAGCGGCCTGCGAGCGACAGATAGGTCGTGAGAGCTGCGCCCTTGTTGCCGCGCTCTTCCTTGGCGACCTGCACGAGCAGGATCTGGCGACGCTTGATGACTTCCTGGATGCGATACTGCTTGCGCGGCTTGCGCTGGATGCGATCCGGAACCTCTTCCATGGCATCTTCGGCGCCAACGGATTCGATCTCTTCCTTCTCGTGGTGATCGTCGTCGTCACCATCATCATCGTCGTCGTTCCCGCCACGCCCACCGGCATCCTCGGAAATCGAATCGGTGTCGACCACTGCGGCCATCTCGCCGGGCTTTGAACCCTCGTCGTCGGAAGACGGGTTTTCGTCGGAGGAGGGCGCTTCTTCTTCGGAGACAGTTTCAGTAGCTGGCGCATCTTCCGCAGTCGGCTCGACAACCTTCTTGCGCGAGCGGGTGCGCTTCGGCTTGGCCTTCTTCTCGACCACGTCTGCAACCGGTGCGTCCTCGGCAGCCGGGGCGTCTTCAACTGCAGCTTCAACCGGTTCTTCTACGGCGTTGACAGGGACGATGCCGACATCCGGCTGGTCCTGCTGGGAGAGATCGACCACCGGATCGCCAGGATCCGCCGAATCGGCTTCCGCAATGCGGCGCTGGTCTTCAGCTTCCTGCTGCATCAGCGCCTGCCGGTCGGCCAGCGGGATCTGGTAGTAGTCGGGGTGGATTTCCGCAAAAGCCAGGAAGCCGTGGCGGTTGCCACCGTAATCGACGAACGCGGCCTGCAGCGACGGCTCAACGCGCGTCACTTTGGCCAGATAGATATTGCCCCGGATCTGTTTCTTGTGTTCCGATTCAAAATCGAATTCTTCGATACGGTTGCCGCGTACAACGACTACCCGCGTCTCCTCTTCGTGAGACGCGTCGATAAGCATTTTGTCTGCCATGTAAATTCTGCTCCTCGGCGCCGAGCAAATGCACAAAAGCCTGCCGCGAGGATTTCCCCGACAACAGGCTTGTCATGCGAAATGGTCGTTCCGCCGGATAAAAAGGATCCCGTCGGGTGGGATTGTGCGGGCAACCGGAAAGAAGACGGAGCCAAAGGCGTCCCTGATCTCTCCCGGTTCTGAAAATTGTGCCGCGCCATCAAAAACCAAACGAGAATGACTTTACCATAGGCCCCAAACGGGGCCCGATGAATTTGCTCCAATGAGATTTGCTCGATGGAGCGGTGGGTGGCATGCCACCCGATATGTTTCCGGCCACCGCCGGGCGGATCGTGTATCAGGATGAAGCGTAGCGACGGCGGATGTCTGTCGGTCCATGGCGCCAGATCATTATCAGCTGGCAGCCTATCGGCAGACTATCCCGTCAACACTTCAACCTTCGCTCGCGTTGTATGGTTTATCTGTCACAATAGCAAGGGAAAAGCCGCCTTTGCCATATTGTCGATCGAATTGCCATTCTATGCAAAAACAACGGGCGGACGAGATGATTCGCATCCGATCTGCATGAAATTGCTATGTTAAAAACATGCGGCTGCAGCGGCTGCCGTTGCTGCATTCCGAATGTGCGAAGTCAGGTTAGGGGACTTATGTGAGGGTGGGCAAACCGACGGGTGCGTTGCGTGTATCACATGAGACGTCCAGATACGATTTCGCGACCGGTGCAACCGGTGTCGTAAGGCGAATCGCTTTTGGTTTGGTCATGTTGTTGGCTGGGGCAGCGTTGGCGCCTGCGATGGCGGCAACCACGAAGCCGATCCTCGCATTCGGAGCCCGCATTGCCGGCGACGCGGCACGCAGCCGCATTGTCATCGACTTCGAATCGAAGCCTGAGTTTTCAGTGCACTATGTCGGCGGCCCCGAACGCGTGATTGTCGACCTCTCGGCGACCGCCTTCGGTTTTCCACCCGAAGATCTATCGCCGCGCGGTCTGTTCAAGGATATCCGCTTCGGCACCATGGATGAACAGAGCGCCCGGATCGTGCTGACCACCAACCGGCCAGTGAAGCTCTCGACGGCGGATGTTCGGCCGGGGGAGAACGGCGTCTGGCGCCTCGTCCTCGATGCCGAGGTCGTCTCGAAGGAAGAATTTGCCGTTCTCCTGAAAGGCCAGGACTGGCGCGCCACGACGCAAACTGACTCGGAGCCGACGCCACTGATGGCCGACGACGGCGTTTTCACCGTTGCGGTTGATGCAGGTCATGGCGGGATTGATGCCGGTGCGACTGCGCTGACGACGAAGACGCAGGAAAAGGTCATCACCCTCGATTTCGCAAAGACGCTTGCCGAGCGCCTGAACCGGCTATCCGGCGTGAAGGCATTTCTGACGCGTGACGACGACACGTTTCTTTCGCTGTCCGAGCGGGTGGCGACCGCCCGTGAACATCGCGCCGACCTGTTCATATCCCTTCACGCCGATACGCTGACGCAAAAGGATATCCGCGGCGCCACCGTCTATACCCTCTCCGACAAGGCATCGGACCGGATGGCGGAAAACCTTGCGGCGCGAGAAAACTTTTCTGACCAGCTCGCCGGCTACAGCATTCAGAACGGACCGTCGGACGTGGCGGATATCCTTCTCGACCTGACGCGGCGCGAGACCCAGGCCTTCTCGATCGCCATGGCGGACAATGTCGTCAAGTCGTTCGAGGGCCAGATCGGGCTTATCAACAACCCGCATCGGCAGGCAAGCTTCCAGGTGCTGCGCGCGCCGGATATTCCCTCCGTCCTGCTCGAACTGGGTTTTCTGTCCAATCAGGAAGACGAAAAACTTCTGCTCGATCAGAACTGGCGCAACCGGATTGCAGACCTGATTGCCGCAGCCGTCGATCGGTATCGCGGTCACTCTGTCGCCAACGGCGGGTGAGGGGAGTGCTGCGTCGCATGCGGCGTGGCTGACGTGCAACAACGGCCCGGGAATATCCCCGTATACAAGCTAAGTTGCGGAAATACCTTGGTTGAAGCCCTATTTTACGCACATTCAGACGGTTACACCCTGCTGCACGAGGCAGGGCGGATAACGCGCCTTTTATCCTCGACGCCTTGCGCTGGCGTAATCACCGTGCAAAACGCCGAGAACCATGCGATGTTGCGCCTTGCGCAGCAACCCGAAAGCCGAACGGTAGCTTCGACATGATCAGATTGATTGGATACTTCTTTGGAATGGCCTGCGTCCTTTTTCTGGGCGTTGCTGCAGCGGTTGCCATCTATTTGAATGGTGTATCCAAGGATTTGCCCGATTATGCGGTCCTTGCTGCCTATGAGCCTCCGGTTGCCACACGTGTCCACGCCGGCAACGGTGCACTGGTCACGGAATATGCGCGCGAGCGTCGCTTGTTCCTCCCCATCCAGGCTATCCCCGACCGAGTCAAGGCGGCCTTCCTGTCTGCTGAAGACAAGAATTTCTACAACCACCCCGGCGTCGATATCTTCGGCCTTGGCCGCGCGGTTGTGAACAATCTCCAGAACTTCGGCTCAGGCCGTCGTCCGGAAGGTGCGTCCACGATCACCCAGCAGGTGGCAAAGAACTTCCTTCTGTCGGCAGACCAGACGATGGACCGCAAGGTCAAGGAAGCGATCCTGTCGTTCCGCATCGAACAGGCCTACTCGAAGGACAAGATCCTCGAGCTCTACCTCAACGAGATCTTCTTCGGCCTTAACTCCTATGGCATCGCCGGTGCAGCGCTGACCTATTTCGACAAGTCGGTGACGGAGCTGACGACGGCGGAAGCAGCCTATCTCGCGGCGCTGCCGAAGGGCCCCAACAACTATCATCCGTTCCGCCATCAGCAGGCAGCGCTTGATCGCCGCAACTGGGTTGTCGATCGCATGGCCGAAAACGGCTACATTACCCAGATGGACGCCGACGATGCCAAGACCCAGCCGCTTGGTGTCAAGCAGCGCCGGAGTGGTACACACCTGTTCGCGTCCGACTATTTCTCCGAAGAGGTCCGTCGCCAAATCATTGGCCGGTATGGCGACAAGTCGCTCTATGAAGGTGGCCTGTCCGTCCGCACCTCGATCAATCCCGAGCTTCAGCTTGCTGCGCGCGCCGCGCTGCAGAACGGGCTTCTTGATTACGACGAACGCCGCGGTTTTCAGGGCCCGGTGACCACGGTCGACATTTCACCCGATTGGGGTGTCTCGCTTGCCAAGGCGATCACCGACGGCAAGGCGCCTGACCTGCGCGATGTCCCGGAATGGCAGCTTGCCGTCGTGATCAGCGCGTCCGCCAAGTCCGCCGAGATCGGTTTGCGTCCCGCTGCCGATGGTGGCGGCAAGGTGACCGAAGAGCGCGTGACGGGAACGATCCCCGCGGACGCCATGAAATGGGCCTATCGCGACGCCAAGGGTTCTCGCCGGACGGCGAAAGGTCCCGATGGCGTGCTGAGCCCGGGCGACGTCGTCTATGTCGAGCCGATCAATGAAGAAGCCAAGACCTTCCGGCTGCGTCAGCCTCCGAAGGTACAGGGCGGCTTTGTCGCGATGGACCCGAATACCGGCCGCGTTCTCGCCATGGTCGGCGGCTTCTCCTATGCACAGTCGGAATTTAACCGCGCCACCCAAGCGATGCGTCAGCCGGGTTCGTCGTTCAAGCCCTTCGTCTATTCTGCAGCGCTCGACAACGGCTACACCCCGGCATCGGTTGTGCTTGACGCGCCGATCGAGATTGTCACCGGCGGCCAGGTCTGGCGCCCGTCCAACTACGGCGACAAGGACGGCAACGGTCCGGCAACGCTGCGCACCGGCATCGAAAAGTCGCGCAACCAGATGACTGTCCGCCTGGCGCAGGACATGGGCATGGAACTGGTGGCCGAATATGCCGAACGCTTCGGCATCTACGACAAGATGCTGCCTGTTCTCGCCATGTCGCTCGGTTCCGGTGAAACGACCGTGATGCGGATGGTATCCGCCTATGCGGTCATCGCCAACGGCGGCAAGCAGATCAAGCCGACCGTAATCGACCGCATCCAGGATCGTTACGGCAAGACCATTTTCCGCCATGAAGAGCGCACGTGCGAAGGCTGCAATGCCAACAGTTGGGCGAACCAGGAAGAGCCCGTTCTGGCCGACAACCGCGAGCAGGTTCTCGATCCGATGACCGCCTACCAGATCACCTCAATGATGGAAGGCGTCGTGCAGCGCGGCAGCGCGGCCGGCAAGATCCATCTGACCGACCGTCCGGTCGCCGGCAAGACCGGAACGACCAATGACGAGAAGGACGCCTGGTTCGTCGGCTTCACGCCGAACATCGTGGCCGGCCTTTATATCGGCTTCGACACACCGGCTCCGCTCGGACGCGGCAGCACGGGTGGCGGACTTGCTGCGCCCATCTTTGGTCAGTTTATCGAAGCGGCGGCAAAGCATATGCCGGCTGAAAAATTCCTGGTGCCGGAAGGCATGCAGTTCGTCGCTGTCAACCGCAAGACGGGCATGATGGCCATGGAAGGCGAGCCGGATACGATCACCGAAGCCTTCAAGCCCGGAACCGGCCCGGCCGACGTCTTCCAGGTCATCGGTGGCGGCGAATACATGACGCAGGACCAGATCCTGGACTCCTCGCCACAGGCACAGCAGGCCATCACGTCCGGTGCCTCCGGCCTGTTTTGATCCTCATACTGACGTCCTCTAGGACATCGACGCGCCGGCCCGGGGTTTACTTCCGGGGCCGGCGCAACTATGTCCACCGCAACTTCGGTCAACAACGAAAAGACGAGAGAAGCATTACGCCATGCGCGCGGAAATCATCAACGTAACCGACGAAATCAAGCAGGCCATAAGCCTGCTGAGGAGGCATCTTTGACTGGGATCAGGCGGTAAGACGACTGGACTGGTTGAACAACAAGGCAGAGGATCCAAACCTCTGGAACGACGCCTCCGAAGCGCAGAAGCTGATGCGCGAGCGTCAGCAGCTGGATGACAGCATCAACGGCGTGCGAGCGCTCGATCAGCAGCTCAACGACAATGTCGAACTCATCGCGATGGGGGAAGACGAGGGCGACGACTCGATCGTTAAAGAGGCCGAGGAAGCGCTGAAGACGTTGCGCACTGAAGCCAACCGCCGGCAGGTGGAAGCGATGCTTTCGGGCGAGGCAGACAGCAACGATACCTATGTCGAAGTGCATTCCGGTGCCGGTGGCACGGAAAGCCAGGACTGGGCGAACATTCTGCTGCGCATGTACACCCGCTGGGCCGAGCGCCAGGGCTACAAGGTCGAGCTCTTGGAAGTGCACGATGGCGAAGAGGCCGGCATCAAGTCCGCGACCATTCTCGTCAAGGGACACAATGCCTTCGGGTGGTTGAAGACCGAGTCGGGCGTCCATCGCCTGGTGCGCATTTCGCCCTACGACAGCGCGGCACGCCGCCACACGTCGTTCTCGTCGATCTGGGTCTATCCTGTGGTCGACGACTCGATCAACATCGAGATCAACGAGAGCGATTGCCGCATCGACACCTATCGTTCGTCGGGTGCCGGCGGGCAGCACGTCAACACCACCGACTCGGCCGTGCGTATCACGCACATTCCGTCCGGTATCGTCGTCGCCTGCCAGCAGGAACGCTCGCAGCACAAGAACCGCGCCAAGGCGTGGGACATGCTGCGCGCCCGTATGTACGAAGCGGAACTGATGAAGCGCGAAGCGGCCGCCAATGCGGAAGCCGCTTCGAAGAGCGACATCGGCTGGGGCCACCAGATCCGCTCCTACGTTCTGCAGCCATACCAGCTGGTGAAGGACCTGCGCACCGGTGTCGAAAGCACGGCACCCAGCGACGTTCTCGACGGCGAACTCAACGAGTTCATGGAAGCTGCCCTTGCACACCGCATCAGCGGCAAGCCCGATCTTGGCGCCGACGCCGAGTAAGGTTTGGACGCATCACGAATCACAAACGGCCGGATCTCGCGATCCGGCCGTTTGCGTTTCTTGGGGGTCGTTGTCAGTCGTTGAACTGCTCGGCCAAGATCCGGTCAGACCAGGAATGGTCGGGATCCGATAGAAGCCGTGCCGTCAGTTCAGTCGATTGCGCGATGCGGATATGGATGACGGATTTCACCTCGGTATTGTCGGCGACCGCGTTGACCGGTCGCTTTTCGGGCTCAAGAATCTCGATGTCGACGCAGACACGGTTTGGCAAAAGCGCACCGCGCCAGCGACGTGGACGAAACGCACTGACGGGCGTCATCGCCAGAAGCGGCGCCTCCAGCGGCAGGATCGGCCCGTGCGCCGACAGATTGTAGGCGGTGGAGCCGGCGGGCGTCGCGACCATCAGGCCGTCGCAGATCAGTTCCTCCAGCCTTGTGTGCCCATCGACCACCACCTTCAGCTTCGCGGCCTGATAGGATTGGCGGAACAGGTAGACCTCGTTGATCGCGAGCGAGTGGGATATCGCACCCCAGGCATCGGTCGCCGTCATCTTTAGCGGGTGAAACTCGTTTTCCACGGCACGCGCAATTCGGTCGGGAAGATCGACCGTTTCGAAATCGTTCATCAGAAAACCGACCGAGCCACGGTTCATGCCGTAGACCCTTTTGCCGATATGCATGGTCTCGTGCAGCGTTTGCAGCATGAGCCCGTCACCACCCAAGGCCACGACCACGTCGGCCTCCGACAGGGGAACGTTTCCGTAAAGCCGGGTCAGCTCGTCAAACGCTGCCTCGGCATCGGGTGCCGTTGAGGCGATGAATGCGAGCTTTTCGGTCGCGATCGACATGGGAAGGCCTTTGGTGTGACGCGGACATGCGCCCAGGGAATACAGGTCTGAAACACCGCATCGTCAACATACGGCTTCCAGCAGGTAGCTATAGGAGAAACGACAGGACGAACAAGCCGCTTCCGTGCAGCGTCGGTACTTCATCAGCCATTCCGGCTGCGGGTAGACCACGAGTATCTCGTTTCTCGAAAGTGTTTATCGCGATCAACGGAATTTTCGCTTTACACGAAATCAGAATCTGGTAATTCCACCCCCAGAAGTGCCCTTGTAGCTCAGTTGGTAGAGCACCTGATTTGTAATCAGGGGGTCACGAGTTCGAACCTTGTCGGGGGCACCACTTCTATCCCAATCATTTTGATCGGTTGATCATGCTTTTCTCGGGCTGAGGAGAGCAGGGTTTGACGCACGTCGCTCCGTTGTCTTTCCGGCATCTCTTCTCGTGCCGGCCAATCCTTGCAACATGGAATGCGCTCTGTCAGGATCTCTTAAATTTAAGGGGAGACTGATGGGAAAAGTCTTGATGTGGATTGGCTGGATCGGGATCGTTCTGGTGGTCTGCGCCCTCGTGGCGCTGATGGCCAGCGCCGGGCAGGGGTCCTATGCCCTGCTCGCGCTCTTGGCAGCACTGCCTTGGGCGGCACCCGCCTTCATCGGCTCTGTGCTCGTCGCGGCGTTTGGCAGCATGCTTTTGCAGCTCAATGCGATCCGAGCAGCAACCGAAAGACAGGCCGAACTCTTCGCTCAGTTATTGGACGGCAAGAAGAAGCGTGACGCAGCGGTTGAGGCCTGACGGAAACGTCAATGCATCCTTCGTGCGTCGCTATCTCGCGTTTTCAAAACCATCCGTTTGACGGTTCGCTGCTCAGTAAGCTTCCAACGACCTCCCGGGCGTTGGGTCTGAGGGCGAAGCAACAGAAAAAGCCGCCTCGACGAATCGGGCGGCTGTCTCTTTAGAGTATGGCAGTTGTGGAAGGGTAGTTCTTACTTATCCATGTCCTGTGCCATCTTGTAGTGATGCTCGAGGGCCGGAAGTGTCTTCGCGGCAAAGGCCTTTAGATCGGCATTTTCACCTTCTTCAGCGTAGCGCTTGAAGAGGTCTACCGCGTCTTCATGTGCTTCGACCTGATCGTCGAAATATTCCTCGATGAAATCGGCACCTTCAAGCTTTGCCAGCTCGTCGACATCTTCCTTGTCATCTTCGGTCAATGCCGTGACAGGATTGCCCTGGACCTTGCCGCTGTCGATCAGCGCCTTGAGTTCGGCAGAAGCCTTTTCATGGTCTGTAATCATCTGCTGCGCAAATTTCTTGGTGGCGTCGTCGCCCTTGGTCAGTGCGAGCTTGCTCGACTCGATCTCGTACATACCGCTCGCAGACGCCTGCATGATAAAGTCTGCGGTGGTCGGAGCGCGACCCAGAACCGAGTTTGCGCCGGTGCTTTCTGCAGCCGACTGCGCGAAAGCTGCCGTTGCGGTCATGAGAAATGCTGCGGTGAGAATTGTTTTTTTCATGGTCGGTATCTCCTGTGAGCCCTACCAACCCATGGAAATCAAAGAGGTTCCGCAAAGATTTTTCAACGTGGTACTTCATCTGATTGAGATAAAGCGTCGAAGCGAGGGGATGACGAAGGCGGCCATTGCGCGTTAACGAACCTGAATGGCAGACAACGGGATATTACGGATTCCGTCAGGATTCGTAGTCTAGCATAAGCACAGCAATCCGCGGCGATTCTCATGCCAGGAGCGGACCGGAGGAAACGGATGCCCACATTCTACGGCAACGATTACGACAACACCGTCTACCAGGATGATTACGATTCTGATCTCACCGTCTACACCTATGGCGGCGACGACCGGATCTTCCTCAACCTCGTTGGCAAATACGGTGGTTTCAACACGGTCTATGCAGGCGCTGACGACGATTTGGTGCAAAATTCCTTCGAAGGCGGCAACAAGATCGATCTCGGCTCCGGCAACGACAGCTACGTCGCAACAGGGTTCTCGACGTCGAGCAAGCTCTATGATGTCGTCTATGCCGGCAGCGGCAACAACTCTTTCGAAGTCTCCACCTATCACAGCGACTATTACGGCGAGACGGGCAATGACGCCTTCTTCTCGGTCGGCTATCGCAACTATTTCAACGGTGGCTCGGGGACCGATACGATCAGCTATGAGACGCAGGACGAGGATGATGATCTGGCCGGTCTCGGCGTCGCCATCGATCTCGGCAAGGGTTCGGCGCAGACGCTCGGAACCAGTTACAAAGAGACGCTCGTCAGCATCGAGAATGCCATCGGGACCGGTGCGAGCGACAAGATCTACGGCTCATCAGGCGCAAACAAGCTTTGGGGCGATGACGGAAACGACTTGATCGATGGCAAGGGCGGTAATGACACGCTCTACGGCGGCGCGGGTAGCGACGACCTCTACGGTGGAAGCGGCAACGACAAGCTGTACGGCGGATCCGGCAACGACCATCTCTATGGTGGATCGGGCGCCGATACGTTCGTGTTCACCTCGATCGCAGACTCCAAGGCAAACAGCAGCCGCGACATCATCCAGGACTTCAGCCGCGCAGAAGACGATTATATCGATCTCCGGTCGATCGATGCGGATACGACCTTCGGCGGCAATCAGTCTTTCGATTTCATTGGTTCGAAAGGCTTTTCGGGCGAGGCGGGCGAGTTGCGCTTTAGCGGCGGCATCGTCTCAGGCGATGTGAACGGCGACGGTTATGCCGACTTCCAGATCAAGATCGCGGGCCAGACCAAAATGTACGACAGCGATTTCTTCCTCTGAGATATCGAGCTGTCTTAGGAAGGCGCTTCTGAAAGGAGGCGCCTTTTTTCGTGGTCGAGAGAATTTGGAAAACTACAGGACTTCAACCGATGCACCGGTCGCGATGAAGTCGCCATTGGCGAAATCATTCTCATCCGATCGACCGACCTTGCCGTACCGGAGCGGCTGTCCGTCGATAGCGCAGGTCTTGCCACCGGCGGCGCGCAGGACCGCATCTCCGGCTGCCGTGTCCCACTCCATCGTCCGGCCGAACCGCGGATAAATGTCGGCGGCACCTTCCGCCAGCAGACCGAATTTCAGCGATGAACCGACGGAAAGGGTTTCGAGGTCGCCGTATTGCGCCAGGAAATCATCCGTTTCGACAGTTCGGTGGGACCGGCTGGCACAGGCGATGGGTCGCCGTGGCATGACGCGGGCGCGGATCGCCTGACGGTTTTCGATGGTGAAATCGGGGGCGATCGCGAGCTTGGACGCTTTGTTCTGTGCGCCGCCATAGCCGACGTTGAGCGCCGGAGCATACACGATACCAACGGTCGGAAGGGCATTTTCGATCAGCGCAATATTGACGGTGAAGTCATCGCGGCCGTTGATGAATTCACGTGTGCCGTCAAGCGGGTCGATCAGAAAGAAACGACCACCGGAAATATCTGGGATCTGCCCGGCGGCGACGGCTTCTTCTGCAACCGCGGGGATCGCTGGCCAATGCTGCGCAAGCGCTTCGAGAATCATCGCTTCCGCGGCTTCGTCGGCCTCCGTCACCGGCGAGTGGTCCGGTTTGTAGTGGGTATGAGCGCCACGGCCACGGATCTCAAGAATCGTGCGGCCTGCATCGAGCGCGATCGTCTCGAATATCAAAAGCATACTCATCATAAAGACGATCTACTGCCTTGCCTCCAGCAGCGCAAGCTCGTCTCGCCTCTGCATCACCGTGCCTATGCCATTGGTTGCTGACGACCGACGGCCCAGGAATTGCCAAGGTGCGCATCCGCCGCGGCCGGAAGATCCGATGCTCCCCGGCGAAGCTGGGGCCGCAGCACGCCCGCGGCGCGTCGGGCGCCGAGCCGTGCAATCATGCCGATCGTCCGCGAGAGCTCTGCCAATAATTCGCGCATGCAGGGTGTGTGTGGGCTGGCCGGCCCAGCCCCCGATGCCGCGGAATGCGGCTCGCTCCAGCTAATCACCGGGTGGTGATATGACGGGAGTGAATCCAGTTCGCCAGCATCGGGCTCGGTATAAGCAAGGGTAAGCCCGCGTAAGCGGGGGGACTTACTGAGGCGGCGCCGGAACGGTGCGAGGGGGGCGAGGCGGTCCGGCGAGATCGGCAGGGTCGCAAGTGAGGCCGGGACGTCTTTGATTGGTTCGCCATCGATATCGGCAAGAAACGTTTGCGGTTGAACATGGAAGCCGGCCTCTAGTGCAGCCTCAATGAAATCGGCGCGGGCAAGGGCCGCTACGCTTCGGCCCGTCAGCACGTCGCGGCACGCCATCACCGCCGCCATATGCGCTTCTGTTCGTGCGGCCGGCCATCCGCTGAGCAGCATAAGAGCGGCATCCAGCGTGCCTTGCACGATGATCGGCCCCGGTTGGCCGAAGATTTCCAGGATGACAGGTTGCTTCCAGGTCCCGCGATCCATCCAAGCTCTCCCATTTAAGATAATTAGGAAATACTCATATAAAGCTTGCGCCAGGATGGAGCGCGGCGGCCCGACGGTTTTCGTCAGGCCGCTGATGTGATTTCAGGAGATCTTCAGGAGATGCTGCCTTGTCGCGTAAAGCGCAATCGCTGCGGCATTCGAGACGTTGAGCGACTTGATCTCGCCGGGCATGTCGAGCCGGGCCAACGCATTCACCGTTTCGCGGGTCTTCTGGCGCAAGCCCTTGCCCTCGGATCCGAGGACCAAAGCAATCCGCTCACCGGAGAACGTGCCTTCCAGCGGGGCAGGACCTTCCGAATCAAGCCCGATCGTCTGGAAACCAAGCTTGTGGATCGATTCCAGCGCGTCGGCGAGGTTGGTGATCTGGATATACGGGATGAGTTCCAGTGCGCCGGACGCGGATTTTGCCAGCACGCCTGACTCGGTAGGGCTATGTCTCTGGGTGGTGATGAGTGCGCCGGCGCCGAAGGCTACGGCCGATCGCATGACGGCACCGACGTTATGGGGATCCGTTACCTGGTCGAGTACCAGGAGGAGCGGGCTCTCTTTAAGGGCTTCAAGCCGGCGTACGGGCAGGGGCCGCGTTTCCAGCATCACGCCCTGGTGGATCGCCTCGGGACCCAGCACCTTGTCGATATCCTGCGGCGAGACGAACTCGACAGGAAAAGACAGCTCGCTCGATTCGCCGATCTCCAGTCGCATAAAGGCGTTCTGTGTCACCGAAAGCTTGATCAGCTTGCGCTCCGGGTTCTGGATCGCAGCCCGAACCGTATGGAGACCATAGAGCAGCACCTGTTCCGGCTGCAGCTGCGGTGGCGTCCAATCCTTGGCGCCCTTGTTGGATTTGACGCGGCCCTGCTGCGGCGTCGGGATCTCGCCGCGTTCGCGCTTGGTATCGCGAACATTCCGGCGAAGCGTCGCGTAATGGGTGTCGCGGGCGGTTTTGTCTTTAGGATCTTTTGTGCTCATGCTGCCTTATATCGAGGAGCGCGGTTTCGGCAAAGCCCTCCGCTCGAGCCTTCGTCGGATGGCATGACGATATCCAATTTTTTCCTCCTTTTTTCAAAGAGGTCGTGTTGACAGACGGACATGAGGCCGTCATATACGCGGCGCAGACCGAGGGGCGGCAAGCCTGACGGTCAGCAGACTTGGTCTAACGATCCAGACGAATGGAGAGATGCCCGAGTGGTTAAAGGGGACGGACTGTAAATCCGTTGGCTACGCCTACGTTGGTTCAAATCCAACTCTCTCCACCATTCGTCTTCGAGATCGGACCACCCCCGCGGGTATAGCTCAATGGTAGAGCAGCAGCCTTCCAAGCTGAATACGCGGGTTCGATTCCCGCTACCCGCTCCAATATCCCGGACAAATGATTTCTATTTTCGACCGGTTTGATCCATTCAAACATCGCGTCGATTTGTGCTCGTGTTGATCACGTGCGGCACGCGCAAAAACCGGATTGGACGTCAGGATTACGTATCAGGCCATCACCATCTCTGCGGCGACCATACTTCCGGCAGACGGGGAGGGCGACACGCCGAGGCCTTGAAATACAGGCAGATAGAGCGCCATCTTTCGGCCTGCCCCTTGTACGGGGCGGCGGCGTAATTATGTCTTGCGCAATCCTTGGGAAAGCCTTAAACGGCGACACCAAACCCGGTCGCCGGGTCAACCTCTTATGTTCACAGGAAGCATTCAATGGCAAAGAGCAAGTTTGAGCGCAATAAGCCTCACGTCAACATTGGCACGATCGGTCACGTCGACCACGGCAAGACGTCGCTGACTGCGGCGATCACGAAGTACTTCGGCGAATTCAAGGCCTACGACCAGATCGACGCTGCTCCTGAAGAGAAGGCCCGCGGCATCACCATTTCGACGGCACACGTCGAATACGAAACGCCAAACCGCCACTACGCACACGTCGACTGCCCCGGCCACGCCGACTACGTCAAGAACATGATCACCGGTGCAGCGCAGATGGACGGCGCGATCCTGGTTTGCTCGGCTGCCGACGGCCCGATGCCACAGACCCGCGAGCACATCCTGCTTGCTCGTCAGGTTGGCGTTCCGGCAATCGTCGTGTTCCTCAACAAGGTTGACCAGGTCGACGACGAAGAGCTCCTCGAGCTCGTCGAACTGGAAGTCCGCGAACTTCTGTCGTCCTACGACTTCCCGGGCGACGACATTCCGATCGTCAAGGGTTCGGCTCTGGCCGCTCTCGAAGATTCGAACAAGAAGATCGGCGAAGACGCCGTTCGCGAACTGATGGCAGCTGTCGACGCCTACATCCCGACGCCTGAGCGTCCGATCGACCAGCCGTTCCTGCTGCCGATCGAAGACGTTTTCTCGATCTCGGGCCGTGGTACGGTCGTGACCGGTCGCGTCGAGCGTGGCATCGTCAAGGTTGGTGAAGAAGTCGAAATCGTCGGCATCCGCGCCACGACCAAGACGACGGTTACCGGCGTCGAAATGTTCCGCAAGCTGCTCGACCAGGGCCAGGCCGGCGACAACATCGGCGCTCTGATCCGTGGCGTACAGCGTGACGGCGTTGAGCGTGGCCAGATCCTGTGCAAGCCGGGTTCGGTCAAGCCGCACAAGAAGTTCATGGCAGAAGCCTACATCCTGACGAAGGAAGAAGGCGGCCGTCATACGCCGTTCTTCACGAACTACCGTCCTCAGTTCTACTTCCGTACAACGGACGTGACCGGTATCGTTTCGCTTCCAGAAGGCACGGAAATGGTTATGCCAGGCGACAACGTCACCGTTGAAGTCGAGCTGATCGTTCCGATCGCGATGGAAGAAAAGCTGCGCTTCGCGATCCGCGAAGGCGGTCGTACTGTCGGCGCCGGCATCGTTGCCTCGATCATCGAGTAATCGATAGATCAACCACTTGAAAAAGGCCTCGCGGGAAACCGCGGGGCCTTTTTCGTTACAGCGTGTTGAAATCGGTCAGGAGACGTCCGCAGGAAGCGCGTACGCCGTTCAGCCAAAGAGTTCATTCATATAGCGGAACTGCGTGCTGCCGCCTGGCTTGGCCCAGCTCTTCGGCAGGCGTGGCGCAGGCTCCATCAGCCGTGCTGCAACATTCTCGGCGCCTGCTTCAATCGCGTCTCTCCCGATGAAACCACCGCGGACCTGCGTCGTCGCGGCAAGCGCCCGCTGGAAGGCGTCGAACAGTTCCATGTCCGGCCGTCCCGGATTCGTCCAGAACTCCGCGAGTGGCCCTTGGAATGTCAGCCCGGGGATGTCGTATACCGCAGCGCCCAGCGCAACTACCGGCTTTGCCATCGATAGCGCGGTCAGTCCGACGGTCGAGTTGACTGTGACGACGCCGGCCGCGCGGGTGATAAGGTCGTCGGTGTCGCCCCCATCCGCATAGAAGACACGGTCCGATATTCCGTGGCGGTTTGAGGCGGCCCGGATGCGCTCGGGCCAGCGCGACAGTCCATTGTCGATCGGATGGACCTTGAACAGCAGGCGGTCGTTACTGCCTGCGTGCTTTGCGAAAGAAGCAATCACCGAATCGACGATGGCGAAGAGGTCGCCGCTGGGGGCGTGACGGATGATCTGGTAATCCCCAGGAAGCTGCAATGGAAACAGGAAGACCCGAGGCAAGCGCACGCTATCCGCCGTCTGAATCGGGGTGAGGGCGGCTGTGGTCGCGAGATCGGCGTTCCGTCGCCGAGATTTCATCCTCAGCGCCTTCCAGATCCAGCCGGCATATTCCCTAACCGGATGCACGGGCCCATGGGTCCGGTAGTGGGGATGAACGAGCCATCCCAAGAGAACATTGGGAACGTGATAGACAAGATCGTAGAGCGCGTAGGTCAAGAAGCTGGAGCGGTAGCGTCCGACCCCGTCAATGGCCGGTGCGCTTTCCGCGATCATGCGGATACGCTCCGCATCCTGCGGAAAGCGAGAATGTGCCGACATGCCGTCCGGCTCTATCGTCAGCCAGTCGGGCCGCAGATACCCGTGTTCGAGAATATGGACGTCAACGCCTCTGGCTGACGCAACGGCAGCCGCGCTGTGATGCGGCGCACGACCATCACCAAGCATGACGATATCGGTTACATTGTGATCGCTTATGTAGCGATCGAGATACACTGCCCAATGTTCAGGCTTTTCGCGAAACAGTTCGCTTTTGCGCGGCCACCAAAACGCCACATCACCTATGGATAGGTTGATCTTCCATACCTTCGCGCCTTTGTTTTCAATGGCTTCCGCGAGCTTCTTGAGAAACGGCGAGGCGGGTCCTTGAAGCAGCAGGAATCGGCGTTGATGCATGGCGACGTAACCTTGGGATATGCTTCGTGCGTAAAAGGCGCCATTGACGACGGTGGTGCCTTCGTGAAAGTACCGGAACTGTTTAACGGTAATTGTGTGAATTGGCATCCGTCTCACGTACGGGGAGCTGTGTATTACGTCGGGAGAACCCCGATCAGGCTAAACGACCCTCAATTTCATGATCCCGAATCAAGCGGTATTGGCTTCGAATGACAAAAGTCCTGTTTCTCCAAGGTCCACCGTCCGTGTTCTGGCGCGAGCTGGCAAACGCGTTCGAAGCGCAGGGGATCGGTACGAAGCGTGTGAACTTCTCGTTCGGAGACCAGGCCTACTGGCGGAAGTCCGGAGCGATCAACTATCGCGGAACGCTGAGGGCCTGGCCACGCTATCTGGCTGAACTCATCCGTCGCGAAGGCATCACCGACATTCTCTATTATGCCGACAGGCTGCCCTACCATCGCTTTGCCGGACGCGTTGCACGTCGGTTGGGCATTCAGTGTCATGCCGTCGAGTTCGGCTATCTTCGGCCGGACTGGATCACGCTCGAACGCAATGGCATGGGCCGCTTCTCGCACTTCCCCAACGATCCGAACGTGATTCGCAAGGTTGCCGAGCAGGTTCCCGAACCGGATCTCAAGGCGCGCTACGGCCACACGTTCGGACAGGAGGCGACAAACGAGGTCATCTATAATCTCCTGGCATATTTCGGCCGCCCGATGTTCCCGTTCTACCGCTCGGACAAGTACTACGATCCGCTGTTCGACTATCTGTCGTGGCTGCCGCGCATGTTCCGTTCGCGCCACGATCTGCCAGAGGGATTTTTCGACGGCGAAACCGGCAAGAATTACCTCCTGGCGCTGCAATTGCAGAGCGACTACCAGATCCGAGCAAACTCTCCTTATCGGCATCTCTCTCAGATGATCGATCAGGTCATCCACTCGTTCTCGAGACATGCTCCCGAAAGCGCGCGGTTGATCGTAAAGCAGCATCCGCTCGACAACGATCTCGAGGGCTGGCGCAAGATCGTGTCGAAGATTGCCGCCCGCTACCGCGTCTCGAACCGGGTCGTGTTTATCGAAAGAGGTGATCTCGGAGCGATCCTTCGCCATTCGCACGGGACGATCGTTGCCAACTCCACGACGGCGATGCACAGCCTGAGAGCCGGTCTTCCGACGATTGCACTCGGTGCGGCAGTTTACGACATGCCCGGGTTGACCCATCAGGGCGGGATCGACTCGTTCTGGTCCGACCCCGAGCCGCTTGACGCGAACCTGCTGCGCGCCTTCATCAAGGCATTGGCCGGCACGGTACAGATCAAGGGCAATTTCTATCACGAAGAGGGCCGCGCGCTCGCGATCGAATTGATCATCACCCGCGTTCGCGACCGCACCGTCAACGAACCTGGTGCCTTCGTCGAAAAACCGCCGCGTCTGGCATGGCAACGGCTTCCGCTGCCAACAGAGAGGCGCGTGCCGGCGACCGGGACGGCGACGGGCGCCGTCGAGCTTTCAACGCGCGATCTTCTCCTAGGGAAGCCGGATCAAGTCTTGTCCCCGGTCTCGGCAAGAGATCTCGGCGACAACGTCGGCGGCAAATTCAGATAGCCTGGCAAAGTTCGAAAAACACTCTTGCCAAGTCCGGCGCAGCGTCTTAAAGGGAGCGCCTAGCCGGTGACGGAGAGGATCTTGATGGTCCGTCAGTCTTCGGTTTGAAGGGGTATAGCTCAGTTGGTAGAGCGGCGGTCTCCAAAACCGCAGGTCGTCGGTTCAAGCCCGGCTGCCCCTGCCAGCCTTCGCACAACACATAGCTTGCGACTGTAATTGATAGGCGCTGAGCGGTTGTTGTCCAAAGTTGGGAATTTCATGTAGGCACCTTTTTCCTCTTGTTTAACGGGAAATGGGTGTTTATGTAGGGAACAACAGACACGCGGTGCGTGGGGCTGAACGATATCGGCTTTACGTGCCGTAATTGCGTGGGCAATCGATGGCATCCAAAACCAATCCGGCAACGTTCTTCAAGCAGGTTCGTTCCGAAGCGTCTAAAATCACTTGGCCATCCCGCCGTGAAACCACGATCTCGACGATCATGGTTCTGGTCATGGTCGTGGTTGCGGCGCTGTTTTTCTTCGCTGCGGACCAGCTTATTGGCTGGTTGCTCGGCTTCGTGCTGAACGTCAGCGTTTGATCCTGGAGTATTAAGATGGCGGCCCGCTGGTACATCGTCCACGCATATTCGAACTTTGAGAAAAAGGTCGCTGAGGACATCGAGAACAAGGCTCGCCAGAAGGGGCTTGAGCATTTGTTCGAACAGATCCTCGTTCCGACGGAAAAGGTTGTGGAAGTGCGTCGCGGCCGAAAGGTCGATAGCGAACGCAAGTTCTTCCCGGGCTACGTCATGGTTCGTGCGAACCTGACGGACGAAGCCTACCACCTGATCAAGAACACGCCGAAGGTTACCGGCTTCCTTGGTTCTGACAACAAGCCTGTTCCGATCCCTGACTCCGAAGCCGATCGTATCCTCGGTCAGGTTCAGGAAGGTGTCGAGCGGCCGAAGTCCTCGATCTCGTTCGAGGTTGGTGAACAGGTTCGTGTTTCCGATGGTCCGTTCGCGTCGTTCAACGGCGTTGTTCAGGATGTCGATGAAGAGCGTTCGCGCCTCAAGGTCGAAGTGTCGATCTTTGGCCGCGCCACTCCGGTGGAGCTCGAATACGCTCAGGTCGAGAAGGTCTGATTGTTTTTGAATATGGGCTGCCATTGAGTTGGCGGCCCTGTGCGGCGTTTGCCGTAACCCGCGTGGAAGGTGAGGGGTCTAGCCGGACCTCGGTAAGCCGCACCACGCAACCGCAGCCGCCGGTCAATCCGGCATTTCGGACCAAGATATCGGTCCATAACGAAAGGCAGAGAAATGGCTAAGAAAGTAGCAGGCCAGCTCAAGCTTCAGGTCAAGGCAGGATCGGCTAACCCGTCCCCGCCAATCGGCCCGGCGCTTGGTCAGCGTGGCATCAACATCATGGAATTCTGCAAGGCGTTCAATGCCGCCACGCAGGAAATGGAAAAGGGTATGCCGATCCCGGTCGTCATCACCTACTACCAGGACAAGTCCTTCACCTTCGCGATGAAGCAGCCGCCGGTTACTTATTGGCTGAAGAAGGAAGCGAAGATCACTTCCGGTTCCAAGACACCTGGCAAGGGTGGCAAGGCCGGTACCATCACCAAGGCTCAGGTCCGTGCGATCGCCGAAGGTAAGATGAAGGATCTCAACGCAGCCGACGTCGAAGGCGCAATGCTGATGGTTGAGGGCTCTGCCCGCTCCATGGGCCTGGAAGTGGTGGCTTAACATGGTAAAGCTCGCAAAGCGCATGAAAAAGATCCGCGAAGGCGTGGATCCGACAACGCTCATCGCTCTCACCGAAGCCATCTCGATGGTCAAGGAACGTGCGACGGCTAAGTTCGACGAAACCGTCGAAATCTCGATGAACCTCGGCGTTGACCCGCGTCACGCAGACCAGATGGTCCGCGGCGTTGTCAACCTGCCGAACGGCACCGGCCGTGACGTTCGCGTTGCTGTTTTCGCACGTGGCGCCAAGGCTGATGAAGCCAAGGCTGCTGGTGCAGACATTGTTGGCGCAGAAGACCTGCTGGAAATCGTTCAGGGCGGCAAGATCGACTTCGATCGTTGCATCGCAACTCCTGACATGATGCCGCTCGTCGGTCGTCTCGGTAAGGTTCTCGGCCCGCGTGGCATGATGCCTAACCCGAAGGTCGGTACTGTGACCATGGACGTTGCCGGAGCCGTCAAGGCTTCCAAGGGCGGCGCTGTCGAGTTCCGCGTCGAGAAGGCCGGTATCGTTCACGCCGGCATCGGCAAGGCTTCCTTCGATGCCAAGGCACTCGAAGAAAACATCCGTGCCTTTGCTGACGCCGTCATCAAGGCAAAGCCGGCTGGCGCCAAGGGCAACTACCTGAAGCGCGTCGCGATTTCGTCGACGATGGGCCCAGGCGTCAAGATCGAGCCTTCGTCGGTCACAGCCGCTTAATGAATTGCCGGAGCCCCAGGGCTCCGGCTGCATGAATTCCCTCTCCCTTCGGGGAGCGGGAATTTCCGGAGAAATCCGGAATTCCTGTCCGAGATTGCAGGTGGTTTTCCCTTAATCACTTGGCCTGCATGAGACGGGTAAGAACGCAGATTTTCGGCGCTCCGGCGTTGTCAATTCGGTTCGAGCCTTGTGTGCCTTAAGCCTGAAGCCTTCGTGGCGACAGAGCGGGGGGACAGGATCCTCAACCGCCACGGACGGTCCGTCAAACGATCGTTCGAGGCAAAGGCAAACCCGGTAGGGCCTGCAGGATTGCGGTCCTATCAACTGGAGACAGACAGTGGAAAGAGCGGAAAAACGCGAATTCGTCACGGAGCTGAATGAAGTCTTCAAGGCTTCTGGTTCAGTTGTCGTGGCCCACTATGCTGGTGTCACAGTTGCGCAGATGAACGACTTCCGTTCAAAAATGCGTGCTGCTGGCGGCACCGTCAAAGTCGCGAAGAACCGCCTGGCCAAGATCGCTCTTCAGGGTACGGAAGCAGAAGGGATCTCCGATCTCTTCACCGGTCAGACACTCATTGCCTACAGCAATGACCCGATCACTGCTCCCAAAGTCGTCGTGGATTTCGCCAAGACCAACGACAAGATCGTTGTCCTCGGTGGAGCCATGGGAACAACCACGCTCAACGCTGAAGCAGTCAAGTCGCTTGCGACCCTGCCTTCGCTGGACGAGCTTCGTGGCAAGCTGCTGGGCCTCTTGAACGCCCCGGCTACCCGCATTGCAACGGTTGTATCCGCACCAGCAGCTCAGCTTGCTCGCGTGTTTGCGGCTTACTCAAAGAAGGACGAAGCCGCGTAAGGCGGTTTTTCGCTGTTCAAAACCAAGTTCGAACCGAATATAAGGAACTGATAAAATGGCTGATCTCGCAAAGATCGTTGAAGACCTGTCCGCCCTGACCGTTCTGGAAGCTGCTGAGCTTTCCAAGATGCTCGAAGAAAAGTGGGGCGTTTCGGCTGCTGCTCCTGTCGCAGCAGCTGCTGCTGGCGGCGGTGCTGCTGCTGTCGTTGAAGAAGAAAAGACCGAATTCGACGTTATCCTCGTTGAAGCCGGCGCTAACAAGATCAACGTCATCAAGGAAGTCCGCGCAATCACAGGTCTCGGCCTGAAGGAAGCTAAGGACCTCGTCGAAGGCGCTCCTAAGGCTGTCAAGGAAGCCGTTTCCAAGGCTGAAGCTGCAGACCTCAAGAAGAAGCTTGAAGACGCAGGCGCCAAGGTCGACGTCAAGTAATATCGGAATACGGTGGGGGAGATCAGTCTCCCCCGCTTTCTTCCTCCGAAACTATTACCCAGGGATCGTGAAAACGGCCCCTGGGTAATGGGTTCTCAAGAGGATGGTCCTGAACCGAACCGAGAAGGCAATCCGGCCTTTCGCTTTCGGGAAGTAGGACGAGTTTGAGAATACCATGTTCGACGGGATCGACTGGCCAGCGAACCCCGTCCGTTGCAGGCCCGGATGCAATTTTGAAGGAGCGACGATGGCTCAGACCCTTTCATTTAACGGTCGCAGGCGCGTACGCAAGTTTTTCGGGAAAATCCCCGAAGTCACTGAAATGCCGAACCTTATCGAGGTTCAGAAGGCGTCTTACGATCAGTTTCTGATGGTTGAAGAGCCGAAGGGTGGTCGTCCGGACGAAGGTTTGAACTCCGTGTTCAGGTCTGTCTTCCCGATCAGCGATTTCTCCGGCGCTTCCATGCTCGAATTCGTGTCCTACGAATTCGAACCGCCGAAGTTCGACGTCGAAGAATGCCGTCAGCGCGATCTGACCTACGCAGCGCCTCTCAAGGTGACGCTGCGTCTCATCGTGTTTGATATCGACGAGGATACGGGCGCGAAGTCCATCAAGGACATCAAGGAACAGTCCGTCTACATGGGCGACATGCCGCTCATGACCGACAACGGCACGTTCATCGTGAACGGTACCGAGCGCGTCATCGTGTCTCAGATGCACCGTTCGCCAGGCGTGTTCTTCGACCACGACAAGGGCAAGAGCCACTCTTCCGGCAAGCTGCTTTTCGCTGCTCGCGTCATTCCGTATCGCGGTTCCTGGCTCGACATCGAATTCGACGCCAAGGACATCGTCTACGCGCGTATCGACCGTCGCCGCAAGATCCCCGTCTCGTCGCTGCTGATGGCACTCGGCATGGACGGCGAAGAAATCCTGTCGACGTTCTATACGAAGTCCAACTATGTTCGCGACGGCGAAGGCTGGCGCATTCCGTTCAACGCCGAAACCCTCAAGGGTGCCAAGGCGCTGTCGGAAATGGTTGACGCCGACACCGGCGAAGTCGTTGTGGAATCCGGCAAGAAGCTGACCCCGCGTCTGCTTCGTTCGCTGACCGAGAAGGGCCTCAAGGCCATCAAGGCAACGAATGACGATCTCTACGGCAACTATCTGGCCGAAGACATCGTCAACTACTCGACGGGTGAGATCTATCTCGAAGCCGGCGACGAAATCGACGAGAAGACCCTCAAGGTCATCCTCGACCACGGTTTCGACGAGATCCCGGTTCTCGGCATCGACCACATCAATGTTGGCGCCTACATCCGCAACACGCTGGCCGCAGACAAGAACGAGCATCGTCAGGATGCACTGTTCGACATCTACCGCGTCATGCGTCCGGGCGAGCCGCCGACGATGGACTCGGCCGAAGCCATGTTCAATTCGCTGTTCTTCGATTCGGAGCGTTACGATCTCTCCGCCGTCGGCCGCGTGAAGATGAACATGCGTCTCGACGTCGACGCTCCAGACACGATGCGCGTTCTGCGCAAGGACGATATCCTGGCCGTGGTCCGCATGCTCGTCGAACTGCGTGACGGCAAGGGCGAAATCGACGACATCGACAACCTCGGCAACCGCCGCGTTCGTTCTGTCGGCGAACTGATGGAAAATCAGTACCGTCTGGGTCTGCTCCGCATGGAGCGCGCCATCAAGGAACGCATGTCGTCGATCGAGATCGACACCGTGATGCCGCAGGACCTGATCAACGCGAAGCCGGCTGCTGCCGCGGTTCGCGAATTCTTCGGTTCCTCGCAGCTGTCGCAGTTCATGGACCAGGTGAACCCGCTTTCGGAAATCACCCACAAGCGTCGTCTTTCGGCACTTGGCCCGGGTGGTCTGACCCGCGAGCGCGCAGGCTTCGAAGTCCGCGACGTTCACCCGACCCACTACGGCCGTATCTGCCCGATCGAAACGCCGGAAGGCCCGAATATCGGTCTGATCAACTCGCTCGCAACCTTCGCCCGTGTGAACAAGTACGGCTTCATCGAAAGCCCGTACCGCAAGATCATCGACGGCAAGGTGACGAAGGACGTCGTCTATCTCTCCGCTATGGAAGAGGCGAAGTACTACGTTGCGCAGGCGAACTCGGAACTCACCTCCGAAGGCACCTTCGTTGAAGAGTTCGTGGTCTGCCGCCATTCCGGCGAAGTCATGCTGTCACCGCGCGACACCGTCAACCTGATGGACGTTTCGCCAAAGCAGCTCGTCTCCGTCGCAGCGGCTCTGATCCCGTTCCTCGAAAACGACGACGCCAACCGCGCCCTCATGGGGTCCAACATGCAGCGTCAGGCGGTTCCGCTGGTTCGCGCCGAAGCGCCGTTCGTCGGCACCGGCATGGAGCCTGTGGTTGCGCGTGACTCCGGCGCGGCGATCGCTGCCCGCCGTAGCGGTGTTGTGGACCAGGTGGATGCGACCCGTATCGTTATCCGTGCAACGGAAGACCTCGAATCCGGCAAGTCCGGCGTCGATATCTACCGCCTGCAGAAATTCCAGCGCTCCAACCAGAACACCTGCGTCAACCAGCGTCCGCTGGTCGCCGTCGGCGACATTCTGAACAAGGGCGACATCATCGCTGACGGTCCTTCGACCGACCTCGGTGACCTGGCTCTTGGCCGCAACGCGCTCGTCGCGTTCATGCCTTGGAACGGCTACAACTACGAAGACTCGATCCTCATGTCCGAGCGCATCGTGTCTGACGACGTGTTCACCTCCATCCACATCGAAGAATTCGAAGTGATGGCGCGCGACACGAAGCTTGGTCCTGAAGAAATCACGCGCGACATTCCGAACGTTTCGGAAGAAGCGCTGAAGAATCTCGACGAAGCCGGCATCGTCTATATCGGCGCCGAAGTTCAGCCGGGCGACATCCTCGTCGGCAAGATCACACCGAAGGGTGAAAGCCCGATGACGCCTGAAGAAAAGCTTCTGCGCGCCATCTTCGGTGAAAAGGCTTCCGACGTTCGCGACACGTCCATGCGTATGCCTCCGGGCACGTTTGGCACCGTCGTCGAAGTTCGCGTCTTCAACCGTCACGGCGTCGAAAAGGACGAACGTGCGATGGCGATCGAACGCGAGGAAATCGAACGCCTCGCCAAGGACCGCGACGACGAACAGGCGATCCTCGACCGTAACGTCTACGGCCGTCTGATCGAGATGCTCCGTGGTCAGGCGTCTGTCGCCGGTCCGAAGGGCTTCAAGAAGGGCGTCGAGCTCTCCAACGCCGTCGTCTCCGAATATCCCCGCTCCCAGTGGTGGATGTTCGCGGTCGAAGACGAAAAGGTCCAGGGCGAGATCGAAGCACTGCGTGGTCAGTACGACGAGTCGAAGTCGCTGCTCGAGCATCGCTTCATGGACAAGGTCGAAAAGGTCCAGCGCGGCGACGAAATGCCTCCGGGTGTCATGAAGATGGTCAAGGTCTTTGTCGCTGTGAAGCGCAAGATCCAGCCGGGCGACAAGATGGCCGGCCGTCACGGTAACAAGGGCGTTGTTTCGCGTATCGTGCCTGTCGAAGACATGCCGTTCCTCGAAGACGGTACCCACGTCGACATCTGCTTGAACCCGCTGGGCGTGCCTTCGCGCATGAACGTCGGTCAGATCCTCGAAACCCACCTTGCCTGGGCTTGCGCCGGCATGGGTAAGAAGATCGGCGAGCTCCTCGACGAATACCGCAAGACCATGGACATCGGCGAGCTGAAGACAGTTCTGACCGACGTGTATGCCAGTGAGGCCAAGAACGAAGTCGTCGACTTCGACGATGACTCGCTGGTCAGACTTGCCGAACAGTCCCGCAAGGGCGTCTCCATCGCAACGCCGGTTTTCGACGGTGCGCATGAACCGGACGTTGCTTCGATGCTGAAGAAGGCCGGTCTGCACGAAAGCGGTCAGTCGACCCTGTACGACGGTCGTACCGGTGAAGCCTTCGACCGTCAGGTGACTGTCGGCTACATGTACATGATCAAGCTGAACCACCTTGTGGACGACAAGATCCACGCGCGTTCGATTGGTCCGTACTCGCTCGTCACCCAGCAGCCGCTCGGTGGTAAGGCTCAGTTCGGTGGTCAGCGCTTCGGGGAAATGGAAGTCTGGGCTCTGGAAGCTTACGGCGCCGCCTACACCCTGCAGGAAATGCTGACGGTGAAGTCGGACGACGTGGCAGGTCGTACCAAGGTCTACGAGGCGATCGTCCGAGGCGACGACACGTTCGAGGCAGGCATTCCGGAGAGCTTCAACGTTCTCGTCAAGGAAATGCGCTCGCTGGGTCTGTCGGTCGAACTGGAAAATTCCAAGCTCGATACGGCTGACGCACTGCCCGACGCGGCTGAATAAAATTTGACAAGGGGCGTGCGGGGGCAACCGCGCACGCCATTCCCTCCACCGTTGGAGTTTGCATCGGGTGAGGGGAGTTTTGCCGCATTCTGCGGTTATTGTCATTTATGGATCGAGGATCGGCATCCCGGGAATTTGCCGGTACCGCGACCCGACTGAGGGCGTTACGCCCCATCAAGGAGACAGGCATGAACCAAGAGGTCATGAACCTTTTCAACCCGACAGTGCCCGCACAGCACTTCGATTCGATCCGGATCTCGATTGCGAGCCCGGAAAAGATCCTGTCGTGGTCCTACGGCGAGATCAAGAAGCCGGAAACGATCAACTATCGTACGTTCAAGCCTGAACGCGATGGTCTTTTCTGCGCGCGCATTTTCGGACCGATCAAGGACTACGAATGCCTGTGCGGCAAGTACAAGCGCATGAAGTACAAGGGCATCATCTGCGAAAAGTGCGGCGTTGAAGTCACGCTGTCGCGCGTTCGCCGCGAGCGCATGGGCCATATCGAGCTCGCTGCTCCGGTTGCCCACATCTGGTTCCTGAAGTCGCTGCCTTCGCGTATCTCGACACTGCTCGACATGACGCTGAAGGATGTCGAACGCGTTCTGTATTTCGAGAACTACATCGTCACCGAGCCTGGCCTGACGTCGCTGAAGGAAAATCAGCTTCT
This sequence comes from Neorhizobium sp. DAR64872/K0K18, assembly GCF_050500175.1. NCBI lineage: Bacteria > Pseudomonadati > Pseudomonadota > Alphaproteobacteria > Hyphomicrobiales > Rhizobiaceae > Neorhizobium > Neorhizobium sp. DAR64872/K0K18. The sequence continues at coordinate 1,302,851 of NZ_CP191446.1, forward strand.
GTCGGAAGAGGAATACATGATCGCCATCGACGAGTTCGGTGAAGATCAGTTCACGGCGATGATCGGTGCTGAAGCCATCTACGAGATGCTCGCTTCGATGAACCTCGAAAAGATCGCTGGCGACCTTCGCACGGACCTTGCTGAGACCACTTCGGATCTCAAGCAGAAGAAGCTGATGAAGCGCCTGAAGATCGTCGAGAACTTCATGGAATCCGGCAACCGCCCGGAATGGATGATCATGAAGGTCGTTCCGGTCATCCCGCCGGATCTGCGCCCGCTGGTTCCGCTTGACGGCGGCCGTTTCGCGACGTCCGACCTCAACGATCTGTACCGCCGCGTCATCAACCGTAACAACCGTCTGAAGCGCCTGATCGAACTGCGCGCTCCCGGCATCATCATCCGCAACGAAAAGCGCATGCTGCAGGAATTTGTGGACGCGCTGTTCGACAACGGCCGTCGTGGCCGCGTCATCACCGGTGCCAACAAGCGTCCGCTGAAGTCGCTGTCCGACATGCTCAAGGGCAAGCAGGGCCGCTTCCGCCAGAACCTTCTCGGCAAGCGCGTCGACTATTCCGGTCGTTCGGTCATCGTGACCGGTCCGGAACTGAAGCTGCACCAGTGCGGCCTGCCGAAGAAGATGGCGCTCGAGCTGTTCAAGCCGTTCATCTACGCCCGTCTCGACGCCAAGGGTTATTCCTCGACCGTCAAGCAGGCGAAGAAGCTGGTTGAAAAGGAAAAGCCGGAAGTTTGGGATATCCTCGACGAGGTCATCCGCGAGCATCCGGTTCTTCTGAACCGCGCACCGACGCTCCACCGCCTGGGTATCCAGGCCTTCGAACCGATCCTGGTTGAAGGCAAGGCGATCCAGCTGCATCCGCTCGTCTGCACGGCCTTCAACGCCGACTTCGACGGTGACCAGATGGCTGTTCACGTGCCGCTCTCGCTGGAAGCCCAGCTTGAAGCCCGCGTGCTCATGATGTCGACGAACAACATTCTGCATCCGGCAAACGGCGCACCGATCATCGTTCCTTCGCAGGACATGGTTCTCGGCCTGTACTATCTGTCGATCCTCAATCAGAACGAGCCGGGCGAAGGCATGGTCTTCTCGGACATGGGCGAACTGCACCATGCTCTGGAAAACAAGGTCGTCACCCTGCACGCCAAGATTCGCGGTCGTTTCAAGACGGTCGACGAGGACGGCAAGCCGGTTTCCAAGATCTATGAAACGACACCTGGTCGTATGATCATCGGCGAACTTCTGCCGAAGAACTTCAAGGTGCCGTACGAGACCTGCAACCAGGAAATGACCAAGAAGAACATCTCCAAGATGATCGACACGGTCTACCGCCACTGCGGTCAGAAGGACACGGTCATTTTCTGCGACCGTATCATGCAGCTCGGCTTCACCCACGCGTGCAAGGCTGGCATTTCGTTCGGTAAGGACGACATGATCATCCCGGACTCGAAGGTGAAGATCGTCGGTGATACCGAAGCCCTCGTGAAGGAATACGAACAGCAGTACAACGACGGCCTGATCACTCAGGGCGAGAAGTACAACAAGGTCGTAGACGCCTGGGGCAAGGCCACCGAGAAGGTCGCCGAAGACATGATGGCCCGCATTAAGGCTGTCGAATTCGACGCAGAGACCGGTCGCCAGAAGCCGATGAACGCGATCTACATGATGTCCCACTCCGGCGCCCGTGGTTCACCGAACCAGATGCGTCAGCTGGGCGGCATGCGCGGCCTGATGGCGAAGCCGTCGGGTGAAATCATCGAGACCCCGATCATCTCGAACTTCAAAGAAGGCCTGACCGTTAACGAGTACTTCAACTCGACCCACGGTGCCCGTAAGGGTCTCGCAGACACCGCCTTGAAGACGGCGAACTCCGGTTACCTGACCCGTCGTCTCGTCGACGTGGCCCAGGACTGCATCGTCAACATGGTCGATTGCGGCACCGAGAGCGGTCTCACCATGACCGCCATCGTTGACGCCGGTCAGGTTGTTGCGTCCATCGGTACCCGCGTTCTCGGTCGTACGGCCCTCGACGACATCGATCATCCGGTCACGGGTGAGCGCATCGTCGATGCTGGTCGCATGATCCTTGAGCCCGATGTCATCGAGATCGAAAAGGCCGGCATTCAGTCGATCCGTATCCGCTCTGCACTGACCTGCGAAGTTCAGACAGGCGTATGCTCGATCTGCTACGGCCGTGACCTTGCGCGCGGTACCCCGGTCAACATGGGTGAGGCTGTTGGCGTTATCGCTGCTCAGTCGATCGGTGAGCCGGGTACCCAGCTGACGATGCGTACGTTCCACTTGGGCGGTACGGCTAACGTGGTCGACTCGTCGTTCCTGGAAGCGTCCTATGAGGGCACGATCCAGATCAAGAACCGCAACATGCTGCGCAACTCGGAAAATGTTCTCGTCGCAATGGGCCGCAACATGTCGGTTACCATTCTCGACGAGCGTGGTGTCGAGCGTTCCTCGCAGCGCGTTGCCTACGGTTCGAAGCTGCATGTCGATGACGGCGACAAGGTTCGTCGTGGTCAGCGTCTTGCAGAGTGGGACCCCTACACACGCCCGATGATGACGGAAGTCGCCGGTACGGTGTTCTTCGAGGACATGGTCGACTCGATTTCGGTCTCGGAATCGACAGACGAATCCACGGGTATCACCAAGCGTCAGGTTATCGACTGGCGTTCGACCCCGCGCGGTATCGATCTGAAGCCTGCAATCGTCATCAAGGACGCTTCGGGTGCGATCATGAAGCTGTCGCGTGGCGGTGACGCCCGCTTCAACCTCAACGTCGATGCCATCCTGTCCGTAGAACCGGGCAGCAAGGTATCGCAGGGCGATGTTCTGGCGCGTATCCCGATGGAAAGCGCCAAGACCAAGGACATCACCGGTGGTCTGCCACGCGTTGCCGAACTGTTCGAAGCTCGTCGTCCGAAGGACCACGCCATCATCGCTGAGATCGATGGTACGATCCGCCTCGGCCGCGACTACAAGAACAAGCGTCGCGTCCAGATCGAGCCTGCCGAAGACGGTGTCGAAGCAGTCGAATACCTGATCCCGAAGGGCAAGCCCTTCCACCTTCAGGAAGGCGACTACATCGAAAAGGGCGACTACATCCTCGACGGCAATCCTGCGCCGCACGACATCCTGGCGATCAAGGGCGTGGAAGCACTCGCTTCCTACCTGGTCAACGAAATCCAGGAAGTCTACCGTCTGCAGGGCGTTGTCATCAACGACAAGCACATCGAAGTGATTGTTCGTCAGATGCTTCAGAAGGTCGAGATCACCGATAGCGGCGACAGCCAGTATATCGTCGGTGACAATGTCGACCGGATCGAGCTTGACGATGCCAATGACCGTCTCATCGAGGAAGGCAAGAAGCCTGCCTTTGGCGACCCGGTACTCCTCGGCATCACCAAGGCATCGCTGCAGACGCCGTCCTTCATCTCGGCTGCATCCTTCCAGGAAACCACCAAGGTTCTCACGGAAGCTGCAATCGCCGGCAAGACGGATACGCTGCAGGGTCTGAAGGAAAACGTCATCGTCGGCCGTCTCATCCCGGCTGGTACTGGCGGCACCATGACGCAGATCCGCCGTATCGCCACTTCGCGCGACGACCTCATCCTCGAGGAACGCAAGAAGGGCTCCGGCGCTGGCTCGGCTACACCGATGCTGCAGAACATGAACCCGGAAAAGACTCCGGCCGAATAAGGCCGCGGGGGTAGGGCGCCCGGAAACGGGCGCTCTCTTTTCAGGAACGCACCACAAAAAAACGCCCGGAGCGATCCGGGCGTTTCCGTTTATCTAGATCTAAAATAAGTTCAGTCGAAGCGAATGATCGCGACTTCGCCCTCAAGCGCACCCTGATAGGCGGATGCATGCGGCTCTTCCGGCGGCTCGTCGGTCAGGACGCCGATCTGATCGAGGTCGGCCTCCAGGAAGCCTTCTTCGGTCAGCGCGTTCAGCGCCTCGCGTACGGCGGAGTCATCGTCGGGTGCGCGCAGAATGACATGCATCTCGATGCCTTCGCCGCCCTTGGTCTCGTAAGCCTTGCCGATAATGATGAAAATCATCGGGTCATCGAGCGTGTTGTCGTTATCGGCGGGGTTTGCCATGTGCAATCTCCAGGTAAAGGGGCTGACGCTTCATTGTCATCAAGAGGCAAGAGCGAGGAATGTTCCAAAACCTCCTTTATTGCCATATTCAGTGATTCCCAAACGGAAATGCCGGGGTCGAACTTTAATGTTTTGGGGCGGCTTTTCAGGCGATCGAAAACCCCGGTAAACAAGGCTTTCCGCCATTATTTTCGGGCCAGCTCTTGACGCAGAAGGGTTAAGTCAGTAAACGCCGCGGCATCGGACACCATGTGAGACATGTGCGTCTGGAGAGTCTTTCTCCGGAGTTCGCCTCAAACAGGTTTCCAAAAAACGCACGTTGACTACAAGAATGCTGCACGCACGACGCGTTTTCAATGCGTCCTCTGCCTTATGTGGTCCATCCGGATACGGATCGGGCCACGTTTCGTGCATGAGGAGATGTGTGTGTCGCCGCCGGAAACGGCATCCGAATGGTCCCGAAAGGGGCTTGAAAGAAGATTTTGCAAGGGATGGGTATATGCCTACCGTAAACCAGCTGATCCGTAAGCCACGTCAGGCACAGGTAAAGCGCAATAAGGTTCCTGCTCTGCAGGAAAACCCGCAGAAGCGCGGCGTTTGCACCCGCGTTTATACAACGACCCCGAAGAAGCCTAACTCGGCTCTGCGTAAGGTTGCCAAGATTCGCCTCACCAATGGCTTCGAAGTCATCGGCTACATTCCGGGTGAAGGTCACAACCTGCAGGAACACTCTGTCGTCATGATCCGTGGCGGCCGCGTAAAGGACTTGCCAGGCGTTCGTTACCACGTCATCCGCGGCGTTCTCGACACCCAGGGCGTCAAGAACCGTAAGCAGCGCCGTTCGAAGTATGGTGCGAAGCGTCCGAAGTAATCCTTCGGATTTCCAATTTTCCGGCGCTGCGCGAGGTTCTCCGCGTGATAAAGCGTCTAAACCGTTTGAGAGACGAGTAATATGTCCCGACGCCATAGTGCAGAAAAGCGTGAGATCAATCCGGACCCGAAGTTCGGCGATTTGATCGTCACCAAGTTCATGAATGCCATCATGCTTCACGGCAAGAAGTCTGTCGCCGAAAGCATTGTCTACGGTGCGTTTGACTCCGTGCAGGGCAAGGCCAAGTCCGATCCGCTCGGCATCTTCCACACAGCCCTCGACAACGTCGCTCCGCACGTCGAAGTCCGTTCGCGTCGCGTTGGTGGTGCAACCTACCAGGTCCCGGTCGACGTTCGCCCGGAGCGCCGTCAGGCTCTCGCCATCCGCTGGCTGATTGCTGCTGCCCGCAAGCGTAACGAAACCACCATGATCGATCGCCTCTCGGGCGAACTCATGGATGCTTCGAACAACCGTGGCAGCGCCGTCAAGAAGCGTGAAGACACCCACAAGATGGCGGACGCAAACCGCGCATTCTCGCATTACCGTTGGTAATCTTCACCCGATCGAGTTTCGAAAGGCAGTCCTATGGCTCGCGAATATAAAATCGAAGACTACCGCAACTTTGGTATCATGGCGCATATCGACGCCGGCAAGACCACGACCACAGAGCGGATTCTTTACTACACGGGCAAGTCGCACAAGATCGGCGAAGTTCATGATGGCGCAGCCACCATGGACTGGATGGAGCAGGAGCAGGAGCGTGGGATCACCATCACCTCCGCTGCGACCACGACCTTCTGGAAGGGCCGTGACGGCAAGATGCGCCGCTTCAACATCATCGACACTCCCGGCCACGTCGACTTCACCATTGAAGTCGAACGTTCGCTGCGCGTGCTCGACGGTGCGATCGCTCTTCTCGACGCAAACGCCGGCGTAGAGCCGCAGACGGAAACCGTCTGGCGTCAGGCCGAGAAGTACCATGTCCCGCGGATGATCTTCTGCAACAAGATGGACAAGACCGGCGCTGACTTCTACCGCTCGGTAGAAATGATCAAAACCCGTCTCGGCGCCATCGCTGTTGTCATGCAGCTCCCGATCGGTGCAGAAACCGAGTTCAAGGGCGTCATCGATCTCATCGAGATGAATGCCCTGATCTGGCGCGACGAGTCGCTCGGCGCTGCCTGGGACGTCGTCGAGATTCCTGACGACATGAAGGAAAAGGCTGCCGAATACCGCGAGAAGATGATCGAACAGGTCGTCGATATCGATGAAGAAGCCATGGAAAACTACTTGAACGGCATCATGCCGGACAATGACAAGATCCGTGCGCTGGTTCGTCGTGGTACCATCGACGTCAAGTTCCATCCGATGTTCTGCGGCACTGCGTTCAAGAACAAGGGCGTTCAGCCTTTGCTCGACGCCGTTGTCGAATATCTGCCTTCGCCGCTCGACATCCCGTCCATCAACGGTATCGACGTCAAGACCGAAGCCGAAATCGCCCGTCATCCGTCGGATGATGAGCCGCTTTCGATGCTGGCCTTCAAGATCATGAACGACCCCTTCGTTGGTTCGCTCACCTTCGCCCGTATCTATTCCGGCAAGCTCACCAAGGGCACGGCCGTCATGAACACGGTCAAGGAAAAGCGCGAGCGCGTCGGCCGCATGCTGCAGATGCACTCCAACTCCCGTGAAGACATCGAAGAAGCCTTTGCAGGCGACATCGTTGCTCTCGCAGGTCTCAAGGAAACCACGACCGGCGACACCCTGTGTGATCCGCTGCACCCGGTTATCCTCGAGCGCATGGAATTCCCTGAGCCGGTCATCCAGATCGCCATCGAGCCGAAGACCAAGGGCGACCAGGAAAAGATGGGCCTCGCGCTTAACCGCCTGGCTGCTGAAGATCCTTCGTTCCGCGTCAAGACGGATGAAGAATCCGGCCAGACGATCATCGCCGGCATGGGCGAACTGCATCTCGACATCCTCGTCGACCGCATGCGTCGTGAATTCAAGGTAGAAGCTACTGTCGGTGCGCCGCAGGTTGCCTACCGCGAAACCATCACACGCACGCACGAGGAAGATTACACGCACAAGAAGCAGTCCGGTGGTACCGGTCAGTTCGCGCGCGTCAAGATCGTCTTCGAACCGAACCCGGATGGCGATGAATTCAAGTTCGAATCCAAGATCGTTGGTGGTTCCATTCCGAAGGAATACATCCCCGGCGTTCAGAAGGGTATCGAGAGCGTTCTGTCTTCGGGTCCGCTCGCGGGCTTCCCGATGCTCGGCGTAAAGGCAACCCTGATGGACGGCGCCTTCCACGACGTCGACTCCTCGGTTCTCGCGTTCGAAATCGCATCGCGTGCCTGCTTCCGTGAAGCGGCAAAGAAAGCTGGCGCACAGCTTCTCGAGCCGATGATGAAGGTCGAAGTTGTGACCCCGGAAGATTACGTCGGTGACGTTATCGGCGACTTGAACTCCCGTCGTGGCCAGATCCAGGGCCAGGAACAGCGCGGCATCGCGATCGTTATCAACGCTCACGTTCCGCTCGCGAACATGTTCAAGTACGTCGACAACCTGCGCTCCATGTCGCAGGGCCGTGCACAGTATTCGATGACCTTCGATCACTACGCACCGGTTCCGTCGAACGTCGCGACCGAAATCCAGGCGAAGTATTCCGGTCAGAAGTAATCGGAATACCGATCCAAAATACGCCTCGGCCTCGTGCCGGGGCGACAACAAGAATTGGAGCCCTTGAGGGCTCACGCAAAATGGAGAGCCGGAAATGGCAAAGAGCAAGTTTGAGCGCAATAAGCCTCACGTCAACATTGGCACGATCGGTCACGTCGACCACGGCAAGACGTCGCTGACTGCGGCGATCACGAAGTACTTCGGCGAATTCAAGGCCTACGACCAGATCGACGCTGCTCCTGAAGAGAAGGCCCGCGGCATCACCATTTCGACAGCACACGTCGAATACGAGACGCCGAACCGCCACTACGCACACGTCGACTGCCCCGGCCACGCCGACTACGTTAAGAACATGATCACCGGTGCAGCGCAGATGGACGGCGCGATCCTGGTTTGCTCGGCTGCCGACGGCCCGATGCCACAGACCCGCGAGCACATCCTGCTTGCTCGTCAGGTTGGCGTTCCCGCGATCGTCGTGTTCCTCAACAAGGTTGACCAGGTCGACGACGAAGAGCTCCTCGAGCTCGTCGAACTGGAAGTCCGCGAACTTCTGTCGTCCTACGACTTCCCGGGCGACGACATTCCGATCGTCAAGGGTTCGGCTCTGGCCGCTCTCGAAGATTCGAACAAGAAGATCGGCGAAGACGCCGTTCGCGAACTGATGGCAGCTGTCGACGCCTACATCCCGACGCCTGAGCGTCCGATCGACCAGCCGTTCCTGCTGCCGATCGAAGACGTTTTCTCGATCTCGGGCCGTGGTACGGTCGTGACCGGTCGCGTCGAGCGTGGCATCGTCAAGGTTGGTGAAGAAGTCGAAATCGTCGGCATCCGCGCCACGACCAAGACGACGGTTACCGGCGTCGAAATGTTCCGCAAGCTGCTCGACCAGGGCCAGGCCGGCGACAACATCGGCGCTCTGATCCGTGGCGTACAGCGTGACGGCGTTGAGCGTGGCCAGATCCTGTGCAAGCCGGGTTCGGTCAAGCCGCACAAGAAGTTCATGGCAGAAGCCTACATCCTGACGAAGGAAGAAGGCGGCCGTCATACGCCGTTCTTCACGAACTACCGTCCTCAGTTCTACTTCCGTACAACGGACGTGACCGGTATCGTTTCGCTTCCAGAAGGCACGGAAATGGTTATGCCAGGCGACAACGTCACCGTTGAAGTCGAGCTGATCGTTCCGATCGCGATGGAAGAAAAGCTGCGCTTCGCGATCCGCGAAGGCGGTCGTACTGTCGGCGCCGGCATCGTTGCCTCGATCATCGAGTAACAAATCAGAGGGCAGGGCGGGTTCTTCGGGGCCCGCCCGGTTCACTTTTTTTAAGCAAGTTGGCCCTGCTGACTTGCTTATGACATGAAAATGTAGCAAATGGCGCGCGAGCGCTATTTGCGCCTTGCTTCGTTTTATCGAGGCAGGCAATTGCCAAAGACATTAAGGTGGGCCTTCGGCCTGGAGACGAGAACGGACTGCCGCTGTTGGCGCACCCGTTCGATCTTTGACACTGGTGGTCCCGCCTTAGGATAACGAACAACTCGTGCTGTAACGTTGGCACGTGGAAACAAGAAACAAGGATAACGTCGAATGAACGGCCAAAATATCCGCATTCGCCTGAAGGCGTTCGATCACCGCATTCTCGACGCTTCGACGCGTGAGATCGTGTCGACGGCGAAGCGCACCGGCGCAAGCGTCCGGGGCCCCGTTCCGCTTCCGACTCGCATCGAGAAGTTTACGGTTAACCGGTCCCCCCACATCGACAAGAAAAGCCGCGAGCAGTTCGAGATGCGCACACACAAGCGCCTTCTCGATATCGTAGACCCGACACCACAGACCGTGGACGCGCTGATGAAGCTCGACCTCGCCGCAGGTGTCGATGTTGAGATCAAGCTCTGAGGCTTATGTCTCGAGCTGAGTGAGAAGGATTGAACCGATGCGTTCGGGTGTAATTGCACAGAAAGTGGGAATGACCCGCGTCTATAACGACGCTGGTGAGCACATCCCGGTTACCGTTTTGCGGCTGGAGAGCTGCCAGGTCGTCGCACAGCGCACTGTTGAGAAGAATGGCTATGTTGCCGTTCAGCTCGGTGCTGGCGTCGCCAAGGTAAAGAACACCTCCAAGGCTATGCGTGGCAACTTCGCCATCGCTAACGTCGAGCCGAAGTCGAAGCTCGTTGAGTTTCGCGTTTCCGAAGAAAATCTGATCGACGTTGGCACTGAGCTGAAGGCCGATCATTTTGCTGCTGGTCAGCTGGTGGATGTCACCGGCACTTCGATCGGTAAGGGTTTTGCCGGTGCTATGAAGCGCCATAACTTCGGTGGTCTGCGGGCGACCCACGGTGTTTCCGTGTCGCACCGTTCGCACGGTTCGACTGGTAACAACCAGGATCCGGGCAAGGTCTGGAAGGGCAAGCGCATGGCTGGTCACATGGGCCAGACGCGTATCACCACGCAAAACCTCGAAATCGTCTCGACGGATGAAGACCGCGGACTGATCCTCGTCAAGGGTGCCGTTCCCGGCTCCAAGGGCGCCTGGATTGAAGTTCGCGACGCCGTCAAGTCGGCCGCGAAGTAAGGGAGCCAGCTATTATGGAATTCAACGTCAAGACCCTCGAGGGAAAAGACGCCGGCCAGGTTTCCCTGTCGGACGCGATTTTCGGCCTCGACCCACGCGAGGATATCCTCGCACGCATGGTGCGTTACCAGCTCGCTAAGAAGCAGCAGGGCACGCACAAGACCAAGAGCCGTTCCGAGATTGCTCGCACCGGTGCGAAGATGTTCAAGCAGAAGGGTACGGGCCGCGCTCGTCACCATTCGGCTCGCGCTCCGCAGTTCCGCGGCGGTGGTCGTGCACACGGCCCGGTCGTTCGCAGCCACGAGCATGATCTTCCTAAGAAGGTTCGCGCTCTTGCTCTGCGTCACGCTCTGTCTGCAAAGCTGAAGTCTGAAGATCTGATCGTCATCGACAACCTGGTTGCTTCTGAAGCAAAGACCAAGGCTCTCGTCGGTACGTTCGCATCGCTCGGCCTCACCAACGTGCTGTTCATCGGCGGTGCTGAGCTCGACAGCAACTTCAAGCTCGCAGCCCAGAACATCCCGAATGTGGACGTTCTGCCGGTCCAGGGCATCAATGTTTACGACATCCTGCGTCGCGGTAAGCTCGTGCTTTCCAAGGCTGCGGTTGAAGCCCTCGAGGAGCGTTTCAAGTGACCGACATTCGCCACTATGATGTGATCGTATCTCCTTCGATCACCGAAAAGTCGACACTGGTTTCCGAGTATAACCAGATAGTCTTCAACGTTGCCAAGACTGCTTCGAAGCCGGAAATCAAGGCTGCCGTGGAAGCTCTCTTCGGTGTGAAGGTCACTGCCGTTAATACGCTGGTCCGCAAGGGCAAGGTGAAGCGCTTCAAGGGCTTCATCGGCAAGCAGAAGGACGTCAAGAAGGCTGTCGTAACCCTGGCCGAAGGTCAGACGATCGACATCTCCACCGGTCTCTGAGGTAAAGAAAAATGGCACTGAAAAGCTATAATCCGACGACCCCGAGCCAGCGTCAGCTGGTTATCGTCGACCGTTCGGGCCTCTGGAAGGGCAAGCCCCTCAAGTCGCTGACTGAAGGTCTGTCCAAGAGCGGTGGTCGCAACAACAACGGTCGTATCACTGCCCGCTTCATCGGCGGTGGTCACAAGCGTACCTATCGCCTGGTCGATTTCAAGCGTCGGAAGTTCGACATTGAAGGCACGGTCGAGCGTCTGGAATACGACCCTAACCGTACCGCGTTCATCGCGCTCGTAACCTACACGGACGGCGAACAGGCCTACATCATCGCTCCGCAGCGTCTTGCTGCAGGCGACAAGGTCATCGCTTCCTCGAAGGCTGTCGACGTGAAGCCCGGCAACACCATGCCGCTGCAGTTCATCCCGGTTGGTTCGATCGTTCACAACGTCGAAATGAAGCCAGGCAAGGGCGGTCAGATTGCTCGCTCCGCCGGCACCTATGTGCAGCTCGTCGGCCGCGATGCCGGCATGGCGATCCTGCGCCTCAACTCTGGTGAACAGCGTCTCGTTCCGGGCTCCTGCCTGGCTTCGATCGGTGCTGTCTCCAACCCCGATCACGGCAACATCAACGACGGCAAGGCCGGTCGTACCGTATGGCGTGGCAAGCGTCCGCATAACCGCGGCGTTGTCATGAACCCGGTCGACCACCCGCACGGCGGTGGTGAAGGCCGTACCTCTGGTGGACGCCATCCGGTGTCCCCGTGGGGCAAGCCCACCAAGGGCAAGCGCACGCGTTCGAACAAGTCCACGGACAAGTTCATCATGCGCTCGCGCCACGTCAAGAAGTAAGAGAGGAAGTCGTTAAATGGCTCGTTCAGTTTGGAAAGGTCCGTTTGTTGACGGCTATCTTCTCAAGAAGGCTGAGAAGGTGCGCGAAGGCGGACGCAGTGAAGTAATCAAGATGTGGACCCGTCGGTCCACGATCTTGCCGCAGTTTGTCGGTTTGACGTTCGGCGTCTACAACGGCAACAAGCACGTTCCGGTCAGCGTCAACGAAGACATGGTCGGACACAAGTTTGGTGAATTCGCTCCCACCCGGACCTATTACGGTCACGGCGCGGACAAGAAGGCGAAGAGGAAGTAATCATGGCGAAGGCAAAGACCGAACGCCGGCTGAAGGACAACGAAGCACAGGCAGTCGCCCGTACGCTTCGCGTCAGCCCGCAGAAGCTAAACCTGGTTGCCGCCATGATCCGCGGCAAGAAGGTTGAACGCGCTCTGGCAGAACTCGAGTTCTCCCGCAAGCGCATCGCAGGCACGGTGAAGAAGACTCTCGAGTCTGCTATCGCCAACGCCGAAAACAACCATGACCTCGACGTCGACACGCTGATCGTAGCGGAAGCCTACGTAGGCAAGTCGATCACGATGAAGCGTTTCCACGCTCGCGGCCGTGGCCGTGCATCGCGGATCGAAAAGCCGTTCGCGCATCTGACGATCGTCGTTCGCGAAGTCGAGGAAAAAGGGGAGGCCGCATAATGGGTCAGAAAATCAATCCTATCGGTTTTCGCCTCGGCATCAACCGTACATGGGACAGCCGTTGGTTCGCCGACAACGCCGAATACGGCCAGCTGCTTCATGAAGACCTGAAGATCCGCGCATACCTGATGTCCGAGCTGAAGCAGGCCGGCATCGCCAAGGTGGTTATCGAGCGTCCGCACAAGAAGTGCCGCGTCACGATCCACTCGGCTCGCCCGGGTCTGATCATCGGCAAGAAGGGTGCGGACATCGAGAAGCTTCGCAAGAAGATCTCCACGATGACCAACTCCGAAACGCACCTCAACATCGTTGAAGTGCGCAAGCCGGAAGTCGACGCAACGCTCGTTGCCCAGTCGATCGCCCAGCAGCTCGAACGCCGCGTGGCTTTCCGCCGTGCGATGAAGCGTGCTGTTCAGTCCGCCATGCGTCTTGGCGCCGAAGGCATCAAGATCACTTGCGCCGGCCGTCTCGGTGGCGCGGAAATCGCTCGTACCGAATGGTACCGCGAAGGCCGCGTGCCGTTGCACACACTGCGCGCCGACATCGACTACGGTACGGCTGAAGCCGAAACCGCATTCGGTATCTGCGGCATCAAGGTCTGGATCTTCAAGGGTGAAATCCTTGAGCACGATCCGATGGCGTCGGAACGTCGCGCGCTGGAAGGCGATGCGCAGGGTCCGGCAAGCCGTGAGCGTGGCGATCGTGGCGACCGTCGCCGCGAACGTGAAAACGCTTGATTAGCGCTGGCGAAAGATAAGCTCGGAGAAGTAATAAAATGTTGCAGCCAAAGCGTACCAAGTTCCGCAAGCAGTTCAAGGGCCGCATCAAGGGCGTTGCCAAGGGTGGCTTCGACCTCGCATTCGGCGAATTCGGTCTGAAGGCTCAGGAACCTAACCGCGTCAACGCACGTGAGATCGAAGCGGCTCGCCGCGCGATCACACGTTACATGAAGCGTGCGGGTCGTGTATGGATCCGCGTATTCCCAGACGTACCGGTCACGGCAAAGCCGACCGAAGTGCGCATGGGTAAGGGTAAGGGTTCTGTCGAATACTGGGCTTGCAAGGTCAAGCCTGGTCGTATCATGTTCGAGATCGACGGCGTTTCGGAAGAGATCGCGCGCGAGGCACTTCGCCTCGGGTCTGCCAAGCTCTCGGTCACGACGCGCTTCGTACAGCGCATCGCAGATTAAGGAGAAGGCACGATGAAAGCCGAAGACGTACGCGGCCTGACCGCCGACCAGCTCAAGGACAAGCTTGCTGACCTGAAGAAGGAGCAGTTCAACCTGCGCTTCCAGAAGGCCACCGGCCAGCTCGAGAAATCCTCGCGCATCACCGAGGTCCGCAAGGATATCGCTCGCGTGAAAACCATTGCCCGCCAGAAGGCGGCAGAAGCCAAGGCCTAAAGGAAGAATAATATGCCGAAACGCATTCTGCAGGGCGTAGTCGTTTCCGACAAGAACGAGAAGACCGTTGTTGTCCGCGTCGAGCGCCGCTTCGCTCACCCTTTGCTTCAGAAGACCGTTCGCCGGTCCAAGAAGTACAAGGCCCATGACGAAAACAACCAGTTCAAGGTTGGTGACGTAGTTTCCATTCAGGAATGCGCCCCGATCTCCAAAGACAAGACCTGGACGGTTATCAACGCCCAGGCTTAAAGACTTCAGGATTTTGCGTCAGGCCCTTGCGTCGGACACAGAATCCTGTAAGAAGCACGCCACTGGCGTAGAACGCTCGGAAACGAGCGTTCTTTTGCTTTCAGCGCACGGAAGGTCCCACTTAGGGAAACCACCTTGGCAAGACCGATCCCGCGCATACTGAAAATGTGTTCATAGCCAGCTCCGTTCGTATTCATGCGCGCGGATAGTTGGTCATTAGAAAAAGGCGACCTGACATGATTCAGATGCAAACAAACCTCGACGTGGCGGATAATTCCGGCGCACGTCGTGTCATGTGCATCAAGGTGCTGGGCGGCTCCAAGCGCAAGTACGCTTCGATCGGCGACGTTATCGTCGTTTCGATCAAGGAAGCTATTCCGCGCGGCCGCGTGAAGAAGGGTGACGTGATGAAGGCGGTGGTTGTGCGTACCGCCAAGGACATCCGTCGCGCCGACGGCAGCGTCATCCGCTTCGACAACAACGCAGCGGTCCTCATCGACAACAAGAAAGAGCCGATCGGCACCCGTATCTTCGGACCGGTTCCGCGCGAACTTCGCGCTAAGAACCATATGAAGATCATCTCGCTGGCTCCTGAAGTTCTGTAAGGAGCGAGAGATATGCAGAAGATCAAGAAGGGCGACAACGTCGTCGTACTGACCGGCAAGGACAAGGGCCGCACCGGTGAAGTAATCCAGGTTATGCCGAAGGAAGACCGTGCGGTCGTTCGCGGCATCAACATGGTGAAGCGCCACCAGCGTCAGTCGCAGACGCAGGAAGCTGGCATCATCAACAAGGAAGCGTCCATCCATCTGTCGAACATCGCGGTTGCCGCGAAAGACGGTAAGCCAACTCGCGTTGGTTTCTCGGTCGTCGACGGTAAGAAGGTGCGTGTCGCCAAGCGTACGGGAGATGTGATCGATGGCTGAGTCCAAGTATGAGCCGCGGCTCAAGGCGGAATACGTTTCCCGCATCCGCGCCGCGCTAAAGGAGCAGTTTTCCTACTCCAACGACATGATGATCCCCAAGCTGGACAAGATCGTCATCAACATGGGTGTGGGCGAAGCAACTGCCGACAGCAAGAAGCCAACGGTTGCAGCAGCCGACCTCGCAGCGATCGCCGGCCAGAAGCCGGTCATCACAAAGGCACGGAATTCCATCGCGGGCTTCAAGGTTCGCGAATTCATGCCGATCGGTGCCAAGGTTACGCTTCGCGGCGCCCGCATGTACGAATTCATGGATCGACTGGTCAACATCGCGCTTCCGCGCGTTCGCGACTTTCGCGGCCTGAACCCGAAGTCCTTTGACGGCCGTGGCAACTTCGCCATGGGCATCAAGGAACACATTGTGTTCCCGGAGATCAACTACGACAAGGTTGATCAGATGTGGGGCATGGACATCATCGTTTGCACGACGGCTACCAACGACGACGAAGCACGGGCTCTCCTGAAAGAGTTCAACTTCCCGTTCCGCCAGTAACCGTAACGACGAGCGTTTAAAAGGAACTCCGATATGGCGAAAACCAGCGCAGTTGAAAAGAACAAGCGCCGCCGCAAGACCGTCGCGGACCATGCAGCCAAGCGTGCTGTATTGAAGGCGACCATCATGAACCAGGAACTTCCGATCGAAGAGCGGTTCAAGGCAACTATCAAGCTCGCTTCTCTGCCGCGCGATGGCTCGAAGACGCGTATCCGCAACCGTTGCGAAGTCACCGGTCGCCCGCGCGCTTTCTATCGCAAGCTTAAGATGTCGCGTATTGCACTTCGCGAACTCGGCAGCCTCGGCAAAGTGCCGGGCATCGTCAAGTCGAGCTGGTAAGGAGATCGTTAGATGACCATGACTGATCCCTTGGGCGATATGCTCACACGTATCCGCAACGGCGCTTCCCGCCGCAAGTCGACCGTTTCGACGCCAGCCTCCAGGCTGCGCGTTCGCGTTCTCGACGTGCTGCAGGCTGAAGGCTACATCCGCGGTTACACTGAAACCGATTTCGGCAACGGCAAGGCCGAGATCGAAATCGAACTGAAGTACTACGAAGGCGCGTCGGTGATCCGTGAGATCGGCCGCGTGTCCAAGCCGGGCCGCCGAGTTTATGTCTCGGTCAAGTCCATCCCTCAGGTCGCGAACGGCCTCGGCATCACCATCCTTTCGACTCCGAAGGGCGTGATGGCCGATCACCAGGCTCGCGAACAGAACGTAGGCGGCGAGGTTCTTTGCTCGGTCTTCTAAGACTGCGCAAGGATCTCCCTAGCGAACAGACAGGATTGAATAATGTCTCGTATCGGTAAAAAGCCCGTTCAGGTTCCTGCAGGGATCACGGCCTCGGTTGATGGCCAGAAAGTCACTGCCAAGGGCCCGAAGGGCGAGCTTTTCTTCGTCGCTAACGACGAAATCAAGCTTGAAATCAAAGACAATGCCATTTCGGTGACTCCGGTCAACGATTCCAAGGATGCTCGTTCGAAGTGGGGCATGTCCCGCACGATGATCGAAAACATCCTGAAGGGTGTGAAGGACGGTTTCGAGCGCAAGCTTGAAATCAACGGCGTTGGTTACCGCGCGTCGCTGCAGGGCAAGAACCTGCAGCTGGCTCTCGGTTTCAGCCACGACGTGGTCTATCAGACCCCGGAAGGCATCACCATTGCCGTGCCGAAGCCGACGGAAATCATCGTCTCCGGCATTAATAAACAGCAGGTCGGTCAGGTAGCAGCGGAAATCCGCGAATACCGCGGTCCAGAGCCCTACAAGGGCAAAGGCGTCAAGTACGCTGAGGAACGGATCGTCCGCAAGGAAGGCAAGAAGAAGTAAGGACGCGGGATCATGGCTACCAGAAAAGAAGCACTCACAAAGCGTGCGAGCCGTGTTCGCCGTCAGATCAAGAAGGTCGCAAATGGCCGTCCGCGTCTGTCGGTTCACCGCTCCTCGAAAAACATCTACGTTCAGGTCATCGACGACGTGGCCGGCCGCACGCTTGCAGCCGCTTCCACGCTCGACGTCGATCTGCGCAAGTCGCTGAAGACCGGTGCGGACGTTGCAGCAGCTGCTGCCGTTGGCAAGTTGGTTGCAGAGCGCGCTGCCAAGGCTGGCGTGACGGAAGTCGTGTTCGACCGCGGCGCCTTCATCTACCACGGCCGCATCAAGGCTCTTGCTGAAGCTGCCCGCGAAGGCGGCCTGAGCTTCTAAGAAATTTCGCCCGGTCTGCCTGAAGAAGGGGAGGCCGGGCGATTTGCGGTTTTACCGCATCACGTCCGGTACGCCGGACAGTCTCAACCTGCCGTTCCACCCGCAAAAGAAAAAGGAAAAGGACAATGGCACAGGAAAGAAGAGGTTCGGGCAACGATCGCCAGAACCGCGAAGAGCGCGATAGCGAATTCGTCGACAAGCTGGTCGCGATCAACCGCGTCGCCAAGGTCGTCAAGGGCGGCCGTCGTTTCGGTTTTGCTGCTCTCGTCGTCGTCGGCGACCAGAAGGGTCGCGTTGGCTTCGGTCATGGCAAGGCACGCGAAGTGCCGGAAGCCATCCGCAAGGCAACCGAATCTGCAAAGCGCGATCTGATCTTCGTACCGCTGCGTGACGGCCGTACGCTGCATCACGACGTCAATGGTCGTCACGGCGCCGGCAAGGTTCTGCTGCGCTCGGCCAAGGCTGGTACCGGTATCATCGCCGGCGGCCCGATGCGCGCTGTATTCGAAACGCTCGGCGTCCATGACGTTGTTGCGAAGTCGACTGGTTCGTCGAACCCATACAACATGGTTCGCGCAACGTTCGACGCTCTGAAGCACCAGGTGCATCCGAAGGACGTAGCAGCTCAGCGTGGCCTCAAGTATGCCACCCTGCAGTCGCGCCGCGCCGCTTCCGGCAATGCGTCGGAAGAATAAGAGGAGTCTGAACCATGGCTAAGGCTACGCAGAAGACTGAAGCAAAGACGGTTACCGTTCAGCAGATCGGCAGCCCAATCCGCCGCCCGGCCGAACAGCGCGCGACGCTGATCGGTCTTGGCCTCAACAAGATGCATCGGACCAGCACTCTGGAAGATACTCCTTCCGTTCGTGGCATGATCCGTGCTGTCCAGCATCTCGTTCGCGTCGTCGAAGAGAAGTGAGACGGAGGAATTGACCATGAAACTGAATGAGATCAAGGACAACGAAGGCTCTTCGAAGGACCGTATCCGCGTTGGTCGCGGTATCGGTTCCGGCAAGGGCAAGACCGGTGGACGTGGCGTCAAGGGTCAGAAGGCCCGTTCAGGCGTCTCGATCAACGGCTTCGAAGGCGGTCAGATGCCAATCTACCGTCGTCTTCCGAAGCGCGGCTTCAACAACATCTTCGCATCTGAATACGCAACCGTATCGCTCGGCCGTATCCAGACTGCGATCGATGCTGGCAAACTCGACGCAAACGCGACTGTCGACGCAGCAGCTCTCAAGGCTGCCGGCGTCATCCGTCGCCTCAAGGACGGCGTTCGCGTCCTGTCCGGCGGCGAACTGACAACCAAGGTTTCGATCGAAGTCGCCGGTGCCTCCAAGGCTGCCGTCGAAAAGATCGAAAAGTCGGGCGGCTCGATCAAGCTGCTCGTGGTTGCTGAAACAGCCGCTGAATAAATCGTTTGAAAATCACCCGGTGTGAGCTTCACACCGGGTGATTTTATGTCCATATGTGAGCCTCACGATCCCCAAGGCAGTCCGGCCGGTCAGCTACCGGGATCAGACGGAAAAATGGGTGAGGCAGGCGATTGCGACAGCATCTCGCGCCCCCAGCTTTCTGAAAACAGAATCAAGACTGCGTTCCGGAAGGCACATGCCGCCGGGGGATGGGTCGGGCGGAGAATTGCATGGCTTCTGCAGCTGAACAACTGGCCTCAAATCTGAATTTCAAAACTTTCGCCAAGGCGGAAGATCTCAAGAAACGCCTGTGGTTCACGCTGGCAGCGCTTCTTGTCTATCGCTTGGGCACGCATATTCCGCTGCCAGGCCTCAACCCTGAAGCCTATGCGCAGGCCTTTAGCGGTCAGTCGGGTGGCATTCTCGGCCTCTTCAACATGTTCTCCGGCGGTGCTGTCGAGCGCATGGCGATCTTCGCCCTCGGCATCATGCCTTACATTTCCGCTTCGATTATCGTGCAGCTGATGACTTCGGTCGTCCCGTCGCTCGAGAACCTGAAGAAGGAAGGCGAGGCGGGTCGCAAGATCATCAACCAGTACACTCGCTACGGCACCGTGATTCTCGGCGCGCTTCAGGCCTACGGCATCGCTGCCGGCCTTTCGAGCGGTCAGGGCATCGTGTCCAACCCGGGCTGGTTCTTCACGCTCTCAACGGTCGTCACGCTGCTTGGCGGCACGATGTTCCTGATGTGGCTTGGTGAGCAGATCACCTCGCGCGGTATCGGCAACGGTATTTCGCTGATCATCTTTGCCGGTATTGCCGCAGGTCTTCCTGGCGCGCTCGCCAACACAATGGAACTCGGTCGTACCGGCGCTCTGCCGACTGCTCTGATTCTCACCGTTATCATCGTCGCGATCGCCGTCATTGCGCTGATCGTGTTTGTTGAACGCGCCCAGCGTCGGCTTTTGATCCAGTATCCGAAGCGTCAGGTCGGCAACCGCATGTTCCAGGGCGATACCTCGCACCTCCCGCTGAAGCTCAATACAGCGGGCGTTATTCCGGCAATCTTTGCATCCTCGCTTCTGCTTCTGCCGGCAACGGCTGCGGGCTTTGCCGGCAATTCACAGCTGCCAGATTGGGCAACGGGGATCATTGCAGCTCTTGGCCACGGCCAGCCGCTGTTTATGCTGTTCTACGCCATGCTGATCGCGTTCTTCGCCTTCTTCTACACGGCCATCGTCTTCAACCCGAAGGATACGGCTGATAACCTGAAGAAGCACGGCGGCTTCATTCCCGGCATCCGTCCCGGTGAGCGTACCGCGGAATATATCGATTACGTCCTGACCAGAATCACGGTCGTCGGCGCTATCTATCTCGTCGTGGTCTGCATTCTTCCCGAATTCCTGGTGGCCAGAACGGGCGTTCCGTTAGCCCTTGGTGGTACTTCGCTTTTGATCGTGGTCAGTGTAACCCTTGATACGGTTGCGCAGATCCAGGGACACCTCATCGCGCAGCAGTATGAGGGATTGATCAAGAAGTCGAAACTACGCGGTGGAAAGAGGGGACGATGAGACTGATTCTTTTAGGACCGCCGGGCGCGGGCAAGGGGACCCAAGCCCAGCGGATCGTGGAGAAGCATGGCATTCCGCAGCTCTCCACTGGTGATATGCTGCGGGCAGCCGTGGCAGCTGAGACCGAAGTCGGCAAGCGCGCCAAGGCAGTCATGGATGCGGGCAACCTCGTCTCTGACGAGATCGTCAACGCGATCGTCTCCGAGCGCATAGACGCGCCTGACTGCGCGAACGGTTTCATCCTTGACGGTTTTCCCCGCACGCTCGTGCAGGCGGACGCCACTGAGGCGATGCTGTCTGCCAAGGGGCTCGATCTTTCCGTGGTGATTGAACTTCGCGTCGACGATAAGGAGCTTGTCCGTCGCGTCTCCGGTCGCTATTCCTGCGCCCAGTGCGGGACGGTCTACCACGACTCGGATAAGAAGCCTTCGTCGGAAGGCACGTGCGACAAGTGTGGCTCGACCCACTTCAAGCGTCGGCCGGACGACAACGCCGAGACCATGACCAAGCGTCTCGAGGTTTACTACAAGGAAACCTCGCCGCTCATTGGTTACTACTATGCCAAAGGCAAGCTCAAGGTTGTCGATGGCATGGCCGAGATGGATACTGTCACGGCCAATATCGAAAAGATCCTTGCCAGTCTCTGAGACTGTCTTGGATGGGTTAAAGAATCTTGGGGTGGAGCAGTTGCATTCAAGCACTGATTCCGCTAAACACCGCGCCAACTCGCGACAGTTTTACAGCGATCGGCGCGGATTCCCGCAAGGACATCCGGGGCGATCATTTTGCCTGTCTCGTATGAAGTTTGAACTGGCGACCGTATCCAAAGGTCGCTTTCATGGAAGAAGTACCGCTTGCCGGATGGCAACCGGAACGCAAGGAGAATAGACGTGGCACGTATCGCTGGCGTCAACATCCCGACTGCGAAGCGCGTTGTCATCGCGCTGACCTACATTCACGGGATCGGCCCGAAATTCGCACAGGAAATCATGGAGAAGGTTGGTCTTGCCGCTGAAAAGCGCGTCCATCAGCTGACCGACTCGGAAGTCCTTCAGATCCGCGAAACCATCGACCGCGATTATCGCGTCGAAGGTGATCTTCGTCGCGAAACCGCGATGAACATCAAGCGCCTCATGGACCTCGGCTGCTATCGCGGCCTGCGTCACCGTCGTGGCCTTCCGGTCCGCGGTCAGCGCACGCACACCAATGCCCGCACCCGCA
The DNA here is from genome assembly GCF_050500175.1 of Neorhizobium sp. DAR64872/K0K18. NCBI lineage: Bacteria > Pseudomonadati > Pseudomonadota > Alphaproteobacteria > Hyphomicrobiales > Rhizobiaceae > Neorhizobium > Neorhizobium sp. DAR64872/K0K18. The sequence goes on from NZ_CP191446.1 coordinate 1,324,600, forward strand.
AGGGTCCGGCAAAGGCGATTGCTGGTAAGAAGAAGTAATTTTGGATCGATAGTCGCAAGGCGGGCAGGGCTCCTGTCCGCTTTTTCGTGACTGTCCGATCTGAGGTGGAGCCGCTGGCATTACGGCGGTGCAGAGATCAACGAAAGGAATACCATGGCCAAGGAAGCCACACGCGTACGCCGCCGCGAACGCAAAAATATTACGTCGGGCGTTGCCCACGTCAACTCGACGTTCAACAACACGATGATCACCATCACCGATGCACAGGGCAATGCAATTGCCTGGTCGTCTGCTGGTGCCAAGGGCTTCAAGGGTTCGCGCAAGTCGACCCCGTTCGCCGCTCAGATCGCTGCCGAAGACTGCGCCAAGAAGGCCCAGGAGCACGGCATGAAGTCGCTCGAAGTCGAAGTTTGCGGTCCGGGTTCCGGTCGTGAATCGGCTCTGCGCGCTCTCCAGGCTGCCGGCTTCATGATCACCTCGATCCGCGACGTGACCCCGATCCCGCACAACGGTTGCCGCCCGCGCAAGAAGCGCCGCGTCTAATGGACGTTTTTGGAGGTCGCTTCGCAGCGATCTTCATCTGAACCCGGTAATAGCCGCTCCGTCTCCTGAAAGAGTCGAGGCGGCTTTCACCGTATAGCCGGAAGGGTATTTCCGGTGTTCCTCGTGCTCGGTTACCACGATTGGATGGTGGTAACGAACGGAAGGTAGTAGGTCATGATCCAGAAGAACTGGCAGGAACTGATTAAGCCGAACAAGGTGGAGTTTTCCTCTTCCGGCCGTACAAAGGCAACGCTCGTTGCTGAGCCTCTCGAGCGCGGCTTCGGCCTGACGCTCGGCAACGCGCTTCGTCGCGTACTTTTGTCGTCGCTTCGCGGTGCTGCTGTTACGGCAGTGCAGATCGACGGCGTTCTGCACGAATTCTCCTCCATCCCCGGCGTTCGGGAAGATGTGACGGACATCGTGCTGAACATCAAGGAAATCGCCATCAAGATGGATGGTGACGATTCCAAGCGCATGGTCGTGCGCAAGCAGGGTCCAGGTTCGGTTACCGCTGGCGACATCCAGACGGTTGGCGATATCGAGATCCTCAACCCCGACCACGTGATCTGCACGCTCGACGAGGGTGCTGAGATCCGTATGGAATTCACGGTCAACAACGGCAAGGGCTACGTTCCTGCTGATCGTAACCGTGCGGAAGACGCTCCGATCGGTCTCATCCCGGTCGACAGCCTGTATTCCCCGGTCAAGAAAGTGTCCTACAAGGTGGAAAACACCCGTGAAGGCCAGGTTCTCGACTATGACAAGCTGACCATGACCATCGAAACCGATGGTTCGGTCTCGGGTGAAGACGCCGTAGCCTTCGCCGCTCGTATCCTTCAGGACCAGCTGTCGGTCTTCGTCAACTTCGACGAGCCGCAGAAGGAAGCAGAAGAGGAAGCCGTCACTGAACTCGCGTTCAACCCGGCACTCCTCAAGAAGGTCGACGAACTGGAACTTTCCGTCCGTTCGGCCAACTGCCTGAAGAACGACAACATCGTCTATATCGGCGACCTCATCCAGAAGACCGAAGCCGAGATGCTCCGCACTCCGAATTTCGGTCGCAAGTCGCTGAACGAGATCAAGGAAGTTCTGGCATCCATGGGCCTCCATCTTGGTATGGAAGTTCCTGCATGGCCGCCGGAAAACATCGAAGATCTCGCCAAGCGTTACGAAGACCAATACTAACAGGATCAGACTGCAGGCGAATGCCTGCAAGTGAAGGAGACACACCATGCGTCACGGAAATTCGGGCCGTAAGCTCAACCGCACCGCAAGCCACCGCAAGGCCATGTTTGCCAACATGGCGGCTTCGCTCATCACCCATGAGCAGATCGTAACAACCCTGCCGAAGGCGAAGGAAATTCGCCCGATCGTCGAAAAGCTCGTCACCCTCGGCAAGCGCGGCGACCTGCACGCTCGTCGTCAGGCGATCTCGCAGATCCAGGATCAGGACGCTGTTCGCAAGCTGTTCGATGCCATCGCTTCGCGTTACGCAACCCGCAACGGCGGCTACCTGCGCATCATGAAGGCCGGCTATCGTCAGGGCGACAACGCTCCGATGGCTGTGATCGAATTCGTCGAGCGCGACGTCGATGCCAAGGGCGCAGCCGACAAGGCTCGCGTTGCTGCTGAAGCAGAAACTGCCGAAGCCGCATAATTCGATCCAAGGATCGCACTTTTCGAAAAGGCCGGGTGGAAACGCCCGGCCTTTTCTTTGGGGAAATGAGGGGGCGGGCTCGAGCATGACTGCACCACGATCCATACGCGTTCAACGCTGCCTCGCCGCGCTGCTTGTGATCTCCGCGGGGCTTCTGCTGCGCCGCTTCGGCTACGATCTCGGTCTTTCCTTCTTTGTCGTGAAATACGGTGGGTCAGTTCTCTGGGGTGCGATGGTGTTTCTTGCGTTGGCCACGCTGACCGGATCGGTGGACATCGGCAGGCTCGCCTTTGCGGCATTCCTCATCGCCCTTATCGTCGAATTCTCAAGGCTCTATCACACGCCCGAGTTGGATGCGTTTCGACTGACGACGGCCGGCAAACTGTTGCTCGGACGCGTGTTTTCCCTGTGGAATATCGCAGCTTACGCTTTCGGTATCGGGACTGCCGCATTTGTCGAGGCGTGGGTCCTCAAACGGGGACGTAGATCTTCTGTTTGATATGCTTGAGATTGGCGACGATCGTGAATGTCATCACCACCAGCAGGGACCACGAACTCCATTTACCAAGATGCACCACCGACCACGCCCCGATCTGGTTCGGATATTGCCAGATCCCGAAAAAGGTCGAGATGTTCTCCGCCAGCCAGATGAAGAAGCCGATCAGCACGAAGGCGACCAGAAGCGGCATCCGTCTGTCACGATCATAGGGTCGGTAGGTGACGGTCGTGCGGGCGTAAAGGCCGAGCGCGCAGGCAGCGATATACCAGCGGTAGTCACCTATGAAATGGTGGGTGAAGAAATTCGCGTAGATCGCAATCGCGATCAGGCCAGCCATCCAGTAGCTGGGATGGTGGTGGATCCGCAGATCGAAAAGCCGCCAGGCCTGGATGATGTAGCTCCCCACGGCGGCATACATGAAGCCGGAAAACAGCGGTACGCCCAGCACTTTCGTATAGGCGAAGTCAGGGTATGACCATGACTGGATGCTGCCGGAGGTCTTGAACACTTCGAGCGCAAAGCCAACCACGTGGAAAAGACCGATCGCTTTCGCCTCATCCCAGGTTTCCAGCTTGCTCCAGATCATCAGGGACTGGATGGCGAGCGCGATGATCAGCAGAACGTCGTAGCGCGGGATGCCGAATACGCCCGTTCGCGGAACGATGAAGATCGACACAAAAAATAGGCCGGCGAACAGGCAGGCCCGCGCTTCTTTGATGCCGAAGTAGAGAAACTCGATGACGAAACGCGTGATACCGTGGATTTCTCCAAACGGCCGCTGGTTGCAAAGGTAGACATCCAGCAGGGATAGTCGTCCGCCGTCCACAGTCGATTCTGGTGTCATCAAAACATCTCCCGCTGCACGGACTGAAGCCTGCGGTGACTGTGACTGTCAAGTCCGGGGGATGGCAGGCTGACCGGCCCGCCGAATGACTGAAGCTCCCTATATCGCTGTTGCCACATCCCGTTTTTTTAGCGACAATCGAGCCGTGACGCATTTGGTGGGAGGAGCCCGATGCATGACCCTGTTTCCCATGCCGACCAAGTCTACGCGTCGGCCAATTCCCCTGTCGCGAGTTCAGCTGTAGTCGCGTCCTGGCGCCGCTGCATGACCATGCATCACTTGGCGCCAGAGGACCGGCGGATGCCGGAGCGGGTGACAGAGCAGGAACTGGACGTCGCCCGAAAACAGTCGGAGCGTCTTATCGGGCAGGCGAGGGACGAGCTCGACCGGCTGTTCTTGGTCGTCGGTCGCGCCGGCTGCTGCATCCTGATGACCGACAGCAAAGGTATCGCGCTTGACCGTCGCGGCGCAGCGGGCGACGACAAGGATTTTCGTGCGCTCGGCCTCTGGACCGGCTCGGTCTGGACCGAGGAGAGTATCGGCACCAACGGGATCGGCACCGCAATCGCCGACGACCGGCCGATATCGATCATCCGCGACCAGCACTTCTTTGCATCCAATATCGATCTGAGCTGCACGACTGCGCCCATTCGTGATCACCGTGGAGTTCTGGCCGGCGCGCTCGATGTCTCGACGTGCCGAAGTGACGCAAACGAAGGGACGATCGCCATCCTGTCGCAGACGGTGCGTGAGGCGGCATCCCGGATCGAGCTGAACCTGTTCCGAAACGCGTTTCAAGGTGCCCGCTTCGTGATGGTGCCGAGTGAGACGGGATCTCCAATGGCGCTCCTGGCTGTAGATCGCGACGACCTTGTGATCGGTGCCACGCGCGCTGCGCGATCGGCGCTGCGTCTGGACGACGATCGGATTGCGGAAGGGATCCCGGCCTCCGATCTGCTTCACGAATCGAGCCGGGATGCGCGAGAACTCCTGGGCGATGCCGAGCGCTCGGCGCTTCTTCGGGCGTTGTCTCGTGTCCACGGCAACGTCTCGCTGGCAGCCCAGGTGCTCGGCGTCAGCCGTTCCACCCTGCATCGCAAGATGAAGCGATTTGGCATTCAATGACGGGGAGTTTTGTCGCAGACTTGCGACAGAGTGCATCGCGGTATCGCGGGTGAGGCCTGTTTTCACCACGCCAGAAGCGCAGATTCTGTTCCATCGGGTTCGCTTTGAACCTGTTCATCATGGGAGGATGACATGCTGCATCAGAAAATCGTTGAGTCACCGTTCAAGCTCAAATACGGCAACTATATCGGCGGTGAGTGGAAAGAACCGATCAGCGGCAAGTATTTCGACAACGTCACGCCGATCACCGGCGGCAAGATCTGCGAAATCCCGCGGTCTGACGAAAAGGATGTCAATGCGGCGCTCGACGCTGCACACGCCGCCAAGGAAAAATGGGGCCGCATGGCGCCGGCTGACCGCTCCAACATCCTGATGAAGATCGCCCAGCGGATGGAAGACAAGCTGGAAGTTCTGGCGCAGGCCGAAACCTGGGACAACGGCAAGCCGATCCGCGAGACAATGGCAGCCGACATCCCGCTCGCCATCGATCACTTCCGCTATTTCGCATCCTGCATCCGTGCCCAGGAAGGTTCGATCAGTGAAATCGACCATGATACGGTCGCCTATCACTTCCACGAACCGCTCGGCGTTGTCGGCCAGATCATTCCGTGGAATTTCCCGATTCTGATGGCCGCGTGGAAGCTTGCACCGGCGCTTGCCGCCGGCAACTGCGTCGTCATCAAACCGGCCGAGCAGACGCCGGCCTCGCTTCTGGTCTGGGCGGAACTCGTCGGTGACCTCCTGCCACCCGGCGTGCTGAATATCGTCAATGGTTTCGGCCTCGAAGCCGGAAAACCTCTTGCGACCAGCAACCGGATTGCCAAGATCGCCTTTACAGGAGAGACCACGACAGGCCGGCTGATCATGCAATATGCCAGCCAAAACCTTATCCCTGTCACGCTCGAACTTGGCGGCAAGTCGCCGAACATCTTCTTCGCCGATGTGATGAGTGAAGACGACGATTTCCTCGACAAGGCGCTGGAAGGCTTTGCGATGTTCGCGCTGAACCAGGGCGAAGTCTGCACATGCCCCAGCCGCGCACTGATCCAGGAATCGGTTTACGATCGTTTCATGGAGCGGGCGGTCAAACGCGTCGAAGCCATCACGCAGGGCAACCCGCTCGATAGCTCGACCATGATTGGCGCGCAGGCATCCTCGGAGCAGATGGAAAAGATTCTGTCCTATCTCGACATCGGCAAGCAGGAGGGCGCGGAAGTCCTGACCGGCGGCGTCAAGAACGATCTCGGCGGCGAGTTGGCGAACGGCTACTACATCAAGCCGACGATCTTCAAGGGCCACAACAAGATGCGGATCTTCCAGGAGGAGATCTTCGGACCGGTAGTGTCGGTGACGACCTTCAAGGATGAAAAAGAGGCGCTCGAGATCGCCAACGATACGCTGTACGGGCTCGGCGCCGGCGTGTGGACGCGCGACGGCAACCGCGCCTACCGCTTCGGCCGGGAGATCCAGGCCGGCCGCGTCTGGACAAATTGCTATCACGCCTATCCCGCGCATGCGGCATTCGGCGGGTACAAACAGTCCGGGATTGGTCGCGAAAACCACAAGATGATGCTCGACCACTACCAGCAGACCAAGAACATGCTGGTGAGCTACAGCCCGAAGAAGCTCGGGTTCTTCTGATCGATCTCAACCCAAGCATGGGCTCCCGGCTGCAGGGTCGGGAGCCTTTTCAATGTCTCGATGCGAACAGGAATGACATGATGGATGCGACAATCAACGGCGAACCGCGCGTCACGGCCACGGATTCCGCGCTGAACCTCATTGCCGAGATCCAGGCGGACCACCCGGACATCCTGTTCCACCAATCCGGCGGCTGCTGCGACGGGTCGTCACCCATGTGCTATCCGAAGGGCGATTTCATGCTTGCCGACCACGACGTGAAGCTCGGCGAAATCGGCGGCGTGCCGGTCTATATCAGCGGCAGCCAGTTCGAGGCCTGGAAGCACACACAACTGATCATCGATGTCGTGCCCGGTAGGGGCGGCATGTTCTCGCTCGACAATGGGCGTGAAAAGCGCTTCCTCACCCGGTCGCGACTATTCGGCGGCGGGGAGGCCTGCGCGATACCTGCCATACGTTGACGCCGCCCACTATGTCGTGGGGGCGGGACGTGCCGGACGGCTCTTGCCGCGTTTCCAGTTGAGGAACGGCTTCCTCAGTGGCCGGTAGGCGAGGAGCAGCCCGATCGCTGCGATATGAATAAACGGAACCAGCGTCACCGACTTCACCGCGAGCACATAGTGGAGCGCGCCGCCCAGTGCCACGAGATAGATCAGCTTGTGCATTTTCACCCAGGTCTGTCCGAGCTTGCGGATCGACCAGTTGTTGGATGTCACCGCAAGCGGGATCAGCAGAAGCAGGCAGGCAAAGCCGATCGTGATATAGGGGCGCCGCACGATATCGCTGCCAACAGCGCCGAAGTTCAGCTGCAGATCGAGCAGGAGATAGACGCTGAAATGGAACACGACGTAATAGAAGGCGAGCAGCCCTAGCGCACGGCGATAGCGGATCCAGTTGATCCCGAGAATATCGCGAAGGGGCGTGACGGCGAGCGTCAGGATGATGAAACGCAACGCCCAGATGCCGATCAGGTGCTCGAACGTCTTGACCGGATTGAAACCCAGCCCGCCCGTCGCGGCCTGATAGAAGTACCACGCCGCGGGACAAAGCCCCACGACGTAGAGTGCCCAGATGCTGGCGGCATGATATCGGCGGGGCAGGGCTGGGATCGAGAGCATGGTCAGTAGTTCGCTTTCAGGTCCATGCCGGTATAGAGGCTCGCCACTTCGTTCGCATAGCCGTTGAAGGGCAGGGTATCGACGCGCTTGGTTCCGAAGAAGCCGCCTTCGCCGATTCGCTGTTCGGTCGCCTGACTCCAGCGCGGATGATCGACAGCCGGATTGACGTTGGAATAGAAACCGTATTCCCGGGCGTTCGAATTCTTCCAAGTGGTCTGTGGCTGCTCTTCGACCAGCTTGATCTTGACGATCGACTTGATGCCTTTGAAACCGTATTTCCACGGCACTACGAGCCGGATCGGCGCACCGTTCTGGTTGGGCAGCGTTTCGCCGTAGAGACCGACAGCGAGAATGGTCAGCGGATGGCGCGCTTCGTCAAGGCGCAGGCCTTCGACATAAGGCCAGGGTAGAGCCTGGAAGAGACCGCCTTGGCCGGGCATTTCCTCGGGACGCACGACCGTCTCGAACGCCACATATTTCGCGCTGCCAAGCGGCTCGACCTGGTCGAGGATCGCCGCCAGGGGGAAACCGATCCACGGGATCACCATCGACCATCCCTCGACGCAGCGCATGCGGTATGTCCGCTCCTCGAGCTTCATCTTGAGGATCTCGTCGAGACCGAATTCCTTCGGCTTGCCCACCATGCCCTCGACCTTGACGGTCCAGGGTGTCGGTTTGAACGCGCTGGAATTCTGCGAGGGATCTTCCTTGCCGACGCCGAACTCGTAGAAATTGTTGTAGGTGGTGACGGCTTCTTTAGGCGTCAGCTTTTCGTCCAGCTTGTAGGGGCCGGGCGATGCGCTGAGAGCCGCAGCGAATGCGCTTGAGCCTCCAAGGACTGAAAGGCCGGCGCCCGCGGCGACGGTGCCCACGAAATTCCGGCGCGACAGATAGATGTCGCGCGGCGTGATCTCAGTCGGCGAAATGCGGGGTGGGCGAAATGCGGGCATGGCGGATCTCCTTCAGGCAAAAGCCTATCCTGTGCTTATACGTACCGCCGACAGGTTTGGTTTCACAGAGGCGGAGGAAAGGCATTAAACCACGTTTGCGTGAAAGAATTAGCGTTGAAACATACGCTAAGCCTTGAACCGGGAAATCGCATGCTCATTTCAGCTTTGACATTAATCAAGGATAGTGAGTATGGCGACGAAAACCTGGGATGCTGCCAGCGAACGCTTCACGGAAACCGATGCGGGCCGGATCGATCGACTGCGGCGTTTGCGGCGTATCCACGGCGTCGCCCGTATGATGGATACGGCGATCGGTATTCCCGGCACCCGGTTTCGGTTTGGTGCCGATTCCATCATGGGCCTTGTTCCGCTCGTGGGCGATGCCGGGGGCGCATTGATTGGCCTCTATATCGTCAACGAGGCCCGCCGCATGGGTGTGCCGAACGACAAGCTTGCAAAGATGATCGGCAACCTTGCGGTCGATTCTGTCGTCGGCAGCGTGCCGCTGGCCGGTGATCTGTTCGACGTCTTCTTCAAGTCGCACCGCCGCAACCTCAACATCGTTCTCGACCATTTCGGTGTGACGGCGGACGAGCTCCGCGCGAAGCGATAGCGGACACGAGGAGAGGGTGAGGGACGGTGACGTTGCCTCGCTCCCCAAGCGCCGGAGCAGAACCGCTATGAAACTCCGACCGCGCCTACATCGCCGGGCCGATTTCTAGTGCGCTGGTGAGAACCGTACCGTACCGTACTGTTTTTTGCCCCATTGGTAGTGACACTGGCTTTAGCCTGCAGTAGGACGGAGAAAACAAGGTCCTTTGCGCCGCGTGATCCAACGCGGTAAATAGCAACGGCTGAACGCGATCGAGGAAACATCATGCCTGTCTATCGTTCAAGAACCACGACCCACGGCCGCAACATGGCTGGCGCGCGCGGCCTCTGGCGCGCCACCGGCATGAAGGACGGCGATTTCGGCAAGCCGATCATCGCCGTGGTCAATTCGTTCACCCAGTTCGTGCCGGGCCATGTCCACCTCAAGGATCTCGGCCAGCTGGTTGCCCGCGAAATCGAAGCCGCCGGCGGCGTCGCCAAGGAGTTCAACACGATCGCCGTCGATGACGGCATCGCCATGGGCCACGACGGCATGCTGTACTCGCTGCCATCGCGCGAGATCATCGCCGATTCGGTCGAGTACATGGTCAACGCCCACTGCGCCGACGCCATGGTCTGCATCTCCAACTGCGACAAGATCACGCCCGGCATGCTGAATGCCGCCATGCGCCTGAACATCCCGGCCGTCTTCGTCTCCGGTGGCCCGATGGAGGCCGGCAAGGTCGTCCTGCACGGCAAGACCGTTGCGCTCGACCTCGTCGATGCCATGGTTGCAGCCGCCGACGACAAGATGTCGGACGAGGACGTGACCGCGATCGAAAAGGCGGCCTGTCCGACCTGCGGCTCGTGCTCCGGCATGTTCACCGCAAACTCGATGAACTGCTTGACCGAGGCGCTCGGCCTGTCGCTGCCCGGTAATGGCTCGACGCTCGCCACCCATTCGGATCGCCGTCGCCTGTTCGTCGAAGCCGGTCACCTGATCGTCGATATCGCCCGCCGCTACTACGAGCAGGATGACGAACGGGTCCTGCCGCGCAATATCGCCACCAAGGAGGCGTTCGAAAACGCCATGTCGCTCGATATCGCGATGGGCGGCTCGACCAATACGGTTCTCCACATCCTGGCGGCTGCCTATGAGGGCGGCGTCGATTTCGGCATGGAGGATATCGACAAGCTGTCGCGCAAGGTGCCGTGCCTGTCCAAGGTCGCGCCGGCCAAGAGCGATGTCCACATGGAAGACGTTCACCGCGCCGGCGGCATCATGCGTATCCTGGGCGAACTCGAACGCGGCGGTCTGATCAACCGGGACTGCTACACGGTTCACGAAGCAACGCTCGGCGATGCGATCGACCGCTGGGACATCACCCGCACCAATTCCGAGAGCGTCCGCGATTTCTTCAAGGCAGCACCCGGCGGCGTTCCCACTCAGGTTGCCTTCAGCCAGTCTTCGCGTTGGGACGAGCTCGATACGGATAGCGACACGGGCATCATCCGCTCGGTTGAAAATCCCTTCTCCAAGGATGGCGGCCTGGCGGTTCTCTACGGCAATATCGCGGCCGACGGCTGCATCGTGAAGACCGCGGGCGTCGATGAGTCGATCCTGAAGTTCAGCGGTCCCGCTGTCGTCTTCGAAAGCCAGGATGCGTCCGTCAAGGCGATCCTCAGCAACGAGGTGAAGGCCGGCGATGTCGTCGTCATCCGCTACGAAGGTCCAAAGGGCGGACCGGGCATGCAGGAAATGCTCTATCCGACCAGCTATCTGAAGTCGAAGGGCCTCGGCAAGGCCTGCGCGCTGATCACCGACGGTCGCTTCTCCGGCGGTACATCCGGCCTTTCCATCGGTCACGCTTCCCCGGAAGCAGCCCAGGGTGGCGCGATCGGACTTGTCCGCCAGGGCGATATGATCGAGATCGATATTCCGAACCGGACAATCCATCTGGCGGTGTCGGACGCTGAACTCTCGGCGCGTCGCCACGAGCAGGACGCACTCGGCTGGAAGCCGTCAGCACCCCGCAAGCGCAACGTCACGACGGCTCTCAAGGCCTATGCGGCATTTGCGTCGAGTGCGGACAAGGGCGCGGTCCGGATTCTGCCTGAGTAAGTCTCTGGTCGAACCAACCCCGCAGACAGAGATCTCAAAGACAAAGGCCTCGGTGCACAACACCGAGGCCTTTGTCTTTTATCGTTTCCAGTGAACGTCGCTTAAGGACTAAAGCGGCTCTTTGCTCAGTCCGCTAAACGCTTCCTGCAACTGCTTCATCCGCTCCGCATAGGCCGTCGTCAGGCATTGGACGTCTGCCTCGCAAGCCCGACGCTTCTTCAACCAGTCGCTTTGTTCCTGGCGCAGCTGGTCGCGATTGCCCATGGCGAGCAGGCTGGTCAGGATGTCGAATGTGGTGACCATCTTCACATCGGCATCGTTCAGCGTGCGTGTGTCGCAGATCACCTTCTCGTCGGCGACCAGATCGGTCTTCTCGCAATCGAAGCTCGCCGCCGCTGCCGGGCGAGGTGCAAGGGAAAGGCCGGCGCTCAGGACAAGTGCAGCCACGCCGGTGGCCGCGAATATGGTTTTCATGCTGGAACGCTCCTGTGTGCAGTCTCTGGAGCCGATCCCAAACGGCATCGTAAACTCCCAAGGACAAACATGATGCACATGCGCGAGATAGCAAGGATGATGGAGGATAGGATCGTGCTGAAAAGCCGATGCTTTTTGCGGATCAGCTGGAAGCAGCAACACCCGCCCGCGGGCTTTGTCGGGTACCGTCTTTCCCTGCCTGTGCCAGATACCCATATAGGCGGTCGCAAGGACGCTGCATCGGGTTCCGGGCACCTTTCTTTTGCCGCTTGCGGCGCTACAACGTCATCCAGCAATTTGTAAGAGGAATCACATGTCCATTACGCTCAAGCGACCGTTCGAACGGCATCTCAGGCAGCTCTCGCTCAGCGTCGTCCTGCTCGCGGTATTGGCGCCCGCCGGCGCCTATGCGCAGGACCAGAAGACGGTGCCGCAAAGCCGGCAGGAAATGCAGCTCTCGTTCTCGCCGCTGGTCAAGCAAACCTCCGGTGCCGTCGTCAACGTCTATGCCGAGCGCGTCGTTCAGCGCCCGAACCTGTTTTCCGGCGACCCCTTCTTTGAGCAGTTCTTCGGCCAGCGCATGCCGAACCGTTCGGAAAAGCAGTCTTCGCTCGGTTCCGGTGTCATCCTCTCGCACGAGGGTCTTGTCGTGACGAACAATCACGTCATCGAAGGCGCAGACGATATCAAGATCGCCCTGGCAGACGGCCGGGAGTTCCCATGCGAGCTCGTCCTGAAAGATGAGAGCGTCGATCTGGCTGTGTTGCGCATCAAGGCAAAGGAGAACTTCCCGGTCCTGCCGCTTGCCGATTCCGATCGCACCGAGGTCGGTGATCTCGTACTCGCGATCGGTAATCCGTTCGGTGTCGGCCAGACGGTCACAAGCGGCATCGTGTCGGCGCTTGCCCGCAACCAGGTGTCGTCGGGTGATTTCGGCTTCTTCATCCAGACCGACGCGTCGATCAACCCCGGTAACTCCGGCGGCGCGCTGATGAACATGAACGGCGAGCTGATCGGCATCAACACCGCGATCTTCTCGCGCGGCGGCGGATCTAACGGTATCGGCTTTGCCATTCCGGCAAATCTCGTGAAGGTCTTCCTGGCGGCCGCCTCCGAAGGAAAGTCGGTCTTCGACCGCCCCTATGTCGGCGCGACCTTCGATGCCGTGACCTCTGACGTCGCCGAAGCGCTCGGCTTGAAGGCCGCCCGCGGCGCGCTGGTCTCGCGTGTCGTCGAAGGCGGTCCGGCCGACAAGGCAGGATTGAAGCCCGGCGAGGTCGTGACGGCCGTCAATGGCATTCCAGTCGAGCATCCCGATGCGCTCGGCTACCGGCTGACGACGGCTGGCCTCGGCAAGGGAGCGAAATTGAGCGTCCAGACGCCCGACGGCATGCGCGACCTTCAGCTAGCACTCAATTCCGCGCCGGAAAGCACGCCGCGCGACGAGCGGGTGCTGGAAGGCCGCAATCCCTTCGCCGGTCTTCGGATTGCCAACCTGTCACCGAAACTCGCCACGGAACTGCGCATGCCCACAGACAAGAGCGGCGTCGTCGTCACCGACGTCTCGCGCGGCTCGCCTGCCGGTCGTCTCGGCTTCCAGCCACAGGACATCGTCGTCTCGCTGAACGGCGAGGCGGTCGCTTCGACGACTGTCATGGAAAAGATGCTCCGCACCGATCCGGGGTTCTGGCGGGTCGAGATCGAACGCAAGGGACAGCGTATCCGGCAGTTCTTCCGATGAACGGTGAGGGCTGATGAGCGACGACCTGTTTGCACCGAAAGTCCCAGAAGAGGTCGCCAGCCGGCGGCCGCTTGCCGACCGGTTGCGGCCTAAGACGCTTTCGGAGGTGACAGGTCAGGCTCATCTGACGGGTGACGATGGCGTACTTCGTCGCATGATCGATTCCGGCTCGCTCGGATCGATGATCTTCTGGGGTCCGCCCGGTACCGGCAAGACGACCGTCGCGAGGCTGTTGTCGGGCGAGGCGGGCCTCGCTTTCGAACAGATTTCTGCGATCTTTTCCGGCGTCGCGGATCTGAAGAAGGTGTTTGAATCGGCACGCCTGAGACGCATGCAGGGCCGCCAGACGCTTCTCTTCGTCGACGAGATCCATCGCTTCAACCGCGCCCAGCAGGACAGTTTCCTGCCCGTCATGGAAGACGGAACGGTGATCCTCGTCGGTGCGACCACCGAGAACCCCAGTTTCGAACTCAACGCCGCTCTTTTGTCGCGTGCTCGGGTTCTGACATTCCGCAGTCACGACGAGGAGAGCCTCAGCGAACTCTTGGAACGTGCAGAACAAGTGGAGGCAAAGCCGCTGCCGCTCGACGACGGCGCGCGCGCAAGTCTGATCCGGATGGCGGACGGAGACGGCCGTGCGGTTCTGACGCTGGCCGAGGAAATCTGGCGTGCGGCACGGACGGGTGAGGTGTTCGACACCGTGGGTCTCACCGAGATCGTCCAGCGCCGCGCCCCTGTCTACGACAAGGCACAGGACGGCCACTACAATCTCATCTCCGCGCTCCACAAGTCGGTGCGGGGCTCGGATCCCGATGCCGCACTTTATTACCTCGCGCGGATGTTCGATGCCGGCGAGGACCCGCTCTATCTCGGCCGACGTCTGGTCCGGATGGCCGTGGAGGATATCGGCCTTGCCGACCCGCAGGCGCTTGTCGTGTGCAACGCCGCCAAGGATGCCTACGACTATCTAGGCTCGCCTGAAGGGGAGCTGGCGCTGGCGCAGGCCTGCGTCTACCTGGCGACCGCTCCGAAATCGAATGCGGTCTATATGGCCTTCAAGGCGGCGACCCGGGCTGCCAAGGAAAACGGCTCGCTTCTGCCACCCAAGCATATCCTCAATGCCCCGACCAAGCTGATGAAAGCCGAGGGCTATAATGACGGGTATCGTTACGACCACGATGAGCCGGACGCATTTTCGGGCCAGAACTACTTCCCGGAAAAAATGGGCCGCCAGACCTATTACGATCCGCCGGAGCGTGGCTTCGAGCGTGACATCAGAAAGCGTCTCGACTGGTGGTCGAAGCTGCGCAAGGAGCGCGGCGGCAGCTAAGCCTCAGGAAGCCCTGGCGATGCCTGGTTTCTGCGCCTGACCCGGTGCCGCGACGAGCCTCACCGAAGACTCGGCCAGAGCGTGATGCCCTTCCATATCCACCACCAGATGCCAGTGGCCGTTTTCCGGAACGGCGATCCGCAGCGGCGATTTCTTCGCAACGCCGCCGACGAACTTGAAATCGAGTTGTTCCGTAAACCGCTGGTAGTTCGAAGCGGTCATCAGGCGGACGTTGTTCACGCCATTGAGCGTGACTTCGATGATCGTGCCGGCGCGCTGCGGTTTGAGATCATAATGCGTGTAGCGAAAATTCGGACCTGCCATGCTTGCCTCATTCATGCCAGTATATGGGTACAACAATCCTACAGACACCCGGTTAAAGATCTATGGAACCTACTGCGTTCCTGGGTGTTATTTAAGCATGATGCCGACGCGCTGAGCCACCAGCCCGCTGGCAAGACAGATAAAGCAAGGCGATGTTTCCCCCCGCGTCGCCCAAAAACGACAAAATATTTGACCTCCAATCTACCTGGTCCCGCTGCTCCCCGCAGCGGGACTTTTCTTTTTCTGGTTTCGTAAAAAGCTTTCTCTACAGAGACTTGAAGCGATTTCCGGACTCAGGTCGAGAGCGATTTGATTCAGTTTGTGAGGTGCTGGCGGTCCAGTTGAGCGGTCAGCGCAAAGATGGTTTCGCACACAGGCGTTGGCACGCCGGCCAGTTTTCCGAGCGACACGACCATGCCCGTCAACGGCACGATCTCCAGCGCCTTGCCCGCAAGTAGATCCTGAAGCATCGAGGTTTTTACTGGCCCGAAACCTTGCGCTCTCGCAAACATTTCATCGGCCGTCTGGGTGAACCTCGCACCAAAGGCGGTGCCGACGGCCTGAACCTCGTTGATGATTTTCCGAACGATTTCGGCGATATCCGGGTTTGACATCATGTCGATCATCAAGGCGCGGGTGAGGGCGCTGATGGGATTGAAGGCGGCGTTGCCACGAAGCTTCGCCCAGATCTCGTCTCTGATCCGCGGCGTTGCCTTGGCATCGAGATCGCAGCGCTGGAAAAGGTCCACGATCGCCGACAGGTCGTCGGACATCTCGCCGCTGGGTTCTCCGAGAAAGAAGTGGCCTTTGCCGTTCAGGCGTGTCTTGCCGGGTTCGATGATTTCTGCACCTTGATACGCGACGCAACCGATCACGCGTTCCGGACCGATGGCGTTCCAGATGCAACTGTCTGCGTCGAGCTCGGGGATCTGCCGGCCTCCAAAGCCGCTTTCCATGTCCCCATGGAAATACCACCAAGGAATTCCGTTCAGGATCATCACGAGGCGCGTGCTTTCGCCAAGCAGTGCCGCCAGACCATCTGTTGCGGCTGCGAGCTGATGGCCCTTCAAACCGGTAATGATAAGATCCTGTGGAGGCAGACTGAACGGATCATCCGTCGCGGCAACGAGTACGCGGACCGGATCGATGCCCGTGTCTTCATAAACGACGTTTAACCCGTTCTCTCGGATTGCCTTAAGCTGTGCGCCTCGCGCCACAACCGACAGCTCCGTGTCGGCTCCTGATCCCGCCGCTATCTTTGCGGCAAATGCACTTCCGAGCGCGCCCGCGCCATATACGCAAATTCTTCTGAACGTCATCTGTCCTCGCTGCATTCCGACGTAAGTTGGAAGCAGTGTAGGGGAGCGGTAGAAGCGAGGCGACCGATAATTTCGGCCTGTCCTAGTGCGAGGGGTTGTTCGGCAGCAGTTCGTTCATTCGCAGTTCGTCGATTGCTGTGACAGCCTCTTCCGCGGTCCAGCCGGCCTTCAGGGCCGCTGCAATCATCCTTACTTCCGCCTCTTCCTCGAGCGCAAGAAACAGCGGCTCGAGCGCTTCCTGGACGGTCAGGACATTCTCCTCCGGCGACGGGACGGACTGCCGTGCGGTATTCGTCAGCATGTGCGGTTCTCCTCTGTGATGGTTGAATCTATCCAATTTAACGACCCCCGAAAAGGTTCCCAAAAAACGTCGATTTTGCGGGCTTTCTGGCATCCCGATATCGTGATCTGAAGATATCGCACAAACGTCGTTGCGAACGGTCGCAGTTAACGATGCGTTTATGAATTCGTGAAAATAAATCGCAATACGGTGCGGGTTTGTCCTCGCTATCTGGGCTGGGTTGCCTGGATCGTCCCGCGGCTTTCAGCCGGTTGTATCGCCTGCGCATCCGCCACTTGCAGGCTTTGTATGGAGTAAACGCAATGACCCAGAAGACACTTGCCCTGGCGCTCGTCGCCGCCTTTGCCGCCAGCCCCGTTATGGCTGCGGATCTCACCAGCGCCTATGAGGCGCCCGCCTACAGCGAACCTGCGAGCGAACCGGCCGGTTGGTCAGGTGCTTATGTCGGTGGACACGGCGGTGTAACGTCGCCGAGGATCAACCCGTTTGCCAGCGGCAAGGGCCTCAACCTCGGCGTTCACGGCGGCTACAACCACGACCTGGGCGGCGCTATCGTTGGTGGCGAACTCGATTACTCCTATCTCGGCGATGCCGACGTGAAGGCCCGCGGCGGCAAGCTGTCCGAGCGTCATCGCATGGCCGCCAAGGTCAAGGCTGGTGTTCCGCTCGACCAGACGCTGCTTTACGGCACGACCGGTCTTGCCATGACGAAGTATCGCGATGGTGACAATGTTACCGGCCCAGACGGCTGGAAGCCTGGCCTCCTGCTGGGTGCCGGCATCGAGCAGAAGCTGACCGGCAACATCTCGGCCCGCGTCGAGTACAACTATGTCATGACCGACAACGTCAAGAGCTCCTACCAGGGCGTCGAAACCCGTAAGGACGTTCACGACCACTCGGTTACCGCTGGCGTGAACTACAGGTTCTGATTAATCCGGTCACACCCGGAACGGAAAAGGCTCGCTCACGCGGGCCTTTTTTCGTTGGGGATCTGGGCTTAGCCGCCTCAACGGTTTGCCTATCGATGTCTGTCGGGAAACGCTGCGAGCCACAGCTTCTGCCCCATCGCTCATTACATAAACTCAAAAGGCCCGCAATCGCGGTCCTTTTTCATAATCGCTATGAAAACGATGGGTCTGAACCGGTGGCCGATCAGCCGTCCGACCAGAACCGGCTGTGATCGAACTCTTCAGCAATACCGAGCGGCAGAGGCTCGGCACTGTCCGGCTTGGCAGTCAGATCCGTCAGCGTGCGGCCGACGACGAGCGGCGCGGTCATTCCGGTCGATGCGCCGGGGGGCGAAATCGCCCAGGAGATCAAAACGTCTTCGCCATCGAATTCGTCTTCCGGATCGATTTGCGGCCCGGTGATCGGCAGCGATGCCAGCGAGTGTCTTGGTTCTGGAAGCCCTTTCGCCGGCGCCGCAAGAGCGAGGGCGGGTACGAAGCCCGGTGCAGGGCGCGGCAGCATCGGCATGCTGTTTCCGAGCGCGGACGCCGATGCGGCCGTCGGTGCCGGACCGAGCGAGGCGGTTTCGATGACGGCGGCAGGAGCCGATAACGCGGTTGCAGCCGCCGGACGCAGGCCCGGGGCCGGGATTGCGAGAGATGCGAGATCGGCAAAGGCGGGTACCGGCGCCAC
This sequence comes from Neorhizobium sp. DAR64872/K0K18, assembly GCF_050500175.1. Taxonomy (NCBI): domain Bacteria; kingdom Pseudomonadati; phylum Pseudomonadota; class Alphaproteobacteria; order Hyphomicrobiales; family Rhizobiaceae; genus Neorhizobium; species Neorhizobium sp. DAR64872/K0K18. The sequence continues at coordinate 1,342,820 of NZ_CP191446.1, forward strand.
GGCAACCGTCGCACGCGCCGATGGCCGTGGCGTCGTCTGCTCGTCGAGTGCTGCAAGCGCGCGGCTGCGTGGTGTTGGCAGCATCGCGGTGATCAGGCCGCTGCCGACCCGTTTTCCGGCACCTGCATCATCGTCGGCCTCGATATCTATGGTCGCACGCGCAATAGCGATCGACTTGCCGCTGCCACGGCGCTTGAGGTCGGCCATCGCGACGCTATAGCCCTGGAGCGGTCTTCCGTCGGCGGGAACATGAATGGTTCTGCCGTTCGGGAAGATACGCGCCAGCTCCTGCCGCGACAGTCGTGGCCAGGCCCGGACATTGCCGACATCCACATGCAGGAAGGGCGAGCCGGATGTGGGGTAATAACCGACGCCGCCGCCCTGGATCTGAACTGCGATGGCCCGCAGCGTCGAAAGCTTGACACCGGGAATGTAGAGATCGATCGCCTTGCCAAGCATATGCTGGCTCTTGCGCGCAACCCCGGTGGAGCGTGAGCGACCGCGCAGCATGTTGTTGGTGGCAGGCGAACGATAGGCCGAAACGACGTGGATGTAATTGTTGGTGCCGGAACGCTCGTAGATCTCCCAGACGAGATCGAGCAGGTTCGGATCCATTCGCGCCGTCTCGTTGCGGCGCCAGTCGCGCAGGAACCGGTTCATCTGGGCAAGACCCTTCTGATCTAGCCTGCCGTCCCGCTTGTAGGTAATCGTCGCCTTTTCGCCCGTATGGGTAAAATAGAGCTTGAGAGACCGATCCTCGGCAAAGGCAAACGACGCCGATCCCAACAAAGCCGCCACCGCAAGCCCGGCTGCGCCCGCAGACCGTGCAGCCTTGCCGGCCGCTTGCGAGGCGAGGTTCACAAGTGCGCGTGCAGCACCGGGTACAGACTTAATCGACAGAGACTGGGACACGACAAACCCGCTTTACGCAAACTGTGACAGCGGGATGCGAAAACCGCAGCCCGGCGAATACGGGACCATTATGGTCAACGAAAAGCTAACGGGAGGTTGATGCCCGCAAGGCGAAGTGCGGTGACACGGCTTTGTGAAGTGGGGTGGGCCACGCGAGCGTCAAACAGGATTGCAGGTCATGCCGTTGCTGGCCGTGGGTCGCCAGCGCTCTAAGCTCGGTTCCTCGCTTTTGGCATACACGGGAAAGACTGTTTCGAGGGAACAGCTACGAACAGCGTTTATTCAGTGTTTGAGGAAAAGGCCGCAAGAAAAATCCCCGCACTGAACATCATCAGTGCGGGGATCAGGTTAGACTAATTTGGCTCAGGTGAGGGCTAGCCGCTCACCAATCCCGTCTCAAATCAGCTGCAGCCGCTCGTTGCGCCGCAGGTGTCGCACTTTTCGCATGTTCCGTTGCGGACCATGGTGAAGTTCTGGCACTCGGTGCACATGTTGCCGGTGTAGCCCTGCATGATCGACTTCATCCGGCGATCGGCTTCCTTCTTCTTGGCTTCCGCCTTGGCAGCGGCAGCGTCTGCCTCAGCCTTGTCGGAGAAGAGGGCGGTTGCGACCTGCTGGCCTTCGTCGGCAAGCTGCTCGTCGGCGATGTCATCTGCCACTTCGCGAGGCCGCTCTTCGTAGTCGCGTTTGAAGGACACGACTTCCGATGTGGAGATCGCAAGCGTGGTTTCGAGCTTGCGGGCAGCCGAGCCGGCAAACGAGGTGACGTTGCCGCCGCCGCTGCCGACCGAGGCCTTTGCCGCGGAGCCCCCTGCCGAACCCTTCGGCTCGTTGCCGGCCAACCGGTCGGAACCACCCGAGACGAGTGTCGGCTTGTAGCCGCGCGTCCAGCCGGTGGAGAGAAGGTTGGTCTTGCCTTCCTCGATACCCTTGCCAAGTGCCGTCTGCGAGAAGTCCGACGTATCCACATGCGCCAGATCGTGACGGCCGAGATAGGACACGGCCAGTTCGCGGAACACGTAGTCGAGGATCGACGTGGCGTTCTTGATCGCGTCATTGCCAGTCACGATGCCGGCCGGCTCGAACTTGGTGAAGGTGAAGGCCTCCACATATTCTTCAAGCGGCACGCCGTACTGGAGACCGAGCGAGATGGCGATGGCGAAGTTGTTCATCATCGCACGGAAGGCGGCGCCTTCCTTGTGCATGTCGATGAAGATTTCGCCGATGCGGCCGTCACCGAATTCGCCGGTACGCAGATACACCTTGTGTCCGCCGACATTGGCCTTCTGGGTGTAACCCTGGCGGCGGTTTGGCAGCTTTTCCCGTTCGCGGGTGACGCGTTCGACGATCCGCTCGACGATCTTTTCGGTGATCGTCACGGCCTGTGCGGCAGTTGGTGCTGCAATCAGCTCCTCGATCGCGTCCTCTGCATCGTCTTCGTCGATCAGCGAGGCGTTGAGCGGCTGCGACAGCTTCGAACCATCGCGGTAGAGGGCGTTGGCCTTCAGAGCCAGCTTCCAGGACAGCATGTAAGCTGCGCCGCAATCTTCGACGGTTGCCTCGTTCGGCATGTTGATCGTCTTGGAGATCGCGCCGGAGATGAACGGCTGGGCCGCCGCCATCATGCGGATGTGGCTTTCAACCGACAGGTAGCGCTTGCCGATCTTGCCGCACGGGTTGGCGCAATCGAACACCGGCAGATGCTCGTCCTTGAGGAACGGTGCGCCTTCCAGCGTCATCGCACCGCAGACGTGGATGTTGGCAGCTTCGATGTCCTTCTTCGAGAAACCGATATGCTCGAGCAGGTTGAAGCTCATGTCGGCGAGCTGCTCGTCGGAAACCTTGAGGGTCTCCTTGAGGAAGTCGGTGCCGAGCGTCCACTGGTTGAACACGAACTTGATGTCGAAGGCAGCCTTGGTTGCGCCGTTGATGGCAGCGATCTTCTCGTCGGAGAAGCCCTTTGCCTTCAGCGAACCGGGGTTGACGCCGGGAGCCTGGTTGATGTTGCCGTGACCGACCGCATAGGCCTCGATCTCGGCAAGCTGGCTTTCGGTATAGCCGAGGCTGCGAAGCGCTTCCGGAACGGCACCGTTGATGATCTTGAAGTAGCCGCCGCCGGCGAGCTTCTTGAACTTGACCAGCGCAAAGTCGGGCTCGATGCCAGTCGTGTCGCAGTCCATGACGAGACCGATCGTGCCTGTCGGCGCAATCACGGTCGTCTGGGCATTGCGATAGCCGTGCTTTTCACCCAGCTGCAGGGCCTTGTCCCAGGCAGCCTTTGCATGGATGACGAGATCCTGGTCCGGGTTTTCCGAGTGGATCAGCGCAACCGGATCGACCGACAGCTGCTCGTAGCCGGAGGTTTCGCCGTAAGCTGCGCGGCGGTGGTTGCGGATGACCCGCAGCATGCTTTCGCGGTTCGGCGCGAAATTTGCGAACGGTCCGAGTTCGCCGGCCATTTCGGCAGACGTCGCATAGGCAACGCCGGTCATGATCGCGGTCAGCGAGCCGGCGATGGCGCGGCCTTCCTTCGAGTCATACGGAATGCCCGACGACATCAGGAAGCCACCAATGTTGGCATAGCCGAGGCCGAGCGTGCGGTACTGGTAGGAGAGTTCGGCAATTTCCTTGGACGGGAACTGCGCCATCATGACCGAGACTTCGAGAACGACGGTCCACAGGCGGACCGAATGCTCGTAATCGGCAATGTTGATGTTCTTCGTCGCCGGGTTCTTGAACTGAAGAAGGTTCAGCGAGGCAAGGTTGCAGGCCGTGTCGTCGAGGAACATGTATTCCGAGCACGGGTTCGAGCCGCGGATCGGTCCACCGGCCGGCGACGTGTGCCAGTCGTTCATCGTCGTGTTGAAGTGGATGCCCGGATCGGCAGACGCCCATGCGGCATAGGAAATCTGTTCCCACAGATCCTTGGCCTTCAGCGTCTTCATGACCTTTCCGTCCTTGCGGGCGGTCAGGTTCCAGTCGCCATCATTCTCGACCGCCTTGAGGAAGTCGTCCTTCAGCGAAACGGAATTGTTGGAGTTCTGGCCGGAGACAGTGAGGTATGCTTCCGAATCCCAGTCGGTGTCGTAGGTCTTGAACTCGAGATCCTTGTAGCCCTGGCGGGCGAACTGGATGACGCGCTTGACGTAGTTTTCCGGAACCTGGTCCTTCTTGGCAGCCTTGATCTCGCGCTTCAGGGCAGGGTTCTTCAGCGGGTCGTAGCACTCGTCGCCATCGGCCTCGCAGTTGACGCAAGCCTTCATGATCGCCTTCAGATGACGGCTGACGATCTTGGAACCGGTGACGAGGGCGGCAACCTTCTGCTCTTCCTTGACCTTCCAGTTGATGTATTCCTCGATATCCGGATGGTCGATATCGACCACGACCATCTTCGCCGCGCGGCGCGTCGTGCCGCCCGACTTGATGGCGCCGGCTGCACGGTCACCGATCTTGAGGAAGCTCATCAGGCCGCTGGAGCGACCGCCGCCCGAAAGCTTTTCGCCTTCGCCGCGCAGATGGCTGAAGTTGGAGCCGGTGCCGGAGCCGTATTTGAACAGGCGGGCTTCGCGAACCCACAGGTCCATGATGCCACCTTCGTTGACGAGATCATCGCCGACCGACTGGATGAAGCAGGCATGCGGCTGCGGATGCTCGTAGGACGACTTCGACTTGGTCAGCTTGCCGGTGAACGGGTCGATATAGAAATGGCCCTGGCCGGGACCGTCGATGCCATAGGCCCAATGCAGGCCGGTGTTGAACCACTGCGGGCTGTTCGGCGCAACGCGCTGGGTGGCAAGCATATAGGCAAGCTCGTCCATGAACGCGGACGCGTCGTCTTCCGACGTGAAATAGCCGCCCTTCCAGCCCCAGTAGGTCCAGGTACCGGCAAGACGCGAAAACACCTGGCGCGCATCGATTTCCGAACCGTAGCGCTCGCCTTCGGGAAGATCGCGCAGCGCCTTTTCATCGGCAACCGAACGCCAGAGGAACGACGGAACGTCGTTTTCTTCGACTTTCTTCAGGCGCGCAGGCACGCCGGCCTTGCGGAAATACTTCTGCGCCAGAACGTCCGTCGCAACCTGCGAGAACTGCGTGGGCACGTCGATATCCGCAAGCCGGAAGACGATCGAGCCATCCGGATTACGGATCTCGCTGGTTGCCTTGCGGAATTCGATCTCTCCGTAGGCGCCCGTTTCCGGCTTGGTGAAACGACGTTCGATGCGCATTGCCTAATCCCTCGTCAGTGAGGCGCCACTCGATGGGGCGCACGTGTTCATGCCGGCTGCTCGCCATCATGGGCAGCCGGTCAAAATTTTATCACCCAGTGAAACATCATGGATGGCATGTCTGTATCTTGTGATGGATGGTGGCTGCAAACACTAAATATAGTATTAACAGTTTCTTTCCGCCAGCGCCAGCACCGTTTCAGCAGACCATCGAGCGGCCATGGAAATCCGTCACCAGGCGATCCTCAAGAACCGCCACGACCTGCAGGAAACCCATTTTGACTCGAAAAAGAACCGGCCTCGTTACTCCCGGTCCAGTCGCCGCCGCAACCTGATGGCAATGTCGACCTCCATGGGAGATTCGTCAAGCCGTAGTTGTTAGTGGTTTCGTAACCACAAGATATTGTAGGTTTGGCTGTGGATAACGGGGAAGAAAAAACGTTGAGGAATCTCAGTGATTTACGACGTCAAGTACCGGACTGCGCGAAGTTCACGCAATTGGACGGCGTTCGCGATCAGGACTGCTTCGACAGTGCGACGCCTGTAAAGCAGGGACTTTGCCTATGCTCTGAAGCATCTGTGTGACACTGGCGACAATTTCGGATTATTTTCGAGGTTGGGAAAATGCGGTTCGCTCTGTTGACAGCCGGAAATGTTTCCAAACGGCACGTCTTGCAGGGGTAAGTCCATCGCTCCGATTTCTCATCCCTCGTATTCCGCAAATGTACCGTAAACGGTTTTCGTATATCTAACCGGGATGGAAGTAGGTTTCGCAAAAAGCGAGTTCAAAAGAGGGAGCCCGTGATGTTCGGCGACGTCGTTGCGCGGCATAGTCGTCAGGCAATCTTTCGCACACTCGGGCTCGCGCTGATCTGTACCTCCGGCTCGCTCCCCGCGTTTGCCGATGCGACGCAACGACCTTCGTATCGTTGCGAATTTGCGCATACCATGGATACTGCAGTTTCGAGATCCGCCTGTAATGCTGTCCGCTCCACAGTCGAGCAGATGACGGGTCGAGGACCTGGTTATGGACAGTTCGTCTTCGAGGTGACGCGCGCTCGCACAAACAGCGTGTCTGCGAGATTGCGCTGGAAGGCAGACGGAGCTGCTGGCTGGCGTTCCGGACCGGTCGTGACGACCGTCGTCTCGGACGCGGCTTTGAATGACGATATTCTGAAGGCATTTGCCCGGCAGCTTGTCGAGGCATCAGGATTTTGAATGGCCACAGGAAGGCCGGGGGAGACTTGAATGGCGACTTACACGGAAGAGACTGACGCAGCGGCTAGCCGTTCCACGGCCTACAAGATCGCTGCCGGCGACACGTTCACCGGCGCGCTGGCGACCGGAGATGCCGATTGGATCAAGGTCTCGCTCACGGCAGGCAAAGCCTATCAGTTCGACATGTCGGGGACGGTCGGCTGGGCCGGTCTGCAGGTCATGGACGCGGACGGCATCGCGATTGATATCGACGAGAACAGTCTCGACACGGACTTCGAGAAGTCGACGCTCAGCGTCTTTGCCGAAAAGAGTGGCACCTACTATATCCGCGTCGGCAGTCACGACGACGAATGGTCAGGCGACTATGCGCTGAAGACGACGGTTGTTACCGCCCCGAAATTCGCAAGCTACGATACGATCGCCAAGCAGTTGACCACTGATTTCTGGACCAGCGACGGCGGCACGCCCTTCAAGTTCAATATCGCGGCCGGCGGCACATTGACCGTCAACATCGGTGCGCTGACCACCCAGGGCCAGCAGCTGGCCAAGTGGGCTCTCACTGCCTGGACGGAAGCCTCCGGCATCAAGTTCAAGTTCGTGTCCGGTTCGGCACAGATCTCCTTCGACGACAAGGAGGGCGGCGCTTACGGCGGATCGACGTCGATCATCGGCGGTTTCACCACGGCGTCTTTCGTCAATGTGGCGGCAAGCTGGATCACCGACTACGGCGCGGGCGCAGACAGCTACACGATGTCCACCTATGTGCACGAGATCGGTCATGCGCTGGGGCTCGGCCATGCGGGCAACTATGACGGCAACGCCACCTGGGGCATAGACAACCGGTTCGAAAACGATTCCTCACAACTGACGGTGATGTCCTATTTCGACGATCAGGTCAGTGTCTGGGCCGGTGGCTCCGGCACCACTTCCATCACGCCGATGATGGTGGACGTCCTTGCCATCCGCAACCTCTACGGGACCACGGCGATCAGTTCGGGCAACACGACCTACGACCTGAAGTCCGACTTCCTCGGCAAGGATGTCGCGATGAACCTGGTCGATACCGGCGGCAGCGATACGCTGAATTTCAGCTGGGCGTCGGGAAACCAGCGGATCGACCTCAATGCTGAGGAATTCTCGAGCGTCTCGGGCGGGATCAACAATCTCTCGCTGTCGCGGGGCACGGTGATCGAGAACGCGATCGGCGGCAAGGGCGTGGACGTCATCGTCGGCAACGCGGTCGCCAACATCCTCGAAGGTCGGGCTGGACAAGACAAGCTGATCGGCAACGGCGGCAACGACAAGCTGATCGGTGGTACCGGAAACGATGCCCTGACCGGTGGCAGCGGCAAGGACACGTTCGTCTTCAGTTCGGCGCTGAACAGCTCAACGAATGTCGATACGATCACCGACTTCTCGGTCGTGGACGATCTGATCGATCTGGAGAACGCGATCTTTACCGCCTTCACCAGGAACGGAGCGATTTCCAGCGGCAATTTCCTGAAAAGCACGTCGCCGGCGGCCAAGGACAGCAACGATTTTCTGGTCTACGAAACCGATACCGGAAATCTGTTCTACGATGCCAACGGCAGCAAGTCCGGCGGCTCGATCATGATCGCGCATCTCGATAAGAGCCTGGCGCTGAGCTATCAGGATTTCCTGATCGTCTGAAGCCGGTTGCGCGAAGACAGACCGGCACGGGTGAGCCGGTCTGGATGTCGTATGGCAGTTCAGCCCTTGTGGCCCTTGGCGATCGGCTCCTGGTAGGTGAAGCCCATATCCCAGGGGAAATAGATCCACGTATCCTGGCTGACCTCGGTCACGAACGTATCGATCATCGGCACGCCCGACGGCTTTGCATAGACGCAGCCGAAATGCGCCTTTGGCAGCATGGCACGCACCTCGGAGGCTGTCTTGCCGGTGTCGGTCAGGTCGTCGATCACGAGGATGCCAAGCCCACCGTCTTCGCAGAGCTCGGGCGAAATCCCTTTCAGAAGGTTCATCTCACCCTGGTTGACGTAGTCGTGGTAGGACGCGATGCAGACGGTCTCGATCAGGCGGATGTTCAGCTCGCGCGAAATAATCGCCGCCGGCACAAGGCCGCCGCGCGTGATGCAGACGATGGCTCTGAACTCCTGACCCAAACCGGCGAGACGCCACGCCAGCGCGCGCGCATCACGGTGGAACTGGTCCCAGGAGACGGGGAAAGCTTTTTCGGGAAGAGACATTGGAGAGCCTTGGCTTAGATCTGCTTTGGCTCTCGCTAATAGCGGGAAACGGATGTTTCTGGCAAGGTGGGTAGGACGACTTCGGTCCGACCCTTCATCGCGACAGAAGCGTCAGCGCGGTCATTGAATCCAGAACGCTGCGTGTCGTCCCTCCGAACAGCATTTCCCACCAGCGGGAATGGCCGTAGCCACCCATGACCAGCAGATCGATACTGTCGTCCAAAAGCCGGTTTTCGATGGCCTTGGCTGGCGTCTCGCGGCTACCGATCCGCGTGGTGACAGTGACGTTGACGCCATGTCGCGCAAGACTTGTGGCAATCTCGGTTCCCGCAAACTCGGCCGTCTGGTCGCCGCGCTCCGGCGGGTCGACGACGAGCACTTCCACACTTGCGGCGGTCTTGAGGAAGGGCAGGGCGTCGAAGGTCGCGCGGGCCGCTTCCTTGGAACCGTTCCAACCGATCAGAACACGCTCGATCGGCTTGAAGGCGGTCATCCGGTGGGGAACGAGCAACATCGGGCGACCGCTCTCGAACAGGAATGTTTCGAGATCGGCCCGGTGATCCGAATGCGAAGGGTCGCTCTGGCTTGCAATGATGAGGTCCGCGGTCCGGGCAGTCTCCATCACCGAACTCGCGCCATATCCGGCAGAGGAGACGAAACTGCGCCATTCGCGCGACAGTCCCTCACGCGTGGACACCGTGTTGAAGATGTCGGCGACCATGGCCGTTTCCTTCTGGGCAACCTCCTGCAGGACCTGGACCGCTGCGGGATCGGGGATCTCCATCGGCGCGATCAACGGCACGGCGGCAAGCGTCTCGGCATGCACGCCAATCAGGTGGGCGGAGAACGTTTCAGCCAGGGCCGCGCCAAAATCCGCCATTTGCCGGGCGTTCTGCGGAATGTCGAGGACAGCAAGAATGGTTTTGTAAGCCATGGCGTCATCTCCCTTGTTGACCGGCGCCGGGGAGCCGAAAGCCGGTCTCTAATTGTTACTTGATGCCCAGATCGGCCTTGGTCGATCGACTTGGGGAAGGCCAGCTCGCGCAGGTCTCTCTCAGGCGTCCGCCGTCGGGTTGTCCGCAATCCGGGTGCCGTCGATATCGGCAATCATGTCCGCGACAGCCTGCGCGGCCGCGTTCAGAACCTGCGGATCGCGGGCGCGGACCACCAGCTCGGTTGAGAAGCGCTTGCCATCGTATTTTGGATAAGAGCCGATGCTGGTCTCCGGATGCGCCTTCTGCACAGCCGCAAGCGGGGTCCCGATATCGCCCTCGCCATAAGGGCAGGCAATTGCCCGCGACAGCACTTTCGAGCCCGATTTGAGCGTCGGCAGAACATTGTCCATCATCGCCTGGAACACTTGCGGTACACCGGCCATCACGTGGACATTGCCGATGACGAAGCCGGGTGCCGTCGAAACCGGATTGGCAATATGCGTGGCACCCTCCGGCATCCGCGCCATGCGTTGGCGGGCCTCGGTGAATTCCATTTCGCGGCGCTTGTACATCTCGGCGAGCAACCGCATCGCTTCCGGGTCGTGAATGCAGGGCACTTCGAATGCTTTTGAGACCGCATCCGCTGTGATGTCGTCATGGGTCGGGCCGATGCCGCCGGATGTGAAGACGTAATCGTAGCGGGCACGCAAAGCGTTCAGAGCCTCAACGATCGCGTCTTCTTCGTCGGCAACGATGCGCACTTCCTTCAGGTCGATGCCTGAAAGCGTCAGCAGGTCGGCGAGGTGGCCGATATTCTTGTCCTTGGTCCGGCCGGAAAGAAGCTCGTCGCCGATGGCGAGCATCGCCGCGCTGACGAGGGTAGGTGAGGATGACAGGGTATCGGACATGGAGGCGCTCGCTTTCTCATTGCACGGGAACGTTAGCGCGCGCCGGGAAACGATTGCAATCGTTCAATCCAAAAACTGACGTGCGAATGAAACGACAAACATTCGATCGCGTTCAGCAATTGTGGACAGTCCGTGCAGAGATCGCCCTCTGGCCGGTGCTGTGACACTGCGCTAGCTAAGCCTCAAGGCCTGTTATCGGAAAGCGTCCTGCTTGCCATGATCGTGACGTGGTCCGTCGCCGCCTTGCGATCATCATTCCAGCACCTGCAAAGGAATTGAAAACAATGACAAAAGTACTGGTTCTCTACTATTCCTCGTACGGCCATATCGAGACGATGGCGTATGCTGTCGCCGAAGGCGCTCGCTCGGCCGGTGCCGAAGTGACCGTCAAGCGCGTTCCGGAACTGGTTCCTGAAGAGGTTGCCAAGGCATCGCACTTCAAGCTTGATCAGAAGGCTCCGATCGCCACACCGGACGAGCTCGCTGAATACGATGCGATCATCGTCGGTGCCGGTACCCGTTACGGTTCGGTTGCCTCGCAGATGCGCAATTTCTGGGATCAGACCGGTGGCCTGTGGTTCGCCGGCAAGCTGATCGGCAAGGTCGGCTCCGTGTTCACCTCGTCGGCCACCCAGCATGGCGGCCAGGAATCGACGATTCTCGGCTTCATCCCGACCTTCCTTCACCAGGGCATGGCCGTGGTTGGTCTGCCTTACTCCTTCCAGGGCCAGATGGGCACGGAAGAAGTCATGGGTGGCTCGCCTTACGGCGCCACGACCATCACCAACGGCGACGGCTCGCGCCAGCCTTCCGAGATTGAACTCGAAGGCGCACGCTTCCAGGGCGCCCACGTTGCAAAGACTGCAGCCAAGCTCTGCGCCTGATCTGCCCACTTCAAGTGAAAAGCGCGGGGCCTCGGCTCCGCGCTTTTTTGTTGCGCACCTGCCGCCGCCTGCAATTTCCGTCCTTGACGTCGAAGGCGAACTTCACGAAACAGGAAACCAGGCGGACGTGGCGAAATTGGTAGACGCAGCAGACTTAAAATCTGCCGACCTCAGGTCTTACGGGTTCGACCCCCGTCGTCCGCACCATCATTCTTAACCTTTCCAAATTGAATTGATCTCCTTGCTCTCTACTTCCATCAGGAGCGGTAGGAGAAAAACGTATGCTCAGGGCAATTTTGATCGTTGTGGCCGGTCTATTCGTCAGCGCGAATGCATTCGCGGCTGGCGTCGTAAAGGAAGGCCAGGTGATGGCGAGCCGGATCCTCGGCAAGAATGTCGAGTTTACTCTCTATCTTCCTCCAGGCTACGGATCCGACGAACGGCGATACCCGGTCATCTATCTGATGCACGGTGGTGGCGATGGAAAGAATCAGGACTGGTACCGGTATGGGAACGCCAACCTGATCTTCGACAAACTGATCGAAAGCGGCGAAGTACCGCCCTTCATCGCCGTGACGCCTGAGGGTCGGCGGGACGAGGAAAACAAGTTCAACACCTATTATATGAACGATGCCGACGGAAAATATCTGTGGCAGGATATGTTCGTGAAGGAATTCATTCCGCACGTTGAGGGCTCGTTCCCGGTGATCGCAGGCAAGAAGTCGCGCGGCATTCTGGGCCTCTCCATGGGTGGTTATGCAGCCATGGCCTACGCGCTGAAATATCCGGATCTGTTTGCCGGTGCTGCAGCGCTGAGTGCTGCGTTCAGAACCGATCAGCAGATTGTAGCGATGGATCAGGCAGGCTATGACCGTCGGTACGGCAAGGCATGGGGTGAGGGGTTGAGTGGCACGGATCGGCTGAACCAGCCTTACTACGCCAACAGCGTTCTCGATCTCGTCGACAAGACGCCTCCAGACGCAATCCGCAAAACGGAACTGTTCATCGATTGCGGATCGTCCGACAGCTTCTTCGTGGGCAATGCGGAACTGACGGTCAAGCTGCAGAAGCTCGGCGTGCCGCACCGTTTCATGGCGCGTGAAGGTGGCCACGACTGGACCTATTGGCGCTCGGGTCTGCCGGAAGCGACCCGGTTCATCGGCAAACTCCTGCATCAATAGTGCCGCGCAGAGCGCGTCGCCATTACCCGAAGATTCTGGGGCATCGATGTTTTTGTTCCCAAAAACGCGCACAGAACGGAAAGTCTGCAAAACGGCCTTGGTCTTGTTACGGCACGTGTGGCATAGCGGATGAAATCGTGAAGAATTGGGATGTTTAGCGTGACGAAGCTCGGTGTCGACGAAGCAAAAGCCGCAATGCGGACGATCTTTCCGGAGACGCCGCTTCAGCTCAACGAACATTTGAGCCGTAAATACGGCGCAGAGATCTGGCTGAAGCGCGAGGACCTGTCTCCGGTCCGCTCCTACAAAATCCGCGGCGCCTTCAACTTTCTTCGCAAGGCGATCGCCGACGGGGCAAAGGATCGTACCTTCGTCTGTGCCTCAGCCGGCAATCACGCGCAGGGATTTGCCTTCGTGTGCCGGCATTTCGAAGTGCCGGGCGTCGTCTTCATGCCGGTAACGACGCCGCAGCAGAAGATCGACAAGACGCGGATCTTCGGCGGCCAGTACATCACCATCAAGCTCGTCGGCGACATCTTTGACCAGTGCTATGCCGCGGCCCGCGCCCATGTGGAGGAGACTGGTGGCATGATGGTGCCACCGTTCGATGCGGCTCATATCATCGAGGGGCAGGCGACAGTCGCTGCTGAAATCCTCGAGCAACTGCCGGAAGGCGCAACGCCTGATCTCGTCATCATGCCGGTCGGCGGTGGGGGGCTTGCGTCAGGACTGAGCGGCTATCTTTCCGACGTGGTGGCGAAGGAAAACTTTATTTTCACCGAGCCGACTGGTGCTCCAAGCCTGAAGACCAGCCTCCAGACCGGGTCGCTCGTCACACTTCCGAAGGTCGACAACTTCGTGGATGGCGCTGCGGTTGCGCGGATCGGCGAACTGAATTTCGAGATGCTGAAGGGATTTTCTCCCGATCAGGTTCTGCTCGTTCCCGAAAACGCGATCTGCGTGACGCTCACGGAGATGCTCAACCTTGAAGGCTTTGTGCTGGAGCCCGCCGGTGCTCTGTCGATCACCGCGCTCGAGATGCTCGGCCGCGAGAAGCTGGCCGGAAAGCGGGTAGTCTGCATCGTTTCCGGCGGCAACTTCGATTTCGAACGCCTTCCGGACGTCAAGGAACGGGCGATGCGCTATGCGGGGTTGAAGAAATACTTCATCCTGCGCCTTCCGCAGCGTCCGGGCGCCCTGCGAGACTTTCTTAACCTGCTCGGTCCGGAAGACGATATCGCGCGTTTCGAATACCTGAAGAAGTCGGCCCGCAACTTTGGCTCGATCCTCATCGGTATTGAAACGACCGCGTCCGGAAACTTTGCCGGTCTGCACGAGCGCTTCGAGGCGGCGGGGCTTGGTTACGAGGACATCACCGAAAACGAGATCCTTGCCAACCTGATCATCTGATTTTGTCGAAATCGCACCGGAATGGTCTTCGGATTCCGCCGGTGCCGAGCAAAGGGTAGCACTCATCCATGGCTTCGTTTCTTTCCTCTCTTCTTTCGATGTTTTCCGGCCCGAAATCCGAAACCGCGCCCGCACGGGAAGCCGAGCCGCAGATGCATGCCGAATGCCGCATCTATCCTGCACCGATCAAGGAAGGCAGCCAGTTCCGGCTTGCCGGCCGCATCGAAAAAGATGTCGCTGGCGAAACACTCGTCCGCACTTTCGTGCGGGCAGACATGTTCACCTCTGCGGAGGACGCATCCGAATATGCCGTTCGCAAGGCACAGCAGATCATTGATCAGAACGGCGCCTCGCTGTTCTCGGATGGCGCCGTTTCGCGCTCTGCCTGATTGTTCGTGGGTCCCGCGAGATCCTCTATTGCGCCGCAGCAATTTACCGGCATAACTGGCGTTGCGATTATCTAACAAAGTCATGGCTTTGGGATGTGAACGCGAGGTCCGCCAGGCTTAAAAGGCGTGATGATGCAGGTTTTGAACCTCTTTCTGTTCGTTGCAGAAGCGATCGTCTATTTCACGATCATGGCCGCCTTCCTGCATTTCAGGCGCCAGCTTGGCCTTGGCGTGTTCTTGGCTGCGCTCGGTGTGATGCACTTCATGGAGACCTACCTCGCGGCGGTCTTCTATGTCGAGCTGCCGTTCGGGCTGGTATCGCCCGGATCGTCCGTCTTCTTCGCGGGCAAGCTGATGATGATCCTCCTCTTGTACTTGAAAGAGGATGCCTCGACGGTGCGCCAGCCCATCTACGGACTGTTTCTCGGCAATCTCCTGACGGTTCTCATCGCGCAGATTCTGCAGGCGCATCCGGTCGTCACCCTTCCCGCCGGACGACCTGCCGACATGGTCTTTCTCAACGAGATGGGCTCACTCATGGTATGGGGCACGGCGCTTCTCTATATCGACGCCATCGCCATCATTCTTCTCTATGAGCGTTTCGGCCGGATCTTCAGGCGCCATATCATCCTGCGCTTTGCCGTCAGCGGTGCGATCGTTCTAAGCTTTGACCAGCTTGCCTTCTATTCCGGACTGCGATTGCTGTTCGACGCGCCGCTTTCGGTCCTGTTCGGCGGTTGGTACGCCAAAATGCTCGCGGTGATCATCTATTCCGTGCTGCTGCTCGCCTATCTCAAGGTCGAACAGATCCCGAGGCTTGCCTTGTCGCGGCGCGAAATTGCCGACATTTTTCACGATCTGACGTTTCGCGAGCGGTATCAGGCGCTGCTTGCCACAAGCGGCGTCGATCGGTTGACCGGCGTTTTCGATCGCAACCGGCTGGAAGCCGATGCGCCGGCGATGATCAAGCAAAGTATCGACATGCGGCAGCAGCTCAGTCTCGTGATCATCGACGCAGACCGGTTCAAGGACGTGAACGATCTCTTCGGTCACATGAAGGGGGACGAGGTGCTCAAGGACGTGGCAACGCAGCTCAAGGCCCGAACGCGGCCGCGCGATCATCTCTCGCGGTTCGGCGGCGAGGAGTTCGTGCTGATCCTGCCGAACACGAACCACGAAGGAGCCTTGGCGCTCTCCGAGCGGCTTCGCCAGGATATCTGCGCGTCTGTCATCAGGCCGGATGGCAAGTGCATCACCGTATCGATCGGAGTGGCGACCACGTCTGACGATGGCGACACATTCGCCACGCTGTTCGGCGTTGCGGACCAACGCCTCTATCACGCAAAGAAAGACGGCCGGGACAATGTCCACGGCCGTCAGGGGCGTCTCGTCTCACCGACTGGTGTGGACGTCTAGGATCAGGCGGCCAGTGCAAGCTGCTGCGTGCGATCCTGTGCGGCGGCAATCGCCTTCTCATACGCTTCCGGACCGAATGCGGTACCTTCAATGTAGATCACTTCGACATCCGTCATGCCCATGAAGCCAAGAACCGTCTTGAGGTAAGGAACGGCGTGGTTCATCGCCATGGCCGGGCCTTCCGAATAGATGCCGGCGGCCGACAGAACGACATAGACCTTCTTGCCGGTCGCGAGTCCCTGCGGACCTTCGGCTGTGTAGCGGAACGTCATGCCGGCGCGGGCAACGTTGTCGATCCAGCTTTTCAGCGTCGAATAGATATTGAAATTGATCAGGCCCGTGGCAAGCACGACTGTATCGGCGGCGAGCAACTCGGCGACGAGTTCATCGGACAGTTTCGCTGCTGCCGCTTCCTCGGAATTGCGAGCGTCTGCGGGCTTGCGGATCGCAGATGTGGTCACGGTGTCGAGATGGGCGATCGGGTTCTGACCCAAATCACGGGTCACAACAGTCGCGCCTGGATGCTGGACCTTCAGCTTGTCGACAAATTCCGTAGCAATCTTTGTCGACAGCGATTCGTTGCCGCGAGGGCTGGATGTCACGAGAAGGATGGATGGCATTGCTTTGTTTCCTATCAATTTCTCGACGGTGGGAGACTGGAGGTCGCCTGTCTGAGAAGACAAATAGGAGTAGACGGCAATCGATGGAATGGGGATAATGTCGAAGCTTTCCATCTAAAATCTGGATAGGTCACATGGACGCGAATCCCACGCTCGATCAGATGCAGGTCTTCATCGCAGTCGCCGAAAGCGGCAGTTTTTCAGCCGCCTCACGCCTGCTGAACCGGGCTCAGTCGGTTGTCAGCTACACGATTGCCAACCTCGAGACGCAGCTTGAGATTCAGTTGTTCGACCGGGCCGGGGCGCGTCAGCCAAAACTGACCGAGGCCGGGCGGGCGATGCTGATGGATGCGCGGCGGATCGTTGCCGACCTGCAGATCATGCGGTCTCGGGCAAAGAGCATCACTCAGGGATTGGAAGCCGAGATCACGCTGGCTGTCAGCGTGATGGTGCCGGCCGACGCGGTGGTCAGCCAGCTACGCGAATTCCGAGAGAAATTTCCAAGTGTCGCCCTCAACCTCAGCGTCGGGGAACTCGGTATGGTGATGAGCCAGGTCATCAGTGGGCGGGCCGGCATCGGCATCGGTGGCGCTCTCCTGAAGCAGGACGATTCGCTGATTGCCGAAAGGATCGGTCATTCCTACCTCTTGCCGGTCGCAGCGCCTGACCATCCACTGGTGAAGCTCAACCGCACACTCACCCTCGCCGACGTGCGCGACGAGACGCAACTGGTCGTGACCGACGCGTCAGGCCTTACCGCAGGGCGTAACTTCAACGTCCTGTCCTACAAGATCTGGCGCATCAGCGACATCGCCACCAAGTATCAGCTGATCAAGGGTGGGCTTGGTTGGGGTGGGCTTCCGGCGTCCCTGGTGCTCGATGACATCCGCAACGGCGATCTGGTCGCGTTGGATATCGACGCGTACGAGCAGGGGCAATATCCGATCTACGCCTTGCGAAAGGCATCCAATCCGCCCGGACCCGCGGGACAGTGGTTGATCGAATCGTTTGCAGCCAAGCTGTCCTCATGTCCAAACCATGATGACCTTCCCGAACTCCTGAAGCAGGAGCCGGAAAGGACGTATTGGCAGGCTGCCGAATAACACGGGTCCTCGGCCGGACGACTGGATGTGGCGCCTCAAAGAACCAGTCTGAACTTCGCGAAACCGTTCTCGCCGTCGCCTGCATCCTCGATCTTCGTCCCCTTCAGACTGCCGGCAAACTGGCGCGCCTTGGGTCCGGTCTCGAACAGGGCCGTGGATCCGGGCTGCGCCTTGAACGACCAGTTGTCGTCGGCCGAAGGATTGATCGTCCCTTGATCGATGATGTAGCGAACAACGACGTCGCGGTTGGTGTCGGGTGCGACGAAAATGACCTTGTCGCTGGCGATCTCCGGGAACTTGCCGCCACCGCCGGCACGGTAGTTATTGGTGACGACGACAAACTTCTGCGCCGGATCGATCGGCTTGCCGTCAAACATCAGGTCGACGATACGGTGAGCATTCTCGTCCAGTACCTTTCCATCCTTGTCGAAGCGCGACGGCTGGGACAGGTCGATCTGGTAGGTCACGCCATCGATCACGTCGAAATTGTAGGACGGGAAACCGGCGTTGAGCAGCGGAACATCCTTTGATCCCGGCTTGACCTGGTTGAACATGCCAGCCGACATTTCCAGCCAGTTCTTGACCTGCGCGCCCGATATCAGCACGGCCTGAACCGTGTTGGGATAGAGATAGAGATCCGCGACATTCTTGATGGCGATGTCGCCGGTCGGGACGTCGGTGAAGTAATCCGCACCGCCGCGACCGCCGGCCTTGAAGGGAGCGGCGGCGGATAGCACCGGGAGGTCCTTGTACTCGCCATCCTTCAGCATGTCCTTGATGTACCAGGTCTGCGCATTTGAGACGATCTGCACCGACGGATCATCCGCGACCAGCGCGAAGTAGGAATAGAGCGGCGCAGATGTCTTGCCGACCGGGCGGCGGATATAGGCAAGCGTCGCCTCGTGTTCCGGCTTGATGGCCGCGGTGACCTCAGGCTTGTCTTTGACGTCGGCAACGACCTTGCGATTTTCGTCGCGGTGATAGATCGGTCTGACTTCCGAGGTGGAATCGACGATCTTCCAGCCGCTGCCATCCTTTTCGATCAACAGGTCGATAAGACCCATATGGGAGCCCCAGAACCCGGCCATGACGGCGGGCTTGCCCATCAGCGTACCTTTCTTGGCATCAGCGCCGGCAATGCCCTCGAAATCCTTCGGGCCGGGGAAGACCAGATGCTGGTGGCCGGTGAAGATCGCATCGATACCCTCGATCCCTGCGAGATAAAGAGACGCGTTTTCCATCCGATCGCTCTGGCCGGAACCATCGATGCCGGAATGGGAGAGGGCGATGACGATGTCGGCGCCTTCCTCCTTCATGACGGGCACCCAGGCCTTGGCAGCATCGACGATATCGCGCGTCTGCGCCTTGCCCTCAAGATTCTTGCTATCCCAGGTCATGATCTGTGGCGGCACGAAGCCGATGAAGCCGACCTTGATCGGGGTCGACTGGCCGGAACCGTCGCGGATCTGCTTTTCGATGATCACGTAGGGTTTGAAGAAGAGATCGTCGTCTTTGGCGTTGGAGGCAAGCTGGCCCTTGGTCAGGTTGGCGCAGACATGCGGAAAGCCGGATCCTGCAAGAACCTTGAACAGGAAATCGAGGCCGTAGTTGAATTCGTGGTTTCCAAGCGTGCCGACGTCATATCCCAGCACGTTCATCGCAGTGATCACGGGATGCTTGTCGCCCTCCTTCATGCCACGCTCATAGGCGATGTAGTCCCCGAGCGGATTGCCCTGCAGGAAGTCGCCGTTGTCGATCAGCATCGAATTTCCGGCTTCGGCTCGAATCGAATCGATGATCGAGGCGGTACGGGCCAGTCCAAGTGTGTCGTTCGGCTTGTCGGCATAATAATCATAAGGGAACACATGCACGTGGATGTCTGTCGTCTCCATCAGCCGCAGATGCGCCTGGTTGGCGGCCGCGCGTGCCGCAAACGGGTGGAGCATGACCAGCGCCGATGTGGCCGCAATGCCACCGAGAAGGGATCGGCGCGAGACCGCATGATTTTCGAAAAGGTCTTTGGTGAAAAGCGACATCTAATATCTCCCTCCGGATCACTGATGGAGGCGAGCTTAGGCACAATCGCCCACGGACGCATCCCTAAAATGACGGTCGGCGAAAGTTCGGTGACTGCCGGGTAACGACGCGACGGTCAATCCGGATCGGCCGCACCGCGCGCCGCAGATAGCTCGAAAAAAATCCGCCACAAAAATCAAACGGATATGACTTAGATATATCTGGCAGCTTGCAGTATTGCGGAAATGTGCTAGCTTTAGATATATCGAAAGATACTCTAAAGGAGAGTAAGATGTTTCAACGATTTGAAACCCACAGAAGCTGCAACGCCGATCGCTCGGGCTTCGAGGGACTATTTACCATGCGGGGCGGTCCGTTCAGCAAAGGCTTTGCGGGTAGGGGTTTTGGCGGAAAAGGCGGGCCGGGCGGTGGTCGTGGCTTCGGCGACGATGGCGAGGGACGTATCGGTCGCTTTCTGATGCAGGGCGATCTCAGACTGGTCGTCCTGGCCTTGATCGAGAAAGAAGCCCGCCACGGCTACGAGATCATAAAACATATCGAAGATATGACGTATGGTTTTTACGCACCCAGCCCCGGCGTCATCTATCCGACGCTGACCTATCTTGAGGAAGCCGGCTACGTGACGGCTGAAGCGGATGGCAACAAGAAGCGTTACACCATCACTGACGAGGGCCGTGCGCATCTCGATGAGAACCGCAGTTTCGCAACGACCATCCTCGAGCGCTTGTCCGAGCTGGCTGAAAAGATCAAGCTGAAGCAGGAACGGCACGAACACCACCGCGATCACGACAGGGGGCCACATCATGACCGCGGCCCGGCTCTGCCGCGCAGTGTGGAAGCGGCGCTTCTCAACCTGAGAGAAGTGTCGGCTCGCAGGATCGAACAAAACGACAAGGCTGCGGGCGATCTCGTGCGGCAGCTCCTCGATTTTGCCGAAAAGCTGGAGCGGGACGGCGGAGACCCGCAGGCATAAGGGGCTCCTGCTAAGCCGCGTCAATCCGGCACTGGAAACAGTTGTTGCGGGCCGAGCGAACGTGGACATAGGCGATATCGGCGCGTTGAAGCAGGTCTTCGGCGCGCCGCATGATTTCGGACGTCGGGGTCACCGCACCCGTGCCATAGACGATCCTGTCATTCTCTCCATAACCCCGGACGATGTAATCCGGACTGACCAGAATTGGCGGTAGAACCTCTTCCGCGATAAACCGTGGGCAGGGCGTCTTATGCAGGAAGATGGGACCGGTTTCGGCATAGGGCTGCGTTGTCGGAAACGGTCGATAGGCAAGAACGAACAGGCTTTCGCCCGCGTCGATATTCCTGAGGCAATGGCGGCAGGGATATCCGGGACCATCCGAGATCATGGTCTCCGGCTGGTGTCCGTAGGAATCGCTGCCTCCGTTCCATAGATGCTCTGCGTGGTCGCCCGGGATCGCGTTGAAGATTGGCATGGTCGTCTCCTTTTCTATATATAGGAGATGACCCGTCGGGCTTTGAAGCGCCACCCGATCCTTGCGCGAGCTAGCTGTCCAGCACCTTTACCAGTTCCGCGCTGGTCATCGGCACGATCTCGGCCTCGTATGTCGAGACAGGCGAAAAACCCATCATCTGGTAGAGCTGCAGCGCTCGGGGATGGTCGAGCGAATTGGTGGTGACGGTGACCTTCTCCGGGTTGTTCTGCCACGCAGAATAAAGAGCCTGCGTCAGGAACCACTTGCCGATGCCGAGCCCGAGGGCCCGTTCGAACAGGCCGAAATAGGACAGCTCTACGACGTTGTCGTCAGTAGAGTTCAGCTCGTAGAAGCCGGCTGGCGATCCGTCGACCAGAAGGATCGTGATCGAACAGCGCGGGTTGTGGATCGCGGCCGCAAGCTCGGCGTCGGACAGCCGCAGCCTATCGTACCAGTGCCAGCGTTTGCCGACTTGCCGGTATAGGTACCGGTAGAAATGCAACGGCACTTCGGTAGCGCGTATGATGGCGGTTTGAATGTTGGCCGGAATCGGTATGCTTGTCTTGGGCGCGGCCGTCATTTCCAGAACGGTGACGCGCGCCTTCAGCGGTAGGGGCTTTTTCGCCATCGTTACGCCTGCGACGAGATTGCAGGGGTAGGCTTAGCCGGTCCTGTCTCGATCGGCGTGTCCGAGCGTCCGCCCCATTCCGTCCAAGACCCGTCATAAAGCGCGTTGTCCTCATGCCCGAGCGATTCCAGCGCAAGCGTGATGATCGCAGCGGTAATGCCCGAACCGCAGCTCGTCACGACCGGGCGCCCCAAATCGATTCCCGCGGCTTCAATAGCCTGGCGCAGTTCGGGTATCGTCTTCAGCTTGCCGTTTGTCGAAAAGCTGCTGGAGGGAGCGTTGACGGCACCCGGCATATGACCGGAGCGCATGCCAGCGCGGGGTTCCGGCTCTGTGCCGGTAAAGCGTCCGGCCGGCCGTGCATCCGCAATCTGGCTTGTACGATCGCTGACGATCGACATCATCTGATGGTAGTCGATGACCTTGTCGAGGCGAAGCTCCGCATCGAAAATGGACGCAACCGGCGAGGGGATCTCGGTTTCGAGCGCGCGCCCTTCCGCCTTCCAGCCATCGAGGCCACCGTCCAGGATAAACACCTGTTTCGCACCCATGATGCGGAACAGCCACCAGCCACGCGGCGAAGAAAAGATGCCCGGACCGTCATAGATGACGATGCGGTCATTCTCGCTGATGCCGAGCTTGCCGACAGCATCGGCAAACACATCGGGCGAGGGCACCATATGCGGGAGACCGGTGGAATGATCCGCGACTTTGTCGTGATCGAAACGCACGGCACCGGGAATATGCCCTGCCGCATATTCGGTATCTGCATCGCGGTTGTGGGCAGGCAGGTAGAAGGAGGCGTCGACGATTCTCAAATCCGGGCTTCCGAGCTCGTTTTCGAGCCACTCGGACGAAACGACGAAACGGCTGGTGTCGCTCATGTCAAAACTCCTACCTTGATAAAACGCGGTATTCGGTGAGAAACCGGTCCGGACAAACGAGTGTCTTCAGGCATCCGTGGCGATATCGCCGAACCGGATCCGGAAGCGACGGTTTTCCTTGCCCTTTTTCTCGATTTTGGAAATGTGGATAGCGCCCACTTCCCCGGTGTTTGCCACATGTGTGCCGCCGCACGGCTGGCTGTCAACGCTCGAATCCTCGCCGATGCAGACAAGGCTGACGCGTCCGAGCCCGACCGGCGGCCGGACGTTCTTCGATTTGACGATGCCGGGATTGGCCGCCAGTTCCGCGTCGGTGATCCATTGCAGGTAGACCGGATGGTTCTGCGTGACGAGATCCATCAAGCCGGCGGTCACCTCGTCCTTGTCGATCACGGCCGTCATGTCGAAATCGACACGCGATTCGTCTTCGCCAACTGCGGCACCGGTGATCGGGTAGGAGCAGACGACCGACAGCAGGTGGCAGGCCGTATGCATCCGCATCAGCTTGTGCCGTCTGTCCCAGTCGACATGCATGACAACAGTTTCGCCGACCGTCGGCCGCGGTTCGCCTTCCAGCGGAACGTGGACGACGATGTCCTTCGTCTCGCCGTGCCGTGTCTGGCCAAGCTTGATCCTGGTTCCGTCGGCGCGCTCCAGACTGCCGGTATCACCAGGTTGCCCCCCAGATGTCGCATAGAAGCAGGTGCGGTCGAATTCGATGCCGCCATCCTCGTGGATCGCGGTAACCACCGCCTCCAGTGTCGAGAGATAGAAGTCGTCGCGATAGAGGAGTTCAGTTGCCATCGGTTCTGTTCTCTGCGGTCGGTTTCAGACGGTTTCGAACGGAATATCGATCTTGGTCTTCTTCGTGAGCCAGCCCGGAACCGGCAGGCCCTTGGACTGCAGGAAATCCGGGTTGAAGAGTTTGGACTGATAGCGGTTGCCGTAGTCGCAAAGGATCGTCACGATCGTATGGCCGGGGCCGAGATCCTTCGCGAGGCGCATCGCGCCCGCGATGTTGATGCCGGAAGAGCCGCCGAGGCAAAGCCCCTCGTTCTCAATCAGATCGAACACGATCGGCAGCGCTTCAGCGTCCGAAATGCGATAGGAATAGTCAGGCGCAAACCCTTCGAGATTGGCGGTGATACGTCCCTGACCGATGCCCTCGGTGATCGAACTTCCCTCGGATTTCATCTCGCCGTGCGCATAAAATTCGTAGAGTGCCGCGCCTTCCGGATCCGCGATGCCGATCTTGACGCCGGGCTTAAGCGCCCGCAACGCCATGGCTGTACCGACCAGCGTACCGCCGGAGCCGACTGCGCACACGAAGCCGTCCACCTTGCCGCCCGTCTGTTCGAAGATCTCCGGGCCAGTCATCTCGATATGGGCCTGCCGGTTGGCAACATTGTCGAACTGGTTTGCCCAGATCGCGCCCGCAGGCTCCGTCTTGGCAAGCTGCTCGGCAAGGCGACCGGAAACCTTCACATAGTTGTTCGGGTTCTTGTAGGGAACGGCTGGTACTTCCACGAGCTCGGCGCCCATCAGTCTCAGCGCGTCCTTCTTCTCCTGGCTCTGGGTCTCTGGAATGACGATGACGGTTCGATACCCCAATGCCTTTGCGACCAGGGTCAGACCGATACCGGTATTGCCGGCGGTCCCTTCGACGATCACTCCGCCCGGCTTCAGAAGCCCCTTCTTCTCGGCATCTCTAATGATATAGAGCGCCGCGCGATCCTTGACCGACTGACCGGGATTGAGAAATTCGGCCTTGCCGAGAATTTCGCATCCGGTTGCATCGGATGCAGCCGCCAGCCTGATGAGCGGCGTATTGCCGATGAGGTCGAGAACAGAAGATTGTATTGCCATGGGAAATGCCTTCTTTTTCAAGGATCATGTAATCAGGCTGCATTCGGCGGGCAAGGCATCCGCGCCAAGAAAATCCTTTCCGCGTGTCGCGCGCGATGGGATCGCCCCCGCATACCGAGGACTGTCATCTACCGGACAATACCGGCAGGTTTATCGACATGGCTCGGATGCAACTGTATAATACATCCTTCGCCCTGCACTACGCAGAGTGGAGCGCTCGGTTTTGGTTTCAGACGATTCGACCTGATGGCATTGATTTTGAGAACTGAATTTCGTTCACGCCAACGATTGCGGCTTAGTTTATGCATCTGAATATTGAAAGAGTCGATTTTCTGATCTCGCAATACGTAGCCGGCTCTCTGCCAAAGGCAGCCCACGTCTTGTTAGGTTCTCATCTGCAGATGCAGAAACCCAATGCCCAGCTTGTCGATGCCCTTCAACGACTGGCCGGCGATGGGTTGGAAGACATGACCTGCGATGAGACGTTGTCCCGTGAATTTCGAGACAGGGCCATCAGCGATATTGTCAGATCGGACCCGCCGGCATGGAGCGTGTTGCCACCGGAGCAAGGTTCCCAGTTGCCGGCCCTGTTGCGCGGTTATACGGGGAAAGACCTGACCTCTATTCCGTGGCGGCGCAAGCTGCCGGGACTGCGCGAGCATATTATCGAGCGGTCGCCCGACGTGGAAGCAAGTCTTCTCTGGGCCCGTCCTGGGAGGGCACTTCCAAACCATGGCCACAACGGTCTCGAACTCACGCTGGTGATCGAAGGCGAATTCCACGATCACCGCGGAAACTTCACGCAGGGCGACATATCGGTCGCTGACGAGACGCTCGATCACCGGCCGATCGTTGGTGATTCGGGGCCGTGCGTCTGCTTTTCCGTCCTGTTTGCACCGATCGCTCTCAGCGGATCGCCGATCCAGCTCATGGGCGATATGATCGGACTTTAAAGCCGAACACTGTCATCGAATGGTTGGTTCGCGGTCAACCATTCGTCAATCGGCCAGAACTGAAAACGCAGCAGTCAGACCAATCAGTTTACGTGCATTTGCGCTTCGCTCACGGCCTGCTCGAAAAACTGTCGTGCGTCCTCCGGCGAACGACGGCCGTCGAGGGCAGCCCGGCAGGCACTGCGCGCCCGCACGAAATGCGGACCCCGAAGATCCGGCCAGTGGTCCAGTAGCAGGATGAGGGCCTCGGATGGCCCATTGATTACCTCGGTCCCAAGATTCCCAAACGCGACTTTGACCGGTTTTTGCCAGTTCGGCTGCGGCATAGTTGTCTCCTCCCTAAGTCAACTGTCCTCTACCTCCAGCCTAGCGCAATGTTCCATTAGGACAAGCGGATTTTCCGGGTTCGGATGTGTGTTGGGAGCATTTAAGGGCCGGCATCGCCGGGCACTGTGCCCAGGGACGGGGCGTCGTGACACCGCCCCAACGTACGCGATCTAATCAGCCAGTCTCTGCTCACTTCAAGGCACGAGACCAACTGTCGTCACTCGCGACGTCCGGCGGCATCTGCCGGCAACAGTCGCGCCGGTTCAGGCGTCTCCGCTGGACGCGGAACTTCGGCCAGATACGCATGTTCTGGTTTCAGGAGGAAAAATAATGGCTAATTACATATGGTTTATCGTCGTCGCAGGCGGAGCAGCAATGCTTGGGCTCGCACTTGCGTACGGTTCCTACAAGGAGAGCCGACATCGCTCTCTGATTCCGTTGGCCGGCTTGGCAGTTGCGATCGCCGTCGGCGTCGCGGTTAGCATCGGCGTCACGCAGGCTCCGACCGCCAACAGTGTGCCGCCCGATCCGCAGGGCACGCATTACGATACGCCGGCTGCCCCATCCCGCGAAAATGCGCTTCCCGGCACGCCCGCACCCTCGGATCAGAAGTGAAGACGACTTTGAGATGAGCGCGAGCAAACAGAAGGCTCACGTTGCAACTTGGCGGATCGCGACCGGCTTGCTTCTTTAGCAGTGGAACTGCACGCAACAGCGTTACACATCCCCGAACGCGAAACCGCTCGCGATATCAAGTTGCTTTCTCGCTCTGTCAAAATAGGGGAAGTGGAAAAGCGCCTGTCTTCGGATACGGATCAACAAAAACAGGCGCTTATCGCAGAATTTGGCTCCCCGGGCCGGATTCGAACCGGCGACCTGTCGATTAACAGTCGAATGCTCTACCGCTGAGCTACCAGGGAACAACCGCGCTTGCGGTGTGAGCGGGGTAATACAAATGCTTCACGCATTTGCCAAGCGGTTTTTTCAAAAAAATTAGGTCCGGCTTGTTTTATCCCCATGCATCCCCATCTCGCCCCTACAAAAAAGCGTTTAGTTGGAGCCGTATACGTGGTGGAAAAACCTCAAGGCAGGCGGTTTGGAATGGATCCGGGGCAGGGTCGTCTCTTCATCGCAGGGCGGTCCATTCCGATGCCGCGCTCGCGCGTGGCGCGGCTCTGCATCGGAACCGTTCTTATCGTCGGCGGCATTCTGGGCTTCCTGCCGATTCTGGGCTTCTGGATGGTGCCGCTGGGTATCTTGATCCTGTCGCAGGATCTCGCTTTCGTCAGACGTCGTCGTCGTCGCCTGGAAGTCTGGTGGGGTCGCAGGCGCCGCGAGAAACAAGCAGCTTCGCTTCGGAAATGACATGACGTCAACCAGACCGGGAGAAGCTGTTGCCTGGTGCGAGAGCTTCTCCCGGGATGGGTCTTATCCGGCGAGTGACGCCAGGCCCTGGCCGGCGGCGAACGCGCCATAAGCAAGCGCCCCGAAATAGACGATCGTTGCAAGGTTGAAGAAATAACCGCCGAGAACGACGAGACCATCCCGCTGAACCATGCCTGTCGACAGAAGCAGAATAGCAATGCCGGGCAGCGTGTTGGACAGGGGGATGAGGCCGAGCGGAAACATCAGCAGCACACCGGCGAACGTGATTGCGAGGCCATTGACCCTGTTGGCAATGGGCCCGGTCGTGATGCCGGCCATGCGGTGCTTCAGATATTTGTCGAGCCTGGAGACGATTTTCACACCTTTCTCAAGGGTCGGCACCAGCTTTGCGCTGTCGAGTTCCCGATCGAGAATCGCACGAGGAAGCCAAGGCATCCGGTTCAGCACCACAGCAATGCTGATCATTATGATGGCCGCGCCGAACACGGTGCTAACACCCGGGATCGAAACGGGCAGCAGAAAGGGGAGGGATGTGACCGCGCAGATCAGCAGAAGACCCTGTTCACCGACGCCATCCATCAACTGACGCAGCGTCACGGTGCCGCCGTCAATCCGACCGATCAATTTCCTCAGCGTTTCGCTGAGACCTGCCGATGTATCTTCGAATTCCGCGTTATCCTGCAAAGCTGCACCTCTATCATAAGAAATGCAGTCTGAATAACAGCAGAAACAAGCAACTCAAAGGCAACAAAACGAACTCGCGCGACGCGCGGCGCGTCAGTCGACCATCAAGCCGCCTCCAGATGTACCGGTTATTGACACGAGCAACGCGTCGCGATTTCCCGGCTGCGCATGCAATCCACTATTTCGGTTGCGCCCAGCGGTCGTAGAGGCCGCAGGCCACCACGACAGCAAGAGTGCACAAAACGAATGGATTCAACGCGGCTACAAAATCGAGATACTGCATAACGGTCTCCTCTTCCCGTTACCCAAGCCGCCAGATGTCTCCCACACCTGACTTCAGACACTCTAACACGATTTTGATCCGTGAGCGAGAATGTTGATCAGGGCGAGCGTGCGGCTTGTGGGGGACGAGGAGAGGCCGTCAGTCAGCGTGTCTCGGTGAGACCGTCAAAACAGGGCAACGAAAAGATGCCCCACATAAATTATGCTGACGAGGGATATAATAGTCGTGAACGCCATGACGGCGTCGGAAGATGAGAGCTTCATATCGAACCATCGCCGTCATGGCGATCCTCTGACAAGGGTATGGCGGCAACATCGCCGTCTGCCTATTTCTAGGACAAATAGTTTAACGCAGCCCTATGGAGGAACGTTAATATCTGGTTACGACCCGATCGTGAAATGTTGCGGCATCGTGTCGATGCTATGGGCGGGGCTCTCTCGGCACCCGCGCAGACCCCATACCGCTGCGCGACCATGTGATCACGGCAAGCTTGTCCGATACGAGCCGTTCAAGTCTAATTGATGCTGTTTGGGAGAGGGGTTTTGGGCTCGTCCGGCTTGTCGCGGCCGGCCGGCAGAAGCTGACCGGACAGTTCCACCAGCGGCGTCTGCGACAATGCCTTGGCTGCCTCCGCAAGCAGTGCGAGTTGCCGCGCAATATCTGCGAGTTGTGTGGCGGGATCATCCTTCAAATCGGCCTCGCTGCGATCATTCCGTGAGGGGCCGGAAATAGACGCGCCTGCAGAAATGTAAAGGAAATTTGCTAATAGAAGCAATAAATCAACGGCGTGAAGGACTGCTCGACAGTTTTTCGGGTTTGCCGGTTTCCTTGGAAACAGGGGCCGAGCAGAATCTGTCCGCCGTCAAAAACATGGACTACCGGCTTCTCCAGTAGTAGACCGTTTTCATCCAGAATCGGCGCGCACGGCACCGGTCAGCGGTCCGCTAAGCGGTCCACGCCCTCAATCAACACTCGTCGACATGAATTTTGAGAATTGAAATGCTCCCACACCACGCCTACGCTGTTACTTCCCGTCCTTGGTATCTTTTGACACTGGCATTGGTCGGGGCTGCCGTTCTGTTCGCTATAGACCTTGCGAGTAACGGTTTTACGACAGCACTGACGAAGGAAACCGGCGCGCTCGAGATTTCGACGGCCCTTCTTTACGCCTATACCGCAATGGTGTGGCTGTGGACGCGCACCGGCGACATATGGCGGCGGGACTGGCAGGTTGCGGCCATCATGCTGTTGATGATGGGGCGAGAACTCGACCTCGACAAGCGGCTGACCAGTGTCGGCATGCTCAAGAGCAACCTCTACCTGACGAACATGGCGCAACCTGTCGAGCGCGTCTTTGGCGTTCTGGTGATCCTGTTCGTGGCAACCGTCGCGTTCCGGCTGATCGTTCGCAACGGCCCTGAGCTTCTCTCCGGCGTCAGGTATCGCGCGTCCTGGGCTTGGAACATCATCGCGGCGATCGGTCTTGCCATTGTGTCCAAGTCGATCGATGGGCTGGATCGCAAGCTTGCGCCTTTTGGCGTCATTGTCAGCGATCACACCAATCTTCTGTTGGGTATCGTCGAAGAAGTGCTGGAATTCGGCATTCCGGTCATGTTCCTGGTGGCGACCATAAGCTCGATCGATCTTTCCGCGGCAGCCAGGGGACGCAAGCCGGCAGCGGCGTCTGCTCTCTGACATCATCACGCTTCGCGCCCAATCCTTGAATTCTTGACACAAACCAGCGACCGGTGCCGATAAACGTCCGGTCTCTGGCATCCCGCTTATTGCCTCGAACGCAAAGCGCGGTAGTTGTTCCGGTTCACAGGAGCCGAACATGCAGCCGGAAAATCGCGTCCAACGCTATAAAGACACTATCCAAATCCTTCGTGCGGACATCGAGTGGCTGACCACGAGCGGGTTCAGGACGCAGATGACATCGAACGAGACCCTCATCGCGGAGTTGGAACTGGCCGCAGAGGCGTATCGTGGCTTGGTCGAAGAACTGGTGCGGCCGGTGGGCTGATCCGGGCAGGCGACAGCTTCAGTCGCGAATTGGCGGAAGGCTGGCGGGCGTGAAAGAAGATCCGCTGGCGTCCTCGTGCACCAGTCGCAATACCTAAATAACATCGAGGAATGTGCGCGACCGGTTGCGATCGGACAGATCGTGTCGATCGGCTGACGCCGATGCTAACCCATTGCGATATATCGAGAAAGGGATGGAGGCCTCGCCCGGAATTGAACCGGGGTACGAGGATTTGCAGTCCTCTGCGTCACCACTCCGCCACGAGGCCATCCGATGCTAAAAAAGCGAGTGGTGGCGCCGAATTAGAACGAATCTCCGATGGGTGCAATACCCTTCTGTTCAATCCTCGACGTTTTTATCCACTTCGTCAGCGGCGCCTGTCTGTACCGGTGATGAAGGGCGCCTGCAAAACGCGGCGTCCTCGGAAGATACCCCTGCGGGGGAGGCTGTATGCAGCGTGTTCGCGTCATCTGGCTGTGTTGATCCTATGGTAAATATTTCACGAATATTCCTCGCGGTCAGGGGAACGGAACCGAGCTCTTCCGACTTTAGTGAGCGAAGCCCAGGGAGTGAAAAATGCTGAACCGATTGATCACCGCACTCTACAGACCCGTCACCGAAGATGATGCGACTGGCACGTTTGCAGATGGAGCCTTTCATCTGAGTGGTGCCGAGCAGTTGGCATTCGATCGCAGCCATAGCCTGCGCAAATCCTACGGACACGATGTCGTCCTCGCCAAGAAGCGCGAGCTTCCGACCCTTATCCTGCACTAAGCAAGAGTTGCACGAGCGCCTGCATCACCGTGTTTTTTCCAATCGACGCGCGCGCTATCTTGAAAGCGCAGCGAGAGGCAAGTAACACGGCTGAAGGATTGGCCGGTACGCCGGCGCTGTGAGGCAGGTGACATGATTGATTTCGAAGCAGCCCGTGTGAAGATGGTCGAGAACCAGATCCGCACGACAGACGTGACGGCACATTCCGTGCTTCAGGCGTTTCTCACGGTACAGCGCGAAAACTTTGTTCCGACGAAGTCGAAGTCACTGGCCTATATCGACAACGATGTTGAAATCTGTCCCGGTCGCTTCCTGATGGAAGCCTCGCCTCTGGCCAAACTTTTGCAGCTGGCTGCAATTACCAAGTCGGATACGGTGCTCGAGGTCGGCACAGGCAGCGGATACATTTCTGCGCTTTTGTCGCTTCTCGCGAAATCGGTCGTGTCGATCGAATCCGATGAAGCGCTCGCCGAGCAGGCAATCGCCAACCTCGCGGGCGCCCACAACGTGACTGTCGTCACGGGCGACATGGAAAAAGGCGTTTCGGATCAGGGCCCTTACGATGTCATCTTCATTGCTGGCTCGATCGAAGACGTGCCGGCTGAACTTAGTGCGCAGTTGAAGGATGGCGGGCGTCTGGTCGCTGTTCTCGGATACGGAAATGCCGCGCAGGCGACGCTCTTCGTCAAAGAGCAGGGTGCACTGTCAAAAAGCGCTCACTTCAACGCGTCGATCAAACCGTTGCCGGGATTTCGCCGCGCGAAGGATTTCGTATTCTAAAATCGGCTTGCTGACGGTTTGCGAAGTTTAGAAAGGGGGCCTTGGCCTCCTTTTCGTTTTTCCAGCGCGATACAAATCGGCAGCGGGGATTCACGTCGGCAACAAATCTGTGTATCGCTAGAGTCGTTGATGCGCCCGTCGTTGTATCGCGAGACGAGGTTCGTAAAGTGAAAACGAATCAGACCTTTGAAAAGAGGTCGTCTGCCGACCTGGCACCCAGTCGGCGAGAACGGGGATGAAAATGGCTCAGCCAAGTGTAGCGCGTGAACCGTCAATGGAAGAGATCCTGGCTTCGATCCGCCGGATCATCGAAAGCAACGAGCCGGTCGGCGAGGGTTCACCAGATCAGGCATCGCGTTCGCCCTATGCGGATGACGATCTGATCGACGATATCGACGATACGGACTTTGCGTCCGATCTTGCCGCTGGCGTCGCTGCAAACGACCCGGGCCTTCCTCTTCGTGCCCATTCACCGGCCCCGATGCCGTTCCAGTCGGAACCCTACGCCCCCGCATCCGCAAACGACGCACCCAAGCCTGTTTCCGCATCGACAGTCGACCCTGAGATTTCATCATCGGGTGAGCGCTCGCTCTCGCTTGCCGACGTTGCGGCCCGCGTCCGCGCCGCTTCGGCCCGCCAGCAGGAAAATGCGATGAGCCGCCCGGCACCGGCGCCGCGCCTGTCGATGCCCGCAGCCGAGAAGGCATCCGCTGCAATCTCGGCCTTTGCCGACGTCGCGCTGCGTGACACCATCGCCCCTCTCGAAACAAGGCCTGCGGCAATGGTATCCAAGCCGATCGAGACCCCTATGGCGAAAGACGTCGAGCCTGCAGGACCATCGCCCATTCCAGCGCTGAAGCCGCAACCGGCAGTCGCGCAGCAGCCGGAGATGTCCGAGCCGGTCGAACAGCCGGCACCGAAGGCGCAACCGGCTCAACAGGAAAATCTTCCTGCGATGATCGAGGAGGCCGCTGCAACGCTCCTTTCGGTCGAAGCGGGCGCGCAGGTGACAAAATCGTTCAACGAACTTGCAGCCGTCTTCGATGGTCTCGAGCGTCGCTCTGTCGAGGATATGGCGCAGGAAATGCTGCGTCCGATGCTGCAGGAATGGCTGGACGACAACCTGCCGACACTGGTGGAGCGTCTCGTGCGCGAGGAAATCGAGCGCGTTGCCCGCGGCCCGCGTCGCTAAATCGCCTCCAATGCCTGTCATAAAGGGCCGCTCCACACGGGGCGGCTTTTTTATTGACTTCACGGCCTCCACGTCTTTAACACCGCACCATCTCATTCAAAAAGAAAAACGGGTCAGGAAATGCTCGAAAAGACCTACGATTCCGCCGCCGTCGAACCGAAGATCGCCAAAGCCTGGGACGATGCGGACGCCTTCCGTGCCGGTGCCAACGCAAAGCCTGGTGCGGAAAGCTTCACCATCGTCATCCCGCCGCCGAATGTGACCGGGTCGCTGCACATGGGGCACGCGCTCAACAACACGCTGCAGGATATCATGGTCCGCTTCGAGCGCATGCGCGGCAAGGATGTGCTGTGGCAGCCGGGCATGGACCATGCGGGCATTGCCACGCAGATGGTTGTCGAGCGCCAGCTTGCCGAGCGAAAGCTTCCCGGCCGTCGCGAGATGGGCCGCGAGGCCTTCGTCGAACGCGTCTGGGAATGGAAGGAAGAGTCGGGCGGCCTGATCTTCAACCAGTTGAAGCGCCTCGGCGCATCCTGCGACTGGTCGCGCGAACGCTTCACCATGGACGAGGGTCTGTCCAAGGCCGTTCTCGAAGTCTTCGTCACGCTCTATAAGGAAGGCCTGATCTACCGCGGCAAGCGGCTGGTCAACTGGGATCCGAAGTTCGAAACGGCGATCTCCGATCTTGAAGTCGAGTCCAGGGAAGTCGAAGGCCACATGTGGCACTTCAAATACCCGCTGGCCGGCGGCGAGACCTATACCTATGTCGAGAAGGATGCGGACGGGAATATCGTGCTTTCCGAAGAGCGCAATTATATCTCGATCGCCACGACGCGTCCCGAAACCATGCTGGGTGATGGTGCGGTTGCCGTCCATCCGTCGGACGAGCGCTATGCGCCGATCATCGGCAAGCTGTGCGAAATCCCTGTCGGCCCGAAGGAGCATCGCCGCCTGATCCCGATCATCGCTGACGAATATCCGGAACCGGATTTCGGCTCGGGCGCGGTCAAGATCACTGGCGCGCACGACTTCAACGACTATCAGGTCGCCAAGCGCAACAAGATCCCGCTCTATCGCCTGATGGATACCACCGCCTCGATGCGCGACGATGGCGACGCTTATTCTGTCTATGCGGCCAAGGCGCTGGAGATCGCCAAGTCCGGCGAACTGCCGGGTGAAGCCGATATCGACGAGATCAATCTGGTTCCGGAAGAGTATCGCGGCCTCGACCGCATGGTCGCCCGCAAGAAGATCATCGAGACGATCAATGCCGAAGGCCTTGCCGTTACCGTCAAGGACAGCGAGGGCAACGACATTCCGTATGTCGAGGCAAAGAAGATCATGCAGCCGTTCGGCGACCGCTCCGGCGTCGTCATCGAGCCGATGCTGACGGATCAGTGGTTCGCCGACGCCAAGACGCTGGCAGAACCGGCGATTGCTTCGGTTCGCGAAGGCCGCACCAACTTCGTCCCGAAGAACTGGGAAAAGACCTATTTCGACTGGATGGAAAATATCGAGCCCTGGTGCATTTCGCGCCAGCTCTGGTGGGGACATCAGATTCCGGCCTGGTACGGTCCTGATGGTCAGTGCTTCGTCGAAAAGTCCGAGGAAGAAGCACTCGACGCGGCCATCCAGCATTATCTGGCACACGAAGGCCCATGGAAGGCCTGGGTTCAGGAGAAGCTCGAGAACTTCAAGCCTGGCGAGATCCTGATCCGCGACGAGGACGTGCTCGACACCTGGTTCTCGTCGGCACTCTGGCCCTTCTCGACGCTGGGCTGGCCGGACAAGACGCCGGAACTGGAGCGCTATTACCCGACCAGCGTTCTCGTCACCGGCTTCGACATCATCTTCTTCTGGGTTGCCCGGATGATGATGATGGGCATGCATTTCATTAAGGATGCGGAAGGCGAGCCTGTCGAGCCGTTCCACACGATCTACGTTCATGCGCTGGTTCGCGACAAGAACGGCCAGAAGATGTCGAAGTCGAAGGGCAACGTCATCGATCCGCTCGACCTGATCGACGAATACGGCGCCGATGCGCTGCGGTTCACGCTGGCCATCATGGCGGCACAGGGTCGCGATGTGAAACTCGATCCGGCCCGTATCGCCGGCTACCGCAACTTCGGCACGAAGGTCTGGAACGCAACGCGCTTCGGGGAGATGAACGGCGTCAAGCGTGATGCGGGCTTTGATCCTGAGAATGCGAAGCTGACCGTCAATCGCTGGATCCTCACGGAACTGTCGAAGACCGTTTCTGACGTTACCACCGCGATCGAGACGCAGCGCTTCAACGAGGCTGCCGCTTCGCTCTACCGCTTCGTCTGGAACCAGGTTTGCGATTGGTATGTCGAGCTGTTGAAGCCGATCTTCATGGGCGAGGATG
The DNA here is from genome assembly GCF_050500175.1 of Neorhizobium sp. DAR64872/K0K18. Lineage (NCBI taxonomy): Bacteria > Pseudomonadati > Pseudomonadota > Alphaproteobacteria > Hyphomicrobiales > Rhizobiaceae > Neorhizobium > Neorhizobium sp. DAR64872/K0K18. Next base: position 1,377,901 of record NZ_CP191446.1, read on the forward strand.
AAGCCGCCAAGGCCGAGGCGCAGGCCTGCATGGCCTATGTCCTGGAGCAGAGCTACGCGCTTCTCCACCCGTTCATGCCGTTCATGACCGAGGAGCTCTGGGCTCACACGGCAGCCCGTGACGGATTGCTCGCCCATGGCGAGTGGCCGGTCTCCGGTTTTGCGGACGCTGACGCTGCCGACGAGATCAACTGGCTTGTCGATCTGGTATCCGGTCTCCGCTCTGCACGGTCCGAAATGAACGTCCCGCCATCGGCGACAGCACCGCTCATCATGGTTGGTGCCAATGCGGTCACCTCGTCGCGGCTCGCGCGTCACGAGGCGGCAATCTGCCGGCTCGCGCGTGTCGAGAGCATCTCGACAGCTGACGTCGCCCCGAAGGGTGCGGCACAGATCATCGTCGGCGAGGCGACGGCCTGTCTGCCGCTCGGCAACCTGATCGATCTCGGCACGGAGAAGGCCCGAATCGAGAAGGCGATCGTCAAGAACGAGCAGGAAAAGGACCGTCTCGGCAAGAAGCTCTCCAACGAGAAGTTCATTGCCAATGCCGATCCGGACGTGGTTGCCGCTGACCGGGAGCGCCATGCCGAGCTGGAAGTTCAGCTCGAAAGCCTCAAGATCGCTCTGCAGCGGGTCATCGAAGCCGGCTGATGACCAAGGTCTCCGCCAGCCTCTAGGCCGGCGCCAGCGAACGAATCTCTGAAAGCCGCGGTCCTGTGACCGCGGCTTTTTGCTGTGCTTCGACCCGGAAGTTCCGTTTGCGTGCACATGCACAACGGGAGAAAGCCGCAATGTTGCCGCATTGTCACATCGCCGCGCCCATGCGGGATGGTGTTCTAATTCCAGCTACGGTACGGCCCCAGATTAGGTAATTTTGTTCCCAACCACCGATTCGGTGGCGATTGTTCCTCCGCTTACGTAAATTAGCGACCGTTTTGCAGCGCAAGATCGGGGACAGCCGAAAGTTGTTATTTTGGGCAGAGTATTTAGAATTGTCTCAATGACTTGCCTGGGAGTGGGAGACGAGATGCAAAGCAATTACATCGCCAAGGGCGCCTTTGTTCTTATGGCTGGATGGAGCGTTTATTCGCCGGCGTTAGCGGGCGGACTGGAACGTGGGGGATACAATATCGACCTTCTGTTTGACAGGTCGCCCTATGCCGCCGAAGCGACGGCAACCTACGTCATGCCGCAGCGGAAGCTGAAGAACGCGCAAGACACCATCACCGGACCGGACGGCAACCTCAGCACAACACCAGGCTATTCCTATTCGAGCACTGCTGACGACAGCGAGAGCTACTGGTCGCCGCGGATCGGCATCAAGGCGGGTATTGGCGATTCCGTCGACTGCATGTTCGACTATTCTCAGCCCTATGGTGCGCATACCAATCCTGGCGCCAACTGGGCGGGTGCCAACGACAACATCGAGACGAAGGTCGACAGCGACAACTACGCAGCCACCTGTTCCTACCGCTTCGATGCCGGCCCAGGCCAGCTTCGCCTGATCGGCGGCGCGAACTATCTGCGCATGGATGGCTTCAAGGAACGGCTGTTGATCGCCCCTGAAGCGCTTGGCTTCGCGTTCAGCGGTGTTGGTCGTCTGGACCTGGAAGGCGACGGTTGGGGCTGGCGTGCCGGTGCGGCCTACGAAATCCCGGAATACGCATTCCGCGCGAGCCTGATGTATTATAGCCAGGTGAAGCTCGACGAGGTCACCGGTACGGTCGATCTGACGCAGGTCCCGGTAGGCAGCGTCTACGCTGGTACCGTCGTGCCGGTTGAGGGCTCGACTGCTATGCCAGATGCCCTCGAGCTGAAGCTTCAGTCGGGTATCGCACCGGACTGGCTTGCTTTCGGTTCGGTCAAGTGGACCGACTGGAGCCAGCTGCAGCGCATTCCGTTCTACAACAACGGTGTGGAGATCACATCGCTCGATCTCGGCTATCGCGACGGCTGGACGATCACCGGCGGCATCGGCCACAAGTTCAACGAACAGTGGAGTGGGGCTCTGAGCCTCACCTGGGATCGCGGCACGTCGCAGGAATTCGGAACGCAGACAGATACCTGGCTATTCAGCGCCGGCGTTTCCTATGCCCCGACCCAGCACGTCGAGATTCGCCTTGGCGGCGTGCTCGGCATCCTGACGGGTGGGGAGTCCAGTGCATCGTCCATTGACGGCATCCCCGTCGGCGACGAAGCGAGCTACGAATACGATAGCGACCTGGTTGCAGCACTTTCTACGTCGTTGAAGGTAAAGTTCTGAAAACAGTTACTAATTAGCAAAAGCCCGGTTCGAGCCGGGCTTTTTCGTTTGTGGCGCGTTTTCGCCGACCCCTCCGAATTTGTGACGATTTGGCAACAGTCTTGTGCCACGATGAGCGGGTCGGCGAACAACGGAGATTTTGTCCATTTCCCGCCACAAACAGGGAGCAGCGGTAAAGGAATAACGGACACGGACCGCGGGGGCGGCGCGTGTGAATTGGAGTACCATGGGCGGGTTTTTCAATAGAATACGGGGCTTTGGCCGCGTTGTCGCAGGCGGATCGGATCGCCGCGCACAACTTCGGCGCGTTTTGCCGGCAGGTCCTACTCTTGCCGAAAACGGGACGTACAGTTTTCATTCTAGAACGGCAGCGATAGCTGGCGTCTCGCTGATCGCCGGTTGGCTGATCGGGCCGTGCAATCGGTCGGAGATGGCAAGCTCTATGACTTCCGGGTGTATGGGAAGAAACTGAAACATGTCGAAGTTTGGCATTGTGTCCATGAAAGTATTGCTTCTTGGCGTGTCGCTCACCTCGGCTGTGGTGGGCTCGGCAGCTGCGTTCGACATCCAATCCGGCGTGACCAAGGAATCGGGTCCCTTCGACCTCTTCAAGTTTGGCTTCAAGGCCTACAAGAACGGCCAGAAGGAAGACGCGGTCGAAGCGTATCGCTATGCCGCCGAGAAGGGACATACCGGTTCCCGCTGGGCATTGGCGAACATGTACGCCTTCGGCGATGGCGTCACGAAAAACGATCTCGAGGCGTTCAAGATCTATAACGAGATCGCCACGCAGGGCGTCGAACCCGGCTCGGAAGATACCGGTTTTTTTGTCAACGCGCTTCTGTCGCTTGCGACCTACTATCGCCGCGGCATCCCCGATACACCGGTGAAGCCCGATCTTGCCCAGGCGCGGCAGATCTATTTTCAGGTCGCTTCGACCTTCGGTGTCGCGGAGGCGCAGTTCCAGCTTGCCAAGATGATTCTTGCAGGCGAGGGCGGATCGCCAAACCTTCAGCAGGCGAAGAAGTGGCTGAACCAGGCCCGCAAGAGCGGCCATCCGGGCGCCATGGCCGTTTTCGGCAACATCCTGTTCGACGAGGGACAGACGGTCCGCGGTCTCGCCTTCCTGACGGCTGCACTCGACAAGTGCAGCACGAAGGACTGTATCTGGATGGAGCCCTTGCAGGAGCAGGCTTTTTCAATGGCAAGCGAGGAGGACCGTCGCGGTGCGATCGCGCTGTCGCATGAGTTTGCCAAGGGTATGGACTGAGGAAGCGGCGTTGGCTGCTTCCTGTTAGTTCCGGACGATCAGGGACAATAATCGCTCAGACCGGCGCGAAATCAAAAATCCCGGCGACCGGGACATGGTCGGACGGCTTTTCCCATCCGCGCACATGCTTCTCGATGACAGTCGCCTTCAACCGGTCGGCAGCTTCCGGCGACAGCATCAGATGATCGATGCGGATGCCGTTGTTCTTCTGCCAGGCGCCCGCCTGATAATCCCAGAACGTATAGAGCTTGGCGGCATCCGTGGTTGCGCGAACGGCGTCCGTCAGGCCAAGATTTTCGAGCGCACGGAATGCCGCCCTCGTTTTCGGCAGGAAGAGCGCATCTGTCGCCCATGCGGCCGGATCGAAACAATCGTGCGGCTCGGGAATGACGTTGTAGTCGCCGGCAAGTATCAGCGGCTCCTCGAGTGCCAAGCATTGCTGGGCATGCAGCCGCAGCCGTTCCATCCAGGCAAGCTTGTACGGGTACTTGACCGGGTCATCGGACGGGTTGCCGTTGGGCAGGTAGATCGACGCAACGCGGATCACGCCGCCCTGAACGGAAAAGACGCATTCGATGTAGCGCGATTGCTCGTCAATTTGTCCGTCGGGACCGACGGCACCGGGTAGACCGCGCATCACTTCGTCGGGTTTTATCTTCGACAGGATCGCCACCCCGTTGAAGCCCTTCTGGCCGTGTGTCTCGACATGATAGCCAAGCGATTCGATCTCGAGCCGCGGAAAGCCTTCGTCGACGGATTTGATCTCCTGGAGGCAGGCGATGTCAGGCGACGAGTCGGCAAGCCACTGACGCAGATTATCAATCCGCGCCTTGATGCCGTTGATGTTCCAGGTGGCAATCTTCATTGCAGTCGTCCTTCCGTCTTCAGCCTATCCTTTTAGCGAAAGACAAGCTGATGGGAAGGGTCGAGTGGCAATCTGATCAGGACGACCGGAAGATCTTAGATGGAGAAGCTGGTACCGCAGCCGCAGCTTGCGACCGCGTTCGGATTCTTGATCTGGAATGACTGGCCAAGCAGATTATCGACGAAGTCAATCTCTGAACCTTCCATGTAGACGATGGACAGGCTGTCGATCAGCACCTTGGCATCGCCGTTGGCGATCACCACGTCATCTGCTTCCGGCGCGCCCGCGAGGTCGAACTTGTAGGAGAAACCGGAGCAGCCGCCGCCTTCAACAGAAACACGCAGAGACTGCTTTTCGGATTCTGCCGCAACGATTTGGGCGATCCGCTTGGCTGCAGCATCGGAGAGAGTTACGTTCATCGTCATTTCAATGGTCTCCTGCCGGGGTAAAGGCCCGGTGAGTCTTGGGTAAAGGCACCCTGATAACTCGAAGATGGATGTCACTGCCGTTGCACACGGCAACACTATAGGTATGAAGACCTGAACGGCGCGTCAATGGGGCGTACCCATACACGACAACACGCAGGCACGCTTGAGGCATTAAGGACGGTTATGGCGATCGATACGGGGGTACTTGGTTTCGGTGGGGGCGAGCGTGCGTTATATGCATCCAATCCCTGGGCCTCGCGGGGCCGCCTGTTTCCCGAAGCGAGCAGCCTGACGCGCTCGGAGTTTCAGCGCGATCGTGACCGTATCGTCCATACGACGGCGTTTCGCAGGCTCAAGCATAAAACACAGGTGTTTATCAGTCCTGACGGCGACCATTACCGAACGCGGCTGACCCATACGATCGAAGTGGCGCAGGTGGCCCGCGCGCTGGCCCGTGCCCTGAAGCTGGATGAAGACCTGGCAGAAGGCGTCGCGCTCGTTCACGATTTTGGCCACACCCCCTTCGGACATACGGGTGAGGATGCGCTCGATGAGCTGATGAAGCCATATGGCGGGTTCGACCACAATGCCCAGTCGCTGCGGATCGTCACCAAGCTTGAGCGGCGATACGCGGAGTTCGACGGTCTCAACCTGACATGGGAAACGCTTGAGGGTCTCGTCAAGCACAATGGCCCTTTGATGATGGCCGACGGCGGCGAGGGTTCCCACGGTCCTTTGCCGCAGCCGATCCGCGACTACTGCCTCCTGCACGATCTCGAGCTTTCGAGCTATGCCAGCCTGGAGGCCCAGGTCGCGGCGATTTCCGACGACATTGCCTACAACACCCACGATATCGACGACGGGCTTCGCTCTGGCCTGCTCACTTTCGATATGCTGGAGGAGGTGCCGTTCCTCGCCGGACTGATGCAGGAAGTGAGGACGAAATACCCCAATCTGGACCCGACCCGCTTTGCCTACGAAGTGACGCGCCGCCAGATCACCCACATGGTCGAGGACGTTATCGCGGTCTCCCAGAAGAACCTTAGAGAGCTTGCACCCGAGAGCGCACAAGATGTGCGCATGGCGGGAAGGGTGATCTCGACCTTCTCCAACGAGATGGCGCAGACCGACAAGCAGATCAAACGAGTGCTGTTCTCCCGGATCTACCGGCACCCCGAAATCATGCGCATCCGGGCCGGCGCCTCGCAGATCGTCGTCGACCTGTTCCATCGCTACATGGACGACCCGGCGCTGATGAAAGGCCACTACTGGGTCAAGCAGATGAACGGCGTCCCGGAGGCGGCCCGTGCGCGCCACGTTGCAGATTATCTTGCCGGTATGACCGACACCTACGCAACCCGCGTCCATGCCGAGTTGTTTGACCAGACTCCTGATTTGCGCTAGGGCCTGCCCGACACCAATGGCTTCGAGGGGCCCGCCCAAAACACTTTGAGCGGATGTAAACATATGAATCTTTTTGCCGAATTCGACAATAGAATTAAGAACGCGCTAGAAACTCTCGAAATCATTCGAGAAAATCGAAGTGCGGTTGATTTCGGACGCCTCACGGTCGAGCCTCCGCGCGATCAGAGCCATGGCGACGTCGCGACCAATGCAGCGATGGTGCTTGCCAAGCCTCTCGGCACCAACCCGCGCGCGCTCGCCGAGATCATCGCCGAAGCGTTGCGTGGCGACGCGGATATCTCGGAAGTCTCCGTTGCCGGTCCCGGCTTCATCAATATCAGGCTTTCCACCGGATACTGGCAGCAGATGCTCGCCAAGATGATTGCGCAAGGGACGGACTACGGCCGCTCGGATGTCGGTGCCGGTCGCAAGGCAAACGTCGAGTATGTCTCGGCCAATCCGACGGGGCCGATGCATGTCGGTCATTGCCGCGGCGCTGTCGTGGGCGATGCGCTCGCCAATCTGATGGCCTTTGCCGGCTATGACGTCACCAAGGAATACTACATCAACGACGCTGGCAGCCAGATCGACGTTTTGGCCCGCTCGGTCTTCATCCGGTACCGCGAGGCGTTGGGCGAAGCAGTCGGCGAGATTCCGGCTGGCCTCTATCCGGGCGACTACCTCGTCCCGGTCGGGCAGGCTCTGGCCGCTGAATACGGTCCCCGGCTGCATGCCATGCCCGAAGACGAGTGGATGCCGATCGTCAAGGAGAAGGCCATCGACGCGATGATGGCCATGATCCGCGAAGATCTCGAAGCCCTCAACGTGCATCACGACGTGTTCTATTCCGAGCGCACGCTGCATGCGGACGGCGCGCAGCGCATCCGTGCAGCGATCAACGATCTGACGTTCAAGGGCCATGTCTACAAGGGCAAGCTGCCGCCGCCGAAGGGTCAGCTTCCCGAAGACTGGGAAGACCGCGACCAGACGCTGTTCCGCTCGACCGAAGTCGGCGACGATATCGATCGTCCGCTGATCAAGTCGGACGGTAGCTACACCTATTTCGCCGCCGACGTTGCCTATTTCAAGGACAAGTTCGACCGCGGCTACGATGAGATGATCTACGTGCTCGGTGCCGACCACGGTGGCTACGTCAAGCGGCTCGAGGCCGTGGCGCGCGCCGTCTCCGAAGGCAAGGCAAAGCTCACTGTTCTTCTCTGCCAGCTCGTCAAGCTTTACCGCAACGGCGAGCCGGTCAAGATGTCGAAGCGCTCCGGCGACTTCGTGACCCTGCGTGACGTCGTGGACGAGGTCGGTCGCGACTCAGTTCGCTTCATGATGCTCTACCGGAAGAGCTCGGAGCCGCTCGATTTCGATTTTGCCAAGGTGACCGAGCAGTCGAAAGACAACCCTGTCTTTTATGTCCAGTATGCCCACGCCCGCTGCATGTCGATCTTCCGCCAGGCAAGGGAGGCGTTTCCGGGTCTGGATACCGAGGCGCTCGATTTCGCTGAAAACATTGGCGAAATCACCGACAAGAGCGAGCTTCAGCTGGTCGCGAAGCTTGCGGAATATCCGCGAATCGTCGAAGCTGCAGCTCTGGCCCAGGAGCCGCACAGGCTCGCATTTTACCTCTATGATCTGGCCAGTTTCTTCCATGCTCACTGGAATAAGGGCAAGGACCAACCGGAATTACGGTTTGTTAACGATAAAAACCGACAATTGAGCATTGCCAGGCTTGGACTGGTGCACGCAGTCGCCTGTGTCCTGAAGTCGGGACTTGCAATCACAGGTACAGCGGCACCTGAGGAAATGCGGTAGAAACGCCCTCATTTCCCCACATTGCACTGGCAGATGAGTTGTAATGGTGGTGAGTGGACGAGCGAATGGCGGACAACAACCTAGCGCGTAGCCGGAATGACGCCCCGGAATTTTTTGCTGACGGCGATCCTCTGGCAGAGCTCGCTCGCATCGTAGGCTACGAGGAACGGACAGTCGCTAATCCGGCTGCCCCTTCCGTGGGTTCTGCGTCAATGGCGGCATCTGCCCGCCGCGAGCCGGCCTTCAATCTCGAAGACGAGTTGCTGCGGGAATTCGAGCAATACGATACTCCGCGGATCGATCCGGTCAACGATATCCCGCTCGACGCCAAGCCTTCCCGCGTGGAGGCGCCTTTGCCGGTCGATCACGGCTATCAGGCTGCGCCTTCTACTGCCTATGAGCCTCCCATCGAACGCGAGCCGGTTTTCGAACAGCCGGTCCAGTCGGTGGTGTCGCAGACGCAGGAAGATCTCAACCCTTTCGATGCTCCGGAATTCTCCGTCGATCCGTTTGGTGCAGCACCTGCGGAGGCGGAAGCTGTTTCCCCTGCCGTCGATGCTCACCGTGCACCGGCCGAGCCGAATTTCGACCCGTCAAATTTCCATGGCCTTCCGACACTCCGTGCGGAGGTAGAGGGCGCCGATGACTATCAGCCTGCGACTCAGTCCAGGCAGGAACCGTCGGTTGACGCTTTCGATCTGGCCGCTGAGCTGGAGAGCTCGTTCGCCGTTGCAGCCGAGCCAGTCGTCGCAGCTTCCATGGTTTCGGCGCCGGAGCCTGTTCGGGCTGAACCCCGCAAGAGCACCGGTTACACGCCGGGCTTCCGCATGCCGCTTGCGAATTTCGGTCTGAATGCCGGTGTCACGCCGCTGGAACGCCCCGTCGAAAAGCCGCCGGTTGTCCAGCCCAAGGCCGTTGCGTCCCCGGTTGAACAGCCTCGCGCTGCTGAACCGGTCGCTGTGAAAGAGGTCGTCCAGCCCTCTTTGGAGGCGCAGAAATTTTCGCCGCTTGACGAGCTGGTTTATGACGTTGCCCGTTTCCCGGTCAGCCAGGAAGCTCCTGCGACTGTTCGCGCCGAGCCGAAACTCGAACTGCCGCAGGCTCCGGTCTCCAAGCCGCAGCCAATCGCCGTCGCTCCGTTCGTTGCCGCTGTGGCGGCGCCCGTGATCCCGACGCCGGTTCCAACGCCGACTGTTCAGCAGGCGGCATCCGTCGCCGACTTGGCAGATGACTTCGATCCTTTCGCCGACGAAGACTTCGAACTGGCGCTTGACGATCTCGAACTCGATCTAGCCGACATCGTGGTGGCGGAAAACTCCGTTCAGCCGGTGGCACCTGCCGCGGCAATCCCTGCCGCCGTCTCGACGCCCGCGGCTGCAGCAGCACCCATCGTTGCAGCAGCGCCTGAGCCGGAAGAAGAAGTCGCCGTCGTCGAAGCAGAGATGCCGTTCGATGCGGCGATGATTTCCGAATCGGAAGAGCATGTCGAGGCGATCGCCGATCTCAATGTGCCGGACCTGCCAGTCGAGCAGCCGGAAGAAGAGCCTGCCTACGCGTCCGAGTACGATATCGATATCGATGCAGAACTCGCGGCGCTCTTGGTAAACCCGACGTCGCAGACTGCTCCGGCACCGCGGCATCAGGAGGCGGCTGCCCCGGCTTCCGTCGCTGCCGGCAATTTCCCAGAGCAGCCTCGGCAGACATCGGGCAGCGCTTACCCCGACCTCGACGATTTCGAGCGGGCCCTGGAAGAAGACTTCCGTCGCAGCCTTGTCGCGCCGCTTCCGGCCAACGACCATGACAGCGATCTCAACGGATACGAAAACGACCTCGACCAGCGTTCGCCCCGGTCGGCGTCCCGGACGTGGCTTCTTCCCATCGCCGTTGTCGGCGTCCTGGTCGTTGCCGGCGCAGGTGCCTACACGATGCTGGGTAGCGGACCTTCGCGGATGATGGGCGGCGAGCCGGTCGTCATCGCAGCCGATACCGATCCGGTAAAGGTTGTCCCGGAAAATCCGGGTGGCAAGACCGTTCCGAATCAGGACAAGGCTGTTTACGACCGCGTTGCCGGCGCTGCATCCGAAACGCCGAAGCAGGAAGCGCTGATCTCCAGCGAAGAGCAGCCGGTCGATGTCGTCCAAAAGACGCTGATGCCGGAAAGCCTTCCGCTCGAAGGCGAAAACGATATCGATCCGACCGATACCGGCGAGACCCAGGATGCACGTCTGCTACCCGATCAGGGCCAGCAGGTTGCTTCGACGGGCGGACAGGATCCTCTCACCGTTACGCCGCGTCGGGTAAAGACGATGATCGTGCGTCCGGATGGGAAGCTCGTCGAACAGGAAGTGCCGGCTCCGGCGCTCGCTGCGGCGCATACAGGCAAGATGCCGGCGGCTTCGGTGAAGTCTCCGGAACTGGCCCAGCCAGTCACTCCGGCCGCTGCGATCGCCGCATCTGCACCTGCTGCCAGCACGGTTGCCGAAATCATCCCGGCGTCTGCGCCGATGACGGCAGCCACTATGGCGCCACTGGACACTTCGGCACCTGCTGCTGTCGCGAAGGCGCCGGTCCCGAAGGTTCGTCCTTCGCAGCAGCCGGTCAATGTCGTCGCATCCGTCAGCGATCAGGGCAACGTTCGCGCTCCCGCAGCACAGGTTCAGCCGGTTTCGGCAACTCCTGGCGCTGTCAATGCACAGGTCGCGTCGGTCGGCGAGGGCGGCTACGTCATTCAGATCGCATCGCTGCCGTCCCAGGCTGACGCTCAGAGGTCTTACCAGAACCTGTCGTCGAAGTTCGGCAACGTGATCGGCGGGCGTGGGGTCGATATCAAGGCTGCTGAAATCGCCGGCAAGGGTACCTTCTATCGCGTTCGGATCCCGGCCGGCAGCAAGACGGAAGCCGTAGCACTCTGCGAAAAGTATCGCGGTGTCGGCGGCACCTGCCTCGTCGCTCGCTGAGATCTTTGACGAGAAACCATCGAACGGGGCGCACAGCGCCCCGTTTTCTATTCTGCTCCCAGCATTCTAGGATCGAACATGACCGAATCGAAAGCGATGATCCTGGGCTCCAGCGGCCCGCAGCTTACCCAGGACGAAATCCTGCTCTACCGGGATGAGCGTCCCTGGGGTTTCATTCTCTTTGCCCGCAACTGTGTCGAGCCGGCCCAGATCACTGATCTGGTTGCAGCCATGCGCGACGCCGTCGGCCGCCCGGATGCGCCTGTCCTGATCGACCAGGAGGGTGGCCGCGTTCAGCGTATCCGTCCGCCGATGATCGAGCGTTATCCGTCAGCCGCCGCCTTGGGGGCTCTCTACAAGAATGACCGTGAAATGGGCTTGCGCGCCGCATGGCTGATGTCGCGGCTGCACGCCTTCGATCTCATGAAGCTCGGCATCAACGTCGACTGCCTGCCGGTCCTGGACGTACCGGTGGAAGGCGCCAGCAACGTCATCGGCGACCGGGCCTATGGCTTTGATCCGAAGACGGTGTCCGAGATGGGGCAGGCTGCGGCCGATGGCCTCAAGGCCGGCGGCATGCTTCCTGTGATGAAGCACATCCCGGGCCACGGCCGCGGCTTGGCCGACTCGCATCACGAACTGCCGGTCGTATCGGCATCGCGGGCGGAACTCGAAGCGCATGACTTCCTGCCCTTCGTGGCGCTCAAGAACGAGCTGATGGCGATGAGCGCGCATATCGTCTTCACCGCGATCGACACGGAAGAGCCGGCGACGATTTCTCGGAAAGTTATCGAGGATGTCATTCGCGGTCATATCGGCTTCGATGGCCTGCTGATGTCCGACGACAGCTCGATGAACGCCCTAAAGGGCACGATCGGCGAGCGCGCGGCGAGAATCGTTGGGGGCGGTTGTGATATCGTCTTGCATTGCAACGGCCTGATGGACGAAATGAGGGCAGTGGTGAATGAGGCGATCCCGCTTGGCGGCGAGGCGCTTCGACGTGCCAAAGCGGTGGAGCAAGGTTTCCCGGTTGCTGATGATGCACAGGAAGACACGCTTCGCGACGAATTCCACGGACTGATTGGGGTCGCCTGACCGCCGACAGTGAAGACGGATCGGAATGGCGATGACAAAAGCTGAAAATGCCATTCCGATGGACAAGATGTGGCAGGACGTGACCGAGCGGGCGATCGATGATCCTTCACTGGTGATCGACGTCGCGGGCTTCGAGGGACCGCTCGATCTTCTGCTGCATCTTGCTCGCAGCCAGAAAGTGGATCTGTCGCGGATCTCTGTCCTGGCACTCGCCGAGCAGTATCTCACATTCGTCGACAGCGCGCGGCGCGTTCGGATCGAACTGGCGGCCGACTATCTCGTGATGGCAGCTTGGCTCGCCTATCTGAAGTCGCGGTTGCTGATCCCCAAGCAGATCAAGATCGACGACGGCCCGACCGGCGAGGAACTGGCGGCAACGCTTGCCTTCCGGTTGAAACGGCTGGAAGCAATCCGCGATGCAGCCGCCCAGCTCGTCAACCGTAACCGACTCGGTCGCGATATTTTTGCACGTGGGGCACCGGAGCATATCCCGCAGCACAGGCCGTCGGCCTATGACGCATCGCTCTACGACCTGTTGTCGGCCTACGCAAATCTTAGACAGCGCAACGCCATCACCCATGTCACGATCGAACGCCGCAAGGTCTGGTCGCTGGTTGAGGCGAGGGACCTTCTCAACCGCATGCTGGGCGAGATCGGCGATTGGACGGCCCTGCAGCAGTACCTTCTGCCGTATCTGCCGCCACAGGATCGCGTCACTGCGACTGCCAGCGCCTTTGCCGCCTCGTTGGAACTGGTGCGCGAAGGACAGCTCGAGATCCGCCAGGATGGCGCTTTCCAGACAATCTATCTCAGAAAGGGACCCGGACGGCCGAAGGCCGAGACGTTGCCTCTAAAGGCAGGGACAGCCGAATGAGCCAGATCGAGGACGCGATGGACGACGACGCGGCAGTGGATGCCATTGTGCCGGTGCCCTACTCGTCGGAGGAGATCGAGCGGATCGCCGAAGCCCTCGTGTTTGCGTCGGCTGAGCCGGTTTCGGAAGCCTTTCTGGCTGAGCGTCTTCCACGGGGAGAAGATATCCAGGCCGTGATGCAGAGACTGGCGGGCATCTATGCCTCACGCGGAGTGAACCTGGTCAAGGTGGCCGATCGCTGGGCTTTCCGCACGGCAGCAGACCTTTCCTTCGTCATTCGCAAAGACGACAGCGACGTGAAGAAGCTGTCGAGGGCCGCCCTCGAAGTGCTTGCCATCATCGCCTACCACCAGCCTGTGACCCGCGCCGAGATCGAGGATATTCGCGGCGTCCAGACCTCAAGAGGTACGCTTGACGTACTGATGGAAGCCGGCTGGGTTCGTTTCCGCGGTCGGCGCCGGTCGCCGGGCAGACCGGTGACACTCGGAACGACAGGAGATTTTCTCGATCATTTCGGGTTGGAAGAGCTACGCGATCTTCCTGGTCTCGAAGAATTGAAGGGCGCGGGACTTCTATCCGGTCGAATTCCATCCGGCTTTTCGGTGCCGGTTCCGGGCTCTGAGGACGAGCTTTCGGACGAGGAAGACCCCATCACCCAGCTTGATCTGGAGGAGCTTGGCTTGCTGCCGCCAACCGGCGACGGTGATGGCTAGCAGGGTCTTCAGCGAGCTTTCCCCTTATTATTCTCGTGTTCTCGAATATGGACCGTGCGTGATGGTCCGTTGCCGACAGCAGCGTCGCTACATCGCGAAAGTCATCCGTTCATAGCTTTTCGTGCAACGTATTTGGTGTTTGAAAAACAAACTTAAAAAGCTTACATCGGGGTCACGTTCCAATGGAGTTAGACTATGGGTTCTTTTAGTGTGTGGCACTGGCTGATCGTTCTAGTCATCGTGCTTGTCCTGTTCGGACGCGGCAAGATTCCTGAGCTGATGGGCGACTTTGCCAAAGGCATCAAGAGCTTCAAAAAAGGCATGGCGGACGAGGATGCCCCTGAGGCAAAGCCTACCGATACTGTGAACGGCGGCAGGACGGTCGATCACAAGCCCGACGAGATCAAGGAAACCACCCGGTCTTAATTGGTCGGGAGGGTTTCAGGAGCCTCGCTGAATGTTGGATATCGGTTGGACCGAGCTACTTGTCATTGCCATTGTGCTTATCGTGGTCGTAGGTCCCAAGGACTTGCCGCCCATGCTGCGCGCTTTCGGGAAGATGACATCAAACCTGCGCAAGATGGCGGGTGACTTTCGGACGCAGTTCGACGAGGCGCTTCGCGAGGCAGACATGGATGACGTCCGGAAGACGATTTCGGACGCCAAGAGCCTCAATCCCGCCAACAGCCTGCGCGACGCGATAAATCCGCTTCGCCAGATGGGGCAGGACATCCGAAACGATCTGCAGAAGGCGACGCATATGCCGTCGACGCCGACGCCGGTCAGCACGGATGTCGAAGCGCAGCATGCTGTCGAAGGTGCTCCGGTCGCCGATACGGCGCCTGTTGTTGCGGCTGTGCCGGTTACGCCCGTCACGGCATCTCCTGTTGCTGCGCCGACGTCCTCAACTGTGACGCCGGCACCAGCGGAGGCGACAACGCCTGCCGAACCCGGCCGCGTTAGAAAGCCTCGCGCACCGAAATTGGCGGCCACGGGTGAACCGGCAGCTGTGGATAAGCCTGCAACGACACGCAGATCCACGAGGGCGGAGAAGCCTGCCCCAGTGGCGACGTCTGCCGAACAGCCGAAACGTGTTCGCGTGGCCAAGGTCCCGGTGTCCGCACCTGAAACGACTGAGACGGCCGTCAAGCTTGCAGCCGCCCGCAAGCGTACCCCGAAGAAGCCTGTCGATACCCCGAAGGACGATGCCTGATGAGCGGTGATTACGAAGATAAGCCGCAGCCGCTTATCGAGCATCTGATGGAGTTGCGGACAAGGCTCATCTGGTCGATCGGCGCTTTCTTCCTCGCCTTCGTCGTGTGCTTCTTCTTCGCAAAACAGCTCTTCAACCTTCTCGTCATTCCCTACAAGTGGGCGGTCATCTGGGCGAAGCTCGATATCGCGAAATCCGAACTGATCTACACCGCGCCGCAGGAATTCTTCTTCACCCAGGTGAAGGTTGCGATGTTTGGCGCGCTGGTCATTGCCTTTCCGGTGATTGCCTCGCAGATCTACAAGTTCGTGGCTCCCGGGCTCTATAAGAACGAGCGGGCAGCCTTCCTGCCGTTCCTGATTGCCTCGCCTGTGCTGTTCCTGCTTGGAGGGGCACTCGTCTACTTCTTCTTCACGCCGATGGTGATGTGGTTCTTCCTGGCCATGCAGCAGGCGCCGACCGAAGGTGAAGTGGGGATCTCGCTTCTTCCGCGTGTTTCGGAATATCTCAGCCTCATCATGACGCTGGTTCTGTCCTTTGGACTGGTTTTCCAGCTTCCGGTTGTCACGACGCTGCTTGCTCGCGTGGGCATCTTGTCCAGCAAGTGGCTGCGCGAGAAGCGTAAGTTCGCGATCGTCATCGCCTTCGTCGTTGCCGCCGTCCTGACGCCGCCGGATCCGATGTCCCAGATCGGTCTTGCTATACCGACCATCCTTCTCTACGAGATTTCCATCTACGCCGCGCGACTCGTCGAGCGCAGACGCGATGAGGAAGCTTCGAGTGATGAGGCCTCGTCTGACGTCGCAGAGACGGAGAAGGCCTGAGGTTTTTCTCTCGATCGATATCGCAGCGGCCTCATGCTTTGAAGGCCAAGAATCATGCTCGATATCAAGTGGATCCGCGATAATCCGGAAGCTTTCGACGCAGCGCTAAACAAGCGCGGCGCCGAGCCAATGGCTGCCACCCTGCTTGCGATGGACGATACCCGCCGCAGCGTCATCCAGACGCTTCAGGATATGCAGTCGCGCCGTAACGCCGCCTCCAAGGAGATCGGCAATGCGATGGCGCAGAAGAATACCGAACTCGCCGAGAAGCTGAAGGCGGAAGTCGCCACCATCAAGGATACGATGCCGGCCGCCGAGCAGGAAGAACGGGCAGCTGTCGCAGCGCTCGATGACGCGCTGTCGCGCCTTCCAAACATTCCTCTTGACGATGTCCCCGTCGGCCAGGACGAATCAGGCAACCTCGTCACGCGCACGATCGGAACGAAGCCCGGCTGGAATCATCCCGCCAAGGAGCATTTCGAGATCGGCGAAGCGCTCGGCTATATGGATTTCGAGCGCGCTGCAAAACTCTCGGGCTCGCGCTTTACGGTGCTGACCGGACCGCTCGCCCGTCTTGAGCGGGCAATCGGTCAGTTCATGATCGACATGCACACCAGCGAGCACGGGTACACGGAAGTGTCGTCGCCGCTGATGGTAAAGTCCGAGGCAATGTACGGCACAGGCCAGTTGCCGAAGTTCGAGGAAGATCTCTTCAAGACGACGGATGGCCGCTACCTTATCCCAACGGCCGAAGTGACGCTGACCAACCTTGTTTCGGGCGAAGTTCTGGACGCCGAAAAGCTGCCGCTGCGCTTTACGGCGCTTACCCCGTCCTTCCGTTCGGAAGCCGGTTCTGCGGGTCGCGATACGCGCGGCATGTTGCGCCAGCACCAGTTCTGGAAATGCGAGCTCGTCTCGATCACGGATCAGGAATCATCGATCGCCGAGCACGAGCGGATGACCGAATGCGCCGAAAACGTCCTCAAGCGTCTCGGCCTGCATTTCCGGACGATGACGCTCTGCACCGGCGACATGGGCTTCAGCGCCCGCAAGACCTATGACATCGAAGTCTGGTTGCCGGGACAGGATGCGTTTCGGGAAATCTCGTCCTGCTCGGTCTGTGGCGATTTCCAGGGCCGCCGGATGAACGCGCGCTATCGCGGCAAGGACGACAAGGCTTTGAAATTCGTTCACACGCTGAATGGCTCGGGCACTGCCGTCGGTCGCTGCCTGATCGCAGTCCTCGAAAATTATCTCAATGAAGACGGCTCCGTCACGATCCCGGACGCGCTTCTGCCCTATATGGGCGGCCTGACCAAAATAGAAAAAGCATAAGGCAGCCCTGAATGCGCATCCTGCTCACCAACGACGACGGTATCCACGCGGAAGGCCTGGCGGTTCTCGAACGGATTGCCCGCCAGCTTTCCGATGACGTCTGGATTGTTGCGCCAGAAACCGACCAGAGCGGTTATGCGCATTCCCTGACCCTGTCGGAGCCGCTGCGCCTGCGCGAGATCAGCGACCGGCACTATGCCGTGCGCGGCACGCCGACGGACTGCGTCATCATGGCGATGCGCCACGTCATGGGGGGCAAGCCGGATCTCGTTCTGTCGGGTGTCAACGTCGGCGCCAACCTTGCCGACGACGTGACCTATTCCGGCACGGTCGCAGGCGCCATCGAGGGCACCCTGCAGGGCGTCCGGTCGGTCGCGCTCAGCCAGGCCTACCGCAAGGAGAACGGCCGCGTCCTGCCTTGGGATACGGCCGAATCGCATGGCCCGGGCCTGATCCGCAAATTGCTGGATACGGACCTTCCGGCCGGCACGTTTCTCAACGTCAATTTCCCGGCCTGCGCGCCTGACGATGTCCAGGGGACGGAAGTCACGTCTCAGGGCAAGACCGATTTCGACGTGGCGATCGACGAACGCCAGGATGGTCGAGGCTTCCCATACTATTGGCTGTACTTTGCCTCGCGTGTCGGCCGCCAGGCGGAGGGCACAGACATCAACGCCATCAAGGCCAATCGCATTTCAGTAACACCGCTGAAACTGGACCTGACCGACTATTCGGTGCAGGATCGCTTGATGAAGGCGCTGGGTTGAACCCAGATAACGTGGCAGGCGGAGTGACAGCTTGAAATCGGGCATGGTCGAGAAGGAAGGGTTTGCTGCACTTGTCTTGCGGCTCCGGTCCGCAGGCATTTCAAACATCGACCTTCTGACTGCCGTCGAGCAGACGCCTCGTTCGCAGTTCGTGCCGCCCACGCTTTCTCAGGAAGCCTATTCCAGCCGCACGGTCCCGATCGATTGCGGTGCCTTTATGGAAGGGGCAGATCTTGCGGTTCGCCTTCTGGCCGCTCTGCAGGTGAAACCCGGTCATCGTGTTCTCGAAATCGGTACAGGCAGCGGTTTTACAGCCGCCGTGATCGGCCGCATCGCAGAACGGGTGCTGACCGTCGATCGCTATAAGACGCTCACCGTTGCGGCGCAGGCCCGCGTTGACGCACTTGGAATGCGCAACGTCATCGTACGACAGGCGGATGGCAGCAACGGGATGCCGGGCGAGGGCACGTTCGATCGGATATTCGTGACCACGGCATTTACGGTTCTGCCGCGATTCTATGCGGAGCAGCTGACCCATGGCGGTTCGATGGTTGCGCCGCTGATCGGCGACGACGAGACCTGCATGATGGTGAGGCTCACCAAGACCGGGAGCCGATTCGAACGGGAAGACCTGTTCACCGTGCCATTCCTGCCGATCATTCCGCAGATGGCGGCAGCGCTTTAAGCTGGTTCGGCATTGGTTCCGCTCCTGCCACGCGCTTCCAACTCATGGTTAGCGAATTATCAAAAAAATTGCATCTCTTCCGACACTTTAACCCCACAGTAAGACTAACGCGCTTTAATGACTCCCACGATGGTTGCGTGAGTGTAGGTCGAGTCCATGCGTGTCAACAGTGCACAAAAAGTCGGAAAATCAGTAGCTAAGCTCGCAGTTGCGGCTTTGCTTGCGAGTGCGGCCACTGGCTGCAGCTCGGATTCGAGCCGTTTCTCCGGGCTGTTCTCCAAAGATGAGCTGACAACGGCTTCAATACCCCAGCGTCCGGTCGGCGGGGCCTATGGCCAGGCGCCAATGCCGCGCGACGATGTGCGGTCGGGCCAGGCGGTGGCACCGGTCCAGCAGGATTACGGTTCGCGAAATACCGCGATGAACCAGCCTTATCCGGCCCAGTCCGGTGGCTATTCATCACCGGCCCGCGCCGCTTCGGCGCCGATGGCCGTCCAGCGCAACGAGTTGGCAGCTCCCGGCATGCCTTCGGCTCAGGCGTCCGCTCCCATGGCGTCCCGTGCACCGATGGCGGCTGACCGCGGTCAGGGCACTCGCCAGGAATCGATGGCCCAGTCATACCCGGGTCGTAGCGGTGGTTCGCAGTCTCTGACGGCTCCCACACCGTCGACCGCTCGAGGCGACAACCTGACAACGGCTTCGACGAAGCCGATGTCCGGCTGGTCTTCGGTCAACGCTCCGCGGGTAACGCTCAGGGCAGGCGAGACCGCATCGACCCTGTCTTCCCGCTACGGCGTTCCTGAAAAGGAAATCCTGAAGGCCAATGGCGGCGCTGTGAAGCCGGGCCAGACGATTGTCATCCCGACCTTCGGCCCTTCCCGTAATTCCGCGAAGACTGCGGCGTCCGATATCGACCTGCAGAACAAGGCGCCAGCGCCCACCCAGCAGACCGAGCAGAAGGTTGCCGTTCTGCCAACGCCGACCCGCGACAAGGCGATGGCGGAGCCTGGCAAGATCACACCTCCGGGCGGCAAGCCTCTCGGTGGCACCTACACGGTCAAGCCTGGCGACAGCCTTGCAAAGATCGCTCGCGAAACCGGCACGCCGATTGATCAGCTGAAGGCCGCAAACGGTCTGACGACGGACGGTGTGCGGGTCGGCCAGAGCCTGAAGGTCGGTGGTAGCTCGGTTGCGACCGATCCGGTCAGAACCGCATCCATCCCGGAAAAGCCGGCTGCCCAGCCGAAGCCTGCTGCACCGTCGCCTGTCGCCGAAGCAGCACCCGCAAAGCCTGCGCCACAGGAAACAGCATCGCTGTCGGACGTCGAGAAGAAGTCCGATGTGTCTGCCGCTGCACCGCAGTCGACCGGCATTTCGAAATATCGCTGGCCAGTCAGTGGCGCGGTCATCGCCGGCTACGGCGCCAACGTCAACGGCAGCCGCAATGACGGTATCGACATCTCGGTTCCCGAGGGCACGCCGATCAAGGCCGCTGAAAACGGCGTCGTCATCTATGCCGGCAACGGCCTGAAGCAGCTCGGAAACACCGTTCTGGTTCGCCACGACGACGGCAAGGTCACCGTTTACGGTCACGCCGGCAACATCAACGTCACGCGCGGCCAGAAGGTCACCCGTGGCCAGACTGTCGCCGCGTCCGGCATGAGCGGCGACGCTCAGCGCCCGCAGGTCCACTTCGAGGTGCGCAAGGATGCGACACCGGTTAACCCCATCACTTTCCTTGAATAATTGTAGTGCGTTTCAAGGGGACGGGAGAAAAGCGCAGCTTCGGCTGCGCTTTTTTCGTTTGCGGGCGGCTTCACGACATCACGGCGTGAGTGTCTTGCGCATCCGCCCGGCGAGATCCTGGATATACTGCCACGCGACGCGGCCGGAACGCCCGCCGCGCGTCGTCGCCCATGCGAGCGCCTCGTGGTGCAGGGTTTCGCGGTTGAGGCCGAGATTGAAATGGTCGGCATAGCCGTCGATCATGGTCAGGTAGTCGTCCTGACTGCACTTGTGGAACCCGAGCCAAAGCCCGAAACGATCCGAGAGCGAAACCTTCTCCTCGACCGCTTCGGACGGGTTGATCGCCGTCGACTGCTCGTTTTCCAGCATATGCCGCGGCAAAAGGTGGCGCCGGTTCGATGTGGCGTAGAACAGGACGTTGTCCGGCCGGCCTTCGATGCCACCGTCGAGCGCTGCCTTCAGAGACTTGTAGGCCGTATCGTCGTGGTCGAAGGACAGATCGTCGCAAAACACGATGATGCGATGGCCGGATGCCTTGAGGATGTCGAGCAGCGCCGGCAGCGTGGCGATATCCTCGCGGTGGACTTCCACCAGTTTCAGCGAGACACCGGTCGACGCGCGGATATCCTCGTGCACGGCTTTGACCAGCGACGACTTGCCCATGCCGCGCGCGCCCCAGAGAAGGACGTTGTTTGCCGGATAACCTTCGGCAAACCGCAACGTGTTTTCCTGCAGGATGTCGCGCACGTGGTCAACGCCACGGATCAGGGTGAGGGCGACGCGGTTGGGGCGTGGCACGGGCTGCAGGCGCTGGTTTGTCGGCACCCAGACAAAGCAATCCGCGACAGTCCAGTCGTTGACCGCGGGTGGGGGGCCCGCCAGCCGCTCGACTGCGTCGGCGAGCCTGCGCACTTCAGACAGGATCAGGGCGTTGAGCTCGTCGGTCATCTGGTATTCCTCAAGACTTTTTGTCATCGGCTGCGCCCTCTCGGCCGCTTTTTTCAGCAGGTAACATGCTCGTTATTGCATCAAAAGCCGTAGAGCCGTGGATTCAGTACGCGGGGGGACCGCTTTCTGTTGCATTCCCCGGTGTCACAACTATATTCCGGCGGCTTATGACAGGGGGCTCGGCGCCTCCGCTTATCGTTTAGGAGTTCTTGATGTTCATTACTGAGGCATTCGCGCAGGCGGGTGGAGCGGCGCCGGCGGCTTCCGCAACAGACTCGATTCTGCAGATGGTGCTGCTCTTCGCACCTCTGATGGTGGTCTGGTATTTCTTCCTGATCCGTCCGCAGCGCGCCCAGGCTAAGAAACGCCAGGAGACCCTGACGAGCATTCGCCGTGGCGACCAGGTTGTGCTGGGCGGCGGCCTCGTCGGCCGGGTTTCGAAGGTTGTCGATGACAACGAAGTCGAAGTCGAAATCGCCGACGGCGTAAAGGTCCGCGCAATGCGCGCCTACATCGCCGAAGTCCGCGTCAAGGGCGAGCCTGTCAAGGCCGACACCGCGTCCTGACATCAGGCAGGCCCGCTCTGGCGGGCCTTTCCATTTTCTAATCAATCAAGGACGCGGTAATGGCAAAAGGGATCGAGATACGCGAAGCCCATTTCCCCGGTCGCGCCCAGATCGATGCCTACGGCAATGGCGGTTTCCGTTTTGCCGACATGTCGCATCGCGGGTCGATTCTCTGCCTTCCCTCTGGGATACACGGCTGGGATCTGGGCGAAGGTGAGCCCCTGACGGTATCCTCCCTCTACAAGGTCCTCGACGAAGCCTCAGGCATTGAGGTCTTGCTGATCGGCACGGGCCAGAACCTGAAGCCGATACCCGCAGAGGTGAAGGCCGCATTGAAGGCGAAGGGCATCTCTTCCGACCCGATGAGCACCGGTGCTGCCGTGCGCACCTACAATATCATGCTCGCCGAATCCCGTGCCGTCGCCGTCGCGCTGATTGCCGTCTGACCCATGAGTGACGATCGTTCAACGATTGGCGAACTCTGTCTCGCGACGCTGCGAGACACGGACCGCGATCGCTATCTCGCATGCCTCCTGTCTCCGGAAGACAAGCGCCCGGCATTGGCCGCGCTCTACGCCTTCAACGCCGAAATTGCGCGCGTCCGGGACATGGTCCGCGATCCTCTCCCGGGAGAGATCCGCCTGCAATGGTGGCGGGATCTCCTTGAGGGTGGAAGTCAGGCAGACGGGCTGGGAGACACGGGCGGCAATCCGATCGCTGCGGGACTGCAGGATGCGATCGAAACCTATCGGCTGCCGCGTCAAACGCTTGTCGCCATGACGGAAGCGCGAATCTTCGATCTCTACGACGATCCGCTCACTGACCGCAACGCGCTGGAAGGCTATGCTGGCGAAACCGCCTCGGCTTTGATCCAGCTTGCAAGCCTCATCCTTTCGCCCGAAGATGCCGCAAGGTCCGCACAGGCGGCCGGCCATGCGGGTGTTGCGCAGGCGATCGCCGGTTTCATCCTGCTTTTGCCGATCCATCGGCGCCGCAACCAGCTTTACCTCCCGCTCGATCTTCTGGCAGCCACCGGTCTTGACCGCGATAGCTTTCTGGCCGGCAGCGACAAACCTCGCATTTCCGCAGCAATTCAGGCCTTTGCCGGCCTTGGCCTCGAGCATCTCGACAAGGCACGACGTGCCGGTCCTCTTCCGCCCGCGCTCGTGCCGGCCTTCGTGCCGGTAGCGCTTGTCGAGCCGGTTCTGAAGCGCGCTTCACGCCGGGGTGCCGATGCTCTCGACGGAGACATGCAGTCTCCCCAATGGCGTCGTCAGTTGCAGATGCTGAAGGCTGCCGTCCTCAAACGCTTCTAGCAATCACCAGTCGCCACGCTTCACGCAAGCCTTGAGGGATAAATGCCCTCTATCGGCAGGTGCGCATCTGCCATCAGTGGAGAAGCAGTCTTGAGCCCTTTGGTAGTTTGGTCGATCGCCATCGGCGTGATGCTGGCCTTGGCCTTTTATGTTACCCGCCTGGTCAAGCACAGTGACGAGGACAGCCTTCACGATATGGGACTGGCGATACTCGAATTCGGTCGCGCCTATCCTGCCGAAGCCATCAGGAGCCTGCACAGCACAGCCGATGCGAACACGATCTTTGTGCGACTGCACGACAATAAGTCAGGCATCATGCGCAACCGTGGCAATCATTTCGCATGCCACGTAATCCGGCCCGGCCGCGTGCGGGTCACGCCGACGCCCGAACCGAAAGGCTTTTCGGCCGAATTCCTGGACTCCCCGACACAGAACGGAACTTTCGTCTTCAAGAATGAAAACGAGGCGGCAGAAGTGTCGCTTTGGCTTCTCGACAATTATGTCAGCGTTGCCGATCGACAGCTTCCGGCCGAACCGCAGCCGGCTTCAAACACCGGCCGCTCCGATTAGGCCTTTTAGGCGATACCCAGCCACTCACGGCAGTCCTTCAGCGCGCGAACCGACATCAACTGCCGTTTCATGATCGTCTTGTCCTTGCCGCGAAAGCGTTTGACGCCTTCGGGTTTGACGATCGAGCCAGGAGCAAGATCCGGAAACAGGCCGAAATTCACATTCATCGGCTGGAAGGACCGTTTGCCGGGCTCTTCGTCGTGGACCAGATGCCCCCCGGTGATATGCCCAAGCAGAGAACCGAAGGCCGTTGTCGCCGGCGGCGGGACAATTTCTTTGCCCTTGCGCTCGGCAGCCGCAAAACGACCAGCCAGAAGACCGATCGCCGAACTCTCCACATAGCCCTCGCAGCCGGTGATCTGACCGGCGAATCGCAGGCCCGGCCGGCTCTTCAAGGTCAGCGAATGATCGAGCAGCATCGGTGACTGGATATAGGTGTTGCGATGCAGGCCGCCGAGCCGTGCGAATTCCGCGTTCTGCAGCCCCGGGATCATCCGGAAGATCTCGGCCTGCGCGCCATACTTCAGTTTGGTCTGGAACCCGACCATATTATAGAGCGTGCCAAGTGCATTGTCCTGCCGCAGTTGGACGACGGCATAGGCCTTGACGGTCGGATTGTGTGAATTGGTAAGCCCCATCGGCTTCATCGGACCGTGGCGCAGCGTTTCGCGCCCACGCTCCGCCATGACCTCGATCGGCAGGCAGCCATCGAAATAGGGCGTGCCTTCCCATTCCTTGAAGCCGACCGTATCGCCCGCAATCAGTGCATCGAGAAAGGCATTGTACTGCGCTTCGTCGAGCGGGCAGTTGATGTAATCCTTGCCTGTGCCGCCGGGCCCGACCTTGTCGTAGCGCGACTGGTACCAGCAGATATCCATATCGATCGATTCGCGGTGGACGATCGGCGCGATCGCGTCGAAGAAGGCGAGCTGGTCCTCTCCGGTCTCGGCCTGGATCGACTTTGCGAGATCGGGCGACGTCAGAGGACCGGTCGCGACGACGGCCAAGTCCCATTCCGCCGGCGGTAGACCGTGAATTTCCTCTCGCACAACGGTGATCAGCGGATGGTTTTCGATCGCCTGCGTGACTGCATGAGAGAAACCGTCGCGGTCGACCGCAAGTGCGCCGCCGGCCGGGACCTGATTTTTGTCGGCGCAGGCCATGATCAAAGAGCCGGCCAGCCTCATTTCTGCATGGATGACGCCGACGGCATTGGCCGTCGCATCATCGGAGCGGAAAGAGTTCGAGCAGACGAGCTCGGCGAGACCGTCCGTGCGGTGGGCATCGGTGCCGCGCACGCCGCGCATCTCGTGGAGAATGACGGGGATGCCGGCCTCAGCGATCTGCCAGGATGCTTCGGAGCCGGCAAGGCCGCCACCGACGACGTGGATTGGGGCAGGGGTAGACGAATTCGATATGGTGCTCATGTCCGGCTCATTATCACGGCATTCGAACGGCCGGAATCAAAAAGGCACCTAAAAAGGTGCCTCTGATCATTCCTTGGGTGTCTCTTTGATCTTTTCGGATCATTGCGACTATCGTTCTATCGCCATCGCGACATCATATCGCGCTGGTCCATCACAATGGATGGATTAACGGAAGGAACGAGCGGCGATGCCGCGGATGTCGTAGCGGGTCAGACCAATGTCGTTGAGCGCCTGGTTGGAAAGGCTGCCGAGTTCATTGATCGTACGGCGGTAGCTGATCCAGTTCTTAGCGATGCGGATCGGGTTCATTTGGTGTTTCCTCAATCATCTTTTTCCCAGTGATCTATCGTCACCGGCGATGAGCTTCATATAGGTGAGACGCGCCGAAAGGTGCAGTGCAAAAAATGTGCGACTGCCATGCGTTTGTGCAATGAGTTGATGCTTTTTGCAGCTTCGTACGAAAAAGCAGCAGCAGCCGTTTCGCTGCGTGAAGCACTATGCACAAACGAAAAACGCCTCCCGAAGGAGGCGCTTTTAAACGGTAGACCGTTGGTCGTTCTTTAGATTTTAGAAGCCGACTGCCGTGCGTGCAACGCGACGGATGTCGGAGCGGCCAATACCGAGGTCAGAGAGTTCGCGGTCCGACATGCGGCCGAGTTCCGAAACCGTTTCGCGGTACTTGCGCCAGTCGTTCAGCTTCTTTGCGATTTTCATGGTCGTTTCCTTCGTTGGTCAATGCCGGCTAATTGCTACCGGCTGCGTTGCTAATCGTTTTAAATGCTGCGCTGCGAAGGAAAAAGCGCGCATTTCGTATGCCACCTATGCATCTGTTGCATTGCATGCAGAAGGATCGTGCGGAAACTAGCTGTATCTGACCATAATTTGATCAGGCGCTGAATTTTACGTCTATTACACCCACAATGAAGGCGCGTCGGGCCGTTTCTGTCCTGCTTGTCAGCTCGACCCGAGGCGAACGCAGTCTCCCTTCTGATCATCATCAAACAGGCGTCACAAACCTTCATTTTTCCTTTGCGTGTAGGAAAACGGGTGTTATAGAGACGCGCGCTCCGGAAGGCCTCTGGCCGCTAGAGTTTCGATGCCTAGGGGCGCGGGTATGGTGAAATTGGTAGACACGCCAGATTTAGGTTCTGGTGCCGCAAGGCGTGGGAGTTCAAGTCTCTCTACCCGCACCAGGATCGCTGGACGCGCTGTTCGCCGGTAACGGCAGGACGCGCTGCTTATGAAAGCCGCGGCTGGTCACTTTTTAGTTCCGGTGGTGTGCTCACGAAAAACACGAACGGCTGTATGGGCGCCGCCGCCACGATAAGAAGGTATAAAAATGCAGGTTACCGAAACGCTCGCTGAAGGGCTGAAGCGCGAAATCAAGGTCGTTATCCCTAAGCAGGATATGGAAGCCGAGCTCAACGTTCGTCTGGCCGATGCCAAGGACAAGGTTCGCATCAACGGATTCCGTCCGGGCAAGGTGCCGCTTTCACACCTCAAGAAGACCTATGGCAAGTCGATCATGGCTGATCTCGTCAACGAGATCGTCCGCGAACGCCCCACCAAGATTCTCTCCGAGCGCGGCGAGAAGTCGGCAACGCAGCCTTCGGTATCGATGACCGAAGACGAGGCGGAGGCCGAAAAGATCCTCAATGCACAGGCTGATTTCGAATTCACCCTGACCTATGAAGTGATCCCGCCGATCGAGCTGAAGTCGACTGACGGTATCACCGTCGAGCGCGAAGTCGTTGAAGTGTCGGAAGACGAAGTCAACGAGCAGATCCTCAAGATCGCCGAAAGCGCTCGCACGTTCGAGACAAAGGACGGCGTTGCCGCTGAAGGCGATCGCGTCACCATGAACTACCTCGGCAAGGTCGATGGCGAAGCCTTCGATGGCGGCACTGCTGAAGACGCAGAATTGGTCATCGGTTCGGGTCGCTTCATCCCGGGCTTCGAAGACCAGCTGGTTGGCGTCAAGTCGGGCGACGAAAAGCAGATCACCGTGACCTTCCCGTCCGAATATCCGGCTCCGAACCTGGCTGGCAAGGACGCGACCTTCGACATCACCGTCAAGGACATCGCTGCTCCGTCTGCCGTCGAGATCAACGACGAACTTGCTTCGACGCTTGGCATCGAATCGGTCGATCGTCTGAAGGAAATCGTCCGCGGCCAGATCGAAAGCCAGTACGGCAACGTCACGCGTCAGAAGGTCAAGCGTCAGATCCTCGACCAGCTCGACGAGATGTACAAGTTCGACGCGCCGCAGGGCCTCGTTGACGCCGAGTTCGACAACATCTGGCGCCAGATCAACACCGATCTGCAGCAGTCGGGCAAGACGTTTGAAGACGAAGAAACGACTGAGGAAGAAGCACGCGAAGAGTATCGCAAGCTTGCCGAACGTCGCGTCCGTCTCGGCCTGGTTCTCTCCGAAATCGGCGAAAAGGCCGGCGTCGAAGTAACCGAGGAAGAAATGCAGCGTGCACTCTACGCACAGCTGCAGCAGTTCCCGGGCCAGCAGAAGGAAATCCTCGATTTCTTCCGCAACACCCCAGGCGCTTCCGCTTCGCTGCGTGCCCCGATCTTTGAAGAAAAGGTCGTCGATCATCTCCTGTCCGAGGTCAAGGTCACTGACAAGACCGTGACGAAGGAAGAGCTGCTCGCCGAAGAAGAAGGCGAAGACGCGGACAAGCCTGCCAAGAAGAAGGCCTCGCCGAAGAAGGCAAAGGCTGAAGCTTCAGACGCTGCAGAAGGCGAAGAAGCTGCTGCTCCGAAGAAGAAGGCAGCACCGAAGAAGAAGGCCGCTGAAGACAGCGCTGAGTAATCTTCTCGAATACGAATTGACGAAGGGCCGGGCAGGAAACTGCTCGGCCTTTTGCGTTGTGTTGCATCACGGCTGCTTGCGAAATCAACATGAATGCATCCGGCCGGCGGCATCCTGAAACCCCAAGACATCCGGCCCATCCCGTGACATAAGGCTCGCCGAACGCGTCCTCACTTTCCGGCAGCCATGATCCGCATCGAGAATATCAGCAAGTCCAACAGTTCCCGCATTCTCTACATCGAGACCTCTGCGGCCCTGAACCGCGGCGAAAAGATCGGTCTGGTCGGTCCGAACGGGGCGGGCAAGACGACTCTGTTCCGGATGATCACCGGCCAGGAGCTGCCCGATGAGGGACAGGTCACGGTCGAGAAGCATGTGACGATCGGCTACTTCAATCAGGACGTTGGAGAAATGTCGGGCGTCAGCGCCGTCACCGAGGTGATGGATGGGGCAGGGCCGGTCAGCAGTGTCGCCGCCGAACTGCGCTCGCTTGAAGCCGCAATGGTCGATCCGGATCGACTGGACGAGATGGATGCCATCATCGACCGCTATGGCGAGGTTCAGGCGCGCTACGAGGAACTGGACGGCTATGGCCTGGAAAGCCGCGCCCGCGAGGTTCTGGCGGGCCTCTCCTTCAGCGAAGAGATGATGGACGGCGACGTCGGCAAACTGTCCGGCGGCTGGAAGATGCGCGTGGCGCTTGCCCGCATCCTCTTGATGCGCCCGGACGTCATGCTGCTGGACGAACCGTCCAACCACCTGGATCTCGAAAGCCTGATCTGGCTTGAGGAGTTCCTTAAGAACTACGACGGCGCCCTGCTGATGACCTCGCATGACCGCGAGTTCATGAACCGCATCGTCAACAAGATCATCGAGATCGACGCCGGATCGCTCAACACCTATGCCGGTGATTACGGCTTCTACGAGCAGCAGCGGGCGCAGAACGAAAAGCAGCAGCTGGCCCAGTTCGAGCGGCAGCAGGCGATGCTGGCCAAAGAGATCAAGTTCATCGAGCGCTTCAAGGCGCGCGCGTCGCACGCAGCCCAGGTGCAGAGCCGGGTGAAGAAGCTCGACAAGATCGAGCGGGTGGAGCCGCCGCGTCGCCGCCAGACGGTCGCTTTCGAATTCCAGCAGGCACCCCGTTCCGGTGAAGATGTCGCAAACCTGAAGGGCGTCCACAAGGCCTATGGCAGCCGCGTCATCTATGAAGGTCTGGATTTCATGATCCGCCGCAAGGAGCGCTGGTGCATCATGGGCATCAACGGCGCTGGCAAATCGACCCTTCTCAAGCTGATCGCAGGTTCGGCGGCACCCGACGTCGGATCCGTCGCGATCGGCGCCAGTGTCAAGATGGGCTATTTCGCCCAGCATGCCATGGATGTGCTGGATGGCGAGCAGACCGTGTTCGAATGGCTGGAGTCCGAGTTCCCGCGGGCCGGGCAGGGCGCGCTTCGCACCCTTGCCGGATGCTTCGGCTTTTCAGGCGATGACGTGGAGAAGAGATGCCGGGTTCTGTCCGGCGGAGAAAAGGCCCGTCTCGTCATGGCGGCCATGCTGTTTGATCCGCCGAATTTCCTGGTGCTGGACGAGCCCACCAACCACCTGGATCTCGATACCAAGGAAATGCTGATCAAGGCGCTCGCCGACTATGACGGCACGATGCTGTTCGTCAGCCATGACCGGCATTTTCTGGCCGAGCTGTCCAACCGGGTGTTGGAAGTGACCGCGGACGGCGTTCATCGTTTCGATGGCGGCTACACGGAATATGTCGAACGCACGGGTTACGAGGCGCCGGGTCTCGCAAGCTGATCCTGGACCAACCGACGCATCGTGAGGAGTCACAGTGAGCAGCCTACATCACCGGGTGGTGATGTAGGCACGGTGTCACTCGTGGATCGTGTAGGATCCCATCTTGCAGAGATCCTGCGAGTCTTCGAGGTCCTCGAGGCCTGAATCCTCGGTGAACTCGAAGCGCAGATCGTATTTGCAGACCCTGCGACCGTCAGCGATGGTGATCTCGATACTCTCGCCGGGCTCGAGAACATCCTTGCCGAACACATCTTCTTCCCAGTCGTCAACGCCGACGGGCGACGTATAGAAACGCTCAAGCGTGCCGCTGGTCTTGTTCTTCAAGGTAAAGACGAGATCCGAGGCGTTGGATGTAGTGGTGCATGCAAAAAGAGCCGCCAGTGCAGCGGCCGCAATAAGTACAGTCTTTCTCACGGTAGTGTCCCTCAACCCAGAATTGGGGTAGGGAACATCTATCATTTCCATAACCGCAGACAACTAGCATGTTGGTTCATCATTAATTGTAGAGTATTGATAAACCGCAACTAATTAAGCCGTGCAGCATTGTCGGTGTCATCGGCGGAACGCGAGGTATCGCTGTGAAACCCGGCAGGAATACTGCTCAAAGTCCGGTTTAAGCCGCCTTGCTGGAAGCGTCTCTCAAAGCGGCTTGCGATACTGGATAAACCCTGGCGCCACAGCGACACGGTCATAGAGACGCCTCGCGGCTGTGTTGTCTTCCTGCGTCAGCCAGTAGAGCCGACCGGCATTCTGGTCGCGCGCGAGCAGTGCCACCTTCTCGATCAGGGCTTCCCCCACGCCGCGTCCACGCTGGCTGCTGTCGACGTAGAGGTCCTGCAGATAGCAGGTCATGTCAGGTAACCAGGTCGAGCGGTGGAAGACGACATGCACGATGCCGACCATCTGCCCGTTCTCGTCGAAAGCGCCAAGTGCCTGCAAGGGCTCGTCATCATGGTGAAAGCGGGACCACGTGATGTCGTACTGTTCTTTCGGCAGTTCCGACTCGTAGAACTCGAGATAGGCTCTGAACAGGGGTTCCCAGGCGGCACGGTCGGCAGGCTCAAGCGGGCGGATTGTCGTCACGGGCATCTCCTCGAGCAAAAAACAGAAACGGCGGGGAGTATACCCCGCCGTTTGCCGAATTCTACTGAAGAGATGAGGCTTAGGCAGCCATGGCCGTCTTCAGGTTTTCATCGATCTTGTCGAGGAAGGCAGTCGTGGACAGCCAAGGCTGTTCCGGGCCGATCAGAAGCGCCAGATCCTTGGTCATGTAGCCCTGTTCGACCGTGTCGACGCAGACGGTTTCGAGCGTGGTGGCAAAGGTTGCCAGTTCGGCGTTGTCATCCAGCTTCGCACGGTGCGCGAGGCCACGGGTCCAGGCGAAGATCGAGGCGATCGAGTTCGTCGAGGTTTCCTGGCCCTTCTGGTGCTGGCGGTAGTGGCGCGTTACCGTGCCATGCGCAGCTTCGGCTTCGACCGTGCGGCCATCCGGCGACAAGAGAACCGAGGTCATCAGGCCGAGCGAGCCGAAGCCCTGCGCAACTGTGTCGGACTGGACGTCGCCGTCGTAGTTCTTGCACGCCCAGACGTAACCGCCGGACCACTTCAGAGCCGATGCGACCATGTCGTCGATCAGGCGGTGTTCGTAGGTGATGCCGATTTCGGCGAACTTCGCCTTGAATTCAGCCTGGTAAACTTCTTCAAAGATATCCTTGAAGCGGCCGTCATAGGCCTTGAGGATGGTGTTCTTGGTCGACAGGTAGACCGGCCACTTCCGCATCAGGCCGTACATCATCGAAGCGCGCGCGAATTCGCGGATCGATTCGTCGAGGTTGTACATCGCCATGGCAACGCCGGCGCCTGGGGCGTCGAACACGTCCTTTTCGATAACCTGGCCGTCTTCACCGACGAACTTGATCGTCAGCTTGCCCTTGCCGGGGAACTTGAAATCGGTCGCCTTGTACTGGTCGCCGAAAGCATGGCGTCCGACAACGATCGGCTTGGTCCAGCCGGGAACGAGGCGCGGCACGTTCTGGCAGATGATCGGCTCGCGGAAGATAACGCCGCCGAGGATGTTGCGGATCGTGCCGTTCGGGCTCTTCCACATCTGCTTGAGATTGAATTCCTTCACGCGGTCTTCGTCCGGCGTGATCGTCGCGCACTTGATGCCGACGCCGTGCTTCTTGATTGCGTGAGCCGCATCGACGGTGACCTGGTCGTTCGTCGCATCACGGTTCTCGACGGAAAGGTCGTAATATTCGATGTCGAGATCGAGATAGGGAAGGATCAGCTTGTCCTTGATGAGCTGCCATATGATACGGGTCATCTCGTCGCCGTCGAGATCGACGACCGGGTTCGCTACCTTGATCTTCTGCATGGACTTCCTCTTGCCGTAATGGGCCGTTTAGGCCTCAAAAATGATCAACGGGGGCGCTATAGCATCGCGGGGAAGAGAACGCAAAGATGGTGCGGTCTGATATGGCGCGATTCGGTTAGAAAATTGGAACATGCGCTCGCCATCATCATACTGCCTGAAATTGGTCCTCAAGATTGAGCATTGCCAAACATCGGGCGCGGCGTAATGTCCGCCAAAACTCATCGCAGCACTGGATCTATGATATGCGGATACTCCCGCTTCTTTCTCTCTTCACCCTGATTTCCACCGGCGTTCTGGCGGCGGATGTGACCGATCCGGTAAAGGCGGTGATGAAGATCACCGAAGACAACTGGAATACGGTTGATAGTGACTGGAAGTCGCTGTTCGATCCCGAGCCGATCCAGCAGAATTTTAGCAAGTCGTTCCAGACTGCCTACTCGGAAGCGTCCAAGCACCCCGCTTACGAAACCGAAAACAATGCCCCCGGCGATCCGTTCGGCTACGACGTCGTCACGAGTTCGCAGGACGGCTGCCCGCTGAAGGACGTCACCATCGTGCCGGCACCGGCGGCAAATGGCGTGTCGGATGTGAAGGTCACGTTCAAGCAGTGGGCCTGCATCGATGATGCGGAAATGAAGGACAGCGTTTCGGAAGTGCATTTCGACGTCATCGAGGAAGACGGCAAGCCGGTCATCAAGGACATCCACCGCGTTGTCGAGAATGAAAGCGATTCGCTCGTCGAAGAGATGCAATCGATCGCCAAGGGCGAGTAGAGGGAAGCAAACCTTCTGAAAGCCTTGCTCTTCATCCATCCGGCGGCTATCTGCCCAGCCTGAAATTGTTGGGATTAAGCGATGTCAGGTACGAATAGCGAGCGCGAGCTCATTGCCGAGGGCCCGGCCATCATTCTGGTGGAACCGCAACTGGGCGAAAACATCGGCATGGTGGCGCGCGCCATGGCCAATTTCGGCTTGGCGGAACTGCGCCTCGTCAGTCCTCGTGATGGTTGGCCGAACGAGAAGGCGAGGTCTGCCGCGTCGAAGGCTGACCACGTCATCGATGGAGCCGTCGTCTTCGAGACGCTGGAAGACGCGACCCGCGACCTGAACTTCGTCTATGCCACGACGGCGCGCGAACGCTACGGCTTCAAGCCCGTTCGGTCACCGGTCTATGCGGCGTCCACATTGCGTGAGAAATTCAAGGCAGGTGAAAAGACCGGCATTCTGTTTGGCCGCGAACGCTGGGGTTTGAGCAACGAAGAGGTGGCGCTCGCCGACGAGATCGTCACCTTCCCGGTCAATCCGGCCTTCGCCTCGCTCAATATCGCCCAGGCGGTTTTGCTGATGTCCTATGACTGGATGAAATCCGGCATGGACGATATCGAGGAAACCCGCTTCCAGCCGATCGAGCAGCGGCCCTCGACGAAGGACCAAGTGTTCGGCATGTTCGAGCAGATTGAGGAAGCGCTCGATGCCCGAGGCTACTTCCATCCGCCTGAGAAGAAGCCGAAGATGATCGACAATCTGCGTGCGGTCCTGTCGCGGCGGAGCTTTTCGGAACAGGAAGTCAGCGTGTTTCGCGGCGTGATCAAGTCGCTGGATGCCTTTCCTCGTCAGTGGCCACGAAAAACGACGCCGAGGCAGAAGAAGGCCGACGTGACCGGGGAGATCGAAGGCAATGGCGGCGACGAATGACCTGAAGCCAGTGCTGATGTTCGATTCGGGCATCGGTGGACTGACCGTGCTGCGTGAGGCCCGCGTGCTGATGCCGGAGCGCGGCTTCATCTATGTCGCCGACGACGCCGGTTTCCCTTACGGCGGATGGGAGGAGGAGGCGCTGACGGCGCGGATCCTGTCCCAGTTCGAGCGCCTGCTGAACGACTACCAGCCGGAAATCTCCATCATCGCCTGCAATACAGCGTTCACGCTGGCGGGCGCAGCCCTTCGTGAGCGCTTCCCCGAGATGACCTTCGTCGGCACCGTGCCGGCGATCAAGCCTGCAGCCGAGCGAACCCGCTCCGGCCTCGTGTCCGTCCTCGCAACTCCCGGCACCGTCAAGCGCGCTTATACGCGTGATCTGATCCAGTCCTTTGCCACGCAGTGTCATGTGAGGCTTGTCGGATCGGAAAATCTGGCCCGCATGGCGGAAGCCTATATCCGCGGCGAGAACCTGTCGGACGACGCTGTCCTAGCCGAAATCATGCCCTGCTTCGTCGAGAAGGACGGCCGCAAGACCGATATCGTCGTTCTCGCCTGTACGCATTATCCCTTCATGGCGAACCTGTTCCGCCGCCTGGCGCCCTGGCCGGTCGACTGGCTCGATCCGGCCGAGGCGATCGCCCGACAGGCCCGGCGCAAGGTGCCGCTTCTGGATGGTGTGCAATACCCCGGCGAGTTCGACTTCGCGGTGTTCACGTCGGGCAATCCGGATTTTGCCACGCAGCGTCTGATGCAAGGGTTTGGTTTGCGGGTCTAGCCCTCTTGTCATCGGCTAAATTCGGTGGCT
The DNA here is from genome assembly GCF_050500175.1 of Neorhizobium sp. DAR64872/K0K18. Lineage (NCBI taxonomy): Bacteria > Pseudomonadati > Pseudomonadota > Alphaproteobacteria > Hyphomicrobiales > Rhizobiaceae > Neorhizobium > Neorhizobium sp. DAR64872/K0K18. Next base: position 1,412,502 of record NZ_CP191446.1, read on the forward strand.
TGCTCGGCCTACCGGATCAGGAGCAGACACGATGTCGATTGAAAACTGGCTGGCCTTCGTCGCCGCATCCACGATTCTTCTGGCCATTCCCGGACCGACGATCCTGCTCGTCATCTCCTATGCGATGACGCACGGGCGAAAGGTGGCGACCGCGACAGTCGCTGGCGTGGCACTCGGGGACTTCACGGCAATGACCGCCTCGATGCTGGGGTTGGGCGCCTTGCTCGCCACGTCTGCGATGCTGTTCACGATCCTCAAATGGGTGGGCGCCGCCTATCTGATCTATCTCGGCATCAAACTGTGGCGCGCACCCGTGATGGATCCAGAGGTCGCAGCCGGCGAGGGGGAGCTGCCGCAAGCCAGACCGTTGCGCATCCTGCTGCACACCTACGTGGTCACCGCGCTCAATCCGAAGGGCATCGTGTTCTTCGTCGCCTTCCTGCCGCAGTTTCTCGATCTGTCAAAACCGCTGTTCTTTCAGATGGCTGTTTTCGAGGTGACGTTTCTGGTTCTGGCGACGATCAACGCCACGCTCTACGGGCTTCTCGCCTCCCTGGCCCGCAACCAGATCCGCAGGCCACGGGTACAGAAAATCGTCAACCGGACCGGTGGTTCGCTGATGATCGGGGCAGGGCTTCTGTCGCTCGGCTTCAAGCGGGCAGCGGCCTGACCGCAAAGCCTGTGCATTTCCTCTCTTGCACGGCGAAACGAATCCCTTTCTCTGTTAGTGAGAATGTTTGGCGGTCTTTGACCGCGTGTAGACGGCATACGAGGTAAGGCATTGCAGGTCGGCATCGATATGGGAACTCTGACCGGGGGTGATCCGGCCAAGCTCGATATCGAGGAGCTTCTGGCAACGCGTCTCCTCGTCCAGGGCAACTCGGGCTCGGGCAAGTCGCATCTTCTGCGGCGGCTGCTGGAACAGTCCGCACCGTGGGTCCAGCAGGTCGTGATTGATCCGGAAGGTGATTTCGTCACGCTGGCCGACAAATACGGTCATGTCGTCGTCGATGGCGAACGCACCGAAGCCGAACTCGCGGGCATTGCCAACCGTATCCGCAAGAACCGCGTGTCCTGCGTCCTGACCCTCGAAGGCCTTGATCTCGAAGAGCAGATGCGCGCCGCCGCCGCCTTTTTGAACGGCCTGTTCGATGCCGATCGCGACTACTGGTATCCGGTTCTGGTCGTGGTCGACGAAGCCCAGATGTTTGCGCCATCGGTTGGTGGCGATGTCTCCGAAGATGCCCGCAAGATGTCGCTCGGGGCCATGACCAACCTGATGTGCCGCGGCCGTAAGCGCGGTCTTGCCGGTGTCATCGCCACGCAGCGCCTCGCAAAGCTTGCCAAGAACGTCGCGGCCGAAGCCTCCAACTTCCTCATGGGCCGCACCTTTCTCGATATTGACATGGCCCGCGCCGCTGACCTGCTCGGCATGGATCGGCGTCAGGCGGAAATGTTCCGCGATCTCAAGCGCGGCAACTTCGTCGCGCTCGGTCCGGCTCTGTCGCGTCGGCCTCTGCCGATCATCATCGGCAATGTCGAGACATCGGCCCGTTCGTCCAGCCCGAAGCTGATGCCGCTGCCGGACGCGCATCTGGATGTCGAAGGTCTCATCTTCACGCCGGATCCAGAAGAGTTCACCCGGCCTTTGACGGCGAACCGCCGCCAGGCGCCGGCGCCACGGCCGACCACCGATATTCTGGCGGAACTCTCGCGCTCGACGCCTGCTTCCCTTCAGCCGGCTGCCGCCGAGCCGCGGACGCCGCTGCCCGTGCTTACGGTCGAGGAGCGTGAGGATCGGCTGATGGCGGTCATGGCCGAGATCCTCGATGATCCGCAATCGGCCTATCGCACGGACGCGGTTCTGTATCAGGACTTCCTTGTTCGCGCCCGCATGCGTCGTCTGCCGGGGCCGCCGCTGTCTCTCAGCGATTTCCGTCGCCGGACAGCGATTGCCCGTTCCGGCGTCGATGCTGCGATGGCATCGAGTGAAGCCTGGACGACGGTGCTGTCCATGTCGAACAGTGTTTCGGATGATCTTCAGGGCGTGTTTCTGATGATGGCAAAGGCGGCACTCGGCGGCGAACCATGCCCGTCCGATGCACGCATAGCCCGCGCCTACGGGACGCACTCCGCGCGCCGCGCACGCCGTCTGCTGGGCTACTTTGAAGAGCAGGGGCTGGTCGTGGTCCATTCCGACTTCACCGGCAAGCGCATCGTCGCGTTTCCGGAGCTGCAGGTGGAAACGGCGCCCGGCAGTGCCGAAGCGCCTGACGAGGGCGATCTCAAGATTGCTGCGGAATAAGCCCGCAGCGACCCGGCTGCTGTTGACATTTTGATGACAGCCGCCTAAAGACCCGCCAACGCCGGGTGGCAACACCGGGTGTTTCAACGACATGTCCCGTGGCACTCTCCGAACGCTTTTCGTGAGAAGCCTGTCAGAACCTCTAAATCGAGGTTCAGAGGAGGGCGTGTTTCCTTCATCCGGTTCGGCAACGAACCGGTGTAACTTTCTGAAAGGAAATACGATGAGCAAGCGCGAATCGTCTAAGTACAAAATCGATCGCCGTATGGGCGAAAACATCTGGGGCCGCCCGAAGTCGCCGGTTAACCGCCGCGAATACGGTCCTGGCCAGCACGGTCAGCGCCGCAAGGGCAAGCTTTCCGACTTCGGTGTGCAGCTGCGCGCCAAGCAGAAGCTGAAGGGCTACTACGGCGACATCCGCGAGAAGCAGTTCCGCGCGATCTATGAAGAAGCCAACCGCCGCAAGGGCGACACCGGCGAAAACTTGATCGGCCTGCTGGAATCGCGTCTGGACGCCATCGTCTACCGCGCAAAGTTCGTTCCGACCGTGTTCGCTGCTCGTCAGTTCGTCAACCACGGCCACGTCACGGTCAATGGCGTCAAGGTCAACATCGGTTCGTACCGCTGCAAGGCTGGCGACGTTGTCGAAGTTCGCCAGAAGTCGAAGCAGATGGTCACCGTTCTGGAAGCCGTTTCGCTCGCAGAACGCGACGTTCCTGACTACATCGAAGTCGATCACAACAAGATGGTTGCCACCTTCGCTCGCATCCCGAGCCTGGCCGATGTACCCTACGCGGTCATCATGGAACCGTCGCTGGTCGTCGAATTCTACTCGCGTTAACAGCGACACCATTTCAGACAAATGGCCCCGAAAGGGGCCATTTTTGTATCTGGTGTCATGTCGAACCCACAAAAAAAGCCGCTCCTTTCGGGGCGGCTTTTGATTGTCTCTTACGGTCATTCTTACCTGGAAGAGGTTTTCTTCTTTTCCGCCGTAACAGACGTCTCGACAGTAGTCGACGTGTTGGTGTCCGTCAGCTGGACCGTCTCGTGGTGTGCATCTCCCTTTGGCAGCTCGCCCATCCGGTTCCACGCATCAAGCCCGGCGATCTTGTAGGCTTCTGCAAGCGTCGGGTAGTTGAAGGTGTTCTCGACGAAGTACTCGACGGTGCCCTTCAGGTTGAGAACCGCCTGGCCGATATGCACGAGTTCGGTGGCGTTTTCGCCGATGATGTGCACGCCGAGAAGGCGGCGCGTCTTCAATGAGAAGATCAGCTTCAACATGCCGTGGTCGAGGCCCATGATGTGGCCGCGCGAAGTCTCGCGGAAACGGGCGATACCGCATTCGTAGGGAATGCCGCGCTCCTTCATTTCCTCTTCCGTCAGGCCGCAGGTCGAAATCTCCGGCACGGCGTAGATCCCGTAGGGAAAATACTTCGGTGGCTCCTTGGCAATTGCGCCGACGGCGACGCGAGCGGCAATTCGGCCCTGTTCCATCGATGTCGAGGCAAGGCTCGGAAAGCCGATGACATCGCCCGCGGCATAGATGCCGGGGACGGAGGTCTCGAAGGTTTCCGGATTGACCTTCAGACGGCCGCGGTTATCGGCGTCGAGGCCGGCTGCTGCCAGGTTGAGGCTGTCGGTCGCGCCCATGCGGCCGGCGGCAAACAGCACCATGTCGGTGATGATCTTGCGTCCGGTATCGATCGTGACCGAGACCTTGCCGTCGGGAAGGTGCTCCACCTTCTCGACCTTCTGGCCCAGCAACAGCTTCATGTTGCGGTCGCGCAGCTGGTAGGTGAAATCCTCGATGATCTCCTTGTCGATGAAGTCGAGCATCGTCGCCTTCGGGTCGATCACCGTAACGGCGGTGTCGAGAGCGGAAAAGATCGTCGCATATTCGATACCGATAACGCCGGCACCGATGACGACCATCGAGCGCGGCAGTTTTTCGATTTCGAGCAGTTCGTCGCTGTCGATGACCGTCTTGCCGTCGAAGGGCATGTAGTCTGGGCGGAACGGGCGCGTGCCGACAGCAAGCAGGATGCTTTTGGCTTTGACCTGAACCGCCTCTCCGTCGTCCTTCAGCACTTCCATCGTATCGGTCGACAGAAAGCTCGCCTTGCCACGAAGGTGCTGGACGCGGTTGCGGGCGAACTGGTGTTCGAGCACCTCGACTTCATGGTCGAGCGTGATCAGCAACCGGCGGCGAAGGTCTTCGGCACTGATCTCTTCCTTGACCCGGTAGGATCGGCCGTAGAACCCGCGCTCGCGCCACCCGGAGAGGTTCAGCGCGGTTTCGCGCAGTGTCTTCGAGGGGATGGTGCCGGTATGCACGGAAACGCCGCCTACCCGTCGTCTCTGCTCGATGACGAGCACTTTCCGGTCGAGCTTGGCGGCTTGAATGGCTGCGCGGCGACCGGCAGGGCCGCTTCCGACAACAATGAGGTCGTACTGGTTCATGGACTGCTCCGCTTCTCGAATCCCGCTGTTACGCTGCAATAGCCTACCTGCGTCGTCTCCTACCAATCTATTCTGAATGTTTGATTGCAGGAAAGGCCGCAAGCGTAGAACGGCTGTCTCGGGTTGCGTATGTTTTGTGCAGAAAAATAGGATGCACAAAAAACGTCTTGACCCCCGCCGGGAAATGTCTTTCATTCGAACCAATCATGAATTGGTCCGGACAATGGTACGTTCAATGCAGACCGAACCCCAAGACAATTCCTACTACGCGTTGGAGAAGCTCCGCGATCTGATTCACTCGGAGAAATTCGGAGCGGAAGGGCGGCTGCCGACGGAGCGGGCGCTTGCTGAAACGCTCAATGTCGGGCGCCGTGCTGTTCGACGGGCGCTTGAGGTGCTCGAGTCGGAGGGGCTGATCTGGCGCCGCCAGGGTGCCGGAACCTTTGTCGGCGAAAAGCCTGACGGCTGGAGCGACCACGTCGACGCGCTGGTTGCCGGTACCGACATCATGGAAATCATGGAGGTTCGCCTTCGCCTGGAGCCACAGCTCGCCCAGCTTGCAGCGATGCGTGCAAAGCCCGCCGAAATCGAGCGCATGCGCTACCTGGCAGACAAGACCGGCCAGAGTTCGGATGCGGATTCCAAGGAACTCTGGGATGGATCGCTGCACCGCCAGATCGCGCAAAGCGCCGGCAACAAGCTGTTCCTGTCGATCTTCGACGTGGTCAACCGCATCCGTCAGGATGCCGCGTGGCAATCCATTCGTGAGCGTGCGCGCAAGACCGGAACCAATGGCCGCACGTCGTACCAGCAGCATATCGCAATCGTCGACGCCATCGCCGCCCGCGATCCGGGCCGGGCAGGCGAGGCGATGCGCGAGCATCTTCTGATGCACCAGGAGCGGCTGATCCGGGCCACCTCGCTCGAGGCCCTCGATGACCATTCGCCGGAAGGCGAGCAGATCGGTATCCGCGACGACGACACGCTCAGCGTTGCGTCCTAGCCATCCCAGACTGCCGGCCACAAAGGCCGGCCAACAAGAACAATGACCGACAAACCTGAATGGACCAGAGGAACAATGATGAAGAAATTTTCCACGCTCACTGCCGCACTGCTCGCCAGCGCGATCATGTCTCTGCCTGCCATGGCGAGCGAATTGCGCATCGGTCTCAATGACGATGCCGACGTTCTCGATCCGGCGCAGTCGCGCACCTTCGTCGGCCGCATCGTCTATACCGCGATGTGCGATAAGCTGGTCGACATCTCGCAGGATATGAAGATCATTCCGCAGCTTGCGACCGAATGGAACTGGTCTGAAGGCGGCACGGTGCTCACCATGAAGATCCGCGACGGCGTCAAGTTCCACGACGGCGAAACGCTGGATGCCGCAGCCGTCGTCGCAACGATCGAGCGCAACATGACGCTGCCGGAGTCGCGCCGCAAGAGCGAGCTTTCCTCGGTCGCCAAGGTCGAGGCCAGCGGTCCGCTTGAAGTCAAGTTCACGCTGAAGTCTCCGGACGTGACGCTTCTTGCCCAGCTTTCCGACCGTGCCGGCATGATCGTTGCGCCAAAGGCCGCCAAGGAACTCGGTGCCAATTTCGGCTCGAAGCCCGTCTGCGCCGGTCCTTTCAAATTTGTCGAGCGCATCCAGCAGGACCGTATCGTGCTCGAGAAGTTCGCCGACTACTGGGACAAGGACCGGATCCTCGTCGACAAGATCACCTATCTGCCAATCCCGGACACGACCGTAAAGCTCGCCAACCTGCGGTCGGGTGACCTCGATATCGCCGAGCGCATCTCGGCGTCCGATGCCGAATCGGTAAAGAGCGACCCGAACCTCACCTATGCCGACGTCATCGGCCCGGGCTACATGGCGATGTATGTCAACCTCGCCAACGGTCCCCGTGCGGACAACCCGCTCGGCAAGGACAAGCGCCTTCGCCAGGCCTTCTCGCTGGCGATCGACCGCGAAGCAATCGGCCAGATCGTCTTCGAAGGCACGTCGCTTGCCGGCAACCAGCCGTTCCCGTCGTCAAGCCCCTGGTTCAACAAGGACCTGCCGGTGCCGGCGCGCGATATCGAAAAGGCCAAGCAGCTGATGAAGGAAGCGGGCCACGAGACGCTCGACATCGAGCTGCAGCATGCCAACAGCACGACCCAGACCCAGATGATGCAGGTCATCCAGTCGATGGTGGCGGAAGCGGGCTTCAACGTCACGCTGAAGGCAACCGAATTCGCGACGCTTCTGTCGGAACAGACGGCCGGCAACTACCAGCTCAGCCGCTCCGACTGGTCCGGCCGTATTGATCCCGATGGCAACCTCCACCAGTTCGTCACCTGCAAGGGCGGCATCAACGACGTGAAGTACTGCAATCCGGAAGTCGACAAGCTCCTGAACGAAGCCCGTACCTCACCGGACGAAACGGTGCGCAAGGAAAAGTATGATGCCGCAGGCGTCATCCTCAACGATGACATGCCGATCATCTACCTCGGCCATCAGCCCTACGCCTATGCCATTTCCAACAAGGTCGAAGGTTTCGTGCCGTCGCCGGATGGCATGATGCGCTTCCTTGGCGTCTCCAAGAAGTAATTTCCCATCGCATACCGCGCGGAAGACATTCCGCGCGGTCACCTGAAATCACGAGGGCGATGCCATGCCTGTCTATATCGGAAAGCGCCTGCTGGTCGCGATCCCGACCCTGCTGATCATCTCGATCTTCGTCTTCTCGCTGCAGAAACTGCTGCCGGGCGATCCGATCCTCGCCATGGCCGGTGAAGAGCGGGATCCCGCGACGATCGAATTCCTGCGCGAAAAATATCATCTCAACGATCCCATCATCACCCAGTATCTCTCCTGGGTTGGCGGCATCATGGTCGGCGACTTCGGCGTCTCGCTGCGCACCAACCAGCCGGTGCTGGAACTGATCGGCCAGAAACTGCCGGTCACGATCCAGCTCGCGGTGATGGCCATGATCCTGGCCATGCTGATCGGTATTCCGGCCGGCATTCTGGCAGCGGTCTACAAGAACCGCACGCTCGATTACGTCGCCAATGTCGTCGCGCTGTCTGGCCTGTCGATCCCGAATTTCTGGCTGGGAATCATGCTGATCCTGCTGGTGTCGGTCAATCTCGGATGGCTGCCGGCATCCGGTTACGAATCGATCTTCGTCGATCCGGTCCGCTCGCTCAAGACCATGATCATGCCGGCTTTCGTCCTCTCGACGGCGCTCGCAGCGCAGCTGATGCGCCATACCCGCTCGGCCATGCTCGGCGTGTTGAGCTCCGACTATATCCGCACTGCCCGCGCCAAGGGACTGTCGCCGCGCGAAGTCATCCTCAGCCACACGTTCCGCAACGCGCTTCTGCCGATCATCACCCTGTCGGCGCTGCTGTTCGGCGAGCTGCTCGGTGGTGCCGTCCTCACGGAGCAGATCTTCACCATCCCGGGCTTCGGCAAGCTGACCGTCGATGCAGTGTTTACCCGCGACTATGCCGTCGTCCAGGGCATCGTCATGTGCACGGCCATCGGCTTTATCGTCATGAACCTGATTGCCGATATTCTCTACGTTCTCCTCAACCCCCGCCTGAGGGCAACGCTATGACCGCTATCGAACAGACTGCACCGATCGCAAAGCCGCGCCAGAAAAGCAGGGCATGGCGCAAGATGCGCGCCAACCGCGGATCGATGGTCGGCATGGTGATCATCGCCTTTTTCGCGATCCTTGCCATTGCCGCGCCGATCCTGCCGATTGCCGACCCGATCGCGACCAGCTGGTCGGCACTGCGCAAGGCGCCGTCCGCCGCGCATTGGCTCGGCACCGACGATCTCGGCCGCGATATCCTGTCGCGGATGATCTGGGGCGCCCGTGCCTCGCTGATGGCAGGGGTCGTCTCCGTTGCCATCGCGGTTGCCATCGGCGTGCCGTTCGGACTGCTGTCAGGTTATTTCGGCGGCTGGGTCGATCAGGTCATCCAACGCGTCACCGAAGCGCTGCTGGCCATGCCGTTCCTGATCACCGCGATCGCGCTTGCCGCCTTCCTCGGCCCAAGCCTCACCAACGCGATGATCGCCATCGGCCTGTCTGCCATGCCGGTCTTCGTGCGGCTGACCCGCGGCCAGGTGCTGGCGGTGAAGACGGAGGATTACGTTGAAGGGGCACGCTCGATCGGTCTCAACCACGTCGACATCATGACCCGCTACATCCTGCCGAACGTGTTTGCCCCGATCATCGTTCAGGCGACCTTGACGGTGGCGACCGCCATCATCGCCGAAGCCAGCCTGTCCTTCCTCGGCCTCGGTCAGCAGGCACCGGCCCCGAGCTGGGGTTCGATGCTGAACACGGCCAAGAACTTCCTGAGCCAGGCACCGTGGATGGCCATGTGGCCAGGGATTGCAATCTTCCTCGTCGTCATCGGCTTCAACCTTTTGGGCGACGGCCTGCGCGATGCACTGGATCCGCGCGAGGCGTAACGCCCGGCGGACAAGAGAATTATATAAGGAATACCTGGAATGACCGAATTCACCACGCGCCCCGAAATCCTCGGCACCTTCGGTGTCGTCACCTCCACCCACTGGATTGCCTCCGCCGTCGGCATGGCGATCCTCGAAAAGGGCGGCAATGCCTTCGACGCAGCGGTCGCGACGGGCTTCGTGCTGCAGATTGTCGAACCGCATCTGTGCGGCCCGGGCGGCGACATGCCGGCCGTCTTCTACTCGAAGAGGACCGATAAAGTCGAAGTCATCTGCGCTCAAGGGCCGGCGCCGGCCGGTGCCACCATCGAGCACTATACGTCCGAAGGTCTGAAGCTCATTCCCGGCGACGGCCTTCTCTCCACCGTCATTCCAGGCGCATTCGACGGCTGGATGCTGATGCTGCGCGACTATGGAACGATGACCGTTCGCGAGGTTCTGGAGCCGGCGATCTACTACGCCGAGCATGGCCATCCGGTGCTTCCGCGCGTGTCGAACACGATCAAGGGCCTGGCGGAATTCTTCCGGAAGGAATGGCCGACATCCTATGAGACATGGCTGCCGGGTGGCGTTGCGCCGGAAGCACTCTCCAATTTCAGGAACCCCGTTCTCGCCGAAACCTACAAGCGGATCATCTCCGAATCGGAAGCGAAGTCCGGCCGCGAGGAACAGGTCCAGGCGGCCCGTGACGCGTTCTATCGCGGCTTCGTGGCCGAAGCGATCGACACCTATCTGAAGACTGCCGAGGTGATGGACGCGAGCGGTTCCAAGCACAAGGGCGTGCTCACCGCCGACGACATGGCCAACTGGAGCGCCACCATCGAAGCGCCCCAGACGCTCGATTACCAGGACTGGACGATCGCCAAGACGCCGGCCTGGGGGCAGGGGCCGGTGCTGCTGCAGTCGCTGGCGCTTCTAAAAGGCTTCGATCTCGAGGCGATGGATCCGGCCGGTCCCGATTTCGTCCATACGGTCGTCGAGGCGATGAAGCTCGCGTTTGCCGACCGCGAGGTCTATTACGGAGATCCGGAATTCAGCCAGGTCCCGACCGAATACCTCCTGTCGGAAGGCTACAACAGCGAGCGGCGGAAGCTGATCGGCAGCACGGCTTCGATGGAACTGCGCCCCGGCACGGTTCCGGGCTATGAGCGCCAGGTAGACGCCACGATGGCGATGCTGGCGGAGATGAGCGGCACCGGCACGGTTTACGAGCCGACCATGTCGCACCTCACCGAAAAGCGCGGCGATACGGTGCATATCGACGTCATCGACCGCTGGGGCAACATGGTATCGACCACACCGTCGGGCGGCTGGCTGCAGTCGTCGCCGATCGTTCCGGGTCTCGGTTTCGCCCTCAACTCGCGTGCCCAGATGTTCTGGCTGAAGGAAGGCCTGCCGACCTCGCTTGGGCCTGGAAAACGCCCGCGCACGACGCTGACACCGTCGCTTGCTCTTCATCAGGGCAAACCCTCCATGGTGTTCGGCACACCCGGCGGCGACCAGCAGGACCAGTGGCAGCTGCCGTTCTTCCTGCGCTACGCCCATCACGGCAAGAACCTGCAGGCCTCGATCGACATGCCGCTGTTCCACACCTCGCATTTCCCCGGTTCGTTCTATCCGCGCACGAGCTCGCCGGGCGAGATCATGGTCGAGAGCAATATCGGTGAAGCCGCACTCGAAGACCTCCGCCGTCGCGGCCACAAGGTCACCGTCGCCGATCCATGGACGGTCGGCCGCCTGACGGCTGCGCGTCGCGATGCAGACGGTCTGCTGAGGGCGGCTGCAACGCCACGCCTGATGCAAGCCTATGCGATTGGACGGTGAACCATGACCTGGTCAATCGTCGCGCGTGATCAAGACACGGGACATCTGGGCATAGCCGTCGCCAGCCGTTTCTTCGCGGTTGGATGCGCCGTGCCGCATATCAGGGGCAGGGTGGGCGCTATCGCCACCCAGGCCTTCGTCAGCCCGCTTTATGGAACCGATGGCCTGAAGCTTCTCGAGGAGGGCAGGTCACCGGATGAGGTCATTGCAAGCCTGACCGCGCGCGACGAAGGCCACCGCCAGCGGCAGATGCACCTGATCGACGCCCATGGCCGCAACGCCGCTTTCACCGGTGAAAACTGCGTCGATTGGGCCGGTCATCTCGTGGATCGCAACGTCTCGGTTGCGGGCAACATGCTGGCGGGACCGCAGGTGATCGCCGAGACCATGCGTGTCTACAACGAAGCGGCTGCACGCGGCGCACCGCTTGCCGAACGTCTGCTCGATGCGATGGACGCAGGCGAGGCGGCAGGCGGCGACAAGCGCGGCCGCCAGTCGGCAGCGCTCGTCATCTACCGCGACCAGGATTATCCCTGGCTGCGGATCAACGCCGATGATCATCCCGAGCCGCTTTTCGAACTGCGCCGCCTCTATGCCGTGGCGCAGGAGCGCTTCCTGCATGTCGCTGAGACCATGCCGACCCGGGAAAACCCGCACGGCATGACCGACCGCAGCATTATCGACGAAAAGATCGCCGCGCTCGAAGCGCAACGGCTGGCCGAAAAACGTCCGTCAGCCTCCTACGCCACTCCTTTGACGCTCAAGTAAGGGTCACCCGATGAGCCAGACCTCCACGCCGACTGTTCCTGTCCTTTCCGTCAAGAACCTCACCACCTCTTTCCTCGTCGATGGCGATTGGAAGAGCGTCGTCCGAAAGGTCTCCTTCGATGTGATGCCTGGCGAAACCGTTGCCATCGTCGGAGAATCCGGCTCGGGAAAATCCGTGACGTCCCTGTCGATCATGCGCCTGCTTGCGTCCAACACGAGCCGCATTGAAGGCGAGGTAATGCTGAACGGACGCGATCTTCTGTCCATTTCTGAAAAGGACATGCGCGGGGTGCGCGGCAACGAAGCATCCATGATCTTTCAGGAGCCGATGACCTCGCTCAATCCGATCTTCACCATCGGCCGGCAGATTTCGGAGGTTCTCACCCGTCACAAGGGCATGTCCAAGCAGGAAGCGCGCGCCGAAACCGTCAGGCTGCTCGAAAAGGTCCGGATCCCCAACGCGCAATCTAGGTTCGACGAATATCCGCACCAGTTCTCCGGCGGCATGCGTCAGCGCGTGATGATTGCCATGGCGCTTGCATCAAAGCCGAAGCTTCTGATCGCAGACGAGCCGACCACGGCGCTCGACGTCACCATCCAGGGACAGATCCTCGACCTGATCAAGGTGCTTCAGGAAGAGGAGGGCATGTCGGTTCTTTTCATTACCCATGACATGGGCGTGGTCGCCGAGATCGCCGACCGTACCATCGTCATGTTCCGTGGCGACGAGGTCGAGACCGGACCGACGGAGGAAATCTTCCACCGCGGCAAGCATCCGTATACGCGTGCACTGCTCTCGGCGGTGCCCAAGCTCGGATCGATGCAGAACCATGCCTGGCCGACCCGCTTCCCCGTGGTCGACATGAAAACCGGGTTGGCCGTCGAGCCGATCGAAGTGGCCGGCACCGTGGAAAAGGGCCGCACACCGGTCCTTAGCGTCAAGAACCTGGTGACCCGTTTCCCGATCCGCTCCGGCCTCCTGTCGCGCCAGACCGGCGCGGTGCATGCGGTGGAAAATGTGTCCTTCGATCTGTTCCAGGGCGAAACGCTGGCTCTGGTCGGTGAGTCCGGTTGCGGCAAGTCGACCACGGGCCGCTCGATCATGCGCCTCGTCGATCCGACCGGCGGCGATATCTCGCTCGATGGCTACGACGTCCTTCGGCTCGATCAGGTCAGCCTGCGCAACATGCGCAAGTCCGTCCAGATGATCTTCCAGGATCCGTTCTCATCGCTCAATCCGCGCATGACGGTGGGTTCGGCGATATCCGAACCGTTCATCAAGCACCGGCTCGGCACGGTGAAACAGGCTCGGGAAAAGACTGCCGATCTCCTAGAAAAGGTCGGTCTTTCCGCCGACATGGCAAAACGCTACCCGCACGAATTTTCGGGCGGCCAGCGCCAGCGCATCGCGATTGCGCGGGCGCTTGCGCTCGATCCGAAGGTGATCGTTGCCGATGAAAGCGTGTCGGCGCTGGACGTGTCGATCAAGGCGCAAGTCTGCAACCTCCTGCTCGATCTGCAGCAGAGCCTCAACCTGTCCTTCCTGTTCATCAGTCACGACATGGCGGTGGTGGAACGGGTCAGCCACCGGGTGGCGGTCATGTATCTCGGTGAAATCGTCGAGATCGGGCCGCGGGCGGCCGTGTTCGACAATCCGCAGCATCCGTACACCAAGAAGCTCATGGCGGCCGTGCCTGTGCCGGATCCGGCAAGGCGGGGGATCAGACGGGGCATTTCCAACGACGAGCTGAAAAGCCCGGTGCGCGGCATGGATTACCGGCCACCGGTTCGCGAGTATCGCGAAGTCTCCGACGGCCATGTCGTACAGGTCGCGTGATCGTCAGTCGCTGAAGGTCAGATCAGCTTCAACCCCTTGAGGCTGGCATGGCCGTCCTTGCCGATGATGATGTGGTCGTGGACGGTGATGCCGAGTGGCTTTGCCGTCTCCACGATCGTCCGCGTCATGTCGATATCGGCGCGTGACGGGGTAGGGTCGCCACTGGGATGGTTGTGGACGAGGATGAGCGCAGTCGCCGAAAGCTCCAGGGCTCGCCGCACCACTTCGCGCGGATAGACTGGCGTATGGTCGACCGTTCCATGCCCCTGGATTTCATCCGAGATCAGGGCGTTGCGCTTGTCTAGAAAGAGCACGCGGAACTGTTCTCGGGCCTCATAGGCCATGGCGGCATGGCAGTAATCAATCACCGAAGACCAGGACGAAAGCACCTGCTTGCCCCGCAACTCGCTTCGCAGCATCCGCTGACCCGTCGTCGCGACAAGCTTGAGGTCGAGCGCGACGGCCTCGCCGATACCCTTGACCTCCTGCAGTAATCCGAGCGGCGCGCCAAGCACGCTGGCAAGGTTTCCGAAGCGAGCAATCAATGCTTTCGCGAGCGGCTTGGTATCGCGCCTCGGGATGGAGCGGAAAAGCAGGAGCTCGAGGATCTCGTAGTCTGCCAGCGAAGCGTCGCCGTGGTCTCGGTACTTCTCCCGCAACCGCTCACGGTGGCCGTGGTAATGTTCTTGCGTGACGGCAGGGGATCCGATTTGCGGAAGTTTGGCCGTCGGCCTCTTGGACTGCGTCTCGGCAAAGAACCCGCGTTCATCGACAGACAGGGCCGCCCCGTCGTCCTCTTTTGCTTCCATAGGGTCATGCGAGGAGACGGGCGGGTTGGTCATGGTCAGGCCTGCAATGGAGGCAGGCCGGGCCGGTCGAGACCGCCGGGCGACAGGGTGAACACCTCGCATCCCGTCGCGGTGACACCGACCGCATGCTCGTATTGTGCCGACAGCGACCGGTCGCGGGTGACGGCGGTCCAGCCATCGGAAAGAACCTTCACATGCGGCTTACCGAGATTGATCATCGGCTCGATCGTAAAGATCATGCCTTCCCGGATTTCCGGCCCTTCGTCGGCGCGGCCGTAATGGAGGATGTTCGGAGAGTCGTGGAACAGACGACCGACGCCGTGGCCGCAGAAATCGCGCACGACCGAGCAGCGCTCGGCCTCCGCATAGGACTGGATCGCTTCGCCGATCGCGCCGGTGCGGGCGCCGGGCTTCACGGCTGCGATGCCCCGCAGAAGGCATTCGTAGGTCACGTCCATCAACCGTTCGGCAGCGCGTTTGATCTGTCCGACCGGATACATGCGGCTGGAATCGCCGTGCCAGCCATCGAGGATATAGGTGACGTCGATATTGACGATATCGCCCTCGCGCAGCGGCTTGTCCTCAGGCATCCCGTGGCAGACGACATGGTTGATCGAGGTGCAGACCGAGTATTTGTAGCCGCGATAGCCAAGCGTTGCGGGAAGGGCGCCATTGTCCATGCCGAACTCGAACACGAAACGGTCGATCGCATTGGTGGTGATGCCCGGCTGAACGATCGCCGCAAGTTCGTCGAGGCAGCGCGCCGTCAGCTGGCAGGCCTTGCGCATGCCGTCAAAATCCTGCGCCGTATCGTAGAGACGGATAGCACCCGTGTTTTTTGAGGGGGCGGAAACCGCCTCGATGTAATTGACCATGATATTTCTCTCGCAACTCCCACAGTTCATAAAACAGAGGGGCGGGGTTCGTCCATCATAACCATTCCCGACGCTATGATTTCCTCGCGAGTGACGCGGCAGCGGAGCGCATAGGCCTCGACGCCGCGCGCCTTGGCACGAGCGAATGCGATCGCATACATCGGGTCGAGATCGCTGCAGATCGAAAACCGCGTGCAGTCGTGACGCTGAATGAGGTAGATCATCACCGCCCGGTGACCTGCCTCCACCATATCGCCGAGCTCCTCGAGATGCTTGGCGCCGCGCTTCGTCACGGTGTCAGGAAATTCGGCGAGCCCCGCTGAACGGCTGAAATGGACGTTCTTCACTTCCACATAGGCATCCGGCAGATTTTCCTGCTTGAGGAGAAAGTCGATGCGGGAGTTACGCCCGTATCTCTGCTCGCGCAGGATCGTGCCGTAGCCGGAAAGGCTGGGGATCAGGCCGGCACGGATCGCTTCTTCGGTTAGCCTGTTGGGCAGTCCGGTATTGATGCCGACCATCTCGCCGCCGGCCTCGACCATTTCGAACATGTGACGGTATTTGCGGGTCGGGCTGTCATGCTCCGATACCCAGATCCTCGACCCGGGCTCCGTCAATCCCCGCATGGAGCCGGTATTCGGACACGACCCGGTAAACGGCGTGCCATCCTCCAGCACCGCGTCGAACAGGAAGCGCTTGTAGCGCTGGACAAGCGTTGCGGAGACGAGCGGCGGATCAAAGCGCATGAGGTTCTTCTGGAATGCTGGGAAGTGTCAGTCGCGGACGAGAACGTAGGTTCCCGGTGCGTCGGCCAACGCGGTGAGCGCGGACCCGCCGGGCTTTCGTGCCGGCACCTGGTTACCCGCTTTCGGTCCGATCCAGTCCTGCCAATGCGTCCACCACGACCCCTCATGCTCCTGCGAGCCGGCAACCCAGTCCTCCAGCGTGTCCTTCAATTGGCCATCGGTCCAGTATCGGTACTTCCGTCTTTCCGGCGGATTGACGACGCCTGCGATATGGCCGGATCCAGCCAGCACGAAATCGACCGAACCGCCAAACAGCGACGAGCCGAGGAACACGGATTTCGCAGGCGCGATGTGGTCTTCGCTTGTGGCAAGATTATAAACGGGAATGACGATGTCCTTCAGCGACAGACGCTCCCCGGCAAGTTCCATCAGGCCGTTGGAGAGCTTGTTATCGAGGTAGCAATTGCGCAGGTAGTAGGCGTGGTTGGCAGGTGTCATCCGGGTCGAGTCCGAATTCCAATACAGCAGGTCGAACGGCAGCGGCTCCTGGCCCTTGAGATAGTTATTGACCACGTAAGGCCAGATCAGCTCGGACGCACGCAGCATGTTGAATGCCGCCGCCATCTTCGACCCGTCGAAATAGCCGGTCGCGTTCATATAGGTCTCGATCGTCGAAACCTGCGCCTCGTCGACGAAGACCTTGAGGTCGCCTGCATGGGTAAAGTCGACCTGGGTAGCGAGGAACGTCGCCGATGCGATCCTTTTCACGTTTGTCTTGGCGTGGAAGGCGAGCGTAGCCGCCAGCAACGTGCCGCCGACGCAGTAGCCGATCGCATCGACCTCGCGTTCGCCGGTCGACGTCTCGATCGTGTCGAGCGCAAAATCGATGCCCTCGTGCATGTAGGCTTCCCATCCCTTGGCCGCATGGCGCCTGTCGGGATTGACCCAGGAGATCACGAACACGGTGTGCCCGCGGTCGACGCACCACTTGATGAAGCTCTTTTGCGGTGTCAGGTCGAGAATGTAGAACTTGTTGATCCAGGGCGGCACGATGACCAGCGGCCGTTTGAAGACCGTCTCCGTCGTCGGTTCGTATTGCAGAACCTCGCAGAGGTCGTTGCGGGCGACGACCTTGCCGGGTGTAAGCGCGATATTGAGGCCGAGCGCAAACTTGGAGGCATCCGTCTGGCGAAGTCTCAGCTCGCCGCCGCCGGCCATGATGTCCTCGGCCAGCATTTTCATACCGGTGACGAGATTGGCTCCGTGCGAGGCGACCGTCGCGCGATAGACTTCGGGGTTGGTGATCGCAAAATTTGCAGGCGACAACGCAGCGGTCACCTGCTTCACGTAGAATGCCGCCTTGTGCCGCGTATGCTCGTCCAGCCCCTGCGCCTCGGCAACCAGAGTCTCGGCCCAGGTGGCGGTAACCGTGAAGACTTGCCGCATGAACGCAAAGAACGGGTTCTTCACCCAGTCCTCGTCGGCGAATCGCTTGTCTCTCGGCAGCGCCGCTGGCTCGCTCTCTTGAGGCGCGCCTCCGAATTGCGAGAGCGATCGCGTCCAGATTTCCATATAGCTTGAGAAGAGCAGGGTTTGTGCTTGCAGCGTCCGTTGCGGCTCTGAAATCCAGTACTCGGTGACCTGCGAAAGCGTCTTGATGAGGTCACTGAGCGGATCGAGCGCGGGGTCTGGAATATCGCCGCGCTCCCTTGGCGCGAGCCAATCCGATGCGGCCTTGCCGAGGTTCTCCATGGCACGCGCGAAATTCATCGCCATCTCGTGCGGGTCCTTGACGATATAGGCCTCGACCGCCTTGGGGTCGAAGCCCGGAAATTCCGGACCGCCTGTCCCCTTATCCCCGGAGTTTTGCGCCACGCGAGCCCTCCTCGTCAGCTGTCGTCTGATTTCATTTGTACATTGTGGCTGAAACCGAATACAAGTGCCAGCGGCTAGGCTGCCGGGTAGATGGCCCCGGCGACAGAAAATGGGTACGGACATGGAAAAACTGAGGCGTCGCATCGGCTGGTTACCGCTTTTCATCGGTATCGGCGCCATGCCTCTTGTGTCCGGCTGCAACAGCAACAGCTTTGCGCTGGATGATGGTATTCCCAATACGCCGCCACCGGCCGTCATCACGCAGACCAGGACGGCACCGCCTCCGGGTCCGATCGTCAAGCGCGACACCGGCACATATCCCACATTCGACTATACGCTTCGCGCTGCCAACGAGCAGATCGAAGATGCAGATTACCAGAAGACCGAGCCGCGCATGGCATCGCTTGCCCGAGCCCGCAAGTCCGGCACCATCTCCGAAGCGGAGTATCAGCGTCGTGTGGTCGAGTACCGCAAGCTCGCCACCGATCATGGCAAGGATGCCCAGGCCGGTATTTCCGGCCAATAGGGCGACGAGCCGATCCGGCCGGATATTGCTATTGCGTTTGAGGACATTTGGCCGCAAAGCAAAAATGGCATAAAGTGAGGCTCGAGCAGCGGGACGAGCTCTGCTTCGATTTCATCCTTGAGGAACAACATGGAAGAGTTTCATAAAGTCCGGCGTCTGCCGCCCTACGTTTTCGAACAGGTGAACCGTTTGAAAGCAAGCGCGCGAGCGGGTGGCGCGGACATTATCGATCTCGGCATGGGCAATCCCGATCTACCTACTCCGCAGGCGATCGTCGACAAGCTCTGCGAAGTCGTCCAGGATCCGCGCACGCACCGCTACTCCTCCTCCAAGGGCATTCCGGGCCTTCGCCGCGCGCAGGCTGCTTACTATGCGCGCCGGTTTGGTGTGAAGCTGAACCCGGATACGCAGGTCGTGGCAACGCTCGGCTCCAAGGAAGGCTTCGCCAACATGGCGCAGGCGATCACCGCACCCGGTGACGTCATCCTCTGCCCCAATCCGACATACCCGATCCACGCCTTCGGCTTCCTGATGGCGGGCGGCGTGATCCGCTCCATGTCTGTCGAGCCGGACGATAGCTTCTTTCCGCCGCTGGAACGCGCGGTCAAGCATTCGATCCCGAAGCCGCTGGCACTCATCATCAATTACCCGTCCAACCCGACGGCGCATATCGCGTCGCTCGATTTCTACAAGGAAGTGATCGCGTTCGCGAAGAAGCACGAGATCATCGTGCTCTCCGATCTTGCCTATTCGGAGATCTATTTCGACGACAACAATCCGCCGCCTTCGGTTCTCGAAGTGGCGGGTGCGATGGATGTGGCCGTCGAATTCACCTCGATGTCGAAAACCTTCTCGATGCCCGGCTGGCGCATGGGCTTTGCCGTCGGCAACGAGCGGCTGATCGCAGCGCTGACACGCGTCAAATCGTATCTCGACTACGGCGCGTTCACACCGATCCAGGTGGCTGCAGCCCACGCGCTGAACGGTGAT
Organism: Neorhizobium sp. DAR64872/K0K18; assembly: GCF_050500175.1. Taxonomy (NCBI): domain Bacteria; kingdom Pseudomonadati; phylum Pseudomonadota; class Alphaproteobacteria; order Hyphomicrobiales; family Rhizobiaceae; genus Neorhizobium; species Neorhizobium sp. DAR64872/K0K18. The sequence continues at coordinate 1,431,991 of NZ_CP191446.1, forward strand.
GGGGCGGACATTGCGGAAGTGCGCAGCGTCTACAAGCGTCGCCGTGACGTGATGGTGGAAAGCTTCGGCAAGGCCGGTTTCGACGTGCCGCCGCCACCGGCGACTATGTTTGCCTGGGCGAAAATTCCGGAAAAGTTCCGCCATCTCGGGAGCCTGGAATTCTCCAAGCTTCTCGTCGAGAAGGCGCACGTTGCCGTCGCACCCGGTGTCGGTTTCGGTGAAATGGGCGACGACTACGTCCGCCTCGCACTGGTCGAAAACGAGCATCGCATTCGCCAGGCTGCCCGCAGCATCAAGAAGTTTCTGTCGACGGCAGATGATACGATGCACAACGTGATTACGCTCAACACGCGTCGCTGACCGCGAACCGGTCCGCCGATCACGATTTGAGGGGCGGCCGTTCTGACCGCCCCATTTCTCCCAAATACCAGTCTCCCAAAATACCAGGAAAACTATCATGGCAGATGCCCTCAGAGTCGGCATTGCGGGTCTTGGCACTGTCGGTGCCTCCCTCGTTCGCATCATCCAGACCCGTGCCAACGAACTGGCTGTCACCTGCGGACGCCCGATCGAGATTGCCGCCGTGACGGCGAGAGACCGCAGCCGCGACCGCGGCATCGATCTGACGGCCGTGACCTGGTTCGATAGTGCCGAAGATATGGCTGCAAACGCCGATATCGACGTGTTCGTGGAACTGATGGGCGGCGCGGAAGGGGCGGCTGCTGATTCCGTGCGCGCAGCCTTGCGTCGCGGTCTCCACGTGGTGACAGCCAACAAGGCGCTGCTGGCCGCATCCGGCGTCGAACTCGCAATGATTGCCGAAGAAAACGGCGCGCTCCTCAATTTCGAGGCAGCCGTTGCCGGTGGTATCCCCGTCATCAAGGCCCTTCGCGAGTCCCTGACCGGCAACACGATTTCGCGTGTCTACGGCATCATGAACGGCACCTGCAACTACATCCTGACCCGGATGGAGAAGGAGGGCCTGTCCTTTGCCGACTGCCTCAAGGAAGCGCAGCGGCTGGGCTATGCGGAAGCCGATCCGGCCTTCGATATCGAGGGCAACGATACGGCGCACAAGCTGGCAATCCTGACGACGCTTGCTTTCGGGACGCAGATCGCGCCCGACGAGATCTATCTCGAAGGGATCACCAATATCTCGATTGACGATATCCACGCGGCCGCCGATCTGGGCTACCGCATCAAGCTTCTCGGCGTCGCGCAGCGCACCGAAACCGGCATCGAGCAGCGCGTTCACCCGACCATGGTACCCCGTGATTCGGTCATCGCGCAGGTCGACGGTGTCACCAATGCCGTGGCGATCGAATCCGACATCCTCGGCGAATTGCTGATGGTCGGCCCCGGTGCCGGTGGCAATGCAACGGCATCCTCGGTGCTTGGCGATATCGCCGACATCGCCAAGAGCCGTCCGGGTGCGCAGCAGGTGCCGGTCCTCGGCACGCCGGCCGCGTCACTTACACCTTACAAGCGCGCCCAGATGCAGAGCCACGAAGGTGGTTATTTCATCCGCCTGACCGTTGCCGACCGAACCGGCGTCTTCGCCTCGATCGCTGCCCGCATGGCCGAGAACGCCATCTCGCTGGAATCGATCGTCCAGCGCTCAAAGCCCGATTCGTCCGTGATGTCGAAGACGATCATCCTTGTCACGCACGCGACGATGGAGGATTCGGTCCGCAAGGCCGTCGATGCCATCAAGGCCGAGAGCTATCTGGTTGGCGAACCGCAGGTCATCCGGATCGAACGGCCCAAGGACATGTGACCCACGTAGCCGTCGAGCCACACTAGACTGGCCCCGGTGTTTTTTCGCCGAGGCCACGTCCGCTGCCGAAAACAGATTACTGTTGATGCGCTGATGCGCTAAAACGGCTGCATGACCACCCAATCGACCACCTCAATCGCCAGCAGCCTCTCCATGACAACGTCACCGGTCGATCCGGTACCGCGCGCGTTCCTGAACGTAGAGCAATCGGTGAGTGGCCAGCGCTGGGTGTCGCGGCTCGACCAGGCGGCGCAGAACCGCGCGCTTGCCATCAGCCAGATCCACGGTATTCCCGAACTGGTCGCCCGCGTGCTTGCCGGCCGCGGCGTGACGCTCGACGATGCCCCGGCCTTCCTTGATCCGACCATCCGCTCGCTGATGCCCGATCCGCTGACGCTGACGGATTGCGGCAAGGCTGCAGCGAGACTGGTCGCGGCGATCAACCGGCCCGAACGGGTTGCGATCTTCGGCGATTACGATGTGGACGGCGCGGCCTCTTCCGCCTTGCTCTATCGTTTCCTCACCCATTTCGGTGTCGAGGCGGAGATCTATATTCCGGATCGCATCTTCGAAGGCTACGGGCCGAACCCGAACGCGATCCGCCAACTGGTGGCCAACGGCGCGCAACTGATCGTCACGGTCGATTGCGGCTCGACGAGCCAGGACGCGCTGACGGCTGCTAAGGACGAGGGCTGCGATGTGGTCGTGATCGACCATCACCAGGTCGGGCATGTGCTGCCGCCCTGTGTGGCGCTCGTCAATCCGAACCGTCAGGACGATCTCTCGGGGCAGGGGCATCTCTGCGCGGCAGGCGTCGTGTTTCTGGTCATGGTCGCGACCCTGAAGCAGCTGCGCGAAGGTGGCGATAGCCGCGCACAGTCTCTCGATCTGCTCGGTCTGCTGGATCTGGTGGCGCTGGCAACCGTTTGCGATGTCGTGCCACTAAAGGGGCTGAACCGTGCCTATGTGGTGAAGGGGCTGATCGCCGCCCGTCACATGGTCAATCCGGGACTCACGGCGTTGTTTCGAAAGGCGGGTCTTGGCGGACCGGTGACGCCCTATCATTTCGGCTTCATGATCGGCCCACGTATCAATGCCGGCGGGCGAATCGGCGATGCAGCGCTCGGCAGCCGCTTGCTGACACTGGAAGACGATATCAAGGCGGAGGAGATCGCCGGCCGGCTGGACGATCTGAACCGCGAGCGGCAGGCCATGGAAGCCGCCATGCTGGCGGAAGCCGAAGCCGAAGTTCTTGGCGAATACGGTGACGCCGAGGGCGCGTCCGTCATCGTCACAGCGCATGAGAAATGGCATCCGGGCATCGTCGGTCTTCTCGCTGCGAGACTGAAGGAGAAATTCCGGCGGCCTGCCTTCGCGATCGCTTTCGACCCGTCCGGCAAGGGCACCGGTTCCGGCCGTTCGATCAACGGTTTCGACATGGGCCGGATGGTTCGCGGCGCAGTCGAATCAGGGCTTCTGCTAAAAGGTGGCGGTCACGCCATGGCGGCGGGACTGACCGTCGAGCGCGCCAACCTCGGCAAGCTGCGCGCCTATTTCGAGGAAGTGGCGGCTGAGGGCGTTCCGGCTCTCGTTGCCAACCATGTGCTGAAGATCGATGGCGCGCTTTCGGCATCAGGAGCCACGATCGCGCTATTCGACCAGCTGGAACAGGCGGGCCCCTACGGCTCTGGCCATGCGCAGCCCGTCTTTGCCATTCCCGCCCATCGTCTGAGAGATGTGCGGCTGGTCGGTACGGCGCATGTGAAGATCACGCTGGAATCACTCGATGGCACGCGTCTGGAGGGGATCGCCTTCAGGGCGGCCGAAACGCCGCTCGGCCAGATGCTGCTCAACTCCCGCGGAAAGCAGATCCATGCCGCGGGATGCCTCACGGCCGACCAGTGGCAGGGAAACCGGCGCATCCAGCTCAGGCTTCTCGACGCGGTCGAGTCGCGATAAATTACGGCTTAATCAAAAGGGGAAACTGGTACGCCCTAGGGGAGTCGAACCCCTCTTTTCAGAATGAAAATCTGACGTCCTAACCGATAGACGAAGGGCGCGTACAGTGAGCGCTCGTATAGTCAGGCTTGCCCGATCCGGCAAGTAGGAAAATCGATATTTCTCTGTTTTTAAATGAAATAATCCAAGCCAAGGCATGCCGCGGGAAAACGCGCGAGCGAACAAGCCTGAAGATATGGAAGAAGGGGGAAGTGGTACGCCCTAGGGGAGTCGAACCCCTCTTTTCAGAATGAAAATCTGACGTCCTAACCGATAGACGAAGGGCGCGTACAGGAGCGTCTTATAGGGACGCTTTTTCAAACAGACAAGCCAAAAAACGGTATTTTTCGGAAGATAAACAGAGAAAATTGCGCGGCTGGATGCTCCAAGAGAACTTAGAGGTTTTTGTGCAAAATCAACAGTTTGAAAGAAAGAACTGGTACGCCCTAGGGGAGTCGAACCCCTCTTTTCAGAATGAAAATCTGACGTCCTAACCGATAGACGAAGGGCGCGTACAGTGAGCGCCCTTATAGAGGCGTGATTTCGTTACCGCAAGCGCAAAAACGATGTTTTTTGCGAAAAATTAGATGCGCGGAAAATGTGGCTTCAGTGAGCGTAAAGCCATGCGAAATCAGCGGCTTATCCGATTTGACCAGCGCGCTCTTTTCGCCCCCGCTCAAGGCTGATGGTTAGAGCTGCGCCTGTTGTGACGGGTCCGGCAGCGGCTGGCGGGGAGTGAAGACGCTGCCATGTGCTGCATTGATGCCGCCGGCCGGAGCGGCGACGGCTGTCTGCCCGTCAGGGGCAGCAGCAGGTGCCGTCGTCGCCGATGGGAATGGCGATGCGTTGGACGAAAAGATGCTGTAGCTGCTCGCGCGCACGCCAGTCGGTTGCGTGACGAGCCCGGCGATGGAGTTCGACGGCTGCTCCGGCGCCGGAGGAAAGGCGCCGGGGGCGGCGTTGGCGCCCGGCGCCGTAGTCGTTGCAACTGCCGCTGATTTGGCCTGGTGCGCCTTTGTGGAGACGAGGGGATCGACATAGAGGCCGGCGCCACTCGTGCCGGCTTTGACAAGCGGTTTTGCCGCGCCATCTGGTTGCTCCGCGGCCACCGCCTCTGCGGAGACCGGATCGGCGTCGGCAACCTTGCGGGTCATCGAGCAACTGCTCATCATTAAGGCTGCGATCGCCACTGCGAGGAGCGGAAAACTCGGCCTTGAGATCGATCTTGCTGGCGAAACCGGCACGTGATGCCCTTCATGTGCGTCGCGGACACTCTGTCGCGAATCATGGAGATGAGCATCACGTGTCCTGTTTCACTCGGCAAGAGAGGGGCGTCGGCCTTGGTCAGGCCGACGCAAGCCTCAATTACCAACTGCCGGTATTCGGCATCGATGCCCACGGCTCGGCGACCGGCAGGTTGTCGCCCTTCTGCAAGATCTCGAAAGAAATGCCGTCCGGCGAAAGTACGAAGGCCATCCGACCTTCGCGAGGCGGACGGTTGATCACGATGCCACTGTCCTGCATGTGCTGGCAGAACGCATAGACGTCGTCGACCTCATAAGCGAGGTGGCCGAAATTGCGTCCGCCCGTGTAATCCTCGCTGTCCCAGTTGTAGGTAAGCTCGATGCACGGCGCCATGTTCTCCTCAGCCTGCGAAACGTCGTCGCGTGCAGCCAGAAAGACCAGCGTGAAGCGGCCCTTGTCATTTTCGATGCGGCGGATCTCCTCCAAACCCATCAGTGTCTTGTAGAAATGGAGAGACGCGTCGAGATCCTTGACCCGAACCATTGTGTGTAGATAGCGCATGTGTCGCAAGCTCCGCGATGTCGTTGGCAAACTGTCGAGCGGATATGGTGCATTGCAGGAGGTCAGCAAGCCTGGGGCAAGCCGTCAGCCGTAGAAAGATGCTGATAAAGTCCAGACGGGGACTTGCACTGGAGGGTTAACGGGATGTTAATCTAGGCGCGAAGAATCACTTCCACCGTCATGTCGTAACGCGTAATCGAGGGGCCGATAGGATATGGCAGACAGGATATCGTTGAAAGGCGTAGCCGAATACGAGGAATTCGCGGGCGATCCGGTCGAGCTCATCGAAATTACGGGTGTGGTCAAGTGGTTCGATGTTGCGAAGGGGTTCGGCTTCATTGTGCCCGACAACGGTATGCAGGATGTGCTTCTGCATGTGACCTGCCTGAGGCGCGATGGATACCAGACCATCCTTGAAGGAACCCGTATCGTCGCGATGATCCAGAAGCGCGACCGTGGCTATCAGGCCTTCCGCATTCTTTCCATGGATCAGTCGACCGCAGTTCATCCCTCGCAGTTGCCGCCGGTTCGCACCCATGTTCAGGTCACGCCAACGAGCGGCCTGGAACGGGCACTGGTGAAATGGTTCAACCGCACCAAGGGCTTTGGATTCCTGAGCCGCGGTGAGGGGACCGAAGATATCTTCGTCCACATGGAAACGCTGCGTCGCTACGGACTGACAGAGCTCCGTCCCGGCCAGACCGTGTTGGTCCGGTTCGGACCTGGCGACAAGGGCTTGATGGCAGCCGAAATTCATCCCGACAATCCCAACCCTGTAAGCCGGTCACATTGATGTTGAGAATGCAGTCATTCGGGCGGATCACGCCCTTTGCAAAAGGCGCCCTTGCGGCGCTTTTTCTGTTTGTCGCCTACGCTGCCGCAGCCCAGCAGGTCATCTTTCCAAAAGATGAGCTGTCGATCCGCACGGCAGCGGGCAAGACCCATGCCTTTGTGATCGAGCTGGCTCTGACGGACCAGCAGCGCTCGCAGGGCCTGATGTACCGCAAGGAAATGCCTGACGATCACGGCATGCTGTTCGACTTCGGCGAGACACGCCGTGTTTCCATGTGGATGGAAAACACCATCCTGCCGCTCGATATGCTGTTCATCGAAGGCGATGGGACGGTCTCTCATATCCGCGAAAATGCGGTTCCTTACTCTCGTGACGTGATCGATTCGCGGGGACCGGTAAAATTTGTCCTCGAACTGAATGCCGGTCGGACGAAAGCGCTCGGAATCAAGGTTGGTGACAAGGTGGTTTCCAAACGGATCGGCAACGCAGGATAGGTGTTTGGCCGCTTTCCCACAGTTAGTTCGCTAGACAGTTCGAACAATTGGGAAAATCCACTTTTTGCAGTTGCGGGCTGGTAGGGAACCGTGTATCTCGCATTCTTGTAAGGAACGGAGTGTAGCGCAGTCTGGTAGCGCATCTGGTTTGGGACCAGAGGGTCGGGAGTTCGAATCTCTCCACTCCGACCATTGCCTTCAAAAGAGCGTCGCGCTCAGCAGTTGCCGAAGCGTCACGCTAGCAAAAGTCGGATGTTTCAGTTCATGACGGCCAAGATCTATCGTCCCGCAAAAACTGCAATGCAATCTGGCAAAGCCAAGACGCATCTCTGGCTCCTCGAATTCGACCAGGAAGAGCCACGCCGGATCGATCCGATCCTTGGCTATACATCTTCCGGAGACATGAAGCAGCAGGTACGCCTGACCTTTGAAAGTCAGGAACTTGCCGAAGCCTACGCCAAGCGCGAAGGCATCGAATACCGCGTCGTCCAGCCAAAGGAACCCGCGCGTCAAGCTGCTTCCTACACCGACAATTTCCGGTTCAATCGCTCGCAGCCCTGGACGCACTGACATCCTGTCTGCGTTCTGGTAGAAGCGTCTTAGCAGGCCCCTTAGCTCAGCTGGATAGAGCACCTGCCTTCTAAGCAGGTGGTCGCAGGTTCGAATCCTGCAGGGGTCGCCAAAACCATCTCCCAAAAAATTGCGACTGCCGCTTGAGCGGAGGAATATCGCCTTGAGCAAAGCGCTGCTTCGGAGCTGGATATAGAGACCAAGAATCTCTGGCGTGACGGCAACAAAAAACCGAACAATGGAGGTCCCATTGTTCGGCGAGTTGAGTGCTGGAACCAAGAGATGGCGTCCGAGCTTTTGGGTACGATCTGGATGTTAACCTGGGGTGAAGACCTCAGGCGAATACTTGAGTGAGACTACCTGCCGCCAATCGTGCAACGACGTTAACTCATGACCCGACTTGGTTGCATCTCGCAATGCCAGCGATCAGCAAGTGGTAGCAGCGCCGCCGCAGTTCAACTTCTTGCTGAGGTTCGTGAATTGCGTGCTTAGTGCACCGCCGAGCGTCTGTGCACCAGCGATCAGCGCGACAGAGATAAGAGCGGCGATGAGCCCGTATTCGATGGCAGTGGCGCCAGACTCGTCCTTCATAAAGCGTGCAAAAACCGACATGCAAATCCTCCTTGATTCGTGCCGTGGGACAAGGCGTCCCGACGTGTTGTTCTTTTACCGAACGTCAAAAGAGTGTTGCGTTAACAGGATCGGTTAATATGTTCCTATTGGCTAATGTGAGTTCTGAATGGTTAAGAAGTGGTTTTTGTGAATCCCCACGTGTGCTCATCGCCCGCCGGCGATCCGGTCGAACTGGATCCTGTAATTGTAGGATAACGCGTGCTCATGACCAAACCGGGCCTAGCATGCTGCCACCGGTACTCGTGGTGCCAGAGCGTTGCATTGGGGTAGGACCTACCATTCATTCCTCCGCGTACCCCAGCCTCACTACGTCATGTTGCGATGCAGCAACAGCGGGAGTTCACATCTTCGGGAAACCGATCGTGATCCCGCAATCGCATTTCAGCCGCAAAATCGATTCGAAGCTGCCTCATTCGAGCGTATATTCGCGGCGGTCAGTTCCGTTGCATCGGCAGGGGAAGGCACGTGGCGAAAACGGACCATTGGGTCTGACAAACTCGCCTCCATCGCATTGAAACGGGTGTTCCGGGCGACCTCGCGGTTGCTTGCGCCTCAACATTGTCTTGAGCCTTCGAGTGGGGATCAAATGAACAGAAGTCTATTGGCCGGCGGCGTCGCGCTGTTTGCGGCAATCTTTGCGGTTGGCCCGTTTTCGGCATTGAGCGCTTATGCGGCGGACAGGCCGCTGATCTGGCAGCCCGTCAAGAATTCGGACAGAAGCTATTCCGTAAAGCTCGGCTTCAGGTTGCCGACGGAGCTGGAGCCCGAGGCGGGCTTCAACGTCGGTGTCGATGCGAAGAAGGACGGGTCGATGAACACGCCGCTTCGGCTGTGGGGCAGCATGAAGATGAAGTCGATCCAGAGGCCCGCTTACGAGGTCGAACGCAAGATCGGGATCGATTACGACGGATTGGCCGAAACGGCCGCCGTCAGCATGAACTACCACCAAACGCAGATCGTCACGTCGACGATCGATGTCGAGCGCAATGCGAGCTATGTCATGCGCTACGACGGGCTCAATCAGGACTGGAGTGGCCTCGACGCCAACCAGACCCTCAGGCTTTCCCGGGCAAACACCGGCACAGCCGTGGTCGTCCGCGCAACGGCGATCGATACGTTTCGTATCGGCGGCGCGGGGCTGGGACTCGAGCAGAAACTGGGTGACAGCCTGACACTCAGCGGCTCCGTCGATCGCTATTCGGACGCGACCGCAGCAGTAACCAGCGTCAATGCCCGCTATTCATTCCAATGGTGATGGCGCCCTGACGATTGTTTCGACGGGAAACGAAAAAGGGGCGCTCGTGGCGCCCCTTTTCTTTTGCAGGTCATTCCCGTTGGCGCAGTCTGCCTAGTGCAGGATCTGGCTAAGGAACAGTCTGGTGCGCTCGTGCTGCGGATTGTCGAAGAACTCCGCCGGTGAATTCTCTTCGACGATCTGTCCCTGGTCCATGAAGATCACCCGGTTGGCGACCTGGCGGGCAAAGCCCATTTCATGGGTGACGCACATCATGGTCATGCCTTCTTCGGCAAGGCCAACCATCGTATCGAGCACTTCCTTGACCATTTCAGGATCGAGAGCCGAGGTCGGTTCGTCGAACAGCATGATCTTCGGCTTCATGCACAGCGAGCGGGCAATCGCCACGCGCTGCTGCTGACCGCCGGAGAGCTGGCCCGGATACTTATGGGCCTGTTCCGGGATCTTGACACGCTTGAGGTAGTGCATCGCCACTTCCTCGGCTTCCTTCTTCGGCATCTTGCGAACCCAGATCGGTGCAAGCGTGCAGTTCTCAAGGATCGTCAGGTGCGGGAAGAGGTTGAAGTGCTGGAACACCATGCCGACTTCTCGCCGCACTTCGTCGATCTTTTTCAGATCGTTGGTGAGTTCGATATTGTCGACGACAATGCTGCCCGACTGATGTTCCTCGAGGCGATTGATACAGCGGATCATCGTCGATTTTCCGGAGCCTGACGGACCGGCGATGACGATGCGTTCGCCTTTCATCACCTTGAGATTGATGTCGCGCAGGACGTGAAAATCGCCATACCACTTGTTCATGCCGATGATCTCGACAGCGACATCCGTGGAGGAGACGGTGAGGTTTTTGGGTTGGGCGTCAGCCATTGTTTTTTCCCCTTGTTATCGCTTGTGGCCGGTATCGAGATGCCGTTCCATGAAGGCGGAATAGCGTGACATGCCGAAGCAGAAGATCCAGTAGATAAGACCAGCGAACACGAGGCCGGTAAGCGGCGTCATGGGCGTGATCCAGGTCGTATCGGTAAAGTTGAGCCGGATGATGTTCAAGAGGTCGAACATGCCGATGATGGCAACGAGCGACGTATCCTTGAACAGGCCGATGAAGGTGTTGACGATGCCGGGGATCACGAGCTTGATCGCCTGTGGAAGCACGATCAGGCGGGTTTTCTGCCAGTAGCTGAGGCCGAGCGAATCGGCGCCTTCGCCCTGACCTTTCGGAATAGCCTGCAGGCCGCCACGAATGACTTCTGCCATATAGGCGGAGGCAAACAGCGACACACCGATCACGGCGCGCAGGAAGTTGTCGATGCTCCAGCCGGTGGGCAGGAACAGCGGCAGCATCACGTTTGCCATGAATAGAACCATGACAAGCGGTACGCCGCGGATCACCTCGATGAAGACGACGCAGAGCGTCTTCAATACGCGCATGTTGGAACGCCGTCCGAGCGCCAAAAGGATGCCGACGGGGAAGGAGACCGCGATGCCGACGAAGGAGAGGATCAGCGTCACCATCATGCCGCCCCAGAGCGGGGTCTCGACCCGCTGCAGGCCAAGAACATTGCCATGCATGAGGAAGAACGAAACGACCGGGAAGACGAGGAACAGCAGAACAGCGTTCAGCGCCTTGTACGGCAGTTTCGGAATGAGGAGAGGCACGAGCAGCACGATCAGCATGAACCCGACCAGCATGACGCGCCAGCGCTCCTCGATCGGGTAGCGGCCGAACATGAACTGCTGGAACCGGTCACCGACAAACGCCCAGCATGCGCCTTTCCAGCCATCCGGCTGGGTGCCGCCCTGGACGACGGTGGCGCAGACCGAGCGATCGGCCCCGACCCAGCTCGCATTGATGAACAGCCAGTTGATGATGCCGGGCAGGGCGAAGGCCAGCAATGCGATGGCGACGATTGTCAGCACCACATCCTTTGGCGTTGCCAGGAGATTGGTCCGGATCCAGCCGCTTGCCGAACTGGCGCTGACCGGCGGCGGTTCCGGCGCGATCATGTCATTGCGAACGTAAGAGAGCTTGTGTGTAGACATGTCTTATCTCTCCACCAGAGCCATCTTGGCGTTGAACCAGTTCATGAACAGCGATGTCGCGATGCTGATGCTGAGATAGATGGTGAGCATGATCGTGATCATCTCGACAGCCTGACCGGTCTGGTTGAGCGAGGTGCTTCCGGTCGAAAACAGCTCGGGAAAACCAATCGCAACGCCGAGAGACGAGTTTTTGGTCAGGTTGAGATACTGGCTTGTCAGCGGCGGAATGATGATGCGGAAAGCCTGCGGTACGACAACCAGTCTGGTGATCTTGCCCGGCTGGACGCCGAGTGCAGCGGCGGCTTCCGTCTGTCCCTTGCCGACGCCCTTGATGCCGGCTCGGATGATTTCCGCGATAAACGCTGCCGTGTAGAGCGAAAGCGCCAGATATAGAGCCACGAATTCCGGACGGATATTGGCGCCGCCGGAAAGATTGAAACGACCTTCGACGGGATAGTCGAAGGTCAGCGGCGAACCCATGGCGATGAATCCGAGAAGCGGCAGACCGATGATGATGGCGGCGGAGATCCAGCCGTTGGGCAATTGCTGCCCGGTTGCCATCTGGCGCTTGACCGACCAGGTGCGGAAGACGAACGCGACAACGATGCCGACGAGAATGGCAACCGGAAGGATCCACGCGCCTTCGCCCCAGATCGTTGCCGGAAAGGTCAGGCCACGGTTGCTGAGGAAGGTCGAGAGCGGGCCCTGGATAGCATCACGCGGCTGCGGCAGAATGGCGAGAACGCCGGAATACCAGAAGAAAATGACCAGCAGCGGCGGAATGTTTCTGAACACCTCGACATAGACGGTGCAGAGCTTGGCGATCAGCCAGTTTTTCGACAGGCGACCGATACCGATGATGAAGCCGACGATGGTTGCCGTGATGATGCCGGTGACAGCGACCATCATCGTGTTCAGGAAGCCGACCAGGATCGCCCTGCCATAGGTCGAGTCGCTCGTGTAGGCGATCAGGGATTGCCCGATATCGAAGCCTGAGCGACCAGCGAGGAAGCCAAACCCGGTGGCGGTGTTGCTGCGGGCAAGGTTGACACTGACATTGTGTGCGATCGACCAGACGAGCGCAACGAGAATGACCAGCGTCAGCACCTGGAAGAAGATGCTCCGCGCTTTTGGATCGTAAATGAGTGACGTGGACGTGCGCTTAGTCGCAGGCGCACGGATCGAGTTGTCCGTCATGCTTTGCCAATCCCCTGTGACCCGTTGTGGGCCCTTATTGTTTTTGATTCTTATTGATCGTGGAGAATGTCTCGCAGGGCGGACGGAGCCACCCTGCGAGACGTCAGTCTATCAGTCGATTAACGGATCGGCGGTGCGAACTGCAGGCCACCCTTGCTCCAAAGAGCATTCAGGCCACGTGCGATCTTCAGCGGGCTGCCGGAACCGATATTGCGCTCGAAGACGTCGCCGTAGTTACCGACGCCCTTGACGATGTTGTAGGCCCATTCGTTGGTCAGGCCGAGATCGGTACCGACCTTGGTGTCCTTCTCGGTGCCGAGGAAGCGGCGGATATCCGGGTTGGTCGAGTTCTTCATCTCGTCGATATTGGCCTGGGTGATGCCGAATTCTTCGGCCTGAACCAGGGCGTAGCCTGTCCACGAAACGATATCGAACCACTTGTCGTCGCCTTGGCGAACGGCTGGGCCAAGCGGCTCCTTGGAGATGATTTCCGGAAGAATGACGTGTTCGTCAGGGTTCGACAGCGCGAGACGCGTTGCATAAAGGCCCGACTGGTCCGTCGTGTAGACGTCGCAACGGCCGGCCTGGTAGGCGGCGTTTACTTCTTCGAGCTTTTCGAAGACGACCGGGTTGTACTGGAGGTTGTTGGACTTGAAGTAGTCGGCGAGGTTGAGTTCGGTTGTCGTGCCCGACTGAACGCAGACGGCAGCGCCGGACAGTTCAAGCGCCGACTTCACGTTCAGGCTCTTCGGAACCATGAAACCCTGGCCGTCGTAGTAGTTGACGTAGCGGAAGTTGAAACCGAGCGCGGTATCGCGGCTGATGGTCCAGGTGGTGTTACGTGCGAGCACGTCGACTTCACCCGACTGCAGTGCCGTGAAGCGGCTCTGGGCCGTGGTCGGCGTGTACTTCACCTTCGTTGCATCACCGAAAACCGCAGCTGCGACGGCCTTGCAGAAATCGACGTCGAAGCCTTTCCAAGCGCCGGCCGAATCCGGCTGCGCGAAGCCGGCCAGACCGGTGTTGACGCCGCACTGAACGAAGCCCTTCGCCTTGACATCATCAAGCGTGGCCGCGGAAGCTGCCGAGGCAAAGCCAAGGACCGCTGCGCCAAACGCGGCAGACAAAAGCGTCTTTTTCATTTTCCCAACCTTATCTGTTGTTTTGTGTGATCTCTCGACACAGGCCGTTCCCCTGATTTTATGAATACGACCGGTCCCCCGCTGACCTCCCGGCGCGGGTGTTTATATCTCATTCGGAAACGAAGGCAGGGTCAAGGGCCACCCGTTCAAATTGCGTCCAAATTACGGTGTATTAGACTTTACCGCCTACGCGCTGGGCAAATGCTCAAGTTGTGTGCGAGTTGTGGCGGTTTTTATACCGAACGAGCATGCTAATATTGCACCGGTACTGGGAATTGGGCAGCGGGGTTGACCAGCCTGGAGGGCGGCGGCAAAACTGGCGCCATTGTCAACGAAAGTGCATTCCGGACATGTCCCAGAAAGATAAACTGATCGAAGAAGCGGGTCAGAATACGCGCCTTGCGCATATCGGAAACGATCCACGCGCGTATCATGGCTTCGTCAACCCGCCTGTCGTCAAAGGTTCCACGGTCCTTTTCCCGAATGCCGAAGCGATGGAAAAGCGCAGCCAGCCATACACCTATGGAACCCGCGCGACCCCGACGACGGACGCCCTGTGCGCTGCGTTCGACCAACTCGAGGGTTCTGCGGGTACGATCCTCGTTCCATCGGGACTGGCTGCGATCTCAATCCCTTTCCTGGCTTACCTGTCATCGGGCGATCACGCGCTGATCGTCGACTCAGTCTACACGCCCTGCCGGACTTTCTGTGACACGATGCTTACGAGACTGGGGATCGACGTCGAGTACTATGATCCGGAGATCGGGGCAGACATCACCAAGCTGATGAGGCCGAACACCAAACTCGTTCATACGGAAGCGCCCGGCTCGAACACGTTCGAGATGCAGGACATCCGCGCAATCACGGACGCTGTGCACGCCTATTCCGCAGACGTCGTGGTGACGCTGGACAACACCTGGGCGACACCGCTCTATTTTCGTCCGCTCGACTTCGGCGTCGACGTCTCAATCCATGCGACCACGAAGTACCCGTCGGGGCATTCGGATATCGTCATGGGCTCGGTGTCGGCCAATGCGAAGCATTTTCCGGCTCTTGAGGCCGCGCGGATTGCAATGGGCATCTGCGGTGCGCCGGAAGATTCCTACCTGATACTGCGTGGCTTGAGAACGATGGGCCTGCGGCTGGACCAGCATCAAAAAAGCGCCCTTGAAATCGCCCAGTGGCTGGAAGGCCGCGACGGCGTTGCGCGCGTCCTGCATCCGGCATTGCCAAGCTTTCCCGGCCACGAGATCTGGAAGCGGGACTTCAAGGGATCGAGCGGGATCTTCTCCTTCGTGCTGCAGGCCGAGCCTGAGAGGGCAAAAGCCAAGGCGCACGCCTTCCTCGATGCCCTGAGCTTTTTCGGCCTCGGTTACTCCTGGGGAGGATACGAAAGCCTTGCTCTGGTCGTAAATCTTTCCGACCGCACCATCCGCAAGCAGCCCACCGAGGGTGCAGTCATCAGGCTTCAGATCGGTCTCGAAGACGTGGTCGACCTCAAGAAGGATCTTGAAGCGGGGTTTGCCGCGGCGGCCGCGGTCTGATCGCGTCGCTACTCGGCGTCGAAACCGTAGAGCCAATCCAGATCCGCCGCGAGCGATTGCGGCGGACGCATTGAGAGAACAAAGTTGCGACCGAGCTTCAGCGGGCCGCGCGCATGATAGGCAAAGCGGTTGAATTCCCCGCGTGCTCGCACCTTGGCGACGCGACCGGCCCGTTCGGTCTCGTAGGCTGATAGCGCCTGTGTGAGCGAGGGCAGGGCGGCCACGCGGTTTGCCAGGATGAACGCGTCTTCGATCGCCATCGCCGCGCCTTGGGCCGCAAAGGGCAGCATCGCATGGGCGGCGTCGCCGATCAGAACAAGATCGCGGCCATTGTGCCAACGGCCCGGTGTCACCTGATAGAGCGGCCAGAAGGTCGGCTTGTCGGATGCGGCCAGTGTTTCGGCTATGCTCGGATGCCACCCCTTGAAATGACGCAGCAGCAGGTCTTTCTGGGCGGCGCTCGCTTCCGTATTCCAGCAATTGCCGGTGTTGCCGCCGGACGCGATGGCGACGATGTTGAAACTATCCTTCTCCTTGAGCGGATAGGCCACAATGTGTGCCGAAGGTCCGAGAAATGCACTGACGGCATTCGGCTTCAGCCAGGAAGGTGCCGCGCTCTTTGAAACCATGAAGCGCCAGGCGACACTGTTGGAAAAAACGGCTTCCGGATTTTTGGGAATTGCGGTGCGAATGCCAGACCAGACGCCATCTGCGGCGACGATCAGGTCATGGTGGCATCCGGAGATCTCCGCCAGTTCGTCTCGAACGGCGCTCCCAATCTTCGAGCCCAGCCGAAGCGTGCAGAGCGGGTTGGCATTCACGGCGTGGAGAAGCGCGTCTTGCAGCGTTGCCCTATGGAGGACGCCATAGGGCGATCTCCACCGCTCGCGGGCGAACCGGCCGGATGGCACATAGGCCAGCCGATGAAGCGAACGACCCGACACGAGCTGCACTTCATCCGGCTCGGTCCATAACGGTTCCAGATCGCTAAGAATGCCAAGCTTGCTCAGCACGCGCGAAGCGTTCGGCGACAACTGGAGCCCAGCGCCGACTTCCTGAAGGGAAGGCGCCTGCTCGAAGATGTCGCAGGTGATGCCATGGCGCGCAAACGCGAGCGCAGCGGTGAGACCCGCCATGCCCGCACCCACGATCGCTACTGTCTCGACAGCCATTTTTGGCTGCCGATCAGGCGGCCTTGACGTTGAAGACGCAGCCCGGAGGGTCGGTCTGTTCGGCCTTCAGGGTAGGGTTGTATTTGTACAGAGTGGAACAGTAGGAGCAGACTTTTTCGACTTCGTCGCCCATGTCGATAAAGATGTGCGGATGATCGTAAGGAACGGATGCACCAGTGCACATGAATTCCTTCACGCCGATCTGGATCGACGGGAAACCGCCGTCGTTCTGGAAATGGGGAATGCTGTGGCCGGCCATGGTCGTCTCCAATGCGTACAATAGGGCACGTCTGATTTGGCGCGGACATTACCGCCGCCGCATTCAAAAGTGTAGTGCAAAAACCGCGATGCGAGGTGTCTTTCAGGGTTCAATCGCAAGCACCGATATCTTATGGTCCGCCGCCAAAACAGGATATCCCAGATGAACCTCAATGCCCCGGCCTTTTCCACCTTCAGCCATGACGGCCTGAGCCTCTCCTATCTGGATGAGGGGGATCCGGCGGGCGATCCTGTCCTGCTCATCCACGGTTTCGCTTCCAGCGCGACCGTGAACTGGGTGCATCCGGGATGGGTAAAGACGCTCGGTGATGCCGGTTACAGGGTGATCGCCATGGACAACCGCGGCCATGGCGGCAGTGACAAGCCGACCGATCCGGACGCCTATCGCCCTTGGGTGATGGCAGCGGATTCGGTTGCTCTGCTCGATCACCTGCGCATCCCGGCAGCGCATCTGTTCGGCTATTCGATGGGCGCGCGCATCTCGGTGTTTGCAGCGCTCAACGATCCGGACAGGGTCCGGTCGCTGGTGCTCGGCGGTCTCGGAATCGGCATGACGGACGGGGTCGGTGACTGGGATCCGATCGCGGATGCGCTCTTGGCGCCCTCGCTTGAGAGCGTCAGCCATGATCGCGGCCGTATGTTCCGCGCCTTTGCCGACCAGACGAAAAGCGACAAGCAGGCACTCGCCGCCTGTATCCGCGGTTCGCGCGATCTGGTCGAACGCAGCGATATGGGCAAGATCGACGTTCCCACGCTGATCGGCGTTGGGACGAAGGACGATATCGCGGGTTCACCGCAGGATCTGGCCGATCTGATGCCGAGTGCGACAGCGCTCGATATTCCCGGTCGTGACCACATGCTTGCGGTCGGCGACAGGGTTTTCAAGAAAGCGGTACTGGAGTTCTACGCAGCGCAGGCCTGAGCCTCGCACGACCGTAGACTGGCAAGACTTCAGCTTCCCTTGATTTAACGATCAACGAAATGCGATTTCGCCGGCGTTGGTGTTGTCGTAAATCTAATCTATATATCGTGGCTTACGCCAAAGAGGAGACGGCCATGGCCGCGAGAACCGAAGTTCGCCAGACCGAGGACATTCGCCAGACCGATAGTGTCGCTAGCGTCGACCCCATATGGGACACGCTGCGGCAGGAAGCACGCGTCGCAATCGATCAGGACCCGTTGCTGGCCGCCTTCCTCTATTCAACCGTCCTGAACCACCGTTCGCTGGAAGAATGCGTCGTTCATCGGATCTGCGAACGGCTCGATCATCCCGATCTGCAGGCCGTCCTGCTGCGGCAGACATTCATGGAAATGCTGGACGAATGGCCAGATTGGGGTGCTATTCTGCGCGTCGATATCCAGGCCGTCTACGACCGCGACCCTGCCTGCCTGCGGTTCGTCGAGCCAGTCCTCTACTTCAAAGGATTTCACGCCATCCAGACGCATCGCTTGGCGCACTGGCTGTTTTACCGCGGCCGTCGCGACTTCGCGCTCTATCTGCAAAGCCGCGCCTCAAGTGTCTTCCAGACAGACATCAATCCGGCGGCTCAGATCGGTAAGGGGATCTTCCTCGACCACGCGACCGGGCTTGTCGTCGGCGAAACCGCGATCATCGGGGACAATGTCTCCATCCTGCATGGGGTCACTCTCGGTGGAACCGGTAAGGAGGGCGCAGATCGTCATCCGAAGATCGGCAACGGCGTGCTGATCGGCGCCGGCGCAAAGATCCTCGGCAATATCGAGGTTGGTGCCTGCTCGCGTGTGGCGGCGGGCTCCGTTGTCCTCAAAGCTGTTCCGGAAAAATCCACCGTCGCCGGTGTTCCGGCAAAGGTCGTCGGGACCGCGGGTTGCTCCGAGCCGGCACGCCTGATGGACCAGCTTCTGCGCGCCGAGGAATAGTCCGCGCCCGGACCTACTTGTTCCAGGAAAACTCGGGGCAGGGTCGTGCGGTGGAGAGAACGTCGGCTTTACTTTCGCCTTTCTCCCGTGCCAAAAGCGCATCGATTTGATCGCAAAATCTGACGGAGAAGATCGTGAACCCCGACGAAATCAAGAAGATCGACGACTATTTCAAGCGCCTTTTGAACCCCCAGATCGTCGTCAAGGCGCGTCCCCGCAAGAACGATTCTGCCGAAGTCTATCTTGGTGATGAATTTCTCGGCGTCGTCTATCTGGATGACGAAGATGGCGAGCGTTCCTACAATTTCTCCATGGCGATCCTCGACGTCGATCTTTGATCGCAGGATCCGACTGGTTTTTAAGAAAGTTGTCGAGAGGCCCTTCGTGGGCCTCTTTTGTTTTGGACGTAAGCCTCGAGCATGCAAGCTTCATTAGCATCTACTCTTCGACGGAATTTTGAGCGACAGGCGATCGCCGTTCGCGCGTTGGATCCGTACGCATGAAGCTGCAGCGTCTGAGGCTATGGCCATGATGCCGCCCGCCTTTTGGGTCAGTATGGCGGCAGAATTTGAGTTGCCGAATGTGGTACTTTTGGCTCGTCGCGAGCCCCTCTCGGCGGAATAGTGATTGCACAGCGGGAAAGGGGGCTTAAAATCCTTTCCCAAAGAACTACCTTTAGCAAGACTGAAGTCCTGTCGACCGGTTGTTCGCTATACCGCCGCTGGATGACTAGGGAATGAAAGACGATGATCGCACTGCCGATCTTGATGGAAAATGAAAAGAACGGCGACGGAGACAACGCGGGCCGCGGAACCTCCGTCATCACGCGAACGAAACCGAAAACCAAACGGCCTAACCTGTACCGCGTTCTCCTTCTGAATGACGACTACACGCCAATGGAGTTCGTCATCCATATTCTGGAGCGTTTTTTCCAGAAGGACCGCGATGCGGCAACGATTATCATGCTCCACGTCCATAACCATGGCGTCGGAGAATGCGGAATTTTCACCTATGAAGTAGCGGAAACCAAGGTGTCCCAGGTCATGGACTTCGCCCGGCAACACCAGCATCCGCTGCAATGTGTCATGGAAAAGAAGTGAGGAACCCGACGTGCCAACATTTTCGCCTAGTCTTGAAAAGGCTCTGCACCAGGCACTGACCTTCGCGAACGAGCGGCATCACGAATATGCCACACTCGAACATCTGCTTCTGGCGTTGATCGACGACGCCGATGCGGCGGCGGTCATGGGAGCATGCAGCGTCAACCTGGATACGCTCCGCAAAACCGTGTCTGAATATGTCGACAATGAACTCGCAAACCTGGTGACAGGCTATGACGAGGACTCCAAACCGACATCCGGCTTTCAACGCGTCATCCAGCGCGCTGTGATCCACGTCCAATCCTCCGGTCGTGAAGAAGTGACCGGAGCAAACGTGCTCGTCGCAATCTTCGCAGAACGTGAGAGCCACGCAGCCTTCTTCCTGCAGGAGCAGGAAATGACCCGCTACGACGCGGTCAACTATATCTCTCACGGCATCGGCAAGCGTCCGGGTTCCTCCCAGGCCCGGACCCCGCGTGGTGCTGATGAGCCCGATTCAGACGCCAAGCCTGTTTCGCGCAATGAGGAGGAAGGTCCCGGCAAGAAGCAGCAGGATGCCCTCAAGGCATACTGTGTCAATCTGAACGAAAAGGCCAGGAATGGCCGTATCGATCCATTGATCGGTCGTCATTCCGAGGTCAACCGCACGATCCAGGTCCTGTGCCGCCGCTCCAAGAACAACCCGCTTTACGTCGGCGATCCGGGCGTTGGCAAAACTGCGATCGCCGAGGGACTGGCAAAGCGCATCGTCGAGGGCAAGGTGCCGGAAGCGCTGGCCGATGCCACGATCTTCTCGCTCGATATGGGCACCCTGCTTGCAGGCACCCGCTATCGCGGCGACTTCGAGGAACGTCTGAAGCAGGTCGTCAAGGAACTGGAAGATTTTCCAGGTGCTGTCCTGTTCATCGACGAAATCCACACCGTCATCGGTGCGGGTGCAACGTCGGGCGGTGCCATGGATGCGTCCAACCTGCTGAAGCCGGCTCTGTCCTCTGGCCAGATCCGCTGCATCGGTTCGACGACCTACAAGGAATACCGCCAGTTCTTCGAAAAGGACCGGGCTCTGGTTCGACGCTTCCAGAAAATCGACGTCAATGAGCCGTCGATCGATGATGCGATCGAAATCATGAAGGGCTTGAAGCCGTATTTCGAAGAGTATCACAAGCTGCGCTACACCAACGACGCGATCAAGTCGGCGGTGGAACTGTCAGCACGGTATATCTCCGACCGCAAGCTGCCGGACAAGGCGATCGACGTGATCGACGAGACCGGTGCAGCCCAGATGCTGCTGCCCGCTTCCAAGCGTCGCAAGCTGATCACGGAAAAGGAAATCGAGGCGACAATCGCCACGATGGCCCGCATCCCGGCGAAAACGGTTTCCAAGGATGACGAGATGGTTCTCGCCAACCTCGAGAAGGAACTGCGTTCCGTCGTGTACGGCCAGGACGTCGCGATCGACGCGCTGTCGACGGCGATCAAGCTGGCACGTGCAGGTCTGCGCGAGCCGAACAAGCCGATCGGCTCCTATGTCTTCTCCGGTCCAACTGGCGTCGGCAAGACCGAAGTCGCAAAGCAGCTTGCCGCCTCGCTCGGCGTCGAGATGCTGCGTTTCGACATGTCGGAATATATGGAACGCCACACGGTCTCGCGACTGCTTGGCGCACCTCCCGGCTATGTCGGCTTCGACCAAGGCGGCCTCCTGACCGATGGCGTTGATCAGCACCCGCACAGCGTGGTTCTGCTCGACGAAATCGAGAAGGCGCATCCGGATATCTACAACATCCTGTTGCAGGTGATGGACCATGGATCGCTGACCGATCACAACGGCAAGAAAATTGACTTCCGCAACGTCATCTTGATCATGACGACGAATGCGGGTGCATCCGAGATGGCCAAGTCTGCGATCGGCTTTGGATCATCAAGACGCACCGGCGAAGATGAGGAGGCGATCAATCGCCTGTTCACACCGGAATTCCGCAACCGTCTCGATGCGATCATTCCGTTCGCACCGCTGCCGACCACGGTTATCCACCAGGTCGTCCAGAAGTTCGTGATGCAGCTGGAAAGCCAGCTGTCGGAGCGTAACGTGACGTTCGATCTGCATGAGGACGCGATCGCCTGGCTGGCGGAAAAGGGTTATGACGAGAAGATGGGCGCAAGACCTCTGTCTCGCGTGATCCAGGAATACATCAAGAAGCCGCTCGCCAACGAGATCCTTTTTGGCAAGCTTCGCAAGGGTGGCATCGTCCGCGTCACGGCCGGCAAGAAGGAAGATGGCACCGACGGTCTTCTTCTGGAGTCCATTTCGGAAACGGCCCGGGTAAAGCCGAAGCCTGAAGCGGAAGTGGAAGAGGCTGCCGACGAGATCAAGGCCAAGACGACAAAGTCAAAGCCTTCGAAGAAGTCTGCGCCGAAGGCTAAGGACAAGGACGGCGGTTCCGCCAAGGCAAATGTCGTCGACGATGGCGACGTGATTGCCGAGGAAGCCCCGGCAAAGTCCGCGCCCCGCAAGGGTAGCACCGTGCCACGCGTCCCAAAGAGCAAGTAGCGCTCTTTTCCATCCGAGAAATCGATGCCGGGCTTGTCCCGGCATCGTCGTTTTTGTAGGTCCCGTAACGTCAATCATTTACGGGCATGCCAATGACCACCGAAAGCTCCGAGCGCAGCGGCCTTGCGTGGTTTCTCAAGGGCATGCGCGGCATCTTCTCCTTGCCGGCTCTGATCCTGATGACGTCCTATGTCGGTTTCAGCGCATTTGCGGTAGAAGCCGGCCTGACACGAGGTCAGGCTGTCTCGATGACGCTCGGTATCTGGGCCCTGCCGGCACAGATGATCCTGGTGGGTTCGATGTTGGGCGGCGCCAACATCGCCGCGTCCTTCCTCGCCGTGACGCTGTCGTCGATCCGGATGATGCCGATGGTGGCGTCGATCGTGCCGGAGATGCGCACGAAGAAGACACCGCTACCGGTTCTCCTGTTTCTCTCGCATTTCATCGCCATCACGTCCTGGGTCTTTGCGAGCCTCAATCTCCGCCATGTGCCGAGAGAGCGCCGGGTTGCCTTCTTTGCAGGTTTTGGCATCACGCTGACCTGCACCAATGCGCTGATCGTCGGCGTCAGCTTTGGTGTCGTGTCTCAGTTTCCGCCTGTTGTGGCGGGTGCCTTGTTCATGCTGACCCCGGTCTATTTCATATCCTCGATCTGGGCGAGTGCAGCGCAGCCGGTCGTCCGGATTGCCTTCGTGATCGGCATCGTCTCAGGACCGGCGCTGGCGCTGGTAGCGCCGCAGTTCGACGTGCTTCTGGCTGGGATCGGCGGTGGCACGGTGGCCTACCTGATCGACCGCTATCGCCGCAAGCGCGGATCTGATCGGGGTGCCGCATGATGTTCGATGGGTACTGGACCTATATCGTCATCGCTGTCGCGGGTTTTCTCGCAACCGATATCTGGCGCTGGCTCGGTGTGATCGCAGGCCACCGGCTGAAAGAGGATTCCGAGACGCTCTACTGGGTGAGGGCGGTTGCCACGGCATTGGTCATGGCGGTGACGGCAAAGCTGATCGTATTCCCGACGGGAACACTGGCGCTCTCGCCCCTCTGGCTCAGGCTTGCGGCGGCTGGTATCGGCTTTGCCGTGTTTCTCCTGACCGGCAAGCGGGTCGCGATCGGCGTGCTGACACCGATCGCCATTCTCGTCGCAGGACTACTCCTGCTTCAACCCTGATCAGAACCCAAGTTCGCCGATGATCTTCTCGGCATTGGCAGCGAGGACTTCCTTGTCCTCCATCTTGCCCGTATGCGGCTTCAACGGCTGATTCTCGTAGCGCGGAATGACGTGGAAATGCAGGTGAAAGACGGTTTGGCCGGCCGGCGCTTCGTTGAACTGCGTGATGGTAATTCCATCAGCATCAAACGCATCCTTGACGGCCCGCGCCAGCTTCTGCACCACCGGAATGACCTTCGAAAGCACGGCCGCATCCGCATCGAGCAAATTGCGTGAGGGCGCTTTCGGAACCACCAAAACGTGACCCGGCGTCTGCGGCATCACATCCATGAAGGCGAGCGTGTCGTCGTCCTCGTAGACGCGGTGGCAGGGAATTTCGCCTTTGAGGATCTTGGCGAAGATGTTGTTCGGATCGTAGTCGTGACCGGTCATCGGTGGCGTCTCCCTGATGGTGCTGCTCAGTCTTGTTCTTGCCGTTCACCCTTGCGGAAAGGGCTATGCTCGGAGAGGTACTCGTTCATGTATTCCACATCCTCCCGCTCTCGCTTCAGGTAGTCAGCAATCGCGCTGCGAAGGCCGGGATGGGCGATGTAATGCATCGAATGGGTGGTGACGGGCAGGTAACCGCGCGCAAGCTTGTGCTCGCCCTGTGCACCCGCCTCGACCCGCTTCAGCCCATGCGCAAGCGCATAGTCGATCGCCTGATGGTAGCACACCTCGAAATGCAGGAAGGGATGGTCTTCGATACAGCCCCAGTGGCGCCCGTAAAGCGCGTCGCCGCCAATGAAGTTGATCGCACCCGCGACGTACCGCCCCTCGCGCTTGGCCATGACCAGAAGAATGTCGTCCGCCATGCGTTCGCCGATCAGCGAATAGAAGGCACGGGTAAGGTACGGCCGGCCCCATTTGCGCCCGCCCGTATCCATGTAGAACGTGTAGAACTGGTCCCAGATGTCCTCGGTCAGGTCCTTGCCTGTCAGCCAGTCGATCGTGATACCGTTCTCGAGCGCGGCTCGCCGTTCCTTCTTCAACGCCTTGCGCTTGCGAGACGCGAGCGTTTCCAGAAACGCATCGTGATCGGCATAACCGTCGTTGATGAAGTGGAACTGCTTGTCCGTTCGGTGCAGATATTCAGCGTCTTCGAAAGCGATGACTTCATCATCCGGCACGAAGGTGACATGCGCGGACGATATGCCGAGCTGCCGTGTCACCTCCTGGAGACCTTCCGCGAGCGTGGTTTGCACCATGTCGCGATCATAGCCCGACGCAACGAGAAGGCGCGGACCGGTTGCGGGCGTAAATGGGACCGCACACTGCAGTTTAGGGTAGTAACGGCCGCCGGCGCGCTCGAAGGCGTCGGCCCAGCCATGGTCGAACACGTATTCGCCCTGGCTATGGCTCTTGAGATAG
This sequence comes from Neorhizobium sp. DAR64872/K0K18, assembly GCF_050500175.1. Lineage (NCBI taxonomy): Bacteria > Pseudomonadati > Pseudomonadota > Alphaproteobacteria > Hyphomicrobiales > Rhizobiaceae > Neorhizobium > Neorhizobium sp. DAR64872/K0K18. The sequence goes on from NZ_CP191446.1 coordinate 1,456,822, forward strand.
CCCGGCACGGCGCCGATCAGTTGACCCTTGTCATCTTCCAGCAGGAGATGCTGGCCGTGCCAGCCTGTTTTTGCCGTTGCCGAACCGGATTCCTCCAGTGCGGACAGGAAGGCATGTGACAGGAACGGATTGTAGGGAACGGAAGACGTCCCTAACGGATCGGCCTCCTTGGAGGCGCCGGAAAGCCGCGACCAGCTTTGTGGGCTGATCGCGGCAATGGATTTTTCGATGCGGATTGTCAGGTTGCCGGTCATTGGATCCAATTATGCGGCAGGGTTCTCCCGTGGGTCGAACCCTTCGAAGGTCATCTGCTTTGCATATTTATAGGTATGTTCGACGGCCTTTGCATCCCTTACCGTCCAGGTAATGATCGGAATTCCGGCATCAGCCTGCGCAGTGACGAACGAGTTGGGCAGATGCGCCCAGTGATAGGAGATGAAATCGAGGCCGAGCTGCATCGCTTCGTCGTGATTGAAGAACTCCTCCGGCTTTGAGCCTTCGGCGGTGAGGCCCAGCGGGTAGGGCGCCTCGGCCTGCTTCAGTGCACGCAGGATGTGGTAGTCGAAGCTCATCAGGGCAACCTTGCCCTCATACCCTTCCAATACGTCGAGAACGTCGTCAACGAAGCCGTCGTCCTCATCCGCTTGGCGACCCTTGATCTCGATGACAAGAGGAACGCGACCGGCGACGAGCGTGAGCATCTGCTTGAGCGTCGGTATCTTGTCCGCGGTGCCACCAATCGAAAGCAATCCGAGTTCTGCCGCGGTCCGTTCGCGAACGTCGCCCTTGATGCCGCAAAGGCGCTCCAGCTTGTTGTCGTGGAACACGACCGGGACGCTGTCTGCGGACAGCTGTATGTCGCACTCGATCGCGAAACCCGCATCAATGGCCCGGGAAAACGCTGACAGCGTATTTTCCCAAACCGTCTTGTTCATGTCGTGATAGCCGCGATGCGCGACCGGAACGTCCTTGATCCAGTCTGCAGATGTCATGCGGAGATCTCGATGATAGCCTCGATCTCGACCGCGGCGTTAAGTGGAAGTGCTGCCATGCCGACGGCAGCGCGGGCGTGCTTGCCGGCTTCCCCGAGCACGTTCGCAATGAGGTTCGAAGCGCCATTGGTGACGATATGCTGTTCCGTGAAGCCCGGTGCAGACGCAACGAAGCTCGACAGCTTGACGACGCGCTTGATCCTGGTGAGATCTCCGCCAAGAGCAGCCTTCGCCTGCGACAGAATGTTGATGGCGCAGAGTTCCGCGGCACGCTGCGCTGCCGGGACGTCGACATCGGCACCGACCAGGCCGCTGACGGCTATCTTGCCGTTTTCGGTGGGCAGCTGACCGGAGATATAGAGCATGTTGCCGCTGATCACGTAGGACACGTAATTGGCGGCGGGCGCTGCTGCCTCAGGCAGAACGATGTCCAGTTCCTGCAGGCGCGTCTCGATCGGGTTCGACATTTCGGTCTCCGGTTTTATTGTAAATTGCCCAAAAATCCTGCATCAAGGTCATAACCTCGGCTGATGGCGTTCTTACAACATCATGCATTGAGTCCAATAGGAGAATGTGAATGCTGCGCACGAGCCTTGGGATGTTCCTTGCCGGCGTGATGAGCGTGCCAGCGGCCTCCGCTGCCCCGATGAGCGCCGATACGGCGGCCCGCCTGCTCATTCCGCATCGCGCCGTCTACGACCTGAAGCTCAAGGATGCGTCCGAGCGGTCCGGAATCGAAGGGATGGTCGGACGAATGGTCTACGAGTTTACCGGCTCGGCCTGCACGGGGTTCACGACCAACTTCCGTCTCGTCACAAAGATAGATACCGGCGAGCAAACCCGCGTCAACGACCAACAGACCAACACGTTCGAGGATGTATCGGCGCAGCAGTTTCACTTCGAGACCAAGTCGTTTACCGACGAACAGTTGGACAAGGAGGTCGCCGGTGACGCGACGACCGGCGAAACCGGCGTCAAAGTGGACCTGACCGGTCCCGAGGGGCGCGAGGTCGACCTTCCAGCCAGCGCGTTCCCAACTAATCACATGCTTGAAGTGATCAAGAATGCGAAGGATGGCAACCGGTTTTTCGAGGCACGCGTGTTCGACGGTTCCGAGGATGGCGACAAGTCGCTTCTGACCACGACAGTCATCGGAAAGCAGCAGGACCCGCAGAAGGAAGATCTTGATGCAGCCAAAGCCGGCGAGTTCTCCAAGGCAGCGTATTGGCCTGTGACCATTGCCTATTTCAACGAGGCGGCCGCGGGCGATCCGACGCCCGTCTACAACATGTCGTTCAAGCTTTATGAGAACGGCATCACGCGCGACCTGACCATGGACTACGGCGACTTCGTGCTTAGCGGAAGCCTGAGCAAGCTTGAGCTTTTGCAAAAGAGCGACTGCCAGGCAGATCAACGACCCGTTACCAGGTGACGACGGGATGAATTTGCTGCCGTCCTTCTCTATATAAGCGGTAGTTGAGTATGCACGTCCACCGAGGCGTGGAGAGGAGCGGTGTCTATGAGTTCGATTGGTACCATTCTTTCTGTCGCGATCCTGACAGGAGCCGCCGCGCTGACACTCGCGCCGACGACGGTCTCGGCGCAGGAGTGCCGTACCGACCCCTATCCGGGGATCAACTGGTCGAGTTGCGCCAAGCGCAATCTGATGCTGAGCGGATCCGATTTCTCCAAGGGTAGTCTTGCGGAGGCGGACTTGAGCTTTACCGATCTGCGCGATTCGAATTTTGCCGGTACCAATCTCACCAAGGCGAAGCTCATCCGCACCTGGATGGCAGGCAGCAACGCCGAGGGGGCGAATTTTTCAAAGGTCGAAGCATATCGGTCCGACTTCCAGAAAGTACGCGCCAACGACGCGAATTTCACGAGCGCGGAGTTGGAGAGGTCCAATTTCTCGAAAGCGGAGTTGAACAACGCACGCTTCGAGAAAGCCGAACTCGGCAGGTCGAACTTCGACGGGGCCGTCCTGACCGGCGCAAGTTTCGCCTTCGCAAACCTGGCACGCGCCGACCTGACGAAGGCCGAATTCAAAGGTCCCCTCAATTTCCAGAGCGCCTTCTTCTTTCTGACGCGCATCGAAGGAGTGGACCTGTCGTCTTCGATCGGGCTCGATCAGCACCAGCTGAACGTGGCCTGCGGCGACCGGCGCACGAAACTGCCGGCCGGCCTGACACTGCCGGAAAGCTGGCCCTGCGGCGACCGCGAAATGGACTAGGGCTTCGGCCAGTCCCGCTCTTCCCAAAGACGCGCAGCGTCGAAAAACGCTTGCCTTTGTGGCCGATGCCTAGTATGGGCACCGGCATTCCACACGCAAGGCATGGGATGGTCCGGGAGAAATCCGGTCCGTTCCGCCCGGTGGCAGCCTCGACGAGGTTGCTGTTCGTCTTGCGGAGGTTCAACCGGAAAAGGATAACTAGGCATGGCATTGCCCGATTTCTCTATGCGCCAGCTTCTCGAAGCAGGCACCCACTTCGGCCACCAGACACACCGCTGGAACCCGAAGATGAAGCCGTACATCTTCGGCGATCGTAACAACATCCACATCATCGATCTGGCTCAGACCGTTCCGATGCTGTCGCGCGCCCTTCAGGTCGTGTCCGACACCGTCGCTCGTGGCGGCCGCGTTCTGTTCGTTGGCACCAAGCGTCAGGCTTCCGAGCTGATCGCTGATTCCGCCAAGCGTTCGGCCCAGTACTACGTCAACTCCCGTTGGCTCGGCGGCATGATGACCAACTGGAAGACCATTTCGAACTCGATCGCCCGTCTGCGCAAGCTCGACGAGATCCTGAACTCGGAAGCTTCCGGCTACTCCAAGAAGGAGCGTCTGAACCTCGAGCGCGAACGCGAAAAGCTGGACAAGGCTCTTGGCGGTATCCGTGACATGGGCGGCGTTCCGGACCTGATGTTCATCATCGACACCAACAAGGAAAAGATCGCGATCGACGAAGCGAAGCGCCTGGGCATCCCGGTCGTCGCCATCATCGACTCGAACTGCGATCCGGACCTGATCGACTTCCCGATCCCCGGCAACGACGACGCTTCGCGCGCCATCGCTCTCTACTGCGACCTGATGGCACGCGCTGCCATCGACGGCATTGCCCGTCAGCAGGGCGCTTCGGGCCGTGACCTCGGCGCGATGATGGAGGCTCCTGAAGAGCCTGCTCTCGAAGCTGAAGGCGCAGCCGAAACGGAAGCTCAGGCTTAATTGTCTGAGTCTGGAGCGTTCTGAGACGCTCCGTCTTTTCGAATTCGACCAAGGCCAGAGATATCAATCCCTGGCCTTGGTCGTTTAAGACGATACGTCGCCGTCTACCGTCAGGTGGACGTGGAGACGGTCGCAACCGTGATGGCTTCATCACGATGTCATATTTCCGGGTACATTCGTCCCAATCTTTGGTATCGCCGACGGTTTTCCGGCGACACGCAACTTGAACCGACAAGAGGCACGAAAATGGCTGAAATCACCGCTGCACTGGTGAAGGAACTGCGCGAAAAGTCCGGCGCGGGCATGATGGATTGCAAGCGCGCGCTTGCCGAAAACAACGGCGACATCGAAGCTGCGATCGACTGGCTGCGCGCCAAGGGTATCGCCAAGGCTGACAAGAAGTCCGGCCGCACCGCAGCCGAAGGCCTGATCGGCGTCGCCTCCAACGGCACGTCCGCTGTCGTTGTCGAAGTGAACTCCGAAACCGACTTCGTAGCGCGCAACGATGCGTTCCAGACCATGGTTCGCGGCATTGCCGATGTTGCCCTGACCACCGACGGTACCGTCGACGGCGTCAGCGCAGCAATCTATCCGGCTACCGGCAAGACCGTCTCCGACACGATCAAGGATACGATTGCCACGATCGGCGAGAACATGAACCTGCGCCGCTCCGCGCTTCTGTCCGTCGAGGACGGCGTTGTTGCGACTTACATCCACAACGCAGCGGCTGACCGGCTCGGAAAGCTCGGCGTACTCGTTGCCCTGAAGTCGACCGGCAACAAGGAAGCGCTGAACGCCATCGGCCGCCAGGTTGCCATGCACATCGCAGCCACCAACCCGCTCGCCATCCGTTCGGAAGAAGTCGATGCGGCTGTCGCCGAGCGCGAGCGCAACGTCTTCATCGAACAGGCCCGCGAATCCGGCAAGCCGGAAGCCATCATCGAAAAGATGGTCGACGGCCGCATGCGCAAGTTCTTCGAAGAAGTTGCTCTTCTGTCGCAGGCTTTCGTCATCAACCCTGACCTCACCGTCGGTGACGCCGTCAAGGCTGCCGAAAAGGAAGTCGGCGCGCCGATCGAAGTCACCGGCATGGCACGTCTTCTCCTCGGTGAAGGCGTCGAAAAGGAAGAAAGCGATTTCGCAGCAGAAGTTGCAGCAGTCGCCAAGGGCTGATTGCTGCCTTCACGCGCATCGCAAGGCGCTGTAGTCGTTGAAAACCTGAAGGGCACCGGTGACAAGCCGGTGCCCTTCGTGTATCCGCATCCCGTTTGATCACTCCGTCCGTTTCGCTTTCAAGGAGCCACCATGTCGCAACCGATCTACAAGCGTGTTCTGCTCAAGGCCTCCGGTGAAGCACTGATGGGAAGTCAGGGCTTCGGCATTGACGTCGAGGTTGCAGACCGGATCGCATCGGATATTGCGGATGCCTGCGCCATGGGCGTCGAAGTCGGTGTCGTCGTCGGCGGCGGCAACATTTTTCGTGGCGTGGCCGTAGCCTCCAAGGGTGGCGACCGGGTGACCGGCGACCACATGGGCATGCTCGGCACCGTCATCAACGCACTGGCGCTCGCAACCTCGCTGCGCAAGCTCGACATCGAGACGGTCGTCCTGTCGGCTGTCGCCATGCCGGAGATCTGCGAAAGCTTCTCGCAGCGTCGCACGCTGCATCATATGGCGCAGGGCCGTGTGGTGATCTTTGCCGGCGGTACCGGCAACCCGTTCTTCACCACCGATTCTGCTGCGGCGCTGCGTGCTGCCGAGATCGGCGCAGAAGCGATATTCAAGGGCACGCAGGTCGACGGCATCTATTCCGCAGACCCGAAGAAGGACCCGACCGCGACCCGTTTCGAAACGCTCACCCACAGTGAAGTGCTCGACAAGGGTCTTGCCGTCATGGACGTCGCAGCCGTTGCGCTGGCGCGTGAAAATTCCATTCCGATCGTCGTCTTCTCGATCCACGAGAAGGGCGGTTTCGCACAAATCTTGACCGGCGGCGGTCGCAAGACCATCGTATCCGACAACTGACACGCGGTTCGTTGCCAAGAACCGACCGCCAAGAACAATAGGGAGTTCCTGCTGATGAGTGGAGTAGATCTCAACGACATCAAGCGCCGTATGGACGGCGCGATCACGGCCTTCAAGAGCGACATCTCATCGCTGCGCACGGGCCGTGCTTCCGCAAACATCCTCGACCCTGTCACGGTCGAAGCCTATGGTTCGCGCGTGCCGCTCAACCAGGTTGCAAACGTGACGGTTCCCGAGCCTCGCATGCTGGGCGTCTCGATCTGGGACAAGTCGATGGTGGGTGCCGTCGATCGTGCAATCCGCGAATCGAATCTCGGCCTCAACCCGATCGTCGATGGCCAGAACCTGCGTATTCCTCTGCCGGAGCTCAACGAAGAGCGCCGCAAGTCGCTGGTGAAGCTTGCCCACGAATACGGCGAAAAAGCCAAGGTTGCGGCTCGCCATGTCCGTCGTGACGGCATGGACGGGCTCAAGAAGGCTGAGAAGGACGGTTCCATCGGCCAGGACGAAAGTCGCGCCCAGTCGGAAAAAGTGCAGAAGATGACAGATGACACGATTTCCGATGTCGACCGCTTGCTTGCCGACAAGGAAAAGGAAATCATGCAGGTATAACCTGCTCCGCGACGCCGCAACGTTGCGGCTGCGAAAGGAACGGCATCGATTATGGCGACCCCCGAACTTGCGATCATCCCTCGGCATGTCGCCATCATCATGGATGGCAACGGACGGTGGGCCAACAAGCGTGGGCTTCCCCGTACCGTTGGCCACAGCAAAGGGATGGAAGCCGTTCGCGAAACGGTGAAGGCGGCAGGCGAGGCGGGTGTGGAGTATCTCACCCTGTTCGCCTTTTCGTCGGAGAACTGGAGCCGTCCGGAAGCCGAGGTGAACGACCTGATGGGGCTTCTACGCCGCTTCATCCGCCGCGACCTCGCCGAACTGCATCATTCCAATGTTCGCATCCGCATCATTGGCGACCGCGTCAAGCTGCGCGGCGATCTTCTGCCTCTGCTTCTGGAGGCCGAGGAGACGACGCGCAACAACACGGCGCTGACACTTGTGATCGCGTTCAATTATGGCTCGCGTGACGAGATCGTCCGTGCGACGGTGAGCCTGGCAAAGGACGTGCGCGCAGGCCTTCTCGATCCAGAGGCGATCGATGCGGCGATGATTTGCGGGCGTCTGGACACCGCCGATATTCCAGACCCGGACCTGATCATCCGCACCAGCGGCGAAGAAAGGCTTTCGAACTTCCTGCTTTGGCAGGCAGCCTATTCCGAGTTCCTGTTCATTCCCGAATACTGGCCGGATTTCGACAAGCAGCTCTTCTTCCAGGCCCTCAAGGTCTACGCCTCTCGCGACCGCCGGTTCGGCGCCGTCTCGGCCACTCCCACCGCGGTCGTCGGCTGATGTCGGGAGAATTGAAGAAGCGTCTTCTGTCGGCAATCGTGCTTGCCATCGTGGTCCTGGCTGCGACCTGGGCAGGTGGACTCCCGTTCCGGGCCGTCGCAGCCGTGATCGGCGTACTCGTCTATTACGAATGGTCCACGATCACTCGATTGAAGGACGTGGATTTCCAGGGCAACGCCTTCGGTTGGCTGATCGTCGTCCTTGTCGCTTTGAATGTTCTCGGCGGTGACGACCAGATGTCGATGCCGCTCCTTGGCGGCGGCGTGATAACAGCCATGCTGTTTGTCGTTCTGCGCAAGCGTAGCTGGTGGCTGCCATCAGGCATCCTCTACGCAGGCTTGAGTACGATCGCCATTGCCGCGATCCGGGGTGAGAACCAGATCGGCCTGATGGCGATGCTGTTTCTGTTCGCCGTCGTCTGGTCCACTGACATTCTCGCCTATTTCATCGGCCGCAAACTGAAGGGACCGAAACTCGCGCCACGAATCTCGCCCGGCAAGACATGGTCCGGCGCGATCGGCGGTACCGTTTCCGCCGTTATCGCGGGATCTGCGCTGAGTGGTGTTGTGTTCTCGGACTTCTCGCTGTGGACGGCGTTCATGGCGCTCATCCTGTCTGTCGCGAGCCAGATCGGCGATCTCTTCGAATCCTTCATCAAGCGCCGATTCGGCGTGAAGGATTCCAGTCATCTCATCCCCGGCCACGGTGGTGTGATGGATCGCGTCGACGGTCTCGTTTTTGCCTGTTTCGCGGCGTTTCTTCTCACACTTGCGCACGCCGCCTGGACAAGCCATGTTGACGCAAGCGTCGCGGCCTATCTTTTCGGCCTCTGATAAATGTCGGTCCTTGCGACCGCTGGAAACCGGAAACTGAAATGGCCATCCTGACCTTCGTTACGGGTTACATCATCCCCTTCATCCTCGTCCTGTCGCTGCTCGTCTTCGTGCACGAAATGGGCCACTATCTTGTCGGCCGCTGGTGCGGCATCCGCTCGACTGCGTTTTCCGTCGGCTTCGGACCGGAACTGATCGGGTTTACGGACAAACGCGGCACACGCTGGAAGATCTCTGCGATTCCGCTTGGTGGGTATGTGAAATTCTTTGGCGACGACGATGTCGCGAGCATGCCCGATGCCAAAAGCGTCTCGCATATGACCGAGGCGGACAAGGCTCACACGCTGGCCGGGGCCAAGCTGTGGAAACGCGCGGCGACCGTGGCTGCCGGACCGATTGCCAATTTCATTCTGGCGATCGCGATCTTCGCCGTCCTGTTCAGCGTTTACGGAAAGGTCATCGCCGATCCCGTCGTCGCCGAAGTGAGGCCTGACAGCGCCGCTGCAGAAGCCGGTGTGCAGACGGGGGACCGTCTGGTCGCGCTCGATGGCAGTCGCATCAAGACGTTCGACGACGTCCGCCGCTATGTCAGCGTGCGTCCGGAAACCCCGATCACCGTCACCGTTGAACGCAACGGGCAGGACATCGACCTGCCTATGGTGCCAAAGCGCAGTGAGATCACCGACCAGTTCGGCAACAAGGTCGAGCTCGGCCTGATCGGCATCGTCACCAACGAACAGCTGGGCAATTTCAGGACCGAAACCTTCTCGCCCCTCGAGGCAGTGGCGGAAGGGGTCAAGGAAACCGGAAATATCGTCACCGGCACATTCCGCTACATCGGCAACCTCGTGACGGGTCGCATGAAGGCTGATCAGCTGGGCGGTCCTGTCAGGGTCGCGCAGGCATCTGGCCAGATGGCGAGCCTCGGCTTTGCCGCCGTTGTTCAGCTGGCAGCCGTACTGTCAGTTTCCATTGGATTGTTGAACCTGATGCCGGTTCCTGTTCTGGACGGAGGGCATCTGGTATTTTATGCAATCGAGGCCATCAGAGGCAAGCCGCTGGGGTCTGGTGCTCAGGAGATCGCATTCCGGATCGGACTGGCCATGGTGCTCAGCCTGATGGTGTTTGCGACATTCAACGACATCAGTAATCTCATCGGTTAACCCCGTGAGATCGTTGAAATAACCCTTTATTTACCATGTTTGCATGTGGTGCGTGGCGATATGGCCACGCATCGAAAGGAAGTAAATAGAAATTAACGCGATATCTTGCTTGTAGGGCAAAAGCAGGTAAAACGACACACGTGGCCGGAGTCGGGTTCACCCGCCAAGGGACAACGGGAAAAGGTAAGAAGTGAAAATGAAGGCTGGTTCAAAGTTCTTGAACGCAGTGTCGGCGGTTGCGCTGTCTGCTAGTGTTGTTGCGTCGGGCGCCGGTGTGCTGGTGCTTGCCTCTGCTCCCGCTGCCGAGGCAGCTACCATTCGTAGCGTACAGGTCCGCGGCGCTCAGCGCGCCGGCGAAGAAGCTGTCCGTTCGAACCTTACAATCCGTCCCGGCGTTGCATTCGCCGCGAGCGACATCGACGAGTCTGTGAAGCGTCTCTATGCGACCGGATTTTTCTCCGATGTCCGCATCAGCGTTTCCGGTAGCGCGCTTGTCGTTACCGTCAGCGAAAATAAGCTGATCAACCAGGTCGTCTTCAACGGCAACCGCAAGATCAAGGACGACAAGCTCGCTGGCGCCGTTCAGACGCAGCCACTTGGCCCTTACAACCAGTCCATGATCAACGCCGACATCGAGCGCATCCGCGAATCGTATCGCGCGATTGGTCGTAGCGACGTTGAAGTCACGACGCAGACCGCCGATGTCGGCCAAGGCCGCGTCAACCTTGCCTTCGTCATCAACGAAGGTGACCGCACCAAGATTGCCAACATCACCTTTGTTGGAAACCAGGCCTATGGCGACGGTCGTCTGAAGTCGACGATCATCACCAAAGAATCCGGTCCTCTGTCTTTCCTGACCCGCAAGGATGTCTACAGCGAAGACAAGCTGCGCGCCGACGAAGACACGCTCCGCCAGTTCTACTACAATCACGGCTATCCGGATTTCCGGGTCGTGTCGTCGCAGGCGGTTCTTGATGAGTCGACTAACCAGTACAACATCACCTTCACGGTTGAGGAAGGTGCTCGCTACCAGTACGGCAACATTGCCGTTGAATCGACGGTAGAGGGCATCTCCGGTCAGGACCTGGAGGGTCTCGTCGAGACCAATTCCGGCAGCACCTACGATGCCCGTGAAATCCAGAAGACGATGGATGCGATTTCGAAGCGCGTCTCGTCTGCCGGCTATCCGTTTGCGCGTGTCACGCCACGCGGCGATCGCAACTTTGAAAACCACACGATCGGCGTCTCCTACATGGTCGACCAGGGCGAGCGCGCCTATGTCGAGCGTATCGAGGTTCGCGGCAATACCCGCACCCGCGACTATGTTATTCGCCGCGAGTTCGACTTTTCCGAAGGCGATGCGTTCAATCAGGGGATGATTGCACGCGCAAAGAAGCGTCTTGAGGCGCTTGGCTACTTCACCACCGTCAACGTGACGACGCAGCAGGGCAGCTCTGCCGACCGTGTCGTCGTGATCGTGGACGTCGAAGATCAGCCAACCGGTTCGTTCGGTATCGGTGCAGGTTACGCTGCTGGCGGTGACGGCTTCCTTCTCGAAGCATCCATCGAAGAAAAGAACTTCCTCGGTCGTGGCCAGTACATCCGCGTTGCGGCAGGTGCCGGTACGGACGACGCTCGTAGCTACAACATCTCGTTCACCGAGCCTTATTTCCTCGGTTACCGTCTTGCTGCCGGCTTCGACATCTTCAAGAGCACGACCTCTTCGAACGATTACTACGACTATAGCGAACAGGGCATCACCCTGCGTGTGACGGCGCCGATCACCGAAGAGCTGGCGACGACGTTCCGCTACACCTACAAGACGATCGACTACGAAGAAGACGGCGCCTTTGGTGACGACGGCATACCTTACAATGCTGACGACGAAGTCTCCAAGACTTACGCCCACCTGATTGACAAGGGTGAATACACCCAGTCCTCGGTCTCGCAGTCGCTGGTCTACAACTCGCTGGACAGCCAGACGCTTCCACGTGAAGGTCTGTTTGCATCCTTCACGCATGAATATGCCGGCCTCGGTGGCGACTCCGACTTCTACAAGGTCACAGCCCGCGCCCGTTACTTCCACCTTCTTTCGACCGAAGCCGATCTGGTTGGTTCGATTGCCGTCGGTGGTGGTCATGTGTTCAAGACCGGTGATGATCTGAACGTCTTCGATCAGTTCACGATCGGCGGTCGTCAGATCCGTGGCTTCAAGAATGACGGTATCGGTCCGCGCACGGACGCCCATGGCGATGCTCTTGGTGGCACGAGCTACTTCAATGCGTCGGCTGAAATGACGATGCCGATGCCGCTTGTCCCGGAAGATGTCGGTTTCCGTGCCGCTGTCTTTGCTGACGCCGGTTCGCTGTTCGGCAATGACGCCAAGACTTTCGGTGACAAGGTCAACGGCACCGACATGTCGATCCGTGCCTCGGTTGGCGTCGGTGTCATGTGGGCTTCGCCGTTCGGCAACCTGCGCGTCGATTACGCCGAGCCGGTCGTCAAGGAAGACTTCGACGAGAAGCAGCAGTTCCGCTTCAGCATGGCGAACCAGTTCTGATCGTCTCCGGCCGCGAAAGCGGCCGGAAACCTGTTCTGGAGCTCAGGGTTCATGGACCATAACGAATTTTTCCCGCCTCATGATGGCGTGAGCCTGCGCGAGCTGGCCGCCCATCTTGGGGTTGAACTGCTTGACGAGCGTGCCGGTGACGAACTGGTACGGTCTGTCTCGCCCGTCGCGCGTGCGCGCAAAGGCGATATCTGCTACATCCTCTCCAGGAAAAGCCGCGCCGATCTCGAGACCTGTGAAGCGTCGGCAATCCTTTGCGATCCGGGCCTGAAATCCATCATTCCAGATCACATTCCGGTGCTTGCGACGAAGAAGCCGCATACGGCTTTCGCAGAGGCCGGCGCGCTTCTGCATCCCATCGCGCTTCGTCCATCTCCGGTAACATCGCAGTCCGGCATTTCTCCGGCGGCCTTTGTCGATCCGACGGCGAGGCTCGAGCCTGGTGTCGAGATCGAGCCCATGGCGGTGATCGGTGCGCGTGTCGAAATCGGCAGCGGCACACGGATTGCTGCCGGCGCCGTGATCGGTGCTGACGTGAAGATCGGCCGCGACTGCACGATCGCCTCGGGCGCCAGCGTGCTGTCGGCATTGATCGGCAACAACGTCATCATCCACAATGGCGCCCGGATCGGTCAGGACGGCTTCGGCTATGCGCCCGGCCCGAAAGGCATGCTCAAGATCGTGCAGGTCGGTCGTGTCATCATCCAGGATCACGTCGAGATTGGCGCCAATACGACGATCGACCGCGGCACGATGGATGACACTGTGATCGGCGAGGGCACCAAGATCGACAATCAGGTTCAGGTCGGCCATAACGTCCGCATCGGTCGCCATTGCGGTATTGTGTCGGGCGTCGGCATTGCCGGATCGACCCGTATCGGCAATGGCGTAATGATCGGTGGTGCGAGCGGCGTTAACGGTCACATCTCGATCGGTGATGGCGTGCAGATCGCAGCGATGAGCGGCGTGGTCGCCGATATCCCGGCCGGGCAGACCTATGGCGGAATTCCGGCGCGGCCGATAAAAGACTTTTTGAGAGACATGGCGGAGATCATGTCGCGTTCCGATGACCGGGCGAAACGCCGAGGAGATAAGAAAAATGACGGATGAGACCAAGCCGGAGCTCGGCGCGGCCGACATTCAGGAAATCATGCGCCTTCTGCCGCATCGCTACCCGTTTCTCCTGGTCGACAAGATCATCGAGATCGATGGCGACAGCTCGGCTGTTGGCATCAAGAACGTGACGGCAAACGAGCCCCATTTCACCGGTCATTTTCCCGAGCAGCCGATTATGCCGGGCGTTCTTCTCGTCGAGGGCATGGCACAGACTGCCGGCGCGATCTGTGCGCGCAAGCAGGGTGGGGCTGGCAATCTCGTCTACTTCATGACGATCGACAACGCGCGTTTCCGCAAGCCGGTCGTGCCGGGTGACCGCGTGGAATTTCATGTCGTCAAGCAGAAGCAGCGCGGCAATATATGGAAGTTTCATTGTGACGCCAAGGTCGATGGTCAGCTGGTTGCGGAAGCCGATATCGGCGCCATGATGCGCAAGGAAAGCGAATGAGCATGATCTCGGCCAGCGCGCGCATCCACCCTTCGGCCGTGGTCGAGGATGGCGCCGTGATTGGCGAGAACGTCGTCGTTGGACCGTTCTCCCATGTCGGCCCGCGCGTGGTGCTGAAGGACAATGTCGAGCTCATCTCGCATGCGGTAGTCGGTGGCAAAACCGAGATCGGCAAGGGATGTCGGATCTTCCCGATGGCGGTCATCGGTGGTGTGTCGCAGAGCCTTCACGAAGCTGGTGAGGATTCGAGCCTGACCATTGGCGACAACTGCACGATGCGCGAAGGCGTGACGATGAACACCGGTACGACGGGCGGTGGTGGCAAGACGGTCGTTGGTGACAATTGCCTCTTCCTTGCAAATTCGCACGTCGCGCATGATTGCCAGCTCGGCAGCCATATCATCATGTCCAACAACGTGATGCTGGCTGGTCACGTGCAGGTCGCCGATCGTGCGATCCTGGGCGGTGGCTGCGCCGTTCACCAGTTTACCCGCATCGGTCGGCAAGCCTTCATCGGTGGACTTTCCGCCGTCAACTACGACGTCATTCCGTTCGGCATGCTGAACGGCAATCCCGGTCTTCTGGGTGGCCTGAACGTCGTCGGCATGACCCGCGCCGGCATTGATCGCGCAACGATCCATATCGTTCGTCGCGCATTCAAGAAGATCTTCGAAGGCGAGGCAAATGTTCGCGCCAATGCCGCAGCGATCCGCGACGAGTTTGCCGATTGCCCGGAGGCCATGGAAATCATCGATTTCATCACAGCCGATAGTGACCGCGCGATCTCATCGCCTTTCCGCAGGAAGGGCTGATGGTCGCGGCCGGCGCCCCTGGCCAAGCGCGAGAGGGCCGGCTGGCGATTATCGCCGGTAAAGGCTTTTTGCCAGCCTACCTGGCGGATGCCGCACGTGTTGCAGGCGAAGATCCGTTCATCATCCAGCTGAAGGATGAGGCGGATCATCGCTTTGACGGGTTCGACCATGTGTCGCTCGGCGTCGGCGATCTTTCAGGGATCGAGAAGAGTTTTCGAGAAAGAGGCATCCGTCGCGTCGTGATGTCGGGCGGCGTCGCAAGGCGCCCTGAATGGCGGGACATTCATCCAACCTTCAAGACCCTGATCAAATTGCCCTCCGTCGTGCGCACACTGCTATCAGCCGGCGATGACGCAGTGCTGCAGATGGTGATCAAGTTGATCGAGGCCATGGGTTGCGAAGTTCTGGGTGCCCACGACATCGCGCCGGGCCTGCTGGCGAAGGTCGGTCCGCTTGGCCAAGTGTCTCCAAGCGGTGACGATCTGCGCGATATCGAACGCGGTGTCGAGGCTGCGAGTGCGCTCGGCAATCTCGATATTGGCCAGGGCGCTGTCAGCGTCGGCGGCCGCGTTGTGGCACTCGAAGGTGTCGAGGGAACTGACCGGATGATGCAGCGCGTTGCCGAACTGCGCGCCGAGGGACGTATCTCCACGCGTCGCAAGGGCGTGCTCGTCAAGCTCTGCAAGCTCCACCAGGATATGCGCGCGGACCTGCCCACCATCGGGCCATCCACCGTCGAACATGCCGTCGCGGCCGGGCTGGCGGGGATCGCCGTGGAAGCGGGCAGGGCGCTGGTGCTGGAAGAAGCAAAGCTGATCAAAGCTGCTGACGCCCACGGCATTTTCGTCTGCGGCATCGATCAGGCCCTTCCGTCGAGAGGATTGTGATGAACCAAGGTTTGAAGGTTGCGATCATCGCCGGCGAAGTGTCGGGCGATCTCTTAGGGGCAGACCTCATCGCAGCACTGAAGGCGTCCTACGCCGGTCCCGTCGAACTGATCGGGGTGGGCGGTGATGCACTGTCGGCCCAAGGCCTTCAGTCGCTGTTCGATTTCTCCGAATTGTCGATCATGGGCATCACCCAGGTGCTCGCGCGTCTTCCCAACCTGATCCGTCGCATCAACCAGACGGCGGCTGCGATCGTCGCCGCAAAGCCCGATGTGCTTGTCATCGTCGACAGCCCTGACTTTACCCACCGAGTGGCAAGAAAGGTGAGGGCGGCCCTGCCGGATCTGCCGATCGTTGATTATGTCTGCCCCAGTGTCTGGGCCTGGAAGGAATATCGTGCCAAGGCGATGCTCTCCTATGTCGACCTCGTTCTTGCCGTCCTTCCGTTCGAGCCGGAAGCGATGCGGAGGCTGGAGGGTCCGCAGACAGTGTTCGTCGGTCACCGGCTGACCAATGATGCGGATCTCCTGAGGGTCCGTGCTGCGCGCGCCGAGAGGCCGGTCAAGACCTCCGCCGACAAGAAGACGATCCTCTTGCTTCCGGGCTCCCGTTCAGCCGAAATCAAGGCACTCCTACCCGTGTTCGGCGAGGCTGCGCGCGAGTTTGCAGATCGCAATGGTGAGACCCGGTTCCTGCTTCCGACGGTACCGCGCCGGGAAGAACTGGTGCGGAAGATGGCCGCAGATCTGCAGGTTCATGTCGAGATTACCACGGATACAGCCGGAAAATGGGCTGCCTTCGCAGAGGCGGACGTGGCGCTGGCGGCTTCAGGGACGGTTATCCTGGAACTGGGGCTTGCGACGGTTCCTGTTGTCTCAGCCTACAAAACGGACTGGCTGATCAAGCTTCTGGCCGGCCGCATCAAGATCTGGACCGGCGCGCTTCCGAACCTGATCGCCGACTACCCGGTCGTTCCCGAATATGTCAACGAGGTCGTGCGACCCGGAAGCCTCAGCCGCTGGGCGGAACGTCTGTCCGCCGACACGCCGGAGCGCCGTGCGATGCTCGACGGGTTCGCACTTGCCTGGCAGAGACTGGACGTCCCTGTTCCGCCTGGAGAGGCCGCAGCAGGTGCGGTACTCGAACTGTTAGACAACAAAAAACCCGTTCATCGCTGAACGGGTTTTTCTATTCGCAAAGCCTATTACAGCGCTTAGCGCTTCGAAACGGGCGTGTAGTCACGCTGCGCTTCGCCGGTATAGAGCTGGCGCGGACGACCGATACGCTGCTGCGGATCTTCGATCATTTCGGCCCACTGGGCGATCCAGCCGACGGTACGCGCAAGCGCGAACAGAACGGTGAACATCGTCGTGGGGAAGCCCATCGCCTTCAAGGTGATGCCCGAATAGAAGTCGATGTTCGGGTACAGCTTCTTCTCGATGAAGTAGGGGTCCGTCAGAGCAATCTTCTCGAGTTCCATGGCGACCTGCAGAAGCGGATCGTCCTTGTGACCGAGTTCCGCCAGCACTTCATGCGTGGTCTTCTGCATGATCTTGGCGCGCGGATCGTAGTTCTTGTAGACGCGGTGACCAAAGCCCATCAGACGGAACGGATCGTTCTTGTCCTTGGCACGGGCGATGTATTCCGGAATCTTGTCGACGGTCCCGATCTCGGTCAGCATGTTGAGCGCTGCTTCGTTGGCGCCGCCATGAGCGGGGCCCCAGAGGCAGGCAATGCCGGCAGCGATACAGGCGAACGGGTTTGCACCCGAGGAACCTGCAAGGCGAACCGTCGAGGTCGACGCGTTCTGTTCGTGATCCGCATGCAGGATGAAGATGCGATCCATGGCGCGCGACAGGACCGGGTTCACCTTGTATTCTTCGCACGGCACGGCAAAGCACATGCGCAGGAAGTTGGAGGCGTAATCCAGGTCGTTCTGCGGATACACGAAGGGCTGGCCGATATGGTACTTGTAGGCCATGGCGGCGAGCGTCGGCATCTTGGCGATCATGCGCAGCGACGCAACCATCCGCTGGTGCGGATCGGTGATGTCGGTGGAATCGTGATAGAAGGCCGAGAGAGCGCCCACGCAACCGCACATGACGGCCATAGGATGCGCATCGCGGCGGAAGCCGGTGAAGAAGCGGCTCATCTGCTCGTGAACCATGGTGTGCATGGTTACGCGATGATCGAAGTCCTTCTTCTGGGCAGCCGTCGGCAGTTCTCCATAGAGAAGCAGATAGCAGGTTTCCAGAAAGTCACCCTGTTCAGCAAGCTGCTCGATCGGGTAGCCGCGATGCAGGAGAACACCCTTGTCGCCGTCGATATAGGTGATCTTGGATTCACAGGATGCAGTCGACGTGAAGCCGGGGTCGTAGGTGAAGGCACCGGTTTGCTTGTACAGGGCTGCGATATCGATAACATCCGGCCCAATCGTGCCCGATCGCACCGAGAGGTCGACTGTCTTATCACCAAGTACGAGATTTGCGCTTTGTTCCGTCATTCTGATCCTCCAACCTGTTGGCGGCATGGCGCCCAGAAAGCGCCATAAGAGTTAAGCGTCGCAAGTTAGCTATATGATCCTAAAGGTGATGCCAAGCGCTCCTGCAACATTTTGTGCAGCGCGAAAATAATTTAGGCAGGACACGTTTAAAAGATGCCCAACCTCATGGTGTAAGAGGCCGTAACGTGAAGGAAAACCGCAGCTTGGCGAATGTGTTGACGAGGAGAATATAAACGCGCAGGTTGCGTTTATCAATCACCGTCTCTGCAGCGGAGCCGGCGGGATAAACCATCATGGCGAATGGCGGAGCGATTTTTGAAGCAGCCAGCAGCAAGCCGATGATGCTTGCTTCGACACCCCACGCAATCGCACTCTGGACGCCCGAATCGGCATCGCAGACAATGCCCGCGGAAGTCCGGAATAATGGTCGAAACGACCATCATTCCGAGGATGTTTTCCTGGGATATGTGATCAGAGACCGGCCCGTTTCCAAATGGCTGAGCACGTCGTTGAGCGAGGAGGTTTCCCACGGTCATGGGTTCCTCTTCCTGCCTGTCTTGCTGGGTGCCGGCGCTGCGATCTGGTTCGCACTTCCTTGGACGCCATCGCCATTCATTCTCGCAACCATGCTTGCGATCTCGATGGTGACCGCAGGGCTGACACGGTATCGCGCGCATCCACTGTCTCGTGCCAACCTTGTAATCTGCCTGCTTCTCTCCGGTTCTGCACTGGCGGCGCTCGAAACGTGGCGGTGTTCGACGGTCGTGCTCGATTCGCCCGTCACGACGACTATCAGCGGGATTGTCGAACGACGCGAAGCCGATGCACAGCGCCGCTGGCGCTATATCCTCAGGATCGAGCAGACATCTGAGCCCTCGCTTTCACGACCGCCACAGCGCGTCTCGGTTCTTGCCAGAAGCCAACACGAACCTGCAGACATCGGAGAGCGCGTTTCCGGCCGTGCCCGTCTGTCGCCACCCTCTGGCCCGGCGCTTCCCGGATTGAACGATTTCGCCTTCTCCTCCTACTTCGATCAAATCGGGGCTGTTGGCTTCTTTTACGGCGCGCCTAGCGTACAACCGGCGATCGATGACCAACCCGGGTTATGGTCGGACATGCAGCGAGGGCTTTTTGCGCTTCGCAGCGCAATCGGCAATCGCATCCGCGATACGGTCAAGGGGGATGCGGGCGCTTTTGCTGCCGCAATCGTGACCGACGAGCGCCGTGCAATTTCCCGTGAGACGACCGAGGCGCTTCGTCTGTCCGGGCTGGCCCATATCGTCGCGATCTCAGGCCTGAACATGGCGCTGGCAGCCGGTATCTTCTTCGTCGGCGTCCGCTCCGTCCTGTCGCTGTTTCCAGGCTTTGCGCAGGCCTATCCGATCAAGAAGTTTGCCGCGTTCGGTGCGCTTGCCATGGCGACCGACTATTACCTGATTTCCGGGTTCGGGGTTTCCGCCGAGCGGGCCTATATCATGATGGCGGTGATGCTGGTCGCCGTGCTCGTCGATCGACCCTCCATCAGCCTTCGCAACGTCGCCCTTTCGGCAATCATCATCCTCGCCATCTCGCCGTCGGAGATTTTGGGTCCGAGTTTCCAGATGTCGTTTGCGGCAACCGCGGCACTGGTGGCAGGGTTCGCCCTCTGGACGCGATATTTCGCGAAAGGTAAGGAGGAGACAAAAGGTAGCAACCGGTGGATAACGGGTGTCGCGGCGACGTTCCATTTCATTGCCGGGATCGTGGTGACGTCGCTGATCGGCAGTACGTCGACGTCGATCTATTCGATCGAGCATTTCCACCATCTGACCACCTACGGCCTCGCGGCCAATCTCGCGGCCATGCCGATCATTTCCTTCGTGGTGATGCCGGCAGGGCTTGTTGGCATGTTGCTGATGCCGTTCGGGCTGGATGCTCCCTTTCTGTTCATCATGGGCGAGGGGCTGCGGATCGTCATTCGCATTGCCGAGATCGTCGCCGCATGGGGCGGCGATATTGCCATCGGCCGGCAGAACCCGCTTTTCCTGCCGCTGGCGACGGCAGGCTTTCTGCTTCTGACGCTGCTGCGCACGCCGCTGAGGCTGACAGGCGCGCTGTTCATGGCGGTGGCTTTGCTCTTTGCGGTCCGCTCAGGCTCGGCGCCGAGGCCTGATATCGTCATATCCGAAGACGGCGCATCGGTCGGCGTGATCAAGGATGACAAGATCACCCTCAATCGAACCCGACCGGCGGGATTTATCTTCGATCAATGGCGGCGAGCGCTGGTGCTTGAGACCGGAGAACAACCGCTCGCCTTGCCGGTTCTTGCCTCTTCGGAACCAGCGCGAGGTGCCAGCCTTGCGAAAAGCGATGACAAACGCCCTAGACCACATTCGCGACCGGATTTGACGCGCCGGGAAATCGAATATGTCAGGGGCTTTCTTCAAGCATTCACGCCCGGACGATTTGCCTGTCTGCCGAAAATCCTGTGCGCGGCGCAGACTGCTCAGGACATCCGGATCGTCACTGTCGAAGACAACCGATACACCGGTCTTGCCTGCGATTTCGGTCGGATCATCGTCTCGCCCGGCGCACGCTTCGATACTTGCCGCTCCGGCGCCTTGCTTCTCAGCGGGCGGACGTTGCGCCGGACTGGCGCACTGGAAATCACCATTATTCCGAACGCGACAGCGCCAGACATCAAGATTACGGCGGCGATGCGAGACAGCGCACAGACCTCAAGCCGTCCGTGGACCGTCCACCGGTTCTATGACTGGCAAACGCGACAATTCGACTTTGGCATCCCGGAGGCTGTTGCTGCGCATCTCCGGGATGACACCGTTCTTAATGATAGCGGCGAATAAGGCCGACAAGCTTACCCTGGACCTTCACCCGGTCGGGGGGGAAGATGCGGGTCTCGTAAGCCGGGTTTGCCGCTTCCAGTGCGATCGAGGCACCCTTGCGGCGAAACCGCTTCAGGGTCGCTTCTTCCTCATCGACCAGGGCAACGATGATATCGCCTGGACTTGCGGTGCTGGTATTCTTGATGATGACGGTATCGCCATCGAGGATGCCGGCATCGATCATCGAATCGCCCTTCACTTCGAGCGCGTAATGATCGCCGGAACCCAGCATCTCGATCGGAACGGCGATGTCATGGGTGTTGTTCTGGATCGCGGAGATCGGCACGCCGGCAGCGATTCGACCCATGACCGGGATGTTTGTCGAGAACGGATTGTCCGCCATGACCGGCGCCGGCTTCTGAGCGACGACCGGTTGCGTTTTGCCGAGGCTTCCCTCGATGACACTGGGAGAAAATCCCCGTCGCGGATGAAGGTTCGCCACATAGGCGTCAGGCAGCTTGATCACTTCGAGCGCGCGTGCTCTGTTCGGCAGACGGCGAATAAAGCCACGCTCCTCGAGCGCGGTGATCAGCCTGTGGATGCCGGACTTCGATGCAAGGTCGAGAGCGTCCTTCATTTCGTCAAACGACGGCGGCACGCCTGATTCTTTCATCCGCTCGTGGATGAACAGAAGTAACTCCTGTTGCTTGCGTGTCAGCATGGACGGGACCCTCAGAATTGGAAACAAATGCAGAACGGACGCTATATGTTCTATCTGTGTTCCGCAAGCCCCAAATTTTTGCTCAAGAATAGTCTCATTTCAGCGTTCGATCACGTATTCAGTTCGTGCGCAGCACTTGCCGAGTTTCCCGCGATAGCCAATGTTCTGCGGAATAAGACTTTGGGGGTGTAAGTGGGTAACAAGTCAGTCGATCATTTGGTTCTGCCCGTTGCAGATCTGGCGTCAGCGCGGGGGAGGTTGACCGCTCTCGGCTTTACTGTGGCACCTGAAGGTGTTCACCCTTTCGGCACAGCCAATGCCTGCATATTCTTCGCGGATGGCTCGTACCTCGAGCCACTGGCCATTGTGAACCGTCGGCAAGCCTCGCTTGCGGCAAAACGAGGCAACGTGTTCACCGATCGCGACATCCGCTTCCGCGGCCAGCGGAAAAGGGAAGGTCTATCGGCGGTGGTCATCGGGACGCAGGATGCAGCGGCCGATCATATGCGTTTTGTGGACGGGCACATGTCTGCGGGCGAGATGCTTCAATTCTCCCGCCCGATGCAGTTGCCCGATGGTGGGGAGAGCGAAGTCTCATTCCGTCTGGCGTTCGCGGCAGTTCCCGAGGTCGATGACATCTTGCTGTTTTCCTGCCAGCGAATGGCAGCATTACCGGCAGATCGCGGTGGTCTTGATGAGCACGCAAACGCCGTTACAGGCCTTCGAGAGATCGTCTTTTCTGCAGATGACCCGCTGGAGTTTCTGCCGCTTTTCGAAACCGTGTTCGAGACTCAGCCCGAGCAAGGGAAAGACGGTCTGCGGATCGAAGCTGCCAATGCCAGCATCCGCATTCAATCCAACGACACGTTCAGCGACGAGTTCCGGTCTTCGATGAAGCCCTTGTTATCGTCGCGCCTCGCTGCGCGCGGGATCATCTTCAAGACCACCGATCTCGCCGTGACAGAGATCACCCTTGCTGCTAATGACGTCGCATTCATCCGCAGGGATGGCCGCGTGATCGTGTCGGCAGCCCCGGGGCAAGGTGTGGTTTTCGGTTTCGAGGAATAGTGAAATGACAGTCTCCGCCAATTCTGAAGTGTCCGTGGGCGAGGGGAGTTCGAAAGTCGTTTTTTCCAACACGGCAAAGCTCTCGCTGATTGCCGGTCCCTGCCAGATGGAAAGCCGTGATCACGCCTTCATGATCGCGGGTACGCTTGTCGAACTCTGCAAGAAGCTCGACATCGGCCTCGTCTACAAGTCCTCCTTCGACAAGGCGAACCGCACGTCGATCTCCGGCAAGCGCGGCATCGGGTTGGACAACGCGATGGCAATCTTTGCCGATCTCAAGAAGGAATACGGCTTTCCTGTTCTGACCGACATTCACACGGAAGAGCAGTGCGGCCTCGTGGCCGACACGATCGATATCCTGCAGATCCCCGCCTTCCTGTCGCGCCAGACCGACTTGCTGGTCGCGGCTGCAAAGACGGGTTGCGCGATCAACGTCAAGAAGGGGCAGTTTCTGGCACCCTGGGACATGAAGAATGTTCAGGCGAAGTTCCTCGAAAGCGGCAATCCCAATGTGATGCTCTGCGAGCGCGGTGCGTCGTTCGGCTACAACACTCTCGTTTCCGACATGCGTTCGCTGCCGATCATGGCGGCTCTCGGAAGCCCTGTCATCTTCGACGCAACCCACTCCGTGCAGCAGCCGGGCGGCCAGGGCGGCTCCTCCGGAGGCCAGCGCGAGTTTGTCGAAACGCTTGCCCGGGCAGCCGTCGCCGTCGGCGTTGCTGGCGTCTTTATCGAGACCCACGAAGACCCTGACAACGCACCGTCCGACGGTCCGAATATGGTCCACCTGAAGGACATGCCGCGGCTTCTGGAAAAGCTGCTGGCCTTCGACGCCATCGCAAAAGGCTGACGGCGTCGAAAAACCGCCGAATTGACTGGATTGTAATCCGCGTGTCATCGACGATCGCACAATGTCGATGACACGCCTGTTCGCTGAGCCTGCGAATTCAGGCTCGCACATCAACCGAGGAGAGACCCTTGACCGCCATTACCGACATCATCGCTCGCGAAATTCTGGACAGCCGTGGCAATCCGACCGTCGAGGTGGATGTTTATCTGGAAGACGGCTCGATGGGCCGCGCCGCCGTTCCGTCGGGCGCCTCCACGGGCGCGCATGAAGCCGTCGAACTTCGCGATGGTGGCAAGCGCTATGGTGGCAAGGGCGTCGAAAAGGCTGTCGAAGCCGTCAACACCGAGATCTTCGACGCGATCGGCGGCTTCGATGCCGAAAGCCAGATCCACATCGACAAGACCCTGATCGCGCTCGACGGCACCCCGAACAAATCGCGCCTGGGTGCAAACGCCATTCTCGGCGTTTCGCTTGCCGTTGCCAAGGCCGCCGCCGAATCGTCCGGCCTGCCGCTCTATCGCTATATCGGCGGCGCCTCCGCCCATCTTCTGCCGGTCCCGATGATGAACATCATCAATGGCGGCGCTCACGCCGACAACCCGATCGATTTCCAGGAATTCATGATCATGCCCGTCGGCGCTGAGACGCTGAAGGATGCCGTGCGCATGGGTGCAGAAATCTTTCACGTCCTCAAGAAGGAACTGGCAGCGCAGGGCCACAACACCAATGTCGGCGACGAAGGCGGTTTCGCGCCGGGCCTGAAGAGCGCGCCGGAAGCCCTCGACTTCATCATGAAGTCGGTCGAAAAGGCCGGCTACCGGCCGGGCGATGACGTCCACCTGGCGCTCGATTGCGCAGCGACCGAATTCTTCAAGAACGGCAAGTATGAGCTGGAAGGCGAAGGCCGTTCGCTGGAGCCCGAAGCAATGGCGGATTACCTGGCAGAACTTGCCGGCAAGTACCCGATCATCTCGATCGAAGACGGCATGTCGGAAGACGACTGGGCCGGCTGGAAGTATCTCACCGACAAGATCGGTTCCAAGGTTCAGCTCGTCGGCGACGACCTGTTCGTGACCAACTCGGCCCGTCTGCGCGATGGGATCCGTCAGGGCACAGCCAACTCGATCCTCGTCAAGGTCAACCAGATCGGCTCGCTCACCGAAACGCTCGATGCTGTCGAAACAGCGCACAAGGCAAGCTACACGGCCGTCATGTCGCACCGTTCGGGTGAGACGGAAGACTCGACAATTGCCGATCTCGCAGTTGCCACCAACTGCGGACAGATTAAGACCGGTTCGCTGTCGCGCTCGGATCGTCTGGCCAAGTACAACCAGCTCATCCGCATCGAGGAAATGCTGGGTCCTCAGGCTGCCTACGCGGGCCGCTCGATCCTCAAGGCCTGATCATTCCGGTCGACTGAGGCAAAATATTCGAGAGCCCGCGCCACTTGCGCGGGCTTTTGCGTTTTACAATTCGTGATCACACCGTACCAAAAACCGATAGGTCAGTATTGTTGACCTGTCGGAACTTATGTAAACCGAAGCCAAGAATATTGAAATAAAAGGAAACGCCCGTGCTTGATTGGGACCATATTTTCGCGACGCGCTCCAGCCGCATGAAAGCCTCCGAGATCCGCGAATTGCTGAAGCTGCTGGAGCAGCCGGACATCATTTCGTTCGCCGGCGGCATTCCGGATCCGGCACTGTTTCCGGCCGAGGAATTCCAGAAGGCCTATGCGGATATCTTCTCAGGCGCTCAGGTGAACTCGGCGCTGCAGTATTCGGTCAGCGAAGGCTACAAGCCGCTACGCGACTGGATCGTCGCCGATGTCGCCAAGATCGGCATCGACTGTACCGCCGACAACGTTTTCATCACGTCAGGCTCCCAGCAGGCGCTCGATTACCTCGGCAAACTGTTTCTGTCGCCGAACGATACGGCGCTGGTGACATGGCCGACATATCTAGGTGCGCTCTCCGCATTCAACGCCTATGAGCCGACCTACGATCAGCTCTCGGTCAACGGCAACCGCACGCCGGAAGCCTATCGCGAGACGGCGTCGAAAGCCGGTGGCTCGGTGAAGTTTGCCTATCTGTCTGCCGACTTCTCCAATCCGACCGGCGAGACGATCGATCTCGCAGGCCGCGAAAAGCTTCTGGCACTCGCCGACGAACTCGATATCGCGATTCTCGAAGATGCCGCATACCAGAACCTGCGCTTCGATGGCGAACCGGTTTCGCCGATCCTCGCGCTCGATATTGCCCGCAGCGGCGGTATCGAAAAGACCCGCACGATCTACAGCGGCAGCTTTTCCAAGACGCTGGCCCCCGGTCTGCGGGTCGGCTTCGTGATCGGAGCGATGCCGGTCATCCGCAAACTGGTGCTGTTGAAGCAGGCGGCCGACCTGCACTCTTCGACGATCAACCAGATCGCCGTCGAGCATGTCGCTTCGCGCGGTTTCGATGAACAGGTTGCCAAGATCAAGCGGGTCTATAGCGGTCGCCGCGATTCCATGCTGGCGGCACTTGCGAAATACATGCCGAAGGGAACGACCTGGACAAAGCCCGAAGGCGGCATGTTCGTGTGGCTGACGCTTCCGGAGGGCATGGACGGTGCCGAGCTTCTGGCGAAGTCGCTGGCAACCGAAAAGGTCGCCTTCGTGCCCGGCAAGGCGTTCTACGCCGACGGCAGCAATGCCAACACGCTGCGCATCAGCTTCTCCTGCGCCAACGACGAGATGATCGACGAGGGCATAAAGCGGCTCGGTCGACTGATCGGCAATGCCGAGACCCGCGAGCACGAAGCGCTCCCGATCATCTGAATATCGTGGACTGAGAAAGGCGACCCAGCGATGGCTTGCCTTTCTCACGGGCTGCTGGCGACCAGTTCACCTGTCGGTGACGCTCGGCCTCGGGCGCCGCCTCCCGTGGAACCGCGGCCTTCCCCGAGGCGCCCAGCGCGCCCGACCGTAAACGTCGCTAATTAAATCACTAGCCGGTGACGTTGATCAGGGGTTGCGCCACGGGACGCCGTCGGGCAATTTTGCGCCCGGTATATGAGGAGGAGTTTGCATTGGCGCGTCCCTATAGCATCTATGACGTTTTCACGGACGCTAAGCTTTCCGGCAACCCGCTTGCGGTAATCTTCGATGCAGACGGTCTCGACGATGGCGCGATGCAGGCCATTGCCAAGGAGATGAACCTCTCGGAGACGGTGTTCGTCCAGACGTCGACGAACACTACCCATTCTGCAAAGCTGCGAATCTTCACACCGGGCCGGGAGCTTCCGTTCGCGGGACATCCGACGGTGGGGACGGCCATCGCCCTTGCCGAGCGCACCCACGGGCGCGACAGCGATCTCGATCTGGTCTGTGTCCTTGAAGAGGCGGTCGGTCCGGTTCGGTGCGCTGTGCGTTTGCGCCAGGGGGAGGTGGGGTTCGCGGAGTTCGATCTGCCAAAGAAGTCGCAGCGGATCGACCTCGCCCTGAACCGTCAGGGCATCGTGGACGCGCTCGGCGTCGAGCTGACGGATATCGGGTTCGAAAACCACGTCGCGTCGATCTGGAGCGCCGGTGTGCCCTTCCTGATGATCCCGCTACACAATCTCGCAACTGTCCAGGACATGGAATTCGATGCGCCGCTTTGGGAGAAGGTCGCTCCCTTCGTCGAGGGTGCGCTCGCTTCGGCCTATGTCTATTGCCGCGGCGGCGTCCATCATCAGGCGAAATTTCATGCACGAATGTTCTCGCCAGATATGGGCATCGCTGAAGACCCAGCCACGGGTGGGGCGGTAGCGGCATTGTCCGGCGCGATTCATCATTTCGACGGCTTGCCGGATGGGCATCACCCCCTTCTTATCGAGCAAGGCGTCGAGATGGGACGGCCGTCCTTTATCCATCTCCATATCGATGTGCAGGAAGGGGCCATTGCAAAAGCCCGGATCGGCGGACAAGCGATCCGACTTGCCGAAGGCATTATCGAAATCTAGGCGATATTTTTTAAAACGTTGATTTTGTTACCATAAGTCCGGATATCCTCGCAAAGGCAGTTCGCGGGAGCAAAAAAGAAGCTGCTGATCCAACAAATTTCGCGGGAGGTGCTGGACAAGCCCAAACTTCCTCTTTATACGGCCCTCACACCGGCGGAAACGACGCTTCGCCAAACCGGTTACGGGTGATTAGCTCAGTTGGTAGAGCAGCTGACTCTTAATCAGCGGGTCGTAGGTTCGAGCCCTACATCACCCACCAAAAACAAGCACTTAGCTGGTATTTTCCGCAGGTCGCTTTACACATTCCCCCACATTTTACAGTTTTATTCCTTCTTCGTTCCGCGCCCGATCGCGTCAACGACCTCTTGGCCAGCCAGATAATGCTTGCGAATAATCGATTCGGCATCGTCCTGCGTGTGGCCTGAAATCTCCGATATGAGTTTGATCTTCTCGTCGTGCGACCGATCAAGGTTGCCATAGGCGAAGGTGATCGCCGTTCCGCGTAAATCGTGGAAGGTGACGCCCTTCACTCCGAGCCGCGCCATCTCTTTGCGCCATGATGCTCGGAACCCGCTCGAGGTCCAGTTCTGACCGAACGAGTTCTCCAAAATCCTCTGCCTGTTACCATCCTTCGCTTTCCGCAGTATCGGCAATAGATCCGGTGCTGCAACCACGCGAACCCGCGCTCCGGTCTTTCCCTGCTTGATCGACACTCTCTGCCCATCAAAGGCGAGTGTCGGCATAGTCAGGATGTCGGCTTGCCTCTGCATCGTCCACAGCGCGATCATCGCAACGTTGCGGATATGCGGGGCGGCTTCGGTGAGCACCTTGTTGATCTGATCCTGGGTCCAGATGATATCCCGCCGTGTGCCCTCATGGAGCCTCTCCACGCGCTCCAGCGGATTGCGAAGGATAATCTCCTTGTCCTTGGCCCATGCGAACAGGCGGGACAGCAGAGCAATATGCATGTCGGCAGAGCGCGGGGAATCGCTCATGGTGTCCCGCCAATCGAGGAAAGCTCGCCGGCTGCCGCGGGCCTCAATGTGTTTGATGCTGAAGGTGTCGAACTCAAGCCGGATGGCGCCGAACTGGCGCTCGTAGTCTCGGCGCGTTGACGGAGACAGCGACTGGTAGGACGGTGTTTTGCGGAAGTCATCGATCAGGGAACCGATGGTTCCCGATACCGCGGCTGCTGCTTGTCGGTCACGGGTCAGGCGGATGTATTCCTGCGTGAAAGCCTTTGTGCCAGGCTTCGACTTCATGCGAGGCGCACCCTTGCCGCGCCATGCGTAGTAGTAGGTTTCCCGCATGCCGTTCGCGAGCTTCACGGTGACCTTATGCACTCCGACGAGTTTTCCTTCCATCAAGCCACCTCTGCAGCCCTTCCTCGGGCGTTTCTTCTGTCTTCTGGGCGGCAAACCGATTCGGCGAGAACTCGATCTCGCCAGATGGATGCATGATCACGTTGATGCCATGGATCGCGGCCGCGGCTGCAGCATCGGCGATTTCTGTCTTGGTGTATGTGCGGGCTCTAGTCATCGGCGTCCGTCCACAGCTTATCCACAGGGGCGGGCCTCTCCACCCTTTCTGAAATAGCCGCTCCGTCTGTTTCAGAAACAGGGGTGGTTTCTGACATAGGGACAGCCGCCCTCGTTTCGGGTGGTGTGGAGTTGCGGGCAACGCGACCGGAAGTTTCCAAGGCTGCGCCAATGACCGGTACGATGCGTGACATGATTTCGCGCACCGTCACGGCATCAACCCAGAAGCTTCGCCCGTCGGGAAGCTGAAATGTGCCGCCTATGGCCTGCTGAAGATCCATCGATGTCTGTTTGGAGACGCCGTGCGTTTCGCAGTATGCATTGACGTTGATGTTAGACATCGTCTGAGCCCTCCGTGGCGTCTACGACATGAAAGGCAGCGCGCCGATCGCGCGTCTGGTTGAAGCGGTCCCGCTGTTCGCAGTCGCCCATGACCCATGAATGCAGCTTGCCAGCGTCGACCTGCTCCTGCGTCAAGCGCTTTGCCCGATCGAGTGCCGTCTCAGGTAGTGAGCTCATGACTTGCCCTCCGTGGTGGCGAGGGCGGTGCGATCGAGGCGCTCGATTTCTGCAATGATGAGAGCGCCGGCTTTTACAAGGTCGCGACGGCTGTCGGTCGGCTTCCACCACTCGCGGCTCCAAGGCCAATTCAACGGAAGCACGAAAGCCATAGCTTTCCGATCACTGCCACGTATAGCCGCGCTACGGGCATAGCAGCTTGCAGCACGGGCCATCTCGCCGTCCGAATGCGCGTCATCATGACCTGGCGTCCATCCTTCGACTTCAAACTGGCGACGTCGCTCTGCAATCACGTCATCCAAAGCGGATGATCGATATCTTCCCTCTATAGCGTCTGCGGCATCAATGAGCAGACGAGCTTCGTCAGAGACGTTGCCGCAGGCGCATGAGACCATCCAATTCGCCCAGTTGCGGATATCTTTGGTGAGGTTGCAGCCCGGCGCATGCTGCTCGGGCGCTGGGGTCTCAGACTGCTTGTTCTGTTCGGTCATGGCTGGCGCGGTAGGCGCTGAACCAGCATAGAGATGCTCGATGTCATGCCCGTTGTGTTCGGCGCGCTCGATGTCGGCAGCCGATGGGTGGCCCCAGCGAATTTCGCTTTTCACATCCTCGTCGGCCTCATTCCAGAGGTGCATGTACCAGGCGACCGGCTCGGCTCGCTGCGTGTTCTGCTCGCTCATCTGCTCACTACCTCTCCTGTTCGGGTGTCGACGACATCGCCGTTCATCTTGCGCTTGTACGGGCCAGCTGAGAGCGAAGACTTCGGCTTGGTGATGCCGAGGTGCTTCTTCTTCACCTTGGCGATCTTCGACTTGATGCCGACCTCGATCGCAGTCTTCTTCCGGTGAGCTTCTCTGAGAGTCGGGAAGAGATTGGACTCGCGATGCTCTCCGCCGAGGATCAACGAGACCTTGTGGTCAAAATCAAACTGGTCTCTGACCGGGTCGATCTTGGCGCCGGTGAGATGGCAGATGAAGTTCTCGCGCTCGATGATCCGCACCTTCACCCGATCTGGGATCTTGGCGTCGTCGTTCTTGGCGATCCATTCGGGAGTTGATCTGCTCATGCTCCCAGCTCCTTTGCTTCGCACTCCAGAACCTCGGAGAACAGATCGAACGCCTTCGCGCGAAGGTTCGGATAGACCCGCGGATCGGACTTGATCTGCGCCTTCGCGGACTCGTAGAAGCCCTTGATGTTCTCGTGCACGGCTGGCTTCGTCATGCTTTTCCAGTCGTCTTTGGCCTCTGCCAGGACGATCAGCTTCTGCGATTGATCGAGATCGGTCTGGGCCGGTATCGCCAGCATCTTCCGGCAGCATTCGATCATGCTTGCCCGCTGGACATCGGAAAGTGCAGCAGCAGACGGAGATGCTGTGGTCTCGCCTTCTCCGTCTGCTGCTTGGTCTGCCAACGTGGAGGTGTCGTCGGCAGTATCCGGCTCAGGCAGGGGAGCTTCGCCGGAATTGGTGTTGATCTGATCGCGCATATCGTCGGGCATGGTCAGGATGATGCCTTGCTCTCCGAAGTGGCGGATTATGCCTTCCAGATACTCGGTGAGCTGCTTGGTGCTCATGAGGCTGGTCACGGGTAGGTTCAGCGGCTCGCTCATGATCGACAGCTTCTGCTCGTATGAGAGCGGCTTTAGGATCGCGTCGTAACGCTCCCTGAACGCTTCGTTCTGGCTCCGCAAGATCGGAACGCCGATCGTCAACTTGCAGTAGGCGCGGGCCTCCTCGGCGGTTAGATCGCCCTTCTGGATCGAGATCTCGTTCATCCACATGTGCTGAAGGCGGTTCTGCGCTTTCGAGCGGGGTTTGCCATCGGTGATCGTAAGTGTGAACGGGTACTTCCGGCCCTCAACTAAGCGAGCAGCCATCACGCGTTCGTCTTCCGTTTGAATGAGGCGGTTGACCGTTCCCATGGCTACCTCCAAGACATTTCGAAGGGGATGTCGTCGTCGAGATCTCGCGAGAAGTTCGCATTTTGGCCTGGCGCATCATTGCCGCGACGTTGCCCGCTGGCGCGATTGTCGTCCTTGGGGCGTGGCGGCATCAGCAAAATGATGAACTCGCCTTCTGTGGGCGCTGGGACGGCATTGAGCCGAACGGTGAACCCGTCCTTGTCCTTCATCGGCCAAGCTGTGCCGATTGTGGTGAACTGACTCTTCTCGTTGCCGTCGCGGTCCTTGTAGCGGCGAACGGCCACAGCGTCGTATCGGTCTGCCATTATGCTGCCTCCTGCTGAACAGCCTTGCGGCGTGCTTCAAACTTCTCTGCTGCGATTTGCTTGTAGTCTCGTGACCAGCCGTCGCGCGTGGCGATGTGCTTCCATGTCTCAGCGCACGAGTTGACGGACACGACAGACTGGCAGTCGAGAAGCTCCTGATCGATCACCGCGAGCTGCCGCTTCTGCTCAGCGGAACTGATCGGCTTCGGAGCATCATTGCTTGCTTCCTGCCGAGGAGCGTCTGAGAACTCCTGCTTCATGGCGTTCACGTATTTGTTGTCGTCGAACATGCCCATGTGAACATCGGCGCCGACGCCAACTAGCTTGAAGGCGTTGGTGAGCGCGTCAGTGAAAGCCTTTTTGAAGGCTTCGTCGTCGTTCTCCCACCGCTCCGGCCGGTTGTATTGTTCGTTCGCTTTGATGTACGTGACGACCTTGTCCCCACCGACGCCATAGACGGTGCTGCGCTTGTCATCGAGCATGTACCAGCCCGACACGGTGCAGAAGACGAGGACCTCGTTGTTCTGGCCAGGTACCACCTGAAACACAGGCTCGTTGACGCCCCAGCCCGAGCCGCACGGCCCGAACTCTTCGGTCAACCGGCGATAGGAGAACATCGGCTTGATGGCTGTTCCGGAGAACCCACCAGCGCGCTTGAATGTCTTGGTGTGGGCTGGGTCGGTCTTGCCGAGCTTGTCCCAGAGAGCAGTGTTCTCCATCACGCAGCCTCCCCGAGAGCGACAAGCATCTTCCGGTGGATAGAGCGAGTACGCTCAACGTCGGATCGGCAGTAGTCGGCGATCTCCTGATGGCGACCTTCGGCGAACATCGTGCCCACCATCGACCCATCTACATCACCCTTGCCGGCAATCCCTAGCGCAGCGCAGAGGCTGTCCATGCTGATGTATTCCCGAGCGCCGGCGAATGCCGTCATGGTGTCGAACACCTCGTTGCCCCAAGGCTTCGGATCGCGCGGGAACCACGACGGCATGCGAACGCCAAGAACCATGGCGCGCTGCCAGAGGAAGCGGATGTCGAAGCCGGCGACGTTATGGCCGACGATTGTCGGGACGCGGTTTGTCGTGCTCAGGAAGGTCGCCAGATAGCGCAGAGTTTCTGCCTCGTCCTTGTGCTGGAGAGGCCACGAAACGGTCTGTGCAGGCTCCTCGCCGAAAGCGAAGCCGACGCAGCAGATGTGCCCGAAAGCGCCATTCAGCGACGTCCTGGCGACTGCCTCGTCGATCGCTGCGGACTTCTGATCTTTCTCCCATGCCGCGATCGTGTCGGCCTTCTTCATCTGGGCTGGCGGCTTGACCGACGCGGCCACGATCTGGCGGGCTTCATCGGTCTGTGCCGGGATAGTCTCAATGTCGAGATACAGGTAGGTCATGGTGCGATCCTCAATCGACGTATTCGATATCGAGCTGACCCATCGCTTCTGGCGAGGCAGCGGTTTCCTTCAGGATGGATTGGAGGCAGCCCGCGCATGCGGTGAAACCTTGCTTGGTGTACTTCAGCAGGCGCCGCATGGTGGCGACCGGATAGGTGATCTTGTGGACAGCTAGCTTGCGACGTCCGAGATCCCAGAGCGCATAGGGCGTAGTGACAAGATCGTCGTTGTCGAGAACGAACATGGTCACCGTGTAGTCGAAGCTGTCGATCACCTGCTCTGCGGTCTCGTAGAACCTGAAGCGGATGGCCTGGATGTCCACCGGCAGCTCTGATCCAGCGATAGTGCCTCGCCAATGCTTGTGATGCTCAGTCTCGCGGATGAGGTTCAAGCCACTCGGGAGACCTGCTTCCCATGCCGCCATGTCCTCGGCAGACTTGAAGAAGAAGTCGAAGTCGCTATCGAGAGCTTGGCCGATCAACGTCCGCCGGATAGCGCCGCCTGCCAGCCACGCGCCGCCGCCAAGGGCTTCATAGATGCGGTTTATGTGGGCCGTGTCGCATCCGGATCGAGCGCAGAAGTCTTCGAAGTTTGTGCGGAAGTAAGTCACTCGGCTGCCTCCAATATGATTTTCATCGCCCGCTCCTTGCCGAGATCTCTCACGGCATCAGACACTGCCTGGCGAAGCTGAAATTCGATGAAACCTTCCGGGTTCATCTTCTGCAGCAGGCGATCCGTGATGGCTCCCAGCCGCTCTGCTTCGACCTTGTGCTCGGCTACCTTTCCCATGCGACGTTCTCCTGCTGATCTTTGATGACCCGCTCGTAAGCAGGCGCTGCAATGAAGGTGAAGACGCCCCAGAACGCGATGATGATGGCGGCGCCAATCATCCCGTAGGCTGGAACGGTGGTGACGTATGGGGCTGGCTGTGGCTTGGTGAACCGGCCGAGGTCGTGCGCCTTGGAGCGGCAGTCTCTACCTTCGCATCCGCCGTCGTACTGGTTGGCTGGGCAGCAATCACGCATCAGTCGCCTCCCGCTCTCCCGCTGTGCGGCCAAACTGATCAGTATCGGTCCAGTAGTAGACGCCGTCCACAGAGGTGAATCCTATCGCTCCTTCTGGAGCCAAGAAGTCGGTTGTACGAACACGGAAGCCGACCTTGTTCGGCTTGATTTCTGGGTCCAGTTCCATCGGTCCAAGGTTCCCCCACTCCTCACAATGGAGACGGGAGGGTGACCGTTGTTCGTTCGGCAGCCATGTCTCGTCCCCGAGCATGTACTTGATGCCCTTCGGAGGCTGAGGCTCGATTGCGCTGATGATCTTGGGTTCACGCATCGGCTTTCTCCTTGAGAGCGGACGCGCCTTCTGCGATCCATTGCGCGAGAGCCGTGGATAGGTGGTCGTTACGGAAATTGAGGGCGTCGGAGAAATGGACGATACCTTCCATTGCTACCGTCAGCTTGTCGCGCTCTTTGCGAAGGCTATCGCTTACAGCCTTCTCGACGTCTCTGGATGCCTCTGCGTCACGGCGCTTCCGCCATTGTTCGGCCCGCTCATCTTCAAGGCGCGCTAATGCCGCATCCTTCGCCTTCAGCGCTTCATCCGCCGCCCGCATGATGTCTCCATCATCCGTTCTGCAGTCTTCGTCAGATGCGTCGGCGCGTTCGAGAAGGCGCTGGGATAGGGTGAGGGGCTTGATCATAGCGAGGGCTCCCGCGTGGATAGGGCGGCTAGAGCCTTGGCTACGATTGGGTGATGCTTTCCGTCAAAAACGATTGAGGCCAGCTTCTCGACCGCCGGGGCCAAAGCAACGCGCATTTCAGCCAACTTCAAAGACTGGCGCTCTACTTGTCCCTTGAACATATCGCGGTTGTTCTGCAGCCGAGCGATCTCAGCATCTTTGGCGGCGATGTCTGGCAGGATCACCGAGAGCTGTTCGCGAACGTCGCGGTTCTCTTCCTTCTCCAGAGCGATCGAGATATAATCCCACTGGATGCGGTGCGGCTTCATGTGCTCGACCATGGCGCGGAGAGTGTCGATCTGCTCTTCGTCGTTCATGTTGGCGAAGACCTGACCGAAGCTGTCTGCGTCGGCTTCAATGAAGACCGGGCGGCTGCTGTCGATGCGTACGGTGATCTTGTTCATACCGTCCTCCCCGTGCTTGCATCCAAACCCTGACGAGCGCGGAACATGGCAGGCTCTGCGGATGCGATCAGCCGAAGCTCGCGGCGCTCGACGAACGCTCTGTCCGGATCTGGAAAAACCGGTGCCATAGCCTCGATGTCATCCTTCCGAACCGCCCAATCACGGCTGTTTCGAACGAAGATCGGGAAGCTGCGTTCGAGATCCTCGATGGAGTAATTCTCGCCGATCTCAAGCTCGTCAGCCGCATCAGCGCGCTTGAGCCATGCCTGGGCGAAGATCTCCGTCGCGTCCGACGAAATAAGCGTCTTGGTGTTGAGGATCACGATGCGCGGGCAGCTGTCGCCCGGTTCGTCGAGCAGCATGTCCACGGTATAGGTCTTGCCAAGACTGGTGCTGTCGTTGACGTAGACATCGCCAGCGCGGGTGGTGTTGAAGAACAGGACGATGTCGTCGGTGGTGATGAGGTTGGTCATGCTGCGCCGCCTGTCGCCTTGGCGATGGCTGCGCGGGCTTTATCGCAGAGGGCATGGGCGCCCTCATCCTCGTCGAGCCACGAAACCACGAGTTCTGCGACGTAGAGAAGCTCTGGAGCGGCTGCGATCAGTCGCTTGTCGGCGTCTGAGATGCAATTTACGCAAATGCTCATGTAGCGACCGTCTACAATCGGCTCCTGCCCGCCAGCGAGTTGGAGCCAATCGCCGTCTTCAGTGAGCCCCCAAGGCCCCGGCGTATGCTTTGATGTGTCTGTCATGCTGTCTTCCCTCCGTTGGGATCACATTCGATATCCGCCGGTGAAGACGGATGCCGAAGGGGATCAGGCGGTGATCTTGGTGAGTGCTTCGCGGAAGCGGGTCTTCTCAGCCTCAAGGAAAGCCTTGTGCTGTGCCTCGACGCCGCGACGAACCTCAGTGATAAGTTCGTTCGTCGCCTTCTCGATCTCGCGCTTGAAGGTCGTTTCCATGCACTTCTCGACGAGGTACTGCATGCGGCTCTTCTCGTTGTACGAAGAGCGGTCGCTCACCTTGCCGTCATTGCCGACCATCTGAGTTAGATACTGGCGACCGGTCAGTCCGAGGAATTCCCGCATGGTGACCGGATCGGCGTCAGCCTTGCCGTAGGTGTACTTGGGGATAAGCGGCTGGTTGATGATCTCGGTCGTGACGGCTTCAAGCGCGGCATCTGCCTTGGCGGTGACGAGAGAGACTGTCTTCGCCTCAATCTCCTTGGCGAGACGGTCGTTACCGAACTTGCCGACAAGCTGCTGTGCAGCGGCCTGAACGATAAGCTCTTCCATGTCGCGAAGTGTCCAGCTTGTCATGGCGACGTGAAACTCGATCCCGTTGCCTTCCGGCTCCTTGCGAGCTTCCATGCTGCTGGAAACGCCTTCGTCGTCGTGTTCCGCGCCGAGCAGCTCGTTGACGTTGCCCGTATCCATGATCACGTTTGTCACTGCGTCTCTCCACTATCGCCGACCCATCTGGCCGGCTGGTTGAATTGGGAGAGGTAGGTTCTTGGCCCGGCTCCTCTCCCGTGTCTCAAGTTCACCGCGTGAAGCGGCCTGCGATGTACCCGACGCCGAAAAGGACGAAGCTCGTCACGAGATCGAGGGCGGCGGAGAGAAGCGTGAACTGCAGGAAGATCAGAACGACCGCGACGGTGGCGAAGACGATCGACTTCCCCGACCGAGCGAGATCAGACATCGTAGTTCGCCAGATTGAGGCCCAAGGTCTGAGCGATCTTCGCAAGCACCTGCTTTTCTTCGGCGCTGATGCCGCCGTTGTCGGCAACGTCGAGTGCGGAATAGAGAACCGTTTCCGACATCTCGTGATCGCTCGAAATGTCTTCCAGCTCCTTGTATAGGCCGGAGCGACCGACACGACCGCCCTGAGCCCGCTTCAGCATGGCATCGGCGGTGCGCTCGATTTCGGAAGTCTTGAAAGCGGCGGAGAGTGAAGCGTTGGACGACACGGCCTTGACCGTCTGATCGACTTCAGCGTCGGAAACGTCACCATCTGCGGCGGCGACCAGTGCGGAAGCCGCACACACGGCCTCCAAGAAATCCTTGCGACCGGAGTACTTATTCACTCCGCCGCTGAGCTTATTTTTGAGAGCTGCGAACATGCTTGTTCATCCTCTTAGGGTTGGGACCAGATCGGGCCGTGCCGTCTTCGTGGTCGCTGTCTACGAGGATGAACATCGCAGACAACACGGATCGTGTCAACATGTATCGTGTTGAGCAGACGAAAAAATAACACGCGCTGTGTTGCGCAACATCGAATCAGAGCGTAGAAAACAAAAAGCCCGCCACGAGCGCTAACTCGGGCGGGCTGTTGGTGACGGTTTGACCCTGGGAAGTTTTCCCGTCGCCAAATAACAGTTGTTTCTACCATGAACAGTTGTTTGCTAAAAGCAAAAACCTCCCATCAGGTTCCCGATCCTTTGAAAATCGGGGCATACGTGACGGAACGCCGCGAGCGATCGGGCTAACCGGAATATGGACAGCATGAGACAGGACGCGCGGGCATTGAGACGGCCCTAGCTGGTTCGCAAGATCAGCGATAAACGACGAAAGTGGTGAGGGCCTAGCGCGAATGCTGGGATCAAACCGGGAGCGCAGGCCCCTAAGACACCCCCGGGAGCATCCGGGTCTCAGCCTGGTCGATAAAGCGCGAGTGGTCTGAAAGCTCTGGTTTGGAATAGGACGGAATGGAAGTGAGGATGTTACCTCACCCCCCGTCTTAATTGATACCTATGCCTTGAGGTCAGGCCGAAGGTGCATCTCGATCAGTTCTCGTGCAGCTTCAAAAACACCGCTCTCGTCGTCGCCTTGGCTTTCTTCAAGCATCAGAAGAGCGTCTTCGTAGATCTCGCGCTGCATCTCGTCTGATAGCACGCCTATCCGGCGCAACTGCCCCACGAGTGCTGCAATCGTTGCAGAGCAAGAAAGCGCTACAGCTCCAGCGGAAAGTATGGCGCTGGCATCGCTCATGCGTTGCCGGCCAAGGCGATGTAGTGCACCGAGACGACGCATGGCGCGGCGAAGCGCAGTTCCTTTTCAGGGTTGAACTGCGAAAGCACCAGTTCCTCGGCGTTGTGCCGAATGAACTTCTTCACGTAGGCGAGAAGAGGGCCGTGCTCGTCGAGGCGGATTTGCGCGATCACGTAGTCGCCTTTCTTCACCCGCCGGTCAGGATCCACAAAGCAGACTTCCCCGTCCTCGTAGCGAGGAGACATGGAGTCGCCTGAGACCTGAACCCCGTAAGCACCGTTGACGTCCGACAGGATCGGCGGGGCCATGATCTCGTAAAGCACGCTTCCATTCATCTCGAACTCGCCATCTACGCCGCCAACAGCGCGGCCATAGACTTTGATCGTTCGGCCGCGTCCGACTAATTTAGCGCCAACGACCGCATTGGGCGAATCATTTTGATTCGCAGCCGAGACAATGCCGTCCTCTGCCATAAGCCACAGAGGATCGACGCCAAACTTCTTGCCGTAGACCTTGGCCTCGTCAAGCTTCAAATCGTTCTGCCCATTCTCATGAGCGCGATACGTGCTCGCCTTCATGCCAAGAGCGTCCGCAGCGGCTGAAGCCGAGCTGTATTTCGATGATCGTGCGGATCGAAGCCGCGTTGCTTTTTCAAACTTATCTGCCATGCGAGCAACATATTCGGTGTTGCAACATGATGCATGTTGACAAAGCAACACGATGCGTGTCACATAGGGACATGAGCACCGAACCCAACATCGCCCCGATCAACGAGATGACCGACGTCTTCGGCATCTTCAAGAACACAGAGCTGGCCGAAGCGCTGAACGTCGGCCCCTCTACGATTTCCGAGATGAAGCGCCGGAAGAGCATCCCGCCAGAATACTGGTCGGACTTGATCCCGGCGGCGCGAGCCAAGGGCCGCGATGACCTGACGTTCGAACTTATGTCGGAGCTTGCTCGCAAGGCCAAGCGCAAGGTGGCAGCATGACCACGCTTGAACGCCTCCGCGCCATCATCGTCGATGTCCTCAATGTAGACGCTGATCTCGTCGTCCCCAGCGCCAATTTCATCAACGACCTCGGCGCGGACAGCCTCGACCACATCGAATTGCTGATGGCCGTAGAGTCCGAGCTGGACTTGGAGCTTGACGACGAAGCTCTCGAGAAGGTGCAGACCGTTCAAGACGCTGCCTCCCTGATCGATGCGGCCACTCTCACGCAGAGGGCAACGGCATGACTAGCATCCCTGACGACGTCCTGAAGGCTGCCAAGAAGCTGATCACCAGCGTCGAGTTCGACGTCAACGGCATGAACGGCAAAGGCGGCAATGGCGGTCTGACATCCAACGATACGCTTCATGCGGCCGGTACTCTTCGGCTGATCCTGAGCAGGCACGAAAAGGCAGTTTCAGCATGAGCGAGTGGACCGAGCACGACGGCAAAGGAATGCCGGTTACCGGCGACACGGTCGTTCAGGTTCGCTTCAAGGGCGGCTGGACAGACGAGCGCCACAACACATTCGACGATGCCTCCTACTGGCACGACGAGCAGCCTGAGGCGTCCTCTTGGGTCTCGACTGAAGATGACGACTACATCGTCGCTTATCGCGTTCATTCGGTCGCTCCGGCAGGTGCAACATGAGCAAGCCAGTGATTCCCGCGAGTGAGATCCCAAAAGACGTTTGGGCAGCAGCCGAAGAAGCTCTCGACAACATGCTCTGCCATTGCCGTGAAAGCAGTGGAAGCACCAAAGCTTTTCGGCGCGACAGTATCAACGAGATTGCTCAGGCCATCCTCGCAGAGCGGACCCGCAACAGTAAGGGAGCGCCCGAGCTTCTCGAAGCTTGCAAGAAGCTGGTCCACTGGCATGCCTATCGGGGCGCGGACAACGAGCTTCGGCATCGCGATTGCCAGCTTCCAGAGATCGCGTACGCCATGGACGCTATCGCAAGGGCAGGTGGCTGACATGACCTGCTGCCCCACCTGCGGCCAAGCCGTCCAAGCAGAACAGCGCCAGGCATCCGGTATCACCGAGCGCCAGCGCGATCTCATCGCATTCATTCGTGATTTCAAGGCCAAGCACGGCTTCTCGCCCAGCTTCGTCGAAATGGCCGGTGGCATTGGCATCTCCTCCAAGAGTGGTGTCGCTCGGCTTGTCAGCGGTCTTGAGGAGCGCGGCGTCATTCGCCGGCTGAAGGACAAGAACAGATCAGTCTCAATCGTGGGAGAGTTCGCATGAGTAGCTTTCGTGTTGGGCAGAAGGTCGTCTGTGTTTGGATTGAGAAGACCTACCCCGATGGTTTTGTGGTGCTTCAAGAGCCAAACATGCCCGAGATAGGCCGCGTCTACACTGTCCGTGCGGTTATCGAAGGGCTCGTGAAGAATACGCCTTGCATCAAGGTCGAGGAGATCGCGGATCAACGTATCAGCGCTCTTTTGCATGGTGATTTTGTCACCGGCGACGTCGTCTTCGAAGCTGCTGGTTTCCGGCCTTTGGTCGAGCGCAAGTCCGACATCTCCATCTTCAAAGCAATGCTGACCCCTTCGCGGGTCGAGGAGCACGCATGACCATCTCTCTGGCAGTCATCGGAGCAGTTTCCATCTTCTTCCTCTTGGTCTGTGTCGGCGCTGCAATGCGCGTCTCCAGCCAGATCAGCGAGCAGGAGCGGGAGGATGAGCTTGAAGCCTTCATCGCCGCCAACCTTGAGCGCGAGCTTTCACAGGCATCCTAAGCAGAGGCTGGCGCGCCTTCCGGCAAGTTGGTTCGCGCCGCTCTCTTCAACATCTGGGTTCGGTTTAGGCCGGGCTCCTTTCTACCGCTCCAAGCCACAGCGCTTCCGCTGACACCAGGAAGCTAACCCAAGGCGGCAAGGAGCGCATTCACAGTGTCAAAGCATCACGTTCACGAAGACATTTTCGAAAAGCACGGCAAACAGGAACAGGAAGCCATGAGTACGGCAATAGCGGCTGAATACGTAAGGAAGATGGTTGAGCGCGAGACGGCCGGTAACGGCGACGTCGAGAATGCAATCCGTCGCCTGGCGCGCCGACACGACCTTTCATTCTGGCAAATGATGCACCTGCGGGCGGGCAGGGCAAAGTCCATCACGGTCGACGCATTCACGTCGATCCGGCGGGCATACGTCGAATACTGCGAGGCTGAGGTCCGGGCCCTGCAGGAGGAGATTAGACGGGACCGGGAACGCTACGAGGACAACCATGATCTTCGAGATCTGGAAAACGAAGCTCAAGCGCTGGCTGAAAAGGTTCGGCTGGCAAGGGAAAGGATCCGGTGATGACGACAACAGGCAGTAACAGCAAACTTTCGGATGCGGATCGGCAAAAGCTTTTTGCCAGTCACTTCCGCGAAGAACTTGAAATTGAAAACGCTAAGCGAGCGCTTGCCGCCCGCCGGACAGCAAACCGCAAGATGGCTAAATCATACGAGCCATCCTTCTCGGGGCAGAAGTTCGATCATTACCTCAAAGCTCATTTTGGCGAAGATGACCAGAAGCCTGTCGATCGCCTCAAATCCGACCGCGAAAATCTCGAGTGGTTAGGCCTCATAGCTGAGACCAGCAGCGGCGATTTGCTGAAGCAAGCCGATCGCGTTGACGGTGAGCAGCTGATCCGTGCCAAGGGCTACAAGTCCGGCCTACTCAACCTAGACCGTGTCTCCGGATACGACTCCGGCAGTTCTGACGACAAGCTCTGGCTGGAATCGTTCGACGCGGGACGGGCGGAATACGACGCCGAGATCCCAGACATCCTCGCCCGCATCGCTGCGGCAGCCTCGAAAGAGGAAGATGCGAGCAGCGAAGATCCATTCCCCGCCGGCGAGGACTGAGCCCGATGATGAACGCCAACAGCACCACGAGAAACATAGAGGAGCGCAAGAGCGTGGAAACCAACATCAACACCATCGGCGGCGCCATCCTCGTCCAGACGCTCATTCGATACGCTGCATACGTCGCGATCACTTGGATTTCGCTGACGTTCATGAACGACTGGGTGCTCACCTATATCGCGGCGTCGCGCTGAGTTCCTCCCCGGCGGCTCTCCTCCTCCCAGATAGAGCCGCCCACCTTGGCCGCGCGAATGCGGCGTCTTCTTTCCCCCGGTGACCCATGAGCATAAATCTGAAAATTCAGTCGAAAGCCGAGGCAATCCTGCAAAGCGAGGCCAAGTTCTATGGCGTGACAGCCACGGCAGTCGCCAAGGCCATTATGGACAAGGTTGTCGCTGGAGAGATGATCCGCGACGTCCTGCAAGGTGTGGATGTTGCCAGCTACCAGGAGCGCAGAGCCAAGCCGCTCCCGGTCATCAAGGCTGCCCGCCAGTACAAGTATTCCCTCAACGGCAAGCCGGTGAAGCTCGACGAGTTGGCGATCGAGCATGGCATCGCTCCGACGACGCTTCGCCGGTGGGTGAAGGCTGGCATGCCGATCGCGGAAGCCATCAAGGGCCGGAACAGCGAGGGCCACGCGTGATGGTCTACATCCTCGGCTTCGACCCCTCGAAATACACAGGCTGGTCTCTCTACAGCCCCGACCGTCGCAAGGCAGACGGCAACTATTCCCACGTTCAATGCGGCATCCTCGAGATGCCAGAGAAGGCGGACATGTACTACACCGCCGACCAGATTGGCCTCAAGGTCACCGCGCTGGTTCGCCGCATCAAGACCGAGCTCGGCATCAAGCCAGACTTCGCGGTTCTCGAGCAGCAGATCGAAGCGCAGGTATCCATGCAGGGACGCGGACAGAGCTTCGCAGGCTCGATCTCTCCTTGGGTGGCATCATCCGCCATCGTCGCCACGCTTTCCAACCACGGCATTCCCTACGGCACGCTGATGCCGTCCTCGTGGCGCAAGTCGTTCTTCGGAGCCAGCTTCAAGCCACCGATCGACAGCAAGGGCAAGAAGGACTGGAAGTCAGCGGCCGTCGACGAGTGCGAGCGCCTTGGTATCCAACTGCCGAAGAAGAAGACCCTCGCGCATAACGCGGCTGAGAGCTGCGCTTTGGCGATCTCCTACGGCGCCCGGGACATGAAGGTGCATGCGGGCAGGTATCACGAGCCTTGGCTCAATCTCATCCAGGCGCGCAACGAGCGTGCAGAGGTGGCGGCATGATCACCACTCGCACCATTTTGGATGGTCGTTGCACCATGCATGTCGGTGACTGCATCGAAGCCATGCGCACTATGCCAGCGAACTCGGTCGATTGCGTTGTGACGTCTCCGCCTTACTGGGGACTTCGTGACTACGGCGTTGCCGGACAGATCGGTCTTGAGCCGACGCTGGGTCAGCACCTCGAGGTAATGGTTGCCGTCTTCCGTGAAGTCTGGCGCGTGCTGAAGCCGAAAGGCACGCTGTGGCTCAACTATGGTGATTGCTACGCGGCGGCGCCTAACGGCAAGAGCGCAGCAGCCTATAAGGCTGATGGTGCCGACGATCGTACATTTCGCGACAAGCCATTCTCTACCGTGGGCGGTTTTCTGAAGCCGAAGGATCTATGCATGATCCCCAACCGGCTAGCCATCGCTCTGCAGGAAGACGGCTGGTACGTTCGCTCTGAGATCATTTGGCACAAGCCCAATCCCATGCCGGAATCGGTCTATGACCGGCCCACAACCTCGCACGAGAAGATTTGGCTGCTCACAAAGGGCGAAGACTACTTCTACGACCACGAGGCGATCCGCGAGCCCACCACTGGCACCGCCCACGCGCGGAAGCCTGGCCCGAACAGCAGACAAAACGTCGATCGAGTTCCTGTCTCGCGGAAAAAGACACCGGCGGGTTGGGATACGGGAGCTGGGGCGCACGGCTCGTTTCACAAGAATGGGCGCGACGTCCCCAGCAAGGTAGCGGAGGAATCGGACCCGTTCCGCAAAGCGAAGCCGTCTTTTGCCGCGGCGACTGGTGACCTGGTGGAAACCCGGAATGCACGGAACGTGTGGTCTATCGCCCCTAAAGCTTTCCGCGATGCCCACTTCGCTACGTTTCCGCCTGCGGTTGCCGAACGGTGCATGAAGGCTGGCACGCCGAAGCTCATATGCGCCTGCTGCGGCGCGCCTTCCGGCTGTGGTCCAATCTGCGAGGTCTTCGGTACCGAACCCGGCGTTGTCTTCGACCCGTTCGGTGGTGCCGGCACAGTCTCACTCGTTGCCGAGCAGCTTGGCCTTCGCAGCGTCATGGTCGAGCTCAACCCTGAATACGCAGATATAGCCG
Source organism: Neorhizobium sp. DAR64872/K0K18 (assembly GCF_050500175.1). Taxonomy (NCBI): domain Bacteria; kingdom Pseudomonadati; phylum Pseudomonadota; class Alphaproteobacteria; order Hyphomicrobiales; family Rhizobiaceae; genus Neorhizobium; species Neorhizobium sp. DAR64872/K0K18. The sequence goes on from NZ_CP191446.1 coordinate 1,501,277, forward strand.
AGCGCCGCATCACAGGTGCGTCGGTCTCGATCGAGAAAGATGAGGTGGCAGCATGAGCGGCCCAGTAGATCGCAGCCAGTTCGACCGGATCACCGACAAGGACGCTCTCGAAGCCTCCGAAGTGTTCCTCGCATGCATGTTCGCCAACAACGCCATCATCGCGGATTGCGGGCTCGACCCCGAAGACTTCGGGCAAGGCTACCACCAGATGCTGTTCCAGCATGCGCAGGAAATGTTCCGCAGCGGGCAGCCGGTGACAGCCGTCTCAATCAAGCCCCATCTCCCGAAGGTCGTCCGTGCATCCGAGGGCGAAGATATCCTGACGGCGCAGTACAACGTCCAGCTGATGTCGCTCGGCTTTGACCCAAGCACGATGGGCCGGCTGGAATCGGCCATCCACATCATCAAGAGCGTCTCGCTGGGCCGTCTGCTCGCCAGAGAGGCCGATATCGCCTCAGAGATAGCCAAGGAAGGCCATACGCTCCTCACGCTGGACGATGAGATCGAACAGCTAGAGCTTCGCCTGAAGGAGCGCAGGCAGCGTTTGTCGAGCCTCAAGTCTGGCACGGCGCCGGGATCCTCATACCTCGCCAAGTTCGAAGCGTCGGCTCGTCGGGATGGTGTGGTCGGTGTTCCGATCGCTCTTCCTGAAATCCAGCGGGTGCTCTCTGAGCCGGCATTCGAAGCCGGTAACCTCTACGGGCTGCTCTCATCGTCCGGCGAAGGCAAGTCCAGCCTCACGATGCAGCTGATCAACCATGCGGTCGATCTCGGTCATCCGGTTCTGTTCCTCTCCTATGACCAGTCTGCCGACCAATGCGTGTCCCAGATGATCGCCCAGGTTCACGGGATCTCGATGAAGAAGCAGCGGGAACCGACAAGGCTGATGAGCCAATCGGAGCGCGATACCTGCGTGTTGTTCGCTACCGCCATGAACACCCGGCCGCTCGACATCATCCGCTGCCAGCGCGAGGGCGTCGACAAGCTCGTCGCCTACGCCCGCCGCTTCATCAAGAAGCAGGCCAACGGCAAGACACCATTCATCGTCATAGACCATATCGGCAAGGTGAAGCCTCGTGATCCGAAGCTCTCACCAGACCGCATCTCCGGCGAGGTGACGGTCGAGCTTAAGGCGCTTGCATACGAGACACAGTCGGCCGTCCTGATCCTCAACCAGCGCAACGGGCTGGGCTCCAAGCGTGACAACCCGCGGCCGATCGCAGCCGACCTATACGGAGGCGAGGGCGCTCGTGCCGACTATGACGCGGTGATCACCCTCTATCGCCCAGAGAAGTACCGCAAGGAGCGCGAGAAGGTCGCCGCCACCCCGCAGGACTGGAAGACGATCAACAGCGTGTTCGGGTCGGAGATCGAAGGTGTTGCCGAGCTTGCATCCATCAAGGTCAGGTTTGGCGATCCCAGCATCGAGGAGTTCGTCCACTTCGAGGCGGAGTTCACCCGGTACATCTCTCCCAAGCCAAAGCGCAACCAGCAGGATCTAGGCATATGATTTACGGCTCAGTTTGCAGCGGCATTGAAGCCGCCACAATGGCTTGGCATCCACTCGGATGGACGCCCAAATTCTTCTCCGAGATCGAGGCTTTCCCCTCTGCGGTCCTCGCTCACCACTACGGAAGCAACATGCCAGGCGAACCGCTGGCCAAGAACGGGATTCCCAACTATGGCGACTTCACGCAAATTGGCGCAGACGCAGGACCAATCGACCTTCTTGTGGGGGGAACACCCTGCCAGTCATTCTCGGTCGCAGGAAAGCGTCTCGGACTGGATGATCCGCGCGGCAACCTCGCCCTTGAGTATCTCAGCTTGGCTAGGCGCTTGCGCGCCCGCTGGATCGTCTGGGAAAACGTCCCCGGTGTCGTTTCCTCTGTCACGGATGAGGAGGACGGTGAGGGCGGTCTTCAGTCAGGAATTGAAGGACGCGAAGCCGGAGACGAATGGATTGAAGAAAGCGATTTTGCGACCTTTCTCACATTCGTTCGGGAATGCGGGTATGGGTTCGCCTACCGAGTTCTTGACGCTCAATATGTCCGAGTGGACGGCTTTGGACGGGCTGTCCCTCAAAGACGAAGGCGTGTCTTCGTTGTCGGATATCTTGGAGACTGGCGACGTGCCGCAGCAGTATTACTTGAGCCCCAGGGCATGCGCGGGGATTCTGCGCCGAGCCGGGAACAGGGGAAAAGAGTTGCCCCCACAATTGCGAGCCGCCCTTCAGGCGGTGGCGGACTTGGAACCGACTTTGACCTTGATGGTGGACTGATCACGTCGGATGTCGCGCCGACCATGCGGGCAGGCGGAAACAAAACTGGCGGCGACCGCCCGCCTGGCACGGATGTTGATACTCTCGAGAGTCTGGTTGCGTTCCCCCTTACTGCGGGAATGGCTGCCAGCGCGGCGCGAATGCCGCATGAACAAGGCGCATTGTTGCCTATCTGCTTCAATTCACGCGAAGACCCTGAAGTTACTTGGGATAGAGCCGGAGCTCTGGGCTCGTCGTCTCCACAGTCGCAAGCCGTAGCGTTCGACATGCGCGGCCGCGAAGGTGGGGCACAGTTCGAAGGGCCTCATGACACGGCCAATATCCGTGCTGCTTCTGGCGGGTCGAGCAAGAGTTATGTAGCTCAAGAATGGGCAGTACGTCGCCTGACCCCTACCGAGTGCGAGCGCCTTCAGGGGTTCCCAGACAGCTTCACAGACGTTCCTTGGGGTAAGAAGGACACCGCTCCAGACGGTCCTCGCTACAAAGCGCTTGGAAACTCTATGGCGGTCAACGCGATGCGTTGGATCGGCCAGCGGATCGACATCATGGAAAAGCTCATCGAAGCAGGGAGGGTGTGATGATTACCTCTCATCCTCATGGCGCTCAAGAACACCAATCGCCCAGCCAAGCCATTCGGGGATCTCTCGGTCGCCCGCTTTCCAACGGCGGACAGTCCGAGCGTCCACACGGATGCGACGGGCAAGTGGAGACTGCCAATCAGCGCCGTACAGCGCAGAGGCGCGCTGCTCCAACTCTTCTTTGCTCACAGGGCAAATTCCTCAATGGCCAGCTTCGCTTTGAAGCGGTCAGTGCGGGCATAGATGCACTTGGATTCACGCAGGGCCGAGACGATGCGGGAAGCAGTGCGGTTAGCGCCGGAGCGATCAGCCCAGCCAGCCACGAAGGTGCGGGCTTCGGCAATGCTCTGGTGGATGGCGAGGACGCGATCTTCGGAAGTCAGGGTGAAGTAGAGGGTCATGTTCGGTTTCCTTTGCTTGACCCGAATATAGGACCATTGGCCCTACACAGTCAAGGGGAGATTTACGCATGAACAAATACTCAGCCTATCCGCAGCCAGTCCCAGGCGGCTTTCGCGTCATGATGCGCTTCGCCCGCGACAGCCATCCGAAGCCATTGATGGGTGAAGGCGACAAGCCGGTCATCTATCCGACCGAGCAAGCCGCATGGAAGGCCTGCGCCAACCATCTGCTTCGGTATCTGAATTTCCCGATCGTCGCTGGTGAGGCGGGAGCAACCACCCTCAAGCAGGCACGGCGGGAGAAGGCAGACAAGCTGTTTCTTGGAGGTGGCCGCGTGGTCCAGGTTCAGACGATCGGAGAGCGGGCATGAGCGAGACGACGACGAGCAACGAGACGTCGAAGCGCGAACAGCCGATGACAGCAGACGAGGCATGGTCGCTTTTCGATAGCCGCCGATTCTTGCACGGGCACCGTGAGACGATGCGCGAGAGCTTCATCATCGCGCTCAAGGAGTTCACCGCATGCCCGTCGAAAGCGCACGGGCAGATGCTGGTCCCGGTAGTAGCGACTGAAGAAATGGAACTCGCGGCGATTAAACGGGTCGCGCCCTATCACGATCAGCGCTGGTACAGCGTAATGCCAAAGGATCTCTTCCGGCTCGCATGGCCGGCGATGCTGGCGGCTGCTCCAAAGCCCCTAAAGGCCGGTGAGCGTGGCGGTGCAGCATGAGCCGGATCGACGAGCTGATCGCCTACAACAAGTCCCGCGCCCCCTTCTACGACGAAGAGATCAAGCGGATGGAGAAGCTTGACACAACGACCAAGCTGATCACCGAAGCCGAACAGGACCAGTGGATCGAAGACCTCGAACTCGAGCGCCGGTGCTTGCGCGACACAATCTCTTATCTCGAAGCATTCAAGAAGCATGGAGTGCAGCCATGATCCACGTCCAGCCGTGCACATCTACCGCCGAGATCTACGATCGCGCCAGAGCCGCTCGTGTGGCCTGCTACGGCAAGCCGAAGGTGGTCAACATCGCATCGGACATGCGCAAGGCCAAGGCGGTGGAAGCGGAGAAACAAGCCCTGCTGGTCCGCGATGACTTCTTCGGCCCGCTCGACTTCATTCGCCATCAATGCGAGCTTCTCGGAACGACATACGAAGAGGTCTCGTCCGTCGGCAGACTTGATCGGTTCGGCGTCGAGAACCGTCGCACTGTTATCCTCGCAGTCATGGAAAAGTACCCGACCCTGTCGCTCCCGAGGATTGGCGCGATCTTCAACCGAGACCACTCGTCCATCCACTTTACGCTTGGCACGATACCGAAGCGACCACCGCCGGCAAGAGACCTCATGGCGAGGACCACGAGAGCCAGAGAGCTCTACGATCAAGACCTTACAATCGCCGAGATAGCCGAGATCATCGGCGTCAACAGAAGCACGGTCACGACCATGAAGCGTCGAGAGCAATGGCCCGACCGAGTACGGCCAGTCAGGAAGGCTAAGGGCAAATGAGCTATCCCGAAGCCGAGACAATCCTTGCAGAGTTCGGCGTCGAGATCGTCCCCAAGAACGTCGTGCCGAAGCATGGCCAGACAAGAGCGGTGGCGTCCGTGGATCGCATCAGGCGCCGCCATGGAGCCCCGCACGCTCGCTTCGTCATCATGACGCTAGTTGAGACAGCCAACAACAACACAGCGCTCGACGAGACGGGCTTATGGGCTACCAGCGACATCATCCTGGCGTTCAAGAAGAACTATCCGGCCCTGATGGAGAACGACGTCGATCGGTTCCTCTCCTTCTTCGATCGGGTGCCTGTCGGCAGGCTGCAGCTCTGGTGCCTTGGCTTAGAGGGGATCACCAACAAAAGAGCCGCGTTGGTGGGGTTGATATGGGAGAGGGCCTGCCGGGTCTTCGCAAATAGGCAACAAGATCTTCTCGACGATAGGAGGATGAACGCATGAGGACTGATGACAAGATGATCCGAGCCTATCTGCAGTCCGCGCACGACCGAGGCGGCAGCTATCATATGGCGATGCTCATGATGGCAGATCGTATTCTTGTTCTGGAAGATAGGCTATTGAAGGCGCGTGTTGAGTTTCCTGAGGACAAGACCATCCCAAGCATGGGTGAGGAGTGAGCATGAACGAGGCGCAAATCACCGAGATCTTCATTCGGGCGGCAGAAGCAGACAAGAAGCTGCCTAACACCGCCCGCCCATCAGGTCTCAAGGCCATGAACAACGGCTATGTGCACGACACGGCGGATATAAACGGTTGGTTTTCCGAGGACAAGCGGGACGCGAACTGGGCATGGCTCGACCCGAAGAACCTGCGGAACACCACGAACGACATGGGCATATGGCAAGCTGCCATGGAGATGATCAAGCTCGTCTCCAACGAGAAGCAGCGTCGGGCGCTCTGGGCTTGGTCCCGATCGGAAGCCGGTGGCAAGTCCTTCGCCAAGTGGTGCCGACAGGAAGAAGGCATCAGCAGACAGCTCGGAGATTGGCGGAAATCAGCGGCAATCGAATGTATTTTGCGAGCTTTCGACCGCAAGCCATTGCAGCATAACCAAAACACGCCAGAACCGGACTTTACAAACACCCATCAAATCGGGGATAAAAGGGACATAATCGGAGTTTGGCGCCCAGACGAAAGCAAGCCGGTTTGCGGGTTCGATGCAGACCTTCGGGACTTCAGCTGGGCAGACGAACAGAACGAACGTCGGAGACAACGCGAGGCCAAGCGTAAACAGGCCGCATAGATAAGCGGGTATCATCGAGGCGATGCACCGGCCTTCCAAGCCGCTAAGGTGAGTTCAACTCTCACTGCCCGCTCCAATCATTCAAGAACCCGTCCTGTAAATCTGCAGGGCGGGTTCATTCGTTTCAGGAGAGAGTGATGGTTGATGAGTGCCCAAACCGCACCAAGCCTAAGACGTGGTATGGCCGTTTTGCGCATTGGCTGATCATCTGGATCTACGTTCTCGGCAACCGCGTGTTCGTCTCAAGAGACGGACTATGACAGACTGGTCCACCATCTCCGACGACGAGTTCGTCGAGGAAGCCCAGCGCCGCGTCAACCAAGGCCAGTGGTCGCCGGATCGATTCATGAGCCAATCCCAGTGCGATGATAGAGCCAAGCTTCGCGTTCTGGTCGGAGCCATCATCGGCATGCGAGTCAACATCATCCGCGCAACCGGGTCCTGCCCAGAATGGCTGCAGTCCCTCGCATCCAAGTGCGATGAACTAGACGGCATCTACGGCAATCCGCTCCCAGAGCGCGCGTATGCGATCAACACGACGTTCGTCGGAAAAGAGACCGCATTCCAGGATCATTCGCCTAAGGCGGCGTAGAGCCCGAGGCAGGATGAAGTGCCCCGGGCTACCAGCTTGGTTAAGGTAGGTCTCTCAGCTTTTCAAAGCTGGCAGTGACCGGCTGACCAGCAATCATGAACTGGACAGGCCTACCATCTCCAAATCCCGACGGGATGGAGAAAGGGACATCCAGTGGGTGATTTGCCGGTAGGGTGGCGCCGGTGACGAGTTGGGTTGACGCAGGCGCTTTGATCATGACGGTCCCGCTCAGGGTGCCGTCGGAAGCTTCTGTGTAATGTCCGTCGTATCGGATGTTGGCTACGTCGACACCAGCGATGATCCCATTGCCAATGTAAACGCCTAGCCCTCCCGTCATGGCGGCTTGGTATTGTACGATATAAAAAGCTGCAGACATGTAGTTCTCCTTCTCAAGTTGCACCCAGAAACTCCTACACTTGATCGAATCCATCAAGCGGCGTTCTGCTGGCGACGACTTAACCACAGCTATCCACAGCCCGTTTGATTTCGGGCGGGAAAATCAATTGGAATTCAAATGAAGGCTGGACAACGCGGAGGCAAGCGTGAAGGCGCCGGACGGCCTCAAGGAGCTGCGTCAAGGGCAACGAAGGCACACAAGGCCACGCTGTCCGATCTCGCGCGTGAGCACACCTCTGTGGCGCTGAAGGCCTTGGTCGATATCGCCAAAAAGGGGGAGAGCGAAAGCGCACGGGTTGCCGCTGCCAACGCTCTCCTCGATCGCGCCTATGGAAAGGCGAAACAATCGCATGAGCACTCCGGTCCCGGTGGCGCTCCAATCTCAACGGTCGATCTGACCAACGTGAGCGCAGATGACCTCGACCGCCTCGAAGCTCTCTTCGGTCCGCTTGCCGGTGGACCCGGCGACGATGATGAAAGCGATCAGAGCGGAGAAGGCGAGGCGTCAAGCTGAAGCGGAGCGGGAACGGGTCACCAAGGATGCGGAGCGCATACGGGCGCGCTGCCAGACCCTGGCTGGCTTCGTTCGTGAAGCATGGCATGTTGTGGAGCCTAGCTCGACATTCGTCCACGGCTGGCATCTGGACGCGATCTGCGACCATCTGGAAGCGATAACGGATGGCCGGATCAACCGGCTGCTGATCAACGTCCCACCGGGGACAATGAAGTCGCTGCTGACATCGGTCTTGTGGCCGGCGTGGGAATGGGGCCCGATGGGGCGCCCGTCTCTCCGGTATCTGACGACCAGCTATGCGGAGAAGTACGTCAAGCGCGACAGCCGCCGTATGCGCGATCTGGTGCAGTCGGAGTGGTATCGGGCTCTATGGCCTGAGGTCGAGCTTGTCAGGGCCGGGGAAAGCTCCTTCTCCAACACCAAGACCGGGTTTCGTGAAGGCGTCCCCTTCGCCAGCCTGACGGGTGGCCGCGGCGATCGGGTGATCATCGATGACCCGCACTCGACAGAGACGGCGGAGTCCGAGGCAGAAAGAACAAACACGGCACGCATCTTCCGGGAGAGTGTGCCAACCCGGTTGAACGACCCTATCCGGTCGGCGATCATCGTCATCATGCAGCGCCTTCACGAGGAAGATGTCTCCGGGCAGATACTCAAGCTGGGGCTGGGCTACACGCATCTGATGCTCCCGATGGAGTTTGAGCCTGACAGGGCTTGCTCGACTGGCATCGGGTTCACCGACCCACGCACGGAAGACGGTGAGCTTCTATTCCCGGCTCGCTTCCCTCGGGAGGTGGTCGAGCGCGATAAGATCCCGATGGGCTCCTATGCGGTCGCCGGCCAGCTGCAGCAGCGACCTGCCCCTCGATCGGGGGGTATGTTCCAGCGTGGTGACTTCGAGGTCGTCGATGCGGTTCCGGCCGGCGCCATCAGGTGCAGGGCTTGGGACTTCGCGGCAACGCAGCCGAAGCCAGGCAAGCAGCCAGATTGGACGGTAGGGCTTAAGATGGCCTTCCATGCTGGAACCTTCTACATCGAGAACGTGATCCGCGATCGCTGGTCTCCGGCCGATGTAGAGCGCAACCTTAAGAGCACGGCCAGCCAAGACGGCTTGGATGTCCGGATCAGGATGCCGGAAGACCCAGGCGCCGCCGGCAAGTCCGATGCGGCCACGAAGATCAAGCTGCTCAGCGGCTACAACGTCAAGGCAATCCGGCCCACCGGTGAGAAGTCGGTGAGAGCCAAGCCAGCATCTGCCCAGGCGGAAGCGGGCAATGTGAAACTGATCCGCGGCAGATGGAACGATACTTTCCTCGATGAGGTCTGCTCGTTCCCGAACGCCCAACACGATGACCAGGTCGACGCCTTCGCCGATGCTCTCAATGAGCTGGCGCTGGGCTCCACCTTCACTCTCGACAACATCTGAGGACCGCGATGATCAACGACAGCCTGACCAGTCTCGTGTCCCGCATGGGCACCGAGCGGGATAAGGCCGCGACGGTCTTCTACACGCACCCGACGATGACTGATGAGCAGGCACTTGCCGCCTATCGGGGCTCATGGCTCCCGCGCAAGATCGTCGACATCCCGGCTTTGGACAGCTGCCGCAAATGGCGCGACTGGCAGGCCAAAGCGATCGACATCGAGCTGATCGAGGCGGAAGAGATCCGGCTGAACTACAAGGGCAAGGTGCTCGACGCGCTGACGAAGGCGCGCCTGTTCGGAGGCTCTGCGATCTTTATCGGTACTGGTGATGCCAACCCGGCTGAACCGCTTGATCTGAGCAAGGTGGGCAAGGCTGGCCTGAAGTACCTCACCGTGCTGTCTCGCCGCGACATGACGGCTGGCCCGATCGAGCAGGACGTGACAAGCCCGTATCATGGCAAGCCATCCTACTACGAGGTGACTGGCGCCAACGTGATGGTGCGAATCCATCCGTCGCGTCTGATCCTGTTCGTGGGAGCGCGCCAGCCCGACAGCCTGATGACGTTCAATGCGCTGGATGGATGGGGCGACAGCGTCCTCACCGCAACGCTCGATGCCATCAAGAACGCTGACAGCACGGCCGGCAACATCGCATCGCTTGTGTTCGAGGCGAAGGTCGACGTGATCCGCATCCCGAACTTCATGGCCTCGCTCGGCGACGAGCGGTACAAGGCGAAGATCATCGAGCGCTACACGCTGGCCAACATGTCGAAGGGCATCAACGGCACGCTGCTCCTCGACAAGGAAGAGGAATACGAGACCAAGGGCGCGCAGCTCGCAGGTCTGACCGACATCCTCATGGCATTCATGCAGATCGTCTCTGGCGCTGCTGATATCCCGGTTACGCGCCTGCTTGGTCAGTCGCCGGCGGGCATGAGCGCGACCGGCACCTCGGACATGAAGAACTACCACGACCGGATCCAGTCGATCCAGGAGCTGGAGATCTCGCCGGCGCTTCAGATCGCTGATGAGTGCCTGATCCGGTCAGCCCTCGGTTCTCGCCCTGCGGAAGTCCATTCGGTCTGGGCGCCGCTCGAGCAGATGAGCGAGAAGGAGCGGGCCGATATCTTCAAGCTTACTGCAGACGCTGCTCGCCAGCTGGTCGGAAGCGGGACGGGGCAGGAGATCATCGTTCGAGACGCTGTGTCGCGCGCCTTGGTCAATCGCCTCGTCGAGGATGGCGTACTGCCAGGGCTTGAGGATGCAGTCGACGAATTTGGTGAGATCGGCGAGCAAGAGCCATCGGAGGCCGAGCTTGCCGCTTCAGCAGCAGCGCAACAGCCGAACGCCAACAACGTGGTGCGGATGCAGCAGGCAGCGAACGACGCCGCTCCACGGACGCTCTACGTCCGCCGCGACGTCATCAACCGGGCCGACATCGTCAAGTGGGCCGAAGGGCAGGGGTTCACGGATGTCGTGCCGGATCTCCATGTCACGATTGCCTATAGCAAGACGCCTGTCGATTGGTTTGAAATGGGCGAAAGCTGGTCGCCTCGGCTTGAAATCGGTCCCGGCGGACCGCGTCAGATGGAAGGGTTTGGCGACGATGGGAAATATAAAGTTCTGCTGATCACCGCATCGGAACTCGTGTGGCGCCATCGCGCTATGGTCGAGGCTGGGGCAACATGGGACTGGCCTGATTATCAGCCGCATATCAGCATCCAGGTCGGCGGCGACGTCGATCTGTCGAAGGTCGAGCCCTATCGGGGCAAGATCGTGCTGGGGCCGGAGATCTTCGAAGAGCTTAAGGAGGACTGATCGTGTCGGCCGAACCTATCCCCGGAACAGACGTCGTCAGCTACCGCAGTTCAGACGGTCGTCCGCGCGAGGCTGATCTTGTCGTTGCAGTTGGCCCCGATGGCCAGCCCACCGGCGCGATCCAGATCACGGCGCGCCCGGTGCGCACGCGGTGGGGAATGTCAGTAGCAGGATCATGGGACATCGTTCCAGCCGACGCGAACCGGACCGGGCTGACGATTCGGAACGACAGCGACACCAAGATGTACTTCCGCACCGATGGTGAGGCAGGCGACGGCATTGGCTACCCGATGGACGCAGGCCGCGGCTATTCGTTCGAAGCGCTCGGCATGCTGCCAGAGGGCGCCGTAAGCGTATGGTGTGGCTCGGCCGGCAAGCGATGGGCCGCGCTCTACTCGACGACTGGTGAGGCTTACGATGCCTGAGACCATTCCACCACAGGAGCCCATGATCGTTCGCATGCCGATCGTTCGCCTCGTGCAGGATGGTCAGCGGACAGTGTTCCAGGTCGTCGGGTCTACGATCGTCCCGCCGGCATCAATGAACGGCTCCTTCATGGGTCCGAACGGGTACGTCTCCGATATCTCGGAAGCCGTTGACGTCCGCGGCCCTGCAGGCGGATCGGCTGCCGGAACGCAAGGGCCAAAGGGCGATCCGGGCATCGACGGCAAGGACGCCTTCACCATCTGGCTTGAGCAAGGGCATTCCGGCTCGCGCGCCGCGTTCCTTGCTTCGCTCAAGGGACAGCAAGGCGATCAAGGCACACAGGGATTGAAGGGCGACAAGGGAGATACCGGTGATACTGGTCTGCGAGGCGAACAAGGCCCATCTGGCGCTGTTGGTCCTGCTGGTCCGACAGGAGCCAAGGGAGATACAGGTTCTATCGGAGCCGCAGGCTCCAAAGGTGACACCGGAGCTACTGGCCAGAATGGAGCTACGGGACCCGCCGGCGCGAAAGGTGATACCGGCGCTGCAGGAGCACAGGGGCCGCAAGGTCTCAAGGGCGACACTGGCGCGCAGGGGGTAAAGGGCGAATACCGGCGCATCTGGCGCCACTCTCGTCGGGCCGGTCGTCGTAGGCCAAACAGCAGCCATCGCAATCGCTCTTGGGATTAGAGAGATCACCGTCTCGCTCGCCGGCACAGTCGTTGGAGAGCGCTACATCGCATTCGCCCGCAGCTACCGGCTCAACGGTGCCGCGGCAGTCGCCGGACGTCCGCCCGGCTACACCATCCTCGACTGCGCCTGCAATGTTGCCGGCCAGATCACAGTCTCGCTGAACGCGCCTCTTCTGGCCATCGGCAGCTCATACGCCATCACGACCGACATCGTGAAGGTCAACGCCTCGTAAGGGGGATATCATGCAATTCACCGATTCAGTCACGCTGTCTGGCACCCGCCGGACTGGCGACGGATACCTTGTTGCCGAGGCTCGATCGGTTCGCACTGGCATCCAGCTTTACTCCGGCGATGAAGTCGGCAAGCCCGACATGCCGGTGGTTCGCGTCTACCGTCCAGCAGAACAGGTCTTCGCGCAGGACAGCCTTCAGAGCTTCACCCATGCGCCGGTGACCATGAACCATCCAGCCGAAGCCGTGAACGACGGTAACTGGAAGGACCTAGCAGTCGGAGAAGTCAGCACGGCGGCCAAGAAGGACGGCGAATGGGTGCACCTGCCGCTGATCCTGAAGGATCGCGTGGCTATCGCAGCGGTCGAGAGCGGCAAGCGCGAGCTATCAGCCGGCTATACCTGCGAACTGGTGTGGGGCGACGGCATGACTCCTGAAGGCGAGCCTTTCAACGCCACCCAGACCAACATCAAGATCAACCACCTGGCAATCGTAGATCGCGGCCGGGCCGGTTCAATGGCTCGCATTGGCGACAGTGCGACATCGTGGGGCGCTTCGCCCTTTGTTGAAGATGGAACGAAAGGAAAAAGGTCAATGACGACCCGAACCATCATTGTTGACGGACTGTCGGTCGACTTGACCGATAAGGATGCCCAGATCGTGCAGCGCGCGCTCGACGGCTTCACCAAGCAGCTCGCCGACCTGCAGTCTGCAGCCGGTGAACACAAGGCCACGATCGCTGCGAAGGATACCGAAATCGGTACTCTCAAGGTCGATCTGAAAAAGGCTCAGGATTCCGCGCTGAAGCCGGAAGATCTCGACCGCATGGTTGCAGACCGCGCCGCTCTCGTTGAGGTCGTCAAGACGATCGACAGCAAGATCGAAATCAAGGGCAACGATGCAGACCTTCGTCGCGCCGCAGTCAAGGCCAAGCTCGGTGACGAGATGGTCAAGGATGCCTCCGACGCGGAAGTGTCAGGCATGTTCAAGGCGATCGCCAAGGACGTGAAGACCGCCGACCCATTCGCCGCTGTCCTCAAGGATGGCATCACCCAGACCAGCGATTACCGGACGGCTTCTGAAAAGGCCCGCCAGGAGCGCGACAATTCCCTTCGCGATGGTTGGAAGACCGTCGAGAACGCGGCGTAACAAGGAGGATCGGCAATGGCCGTCTATCAGAGCACATACGACGCCGTCCGTCCTGTCGGTTCTGCCGGCATGATCGCCAACGGCGAAACCAGCAACCGAATTTCGCGCACGGTCGAAGATGCAACGGCGATCGGCTTCGGCAAGCCTGTCTTCCGTGGCACTGGAGACCATGGCGTCACCGCTACGCCTTCGGCTGCCCTCATGGGTATCACGATCGCAAACTACGCTGCCCCAGCAGTAGCCGCCACTGGCGTCCAGGCGGACGCTTACCCGCAACTCTCGACCGCCGGCATCCTCACGCAGGGTGTCATCTGGGTACAGTCGAGCGTAGCCGTCGCTGATGGCGATCAGGCTTACGTGACCTCGGCTGGTGTCATCACCAACGTGTCAACCTCGAACACCATCCTTACCGGCTGGTTCTTCCAGGACACTCTCAGCGCTGCCGGTCTTACCCGGCTGGCGAAGCGCTAAGGAGGCGCCACCATGCAGAAGATTGATTTCACCGACGCACAGGCCGCGCTCGGCTTCGTGATGCCGGCCTTCTACAACATCGAGCAGACGGTCTACAAACGCCGCTACCCATCGTTCGACTATGCGTCCCTGATCCCGGTGATCACGGAAGGCAGCGAATGGGCACGCGGCACTCTGTTCCGTTCGTCCGATGCTGCAGGCAAGGCCGAGTTCCTGAGCGGAAAGGGCTTCGATATGCCCTATGCCGACGTCACCCGCGATCAGTTCCTCAAGGGCTTCGAGCTGGCCGGTATCGGCTACGAGTGGTCGCTTGAAGAGCTTCAGGTTGCGGCTCTTGAAGGACGCCAGCTCGGCTCCGAGAAGGGCGAGGCTGCCCGCGCAATCGCAGAGCAGTTCCTCTGGCAGACGGCCATGACTGGCCAGACCGAAAAGGGCTGGACCGGTCTTGTCAACGACGCGACGGTTCCCGCAGCCTTGGCCGCGGCGACCGGCACAGGATCCACGACGACCTGGTCGACCAAGACCCCCGAGCAGATCCTCGTCGACATCAACTCGGCGATCGAAGGCATCGTTACCTCCACGCAGGAAGTCGAGATGGCTGACACCATCCTTCTCCCCTTCGCTCGGTTCAATGCCATCGCAACCCGTCCGATCGGCAATGGCGCCGATAAGACGATTGCGACCTTCCTGCGCGAAAACAACACCTATACGTCCGAAACCGGCCGCCCGCTCACGATCCGCACCCTGCGTGCGCTCAATACGGCAGGCGCTGGCGGTACTGCGCGCATGGTGGCCTACCGTCGCGATCCGGAAGTCGTTCGCTTCCATCTGCCGATGCCTCACCGGTTCCTGCCTCCTTTCCAGAAGTCTTCGATGACTTGGGAAGTGGCCGGCATCCTGCGCACCGGCGGCACTGAAATCCGCCTGCCCAAGGCCGTCAGCTATATCGACGGCGTGTAAGGAGAGATCGACATGACCAAGGTCACCAATATTTCTCCGGGTCCGCGCGGCCTTCATGCCAAAGACGGTCTCGTTTTCGTCGACCCCTACCAGGTATGGGAAGGCGAGATTGACGATTCCGCGCTGAAGTCTGCGCTCGATACCGGCTGGTTCACCAAGGGTGAGAAGAAAGCCCCAGGCGACGAAGGTGATAGCGAAGAGGTTGTTGGCCTCAAGCGGGATCTCGCCGCTCGTGACCAGCAGATCGCCGAACTACGCATGAAGCTGGAAGTCTCGGATACCGAGATCGCTAAGCTCAAGGGGAAGCGGGCGTTAGCGACGACCGTGACGAGCTGAAAAAGCAGGCCACGGAACTCGGCATCGAGCACCCGGCCAACGTCAAGACCGAGAAGCTGAAAGAGCTGATCGACGCCAAGCTGGCTGAATAACCACTGACCCCGGCGGGCAACTGCCGGGGGTTCCCACCTTTAGGAGATCGACATGGCCGGATACGGTGACAAGAACGCAGCACAGGCTTACTGGACTGCCGCCGGCTATGTCGTTCCCGATGGGGCGACCGATGCCCAGATAACCTCAGCGCTTCAGCGTGGCTCTCTGGTGATCGATCGGTATGAGCACAAGTTCCCCGGTCGCCGCACCGGTGGCTTTGCCCAAGAACGGGCTTGGCCTCGCACGGGCGCCAGCACCTACTATGGTGAGGCGATCCCGGAAGCAGACATCCCGGCCGCGATCGTCAACGCGAGTTTCGAAGCCGCCTTCCTCGAACTGACCAACCCGGGCAGCCTTTCGCCGGTCATCACCGGATCTTCCACCGTCAAGCGGGAGAAGGTTGGGCAGATCGAAATCGAATACAGTTCAAGCTCGACCATGAGCTTCGAGGACATGATCAAGCTCGCCACGCCGTTCGTGTTGACCATCGAGGGCATGCTCTGGATGTTCTTCGTTCCATGCCTGCCGGCGATCTTGGTCGTCTGATGGCAAACCCTCTCTACGCCCGCCTGCAGGCAACTGCCGCTCGCTTGATCAAGGCATACGGCCAGACTGGTACCGTGACGCGCATCGTTGAGCCTGATCCCAGTGTCGGAGGCGACCCTACAGAAACCGCGTACACGGCCACGCTCGTGCCAATGGCGTACAATGCCCGCGAGATAGACGGCACGGTCATCAAGACCGGCGACATGCAGATCTACATTTCTGCCGTTGGGCTGGCGATTACGCCCGGGCCCGGTGATTACGCCACGGCGAACGGCAATACCTACCGCATCATCAACTCAGATCCGAACCTCTACGACGGCCAGACGCCGGTCGTTCACATCGTCCAAGGGAGAATAGCATGAGCGAGACCGTTAAAGTCGAAACCCTGATGAAGCACGGCGCCAACAAGGTAGGCGACACCTATGAGGTCTCCGACAAGCAGGCCCAGGCGCTGACTGCGATCGGCCTTGTGAAGCCGGCCAACCAGACTGCGGCCAAGGCTGTCGAGAAGGTGGGTAAGCCTGAATAATGGCCACCCTAAGCCAGCAACTCGAAGACCTGATCGACCGCCTCTCTCCAGAGATGGAGCGGTTGTTCAACGAGGCTATCGCCCGCATCAAGGATGAAACGGTCGTAGCGCGGGTTATCGAGGCGCTGGAGCGGCGTGACGTCGATGGAGCTGTCGAGGCTCTCCGGATAGATAGCGAAGCGTTCTCGCCTCTCAAGGAGGCATTGAGGCAGGCCTTCAACCAAGGCGGCATTCTGACCGTTGGAGATCTGCCCCGTCTGTTCGACCCGATGGGCGCCCGCGTGCTCGTCCGCTGGGACGTTTCGAACCAGAGGGCCGAAGCGATCATCCGGAACTCAGCCGCTCAGATGGTCACGGGCATCCTCTCCACCACTGAAGCCGCCGTTCGCCGAACCATCCTTTCCGGCTACGAGCAGGGCAAGGGGCCGAAGGCCATCGGCATCGATATTGTCGGACGCATCGATCGCGTAACCAATCGACGCGTTGGCGGGATGCTAGGCGCCACGTTCGACCAGATCGAGTACGTCGAGAAGGCCCGTTCGATCCTGTCCGACCCGGAGCGTCTTCGCGAGTTCCTCGTCAAGGATCGCGTAACCGGAGAATGGAAACTTCGTTGGACTGCCGCGGGCAAGCCAGCCATCAGGACGGTGCTGAAGGCGATCAACGAAGGTAAGGCTCTAACCCCGGACCAGATCAAGAAGATCACCGGCGACATGACGAACCGCTACGTCAAGCAACGCGGCGAAACCATCGGGCGGACGGAAACTCTCATGGCGGTCACGGCTGCCAAGCATGAGGCTTATCTGCAGGCCCTGAATAAGGCCGGTCGCGATGAAAGCCTCGTCACCCGCCGGTGGCGCGCTGTAGGGGATCGCAAGACCCGGCATTCGCATATGATCCTGAATGGGCAGACGCTGCAGGGCATGGACACACCATTCATGGCGGAGAACGGCGACCAGTTGCGTTTTCCGGGAGACCGGTCGCTTGGCGCTGGTGCCGCGTCTGTCGTGAATTGCCGCTGTGACTGCGCGTATAGCTTTGATTTCGCGGAATTGTATGCCCGCAGCAGGGGGCGGTAATGGCCGGGTTCGCAGCGACCATATCGGAATGGGGGCAAAGCGAACTCGACCGGATGCTCGCAATCTTTCAGACATCGGCTGAGATGGTCTTCAACGACATGACGGAGCCTGGCGGGCGGGTGCCGCGTATCACCGGAAACCTTGCACGGTCTGCTATTGCTTCGGATCAGGCAATGCCCACCATCAAGGAAGGGCAGGAAGAGTTCCCCGATCGGTCAGGCGAGAGCATCGGAGTCATCTTTGGCACGACGCTAGGGGCAACCGTATACATCGGATTTCAGGCTGCCTACTCGGCACGCGTCAATTTTGGATTTGTCGGAACGGACAGTCTCGGCAGGGTCTACAACCAAACAGGCCGCGCGTTCATCGAAGCGGCCCAGCAGGATTGGACACAGACGGTCGCTAGAGCTGAGGCGGCTGTTCGCGGTCGGTTTGAGCGAGGCTAGGGCCTTCCGACAGAGATAGAAGCGCAGTCTGCATGATCGCAAGATCGCGGATCGCCATTGAGAGCACGTCTTGAGCGTGCTTCGTCATCACCACCTTGTCGACCAGCAGAAGCTGCGCCTCGTGAAGGAGGTCGTATACGTCTCTGTCTGTAAGCGGTTTAGCGGCCATTGGAGACGCATAGCATGGCCGATACGCCGGAGAAAACCATCTATCAGGCGCTTCTTGCCGGTGTTCAGGCAATTGCCTTGCCGACAGGTTGGGAGAAGGCTCTGCCAGGCGCGAGCTACACGCCGACCGCGACCAGCCGCTTCGTCTCGTTCGAGATCCACTTCAACACCTCGATCGAGACCGACCTCTCGCTTGAGATGGACCCGATCAGGCAAGGCTTTGTCCGCGGCAACGTCATGCTGCCAAAGGGCAGGGCGATCGTCGACGGTTACGAGGTCGCCGGTTTGGTCAGAGCCGCCCTCAAGCGCGGGACCAAGCTGTACCGTGATCCAGTGCAGGTGCGGTTCGATCAGGACCCCGCTCTGGCGAACCTCATGACGCCGGAGACGCATCACCAGATCCCGGTGACCGCATTCTGGCGATCTTATCCATCAGTTCCGGCCTGATTGGCCTGCCGCATCAAGCACCTTCGGCAAGTGCAATCAGTGATGAAAGGAAACTACCATGCAGCTCTACCCTGTGGCAGGAGCCAAGTTCTACGTTGGGCCAGCAGTCAATCTTGTTCCCGATGATACGGACATCACCGTCGCCAACTTCGCCACCGACACCTATCTTGAGGTCAAGGGCTGGCAGACGATGGGATCGTTTGGTGATACATCTGCCCTCATCACCGAGCAGGTGATTTCGCAGCAGCGCGATGTAAAGGGCAAGGGCACCCGCAACGCGGGGTCGATGGCCAACAACTTCCTTGTGCTCCCGACTGATGCCGGCCAGTTGGCAATGATTGCTGCAGCCCAGACGGACTACAACTACAAATTCAAGTTGCTGATGGATGATGCGGCTCCGGCGCTTCTGTCGGTCGTCACAATGACCATCGCTACGCCGGGCGTTATCTCATGGGCTAACCACGGGCTTGTCGCTGGCACACCTGTAAAATTCAGCACTACCGGTGCCCTTCCGACTGGTTTGACCGCCGGCACGACCTACTACGTCGTGAACCCGACTACTAGCGCGTTCAGCGTTGCGGCTACACCCGGCGGTTCGGCGATAGCAACGAGCGGAACTCAGTCCGGCGTCCACACTGCAATCACAGCCCCAACTGGGACGATCAAATACTTTTACGGGATCGTAATGAGTTCGAATGAGCAGGGGGGCGGGGCCAATACAAGTCGCGTCATGGCGTGCGTGACTGAAATCAACAGCGCGATCATCACAGTTCCGGCGGTGGGCTAACACATGGCAAAACAGACTGAAGAAGCCGCGGTATTGCCCAGCGGAAGCACCATCAACCTCGACCGCTTCGAAGCCCTGATCGAAGCGCAGGAAGCCGGCAAGGAGTTCGAGCTGGTCGACGAAAACGGTAAGCCGATCGGCATGAAAATCGGGCTCGTCGGCCCCGACAGCCAGAGGTCTCAGGACGCGCAGCGCTCGGTGGCGGAGGAGTTCTCCAAGCGCGCCGAAGATCGGGCGATGGCAGGCGAAGCAACACCGAAGGACGAGGGCGACCAGCGCATGGCTGCCTATCTCGCCAAGGTTGCCACACACTGGACGCCAGAGCCATCTTTCGGCGGTCAGGCTGTTCCATTCACGGAAGAGAACGTCCGCAACTTTTTCGTCAAGTTCCGCATCTTCCGTGAGCAGATGGAGGCGCGGGCGGTATGGCGCGCCCCTTTCGCGCCAAGCTCGTCGAGCGGCTCTGCGAGCTGATCGAGGAACAACAAGCCGGCAAGAAAATAAGCGTCCCGCCAGCCGGGGAGCAGCTTTGGTACTGGTTCAGGGAACTGGACACTCAACGACAGGGCAACGGGTACGGACTGAACGCGCTCGGCTTTCGCGAGATCAAAGCGTGGGCCGACCTGCGGGAGATAAAGCTCCTTCCGTGGCAGTTGGACGGCTTGATCGCTCTCGACCTCAAGAGGCGCGCCGTCGCGGCAACGTCCAAGGACGACAAGCCTAAGGAAGAAGTTTCCATCCGCCCGCTGACGTCCCGTCTCTTCGATGCGCTTTTCCCTGGAAGGACTTGATCTATGACAACTGCCGCTCTGGGCTTTAAAATTGACAGCTCCCAGGCTCCTGCAGCTGCGGTAGATCTGGAAAAGCTCTATGCGGCTGCCGTCAAAATCGAGGGTGCTGTTGATGATCTTGAGACGTCGGCGCGCGGGCTTAACACAGCTCTTTCGCAGACGGGGCAGGGAGCGCAAAGGGTAACGCAGCCGGTCGAGCAGATCGGCCGCGTGATGCAGCAGCAGGATCAGCACGTCCAGTCTTTCCGCATGGAGCTTGAACGCCTGACGGCCAAGTATCAGCCGCTTTCGCAAGCCACGCGCCAGTACGAGGTATCTGTTGGCGAGATCAACCGCGCGCATCAGCTCGGCATCATCAGCGCCCAGCAGATGCAGAAGGCGCTCGATTCCGAACGCTTGGCCTATGACAGGCTAAAGCAGTCGGCGCAGAGTGCTGGGCAGGCGGTCCAGGCAGCCAACCAGAACCAAGGCCCATCGGGCGCTCAGCGCGCGGCCGGCGTCAACGCTGGTTATCAGTTTCAGGATATCGCTGTCACCGCGGCGATGGGCATGAGCCCGCTGATGATCGGCTTGCAGCAGGGCACGCAGCTTGCGTCTGTTGTCGGCTCGATGGAGCGTCCGGTCGCTGGCCTCGCTGCCGCGTTCACTTCGCTCATTAGCCCGGTCTCTCTCGTCACGATAGGCTTGACCGCAGGTGTCGCGGCGCTGATCCAGTATTTCACCTCGGCAGACGAGGGCTCGGAGAAGTTCGAGCAGAAGTTCGCCAAGCAGGCAGAACTCATCGCAACCGTCGCGGCCCGTTGGGGTGACGCCTACCCGGCGCTCAAGGCCTATTCCGACCAGTTGCAGACTACTGCCGATCAGGCGGAACTTGTTGCTGGACAGAACGCCGCCGTTGAACTGCGTTACAAGCAGATGGGCGAAGCCCTGAATGGCCTCATCTCGATCGCTCCGCAGGTATCGAAAAGCCTTCGGGACATCACCTCGCCCGAAGGCGCGCAGGCCGCGATTGCCTACGAGCAGGCGATCTCCGACATGCGCAAGGCGCTGGAAGGCGGGAAAGACCCATCAGAAGCCTTTGGCCGTGCCACACAGGCTCTGTCGACCATCATCACTGAAAGCGGCAATGAAGCGCTCCGCAAGTATGGTGAGCAGTTCGATGTCCTCGCCGGCAAGATGGGTGAGGCAACTCGCCAAGCCGAACAGTTCCGCATGCAGATGCCAGATCTCGGCACGCTGCAGGGACCATGGTCTGAAAATGGCCAACTGTTCTTCCCCGAGCAGTTCACGCCAACAAACCCGGGCGTGCCGACAAGCCGGCCGAAGATCGAGCTTGAGGGCATGCCGGGTGGCGGCGAAGCGCCGACGATCGTCAACTCCGATGGACAGCTTGTTTCAGTCCCAGTCCCCGGCCAGAAGCCGAACTATTTCGAGCGCGAGAACAGCCTGCCTAAGTCTGCTACCGGCATGGGGTCAGGTCGCACGCCTTACTGGTCGCGCGAAGTCCTCGACGAAGAGCAGCGGCGCGCGGCGCTTGGCGGTCTGTTCAAAGGCTTCATCACCGATTTCGGCGATGCGCTGCGCAACAACTCGGGCGATCTCGGCAAAGCCCTGATGCAAGGTCTCAGCAGCGCGGCCATGAACGCCGCCTCGCAGGCCTTCGAGAAGTTCGCCAACCTTGGCGCCAACATGCTGGTGAACGCTGTCCTTGGGCAGCCCAGCGCAGGCCTGATGAACAAGGGCATCGGCTTCAGCGGCGCGAACACCACGCTTGGTCAGATCCTTGGCGCAGGCGGCGGCATGAACGCGAATGACAACACTGCCGGCGGCTTCACTGGCCTTGGCAGTTCGCCCGTCACTCGCATGCCTCTTGGCGATATCGGTTCCTACGCAAAAGCGATCCAGTCGATCGAGAGCGGCGGCAACTATAAAGCCCTCGGTCCTGTAACGCGCAGTGGCGACCGGGCATATGGCGCCTATCAGATGATGGGCAACAATATCGGCCCATGGTCTAAAGAAACGCTCGGCAGGTCGGTCAGCGCGGACGAGTTCCTGCAGAACCCTTCGATGCAGGACCAGATTTTCCAGAAAAAGTTCGGCGGCTATGTCGACAAGTTCGGCCCGTCTGGCGCTGCTCAGGCATGGTTCGGCGGGCCTGGGTCTGTCGGCAAGGGCGGGGCTGGCGCAGACATCCTTGGCACTACCGGGGCGTCGTACGTCGACAAATTCAACTCTGCGCTCGGCGATGCGTCAAAGAACGTTGGCCAGTTTGGCAATGGCCTCGGCAAGATCGGTGAAAGCCTTTCGACAAGCATGTTCCCGGCGGCTCCATCCGCGCCGGCGGCTGGGGGCGGCGGCTGGCTGTCGTCGCT
This sequence comes from Neorhizobium sp. DAR64872/K0K18, assembly GCF_050500175.1. NCBI lineage: Bacteria > Pseudomonadati > Pseudomonadota > Alphaproteobacteria > Hyphomicrobiales > Rhizobiaceae > Neorhizobium > Neorhizobium sp. DAR64872/K0K18. Next base: position 1,523,567 of record NZ_CP191446.1, read on the forward strand.
CGGTGGTCTATTCGGTGGCGGCGGGCAGAACCTGTCCAAGTATGTCGGGCTCACTGGCTTGTTCGCTGATGGAACGAACAACGCGCCGGCCGGCTACGCCCTCGTTGGCGAAGAGGGTCCGGAGCTCGTGAAGTTCCGGGGTGGCGAGCAGGTCCACACGAACACGAAGAGCCGCGACATGATGCGGGATGGCAGCGGTCGCTCCGGCGGCAACCAGCGCCCGCAGCTCATTGTCAACGTCCAGGGCGGAAGCGGTGACAACCACATCCGCGAGCTTGCCCGTCAAGGCGCGCAAGAGGCCGTCTACCAGTACAACGAAGGCCAGATTAACGGCGGCTTCGGTGACAACCAGAAGAAATACGCATCGAGGGTTGGCTGATCATGGGTGCACTTATCGGTCAGCCGGATTTCCCGATCGACTTCCTGCGCCCGACCCGCATCAGCTTTGATACGGTCGGCAATGAGGTTGACGGCGGCGTGAATGGGGTAGGCGAGTCTACCAGCATCGAAACGTCTGGCGGTGGCATGTGGACGGCCATGATCGAGGGAATGGTGCTGGAAGGCCCAGATGAGCGTTACGAGGTTATCTCGTGGCTCGGTGCTCGCCTTAATGGCGGCTTCCGTAACATCGTTGTGCCGCTCGTCAACGACAAGGTCGGAGCCTTTCCGATCATCAACGGCGCGGTGCGGCCGATCGTCAAGGGCATCCCTCATTCGGATGGGTCTCTGTTCAGCGACGGCGCTGGCTATTCGCAGGCCACTGTTTATGGCGAGGTCGTCGCGATGGAGAACAGCGGCATCCTTCGCGTTCGCGTCTACGGCGGGGCTCGCAAGGTATTCCGGTGGTCGGACTTCTTCTCGATCTACCACCCGACGAAGGGCTGGCGCCTGTACCGGTCATGGGAACTGCTTGACCAGACAGTCGAGGCGAACCCAGTCTCGCGCATCGCTATCCAACCGCCGCTTCGTGAACCCGTCTCTGTTGGTGATCGAATTGAACTGGCCCGCCCGCGCTGTGTAATGAAGCAGGCCCGCGGGCAGACTATCCCTTGGGGCTATGAGGGCTGGTATTCGTCCCGGCCTTCAGTGAGCCTCTCCGAGGCGTTCTGAGATGGCATATTCATCGGAGTATATGCCGCAAAAGGTATTGGCAGCCCTTCGGACAGATAGCCAACTTGCAGTCTTCTTGCGCGTCGACACAGATCCAGCGCTGCACCTGTATTTCGGCGTCGGGGACATCCCAATCGGGTTCGACAGCGTTGATCCGGATGGCACGGTTTATCTCGGCGGCGGGCGCCTCAATGGCATCCCGGCGCTGCAAACACTGGTCAACGGCAGTTCGGCCGCGATCGACTTCACCCTGTCCGGTATCGACCCGGCCACCGGTGCGAAGATGATCGACAGCCTGCCGCCCGTGCGCGGCGCGCTCGTTCAGGTCGGCATGACCACGCTCGACCAGTATTACCAGCCTATGACCCAGATCATCCCGATCTGGACGGGCGTTGCATCGCATCTGAAAGAGCTTCGGTCGCCGGCGCGGGCCGGGGAGACGCAGACTATCTCGATCAGCCTTGCCACCGTCGCCGGCGAGAACACCCGATCGCGCGCGGCGAAAGTGCTGTGGTCCGATGCGATGCAGAAGTCGCTCTACCCGACCGACGACTTTTGCAAGGAAACCGGGCGTATGGCGCGCGGTATCCAGCCCCAATGGCCCGTCTTCGACTGAGGTCCCATGAACATTCACGAGTTTCTCGCGCTCCCGCACTACTTCCGTTGGGGTGGTGTAGGCGGCCAGGATTGCATGACGTTCCCTGCGCAGTGGGCGCTCGTGAGCATTGGCATTGATCCGGCTGAAGAACTGCGCGGCGAGTACCGAACTCGCGAGGAAGCACACGCCATCATGGCGAGCTATGGCGGCGAGTTGGAGTTCATGAGCCACCACCTGACGCGGATTGGCGCGAAGCGCGTCCAGCACGCGGAGACAGGCGATATCGGGCTCATCAAGGCGACGACCGGCGACACTTACGACGATCAGGCCGATGCGCTGATCGGGGCTATCCGTTTCGGGCCTCTATGGGCCTGCATTCATCCCGGCGGCGTGCGCGCGACACCTGCCGAAAGTATCGCCGTTTGGAGGCTACCTTGCTGAGAGACGAGCGGTTTTACCAGGCCCGGTATGACGACCCGTTGCAGCGGGCAATCTGGGAGCATTCGCTTCATCGGACCACGATGCTCTACCCGATTGCTCGTCGAGATCCGATCTTTACCCCGATCTTCACAAGCATCTTCGCCTCGTTCGGGTTCTCCGCTGCAACGACAGGGTTGCTGGCAGCTGGCGCCACCGCGATTGCCACGACGGCGATCTCGATTGGCATTCAGATGCTAATGGCGCCGAAGCCGCCGAAGCCGGAAGACGGCAAGGTGCCAAAGCTTCAGTCCATTCCGCACCGCTGGTGGGGCGTCGGCCGCAACCGTGTCGGTGGTGCCTTCATGCTCTGGGAAGCCAAGGGTTCGACCCTGTTCTCGGTTCAGGCAATCGCCGGCCATCGGATTAAGTCGGTGAACCGGTACTGGCTGCATGACGACGAGGTGGAGCTTCAGCCGGACGGTACGATCGTCGACGGCACGAGTTATGCCACCCGGGTCAAGATCTACAGCCGGCTCGGACTGGTGCCAGAGACGCCTTACGCGCCAATCGTGGCAAGGCTCGGCGCTGAGGGCGTCTGGACAAACAAACACCGCGGCGACGGGCAAGCCTCGATCGCGATGACGTGCAAGAACGCAGGCGCCGAAAAGCAGCAAAAGCGGTTCCCGTATGGCCCGCCGCAGTTGTCGGTTGAGGCAGACCTGGCGCTCTGCTGGGACTTCCGAGACCCGTTGCAGAATCCGGAAAACCCTTCGACCTGGCAGTGGACCCGCAACTCCGCGGTCATCATGGCCTGGCACCAGTGCTTCAATGAGTTCGGGCACAAGCGAGACTATCGGCGCGCGATCCTGCCGGTGCTCGACATGTGGCAGGAAGAGGCTGATGTCTGCGACGAGCTTGTCGCGCTGAAGGGCGGCGGCTTCGAGCGGCGCTATGAGTGCAACGGGTTCGACACCACAGAGAACGACCCGAAGGCGGCAACGAACGCGATCCTTGCCTCCTGCGACGGCTGGTTATGCGACCGCGGCGACGGCGCGCTTCTGTTCATCGTTGGCAAGTTCCGTGAGAAATACGTCACCACGCTGACAGATGCGGATCTCGTCGGGCACCAAATCGAATACGACGTCCTGTTCGAGGATGAGTGCAACCGGCTTATTCCAAAATTTTGCTATCCGGAGATCGGGTATGCGACGTCCGATACTGACTTCTTCGAGGACACAGGCGCTCAGCTGACAGCCGGCCGGATACTTGCCCAGGACGCAAACTATCAGTGGGTGCAGCAATGGCGCCAGGCACGACGCCTCGGAAAGCGCGACTGGCTACGTCTACAGGAGAAGGTGACCGGTCAGCTGAATGTTCGACTGGCTGGCATCAACTCGATCTACAGCCGATGGGTTCGCTTGAATACGCCGCTGTCCTTGCCGCGGCTGAACGGGAAAGTCATCGAGAACCGCAAGTCGGTGCTGTCCCTGCTTCAGGGCGGGTTCAACATGGACATCATGCGCCACCCTGAGAACATCGACGCATGGAACCCGGCAACCGACGAAGGTAAGATGCCGCCGGTTCCGCAGCGCGTGACCAAGGACGAGATACCGGTCCCGGTCATCAACCTCGTACAGGCCAAGCCGCGCGGCGACAGCGTCTATATCCGCGTGGTGCTTGTCGATCCGGAAGATGACTCTTTGTACGCAGTCGTCCGCTACCGTGTCGCAGATGACGGGTCAGGCAACCCCGGCGCATGGATCGAGCAGAAATTCCCAAATGCCACGCCAGCCGGCGGGTTCATCAACCTCAGCACAAACGTCGTGCCATCGAATACCCAGCTCGACATCCAAGCGGCGTACATCTCGGCAGACAGCGACTATGGGGTCTGGTCGGTAACGGCAAATGTCCTGTCTGTGGTGCCGACAGAGCTAGTCGTCAACGGCAGCTTCGATGCCGACAGCAACTGGACGAAGGGGGTCGGCTGGACGATCGCCAATGGTGCAGCAGCACATGCAGCTGGCGCGGTAAGCTCGTTGTCTCAGACCATCAGCTTCATTGCGGGAGCGACCTATCAGGTCACCTACACCGTCAACAGCATCTCAGGCGGGGGGGTCAGGGCACGCATCTCCGGCACGACTCCAGTTGATGGCATCCTCAGAACCACGCCTGGGACTTACACCCAAACGATCGTCGCCAACGCTACGTCGAAGACCATCGCAATAGCTGCAGAGAGCGCCGCTGTCGCGTCCATCTCGGCAATCTCGGTCAAGCGATCCAACTAGCACTCTTCGAAAATTCAATCCTTGCCCTCCGGCTAATTGCCTGAGCGCTTTACTACGGAGATTAAAATGGTCTGGTCACGCACAGCAGCCATCGTCTATGCGGACGGCCCAAGCTCTGACCCTATAGAGCCCGCCAAAAGTGAAATACGTCCGCTTCTGAAGCAATACGAAGACGCGATCGACGGACTGACGCTTATGCTTTTGGCGGCTGTTGGCGCCGTAAAGGGCACCAAAGCAGAACTCGACGCAGTTGTCGGTAGCTTCGCCAACGGCGCGGTAGGGGTGGTCTTCGCTGATACGGCAGAACTGAACGGTATTTACGTCAAGACATCTGGCGCTTGGCTGAGAAAGAGCGCTCTGCCGGGCTACGCGGCTGATGCTGCGGCAGCTGCTGCTGTTCTGGCGAAGGAGGCCGCTGAAGCGGCGCAGTCAGCAGCCGAGGCGGCGAGGAACACGGCTATCACATACCGTGATCAGGCAGGCGTTTCGGCTGCTAACGCTGCCGGCTCGGCGAATGCCGCAGCGGCTTCCACATTGGTTGCGTCAAGTTCCGTCAGTGCCGCTGCGAACTATGCGGCACAAGCTCTGGCGGCTGCGAGCGCCACGGGTCCGGTCACGTTTTTTGATACGAAGGCAGCGGCGACCGCTGCATTGGCGAGCATCGCCAATTTGGCTTACATCGAGGTGCTCACAGACGAAAGCCGTGGCAGCTTGCGTACTCGCTACCGCAAGGAAAGTGGCGCACTCGTCTACAAGATTTCTTTTTACGAGTATGCGCGACCGGCTGCAGATCCGGGTCGCAACTGGACAACCGTTTGTGCTCCATACGTCAACGACAACACCTTTATCGACAACGTTCTCGCAATCCAGAACAAGAGCCTTGGCAAAGCTGGTGACGGCTCGTCCATCGCCGGCAATGCGGCAATCAACTTCCTTGATAGTGCAGGCACAGAACGCGCTGCGATCGGCTATTCCCGCAACGCGGCCATCACTCCAGGCGGCTATTACGCCAATTTGCTATACTTGGAGATCGGCAATCCCTTCACGACCGATGCGCAGGTCACGAATTTTGCCGTCGTTTTGACCGTTGCCGCAGGTGGGCCCTTCTACGGCGGAGTGCGTGCCGACTACATGCCTATTCGAGTTGACGGCTCTAATGGCGAAATTTCCATTCGCTCGCCTCACAGCGGATGGACGACGATCCATGACAAGATCCGGTTCGGCCTTAGTGGCCAGAACATCTGTAACGTCGAATACACTTTGGCTGGGACGGCGGCACGGTTCCGCGAGAGTGGTGCCGCCAATCAGTTCGCGATGGCGATTAACGACAACTCGATGAACAGTGCCAACTCCCTTGGTCAGGATCTGGCAGGTTATCCCAGCTGGATGGTCTCCTTTGGGATCGGTGAAGGCTACGACAACTTCGGGATCTACCGCGCTCCGGCCGGGTCCACTCAGCGCTCTGCGTACTTGCCGGTGTTCAAGATCGACGGGTTTGGTCGCGCAATGATCAATCAGTCAGCGGCCGGCCCTGGGGCAGACGGGCAGTTGTCTGTTACGAGCCCATCACAAAGCGGCCGGACTGCGTTGACCGTTCGAAACGTCAATCAAGCAGCCATTCCTGCTCAGATCATCTGGCACCAAGCTGGAACTGGAAACAACCAGTTCATCACGTTCCTGACCGACGACAATCGCAACGCTCGTGGCAGCATTGGCTATTCGCGCGATGCTGGCGTGATTGTCTACGGCCAGACATCCGATCGACGAGCAAAGGTCATTCATGGAGAGATCACCGACGCTGTCGAACGTCTCATGCAAGTGAAGGCGTATCGTGGCCGCATGAACGACGGTCAGATCGATATGGACATGATCATCGCCGACGAGTTCCAGGCTGTCGCACCCTACGCCGTCATCGGCAGCAAGGATGGCCCCCTCTATCAGGGCGTCGACCTCGCCAAATCCATCCCGCTCTTGATCGCTGGTTTTCAGGATCACGAGCGTCGTCTCATTCAACTTCAGGCTTAAGGAGCTATCATGCGTATTAACATGACGACCGAAATCACATCGATGTCTGGAATGCCGGTAACCAATGCCAAAGGCGAACCCATGACTGTTCGCGAGGCGCTTTTCCTGGCGCTGGAGACGAATCCCATGGAAAAGGATGCGAGCGGGTCACTGCGCCCATGCCCGCCAACCATGCCTGAGCTAATGAAGCGGATCGAACTCGGCGGGGCGATCAAAGACGATGAAGCTGACCTTACGATCGAGCAGGTCGCCGCTCTCAAGGAGATGGTGCGAATGGGCCTTGCCGTCGCCGCGGCGCTGCCGGTGATCGCGCACTTGGAGGGCTAGGGCGAGGGTTTCTACCGCTTGATTCCTGCGGCACATAGGTTATCTCTCGCGCACAGGAGTTCGCGCGAGAGATCAATGATTTATAAAAAAGGATACATAGCCTGGGACGGTAACGAAGGCACGAGTGATAGGATGCCCGGTGGCACATCATATCGGATCGAGTGCGGCCCAGACCTTTACGAAAGGCGCCTGTCTCTTTTCCTGTGGGACGGGACGACACTAGCCGGACTTGGTGACTTTCAGATGATGGATACCGCCATGAATGCAGCTCGAATCCATTTCATCAAGCACTATGCCTAGCTGAATTCAGCAGGCATTTGACAAATGGCGTCTCTACCGCTGTGATGTTGGCGTCGTCTAGAATATATTGAAGGACGTCTTCCGGTTTGCTTGCTCTTGCGATCATTGCCGACAAGTTCTCTATCGTTCCGTAATCCCATGCCTTAGCCATCATTGCGGGCGGCGCCACAGCGAACTGGTCGTTGACAAATGTCCCTTCCAAGGAAGTGCGGACATGTGGTGTGCAGTACCTACCGTTGAACCAATCTGCCCGCGACCTCATCTCAATGTCTAGGTCGGTACGACTATGGACGATGTATGCGTGCCGCGGATCTTTCGCGATCACAGATAGAGCACAGTGGGACAAGTAGAACTGTCTGAACGCGTTCCGCATAGTCCCTTGGCGAGCGTCCAACGTTTCCTGCGGCATTGCCTCATCCGGATATGGGTCGAGGGCGATGAGGTTGTCAACCAATCCGGCCTGCATGATTATATTCAGCTCATGAGGGTCGTTCGGCTTCCAAGTCGCCAGATAAGTTACAGGCGCCAAGCCAAGTGTGATGAGATGTTCACGTAGCGCACCGATGTGAGATAGTGTCGAGAGCGCATTTGGCCTCAGCGGGCCTCTGAAGAGGACAGCTACGGTTGTCTGCATATTTTTCTTTTCCCTAAGTTCGAGCGACAGTGCCGCGATTTCATCACGCGTTGCGGCAAGCTCAGAGCTTAGCTCCGCATTCTGCTTTGTCGCCGAATCCAAAGCGGTTTTATACTCTGGCAATGTCAAGTGGCCCTCAAATACTCTTGATATGCCTCTCGCAATTTCAACGCCTCCCCCTTCAGAAAATAGCTTGGCGTAATCTTCAATTTGCGCATTGCTGGGCTGGCCGAGCGATCGAGTAAGAAGACGCTTGGCGACTAGTTTGTAGCGCGGTTTTTTTCGTAGTTCAGCTAGTTGCTCTGTGGCCTCGGGATAGATCGCCGTAGCAAGGGAGCGTCTTAGGCGGGGCAGGAAACGCGACATGTTTACAGAACTCACTCAGCAATCTCATCAATGCGAATATGCGATTTGTTTAGAGCAATAACTGTGGGCGCTGTGTTCGTCTAGCTGGCAATCAAGAGCAACGCTTCCTAGGCCACTTAGTCTACCCCTCTCAACACCGGAGACCACCATGACCACGCTTCGCACCAGCGCTGCGGGCCGCAAGGCTATTGCGCAGCATGAAGGAACACGCCTGACCGCATATCTGGATTCCGTGGGAGTCTGGACGATCGGGGTAGGGCACACGGCAGCCGCCGGCGCGCCAGCCCCGAAGAAGGGCATGAAGATCACCGCGGCCGAATGCGACGAGATCCTGGCGCGCGATCTGGCCGCGGTCGAGGCTGAGGTCAACCGGCTGGTGAAGGTGCCTGTCACCCAGAACCAGTTCGACGCGCTCGTCTCGCTGGTGTTCAACATCGGGGGCACGGCCTTCCGGAAGTCCTCGCTGCTCAAGAAGCTGAACGCGGGAGACATCGCCGGAGCCGGGGCTCAGTTCCTCGTTTGGAACAAGGGCACGGTCAAAGGCAAGAAGGTCGCGATCAAGGGCCTCACCACGCGCCGGCAGGCTGAGCGGGAACTATTCCTCACCGGGGGCGTGAAAGCCTCTCCTGCGCTGTCTGTGCCGGAAGCAGATGTGGCCACGCCCGTGAGCGATACCATCACCGTCGAAGTCGTCCAGCGCAAGCTCTATGACCTCGGCTATACCGAAGTTGGCAGCCGCAAGCCTGACGGCTCATTCGACGGCAAGCTCGGGGGCATGACGCAGGCGGCGATCCTCATCTTCCGGGCTGACAATGGTCTGCCATCGGTTGGCACGATCGACCGAAACCTCCTGACCGCACTCGACACCGCACCCAAGCGCAAGCTCGCGCGCAATGATGCAACAGCTGACGAGGTCCGTCAGAGCGTTCCAGAAGTCAAAAGCAACTGGCGCATCAAGATCGGCGCCATCGTCGCCGGTGGGTTCTCTGCAGCCGGGGCGCTGTTCGACGGCGTCGTGTCCAATCTCGGCACGGCTCGGGGCTATCTAAGCGACCTATCAGAATACGTTGGGGATGTCCCCGGCTACGTCAAGTTCGGCATCCTCGTCGCTCTCGCTGGCGGTGCTTACTACATCGCCCAGCGTGGCGAGCGGAAGGGCGTCGAGGCGTTCCAGGAAGGGGCCCGTCGCTGATGTCCTCCTCTATCCGTATCGTCGGCGTGTTCCTGATCGCCACTCTCATCCTCGGCGCGGCGACATGGCTCTACAACGCCGGCGGTGCCAGCGAACGCAACTTAATCGAAAGACAGAACAATGAAGCAGGCAATGCATCTGATCGTGCTCGCAGCAGCTTTGATGAGTGCTTCGACGCTGGCGGGGTGTTCGACAGCAGCTCCGGCAAGTGCAGACGGCCTTAAAAGGGTGGTTGGCACGGACCTGATCGGCACGCGTGGGCTGACGTCGACCGACAACCGCAAGATCGGCCGCACAGTCGCGTCTCTCTGCGCTGCGAAGGTCTGGACAAAAGAACAATGCCGGCAGCACGACGCGGCCATTCAGGCGGAATGAATTAGGATAGGGAATGGTCATGCCGAATACCCGTATGCCGCCGATGAGCGCCACAGTGCTTGAGAACCCCGCGGTCATCATCCAGCGTCTATCGACTGTTGAGGTCAACCTCTCGTCACTGAACACGCATCTCGACGGAATGGCGCAGCGCATGGACCAACAGGCGAAGGCGCAGTCCGACAAAATCGATCAGATGTTCACCAGCTTCGACAAGCGGTTCTCCGAGCAGCTTACATCGACGAACACGCAGCTGGCCGAGCGCGGCAAGACTCCCTGGGGCCTGCTGATCTCAGCCATGGGCGTCATGATCGTGATAGTGCAGGGGCTTAGCTCGCTACAGTTCGGCCCTGTCCGCGCAGACATTGATCGACTGAACCTGTCGATCGGCAACGTGGCCGCGAACACGACATCGTCCAGCGCGTTCGCTGAGTTCAAATCGACCTACGAGAATAACCGGATCACGTCCCGGCAAGACAACGATAATCGCTTCGCGTCGATCGAGAGCAAGTTTCAAAGCCAGGTACCTCGGGGGGAGCATGAACGGGTATGGCAGTCATATGACCAGCGGTTCACTGATGTGCAGCGGCAGGTCGACGAGGTGAAGGCAGCACAGGGCAGCGTCTACGGGGCGAGGGATGTCATCCTCGACCTAAGAGAACGCCTCGATCGCGTCGAGCGTCAGCGGGTAGGGCAACCTTAGCCGCGGGAACGACCCCAACACTGCTTAGTTCATGGTCCCCAAAGGGAGTAGAACCATGAACGTACCATCGCCAAAGCACCCGAAGACCCACCCCGATTACGCCATCAACTGCGAGGAAGCTCTCGACCTGCCGCTTCAAGATCTGATCGACCGTGCGGTCCAAGCTGGATGGGACACGCGAACCGTCATGGTGGCGTTGCAGAGTGTGGCATTCAACAGGGCTATCGCTTACGAGGAAGATCCTGATCCAGAGGATGCCGAAAGCGAGATCAACGCATAGGCAACGACAAGCGCTCGACCCCTGTCGTTAGTCGTCGAAAGGCTTGTTGCTCTTGAGCCGGTCGAGCACTTCCTTGAGTGCTTCGTTCTCTCCGTACTGAAGTGCCAGATTGTCGGCAATTTCGATGATCGCTGCCAGAACTTCGCTGGGATTTTCCCACCCCGCGATATAGGCGTCCTCGACAATCTGGTGGACGCGCGTCTCAATCGCCTCTTGGCAGTCGATGAACCTGTCGGACGATCCCGGTTTCGGCGGTGTGATGTCATCCATCAGGCTGGTCTCCCATGATCGCGCGGATCCATTCCGTTCCGCTCTCTCATGGCGTCATACCAGTCTTCGACCGCCTTGGCAGCCTGCCAGTGCTCTCGTTCCCATCCTTGGTGAGGCATGAGGCGATTGCCGAACCCTTTGACGCCGGACAGCCCACCGCTCCACATGAACAGTCCTCGGTGGTTATGCGTGGCAAGGTCTCGCATGATGCGGCCGATCTGGATCTCGCCGTCGAAGGCTGTCCAGTCCTCGTGGCGCTCTCCCGGCCATGTCTCGCGCCACTGGTACTTCTTCTGCCATGCCATGGGCCCGTACATAGAGATATCCACAGGCGCTGAAAATGGTGGATATCATTTTACATTCACATCTTGACGATGCTGGAAACATTGGGCCGAATGCGGCTCCATTTTACACCGGCGTTCCCGGTAGTGCGCTGATAAGCATCGACATACGATAGGCCTCTTAATCAGCGGGTCGTAGGTTCGAGCCCTACATCACCCACCAAATCAATCCTTTACATTGAAATGTTCAAATGCCGGTTTCACCGGCAAATGGCGTTTCCGTTGCCGTCGACGACGCAGTTTCGCTGCGTCGCGCCGACGCTTCCGGGTCGTGGTGAGGGCCGTTCCTCGATGACACCGGGTCTGCGTCCACCCATATGTCCCGAGACGCCATCGCCTTGTGGCCTTCCTTCAAAATTCTCGTTTCCATAGGTGCCGTAATATCCGCCCGTCCCATCCGGCTGAATTTCGGTATTGCGAAACTGCTGTGCTTCAGCCGGCAAGGCGGCGAGCGTGACCGCAAAGGCAGCGATCAGGGTTCTCATCGGAATCTCCTCCCGTATGATAGTCTATCACAATTTGAATAGCGCAACTCTGGGGCTTCCCGCCGAGAAAATGTCGGCTTTTTTGTACCACCTTGCATTTGTCTCGGGCGAGGTTGCAATTCGTTCGGAACCCTCTGCGCGCGCATACATTTTGTCCGCATGTTGAAAATCTGCGGAGCATCCTCGTCGTGAAAGCGATCCTTCTACTTCTGAGCGGGCTTGTCTTGGCCGTCACGGTCTTCTTGAGTGGCGTTGCGGCCACGGCCTATCTCATTGCCGAGCCGGCGCCTCATCGCTTTTCCAACGTTGACCATCCTGATCTCTGGACCTCGACACCCGTGGTCGTGAGCAGCGGCGATCAGCGTTACGAGCGGATTGCTGCTGTGACCGCAAAGATCGATCTGCCAGCGTCGGATGCGCAGGGGCAGCCCGTAGCTGCCCAGGACCAGGCGACGGATGCGGTGGACGGCGTCCAGACGGCTTCCTTGGATGAGACAGACCAGGCGTCGGTAGATCCTGTGTCCGATGCATCGGTTAACCAGGCGCATGTCGACTGGTGCTTCGCGCGCTACCGTTCCTACAGGCTCGAGGACAACACTTACCAGCCTTACAGGGGTGGCCAGCGTCGGGCTTGCCAGTCACCGGTCGCCATGTCGCATGGTCAGGACAACATTGTTTCTGGCAACGAGGATACCGGCATCGAAGAGCAGGGGCTGGTTCAGCAGGTCAGCGCCACGAGCACGATGATCGGGCGTGGTCAGGACGGCCGTCTTGTGCGTGAAACTGACCGCTCGTCTTCGCCGCAAAACGCCTCATACGACGCAACATCCATGGGGAACCCGGCGCACGAGGAGTGGTGCCTGTCGCGGTACCGTTCATACCGCGCCAACGACAACAGCTACACATCCTACGGCGGCATGCGCCGCACGTGTCAGTCCCCCTACGGCTGAGACCTAGTTCAGCCCGTTTTCAGCAATGTGACCGTCGGCTGTTCGTCTTCCTTCAAGCCTTGAATCAGTTTGGCGAGCCAATCCACGAAGACCCGGACCTTGTTGGAGAGGTGCCGGGTTTGCGGGTAGACGATGTAGAGCGGCAGCGGTTCGCACTCCCATTCGGCGAAGATCTCGATGAGTTCGCCCCTCTGCACATGCTCCTGGACCATGAACCGCGCCGCCTGCGCGATCCCGAGCCCCGCGACCGCCGCGTTGACGTAGGAGCGCGCATCATTCACCGAGACGACGTAACGCGGCATGATCTCCAGCGTCTCATCCTCTTTGCAAAAGTCGAAGGTCATGATCCGGCCGGCCGTCGCGTTGAGGTAACCGACAGAGAAATGGTCGGTCTCCAGATCTCGCGGGTGGGTCGGCATACCGAATTGTTCGAGATAGTTCGGGGATAGGTAATTGCGCATGCGAAGCTCGCCGACTTTGCGCGCGATCAGCGACTGGTCCTTGGGCGTGCCGCCTCGAAGAGCACAGTCGACATTTTCAGCAATGTAATCAACCAGCCGGTCGCCGACCCCGATATCCAGCTGTATCTGCGGGTAGCGTTGGTAGAAGTCGCAAAGGTTAGGGATCACCACGAGGTCGGCGAATGCGCCTGCCATCTCGACCCGCAGCCGACCCGTCGGCTGGTTCTGCGATTTCGACATCGTACCGTCGAGTTCTTCAAGCTCCGACAGGATCTGCACGGCGCGCTCGTAGTAGAGTGCTCCATCGGTCGTGACCATCACCCGACGTGTCGTGCGGTTGAGGAGCTTCGTGCGCAGATGCGCCTCCAGACCCTGGACCATGTTGGTGGCCGTGGTCTTGGGAATATTGAGGGTCGCGGCAGCACGCGTGAAGTTGCCCGTTTCGACGACGCGCACGAAGACGCGCATAGAGGAAAGCTGGTCCATCGTTGATCCCGTTCGAAAAGTTGTATTATTCGCCTATCCGGAACAGTGTTGCCGATTTCAGCGACTTGCGAGTTCTGTCAGGAACAATAATATCAGGGTCAAGTTATTCGGCAAGATGCCTTTCGCCAATGTGGCTTTTGCGCTCCATAGCGAGGAGGACTGGATGATGGACTGGAACAAGAACACGGATATCGAATGGGCAGGCCTGCCCGTTTCCATACACCGTTACGAAGGCCAGCCGGCAGTCAAGGTCGCGCCGATTATACTCTATCTGCGCGGCACCGCATTCCAGCAGAATGGTGTGCGGGACCGTGAAGTGCCGATCGGCAAAGTGTTTTCGGATGCTGGGTCGATCGTTGTTGAAGCCGACTATGGATCTGCCTCAGGCAACTTGTTTCCGCAGGCAATGGAATGCGCGTTCGCGGCGCTGGCTTATCTCAGCAGCAACCGCAAGCGCTTCGGCTCTGCCCGGTCTCCACTGTTTGTGGCCGGTGACGAGGCCGGCGGCAACGTCGCGGCGGGTGTGGCTTTGAAGGCGCGAGACCAATTGCCGGGCGAGCTTCGGGGACAGATCCTTCTGTCGCCGATGATCGATCCAATGATGGCCTCGAAATCGTTTCGTCGAGCCGACGAAATCGGCATGCGCGAGAAATGGTCCGACGGTTGGAGCCATTATCTGCGTGCAGCCTGCGGGTTTCAGCATCCCTATGCTGCGCCCTGTCTCTGTTCGCGGCTATCCGGTCTTGCGCCGGCTCTGGTCGTGAGCTCGGAAGACGATCCGCTGCATGACGAGGTTGTCAACTATGCGGACCGGCTCGAAGCCTCGGGCGTCTCGGTCAGGCAGAAAATATTCCCGAAAGGCGCAGGCTGGACGGGTGTCTACAAGGGCGGGCAGGGGAACTGGATGGCGGGTCTATCCGCCGAGTTCAAAGGCTTCGTCGAAACGTTGAGTGAATAAGCAGACGTCGATTTCTAGCGTTTGACAACGGTTTTCTCCTCCTCCCTGGGGCAGGACCGTCAGGAGATTATGATTATGTTGAAGATCAAAAACTGGGCCCCGTGGGGCGCCGGAATAAGTGTTGCTGCGCTCATTGCAGGCGCTTCGCTCTCTATCGATACGCCGACAGGCGCCCATGCGGCCCCCGCGGAAGCGGCGGCTCAGCCGGCGGTGCCGGTCACAGTTGCCGCCGTGCAGCCGAAGAACGTCACCACCTGGCAGGAGTTTTCCGGCCGTCTGGAAGCTGTTGATCGCGTCGAGGTTCGCCCAAGGGTGGCCGGCGCAATTCTGTCCGTGCATTTCCGTGAAGGCGGTCTCGTAGAGGAAGGCGATCTTCTGGTCTCGATCGATCCCGAGCCCTACAAGGCAGCCGTCGCTCAGGCGGAGGGACAGATGGCATCCGCCCAGGCAAGGCTTGATTATGCCGACACCGAGCTGGAACGGGGCAAGACGCTCGCCTCGCGCAACACCATATCGCAGAGCGATCTTTCGCAGCGTCAGAGCGCCCGCGCCGAAGCGATCGCCAATGTACAGGCAGCGAGGGCAACGCTGAAATCGGCGCAGATCAATCTGGATTATACCCAGATCCGTGCCCCGATCTCCGGGCGTGCAGGTCGCATTGAAGTCACCGTCGGCAATCTCGTGGCGGCAGGCTCTGCCTCGGCGGTGCTGACGACGCTCGTGTCGAGCAGCCCGATCTACGCAAGCTTTGATGCAGCCGAAGAACTGGTGGCCCGCACACAGGCCCAGGTCGACGTCAAGGACGGCGTGCCGGCGATTGGAGACGTTCCGGTTGAGGCCAGTACGCTCGCGTCAACGACGCCTGTCCGTGGCAAGCTGCAGCTGATCGACAACGAGGTCAACGCGGCAAGCGGCACGATCCGCGTCCGCGCGGTCTTCGACAATCCGGGCGGGCGCTTGATCCCCGGTCAGTTCGTGCGGGTCCGCATGGGTGAACCCAAGGCCGAAGATCGCCTTCTCGTCAGCGAAAAGGCGATCGGCACCGATCAGGACAAGAAGTTCGTGCTGGTTGTCGAGGCGGGCGACAAGGTCGGCTACCGGCAGGTTCAGCTCGGATCGGTGATCGATGGTCAGCGGATCGTCGAAAAGGGCCTTTCTGCCGGCGATCGTGTCGTCGTCAGCGGGCTACAGCGCATCCGCCCGGGCGCGATCGTGGCGCCGCAGGACGAAGTCGCCACCAAGTGACTTGATGCGGTCTGCTTCTCCCTAACTGGAGAGGCGGGCAGCAACCACAACTACAATTGCGAGACACGGTAAGCACTCGCGGCCTGCACAGGCCGCGAGAGGGGAGCCTGTTGTTTCTGTTCGACCCTGGAGAGAGGGCTTAGACAATGAATATTTCAAGATTTTTCATCGACAGACCGGTTTTTGCTGGCGTCCTGTCGATCCTGATCGTGGTCGCCGGCCTGCTTGGCATGCGCGCACTTCCGATTTCCGAATATCCGAACGTGGTTCCCCCGTCGGTCGTCGTCAAGGCGACCTATCCGGGTGCCAATCCGGTCGTGATTGCCGAGACAGTCGCGACGCCGCTCGAAGAGCAGATCAACGGCGTCGAAGACATGCTCTACATGTCGAGCCAGGCGACGTCGGACGGCGTGATGACGCTGACGGTCACCTTCAAGCTCGGCACCGATCCGGACAAGGCGCAGCAGCTGGTGCAGAACCGCGTCAGCCAGGCTGAACCGCGCTTGCCATCCGAGGTGAGGGCGCTTGGCATCACGACGATCAAAAGCTCGCCCGACTTCATCATGGTCGTCAATCTGGTCTCGGATAGCGATCGCTATGACCTGACCTACCTTCGCAACTACGCGACGCTGAACGTCAAGGATCGGCTGGCACGGATCGAAGGCGTCGGCCAGGTGCAGGTCTTTGGCGCCGGCGACTATTCCATGCGTGTCTGGATCGATCCGCAAAAGGCTGCCGAGCACAATCTCGCGGCAAGCGACGTGACGGACGCAATCCGCGCGCAGAACGTCCAGGCCGCAGCCGGCATAATCGGTGCCTCGCCGAACGTGCCGGGCACGGATCTGCAGCTCAACGTCAACGCGCAGGGACGTCTGCAGTCGCCGGAAGAGTTCGCCAACATCATCGTCAAGAGCGGCGCCAACGGCGAAATCACCAGGCTTCGCGACGTCGCCAGGGTCGAGATGGGCGCCGCCGACTATACGCTGCGGTCGCTTCTCGACGGACGCCCGGCCGTTGCCATTCCAGTCCTGCAGGCTCCTGGCTCGAATGCGATCGAAATCGCCGATACGGTCCGCGCGACCATGGATCAGCTCCAGCTGGCGATGCCGGAAGGCGTGAAATACGAGATCGTCTACGACACCACGCAGTTCGTTCGCTCGTCGATCGAGAAGGTCGTCGATACGCTTCTCGAAGCCATTGCGCTGGTCGTCATCGTCGTCATCGTCTTCCTGCAGACCTGGCGTGCCTCGATCATTCCGCTGATCGCGGTTCCGGTCTCCATCATCGGCACGTTCGCCGTGATGTATGCGCTCGGCTTCTCGATCAACGCGCTGACGCTGTTCGGCCTTGTGCTGGCGATCGGTATTGTCGTGGATGACGCGATCGTCGTCGTCGAGAATGTCGAGCGTAATATCGAAAACGGTCTCAATCCGCGCGATGCCACCTACAAGGCGATGCGCGAAGTCTCCGGCCCGATCATTGCGATCGCGCTCGTCCTTGTCGCCGTGTTCGTGCCGCTCGCCTTCATCTCAGGCTTGTCCGGCCAGTTCTACCGGCAGTTCGCGCTCACCATCGCCATCTCGACTGTCATCTCGGCGATCAATTCGCTGACCTTGTCGCCGGCACTGGCAGCTCTTCTGCTCAAGGGGCACCATGCCCCGAAGGACCGGCTGACGCGTGGCATGGACTGGCTGTTCGGCTGGTTCTTCCGCGGCTTCAACCGCGTCTTCGGTTCCGCCTCCAACGCTTATGGCCGCACGGTGGGCGGCCTTCTGTCGCGCAAGAGCATTGTCATGGTGATCTATCTCGCCCTGATCGGTGCAACCTACAGCGTGTTCAACGCGGTGCCGGGCGGCTTCGTACCGGCGCAGGACAAGCAGTATCTGATCGGCTTTGCACAGCTGCCGGATGGGGCAACGCTTGACCGTACCGAAGATGTGGTGAAGCGCATGAGCGACATCGCCCTGAAGCAGCCGGGCGTCGAGCATGCGATTGCATTCCCGGGCCTGTCGATCAATGGTTTCACGATCGGATCGAATTCCGGCATCGTCTTCGCGGTGCTTGACGACTTCGAGAACCGCACGACGCCGGAGCTTTCGGGCGGCGCCATCGCCATGGCACTGAACCAGAAATTCGCCGGTATCCAGGATGCGTTCATCGCGATGTTCCCGCCGCCGCCGGTCAACGGTCTCGGCACCACGGGCGGCTTCAAGCTGCAACTCGAAGACCGCGCCGGTTACGGTTACCAGGCACTGGACGATGCAACCAAGGCCGTGATTGCCAAGGCCATGCAGGCGCCGGAACTGGCAGGCATCTTCTCCAGCTTCCAGATCAACGTCCCGCAGCTGTTCGCCGATCTCGACCGCGCCAAGGCCGAACAGCTGGGCGTATCCGTCACCGACGTGTTCGAGACGCTGCAGATCTATCTCGGCTCACTCTACGTCAACGACTTCAACGCGTTTGGCCGTACCTACAGCGTGAGGGTGCAGGCGGATGCGCAGTTCCGTGCAAAGCCCGAGGATATCGGTGCGTTGAAAGTCCGCTCGCAATCGGGCCAGATGATCCCGCTTTCAGCGCTCCTCAAGGTGGACGCCCAGACGGGACCGGAACGCACGACGCGCTACAACGGCTTCCTCGCCGCCGACATCAACGGAGCGCCGGCACCTGGCTTTTCCTCCGGTCAGGCGGAAGCGGCGATCACAAAGATCCTCGACGAAACACTGCCGTCAGGCGTTGCCTTCGAGTGGACGGATCTCACCTACCAGCAGATCCTTGCCGGCAACTCGAGCATCATCGTGTTCCCGCTCGCCCTGCTGCTGGTCTATCTTGTGCTGGCCGCCCAGTACGAGAGCCTGACGCTGCCGATTGCGATCATCATGATCGTGCCGATGGGCGTGCTGGCAGCACTGACGGGCGTCTGGCTGACGGGAGGCGACAACAACATCTTCACCCAGATCGGGTTGGTGGTGCTGGTCGGACTGTCGGCGAAGAACGCGATCCTGATCGTGGAGTTCGCCCGCGAGCTGGAGTTTGAAGGTCGAACGCCGTTCGAGGCGGCGGTCGAATCCAGCCGCCTTCGCCTTCGCCCGATCCTGATGACGTCGATGGCCTTTATCATGGGCGTGGTGCCGCTGGTCGTATCCACCGGCGCCGGTGCGGAAATGCGCGTCGCGATGGGCATCGCGGTGTTCTCCGGCATGATCGGGGTGACCTTCTTCGGCATCTTCATGACGCCGGTGTTCTATATGCTGGCGCGCCTGATGACCGGAATGCGGCCCTTGCGGCAGCACGGTTTGGAGGCGCTGCCCGCTCTCTCTCCAGCGGAGTAGCTGGCCTCCAGGCCCTGCGGGTTCTTCCTCTGGAAGGATCCGCAGGGCATTTTCAATTGTGCCAAGCCATAATGGGCCAGGGTTAACCTTACCCCGTAACCATTGGTAAAGGCTGTGATTGCGCTGCTTACGAATCGGTGGCAATCAGTTCGCACGCCCCTCGTAGCTCAAAGTCAGAGCAGCTGCTTCGTTTGCAGCCGATCCAGGTTCAATTCCTCGGCAGGGGCACCATCTTCCTTTCTCGCTAGATCGCGCCACCATCGATTACCAGTGTCTGCGCAGTCATGGCAGCCGCGGCGCTCGACGCGAGAAACAGACACGGGCCCACGACATCCTGCGCCACCAGGCTGCGTTTGAGGCACTGGCGCCCAATCATCGCGGCGATGTCCTCATCCTTCAGCCACAGGTCCTTTTGCCGCTCGGTGACGATCATGCCGGGCAGGATGGCATTGACCCGGATATTTTCCGGCCCAAGCCTGCCGGCGAGGCTTTTGGTCAGACCGACGATACCGGCCTTGGCGGTTGTGTAGGATGGCATGCCACCCATGTTGAGCATCCAGGCGATCGATGAGAAATTGACGATCGCACCACCGCCCGCCAACCGCATATGCGGCACGGCGGCTTGCGATGTGAAGAACACCTGCTTCAAATTGATCGCCTGGCTGAGGTCCCAGTAATCTTCGGTGATATCATCGAGATCCCGGCGATCGTCCCAGGCGGCATTGTTCACGAGCACCGAGAGTGACCCGAGGCTTGCTGCCGCATCATCGACCGCATGTTTGATGGCGTCGGTATCGCGCAAGTCCGCCCTTATATATTGGACTGGATGATCGTTGATCGCGGAAAGCCGGTCCGCCAGTGCTGTGCTGGGTTCGTCGGCAATGTCGATAAACGAGACCTTCGCGCCATGGGCCGCGAATCCCTCGACAAGCGCCGCTCCAATGCCGGATCCGCCGCCCGTGATCAGCACGCCGCGGCCGCGCAGATCCGCGTGCCCCATCAAATCCTCATTCATAGGGTTTTCTCCATTCCCCTTCTCAGTTCTAACGCTTCGAACCTCGCCGTCAATTGCGCCGGCTCCCTCCTATCTGTAGTCCGGATGCGTATCCGGTCCTGCAAATCCCGTCAGTCTCTCCAAAAGGAATTCCGCATTGTCAGTCTCCCAAAACGTCATCGTCCTGCCGACCAGAGGTTATCGCGGCTTTCTCTTCGACATGGACGGAACGATCCTCAATTCGATTGCTTCTGCCGAACGTGTCTGGGGACGCTGGGCGGCAGAGCAGGGGCTCGACGTGGAGAAATTCCTGCCCTTCATGCACGGCAAGCGCGGCATCGATACGATCACCAGCCTCAACCTGCCGGGTCTTGATCCGGCAGTGGAAGCGGAGAAGGTTCTGCGCGGCGAGATCGACGATGTCGAGGGTATCGTTCAGATTCCGGGCGCTGCTGAATTCTTGGCAAGCCTGCCCGCGGGGCAATGGGGTGTCGTGACGTCGTCGCCGCTGGAACTCGCAAAGGCAAGACTTGCCGCAGCTGGCCTTGCGATACCGTCCATGCTGGTCACTGCCGAGGACGTCACGATCGGCAAACCGGACCCGCAGGGCTACAGGCTCGGCGCGAAACGGCTTGGCGCAGACCCTTCCAACGTGATGGTGTTCGAGGACGTCCCTGCCGGTATCATGGCCGGTGAGGCGGCGGGTGCCGATGTCATGGTGATCACCGCCACTCATACCCACGACGTCGAAGGCGGGCACTTCCGGATCCCGGATTATACCGGTGTTTCGGTAAGCGTCGCCAACGACGGCGTCATCACCTTTCAGTCCAGAGCGTGAGAGGCTGACGCCGGTCTTCTGGTACCGGTCAGGCAGCCCTGCTGGATGTTTTCATGAACTGGACGGTGGCGATCCACAGTATGACGCCGAGGCCAAGCAGGGCGGCAGCAATGGCATACTGGACCGGATCGCGACCGGCCCAGGGGCCTGCAAGAAACACGCAGGAGATCACACCAAGAACCGGCAAGATCGTTGGTGTCCGGAAGTGCTTGTGATCTACCTTGTCCTTGCGCAGCACCAGCACGGCGACATTGACGATCGCAAAGACGCAAAGCAACAGAAGAGCAGTCGTCCCGCCAAGAGCGGGCACGCCGCCGGCAAATAGAATCAGACAGACGGCGAGAAGCGATGTGAAAATGATTGCGATATACGGCGTGCGGCGCGTTGCGTGCACCTTGCCGAGCAGGGCGGGCAGCACATTTTCGCGGGCCATGCCGTAAATCAGCCGGCTTGCCATCATCATGTTGATCAGCGCCGAATTTGCGACCGCAAACATCGTGATGATCGCAAAGATGCTGATCGGGAACTCGGGCGCTCCGGCCTGGATGACTTTCAGAAGCGGTGTCTCCCCTTCGCCCAGTTCGTTCGCCGGCACCAGAGTAATCGCTGAAATTGCCACGAGAATGTAGATCACGCCGGTGATCGCGAGACCGGTCAGCAGCACTTTCGGGAAGAGACGGCTTGGCTCCTTGCACTCTTCGGCCATGTTGACCGAGTCCTCGAACCCGACCATCGCGAAGAAGGCAAGACCGGTTGCGGCGACGACTGGCCAGAACGTTCCGCTGCCTTCCGGTGTGGCGAACGTCCAGGCACGCGATACATCGCCCTCGCCACCAGCAATTGCCCAGAGGCCGATGCCGATGATGATGAGAAGGCCGGTCAGTTCCACAACGGTCAGCACGACGTTGAGCTTTACGCTTTCACCGACACCGCGGAAATTGACCGCCGCCACCAGCGCAATGAAGCCGACGGCAATCAGCGGTACGCCCCAGACCCCGAGATCCAGCCCGAGCGACGTCGAGAAGTTGGCGGCAAACGCCCGCGATGCCGTCGCCGCAGACGTGATGCCTGATGACATCACGGCGAAGGCGACGAGGAACGTGACGAAATGGACGCCGAAGGCTTTATGGGTGTAGAGCGCAGCACCAGCTGCCTGCGGATATTTGGTGACGAGTTCGAGATAGGAGCAGGCGGTCAGCAGGGCGACAAGAAAGGCGATGAGGAATGGAAGCCAGACAACGCCTCCAACTTCGGCGGCCACTTGTCCGGTCAGCGCGTAGATCCCCGTTCCGAGAATATCGCCAACGATGAACAGCAGCAGCAGGCCGGGGCCCATCACGCGCTTGAGTTCAGGTGTTTCTTCTTTCGCGCCGAACGCCTCTGCCATGACTGCCTCCCAACATAGTCCTACATGGCAACACTAATGGGAACATCACACGATTGTTCCATGTTTGGTATGGTTTAACCGATCACGCCGAGCGTTACAGCCGCGACGACGCCATAGCGAAGCGTCTTGCCGATGAAGACCAAAACAAGGAACGTTGGCAGCGGTTCTTTAAGAACACCCGCGACCACGGTGATGGCATCGCCGCCGATCGGTAGCCAGCTCAGGAGAAGCGACCACTTTCCGTATTTGCGATACCAGGTCTTTGCCTTCTCAAGCTTGTCAGGCTTGACGGGGAACCAGCGTCGGTCCCGGAACCGCTCCACGCCCAATCCCATCAGCCAGTTGACCACCGAGCCGAGCGTGTTGCCGACGGAGGCCGTGAGGACGAGGGCCGCAAGCGCATAGCGATCCGACAGGATGAGGCCGACAAGGACCGCTTCCGACTGCATCGGAAAGATCGTGGCAGCGATGAATGCAGCAAAGAACAGGCCCGCATAGGCGGCAAGATCGACCATGGAAAACCGGGTTTAAAACGTGGAAATGAAAAAGGGCGGGAAACGACCCGCCCTTTTGTTCGGATGGTGAAACGCCTCAGACGTTGCCGATCTGCTTGGAATCGACGGCTGTGTCGTCTGCAACAGGCTTTTGTGCCTGATGGCGGGTACGCCAGTCGCCAAGGAACAGCAGGATCGGCGCCGCGATGAACACCGACGAGAGGGCAGCGACGAGAATGCCGAACACCATCGGGATCGCGAAGCTGGAAACCGCGCTACCACCCCAGATCGCCATCGGCAGAAGCGAAAGGAACGCTGTCGCCGAGGTGTAGAGGCTTCGCGCCAGCGTCTCGTTGATCGACAGGTCGATCACGTCGCGCAACGGCATCTTCTTGTAGAGGCGCATGTTCTCGCGCATGCGGTCATAGACCACGACCTTGTCGTTGACAGAGTAACCGACCAGCGTCAGCAGCGCGGCAATCGCTGTCAGGTTGAAGTCGAGACCGGTGATCGCGAAGAAGCCGATCGTCTTTGTCACATCGAGCACGAGGGTCGCGATGGCACCGACGGCGAATGGCCATTCGAACCGCACCCAGATGTAGATCATCATGGCAATCGAGGCGAGCAGGACCGACAGGAAGCCGGCCGTTGCAAGTTCGCCCGAGACCTTCGGACCGACGACTTCAGTACGCTCGACCTTGGCAGTCTGGTCGATCTTCAGGACTTCGGCCTTGAGCTTCTCGACAGCCTCCGTCTGGGCAATCTCGCCGCCCGGCTGGCGTTCGACACGGACCAGAAGCCTGTTGTGGGCACCGAATTCCTGCAGTGCCACTTCGCCGAGACCGAGCTCGTTGAGGCCCGAACGGAAGGACGCGAGATCCGCTTCGTTGGCGGTTACAACTTCCATCTGGATACCGCCGCGGAAGTCGACGCCGTAGTTGAGGCCAGGCGTCACGAACAGCACGAGCGACGCGATCGACAGGAGAACCGAGACGCCGATACCGATGAAGCGACCCTTCATGAAGGGAATACGCGTGCCGTCTGGAACGAGGTTGATCGGCAGAAGCGGCTTGATCTCGATCTTCTTCAGCTTGCGCTGAGCGGCAATGTAGATCATCGCGACGCGAACGACCGACACGGCGGTGAACATGGAAATCATGATGCCGAGGCCCATGGTGACCGCGAAGCCGCGGACAGGACCGGAGCCGAACCAGAACAGAAGGACGGTCGCAATCAGCGCCGTGACGTTACTGTCGACGATGGTCGAGTAGGCGCGGGCAAAGCCCGAGTCGATTGCCGCAAACGCGCTCTTGCCCTTGCGGGTTTCTTCCTTGATGCGCTCGTTGATCAGAACGTTCGCATCGACTGCAAGACCGATGCCGAGCACCACGCCGGCGATGCCGGGCAGGGTGAGTGTCGACCCGATCAAGGTGAGGCCCGCAAAGGTCAGGACGACGTTGATAAGAAGCGCAGCGTTGGCCAGAATGCCCCAGCTTCCGTAGAGGAAGAAGATAAAGCAGACGACGAGGACGAAGCCGATGAGGCCGGTGAAGATGCCCATTTCGATCGCATCGGAGCCAAGGTCGGCGCCGACGGTGCGTTCTTCGATGACAGTGAGCTTGGCGGGCAGGGAGCCGGCGCGCAGCAGCGCGGAAAGGGTGGTCGCGTCCTCAGGCGTGAAGCTGCCCGAAATCTGACCGGAACCGCCGGTGATTGGCGTCTGGATGACGGGTGCACTGAGCACCTTGTTGTCGAGCACGATCGCAAAGGGACGGCCCACGTTGGCCTGTGTGATCTGGGCAAAGCGGGCTGCACCGGCACTGTCGAAACGGAAGGTGACGATCGGCTGGCGGCTCTGCTGGTCGAACGCCGCGCGGGCATCGGTCAGGCGGTCACCGGAGAGCTCGACGCGGTCGAGCACCGGATACTGCTGACCGCTTTCGTCTGCGATCATGGTTACGCCTGGCTGGCCCTGGTCACCGAGAAGGTGGAAGCTCATCTTGGCGGTCGAGCCGAGAAGCTGGCGCAGGCGCGAAGGGTCCTGTTCGCCTGGAAGCTGGACGAGAACGCGGTCCGAACCCACACGCTGGATCGTCGGCTCGGCGACGCCGACCTGGTCAACGCGCTGGCGGATGATCTCAAGGCTTTGCTCAACGGCAGCGTTGATATGGGAGGTGATCCCCGCATCCGTCTGGGCGATGGAAATCGTGTTGTCGCCCTGGCTGGTGATGGAAAGGTCGCTGCCACCAACCGTCGTGCCAAGCCCGATCGGGTTCGCGAGCGTCTGCAACTCGGTGACGGCCTGATCGCGCTGCGCTGGATCGCGAAGCGTAACAAGCACAGCCTCGCCCGAGCGACGGATAGCCGATGTTGCGAGGTTCTTTTCGCGCAGAACGCGGCGTGCATCCTGGATCAGGCCCTGGACACGCTCGTTGATGAGATCAGCGCGGTCCACTTCCAGCACCAGATGCGAACCGCCGCGAAGGTCGAGACCGAGCGATACGCGGCTGTGAGGCAGGAAGGACGGCACGCGGTCGAGGACCGATTGCGGCAAAATGTTCGGCATCGCCACCAGGAAGCCGAACACGATGACGAGGATGTAACTCGCCACCAGCCAGGGTGAATTTCTCATGTTTTAAGATCCTGCTTCGCCCCGAATGCGCGTTTCGCAGCAAGGGGCCGTATGCGTGTGAGGTTCGACTATCGCGCTTAGGAGACGACGGGCGGTGCGCGCGGCAGCGGAGCCGGCCAATGCGTGCCGATAGGATTGGCATCGGTGAGTGCGGATGCAATCGCCTGAGCAAATTCCGGAATCGTCAGTGTCGAGGCGGTGAAAGCCAAAGCGCCGTCTGCGCCGCTCCACTGGCTGGGACCAGCCTCCCTGCGGTCGGCAGTCGCCAGCGTGCGAATAGGATCGCGTTTGCTGGCTTGTGGTGTCTCCGAGCTCTTCTCGCTGGAATGCGCAATGCGCAAAATTGCCTGGCTGTCACGAAGGCCACCAGACAGAAGAGCGACGAAGGCGATCAGCAGTGCCGCGACAAAGACTGCCCATTGCGACGGGAGCTTGTCCTGCGCGCACCGGGCCGTCTCTCGTGTTCCTGCCGGAAACACCGCCATCCGTTCCAACTCCGGAATATTCGTCACACCGAAGAGCCTGCTTCGGAAGAATGCCGCTTCTAAAGGAGAGTGCTGGTACGGTCAATCGCATCACGGCGGGGGATAACCGAAGTTTGACCCGCCTCGCGTCGGGCGCGAACCGGCCTTGACCTCAGTCAACGATTGGACGGGGCTCACCAGCACTTTCGAGCTGGGGGTCCGCGAGCCCCTGACCGGTTATTGCCGGCTGCGACCACCTAACGTTGCTAGCCAGCCTGCTTCAATGGCAGCGCTCTGATTCGACGGTCAATCTCGATTGTATGATAATGAGCGTTTAAACCGCTGTTTCAAAACGAGCCGAAACGACTAGGCAGACTGGATCAGCGGCAAGACTTCGATCGTGCCGTGATAGATCATGGTGATTGCGACATAGACGATTACGGCGAGGCCGAGATAGGCGATCCAGCGGTAGCGGTTGAGCAGGTTCGCCACGAAATTGGCAGCGATACCCATCATCGCAATCGACACGACGAGACCGATGATCAGGACTGCGGAATGCTCCTGAGCAGCTCCGGCAACGGCAAGGACGTTGTCCAGTGACATGGACACATCAGCGACGACGATCTGCATTGCCGCTTGAAAAAACGTCTTTTGCGGTTGGTTGGCGGCCGCAGCGTTGAGCGCGTCGGCGTCTGCCGTATCGTGGGCACGCAGTTCGCTCCACATTTTCCAGCACACCCAGGCGAGCAACAGGCCGCCGACCAGCTGCAGCCCGACGATGCCGAGAAGGTATGAGGTGACCGCTGCAAAAATCAGACGAAGCACGGTTGCGGCCGCGATGCCGAACAGGATTGCCTTCTTGCGCATGTCCGCCGGAAGGCCGGCAGCGGCAAGACCGATAACGATCGCGTTGTCGCCGGACAGCACGAGATTGATGGCAATGACCTCGACGAGGGCAGCCAAGCCAGCAGCGGTAAATAGATCCATGATAGGGGGGCCTGAATGGGAAGGATTGGAGGTAATTTCCTCTATCCGCTTCTTCGCGGTTGCGCACAAGCAATTTACAATTGTCTTTCCGCAAACCGTGGAAGGGATGGTCTGCCGGAAGATCAGCAACGGCGCTGGCGGGCAGGATATTTACATTCCCCAATTCCACCGTCATCAATGAGGCTACAAACGGGGAAATACCATGACGCTTGAACAGGATATCGCCAGGATCGCCGAGCAGGAAGCGGCCCTGATTTTCGACCGCTTTGGTCCGGACGAAGCCTGGCGACTCGGTTCTTTGCTGCGCGACATGGCGATCGAGAAGGGGCTGCCAGTCGCGATCGGTATCCGGCTTCACTCGATGCCACTCTTTTACACGGCGTTGCCGGGGTCGATGCCTGACAACGAAGACTGGGTTCGGCGCAAGAGCAATGTCGTCCTGCGCTTCTTTCAGTCGAGCTATGGGATGGGTCTGAGAATGACCAGGCAGGAGACAACACTCGAGGCAAAGTTCTCGCTTCCTATTGCCGACTATGCACCGCATGGCGGCAGTTTTCCGATAAAGGTGAACGGCGCGGGCTGTATCGGCGCAGTCACCGTATCGGGTCTCCCGCAGCGAGACGATCACAGGCTCGTCGTGGAGGCTCTGCTGGTGATGATGGGCAAGTCGTCCGACGGTGTTCAACTGGAGCAAGCTTGATGAGTTCTGAAGCGGTTCGTACCCCTGAAGACGTGCTGAATTTCTGGTTTGTCGAACTGGGACCGGAGAAATGGTTCGAAAAGAACCCTGCGCTGGACGTCGCAATCTCGAAGCATTTCGCAGCGACGCACCTGTTTCTGGCGCATGGAGATCTGGATACGTGGCGAGGGTCACGCGAGGGGCATCTCGCGGCCATCATCGTGCTCGACCAGTTTTCTCGCAATATCTATCGGGGCACACCGCTGGCGTTCGCAACAGATTGGATCGCGTTGCGGGAGGCGAGGCTGGCAGTTAACGAAGGTGTCGATACGGGCGCCGGTCTTCATGAGCGGTGCTTCCTGTATCTGCCCTTCGAACATTCGGAAGCGCTTGAAGACCAGGATCGCGCAGTCGAGCTTTTTGCTCTCCTCGGCGACGAACGATATCACGACTACGCGGTCAAGCACCGGGAGGTGATCCGTCAGTTCGGCCGCTTCCCGCATCGAAATGCTTTGCTCGGACGCAATTCGACCCCGGAAGAGCTCGAGTATCTTGCTCTGCCAGGGTCGGGTTTTTGATCAGATCTGATCTAATCAGCGCTTAGCGTCTAAAGGCGCGCGCAACTGCAATAAGTATGCAGGCGCCGATAAAGCCGGCGATGAGGTAGCCAATCCAGCCGCCCAGCACAACGCCGAAGAAGCCGAGAATGGCGTTGGCGATGATCGCGCCGACGATGCCGAGAAGGATGTTCATGAAGACGCCCATATTGCTCTTCATGAACTGTTCTGCCAGCCAGCCTGCAATGCCGCCGATGATGATAGCTGCGATCCAGCCGATGCCTGCTTCTTCCATGTCTTACCCTCACGTTTTGAATTTGCGATTGGTAACGCAGCAGAATGTTCCAAAGTTCCCAAGGAATTTTCAGGCTGTGCAGGACGTCCTTTTCTTCGCCTTGAAGTGCCTCTATTCGTGCCTGCGATTCCGATTGTCCTGAGAAGAGTAGAGACCGGTGCGCGTGAATTCCTTCGATCCCTTGTCACTGATGACGCGAACGATCCGCGCATCCATGATCGTCCTGCTTGTGACCGCAGCAGCGTTCACGGCCAATGCGCAGGCTCCGCAAAACGGTACGACGTCAACCCAGGCTGCACCGACCCAGGCTGCACCGACCCCGGCTGCGCCGACCCAGGCTGCACCGACCCCGGCTGCGCCGACCCCGGCTGCGCTGGCGCAGGCTGCACCGACCCAAGCAGCACCAGCACAGACCGCGCCGGGCCAGGCAGCCCCCGGGCAGGCCGGGCAACCGCAGGCATCTGCTCAGCAAAATCCACAGTCGATGGTGACGGTCGACTCGATAAACCATGAGATGAAGGAGACATTGGACAGCCTTCGCGGCCGGCTGACCACGTTCAACGATCAGGTCAGGCAGGATACGACCGACGACGGCCGACTGGCCGAGCTTCGCCTGCAGGCGGAAGAGATCGTCGAACAGATGCGCAGCGCGTCTGACACGCTGAAGGCACGTGTCACGCAGATCCAGTCCAGGTTGACGAGCCTAGGAGAACCACCGGCCGAAGGGCAGCCGCAGGAAGCGCCGGCCGTCGCCGAGGAGCGCGGCAAGCTGGTCAATGAGCGTTCCGAGCTGAACCTCATCGTCGATGATGCCAACAACCTGGCCAACAGCGCGACAAATCTCGCGAACACGATCACCAACCTGCGCCGTGCCCTGTTCGCGCAGACGCTGTTTCGTCATACGGAATTGAACGCCGATCTATTCATCGAGGCGGGCAATGCCTTCGTAACCGAAGTGCACAACTTCAACGCGACGCTTGGCAGTTGGATCGGCTTTGTCATCCGCTTCAAGCTGCTTCAGCTTCTGAGCGCCATCGCGCTGTCCATCGGTGCTGCGGCCCTATTCCTCTGGGGCGGCTACCGCATTTTCGGCCGCTTCATTCGTCGCAACGGTCAGGAAGATCCATCCTATATCAAGCGTCTTTCGGTCGCCTTCTGGTCGACCGTGATCCAGACGGTCTCGATCGCGGCCTTTCTGGTGACCTCCTATCTCTTCCTCGATGGGTTCAATGTTCTCAGACCCGATGTGGCGCCGATCATTGCTTCGCTGTTCGGCTTCATCTGGTTCGTCTCGTTTGTCTGGAAGCTCACCTATGGCGTAATGGCGCCGGGAGAGCCGGCATGGCGACTGGTGCGCATCACCGATAAGGGCGCGCGGCTGCTGACATTGGCCGTGCTCGTCATGGCGGTGGTCAACGGACTGGATTACCTTCTCGGCGCGATCAGCGAGGCATTGAACTCGCCACTGGTTCTGACGATCGTCAAGAGCCTGTTCGCCGCTGTCATCGTTGGTCTCATCCTGATCGCCATTTCCTTTGTACGGCCGCGCGTTGCCGAGGGCGAGGATCGTGGCGGCAGTACCGGCCATCCGTGGCCGCGGTTTTTCTCCGGTCTGTTGAAGATCATGGGCGGGCTGCTTCTGCTTGCTGTCCTGACGGGCTATATTGGTCTTGCCCGTTTCGTCGCGACACAGATCGTGCTGACCGGCGCGGTTGTCGTCCTGGTCTATCTGGGCTTCCTGTCGGGCAAGGCGATCTCCAAGCAGGGTGCGTTCAAGAACACCGGCGCCGGTCGGCAGCTGGCGGAGCGCCGCAATTTTGGCGAGGTCGCGCTCGACCAGACAGGGCTTGTTGCCGGCCTCGGCATCTATGCGTTCGCCCTGTTTCTCGGCATCCCGCTCATCCTTCTGACCTGGGGCTTCCAGACCACGGATATCGAGGCATGGATCTACAATTTCTTCACCGAAATTCGGATCGGTAACGTCTCCATCTCGATCGTCGGCATTTTCGGCGGCATTCTCCTGTTCGGGCTGGGGTTTGTCGTAACTCATTGGGTTCAGAAGTGGATCGACAACAACGTTCTTGCCCGAAGCCAGGTGGATCTTGGTGTCCGAAACTCGGTGAAGACGGGCATCGGCTATCTCGGCGTCGGGCTTGCCGTCATCGTCGGCGTGTCGGCTGCGGGCATTGACCTCTCAAGCTTTGCTCTTGTCGCGTCTGCACTGTCGGTCGGTATCGGTTTCGGCCTGCAGAACATCGTATCGAACTTCGTTTCGGGACTGATTCTGCTGGTGGAACGTCCGTTCAAGGTGGGTGACCACGTGGTGACGGGTGCAAACGAAGGCATCGTCAAGCGGATTTCTGTACGTGCGACCGAGATCGAGACCTTCCGCAAACAATCGATCATCGTGCCGAACTCCGACCTGATCAACGCCGCGGTCGGCAACTGGACGCATCGCAACAAGATCGGCCGTTCGGAAATTCCGATCGCTGTCAGCTACAACGCTGACCCGCAACGGGTGATGGACATTCTGCTGGAACTCGTCGACCAGATCCCCGAAGTGCTACGGAATCCGGAGCCTCACGTCGAGTTCCTGACATTCGGGCCGTCGTCGCTGAATTTCGAGCTTCGTTTCCATCTCGCTGACATGGGCGATGGTCTTCGCATCCGGAACAACCTTAGGATCGCCATTCTGCAGCGCTTCCGCGCGGAGGGCATCGAGATTCCGTTCCCGCAGCAGGAGATCGTCTTCCACCGCGGAAAGCCGGTCCTGCCCGATGAGGGAGATACGGCGGGTGGCGCGTAAAGCCACACGCCGAGAATGGTAAGGTACCGGAATAATACATCATTCACTTTAGGCAGCGGTAACTCGATGACCGCTGCGCTCAAGATGTGAAAGTACTGCCTAATTAACGCTTCTGAAAATTGCTTCGCATAGAGTTAAACAAATGGGGCAAGGATCGGGGTTAAAAGGGTACCATGACATTTCTCGGCATTTCCGGCATGCAATATTCCGGCGAATCTTTGGCGAATGCGCGCATATTGCTTGCGGAAGATTCCAACGTATTTACGTCGATGGTCGGGACCCGACTGAAAGAACTGTTCGGCATCGAGATTGAGATCTGCCGTAACTTCGAAGATCTGCAGCTTGCTTACGATCGCTCCACCGAGCCTGTCACGCTTGCGATCTCCAACATCAACCTCCCGGGTGCTGAAAACGGAGAGGCGCTGGAATACCTGATCGATCTGTCGATCCCGACCATCGTCTTTACCGGCACCTTCCAGCAGGAAACACGCGATAGGCTTCTGGCCAAGGATATCGTGGATTATATCCTGAAGGACAACGTCTTTGCGGTCGACATGCTGGCGGAATCGGTTTGCAGGTTCCTGACGAACCACCGCCATCACGTCCTGATCGTCGATGATAGCATGACCGCCCGTGCACTGCTCTCGAGCCGCCTGAAGCGGTATAACTTTAGGGTCAGTGTTGCCGAAAGCGGCGCCAAAGCCCTTGAGATCCTGAAGAAGAGCCCCGATATCGGTCTCGTCGTCACCGACTACAACATGCCCGATATCGATGGTTTCGAACTGACGCGCCGCATCCGCTCGGTTCGCGGTTCCCACGAACTGCGCGTCATCGGCGTGTCTTCGTCGTCGGACCGGCTGCTTTCCGCCCGATTCCTGAAGGCCGGCGGCAATGACTTCATGTTGCGGCCCTTCATCGACGAGGAGTTCTACTGCCGCGTCAACCAGAACCTGGATACGCTGATCCAGATCCGCACGATGCGCTCGAAGGCTCCAGCAGCCGACGTCAGGAACGTTGCCTGATTTCTTGAGAGCTGCTGAGTGTGCAAAGCGAGCGGCACCTCATATCGATGGGGTGCCGCTCTCCAAGAAAACTTACACCACGACCCCGGTGCGTGCGGTGTTGAGCGAAAGCTTGCGCTCTGCGCGTTCCTGCTGGGGTGAGCGGTTGTAGACCTCGCGGTAACACTTGGAAAAATGAGACGCCGACACGAACCCACAGGCGACCGCAACCTCGACGACCGGCATCGAGGACTGCACCAGCAGATGCCGGGCGCGGTCAAGGCGGATCTCGAGATAGTAGCGGGCAGGGGATCGCCCCATTTCCTGCCGGAACAGACGCTCTATCTGGCGGCGGGACAGGCCGACATCGTCGGCGATTTCGACCAGTGACAGCGGCTCGGCCAGATTGTTTTCCATCAGCTCTATGATCTGCAGAACCTTGGAGTTCTGGACCCCGAGCCTGGCACGCAAGGGAAGACGCTGGCGGTCATGCGGGTTGCGGACGCGATCTGTCAGCTGCTGTTCGCAGACACGGTTGACAAGATTGTCGCCGAAATCCTGGCCGATCAGGTTCAGCATCATGTCGAGTGACGCGGTGCCGCCAGCGCAGGTATAGAGGTTGGAGTCTACCTCGTAGAGATCCGCATAGACTTCCGCCTGTGGAAACGCTTCGGCAAAACCCGGGAGGTTCTCCCAGTGGATCGCGCAGCGCTTGCCGTTCAGGAGCCCCGCCTGCGCCAGAATATGCGCGCCGGTGCAAAGGCTTCCGACAGCCGTGCCGCGGTTATAGGTCTCGCGCAGCCAGGCGTTGACAGACTTGTTGTTGAACTCCTCCACATAGATGCCGGAACACATCAGCACCATGCTGGGGCGATGCTCACCGCTCAGGTGACGGCGTTCGTCTGCAAGAGAGGAATTGACTTCGAGACCGATACCACTGGACGAGTAGACCTTCTCGCCATCGACGGAACAGAGGCGCCAGGTATAGGCAGCGTAGCCGAGCATACGGTTTGCGATCCGCAGGGTTTCGACGGCAGCTGCAAAGGGCAGCATCGTAAAATGCGGCACAAGAAAGAAAACGAGCGCGCGTTTCTTCGCGTGCCCACGGTTTGTGATATCCATGTCGCTGTTCCCTTCGCTGGCCGCCGTTGATCCGGTCGTTTCTTTAAAAGCGACATTGACACGGAAGGCGGTGACGGAGAAGGACATTCGACGACGGCGAAATGTCAAATTTGCGACGTCCAAAGGTCGCACACACTATAATCTCGTTAACAGGCGATCAAAAAAGACGCAGCCTCAAGACCTGCCTGCGTGTCGCATGCAGGCCATGAGTATTGGGCATCAATGGCGCTTGAGGTCGTTGTCGGTGGATGGCCAACCGATATCCTTGCGGATTTCTGGTGGCAGGCCCTCAAGGACCTGTTCATTTTGACGGCGGCGCCATGCGTCCCGCAGGTTTGAAAAGGTGCTCAGGGCAAGCCCGAAGTATGTCGCAAACGACGACTGCGATGTTCGTGGCTGTACGCTCTCACGATAGGTCATGATGCTCATCGATTTTCTCCTTGGGGCTCTCGTTCGAGCACTGGACGCCGATTCAAAGTGAACTGCGGTCAGTCATCAAAAAAGAGAATTAAAATGATCCATCCCATCAAGATTCGTTTTGTTTTGAGATGGCGTGTCGTGTTTCCAAGGGTGCGACCTGTTTGACTTTCAATCAAACGAAATGATATGGTGCTTAGGTTCAATTTAATTGATGGTGATGACGATGACCGTTCCGTTTCGACCGCCTCTTCCATTGCTCGATATCGACATCCTCAGAACCTTTGTTGCCATTGCCGAGACGGGCAACTTTTCGACTGCCGCAGAAGCGGTTCTGCGAACACCGTCGGCCGTGTCCATGCAGATCAAGAAGCTCGAAGAACAGTTGAAGACGACGCTGTTCCTGCGGGACGCGCGATCGGTGTCGTTGACGCAGAATGGCGAAATGCTTCTGTCCTATGCGCGCCGGATGCTCGCTCTATCGAACGAGGCGGTCTCGCGGTTCGTCATGCCCGATCTCGCGGGCGTCGTGAGGCTGGGCGCTCCCGATGATATCGCCGAGCGGTTACTTCCAAAGCTCCTGAAGGATTTCGGAGAGAGCTTTCCGGGGATCATGGTCGATGTCACCGTCGACCAGAGCCTGCAGTTACGCCGGCGGATGGATGAGCAGCGGCTGGATCTCACCCTGATCAACTGTGCGACAAGGCCGTTCCCGACCACCGGTGAAGTGATCCATTCCGAACGGCTCGTCTGGGCCGGTGCTAAATGCGGCAATGCCTACTTGCGTGATCCGCTACCGATCTCCGTCTGGGAGGATGGGTGCGTGTGGCGGCAGGATGCGATCTCTCAGCTCGATCGCCACAAGCGCTCCTATCGTATCGCCTATGCGAGCTCTCATACGATGGCGCAGCGCGCAGCAGTCGTGTCCGACCTTGCGATCGCACCATTCCCGCTTTCCTATGTCACGAGCGACATGCAGGTTCTGGGCGCCAAGGAAGGGCTGCCCGAACTCATCAGCTTCGACATTCGGCTTCTAACCGCGCCCCATCTCTCGGCCCCGGCCAAGGCTGTCGCGGAAAGCATGAGGGAAGCGTTCGGCGCGCTGGCAACGGCGGCCTGAACTCGGGCATTTCCGTGAGCATCACCAGATCTTCTTGGTGATGCCGTGATAAAGCCATGTCCAGATCGGCGGCGGAAAGCGCAGGGCTGATGGCCCGGCTGGTTCATACGGCTTCAGATTGCCCGTGATCGCATCCTGGATTGCTTTGATTGCGATATCCGTCGCGGATGCCGTCATCAGGAGCGGATAGGTTGCCATCGTGTCGGAACGGGCCGGAGATATCCGTTTCTCGTAAAGCGTTCCGCCGGTATCGACCCCGTTGTCAACGAGATGGACGGTTGCCCCGAAATTCTGCGCATCGCCTTCCACGAGAGCCCAGTACCCGCCCATCTGGCCACGATACATCGGGTTGATGCCAGCGTGGAAGTTGATCACGGGGCAGGGGATCGAGGCAAGCGTTCGGGGTGACAGGATACGGCAGGATATCGTGAAGACGACTGCCGGTCGGATTGCACTTAGAGCAGCATGACACGAAGCGTCATTCAGGGACGATACGAATGTCACAGGAACTGCCGGGTTGGGAGCCGCTATCAACCCGTGCTCGTGAATGATCTCTTCAGACCGTCTCGCTGCGATGCCTTTGCCGAGCCGTGACGCAATCATCGTAGCCAGCTGACCAAGCGCATGCATCCATCCAAACCGCTTCGCGCGCCGCTTCAGAAGCACCGATTTCGGTTCCGCTTCCTCCTGGATAACGTGGAGATCAGAAAACTCCCGATGGATGGCATTGATCATCACCTGCGGGTTTATGCCGCCAGCAGTCATGATCAAAACCCGAGAAGATGAATGTTCCGTCATGGGCCTGCCCCGTAATTGACCGCGTAGCGTGCGCGCTCATAGTAACGGGGAAAGATTGGCAAATTCACACCGACCTCTCGGTTCGCGCGCTGCGACAACCGATTTGTCCTGTATCATTGTGCTGGAACCGGCGGTGAAGTCATCGGGCGCGATCGGGCTGTTGCCAAAAAGCATCACAGCGGTCGCTAAGAGACACATCACATTTGATCACGTGAACTTTTTCCGAGCTGGAACGTTCCTGTGCCGGAAATTGATTTTCCGAACGATTTGATCTTCATCCAGGGAGTTTTCTAACATGACGGCAAAGACAGTCACGGTTATCGCCGCACTTTTCGTAACGGCAGCTTCGCTCAGCTCGTGTGGCAACACGATCCGCGGCGTAGGCCAGGACACGGCGAACACCGTGAACGCCACCCAGGACGCCGGCCACCGCGTTGGCAAGGCTGCACAGTAATTAGTTACTCCCCAGCTCCGCTGTCGGCCATCACGTGCCGGCAGCGAGGCTGCTGAGGTGCCCCGCAGCGAGGGGCAGGGCGGTCTTGGCGTACAAGCTACGGCCAGTTTCGATGCGCTTTGCTCGACTTGATCAGACTCGAGCCTTTGGATAGGCGCGCTCGAAGCCGCCTGACTGATCAAGACCCTTCTTGAACGCCTGATAGGCTGGGTGCTGGCTGGATTTCGCCGCTTCCGCAATGCGGATTTGAAGCCGCGCCGGCGCTGCATTGCCGAGCCATCCACCAGATTTTTCCAGTTTCAAAGAGTTGAGAAACCGTCCTTCACTCGCCTGATCCAGGTAGAGATGCAGACCCGACAGGAGAAGGTCATCGCTCGACGGGTTCTCCATCAACAGAACAAGCCAGGACTGCTGTTCGGCCGACCGGTTCTCGAAACTCTCGGCAACGGTCTCGCGACTGCCAATTGGCGAAATGTTGCTCACGTCTTCATCCTTTACCGTGATCGTTTCACGCCAGATCCACGCCTCCACACCGTGGGGAGCGCCGTCCTGACCTTTGTCGATCTTATCGCCCAACATGTCGACCTTGTCGATAAGGACGTCGGCATATGGCCGGTTGGCGTCAGAACGGTCCGACGCCGAGCCCTGTCATTCCGCAGCGATCCGTGCCTCCTCGGATGATGCAGGGCTGACCATGGCAGAAATGATTGTGTGCAGGTCGAGCGTCCCGACAGGCGCTCCAGTAGGATCTGTCACCGTTGCCCGTGTCAGGCTCGCCTCGCAGATCGCTCTCGCAGCGCTTTCGATCGTCGTGTTGCCCGCAAGCCTGATGCCGTCAGTCAGACCGTCGAACGGTTTCATCACGGTTTTTGCCTGCAACACACGCCCTCGGTTCACCTCCTTGACGAAGGCGGTGATGTAGTCATCAGCCGGTGACAGGACGATATCTTGGCCGGTTCCCTGCTGCACTACCTCACCATCGCGCAGAATGGCGATCTTGTCGCCCAGCCTCAGCGCCTCGTCGAGATCATGGGTGATGAATACGACGGTCTTCTTGAGCTCCGCCTGGAGATCGAGAAGCACGGTCTGCATGTCGACGCGGATCAGCGGATCGAGCGCGGAATAGGCCTCGTCCATCAAAAGGATGTCGGCATCGTTGGTCAGCGCCCGTGCGAGGCCGACGCGTTGCTGCATGCCGCCGGAAAGCTGGTTCGGGTAGTGGTTCTCGAAGCCGGAGAGGCCGACCCGCTCGATCCAGTACTGACCTTTCTTGAAGCTTTCCGCGCGAGGCACTCCCTGGATATCCAACCCATAGACCGTGTTCTCGATCACGGTCCGATGCGGCAGAAGCGCGAATTTCTGAAACACCATCGCCGTCTTGTGCCGACGGAATTCCCGAAGATCGTTTTCGCTCATCGTGCACACGTCGACGCCGTCATAGACGACTTCGCCGTAGGTCGGGTCGATCAGCCGGTTGATATGGCGGATCAGGGTCGATTTGCCGGAACCAGACAGACCCATGACGACCGTGATGCCGCCCGCCGGCATGGATATGTTGATGTCTTTGAGGCCGAGCACATGACCGTGGTTCTTGTTGAGCTCGGTCTTCGTCATGCCCGCCTTGATGGCGTCGATATACTGGCGACCGTTCGCGCCGAAGATTTTGTAGAGACCTTTGATCTCGATGCCGTGACTAGCCATGGACCACCTCCGAATGTTTTTGCAGGCGCTTGCCGAATGCCTGGCTTGTTCGGTCGAAAATGATGGCGATCGCAACAAGCGCGAAACCGTTCATGATGCCGAACGTAAAGAACTGGTTGTTGATCGCCTGCAGCGTGTTGCGGCCAAGCCCGCCGACGCCGACCATGGATGCGACTACGACCATCGCCAGCGACATCATGATCGTCTGGTTGATCCCGGCCATGATTGTCGGCAGGGCCAGCGGCATCTGCACGTTCTTCAGCTTCTGGCTTGGCGACGAACCGAACGCATCCGCGGCTTCGAGCACTTCCTTGTCGACAAGCCGGATGCCGAGATTGGTCAGGCGGATCATTGGCGGGACCGCATAGATGACCACCGCAATCAGTCCCGGAACTTTGCCGATACCGAAAATCATCACGACGGGAATGAGGTAGACGAAGCTCGGCAGGGTCTGCATCACGTCGAGAACCGGGTTGACGCTTGCCTGCGCCCGGTCGGACCGCGCCATCAGAATGCCGATAGGGATGCCGACGATGATGGAGATCAGAGTTGCGACCGTGGTGATCGCGAGCGTGATCATCGCATCGTTCCAAAGGCCGATAAAGCCGATGAACGACATTCCGAGCGCGGTACCGATGGTGATGCGGATGCTGCGGCTGCCGAGATAGACGATGGTGAGGATGACGGCGAGGACGATGATCCACGGCGAGTTGGTGAACAGCCTTTCCAGGAAGTTCAGGAACCATTGCAGGGGCTGGACGATCGTATCGATAAAGCCGGTATATTCGCGAACAAGGCTCTTGAACCCCTCATCGATGACCTTGCGTGCTTCACGGATGGAAGCGTCGCTGATCGCCGGAAAGCTACACAGAGCGTTCGGCAGGAAGTTGCAGGTTGCCATGATGTTCCCCTTATAGGTTGGATTTTTGGCGTAACCCGGCATGGCTGCCCGAGCGCCTTCCTGACCAAATCAGCGTCATGCACGTCTGCAATGGATAAGGCGTCGGGGTAGCGCGACCGTCAGCTGTGGACGGCTTGTCGCGACTTCTCACGCGCCTTGAGCGGGAAGCCGAAGATCGGCTTCCCTCATTGGCGAGGCTAGGCTCAGAGAGCAGCCTTTACCTTTTCAGCGACGTCGGCACTGACCCACTTGCTCCAGATTTCCGGGCTGGTTGTAAGGAAGTGCTTGGCTGCGTCTTCATTGGTGCCCTGGTTGTCCGTCTGCCAGGCGAGAACGCTGTTGATCGTGGCGTTGCCCCACTTGCGCGCCTTGATGTAATCCATCGCGACGCCGGCCTTGTCGGCGAACTTCTTCGTTACGACCGTGAAGGCTTCCGAACTTGGATAGGAGTTGACCTTGGGGTTCGGGCAATCCGGAACCGCCGTGCAGGCGTCCCAGTTGGCCTTGTCATGCGGCGTATCGAAGGACAGTTTCACCATCTCGTACTTGCCGAGAATGGCGGTCGGAGCCC
Source organism: Neorhizobium sp. DAR64872/K0K18 (assembly GCF_050500175.1). Classification (NCBI taxonomy): domain Bacteria; kingdom Pseudomonadati; phylum Pseudomonadota; class Alphaproteobacteria; order Hyphomicrobiales; family Rhizobiaceae; genus Neorhizobium; species Neorhizobium sp. DAR64872/K0K18. The sequence goes on from NZ_CP191446.1 coordinate 1,562,922, forward strand.
AGTAATAGCCGAGCCAGCCGGTCTTCTTTTCGAACGCACCAGCAATCGAACCGTCGAGGCCGGCAGCCGAGCCCGTATCGACCAGTTCAAAGCCCTTCTCGCTTGCGCCGAGAGCCTTGTAGAGGTTGGCGGTCGATGTCTGGCAGTTCCAGCCGGACGGGCAGTTGGTCACAGCACCCTTGGACTTGTCTTCAGGCGCCGGGAAGAGTTCAGGATGGGCAAGCGCCTGCTGCACGGTCTTGATGTCCGGATGCGCGTCTGCAAGGAATTTTGGGATCCACCAACCCTCGACGGCGCCGTCTGCAAGGATTTCAGCCGCGATGACGAGGCGTCCTTCCTTGACCGCCGCGTCGAGCGGGGTGCGAACGGCGTTGACCCAGAATTCAGGTGCAAGGTCAGGCTGACCCTTCTCGTTCATCGATGTGAATGTCGGCATCGTGTCGCCGGTCACCATTTCGACGGAGCAGCCATACCCGTTTTCGAGAATGATCTTGTCGATATGCGCGGCAACGCCAGCGGACGCCCAGTTCATCTCGGCGATGGATACCGACCCGCAGTCGGCGTGAGCAGTGCCGGCGAAGGCGTAAAGACCGGCGGCAAAGGCTGCGGAAGTGAGGAGTTTTTTCATGTGTAAGACCTCCCAGTCTTATTCGTGACAGTGTTCAACTCTGGAGGCGCCGATAACAGGCACCCGATGATTGCGGCTTTGTGCGATCAACCGGTAGATGTGATTGCATCGGCCAGCTGCGGTCATGCGTCTTTTATACGTCCGCAAACTATGTCACGGGCGCTGCGCAATTATGTGTCAGCAGTATCAGCCTACGTTTTCCGAAGCAGAAATCAACTGTCCGCGAGTAACCCGACAACAACGGGCATATCACCAAGCCCTTGTAAGATATCGTGTTAGCGTCTTTTGTGACGACAAAAGCGCCATCGCCGGCAATAACTATGCAAACTCTGCAAAAAGGGGCGGCCGGCTCATGAGGTCCGCATTTTGTCACGTCCGATATTTGACGTTTTGTGGCCGATTAGCGCCTTCGCTCTGGTGAAGAAAAATTTCACCCAGCATGCAAAAAAAATGAAACTGCAGGCTTTGGTAGCGCTCTAATAACCATACGGTAAGAATGTGAGGTTAGATATTGCCGCCATGGTCGTCTTCGAACGACTTGGCGCCGGATCAGGTATTGCGTACCGGACGCCATAACCATTCTGCATCGATGTGAGCGATCTCAAAATAAGAAATCGCGCTATGATTGCAACTCCGTCGCGGTCTGGCCTCAGCTTTGAAGTCAGCCCGCGCTGATTGTGCGGATGAAACCGAGCAGCGAAAAGCGCGTGTCGAGCTGCATTGCGCGGCTCTGGCGATCACGACGCGGAAGGCTCGAATTCCAGGCAATCTGAACGCCGTCATTGTTCTTGAAGATGTAGAGCATCGGTGTTTCCTCAGAGGCTTCGTAGACCGAAGCCGTGTCGTTTTCATGTGCGCTCAGATACGCTGCAAACCAGCGCGTTTCAACGCAACAAGTCGGCAACGCGTGTCGCAAACAGAATGCTCATTGAGAAAGTTCTGAGATCGCGCCCGGAGATGTGACCCGCATGGGATTGACGGGCGACCTTCAAGGAGTCAACATGGCGGTGCAATGCAAATCCAGAGCAAACACCAGCAGGGCCGGACGCCTTCCTCATCTACGAATCGTCCGGTCCCTTTCTCTGTGATCGGACTGCTGCCATGACGCGCTCCGGGCGTGTCGTGTTGGTTCTTGGCGGCGCCAGGTCAGGCAAGTCGTCATTTGCTGAAAAACTCTGCCGCGAAACGGGCCTTTCCCGGCATTACATTGCCACAGGCCGCGCCTATGACGCCGAGATGGAAGAACGCATTCTGCGCCATCAAGACGACCGTGGCACAGGCTGGATCACCCACGAAACACCATTGAACCTCGCAGCCAACCTTCGCAGCATAGACTCTGGTGATGTCGTCATCCTCGTCGACTGCCTCACGCTGTGGGTGACGAACCTGATGATGGCGGAGGCAGACATGGCATCGGCCTCGGATGGACTGATGTCTTATCTGAAGGATTGCGCGGCAACCGTCATTCTGGTGTCCAACGAAGTCGGTCTCGGTATCGTGCCGGACAACCGCATGGCACGCGAGTTTCGCGATCATGCCGGCCGCCTGCACCAGGGAATCGCGGCCGAGGCAGACGAAGTCTTTTTCGTGGCCGCCGGTCTGCCATTGAAGATGAAGGGTTAGGCAAGGGGGCGGGTCTACTGGCGGTGGTCTAGAACCCCAGCCAGACACGCACCGGATGGGCCGGATCTGCAATCAGTTTCGTCGCAAGCGCGATGCAGGAGATCACCAGCAGCGGCTTGATGATCTTCGCGCCGTTTCGCATCGCCAGTCGCGACCCGATCTGTGCACCGATGAACTGGCCAACGCCCATCATCAGGCCGATCTTCCAGAGTACCGATCCCGACGCTGCAAACACCAGAAACGACCCGAAGTTGGAGCCGAGATTGATGAGCTTCGTGTGGGCGGTCGCCTTAAGCAGTCCGAAGCCGGCGAGCAGGACGAAGCCCAGCATGTAGAATGATCCGGCCCCAGGCCCAAATACGCCGTCATAAAGCCCGACGAGCGGCACCGCAGTCAGCCCGAAAACGAACGGCGTCACCCGCCGGTGACTTTCCAGATCGCCGAGATTCGGCTTTAAGGCGAAGAAGATCGCGATTGCCACGAGCAGGAAGGGGATCGCGGTCGTCAGGAATTCGGCTGGAACGATGGAGGCAAGAAGCGCCCCGATGGCGCCGCCGAGCGCCGCCATGGCTGCCATCGGCAGCTGCTCTTTCAGCTTCACATGCCCCTTGCGCGCATAGGCGATCGTTGCCGATGCCGAGCCGAACTGGGATTGCAACTTGTTTGTGGCAATCGATTCCAGCGGAGGAATGCCGGCGATGAGCAGCACAGGGATGGTGATCAGCCCGCCGCCACCTGCAATCGAATCGACGAACCCCGCGAAGACGGATGCGAGAAAAAGAAGAAAAAGCAGCTGAAATGCAATGTCGCTCAAGGCTGGCGCTCTGCGTAAAGGAGAGGAGGGGAAATGGCGGAGGGATGCGAGGAGGGATGCGCGCCGGCTTGTGGCACCGAATCGGTGATCCGGCAATAGGAGGGGCGCTGGCAGCGGTTGCAGATAGCAGCCGCATTGCAGTAAACCGTTGCGGCGCTATGTTGCGCAATGGACGGCCGCTGGCAGGCGGCGAGCATTTCAAGGTATTCGCATGCAAAAAGTCATATTCGATACTGACCCCGGCGTAGACGACGCCATGGCGCTGCTCTTTCTTCATCGCCATCCGGAAATCGATCTTGTCGGTGTAACGACGGTGTTCGGAAATGCCTCGATCGAGCTGACCACGCGCAATGCGCAGTTCCTGCACAAGGAGTGGGGCATCGATGCGCCGATCGCCAAAGGCGCCGGCAAGACGCTCGATCCCTCGCGGGTCGAGCAGCACTCGCCGACGATCGTGCATGGCGAGGACGGCCTCGGCAATATCGGCGTGCCACTCGAAATCGATTGGCCGCTCGATCCGCGCGAGGCATCGCAGTTCATCATCGATACGATCAGGGCCAATCCCGGCGAGATCACGATCGTCGCTGTCGGTCGCATGACCAACCTGGCTCTGGCTCTCCAGGCCGACCCTGAGATCGCAGGCCTCACCAAGCAGGTGGTGATCATGGGCGGCGCTTTCGACGTCAATGGTAATGTGTCGCCAGCAGCCGAAGCAAATATCCATGGCGATCCGGATGCCGCCGATATCGTCTTTACCGCGCCTTGGAACGTCGTTGCTTTCGGCCTCGACGTCACCATGAAGACGATGATGTCGTCAGATGATATGGCTGAGATGGCCAAGGGTGGCGACAAGGCGCTAACACTCCTGTCCGACCTTTCGCAGTTCTATATCGATTTCTACCGCCAGGGCGCGGGTCTCGATGGAATGGCAATCCACGACAGCTGTGCCTGCGTCTATCTGGTCGCGCCCGATCTGTTCAAACTTCGCAGCGGCCCTGTCCGCGTGGTCTGCGGCGGCATTGCCGACGGCGAGACGATCCAGGCGCCGGACACGGGCCGACGGTTCGCCGACAGTCCTTGGGATGGCCAGCCAAGCCAGAAGGTCGCGGTCGGTGTCCAACCGGAAAAGGTGCTGGACGTTATCCGTGTCGCGCTGACGGCAGGTCGGCCGGCCTAGCCCTCTTCTAATTTGAGGGCGGTTTGGCATTCTGACCGATACGCAATCGATGTTTAGGCAACAATGTAGCGGCAAATTTGCGCCGTCTTGTTGGAACCCATTGGCATTTTCGATTGGTTTCCTTATGTGGAACACCGAATACAGACTTTTTAAAAGGACATGGGCGTGACTGCTACATTCGACAAAGTTGCCGACATCATCGCTGAAACCAGCGAGATCGACCGCGAGACGATCACGCCGGAGAGCCACACGATCGACGATCTTGGCATCGACAGCCTGGACTTCCTCGACATCGTTTTCGCGATCGACAAGGAATTCGGGATCAAGATTCCGCTCGAGCAGTGGACCCAGGAAGTGAACGAGGGCAAGGTCTCGACGGAGGAATACTTCGTTCTGAAGAACCTCTGCGCCAAGATCGACGAACTGAAGGCGGCAAAGGGCTAAAGCCCAAAGCCGGCGCAAGTTCATGCTTCTTGAATATTTCCAGATGATCGATCGGGTGGAAACACTCGATCTGGCCGGAAAAACGCTGACTGCACGCTCGGTCGTTCCTGAAAAGAGCCCCGTTTTCGAAGGGCACTTTCCGGGAATGCCGCTCGTGCCGGGCGTGCTATTGATCGAAACCATGGCGCAGGCATCCGGAATGCTGGTTCTTGCGGCGACCGATTTCGCCGCGATGCCGTTCCTGATGTCGGTGGACAGTGCCAAGATGCGTGCGTTTGTCGAGCCGAATGCCGTGCTCGACATCGAGGCATTTCTGGAGCATGAGGGTTCCGGCTACATGGTGACAAAGGCGAAGATTACGTCGGGCGGCAAGAAGGTCTGCGATGCGCAGCTGAAGCTGCGGACAATGCCTTTCACTGAAGTTCCGCTGGCGCCGATCGTGCGCAAGCGCGCCGAAGAGGTCGGCCTCCTCGCGGCGATGCAGGCCGGCATTTGACGCACAGCCTTCCGGAGTAATGCGGCCTCGACGGACCGGTTCTAAAGTGTCTCGCCGTGCCTGATGTCGTCGCTGGTCAATGGCCGCGCAAAGAGGACAGTTATGAAGTCTGACAATGATGTGGTGATTACCGGGGTCGGCATCGTGACCTCGCTCGGTGTCGGCATAGAGCCGCATGTCGCGTTTCTGACGGGATCGTCCATCGACGAGCCCAAGGTCGAAACGGAGCGTTTCAAACCCTATCCTGTCCATCCAATGCCTGAGATCGACTGGTCCGCACAGATCGCCAAGCGTGGCGATCAGCGCCAGATGGAAAACTGGCAGCGTCTCGGCGTGTTCGCGGCAGGCCTCGCTCTGGACGACGCCGGCTTGAAGACGGACGCGGATGCCTGCGCCTCGATGGATATGATCGTTGCCGCGGGCGGCGGTGAGCGCGACATCAAGGTCGACTCGCTGATTGTCGACGAAGCCCTGAAGCGTAATGACCGCGACATGGTTTTGAACGAGAAGCTGACGACCGAACTGCGTCCGACGCTGTTCCTCGCCCAGCTTTCGAACCTGATGGCCGGCAATATTTCCATCGTCCACAAGGTCACGGGTTCCTCCCGCACCTTCATGGGCGAAGAATCGGCCGGCATTTCCGCCATCGAAACCGCCTTCCACCGCATCAAGGCGGGCCAGTCGAGCCACAGTCTCGTCGGTGGCGCCTTCGTGGCGGAACGGGCCGATATTCTTCTGCTGGTCGAGGGCATCCGTGCCCACGCGACAGGCGAATGGCAGCCATTGTGGTCTCGCTCGCCGGACAATGGCGGCGGCATGATCACCGGTTCGGTCGGCGCCTTTCTCGTTCTCGAATCCCGCGGCTACGCGCAGGCGCGTGGTGCACGGATCTATGCAACGATCGATGCCGTCGAAGGCGATCGCGGCAAACGCGACGATGGCGGGCTGGAGAAGCGCATGTCGCGGCTCACCGCCCACGGCACGCCAGGGGCAGAAACTGTCGTGTTCTCCGGCGCGAGCGGTCTGGTCGATCTTGCCAAGCGCGAAAAGACAGCGCTCGAGCAGGCTTTCCCGGGTTCCGCGATCCGCGGCTTTGGCGGTGTTACGGGCCACGCGATGGAAGCGCAGTTCCCGCTCGGCATCGCTCTTGCGGCGCTGACGCTCGAATCTGCCGCCAAAGTGCCGGCCTTCGACGCCGCAAACGAGACGCAAATGGCGTCCCCGGCAAAACAGGCGATTGTCACTACAGTTGGATATACGCGCGGCGAGGGGATTGCTGTCCTCTCTGCTGAAGCGTGAAGGAGACAGTCATGACCGACAACCGCTTTACGGATCATCTCGGGCGGCCCATCGTCGCGGTCACCGGCATGGGCGTCATCACCTCGCTTGGCCAGGGCCTTGAGGACAACTGGTCAGCGCTGACCTCGGGCACGTCGGGCATCCACAAGATCACCCGCTTCCCGACTGAAGGGCTTTCGACCCGCATCAGCGGCACGGTGGATTTCATCAAGGTGCCGGCCGAAAACTCCGTCGAGCGCTCGTTTGCCTTTGCTCGCGAGACGACCGCAGAGGCGCTGGCACAAGCCGGGCTGTCGGGCGATTTCGACGGACCGCTGTTTCTGGCAGCACCCCCGGTCGAACCCGAATGGTCCGACCGTTTTGCGCTTGCAGACCGTGCGCCGCCATCGACGCAGGAGGGCGATGCCTACGATCGCTTTCTGACGGCCATGCGCGAGCGTCCCGATCCTGTCTTTCTAGAAGCCGTCCAGTTCGGATCGATTTCGGAGCGCCTGGCAGACAAGTTCGGTACCCGTGGCCTGCCCGTAACGCTGTCCACCGCCTGCGCCTCCGGTGCAACCGCGATACAGCTCGGTGTCGAGGCGATCCGCCAGGGCCGTACAGACAAGGCGCTGGTCGCGGCGACCGACGGATCGGTCAGCGTCGAGGCACTCGTGCGCTTCTCGCTTCTGTCTGCGCTTTCGACGCAAAATGATCCGCCGGAAAAGGCGTCCAAGCCGTTCAGCAAGGATCGCGACGGCTTCGTCATCGCTGAAGGCGCGGCAACGCTTGTCCTGGAATCGCTGCAGTCGGCCATCGCCCGCGGCGCTAAAGTGCTCGGCATCGTCAAGGGTCTCGGCGAAAAGGCCGATCACTTCCACCGCACCCGCTCGTCCCCGGATGGCGGCCCGGCGATCGCCACGATCCGTGCGGCGCTTGAAGATGCGGGCATGGACGAAACCGGCATCGGCTATATCAACGCCCACGGCACCTCGACGCCGGAAAACGACAAGATGGAATACAGCTCCATGCTGGCGGTGTTCGGCGAAGGGTTGAAGGGCATTCCGGTGTCTTCGAACAAGTCGATGATCGGTCACACGCTGACGGCGGCTGGTGCTGTCGAAGCCGTGTTCTCGATCCAGACGATGCTGACCGGCACTCTGCCGCCGACGATCAACTACACCAATCCCGATCCGACGATCGAGCTGGATGTGGTGCCGAATGTGAAGCGGGACGGTGCCCCAAAGGCGGTTCTGTCCAATTCCTTCGGCTTCGGCGGCCAGAACGCCAGCCTTGTCATGACGCTGGAACCGGCGTAAGGCGAGCCCCCAAGAGATTTGGTAGAGCTAGAACGCCCCAACGGGCGGAGGATGACCTGTTATGCGCGCGCTGCAACTGATTGATGACCGCAAGCTTGAAGCTGTCGATATTCCCGAGCCGGAAGCGCCGGGTCCCGGCGAAGTCACGTTGCGCGTCAAGGCTGTTGCCCTCAACCATATCGACGTCTGGGGCTGGCGCGGCATGGCATTTGCCAAGCGCAAGATGCCGCTGACGATCGGTGCCGAGGCCTCTGGTGTCGTGGAAGCCATCGGTCCGGGCGTTTCGAATGTTCTGCCCGGCCAGCTCGTGTCGATTTACGGCGCCCGTACCTGCGGTCTCTGCAAGGCGTGTCGCGAAAAGCGCGACAACCTCTGCGAGAACGTGTCCGGTGTCCACGGCTTCCATCTCGATGGCTTCGCGCAGGAAAAGGCCAATCTTCCGGCCCGTCTTCTCGTTCCGGCACCTCCGGGCGTCGATGCCGTTGCAGCAGCACTCGCGCCTGTGACCTTCGGTACGGTCGAGCATATGCTGTTCGACAACGCCAAGCTTCAGCCTGGCGAGACGATCCTCATTCACGCCGGCGGCTCGGGCATCGGATCTGCCGCCATCCAGCTCGCGAAGAAAATGGGCTGCACGGTCATCACGACAGTGGGCTCGGACGACAAGATCGAGAAGGCCAAGGCACTCGGCGCGGATCATGTCATCAACTACCGTGTGGATCGGTTCGAAGGCGTGGTGCGCAAGCTGACCAAGAAGAAGGGCGTTGATGTCGTCTTCGAACATGTCGGCAAGGATACCTGGGCGGGTTCCATGTTGTGCATGAAGCGCGGCGGACGCCTCGTCACTTGCGGGTCCACCTCGGGTGTTTCCACCGACCTCAATCTGATGATGCTGTTCCAGCAGCAGTTGAAGCTCATCGGCTCGTTTGGCTGCCGCATGGAGAACATGGCCGATGCCATGCAGAAGATGGCCCAGGGCATCGTTCATCCGGTGATCGACACAGAAGTCACGTTCGATGAAATCCACAAGGCACTTGCCCGCATGGAGAGCCGCCAGATCTTCGGCAAGATCGTCCTGAGGATGGACTGACCACGGATGAAGATGGTCATTACCCGGATTGTTCTGAAGCTTATCCACTTCCGCCAATGGCTGGTGGCGCAGCTCACGTTCGGGCTGCTGAATTTCCTGAAGATCTTTCCGGCGGATCCGGCGATCCGGTTTGCCGATCGCTTCGCACGCTACATCGGGCCGAAATTCTGGCGTCATAAACTGATGATGACCAATCTGCGCAACGCCTTTCCGGAAAAGGGTGAGGCGGAGCTGCAGGAGATCGCTGTCGCGAGTTGGGGACACATGGGCAGGCTCGCCGCCGAATATGTCTTCCTCGACCGGCTGTTCGATTTCGACCCCGAACAGGCAGAGCCGGGCAGGGTGGAAGTCTCGGGCACCCCGATCTTCCTGGACCTGCGCGACAACCCACGTCCGTTTATCGTCTTTACCGCCCACACCGGCAATTTCGAGCTCCTGCCTGTCGCCGGCAAGGCCTTTGGTCTCGAGGTCATGGTGTTGTTCCGTCCGCCGAACAACCCTTACATCGCCGATAAGGTCTTCTCGTTCCGCAGTGCCCGCATGGGGCAGCTCGTGCCGTCGCATGCGGGGTCATCGTTCTCGCTGGCAAGGCGCCTGGACGCGGGCGGGGGGGTCGGTGTCCTCGTCGACCAGAAGTTCAGAAAAGGCTTGTCGACCAATTTCTTCGGACGCCCTGTTAAGACGAACCCGCTTCTTGCCAAGCTCGTGCGTCAGTTTGATGCGGATGTCTATCCGGCCCGCTGCATCCGTCTCCCGAACAATCGTTTTCGCCTTGAGATAGAGCCTCGCATCGAACTTCCGCGCGACGAACGCGGCAATCTCGACATTCAGGGCACGTCTCAGGTCCTGAATGACAAGGTCGAATCCTGGGTGCGGGAATACCCTGAACAGTGGCTGTGGTATCACGACCGCTGGCACATCAAGAAAACGGTCACAGATTGATTTCCTGAGGCCACAATTCTCGTGGGTTGCAAGCGTCTACGGGTATTTACCGGCCATTTTTAGGGGCCGTTTTTGAGACTACATTTAACGTGTGATGTATTATACGAGATTGGACGCAGTCGTCTCAGAGGGCCACGGCTGACGTGAGGCTCGTGTGGAGAGGGCATTGTCTTGCAAGCATTGATCGATCTTTTCTGGTCGAAATATGGAGAGCTACAGCAGGCGATCGACCGCGAAGACGAGGCTTTGACAGCCAGTCTCGACCGCGAACTTGATCCTTTGCTCCTAGCGATCTTTGGCAGCGCCGAATCCGATGCCGGCAGCATTCAGGCCCAGTTCCGTTTTGCGCTCGACCTCCTGAATGAGGAAGCGGACGATCGCAGCTGCGTTCGGCGCAACGCTCACCTCCTGCAGACCCTGGTCGAGCGGTATCTTGCACCGCAGACGACCTGTACGGAAGCGCCGGGAGCTCCCGGTGAGGGGCAGGACCAATCGTCGCCGATCGACCAAGCCGTCTCCAGCGGCATTCTCGACGATTCCCTCCTGAACCAGCTTTCGGACCGCATTCTTGTCGTCGCTCCCGGTTACCGCATTCTCTATTCCAACGAGACGAACGCGCAGCGGCTGAACATTCCCCGTGAGGAACTCGTCGGCCGGCATATCGGGGAATTTGTCGGTCTCCATCGATTTCGAAACGAGTTCAAGCCGAACCTGGACCGCTGCTTCGAAGGCGAAAGCACGTCGGTCACCTATGCAGATCAAGTCGGAGGCGAGACGCTTGTGCTTCGCTGCCGCATGTCGCCGTTCCAGCGGTCCTCAACGATGATCGGTGTTCTCCTGATCATTCAAGAGACCGCCGATCGGCGGAAGAGGCCTGCGGCCTGACGCTGAGCGTTCCATGATTGCCTTCAGCGACTGCAGATCCTTAAGGACATGCGCGGCATCCGTTTCGTGCGCCGCATCATCGGTACCGGGTTGGCGCAAAAGGGTGAACAGAACTTCAGCTCCATCACCGTTCGGTATGATACGCAGCGCGTTGTCCATCGAGAGCCCGTTTTCCAACGTGACCCTGTGATCGATCACGCCGAAGTCGTTGTCGGAAGCGAAGCGAACCCGGATTGTTCCAACCGGACCGCCATCGCCAATCCAGTCTTCGCCTTCGGCGCGCAGGTCTGCGGCAAGACCGGAAGCCCAGCTTGCCATGTTTTCCGGACGCCTTGCAAATGCGTAGACATCCCTCCAGTTCCGCTCGATCGAGAGGTGGATTACGCGTGCGGGCATGACCGTCATGAAGGCCTCCTTGGGTTCTACGCCGAGTGGCATGCCACTCGGAAATTCTCTTGATCGCACGAGCCGGCGCATCCGCGAATAAACGGGCTCGCTTTCGTCTTAGCCTTGCCGTTTGGAAACGAGGATGCCAAAACAGCGTCAAATTAAAACTGGAGGCATATCCGTGGAACAGGCAGAAATCGGTCTTATCGGTCTTGGCGTTATGGGTGCAAACCTCGCGCTCAACATCGCGGAAAAAGGCAACAAGATCGCCGTCTTCAACCGGACAGCGGAAGTTACCAAGAAATTCTACGCCGAGGCGGGCGCGTTGCAAGGCCAGATCGTTCCTTGCGAGACCTTGGAAGAATTCATCGCTGCAATCCGGCCCCCACGCCCGATCATCATCATGATCAAGGCCGGCGATCCGGTCGATCAGCAGATGGAGCTCCTGAAGCCCTATCTTTCGCAGGGCGACATCATGATCGATGCCGGCAACGCCAACTTCCGCGATACGATGCGCCGTTTCGAAAACCTCGAAGGTTCCGGCCTGACCTTTATCGGCATGGGCGTATCCGGTGGGGAAGAAGGCGCACGCCATGGACCGTCGATCATGGTCGGCGGTGCTGAGGAAAGCTGGAAGCGTGTCGAAAAGGTGCTGACCTCGATCTCCGCGAAATTCCACGATGAACCCTGCGTCGCCTGGCTCGGTGAAAACGGTGCCGGTCATTTCGTGAAAACGATCCATAACGGCATCGAATACGCTGACATGCAGATGATTGCCGAAATCTACGGCATCCTGCGCGATGGTCTCGGCATGGGCGCCACCGAAATCGGCGACGTCTTCGGCAAGTGGAATACCGGCCGCCTGAATTCGTACCTGATCGAGATTTCGGAAAAGGTCCTGAAGGCAAAGGACCCGATCTCCGGCAAGCCGATGGTCGACGTGATCGTTGATTCCGCCGGCCAGAAGGGCACCGGCAAGTGGTCGGTCATCGAAGCCCAGAACATGGGTGTCGCGGCAACCGCGATCGAGGCCGCTGTCGCCGGGCGTGTTCTGTCGTCTCAGCGCACCGAGCGCCTCGCCGCAGAAAAGCAGTTCGGATTGCCGAAGTCGATCGATGCGCCGGCAGACAGCGCGGCGTTCCTCGCCGATCTCGAAAACGCGCTGCTTGCGGCCAAGATCGGCGCCTATGCGCAGGGCTTTGCAGTGATGGCTGCCGCCTCCAAGGAGTACGGGTGGAACCTGCCGATGCCGACGATCGCCAAGATCTGGCGCGATGGCTGCATCATCCGTTCGGCCTTCCTCGATGAGATCACCTCGGCCTTCTCGAAGGACCCGGATGTTGCAAACCTGATCGTGACACCGGCATTTGCCCAGATGGTCGCAGACACCGACGGCGCACTTCGCCGCGTTGTCTCCTATGCCGTCATGTCCGGCCTGCCGGTTCCGGCACTCTCGTCCGCGCTGTCCTACTTCGATGCCTACCGTCGTGGACGCGGCACTGCGAACCTCATCCAGGCGCAGCGCGACTTCTTTGGTGCCCACGGTTTCGATCGCCTCGACGGCGTCGACAAGCACCATGGCCCGTGGGGCAGCGGACTAGCCGACTTCGCCTAAGACTATTTTGCAAACACCGAAAGCCCGGCCAAGCGCCGGGCTTTTTGCATTCGATCAGTCCTGGGGTGACTTGATCGACCATTCCGGTTGGCTGACGCTTTGCAAAAGCTCTGGGGCCGCCCCATCGATCCGGGCCAGCAAAGCCTTTGCAAGTTCCCGTCCCGCCCAACGGATGTCCTCGTTTACGGCAAGGATTTCCGGCCTGATCCAGTTGAGAAATTCGGCCGACTGCTTTGAGACGATATCGACATTGCGGCCGAGTTTTCGACCGGAAGCTTCAAGGCCTGAGGCGATCGCGATCGTTGCAGAGCCGCTCATCGAAATGATTCCATCAGGCGGTTGCGGAAGCCGCGACAGCTTCTCCGAATAGGCTCTGATATCCTCCAGCGACGTCTCCGTCGTGATCCGTCCCATCGGCACCTCGCTCAGGCCAAAGTCGGCTAGCGCCCGTTCGAAGCCGATGCGGCTATGGGTATAGTAGGCAAACCTGCTCTGTGGGGCGAGCAGACAGATATGCCGCCTGCCTCGCTTGGCGAGCCGCTCGACCGCCTGATAGGCAAACGCCGTGTTGTCGAAGTCGTGGTAGGGGTGCTCGATCCCCATACTGGTTCGGCCGTGGGTGACGAAAGGCAGGTTGCGCTCCGTCATCAGCCGCACACGCGGATCGTCCGGCTCGATCCTCGAGATGATCACGCCATCTGCCGATCCCGTATCGAGGATATAGCGCACCGGCACCATCGGGTCTTTCTCGAACGAGTGGGGCGTCAACACGAGGTGGTATTGCGTGCCCCCGAGAACCTCGGAAATGCCCTGCACCATCTGGCTGGAAAAGCCCATCAGTTCCTGTTCGATGCTGAGCACGAGCGCGATCACATTGGTCTTGCCTGTGCGCAACCGGACGCCCGCCCGGTTCGGGTGATAGCCGAGCTGGCCGGCCACAAGTCGAACGCGTTCCTTCGTATCGGCCCCGATGTCGGGTGCATCCTTGAGGGCCCGCGACACCGTCGTGATACCCAGCCCCGTCATGTAGGCAATTGTCTTAAGGGTCGGGCGTTGATTGCCGATCGTCCCAAAGGATCTACGTTTGTCTTCATCCATGGCTGCAGCTTTCTCGGAGATCACCGGCGACTGCGACCTTCTCCACAAGCACCGTTCATACGGTAAAAAACTGCAACGATACAGTCCTATTTTCGCTGAAAACCAACGACTTGCCGTCGATATACCCATTACAACGCAGACGCACAATTCTTTTGCGTCTGCGAAGAAGGATCAATTCAATAATCCTTTAAAGCATTGTTATGTAACGAGATAAGTGCATCAACACGAAGCACGCGGGCTGCTGTCGGACATCGCTGCGAACCTGCTCCGAATCTTTCACGCGATTTTCGGTTGCCCTCCATCGATGTTTGTCCTAGCCTTTTACTGCAACGTTTCAGTGAGGGAGGAGACTCATGCGCATCCGTGCTTTTGCAGCCGCTATGGCTGCCACCGTGGCATTGCCGTGCTTTGTTCAGGCAGCCGATCTTGAGGTCACCCATTGGTGGACGTCGGGGGGAGAGGCTGCAGCTGTCAAGGAACTGGCGAGCGCTTTCAATGCTACCGGCAACAAATGGGTTGATGGTGCCATCGCAGGTTCGGGAGGAACCGCGCGGCCGATCATGATCAGCCGGATCACCGGTGGTGACCCGATGGGCGCCACGCAGTTCAACCACGGCCGGCAGGCCGAAGAACTGGTCCAGTCAGGTCTCATGCGAGACCTGAGCGATGTGGCTGAGAAGGGCAAGTGGAAAGAGGTTATCAAGCCTGCCAACCTGCTCGACAGCTGCACGTTCGAGGGCAAGATCTATTGTGCCCCGATCAACATCCACTCGTGGCAATGGCTGTGGCTCTCGAACGCAGCCTTCAAGACGGCAGGCGTTGCCGTTCCGAAGGACTGGAACGAGTTCGTCGCAGCAGCGCCCGCGCTCAAGAAGGCCGGTATCCAGCCTTTGGCACTGGGTGGTCAGCCGTGGCAGGCCAATGGCTTGTTCGATACCTTGCTGATCTCGCTGGGCGGCAAAGACCTCTACGAGAAGGTCTACAAGGACAAGGACGCAAAGGTTGCTGCAGGGCCTGAAATGGCCAAGATCTTTGCAGCAGCCGACAAGGCACGCGAACTCGCCAAGGGTTCGAACGTACAGGACTGGAACCAGGCAACCAACATGGTGCTGACCGGCAAGGCCGGTGGCCAGGTCATGGGTGACTGGGCACAGGGCGAGTTCTCGTTGGCAGGAAAGACTGCCGGCACCGACTACACCTGCCTGCCAGGGCTCGGCATCAACGACGTGCTCACCACCAACGGCGATGCGATCTATTTCCCATTGCTGAAGGACGAGGCAAAATCGGAGGCGCAGAACGTTCTCGCCGAAACGATCGTCGATCCCAAGCTACAGGTCGCGTTCAACCTGAAAAAGGGATCGGTTCCGATCCGTGGCGATATCGACATGGCAGCCGCCAACGACTGCATGAAGAAGGGTATCGCGATCATCGCCAAGGGTAACACCGCCATTAGCACCGACCAGCTTGTCTCTGCCGATACGCAGAAACAGAAGGAAGATCTGATGTCGGAGTTCTTCAGCAGCTCCATCTCCGTGAAGGATGCTCAGGCGCGCTTCGTCGATATCATCAGCTCTGCGGACTGACACCGCTTTCAATCGCTGACCTTGACCGGCCCCGCATCAGCGCGGGGCCGGCCCGGAAACCTGCGGCCTTCACGCTGCAGCCGATCGAGGACAACACATGGCGAAAACCCATCAATCTGCCAGACCAAATCAGCTTTTTCGCAACCTGAACTCGAAAATTGCCTCCATCCCGATGATCTTCGTCGCGCTGGTAATTTTCCTCGGCGGTTCCGTCTGGACCGTCATCTACTCCTTTACCAATTCGAGACTGCTGCCGCGCGCAACATTCGTCGGGTTTGATCAGTACGAGCGCTTGTGGGGCTCGGCACGTTGGCTGATCTCCATCCAGAATCTCGCGATCTACGGCATCCTGTCGCTGATCTTCAGCCTCGTTGTCGGCTTTGTGCTCGCCGCGCTGATGGACCAGAAGATCCGCTTCGAAAACGTTTTCCGGACGATCTTTCTCTATCCGTTCGCGCTGTCCTTCATCGTCACCGGCCTCGTCTGGCAATGGATCTTGAACCCCGAATTCGGCATCCAGCACATCGTCCGGTCGCTCGGTTGGGAGACCTTCGAATTCAATCCGGTCTATGACCCCGACATCGTCATCTACGGCATCCTGATTGCCGGGCTGTGGCAGGGCACGGGGCTCGTCATGTGCCTCATGCTCGCAGGTCTTCGCGGCATCGACGAGGATATCTGGAAAGCGTCGCGCGTCGACGGCATTCCGATGTGGCGGACCTACCTCTTCATCGTCATCCCTATGATGCGTCCGGTTTTCATCACCACGCTGGTCATCATCGCGAGCGGCATCGTCAAGCTCTACGATCTCGTCGTGGCGCAGACCTCAGGCGGACCCGGCAACGCGTCCGAAGTGCCCGCGAAATACGTCTACGACTACATGTTTCAGGCGCAGAACCTTGGCCAGGGCTTTGCCGCATCGACCATGATGCTGCTGACCGTCGCCATCATCATTGTCCCATGGGCTTATCTCGAATTCGGAGGGCGCAAGCGTGGCTAACGTTTCCACTTTCGACACCACATCGACCGTCGTCACAGATGCTACCGTGCTGGCCGCAACCCCGTCGCGTGCACTGGACGGTCCGAGCGGTCGCAAACCAAAGCGCCGGCTTTCACGCCGCAATATCATGCTCTACGGCACGCTCGGCCTTGCGGCGCTTTACTACCTTCTGCCGCTTTACGTGATGGTCGTGACATCGCTAAAGGGCATGCCCGAGATACGCATGGGCAACGTCTTCTCTCCGCCCATGGAGATCACGTTCGAGCCCTGGGTAAAGGCATGGGCAGAAGCCTGCACCGGCCTTAATTGCGACGGCTTGTCACGCGGCTTCTGGAACTCCGTCCGCATCCTTTTGCCATCTGTGGTGGTCTCGATCTTCATCGCCTCGGTCAGCGGCTACTCGCTCGCCAACTGGCGGTTCAAAGGGTCGGAACTGTTCTTTTCCATCCTGATCATCGGGGCCTTCATTCCGTATCAGGTTATGATCTATCCGATCGTCATCATCCTGCGTGAAATGGGGATCTACGGAACCCTGACCGGCCTCATCATCGTCCATACCATCTTCGGCATGCCGATCCTGACGCTGCTGTTCCGCAACTATTTCACCTCGCTGCCCGAAGAACTGTTCAAGGCGGCGCGCATCGATGGTGCCGGGTTCTGGCAGATCTACGGGCGCATCATGTTGCCCATGGCACTGCCGATCTTCGTCGTGGCGATGATTCTGCAGGTCACCGGCATCTGGAACGACTTCCTGTTCGGCGTCGTCTTCACGCGGCCCGACAGCTACCCGATGACGGTGCAGCTCAACAACATCGTCAACTCCGTGCAGGGGGTGAAGGAATACAACGTCAATATGGCGGCAACGCTCCTGACCGGTGCCGTTCCTCTCATCGTCTATTTCGTATCCGGCCGCCTTTTCGTCCGCGGCATCGCCGCTGGCGCAGTGAAGGGATGACCCCATGACCGATCTTTCCGTCCAGACACCACACACCAACGCATTTCCCCCAGGTGCAACCTCGTTGCCCGAACCCTCCACCGTATCCGGCGAGCACAGCGTCTCGATCCGCGACCTGTCGCTGTCCTTCGGGGCGGTCACGGTTCTCGAAGACCTGAACCTCGACATTCACGATGGTGAATTCCTTGTTCTGCTCGGTTCCTCCGGCTGCGGGAAATCGACGCTCCTCAACTGCATCGCCGGCCTGCTGGAGCCGACCGATGGCCAGATCTTCATCAAGGGTCGCAACGTCACCTGGGAGGAACCCAAGGATCGCGGCATCGGCATGGTGTTCCAGTCCTATGCGCTTTACCCGCAGATGACGGTGGAAAAGAACCTGTCCTTCGGCCTGCGGGTCGCCGGACTGCCGAAGGAAGACATCGCCAAACGCGTCGCGCGTGCTTCGGCGATCCTGCAGATCGAACCGCTTCTGCAGCGAAAGCCGGCAGCTCTTTCCGGCGGCCAGCGGCAGCGTGTCGCCATCGGCCGTGCGCTGGTGCGCGATGTCGACGTCTTCCTGTTCGATGAGCCGCTTTCCAACCTGGACGCAAAGCTCAGATCCGAGCTGCGTGTCGAGATCAAGCGGCTGCATCAGCAGCTCAAGAACACGATGATCTACGTGACCCATGACCAGATCGAGGCACTGACGCTGGCCGACCGCATCGCCATCATGAAGAGCGGTGTCATCCAGCAGCTTGCCGACCCGGTCACAATCTACAACCGACCGAAGAACAAGTTCGTCGCGGGCTTCATCGGTTCACCCTCGATGAATTTCCTGGATGGCGAGCTGGCGGAAGAGGGCGGCCGTCCTGTGTTCAAGACGAACGGTGTCAGCTTCCTGCTCGACGGTTACAGCGCTTCGGAACCGTTGACGCCCGGGCGCAAGGTCGTTCTCGGTGTCCGTCCGGAACATATCAAGGTCGATGCCGATATCGCCGGTGAGGAAGTCCATGAGGCGATCGTCGACATTGAGGAGCCGATGGGTGCTGACAATCTCATCTGGCTGAAACTCGCCGCCCACACACTGTCCGTCCGTGTCGGCGGGGCCCGTCGTTACGCCGTCGGATCGAAAGTCCGCCTCGGTTTCGACATGACCATGGCGTCGCTTTTCGATGCGGCGACGGAGGAGCGGATCTGATCCGCAGCTTTTCAATAGTTCACCTCCTCCCCGGAGAGTGACCGGCTGCGGAGAGCGGTATTCTCGCTTTCCGCGGACCAAAGTTTCATTTCAAGGAGAATGACATGACGACGCTCGGTTTCCAGCTTTACAGCGCCCGCAATTTCCCGCCGCTATCCGATGTTCTGAAACTCGTGGCCAGTCACGGCTACCGTGAGGTCGAGGGCTATGGCGGTCTCTACGGAACGCTCGACGAGGCCGGTCTTCAGAAGTTTCGTGCAGATCTCGATGCCAACGAACTCACGATGCCGACAGGCCATTTCGGTCTCGATCTCCTCGAACAGGAGCCCGACCGAGCACTGCTGATCGCAAAGACGCTCGGCATCAGTGCCATCTATTGCCCCCATCTCGCAGCCGATCAGAGACCCACGGATGCGGAAGGGTGGTTTGCCTTCGGTCAGCGCCTGCAGGAAGCCGGAAAACGCTATCAGGACGCCGGCTATACATTCGGCTGGCACAACCACGATTTCGAATTCAAGCAGCTGCCGGATGGCTCCACGCCACAGGAACAGATCTTTGCCGGCGGTCCTGATCTGAGCTGGGAAGCGGATATCGCCTGGGTCGTTCGTGGTGGTGCGGATCCGTTCACCTGGATCGAAAGCTACGGCAAGAAGATCTCGGCAGTCCACGTCAAGGACATCGCGCCGGTCGGCGAGAATACCGATGAAGACGGATGGGCCGACGTCGGCCATGGCACCGTGCCGTGGAAGGATTTGATGGCGGCACTGAAGAACACACCCGCCAAGCACTTCGTGCTGGAGCACGACAACCCGAAGGATATCGAGCGGCTCGCATCCCGTTCGATGGCCGCCTTCAAGACCTACTGAATTCAGATATTGGATCGGAGTTTCCCATGACCAAGGAACTTGGCGTCGGCATCATCGGATGCGGCAACATTTCCATGACCTATTTCGCGCTGTCTCCGCTGTTTAAGGGGATCAAGGTTCTGGCCTGCGCCGACCTCAATCCCGAGGCGGCGCGGTTGCGGGCAGCAGAATACGGGGTGAAGGCGCAGACCATTCCGGAGCTGCTCGCCAATGACGAGCTGGACGTGATCGTCAACCTGACGATACCGGCCGCGCATTTTGAGGTCTCGAAAGCCATTCTCGATGCCGGCAAGCACGTCTATTCCGAAAAGCCGCTGACCATAACGCTGGAAGAGGGAAAGCAGCTGCAGGCGCTTGGACGGGAAAAGGGACTGGCGATCGGTTGCGCGCCGGACACCTTTTTGGGCGGCGCGCACCAGCTGGCCCGAAAATTCATCGATGACGGCGGCGTTGGACGCATCACGTCGGGTACATGCCATGTCATGAGCCCGGGCATGGAAATGTGGCACCCGAACCCCGGCTTCTTCTTTCTCAACGGCGGAGGTCCGATCCTCGACCTCGGGCCGTACTATATCGCCAACCTCGTCAACTTCCTCGGCCCCGTCAAACGGGTCGCGGCATTGACGTCGATGGCCAATCCGACGCGCACAATCACCAGCGAACCGCTGAAGGGCCAGAGCATCCCGGTCGAGACCCCGACCAACATCCACGCTCTGCTCGAGTTCGCGGCAGGCGCAACCATCACCCTCTCGGCCAGCTGGGATGTCTGGTCGCATCGCCATGCCAATATGGAACTCTACGGCACGGAAGGCTCGATCTACGTCCCCGACCCGAACTTCTTCGGTGGCGTGGTGGAAGCAAGCGGCCGCGACAAGGATATCCAGCCGCTCAAGGACTGGGATCATCCTTTCAGCAAAAACAACCAGGAGCATCCGACGAACGGTCCGCGTGCAAACTATCGCACCGCAGGTCTGGCCGACATGGCCATGGCACTGATCGAAGGGCGCGACATTCGCTGCTCGATCGACCGGGCGCTGCATGGCGTCGACGTCATGACCTCGATCCTCAAATCCGGAGAAGAGGGCAATTTCGTTGCGACCACAACGACCTGCACTCAACCGGCCGCGCTCGGCATCGATGAAGCGCTGGCGCTTCTTGTCTGATACTCTATGACGTGCACGGCGCCGAAGAAGAGGTCGGCGCCGTTTTTCATTCGGAGGAATTTTCAGAGATGGCTTGGCACCCGGCGGATAACCGCTACGACACCATGAAATACAATCGCTGTGGCCGATCCGGCCTCAAACTCCCGGCGATCTCGCTCGGCCTGTGGCACAATTTCGGTGATGACACGCCGCACCAGCGCAAGATCGATATCTGCAGAAAAGCCCTCGATCTCGGCATCACCCATTTCGACCTTGCCAACAATTATGGCCCGAAGGCTGGCAGCGCCGAAACGGCCTTCGGCCAGATCCTGCGCGATGAGTTTCATGGACTGCGGGATGAGCTGATCATCTCGACGAAAGCCGGCTACAACATGTGGCCCGGCCCCTATGGCGAATGGGGCAGCCGCAAGTACCTGATCGCGTCCTGCGACCAGAGCCTGAAGCGCATGGGTCTGGACTATGTCGATATCTTCTATTCGCACCGCTTCGATCCGGATACGCCGCTGGAAGAGACCTGCGGCGCACTGGATCACATCGTTCGCTCGGGCAGGGCGCTCTACGTCGGCCTCTCGTCCTACAATTCGCAGCGCACCCGGGAGGCTACGGCGATCCTGAAGGCTCTCGGAACGCCGGTTCTCATCCACCAGCCGAGCTATTCCATGATCAATCGCTGGGTCGAGGAAGACGGTCTGCTCGACACGCTGGATGATCTCGGCGTCGGCTCGATCGTGTTTTCGCCGCTGGCTCAGGGCATGCTCACATCGAAATATCTGGGCGGTATTCCAGAAGACAGCCGTGCCGCCCAGGGCAAGTCGCTGCGCCCGGCCTTCCTCAACGACAAGAATGTCGAGAACCTCAAAGGTCTGAACGCCATTGCCGAAAGGCGAGGCCAGACGCTGGCGCAGATGGCGCTTGCATGGGTGCTGCGCGGCGGCCGCGTGACGACGGCCCTGATCGGCGCCAGCCGCCCGGAACAGGTCGAGGATTGCGTCAAGGCGCTCGAGAACCCGGAATTCACGGCAGCTGAACTGGCCGAGATCGACGGTTACGCCAAGGAGGCCGATATCAACCTCTGGGCAGCGTCGGCCGAACGCGAGGGTCCCGCCCGCAAGTGAACCTCCCCACAGCGGGAGACACGGGTGCAGACTGAGGAGAGAGCAGTCTGCGCCCTGAGACTTTACGACCACCGGAGGAAATCCATGATCCGCAATCCGATCCTGCCGGGTTTCAATCCCGATCCATCGATCTGCCGTATCGGCGAGGACTATTATATCGCGACCTCCACATTCGAGTGGTATCCGGGCGTTCAGATCCACCACTCCCGCGACCTCGTGAACTGGACGCTCGTGCGGCGGCCTCTGGAGCGGAAAAGCCAGCTCGACATGCGCGGCAATCCCGATAGCTGCGGCGTCTGGGCACCGTGCCTCTCCCATGCGGATGGATTGTTTTGGTTGGTCTATACCGACGTGAAACGGTTCGACGGCAGCTTCAAGGACGCTCACAACTACATCGTCACATCGCCGACGATCGAAGGGGATTGGTCCGACCCGATCTATGTCAATTCCTCCGGCTTCGATCCGTCGCTGTTTCACGACGACGACGGGCGCAAGTGGTTCCTGAACATGCAGTGGAACCACCGGACCGAGAGCTTTGGCGGTGCACCGAAATCACCGGCGTTCGATGGCATCCTCATGCAGGAATGGGACGCCGAGACGAAGACGTTGAAGGGTTCCATCAGCAACATTTTCCCGGGCAGTCCGCTCGGCCTCGTCGAGGGCCCGCATCTCTTCAAACGCAATGGCTGGTACTATCTGACGACGGCAGAAGGCGGCACAGGCTATAACCACGCCGTAACGATGGCCCGGTCCAATTCGATCGGCGGCCCTTACGAGCTACATCCCGCGAGCCACCTCATCACGTCCAGGGATGCACCGGAAGCTTTGCTGCAGCGGTCCGGACACGGGCAATATGTGGAGACGCCGCAAGGCGAGGTCTATCATACACATCTTTGCAGCCGACCGATCGAACCGCATCGCCGCTCACCGCTCGGGCGCGAGACGGCGCTGCAGAAATGCGTCTGGAAGGACGACTGGCTCTATCTCGAACATGGCGGCGTGGTTCCAGCCGTCGACGTCCCCGTGACGAATGGCGCCGATGTGGCTCAGGATACCGGTCGCGTAGCGCACCGGTTCGACACGGCGGTGCTGCCGAGCGAGTTCCAGTGGCTGCGCACACCCGAGCCGGAGCGGATCTTCAGCCTGACGGAACGCCCCGGACATCTGCGCCTGATCGGCCGCGAGAGCATCGGTTCCTGGTTCGAGCAGGCGCTGGTCGCCCGCAGGCAGGAGCACCATCGCTACCGCGCCGAGACGGTGGTCGATTTCTTACCCGATACGTACCAGCAGGTGGCAGGCCTTACCCACTACTACAATCGCCACAAGCTGCATGCGGTTGCCGTCACGCTGCACGAGAAGCTTGGCCGCGTCGTAACGGTACTGTCATGCCCCGGCGACTTCCCTCATGCAAAGCTCGTCTGGCCAGCCGGAAGCGGCGTGCCGGTGCCGGACGGACCGGTGCATCTGGCAATTGAGGTCGATGACAATGATCTCCAGTTCTTCTGGCGCGCCGGTGGAGCGAACGACTGGGAGCCGATCGGACCGATGCTGGACGCCTCTGTCATCTCAGACGAAGGTGGACGCGGCGAGCATGGCTCATTCACCGGCGCGTTCGTGGGCGTGTTCGCCTTCGATACCTCAGGTCGTGCGAAAGCCGCTGATTTCGACGACTTCGTATACGAGCCAATCGTATGAGAAGCTCCCGTAGCGCTTAACTTCCTGCGATAAGATATGACGCCAAGGCACTAGGATCATTACATAATTTTAATCTTCCATTCATATGGCGTTCATCGGTTGGGCTCTAATTCTCTCGTGTGTTCAATACGAGGAAACAACCATGAAGAAGTTCATCATTGCCATGCTCGCCGCTACCGTTCTGGTCGCGCCGATCGCCTCCACAGCGCAGGCGCAGGATTGGCGCAAGGGTCCGGAGCATCACCGCCCGGCCGGCAAGCATGTCGTCATCGAAAAGAAGAAAGTCGTCGTCACCAAGAAGCGCTGGGTGCGGGGTCATCGCATGTCGGCCGCTGAGCGCCGCCATATGGCGGAAGTCCGCGATTATCGCCGCTACCGCCTGTCGGCCCCGCCGCGCGGTCAGCGTTGGGTCAAGGTGGATAACGACTTCCTGCTCGTCGGCATCACCAGTGGCGTAATCGCAAGCATCATTTCCGGCCGATAAATTGAGTTGGGGGACGTCGAGTGTTCGACGTCCCCCAACTGTTTGTCTCAACACGGGGCACTGCAGGTCGCAGCACCGCGAATTTCTTGGAGATCAGGAAGCCTGCGAGAGGCAGGTCTTCAATGAGGTTGCGAGACCGCGCATCATCTCGAAGTAGAGATCAGGCCCCTCGGTCAGTGCTCCGGCTTCCGGATCGAGAACGCCGGACCGGGCCTTGCTTCCTTCCGTCACCACCTTCACCAGCTTCGGCTCGAACTGCGGCTCCGCGAACACGCAGGTGGCACCAAGCTCCTCCACCTTCTGATGGATTTCCTTGACCCGCTCTGCGCCGGGAATGGATTCGGGGCTCACCGTGATCGATCCCGCAACCTTCACGCCGTAGCGGTTCTCAAAATACTGATAGGCATCGTGGAAGACGATAAACGGCTTGTCCTTGACCGGCTCGAGCGTGGTCTTCAGTTCCGTATCGAGTGCATCGAGCCGCTTCATCAGGTCTGCTCCATTCGCCTGATATGTCGTCGCGTTTTCCGGGTCGGCCTGCACGAGCGCCTTTTCGATCTCCTGCGCCATCGCCTTGGCATTCATCGGGTCGAGCCACAGATGCACATCGTTGCCGTCATGGTCGTGATCGCCGTCATCTTCCGCGGCGGCGGCGTGATCCTCGCTGCCGTGGCTATGTCCGTGATCATGGCCTTCCTCTTCGGCTTCCGGCTCGAACACACCGCCCTCGCGGAACTTCAGTTTGGTCAGGCCCGGCGCGTCTTCCAGGCTTACCACGGCAGCCTTGGCGCCGAGCGCCTCAAGCGGCTTTTCCAAAAACGCTTCCATGCCATGGCCGACCCAGAAGATCAGGTCGGCTTTCTGCAGGGCCGACGCGTTGGATGGGCGCATGTTGTAGGTATGCGGGGAGGCCGCGCCCTCGACGATCAGCTTCGGCTCGCCCACGCCTTTCATGACCGAGGCGACCAGCGAATGGATCGGCTTGATCGAGACCACGACGCTGGGTGCATCGGCAAATGCGTTCGATGCGGTCATCAGGGCCGAGCATGAGAGGAGGAGGGTTGCGGCAAATTTCATCGGATAGCTCCTTGTGAAATGACGTAATGTTATTACATCAATTGCGTTATGCTATAACGTGTGCCATGAGGGTCTGCAAGAGGCCTGACAACAGGATTTTTAGACGACCATGCTGATGAGAAACCGGGCCGACCTGCCGCTTGGAGATCATGCAAAGGCCGCAGCGAAACTCGTATCGCTGTCGAATGCCGGCATTTTCCGGGATAATCGCTGGCTGGTGCGCGGCGTCGATCTGTCGATTGCCCGCGGCGAAGTGGTGACGCTGATCGGACCCAATGGCGCCGGCAAGTCGACGACCGCCAAGATGGCGATTGGTGTCCTGAAGGCAGACGAGGGTGCCGTTACCCGTAGCCGCGACCTGCGCATCGGCTATGTGCCGCAAAAGCTTTCGATCGACTGGACGATGCCGCTTTCGGTTCGTCGCCTGATGCGGCTGACGAGCTCGATTTCCGATCAGGATACGATCGCAGCGCTCGAAGCGACCGGCATCGCGCATCTGGCAGACGCCGAAGTCCGGCACCTGTCTGGCGGCGAATTCCAGCGCGCGCTGCTGGCCCGCGCCTTGGCACGCAAGCCGGACCTGCTGGTGCTGGACGAGCCGGTGCAGGGCGTCGATTTCGCTGGCGAGGCAGCGCTCTACGATCTGATCCGCAAGATCCGCACCACGACGGGTTGCGGCATCCTGATGATTTCGCATGATCTGCACATGGTGATGGCGGGGACCGACACGGTGATCTGCCTCAACGGTCATATCTGCTGCCGTGGCACGCCGGAAGTGGTCAGCCAGAGTTCTGACTATGCCAAGCTGTTTGGCGCCAATGGCCGTGCGCTCGCAGTCTATAGCCACAATCACGACCATACCCACCTGCCGGACGGCCGGGTCCAGCACCGCGACGGCTCGATCACGGATCATTGCCACCCCGAGGACGGCCACCATCACGAGCATCACGCCGGGCACGACCACGAGCATGGTGACCACAAGCACCATCACGATGGTGCTCACGACCATCACCACGATGGCGACCACGCCCACCACCATCACGGCGAGGGCAAGCCTCATGCTTGACGACTTCTTCACTCGCGCACTAATCGCCGGCGTCGGCGTGGCGCTGACAGCCGGACCGCTCGGCTGTTTCGTCGTCTGGCGCCGCATGGCCTATTTCGGCGATACGATGGCGCATTCGGCGCTGCTCGGCGTGGCGCTGTCGCTGTTTTTCGAGGTCAATCTTCTTCTGTCGGTGTTCGGCGTCGCCGTCCTCGTCTCCGGCCTGCTGCTCCTCCTTCAGCGTCGCCAGTCGCTCTCAGCGGATGCTCTGCTGGGGATCCTCTCGCATTCGGCTCTGGCGATCGGCCTTGTCCTCGTTGCCTTCATGACCTGGGTTCGGATCGATCTGATCGCCTTCCTGTTCGGCGATATCTTGGCGGTCACGCCATCCGATATCGCGCTCATCTGGGGTGGCGGTATCGTCGTCGTCGCAGCGCTCGCATTCCTCTGGCGCCCGCTCATCGCATCGACAGTGAGCGAAGACGTGGCGGAAGCCGAAGGCATGCGGCCGGCTCAGGCAAAACTGTTCTTCATGCTTCTGATGGCGCTGGTCATCGCGATCGCCATGAAGATCGTCGGCATCATGCTGATCACCTCGCTGCTGATCATTCCGGCCGCGACGGCCAGACGCTTTTCGGCGAGCCCCGAATGGATGGCGGTCTTCGCCTCGCTGATCGGCGCTGCGGCGGTTGTCGGCGGTCTTTTCGGCTCTTTGACCTATGATACGCCGTCCGGCCCTTCCATCGTGGTGGCCGCACTCCTACTTTTCATCATGAGTTTGCTTCCCGCCTTCGGCCGCAAAACGAATGAGCGGGCAACCAATAAAGGAGTGCGCGGATGAACGCCCCGATCGTCAATCCGGCCCTGACCAAGAACCAGTCGCTGGTGTTTGAGGCACTGGACCGTGCCGATGGGCCGCTCAGCGCCTACACGATCCTTGACAAACTGCGCGACCACGGCTTCCGTGCACCGCTTCAGGTTTACCGTGCGCTCGACAAGCTGACAGAATTCGGCATGGTTCACCGGCTGGAAAGCCTCAATGCATTCGTGGCCTGCGCGCACCGAGAAAGCGCGTGCTGCGGCAAGGGGCACGGCCACGGCACGGTTGCCTTCGCAATCTGCGAAAGCTGCAGCCAGGTCATGGAATTCCACGATCATGAGGTCGATCACCACCTCACGGATTGGGCATCCAGCAAAGGCTTCAAGCCATCAAAGACGACGATCGAGATCCGCGGCATCTGCGAGAAATGTGCCGCGTAGTCACACCGGCCTGAGATCGCGGGAAAACCGTTTCCAGTTTTCCACATAGCGCGCCGCAGATTGCTGCAGCCGTTCGACAGCGTCATCATCCAGCGTACGGATCGCCTTGGCAGGCGAGCCGACGATCAGTGAATTGTCGGGGAATTCCTTCCCCTCGGTCACAAGCGCATTCGCGCCCACCAGGCAGTTGCGGCCGATCCTTGCGCCGTTCAGAATGGTAGCACCCATCCCGACAAGCGAATTATCGCCGATGATGCAGCCATGCACGATCGCATGGTGGCCGATCGTGCAGTCCGAGCCGATCACGACGGGGTAGGCGGGATCGGTATGCACCATCACGCCCTCCTGAATGTTCGACCGCGCGCCGACGGTGATCGGCTCGTTGTCGCCGCGAAGCGTCACGCCGAACCAGATGCCGACATCCTCGCCCAGTTCCACCTTGCCAATCACGTTCGCATCCGGCGCGATCCAGAAGCGGTCGGCAGAGGGGAGTTTAGGCTGGAATTCACCAAGCGCGTAGATCGGCATCTGTTGAACCCTGATTTGTGCTTCAGACCACGGTGAGAGAGAGTTCTCCGACACCCTCGGCGCTGCAGGTAATCGTGTCGCCCTTGATGATCGGACCGACGCCGGCCGGCGTCCCGGTCATGATCACGTCACCAGGTGCAAGCACGAAAAGCTTCGACAGTTCGGCGATGATTTCCGGCAGTTTCCAGATCATCTGGTTAAGGTTGCCGGACTGTTTGCGCTCGCCATTGACCTCGAGCCAAATCGCACCTTCCTGCGGATGTCCGATCTTTCCGGCCGGGACGAGCGCGGAGACGGGCGCCGAATGCTCGAACGCCTTTGCCGATTCCCACGGCCGGCTCATCTTCTTCGCCTTGTCCTGCACATCGCGCCGCGTGAAGTCGATGCCGATTCCGTAGCCATAGACCTTGGACAGGGCCTCTTCGACCGGAATGTCGGCGCCGCCATCGGAAAGCGCCATCACCAACTCGACTTCGAAATGCACATCGGAAGAGACTGGCGGGTATGGAAACGTGTCGCCATGATAGAGATTGTCGGCATTCTTCTGAAAGAAGAAGGGCGGCTCGCGTGACGGATCATGGCCCATTTCGATGGCGTGGTCGGCATAGTTGCGGCCGACGCAATAAACCCGGCGCACCGGAAACTGTTCGGTCTCGCCCTCGACATCAAGAAGCACGGGCTGCGGGGCAGGGATCACGGTAGCGCGCATCGAAAAAAATCCTCCGGTCATCAATATGCGTCCTTTGTCCACCAATTCGGCCGACAATCCTAGCCCGATTTCTGCACAGCCGTACGGCTGGCGTGAATTTTCGCTTTGCTATAAGGGAAAGCGCATTCGGCAAATATGCCGGCCATGCAACCGAACAAGGGCCGGCGTGTTGAGCTGGCGTCTCTCTAAAGACAGCACGAAAACGAAGGTTCTTCACCGATGACGAAACAGCCCAAACTCGAACATTCAGAATTCGCCGGTGAGTTCGAAGACGATGGCGTCACCGTGCTCGTTGATATCTATCGCCCGGCCGATACCAATGGCGACTGGACGCTCGAGGTCATCAGCCAGACGGAAGTCGTGACCAGCTGGGAAGAGACGTTCGCGACCGACAAGGACGCCTGGGAAGAATTCCTCGCCACCGCCGAACGCGATGGCATCAAAAGCTTCCTCGAAGAGGACGACGGACAGTCGGTTCACTGAACGGGCTGTCATGCTGGCAACCTGCCGGTTGAGGTCATTGACCGCAGTGGGAGCAGGGAACGTCGTTTCAGAGCGGATGAATGACTAGAGCGCGAGCACTTTCGTCAGCCACCTTCGACAGTCGCTTTCGTCAGCACCTGTTGCACGGCGCGCGCAAGATGATCACGCTCATAGGGCTTCTGGATGACGACCTCACTTTCCTTTCTGCGCGCGATCGCCAATTCGTTGCCGTAGCCGGTCGCGAAGATGAACGGCGTTCCGGCTTGCCCGAGCTTGGTCGCAAGATCGAAACTTGTGCCGCGACCGACATTGATGTCCAGCATAGCGAACTGGAAACTCTGCTTGGCAAGCAACTGTTCGGCTTCGGCAATAGTGGAGGCGAGGTGAACCTGAACCGCGCCCAGCTCGTACAGCATGTCCTCGGCCTCCAGTGCGATGAGCATGTTGTCCTCGACCAGCAGAACCTGAGCATCGTGCAGTAGTTGCTTTGGGGGGAGGCCGGTTGCTTTCAGGGTATCGGGCTCAATCATCGTCTGCGTCGGTGCCGGGTCTTCAGGCGCAATGATCACATAATTCAGCGGGATGAAGAAATCCGCTTCCAACCCGGCCAGCAGGAAGCGGACCTCTGCCGTTCCCTTCAGATCGAACGGAATCGTTTTCTCGACGATGACAGACCCAAACCCTCGCCGTGTCGGCGCAACCACGGCCGGGCCGCCGATTTCCTTCCATTTGATGTAGACGCCTTCGCCGTCGACCGAGTCGACGGTCACCTCTATGCGGCCGTTTGCCGAAAGCGCGCCATGCTTGCAGCTGTTGGTGACGAGTTCATGGACGACCAGCGCAATGGTCGACATCGCCTGTGGCTGCAGCAGAACGTTCGGCCCCTTCAAGGTAAATCGACCGCGTACGCCATCATGTGCCGCGATCTCATCCTGAAAGATGCCGGCGAGCGGCGCGGGGCCCCAGCTCTGGCGCGTGACGCGGTCATGGGCTCGCGCGAGCGCCTGCACCCGTCCGCCGAGCGATTCGACATAGCTCGCGACATCAACGGCCGTGTGGCTTGTCTTCGTCATGAGACTGCGGATCAGGGCAAGGATGTTGCGGACGCGGTGATTGAGTTCGGCAATCAGCACTTCCTGACGTTCGGAAGCACGTCGTCTCTCGTCGCTGGCGCCGTCCGAATAGCGCAGGATGACTTCGATCAGTGCCTGTCTGATCGCTTCGCCGATGCGCTGATCGCGATCGGAAAAAGGGTTGGATTTGCCGCGGACGAGTTCGGCGAATGCTGCGAAGCTTTTGCGGGGCGATATGCGTTCGCTCTCGGTGCCTGCTTCCGCTGGCTTTGCAGGATTGCCACCCCACCTGATCTCGCTCAGCCGCTCGCGGCGGAACAGCAAGATATAGTCGCGCGGAACCCGCGAGATGGGGATCGACAGCATGCCGGCGGCGCGGTCCGCTGTCTCGCTGCACGGCGCATGGACCGAAGCCAAGTTGTCGGTCGTGAAGACCCGGCTCGGCGAGGCGGCGTTCAGATGATGGGCCAGAGAGATGACATTATGTTCCGACGGCGTGGCGCCGTGAAGATGAGCTTTGCCGCGACGGTAAATTGCGACACCATCGCAATCCAACATGTCGCGCGTCATGTCCTGCAGCCACTGAGCATCTTCCATCAACGATTCGTCACCAGCAATCATCGTAATGACGCGATCAGCCAAAGCACGTGCGCGATGCTCGTGCTCCTCGCTGCCGCGCCGCAGACGGCTCTCCAGCATCATCGAATACATCGCGCCGAACAGTTCCGATGCCGTCCGCATGATGAAGCTCGGCAGGCGCGGTCCATTGGCATGGCATGCGATAAGCCCCCACAGCTTTTCCTCGACGACGATCGAAATGGATAGGGAGGCACCAACCTCCATGTTGCGCAGATATTCGATATGAACCGGAGACACGGCGCGGCTGATCGACATCGACAGGTCAAGCGGTGGCGTGACCGCGTCCGCGGGAGGCAGTAACGCCACGGTTGGTGCCGCGACGTCGGCTATGATGCGGAAAGGGTTGCGCAAGTACAATTCGCGCGCTTGGCGTGGGATATCCGACGCGGGATAATGAAGCCCGAGGAAGCTATCCACCCCGGCGCGTGTTGATTCCGCGATGACTTCGCCATGACCGTCTGTGTCGAACCGATAGATCATCACTCGATCAAAGCCGGTGATCGCCAGGACCTGTCGGACCGCATCTCTGTGGAATTTCTCGATTGAAGGAACTTTGGTCAGACGCGCAGCCATTGCGCGAACCATCGAAGCCGCCTCCACCCGTTCGGTCTTCTGTGTCCGTTCGCCTTCGACAATCAAAAGATCGCCCTGAAAATGGATCGACAGATCGACGTTGGGCAATCCCTGCACCAGCTTCACGTCGAAGATTCTCTCTCCTGTCGTTGACGCCAAAATCGCCATCCGGTTCCGGATGTCGTGGAGCGCCGTCTCACTGATCCACGTGTCGAAGCGCGTGCCCAGGAGTTTCTCCGGTTTGACGTTGAAGAATGTTTCGCAGTTCTCGGATACGCGAACGATCGTCCAGTCGTTCGACATCGCAACGAGGAACGCGAAATTCTGGATCTCTTCGAGTTGCGTGATTGGCTCCCTATCGCAGACGATCAGACTGGCATCTGTGTACTCATAGCCCATTGGTGGCCCCCGCCATTTTGCCTAACGTTGCAGACGATATTTCAGCGGCGAGGTCCCCATCACCTCATGAAACGCCCTTCGAAACTGTGGTGTGCCCTTGTACCCGACTGCCCCGGCAATCGCGTCGATGGGCAGGTCAACCTGAGCAAGGAGCGTGACAGCTCGCGAGATGCGCCGCCGTTGAACAAACGAGTGTGGATTTTCCCCGGTCGTTGCCTTGAAGGCGCGGGAAAAATGAAAACGGCTGAGCCCGGCAACAGCGGCCAGCTCGGCCAGGCCGACTGTTGCCTGCAGATGCCCCTCCACGTAATCCGTGACCGCGGCGATCTGTCGGTCCGACAGACGCCCCTGCCTGTCGGCCATGACCCCAAAAACCTCAAGCGATGCCAGCAGGCAGACGCTCTCCGCGTGGAGCTCGTCCACATGAGGTGCCCTGAGAACCGTTTCAAGCTTCTTGAGTGTGACGCGTAACTGTGGATCGCGCGAGTAGGCGAACGGCGCAGGATCCCGCTCGGAATATCTACCAGCCAGATCTTCACGGATCGCCTTTGGATCGAAATACATAGCGACAAATCGGTTGGTTCGTGGCTGAGGCTGGCACCAACCCTCGATGCCGCAGCCTTTGGGCACGAAGGTGATCGTGTCGCGCAAGTCCTTTTTATGGAGCGTCGGAAGACCGTCCACGCTCAGCTCACCATCAGTGAGAGTGATGTCGTGCAGTGCGAGATAGTGGTTCTCGCCACGGCTTCTGAAGTCATAGGGTTCAGCACCGCTCAGCTCGACATACTCGGCCGAAAATCCGTTCAAGTCGAACGCCGCCCGTGCGACATGCGCCATGGCCGGCTCTGCAAAATCTATCTCAAGACCGCGAGAAGAACTCATATGTCTGACTAGCACGCATTTTGCTCGGATTAAACAAAATTTGCTACTGAAGGGTAGGGCTTGCACCTTGGTTGGCGACCTCTCACCTTCGCTGGCATCTCGGCCGTCCAGAGCCGACTTCCCTGTAGAAGAGGCTTTTACCTCAAGACTTAGTCCATCTACGCTCCAGCCGGTTCCAATCCGCACCAACCTGACGACAACGCATTTTTGCCGTTTGTCTTTCGCCAGGCTCAAAATCTTGTTATCCGTGCAGCCACGCACCGGAATAGCCGCTCGGAAACCATGCCAACGCATCCTCATAAAAAAGTCTTCGCCGTCGCGCCTATGATCGACTGGACCGATCGTCACTGCCGTTTCCTGCACCGGCAGCTGTCGTCGCGCGCGCTTCTTTATACGGAGATGGTCGTCGCCGATGCGATCATCCATGGGCCGCGGGAGCGGCTCTTGTCCTATTCGCCGGCAGAACATCCTGTTGCCTTGCAGCTCGGCGGCTCGAATGCGGAAAAGCTGTCCGAGGCGATCCGGATCGCCGGTGACTACGGTTACGACGAGATCAACCTCAATGTCGGATGCCCCTCGGACCGGGTACAGTCGGGGACATTCGGTGCCTGCCTGATGCGCGACCCCGCGCATGTTGCAGACCTCGTCACAGCCATGAAAAAGGTTTCACAGGCGCCTGTGACCGTCAAATGCCGCATCGGCGTTGATGATCAGGAGCCGGCCGACGTCCTGCCGGACTTTCTCGCGCGAATGATTGGTGCCGGTGCCGACGCGATCTGGATCCATGCCCGTAAGGCCTGGCTGCAGGGACTGTCGCCGAAACAAAACCGCGAGGTTCCTCCACTGGATTACGATCTCGTCCATAGGATGAAGCGTGAGAACCCGGATGTGTTTCTGGGGATCAACGGCGGTATTGCCGATCTTAAGCAAGCTGCTGAACACCTTGAGGTGATGGATGGCGTCATGCTCGGCCGCGCTGCCTATCACAACACCGGCTTGCTGGCGGGCGTCGATGCGCTTCTGGATGGAAGACTTGAGTATCCAGACCCTGACTGGCTGGCGCTGCGCGACGCGATGATTGCCTATGCGGATCAGGTTATCGCCTCCGGTGGCAGATTGCATCACGTGACGCGTCACATGGTTGGTCTGTTTCAGGGCTATCCCGGTGCGCGTCGGTTCCGCCAAATCCTGTCGTCAGAGGCGACGAAGCCTGGCGCTGGGACCGAAATCCTAACCGCTGCGTTCGCGGCGGTGGATTTGAGCTCCGGGCTTGAAAAGGCGGCCGGATAAGCCTTTTGGGATCGATATCCCGTACCCAAGGCGCGTTCTTGGACACGTGCATGCCGCCACTGTATATTATTATTTCCTTAAATATTAACACCTAATGTTTTGCTGACAAGTCGATGAAATTGTTCGTCGTGCGTTCTTGTGGTGGCATCCATGTTTCGAGTTCTCGAATGCGTCGTGGTTCAGCATGATCGAAGCACTGTTCTTCTCGCGGCCGGCATCTGCGTCGTCGGCATGCTCGCATTTTTTCTGATCCATAGACGGGCGATCGAGTGCAACGAACGTCGGCGGCGGATCTGGCTCCTTGTCGCCAGCGCCACGGGCGGGCTTTCCATCTGGTCGACGCATTTCGTGGCAATGCTCGCCTACCAGGGCACGATAGCGATCGAATTCGAGCGCGTCCTCACCCTTGTATCGGCTCTGACTGCCGTCGCCGGCTTCTGGTTGGCGCTGCAGATTGCCGATCGATCGAAGACGGTTTCTTCGCTCGCAGCCGGCATGGTCGCCACCGTCACGGTCGCCGCCATGCACTTGATCGGCACCGAAGCGATCCGTGCCGCGGCAACGACCCGCTACGAAATGACGCCCATCTTGATCGGCTCTGTTGTCTCTTTCTCTCTCTTCACCGCGGCGTTCGCCTCCACGACGCTTCGAAGAAGCACCCTGCGCCTGATCTGTGCAGTCGCTGCCAGTGTTGCTGCCATTTGCATCCTGCATTTTACTGCGATGTCGGCGACCGAGCTGATCCCCGATCCGACGCTTCCAGAGGCCTCGCTCGACGGTGGCGGGCGGATCTGGCTCATTGGCGCGGTTTCGATCGTCATGAGTGTGATCGTGCTGACGACTGTTGCTGCGAGCTTCATCGACCGGTACCTGACGGATTTGCGTGGCTTTGCCAACGCGACCCTCGAAGGCCTCGCGGTGGTTCGCGATGGCCGCGTCATCGAGACCAATGCTCGCTTTGCCGACTTGCTGTTGCTGCGCGACCGCGACATCCTCGGCCGAGATCCCGACGATCTGCTGGCTGCAGCCGACGGTCTTCCGCTGACGGCTCAAAGGAATTCCGCAGTCGCTGCCACGCCGAAAGTGACGGACCGTGAGGTCTTTCTGGAGGTTGCCGTCCATACGATCGAGTATCGCGGTCGCTCCTGCCAGGTTCTGGCTGTCCGCGATCTGACCGAGAAGCGCATTGCGGAGCGCCGCATCGAACACATGGCTCGCCACGACGCTTTGACTGACCTTCCCAACCGTACGCTCTTCAACGATCGGCTCGACGGTGCCTTGAGGACGGCTGCACTTTCCGGCGATGTGCTGGCGGTGCTTGCCCTTGATCTCGACCGCTTCAAGGCCGTCAACGATGTGTTCGGCCATGCAGAAGGCGATCGTGTCCTGATCCGGGTCGCCGATATCCTGCGGCGCTGTGTCGGTCCGGCCGATACGCCGTCCCGCATCGGCGGCGACGAGTTCATCATTCTCCAGACAGGCGTCGAACAGCCGGCGGGCGCAAACCTGCTCGCCGAGCGTATCCTCGAAACCTTCCGCACCGAAATGAATGTTGCACTCGATCCCACCGCCGTGGGCGTCAGCATCGGCTGCGCGGTTTATCCGGACGACGGAGAAACGCCTGATGACTTGCGCAATGCGGCCGACATGGCCCTCTACAATGCGAAGTTCTCGGGACGTGGTACGGCAGCATTCTATTCCGCGGCAATGGACGCAGAGCTGCGCGAGCGGCGCGAGATCGAGAGCGAGTTGCGCTACGCCGTACTGCGGTCGCAACTCAGCATGGTATTCCAGCCACTCTTTGATGCCACAAGCGGCCTCTGCTCGGGCTATGAGGCCCTGATGCGGTGGAAGCATCCGCAATGGGGCAATGTCTCACCGAGCGTCTTCATTCCGGTTGCCGAGGAAACCGGCATCATCGTGCCGATCGGTGAATGGGCGATGCGCGAAGCCTGCAGGGTCGCCAGTACCTGGGATGACGGCCTGGCGGTAGCGGTCAACGTTTCGGCCATCCAGTTTCGCTTCCCGAACCTTGTCGACATGATTGCGTCGGCACTGGATGAGAGCGGCCTGGAGCCCCACCGGCTTGAACTCGAGATCACAGAGACCTCGCTGCTCAAGGATCGCGACACGACGCTCGCGACCTTGCTCCGGTTGAAGGCGCTGGGAGTCCATGTGGTGATGGATGACTTCGGCACCGGCTATTCGTCGCTCAGCAACCTGCACAGCTTCCCCTTTGACAAGATCAAGATCGACCGCAGTTTTATCAGCGAGATGGAGGAAAGCGACAGCGCCCGTGCCATCGTCAAAGCCATCATCGGGCTCGGCAAGAGCCTGGACTTGCCCGTCGTCGCGGAAGGCATCGAGACCTTCGGGCAGCACCGGATGGTGGTCGAAGACGGCTGCGAACAGCTGCAGGGTTTTCTCCTCGGCAAGCCGAAGAGCGAGGGCGAAGTGGAGATCCTCTCAGGAATTCGCAATCTTCCGACTTATCGCCGTCGAGGTTGAGGTGGGCGATCATACGGGCTGTTTCGTCAGCAACCCGCTGGCAAGGTGACGGAACGCTTCGACGGCTTTTTCCAACACGGCCGGCGGATCGTCGGCCGCAGCGATCCACAGTGCGGCGTTGAGTGCCGCACCGTTGATGAGACGTGCGGCGGCTTCCGCATCCATGCTCCTGACTGTCCCTTCGGCGATGAGAGCGCTGATCGTGTCCGCCGTGGTGCGCAGACAGGCGTTCTGATTGGGCCAACGCGATGGGTCGCCGAGGACAGCAGGACCATCCAGCAACATGATGCGCTGAATTTCCGGCTCCAGCGACATCTCGATATAGGCGACCGCCTCGGCAAGAAAGCCGTCCCAAAGTGTCCCGCCGGCGTGGTTTGCGGCAGCACGCATCCGCCCCAGCATCTCGGAATCAATCTGATCGATCACCGCTTGTAAAAGACCCTTCTTGTCTCCGAAATTATGGTAGAGCGCACCCCGCGTCAGGCCAGCGGACGCCGTGAAGTCGTCCATGGACGAGCTGGCATAGCCTTTCTCGGCGAAGGACTTGCGCGCCGCGCTGATCAGCTTGACCCGCGTTTCTTCCATCATCGTTGTACGCTTGCTCGGCGCCATCGCTCACCCCTAAACCGGATTCTTACAGCAGTTGACATACGCAGCGTATCTGAGATACGTAGTTGCATACGGAGCGTATATCAAGATTGACGTGGTCAGGGAAGGCTCCTGCAACGCCGTGGACGCAACAACCGATTGGAGACGAGCTATGATCGAACGAGAAGCAATTTTCCCCGCAGGCCGACAGGCCCTTTACGACATCAACAAATACTCAGCCGCGATAAGGTCGGGGGATCTTCTCTTCGTGTCCGGACAGGTTGGCAGCCGTGATGACGGAACGCCGGAACCGAATTTTGAGAAACAGGTTCGACTCGCGTTCGACAATCTGCGAGCGGTTCTCGCAGCGGCAGGCTGCGGGTTCGACGACATCATCGACGTCACCACGTTTCACACCGACCCTGAAAATCAGTTCGGGACGATTCAGGCAGTTCGCTTGGGCATAATGGGGGAAAAGCCGTACCCGAATTGGACAGCGGTCGGGGTAAACTGGCTCGCGGGGTTCGATTTCGAGATCAAAGTGATCGCTCGTATCCCGTAATCCCGAGCGAGCCGCGATTGCAGCACGGTCAGGGCCCAATATCAGGCTACGGCGAGTTGCCGTAGCAATCGCTTCAATTCGACCGATTCCGGCAAAGGCTCGGGCGGTTCCGACTTGAGGTTGTTGCGATCATTCAGTTCAAACTGGTACCAGTTGAAAAGACCCGATGCGACAGTCTGAGCCTCCTCGCTCGACACGTCCACATGTCTTTCTTCGCACCAGGCTTCCAGGAATCTCTGAAGAAGTTCGAGATCATCCGAACCTAGCACGATCGCCGATGAGGCGTTGTCCTGACACATTCTACCCTCGCATCCTTGACAGGCACTCTCCTGATATCGGCATAGCCGGATGATCAGAAAAGACTGCGGGGCGTCTTTGAAAAGGCGACACCTGAGCGCTGCATCCCGGAGTATGCATGCGTCCCGCAGTGCAAGTTAACGCAGAACCAACGAATTGGTTCAATTCGGGAAAAGCAGTCGGGAGTAAAACGAAAGATTAGGAAGTCTTGACCGCGCGCTTGGTCTTCGTCGCCGCTTTTTTTACAGGGGCGGGGGCATCAGCGGTCTGCTGGAGCCGCAGAGCACGTAGTTTTTCTGTCTTCTTTTCACGAGCAATAACTTCGGCGTCCAGGATGTCACGCACCACGGAGTTGGTCTGCTCCGATTTGGCTTGTGCCGACATTTTCGCGGGCTTGAAGAACTGGTCCTTGGTCGCTGTCATGCTTTCCTCCTGGAAACGGCCGATGTCTGCCGTGGACCGCGAGAATGGCATAGACTGCCATCCTGCGATTGGTTGCGTGGCTCTGGCTTGTGCTCAAAACCACGCTCATGTCGGAGCCTAGCGGGCGCGAGCTACGATGACTTTTTTCTTCGGAGCCGGAAGCAGGCCTTCGCGCTGCATCTGCTTGCGAGCAAGCTTGCGCGCGCGACGGATCGCATCTGCTTTTTCACGGGCACGCTTCTCGGAAGGCTTTTCGTAAGCGCTACGAGCCTTCATTTCGCGGAAGATACCTTCGCGCTGCATCTTCTTCTTCAGGACGCGGAGAGCCTGATCAACGTTGTTATCTCTGACGAGTACCTGCAAAATATCTCCTTACGCGGCGAACCGCTATCTCTTGAAATTTGTCGGACGCGGGTTGATCGGGAAGCGATCTCACATCCGCTCTCTTTTCACCCATTCGAAGTTAAACCGTCTAGCACAGTAAAACCTCAGAATGGACGAAAAAACAAAAGGCCGGGAGATGAACCCCGACCTTCCACCATCATCGCCGCCTTCGTGCCAGTACATCCGTGGTCACGCGGGGCAATGACAAAACCTTAAGCAGCGCGCAGGTTGTCTGCGGAGCTCTTGCCAGAACGCTTGTCCTGGACGATTTCGTAGCTGATCTTCTGACCTTCGTTCAGGCCATTCATGCCAGCGCGCTCAACAGCGGAAATGTGAACGAACACATCCTGGCTGCCGTTGTCAGGCTGAATGAAACCAAAACCCTTGGTGCTGTTAAACCACTTTACAGTGCCGGTATCCATAACGATTTCCTTTCAATCGTAGTAAGTTGCCAACCCTGAAAT
This sequence comes from Neorhizobium sp. DAR64872/K0K18, assembly GCF_050500175.1. Taxonomy (NCBI): domain Bacteria; kingdom Pseudomonadati; phylum Pseudomonadota; class Alphaproteobacteria; order Hyphomicrobiales; family Rhizobiaceae; genus Neorhizobium; species Neorhizobium sp. DAR64872/K0K18. Next base: position 1,601,940 of record NZ_CP191446.1, read on the forward strand.
ACGGGGTCGGGGGTAGATCGACGTTGAGAGGAAATCAGAAAGAGCTCCAAGTTTTCCGGGAGCTGCGGACGAGTCGCTAGCAAAGTTCGATGAAACTCAAAATAGAGAATAATTGCACTTAAACAAGGGCTGCGCGAAAATATATCCCGGAGAGGCCCAAAGCCCGGGCCTCTCCGGTATTCGTGTTACTCCGCGGCCTCCGCGTAGTCCTCAAGCGGCGGGCAGGTGCAGAGCAGATTGCGGTCGCCATAGACATTGTCGACGCGGTTGACCGGCGACCAGTATTTGTCGACACGGAATGCGCCCGGCGGATAGCAGGCCTGTTCGCGGCTATAAGGACGATCCCATTCGCCGACCAGGTCTTCCACCGTGTGCGGGGCATTCTTCAGCGGGTTGTTGACCCTGTCCATGCGACCGTCTTCGATCGCACGAGCCTCTTCGCGGACTGCCAGCATCGCATCGCAGAACCGGTCGATCTCGGCCTTCGTTTCCGATTCCGTCGGTTCGATCATCAGCGTACCGGCAACCGGCCAGCTCATGGTCGGGGCGTGGAAGCCGCAGTCGATCAGGCGTTTTGCAACGTCGTCGACAGAGACGCCGGCCGAGGCGTTGAGCGGGCGGGTGTCGATGATGCACTCATGCGCGACGCGTCCGCTTGCGGACTTGTAGAGCACATCGTAGGCGCCCTTGAGCCGAGCTGCGATATAGTTGGCGTTGAGGATCGCAACCTTCGTCGCCTGCGTGAGCCCTTCGCCGCCCATCATCAGGCAGTAGGACCAGGAGATCGGCAGGATCGAGGGAGAGCCGAACGGCGCCGCCGAAACCGCACCTTCGCTGCCAAGTTCTCCGGCCCATTGCGGGTGACCGGGCAGGTGGCTTGCCAGGTGCGCCTTGACGCCGATCGGACCCATGCCGGGACCGCCGCCGCCATGCGGAATGCAGAACGTCTTGTGCAGATTGAGATGCGAAACGTCGGAGCCAATGTCACCCGGGCGGGACAATCCGACCATTGCGTTCATATTGGCACCGTCGAGATAGACCTGGCCGCCATTGGCATGGGTGATCTCGCAGATCTCCTTCACCGTCTCCTCGAACACGCCGTGTGTCGAAGGATAGGTGATCATGCAGCAGGACAGATTTGCCGCATGCTGCTGTGCCTTGGCACGGAAGTCTTCGAGATCGATATCGCCGTTCTCGAGCACTTTCACGACCACGACCTTCATGCCGACCATCTGGGCCGAGGCAGGATTGGTGCCGTGCGCGGAGGTGGGGATGAGGCAGACGTCGCGATGCATATCGCCATTGGCGATATGGTAGTTGCGGATCGTCAGCAGGCCCGCATACTCGCCCTGCGCACCGGAATTCGGCTGCATCGAGAAAGCATCGTAACCGGTGATCTGGCAGAGCTTTGCCGAGAGATCGTCGATCATCTCCTTGTAGCCGAGCGCCTGGTCGACGGGCACGAACGGATGGATGTCGGAAAACTCCGGCCAGGTGATCGGCAGCATTTCAGCCGTCGCGTTCAGCTTCATCGTGCAGGAGCCGAGCGGGATCATGGCACGATCGAGCGCCAGGTCGCGGTCCGACAGGCGGCGGATGTAGCGGGTCATCTCGCTTTCGGCGCGGTTCATGTGGAAGATCGGATGGGTCATGTAATCCGATTTTCTGAGAAGTGTGTTGGGCAGGCGGTATTCGACCGCGAAGTCCGACACGTTGAAGTCGCCGCCGAATGCGCGCCAGACGGCTTCCAGCGTTGCCGGGCGGGTGCGTTCGTCGAGCGACATGCCGATCTTGGTTTCACCGACCTTGCGCAGGTTGACGCCTTCAGCAACGGCCGCCCGCATGATCACACCCTGCATGTGGCCGACCTCGACGGTGAACGTGTCGAAGAACGTATCGGGTTCGATCGTGTAGCCGAGCTTTTCCAAGCCCTTTGCCATCAGCACGGCCTTCTTGTGCACGGCCTGAGCAATCGCCTTCAGGCCTTCCGGGCCGTGGAAGACGCCGTACATCGAGGCCATCACAGCGAGCAGGACCTGCGCGGTGCAGATGTTCGATGTCGCCTTCTCGCGGCGGATATGCTGTTCGCGGGTCTGCAGCGACAGGCGGTAGGCACGGTTGCCGCGGGCATCGACGGAGACGCCGACGAGGCGGCCGGGCATGGCGCGCTTGTGCGCATCCTTGACCGACATGTAGGCCGCGTGCGGACCGCCGTAACCGACAGGCACGCCAAACCGCTGCGACGAGCCGATCGCGATATCCGCACCCATTTCGCCGGGCGATTTCAGGAGCGTCAGCGCCAAGAGATCGGCCGCCATGGCGGCAACCGCACCGGTCTGGTGCAGGCGGGAAATCAGGCCGGAGAAATCACGGACTTCGCCATTGGTGCCGGGATACTGGAAGATCGCGCCGAATACATCGACCGGGTCGAGATCGGTCATCGGGTCACCGACGATCACGCTCCAGCCGAGCGGGGCCGCACGTGTCTCGATCAACGCGATCGTCTGCGGGTGGCAGGCGTGGTCGACGAAGAAGGCGGTTGCCTTCGATTTCGCCTGACGCTGGCAGAGCGCCATGGCTTCGGCAGCAGCCGTTGCTTCATCGAGCAACGACGCATTGGCGACGTCGAGGCCAGTCAGGTCGCAGATCATCGTCTGGAAGTTCAGGAGCGCTTCGAGGCGGCCTTGAGAGATTTCCGGCTGGTAGGGCGTGTATGCGGTGTACCAGGCTGGGTTCTCCAGAATGTTGCGCTGGATGACAGGCGGCGTCACGGTGCCGTAATAGCCCTGTCCGATCAGCGTGGTCAGCACCTGGTTCTTGTTGGCGGTCTCGCGCAGCTTGTCGAGCGCTTCTCGTTCGGTCAGCGCCGCACCCCAGGTCAGCGGGTTCTGCTGGCGGATGGAGGCGGGGACCGTGGCATCGATCAGCGCGTCGAGCGACTTGTAGCCGATGACCGCAAGCATATCGCTCATCTCCGTCGGGGAGGGACCGATATGGCGACGATTGGCAAAGTCGTACGGGTCGTAGTCGGTGAAGTGGAAGTCGGTCGAGTCGCTCATCCGATCAGTTCCTTGTAGGCAGCTTCGTCCATCAGCGCGTCGGCGTCGGCTACATTCTTGAGCTTCAGCTTGAAGAACCAGCCGGCAGCCTGCGGATCGGAATTGACGAGCGACGGGTCGTCGACGATCGCCTGATTGACTTCGGTGACTTCGCCATCGAGTGGCGAATAGACGTCGGAGGCTGCCTTGACGCTTTCGACGGTTGCGGCATTGCCGTCCTTCACCAGCTCGGCACCGACTTCTGGCAGTTCGACAAACACGAGATCACCTAGCTGCTCGGCAGCATGGGTGGTGATGCCGACGGTGGCAACGCCGTCTTCGAGTTTCAGCCATTCGTGTTCGGCGGTGAATTTCAGCATGGGAATGTCCTCTTAAGGAAAGCGTGAATGGGGATGACGTGGGGGGGAGGCCGGGGGTGGGGCCAGGCCTCCCGCGCGTGTTTATCGCTTGTAGGTCGGCGTGATGAACGGCAGCGCGGCCACCGTCATCGGCAGGTATTTTCCCCGGACTTCGGCGAAGACCTGCGTACCTGCTGCTGCATGACTGACGGGAACGTAGCCCATGGCAACCGGACCTTCGACCGTCGGGCCGAATGTGCCAGAGGTGACTTCGCCAAGTTCCTGCAGCCCGTCCGCATCGGCAAACAGTTTCGCATGCGAACGCACCGGCGCCTTGCCTTCCGGCTTCAGACCAACGCGGCGGCGGCTGGTGCCAACGGCCAGTTCGGCGAGGATGCGGTCCGCTCCCGGAAACCCGCCTTCACGATCGCCGCCGGCCTTGCGGGCCTTCTGCAATGCCCATTCGAGCGATGCCTCGATCGGCGACGTCGTGGTGTCGATGTCGTTTCCATAAAGACACAGACCGGCTTCGAGGCGCAGGCTGTCACGGGCGCCGAGGCCGATGGCTTCGCAATCCGGGTGCTCGAGCAATGCCTTGGCAACTGACACGGCATGGTCCTGCGGGATCGAGATCTCGAAACCGTCCTCGCCGGAATAACCGGAGCGCGAGATGATGCAAGCAACGTCGTGCAGCGGCACTTCGCGGACATCCATGAACTTCATTGAGGAGACGCCAGCCCAGAGCTCGGCCAGAACAGCTTCGGCACGTGGACCTTGGAGGGCGATCAACGCGCGGTCGTCGAGCAGGGTGACGTCGCAGTCCGGAAGGTGCGCCTTCATGTGCGCAAGGTCGGCATCCTTGCAGGCGGCGTTGACGACGACGAGAAGATGGTCGCCGCGATTGGTGATCATCAGGTCGTCGAGAATGCAGCCATTGTCGTCGGTGAAGAACCCGTAACGCTGACGGCCTTCCTTCAGCGACAGGATGTCGACCGGAACGAGCTTTTCCAGCGCAAGTGCTGCATCTGCATAGTCGCCGGACTTCGCTCTGACGATGACCTGGCCCATGTGGGAGACATCGAACAGGCCTGCGGCAGCACGCGTATGGAGGTGCTCCTTCATCACGCCGAGCGGATATTGCACCGGCATGTCGTAGCCCGCGAACGGCACCATCTTCGCACCAAGCGAAAGATGCAGCGCGTTGAGCGGTGTGGTCTTGAGAACTGAGTGATCGTCCAAAAAGGCGCCTCCAGGTTTTGGCGCTCGCTGAGTAAAATCAGCTCACACGCCGGCTCTGATCAGGGCGCGGTTACGCGCCTGTTTCGAGCCCCCTCTGTCCTTTTCGCCTGAGATTGTTATCCCTTCGGCGAGCCCCCGATGACGGTTGCTACTCTCCAGAGTTCCGGTTGGTCGCCCGTGGTCCTTTTGCCTGAGAGTTTCCGGGGCGGTTGCTCCTTCGGCACCGCATCGAAGCGGCTTCTCCCAACGGGTATGAGGTTCATTATCGAGGAGGCGACAGGTTTGACAAGGGGAGAATGTCGTCGTGACCAAGATTTTTGTCGCACACCATAGAGTTAGGCATCGCGACTGAGTGCCAAGGTTCAAGCTTTCCGGACGTTCAGGAATTTGCTCTACCCGTCGTCTTGAAAGACGATGGGAGGCGTTGTCATGAAATATCTTGCGACTCTGGCGCTGTGTGCAGCGGTGCTCGCGGCGGCGGCAGATCGATCCTATGCGCAGGCGGGAGATGCCGGTTCCGGGAATGGTGCCATGCACATGCACGGATCGTCAGATCCGGCGACCGCATCCGGCGCCTCAGTCAAACTCGGTATGCTCAAGATTTCAGGCGGTTATGTCCGCGCCATGCTTCCCGGCCAGCCGGTCGGCGGCTGCTATCTCGTGATCCGCAACACGGGCAGCGAGAACGATAGACTTGTCTCTGCCTCGTCGCCTCTGTCGCCTGCCGTGGAGATCCACGAAATGTCGATGCAGGGCCAGATCATGAAGATGCGTCGGCTCGATGGCGGCATTTCGGTCCCGGCCGGTCAGACCGTCGAGTTGAAGCCCAGCGGATTGCATCTGATGTTCACCAAGGTCGCGACGCCTTTCAAGCAGGGCGAAAGCGTTCCCCTGACGCTTAACTTCGAACACACCGGCAGGCTCGAACTCTCGCTTCCGGTCGAAGCTTTTCGTCCCGGTAACCAGCACAACTGATCACGCGCTATGTGATCGGGGACGTAATCTCTCGTTTAGCTCCACAAGCTATGCTCGCAGCGGGGCTAGCTCGTGGGGACGAAGATCGTGGATATTTCCAGTGCACCGGAAACAGACGTCGGTATTTATCGACGCCTCAGCACGCTTGCAGAAATCGACACGGTTGCCGACGCCTGGCGGGCCCTTGAAAGCCGGTGCGAAGACCGGCTGACCTATTTTCAGAGTTTCGATTGGTGCCGCGGCTGGGTCGCAGCCTTTGCCGGCAATGGCTCCGCGTTCGAATTCCGGATCGAGACTGTGTGGCGCAACGGCAGTCTCGTCGCAGTCTGGCCTTTGATGGTTCAGACCGTCAGCGGCATAAGGGTGTTGGAAAACCTCGGCGCACCCCACTCGCAATACTGCAATCTCCTGTGCGACGACGCCCATCTTGCCGGATTGCTGATGGGCAAGTTGCTCACCCGTATCGAGATGATGCCCGATTGTGATGTCGCGGTCTTTCACCCCGTTCCGCATCAATCCTCGCTGGGACTTCTGCTTCGCTCACAGCCGACGATCCGAGGCTACGGCGGAAGCAGCGCCGTGCTCGATCTCACGCAGTTTGCCGATTCGGACGCATACCGCTCGCACGGCGGCAAATTGAAGAAGCGCAATCGCAACCGTCGGCGCAACCACCTGGCGCGGCTCGGAGAACTCACCTTCGAGATGATCTGGCCCTCCGATCAAAGGTTTGCCGAATACGTTCGCGACTGTGCGGCGATGAAGCGGGTCTGGCTCCGCGAGACCGGGAGAAGCAGCAGCGGTTTTTCCTTCGATGGCCTGGACGATTTCCTGGCGAGCCTGACGGGTGATGCCGCGTTGCTAGAGGGTGCGTGCCTTTCGATCCTGCGGGCCGGCGATGTCACGGTGGCGATGGAGCTCGGCTTCGTGCGGGCAGGGCACTACTACGCCTATCTTGGCAGCTTCGACTGGAGCCTGCGGCATCTCTCCGCCGGCAAGGTGCAGATGGAAATGACAGTCTGCTGGCTGATCGACAACGGGATCAAGACCTACGATCTTCTCGGCGGCGATGGCGCCTACAAACAATCCTGGGCAAACCAGAAACTGTTGCTGAACGGCTATAGCCTGCCCTTCTCGTGGAAAGGGCGCCTCTACGCGCAGGCTTGGCTTCCGGTCATCCGTCCATTCGCCAAGCGGATGTATTTCACGATACCCGAAAGCTGGCGCCGCTTCCTCAGCGGCATTCAGGGTGTCGGACTTCTTGTACTCGGGGTCTGAAGGTCACTCTTCCGTGTCACGATAGGCGGCTTCGGCCATCTGCAGCGATGCCTGCTGCTGCGGAGGCTGCTGGCCGGCATCGAGGAAATCGAGAGACAGGCTGGTCGCAAGCGTCATCGCCCCGGTGACCGTCGGATCGGTCGCACTCTGATCACGCGCAGAAGCGCGTTCGGCGACACGTTTGGCCTCACCAATTCTCGCTTTGACGGACAGTTGCGGCGGCGTTCTTAACGTCTCTATGGCGAGCGCTGCCATGCTTGCCGAAATTGTCGTCACCTGAACCATAGCAACCGCCTTCAACCCATTCGGCACATATGTAATAAGCGCCGAGTTTGCCGCGATTTAACCGAAATCCCGGCATTTTAACGGTAGGCACGATTTAGGACTTTTCTGGATATCTCGATGATCAATATCATACTTGTCGCACTGGGCGGCGCATTCGGTTCCGTCGCCCGCTACCTCGTGGGCGTCTGGACGCTGCGCCGGTTCGGGCCAAACTTTCCCTGGGGAACGCTGACCGTCAACATCGTCGGCTGTTTCGCAATCGGTTTGCTAAGTGAGGTGATTGCCCGGCGCCTCAACGCCTCGCCTGAGATGCGTCTCCTGCTGGTGACTGGATTTCTCGGCGGCTTCACGACATTCTCGGCCTTTTCGCTGGATGTCATCTCGCTCTTCGAGCGCGGCGCGACGGTAGCGGGGGCAAGTTATGTGATCGCAAGCGTTGGTGTGTCGCTGTGTGCGGTCTTTGCTGGGCTGGCGCTCGGGCGGGCAATGCTCTAAAGGGCAGGACTGATCACAGATAAGATGAAAGAGCTTTGATGGCAGGCATCGAGCATATCCGCGTCGAGGCGGACGAGGCAGGCATGCGCCTCGACCGTTGGTTCAAGATCCATTTCCCGGGTCTCGGCTTCGGCCCTCTACAGAAACTACTGCGCTCCGGACAGGTGCGCATCGACGGTGGCCGTGTAAAAAGCGACACCCGTGTTGAGCCCGGCCAGATGGTCCGCATTCCCCCGATGGATACCGACGCGAAGAACAGCGGGCCGATCGCGGGCAAGGATCTGAAGCACGCCGGCGACTACGAGCTTTTGCAGCGGATGATGCTGCATGAAGACGACAAGGTCTTCGTCCTCAACAAGCCCGCGGGTCTGGCTGTACAGGGCGGATCCGGCGTGACCCGCCATATCGACCAGATGATGGATGCCTTCACCAACAAGAGAGGCGAAAAACCGCGTCTCGTCCACCGGATCGACCGCGACACATCAGGTGTCCTCGTGGTTGCCCGCACACGCGGTGCGGCGCAGAAGCTGACCGCGGCATTCCGCGAACGCGATACCAAGAAGACCTACTGGGCGCTGGTCAAGGGCGTGCCGCGCAAGCGCGAAGACAAGATTTCCAACTGGCTCGTCAAGGAACAGACGCCCGACGGCGACCGCATGCGGATCGCCAGGCATGGTGAGGAGGGCGCCGATCACGCGGTCTCTTATTACCGCGTTTTGGAAACCGCAGCGCAGACAATGGCGTGGCTGGAGATGGAGCCCTATACCGGCCGTACGCACCAGCTGCGTGTCCATGCGCTGCATCTCGGTCACCAGATCATCGGCGATCCGAAATATTTCGACGACGATCACAACTGGCCGTTCCCGGGCGGCATCCAGAAAAAGCTGCATCTGCACGCGCGCCACATCGACATCCCGCATCCGGATGGCGGTCGTCTGCGGGTCACGGCTCCGCTGCCGCCGCACATGGTGCAGTCCTGGAACCTTCTGGGCTTCGACATGGAGAACGGTCGGCGGGAGGACCAGGAATGAAGCTTGTCCTGTTCGACTGCGACGGCACGCTGGTCGACAGCGCCGAACTGATCCACGAGACAATGCTGCGCACCTTCCGCCACTTCGGCAAGGCGGAACCCACATTGGCGCAGACCAAGTCGATCATCGGACTGACGCTCGACATCGCGATCGCCCGCATCGACGGCAAGCCGCATGCCGATGAAGAAGCCGTCGAGATGATGGCCTACTACAAGTCGCTCTTTTCCGTGGTGCGCCAGGATCTCGATTTCCGCGAGCCTTTGTTCGATGGCATAAAGGACCTGATCGAGACGATCGGACCGCGAGACGACCTGTTGATCGGCGCTGTCACCGGCAAATCCCGTCGCGGCCTCGACATGATCATGAACACGCACGGCTATGCAGACCATTTCGTCGTCAGCCGCACGGCAGATGATTGCCCGTCCAAACCACATCCGGCGATGGTCACCGAATGCTGCGACGCGACGGGCGTGTCGCCCGAAGACACTCTTGTCATTGGCGATGCGATCTACGACATGCAGATGGCAAAGGCGGCCGGTGCAACGGCAATCGGTGTTTCCTGGGGATACGCCTCGGTTGGCGAGCTTCAGAAGGCCGGAGCCGACCACATCGTCCATCATCCAAGCGAATTGCTGCCGTTGATCGGCTGAGGGTTTTCCATGCGCGACATACTATCCGACCCGAACGCCGGTTTGAGCCACGAAGACCCGACCCGGCGGGCACAGATCCAGATGCACAAGCCTCTGCCGAAGCGCTTCTACAAGGAAGTTTCGGTTGAGGAAGGCGAGGGCGACTACGCCATCCTTCTCGACGGTCGGCCGGTGAAGACACCCGCCAAGAACGCCTTGAGAATGCCGACCACACGGGTGGCCGAACTCGTCCGCGACGAATGGGCATCGCAGGTCGACGTGATCGATCCGCGCACGATGCCGGTGACACGGCTGGTGAACACCGCAATCGACGGCATTGCCGCCGACCCGCAGGCCGTGTTCGAGGACATCCTTCGCTTCTCGTCCAGCGATATGCTGTGCTACCGCGCAGATACGCCTGCAAACCTTGCGCTCCGTCAGGCCGAGCAGTGGGATCCCGTCCTCGACTGGGCCGCAAACGCGATCGGTGCGCGCTTCGAGGTGATCGAGGGTGTCATGCCCAAGGAGCAGCCTAAGGAAGCGATCGCCGCCCTTTCCGGGGTGTTGCGCAAATATGCGTCCCCGATCGAGCTTGCGTCTCTCCACACGGTGACATCGCTGACGGGCTCCGCAATCCTAGCGATTGCTTTCGCCGAAGGTGAGCTTTCCGTCGATGACACATGGCGGCTTGCGCATCTGGAGGAAGACTGGGCAATCGAGCATTGGGGATCCGATGCCGAGGCCGAACATCGCCGCGCAAAGCGGTTCGAAGAGATGCAGGCCGCTGCTGCGGTTTTTGACGCAACCACAGGGCGGACTTAATCCTTCTCTAACCCTGTTGGCGGAAGATCGGTACAGTCTGCGTATCGAGTTTTCCCATGCGTTCCGGTGTCCTGCGCCTAGCCCTGATCTTGACCCTGACGCCATCGCTGATGGCGTTTCGCATGCCGTTGGAAGATGGTGTGCGCAACAAGCTTCTCTACGACGTCAGGGGAGCTTTCGTGACGGCACGGCCCGACGTGCCACAGGGCCTCGTCATTGCCACCGACATGCTGATCGATGAGGCTGTCCGCTCGACGATGCGGCCGAGCATGCTGCCGCGAACCATCATCTCCGTTCGCATCGACCGCGCAGCGCCCGTTCCCGTCGTCTTCGGCCGGCGGCTGGAGGCGAGGGTCACGGTTCAGGCCGTCTCAGTCTCGACAGGTGAACCGGTCGCGACGGGCTCCTTCGAAACGTCGGTCTTCCTCTTCGGCAACAAGGATGCCGATGCAGCTCTTGCCAGAAAGATCGCCGACCGGGTGGCAAGCGAGTTCCGTCTGCGCAGCGGACATTCCGCAACCATCACATCTGCCCTGTTCGAGCCCTGATTCTCGACGAAATGCATTTGATTTCCGCAGGCAAACCGAGCTTAACTCGTTTGCTGCCGCGCAGCCGCGGCAATGCTACGAGAGGGATTTGACATGCAGTTTTTCAATAGTCTGGGACAATACCGTCCGCAGGCGCTCGCCGTGCTGCGGATCATTGCAGCCCTGCTCTTCATCGAGCACGGCACTATGAAGTTGTTCGGTTTTCCGGCACCGATGGGCGACGGTGCTTTGCCGCCGCTTCTGCTGATTGCAGCGCTGCTTGAAGTGGTCGGCGGCGCCTTGCTGGTTGTCGGCTTCAAGACCCGCCCGGTCGCGTTTCTCCTGTCCGGCCAGATGGCCGTCGCCTATTTCATGGCGCATGCCAGCAAGGGCTTCTGGCCGGCGCTGAACGGCGGCGAAGGCGCCATCCTGTTCTGCTTCATTTTCCTGTATCTCGTCTTCTCCGGCCCCGGTGCCTGGGCAGTCGACAAGAATTGAGATTTTACGCCCGCGAGCGATTGCGCGCGGGCGTCCTGATTCTCGAACGGGAGACTAGGCCAGACGCTCGGCGTGCCAGCGCAGATGGTCGTCCATGAATGTCGAGATGAAGAAGTAGGAATGGTCGTAGCGCTCATGCATCCTGAGCGTCAGAGCAATGTCCTTGCCCTCGATTGCCTGTTCGAACAGCCATGGCCGCAGGCCGCTATCGAGGAAGTTGTCGGCGTTGCCTTGATCGATCAGGAATTCCGGAAAATGCGCCCCGTCCTTCACCAGCGCGCAGGCGTCGTATGGCCGCCACGTTGACCGATCGGCACCGAGATATTTTTCGAGTGCCGGCGCAGACCAGTCGGCGGTTGTCGGCTCGACTATGGGCGCAAAGGCCGAGCAGCTCTTGAACCGGTCGGGGTTTTTGAGAGCAATCGTCATGGCGCCGTGACCCCCCATGGAGTGGCCGAAAATTCCCTGACGGCTCATGTCGACGCGGAATTGTTCGCCGATGAGGGCGGGCAGTTCCTGCGTGATGTAGGTGTACATCTGGTAGTTCTCGGCCCAGGGCTGCTGAGTTGCATCGAGATAAAATCCGGCACCCTTGCCCATCTGCCAGTTGGTCGCCTCATCCGCGACGTCGTCTCCGCGCGGGCTTGTGTCGGGGCAGACGATGACGAGACCGAGCTCTGCAGCCAGCCGGCGATACTCGCCCTTGTCCATCACGTTCTGATGGGTGCAGGTGAGACCCGACAGATACCAGAGAACCGGGCACGGCTGCGACACCGCCTGCGGCGGCACGAACACGGCAAAGGTCATATCGCATTTGCAGGCATCCGACGGATGCGAATAGACGCCCTGCATGCCGCCAAATGCGGTGTTCTGTGAGATGATCTTCATCGGTCATGTTCCTCGATGTTGGGACTTCAGCCGGCCAGCGAAACGACGGCATTGACCGCAGCGGCTACCAGCACCGTGTTGAAAAAGAAAGACACGACCGAGTGGAGGAGATTGATCCTGCGCATGTCGGTCGCCGTGATCGCGACATCGGACGTCTGGGCGGTCATGCCGATGATATAGCCGAAATAGAGAAACTCCCAGCCGCCCGGACGATCGGTTCCGGGAAAGTCGAGGCCGCCAACCGGGCCCTCGACCTTGTCGTCGCCGGGGCGCCAGTAAAGGTGGGCGTAGTGTAGGGCAAACATCATGTGCAGCGAAAACCAGCCGAGAATGACGGCGGCGAAGCCGACCATCACATCCAACGCACCTGACGTCTGCTTGTCGTTCATCGCTTCAAACAGCGTCACCAACGAAATCGCCGCCGCAGCAAGCGTGACGGCCAGGATAAGCGGTGCCGGTTCATCGGTGTTCTGGCCGCTTTTCTCGAAGCGGTCGGCGTCCAGATGCGGGATTCGGAATGCCATGAATCCAAGATAGACGACGAAAAAGACGATCGCCGTCAGCGCTGCGGCAAGCTCCGGCAGCTGCCAGATCAGCACAGGCAACGCGACGACTGCGACGATCGCCGACACGAAGAAGGGCCCATGCCGGCGGCGGCGCCAGTGCCACAGCGATGCCTTGCTCTGTTGTGTCGACATCCGCCCTCCCGTACCGCTTTGATAGCGCGGTCTAGCCGTTTGATTTGGCGCGCCGGCAGAGCCTGTCCAGCGTCTCCAGGAATTTGGATCGGTCGCGTGGCGAGAAGGCTGCGTTATAGCCCTTGCTTTCGCCCGCCTCGCGCAGATGCTGGCCAAGATCGCGCATGGCGCTCGCCATGCCGATATTGGTCTCGTCGAACACGCGCCCGGTCGGTCCCGTGACAAACGCACCGGCGGCCACACAACGCACGGCAAGCGGCACGTCGGCCGTGATGACGATGTCGGCAGGGCCGGCGCGCTCCGCGATCCAGTCATCGGCGGCGTCGAAACCGGCCGAGACGATGACGTTCTTCACCATCGGATCGCGGGACGGACGCAAGCCGGAATTGGCAACGAACGTCACCTCAAACGCGTGACGCTCCGCGACTTTAAGGATTTCCGCCTTCACGGGGCAGGCATCGGCATCGACATAGATCAAGGCTTTGCCCTCAGCATGTCCACATGCGGAATACCGTCCTCCAGATACTCCTCTGATATCGGCGAGAAGCCGAACGAGGCATAGAATTTCTGAAGATGCGCCTGCGCGGAAATCTCGATCGTTTCTCCGGGATAGGCCTGTTCGCAGGCGGCGATCAATTCGCGCATCAACGCTTCGCCGAGCCGCTTGCCCCGATGATCCGGCGAGACGGCAACGCGGCCGATGCGCGGATTGTCTGAGGGCTCCGGCCGCCAGATGCGGGCGCAGGCCAGCAGATCGCGGCCGTCGAGAAGACGCAGATGCAGACAGGCCGCATCGTTGCCGTCAAGTTCCGGATAGGGACAGGTCTGCTCGACGACGAACACGTCCACGCGCATTTTCATCATGGCATAAAGGTCGAGTGCGGAGAACTCTTCGAGTCTCCGCACGTCGGTCGTGTAGGACGGCCCGGTGGTCAATAGACCACCACGCCACGGATGCTTTCGCCCGAATGCATCAGCTCGAAACCCTTGTTGATGTCTTCGAGCGGCATTGTGTGGGTGATCATCGGATCGATCTGGATCTTGCCTTCCATGTACCAGTCGACGATCTTCGGCACGTCGGTGCGTCCACGGGCGCCGCCGAAAGCCGTGCCCATCCAGTTGCGGCCGGTGACCAGCTGGAACGGACGGGTCGAGATCTCCTGACCGGCGCCGGCAACGCCGATGATGACCGACTTGCCCCAGCCGCGGTGTGACGATTCGAGCGCCTGGCGCATGACCTTGGTATTGCCGGTGCAATCGAACGTGTAGTCGGCGCCGCCGATCAGATCGCCGTTGCGCTTGGTCATGTTGACGAGATAGGGCACGATGTCTTCGCCGACCTCTTTCGGGTTGACGAAATGTGTCATGCCGAACTTCTCGCCCCATTCCTTGCGGTCGGGATTGATGTCGACGCCGATGATCATGTCGGCGCCGGCAAGCCTCAGACCCTGCAGAACGTTAAGGCCGATGCCGCCGAGACCGAAGACGATCGCGGTCGAACCGATTTCAACCTTGGCCGTATTGATGACGGCGCCGATGCCCGTCGTGACGCCGCAGCCGATGTAGCAGATCTTGTCGAACGGCGCGTCGGGATTGACCTTGGCAACGGCAATCTCGGGCAGAACGGTGAAGTTGGAGAATGTCGAGCAGCCCATGTAATGGTGGATCTTGTCCTTGCCGATCGAAAACCGGCTGGTGCCGTCAGGCATCACGCCCTGGCCCTGCGTGGTGCGGATGGAGGTGCAAAGGTTGGTCTTGCGCGATGTGCAGGAATAGCACTCGCGGCATTCCGGCGTGTAGAGCGGAATGACGTGGTCGCCCTTCTTGACCGAGGTGACACCCGGTCCGACATCAACGACGATGCCGGCGCCTTCATGGCCGAGGATGGCGGGGAAGAGGCCTTCCGGATCCGCACCCGACAGGGTGAAATCGTCGGTATGGCAGATGCCGGTCGCCTTGATCTCGATCAGCACTTCGCCGGCGCGAGGGCCTTCCAGCTGTACGGTCATCACTTCGAGCGGTTTGCCAGCCTGAACGGCTACGGCGGCGCGGACATCCATGGTGTCACTCCATTCTATCTATAAGATTCTGCCGGGACTTTTGCACGGCAAGTGGTTCGGGCTCAAGCCGGAAGACGGTATGAATAGTCGCAATCGGGTGATCGCTCAGGGCTCGATGATCGGCGCCTGCGGCGATGCGCTGCGCGGCACCAGGCCTGTCAGCCGCACATCATCGACGACTTCGACCATCATCTTGAAGGGTTTGAAGCCGGAGCGCTGGTAAAATGGCAGAGCGTGAGACGAATCAAGGTGGCAGGTGTGAACCCACAAGCGCGAGATCGGGCGCGACCACGCCTTTTCGATAGCAGCATTCATCAGGAACCGGCCGGCCCCCTTGCCGATCGTACCGGCGGCAAGACCGAAATAGCCGATCTCACATTCGCCTTCCTTGCGAAAATCGAGTTCCAGAAGCCCAACCGCGCGATCGCCATCCATCAGGGCATGAACTTCGATCAGTGGGTCTTGAAGGATAGCGGAAAGCTCGCTGTCATCCATGATGAGGCGCGAGGTCCACATCCAGTGTTCGCCGACTGATCTGTAGAGCGCGCGATAATCCGCGATCGACGGCGACGGCCAGTGTTCGACGGTGAGTGATCCTGCAGGAGGATTGGAACCGGGTTCCGGTCGTTCCTGCATCTCCAGACAGGTCACCACGGTGGCGATCATTCCCGGCGGAACATTGGAATATCCGCTGAGAAGCATGGGATTGTCAGGGGACATCGGGTCTTGGCTCATGAGGTCTTTTCACGATGTTTGATGGTTGTTGTCAACGAAGGTCACGCAGGCACGAGCTGTTTCGACTGGGCGTGTTCGCGCCAGATGATGAACAGGCCCGAGGCCACGATGATGAGGATGCCGAACCATTTCGATGCCGTCGGAAAGTCACCGAACAGCGCATAGCCAAGCACGGTCGCCGAGATGATCTCGAAATACTGGAAGGGCGCGAGCAGCGACAGGGGTGCCATCCTGAACGCCTTGACCACGAGCAGATGCATGTATCCCGAGATCGAACCCAGTACGACCAGCAGCAGCAACCCGAGCGCGGAGGCGGGCAGGGACGGCTCGAAGTCCGCCACGCCGAAACTGCTTCCAGCAGTCATCGCGAGGCCCATGAAGACGGTGCCGCCGAGGCCGGCAATGGTTTGCATCACCAGCGGCGAATCACTCTCACCGATGGCGCGGTTGAGAAACAGATAGAGCGTGAAGAGAAAGGCGCAGGCGACCGGCAGAAGCGCCGTCCAGCCGAATATCGAATAGCTCGGCTGGATCACGATCATCGCACCGCCGAATCCGACGACGATAGCAAGCCAGCGCCGCCAGCCGACCCTTTCTCCAAGAAAGATGGCAGACATCATCGTCAGCATGAACGGTTCGACGAAGTAGATCGCGAACACGTCGGCAAGCGGCATATATTTGACGGCGGCAAAAAACATCAGGCTTGCCGACGCATGCAACGTGCCGCGCAACAGGTTCATCCACGGGCGGTTCGCATGGATGAGCGACCGGGCGGTAAGCAGTGCCAGCGGCAGCAGGCTCAGGAACTGGAACAGGAACCGATAGAAGGTGACCTGTCCGGGCGACATGTGCTCGAAATTCGCCATGTATTTGGCGATGGCATCCATGACAGGCAGAATGGCCATACACGAGGCCATGATCGCCATGCCCTTGAGCGGGTTTTCGGAAGTCTTTGGGGGCATTGGCCTGCGCTTTCAATTGAACCTGAGTTCAAACACAGGCTGACCTTGTCGGCAAGCCGCAGGTGCGGGCACATCAGCAACGCTTGACGCTGCAAGCACCGGAAAACATATCCGATGCTCGGAAGTCGAGGTCGCGGTATGTTAGGCCGCGAGTTCCGTGGTCTCGCCGTGCTCGATGAGAAGGCGCGGGGAGGTCATATCGCCCGTCTCTTCGTCCACCATCACAGAATAGGCTGCGACACCGATGACGCGCACCGACATGGCCGTCGCGATCTTCTCGGCGGAGGCCGCGTTCGAGGCTTGGCGCATTTCACCGGGGACGACGTGGCCGCGGTTCTTCTTGAATTGGAGAACGATGAATTTTTCTGCGGTTGCCATGTTACGCTCCTGTGTTGTTCTGTTTATGTTCCATAAGGAGCAAGAAGTCAATTCGTTTGTGAAGATGTGAATTGGGTGACATGACGAGGCTTGAAACGTCGCTTGACGCCAGAAACGAAAAAACCCGGCCGAAGCCGGGTTCTTTTGGTGCGGTCGAGAAGACTCGAACTTCCACGGGTTGCCCCACAGCGACCTCAACGCTGCGCGTCTACCAATTCCGCCACGACCGCATCCGTGGTAGAGCCGAATTGCTCCGGCGAGCGAGCATGTAGCAAAAGGATTTGGGGTGCACAAGTGCGTCGTGACAGATTTTTGAAGGATTTAAACGGGTTGGGGATAACCTTATATAAAGTCCCGGAAAACAAGGCTCTTGCCGCCCTTGTTCGCTTTTGACAGAAGACTGGCCATGCTGACACGCACCGATCTCAATCTCTCCATGCTGCCGCAAGCTGACTCTCCGCCCGTAAGATGGCGGGTTTCGGACGAACTCGTGCCTTACGACGTGGCGATCGCCACGATGGAGGCGGAGGTTGCAGCCATTGCCGACGGCCATGCCGACGAACTCGTCTGGCTGCTGGAGCATCCGCCGCTTTATACTGCAGGAACCAGTGCACAGACCGCCGATCTCATCGAGCCGGATCGGTTTCCCGTATTTGCGACGGGTCGCGGCGGAGAATACACCTATCATGGCCCGGGCCAGCGCGTTGCCTACGTCATGCTGGACCTGAAGCGCCGGCGTCAGGACGTTCGAGCCTATGTGGCGGGCCTCGAGGAGCTGGTCATCCAGACGCTCGACATGATGAACGTTCGCGGCGAGCGGCGCGAGGATCGTGTTGGCGTATGGGTGAAGCGGCCTGACAAGCCCACCATGTTCGACGGGTCGGTGACCGAGGACAAGATTGCCGCACTGGGTATTCGCCTGCGCCGCTGGGTGAGCTTTCACGGTCTGTCGCTCAACGTCGAGCCCGACCTGTCGCATTTCTCCGGCATCGTGCCTTGCGGTATAACTGGATATGGTGTGACCAGCCTGGTGGATCTCGGCCTGCCGGTCATGATGACGGATGTCGATATCCGGCTTCGTGAGGCTTTCGAGCAGATCTTCGGCCCGACAGTGAACGAACGAGAACAGGTCACCTCACGGTGACCTGTGCAATCGTCTGATGGTTGGAAGCGACGGTCATAACGACCGGCGTGCAGGTCTCAGTCCTCGTCGGGCATACGTCCATCGACGCCGCCAGCGCGCAAGTTGTTGACGACGGATTTCACGCCGGCAAAGCTCTTTACCTTGGCAGCAATGATGCGCACGGCAGATGCCTCGTCGACCAAGCCTTCGAGCGTGACCTCTCCGTCATCGACATGCACGTCGATGGCATCCATCATGGCGATATCGAGCGACTCGATCGCGTCCGTGATGCGCTCCTCGAGATCGTCTGATTCTTCGACCCCGATCGTTGCGGGCGTATCGCTGTCGACAAGCCGTTCCTGCTGCCCGTCGGCCTCGATGCCTTCGACCTGGTAGCCTTCGTTACGATCGCTTTCGAAGTTCGCAGCAGGCTCGCCATAGGCGGCGTTGCCGACCGGACGCGCACCGGCACCGGCTGCATCGTCATAAGGCCAGCCTTCGTCGATGTTGCGGTCGTCGTAATCGCGGAAATCTTCTTCGCGGGAAATATCGTCGGGCTTGCGGGTGGCGGGCATTGTGGTTCCTTCCGTAAGGTTCGTCAGTCGGTAGAGGGTTGCCTCGATAACCGTCAGGAACAGCCTTGGTTCCTCTACCGACCTTTTTCCCACTTGCGGACCAACCGGTCGCGTTTCAACCTCGATAGACGCTTCAGCCAGAAGACGCCGTCCAGCTGATCGATCTCATGTTGCATGCAGACGGAGTAAAAGCCCGTGGCGTCCTCTTCTGCGTGCGTCCCGTCCAGGCGCTGATAGCGGAACCGGATCATGGCGGGACGCTCGACCTCTTCGGTCGCACCTGGCATGGATACGCTTCCCTCGGTGTAGCGCATTACCTGCTCACCGAACGAAAGGATTTCCGGGTTGGCATAAAAGCGCGGACCGTCTTTCGCCGACAGTTCGAGCACGACAAGCCGGATGTGAACCCCGACATGCGCGGCGGTGATTCCGACGCCCGGTGCAGCCCGCATGGTGGCGAGCAGATCCTGCGCGAACGTCTCGAGTGCTGCGTCGAACACGGTAATCGGCTGACACGGCTTTGACAGGCCGGGATCCGGATATCGCAATATCGTCAGGGGTGCCATTCGTTATCCTTCCTCGTCTCTCAAGCGTTCCCATTGGCATGGCGAGAACCGTTTCGCCACAGATGTTTGACCATTGCGCACTGGACCATCCCGACCATTTGCTCTAGCTGGAATGAAGCGGCAAACGCGTTCGATCTAAGACGGTTATCTGGTTGTTGAAAATCAGTTTCTGCCGTTATCTTCAACCTGCGAGATGCGGATAGCGAGGGCGGCAATGAGCGATATCGGCGAAGAGACCCGCGGTCGCAGCAAGGCCAACGAACCGGCCCACGACATCTATACCGAAGAAGGCGCGGTTCGTCCCGATTTCCTCGCGAGGGTCGGGGCTGCAATCGCCGATCGCGATGTTCTCTACCTGCGCCAGCATGTAGCGCGCCTGCACGAATCCGAACTCGGCGACCTTCTCGAATCGATCATGCCCGACCAGCGCCGGGCGATGGTTCGGCTGCTGGGCACCGACTTCGACCTGACGGCTCTGACCGAGGTGGACGAGGCGATCCGTATGGAGATCGTCGAGCATATGTCAAACGCGCAGATCGCTGCGGGTATTGGCGGTCTCGATTCCGACGACGCGGTCTACATTCTCGAAGATCTCGACAAGGAGGATCGCGAAGAGATCCTCGCGCAGCTGCCGTTTACGGAACGGGTTCGCCTAAGGCGGGCACTCGACTATCCGGAAAGCTCGGCCGGACGCCGCATGCAGACCGAATTCGTGGCCGTGCCGCCGTTCTGGACGGTGGGCCAGACGATCGATTACATGCGCGAAGATGAAGGCCTGCCGGAAAGCTTTACGCAGGTCTTCGTCATCGACCCGACCTTCAAGCTGCTCGGCGTCATCTATCTCGACCGCATCCTGCGCACCAACCGGCAGGTGAAGATCGAGACGATCATGCGGGAGACCAACTATCCGATCCCCGCCGATATGGATCAGGAAGAGGCAGCACAGCTCTTCGAGCAATACGACCTTCTCTCGGCCGCCGTCGTCGATGAAAACGGCAGGCTGGTCGGGGTGCTGACGATCGACGACATCGTCGACGTGATGCAGGAGGAAGCGGAAGAAGACATCATGCGCCTCGGCGGCGTCGGTGATGAAGAACTGTCCGACACCGTCGTCGATATCTCTCGATCGCGCGTGCCCTGGCTGCTCGTCAACCTCCTGACCGCTTTCCTGGCGGCGTCGGTGATCTCGCTGTTCGAGGCTACGATCGAAGAAGTGGTCGCACTCGCGATCCTGATGCCGATCGTCGCCGGCATGGGCGGCAATGCGGGGTCGCAGACGATGACGGTCACGGTGCGCGCCATCGCGACCCGCGATCTCGATATCCACAATGCCTGGCGCGTCGCGCGGCGTGAAATCTGCGTCGGCCTGATCAATGGGTGTCTGATCGGCACACTCGTCGGGCTGGTGGCGGGCTTCTGGTTTCAGGATCCGAATATCGGCGGACTGATTGCGACGGCGATGCTCATCAACATGGTCGCGGCCGCCAGCGCCGGTCTGATGGTTCCGATTCTCCTCAACCGGGCAGGGGCGGATCCCGCCGTTTCCTCCGCGGTCTTTGTGACTGCGATCAGCGACACGACCGGGTTCTTCTCGTTTCTGGGCCTCGCCACTTGGTGGTTTGCGATCGGGTAACGAGAGCAGCAAACATCCGAAAAATTGACTGTTACGTAAAAGTCAATTATTTGAGGCAGAAATGTCAGGATGTGGCCGTGAACAAATATTACAGCATCACCGAGTTGACCCGCGAGTTCGGCGTTTCCACGCGCACCTTGCGCTTCTATGAAGACGAGGGCCTGATCCATCCGGAGCGCCGCGGACGTACGCGTCTTTTCAGGGCTGCAGACCGCCGTCTGATCATGGAAATTCTCCGTGGACGTCGCATCGGCTTTTCCATCGCGGAGATCCGCGAGATCGTCCAGATCTACAAGGAGCCTCCGGGCGAAATGGGCCAGCTCAAGCTTCTGATGAAGAAGGTTGACGAGAAGCGCGATGACCTGCGCCAGAAGCGCAAGGACATCGAGGAAACGCTGCTCGAGCTCGATAACGTCGAGGAGGCCTGCCTGACCCGTCTCGCCGAAATCGGCGTCGGCACCTGAACTCTCAGGGAGGCGGCGAAGCGATGGCGCATTCCTGTGCGATCATCTGGATCCGGTCGTCCTGTGGCGTGATCACGCCTGACTGCATGGGCGTCATGAGGTTCTGGCCAATCAGCCGATCGGCCGTGCAGGTGCAGAACGCGCGGCAGATGTTGGCGTCGGCATTCTCTATGCAGCCCCTCTCGCAGCTCAAGATGTAACCTTTGCGGACATCCGGCGGCGGAGCGGGGTGGACCAGCGAGAAGAGATAGACGAGACCGATCAGGATCGGCTGATGCACGAGATAGATCAGCAGGCTGTGCTGACCGGCCTTTGAGAGTAGGTTCTGTCTTGTCTGGACCTTCGCAATGCGCGGCAGCACGTTTCGTGTCATCAGGAACTTGGTTGCGGCGACGCCTGCAAGAAGAGCGGCAACCCAGGGAAACAACGGCACGTAATCGTTCGAACGGGGCGGAGCCTCGGCGAAGCCCATCCAGGCGAGCCAGCGCGTGTCGAACAGAGCCGAATCGAGAGTTCCCGGCATAGCGACGTAATCGACCAGCATCAGAACCGCGATCATCGCGGCGACCGCAGCCGTGAGCGCCGGAGGAAGCCGCAGGAACGCCAGGCCGATAAGGCTCGACAGGGCGATGTTATGCAGAATGCCGAAATAGATCCATTCGCCCGGGAAGGCGACGAATGTCGCGACGCTGATGGCAAGGGCTGCGCCGACAACGATGCCGAGCCGTTTCGCAAAGGACTGCCAGCGGAGCTGCGGCGTATGTGCAAGGACCAGACTGACGCCGGCGAGAAACAGAAACGAACTGGCGATCAGTCGCGCATAGATCTTGAAGAAACCCTGCGTCGCTGTTCCCGGATCGAGATAGCCGAAGAATTCGAGATCCCAGGTGAAATGATAGGTCGCCATGGCGATCAGTGCCACGCCGCGCAGCGTATCGATCAAGACAATGCGCGGCACGCGGGGGGCATTGGGTTGGATCTCTGATGATGTCACGTTCGCATGTCCCGCTCTTGTTTGTCTTTGGTGTCGCTCACCGGGTCCATCAGCGCGAGACGGGCGTCGGAGAAATACTGGCGGCGTGTCAGAACGAAGACCACGATCGCGGTCATCGCCATGAACATGTAGGGCCCGGCGAACCAGCCCAGGTAGCCGATGGAAAGAAACAGCGCCCGAAGGCCGGCATTGAAGTGGCCGGCGGCGATCATGTTCATCTGGATGACTTGGTCTGCGGCGATCTCAGCTTTGGCGCGATCGGCATTCGTGTCGTGCATCATCGGCAAAGCGCCGAACAGGATGGTGCAGTAGTTGAACAGACGGTAGGCCCAGCCGAATTTGAAGAAGGAATAGCCGAACAGCACCGTCAGACCGGCAACCTTGAGCTCGAACGCGGTGCGCCCGCCGTAATAGACAAAGGGCAGATTGCTGAACACGTCCTCCACCTTGTCGGTCGAGCCAAGCAGCGCAAAGCAGCCACCAATCGCGAAGATCGAGGTCGAGGCGAAAAAGGCCGTCCCGTTCTGCAGACCGGCCAGGATTTGCGTGTCGATCATCTTGAGATCGCGCCGAAGCGAGTTGTAGATCCAGTTCCGACGCCGCTCCGCCATGGCCCGGTTAAGGCTCAAGCGCGGGAAAAAGCGACTGCCAGACCCCGCTGTGAGCCAGGAATAGAGGGCCCACAGGGCGAGAAACAGTGCCAGCGCGATATAGTCCGCAGTCGTCATGGGTCTCGCCACAAATCGTGTATGCCTCGTTTCGTCTTGCTTTGTTTCGGCTGTCCGGGCAAGAGGCGTGTGCCTGGTATAGGTTTTTGCAACACCTATCTGTGGAGCGTGTCTCTGTGATGCATGTCGCTCGTGTCCAAGCGGATGTCGGGTCATCGCCTGAGCCGAACTCAGGTTTGGCGTAGCCTCTGCCCAAACGAACGGTCCCGTGAACAATCATGTTTCTTTCAGTTTTCGACGTTTTCAAAATCGGTATCGGTCCTTCCAGCTCGCACACGATGGGGCCGATGTCGGCAGCCAATCGGTTTCTGGAGCTCCTCCTTTCCAATGACTGGCCACGCCCGACGGGTGCTGCCGTCGCGGCGCTGAAGGTCAGCCTCCACGGGTCGCTTGCCTTTACCGGCATTGGGCACGGAACGGGCAGGGCAGTTATCCTCGGTCTTGTCGGCGAAGAGCCGCACAGCGTGGATCCCGATCGGATGGACGCGATCATTGCAGACGTCGAACGCACCGGTCGCGTCACCCCGCCGGGCCACCCCAGCTACGAGTTCAGGCCGGCAACGGACCTGATCTTCGACAAGAAGCAGCCGCTGCCCGGCCATGCCAACGGCATGAGCTTCTCGGCGCTGGATCGGGACGGACGGCTGCTCTTGAAGCGCATCTACTATTCGATCGGCGGCGGCTTTGTCGTGACCGACACCGAACTGGAGGCAATGCGGGCGTCCAAGAAGACGGCAAGCGATGCGCGCGTGCCCTATCCATTCTCGTCCGCCAAACAGATGCTCGAAATGTCGCAGGGTTCTGGCCTGACGATTGCCCAGATGAAACGCGCCAACGAGCTGACAAAGATGAGCGCGGCCGAACTCGACGAAGGCGTCGACCGGATCTGGGACGCGATGAGGAATTGCATTGATCGCGGTCTGAAGGTCGACGGCATCATGCCGGGTGGCCTCAAGGTGAAGCGCCGTGCGCGGGCGATCCACGACCGCCTTAACGAGGAATGGCGCAGCAATCGGCTCAACCCGCTTCTCGCCAATGACTGGCTTTCGGTCTATGCGATGGCGGTCAACGAAGAGAATGCCGGTGGTGGCCGTGTCGTGACCGCGCCGACCAACGGTGCCGCTGGGGTCATTCCAGCCACGGTTCGCTATTATCTGCATTTTCACGACGACGCGACGCAGGAAGACATCCGTACCTTTCTTCTGACCGCGGCAGCGATCGGCGGCATCATCAAACACAATGCCTCGATTTCTGGTGCCGAAGTCGGTTGCCAGGGTGAAGTCGGGTCGGCTGCGGCCATGGCCGCTGCGGGTCTCGCCGCCGTTATGGGCGGTTCGCCGGAGCAGATCGAAAATGCTGCGGAGATCGCGCTCGAGCATCACCTCGGCATGACCTGCGATCCCATTGCAGGCCTCGTCCAGGTGCCGTGTATCGAGCGCAATGCGCTTGGCGCCGTAAAGGCCGTGACGGCGGCATCTCTGGCGCTGAAGGGTGACGGCAGCCATTTCGTGCCGCTTGACGCCTGTATTGAAACCATGCGCCAGACTGGCATGGACATGAGCGAGAAGTACAAGGAGACCTCGACCGGCGGGCTTGCCGTGAACGTGGTCGAGTGCTGAGAGCTTCCTGTGGGGCGTTGTCCGTTTTGAAAGATCCGACTTGACCCGGCGCAGTCCTTGCGGCTTTGAACGGACATGGCTCTACATCTGATCAAGCTCTGCGTCGGCGCCGACTCCATCCAGGACCTGAGGGACTGGGTGGCCGAGCGGTCTCTGACCGCCATGTCCGCCGGCCTTGAACCCCACAGCATCCACACGACGCGAATGATGCCGAAGCGCGTGGAAGAGCTCGTCGATGGCGGGTCGCTCTACTGGGTGATCAAGGGGCAGGTCTCTGCGCGCCAGAAGCTTCTGGAGGTTCGCACAGTTAAGGGCGAGGATGGTATCGGCCGTTGCCAGCTGGTGCTCGGTCCCGAAGTCATCGAAACCGCGCCGATGCCGAGGCGGCCATTTCAGGGCTGGCGTTATCTTCTCGATAACGAGATCCCGAAGGACCTCGGCGGACTGGGAGATGATGTCACCCAGCTGCCGGAAGAGTTGCGGCGACACCTCGCCGAACTCGGTCTTCTCTAGCTATTCAGCCCAGTCTCAGTCAGCGAAGTCTCAAACGGACCGATGCGCGTCCGGCACGCAGCCCGACATGCAGATGGATCTGAGCCGGTGGCTGCGACTGGCGCCACGCACGCGCTCCGTGGCTGAGCAGCAGGGTGACGAGATCCTTGGTCTTTTCGCGGGAACGCGAAGAGAGGTTCATTCCCGCCATTCCCATTCCCGCAAGCCGCATGGCCGCTTCGTGCAGCGGATTGAGCGCAATGCCGCGGGCCTTGGACTTCGTCGCGTTGGCGACGAAGCCGATACTGTTTTCATTCATTCCCATAGGAAACCCCGTTTACGCATTACTATCGAGATTTCACTGCGCCGGCGGATACAAAACACGGTGGCTGGCGCAGCTTTTTTCAGTGGTCGTCTGATGGGCCGATTACTGTATCGACGCCCAGCAGTTCACGCCTTTCTTCTTCAGGATATTGCAGGCATCGATCGCGGACTTCTGGTCGCCGAAGCCCCCGAAACGTGCCCGATAAACCTGGCCGCCATTGGTGCTGAAGGCGACTGTGAAGGGTTTGGCGGAACGCAATACCTTGCCGCCTTTATCCTGCGCATCCTGCAGGAGTTCGTTTGCCATCGAAGGATTGGGCGAGACGCCAATCTGGATGACCCAACCGGACACATCACCCTTGAGAGACACCTTGGGCGTATCGCGGGTCGATGCCGTGGTGACGGAATCGATTGCCGCCATTTCGGTCCGCTCGCCGGCGCCACTGCGCTTCGGAACATATTCCGGGGCGGGGGTCGGGACAGCGCCAGAACCGAGCATTGCGGAGTTCATCGCTGCCGAAGCCGTCCGCTTCTGCGACGGTTCGCCGAGATAGGCAGTCGCAGCAGGTGCTGCCGTCTCGTCATAGCGAGCGCCGGGCATGGGGCCACTGTTAGGAAGGTCGAGAGCCGAAACCTGACGGGCATCGGATACTGCAGCAGCGACACGCGGCTGGCTTGCGACGGGAAGCGATGGTGTCGGAACCGGAGCGGACGGAGCCTGCGAGATCAGGTTGCTCTGACCGCCGCGGGACGCTTTCGGAAGGTATTCGGCAACGAGCTTGCGCATGGTCGCATCACGAGCGGCGCTGGAGCGGCCACCGAGCACGACTGCAACGATCGAGCGACCGTCGAGCTGTGCCGACGTTGCCAAATTGCTGCCGGCTGCGCGGGTATAACCGGTCTTGATACCGTCGACGCCGCGGACAGTCCCGACCAGGCGATTGTGGTTGCCGATCGTCTGCTTGCCGAAATTGAAAGTGCGGATGGAGAAGTAACCGTAATACTGCGGAAAATGCTGGCGAAGAGCGATGCCGAGACGCGCCTGATCACGTGCAGTCGTCATCTGCGCCGTGTTGGGCAGGCCGTGTGCGTTCCGATACGTCGTACGCGTCATGCCGAGGGCGCGTGCCTTGTTCGTCATCATCTGCGCAAAGCGGTCTTCGGATCCACCGACGAACTCGCCGAGTGCTGTCGCCATATCATTGGCCGACCGCGTAACGAGTGCACGGATCGCCTGATCGACATTGATGGCGCCGCCGGGGCGCACACCCAGTTTCGAAGGCGGCTCGGACGCAGCATGCGCAGAAACCGGAACCTTGGTGTCAAGCGTGATACGACCAGCCTCGAGCGCTTCGAAGGTCAGGTAAAGCGTCATCATCTTCGTGAGCGAAGCTGGATAGCGAAGACCATCCGGATCCTCGCCGTAAAGAACCTTTCCAGACTTGGCGTCGACGACGATCCCTGCATATTTCGGATCGGCATGCGCCGGACTGGCGAGGCTCGAAAAGGCCAAGATCACCGTAAAAAGACAACCGAGAAATTTTCCCGGCACTGCCACGCGTCCCTTGGGGAGGATTGTGGAAAACATGCTCTTCGACACTGCCGCACTCATCGCTTGCATGGTGGTTGTATTACGTCCGGGCTCAGCGCCCCCGATGGGCCCGTTGTCAGGCAATCTAGGGGAACAGCGTTACCAAGAGGTTTATGATGAACGTTTGGTTGCTTCGCAGAGGACCATTTTACCGATTGACCTGCGTTACCGGGTGCCCGGTCACGAGGCGGGTTTGGACAAATGTCCGAACTCCGGCGTCAATCTTCTGCCAGTCGCGCAAAAGCACGCTCGAGAATCGATAAAGCACGGTCAGATCCTGCCCGACTCGGATATCGCGCTGGCAGTCGCCGCTGGTAGGGCGCTCTCCCGCCGATGGAAAAAGGCAACGCACGGCGTAGGGGGAGGCGGCACCAGGCTGTGCGCCCGTCAGAATCACCTCGTTCCCGTAACCGCTGTCCGCCCGGAGGCGATGCAGTGTCAGCCCATGCTCAGCCGGTTCGGCCGGGCCTTCGAAAAGTCCCTCGTAGATCGGCTGAAGCCGCCCCGACATGTCGCGCGACATGGTGCTCTGCGACATCTGTACGAAGATCAGAGATGTCGGCTGGGAGACGGTGTCGAATCGCGCCCGATTGGTGGCGCTGTAGCCCGTCATTTCCGGCCAGGTCAGATAGAGATCCGCCCGTTCAGTTGGACCGCTCCGTCTCTGCTCTTTGAAACGGAGCGTGTTGGCTGAAAGCTGGATCGTATCCTGCCCGATCACCAAGTCGAATGTCTCGGTGCTCTCGGAATGGCCACCCAGCATCATCCGCTCGCCGAGCCATCGGCCGCCAACGCTGATGGCGCTGGTCACTATGCCAAGCGCAACCACGATGCCGGTCATCTTGTACAGGGTTCGCCTGGATAGAAGCGGGCTGTCCGTTTCACTAAGGCTGTCGGGTTGCATGCGGCCGGGCTCTCGTCACTGGAGTGGCCGGCGGACCGAACGAGGGGTGCGACCGCGCCGGCAGCGATACCGCCATTGTTGCGGATTTGTGGTTAATGGATCGTTAGTCATAGTCGCGCGACAGCGGTGAGCGCCATAAACGGAAACGCCGGCAGGATACCTCCTCGGAGGCCCTGCCGGCGTTCTGAATGATGACATGGTCGATCATCCGTCGGGGTAATCTTGTCTTACTGGCTGACGCTGCCGACTGCGGTGGCCCGGCCGTCCTGGAGCTTGACCCAACGCGCCGGATCATCGGTCGCCTGGCGCTTCAGGTATGTGTATTCCGTATCGGTCCAGATCATGACCTTGTTGCGCATGTTGTCGAGGACGAAGTCGCCGCGATCGGTGCGGACGGTCAGGACTGCATGACCTTCGCCATTCGGCTGCAGCACGACCGTGATCAGGAGGTTGGAAGGCGAAATGCCCTGCTGCGTCAGCATCTTCCGCTTCAGGAGCACGAAGTCCTCGCAGTCGCCGACGGTCCGCGGGTATGCCCAGCGCTCTTCGACGCCGTAGATTTCCTGGTCGGTCATCGGTGTGATCGAGGTGTTGACCGTGTAGTTGACGTCGAGGATCGTGCGCCAGGTGTCTTCGGTGAGTGCCACGGGGCCGGCGTCCTTGTAGGATGCCACGCATTCGCTCGTGTAGGTCTTGCAGAATTCGTAATGACCGATCGGCGGGTTTGCCTTGCCGATAACGCGCATGGCGCCGGATGGCATCGCAAAGGACTGGACGGTCATGAAGCCGATCATTGCAGCGGCGGCGATTGCGAATGCGAGAGCTTTACGGCAGTTCATTTTTCTTGTCTCCCCGTTGTGGGGAAACAATGCCTCAGACCCTTTGATCGACCGCAAAATACCGCAGTAAAATCAGATGCTTATTCTAATCAACTTTGGCGAAAATACGCGTCGAATTCGACGTGCTTTTTCATAAAATACGCACTGCTTTTTCGGCGAATTTGCATAAAATGCGAGGTAAATTTGACCTATCCGCTCCTATCTCCCTGATACTGCATCGCTTTGATGAAACGTGACATCATCGAAAGGTGAGCGAAGTCTTCGATCTGCCTGTGCCTGTTGCTTTGCTTCGCCGCGTTCCGGGACGAAATCGCGACCAAAACAGCCCGTTTCGCCGCCTAAAACCGCGCGAAAAAAATCCCGAAAAGGCACAAAATAATTCTGGCCACGTGTTTTTTCGGGATTTTGGTGTGTCGGACCAGCAAGTCCAGCGCCGCTGACGATGGCGGTGATCGTAATAATTCACGCCGGAGCAGACACAGCACAACTCAGCTGCGGGCAGGCCGGTTAGAAAATGGATATGATGAGGCTTAGAGGAACTCGGTCAGCGCTTCGCGGGACTGGACCGAGTGAAACTCGATCGCGACGCCTTCCATGAAATGACGCACCACGCGTCCGCGCATGTTTCCGAGGCGTAGCGGGGTCCCGATTGACGGACGGGTCTCGATGTCGACAGCCGCACCGGAAAGCGATAGGTCAAGCAGCCGGCACGGATAGCGGCGCCCGTCGTCGAGAGTAATCTCCGAACGGGTGTTGCGCGGGGTGAGACGATCGTGGCGACGGTCCTCCGGCAGCCCGAGTTCATGCTTGTTGGCGATCCAGGTCAACTGTGCGGCAAGTTTTTCGCGCTTGCGGTCGGTCGCGTTGATCATCATCAGGAAGCCGCCGCCGGCAACACTGAGAACTGTCCCTTCAAGGCGGCCGACGTGATCGAGATAGGCGATGACCCGCTCGTTGGTCCGTGGACGACCGGCACACTGGAAGCTGACGTCCCCGGGGGACATCTCGATCGCGGTGCAGGCATATTCCTCATGGTCGGCCAGCATCAAGCGGCCGCCGATGTTCACGGAGACGCGTTGGAATGAGCGCTGCGCTGCAGTTGCTTGCGAAACGGATGCCTGAGACGAGGTGCCGGAAAACATGGATGAGCGCTTTTTCAGCTAGAGTCCTAGCCTACATTAGCGACAGGGCGTTAATATATGGTTCCCGAAGCCGTCATTGTGGGAAGAAGCTCGCCGGCAGGAAGCGGCGCAGAAGTCCTGACTGGACCAACTGCGGCTGGTCATGCCCGCAGACGGACAACCCGCCGGTTTCATCGCTTTCGACAAAGCCCCAATCTTGAAGATGCAGCCCACTTGCCGGTCTGACTGCCACCGGGAACGGGCCGTCGGCAGGCAGAAGTGCTCCGAGTACCCGGTCGCTTCCGGTTTCGGAAGAGCGAAGCGGCATCATCAGCATTTCGCATTCGATTGACGTGCCGGCTACGTTCAGGACTACGTCGGCAATCGCGGGTTTCTCATGGACGAGGATCTGCATGACGACCTCCTGGGCGCGATCGTTTTCTTCGAGATCCCAGATCGTGCGGAACGGCATTCCGCGAAACTCGCCACCGAACAACTCGCATAACCGCGTTCCCGCAAGCCGAAACGTCAATTGGTCGTCTGCCTCGTTTGCGACGATGAAGAGATGAGGCAGAAATCTGCGCAGGGCGACCGGATCGATCTCGTTGCGCATGGGAGGCAACCGCCCGTCGCACAGACCTGTCCAGTATTCGAAGATTTCCGTCGTAGCCGGATTTCGCATTCGCTTTCCCGTGATCCATTTCGAGACGCTTCATCCCGTGCTGAACCGCTTTCTAAGGCACAACACGAGGGTCAGCCTTAACGCTGCGAAAACCATGCCAGAGCGGTGAGCCTAGACGAAAGAATGTCGAACCCGGCGACTAAGTGCTTGTATCCGGTGCTATCTGCAGCTTTTCTTCAGGCGGGTCGTCCTGTAAGCCTGACGCTTCAACAGGGAAGGAATTGTGATGAGCGACAGGCAAGACCTGCCGGGTGCCACGAACGATACGGACAGGGATGCGGACACCATCGACGACCAGTCGTCGCAGCCAGTTTTCAATCTTCCCCGAAGTCTGGTGATCACGGTCCTGTTCCTGGCCGTCGTCTATCTTGTCGATGCTTACTTGCTCGACGAGGAGGCGCAGATCTCGGTGCTGATGTGGTTCGCCTTCACGCCCGTACGCTACGTCGTTCCGTTTGCGGAGCAGAATTTTGAATGGCTGTGGACGCCTGTCACCTATTCCTTCCTGCATGGCGGTATCGAGCATATCGGCTTTAACGCACTCTGGCTGGTTGCCTTTGGAGCGCCGGTCGTGCGTCGCATCGGAACTCTCCGCTACGTGCTGTTCTGGATTTTCTCGGCAGCGGCGGCAGCTTTCTTCCACGCCGGCCTGCATTGGGGCGACCAGACGCTGCTCGTCGGCGCTTCAGGCGTCGTCTCAGGCTTGATGGGCGCCGCGTGCCGGTTCGCGTTCCCGGACGGCCGCGGATACGACCGCAGTTTCGGCCATCTCCATCCACGTCAGTCCATACTCGGCTCTTTCCGGAACCGGACAGTGGTGATTTTCACGGCGATGTGGTTCTTCGGAAACGTGCTTGTCGCCATCGGTCTGCCGCTGATTGGATCGGATGTCGGAGAGATCGCCTGGGATGCTCATATCGGTGGCTTTCTCTTCGGCTTTTTGTTTTTCGGCCTGTTCGACAGGATTGCCGCCGATGACCAACCATTGGCGCCCGCTTGATCTCCAGTTGCTGTCGTCTTAAACTTCGCGCCGAGGGACTGTGCCGCAAACGTCTTTGAGGGGAGACGTTTCGGTTCGAATGGTTTTGGAGGAGCGAGCCATGTCGACGACCGTAAAGAGCATGCTGGATTCGAAGGGCCGTAACGTCGTGACCGTCAGCCCGGACGAGACGTTGCGCCAGATCGCGGGCATCTTGAACGACCGAAACATCGGTGCCGTGATCATTGCCGGGATGGAGGGGCGTATTGCCGGCATTTTCACCGAGAGAGACCTCGTCCACTGCATCGCCACTAAAGGCGTCGATGCGCTGGAGCAGCCGGTCAAGGCCGTCATGACAACTTCCGTGCAGCGCTGTCGGGAGGATCAGACGGCAGACGAGGTGATGGGTATGATGACGGCGGGACGGTTCCGCCATGTCCCGGTAGAAGCCGACGGCAAGCTCTCCGGCATCATTTCGATCGGCGACGTCGTGAAATCGCGGCTGCGTGAAGTGGAGATCGAAGCCGAACAGATGAAGGCCTATATCGCCGGGTAAGGCGGCTGGGAGAGCGGCATCTTCGCCCGCATCTCAGCGGGCGAAAACTTCCTGCATGCGCTGAAGCGCCACGATCTGCGACATGGTGGCCTCATAGCCCCGGTCGATCGCCTCGCCGGCGCGGTGGAATTCGGACAGACCGATATCGTTGAGGCGTGGATGCAGCGCCAGATCAGGCGGATCGCCGGCCAGTCTGGCGCGCGATATGCGCTCCTGGATGATGTTGAACGCCTGCACCATGGTGCCGGTGACACCGACGCGGGGGTCGTCCTGATGGCGCGAACGCTCGTGATCGTCCGGCGCATCGGCTGCAGTGTGTTTGACAACCGCGGACCGGCCGAAGACATCGTAGTTGAGGTTCACGGCCACGACCAGCGGCTGCTCGTAGGCGCGACAGACGGAGGTCGGGACCGGATTGACCAGCGCGCCATCGACCAGCGTGCGGCCGCTGCATTTCACAGGTTCGAAAATCCCCGGCAGCGCGTAGGACGCCCGAAGGGCGCGGATCAGAGAGCCGGCCGAAATCCACACTTCGTGCCCGGTATGAAGTTCCGTCGCGACTGCGACGAAGGGGCGGTCGAGATCCTCGATGGAGATGCCCTGCAGGTGTTCCTGCATTCGCTTCGTCAACCGCATGCCACCGATCAGGCCGCCGCCACCGATGGTGAGGTCGAGAAGCGCCGCGATCCGCCGCATGGTCAGCGATCGGGCAAAGCTTTCGAGTTCGTCGAGCTTGCCGGCGAGATAACAGCCTCCGACCAGCGCGCCGATCGATGTGCCGGCAATCATCCCGACTTCGATGCCGGCTTCGTCAAGCGCGCGCAACACGCCGATATGCGCCCATCCGCGGGCCGCGCCGCCACCAAGTGCTAGAGACAGCTTTGCCTTGCGTGGCTGCTCAATGACAATGGGAGGAGGGGACGTCTGGAGCCGATTTGTGACAGCGTCTGCTGGCGCGGCCTGCCGCTCGTTGCGACTCCAACTCCAATTCATCATCGCCATCACCTCTCAGCTGCACACAGCCACGTACACCAATTAACGCATCGTTTGGTTGCCAATTCGTTATTCAGGTGGGGATGGTATGAAAGCGGTGCAGACGCCTACCGCTTCCCCGTCTCATCATGACCAGAATACACATGTTCTGGATCAAAGTGACGCTGTTGATCCTGTATTTCAAGGACAGCGCCACCGTCACTTTTCTTTACCGCACGATAGAAACAGGAGCGTCGCCCGGTGTGGCAAGCGGCGTCATGGCCGGACATCGAGACCTTGAGCCAGACGGCGTCCTGATCGCAATCGGTCCTGACCTCATGCACAGTCTGCAGATTGCCGGAGGTCTCGCCCTTCTTCCAGAGTTTCGCTCTCGACCGGCTGTAGTAGTGAGCGACGCCCGTCTCGATCGTCAGCGCGAGCGCCTCGGCGTTCATATGCGCCACCATGAGCAATTCGCCATCGCGAATGTCGGTCACGACAGCGGTCACAAGACCGTCGGAATCGAAACGGGGCGTAAAGGCGCCGTCACCCTCGAGCTCGGCCTTATCCGACGACGGCGCTTGAAAAGTCATTGTCATTTCGGCGCTCAGCGGTTGCGGGCCATGGTAAAGAAACGCGCCTGCTCGGCCGCGTCGGTCTTGAACGCACCGGTAAACCGGGTCGTCAGCGTCTGAGATCCCTGCTTCTCCACACCGCGCATTTCCATGCACATGTGTTCCGCCTCGATCAGGACGGCCACACCGCGCGGCTTCAATGTCGTGTCGATCGCGCTGGCGATCTGTGCCGTCAAATTTTCCTGTGTCTGGAGGCGACGACCGTAGATCTCGATCACACGCGCGATCTTGGACAGCCCCAGAACCCGGCCCTGCGGAAGATAGGCAACGGTCGCCTTGCCTTTGATGGGCAGCATGTGGTGCTCGCAATGGGAGAAGAATGGTATATCGCGAACGAGAACCATATCGTCATAACCCGAGACCTCCTCGAAGGTCCGGCCGAGAACCTCTTCGGCCGACAGATCATAGCCCGAAAAGAGCTCGCGATAGGCTTTTGCAACGCGCTTCGGCGTGTCGAGCAAACCTTCGCGCTCCGGATCGTCACCGGACCACTGGAGCAAGACGCGCACGGCGTCCTCAGCTTCCTGCTGGGTCGGACGAGGCTGTTTCTGGCTGGAGGCCGGAAAATTCTTCAAAATAGCATCCATCTTGTGTCCCTCGATGCGGGCCAGGGCCACATCCGATCTCACTATGGTAAAAAAGCTGATCGCCATGGATCACGCCGGAATACCAGTTTCCTGACTTTTCGTCTGCGCGTTCCGAATTTTCAAGGCATACCATCGCCGTTTTCAAGCGTTTCTCGAAAACGTGTTTCCTTGATAATTCCCGTCGCGGACAACATATAGGGGCCTAATCCAGATTGTGGTAGGTCATCCCGGTAGACGGTGCGTTCGGTCGGTCGAGCGGATGTCGAGGACGATGACGTGAGCGAGCGACATGGACGAGATCTATAACCAGAAAATTCTTGAATTTGCGGGGAACATTGGCCGCGCGGGTGCAATGGACGATGCGGATGCGACGTCCGAAAAGCACTCCAAGCTCTGCGGTTCAAAAGTTCGTGTATACCTGAAAGTCAGTGACGGCGTGGTGAGCGACTTCTCTCACGAGGTGAGGGCCTGCGCCCTCGGTCAGGCGTCGTCGTCGATCATGGCACGGCATATCGTCGGCGCGCCTGTCGACGAACTGCGCCAGGCGAGGGTCGACATGCTGTCGATGCTGAAAGAGGGCGGCGAAGGCCCGGTCGGCCGCTTCGAAGACATGCGCTACCTGAAGCCTGTGAAGGATTACAAGGCCCGGCATCCGTCTACCATGCTGACATTCGATGCCGTCGTTGACGCTCTCGATCAGATCGACGTCCGCGACCGGGCCGACAAAGCGACCGCCTGATGTGCGGTTCGCCGGATTGTGACCACAACACAAAACGCGGCGGGCCCTATCGATCGCGAAACTGGCAAGGCCCGTTCAAAAAGACGCCCGGACGCCTCGCCGGTATGGGACTGATCCGGTTCTATCAGCTCACTCTTTCCGGCTTTGTCGGAAACGGCTGCCGCCATATTCCGACCTGTTCCGAGTATGGCTACGAGGCGATCGCCCGACACGGGCTCTGGCCCGGTCTCTGGATGACACTGTACCGAGTCGCGCGCTGCGGTCCGGGTGGCTCCGGCGGACTGGACCCGGTTCCGGACCTGCAGAGGCAACGCCAGGTCTGGTGGATGCCCTGGCGATACTGGCGTCATGGATAAGCGTGACACCAGCCCAACTATCTCAAATGACGTCAGTCCTTGCAGCTCGCCAGAGCTCGGAAGCTATAGGCTTTCCGACCATCCGTTCGCGGGTTCCAAACCTTTACTAACGGCCCGAAACAAACTATCACCGCGCCCGTTGCCGGCCGGTCGATCTGGCCATTTTACCACCACCCGCATTCGTTGGCGGGACTGGACAGGAGATAGAACATGTCCCAGGTTTCCCTTACATTTCCCGATGGCTCCGTCCGCACGTATGATGCCGGCACGACCGGCCGTGAAGTTGCCGAATCCATTTCCAAGTCGCTTGCCAAAAAGTCTGTCGCGATCGCGATCGACGGGACCGTGCGCGATCTCTCCGACCCCGTCGTCGACGGTCAGATCGAGATCGTTACCCGTACGGACCCCAGGGCACTCGAACTGATCCGCCACGATGCCGCGCACGTCATGGCAGAAGCGGTGCAGGAGCTGTGGCCCGGCACGCAGGTAACCATCGGTCCCGTCATCGAGAACGGCTTCTATTACGACTTTGCCAAGGCCGAGCCCTTCACCCCGGACGACCTGCCGAAGATCGAAAAGCGGATGAAGGAAATCATCCAGCGCAACAAACCCTTCACCAAGGAAGTCTGGCCGCGCAACAAGGCGCGCGAGGTTTTTGCAGCCAAGAGCGAGGCCTACAAGGTCGAGCTGGTCGACGCCATTCCCGAAGACCAGGATCTGAAGATCTATTATCAGGGCGATTGGTTCGACCTGTGCCGCGGGCCGCATATGGCGTCCACGGGCCAGATCGGTACGGCTTTCAAGCTGATGAAGGTGGCTGGCGCCTATTGGCGCGGCGACAGCAACAACGTCATGCTGACGCGCATCTACGGCACGGCCTTTGCGGAGCAGGAGCAGCTCGATAACTACCTGCATATCCTGGCCGAAGCCGAAAAGCGCGACCACCGCAAGCTCGGGCGTGAAATGGACCTTTTCCATTTCCAGGAAGAGGGCCCCGGCGTCGTCTTCTGGCACGGCAAGGGCTGGCGCATGTTCCAGACCCTGACGTCCTACATGCGCCGCCGCCTGGCCGGCACCTACGAAGAGGTCAACGCACCGCAGGTTCTCGACGCGTCTCTCTGGGAAACGTCAGGTCACTGGGGCTGGTACCAGGAAAACATGTTCGCGGTGAAATCCGCTTACGCGTTCACGCATCCAAAGGACGAGGGAGCGGACAATCGCGTCTTCGCACTAAAGCCGATGAACTGCCCCGGCCACGTCCAGATCTTCAAGCATGGTCTGAAGTCCTATCGCGAACTGCCGATCAGGCTTGCCGAATTCGGTCTCGTTCACCGCTACGAAGCGTCAGGCGCGCTTCATGGTCTGATGCGCGTGCGCGGCTTTACGCAGGACGACGCGCACGTGTTCTGCACAGACGAGCAGATGGCGGCCGAGTGCCTGCGGATCAACGATCTCATCCTCTCCGTCTACGAGGATTTCGGCTTCGAGGAAGTGGTCGTGAAGCTCTCCACGCGTCCGGAAAAGCGCGTCGGCACCGATGATCTCTGGGATCGCGCCGAAAGCGTCATGACGGACGTTCTGAAAACCATTGAAGAACAGTCCGGCGGTCGCATCAAGACCGGCATTCTTCCGGGCGAGGGCGCCTTCTATGGCCCCAAGTTCGAATACACGCTGAAGGACGCGATCGGTCGCGAATGGCAGTGCGGCACGACTCAGGTCGACTTCAACCTGCCGGAGCGCTTCGGCGCCTTCTACATCGATGCCAACTCGGAAAAGCAGCAGCCGGTGATGATCCACCGTGCCATCTGCGGCTCGATGGAACGGTTCCTCGGCATTCTGATCGAGAACTTCGCAGGCCACATGCCGCTGTGGTTTGCACCGACCCAGGTCGTTGTCGCGACCATCACTTCGGACGCAGACGACTACGGTCGGGAAGTTGCCGAACAGTTGCGCGATGCCGGCCTGCAGGTCGAGACCGACTTCCGCAACGAGAAGATCAACTACAAGGTCCGCGAGCATTCGGTGACCAAGGTTCCGGTCATTATCGTCTGCGGCAAGAAGGAAGCCGAGGAGAACTCGGTCAACATCCGTCGTCTCGGCTCGCAGGCGCAAACGTCGATGACGCTTGAAGAGGCGATTCGGTCGCTTGCGGAAGAAGCGACGCCGCCGGACCTTCGCCGCCGCGCAGCACTGAGAAAGCGCCCGGCCTGATCAAGACCAGCGCCCGCGGGCCATGTCCGCGGGTGCTGTCAAAAAACTGCAATCGTTTTGTAATATTGCCTTCCCATCGGATGCGCCTTTCCGTTGGGAGACTGATTTGCGGTTCAGGGAACTGTCCTACGCCAATGACAGGGATCCGCGCTTCAAGCGCTGGTTCATCCGGTCTATCGAAGGGCTCTCGGGACGCGATCGTTTCGCCCGGCTGTATGATATCTGGCGCACCGACATCGTCGGCAAGAGCGACCGCGTCTTCGGCAAGATGCTCGATATCATCGACGTGGGTCTCGAGATCGAAGGCGCATGGCCTCCCGAAGAACAGCTGCAGTCTCCACTGGTCATCGTTGCAAACCATCCGTTCGGCATAGGAGACGGAATTGCCGTGCTGGCACTTGCCGAACAGCTCGGCCGACCTTTCCGCGTGCTGATCCACAACGATCTCCTGAAGGTTCCTGAGATGGAACCCTATTCGCTGCCCGTATCCTTCGAGGAGACGAAGGAGGCGCTGGTGCTGAACATGCACACGCGGAACGAAGCGATACGGCTGCTGAAAGACGGCACGACCATCATTATCTTTCCAGCCGGCGGTGTCGCAACCGCGAAGAAGGGCTTCGGCATTGCCGACGACCTGCCGTGGAAGATCTTCGCCGCAAAACTCATTCAGGCTACCAGGGCCAACGTGGTTCCGGTCTATTTCGAGGGGCAGAATGGTCGGCTCTTTCATCTGGCCAGCCGGATCTCGATGACATTCAGGCTGTCGCTTCTCATCCGCGAGTTTAAACGCCTGTCTGGAACGTCGATCACGGCACGGGTGGGCAGGGTGATGAGCTGGGACGATATGGCTGGGACCACAGACCGCAAGGAGTTGCTCGGTCTGCTCCACAGTGCCGTCTTCTCCATGCGGCCCGTCAGACGTCAGCGGTTTCTCAAGAAGGCCAGTTGACCCAGAAAGCCGATGTCAGTCGGGCACGACGGCAGCGGTCGTGGCATCTGACGGGTTGGCATTGCGCATCAACACCTCGACATCCACGTTGTTACCAGCCGTCACCTTGAATTCGCGCTGATAGATCTTGTCCTTGTTGCGGGCAACGGCGAGATAGTCGCCCTCGGCCAGCACCATGGAGGGCAGGGCGCTGACGCTTTCGTTGACCACGTCGCCCGCTGCCGTCAGCACCGACCAGGCCGTGTCGGCGATGGCTTCGCCACCCGGCTGAGACACGAGCTTCAGCGACACCTCCGCGGCCTTGTGCTGCAAGACAGCCTGCGTCAGCTTGCCCGCTTCCACCTGGATGTCGGCACGCACGACGGCGTTGATGTCACCGTACTCAGAAACCACGTGATAGGTCCCTGTCGCAAGCCGCACGATCGTGTTGGGCTTCACCTCCGACATCACCAGGGCCCGATCGCCGTTTTCGCGGACTTCGGCCGCATAGACGGAGAAGCTCAGCTGTGCCGGTGGGATAGTCTGGTCCGCTCCGGCAACCGCGTTCAGGATGAACCCGCCGGCATCAAGGACAAGGGTCTGTTTCTGGAAGTCGCCTTCAGAGGGTACAGTTACTTTTTTCGTGACGCCGGCGCGGCCGAACGCGACATTCACGAAATAATCACCCGGCGCCAGCTGGAAGGCGGCGGATCCGCCGTCGGAGCTTGCAACAAGCGGAAGCTTGCCGTCCACACCGGCAATCGGGCTGAACACGCGCCAGGCAAGACCTTCCTGCATCACGTCGCTGTCAGCCGTCAGCCTGGCATCAAACCGCACATCCTTCGCGATCGAGCCGGCGCTTTCGCCCGGTGTGGCCGAGAAGGCGTTCAGCTTGGGCATCTTCCCCGTGCTGTCGAGCTGGCGGAAGCTTCCGAACGCATCGCTTTGCGCGAAACCCAGGTCGGCAGCGGTCAACAGCAGCAGGCCTGCAGCAGCGATACGGGTAACGAACGATAGGCCTGGCATCAGGATATGACCCGTTGACTCTTGTTTTGCGAGAAGCCACTTGAAGACGAACGTCCGGGCATTTTCAAGGCCTACCTCTATATCACGTATCGATCGGAAGCTTTCGACATGGAAAACAACCTGAAGCTCAGCGATTACCTGCAAGAGCGCCACTCGACGCCCGTTGCCCAGATCACAGGCCCGGGCCCATCGCAAGAAGAGCTCGAATCGATCTTGAGCATGTCGGTCCGCGTTCCCGATCATGGCAAAATCGCGCCTTGGCGCCTTGTCGTCTATCGGGGTGACGTTTGCACGAAGCTCGGCGAAACCTTCCTTGAACTCGCGCTCGCCGGTAACCCGGAGATGAATGAACCGGCCAAACAGGCTGAACTGACGCGTTTCACACGTGCACCGCTTGTCGTTGCCGTTGTCAGCACCGCGCAGCCCCACGTCAAAATCCCTGAATGGGAGCAGGTCCTGTCGGCTGGCGCTGTCTGCCTCAACATGCTGATGGCTGCAAATGCACATGGCTATGTTGCCAACTGGCGCACCGAGTGGGTGTGCTACGACGAGCGAGCCCTCGACGCTCTTGGCATAAGCCCGGGCGAAAAGGTCGCGGGTTTCATTCATATCGGCTCGAGCGATTTCGCGACGCCGGACCGGCCGCGGCCGGCTCTTGCCGACATTGTCACCTACGCAGGTTGAACGCATGTTTTATCGCACCGACACGAACGCCCACGGCATGCGCCATGATCCCTTCAAGGCGATCGTAGCGCCGCGGCCGATCGGCTGGATCGGTACCAAAGGCCGCGACGGTTCGCTGAACCTGTCGCCCTATTCTTTCTTCAACATCGTGTCCGATAACCCCAAGATCGTGATGTTCTCCTCGTCGGGACGCAAGCACAGTCTGAAGAATGCGTCGGACACGGGTTTTTTCACGGCAAGCATGGCCAGCCGCCATGTTTCCGAACAGGTAAACGCTTCCTCGGCTCCGGTAGATTACGGGGTGAATGAGTTCGACCTGGCTGGCCTCACCGCCAGAATGGGAGAGGTCGTCGACGCGCCCTACGTTGCGGAGGCCTATACCGCGCTGGAGTGCCGTCTTACCGAAGTGATCCAGCCGAAGGATCTCAAGGGCGAGCTCACCGACGCCTACATGGTGTTTGGCGAGGTGGTCGGAATCCATATCTCCGAAGACATCATCCGGGATGGCCGAATCGACATGCAGCTTGCCCGACCGGTCGGCCGCATGGGTTACCGTGACTATTCCGATGCCGGCGAGGGCGTGTTCGAACTGATCCGTCCGACGTGAGATTTCATAACCTCGGCCTGGTTCAGGCTACGCGTGAGGTGCGCCGCGCCGGGTGTGGAACATGGTGAACCAATCTTAAACTTTTTGTCTCTACCGTGGCACCAGGCTGTTCCAGACGGAGCAGCAGCGTTGTGTTTCCGGGGCAGGTCGTGATCGTACAGGCATTTCTTCGTTGGGCTGAGACGGCAAGGGCTGGGGACCGTTCCCGCGCAGCGGATGCCCTTGGTCGGGCATATCTCCACGCGGCGATGGGGGCGGAAGAGCGCAAGGCTGCCGGATTGGCGATCACTTACCTTCTCGATGACCCTTCGCCGCGCGTACGTCTCGCATTGGCAGAATTGATCGCCGATTCGCCTCAGGCTCCTCGTGCAATCATCCTCGCGCTTGCGGAAGATCAGGTCGAGATCGCCTGTACGGTGATTGCCCGCTCGCCCGTGATCAGCGACTCGGATCTTGTCGACCTGATCGGCCGGGGCGATGGAATGACCCGGCGTCTGATCGCCTCGCGGCCAAATCTTTCCCGCGGCGCCTGTGCAGCACTTGCAGAAATCGGCGACGAGCCGGAAATTCTGATTCTGCTCGAAAGTGGCACTGCGTTGATCACAGGCATATCCCTGCGCCGGATCGCCGAGCGGCATGGACAGCGCCACGACATTCGCAACCTTCTGCTCGAGCGCGAAGACCTTCCTTCAGAAGCGCGCCACATGCTCGTTAGCCACATCGCGGACACGCTTCTCAACTGCGGTCTGGTCCGCTCGACGCTTGCTCGCGGCCGTATCGAATATGTGGGCCGCGAGGCCGACGAAGCGGCAACCGTCGCAATTGCAGGAACGACGTCCCAGCAGGAAGTGCCGGCACTTGTCGAGCATCTCCGGGCATCGGGACGCCTCACACCGTCTTTCCTGATCCACGCCCTCTGCCTTGGCAAGGCTGACCTCGTTGCAGAGGCGGTATCGACCCTTTCCGGGCTCGGAGAGCGTCGCGTGAGGCCTATCCTGGCGACAGGCCGCCTTCATGCCGTTCGCGCCCTTTTTGAAGCCTGTGGTCTGACAAGGGAGATCGCCGCCGTCTTCGTCGAGGCTGTCCTGCTCTGGCGCGACGCGTCGGCGGGTCGTTCCACCGCTGATGTCTGCGGTCGTTTGATCGAGAGGTTTTCAGGGGTTGCAGGGCAGCATCCGGCAGTCTCGGATATGATCCAGATGATCGAGAGACGGCATCGTCTGGAGATGCGGTTCGCCGCACGAGCCTATGCGAGCGAGTTAGCGCTTGCTGCCTGAGCTCAGCGGTCGAAACGCTTGGCAACCCACGAATAACCGCCTTCGACAAGCCTTACGGGCGTCGTCACGAGCGTCTTGACGCCTTCGGTCGTTGGCAAAACGTTGCGAACCCGCTGGATCGCACGGCTGGCCAGACCTTCCTTCTGCTTCTCGCTTACGTCGCTGTCTGGCTCCGGAGCCGCCGCTATCGGCTCGGACGCTTGATCCCGCACGGGAGGGGTTTGCGACTGTGTTGCTGTCTCGATCGCATCGTCCGGATTCTGGCAGACGGCGATGATTACCGGATAAGGCTGATTGGCATAGGACGGTAGCCTTTCTTCGGAAACGGCATCGCACATGGCGACCGTTGGCCATCTCTGGTCGACCGTCGAGATGTAGCGGCAGTCCGTGGCCGAATTGTTGCAGCCCAAAATAGTCATGAAGATGAGCGCGGAATTCATGCTGTTTTCCCCAATGGCGGTTGTTGGGGGTTAGATTGCTCAATGATGGCGCCAGCGAGGCGTCACGGCAGCGGGGCTGAACGCTTAAGGCGTTTGCGCCTTTCGCTTATAGGCCCGCTCCGCCGCTTCGGTGGGCGACACCGCAAGGTCGGCCGATTGCACTTCGGTCGTCTCTGCCATCCGGACCTCGCGAATCCATTCCCGCCATATCGACACAATCAGCGCCATCAGAACCGGACCGATGAACAGTCCGAGAAAGCCCATGGTTTTCACACCACCAACAAGGCCGAAGAATGTGGGAAGGAATGGCAATTTGATGGGGCCGCCAACCAGGCGCGGACGAACCGTCTTGTCGACGATAAACAATTCCACCGCACCCCACGTGAACAGCCCGATCCCTGCGACGAACGAGCCGTTGGCAACGAGATAGGCAGATACCAGCGTGAACGAAAGGGGCGCGCCGCCTGGAATAAGCGCCAGCACGCCAGTGATGACCCCAAGTGTCACAGGCGAGGGGACGCCAGCAATCCAGTAGGCCACGCCAAGCACGATGCCTTCGCCGATCGCAATCAACGTCATCCCGGTCACCGTCGAACTAATTGTCGCCGGTACGACACGCGAAATCCGCTCCCACCGCGACGGCAGGATGCGCTCACCAACAAGATCAATCTGGCGTGAAAACGATGCGCCGTCACGATAAACGAAAAACAGCGCGATCATCATGAACAGCATGGTCAGAACGAGATGGAAGACGCCATCTCCGGCAGCAATCACGGCGCGGTAGATATTGCCGATATTGGCTCCGCTAACGATCTGTACAAGCTCGCCGATAGCGCCGGGTGACCCAACATGCTTTGTCCACTGCAACCCGAGCCAATCACCGGCCCAGGGAAGGCCGATGATCCAGGCTGGAGGCGGCGCCCCGAACCTGTTCACTTCGACCGCCCAGCTGAACCACTGGCGCAGTTCACCCGTGGTGTAGCTGATCGCGACGCCGATCGGCACAATCAGAAAGGCGAGGATGAACAGAATGGCAAGCGTCGCGGCGATTGTCGTGTTTCCGCCAACGCGGGCCAAAAGCTTGCGATAGAGAGGCCAGCTGGCAAATCCGATGACAAGGGCGGCCAGAACCGGGACTAGGAAGCCGTAGAAGAAGTAGATCGACGCAGCAACAATCAGGACCAGAAGCCATCGAGCTGCCGATATGGCCGGTATCAGAGCAATGCGATTGGGAGAGACCGGTCCCAGCCAACGCGGTTCTCTTGGGGTGTTCCGATCATTTTGCGCGCTCACGATAAACTGCCACTCCCGATTGCTGTCGCCGATATGGTGTCTCGGCCATTTTGCTGCAAGCCTACAATGGACCTCTTAACCTAGCCCTTCATCGTCTGCCTATCCTTTAGATACGATACAAATGTGAAAACACCGAACCATAACTTCATCTAGGGCATTGCGATGGCTAAACCGTCTTTGTCAGCGCCCCTTGTTTCGGTAGAGCAGAACAATAGATAACCGTAACGTACGCGTGTTTTATAAGAGACGAGATCCAAGGACTTTAATGATGCTCAATGCGGAGGCGGTCGACCTTACAAATTGCGACCGCGAGCCAATTCACATCCCAGGGAGCATTCAACCGCATGGTTGCCTTCTTGCCTGCGACTTAACTGGTGCTGAGATTCTTCACCACTCTGCGAATGTTGGAGAAATGCTCGGTGTTGAAGGTGACATCAACGGCCGGAGACTCGAGGACGTCGTCGGTGGCGAAGCGGCCCATTCGCTTCGCAACGCGCTCGCGACCTCTGATGATCCAGCACGCCCGGCGCTACGCCATGCCTTGCGACTCCCGTCAGGCAAAGCTTTCGACATCTCGTTGCATCGTTTCGATTCCAAGGTGATCATCGAGTTCGAGCCGGCTTCAAACGACGCCGACCAGCCGCTCGAAGT
Organism: Neorhizobium sp. DAR64872/K0K18; assembly: GCF_050500175.1. Classification (NCBI taxonomy): domain Bacteria; kingdom Pseudomonadati; phylum Pseudomonadota; class Alphaproteobacteria; order Hyphomicrobiales; family Rhizobiaceae; genus Neorhizobium; species Neorhizobium sp. DAR64872/K0K18. Next base: position 1,646,430 of record NZ_CP191446.1, read on the forward strand.
TGCACGCATGTTGATCAGCCGCATTCGCAACATGAAGAGCATCGACAGGCTTATCGAGAACGCTGCAAGGCTGATGTTCGCCATGCTCGGATATGACCGCGTTATGGTCTATCGTTTCGAGGAGGAAGGGTCCGGCAAGGTCGTCAGCGAATACAAACGCCGCGACCTCGAGAGCTTCAAGGGCCAGTATTTTCCTGCAGCGGATATCCCCAAACAGGCACGCATTCTCTACATCAAGAACACCATCCGCGTCATCTCCAACGCTGACAACGAGCGTGTGGCCATCGTCCCTGAGTTGGGCGAAGACGGCCTGCCGCTTGATATGTCCTTCGCGCATCTGAGGAGTGTTTCGCCGATCCACTGCGAGTATCTTCGCAACATGGGCGTCTCTGCCTCGATGTCGGTGTCCATCATCGTTGATGGGGAGTTGTGGGGGCTGATGGCCTGCCACCACTATTCGCCAAAGACCTTGTCGATGCCCCAGCGCGTTGCGGCAGAAACGTTCGGCGAGTTCTTCTCCCTGCATTTGAGCGCGCTGAAACAAAAGCAACTGGTCGAAACGGCAAGTCTTGCCAGACGTTCGCTTGACCGATTCCTTCAGATCGCTTCCAACCACAACGATATCAGCGGGCTGTTGAGAAGTTCGCTGGATGATTTCGGCGGCATGCTACCCTGCGATGGGGTCGGGCTTTGGCTTGACGGGATCTGGACGGGGCAGGGCCTCGTGCCACAGGAGCATCTCGTTGCCGAACTGGCGGAACTGGTCGGCGGCGTCGCAGGCGGACGGATTTGGTCGACGGCCGAATTGTCTCGGTCGCTACCGTTGTCGATGATCTCGCCTGACGACGTGAGCGGCGTTCTTGCCATTTCGTTGTCCCAGCGCCCTCGCGACTATCTGTTTTTCTTCCGCAAGGAAGTCGTGCAGACCCTTGATTGGGCAGGCAATCCCGACAAGCAGTATACCAGCGGACCGCATGGGGAGCGACTGACGCCGAGGTCGAGCTTCGCCATCTGGAAAGAACAGGTACGCCTCAAGGCTCAACCTTGGACCGATACGGATCTCGAGATTGCCGACGCCATCAGGGCAGTTCTTGTCGAAACCGTACTGCATCATAACGAACTGCTTGCGGACGAGCGCGGTAAGGCGGACGTGCGCCAGCGCATGCTCAACGAGGAGCTCAACCACCGCGTCAAGAACATCCTGTCTGTGATCAAGGCGCTCGTGGGGCATCCTGTGGATGACTCAAGACCGCTGTCCGATTACGTCGGCTCGCTGAAGGGACGCATTCAGGCATTGGCCTATGCGCACGATCAGGTCGTCCGCAGCGGCGATGGCGGACATCTGGCCGACCTTCTCGAAGCCGAACTGCAGCCCTATAAGGGAAGCGGCCGCATCGTGACGATGAGCGGACCGCGATTCTGGCTTGATAGCCGTGCGTTTTCCGTCATGGCCCTCGTCCTGCACGAAATGTCTACCAATGCTGCGAAATACGGTTCGCTCTCGGTATCTGACGGTCGGCTCGACATCGAGTGGGGCCGAAGCGCCGATGGCGACTGCGAGTTGACCTGGAAAGAAACCGGTGGTCCGGTCACAAAGGCGCCCAGTCGCAGTGGGTTCGGCAGTGTCCTTATCAGCCGCAGCATGCCCTTCGAGCTGGATGGTCGGGCATCGGTCGACTATCCGCCCGAGGGCGTCAACGCGGTCTTTGTCATCCCCTCCAAGCACGTTCACGCAGATGATGACGCGGCATCCGAGGACGATCTCCACCTAGATGGGCTCGGCGGACGGACGGCGAGCGAGCGATCACTCGGCAATCTGGAGTTCCTTCTTGTGGAAGATCAGATGCTGATCGCAGCAGATGTCGAGGCGATGCTGGCGGACAATGGTATCGACAAGGTAACGACATCGCCTTCGGTCTCGGACGCGCTTCGCCGCCTCAAGGATTTCACCCCGGACGTCGCGATCCTCGATGTCAATCTGGGATCCGGTACGTCGCTTCCAATCGCGGAAGAACTTCTGCGTCGTCACGTGCCCTTCGTGTTTGCGACGGGATACAGCGATCGCTCGATCATTCCAGCGACATTTTCAGCGCCGGTTGTGCGCAAGCCTTATGAAGCGACGGCGTTGATTGCCGCCGTCAGCAAGGTTCTGGAACGATAGCTTCAAAATGCGACCGGAAGTCTTCCGGTCGCAGCAGTCAGATATCGAGGTTATCGGCAAAGGCGGCGCGTTCCTGGATGAACCGGAAGCGCGCCTCGGGCCGTGTACCCATCAGATTGTCGACCGCCTCGCGCGTGCCTTCGAAATCCACCTCGTCGATCCCGACGCGCAGCAACGTGCGCTTGGCGGGGTCCATGGTCGTTTCCTTCAACTGCGCAGCCATCATCTCGCCAAGGCCTTTGAAGCGACCGATTTCGACTTTCTTGCCCTTGAACACCGTTTCCATCAATTCGGCCCGATGCGCGTCGTTGCGGGCATAGACGGTCTTGCCACCCTGCCGGATGACGTAAAGCGGCGGCACGGCCAGATAAAGATGGCTGCCGCGGATGAGTTCGGGCATTTCCTGATAGAAGAACGTGATCAGCAGCGATGCGATATGGGCGCCGTCGACATCGGCGTCGGTCATGATGATGACCCGCTCGTAGCGAAGATCCTCCTCGCGGTATTTCGTCCGCGTGCCGCAGCCAAGCGCCTGCACGAGATCTGCGATCTGCTGGTTGGCCGAGAGTTTCTCGCGGCTTGCCGAGCCGACGTTGAGGATTTTACCTCGGAGCGGAAGAATGGCCTGGTTCAACCGGTTACGGCCCTGCTTCGCCGAGCCGCCAGCCGAGTCACCCTCGACGATGAACAGTTCGGCGCCCTCGGCCGTGTTCTGTGAGCAATCGGCAAGCTTGCCGGGAAGGCGCAGCTTGCGCACGGCCGTCTTGCGATTGACCTCTTTTTCCTTGCGGCGACGAAGCCGCTCTTCGGAGCGCTCAATCACCCAGTCGAGCAGTTTCGCGGCCTCGTTGGGATTTCCGGTCAGGTAATGATCGAAGGGGTCGCGCAGAACGTTCTCGACGAGCCGCTGCGCCTCCACGGTCGCAAGCTTGTCCTTGGTCTGGCCGACGAATTCCGGCTCGCGAATGAAGACAGACAGCATGCCGACTGCCGAAATCATCACGTCATCAGTGGTAATTTCGCGGGCGCGCTTGTTCTGTGTCAGTTCGGCGTAATTCTTCAGGCCTTTGGTCAGCGCGATGCGCAACCCGGCTTCATGAGTGCCGCCTTCGGTCGTCGGGATGGTGTTGCAGTAGGAGTGAACCTGCGGATCGCCACCATACCACGTGATGGCCCATTCCATGGCGCCGTGACCACCGGTCTTTTCGGTGCGGCCCGCAAAGATTTCGCGAGTGACGGTGAAATCCTTGCCGAGCGTGGCCGAAAGATAGTCTTTCAGACCGCCGGGAAAATGGAAGACCGCCTTGTCCGGCACGTCGCCACCGGCCTGAACCAGTGACGGATCGCAGCTCCAACGGATTTCGACGCCGCCGAACAGATAAGCCTTCGAGCGCGCCATGCGGAAAATACGACCGGCATCGAACTTCGCGTGATCGCCGAAGATCTGCGGATCCGGATGGAAGCGGACGCGGGTGCCGCGACGATTGTGTACGTCACCGAGTTCTTCGAGCCCACCTTGCGGAACGCCGCGGGAAAAACGTTGGCGATAGAGCTTCTTGTTGCGCGCAACCTCGACTTCCAGCATGTCGGACAACGCATTGACGACGGAGACGCCAACCCCATGCAGACCGCCCGAGGTCTCGTAAGCCTTTCCGTCAAACTTACCGCCGGCATGAAGCTTGGTCATGATAACTTCGAGTGTCGACTTGCCGGGCACCTGTGGATGGTTTTCCACAGGAATGCCACGACCGTTGTCGGTCACGGTCAGGCAACCTTCGGTATCCAGATACACCTCGATGAAATTGGCATGGCCGGCCACGGCTTCGTCCATCGAGTTGTCGATGACCTCGGCAAACAGATGGTGGAGAGCCTTTTCGTCAGTGCCGCCGATATACATGCCGGGGCGCATACGCACCGGTTCCAGCCCCTCCAGCACGCGGATCGACGATGCGCCGTAGTCGTCGCCGTCGGCGGCGATTGTAGCCGGACGTCGCGGCGAAGGCGCTGCCTTGACGGCGGGTACAGGTTCCGCTGGCGCTGATCTGGGGAGAGCGGGCGTGTCGGCAAAAAGGTCGTTATTGTCATCCATTGGCGGTGTCGGTACTACCTGTCGGGGTGCGGAGGAGATAGCCATACCCATCTCGTGCTGTTTCGAATCACATGCGATTTTGCCAGAAAACCGGCTTTCTCGCGATGCCGTACGCACACGGCGGGTCTGCCAGCAATGCTGCCTCGGCTTTAGCATGGCAAGTTGGAAGACAGAAGGTTCCGAATGAAAGCCCGCATGTCCACAGTTCATTTCTTTTTCGGCACGCTTCTTGCTGTAGTGGTCGCGTTCAGAGCTTCAGCAAGCTTCGCGCAGGAAGTCCCCATCAAGCCGTTCAAAGACGAGCTTTTCTCCAGGTTCGAAGTGCTGGAGACTAAGGACGGCGGCGCTTACGAGATGATAGACTACCAGGAACTGCGCGACATCAACGGTCGTGACAGTGAGCCTGAGCGGCGGGTCAAGAATGCCTATGTGGCGCTTGGACCGCGCCGTGTCCAGGAAAATGAAACCCTGGCCTTCTCCGGACGGACCCTTGATGTCACCAGGGTGGGACCTTCGCAAGGTGGCGCCTTCACGGTGATCTTCATTCACGGCAGGGGCGGCGACAGGCGGCTCGGCGTCAACGACTACACGTTCGGCGGCAATTTCAACCGGCTGAAGAACCTCGTCACCGCGTCAGGCGGGACCTACTATTCGCCGAGCGTAAGATCCTTCGACGACAAAGGTGCAGCCGATATCGCCGCCCTTATTCGCTATGCGTCGGAGAAATCGACTGGACGTCCAATCATCCTCGCCTGCGCCTCCATGGGTGGCTTCATCTGTCAGGCCGTGAGCCGGGACGCCACGACGATCCGCTTTCTGGAGGGAATGGTTCTGCTTGGCGGTCCACCTGATCCGGGTCTGCCGTCGACGCCGTTCGCCAAGGCGAAACTGCCGGTCTATATCGCCCATGGCAGTGCCGACAGCGTCTACGCAGCCAGCGGACAGACCGAGATCTACCGGAAATTGCAGAGCGCCGGATACCCGGTCCGTATGTCCGTTTTCAACACGGGTGGGCACGGAACGCCGATCCGGATGATCGACTGGCGCAAAGCCCTCAATTTCGTGCTTATTGCCCACAAATAACCGGTTTAAGCGCAATCGGGCGTTTCAATGGATCTCAACCGATTGAATCGCGGCGTGCATCGCTTGCGGTGCGCGATGAGTGGGCTCTAGGCCGGTGTCCCGGCATCCATGATCCATCCAAGCACTTGAAATGCGTTCATTATTCAGCGTACGAAGTGTGAAAGGACATGTCGGGAGGCCTTGTCCTGCACGTTTAGGTGGCGGCGCTCAACGGCGTCTGCTGGAGGAGAGGAACAGGGATCGACATGACACCAGAAATTCGCCCGCTTATTGCCGGAAACTGGAAGATGAACGGCACACGGGACAGCCTTCCCGAGATCAAGGCAATCGCGCAGGGCGTGATGGGACCTCTCTCGGACAAGGTCGAAACCCTGATCTGTCCACCGGCCACGCTTCTCTATGTGGCGACGGCACTTTCGACGGACAGCCCGTTGATGATCGGCGCCCAGGATTGCCATCAGAAGGATTGCGGCGCGCATACCGGCGAAATTTCCGCCGACATGATCGCCGACTGCTTCGGCACGCATGTGATCGTCGGCCATTCCGAACGGCGCGTCGATCATCGTGAAACTGACCGGATCGTTCGCGCCAAGGCCGAGGCTGCCCATACGGCCGGATTGATCGCGATCGTTTGCGTCGGTGAAACGGCGGATGAACGCGACACCGGCCAGACGCTCGATATTCTGAAGCGTCAGCTCGCTGGCTCCCTGCCTGACCATGCCACAGCCGCAAACACGGTCATTGCCTACGAGCCTGTATGGGCGATCGGATCCGGCGTGACGCCGACCGCGACAGATGTGGAAGCAGCGCACGCTTTCATGCGCGTAGAACTCGCCAAGCGGTTCGGCGACGAAGGCAAGGGGATGCGTCTCCTCTACGGCGGCTCGGTCAAGCCGGGCAATGCGGCGGAGCTGATGGCGATCGAAAATGTCGATGGCGCATTGATCGGTGGCGCCAGCTTGAAAGCCGACGATTTTCTCGCCATCTACTGCGTCTATGAGGCCTTGACCGCCTGAGCCATTCAATAGGGGCTTGGAAAGCGGGCGGGCCTCATGTAAAGAGCCGCCAAACTTCTTCTATTGCCTCGCCAACGGGGCAGGGATCTTATTCATGCAGACTGTTCTGATCGTCATTCATCTCATGATCGTGCTGGCGCTTGTCGGCGTCGTGCTGATCCAGCGCTCCGAAGGCGGAGGGCTTGGCATCGGCGGCGGTTCCGGCTTCATGTCGGCGCGCGGCACGGCAAACGCCCTGACCCGCACGACGGCGATCCTGGCGACGCTGTTTTTCGTTACGTCATTGGCGCTCGGTATTCTGGCACGCTACGAATCGCGTCCGACGGATATTCTCGACCGCATTCCGCAGAGCCAGCAGGGTTCAGGCAATGGTATCTTGAACCAGCTCGGCCCGGCACCGACCGCTCCGCCGGCAAGCAACGGCGTCCCATCGGATGGCGCGAGTTCAGCGCCTGCTCCGACAGCACCGGCAACGGGAGCAGCGCCTTCCGCATCGGCTCCTGCTGCGCCTGCGACACCGGCCCCGGCAACGCCCGCTCCGACGAACAGCGTTCCAACCGGCCAGTAAGGCACGGTTGAAGGCAACAAACTCCGGCGGGCCAAAAGCCTGCCGGTTTTCGTTTGTGGAGATTCCACAGACTTTTTGCGGAAAAAGAAAATTCCGCTGGCGGAATCAGAAATCAGAAGGTATTCGGTGGCTCCCATGGCGCGATATGTATTCATCACAGGCGGCGTGGTTTCTTCCCTCGGAAAAGGAATTGCGGCCGCGGCCCTCGGAGCACTGCTCCAGGCGAGGGGTTACCGGGTTCGGCTGAGGAAGCTCGATCCTTATCTCAACGTTGATCCGGGCACTATGAGCCCGACGCAGCACGGCGAGGTCTTCGTGACCGACGACGGCGCTGAGACCGATCTGGATCTCGGTCACTACGAGCGGTTCACCAGCCGTTCGGCGACCAAGACCGACAACATCACCACCGGCCGTATCTACAAGAACATCATCGACAAGGAACGCCGCGGCGACTACCTCGGCGCGACCGTTCAGGTCATTCCGCATGTCACCAACGAGATCAAGGATTTCGTCACCGAGGGCAATGAGGACTACGATTTCGTCCTCTGCGAAGTTGGCGGTACGGTCGGCGATATCGAAGCGATGCCGTTCATGGAGGCGATCCGCCAGGTCAAGAACGACTTGCCCCGCGGAACAACGATCTATCTGCATCTGACACTGATGCCGTTCATTGCTGCAGCCGGCGAGTTGAAGACCAAGCCGACCCAGCATTCCGTCAAGGAACTGCAGGCGCTGGGTATCGCGCCGGACATCCTGCTGGTGCGCGCAGACCGGGAAATCCCGGAGGCCGAGCGCCGCAAGCTTTCGCTGTTCTGCAACGTTCGCCCATCCGCGGTCATCCAGGCGCTCGACGTCGCCAATATCTACGACGTCCCGATGGCCTACCACAAGGAAGGCCTCGATTCGGAGGTGCTGGCTGCGTTCGGCATCGAACCGGCTCCCAAGCCCCGTCTGGACGCCTGGGAAGAGGTTTGCAACCGCATCCACACACCGGAAGGCGAAGTGACGATCGCGATCGTCGGCAAGTACACAGGCCTCAAGGACGCCTACAAGTCGTTGATCGAGGCCCTGCATCACGGCGGCATCGCCAATCACGTCAAGGTCAATCTCGAGTGGATCGAATTGGAAGTCTTCGAAAAAGAAGACCCGGCTCCGTGGCTTGAGAAGGTTCACGGCATTCTGGTCCCCGGCGGCTTCGGCGAACGCGGTTCCGAGGGCAAGATCCTCGCGGCGCAGTTTGCACGCGAACGCAAGGTTCCGTATTTCGGCATCTGCTTCGGCATGCAGATGGCGGTGGTGGAAGCCGCCCGTCATCTCGCCGGCATCGAAGACGCATCCTCGACCGAGTTTGGTCCTGCAAAGGAACCGGTCGTCGGTTTGATGACGGAATGGCTGAAGGGCAACGAGCTCGAGAAGCGGTCTACCGCCGGCAACCTCGGTGGCACGATGCGTCTCGGCGCCTATCAGGCAGCTCTGAAGAAGGGCACGAAGATCGCCGAGATCTACGGGTCGACGGATATCTCTGAGCGCCATCGTCACCGTTACGAAGTGAACGTCCAATACAAGGACCGCCTTGAAAACTGCGGCCTCGTCTTCTCGGGCATGTCACCGGACGGCCTTCTGCCGGAAACGGTCGAATACCCTGACCATCCGTGGTTCATCGGCGTTCAGTACCATCCGGAACTGAAGAGCCGACCGCTCGATCCGCACCCGCTGTTTGCGAGTTTCGTCGAGGCAGCGCTCGAACAGAGCCGTCTCGTCTAAGACCTGAGAAAACCCGGCTTCGACCGGGTTTTTCTTTGACCACTTTTCTATTTCAGCGCCTTGTATGCGGCGAGCGCCCGGTCGCGGGCAAAGCCGTGATCGACGATGGGCTCTGGATAGGTCTTGCCCAACTCGATCCCGGCCTTCTCCAGCACCGCCGCCGGCGCCTCGAACGGCTTGTGGATGTATTTACGGTCGAGCTTCGCCAGTTCGGGCACATGCTCGCGAACGTAGTCGCCGTCAGGATCGAATTTCTCGCCCTGCAGGATGGGGTTGAAGATCCGGAAGAACGGTGAGGCATCGGCGCCGCTGCCGGCCACCCACTGCCAGTTGGCGGAATTGTTGGCAGGATCCGCATCGACAAGCGTATCGCGGAACCACTGCTCGCCCTTGCGCCAGTCGATCATCAGATCCTTGATCATGAACGACGCCGTGATCATCCGAACCCGGTTGTGCATATAGCCGTGTTTCCACAACTGCCGCATACCGGCATCGACGATCGGATAACCCGTCATACCCTTGGTCCAGGCCGTGAATTGTTTGGCATCGTATTGCCATTCGAATGCGTCGAACTTGTCGTCCCAGTTCTCGCGATCGAGGCCGGGAAACTCGATGAGCAGACCGTAGCAGAAATCGCGCCAGGCAAGCTCGCGGCGGAAGTGCGACACGTCTTCCGATGTCTTCGCCGGAAGTCCTCTCGTCTCGTACCAGATGCGGGCCGGGGAAATCTCACCATGGGTTAGGTGGGCAGATAGCGAAGACGTCGCGTCGATCGCCGGAAAGTCCCGACCGCGCTTGTAGTCGTGCAGGTCCCTGTCGATGATGTCCTTTAACTTCTCCCGCGCGCCCTGTTCTCCCGGTGTCCACATTTCGGAAAAACCCGAAGCCCAGTCCGGCTTTGCCGGCAGCAGGTCCCAGCCGTCCAGGCTTTCCGAACGGGGAAATTGCTTCGGGGCAGGGATGGACTTTGGGGTATCCATCGGCTCGTGCGGTTCGCCGAGCTTCTGCATCGCGTTCCAGAACGGTGTAAAAACCTTGAATGGCTTGCCCGCCCCCGTGCGGATCCGGTCCGGCTCGTGGAGAAGCTGGCCATGAAAGGCGCTGATGGCGATGCCCTTGTCTTTGAGGGCGACCGCGATTTCACGGTCGTAGTCCGTGCGTTCATAGGCGCGGTTGACGAAGACGGAGCGGGCGCCGGTCTTGTGGGCGATGTCGGACAGAAAATCCTCGGCCTTTCCCCTAACGAGAATGAGGTCACTGCCGAGCGCTTTCAGCGCGCCCTTGAGTGCCGTCAGCGAATGATGCAGCCACCATTCCTGCGCGCCACCGAGAGGCCCGATGTTCAGTTCGTCGGGTTCGCGGATATAGACGGGGATGACCGGGCCGCCGGCATCGATCGCGGCATTCAGCGCCGCATTGTCATCGAGACGGAGATCCTTGCGAAACCACAGGATGGTCGGAATGTCTTTGTCAGTTGAATGATCGGCAGGCACGCGCTTCTCCGTTCGAGGCATCGCAAAGGACGCCTGGAAAGCGCCTTAGGAACGAATGAGCAATATAGGGCAGGGTGCACCGGCAGCCAGCTCCGGAGCGTGCGGAGGACGCACGATAAGGCCGTCGGATCGCGAAAATATCTTCATCATCGACGAATCCTGCTTTCCGAAAGCCTTTGCAACGAGATTTCCCGCCGCGTCACGCGTCACGCTCGCGCGAACATAGTCCTGCCGCTGGTCGTTCGCCTTCATTTGCTCCGCTGTGACACCCATGACCTCGCGGTTCCTCTCGCTGAGATGCGCGAGCTTTCGCAGCAGCGGCTCGAGGAAGAGGAGACTGGTCACAAGGCTTGCGACCGGGTTGCCGGGCAGGCCCAGCACATGCATGCCGTCGAGCGAACCGACCATCAGCGGTTTGCCGGGACGCATCGCGATCCGCCAGAAATCGAGTTCCATACCGGCGCCCTTCAGCGTCGACTGGACGAGGTCGTGATCGCCGACAGAAGCTCCACCGAGCGTGACCAGCACGTCGGCCTTTTCGAGCTGCGCCCGTGCGACAGCTGCAGCGATATCCGCCTGGTTGTCCTTGACGATGCCAAGGTCGAGAACCTCACCGCCGTTGGACCGCACCAGTGCGGCGACGCCGAACGTATTGGAGGCAATGATCTGCGCGGTCGCCGGCACACCGCCAGGAACTACAAGCTCGTCACCGGTCGCAAGGATCGCGACCCTTGGTCGCCGATAGATCCCAAGCGTCGGATGGTTCATCGCGGCGGCGACGGTCAGATGGGCGAAGTCGAGCTCTGTGCCGCGCTTGAGGACGATCTCGCCCTCTGCAAAATCCTGGCCGCGGGGCCGCACATGCCGTCCTTCGACGACGGCAAATGCAGTGCGGATCCGGTCGTCCGCGATTCGCTCGGCATCTTCCTGGATGAGGACGGAATCAGCGCCCTGCGGCAGAGGTGCACCCGTGAAGATCCGCACCGTCTCGCCCGGGCCGACAATGCCCTCGAAGGCATGGCCCGCAGACGCCGTCCCGATGACCGACAGTTCCGTGCCGATCGTAGACGCGTCCTCTGCCCGTACTGCGTAGCCGTCCATGGCGGACGCGTCGAACGGTGGCTGTGTCAGCCTCGCGGCGAGATCGGCAGCCAGCACGCGACCGTCGGCCTCGCCGAGCGGGACATTCACGATATCGTCGATCGGACGCGCTGCAGAGAGCAGCCGGCTCCTGGCATCCGCCACGGGGAGTAGTGCCTTCATCAGCCCTCCAGGCGGTATGTTCCGGACTTGCCGCCGGTCTTCTCGAGAAGCTGGATGCCGCCGATCTGCATGCCTTTGTCTGCGGCTTTCGCCATATCGTAGATCGTCAGGCAGGCAACGGACACCGCCGTCAGCGCTTCCATCTCGACACCGGTCTTGCCGGTCAGCTTGGCGGTCGCCGTGACGCGCAGGCCGGGCAGGGCGGCGTCTTCGGTAATCTCGACCGAGACCTTGGTCAGCATCAGCGGATGGCAAAGAGGAATGAGATCGCTGGTCTTCTTCGCCGCCATGATCCCGGCGAGCCGCGCCGTGCCGATGACGTCACCCTTCTTGGCATTGCCATCCAGAATCAGCGCGAGCGTTTCTGGAAGCATCCTGACATGACCCTCGGCAATCGCCGAGCGCACAGTTTCGGTCTTGTCGCCGACGTCGACCATATGCGCTTCGCCGGCCGCATCGATATGGGTGAGTGTTGCCATTATTCGGCCGCCTGTGCGGAGGGCTTGCCGGACAGCAGCAGCCGCGTCGCCGCAGCAACGTCGTCCTGACGCATCAGGCTTTCACCGACGAGGAAGGTCTCGATATGAGCCTTCTGAAGCCGCTGGCAGTCGGCATAACTGAAAATGCCGCTTTCGCCGACCAGAAGACGATCGCTCGGCACCATCGGTGCAAGTGTCTCACTGATGGCGAGATCGAGCTCGAACGTGCGCAGATTGCGGTTGTTGATCCCCACCAGCGGTGCCTCGAGCTTCAGCGCCCGCTCCATTTCAGGGGCGTCGTGCACTTCGATCAGCGCATCCATGCCAAGCTCGCCGGCGACCTCGTAGATCGCAAGCGCGTCGTCATCCGACAGCGCCGCCATGATGATCAGGATGCAGTCGGCTCCCCAGGCGCGCGCTTCGTGCACCTGGTAGGTCTCGAACATGAAATCCTTGCGCAGAACGGGCAGGGCGCAGGCAGCCTTTGCTGCGACCATGAATTCCGGCGCACCTTGAAAGCTCGGCGTATCTGTTAGAACAGACAGGCAGGCTGCACCGCCGGCCTCATAGGCTGCGGCGAGCGACGGCGGATCGAAATCTGGACGGATCAACCCTTTCGAAGGGCTCGCCTTCTTGATTTCGGCAATGAGACCAAAAATGCCGGCATCCTTCTTGGCCTGCAACGCACGCAGAAAACCGCGCGGAGCAGGCTGGTCGGCGGAACGAGCCTTCAGCTCAGTGAGCGGTACACTCGCCTTGGCCGCTGCGATTTCCTCGCGCTTATAGGCTTCAATCTTCTTGAGAATATCCGCCATTCGCTCAATCCTTCTCGTTCGATACGGCCACAAGCCGGTCAAGCGCTGCAGCGGCATTGCCGCTTTCGAGCGCGTTCGTGGCGATCGTCATGCCATCCTTCAGCGTTTCGGCCTTTCCGGCGACGACAAGCGCTGCCGCCGCGTTGCAGAGTGAGATGTCACGGTATGCATTCTTCGCCCCGCCGAGAACCGCCCGCAAAGCCTTCGCATTGTGGATTCCGTCACCACCCTTGAGGTCGGCAAGCGTTGCCTGCGGCACGCCAAAATCGGCTGGGGTCAGTTCAAAGGAGCGGATACTGCCGCCCTCCAGAGCGCAGACCTGCGTCACGCCTGTCGTGGTGATCTCGTCCAAACCCTGGCCATGCACGACCCAGACAGTCTCGGAGCCGAGACCGCGCAGCACCTCTGCGATCGGCTGCAGCCATTTCGGATCGAAAACGCCGAGCAACTGACGCTTGGCGCCTGCAGGGTTCGAGAGAGGACCTAGAATGTTGAAGATCGTCCGCGTGCCCAGTTCGACGCGGCTAGGCCCCACATGGCGCATCGCGGCGTGGTGCATCGAGGCGAACATGAAACCGATCCCGGCCTCGCGAATACAGCGGGCAATACGCTCCGGGCCAATTTCAAGGTTGACACCGAGGGCTGACAAAGCGTCCGCCGTGCCCGATTTGGAACTCAGCGCCCGGTTGCCATGCTTGGCGACGGGAACGCCTGTACCAGCCACGATGATCGACGCCAGTGTCGAGATGTTGTAGGTGCCCGCACCATCGCCACCGGTACCGACGATATCAACGGCATCGGCTGGTGCGTCGACCCGCAGCATCTTCTCGCGCATGGTCGTTACGGCGCCGGAAATCTCCGCCACCGTTTCTCCTCGTACGCGCAGCGCAATCAGAAACCCGCCGATCTGCGAGGGCGTCGCCTCGCCGGACATCAGAATGTCGAACGCCTGACGCGCCTCATCCAGCGTGAGGCTCTCCCCGGCAGCAACTTTGGCGATGAAGGGTTTCAGCTCAGGCATTCTTTGGCTCTCAAGTCGCTTAGTATTGCGCGGGCGCAGCCGACTGATTGACGGCGGCCTGGTTGATCGAAACACCGTAGGTGTTCTTGAGGCTGTTGACCATCTGATCGAGCATGTCATCGCCGGCAGAATTGGCCATGCGCTGGAGTTGCTCGTCGCCGGCGAGCGCATCGCTCGTGGCCTGATCGACCGCCGTCACCTTCAGAAGAAGGCGGCTCTCGCCGTCGGATCCGAGCGCTGTTCCAGTCACGCCGACCGGTCCGGCAAAGGCTGCCGCAATCGCCTCGTTGCCGAAGATGGCGTCCTCGCCGTTGCGGCGCAGGCCGGACTTCGTTTCGATGGCGACGCCGAGATCCTCAGCGATTACTGCCAGCGTCTCGCCCTTGTCGAGGCGACCCTTGAGGTCGGCCGTGCGTGCCGAAAGCGCCTGACGCTGCTGATCAGCCGTCCAGTCGGCAACGGCCCGGTCGCGGACTTCGCTAAGCGGACGTTCCCGTTCCGGCGTGACGTTGCGGACCTCGAACCAGACGAAGCCGTCCGTGCCAACCGTCAGCGGCAGCGTATCCGCGCCGGGATCGGTGCGGAAGACGTCGGTCAAAAGCGTGGTGCCACTGGGGAGATCCGCAATGCGCTTGTCCTGCGGATCAAGACCGGATGCATTGGCCGTGACCGTGACGAGCTTGAGGTTCAGATCCTTTGCCGCGTCTTCAAGCGTCGTCCCGTTGCTGCGCAACTCCTCGAAGCGGTCATGTGCCGTGTTGAGTTCCTGCGAGGCGGCAGCGACCGCCATCTGCTGGCGCAACTCGCCCTTGACTTCATCGAAGGCGCGGGTGGTTTCCGGGCGAACGTTGGAGACCCGTAAAATGACGGGACCGAATGTACCTTGAACGGCTGGCGTGATGCCGCCATTCGCGCCAAGCTTGAAGGCCGCTTCTGCAATTGCCTCATCCGGAACAGCGTCGCGGGTAAAGTCGCCGAGGCGAACGTCGGCTGCGGTTTTGCCCTGGTCCGCCATGACCTGGTCGAACGTCGTCGTTCCGGCGCGCAACTGCGTCGCCGCGGCTTCTGCCATTTCCATGTTGGGGAAGGGCAGCTGCTCGATGGTGCGCGTCTCGCTCGTCTTGAAGCTGGCGATCCGCTTGTCGTATTCGGCCCGCGCCTGCTCGTCGGTGATCGAAGACGCATCCGCGATGTCGGATGGCTGCAGCTTCACATAGGCAAACGTGCGGTATTCCGGGGCCCGATAGCGGCTCTTCGCACCTTCGAACCACTGCGCCAGAATATCATCCGTCGGTGCTTTCACGGGATCGATATTGGCGTTCGACAAAAGTAGATATTCGACTGTGCGGCTTTCGTCCCGATACTGCTTCAATGCATCGATCAGAACCTGCGGCGGCTTGAACCCGTCGGACACCGATTCGACGATCTGGCTGCGGACAGCAACCTTGCTGCGCTCCTTGATGTAATCGTCCTCACGAAGGCCGGCATTGCGCAGGCGGGAGGTGAACAAGGCACGGTCGAACTGACCGTTGACGCCCTGGAATGCAGGGTCTTCGCTGATCAGGATACCGAGCTTGTCTTCTGAAAGACCGAGATTCATGTCGTCGGAAAGCTGATCGAGCGCAGCGCCTGCGGCGAGCTGTGCGAACACCTCGTTCTCGACGCCGAATGCACGTGCTTGTTCCGCGGTCAGCGGTGCGCCGAACTGACGACCGATATTAGCGACCTGTCGCTGATAGGCCAGCCTGAACTCTTCAGACGAGATCTGCTGATCGCCCACCGTCAGGACGGTATTGCTGTTCGATCCGATCAGGGAGTGCGAAATGCCCCAGATGCCGAAGGATGCGGCAAGAACCAGGAGCAGGAGTTTTGCGACCCAGGAGCGGGCTGCGTTTCTGAGCGAATTGAGCATCGGCGATATTACCTATCAGTCGTAGTGCCGCCTTTCCGGCGGTTTGAGCGAATGTCTCTAGAACAATCTGCAACGGAAATGAAGGCGTTGACGCGCAAAAGCGCGCAGGCACCACCAATGTCCGCGCCACTGACTATTTCGTGAAGGTAATGGCAGGGATTATACGACCACGACAGTCATGACAGCCGGCCCCGGTGGGCACTCTTTCCCCGCTAGTGATCGAAACGACCCGGTTCGGCGAACGCTGCTCGGCGTCTCCACGGGCGAGCCGTCTCAGGCCCAGCGTCGCGTCCGCTCATTCGCCGCCAGTGTACGTTTTAGCGCGTTAGTGGTAGGTTTCGGTAGAGACGTCGTCGTCCATGATGCGAAATGCTTCGTAAAGCGCTTCGACGAGCACGTCGGTAAGGCTGTCGCCATCGCCGTCCTGCAGGAAAAGGCCAATGGCCTGTTCGGATGGCTGGCTCGTGTGTTCGGTTTCTTTAGACATTCATTGTCCCCTAACTGTCGCGATTGATTCCGACAAGGGCAGGCTAGATAATCGCGCTTGCGTGGAACTGGAGTTCTTCTGGCGCGAAGAGACGCGGCGCCGACAATCGTAAAGGTGAGCAATCACTGTTTGAGGACCATTGGCATTCATCCGAATCTTGCTCGTGTTTGTCAGCGAATAATGAAGTTGGGACGGCGAAGTTCCCTCGATTCCGAGCCGATGGGTAGCGGCTCGGTTTACATGAATCGTCCAGTTTGTATTTTGGCTTGTGAAACGACAGGACTAATTTAGAAGCCTGTTTGGCTCTGAACCGCGGTGGAATGCGGGCGGAGATGAGGGAGAAAAAGCATTTTGGATCGATCGGAAATCAACCTGGAATCCTGCGCGCAGGAGCCGATCCATATACCGGGTGCGATCCAGCCGCATGGTGCGCTGATCGTTCTGCGGCCGGCTGATCTCACGGTCCTGCAGGCAAGCCGCAATGCCGGCGCGTTTTTTGGTGCCGATCTGCGCCTCGGCGGTCCCGCGCCGGTGATCCTTGATCCACTGAATGACGACATTAGAAATTGGCATGAGTCGAGCGAAGCCGTTTTCCAGACAGATATCTCCGATGCAACACTGACGGCGCATCGATCTGGTGGACTTGTTATCCTGGAAGTCGAGCGTTCGGGAGCGCAGACACTCGGCAGCCTGTTTGCGCGCCTGCGCGGTTTTGCGCAGGTTCTGTCGACGCAGGCCGATGTGGCGGGTTCGCTTGCGGCGGCCGCTCGCTTTGTTCACGACCTGACAGGGTTCGATCGCGTCCTCGTCTACAAGTTCGACGACGACTGGAACGGACACGTTGTCGCGGAAGCAGGCAATGGCAGGTTGCCATCGTATCTCGACCTGCGTTTCCCGGCGGGCGACATACCGGCACAGGCGCGTGCGCTTTACGCCGCCAATCGCTTGCGGGTCATTCCCGACGCATCCTATGAACCTGTGCCGATAGACGCTGGTCGCGAATCCGGGACCGCAGGCAGTCCGCTTGATCTGAGCTTCTCGCAGCTGCGCAGCGTTTCGCCGGTGCATCTCGAATACATGCACAACATGGGCACGGCCGCATCCATGTCCATGTCTATCATAATCGACGGACACCTTTGGGGACTTGTCGCTTGCCATAGCGCCCAGCCTCACATGGTTCCGGTCAGGGTGCGCGATGCCTGCGACTTTATCGTCCAGTCGCTCGCCATGCGGATCGCAGCGCAAGTTCACTCCCAGGACGCCACCCGCCGCGTCGAGCTGGCGCGCATCTCCGGTGATCTTCTGCGGGCAATGACATCTGCCTCGTCCTGGAGCGAGGGATTGGAGACCTTGCCGAAGGATCTGGTCGCGCAGGTCGGTGCCTCGGGAGCCGCCATTATTGCACAGGGAGAGTGCCACAAGGTGGGGATCACCCCGACGGACGACGAAGTTCGCTCCATCGTCGGCTGGCTTTCCGGCAGAGCGGACGACGACATCTTCGCCACCACATCGCTTGCTGCGGACTTTCCATCGGCTGAAGCGTTTGCCGGCGAGGCAAGCGGCATCATCGCCATTCGTTTGTCCGAGCTTTACGAAAACTGGCTGATCTGGTTCCGGCCCGAGGTGATCCGCACGGTCCAGTGGGCTGGAGACCCGCATAAGATTGTCCAGGAAAAAGGACGTATCCATCCGCGGAAATCCTTTCATGCCTGGAGCGAAAATGTCCGGCTCCATTCTCAGGCCTGGAGCGAAGCAGAACTTTCTGCTGCACGCGACCTTCGCAACGCGATCGTCGGGATCGTCTTGCGAAAGGCTGAAGAGCTGGGTGAACTCACCAGCGAACTGCAGCGCTCCAACAAGGAGCTTGAAGCTTTCTCCTATTCGGTGTCGCACGATCTGAGGGCGCCGTTCCGGCACATCGTCGGCTTCGCTCAGTTGCTGACAGACCGGGAAAACAGTCTCGACGAAAAATCGCGCCACTACCTTCGGACCATCTCCGATTCGGCACTGGCAGCGGGCAGGCTCGTGGATGGCCTGCTCAATTTTTCGCAGCTGGGGCGTGCCTCGATCACCCATAAGCATGTCGACATGAACAAGCTAGTCGCCGAGGTTGTGAAGAGCGTGATTCTGAACCAAGACGACCGAGCGATCTCGTGGTCGATCGAGCCGTTGCCGACCGCCTGGGGCGATGCCACGCTGTTGCGGCAGGTCTGGTTCAACATCATCGAAAACGCGGTAAAGTACAGCAGGCACCGCAACCCCGCAGAAATCCGCGTCCGGGGCTCCGTCAAAGGCGATGTGACCACCTACAGCGTCAGCGACAACGGCGTCGGGTTCGACATGGCTTATGTCGGCAAACTGTTCGGGGTCTTCCAGCGGCTCCAGCGCGCCGAAGACTTCGAGGGGACCGGTATCGGCCTTGCTCTTGTGCGCAGGATCGTCGAACGCCATAACGGAAGCATTACCGCCCATGGGGAAGTGGACAAGGGCGCAACCTTTGTCTTTGCCCTGCCAGGCCCTGAGAAGAAAGGCCGCGCTCATGCCTGAACTACGCCCGATACTGCTTGTCGAAGACAGCCCACGCGACCTGGAACTCACGCTCGCCGCGTTGGAAAAGTGCCAGCTTGCCAACGAGATTGTCGTTGCTCGCGATGGCGCCGAGGCGATCGATTATCTCTTCGGAACCGGGATTCATGAAGGTCGCCCGTCCGGCGATCCGACCGTCGTGCTGCTTGATCTGAAACTGCCCAAGATCGATGGTCTCGAAGTCCTCGAGCGTGTCAAGAAAGACGAGAGACTGCACCACATTCCGATCGTCATGCTGACGTCGTCGAGGGAAGAGCAGGATCTGGTGCGAAGCTACGAGCTCGGCGTCAACGCCTTCGTCGTGAAGCCTGTCGAGTTCAAGCAGTTCTTCAAGGCCATTCAGGATCTCGGGGTATTTTGGGCTCTCTTGAATGAACCACCTCCTGGATACCGCGCCAAAGACGGAGGCTAACAGAGTGCAGCACAATCCACGCCTACTCATGCTGGAGGACAGCCCGCTCGATGCCGAATTGATCCGCGAGCAGCTTGAACTGTTGACGAAAAAGCCGGAGATCCGTCTCGTCAGCAACCGCGGTGAATTTGTGAAAGCGCTGGAAGCGCGCGATTTCGACCTCATCCTTTCGGATTTTTCGCTGCCCGATTTCGACGGTATGGCGGCGCTGGACATGGCAAGCCGCGAGGTGCCGGAGATACCATTCATCTTTGTCTCCGGTATCCTCGGGGAGGAGGCCGCAATCGAATCGTTTCGGTGTGGCGCGACGGACTACGTTCTGAAGCAACGGTTGATACGCTTGCCCGCTGCCGTCGAGCGGGCACTGGCGGAGGCTCACGAGAAAGCCGAGCACCGGCGTGCGCAGAACCAGAAGGAACTGCTCGTCCGCGAACTGAGCCATCGGGTGAAAAATACCATGGCCATGGTCATGTCGCTCGTACGCCGGACTGCAAAGAGCAGTCACACGGTCGATGACTACGCGTCGAACCTGCTTGGCAGGCTTCGGGCGATGGCTGACGCACATGCGCTCCTGTTCGAAACGAACTGGAGCAAGGCGGAGCTTGCCGACGTCGTACGTCGAACCCTGGCACCGTATATGGAGGGCCGCGGCAACCGGTTCGTGATCGATCCCGGTCCGACCGTTCATCTCGACCCGAAGTCCGCGCTGGCGCTCAGCCTGGTCTTCAACGAACTGACGACCAATGCGGTGAAATACGGCGGACTGTCACAGGATGGCGGTCATATCGCGATCAGCTGGGTGCGCGACGCCGTGAAGGAGGGAAAGGCAACCATTACGCTCACCTGGCAGGAGATTGGCGGCCCGACCGTCACGCCACCCGAGCAACAGGGTTTTGGTACGACGCTGGTGGAGCGAAGCATCCAGTATGAACTCCGAGGGAACGTCGAAATAGACTATGCCGAGACAGGCCTCGTTTGCCGGATCACCTTCCCGATACCGTCATTCGACTGAAGTTCGGAACTCCGGCGCGGCTGCCCCTTTAGGCGCCGCGTCGAAACTGTGTCAGAACGAACTTTGATGAGCGCCCGAGCGCCTAGTTCCGGATCTTCGACGAAGGCGCGTCACGTGGCTCCTGAGTGGCCCCGAATGTCTCTTCCATCAGCGAGGAAAGCTTGTGGGCCGTCCAGGGCTTGGGAAGCAGCGGCAATCCCTTCAGCCTCGTCTTGACTTCCGGCAGCTCGGCGTAACCGGTGCAGACGATGATGGGGACAGAACGTGCCTGCAGTTCCTCGATCACCGGAAAGGACAACTCGCCGTGCAGGTTGAGATCGACCACCGCGCCGGCAAGCTCGTTGCGAGGGATGGCATCGAGCGCATCGACCAGACGTCCAAACGGTCCGACGACTTCGTGTCCACGGTCGAGGAGGTAATCCTCCATGTCCATGGCAAGAAGGAGATCATCCTCCAGCAGGAGGATTTTCGCGGATTCGGTATAGGCTGTGCTATCGGACATCATTTCACGCATGGTTAAAACAGGAAGTTGCGAAATGGCGAGCGGTACGCTTTTTTCAAGGGCAAAAAGCCCGCAAGCATTACAGACGTGATGTGTATGGAACGCTGCCACTCTTTTCGGTGCGATCGGCTGATGGCGGAAGAGGTGGGATTCGAACCCACGGTACGGTCTCCCGCACGCCGGTTTTCAAGACCGGTTCCTTAAACCACTCGGACACTCTTCCTCGCTGTCAGGCTTTATAATCGCAGAACTGCCGTCGTCAACTGGAGATGCGCTTCGATTGCTGCACTGGTACCCTAGTCTTTGGCGGGGAAGGCGGCAATCAAAGTATTAATAGAATATTACTTTAAGTATCCGTTAACCATACTGGATACAATTTTAATTACTCAACAGTTTTCGTTCGCATTTTAGCCACGAAAAAAGCAAATCTAGGCATCCATCAAAGACGGGGCCGGACGGGTCTCGCTTGGTTCATTGATCGGAACGACGAATCGATCTTCGAGGCTCAAGCGCTCGTTGTGGCAAGAAATTATGGGGCGGACAGGTTTTGCGTTTGAGTGGCGGTATTGTTTCGCTAAGTGCGAAGTGGCTTGGCATGACGGTGGTTTTCGCGGCGATGGCATCCTGTGCCACGACAAAGCCGACGCCTGAACCTGCGCAGAAGCAGGTACGCAGCAAGGAATACTTCTCCGAGAAGGAGTATGGCGTCAAAGCCAGTCCGCGCGTCGTCAAGGACGGACAGCCGGTACCGAAAGGCGGCGGTCGCTTTATGGTCGGCCAGCCTTACCAGGTGAGGGGCAAGACCTACGTTCCCAAGGAAGATCCGCAGTATAACAAGAGTGGTCTCGCATCGTGGTATGGTTCGGCCTTCCATGGCCGTTATACCGCAAATGGCGAGGTCTATGATTCTGCCAGCCTCACGGCAGCCCATCCGACGTTTCCGCTGCCGAGCTATGCCCGCGTCACCAATGTCGAAAATGGCTCGTCGGTCATCGTCCGCGTCAACGACCGCGGCCCGTATCACGCCGGCCGCATCCTCGACGTGTCCAGCAAGACGGCCGAGCTCCTCGATATGAAGCGTTCGGGCACTGCCAAGGTCAATGTCCAGTATGTCGGCCGCGCTCGTATGGATGGTGAGGATACACCGTTCCTGATGGCGTCCTACATCCGCAAGGGCGATCGACTGCCGTCCTTCAATCCGGGTGGCGGTCAGAGTTCAAGCGGCGTGATGGTCGCGTCGAACCAGCCATTGCGTGACCAGATGCAGAGCTTCGGTTCGTCCGTACCGACGCCTGCCGCCTATCCGAGCCGTGCGCAGAGCAACGCATCCTCGAAGAGGGGCTTCCAGCAGGCCGAGCAGTATGCGGCGTCGCCGCGCCCGGTCGAGCGTTCGACGGCTGAGACGGTTCGTGCACAAGCACCGCAGCGACAGGTCGCGGCAGTTGCGCCAAAGCCGGCACCAGTTCAGGCTCCGACCCAGAAGGCGATCGCAGCCCCGGCTCAGCAGCAGGTTGCAAGCCAGCAGCGTTACGTTCAGCCAGTCGCTCCGGCGCGGGCAGAACAGCAGATCCGCCCGGTCGCAAACCCGGCACAGCAGGCCTGGACCTCCGAAACTGCCTATGTCGAGCCGCCTAAGGGCCACAAGCAGCAGGTCATGTTTGGCAACGTCCTGCTGCAGGACTAAGCGGCCCGGCACGGCTCGCCCCTGAGGCGACGCGTCTGACGTCCCGATCGGCAGCGCGTTGTTCGCGCTGTCTTCCACAAAACATCCTATCTCCGAAAATTGATTCCGGTTCGCGGATCGATGCTGTAGGCATAGGTCGAAAACGTTTCTGGGGGCATGATGCGACGCTTTCTGTTTTCGGCCTGCCTGTGCGTCACGGCAGCCTTTTCCGCGACACAGACCGTGTCTGCGCAGGACGCCGCACCAGCCTTCGCGACCAAGGCCAGACAGGTCTATATGGTCGAGGAAAAGACCGGCACGGTGCTGCTTTCGGCAAACGAAAACCAGTCTCTTCCTGCTGCCTCGCTCGCCAAGCTGATGACCATGGAAGTGGTGTTCAGCGCGCTCCAGCGCGGCGAGATCACGCCCGAAACCAGCTATCCCGTAACCGAGTTCGCCTGGCGCACCGGTGGCGCGCCTTCCGGCACTACGACCATGTTTGCGGCGCTAAAATCGCAGATGAAGGTCGACGACCTGATCCGAGGCGTGATCATCCAGAATGCCAACGACGCCTGCATCATTCTGGCAGAAGGACTGTCCCGCTCCGAGGCCGAATTCGCGACGCGCATGAACGCGCGCGCCAAGGATCTGGGGCTTACGCGCTCTGCATTCGGCAATTCGACGGGCCTACCGTCTGCCGAAAGCCGGACCACCACCCGTGACATGGTGGAACTCGCGCGGCACCTTCAAAAGACATATCCGCAATACTACCCGCTCTATGCCCAGCCGGACTTCACCTGGAACAAGATCTTCCAGCGGAACAAGAACCCGCTGCTCGCGCTCAATCTCGGCATAGATGGGCTTGGCGCGGGCTATGCGGAAGGCGCAGGGTTTTCGTTCGTCGCGTCGGCACAGCGTGAAGGCACACGGCTTTTCCTCGCCATGGGCGGGCTTGCCAGTGACAAGGAACGGGTGGAAGAGGCGCGCCGGGTGATGGAGTGGGGGCTTTCCTCGTTCCAGACCAAGGTGATCTTCGCGCAAGGCGAAGTGATTGGTCAGGCAAGCGTCTATGGCGGCACGACCCGCCACGTCGATCTCGTCGCGCAGGAGCCCGTCGATCTCTACCTTCCGACCGACAGCCCGGATCGTCTTTCGGGTCAGATCGTCTACCGCTGGCCGCTCCGTGCTCCCGTCACGAAAGGACAGGAAATCGGCGTTCTCAGGATCTCATCCGGAGACCGGCTGGTCCGGGAAGTGCCGCTGATGACGGCCGATGCCATCGAGAGCGGCACACTCTTCAACAAGGCCACCGATGCGGTTCTGGAACTGATGTTCTTCTGGCTTTGACATGTTCCGTGCCGCGTCGATATGGGCTATGAACCGTCCGACAGGCGCAATACGGAATTAGGTGTGACACAACAATCCGGGCTATTCGTGACATTCGAAGGCGGGGAAGGGGCGGGTAAATCCACTCAGATCCGCAGGCTTGCCGATCTCCTGCGCAGGCGGGGTTACGACGTTCTGATGACCCGCGAGCCTGGCGGTTCGCCGGGCGCCGAAGCGGTTCGCCACGTCCTGCTGTCGGGTGCAGCACAAGAGTTCGGGACAAGGCTGGAAGCCATATTGTTTGCGGCGGCCCGCAACGACCACGTCGAGGAGGTCATCCGGCCGGCGCTCGCAAGCGGCGCAATCGTTCTCTGCGACCGCTTCATCGATTCCTCCCGCGTCTACCAGGGCGCCACCGGCAATCTGGAGTCCGATCTCATTGAGGCCTTGCAGCGTGTCGCGATCGACGGCGTCAAGCCGGATTGTACCGTGATCCTCGATCTGCCCGCAGAAATCGGCCTTGGCCGTGCCCGCAAACGCGCGCCGGACGAAGCCCCCGACCGTTTCGAGCGGGAAGAGATCGAGACCCACGAAACGCGACGCCAGGCTTATCTCGCGATTGCCACCGCCGATCCCGGCCGCTGTCACGTCATCGATGCCGACCGCGACGAGGAGATCATCGCCAAGGAGATCGCAGCGCTGATCGAGCCCATGGCTTTGAGCCTCGGCGCTGATCAGGCGGGCGGCCCGGGTTCATCCGAATGAGCGACCAGGATCCGCACATTCTGGACGGCGCCATTTCGCCCGCCAGAAATCCGCACCTGTTCGGCCATCGTGCCGCGGAGGATTTTCTGAGTGCCAGCTACAAAACGGGCAAAGGCCATCACGCCATCCTGATCGAGGGGCCGGAAGGGATCGGCAAGGCGACGCTGGCCTTCCGTTTCGCCAATCATGTCCTCTCCCATCCGGAGCCGGAAGGCGCGCCTGATCACATTGCCGATCCGGATCCAGACAGCGCCGTCAGCCGCCAGATCGCCTCCGGCGCCTCGCACAATCTCCTGCATCTATCTCGTCCGGTCGACGACAAGACCGGAAAGATGAAGACGGCCATCACCGTCGATGAAGTGCGGAAAGCCGGGCACTTCTTTTCCCAGACATCCGGGACCGGAAACTGGCGCATCGTCATTATCGATGCGGCCGACGACCTCAACCGCAACGCAGCCAACGCGATCCTCAAGATCCTCGAAGAGCCGCCGCGGCGTGCGCTTTTCCTCGTCCTGTCGCATGCCCCCGGACGGCTCTTGCCGACCATCCGGTCCAGATGTCAGCCGCTCAGGCTGTCACCGCTCAGTGATGCCGATCTTGCAAGCGCGCTCGCAGCCCTCGGCAGCCCACTCGATGGCGGCAAGACCGAGGAGATGGTGCTGACTCAATCCAAGGGAAGCGTCGCGCAGGCACTCAAACTTCTGAATTACGGCGGCGCCGATATCATCTCGGCATTCGACGATGCCGTCTCTGCCGACGGACCGGCCGCGCGCAAGGCGATGCACCGGCTCGCCGACGTTCTCTCCGGCAAGGACAGCGATGTCATCTTCGGCTTCTTTCTGGAGCATCTGTCGGACCATCTCGTCAAACGGGCGAGGGAGGCCGCATTGTCAGGCGATCTCGCCACGGCGGACCGCAGGGCAAAGCTGGTTTCCGATATGACCGAGAAGTTGAAGATCGCCCAGGCCTATAACCTCGATCGCAAGCAGACGCTGATGTCCATTCTCGAGAGCGCCAGGCTCGTCTGATCGTCGATCCGGACCATGGCGGGAAGTTTGGGTTTCGCTTGTCTGCAACATGCGCTAAGAGCGGCGTGACTTAACATCTGTCCGAGTACAGCCCATGCCGAACAAGACACCTTTCTATATCACCACCGCGATCTCCTATCCGAACGGCAAGCCGCATATCGGTCACGCCTACGAACTGATCGCGACGGATGCGATGGCGCGCTTCCAGCGCCTCGACGGCAAGGATGTCTTCTTCCTGACGGGCACGGACGAGCACGGCCAGAAGATGCAGCAGACGGCCCGCAACGAAGGCATTTCGCCGGAAGCGCTAGCCGAGCGCAATACCGAACAGTTCCGGGAAATGGGCAAGCTGCTCAATGCCTCGAACGACGATTTCATCCGCACGACAGAACCGCGCCACCATCAGGCGAGCAAGGACATCTGGAACCGGATGTCCGCTGCCGGCGACATCTACAAGGATACCTATGCGGGCTGGTATTCGGTCCGCGACGAGGCCTACTATGCGGAAGACGAAACGCAGCTGCGCGACGGCACCCGCTATGGTCCGCAGGGCACGCCGGTCGAATGGGTCGAAGAGTCGAGCTACTTCTTCAAGCTGTCCGAATACGGCGACAAGCTGCTGAAGCATTACGAGGATCATCCGGACTTCATCGGCCCGGCCGAGCGCCGCAACGAAGTGATCTCCTTCGTGAAATCCGGCCTGCGCGATCTCTCCGTATCCCGCACCACGTTCGACTGGGGCATCAAGGTTCCCGATGATCCGGCGCACGTCATGTATGTCTGGGTCGACGCGCTCACGAACTACCTGACAGCGACCGGCTACCTTGACGACCCAAATGGGCCGCGCGCCAAATACTGGCCGGCGGATGCGCATATCATCGGCAAGGACATTATCCGCTTCCACGCGGTCTATTGGCCCGCCTTCCTGATGTCGGCAGGTCTGCCGCTGCCCAAGCGCGTCTATGCCCATGGCTTCGTTCTGGCCAAGGGCGGCGAGAAAATGTCGAAGTCGCTCGGCAACGTGCTCGATCCGTTCGAACTGATCGGCCATTTCGGCCTTGATGCGATCCGCTATTACCTGCTGCGGGAGATCTCCTTCGGCCAGGACGGCACCTGCAGCGAAGACGCGATCGGCACGCGCATCAACGCCGATCTCGCAAACGGTATCGGCAATCTTGCCAGCCGCTCGCTGTCGATGATCGTCAAGAATTGCGACGCGAAGATCCCGGCACCCGGCGAATTGACCGACGCAGACCGGCAGATGCTGGCCTCCGTCGATGCGCTCCTGCCGATCTGCCGCGACGACATGGAAAAGCAACTCGTTCACCGCGCGCTGGCGGCAATCATAGCCGTCGTGTCCGAAACCGACCGCTATTTCGCAGCCCAGGCGCCGTGGGTTCTGAAGAAAACTGATCCCGCCCGGATGGAGACGGTCCTTTACGTGGCCGCCGAAGCGGT
This sequence comes from Neorhizobium sp. DAR64872/K0K18, assembly GCF_050500175.1. NCBI lineage: Bacteria > Pseudomonadati > Pseudomonadota > Alphaproteobacteria > Hyphomicrobiales > Rhizobiaceae > Neorhizobium > Neorhizobium sp. DAR64872/K0K18. The sequence goes on from NZ_CP191446.1 coordinate 1,673,333, forward strand.
TCGCCAGATCGCCATCCTGCTGCAGCCGTTCATGCCGGACTCGTCGTCAAAGCTTCTCGATCTGGTGGCTGCACCTGCCGGATCGCGTGATTTCGCAGCACTCGGCGAAGTTGGCCGCCTGACACCCGGCACGGTGCTGGAAGCTCCAAGCCCGGTCTTCCCGCGCTACGTTGCGCCGCAGCCCGCGGCATAGGGCAAGTCATGCTGATCGATACCCATTGCCATCTGGATTTTGCGGATTTCGACTCCGAACGCGACGAACTGATCGAGCGCGCCCACGAAGCCGGTGTCCGGCAGATGGTGACGATCTCGACACGCGTCAGGAAGCTGGACAGCCTGCTGGCGATCACGGACAAATACCCATCGGTATTCTGCTCCGTCGGCACGCATCCCAACAATGCCAGCGAAGAGCTGGATATCCAGGCGGAAAACCTCATTCGTCTCGCCAATTTGCATGACAAGATCGTCGCGATCGGCGAAGCGGGTCTCGATTATTTCTACGACACGCAGACGCCGGCCGACCAGAAGACCGGTTTTATCAGACATATCGAAGCTGCACGCGAGACCGGGTTGCCGCTCGTGATCCATAGTCGCAGTGCCGACGACGACATGATCGAGATCCTGACAGCTGAAAGCGGGAAGGGGGCTTTCCCCTTCATTCTGCATTGCTTTTCGGCCGGACCCGACCTCGCCCGTGCCGGCATCGAGCTTGGTGGCTATGTATCCTTCTCGGGCATCCTGACCTTCCCGAAATCCGAAGAGATCCGGTCCATCGCGAAAACGCTGCCGACGGACCGACTGCTGGTCGAGACCGATGCACCTTATCTGGCGCCAAAACGCTGGCGCGGAAAGCGCAACGAACCGTCCTACGTGGTCAATACCGCAGAGGTGCTGGCCGATGTTCACGGCCTGACTTACGAAGAGATGGCTGCGATCACGACGGAAAACGCGTTCCGCTGCTTCTCCAAGATGCCGAGGCTTTGAGGTGATGGCGGCCCGGGTCGGAACGAGCACCGGATATCGGCGGCGCTTTACCGTTCTCGGCTGCGCGTCTTCGCCGGGCGTACCGCGGCTGAACGGCGACTGGGGCGATTGTGACCCGGAAAACCCGAAGAACCGGCGCACGCGCGCCTCGTTCATGGTGGAGCAGATCGCGCCGGATGGCGGCAAAACCGTTGTCGTGATCGATACCGGCCCGGACTTTCGCGAGCAGATGATCGCCGCAAGCGTCCAGCGCATCGATGCCGTTCTGTACACCCATCCACACGCCGATCATCTGCACGGGATCGACGATCTGCGCGGCTATTTCATTCTGCAGAAGCACCGCATTCCGATCCATGCCGATCCGCCGACGATGGACCGCATCCGCCAGGGCTTCGGCTATTGCCTGGAAACACCGGCCGGCGGCAGCTATCCGCCGATCGTCAAGCCGGTGCTGATCGAGACGATGGACGCGCCGATCGTCATAGACGGTCCGGGCGGTGCCATCCGGTTCCAGCCGCTCAGGCAGATCCACGGCGATATCAATTCACTAGGCTTCCGGATCGGCAACGTCGCTTACTGCAGCGATGTCAGCGACTTTCCGCCGAAAACCGTGCCGAAGCTCACAGGACTGGATACGCTCATCATCGACGCGCTCCAGTACCGCACGCATCCGAGCCATCTTTCACTTCAGCAGGCACTCGACTGGATCAGCCATCTGGCGCCAAAGCGCGCGTTGCTGACCCACATGCATATTCCACTGGACTACGATCGCGTCATGGCTGAAACGCCGGGCCATGTCGAACCGGCCTATGACGGTTTGGCGTTCGAAGTCGATGTGACGGCGGATGATCTGCAGCTCTAAGGGAGAAGGCCAAGGTATTTAGCTTCCAGCCACATCCTTTAGTTCCATAATCTATCTTATCTGATCTTTGGATGTTGCTGCAAAGCTGGACTGTCACACTCCCCGCATGTGAGTAGCGAGCGCTATCTGCGGCGGATCGAAGTTTCGTCCAAGGCCGGATCTTGCTTGATGACAATAGTGTCACTGGCGCATGGTCTTGACCTGAGCGAGCGCCGGATCCGCCGGATCACATCCCATACGTTTCAGTACCCAGAACATTGATGATCGAACGCAACAACTTTGTGCGCCGTCGGCATCGCGTTCAAACGGTGATCTCGACGGCGCTACCATCCGGCATCACGATGACGGCCTCGTAGAACCCGTCACCGGTCCATCTGGGTCCTGACCGCAGACAGCCGGCCAGTCGGCAACGTTCCGCCAAAGCATCGACTGCACTCTCGCTGCCAAGGGCGATGGCGATATGATCCCAGCCAACGCTTTCTTCTGTGGCGTCCGTCACCCATGGCCCGGACATGAGCTCGATCTGGTCCTCTGCACCGGGCAGGTTGGCGAACCTCGATGTGAACCCTACCCTGTTCTTGCTGTGGTAAGGTTCTCCCACCGTTGCGCCGAAATAGGTCTCGAAAAACCCGGCAGCGGCGTCGAGGTCGCGGGTCCAAAGTGCTGTGTGGGCGATGCGCATGGGTCGTTGAATTCCTCGTTTGACGAACGTGCGAAGCTACGAAAGATGCGGACGTTGCCGCCACATGCTTCACGTCGACGGAGAACCGCCATCTAGTGCGACATGCACCTGGACATCGCACCGCGCGAAGTCTCCGCGGTCGAATTCGCCATCCTCCACGATGAGATGATCGATCATCGACGTGTCCGCGACCTTGAACGGCGCGACTGTGCCGAGCTTCTCGGCCGTCGCGGCGACAACGAGAATGCTGCTCTGGTTCACCATGGTCCGCTTGAGTTCGGCTTCGCTCGGATCGAGCGCAGTGACGCCGGCGATGCTGTCCACGCCGCATACGCCGATGATGAACATGTCCGCATAGACCTGCATGGCTTCACGTATCGCCTGCGGCCCGAGGCACGCGCCTTTCGCCTGATCGTACAGACCGCCGAGTACAATGACCGTGAAGTTCGGTCGGTCTGATAGCGCCGTCGCAATCACCGGCGCGTTCGTGATGATCGTCAGCGTCTGGCTCGGATCGAGCGCGTTCGCGACCGCAAGATTGGTGGATCCGGCGTCGATGAACACGGTCTGGCCGTCCTCGACAAGCCGCGCCGCCGCCCGTGCAAGACTCGACTTTCGATCCTTATCCAATGCAGTTCTGGTGGCCAGCGTGCCGAAATCCGGCGTCGGCAGAAGCGCGCCGCCATAGACACGACGGCAGAAGCCCAGCTTGGCGAGTTCGCGCAGGTCTCTGCGAACCGTGTCTTCGGAAACGTCGAACTGCGTCGCCAGCTCGCTCGCCACGACCTTGCCGCGGATGGTCAACTGCTCGCGGATGCGGTCGAGCCTCTCTTCTGTCAGCACGTGCCGGGTCCCTCATCAAAGTTTCTGCACGATCTTGCACATTCTTACGCATTCTGTAAACAGGGCACCATCAAGGACGGCGACGATCTCTGCCGAGGTCCAACGCTGTAATCCAGGAGCTACCGAGATGCCGAACGCCCAGATCCTCACAGGACGCCCCCCCACCGGAGGCCGACACCAATGGGCCACGCGCTCCAGCTTTCTCATTGCCGGCTCGGCCATGGCGGCCTGGGCGCCGCTGGTTCCTGTCGCCAAGGCTCGAATCGGCGTAGATGACGGCACGCTTGGCCTGTTGCTCCTGTGTCTTGGCCTGGGCTCTATCGTGACCATGCCAATGGTCGGCATTCTCGCGAGCCGCTTCGGGTGCCGGGCCGTCATCGTGGCAAGCACCCTCGCCCTTGCCCTCGTGCTGCCGCTGTTGGCGATCGCAGATACTATTCCAGCCATGGCGATCTCGCTGGCGCTGTTCGGGGCAAGTGTTGGCGCGGTCGACGTCGCGATCAATATTCAGGCCGTGATGGTCGAGAAGGATAGCGACCGCAACATGATGTCCGGCTTCCACGGTCTGTTCAGCGTTGGCGGCATTGTCGGCGCGGGCGGCATGAGCCTTTTGCTTGGTGCCGGCGTTTCACCCCTGACCGCGACCTTGATGTTCAGTGCGCTGCTGCTTGGCCTGCTGGCGCAATCCTTTCGGGGCCTCCTGCCCTACGGAAACCAGGAGACCGGAGATGCGCCGTTGTTCACCATCCCGCGCGGCATCGTGGCCTTCATCGGACTGCTGTGCTTTCTGGTTTTCCTTGGCGAGGGCGCGGTGCTCGACTGGAGCGCTCTGTTCCTCATCGGCGCACACGGTGTCGATCCGGCTCAGGCAGGCTTCGGCTACACGATGTTCGCGATAGCGATGACCGTCGGCCGGCTGACGGGCGACTGGATCGTCAAGACGCTCGGCGGCATGAAAGTCGTGGTCGGCGGTGGCACGATCGCAGCACTGGGTTTCCTGCTCACGGTCGTGGCCCCCAACCAGCCCCTGGCGTTTGCAGGCTTCCTTCTGGTGGGGCTCGGGGCTTCCAATATCGTGCCGGTGCTGTTCACAGCCGCCGGCAAGCAAACGCAAATGCCGCCCAGCCATGCGGTCGCTGCTATCACGACGATGGGCTACGCCGGAATTCTCATGGGTCCGGCAGCCATCGGTTTCGTCGCCCATCACTATAGTCTGGGTGTGGCCTTCGTTCTGGTTGCTGGCGGCATGGCGTTCGTCGCGCTCACCTGGCCTTTGACCGCGCGACGGTAACGGGCTGATCCGGCCTAGCCTTCAGCAAAGTCCCTGAGCTTGTCACCCGCCATTCGATAGCGGATCCACTCCTTCTGCGGTTCGGCACCGATCGCATCGTAGACACCGATCGCCGGTTCGTTCCAGTCGAGCACGCTCCACTCGAACCGTCCGCACCCGCTCTCGACAGCGATCTTCGCGAGATGCCGCAACAGCGCCTTCCCGGCCCCGAGCCCGCGAGCGTTCGGCGTCACGTAGAGATCCTCGAGATAAAGTCCGTTCCGTGCCTGCCATGTCGAATAATTGAAGAACCAGATGGCCATGCCGACCGGTTTGCCATCGCTTTCGCAGATCAGGCCGCGCGTGACAGATGTCGGGCCGAACATCGATGTCTCAATCGTCTCGACGGTCGCCGCAACCTCATGCTCGGCCTTTTCGAAGATCGCGAGTTCGCGGATGAAAGACAGGAGCGTTCCGGCATCGGCACGGGTGGCGTCTCGGATGGCAAGTGTCATGAAATGATCCGTGAAGTTTCGGCAACGCCAAATGTGATCGCCCGATGGCCGAGTGAGGGTCCGCGGCCTATTCGGCCGCGTCCTTTACCTCGGCGATTTCGATCTCGTAACTGTATCCGTCCAGCATGCCATAGGCCTGCTCGATGGTCTGGATCTCGGAATCGGCCTTGCTGATCGCATCGGCAATCGTTTCGCAGCGGGATTTCAGCATGCGACCCAGAACATCCGTTTCCGGCTTGCGGCCGATCCGGTTGATGTGATTGCGGATCCGGGCGCGGTGGCGCTCCATCTCGAGAATATGGAAGCGCGCATTGACGATCCGGTCCGTGAGCTTGCGCCGCATCGAGGAAACCGGATCAAAGCTGCCAGGCTCGCGCTCATCGAGGATCATCTCGTTGACGAGCATCTCCAAAATGACGAGACCCTGCAGGTCCTTCTTGTCGGCAAGCTCGGGATCGTAACCGGTGTCGTCATAGACTTTTCGGCGGATCGGGTCGTTCAGGAGCTCGAAGGATGCCTTCAGCTGTCCGAACGTTTCCGCATCGCCGCCGGTATCGGGATGGGCGGATTTCACCCGTTTGCGGTAGGCAAGCTTGATCGCCGTCACATCCGCCTCGCGCGAAACACCAAGAATTTCATAGGGATCGATCACAGTGCCACCTGTTTTCGGAAAGTCATATCAGAAAACGCCAATCCAGTCGTAGCGACGAAGTCCAGTCGGCTCAAGCCATTATCCATTCATGTGGCCAATTAGGGGCCATCAGCCGGCATGTCTTGCCCCTGCCCCAAAACCGACCGGTTTTCCACATGCAAGCGATCAACGCCTGAGACGAAACGGCCGGCGCCCATCGGCCACCGGCGCCATCAGGAAGCTGATGAGAACGGTCGGAAGCAAAACGACGAAGGTGGCAACCAGGCTCACATGCTCTGCAATGAAGCCCAGAAGCGGCGGCACCCCGATCGTGGAAAGCATCAGGGTCAGCGCGAGGGCTGCAAGATTGTCGGAGGGCTGTCCCTTGCCACGGGCAATCGTGGTCGAGACTGCCAGGGGAAAGGCCAGCGCGATCCCGCAGCCGATCAGAAACAGCGCCACGCCGGCAACGACGAGGTTTGCGGCGGTCACCAGCAGCACGATACCGAACGCGACGGCGATAGCGGATCCCCGGATCAGCGAGATCGGTCCTGCGACTTCCCGCAGCTTGTCGCCCGACAGCCGCGTCAGTCCCATGCCGACGGTGAAGACGGCGTAGAGGACGCCGGCCATCGCCGGATCCGCCCCCATTTCCTCGCGCAGAAAGAAGATCGCCCAGTCGTAGACCGCGCCTTCCACGATGCAGAGCCCGAACACCATGATGCAGATGAGGATGATGGTCTTGTCCGGCATGACGTATGCGGATTTTCTTTTCGTCGTCGGCGCAGCTGGCGCCGGGTCGGCGGCCGTCACCCGGAAGACGGCAAAGCAGGCTACGAGGACAAGTAGCGCCGCCACGCTCTGCTGCACAAAGGGCGATACGCCCTGCGCTGCGAGGAAACCGGACGCAAGCGATCCGAACAGAAGCCCGACCGACCAGAACCCGTGGCTTCTCGCCAGAACCTTTGTGCCGGTCCGCTGCTCGATACCGGCGGAGATCATGTTGGCGGACACATCGAAGATCGTGCGAAAAAAGCCGAACAGGAAGAAACCGAGGACAAATAAAGGGAGCGGCGCGGCCGCCAGGATCGGGCTCAGAAGCGCGACAATGGGCAGCGTGATGACCGCGGTCAGCCGTGGCGTAAGCCTATCGGTGATCCGTCCGGCCAGAGGTAGCGCCAGAAACGTGCCAACCGGGGCGCTCAAGAGCGCCATCCCGAGCACCGCCTTGTCGATGCCCATCGATTCCTGAATGGCCGGAAGCCGCGTGAACAGGGAAACGAACAGAAGAGCATTGCTGAAATAGAGCAGAGCCGGCGCTAGTAGGGTCATTACGGAATTCCGAAGCAATCACATCAGACACACTGGTGCACCGCGACTTTGACGACGACAAGACATGAACGTGGGACCCTGCCCTGCGTTAAGGTTTGCCGTCCAACTGGGCAGATCGCGGTGATGCTGAAAATATCCGCAACGCCACCTTTCCCTTTGGTGAGTATGCGCTAAACTTTATGGAAGCCGATGCTGGAGAATGTCAGATGCGCTTTCGAATAGCCTCTCTTGCCGCATTCCTCTTCCTGTCACCTGCAGGTCTCGTCCACGCAGAAGACCCCGTCGCGGATGCCCGCGCAGTCATCTCCGCTCAGATCTCCGCCTTGATCAACGACGATGCGGACAAGGCTTACTCTCTGGCCTCTCCGGGGATCCGCAGTCTCTATCCCGACAAGACAGTCTTCTTCGCCATGGTCCGCGACAACTATGAGGCTGTCTATCAGGCCGGAACCTATGCCTTCGGCCGCTCCAAACTGGTGGGCGGCGGCGAAGTCGTGCTGCAGGAGGTGATGATCAGTGCCAAGCAGGGCAAGGACTGGACCGCAATCTACGACATGCGGCTGATGGACGACGGATCCTACAAGGTCAACGGCGTCCGGATGATCCGCAACACGGCCAGCCAGGGCATCTAGCCAAAATATGGTCGGCAGGGGCACCGCCCCTGCCCGCTCGAATATTGTCAGACCGGGTCGATATCGCCCTTGGCCCATTCCGCCTGGGTCTCTGCACAGAAATCCTCGAAACGACCATTCGCGATCGCCTCGCGAATGCCCTTCATCAGATCCTGGTAGTAATTGAGGTTGTTCCACGAGAGCAGCATCCCGCCCAGCGATTCGTCTGCGCGGATCAGATGGTGCAGATAGGCGCGGGAGTAATCGCGTGTCGCCGGGCAGCCGGACTCGTCGTCGAGCGGTCGCATATCCTCGGCATGGCGTGCGTTGCGAAGGTTCACCTTGCCGCGACGGGTGAAGGCGAGACCGTGACGGCCGGCCCGCGTCGGCATCACGCAGTCGAACATGTCGATACCGCGCGCCACCGATTTGAGGATATCATCAGGCGTTCCGACGCCCATCAGATAGCGCGGCTTTTCGGACGGCAGAACCGGGAGCGTTTCCTCCAGCATGCGCAGCATCACGTCCTGCGGCTCGCCGACCGCAAGGCCACCCACCGCATATCCCTTGAGGTCGAGCTGTTTCAGCCCTTCGGCAGACCGCACGCGAAGCGCCGGAATGTCGCCACCCTGGACGATGCCGAACATCGCCTTGCCTGGCTGTTCCCCGAAGGCCACCCGGCAGCGCTCGGCCCACCGAAGCGACAACTCCATCGCGCGCTCGATTTCCTTGGCCTCGGCCGGAAGCGCCACGCATTCGTCGAGCTGCATCTGGATATCCGAGCCAAGCAGGCCCTGGATCTCGATCGAACGCTCCGGCGACATATGGTGCTTGGAGCCGTCGATATGGCTCTTGAAGGTCACGCCCTTCTCGTCGAGCTTTCTGAGCGCCGAAAGCGACATGACCTGAAAGCCGCCCGAATCGGTGAGGATCGGATGATCCCAGCGGATCAGCTTGTGCAGTCCACCGAGCCGCGCAACCCGTTCGGCGCCCGGCCGCAGCATCAAGTGATAGGTATTGCCGAGAATGATATCGGCGCCCGTTTCGCGCACCTGATCAAGATACATCGCCTTGACGGTCCCGACGGTGCCGACCGGCATGAAGGCCGGCGTGCGGATCGTTCCGCGCGGCATTGAGACTTCGCCGAGACGGGCGCCGCCGTCCGTTGCCTTCAGGGTGAACTGGAAATTTTCGGTGGTCATCGGTCGTTCCTGAAAAGCAGGCTTGAGTCGCCGTAGGAGTAAAAGCGATAGCCGGACGAGATGGCATGGTCGTAGGCTGCGCGCATGGTCTCCAGGCCGCAAAAAGCCGAGACCAGCATGAACAGCGTCGATTTCGGCAGGTGAAAATTGGTCATCAGCATGTCGACTGCCTTGAACCGAAAGCCGGGCGTGATGAAGATGCCGGTCGCACCGCTCCAGGGCAGTATGGTGCCGTCGTCAGCCGCAGCACTTTCAATCAGCCGCAGCGAGGTCGTGCCGACGCAGACGATGCGCCCGCCCCTCGCCCTGACGGCGTTGAGATGCTGCGCGGTCTCGGCACTCACGTAACCGATTTCCTGATGCATCTTGTGGTCTTCGGTATCGTCCACCTTCATCGGCAGAAATGTCCCTGCCCCCACATGCAGCGTCACGAAATGCCGCTCGACGCCTGCAGCGTCCAGCCTGGCAAACAGGTCGGGCGTGAAATGCAGACCCGCTGTGGGCGCAGCAACGGCGCCCTGCTCGCGGGCATAGATCGTCTGGTAATCCTTCGCGTCCTGCGCATCCTCGGGCCGCTTGGCGGCGATATAGGGCGGCAGCGGAATATGGCCGACCGACAGGATCGCTTCGTCCAACGCAGGGCCTGAAAGATCAAAGCGCAGCGTCACCTCGCCGCCCTCGCCTTTATCCTCGACTGTCGCGCTCAGCGATCCCAAATCGCCAAATTCGATCCGGTCGCCGACCTTGATCCGCTTGCCGGGCCTGGCAAACGCCTTCCAGACATCCGGTTCGGTGCGCATATGCAGCGTCGCCGAAACCTGCTGACCGCCGGCGCCTTCACGATGACGGATGCCTTCGAGCTGCGCGGGAATGACTTTCGTGTCGTTGAAGACCAGCGCATCGCCCGGCTTCAGGAATGCCACCAGATCGCTGACCCGCTGGTCGGAAAGGACAGGATCGGCGCCTGCGTCGACGACAAGCAGCCGGGCGCTGTCGCGCGGGTTTGCCGGCCGCAGCGCAATGTTTTCCTCGGGCAGATCGAAATCGAAAAGATCGACACGCATGATGAGCTTCCAGAATAGGCAAGGCCCGCCCCGTCGAGAAGACGGAGCGGGCCAGAAATGGCGGATCAGATCAGACGTCTGCGGCGACGCGGACGGAAACGATCGAGTCCGGATCCTTGACCGGCTCGCCCTTCTTGATCAGGTCGATGATGTCCATGCCTTCGATGACCTGGCCCCAAACCGTGTACTGCTTGTTCAGCCAAGGCGCGTCGGTAAAGCAGATGAAGAACTGCGAGTTTGCGGAGTTCGGGCTCTGCGAACGGGCCATCGAGCATGTGCCGCGGATATGCGAAACAGCCGAGAACTCAGCCTTCAGGTCCGGCTTGTCGGAACCGCCCATGCCGGCGCGCGAAGGGTTGAAGTCCGCTCCGCCCTGCTTGCCGAACTTGACGTCGCCGGTCTGGGCCATAAAATCGGGAATGACGCGGTGGAAAACAACGCCGTCATAGGCGGTTTCGCGGGCCAGTTCCTTGATGCGCGCAACGTGCTCAGGTGCCAGATCCGGCAGGAGCGAGATGACGACCTTGCCCTTGGTGGTTTCCATGATGAGGGTGTTTTCGGGATCCTTGATCTCGGCCATGGTATTTCTCCTTGATTATCTCTGTCTCAGGCATCAGCCCGGTGGGCCACTGCCGTTTAAATCGACTGTGTGTCGATCACTTCTTGCCGACGGTCACCTTGACCATCTTGTCGGGATTGGTGACTTCGCCATTGCTGCCATCGCCGCGCTTGATCTTGTCCACGGCTTCCATGCCGGACACGACCTTGCCGATTACGGTGTACTGACCGTTCAGGAACGGGCCTTCGTCGAACATGATGAAGAACTGCGAGTTGGCAGAATTCGGGCTCTGCGAACGGGCCATGCCGACAGTGCCGCGCTCGAACGGCGTCTTGGAAAACTCTGCGGGAAGATCGGCAAGATCCGAGCCGCCGGTGCCGGCGCGCGAAGCGTTGAAGCTCGGGCCGCCCTGCTTGCCGAACTTCACGTCGCCGGTCTGGGCCATGAACCCGTCGATGACGCGGTGGAATATGACGTTGTCATAAGCACCCTTGGCAGCCAGCGCCTTCACCTGCGCAACGTGCTTCGGTGCGGACTCAGGCATCAGCTGGATCACGACCGGGCCATCCTTCAATTGGATGGTCAGAAAATCGTCTGCCGCCGCAACGGCTGTTCCGACCGTGGCAGCGAGCGCGAGGGCGCCGGCTATGGCGAGGCGAAGCAGTTTCATCAGAAGACTCCTGTTATCTTTTGTCGCAGAATCAGCGTTTGTGCTTTTCGTTCAGGGCGCGCAGTACCACAGCCGGCACGAATTCACCGACATTGCCGCCCATCGCAGCGATCTGGCGGACCAATGTGGCCGTTATGGGCCGGGAGGCGGCCGCAGATGGCAGGAATACCGTCTGAAGGTCTGGCGCCATTGTCCGGTTCATGCTGGCCATCTGCATCTCGTAATCAAAATCGGTCCCGTCGCGCAGGCCACGCACAAGGATTGTCGCCCCCTGCTGCCGGGCAGCGTCGATGACCAGTCCTTCGAAGGAAACCACCGAAAGACTGTCCTCGCGCTCGGGCAGAGCCTCCGAAAGTGCCGCTGCGATCAATGCCGCGCGCTCCTCGAAGCTGAATACCGGCACCTTGCCCGGATGAACGCCGATTGCCACGACGACCCGTTCGGCAATGTTCAGCGCCTGCACGAGAATATCGAGATGGCCGTTTGTCATCGGGTCGAATGAGCCGGGATAAAGAGCGATCGTCATACTGAAGTCGGAGCCTGTTCCAGCTGAATTTCAACGGCCTTTTGTCACGGAAGGCCGCCCGCTGCAAGGCTTTCCCAAAAACTGAACGAAAGATGAATGCGTCGTTCAAGGCCGTTTCAGCCGGCTCATGTTTAACTGACAAACATGACGGGGCGAGATCATCGTCCCGCTGAGTTGAGATATACGGAAATGCTGGCTTTGATGATTTTCGCTGCAATCGCTGCAGCGCTTTTATTGGACGCCGCGATTTACGTATTCGGATCGCCAGACCTCTGAGAAGTGGAAACGCGATCCGGAACCTGAACGCCAGATGAACGCGCCATTCAAGCATGCTTCAGAGCCGTTCAGATAGGTCACTCTCATAATGTGGTGTCGCTGCGCGCAGTTCACGCGCTCAGGCAATTAAAAGGATAATCGGATATGATGATCGCAAACAAAAAGATGGCTATGCCCGACAAGATCACCATGATTAACCTCGTATGGAGCGCCATGATTGCTGTCATGTTGACGGCGACGGTCACTCTCTACCAGGACCGCTCGGATGTCGACGGCTCCAACTACCCGCAGGTTACCGGTCGTTACAGCGACATCTCCTACTATTGATCGCCTGCCGCGAGGAGCTGGACTGGGACTTCATCCCATTGGCCGTTCCTCTGAAACATCCGCGATCACCGACACAGCAATCGTTCCCCCTGAACTTTGGGCGCGTTGTCGGGAAGATTTAGAGCGACAAGCCACAGCATTATTTTCGTGAACGGTAGCGAACAGGGCGCGATGCCCTTTCCGCGCCAAGCGGCTCAAACAAAGCCGGAGGATGGTTTCCCATCCTCCGGTTTTCTCGTTGTTGATGTCCTCTGCCCTCCGGAAGGACGCGACCTATTCAATCGCATCCCAATCCAATGATCGAACACCGCGCCACTAGTTTGATCGCAGGTGCCAAATACTGGTGAGATGCCCAACCCCTTGAAGCTACTCAAACAGAAGCCGGAGGATGGTTTCCCATCCTCCGGCTTTTTTCGTTTTTCTCGTCTTTTGCCGTCAGGGTGGACGCGACCTATTCGGTCGCATCCCCGTCAGCATCAGGCGTATCGGTTTCGGTCGCATCGGTGTCGGTATCGGGAGCAATCCCGAGGTCACCGGTTTCGGCCGAGATCTCACCCGGGAGCTCGCCGTTCTCGTCTTCGTTCTCAGGCTCGCTGATGCGCTCGACGGAGACCACCTTCTCATCCTTGTGGGTCGAGAAGATCGTGACACCCTTCGTCGCACGGCTGGCAATGCGAATGCCGCCAACCGGAACACGGATCAGAACACCGCCATTCGAAACGAGCATGATCTGGTCACCCTCGTCGATCGGGAAGGCGGCCACGAGTTCGCCGATTTCCGCAGTCTTCGAGGTATCGGTGGCACGGATACCCTTGCCGCCACGGCCCGATGTGCGGAAGTCATAGGAAGACGAGCGCTTGCCGTAGCCTTTTTCCGAAACCGTCAGCACGAACTGTTCGTGTTGCTTCAGGTATTCGTAGCGCTCATCGGAGAGCTGTCCCTCTTCGGTGACTTCCTCACCAACCAGAGCGATATCCTCTTCGTCCACCCCGGCAGCACGGCGCTCGATCGCCGAGCGCTTGAGGTAAGCTGCACGTTCCCACGGCTCGGCATCCACATGCCCGACAATCGTCATCGAGATGATGCGGTCGCCTTCGGCCAGATTGATGCCGCGGACACCGATGGAATTACGGCCGGCAAAGACGCGGACCTCTTCGACCGGGAAGCGGATCGCCTGTCCAAGCGCGGTTGTCAGCAACACGTCGTCGCCGGGCTCGTTGAGGTCGAGGTTCGGACCGCTGCAGGTCTCGACGGAGAGGATTTCGTCACCCTCTTCCTCGAGCTTCATGGCGATCTTGCCGTTGCGGTTGACCTGCACGAAGTCCGACAGCTTGTTGCGGCGAACCGTGCCGCGTGTCGTCGAGAACATCACGTCCAGGTTATCCCAGGACGTTTCGTCCTCGGGCAACGGCATGATCGTGGTGATGCGCTCGCCGGCTTCCAGCGGCAGCATGTTGATCAGGGCCTTGCCGCGCGATTGCGGCGTGCCGATCGGCAGGCGCCAGACCTTTTCCTTGTAGACGATGCCACGCGAGGAGAAGAACAGCACCGGCGTATGAGTATTGACCACGAATAGCCGGGTAACGAAGTCCTCGTCACGTGTGGCCATGCCGGAGCGACCCTTGCCGCCACGACGCTGCGCGCGGTAGGTCGCCAGCGGAACACGCTTGATATAGCCGAGATGCGAAACGGTAACGACCATGTCCTCGCGGGCAATCAGGTCCTCGTCGTCCATCTCGAGACCGCCTTCGAGGATCTCGGTGCGGCGTGGTGTACCGAATTCGTCGCGAACGGCGATGAGTTCGTCCTTGACGATCTGCTGGATGCGAACCCGTGACGACAGGATGTCGAGATAGTCGGAGATCTCGGCGCCGATCTTGTTCAGCTCGTCGCCAATTTCATCGCGGCCGAGCGCCGTCAGGCGGGCAAGACGCAGTTCGAGGATCGCGCGGGCCTGTTCCTCGGAGAGGTTGTAGGTCAGATCCTCGTTGATCTTGTGACGCGGATCGTCGATGAGCCGGATAAGAGCCTCGACGTCATGGGCCGGCCAGCGGCGCGTCATCAACTGCTCGCGCGCCGTCGCAGGATCCGGTGCACGGCGAATGAGCGCAATGACTTCATCGATATTGGCAACGGCGATCGCCAGACCCACCAACACGTGAGCGCGCTCGCGCGCCTTGCGCAACAGGTACTTCGTGCGGCGGCTGACGACTTCCTCGCGGAAGGACACAAAGGCCTTCAGCATGTCGATCAGCGCCAGCTGCTCCGGCTTGCCGCCATTGAGCGCCACCATGTTGCAGCCGAACGACGTCTGTAGCGGCGTGTAGCGGTAGAGCTGGTTCAAAATGACGTCGGCATTCGCATCGCGCTTCAGCTCGACGACGACGCGGTAACCCTGTCTGTCGGACTCGTCGCGCAGATCGGAAATCCCTTCGATCCGCTTTTCGCGGACGAGTTCGCCAATCTTTTCGACCATCGAGGCCTTGTTCACCTGGTAGGGAACTTCGGTGATGATGATCTGCTCACGGTCGCCGCGCAGAGGTTCGATCGTCGCACGACCGCGCATCATGACGGAGCCGCGGCCCGTCTCGTAAGCCAGACGAATGCCGGCACGGCCAAGGATCATTGCACCTGTCGGAAAGTCCGGACCGGGAATGATCTGCATCAGCTCGGGCAGTTCGATCGCCGGATTGTCCATCATCGCGATGCAGCCGTCGATCACTTCCGACAGATTGTGCGGCGGGATGTTGGTCGCCATGCCGACGGCGATGCCGCCTGCGCCATTGACGAGCAGGTTCGGGAATTTCGCCGGCAGAACCACCGGTTCCGACAGCGTGCCGTCATAGTTGTCGCGGAAGTCGACGGTTTCCTTGTCGAGATCATCGAGCAGCGCATGGGCCGACTTTTCAAGCCTGCACTCTGTATAGCGCTCGGCCGCCGGCGGATCCCCGTCGATCGATCCGAAATTGCCCTGTCCGTCGATCAGCGGCAATCGCAGCGACCAATCCTGCGCCATACGTGCCAGCGCATCATAGATCGCGGAGTTGCCGTGCGGATGGAATTTACCCATCACGTCACCGGTTACGCGGGCGCACTTGACGTATTTCTTGTTCCAGTCGATCCCGAGCTCGGACATGCCGAACATGATGCGCCGGTGAACCGGCTTCAGTCCGTCACGAACGTCGGGAAGTGCGCGGCTGACGATCACGCTCATCGCATAATCGAGATAGGACCGCTGCATCTCTTCCATAATGGAAATGGGTTCGATGCCTGGAGGCAGCTTTCCGCCGCCGGGTGTGCT
This sequence comes from Neorhizobium sp. DAR64872/K0K18, assembly GCF_050500175.1. Lineage (NCBI taxonomy): Bacteria > Pseudomonadati > Pseudomonadota > Alphaproteobacteria > Hyphomicrobiales > Rhizobiaceae > Neorhizobium > Neorhizobium sp. DAR64872/K0K18. The sequence goes on from NZ_CP191446.1 coordinate 1,688,988, forward strand.
TTGCTCAGTCAAATCGGATCACGATCTCTGTTCGGAATCATTTGAATTTTTATAGCGGAAAGCGGCTCCGGGCGCCAATTTCCACTGAATTTGCTTTGTAGTTGTGAACAGGTTTTGCGGCATTTGGAAGGTGTTTGCCACGATCGTTGGATACATTCGTTGCAAGACTTCCCTAAAGCGCCCGGCTGTCCTAACAATCTTATCATTGAACGGCAAGCCGAGCGTCCTCTAGGAGTATCCATGGCCTCACCCGATGCTCTCATCAACGCGTTGACCACTTTGCTGGTCACGCTCGACCCGCCGGGTCTGGCGCCGGTCTTTCTGGGCCTGACGGTCGGCATGACGACGGCACAACGGCGCTTTGTCGCCTTTCGCGGTGCGCTGATCGCGTTCGGGATCCTCGCGGTGTTTGCGCTGTTCGGATCGAGCGTTCTCGGCCTGCTCGGTATCTCGATCGGCGCCTTCCGCATCGCGGGCGGCCTGCTGCTGTTCTGGATTTCGTTCGAAATGGTTTTCGAAAAGCGTCAGGAGCGAAAGGAAAAGACGTCGCAAAAGGCGATCACGATCGACCATATCCACGATATCGCCGTGTTTCCGCTCGCCCTGCCGCTGATCGCCGGCCCCGGAGCGATTTCCGCGACCGTCCTTTTGTCCGGAACATTCACCAGCGCTCTCGACCGCGCACTCCTTATCGGGGTCCTCGCGCTGATCATGGTGGTGCTCTACGCAACGCTTCTGATCGCGGAAAAGCTCGACCGTTTCTTGGGTGTGACAGGGCGCGCGATCCTCACCCGGCTTCTCGGGGTCATCCTCGCTGCCTTGTCCGTTCAGTTCGTGGTCGATGGCATCCGGTCGGCATTCGCGATACCCTGATCCTTCCTGGGACGGACGGCCGAAAGCTCAATCCATGCACATTCTAAACCGTCTCATCGGACAGGCACCGAACCCGATCAGCATGAGGGAACGGCTTCGCTCTGCGGGCGGCGCCTTGCTCGGCATTTCCCTGACGGGACTCGGCGGAAGTCTCGTCGTCGGCTTCGAACCGTCATTGCCGGCACTGATCGCCCCGATGGGTGCCTCGGCCGTGCTGCTCTTTGCCGTCCCGTCGAGCCCGCTCGCACAACCCTGGTCCATCTTGGGCGGCAATATTCTCTCGGCCACTGTCGGCGTCACAGTCGCTGCACTCGTGCCAGACCCTGCCCTCGCCTCAGGCCTCGCCATTGGCATAGCGATCGCGGCGATGATGGCGCTGCGCTGCCTGCACCCGCCAAGCGGTGCGATTGCCCTGACCGCAGTGCTTGGCGGCCCGTCCATTCACGCGATGGGATACGGATTCATCCTCTGGCCGGTTCTGGGCAACTCGCTGGCTTTGCTGCTGCTTGCGATCATTCTCAACAATCTCGCAGGCCGGCGCTATCCGCATGCGCCCGCTACGCCTTCCCCTTCGCACGGCACCACGGATCCGCCGCCGAGCGGCCGTATCGGGTTCCGCCGGGAGGATCTCGACGCCGTCCTCAGGGATTATGACCAGGTCCTCGATATCGATCGCAGCGACCTCGAAACAATTATTCGCCTGACCGAACTGCGCTCCTACCGCCAGCGCGCCAGCCACCTCACCTGCGCCGACGTCATGTCCCGCGACGTGATCGCGGTGTCACCGGATGATCCCCTGGGGAAGGCGCATCAGTCCATGCGCAACCACCGTCTGAAGGCCCTGCCCGTCACCAACGAAAAGGCTGAGGTGGTTGGCATCGTTACGCAGACGGATTTTCTGGACAAGCCAATCTGGACCGGCGGTCGCCCGACGATCGGCCCGCGCCAGCGTTTGCGGCTGATGATGCAAGGCGCAACAGCGCCAAACCATATCGTAAGGGATATCATGACCGCGCCGGTCCGGACGATCGAGCCGTCGGCACCGCTCAACGACGCGGTCGTCATGTTTGCCGAGGAAGGCCTGCACTACCTGCCGATCGTCGGCGAGAACGGCAAACTCGTCGGAATACTCTCGCAGTCCGACGTGCTTGTAGCGATGCTTTCGGACCGCGCCACTCATGCTCCAACCGAACATGAAAAAGGCGCCTGAGCGGCGCCTTTTTTTGATCAGAATGGGATGTCGTCGTCGAGGTCGCGGGAGAAGTTCCCGCCGCCACCACCGGAGGACTGGCCACCCTGGCTGCCCTGAGCACCGCGCCCTGCCGGTGCTCCCCCCCGGAACGCGGACGATCATAGTCATCGCCGCCGCCACCGTAGTTGCCGCCGAAATCACCGCCGCCACCGCCGCCGAAGTCGCTTGCGCCACCACGTGCGCCGCCGCGCTCACCGCCGCCTTCGCCACGACCGTCGAGCATTGTCAGGGTCGAGTTGAAGCCCTGCAGAACGATTTCGGTTGAATAACGATCGTTGCCGGTCTGGTCCTGCCATTTGCGGGTCTGCAGTGCGCCTTCGATATAAAGCTTGGCGCCCTTTTTGACATACTGCTCGACGACCTTGCAGAGGCCTTCGTTGAACACGACGACCGTATGCCATTCCGTCTTTTCGCGACGCTCGCCCGACGTACGATCGCGCCAGCTTTCCGACGTGGCGATGCGCAGGTTTGCAATCGGGCGGCCATCCTGCGTCCGGCGGATTTCCGGGTCGGCGCCGACATTGCCCACCAGAATGACTTTGTTCACGCTGCCCGCCATCGTATTCACCTCGTTTGCCGCCAAGCACGGCTTTGAAAACCAATTGCCCCACCTTAAACCATCGACCGACCGGATTGGGCAATGCCGAGGTTTAATCCACAGTGAATTTTGTTCTTTCTTTGTTCTATTTTCTTGGTATAGATCTGTCAAGCGTCCGGAACTGGGTTGCGTTGCAGCAGTTTCGTCTCGACAGGCGGCTTTCGATAACTACATAAGGACCTTCGATCCTCCCCGAAGGCATAACGATGAGCGAACTCAAAACCATTTCCATCCGTGGTGCGCGCGAGCACAATCTAAAGGGCATAGATCTCGATCTGCCGCGCAACTCGCTGATCGTGATGACCGGGCTGTCCGGTTCAGGCAAGTCGTCGCTTGCGTTCGACACGATCTATGCCGAGGGACAGCGACGCTATGTCGAGAGCCTGTCGGCCTATGCACGCCAGTTCCTGGAGATGATGCAGAAGCCCGACGTCGACCAGATCGAAGGCCTGTCTCCGGCGATCTCGATCGAGCAGAAGACGACCTCGCGAAATCCCCGCTCGACGGTCGGCACAGTCACGGAAATCTACGACTACATGCGCCTGTTGTTTGCGCGCGTCGGAATTCCCTATTCGCCGGCGACGGGTCTTCCGATCGAAAGCCAGACCGTCAGCCAGATGGTCGACAGGGTCCTTGCTTTCGAAGAGGGCACCCGTCTTTATATTCTCGCGCCAATGATCCGCGGGCGCAAAGGCGAGTACAAGAAAGAACTCGCCGAGCTGATGAAAAAGGGTTTTCAGCGCGTCAAGGTGGATGGCCAGTTCTACGAAATCGCCGACGTTCCAGCACTCGACAAGAAATACAAACACGACATCGACGTCGTTGTGGACCGCCTTGTGGTGCGTTCCGACATTGCCGCGCGTCTGGCCGACAGCCTTGAGACATCGCTGAAACTGGCGGATGGCCTGGCCGTTGCGGAGTTCGCCGACAAGCCTCTGCCGGAGAAGGAAACCTCCGCAGGCGGATCTGCCAACAAGTCGCTCAACGAAACCCATGAACGGGTTCTGTTTTCGGAAAAATTCGCCTGCCCTGTGTCCGGATTCACCATTCCGGAGATCGAGCCGCGGCTGTTCTCCTTCAACAATCCCTTCGGTGCCTGCCCCACCTGCGATGGTCTCGGATCACAGCAGAAGGTGGACCGGAACATGATCGTGCCGGAACCCGGCCGGACCCTGAAGGATGGCGCGATCGCGCCCTGGGCGAAGTCCACCTCGCCCTATTACAACCAGACGCTCGAGGGTCTCGGCAAGGTCTTTGGTTTCAAGCTGACGGACCGCTGGGACAAGCTGTCGGATAGCGCCCGCTCGGCGATCCTTGAGGGCACCGAGGAAAAGATCGAGTTCAATTATGCCGACGGCGCACGGTCCTACAAGACGACCAAGACGTTCGAAGGCATCGTCCCCAATCTCGAACGGCGCTGGAAGGAAACCGACAGTGCCTGGGCGCGCGAGGAAATCGAGCGCTACATGTCGGCCGCTCCATGCCCGTCCTGTGCCGGCTATCGCCTGAAGCCGGAAGCGCTGGCGGTCAAGATCAATAAGCTGCATATCGGCCAGACGACAGAAATGTCGATCCGGCTGGCACGCGACTGGTTTGCGGCGCTTCCCGAGCACCTGAACGCGAAGCAGAACGAGATCGCTGTCCGTATCCTCAAGGAGATCCGCGAGCGCCTTCAGTTCCTGAACGACGTCGGGCTCGACTATCTCAGCCTTTCGCGAAATTCCGGCACGCTGTCCGGTGGCGAGAGCCAGCGCATCCGTTTGGCATCGCAGATCGGCTCGGGCCTTACCGGCGTTCTCTACGTGCTGGACGAGCCATCCATCGGCCTCCACCAGCGCGACAATGCCCGCCTGCTCGAAACGCTGAAGCATCTGCGTGACATCGGCAATACCGTCATCGTCGTGGAACATGACGAGGATGCCATTATGACCGCCGATTACGTCGTCGATATCGGCCCTGCCGCCGGCATTCACGGCGGCACGGTCGTCGCCGAAGGCACGCCGCAGCAGGTCATGGCAAACCCCAAGTCACTGACCGGTAAATACCTGTCGGGCGAACTCGGCGTCGCAGTTCCCACTGAGCGGCGCAAGGTCAAAAAAGGCAAGGAACTCAAGGTTTTCGGAGCCCGCGGCAACAACCTCAAGAACGTTACCGCGGCGGTACCGCTCGGCGTTTTTACCGCCGTGACCGGCGTATCGGGTGGCGGCAAGTCGACCTTCCTGATCGAAACGCTCTACAAGTCGGCCGCACGCCGCGTCATGGGCGCGAGAAATCCCGGCCGAGCACGATCGGATCGACGGGTTCGAGCATATCGACAAGGTGATCGATATCGACCAGTCGCCGATCGGTCGCACACCGCGCTCCAACCCGGCCACTTATACCGGTGCCTTCACCCCCATCCGCGACTGGTTTGCCGGCCTGCCGGAAGCCAAGGCCCGCGGTTACGCACCCGGCCGCTTCTCCTTCAACGTCAAGGGCGGCCGTTGCGAGGCTTGCCAGGGCGACGGCGTCATCAAGATCGAGATGCACTTCCTTCCGGATGTCTATGTCACCTGTGATGTCTGCCACGGCAAACGCTACAACCGCGAAACGCTCGACGTGCATTTCAAGGGCAAGTCGATCGCCGATGTCCTGGACATGACGGTCGAGGAAGGTGTCGAGTTCTTTGCCGCGGTTCCGGCCGTGCGCGACAAGCTGCAATCGCTGTTCGATGTCGGTCTCGGCTATATCAAGGTCGGTCAACAGGCAAACACGCTCTCGGGCGGCGAAGCGCAGCGCGTCAAGCTCGCCAAGGAGCTGTCGAAGCGTGCCACCGGCCGCACCCTCTATATTCTCGATGAGCCAACCACGGGCCTGCATTTCCACGACGTCGCGAAACTTCTGGAAATGCTGCACGAGCTGGTCAACCAGGGCAATTCGGTCGTGGTCATCGAGCACAATCTCGAAGTCATCAAGACCGCCGATTGGGTTATCGACATTGGCCCCGAAGGCGGCACGGGTGGTGGGGAGATTGTTGCCTGCGGCACGCCGGAACAGGTCGTCAAGGAGAAGCGCTCCTATACCGGCCAGTTCCTTAAGGAGCTTCTGGAACGGCGTCCGGTCAAGAAAGTCCAAGCGGCAGAATAGTTTTTACCGCCGCCAATACCTGTTCCGGGGAGATGAGTGATGACACCAGGCATAATTCGAACAGGTATCGGCGGCTGGACCTTCGCGCCTTGGGAGGGCACGTTCTATCCGGACAAGCTGGCGAAGAAACGCCAGCTTGAATATGCGGCGTCCAAGCTCAAGGTCATCGAGGTCAACGGCACCTATTACGGGTCGCAAAAGCCCGAGACTTTTGCGAAATGGGCGTCCGAAGTGCCTGACGGATTCATCTTCTCGCTCAAAGCCAGCCGCTACACTACCAACCGCAAGGTCCTGGCCGAGGCGGGCGAATTGATCGAACGCTTCCTGCAGCAGGGGCTCGTCGAACTCGGCGACCATCTTGGGCCGTTGCTGTGGCAGTTCGCGCCGACCAAGAAATTCGAGCCTGACGATTTCGAAGCGTTTCTGAAGCTGCTGCCGGACGCGCTGGAAGGGCTGCCTTTGCGCCACGTCGTCGAGGTCCGCCACGACAGCTTCAAGGTTCCGGAATTCGTCGAACTTATCGCGAAATACAATGTCGCGCCCGTCTGCGCCGATCATTTCGACTATCCGATGATCGCCGACGTTACAGCTGATTTCGTCTATGCGCGGCTGCAAAAAGGGTCGGACGAGATCGAAACCTGTTACACGAAGCCGGATATGAAAGATTGGGCGAAAAGGTTGAAAACCTGGTCTGCCGGTAGCGTCCCCGACGATCTACCTTTGATCGACGAAACGCGTAAGCCCGCCAAGACGGCGCGCGACGTCTACGCCTTCTTCATTCACGAGGGCAAGGTCAACGCCCCCGGCGGCGCAATGGCCATGCAGGAGATGCTAGACGCCAAGAGCTAGAGCTCTCTGTTCGGCATGATCCCTGCTCTCTTGGCCAGATCTTCCGCGGTCATGTCTGGGGTCAGGCTATTGGCCGCTTCGCCGTGTAGGTAGACGCCTGCCGCCGCGGCCTCGAAGGCGGGCATGCCCTGGGCGAGCAGCGCTCCGATCATTCCGGCGAGCACATCTCCGGAGCCTGCGGTGGCAAGCCAGGGCGGCGCATTCGTGTTGATCAGGGCGCGGCCATCGGGTGAAGCGATCACCGTGTCTGCACCCTTGTAGACGATGACGGCGCTGGCCAGCGCCGAGGCTTTCAGCGCCTTCTCGGGCTTGCTGAGTTCTTTGTCCTTAGCCAAATCCGGAAACAGCCGGGCAAACTCCCCCTCATGTGGGGTCAGTACCAGGCGCGTCTCGCCCTCCGAGAAGGCTGAAAACAGCGTATCAGGATCGTCCTTGAACGAGGAAATGCCGTCCGCGTCCAGCACCAGCCGCTTGCCCTTCAGTGCCAGCACGAACTCGCGGGCTTTCTCCCCGACGCCGAACCCCGGGCCGAGCACGAAGGCGGAGAGTTTTGCCGAACCCAGCCAGTCGGCGAGGTCTGCGACATCGTCGATTGCATGAAGCATGATTGCTGTCAGCGAGGCGGCATTGACGGAAAGTGCGTCCGTTGGGCTTGCAACGGTAACGAGCCCTGCCCCGCGCTTCAGACCCGCCGTCGCCGAAAGCCGGGCTGCGCCCGTCTTGTCCGCGGGACCGCTGAACACGACCAGATGTCCACGCGTATACTTGTGGCTGTCACCCAATGGTGACGGCACAGCTGAGCTCCAGATCGACGGCGCGTTCTCGGCAAGACTGCCGGCCTTGCTCAAAACGATTCGACGGGGGATGCCGATATCGAAAACCTCAAGTTCACCGCAGAGCTCGCGTCCCGGCATGAGGACGTGGCCAGGCTTGCGCGCAACGAATGTCACCGTCCGATCTGCACGCAACGCCGCGCCAAGCGCCACGCCGCGCCGGCCGCATAGTCCAGACGGCAGATCGACGGCAAGCACGGGTGTATTGGTGGCTACCAGACGATCAGCGAGTGCCGCCACGCTATCGGAGACGTTTCTGGAGAGCCCTGCCCCGAAGAGCGCATCGATGACGACATCACCAGGCAATGGCACATAATTGTCCAACGGCTGGGTATCGAGCGGGCAGCGTGAACGGGCCTCAAGCGCATCGCCGCGCAGTTGTGCGGGATCCCCGAGACTGTAGACCACGCAGCGTGTGCCGGCCTCGTTCAAGGCCGCCGCTGCGACATAGCCGTCACCGCCATTGTTGCCGGGTCCACACAGGACGACAAAGCGCAACGCGCCGGGAAAGTGTCGAAGAGCCGACGCCGCGACAGCCCGGCCCGCGCGGTCCATCAGCCCTATCGAGGACATGCCTGATGCTGCCGCGGCCGTGTCGACGGCTGCCATATCGTTAGGCGTCAGGAGCAAATGAGCGAATGAATTGGTCATTTGTCTATTCAAAGGCAAAACAGGGGAAATACAAGCGCGATCTTAGTGATCAAGAAATCATCAAATGCACAGAAAACATGCTTATTTAGTAGGTGGACAGGCATGCGCTCGGTGCGGCGGGCGGAAGCGATTTCGGCAAGGATACGGCGTCAGGCGCACAAACCCGGACGTGGCCGACCGCGTTCAGCAGGCAATCCACCGAAAAATGGAAAGTTTTGACGCAAACCCGTGTTATTTTCTGAAAAACGTGAAAGAGTTTGGCACGAATAGTGCATCGGCCTGTTTGGCGGGCATGGGCCTGCGACTGGGAGAAGCGGAGAGTTGGTTTCTCATGAAGAAGATCGAAGCGATCATTAAACCGTTCAAGCTGGATGAAGTGAAGGAAGCCCTTCAGGAAGTCGGCTTGCAAGGGATTACGGTGACCGAGGCCAAGGGCTTTGGACGCCAAAAAGGACATACCGAGCTTTATCGTGGCGCGGAATACGTCGTCGACTTTCTCCCGAAGGTGAAGGTTGAAGTTGTGCTGGCCGACGAGAATGCAGACGCGGTCATTGAGGCCATCCGCAACGCGGCACAGACTGGACGAATTGGAGACGGCAAGATATTCGTTTCCAACGTGGAGGAAGTCATTCGTATTCGCACCGGCGAAACGGGTGTGGACGCTATCTGACCGCACTTTGAAGGCTGATAAGAAGCCGCGCGGACAGTTCATAACAATCATACAGGCGAGGAAAAGGTCATATGACGAGCGCAAGCGAAATCATGAAACAGATCAAGGAAAACGACGTCAAGTTCGTGGACCTGCGCTTTACGGACCCGCGCGGCAAGCTGCAGCACGTGACGATGGACGTCTCGGCCGTCGATGAGGATATGTTCGCCGATGGCGTCATGTTCGATGGCTCCTCGATCGGCGGATGGAAGGCCATCAACGAGTCGGACATGGTGCTGATGCCCGATCCGCAGACCGTGCACATGGACCCGTTTTTCGCGCAATCCACCATGGTCATCGTTTGCGATATTCTCGATCCGATTTCCGGTGAAGCCTACAACCGCGATCCGCGCGGCACGGCCAAGAAGGCCGAGGCCTATCTCAAGGCATCGGGCATCGGCGATACGATTTTCGTCGGCCCCGAGCCTGAATTCTTCGTCTTCGACGACGTCAAGTACAAGGCCGATCCCTACAATACGGGCTTCAAGCTGGACAGTTCGGAACTGCCGTCCAACGACGACACCGATTACGAGACCGGCAACCTTGGCCACCGTCCGCGCGTCAAGGGCGGCTACTTCCCGGTTCCGCCGGTCGATAGCCTTCAGGACATGCGCTCGGAAATGCTCACCGTCCTCACCGAGATGGGCGTGGTCGTCGAAAAGCATCACCATGAAGTGGCCGCTGCCCAGCACGAACTCGGTGTGAAGTTCGATACGCTGGTGCGCAACGCCGACAAGATGCAGATCTACAAATACGTCGTGCATCAGGTCGCCAATGCCTATGGCAAGACGGCCACCTTCATGCCGAAGCCGATCTTCGGCGACAATGGCTCGGGCATGCACGTTCACCAGTCGATCTGGAAGGACGGCAAGCCAACCTTTGCAGGCGACGAGTATGCCGGCCTGTCGGAAAGCTGCCTTTACTACATCGGCGGCATCATCAAGCACGCCAAGGCGATCAACGCCTTCACGAACCCGACGACGAATTCCTACAAGCGTCTCGTGCCGGGTTACGAAGCACCGGTTCTGCTTGCCTACTCGGCCCGCAACCGTTCCGCCTCCTGCCGCATTCCGTTTGGGTCGAACCCGAAGGCAAAGCGCGTCGAAGTCCGCTTCCCCGATCCGGCCCAGAACCCCTATCTCGGTTTTGCCGCCATGCTGATGGCCGGCCTCGACGGCATCAAGAACAAGATTCATCCCGGCAAGGCCATGGACAAGGATCTCTACGACCTGCCGCCGAAGGAACTGCGCAAGATCCCGACGGTCTGCGGTAGCTTGCGCGAAGCGCTCGACAGCCTCGACAAGGATCGCAAGTTCCTCACCGCCGGCGGCGTCTTCGACGACGATCAGATCGACGCCTATATCGAACTGAAGATGGTGGAAGTCATGCGCTTCGAGATGACGCCGCATCCGGTCGAATTCGACATGTACTATTCCGCCTGATCCGCGGAACAACCTGAAAACCAGAAACGGCGGGGCTTACCCGCCGTTTTTCATTCGTGCTTCATCGGAGCAGCAGGCTCCTAACCTGCGGTCAAAAGGCCCGTGCCTGAGTCACCGCCCCCTGGATTGCCTCATGCGCACCGATACCGGCAGCACGCCCCGTCCCCTCGACTGGCTGATCTTCCTTCTTGTCCCGGTCTTCTTTTCCAGCAATCTCGTTTTCGGTCGCGGCATTGTCGGCGAGATCGGTCCCTATATGACCGCGTTTATCCGCTGGGCAGGCTCGACGCTTATTATGCTGCCGCTGCTCTATATGGATCGTCGCGCTGCTGCGGCCTTTGTGCGGGCCCATACGTGGTTGTGGCTCTGGCTCGGCTTCCTCGGCATGGGCATTTGCGGCGGCTTCGTCTACTGGGCGCTCACCATGACGACGGCCTCGAATGCCACGCTGATCTACAGCACGTCGTCGCTCTTCATCATTCTGCTGGAATGGCTGTTCGCCAGCCGACGCATCAGCATCAAGGAGATCTGCGGCATGGCGCTCGCCTTCGCGGGCGTCGCTGTCATCGTGTTGCGCGGAGATCTGGCTGCCGTTCTTCACATGCGCTTCAATCTCGGCGATCTCGGCATTCTGATCGCTGCGATCGCGTTTGCCTTTTATTCAATTCTGTTACGGCGCCCGGCAGCTCAAGCCGTTCGTCCGCTCACGCTGTTCGGACTGATTGCCTTCTCCGGCTCGCTCATCCTGGTCGTGCCGGCGATCTGGGAACTGTTTCATGGCGGTCTTCTTCCCACCAGCCAGTCCGCCTGGATGAAGCTTGCCGGCATCATTCTCTTCGCCTCGCTCGCCGCCTTCTTCTGCTTCCAGCAGGTGGTGCGGATCTTCGGTTCGGTCACGGCCGGGACCACGCTCTACCTCATGCCCCCGGTTTCGATCGTCATGGCCGTGGCGTTTCTCGGCGAAACCTTCGAGGCCTACCATGCTGTCGGCATCGTGTGCGTCCTCGGAGGCGTCATTCTTGCAACGTTGAAGGGAAGGCGAGCAGGAACGGGATGAGAACAAAGTGGAACTATCCTTACCACACCGCATTTGCCACTTGAGCAGCAACGGATTTACACCCACATTATGTTGCGAAAGGATGTCGCACCATGAAACAGCGAAATGCCAAGTTTACGATCGGGGAAGTCGTTCGCCACAAGGTGTTCCCGTTCCGCGGCGTCGTGTTCGATGTGGACCCCGAATATGACAATACCGAGGAATGGTGGAACGCGATTCCGGCCGAGATCCGCCCAAGCAAGGATCAGCCCTTCTACCACCTTCTGGCCGAGAACGACGAAACCGAATACGTCGCTTATGTCTCGGAACAGAACCTGGTCCATGACGAGAGCGACCAACCCCTGCGCAACCCGCAGGTCTACCAGATCTTCGACGCCGGCCCCTCCGGCAACCTAAAGCCGAAGGTTATCCTCGCCCATTGATCGGGGCCAGCCTGGTCGAGATAAATCGTTGAAACGAAAAAAGCCCAGTCTTTCGACCGGGCTTTTTGTTGCTTTGAGATTTAGCCTTACTGGCCCTGCTTGGCAGCGTTCTGAGCTTCTTCAAGCTTCTTGCGCGCTTCCTCAGCCTTCTTCTGCATGCCTTCTTCCAGGCTACGCTGGCTTTCCGCAAGCTGCGACTGGGTGATAGCGGCACCGTCATAAGCGCCGGTAAAGCCGGTCAGCGAAACCTTGATCGGGTTCGGCGCGCGACGGAAGTTCATCGACGTGAAGACGACGTCGGTGCCCTTCTTGAGGCTGGCGATCATCGCATCCGTCAGGGGCACTTCAGCTGTGCACTTGTCGGGAAGGCAGACGGCGTAATCGAGCTTCTGGCCCTTGGCACCGTCGATCTGCATGATGATACCCGGCTGCACCATACGTGCGGTCGGAACCGAAACCTGCAGGATCTTGCGGTTGACCTTGCCTTCGACGCTGATGAGGCCGATTGCCGTAATCAGCTGGCCGTTCTGGGCCAGAATGATGTTCTGCACAACGCAGAGATCAGCATCGTCCTGCTTGGTGCAGGTCTTGAACCAGCCAAGCGGCGGACCGCCGGCACCGGCGCCGCCCTGTGCGGGAGCTGCCTGCTGGGCGAAGGCTGCAACCGGCAGCGCAGCAACGCCGACCGAAACAGCAAGAGCAGACATGGCCGTCCGCATAACTTTGGTTGCCTTGAGCATCATAACGAAATCCGTCTCCTGAAATCCGCGGGCGCAGCGTGCGCCGTCCACCCCGTCGAGATGTCCTACTGCCTGTCACCTGTCGCTCAAATGAGGCAATTGAATGACTCGGCGGGTGTTGCCAATCTGTTACATCGACGCGAAGGCGATATCCAGCCTTTCTTTTGCTATTTTGACAATACGTTAACATCGCATGCGCAAGTTTGAAGAGCCTGTGCTTGGTGCAACCGCGCCTATCCGCTATTTTCCGGCCGAATCAGCAGTATTGAGAGAAACGGAATGCTTTCATGAAGCGCATTATATCCTTCTTGATCGCAGCGACGCTGGTCACGCCCGTCACGGCATTGGAGGCGCAGTCGCAGCCTCTGCACGCGATCTCCATGCATGGCGAACCTGCCCTGCCCGGCGACTACCGCCACCTGGGCTACGTCAATCCAGACGTGAAGAAGGGCGGCAGTGTCCGCTACGGCGTCGTCGGCACGTTTGACAGCCTCAACCCGTTTAACCTCAAGAGCATCCGCACCACGGCCCGCGGCGTCTGGGATCCCGCTTTCGGCAACCTGATCTATGAAACGCTGATGACCCGTTCGGCCGACGAGCCGTTTACGCTCTATGGGCTGCTGGCCGAAAGCGTCGAGTGGAACGACGAGCGCACATTCATCCAGTTCAACATCAATCCCAAGGCAAAATGGTCCGACGGCCAGCCGGTGACGCCTGAAGACGTGATCTTCTCCTTCGAGGTGCTGCGCGACAAGGGACGGGTGCCCTTCTCGAGGCGTCTTCTACCCGTCGAGAAAATGGAAAAGGTCGGCGACCGAAGTGTCCGCTTCACCTTCAACGACAAGGTCGACCGGGAATTCCCGCTCATCATCGCCGCCTCCACCCCGATCCTGCCGAAACACGCGATCGATGCGGAGACATTCGACCAGTCGACACTCAAAGTGCCGCTCGGCTCGGGACCCTATATCATCAAATCCGTCTCGCCGGGCCAGCGCATCGTCTACGAGCGCAATGACAACTACTGGGGCAAGGATATTCCGGCGAAAGTCGGCTTCGACAATTACGACCGCATCAGCGTCGAGTATTTTCTCGAAGACAACACACTGTTCGAGGCGTTCAAGAAGGGCGAGATCGACATCTATCCCGACGGAAGCCCGACCCATTGGGCGCGCGCCTATAATTTTCCGGCCATCCGAACCGGCGACGCAGTGAAGGAAGCCTTCAGGCCGCAACTCCCGACCGGAATGCTGGGCTTCGTGTTCAACACGCGCCGTTCGATCTTTTCAGACGTCAACGTGCGGGCCGGCCTTTCGCTTGCCTTCGATTTCGAATGGGCAAACAGAAACCTGTTCGAAAACGCCTATACCCGCACCGAAAGCTTTTGGCAGGGCTCGCCCCTGACCTCGCTCGGAAAGCCAGCGGACCAGCGCGAGCTCGCAATCATGGGCGACATGAAGACCCGGATCGAGCCCGATGTCCTGGATGGCACCTACCGTATCGAAAGGACGGATGCGTCCGGCGCCGACCGCAGAGTGCTGCGCAAGGCCGTCGATCTCCTGAGCAAGGGCGGCTACACGATCAAGAACGGCCGCATGACAAATGCCAGCGGGCGCCAGTTGTCGTTCGAGGTCATGACCCAGACCGTCGATCAGGAAAAGCTCGCCATCGCCTACCAGCGAGCCCTTCGGATGATCGGCGTCGACATGGCGATCCGCACAGTCGACGATTCGCAGTACCAGGCGCGGTCGGGCAGCTTCGACTACGACATGATCGTCAAATCCTACCCGTCGTCGCTGTCTCCCGGGATCGAACAGATGGGACGCTGGGGCTCCACCTCCCGCGACACGCCCGGCAGCTTCAATTTTGCAGGAACAGCGGATCCCGATATCGACCGGTTGATCGGGACCATGACAGCCGTCCGTAGCAAGGAAGATTTCGAAGCAACGGTTCGCGCCTATGACCGCCTGCTGATTTCAGGCCATTACATGGTGCCGCTCTACCATATTGCCGACCAGTGGGTGGCGCGGCGCAAGCAGATACGCTATCCGGAAACCTTGCCGCTATACGGCTATCAGCTCAACACCTGGTGGGATGAGCGGGCGCAGTAGACAGCTCGCCACCTCCCGATCGCAAGCCAAACCTGATTGGAAAGAGAACGCCGATGGAGCGCATCACCGTAGATATTGTCTCCGACGTCGTGTGCCCCTGGTGCTATCTGGGCAAGGCGCGGCTCGAGCTGGCAATCGCCGAAGTTCAGGACGAGATCGGTGTCGACCTGAACTGGCGTCCCTATCGCCTCAACCCGGACATTCCGCCTGAAGGTGTGGACCACAAAGCGTTTCTGGAAGCAAAGCTCGGCGGCAGCGAAACGGTCGCCCGCGCGCACGGGGCGCTCACTCAGCTGGGCCAGGAAGTCGGCATCGCATTCAATTTCGACGCGATCACGGTCGGCTCGAACACGCTCGATGCCCACCGTCTACTTCAGTGGGCGATGGTGGAAGGCCGCGAGGTTCAGGATCGCGTTGTGACCGCGCTGTTCAAGGCGAATTTCGAGCAGGGGCGCGTTGTCGGGGACCACGCGGTTCTCGCAGACATCGCCGTCGAAGCCGGTATGGATCGCACGGTCGTCGAGAACCTTCTGGCAGGTGACGCCGATAAGGACACGGTCCTTGCCGAGATCGACGCTGCGCAGAAGATGGGCGTCAACGGCGTGCCGTTCTTCATCATCGATGGACAGTATGCGGTGAGCGGTGCCCAGATGCCGGATGTTCTCGCCAACGCTTTCCGCGAAATCGCCCAGCTCAAAGCCGAAGCTCGCAAGGGCATGATCTAGCTCTCTGAAAGTCATCTTTGTGCAGAAAGACCAGACCCTCAAGGGTGTCCTCATCGCCTTTGCGGCCTTCGCCGCCTATGCATGGAGCGACGCCAGCGTCAAATTGATCGAGGGCCAGCTGAGCCCCTATCAATCCTCGTTCCTCGGCGCGGTCTTCTGCCTCGTCGGTCTTCCCTTCCTCATGAAGAAGGGCGACCGCTGGACGGATATCTTCAACACCACCAACAGATCGCTCTGGATCCTGCGATTTGTGGCGCAGGCCGGCGGCACGATCGGCAGCGTCACTGCCTTCACCCATCTGTCGATGGCCGAAGCGTTCGCGCTGATCTTTCTTCTTCCGTCCTTCGTCACCATCATGTCGGTCATCTTCCTCAAGGAACAGGTCGGATACAGGCGCTGGGCCGCGGTCGTCATCGGCTTTGTCGGCGTCATGATCGTGCTCCGCCCCGGATTTCGCGAACTCTCGATCGGCCATCTCGGCGCCGTCTTCGGCGGCTTGAGCGGAGCCATCTCGATCGTCGTGTTCAGGGCCATGGGACCATCAGAGAAGAACATATCGCTCTACGGGGCCGGCGTGCTCGGAACGCTCGTCGTGTGCGGCGCGCTTGCCCTGCCCGGCTTCCAGGCACCGACGGCAATCCAGTGGCTCTGGCTGGCCGGCTACGGGCTTCTGGCAGCACTCGGCGCGATCCTGGTCATGTATGCAGCCGCCTATGCACCCGCGACCCTGATCGGTCCGACGCAATATAGCCAAATGATCTGGGCGGTGCTGTTCGGCTACCTGGTCTTCGGCGACCATATCGACCTGCCGATGGTGATCGGCATCATCCTGATCATCGGCTCGGGCATGCTGACCCTCATTCGCGAACGCGTTCGCGGCACGCCGCTTCCGCCGGCCCTTGGCTCGGATACGCAGGCCGCCGCGGTGATGGCGCCGGAAGCGCCAGACACGAAGCCCTGAAAGCCACAGTATCGATTGAACGAAAAAGGCCGGCGAGCTCTGCTCACCGGCCTTTTGTTTGTTGTCGAAGCGACGAGACGCTTCAGGTCTTCGCCAGTTCCGCAAACTGCGTCATCACCTGGGCTGCAGCCGTCAGCCGCTTTGTCGGCGTCGGCAGGTCGCGGTTGAGGAAGATGCTCTGGTCCGGCCTGATCTTCGCAAGCGAACCCTGCTTGGCGATATAGCCGACCAGCGCCGCCGGGTTGGGGAACTGCTTGTCACGGAAGACGATGACCACGCCCTTCGGACCGGCATCGACCTTCTCGACATTCGCCTTGCGGCAGAGCGTCTTGATATAGACGACCTTGAGCAGGTTCTGCACCTCGGGCGGCATCGGCCCGAAGCGATCGATCATTTCCGCACCGAAGCCATCGATCTCCGACAGTTCCTGCACTTCGCCGAGACGGCGATAGAGACCCATGCGCAGATGCAGATCCGGCACGTAGTTCTCCGGGATCATCGTGGTGATGCCGACGGAGATCTGTGGCGACCAGCCCGTATCGACGACGTCGTCCTCACCCTTCACCTCCGCAACCGCCTCTTCCAGCATCTGCTGGTAAAGCTCGAAACCGACTTCCTTGATGTGACCGGACTGTTCCTCGCCGAGAAGATTGCCGGCGCCGCGGATGTCGAGGTCGTGGCTTGCCAGCTGGAAACCGGCGCCCAACGTATCGAGCGACTGCAGCACCTTGAGGCGACGGTCCGCCATCTGGGTGAGCGTCTTGTTGACCGGCAGCGTAAACAGCGCGAACGCCCGAACCTTCGAGCGTCCGACGCGGCCACGCAGCTGATAGAGCTGTGCCAGTCCGAACATGTCGGCCCGGTGCACGATCAGCGTGTTGGCGGTCGGCACGTCGAGACCGGATTCGACGATCGTGGTCGAGAGAAGCACGTCATACTTGCCGTCGTAGAAGGCATTCATGATGTCTTCCAGCTCGCCGGCAGCCATCTGGCCATGCGCAACGGCCACCTTGAGTTCCGGCACGTCAGACTGCAGGAACGCCTGGATATCGGCAAGATCGGCCAGCCGCGGGCAGACGTAGAAGCTCTGACCGCCGCGGTAGTGCTCACGCATCAGCGTCTCGCGGATGACCAAGGGATCAAACGGCGAGATGAAGGTCCGCACCGCCATGCGGTCAACCGGCGGCGTGGTGATCAGCGACAGTTCGCGAACGCCCGTCATGGCCAGCTGCAGCGTGCGCGGGATTGGCGTCGCAGATAGCGTCAGCACATGCACGTCGGTCTTCATGTCCTTCAGCCGTTCCTTGTGCTTGACCCCGAAATGCTGCTCCTCGTCGATGATCAGGAGGCTCAAGTTGGCGAACTGGATGCTGTTGCCCAGCAGCGCATGGGTGCCGACGACGATATCGACCTTGCCCTCGGACAATTCCTTCTTCGTCAGCGCCAGTTCCTTGGCCGGCACGAGACGAGAGGCCTGTGCAATCCGGATCGGCAGCCCGCGGAAGCGATTTGTAAACGTCTTGAAATGCTGGCGTGCCAGCAGGGTCGTCGGAACGACAACCGCAACCTGGGCGCCGTTCATCGCGGCAAAGAAGGCTGCGCGCAACGCCACTTCGGTCTTGCCGAAACCAACGTCGCCGCAGACGAGGCGATCCATCGGACGGCCCGCAGCGAGATCGTCCCGCACGGCCTCGATCGCCGTTGCCTGGTCTTCCGTCTCGTCATAGGGGAAGCGCGCCGCGAACTCGTCGTAGAGGCCCTCAGGCGTTGCGAGAACCGGCGCACGACGCACCATGCGTGTCGCAGCGATGCGGATGAGATCGCCGGCCATATCGAGCAGGCGCTTCTTGAGCTTGGCCTTGCGGGCCTGCCAGGCGCCACCACCCAGCTTGTCGAGATTGGCTTCCGCTGCATCCGACCCGTAGCGTGACAGAAGGTCGATGTTTTCGACGGGCAGGAAGAGCTTGGCCTGATCCGCATAATGCAGTTCCAGGCAGGCACGCGGCGCGCCAGCGGCCTCGATCGTGATCAGGCCGACAAACTTGCCGATACCGTGTTCGGCGTGGACGACAAGCGACCCTTCATCGAGACCCGCGACTTCGGTCAGGAAGTCGGCACCGCGCTTGCGACGCTTGCCGCGGCGAACCATGCGGTCGCCGAGAATATCCTGTTCGCCGATCACGGCGATATCGCCCGTCTCGAAACCCGCCTCCAGGCTCATCACCGCGGACGCCGCTTCGCCTTTGTCGAGCTTCTGAAGGTCAGACAGCTTTTCGATCGGCTTGATGCGCTTCAGGCCGCGTTCGTCCAGCACCTGTAGCAGGCGGTCAAGCGAGCCGGCGGACCAGCCCGTAATCAGAACCTTCGTGCCTTCAGCGCGCTTGTCGGCGATGTGCTTGACGACAAGATCGAAAATATTGACACGAACCTCGCTATCGGAATCGTGTTCCTGGGTCTCGGACCCGGTCTCCGCCTGGCTTTTCGCCCAGCGCGGCCCCGTATGGGCATCCAGAGTCA
This sequence comes from Neorhizobium sp. DAR64872/K0K18, assembly GCF_050500175.1. NCBI lineage: Bacteria > Pseudomonadati > Pseudomonadota > Alphaproteobacteria > Hyphomicrobiales > Rhizobiaceae > Neorhizobium > Neorhizobium sp. DAR64872/K0K18. The sequence goes on from NZ_CP191446.1 coordinate 1,707,851, forward strand.
GAACCGGACGGCCGGCCGAATCCATCTCGTTGAAGGGCGTGAGCCGGATGGCCGCGACCTCATCGAGCGTTTCGGCAAACGATTTGCCGTCGAGATAGAGCTGGCCCGGCGATACCGGCTTGTAGGGCGTCGCCTGCGCGGCGGCACCCTTGCCCAGGCTCGCTTGATCGCGGCGTGCCTCGAAATAGTCCGTGACCAGCTTTGAGCGCTCTGTGGCCGCTTCGCGCGCATTGTGATCGGTCACGATCCGGAAGCCGCTCAGATAGTCGAACGCGGTCTCGAGCTTCTCGTAAAACAGCGGCAGCCAGTGTTCCATGCCGGCGTAGCGACGCCCCTCGGACACGGCCTGATAGAGCGCATCGTCACGGTTGGCAGCACCGAACAGCGACAGATAGTTCGTGCGGAAGCGGCTGATCGTATCAGGCGTTAGCGTCACTTCGCTCATCGGGTTGAGGTCGAGCGAGCGGGCCTGGCCCGTCGTGCGCTGGCTTGCCGGATCGAAGGACCGGATCGTTTCCAGCGTGTCACCGAAGAAATCCAGCCGCACCGGTTCTTCCGAACCCGGCACGAACACATCGAGAATACCGCCGCGCACCGCAAATTCGCCGACTTCGCGCACCGTGGAAACGCGGTCGAATCCGTTGCGCTCAAGCCGCGCCGCGATGTCATCCATGCGGATCACGTTGCCGGGCTTGGCCGAAAACGCGAGGCTTTCAATGACCGAGGCAGGCGCGATCTTCTGCAACATCGCGTTGACCGTGACGAGCACGATCGCCGGATGCGGCTTCTTGGCATGCGCGATCAGCCCCGACAGGGCGGCCAGTCTCCTTGCGGAGACATCGGCACTCGGCGACACACGGTCATAGGGCAGACAGTCCCAGGCCGGCAGCGACAGAACCGGAATTTCCGGCGCAACGAAGGACAGCATCTGCTCCAGATCCGGCATCCGCTGGCCGTCCGAGAGAACGTAGGCAACCGACTGTCCGGCCCGCGCCAGTTCCGCAAGAACAAGCGGTTCGGTGCCGGCCGGCACACTGCCGATGGTCAGCGGTGTTGAGGCCGCCGCGATCTTCTTCGCGTTAAATCCGGAAATCATTGGCCGAGTTTCTCTTGCAACGACTCTCTGGTCACGGGATCGAAGTCCGGCTTGTAGGCGGCGATACGCGCAAACAGAGGCGTATTGCGTTCCTCGGGCAGCGCCATAGCGCCGGTGATCCAGGCGTGCAGGTCGTGGTCCTGCTCATCCATGATCACTTCAAACTCGTCCAGTTCCGTATCGGAGAGGTTGGAAATCTCCGCCTCGGCGAAGCTGCCGAACACGAGATCCATCTCGCGAATGCCGCGATGCCAGCAGCGATAGAGAATACGTCGGCGACGGGGGTCGAGATCCGCGCTGGTGCGTGCCAATCCAGTCATAAGCCAGGTCCCTGTTTTGCGGTTCATATAGGATTGTTTTCGGCTCGCGTCACCTTGCCAAATGGGCAAAACTTGCGCCATTTAGCCAACCATGCGTCCTGCCATACTCGATCCGCTGTTTGCCTCCGTCTCATCGCTGCCCGGCGTCGGCCCGAAGATCGCCGACCTGATCGCGCGCGTCACCGGACGCGAGGATGCGGAAGACTGCCGGGTCGTCGATCTCCTGTTCCACGCGCCCTATTCGCTGATCGATCGCCGCAACCGTCCGGGCATCGCGCTCGCGCCGCAGGGAGCGATCGTCACCATCGAGGGACGCGTCGACCGGCATCAACCTCCACCGGCCAGAACCAACCAGCCCTACCGGGTCTTCCTGCACGACGAGACGGGCGAACTCGCCCTCACCTTTTTCCGCGCAAAGGGAGACTGGCTGCACAAGACGCTTCCGGTCGACGAACAGGTGATGGTCAGCGGCAAGGTCGACTGGTTCAACGGCCGCGCCTCGATGATCCATCCGGATTTCATGGTGAAGGTATCGGAAGCCGAAAACCTGCCGCTTGTGGAACCAGTCTATCCTATGACCGCGGGCCTCTCTTCGAAGACATTCCGCCGGACGATTGAAGCTGCAATCGCGCGCCTGCCCCAGTTCCCGGAATGGGCGGATTTGAGCCTCACGCAGCGTGAGGGCTTTCCTACCGTAACGGAAGCCTTTCAGGAACTGCACGATCCGCGGGACGAAACGGATATCGATCCCCAGTCCAAGGCACGCCGCCGCTTGGCCTATGACGAGTTCCTTGCAGGCCAGGTGTCGCTGGCACTGGTGCGCCAGAAGATCCGCAAAGTGCCGGGACAGCCGATCCGGGTAAAGGGCGAGCTTGCCGCCCGTCTCGTTGCCGCGCTGCCCTTTTCGCTGACGCCGAGCCAGAAATCCTCTGTCGAGGATATCACCAAGGATATGGCAGGCGAAGACCGCATGCTGCGGCTGCTGCAGGGCGATGTCGGCGCCGGCAAGACGCTGGTGGCCCTTCTGGCGATGGCAGCCGCCGTCGAAGCCGGCGGCCAGGCCGTTCTGATGGCACCGACTGAAATCCTCGCCCGCCAGCATTTCTCGACCATCTCGAAACTGGCCGGTGCCGCAGGTGTCACGGTCGAACTGCTGACCGGCCGCACCAAGGGTCGCGAACGCGAAGCCATCGTCGAGCGGATTGCATCCGGCGAGGCCCAGATCGTCATCGGCACCCACGCGCTGTTCCAGGATACCGTGAGCTATCACAGCCTGATGCTGGCCGTCGTCGATGAGCAGCATCGGTTCGGCGTGCATCAGCGTCTGCGTCTGACCGCCAAGGGCATATCCCCGCATATGCTCGTCATGACCGCGACGCCCATCCCGCGCACGCTGGTGCTGGCAGCCTTCGGCGACATGGACGTGTCCAAGCTGACCGAAAAGCCGGCCGGCAGAAAGCCGATCCAGACCGTGACGATCCCGACCGAACGGATCGGCGACGTCGTCGGCCGCCTGCGCAGCGCCGTCGCAGAGGGAAAGAAGGCCTACTGGATCTGCCCGCTGGTCGAAGAATCGGACGTATCAGAACTCATGTCGGCCGAGGAGCGCTACGCGGTACTGGCCCGCGAACTCGGTGCCGACAATGTCGGCCTCGTGCATGGCCGAATGGCCGGACCGGAAAAAGACGCCGTCATGAGCGCCTTCAAGAACGGCGAGATCCGCCTGCTTGTCGCAACCACCGTCGTCGAGGTCGGCGTCGACGTGCCCGATGCGACGATCATGGTGATTGAACATGCGGAGCGGTTCGGTCTGGCGCAGCTCCACCAGTTGCGTGGGCGTGTGGGGCGTGGAGACGAAGCCTCCACCTGCATTCTTCTCTACAAGGGACCACTCAGCGAGACCGGCCACGCGCGCCTGTCGATTCTCCGCGACAGCGAGGACGGATTTCTGATCGCCGAGGAAGACCTGAAACTGCGTGGCGAGGGAGAGCTCCTCGGCACCCGCCAGTCAGGCACGCCAGGGTTCAAGATCGCAAGCCTCGAAGCACACGCGGATCTTCTCGAGATCGCCCGCAAGGACGCGACCTACCTCCTCGATCGAGATCCGGACCTCACAAGCGAACGCGGCGAGGCCGTACGCGCCCTGCTCTATCTACATCGACGCGACGAAGCGATCCGCTTCCTGCGCGCAGGCTAAAGGGCGGTCGGCGGAGTGGTAACAGTGGGCATGTCCTGCGGTGCCGGCAGGATCGGGACCTCGCCCGGCTTCGGCGTATAGGCCGGCGATATAAGCCCACCCGAGATCAACAGTTTGGCGCCCTCTTCCGGCGTCATGTCGAGCATGATGATCTGGCTTTTGCGCACGAACATCAGGAAACCTGCCGTCGGAACAGGCGTCGGTGGCATGAACACCGCCACCATCTCCTCGCCGTCTGCGTTGAGCTTCTCGGCAATCTCGCCCTGTGCATCGCCGGCAATAAACACGAGCACCCAGGTGCCGGGTGTCGGAAACTCCACCATGCCGCACTTCTTGAAGGACGTGGACTGTTCCTTCAGAACCGTCTCCAGGATCTGTTTGACGCTCTTGTAGATGGTCCGGATGAGCGGCATCTGGTTGAGGATCGACTCGCCGAAACTGACGATGGAACGACCGATCAGGTTCCTGCCGAGAAAGCCGATGATAGTGATCATCACCATGGCCAGCAGCAGACCCGTGCCGGGAATCGTTACGTCGAAGTAGTATTGGGGATCGTAACGCTGCGGAATGTAGGGCGTTACCCAGCTATCTGCCCAGTCGATAAACGTGAAGGTCAGCCATATGGTGATCGCCAATGGCGCGCATATGATCAGGCCGGTGAGGAAGTTGTTTCTGAGCCGACCGGCCAGCGATAAGCGCTCTGGGCTGTCGCTCATGAAAATTCCTTACCTGTGACGTCAATTGTCGCATTCATCAGATGCGACAATGCAAGATGCAATGCTGCGATGCAAGGGAAAGCAAGCCGTTCCCGATCACTCCACGGTGACGGATTTGGCGAGGTTGCGGGGCTGATCCACATCGGTGCCCATGAACACCGCCGTGTGGTAGGCAAGCAACTGGATCGGCAACGAAAAAATCATCGGTGAAATGATTTCGTCCACGTTCGGCAGCACGATCGTCGCCATCGTCGGTAGTTTCGAGGCAGCGGCCCCCTTCTCGTCGGTGATAAAGATTATCTTGCCGCCGCGCGCTGCAACTTCCTGCATGTTTGAAACAGTCTTTTCAAAGAAGCGGTCATGTGGCGCAATGACGATGACCGGCATGTGCTCGTCGATGAGGGCGATCGGTCCGTGCTTCAATTCACCGGCTGCGTAGCCTTCCGCGTGGATGTAGGAGATTTCCTTGAGTTTCAACGCACCTTCCAGTGCAAGCGGATAGCTCGTGCCGCGCCCGAGATAAAGCACATCCTTGAAGCGCGAAAGCTCACGCGAAAGCGCCTCGATCTGCGGCTGGATGTCGTTCAATACCCGGCTCATGATTCGCGGCATCTCGGCTAAGTGCTTTACCATCGCCTTCTCGTCGCTCTCCGTCACCGTGCCCCGGACGCGACCGGCGCCTATCGAAAGCGCCGCCAGAACCGCGAGCTGGCAGGTGAACGCCTTGGTCGAGGCGACACCTACCTCCGGTCCTGCGAGAATTGGAAACACTGCATCCGATTCGCGCGCGATCGTCGATTCGCGGACGTTGACGATGGCGCCGATCTTGAGGCCCTGTTCCTTGCAATAGCGCAGGGATGCGAGCGTATCGGCCGTTTCGCCGGACTGCGAGATGAACAGCGCGGCCTGGCTGGGCGACAGCGGCAGTTCGCGGTAGCGGAACTCCGAGGCGACGTCGATTTCGACCGGCAGGCGAGCGTAGCGCTCAAACCAGTATTTGCCGATAAGACCCGACAGATAGGCGGTACCGCAGGCGGAAATTGCCAGACCGGACACTTTCGAGAAATTGATCGCCGTATCCGTCGGCTTCACCGTGTTGGTGGCAAAGTCGATATAATGCGCGAGCGCATGAGAAATGATCTCCGGCTGCTCGTAGATCTCCTTTTCCATGAAGTGGCGATGGTTGCCCTTGTCGACCATGAAGGTCGCGGCCTGCGAGATCTGGCTCTTGCGGGTAACCGGCCTGCCTTCGTAGTCGATGACCTCGAGACGATCATGGGTGATGATGGCGCAGTCGCCATCGACCAGATAGGTGATCTCGTTGGTAAAGGGCGAAAGCGCAATTGCGTCCGAGCCTAAGAACATCTCGCCCCGGCCATGACCGACGGCAAGCGGCGGTCCGAATCGCGCCGAAAAGATCGTGCCGGGCTCGTCCTCGAACATCACGACCAGCGCATAGGCACCGGAAACGCGGTTGAGCATGGCAAGCATCGCTTCGCGGTGCCCCAGGCCTTCGCGCGTGTAATGCGCCAGAAGATGCGCCACGACTTCCGTATCCGTCTGGCTGGTGAACACAGCCCCGTCGGCGATCAGGGCGTCCTTGAGTTCGGAGAAATTCTCGATGATGCCGTTATGAACAACCGCGACTCCGTCGACGAAATGCGGATGCGCGTTCGTCTCGTTCGGCACGCCATGCGTCGCCCAGCGGGTATGGGCAATGCCGATCATGCCCGGCAGCGGCTCTCCATCGAGCTTCTTCTCGAGGTTGAACAGCTTGCCCTCGGCGCGGCGGCGATCGAGCTTGCCGTCGTGGATGGTGGCGACGCCAGCGGAATCATAGCCGCGGTATTCCAGCCGCCGCAACGCCTCGACCAGACGCGTCGCTACCGGCTCATGGCCTACGATCCCGACAATCCCGCACATATAGGCCTCTCCAATTCTTCTCGTTCGATCGCGAAGTCCTAGCCGATTGCCCTCGCCGTGCAATCACCGGCGCGGTCACTTTCGATGTCGAACAGTAACGCGAAATCCTTAATGGGTCGGACCTGCCGCTGCGGCCTGTTCGAAGCAGTTCTTGCCCCTCCCGCAGCGACGGATCCTTCCGTCTTCAATGTAGCCCCGGACGGCTACTTCGCCTTGGATGCCTTGATCGCCAGCGCGCGCTCGCGGATCACCTTTGCGCGGTCCGGCTTCACTTCCTGCCGGGCGCGACCAAGGGCCAGCGCATCGTCAGGCACATCCTCGGTAATCACACTGCCTGACGCGACATAGGCCCCGTCGCCGATCGACACCGGCGCAACCAATGACGAGTTGGATCCGATAAAGCTGTTCGCGCCGATCCGGGTCTCATGCTTGTTGACGCCGTCATAGTTGCAGGTGATCGTGCCGGCGCCGATATTGGCATGCGCGCCGATGACCGCATCGCCGATATAGGTGAGGTGGTTCACCTTGGCGCCCTCACCCACCTTGCCGTTCTTCACCTCGCAGAAATTGCCGACTTTCGAGCCCTCGGCGAGATCGGCCCCTGGCCGAAGCCGTGCAAACGGTCCAACTGTCGCACCCGAACTCACATGCGCACCCTCGATATGGGAAAACGCGTGGATGACAGCACCGCTATCGATCGTCACGCCCGGCCCGAACAAGACATTCGGCTCGATCAGCGCGTCCTGCCCGATCTGCGTGTCGAAAGCGAGGAAAACGGTTTCCGGCGCAATCATGGTGACACCGGACACCATCAGTTCATGTCGGCGACGCTCCTGCCACAGGCGCTCGATGTAAGCCAGTTCCGCCCGGTTGTTGCAGCCGGTCAGTTCCGTTTCGGGCGCATCCACGGCAACGACCTTGCCGCCGTTCGCCCGGGCGATCTCCACGAGATCCGTCAGGTAGTACTCGCCCTTGGCATTGGCATTGCCGATCTGTTCGAGCAGGGCCAAAGCCTTGGCACCGTTGATTGCCATCAGGCCGCTATTGCACCAGGTGACCTTGCGCTCCTCCTCAGTCGCATCCTTCTCCTCGCGGATGGCGACAAGTTCGCCATTCTCCACCAGAAGACGGCCGTAACCGGTCGGCTTGTCCGTGTGAAACCCGATGACCACGACATCGGCGCCCTTCTCCAGCTCTGCCCGTGCGGCCATGAAGGGAGCAGCGGTGATCAGCGGCACGTCGGCATAGGCCACCAGAACGTCGTCGAAGCCCTCGGCGATCGCGTCACGGGCGGCGAGAACTGCGTGTCCGGTGCCGAGCCGCTCCGTCTGCAGAAAAGCTTTGACCGATATCCCGCCGATCGCACCTGCCTTCGCGACCTTATCCGCATCCCGGCCGACCACAAGTGCTGCGTCCGTCATGCCGGCCGAAGCGACCGCTGCCATCACATGCGCGATCATCGGCCGCCCGGCGACCGGATGCAGCACTTTCGACATGGACGATTTCATTCTCGTACTGTCGCCAGCGGCAAGAATGACGGCAAGGCAGGAACGGCTCATGACAGAATCTCCTTCGGCAATCGCCGCCTGTGTAACAGCAACTGTCTTGAAGGGCGATAAACGGCATATGTCCATCGGAAACAAAAAGGGCGCCGATGAGGGCGCCCTTTCAAACTCAAACTATCGACGATCTCACTTCGGCAGCTTGTCGTCCACGCCCTGGATGTAGAAGTTCATGCCAAGCAGAACGCCGTCCTCGGCCTTCTCGCCGGCCTTCAGCCACTCGGAACCGTCCTGCTTGTTGATCGGGCCGGTGAACGGATGCAGTTCGCCGGACTTGATCTTGGCTTCGGTCTCTTCCGCCATCGCCTTCACGTCGTCAGGCATGTTGGTGTAGGGCGCCATCGTGAGAATGCCGTCCTTCAGGCCGTCCCAGATCTGCTCAGACTTCCAGGAACCGTCGAGAAGTGCCTTGGTGCGCTTGATGTAATAGGCGCCCCAGGTATCGACGATCGCAGTCAGCTGCGTCTTCGGGCCGGCGGCGATCATGTCGGAGGCCTGACCGAATGCGAAAATGCCGCGCTCGGCTGCAACCTGCATCGGTGCCGTCGTGTCGGTGTGCTGGGTCAGGATATCGACGCCCTGGTCGACCAGTGCCTTGGCAGCATCGGCTTCCTTGCCCGGGTCGAACCAGGTGTTGGCCCATACGACCTTGAGCTTGAACTCAGGATTGACCGACTTTGCGCCGAGTTCGAAAGCATTGATGCCCATCACCACTTCCGGGATCGGGAAGGATGCGATGTAGCCGGCAACGCCCTTCTTCGACATCTTCGCAGCGATCTGGCCCTGGATGTAGCGGCCTTCGTAGAAGCGCGAATTGTAGGTCGCGAGGTTCGGACCAGCCTTGAAGCCGGTTGCATGTTCGAACTTCACGTTCGGGAATTTCGCGGCAACCTTCACGGTCGCATCCATGAAGCCGAACGAGGTCGTGTAGACGATCGCGCAACCGGAGCGGGCCATGCGCTCGATCGCACGTTCGGCATCCGGACCTTCCGGCACGCTTTCGAGGAACGGCGTCTCGATCTTGTCGCCAAGTGCCTTTTCCAGCTCGATACGGCCGCGATCATGCGCCTGGGTCCAGCCGCCGTCGGTCTTGGAACCGACATAGATGAAGCAGACCTTCTTCTTTTCCTGGGCCTGCGCGCCGGTCGAGAAACCACCCAGAAGGGCGGCCGACGCGGCTAGGGCGATAATCAGTTTCTTCATTTCCTAAACCTCTATTGGCTTGAAGACGGGGTGTGCTTACCGCGGTCACCGATCGGGGACGAATGCCTTTCCGAGCGAAGCCGGCGTATTGATGAGCGTCGTGCGACGATTATGCGAGATGATGATGAGGACGACAATAGTCGCCACGTAAGGAAGTGCGGACAGAACCTGGGACGGAATGCCGATACCGAACGCCTGCGCATGCAGCTGCCCGATCGTCACGGCCCCGAAAAGATAGCCGCCGGCGAGAACCCGCCATGGCCGCCACGAAGCAAAGACGACGAGCGCAAGCGCAATCCAGCCGCGTCCAGCCGACATGTTTTCCACCCATTGCGGCGTATACACAAGCGACAGCTGCGCACCGGCAAGACCCGCACAGGCGCCACCGAACAGCACTGCCAAATAGCGCGTGCGGATGACGTTGATGCCGAGCGCATGCGCCGATCCGTGGTTGTCGCCGATCGCGCGAAGCTTCAGGCCGCGACGGCTCTTGAACAGGAACCAGTTGATGCCGATGACAAGCGCGATAGACAGATAGAAGGTGAGATCCTGCGCGAAGAGAACGCGGCCGAAAAAGGGAATATCGGACAGGAGCGGAATGACGATCGGCTGCAGCTTGATGCCCGGCTGGCCGACGAAACTCTCGCCGAGCTGGCCGGAAATGCCGAGACCCAGGATCGTCAGCGCCAGTCCCGTCGCCACCTGGTTTGCCACCAGCGTCAGCGTCAGGAACCCGAACAGCAGCGAGAACAGCCCACCGCCGACAATGCCGGCGACGATGCCGATATAGGGCGAACCGGTCATCTGCGTCGCCGCAAAGGCGCAGACGGCGCCCATGATCATCATGCCTTCGACGCCGAGGTTGAGCACACCTGCACGTTCGGTGACGAGCTCGCCGAGCGCTGCGATGACGAGCGGCGTTGCGGCAGTGATGACGGTGAGAAGGATCGCCTCGAACATCAGCCCTTTGCCTCCGCCTGGCTTCCGGCAAAGATCAGCCGGATGCGGTAATGGATCAGCGTATCGCAGGACAGAACGAAGAACAGCAGCAGGCCCTGGAAGACGCGGCTGACCTTGTCGGAAATCCCGATCGAAAGCTGGGCTGCCTCACCGCCGAGATAGGTGAGCGCCAGAACGAGGCCCGACGCGATGATCCCGAGCGGATTGAGACGCCCCAGAAACGCGACGATGATCGCGGTGAAACCGTATCCGGGCGAGATAGACGGCTGTACGTGGCCGATCGAACCGGACACTTCCGAGATCCCCGCAAGCCCGGCAAGCCCGCCGGAGACCAGCATCGAGAACCACACCATCCGACGCGCCGAAAAGCCGGCGAAACGCCCTGCCCGTTCCGACTGGCCGAGCACCTGAACCTCGAAACCCTTCAACATGAAGCGCATCATGAACCAGAGCGCGACAGCGGCAATGATCGCGAACGCAAAGCCCCAATGGGCCCGGCCGGAGGCCAGCATTTCCGGCAGCACCGCTTCTATCTGGAAGCTCTTCGTCTGTGGAAAATTATAGCCCTGCGGGTCACGCCAAGGGCCGCGGACCAGCCAGTCGAGAAACAGCTGCGCGATATAGACCAGCATCAGGCTGGTCAGGATTTCGTTGGTGTTGAAACGCGTCTTCAAAAGTGCGGGAATGCCCGCGTAGAGCGCGCCGCCGGCAATGCCCATCAGAAGCATCAGCGGCAGGATCATCGGCGAATGCCACTCGGGATAGAGAACCGGCAGGATCGAGCCCGTGATCGCCCCGATCGTGAACTGACCCTCGGCGCCGATATTCCAGTTGTTGGAGCGGTAACAGATCGAAAGCCCGACCGCGATCAGGATCAGCGGCGCAGCCTTGACGGCCAGTTCATGAAGCGACCAGACCTCCAGCAGCGGCTCGATAAAGAAACTGTAGAGTGCAGATCCCGGGTTCTTGCCGAGCGCCCAGAACAGGATCGCCCCGCCGATCAGTGTCAGCACCAGCGCCAGAAGCGGCGAAAGAACCGAAAACAGCGTCGAGACGCGGGCACGCTTTTGCAGTTCAATGCGCATGCGTTGCCTCCGGCGAGGACGGCATGGCGTCAGGGATGGAATGGCTCTCATGGATGCCACCCATCATCAGCCCGATCCGCTCCAGCGACAGGCTGCCGACCGGATGCGGCTCCGACAATTTGCCCTCCGAGATAACAGCAATATTGGTTGCCACCTCGAAAATCTCATCAAGGTCCTGGCTGATCACGACGACGGCGGAGCCGGATTTCGCGAGATCGATCAGCGCCTGCCGGATGCGGCTCGCGGCCCCGGCATCGACGCCCCATGTCGGCTGGTTGACGATCATGATCGAAGGCTGCCGATCGAGTTCGCGCCCCACCACGAATTTCTGCAGATTGCCTCCCGAAAGCGAGCCGGCCAGCGGATTCTCTCCACTCTTGCGCACGTCCATCTGCTGGCAGATGCGTTTGGTGGCAGAGCGGATCGCACCGGAACGCACGATCGACGCCAGACCGCCCGACAGGAATGCCTTCCGGTCCGGCTGGCTGCGCGCCAGCAGCAGATTGTCGGTCAGCGACATGCCGGGTACGGCAGCATGACCATGCCGCTCCTCGGGCACGAAACTAGCGCCGAGCAGCCGCCGCCCGTTGATGCCCGTACGACCCACGGACTTGCCGCGGACCTTGATCCGGTCATCATCGGCAACCGGATATTCGCCAGACAGCGCATCGAAAAGCTCGCTCTGTCCATTGCCCGCAATGCCCGCAATCGCGAGGATTTCGCCAGCGCGCACGCGCATCGAAATGCTTTTCAGGCTGACCGCGAAGGGCGAGCGCGCCTTCACGGTCAAGTCGGTGACATCGAGCTGAATGTCGCCAAGCGCCACCGTCTCGTCCCGATGCACCGCGGCAACTTCCGTCCCGACCATCATCCGGGCAAGTGACGCAGGCGTCTCCTGCCTCGGATCGCAGGCGCCGGTCACCTTGCCGTGGCGAAGAACGGTGGCGCGGTCGCAGATGCGACGCACTTCCTCCAGCCGGTGGCTGATATAGAGCACCGAGCGGCCCTCGGCCTTCAGCTTGAAAAGCGTCTCGAACAACCGGTCCGCTTCCTGCGGCGTGAGCACGGAGGTCGGCTCGTCGAGAATGATCAGCTTCGGGTTCTGGAGGAGAGCCCGCACGATCTCGATCCGCTGGCGTTCACCGACCGAAAGGTCTGCCACATGCGCATAAGGATCAAGCGGCAGTCCGTACGCCTTGGAAAGCGAGGCAGCCTCTTCGGCGATCTTGGCAAGCGGCGTTTTCGGATCGAGTGACAAGGCAATGTTTTCGGCAACCGTCAGCGCTTCGAACAGCGAAAAATGCTGGAACACCATGCCGATGCCGAGCTGCCGGGCTTCCCCAGGCGAACCAATCGTCACCGGGTTCCCCTGCCAGACAATCTGCCCGCCCGATGGCTGAAGCACGCCGAACAGCATCTTTACGAGAGTGGATTTGCCGGCACCGTTTTCCCCAAGCAGCGCATGGATTTCGCCCGGCGCGATATCGAGATCGATACCAGTGCACGCAGCAAAATCGCCGAACAGCTTCGTCAGTCCACGGACCGACAAAAGCGAAGCAGCCTGCTCGCTCTCGGAAAAAGTCACGACGTCCCCTCGTTCACCCGCGCGCCCGGTCTTGAGTGCCGGTATTTCCGCGTCGCAGTTATTTCAAATGCTGAACCCGTCCGGTCTGACCGGATACTGGGTTGATATTGATACCGTTTTTGTTGCCTTGCACAACAGCAAAGAGACGCGTTGCGAAAAAACGCAGCTATTTTCCAAGTCCTGGAAAAAGCTGCATGATGCCGCCGATGCAATAGAGATAAAGACTGCTGATCACGACGCCCCAGACGAGCCAGTCCGGTGACTGGAAATGCAGGAGCAGCGAGTAGCCGGCGAGCGCGCACCAGAGCAGGCAGATCCCGAGATTGAGCGGCCGAAGGCGCTTGACGCGCACGGGATGGAGGAAATTGATCGGCAGGAAAGTGGCAACCACGGATACGGAGACCACGATCATGGCCGTCGTCGCACTGGCATCGATGACGAACAGCGTCAGTACCACCATGTTCCAGACGACCGGGAAACCGGAGAAGAAATACTCGTCGGTCTTCATGCCCATGTCGGCATAGTAGATCGCACTCGAAACGACGATGGCGCCGGCCGCAACGAATGACCAGGGTTCGCCGATCATTCCACTTTGATAAAGCGCAAAGGCCGGTAGGAGAACGTAAGTCACGTAATCAATGATATTGTCGAGCGTATCGCCCGACCAGTTCGGCAGGACTTCCTTCACATGCACCTTGCGCGCAATCGGTCCGTCGATCCCGTCAACCAGAAGTGCCAGCCCCAGCCACCAGAACATGTCGACAAATCGATGTTCTGCCGCAGCCACGACACCGAGGAATGCCAGGAAGGATCCTGACGCCGTCAGGAGATGCACGGAGAAAGCCCGGATTTCCGCGTAAGGGACGTTCCGATAATTGAATAGTCGCCTGAACACGCGTCCCCCGCCTTTCCGTGAAGCCTGCGAGATATGCGGCCAATTGTCCCCGTTTGCAACTGCGCATGCCGGCGCACACCCGATTATGACCGGGAAAACCAGGATTTCTCTCGATCCCTCGTGGGCAGCGCGTGCCGAATCTGACGCTGCTACGGCTGGAATTACGGCCAGCACTCTATAAATACGGTGAGAGCGAATGGCTCCGGAGGTGACAGATGCACGAGTTCGAAATTGCCGTCGTTGGCGGCGGCCTGACAGGATCGGTAGCGGCGCTGGCTTTTGGTCGAGCCGGCCGCAAAGTCGCGCTGATTTCGCCGGCATCCGAGCGAGACGATGGGCGCACGACCGCGCTGATGGATCAATCCATCCGCCTGCTGGATCGACTGGGCCTATGGGATATCATCGCACCCTCGGCAGCACCGCTGTCGATCATGCAGATCATCGACGGCACGACGCGGCTGCTGCGCGCGCCCACCACCCAGTTTCGCGCACAGGATGTCGGCCTCTACGCATTCGGCTACAACATTCCCAACAACGCTCTGTCTCCGGCGCTGGATAAGGCGATCAACCTGGAACCGAACGTCACCCGGTTCACGCATCAGGTCGAAGCCTTCGACCTCGACGGCGATCGCGCTCGCCTTACCTTATCGGACGGATCAGCTATGGCGGTCGATCTGGTCATTGGATCGGACGGGCGCAAGTCGAGCACGCGCGAGGCCGCTAGCTTAGGTGTCCGCCGCTGGTCCTACCCGCAGTCCGCCCTGGTGATGAACTTTGCCCACACGGTGCCGCATCACAACGTTTCGACGGAATTCCATACCGAAACCGGACCGTTCACGCAGGTTCCCCTACCCGGTTCCCGCTCCAGCCTCGTCTGGGTTGTGAGGCCCGAAGAAGCCGAGCGGTTGATGGCGACCGATCTCGACCAGCTGTCGCAGCTCGTCGAAGACCGCATGCAGTCGATGCTTGGAAAGGTGACCGTCGAAGCCGCTCCGCAGGCCTGGCCGCTTTCGAGCCTGATGGCAGACCGGTTCGGCAAGGGCCGTGTCGCACTTGTCGGCGAAGCCGCGCATGCCTTCCCCCCGATCGGCGCCCAAGGCCTCAACCTCTCGCTGCGTGATATCATCACGCTGAGTGATCTGGTGACGGACGAACCGGACAGACCGATTGGCGCGGATATCGGCGATCGTTTCAACCGGAGCCGCCGCCCCGATATCATGACCCGCACCTTCGGTGTCGATCTCCTCAACCGCTCACTTCTGTCGGACTTCTTGCCCGTCCAGATGCTGCGGGCGGGCGGTCTGCAGGTCTTGAAAAACGCCCCGCCGTTACGCAATCTGATGATGCGGGAGGGGATCGAACCGGGCCGCGGACTGCGCGAAATTTTTTCTGGCCTAAGGAAGCAAGCCCGCAGATAGAAAACCGGAATGGATGAGATAAAGGATCGCTGGCAGGGTGAAGACAGACGCCAGCGTGATAATCAGGATGCTCGCCGACGCGCGCTCCTGCCAGACGCCATATTGCTGGCTGATGACGAAGACATTGGTGGCCGTCGGCAGGGCTGACAGCAACGTCGCCGAGTAGATCCAGACCGGTTCGAACCCGCCGATCAGCGACAGAACCGAAAACGTCGTCAGTGGCAGTACGATCAGCTTGAAGACGGCAATATAGCCGATCTCGGCCGGAACACGCCGCACCGGCCGCAACGCCAGTGTCACACCCATTGCAAAGAGCGCGCAGGGCGCCGCCGCTTGCGCCAGATAATCGACAAGCCGCTGCACCGGCTCGGCCGGCTGCCACGCCATCGCGGCGAATGCAAAGCCGACAGCTGTCGAGATGATGAACGGGTGCAGCAGAACCTTGCGGGCGATATCGCCCGCCACCGCCAGCGGTGATCGACCGTCGCCGCCGGCTGCCGCCATCATGGCGGGTGCCACGATGAAATGGGCGGCGTTCTCGAAGCAGACGATCAGCGCCACCGGAACGGCAGCCGCTTCGCCGAAAGCGAGCAGTGCAAGCCCCGGCCCCATATATCCGATGTTGCCGTAAGCGCCAGCAAACGCCTGGATCGTGCAGTCCTCGAATGACGTCTTGCGGATCAGGAACCCGATCAGGAACACCACCGTGAAGATCAAATAGGTCGCGAAGATCTCGCCAAGAATGAAGTCGACCCGCGCCAGTTGCTCCATTGGCGTGCGCGAGACGAGCTTGAAGAACAGCGCCGGAAGTGCCGCATAGATGATGAACGTGTTCATCCATCCAAGCGCCTCGGCCGGTTGTTTGGTGACCTTTGCGGCCACGTAGCCGATCAGGATCAATCCGAAAAACGGTAGCAGCAAGCCGATGATGTCGCCCATGCCGCCTTTAATCCTTACCGCGGTTGACCTTATGGCCGTTCCGTTAGCCGATTTGCATCAGGATTGGAAAGGTCTGCTGGAACCAGATCGCGGCTGACGTCACGAAACCGAAGATGAATGCAAGGCCGGTCAGGATCAGCAACACGCCCATCGCCTTCTCGACGTGACCGAGATGCCGTCGAAAGCGGGTGAGGAACCGCATGAAGGCACCGGAGAACCCGGCAGCGATCCAGAACGGCACGGCGAGACCGAGCGAATAGATTGCGAGCAGCATGGCGCCCTCGCCCACCGTATCGCGCGACGCGGCGACACCGAGGATCGCGCCGAGAACGGGACCGATGCACGGCGTCCAGCCGAACGCGAAAGCCAGCCCCATCAAGTAGGCGCCAGACAGCGTCGCCGGCTGTCCACCGCCATGAAACCGCGCCTCGCGCGCAAGCAGGCCAATGCGGAACACGCCGAGGAAATTCAGGCCCATGATGATGATGATCACGCCGCCGATCTTGGAGAGCAGGTCGAGATGCTGCCGGAGGAGAACACCGATCGTCGACGCACCGGCGCCAAGCGCAACGAACACGGTCGCGAAACCGAGCGTGAAGAAGAACGCGGCCAAAAGAACCGCGCGGCGCGTATCCTTTGACCGCGACACGGCCGCATGCTTGTCGCGAAACTGGTCGACGGAAATCCCGGCCATGTAGCACAGGTAGGGCGGCACCAGCGGCAGGACGCACGGGGAAAGAAACGATAGAGCGCCGGCAATCAAGGCACTCAGAAGAGAGATATCAGCAATCGACACGTTTTGGTCCGCAGGTTTTGATCGGCATTGTCCGACCGTGGGATCGATTTCACCTAAGCATGCCGCGCGCGGAAAGCCAGTCACCTTTTTGCGCGCAGGCGAAGCGGCCGGGGAAAAGCGTTAGGAACGCAATTTTGCACAGCTAGCGGGGTTGACCGCAAAGAGTGACCTGCATATGTTCCGCGCACTTTCAAAGGATGCCTCGGCAGTCTTTAGGGAGAGCGTAGCTCAGCTGGTAGAGCAACTGACTTTTAATCAGTAGGTCCAGGGTTCGAACCCCTGCGCTCTCACCATTTATCCAGATAATGTGGTGAAACTCGACGCTGACGAAGATGGACTTCAGATGTTCCGTAGTCTTCGACCTGCATCAAATCATGTGAAATTCCCCCGATGATGAACAACCCTTGGTCAAAACCTGTCGTCGTCCTGATTGGCGAGCCGCCTGTCGAAACGACAGTCGAAACGACCCAGGCTGCGGCCTGGGCGATGATCGAGGACTGGCCTGTCGAAGACGGTCCGCTGATCGACCGTGCGCTGATCGTGTGCGCCGAAGTGGATGGTGGAAAACGCAAGCCGGAAGACGCCCGTGCGGCCTTCGTCGCTGCTGCCGAGGAAGCCGGCGTTCTCGTCAGCGCCTGAGACCAATAGCTGCCTATTGGTCGCTTTCCGCTCACTCGTCACGGAACGTGTGGTTGATCTGATCCATCATCGGCTTGGTCAGATAGGAGATGACCGACCGGTCGGCGACCTTGATAAACACCTCCGCGGGCATTCCTGGATAGAGCGACAGGCCCTGTAACCGCGCGATATCGCCTGCATCAGGCGCAATCCGCACGATATAGGAGGCAGCGCCGCTACGCTGATCGACAACCGAATCGGGCGAGATCGACGAAATCTTGCCTTGGACTTCAGGCGTGGTCTTCTGGTCGAAAGCGCTGAAGCGGATGTCGACACTTTGTCCCACGCTCAATTGGTCGATGCTGCGCAAAGCGACCTTCGCCTCGACCGTCAGGCTGCGCGTCTCCGGCGAAAGAAGCATCAGCGCCTCGCCCGGATTGGCAACGCCGCCCACCGTGTGCAGCGCCAACTGATAGATGTAACCGTCGAGCGGTGCGCGAACGTCCAGACGGTCGAGCTGGTCCTGTATGGCGATACGGCGTTCTTCTGATTCGGCGATCTTTGCCTCGACATCGGTCAGGTCACGCGCGTTTTCCGTCTGCCTGTCTTCGTCGAGCTGCAGGATCTGCAGGTTGATCTCGTTGATGCGGCCATGCGCCTGCGCCCGCGTCGCGATCATCCGTCCGCGATTGCCGTCAAGCTCGGCGCGCTGGCGCTTCAGCGTGTTGACACGCTGCATCGTCACGAGCTGCTTTTCGTAGAGCGAGCTGATAGCCGTGTGTTCCTCATCAATCAGCACGATCGAATCGTCGATCGACTTGATCTGCAGCGTGGCGCCCTCAATTTCTTCGGCCAGCTGGCTCTTCCGCTCGGCGAGCTGCTTCTTCATGCCCTCGAGCGAGGCGCGACGGCTAAGGAAGAACTGCTGTTCGCCTTCGATCAGGATGCGGTTCGTCTGGGAATTGATACCCGCGGCCTCGGCTTCTTTGACCGTGAAGTTCTCCTCACCGCGGCGTTCCGCCTGCAACCGCGCGCGCCGCGCGTAAAGCTGTGCCAGCGTGCTGTTGGTAATGCCGAGGTTGGATTTGAGCGACGTGCCATCCAGCCGCAGCAGGACGTCCCCCGCCTTGACATGCGCGCCTTCCTTGACGAGCAGTTCGGAGACGATCCCGCCGGTCAGGTGCTGCACCTTCTTGGCATTGTCCTCGATCACGACACTGCCTTCGGCGACCACGGCATTCGACAATGTCGTGCTGAGCGCCCAGCCGCCGATGCCGCCGACAAGCAACACGCTCAACGTCGATACGAGCAGGATATGGCGCTTCAGCGATCGCTCGGCTGTTGTCATCTTGAGACCTATTGCCTTCCCTGTTCCGGGCTTTCCCCGACGACCTTGAGCGGCGACGTTCTTTCGTTCGCCTGGTTTTCGCGCCGAAGCACCTTGGAGAGCACTTCGTCCTTCGGACCAAAGGCTGCAAGCCCGCCGTCCTTCATCATCAGCACGAAATCCACGGCCGCAAGCGCACTCGGGCGGTGCGCAACCACGATCACGATGCCCCCGCGTTTGCGGATGCCGATGATCGCGTCCGTCAGCGCGACCTCGCCTTCCGAATCGAGATTGGAATTGGGCTCGTCCAGAACAACCAGAAACGGCTTGCCGAACAACGCACGCGCAAGCCCGATGCGTTGGCGCTGACCGGCCGAAAGCATGGAACCACTCAAGCCAATATCGGTATCATAGCCGTTCGGCAGGCGCAGGATGAGGTCGTGGACGCCCGCAGCCTTTGCCGCCTCAATGACATCGGCCGCATCAGGGTTTTCACGAAACCGCGCAATGTTGTCCGAAACGCTGCCCGCAAAAAGTTCGATCTCCTGCGGAAGATATCCGAGATGGCGACCACGGTCCTCGTCGCTCCACTGGTCGAGCGCTGCGCCATCCAGCCTGACACTGCCGCGATAGATCGGCCAGACGGCCGTCAGAGCCCGCACGAGCGATGATTTGCCGGATGCACTCGGTCCGATCACCCCGAGAGCGCTGCCGGCCTGAAGCGTAAACGATACATTGGAAATCACCAGTTTCTGCAGCCCAGCCGGGCCGCTCGAAAGGCTCTCCACCGCCAGACTTTGCTTCGGTGCGGGCAGCGACAGAGGCATATCGGCCTCCGGCAGCGCGTTCAGCATATGCCGCAACCGTTTCCAGGCCTGCTGGGCCGAAACGAAGCCGCGCCAGTTTGCAATCGCCTGCTCGACCGGGGCAAGCGCGCGGGAGGTAAGGATGGACGACGCGATGATGATGCCGCCGGATGCCTGGTTTTCGATGACGAGCACCGCGCCGACGGCAAGGACTGCCGATTGCAGCGCTATGCGAAAAATCTTGGTAACGGACAGGTATCCGTTCGAGGTATCGGAATTGGTCTGATAGCTGCTGCGATAGTTGGCGTTTGTCGCAGTCCATTGCCGTGAGAAGTCGTTTGCCATGCCCATGGCCTCAATGACTTCGGCATTGCGTTGTGCCGCCGAAAGAAAGGCGCTGCGCTGGCCGGTCAGTTCGTGCACTTTCTTGGCGGAAACCTGCGTGCTGCGATTGGTGAGGTAGGTGAGCACCATAAGGATGAGCGCCCCGCCGACTGCCATATAGCCGATGACCGGATGAAACAGAAAACAGATGGCGACATAGAACGGCAGCCACGGCAGGTCGAAAAAGGCCGGCGGCCCCGCGCTCGAGACAAACGAACGGACCTGGTCGAAATCCTTCATGATCGAAAGACCGTCGATCGACGCCTTCGTCTTGACCGGCGCCTTGAGCATCATCTTGAAAACCCGCGACCCCATCGTATCATCGATGATGCCGGCAATCCTTGTCAGCATGCGGCTGCGGGTAAGCTCGAACGCGCCTTGAAATAGATACAGCATCAATGCCAGCAAGCTGAGCGCGATCAGCGACGGGATGCTGCGGCTTGGGATGACGCGATCATAGACCTGCAGCATGAAGAATGAGCTGGTGAGGTAGAGCACGTTGACCAGTCCGCTCGCGACCGCGACCGCAACGAGACCGGTTCTGCTCCGCGCAATGGCTTCGCTCATCGGATTTTTGGAGGCTTGCCGTGGGGATCCCGAAGCGGTTTCGGCCATAATGCGCAATCCTGATGCAGGGATCACACCTATTACCCGTAACGGGTTTAAAGTTCAATAAAGCCGCGCGGCAGACAGATCGCCCCTGCACAAGTGCCCCGCTCTCGTCCAAGGACGTGCCGGGGCAAACCATTTGTCAATCAACAATCCGCAAAGTTCTCAAATCGGCGGCTATCACGAATTGGTTTACGGAACCTTACTTCAGGACCGCCGTTCTGACGGCAAAGGAGTCTCAGCATGAGAATAGTCTTCGTCGCTCTTATCGGTTCGGTCCTCAGTATTCTGGTGTTCAAATATTCTGATCACTCGCTTGGCGATACAGAAATACTCGCGTCTCCGACCCAGTTGTCGGCTGCCAACTAGGATCATCACACGGAGGACAAGGACCGGCTTACATCATCGCGATCTCAAGAGATCGCATCACGAGAGGAAGTGCAAGCATGACCGTTCGTAATATTCTGCTGGTATGTTGTTCAGCGGCTGTTGGTGCCGTCTTTGTAATTCTTGTTGGCATTCCAAGCACGCCTGTTGCGCACGAGAAATCCGCTCGCTTGAGTGGCGCCGCGACTGAAACGGCTTTTCTTCCCGAGCGCTTCGGGGTCCCCCATCCAACCCGTTGAAATTTTTGATGCGTAAACAAAAAAGGCCGGCGTCAGAAACGCCGGCCTTTATGCATGCTGAATTGCTTCAGTGGATCGGCTTGCCGCCGTCTTCTTCTTCGAACGTCACTGCGACGTCACCATCTGCAGAGAGACGAACCTTGTCGCCTTCGACATCGGCAACGAGTTCAAGCGAAATGAAATGGTGATGGCCTTTATGGCTCCCCTCACCGCTATCCTTCTTGGTCAGCTTGATACGGTTTCCTTCAACGCGGTCGACCGTTCCGATGTGGACGCCGTCCGCACCGATCACTTCCGCATGTTCCTTGATAAGGGCGACATCGATCATCTGAGTTCTCCTTTGTGTGTTCAGCCATAACGCACAA
Organism: Neorhizobium sp. DAR64872/K0K18; assembly: GCF_050500175.1. Lineage (NCBI taxonomy): Bacteria > Pseudomonadati > Pseudomonadota > Alphaproteobacteria > Hyphomicrobiales > Rhizobiaceae > Neorhizobium > Neorhizobium sp. DAR64872/K0K18. The sequence continues at coordinate 1,729,281 of NZ_CP191446.1, forward strand.
CCGCGAAGTTCGATGCAGTGCCTCCGATACATTACCGACATTTAAGTTGGCCACCGGCTGCTTTCATGCGAATGCCTCGTTCCAGAGTTGCAAAGCCGCGGTTTCGACGCGATCCCTCGCTAGACCGGAACGGCTCGCGCTATTTCCACCGCATCGAGGATAGCCATTGAACGTCCAGTCCACTCCCCCAGCCAGCCGTAAACAGGATGCGCCTGATCTCGCCGCAATCCTTGCGTCTTCGGGCAAGCGGAAAAAGCGTGGACGTTGGTTTGTCTGGCCTCTCCTCATCCTCATCGCCGCAGCGGCCCTGGTCGCTTACTCCTACTTCGGAAGCAGCGGCCCGCGTTTCGATTACACGACGCAGGCCGCAAAGCGCGGAGACCTTGCAGTGATGGTAACTGCAACCGGTTCGGTCCAGCCGACCGACCAGGTGGACATCTCGAGCGAACTTTCCGGCACGGTAAGGAAAGTCAACGTGACCTATAACAGCGCGGTCAAGGCCGGCGATGTGCTGCTCGAACTCGACACCAGCAAGCAGGAAGCGGATGTGCAGAGCGCGCGCGCTCAACTTGCATCGGCAAAGGCCAATGTTTTGAAGGCCGAGGCAGAAGCGGCTTCCGCGAAGATTTCATTCGACCGCCTGACGGCACTCGTCGCCAATCGCATTTCCAGCCAGCAAGATCTGGACGCGGCGCGCTATGCCTACGAATTGGCCGTTGCGACGAAGGACATCAATCAGGCCGCGATCCTGTCTGCCGAAGCAAGCCTGAGGCTCGCCGAGGTTAATCTCGGCAAACTGACGATCGTATCTCCGATCGACGGGATCGTGCTCACCCGCGAAGTCGATCCGGGCGCAACGGTTGCCTCGTCGCTCAATGCACCGGTCCTCTTCACAATCGCCGGCGACCTCAAGCGCATGGAACTCCAGGTCTCCGTCGACGAGGCGGATGTCGGTCAGGTCAAGGATGGGCAGCCGGCGCGATTCTCGGTCGACGCCTATCCGGAGCGGAGCTTTCCGGCCACAATCGAAACCGTCCGGTTCGCCTCCGAAACCGTGTCCAACGTCGTGACCTATAAGGCGATCCTGACCGTCGACAATGCCGATCTGCTGCTGCGGCCGGGCATGACCGCCACGTCCGACATTACGGTCCAGTCGGTCAAGGATGCGCTGCTTGTCCCGAATGCTGCGCTTCGCTACTCGCCGGCCGCCACCGCACGGCAGCGCGGCAACGTCCTCTCCCGGTTGTTCTCGCCGCCGCGCCCCTCGCGCAACCGCAATCGTGGCGAACAGGCAGCGAATAACACCCGCGCGGTCTGGGTGCTGCGCAACGGCGAAGCCCAGCGGGTGCCGGTCGAAACCGGGCCGACCGATGGCCAGTTCACGGTGCTGAAATCAGGCGAAATCCGCGACGGCGATGAACTGGTGACGGATGCCGTCGCAAGGGCGCAGTGATGGACCTCGCCGTCACGCCTGCCCCCCTCATCGCATTCGACAAGGTCTCGAAGTTCTACGGGCGCGGCGAAGCGACGATCCGGGCGCTGGACCAGATCGACCTTGCCATATCCGCCGGGGAATTCGTGTCCATCATGGGACCCTCCGGTTCCGGCAAATCGACGGCGATGAACATCATCGGCGGGCTCGATATCCCCTCATCCGGCGAGTTTCTGTTTCAGGGCGTCCCGACATCAGATTTCAGTCGCGAGCAGCGCACACTTCTAAGACGTCACATGCTGGGCTTCGTGTTCCAGGGGTTCAATCTTCTCGCCCGCACATCGGCCGTTGAGAATGTGGAACTGCCGCTCGTCTATCGTGGCATGGCCCATAAGGAGCGACGTGAGCGCGCAACCGCAGCACTGGCGCAGGTCGGCCTCGCCGGACGCGAGGGCCATACCACCCAGGAACTGTCAGGCGGCCAGCAGCAGCGTGTCGCGATTGCACGGGCTATCGTCACCGATCCGGCCGTGCTTCTCGCCGACGAGCCGACCGGCAATCTCGACACCAAGACCAGCATGGAGATCATGGATCTGATCACCCGGCTCAACCGCGACAACGGCATTACCGTCATCATGGTCACCCATGAGGAAGACATCGCAGCCTACGGGTCGCGTCTCTTGCGCTTTACCGATGGTCACCTCGTCTCCGACGAACCCAATCTCGAAAGGGCAAGCCATGCTGCTGGAAGCCGCTAAGCTCGCCTGGCGGGCAATCAGCCGCAATCTGCTGCGCTCCTTCCTCACGGTCCTCGGCGTCGTGATCGGCGTCGCCGCCGTCATCGCGATGGTGACGATCGGCAATGGTACGACTGCGAAGGTCCGCGACGAACTCTCGCGCCTCGGCACCAACACGCTGTTCATCCGCCCCGGTCAGTGGGGACCGGGACGCGCGAGCACGGAAGCCAAGCGCTTCAACGACAAGGATGTGCTGGCGATCAAGGAGCAGGTCTCCGGCCTTCGCGGCGTCGCACCGATCAATCGCGGGACTGCCACGGTCATCGCCGGCGGCGCCAACCATTCGTCGAGCGCGGTCGGCACCACCAACGACTATTTCATCGTGCAGGATTGGGATATGGCGCTCGGCCGCAATTTCAATCCGAACGAGGATCGCGGCAGCCATGCGGCCTGCATCATCGGCGAGACCGTCCGCAAACAGCTGTTCGGTGCTGCCAACCCGGTGGGACAGCTGATCCGGGTCAGCAACATCGCCTGCCCGGTCGTCGGCGTTCTCGCGGTCAAGGGTCAGTCCGGCATGGGCGACGACCAGGACGATACCGTGATCATGCCGCTGAAACTGCACCAGCGGCGGATCGGTGGAACGACGACGATCTCCAGCATCGTCATTTCAGCGCAGGACGGCGTCTCGACCGCCAAGGTCCAGTCGGACGTCGAAGGCCTGTTGCGCGAACGGCGCCGCATCGCGATCGGACGCGATGACGACTTCTCCGTCAACGACATGTCGCAGATCGCGGCTGCGATGACGGGAACGACGGTTCTGCTGACAGGCCTCCTCGGTGCCGTCGCGGCCGTCAGTCTTCTTGTCGGCGGTATCGGCATCATGAACATCATGCTGGTTTCCGTCACCGAGCGAACCCGCGAGATCGGCATCCGTCTCGCCATCGGCGCGCTCGAAAGCCAGGTTCTCCGGCAGTTCCTCGTGGAGGCCGTGATGCTGTCGATCTTCGGCGGCGTGACCGGCATCATAACAGGACTTGCGCTCGCCTACGGCGTTGTCAGCTTCCTCCAGGTGCCGTTCGTGGCCAGCCCGACGATCATCCTTATGGCCTTCGCCTTTTCGGCAGCGATCGGCATGATCTTCGGCTACTTTCCTGCCCGACGCGCAGCCCAGCTCAACCCCATCGAAGCGCTACGCCACGAATAGACAGCGCAATAAAAAAAGGCCTCGCGGCCCTTTTTGTTTAACATCTCAAATTATCGCCTCAGGCAGCCGGAGATTGCGTGGTGCGCTGCTGCGCAAGCGCCGCCAGATCGGCAGGCTTCAGTTCGACCGATTCGCCGCAACCGCAGGCCGATGTCTGGTTCGGGTTCACAAAGGTAAATCCGGACCGCATCTTGGTCGTCTCGAAATCCATCTGGGTCCCGAGCAGGTAGAGAACGGCGGAGGGCTCGATCCACACCTTGGCGCCGTCCCGCTCGATCAGGTCGTCCTTGGCGTTCGGCACAGTCACGAGATTGATCGTGTACTCCATGCCGGCGCAACCGCCCTTCTTGATACCGACGCGCAAGCCGAGCGCATCAGGACCGGAGTTCGAGGTGATCTGGTTGACGCGCTGTGCAGCAGCGTCGGTGATCGTCATGACAGCAAAGCCCATGGCATTCTTTCCTTCCACGACCGGGTTCAAGGCCCGGTGTTTCTAGACCTGGTGTTTCGAGAGTACGTCTCGTGAGTCCAACTTAGTACCGGTGCCTTAACCGATCAATACCATCCGACGGCGACCTGCGCCTCTTCAGACATCCGCTCCGGCGTCCACGGCGGATCGAAAGTCATCTCGACCTCGACGCCGGACACGCCTTCGACGGCGCCCACTGCATTTTCCACCCAGCCCGGCATTTCGCCGGCAACAGGGCAACCGGGCGCTGTCAGCGTCATCATGATCTTTACCATCCGGTCGTCCTCGATATCGACCTTGTAGATCAAGCCGAGTTCGAAGATGTCGGCCGGGATTTCCGGGTCATAGACGGTCTTCAAAGCCGCGACGATGTCGTCGGAAAGCCGCGCCACCTCGTCTTCGGGAATGGCGGACTGGATGATCCCCTCGCGGGCATCCCATTTCGGTATCTGGTCGTCCATGGCCTTCAAAAGTCCTTCAGGAAAAGAAATCGCGGGCGTAGTCGAGTGCATCTGCCAACGCATCCACTTCGGCGCGGGTATTGTACATGCCGAAGGATGCACGGCATGTGGAGGTAACGCCGAAGCGTTTCAAGAGCGGCATTGCGCAATGGGTTCCGGCTCTCACCGCCACACCGCGCCGGTCGATCACCATCGAGATGTCGTGCGCGTGGATGCCGGCAAGCTCGAACGAGAAGATGGCGCCCTTGCCCGGCGCATTGCCGATGATCCTCAACGAATTGATCGCGCTCAGCCGCTGGGTGGCATAGGCGGTCAGATCCGCCTCGTGCCTTGCAATCGCATCACGGCCGACCTTGTCCATATAGTCGAGCGCATGACCGAGGCCGATCGCCTGAACGATCGGCGGCGTGCCGGCCTCAAACCGATGCGGCGGATCGTTGTAGGTGACGAAATCTTCGGCCACGTCGATGATCATCTCGCCACCGCCCATAAACGGCCGCATCTCTTTTAGACGGTCAGCCTTGCCATAGAGAACGCCGATGCCCGATGGGCCGTAGAGCTTGTGGCCGGTCATCACGAACCAGTCGCAGTCGATATCGCGCACATCGATCGGCATATGGACAGCGCTCTGGCTGCCATCGACGAGAACCGGAATGCCGCGCTCGTGCGCGATACGGCAGACTTCCTTCACAGGAACCACCGTACCAAGCGCATTCGACATATGGGTGATGGCGACCAGCTTGGTCTTGTCCGTCAGCGCCTTTTCGAAGTCGTCGAGATGAAAGGCGCCGTCGTCATCGACGGGGATCCAGACGATCTTCGCACCCTGGCGTTCGCGAATGAAGTGCCATGGCACGATGTTGGAATGGTGCTCCATGATGGTGATGACGATCTCGTCGCCGTCACCGATATGCGGCATTCCATAACCGTAGGCGACGGTGTTGATCGCTGCCGTCGAATTGCTGGTGAAGATGATCTCGTCGACGGAACCGGCGTTCAGGAAACGGCGCACCTTTTCGCGCGCCGCCTCATAGGCATCCGTTGCCGCATTGGAGAGGTAGTGAAGGCCACGATGCACATTCGCATACTCGTTCGAGTAGGAATGCGCGATCGCGTCGATCACGGCCTGCGGCTTCTGGGCAGACGCCCCATTGTCTAGATAGACCAGCGGCTTGTTGCCATGCACCATGGTCGAAAGGATCGGGAAATCCTTTCGGATCGCTTCGACGTCGTAAGCTGTCGCAGGTGTGATCTGGTCCATGTCATGCCTCATTTTCTGAGACACACCTGAGAATCAGGCGTGCTTTTCGAGCCAGTCGGAGATGACGCCTTCCAGCGCCTCGACGAGCTTTTCTTCTTCCAGTTCCTCGACGATCTCCGCGACGAAGGCGTTGACCAGCATTCCACGCGCCCTGTTTTCCGGAACGCCGCGCGCCATCAGATAGAAGAGATGGTTGCGGTCGATATCGGACACCGTGGCGCCGTGGCCGCAGATCACGTCGTCGGCGAAGATTTCCAGCTCCGGCTTCACCGAGAAATCGGCGTCGTCGGACATCAGAAGCGTGTTGCACGCCATCTTCGCATCGGTCTTCTGCGCGTCCGGGGCGACCTTGATCATGCCCTGGAACACACCGCTTGCCTTGTCGAACAGGACGTTGCGGATGATTTCCGTGGAGCTCGTATGCGGAACGTTATGGCCGAGAACCATGGTCACGTCCGTATGCGTATCGCCACCGAGCAGGTTGACGGCACGCAGCGTGAACTCCGACCCCTCGCCCTGAACCTCGACGCGAAGCTCCTGGCGCACCAGCTTGCCACCGGCGTTGACGATGAACAGTCGCAGCTTGGTATCGGTACCGAGCGATATGCGGATCTGACCGAGATGGGTGTCGTCAGCCCCTTGGGTCTGGAGGATGATCCAGGTGATCTCAGCGCCGTCCTGCAGCGTCAGGTCACTGATCGAGGACACGAGTGCCGCGTCATCAGTCACCGCGCAGTGACGCTCGATGATCGTCGCCTTGGACCGCGCTCCGAACACGGCCGGAAACCGCGTGTGGACCTGACCGGCACCGTGAACCGCCTGCAGTTCGATGGGCTGCTCGACCGCAACGTCCGCAGGTACGGAGAGCGCAAAGCCGTCCCGCACGAAGCTGCCGTTGATGCGAGCGATCGCGTCGTCCTTGTCGAACGCCGCAAGCCCAGCCACTGCCGAACCATCGGCAAGCTGGTCCCTGAAGACCGAAAGCTCGACGCCATCGATCGTCGCGCGGTTATCCGCCACGCCCTGAACGATCGACAGGACCTTAGCCCCTTCGACCAGCGGCGCGATCGGATCGACCGAAACGCCGCCGACGACACGCTCAGGAACCGAGCGCAGCAGGTTCTTCAGATCCGTATAGTGCCAGGACTCGATACGTCGCGTCGGCAGGCCCGACCGCTTCAGATCGTCGAGAAGACGATCTCGGGTTCCCGTAACGGCACCGTTGCCCGGCAATTCGCCGACCTGAGCCGCAAAAGCCTCAACGAGCGCCGTTTCGGCGGCCGTCAGCCGGACGGGCTGATTGATTTGCATGTTCATGCCAAATTCCTTCCCGCGTCTCAGGCTGCTCTGCCGATGATGTCCGCGTAGCCATTGGCCTCGAGTTCGAGCGCCAGCGCCTTGTCACCCGTGCGGATGATCTGGCCCTTGTAGAGAACGTGAACCGTATCCGGCACGATATAGTCGAGCAGGCGCTGGTAGTGGGTGATGACGATCGTCGCACGATCCGGCGACTTCAGCGCATTGACGCCATCTGCCACGATCTTGAGGGCATCGATGTCGAGGCCGGAATCGGTCTCATCCAGCACGCAGAGCAAAGGCTCGAGCAGCGCCATCTGGAGGATTTCCGCGCGCTTCTTCTCGCCGCCGGAAAAACCGACATTGAGCGGACGCTTCAGCATGTCCATGTCGATCTTCAGCTCGGCAGCGGCTTCCTTGACGCGACGGATGAAGTCCGGCGTCGTCAGTTCGGCTTCGCCGCGCGCCTTGCGCTGCTCGTTCATGGCCACCTTGAGGAACTGCATCGTGGCGACGCCCGGGATTTCGACCGGATACTGGAAGGCGAGGAAAATGCCCTTGGAGGCACGTTCCGCCGGATCGAGCTCCAGAATGCTTTCACCGTTCAGAAGAACTTCTCCCTCGGTGACTTCATAATCCGGACGGCCGGACAGGATGTAGGACAGCGTCGACTTGCCGGAACCGTTCGGCCCCATGATGGCAGCAACTTCGCCAGCCTTCACGGTCAGGTTCAGGCCACGGATGATTTCGGTGCCGTCTTCGGCAATGCGGGCATGCAGGTTTTTGATCTCAAGCATAGGTCTATCTTTCCGGATACTCTTTAGTGACGCGCCAGGCGCGCTATTCAAATGACAGGCCGATCAGCCGACGGAGCCTTCGAGCGAAATCCCGATCAGCTTCTGCGCTTCGACCGCAAATTCCATCGGCAGCTGCTGGATGACATCCTTGACGAAGCCGTTGACGATCAGGGCGATCGCTTCTTCTTCGGGAATGCCGCGCTGCATGACGTAGAACTTCTGGTCGTCGGAAATCTTCGAGGTCGTCGCTTCGTGCTCGATCTGGCCCGACGAGTTCTTCACGTCGATATAAGGCACGGTATGCGCACCGCACTTGTCGCCGATCAGAAGCGAATCGCAGTTGGTGAAGTTGCGGGCGTTTTCAGCCTTGCGATGGATGGAAACCTGACCGCGATAGGTGTTCTGCGAAACGCCGGCCGAAATCCCCTTCGAGATGATTCGGCTCGACGTGTTCTTGCCGAGGTGGATCATCTTGGTGCCGCTATCGATCTGCTGGTGACCGTTCGACACGGCGATCGAGTAGAACTCGCCGCGGCTGTCGTCACCACGCAGGATGCAGGACGGATATTTCCACGTGATCGCCGAACCGGTCTCGACCTGAGTCCAGGAAATCTTCGAACGGTGGCCGCGGCAGTCGCCACGCTTGGTGACGAAGTTGTAGATACCGCCCTTGCCCTGGGCATCGCCCGGGTACCAGTTCTGAACCGTCGAATACTTGATCTCGGCATCGTCGAGAGCAACGAGTTCGACCACTGCGGCATGCAGCTGGTTCTCGTCGCGCTGCGGCGCCGTGCAGCCTTCGAGATAGGACACGTAAGCGCCTTCCTCGGCAATGATCAGCGTGCGTTCAAACTGGCCGGTGTTCTTCTCGTTGATACGGAAGTAGGTGGACAGTTCCATCGGGCAGCGAACGCCCTTCGGTACGAACACGAACGAACCATCGGTAAACACCGCGGCATTCAGCGTGGCGTAATAGTTGTCGGTGGCCGACACGACCGTGCCCAGATACTGCTTGATCAGGTCCGGATGCTCGCGGATGGCTTCCGAAATCGACATGAAGATCACGCCGGCCTTCTGAAGTTCCTTTTTGAAGGTCGTGACAACCGACACGGAATCGAACACAGCATCGACGGCAACCCGCGGCTTGTCGACGCCCGCAAGGATTTCCTGCTCGCGCAGCGGAATGCCAAGCTTTTCATAAACGCGCAGCAGCTCGGGATCGACTTCCTCGAGCGACTTCGGACCGGACGTGGTCTTCGGCGCGGCATAGTAATAGAGATCGTTGAAGTCGATCTTGGGATAATCGACGCGCGCCCAGGTCGGCTCTTCCATTGTCAGCCAGCGCTTGTAGGCGTCGAGACGCCATTCCAGCATCCATTCGGGCTCCTGCTTCTTGTCTGAAATGAAGCGGATGATGTCTTCCGAAAGGCCCTTGGGCGCCTTGTCCACTTCGATGATGGTTTCGAAGCCGTATTTGTACTGATCGATATCGATCCCACGGACCTGATCGATTGTTTCCTGGACAGCTGGCATGTTCATTCTCCAAATCTTGCCGGTTCAAATTCCGGCAATTCTGTCATGTCTCCGGGAGGTTCTGTTCCTCCCGTATGTAGGCGCCAAAAGGCGGTTTTCACACCTTTAGGCAAGTAGAAAGTTGCGCTCGCACAAATTAGAGCGCTGTCACGCCGCAACGCCTTGGGCCTTGCGACGGGCTGCGATTTTGGCAAAAGCCGCAACCGCACGCGTAATGTCTTCGTCTGTCGTGTCGGGACCGAGCGAGATGCGCAGGGCACCCAGCTGTGGATCCCGGCCCATCGCCGTCAGCACATGGCTCTCGCCGACCTTGCCCGAAGAGCAGGCCGAACCGGCCGAAAGCGCGATCCCCTCGATATCGAAAGCGATCTGACCCGTTTCCGCTTTCAGCCCCGGCAGGGTGAAGAAGCAGGTATTGCCAACGCGGGGAACGTCCGCGCCATGGATCATCACATCGGCAGCAGCCTTGCGCATCTCGCCCTCAAGCCGATCCCGCAAAGCGCCGATACCGGCATTCCGCTCATCGAGGTCTTCGCTCATCGCCGCAGTCGCCGCGCCGAAGCCGACGATCGCGTGAAAATTCTCGGTCCCGGAACGGTGACCCTTCTCCTGCCCGCCACCTCGGATCAGCGGCTTCGGCATCAGAACTTCGCCGCGCGAAATCAGGGCGCCGACGCCCTTAGGTCCGCCGATCTTGTGCGACGAGATCACCATGAAGTCGGCATCCAGCCTGACGATGTCGACCGGGATGCGACCCACGGCCTGCACCGCATCGACGACCAGAAGGCCGCGATGCCTGTGGACGATCTCTGCGGCCTCCGCCACCGGCTGGATCACGCCGGTCTCGTTATTGACCAGCATCAGCCCGACCATCGGAAGACCGAGCGAATGATCATGCGCCACCAGCAGGGTTTCCAGCGCCGAGAGATCCGCGATGCCTGTGGGCGTCACCGGTATCTCGATCACCTGCGCAGGATCGAATCTTCCGCCTTCCCGGATCGCGGGATGCTCGATCGCCGAAACGTAGAGAGCGCCGATCGCGACCGGCGAACGGCCCATCCGGTAGTCAGGGGTCAAAACGTGGTTCGATGCCTCCGTCGCACCACTGGTAAAGGTAACATGCGCAGGATCTGCACCGACCAAGGCCGCAACCTGGCGCCGCGCCTTGTCGACAGCCGCGCGCGACAACCGGCCCTCACCATGCACCGACGATGCGTTGCCGGGAAGCTGGAGTGCCTCCAGCATCGCGGCACGCGCCGGCGCGCTCAAAGGCGCGGTCGCGTTCCAGTCGAGATAGGTGCGGTTCAACGCCATTGCCTGATCAGATTCCGTCCCTAATTACCGTTGGGTCTCATCTAGGGTTGCCGCAGGCCGCATTTTTCTTGAAATTCCGGCCACGCTTGCCTTAAGAGACATCGCATCGGGCGCTGCCAAGGCGGCCCCAATTTCGAATGGTTCTAAACTGGGTTTTAGAAAAGCTGAGCGGCTTCGTCAAGTCAAACTCGACGGATGAACCGTGGATAGCAACCCAGTCTGGCATCAGATCACGTTTGACCGACCGGAGTACCGATGCCCGAAGTGATTTTCAACGGCCCTGCAGGCCGCCTGGAGGGCCGTTATCAGCCTTCCAAGGAAAAGAGCGCGCCGATCGCCATCATCCTGCATCCGCATCCGCAGTTCGGCGGCACGATGAACAACCAGATCGTATACCAGCTCTTCTACATGTTCCAGAAGCGCGGTTTCACCACGCTCCGCTTCAACTTCCGTTCGATCGGACGCAGCCAGGGCGAATTCGACCACGGCGCCGGCGAATTGTCGGACGCAGCATCTGCACTCGACTGGGTGCAGAGCCTGCATCCGGATTCCAAGAGCTGTTGGGTCGGCGGTTATTCCTTCGGCGCCTGGATCGGCATGCAGCTTTTGATGCGCCGCCCGGAAATCGAAGGCTTCATCTCCGTTGCGCCGCAGCCGAACATCTACGACTTCTCGTTCCTCGCCCCCTGCCCCTCGTCCGGCCTGATCATCAACGGCGATGCGGATAGGGTTGCGCCTGAAAAGGACGTCAACGGCCTCGTCGAGAAGCTGAAGACCCAGAAGGGCATCCTCATCACGCACAAGATCGTCGAGGGCGCCAACCACTTCTTCAACGGTCAGACCGAAACGCTGATGGGCGAATGCGAGGATTACCTCGATCGTCGCCTCAATGGCGAACTCGTCCCCGAGCCGGCTGCCAAGCGCATCCGATAAGACGACTGTGCATCGAAGAAACAAAAATGGCCGCGTTTGCGGCCATTTTCGTATCTTCAGTTGACCGGTCGCACATGTGCCGCACGCGGACGCCCATCGTCTGACGTCGCTTCATGAACCCGGTTACGGCCGGCCCGCTTCGCGGCATAGAGCGCCACATCCGCCTGCCGGAACATTTCGTCGAGCGCGTCGGGGCTGGTGAGATTGGCGACGCCGAAACTCGCCGTGATCCTTGAGGTGGGTGGCAGACCCGCCACCGACATCGCCATCGTGCCGCCCCTCAGAGCCTGAGCCACCATCAGCGCAACGTCCATCGGCGTGTTGGGAAGGAACACGGAGAACTCTTCGCCGCCCATCCGGCCGACGATTGCTTCTTTTGGCGCGCACGAGGAAAGCAAGGTCCCGAAACTCTGGATCACCATATCCCCGGCATGATGCCCATAGGTGTCATTGATGGTCTTGAACCTGTCGAGATCGCATAAAACCACCGCATGCGGTCCGTTTGGAAACGTCGCGATTGCGGATCTCACCCGGCGCTCGAAGCCGCGCCGGTTTGCAAGACCCGACAGAGCGTCGCTTTCCGACACGCTGCGTTCATCGGCCATGATTTCGAGCACCAGCACCGACAGCAGGGTCAGGCCGACCGCGACCATCAGAACAGCCGTCAGGCTCTGGGAGATCAGCGCATAGTCGGTGCGGATATAATCTGTCGCGACGGACCCGGCACCAACGGCGATCGCAAGTGCGGCCTTCGCAATGAAATGTACCCCTGTGACCGCAAGAAGCGCGCACACGACCTTGTCGATCAGCAGTTGCCGGTTCGAGCGCAACAAAGCCTGCAGAACCACGCCGGCGCTTGCGAGGATAACCAGGGCAAACGGAGTCTGGTAGGAAAATGCGTGAAGCGGCGTGCCCGGCCGCAGATCATAGACGAAGACGTTTCCGAATGAGCTGACGGCGAACATCAATCCGGCAAGTCGACGGTTGATGCGAACGTCATAGAGACTGCCAATACCGAACAGCAGGAAAATCATGCCACCGAGAACGGTTGCAAAAGCTCCGATGGCCCAGGGACGCGGCCAGGGCAGATAGGCGACGGCAATCTCGCAAACAGCGGCCAGTGAAGCGACGCCGAAACCGGCCCCGAACCAAAGCGCGGCAACGCGCGACCGACTGCGGGTGGAAACAACCGCAAACACGATACAGAAACATATCGCGACGACGAAATTCACCCCCAGGAAAAAAACTGCCCCGTTCATCAACCCAACAATGCATTTAGAAAATAAGGAATGCCGCAGTCCTGCCTTCACCTTAGTGGCTTGGCAGAAAACAAAAGATTAATGAACCATGACGGCGAGTCACAGATAAGTGCAAGCGCATTTCGCTGCATTTTTGGAGTGATAAACCACCAAAACAGTGCTAGACGCCGGCTCTCAAGACAAAAAACGCATCCACAGAGAAGTAAGATGTCCAGGTTCAAGTCCGATTTCCTCCACACGCTCGATGAGCGTGGCTTCATTCACCAGATTTCCGACGAATCGGGTCTCGACGAACTGTTCGCCAAGGAAACCGTGACGGCCTATATTGGCTTTGACCCGACGGCACCAAGCCTTCATGCGGGCGGTCTCATCCAGATCATGATGCTGCACTGGATGCAGCAGACCGGCCACCGGCCGATCTCCCTGATGGGCGGCGGCACCGGCATGGTCGGCGATCCATCCTTCAAGGATGACGCGCGCCAGTTGATGACGATCGACACGATCGAAAGCAATATAGCTTCCATCAAGCGCGTCTTTTCCAACTACCTGAGCTACGGCGAAGGTCAGAAGGATGCGCTGATGATCAATAACGGCGACTGGCTGCGCGATCTCAACTACCTCGAATTTCTGCGCGATGTGGGCCGTCACTTCTCGGTCAACCGCATGCTGTCCTTCGACAGCGTCAAGACGCGCCTCGACCGCGAGCAGTCGCTGTCCTTCCTCGAATTCAACTACATGATCCTTCAGGCCTATGATTTCGTGGAGCTCAACCAGCGCTACGGTTGCCGCCTGCAGATGGGCGGCTCGGACCAGTGGGGCAATATTGTCAACGGGATCGACCTTGGTCACCGCATGGGGACACCGCAGCTCTACGCCCTCACCTCGCCGCTTCTGACGACATCGTCGGGTGCGAAGATGGGCAAGTCCATGAACGGCGCGGTCTGGCTCAACCCGGACATGCTGTCGGCCTATGACTTCTGGCAGTACTGGCGCAACACCGAGGACGCAGACGTCTCGCGCTTCCTGAAGCTCTACACCACTCTGCCCATGGACGAGATTGCCCGCCTCTCAGCACTTGCCGGTTCGGAAATCAACGAGGTCAAGAAGATCCTCGCGACGGAAGTCACCGCCATGCTGCACGGCCGCGACAATGCCGAGCAAGCGGCTGACACCGCCCGCAAGACGTTCGAGGAAGGTGCGCTTGCCGACAACCTGCCGTCGATCGACGTCGCATCGTCGGAACTGGAGGCTGGTCTTGGCCTCCTGGCACTGATCGTCAAGGCAGGCCTTGCAGCCTCCAACGGCGAAGCTCGCCGGCATATCCAGGGTGGTGCCGTGCGCATCAACGATACGGCGGTCTCGGACGAACGCGCTGTCATTGGCACCGGCGACGTTACGGCCGACGGCGTGATCAAGCTGTCTCTCGGCAAGAAGAAGCATATCCTCGTCCGCCCGGCCTGAGTGCCAGCGGTCTGCAGAACAATGAAAAGGCCTCGTTCGCGGGGCCTTTTTTTTATTGGAACTCGAAGATCTGTCGGAACACGCCGGGTGCGATGATCGACAGCGGATTGATCGTCAGTTTCGGCTTGTCGAAGACGCCTTCGAGCTTGAAGGTGATGCCGATCAGTCCACGGTCTCGTCCGTTGCCGAGGATGGCACCGTTCAGCGGCTATTGACCTTCTTTGCAAGCTCGAACATTCTCACCATCATGAACACTGGCTCCGCAAACATCATCCGACGCCGACGCTGCATGACTGTGCAGCGTGGCGTGTTGATTCTGCGGTGGCGTGAGTTTCCGGAGGGATAGCCCTCCCCACCATCATGGGACTTCCCGGAACCTGCCCACCCCTATGTCGGCAGGTTTTTTGTTGTCTGAACCCTCAAATCAGGGAGCAAGCATGACCTCGACGCCAGCCCTTATGCCCATCAAGTTTCGCAGCGCAACCCAAGAAGATTGTGCCCATCTCGTTCTTTTCGCGGACATGGCAACACGCCGACTGACCTCATTCCTGTGGGGGAACATGGCTTCTCCCGGAGAATCGGCGTGCGAGATCGGCCGGAACGTTATCCGCAATGACGAGGGTCATTTTACCCACTTCACGAATTGGCGTATCGCCGAACATAAAGGCCAGAGCGTTGGTGCTTTAAACGGGTATATAATTCCAGAAATATCCGGTCCAGCTCCTAACATGGAGGTCGTAAAACCGCTCAACGAGTTGAAAGCACTGGCTGCCGGGACGTGGTATATCTCTGCCGCTGCGATCTACCAAGAATTCCAGGGTAAGGGGTTCGGGAAGGCACTGCTGGTAGAAGCGGAGCGCGTGGCCCGATCTGCAGGAAGCGACCGTCTGACGCTCATGGTTGGCAGCTTCAACGCGAAAGCATATGGCCTATATCAGGCAAGTGGCTTTACCGAATGGAGCAGACGGCCATTTTTCCCGTTTCCTGGTTCAGATGAACCGGGAGAATGGATTCTGATGGGCAAGCATTTACCGCAGAAATCCTAAGTGAAGCGAGAAATTCGAAACCGCCTTTTATTCAGGGTGATATCTATCCCAAAACTCACTCACAAAAGTCGGAGTTTTGCGAACGTTCCTTCCGAAAGAAAGTATTATACATTTAAGTTAGGGGCCTCGTTCGCGGGGCCTTTTTTTTATTGGAACTCGAAGATCTGTCGGAACACACCGGGCGCGATGATCGACAGCGGATTGATCGTCAGCTTGGGCTTGTCGAACACACCTTCGAGCTTGAACGTGATGCCGATCAGTCCGCGGTCTCGTCCGTTGCCGAGAATGGCACCGATCAGCGGAAGCTCGCCGAAAAGCCGGTTGATTCCATAGGCCGGCATGAAGGTGCCGGTCATGTCCATGCTGCCGCGGGCGTCGCGCAGCATGCCCTGGAATGTCGCGCCGATCTGCTCGCCACGAACGATGCCGTTGGCAACAGAGAGCGCACCGTTCCGGTAAACGAGCGAGGCAAAACCGCGCTGGAAGCGCGCGGCGTTGAGATCGATTTCCTTCTTGACCGCCTTGCTGAGGCTTTCCCCATCCCGGCCCACAGGGGTCGACACCAGCGATTGCAGGCGCTGCTCGTCCACCAAAGCGAAGCTTCGGATGTCGACATTGCCGGCCCAGTCGGACCCTTGCGATCGCAGCCGCAAATTGAGAAGACCGCCCCGCATGTTGTTGTAGATATTGGCAAACCGCACGACGGCGCCGGCGTCGCCGCTGGTCATCGAGATCGTGTTGCCCTTCGTTATGTCGCTGACAACGGCCTGCCCGCTTTCCGTTACGGCGGAAAGGTCGGCCGAGGCAATGTCGCCATCGCGTATCGCAAACAACAGAGTGACGTTCGACAAGGCCTCGTCGTTGAAGCCGACCATGCGATCGAGCTTGGCACGGATCGTCGCGCCACCGCTGCTCTTGGCAGAGGAACCCGACCCACTTGTGCCCGGCGTAGCCGAGCGAAGTTTGGTGATGATAGGCCTTATATCGGCAGAGGATCCGCCGATCGACACATCGAAGACACCCTTCGACTGCTTCACCGCAACGCTGAAATTATCGGACGGCGACAGGCGGGCGCTCGAAAACTCCGCCGACGCGAGGCTACCATTGGTGAGGACGATATTGCCCTGCGCGCCAAACCCGTCGCCCACCAGTTCGAAGTTCTTGAGCTCTGTCCGCTGGAGGCCCTCCCCGGCAATCTCGAACTGCGCCTTGGCACCGACGCCGTTGCCCTTCGTCCAGCCGATGCCCGGGATCGAGAGCGCAGAGCGCGTCAGATCGAGGCTGACGCCTTGCCTGGTATCATCGAGCCTGGTCAGTTCCACGCTGATCGTACCCTGGACGATCTCCGAGAGACCGGGCACCAGTTTGTCCCGCTGGCTGTCGCTGAGGACTGCCTTGATGACCTGTTCACGCTTGACAGTCGACGCGCTGTCGATCGGCTGCACGAGGGTGACGTCTGCAGGCACCTCGTCGATCGCAGCCTTCGCGCTCAGTCTGGCGGCCTGCGGATCGATATCGAGCGTGCCGTCGATATTGGAAATCTTGCGACCGGACACCGGCGTCGCCAGAGCAACGTCGCGCAGGTCCGCATGCGCATTCCAGACCGGCTTCGGCGGATTCTGGTCATTGACCAGACCAAACTGCGCCTTCACATCCACCCTGGCAGTGCCGGAAAAATCCGATGGCTTGAACTCTGTGTTTTTGAGGCCGTTGATGGGCTTGAAACTCGTGAGTTCCGCGATGGCATCCGCCGGCCCGCTCAGTTTCAGCGCGATATCGGCCATCAGAGGCTTCGCGTAGGTCGATGGGATCGAGAAGCGCCCTCCCTCAACCTTGACCGCGCGCCCCGACGGAAAAAACGAACCCGCCTGCGTGATGTCGACCTGCATCGCTTCGCCCTTCAGGTCGAAACGGCCGTAGATGTCGCGAAGCGGCGGGATGTCGGCGGGCAGGTTGACGCGCCCGTCGGCAAGGTCGAAACTGATCTGCAGTTCGTTGCGGTTGAGATCGAGCGGAACGCCCGGTCCCTTCATGCGTCCTGCCGGAATGAAGACGGCGATGGAGCCGTTGCTCAGCGTTCCCCCGAACATGTTTCCCATCACCCAGTCGCGTGCCTTGCGGGCCATCCAGAAGGGCCAGAGCTGCTTGATTGCAGTCACCTGCATCTGTGGCAACTGACCGCCGAAGCTGATTTCCGGAGACTGCGTGCCGAAGCGCACTTTCAGCGCAGCGGCCATCCGCCCAAGCGGACTGGACATCGCCATCTCGTCGAACTGCAACTCGCGATCGGCCGAGAGATAGCGTCCGACGGCTTTCAGATCGAACTGTGCCGGTTCTTCGGCGTTCGACGCGCCGGCTGCTGTTCCGCCGCTGACAAGAAGATCGAGACCGAACCCCGGCCGGTGGTCTGCCGGATCGACCCTGTTGAGATCGACGACCGCGCCGGTGAACGGAAGGACAGTCGGGCCAAAACGCGCTTCCGATCTCTGGATTTCGATCGCGTCCTTGGTGAAATCATAGGCGACATCGATATCCGCGCCGCTGAAGGGCTGCTCGATACTATCGAAATAGAACCGTCCGGGCGACTGCTTGAGCTTTGCGGTGATGACCGGAACAGTGGTCTCGCGCGAACGGGTCGCAGCAAGTTCAAGATCGACGGCACTGTCCAGCCCTTCGCGCGGCATCCCGGCTGCATCCCGATGCAACAGGAAGGACGTCACGTCCAGCCCCATGAGCTTTGCGGAAAGTCCGGTCGTCACGCCTTCGATAGTCTGGGATCCTGCCACCAGCGTTGCCTGGCGGTCGTTAAGGCTGACGATCCCCCTGATATCGATCTCGCCCTCGATGTTGCGCTGCATATTGAGCTCGTTGACGACGAACATCAGCGGCTTCTGGCCAGGGGCAGACGGCAGCACGATTTCGATGCCGGCAATCCGGACGAATGCGGTGCCGGTACGCTCGATCAGGCCGCGCACTTCATCAAGGCGCTGGAACGCCTGCTCAAGCAGCTTCGGCATCGCATCGACGCGAACCTGCGACAGCGCCATAGGGTCGCCTGCCGGCAACTGCGCCGTCTCCAGCCGAATGCCTTGCGCGGAAATGTTGTTGATGGAAACGCGACCACCGAGAAGCTTCATCGGATCGATCGCCATCCGCAGCGCTTCGGCACGGCTCAGCCGCTGACCGCTCGCTTGCTCGACGATATCCACGTCGCGCGCCTCGATCGCGATCCGCATCACCGAATCAAACCGGATCGCCGTCGAACCGACCGAAGCGACATAACGGGGTCCGATCGCGTTGTTGAGGGCCGACTGGGCCCGCGCCGTCAGCGCGCCGTCGACGACGCCGCTCTCGATGGCGACAATCGCAGTTCCGGCAGCAGCCAGAATCAGCATCGTAAACAGCAAAAAGGTCTTGCCCACGCGGCGCATGCGCGATCGGCGCGGTGGGCAGTGTACGATGATGGGATCTTCCGCCTGTGCAGAGGGAAGTTCGTGCAGCGGAACCATATCCTTGCGGTTGAAGCTGACCTTTTCGCCGCGAATTTCCGCCATCAGGCTGACATTACCTTCTCAAGACCCGCTGCAGCCTGACTAGACGCAACGGGCACCAATAGACTACCGATGGGCCGACAATTGCTCAAGATCCCGGCGAAAGAAAGGAAATTCATGTCTGAATTGGCCATTGGCGACATCGCCCCACAGTTCGATATTCCCCGCGACGGCGGTGGTACCGTCTCGCTGCAGACGTTCGCCGGCAAGCCGGTGGTTCTCTACTTCTATCCAAAGGACGATACCAGCGGCTGCACCACCGAAGCGCTGGCGTTCACGGCCCTCCTCCCCGAGTTCGAAAAAACCGGCGCCGCCGTCATCGGCGTGTCCCCGGACACGGTGAAGAAGCACGACAAGTTCGTCGAGAAACATGCGCTCGCAGTGATCCTCGGATCGGACGAGGATACCGCCGTCGCAAATCTCTACGGCGTCTGGAAGGAAAAGAGCATGTACGGGCGCAAGTACATGGGAATCGACCGCACGACGTTCCTGATCGATGCCCATGGCCGGATCGCAAATGTCTGGCCGAAGGTAAAGGTTGCCGGTCACGCCGAAGAGGTGCTGAAAGCCTTACAGACCCTGTAAGACAGCCACCTCCCTGTCGCATGTTGATGCGAAATTGCGGTGTCACGCCTCCTGCCCTGCGGCACGAAAAACAACGGTTTGTTAACTATAAAGCGGTCTAGTGCGGAGGAAGGATCACCGCGCACGACTCGTCTCATGCGCATCTTCAGGAGCAGAAGGTGGCAAACGGAACTCAAAGCCGCGTTTTTGGAAATCGTGCTCCCGAGCACGTTCTCATTCTCGCAAGCGGCGAAAAGATCCGCCACATGACGATCCGCCCCTGGATGGCGGCAGTCTCCGTCTGCGTCGTCGGCGCGTTGGCGATCGGATATCTCGGCGCCACCAGCTATCTCGTGATCCGCGACGATCTGATCGGCGCAACGATGGCGCGCCAGGCGCGCATGCAGCATGATTACGAAGACCGGATCTCTGCCCTGCGCGCCCAGCTCGACCGCATCACATCCCGCCAGTTGCTTGATCAGCAGGTCGTGGAGCAAAAGGTCGAGAAACTGCTTGAACAGCAAAACGCCCTCTTTTCGCGGCACGGCAAGCTTGGTTCGCTTCTAGACCGCGCGGAAGAATCGGGCATCGTCCCGTCCGCCGGCACCTCATCGTCACCAGCTTCAGCCTATCAGGCAGAAGGCAAGGACAAGCAGGCATCCGTCAGTCATGGACTGGACGCGATCGAAGGCCTGTTGTCGAACCGTGCCGCTCCGGCGGATCTCGGCGTCGCCAATCCATTGGCCTACACCCCGCTTCGCGAAAATCTTGCGGATCGAGCCGACCGCATCTTTTCCAAGGTGACTCTGTCCTTGAAGGACATCGAGAAGCGCCAGATCGTCAAGATCGCCGATCTCACCACTGGCGCATCGCAGACAGCAGACGCCATCACGTCCATCCTCCGGCGTACGGGCGTGCAGGTCGCGGCCGCTCCTCCGACCGAACCGGACCCGGGTATCGGTGGCCCCTACGTCCAGCCTCAGCTGTTCTCGGACACGTTCGACACATCGCTCGATGATCTCGATTCCGCGCTTAACCGGCTCGAAAGCGTCCGCGACGTGGCGCGCGAGCTGCCGTTCGGAAACCCGGCCCCCGGCCGTTCCGTGACCAGCCGGTTTGGTAACCGGATGGACCCGTTTGTCGGACGCCTCGCGCTGCATGCAGGCATCGATTTTCAAGCCGAGACCGGTGATGACGTGAAAAGTACGGGCGCCGGCAAAGTCGTTGTCGCCGGTCCCTCAGCAGGCTATGGCAATCTGGTCGAGATCGATCATGGCCAAGGCATCACCACGCGCTATGGTCACATGTCCCGCATCCTTGTCAGAGCCGGAGAGACTGTGGCTCCCGGCGAGGTGATCGGACGTGCAGGCTCCACCGGACGGTCCACGGGACCGCATGTTCATTACGAAGTGCGACGCGACGGTTCGCCGGTCGACCCCGTGCATTTCCTGAACGCCGGTATGAAGCTCGACAATTATCTCAATTAGGCCGCAAAGATGCGCGAGAGGTCCGGAATGGGTCATGCGTTGCGAAACTGAGCGCGTTCGACAACACATTGGAAGCCTTGCCGCCTCTATTCACCACATCCGGCAGCAATATTCCGGGATTTCTTGACTTTCCGGCATTTTGGTCCTATGTCGCGGGCCAGTTGTCGTACGCCAGTTACCGTCGGCACCGGATCACTTCCCCGAATTGCAACGGAAACAGATTTCCCTTTGACCACATTCGCTGATCTTGGCCTTAGCCAGAAAGTACTCTCTGCAGTCACCGACTCGGGCTACACCATCCCGACACCGATCCAGGCTGGTGCCATCCCCTTTGCCCTGCAGCGCCGCGATATTTGCGGCATCGCGCAGACGGGAACAGGCAAGACGGCATCCTTCGTGCTGCCGATGCTGACACTTCTGGAAAAAGGCCGTGCTCGCGCCCGCATGCCACGGACGCTGATCCTCGAGCCGACCCGCGAACTCGCGGCACAGGTCGCCGAGAACTTCGAAAAATACGGCAAGAATCACAAGCTGAACGTCGCTCTTCTGATCGGCGGCGTGTCGTTCGACGAACAGGATCGCAAGCTTGAGCGCGGCGCCGACGTGCTGATCTGCACGCCAGGCCGCCTGCTCGACCACTGCGAGCGCGGCAAGTTGCTGATGACCGGCGTCGAGATCCTGGTGATCGACGAAGCCGACCGCATGCTGGACATGGGCTTCATCCCGGATATCGAAAAGATTGCCAAGATGATCCCGTTCACGCGTCAGACGCTGTTTTTCTCGGCCACCATGCCGCCGGAAATCCAGAAGCTGGCCGACCGCTTCCTGCAGAACCCGGAACGCATCGAGGTGGCAAAGCCTTCTTCGACAGCAACGACGGTGACGCAGCGCCTGGTCGCCGCTCACAACAAGGATTACGAGAAGCGCGCAACCCTTCGCGACCTGATCCGCGCGCAGGACGACCTGAAGAACGCGATCATCTTCTGCAACCGCAAGAAGGATGTCGCCGACCTGTTCCGCTCGCTCGAGCGCCACGGCTTCTCGGTCGGCGCGCTCCATGGCGACATGGACCAGCGCTCGCGTACCAACATGCTGGCAGGCTTCAAGGACAACCAGATCACGCTACTGGTCGCCTCCGACGTCGCAGCGCGCGGTCTCGATATTCCCGACGTCAGCCACGTCTTCAACTTCGACGTTCCAATCCATGCGGAAGACTATGTCCACCGCATCGGCCGTACCGGCCGTGCAGGACGGTCCGGTCGTGCGTTCACGCTTGTGACAAAATCCGATGCTAAGTATCTCGATGCCATCGAAAAGCTGATCACTCAAAAGATCGAATGGCTGAACGGTGACATCGCTGCCCTGCCGGCACCGATGGAAAGCAGCGACAAGGGTCAGGAACGCGGCCAAGGTCGCGATCGTGGCGGCAAGCGTGGCGAGCGCGACAAGGATCGCGGTCGCGGCAAGCGCGCCGAGCAGACCAGGAGCGTAGAAGCTCCGGTCAAGATTGCAGAACCGACGAGCCAGGATGATCGGAGCCAGACGGAAAATATGATTGAAGCCAGGGTAGAAGACGTAAAGCGCGAACGTAGCGCCGACAGGAAGCCGCAGAACAATGGCGCGCAACGCGCTCCTCGCCCGGCCCCTGCTCCGAATCCTGCCAATGACGACAACCGCGAGCGTCGCCGTCACTACCGCGACCACGATGACGGCCCGACACCAGTCGGTTTCGGCGACGACATTCCGGCATTCATGCTGATCGTCGCCAACGCCAAGGTTTGAATTTGTCCCTGAGACCCGGCATAGACTTTCCCGGCGTCGGCGCCGGGTTGGTCATTCTGCGGGATGATGGGAGGGTTCTCCTCTGCCGTCGCCTGAAGGCGCCGGAAGCCGGTTACTGGAACATCGTCGGCGGCAAGGTCGATAAGATGGAGCCGTACGCGGATGCGGCACGTCGTGAGGCCGAGGAAGAAACCGGCCTGTCGATCGGCAAAGTTGAGTTTCTCTGCACGACTGAACAGATCCTCCCGGAAGACGCACAACACTGGATCTCCATGATCTACGTCACACGCGATTTCTCCGGCGAGCCACGCTTGACCGAACCTGACAAGCTTTCGGATCTGGGATGGTTTGACCCTGCCGATCCGCCAATGCCACTCTCGGTCTTCTCGATCCGCGCATTTGAACATCTTTCCAAAATCTGAACACACAACTTCCAGCCCGCGGCGGACGTTGATAAAACAGCAACGCAAAAAGCCGTCCCGGTTTCCCGGAACGGCTGCCCGTGATGAAATAGCGTTGTATTTTACGTCAGATGGAAACGCACCGACTGCTCGGTAAGCCTGCATCCCCCATTACGATGCCTATTTTAGCGCGAAACCTATTGCCTATTCAATACGCGAAATATCGCAGTGCCAAAATATAGGTTACTTGTCGATTTCACTCCGGATTGCGGCCTCGTAGGCCAGTCTTGTCCACTTTGACATGAGGTCGGGGTCCTCAAACGCATCTTCCGGTACCGTCCAGTAAGGCATCATCACGGACTTGCCCTTCTTGCCTTCGTAGCTCCACTGCCGCGCGCCTGCAGAAGCGAACTCAGGCGCGCTCACGGCATCGGCTTTCAGCATCAGTTCGTCGCGCAGCTCGATCGCGACGATGAGGCCCTGATGGTAGATGCCCTTGCCGCCGAACATCCGACGGATGCTGACGGGCCCGAGACCTTCGAACATCTCTTCGATCGCAATATTATCCATCGTTACGTCCTCAGAACGCCACCTGCAGCAATGACGGCTTCGGGCGTATCCACATCAAGATGGGCTGCCGGACCGATATCGACATCGATCACCGGAAGACCGGAGGTTTCGATAATCGCCCTTGCGCCGACATCGCCCTGCAGGTTCCGTACAGCATCATAGGTGGCGCGCGGCAGAATAACCGGATTGCCGCGCTTGCCGTTGGAGACTGCGCGCACGATCGCCTCGCCACCGGCGTCACCAAAGGCACCGAGCAAGGCATCGATGTGGCTGACGGTCACGCCCGGCATATCTGCCAGCATGACGAGGACGCCATCTGCTGCCGCGACATCCGGCCGCGTGAATCCGGCAATCAGAGAGCTCGCCATCCCCGCTTCATGGGAGGGGTTGTCTTGGAGACGGACGTCGAGCGATGAAAGCTCGGCCGCAATATCCTGCTGCCGGTGACCGGTGACAACGACCACGGGTGTGGCCTTCGAGGCCAACAGCATCTCGGCGGAGCGGCGCACGAGCGGCACACCGTCAAACTCAGCAAGCAGCTTGTGAAGGCCACTTTCGCCCATGCGCCTGGCCTGACCGGCGGCCAACAGGACAGCCGCAACCGAAAGCGAGACATCGTCCTTGCTCTCGCTGCGGTCCCGCGGCGCAGGCCTTGTCGGGATCTCCATCAAAAGTCCTCCCACACCCAGTGCGGCAATATCGTCCGATGTCGGTCTTTCACCGGCAAGCAGCCGGTGGAGCATCCAGTCAAAACCGTTTTCCTTCGGAGACCGTGCACAACCGGGGGCTCCCAGTACCGTGACACCACCAATATGGCCGTAAACAAGAAGATTGCCGGGATCGACCGGCATGCCGACGCGGATCACCTCACCGCCAGCGGCTCGGATCGCAGCCGGAATGACGTCCTCTTCATCGGCAACGGCGGACGCACCAAACACGATCACCAGCGAAGGCTCGCGACAGTTCCCGAGATCAAGCGCCTGCAGTGCGCCGGTCAGGGCGTCATGCGTATGCGGAATACGGATTTCGCGCACCAGTGTGCTGCCCGAAAGTGCAAGTCGCTGCTCGATGAGCTTCGCCGTTCGGTCCATCACCGACGTCTTCAGCGTCGGAAGCTCCGTTGCAATCAACGTGACAGCATGAGCCTCGAACGGTTTGACCTCAAACGGTGTAGAAGCCCCAAGCAGCGCCACAGCCTTCCCGAGACAATAGCCATCGACAGCGAGCGGAATGATCTTGAACGTTGCGACCATGTCGCCTGCCTTGACCGATACGCGATCCTTGAGACAGGCAAGCGTGATCGACGGGTCCACGCCGTTGAGCGCGTTGACGACGTGCGTGTTGGCGACGAACAGACCGGCCGTTGCCGCATAAACGTTGACACGTCCCGTTGCTGGCTCCGAAAACGTGAGGTGATCAGGTGCGATTGCCGCAGCCAGCATTCCCGCCGCATTGTCTTCAAGAACGTCTCCCGCATCGAGCCGCACGCCTATGACGGAAGCGATACCCTCTTCGCGAAGACGCTCGATGTCATCAGGCGCTAGCCGGTGACCCTTGTGCAGTCGTCCGCGCTGACCTTCAAACCGGATTGAATGGGCGAGCACGATGTTTTCGGCCTCACGCAACGGGAAGCTGGCGTATTTCATTCCCTAACCCTGCGTAAGGAGGTCGCGCCGGCGCAACGACCTGACGATGTCGGCAAGTGTGGCAAGCGCAATCTCGGCCGGGTTCGCAGCACCGATGTCGAGACCGATCGGCGCTGAAATCCGGGCAATCTCCTCCTCGGAATGTCCCATATCCTTCAGTCGATCAGCGCGCTTCGCATGAGTTTTGCGGCTACCCAGCGCGCCGACATAAAAACAGCCCGCCTTCAGCGCCTGCGACAAGGGAAAATCATCGATCTTCGGATCATGCGTCAGGGCCGCGACAGCCGTATAGCTATCGAACGGTCGCTCTCTCAGCACGTCTTCGGGCCACTCCGCGATGACATCGACATCACCGAACCGTTCTTCGGTGGCAAAGGCCGTCCGCGGATCGATGATCGTGAGGTCGTAGCCCGCCACCGGCGCCAGACGGGCGAGCGCCTGGCTGATATGAACCGCGCCAATCACAACGATCCTTGGCGGCGGCAGATAGACATTGATGAACAGAATGCGCTTGTCGATTTCGACGCTCGTGGCCTTGCCGCTGCGCATCGCGTCCGCGATGGCGGCACCAAGCGGATCCTCCGGAACCGTTTCCTCGGAAACAAGAGAAATTTCGCCCGACGCAAGGTCGGTTATTGTCGCCGAGGCCCGTCTTTCCTGCCGGGCGCCATTGAGACGCGCCAGATCATCGAACTTCATCGGCCGAGCCTTTCCACATAGACGCGGATCTTGCCGCCGCAGGAAAGCCCGACTTGCCATGCCGTCTCATCGGCAACGCCGAATTCCAGCATCTTCGGCGTGCCTGACGAAATCACCTCGATCGCCTCGGTAATCACCGCACCCTCGACGCAGCCACCCGAAACGGAGCCGACGAAATTTCCCTCGCCATCGATCGCGAGATGGCTTCCGATCGGACGTGGTGCAGATCCCCAGGTCTCGACGACGGTTGCGATCGCCACGTCGCGGCCGCTTTCGGCCCAATTCTGGGCGGTGACGAGTGGATCAAGACTGGATGTGACGGTCATCGGTGCCTTTCAGACGGCAATTTTCGAAACACGCATCGGCGCGTTGTGACGATATGGAAGCCTCACCCGCGCTTTTCCACGTCTGCGCGCAGTTTTTATCGTCGTGACGCGATTCTCTTTGACCGGTCGGATGGGAAAGCTAAATGTGCTGGAACGCAAGCCGCAATGAGTTAAGGGAAGGCATGGACATTCGCACTTTGATATCAGCCGGCCTGTTTGCCTCATTCCTCGCTGCTCCGTCTGCATCGGCTGCGATCATCGGCGTGGTCGCACCGAAATCGGGTCCATACGCCCTCCTCGGAGCCCAGATCTACCAAGGCGCCCGTGCGGCGGCTGAGGCCAATGGCGATACGCTGGTGGAGCTGGACGAGAGCTGTGACGAGAATGGCGGGCTCGCAGTATCGAAGTCTCTGAGGGGTGCAAAGGCCAGCGCGGCCATCGGCTTCCTCTGCGTGGAAACGCTGACGACAGCGCTGCCCGCTCTGAAGGCCGCCGCTATTCCAGCCGTTTCGGTCTCGGTGCGGTCGAAGATCCTGATGGAAGATGCACTTCGCAACGGCTGGCCGTTCTTCCGTCTGGCACCAACCGAAACCGCCGAAGCGGATGCTGTTGCATCTGCCATCCTATCCCGCTGGAAAGCCGAGCCGATCGCATTCATCGATGACGGCACGATCTATGGCCGCGAGCTCTCAAGCGCCGTGCGCCAGAAGCTGGAACCGTCAGGCATCCGCCCCGCGTTCACCGACGTGTTCAGGCCAGGCCAGGAGCAACAGATCGCTCTCGTCCGCCGCCTGGCAAAGGCCGGCGCGACTCATGTCTTTATTGGTGGCGACCGAAACGATACCGCCATCATCGTTCGCGACGCTGCAGCCGAACGCGTTTCCCTGACAGTCATGGGCGGAGATGCACTGCGTGCCGCAAACCGTCCTGTTGGCCTTGCCAACGGCGTGCTCGCGGCAGCCCTTCCGGATTACGCAGTTGCGCCTGAAGCTTCCACCGCCGTCACGCAACTACGCGCAGGCAATGTCGAGCCGGAAGGCTACGTTCTGCCCGCTTATGCGGCAACGGAACTTGTTCACCGGGCGGTGACCGAGACGTCCAATGGTCGTTCCCTGACCGACACTCTTGTGGCAGGCTCCTTCACGACTGCGATCGGTCCCGTCGCCTTCGGCCCGGACCACGAGTTGAAGCAGAACCCGTTCCGTCTGGTGGAGTGGCAAGGTAAGGACTTTGTGGAGATCGGGCCGGCCACCGACTGATGGTCTGGCCAGGCGATTGTTCCTGTCGCCACGGGATGATAAAGCCTCCCTCAAACCGGAGACCCATCCCATGACCCTGCCGATCCGCATCGCCCCGTCCATTCTTGCCGCCGATTTCTCCAAGCTTGGCCAGGAAGTCATCGACGTCGTGCAGGCCGGCGCCGACTGGGTGCATCTCGACGTCATGGATGGTCATTTCGTCCCCAACATCTCATTCGGACCTGACGTCATCAAGTCGCTGCGACCGCATACGGATGCGTTCTTCGACTGCCATCTGATGATTGCACCGGCCGACCCCTTTCTTGAGGCCTTCGCCAAGGCCGGCTGCGACAGCATTACCGTGCACGCTGAATCGGGCCCTCACCTGCATCGCTCCCTGCAGACGATCCGCAGCCTCGGCAAGAAGGTCGGTGTGACGCTCAACCCGGCAACGTCGCTGTCCTCGCTCGAAAACGTGCTCGATGACGTCGATCTGATCCTGATCATGAGCGTCAATCCCGGCTTCGGCGGACAGAAATTCATCCCCGCCATGCTCGACAAGATTCGCGCGACGAAGTCCCTGATCGGTGACCGCCCGATCGAGATCGAAGTCGACGGCGGCATTACAGCAGACACGATCGGCGCTGCGAGCGCTGCCGGCGCCAACGTCTTCGTTGCTGGCTCCGCCATCTACAAGGGTGACGGCATCGACGCCTATCGCACCAATATCAAAGCACTGAGAACAGCGGCAAGCGGCGCGCGCTAACCATCCGGCGCCCTCTTTCCTGCAAACAAACCCGAAGTTATTGAGCTTTGGCCCGCTTGTTGCTACAGGCTGGGCAACACTTGACAGGAAAGCCGCACGCTCATGATCCCTCGCTATTCCCGGCCCGAGATGGTCGCCATCTGGTCGCCAGAGACGAAGTTCCGCATCTGGTTCGAAATCGAGGCGCATGCCTGCGACGCGCTTGCCGCGATCGGCGTGATCCCGAAGTCGGCGGCTGAGACAATCTGGGAAAAGGGCGGCAGCGCAACGTTCGATGTCGCGCGCATCGACGAGATCGAAGCCGTCACCAAGCATGACGTCATCGCCTTCCTCACCCACCTTGCCGAATTCGTCGGCCCCGACAGCCGGTTCATCCACCAGGGCATGACATCCTCGGACGTCCTCGACACCTGTTTCAACATCCAGCTCGTGCGAGCGACCGACATCCTTATCGCCGGCATCGATCGCGTTCTTGAAGCCCTCAAGACCCGCGCCTTCGAGCACAAGGATACGGTCCGCATCGGCCGCAGCCACGGCATCCATGCCGAGCCGACGACGATGGGCCTGACCTTCGCGCGCTTTTATGCGGAAATGTATCGCAACAAGACCCGTCTGCTCGAAGCCCGTGAGGAAGTTGCCACCTGCGCGATCTCAGGCGCCGTCGGCACGTTTGCCAACATCGATCCCCGCGTCGAGGAGCATGTCGCAGCAGCGCTCGGCCTGAAGGCAGAACCGGTTTCCACGCAGGTCATCCCGCGAGACCGTCATGCGATGTATTTCGCGGTCCTCGGCGTCATCGCCTCGTCGATCGAAAACGTCGCGATCGAAATTCGCCACATGCAGCGCACGGAAGTTCTGGAAGCGGAAGAATTCTTCTCGCCCGGCCAGAAGGGCTCGTCGGCCATGCCGCACAAGCGCAATCCGGTTCTCACCGAAAACCTGACCGGCCTTGCCCGTCTCGTGCGCATGTCGGTGGTTCCGGCGATGGAAAACGTTGCTCTCTGGCACGAGCGTGACATCAGCCACTCGAGCGTTGAACGCGCCATCGGCCCGGATACGACCGTCACCCTCGACTTCGCTCTCAACCGTCTCGCCGGCGTCATCGAGAAGCTGGTGATCTACCCAGAGAACATGTTGAGGAACATGAACAAGTTCAAGGGTCTGGTCATGAGCCAGCGCGTTCTTCTGGCGCTCACGCAGGCTGGCACCTCGCGCGAGGATGCCTACCGTCTGGTGCAGCGCAATGCCATGAAGGTCTGGGAAGAAGGCAAGGACTTCCTCGAAGAGCTGCTGGCCGATCAGGAAGTCCGGGCCGCCCTTTCCGAGGAAGAGATCCGCGAGAAGTTCGACCTCGGCTACCACACCAAGCATGTCGACACGATCTTCACCCGCGTCTTTGGCGAAGCGTGATACAGGCAGCTTGATATTGAAATCACGCAAACACAGATTAGCGGCATGAAAGCATCCGAAGCCGATATCCTGATCATTCCGGGTTACACCAATTCCGGCCCTACACACTGGCAGACGCGGTGGGAGAATAAACTCGCCACCGCGCGCCGGGTCGAGCAAGCGGAATGGGCAAAACCGGTCAAGGACGACTGGGTCCAAAGGCTCGTGGAAGAGGTGAACGCCTCGACGCGACCGGTGGTGCTCGTCGCCCACTCGCTGGGCGTGGCAACCGCCATCCATGCGATCCCTCTTTTCAAGAAGAAGATCGCCGGTGCGTTTCTCGTTGCGCCGCCCGAGGTCGAGAACCCGAAGATCAGGCCAAAACACCTGATGACCTTCGGCCCCTACCCGCGCGATCCGCTACCGTTCCCGACGCTTACCGTGGCCAGCCGAAACGATCCGTTCGGATCCTACGAGCACGCCGACGATATCGCCGCGTCCTGGGGATCGGTCTTGGTCGATGCAGGGGAATCCGGGCATATCAACGCGGAATCGGGGCATGGTCCCTGGCCGGAGGGTACGATGGTGTTTGCCCAGTTCCTCGGCAAACTGAAGCCCTGAACTCGGGGGGCACGCCGGAATCAAGACGCATTTTTCCTGCTAGGCTGGGAAGTTGCCGCGGTACACGACTGAGTCGTCTGCGGCCTATGCGGTAGAGGGAGCCGGCATAGCTTTTTTCATCGGGATGAAAACCGGACGGATGGCCCCGCATTGTGAAATGCGATCTTTTCCGATATGGACCCCTCAAACACGATCCATTGCGCCTGCCCCGGGTGCCAACAACGAGAAAACAATCATGAACCGTCGCCGCCGTATTTACGAAGGCAAGGCAAAGATCCTTTACGAAGGCCCGGAGCCAGGCACGCTGATCCAGTTCTTCAAGGACGATGCCACAGCCTTCAACAAGAAGAAGCACGGTGTGATCGACGGCAAGGGCGTTCTGAACAACCGCATTTCGGAATATCTCTTCACACACCTGAACAAGATCGGCATTCCCACGCATTTCATTCGTCGGCTGAACATGCGCGAGCAGCTGATCAAGGAAGTGGAGATGATCCCGCTCGAGATCGTCGTGCGCAACGTCGCCGCCGGCTCGCTGTCGGAACGTCTGGGCATCGAGGAAGGCACCGTTCTTCCCCGCTCGATCATCGAATTCTACTACAAGTCCGATCAGCTTGCCGATCCGATGGTGTCCGAAGAGCACATCACCGCCTTCGGTTGGGCAAACCCGGCTGAGCTCGATGATGTCATGGCGCTCGCCATCCGCGTCAACGACTTCCTGTCCGGCCTTTTCCTCGGTGTCGGCATCCAGCTCGTCGATTTCAAGATCGAATGCGGCCGCCTTTTCGAAGGCGACATGATGCGCATCATCCTCGCCGACGAGATCTCGCCCGACAGCTGCCGTCTCTGGGATATCGAGACGAAGGAAAAAATGGACAAGGACCGGTTCCGCCGCGATCTGGGCGGTCTGGTCGAAGCCTATTCCGAGGTGGCGCGCCGTCTCGGCATCATCAACGAAAACGAGCCGCTCCGCGGGACCGGCCCGGTTCTTGTCAAGTAATTCGGGGGATATTCAGTGATCAAGGCACGCGTGACCGTTACGCTCAAGAACGGCGTTCTAGACCCGCAGGGCAAGGCCATCGAAGGCGCGCTCGGAAGCTTAGGCTTTGATGGCGTCGGCCATGTTCGTCAGGGCAAGGTGTTCGACCTTTCCCTTGAGGGCACCGACAAGGTAAAAGCCGAAGCAGACCTGAAGTCGATGTGCGAAAAGCTTCTGGCTAACACGGTAATCGAGAACTATACTATCGCAATCGACTAACGGTTGCGGGGTATGTCATGGCTGACGTCACGAATGAACTCATGTACGAACTGATGAAGCGCGTGCAGGCAGACATATCTGACATCAAAATCGGCCAACGGGACCTGAAGGCAGAAGTGAATGCCATGCGTGGTGCGATGATATCGCTCCATCAGGACATGCATAATATCCACACGGCACTGGCGCGCCACGACCTGCGTCTCGACCGTATCGAAACCCGCCTCGAGCTGCGCGAGCTGTCTGAGGCACAGGCAAGGTTTGAACCGCACCCATGAAGTCCGCCGTCGTCCAGCTTCCCGGCCTCAATCGCGACCGCGACATGATCGCCGCCCTCACCAAGATCTCCGGCCAGGCGCCCGTCACCATCTGGCAGACGGAAACCGAGATCACTGATGATATCGACCTGATCGTCATCCCCGGCGGCTTCTCCTACGGCGACTATCTGCGCTGTGGCGCGATCGCTGCCCGCATGCCGGTCATGCAGGCCATCAAGCAGAAGGCCGAACAGGGCGTGAAGGTCATGGGCGTCTGCAATGGCTTCCAGATCCTGGTCGAGGCCGGCATGCTGCCGGGTGCGCTGATGCGCAACACGTCGCTGAAGTTCGTCTGCAAGGACGTGAAGCTCGAAGTGGTGAATGCCGAAACGGACTTCACCCGCGCCTATGGCAAGGGTCAGATCATCCGCTGCCCGGTCGCCCACCACGACGGCAACTACTTTGTCGACGCAGACACGCTCGCTTCCATGGAAGACAAGGGCCAGGTCGTGTTCCGCTATGCGGAAGGCACCAACCCCAACGGTTCGTTGAGCGATATCGCTGGCGTCATCAACGCGCGCGGCAACGTTCTCGGCATGATGCCGCACCCGGAAAACCTGATCGAAGCCGCGCATGGCGGCAGTGACGGTCGCGGCCTTTTTGCCTCGGCGCTCGATGTGATCGCTGCCTGACCGGTCTCAGGTCTCCATAGCAGACAATACCATAACCCTCCGGGAACGACATGCAGATCTCTTATCGTACTATGACTGCCATTTCTCTTGTCGCTCTCGGGACCGCGCTCGCGTCCTGCCAGTCGAAACCACCCGTCAAAGCGGTCAGCAACGCATCGGCGCTCGACGTGATGGAAAAGGTTGCCGTTGGCGCCAATCGCTGCTGGTTCCGGTCGGGCGACCCGGCCTTCAAGTCCTACGCGTTCGCGCCGGAACTGACGTCCTTCTCCGGTCGTCCCCGCTTTCTTCTGACACGCAAGGGCTCGTCCGATATCCGTCCGCTTCTCGTGGTGCAGGCGGAGGGCAGACCTGCCAAGCTTTCCACCTTCGGCCCGCTGATGAGCGAGCCTGTGTCGGGCCGCGTCAACGCCGATGTGCAACGCTGGGCCGCTGGCAACACCAACTGCTGATCTCGACCGTCAGAAGCCTTCTGTCGATAGCGTAAGCTCCGTACGAGTTTCGCAGACCACTCTCTCCTCAAACGGCAACATAATGCCGATTCGAGGAGAGTAGTTTGCCGCCGATTTCCCTGACACTGCCGGCGCGGATCGCCCTCGCTGCACCCTTGGCATTCCTGTCCATGGTCGCGACACCGATCGTTGCTGCCGAACAGCTGTTCGACGACGCGCGTTTTGGAGTCCTCACCTCCCTGGACAGCGGTCGCAAGGAAAACGGCGTCTTCCTGACGGGAATGCTCCTCACCGATCCGTTCGGTCGTGAACAGGCGACGGGCGTTGAGAAGGCCCTGCGGCCACGCCTTCACGTCGGCGGCGAACTCAGCACCACGGGCGAAACGAGCCAGGTCTATGCAGGCTTCTCGTGGACAGTGCCGGTCACGCGCAATGTCTTCGTGGAAGCAGGCTTCGGCGGCGCGCTGCATGACGGCAGCCTGGACAGCGGCGACGACCCCCAGCTTGGCTGCCGCGCACTCTTCCACGAATATGTCGCCGCAGGCGTCAAACTTCTCGGAAACTGGCAGCTCCTGGCGCAGGCGGGCCATTCGTCTCACGCCAATCTCTGCGACGGACCAAACGATGGTCTGACCCGCGCGGGTCTGACGGTAGGTTACCGGTTCTGATCTCGGCTTTTGCCTGTGGCGCGCCGGCATTTTCTTGTCGCGCCTCGTCAAGACATAGGCTAAAGAGCGGCGCATATCTCGCTCCGCAACATAGAGAAGATCATGACCATTCCGAACAGCTTCCCGATCACGCCAGAACTCGTCGCATCCCACGGCCTTAAGCCCGACGAATATCAGCGGATCCTGGATCTGATCGGCCGCGAGCCGACCTATACCGAACTCGGTATCTTCTCGGCCATGTGGAACGAGCACTGCTCCTACAAGTCATCCAAGCGCTGGCTGCGCACGCTGCCCACCAAGGGCCCGCGCGTCATCCAGGGCCCTGGCGAGAACGCCGGCGTGGTCGATATCGATGACGGCGATGTCGTCGTCTTCAAGATGGAGAGCCACAACCACCCGTCCTATATCGAGCCCTACCAGGGTGCGGCGACCGGCGTCGGCGGCATCCTGCGCGACGTCTTCACCATGGGTGCACGGCCGATTGCGGCCATGAACGCCCTGCGTTTCGGTGCCCCTGACCACGCAAAGACAAAACACCTCGTCTCCGGCGTCGTTGCCGGCGTCGGTGGTTACGGCAACTCCTTTGGCGTGCCGACGGTCGGCGGCGAAGTCGAGTTTGACGAACGCTACAATGGCAACATCCTCGTCAACGCCTTCGCAGCTGGACTTGCAAAATCCGACGGAATCTTCCTGTCGGAAGCCAAGGGCGTTGGCTTGCCCGTCGTCTATCTCGGTGCGAAGACCGGCCGCGACGGTGTCGGCGGCGCCACGATGGCATCGGCCGAATTCGACGCCGATATCGAGGAGAAGCGCCCAACCGTTCAGGTCGGCGACCCCTTTACCGAAAAGTGCCTGCTCGAAGCCTGCCTCGAGCTGATGAAGACCGGAGCCGTCATCGCCATCCAGGATATGGGTGCCGCCGGCCTCACCTGCTCGGCCGTCGAAATGGGCGCCAAGGGCGGCCTCGGCATCGAACTGCAGCTCGATCAGGTCCCGGTGCGCGAAGAGCGCATGACGGCTTATGAAATGATGCTCTCGGAAAGCCAGGAGCGGATGCTCATGGTGCTGGAGCCTTCGAAGGAAGAAGTCGCCAAGGCGATCTTCGTCAAATGGGGCCTCGATTTCGCAATCGTCGGCAAGACCACGGATGACCTGCGTTTCCGCGTCATCCATCAGGGCGAGGAAGTCGCCAACCTGCCGATCAAGGAACTGGGCGACGAAGCACCGGAATACGACCGTCCCTGGATCCAGCACAACCCGCGCCCTGACATGCCCGCGGCAGACGTTGCAGCCCCGACAGATTACAACGATGCCATTTTGAAGCTGGTCGGCTCTGCCAACCAGTCCAGCCGTCGCTGGGTCTGGGAACAGTATGACACGCTGATCCAGGGCAATTCGCTGCAGCGCCCCGGCGGCGATGCCGGCGTCGTGCGCATCGAGACCCATCCCACCAAGGCGCTGGCCTTCTCGTCTGATGTCACGCCGCGTTATGTCGAGGCGGACCCGTATGAAGGTGGCAAGCAGGCTGTGGCCGAATGCTGGCGCAACATCGTCGCAACCGGCGCCGAGCCGCTCGCGGCCACCGACAACCTCAATTTCGGCAATCCCGAAAAGCCTGAAATCATGGGCCAGCTCGTCGGCGCCATCAAGGGTATCGGCGAAGCGTGCCTCGCCCTCGATTTCCCGATCGTCTCCGGCAACGTGTCGCTCTATAACGAGACCAACGGCGTCGCCATCCTGCCGACCCCGACGATCGCCGGCGTCGGCCTGCTGCCCGACTGGCAGAAGATGGCAAGGATCGGCTCCGCTGGCGACGGCGACGTGCTGATCATGATCGGCACCGATGGTAGCCATCTCGGCTCCTCGATCTACCTGCGCGACATCCTCGGCTCGACAGAAGGTCCAGCACCGACCGTCGATCTTTCCGCCGAACGCCGCAATGGCGACTTCGTGCGCTCGGCGATCCGCAACGGCCATGTCAGCGCCTGCCACGACATCTCCTCCGGTGGCCTCGGTCTCGCACTTGTCGAAATGGCGATGGCGTCGGAAAAGGGCATGACCGTCAGCCTGTCGGAACAGCGCGGACCGGCGCATGCGCTCCTGTTCGGGGAAGATCAGGCGCGTTACGTGATCGCCGTTCCGGCTGACATCGCTAATTTCCTGCAGGCCAATGCCGAAGGTTCAGCCGTGCCCTTCCGCCGCCTCGGCAAGGTCGCCGGCGAACGCGTCGTCATCGATGACATCGTCGACATCACTGTCGAGGATCTCACCATCGCTCACGAGAGCTGGTTCCCCTCGTTCATGGCATGAGGCACGGGTCGGGTGACTTCAACCGATCCAAATCCTCTAGCAATCTGTATTTGAGGTTGTTACCTCTTTGACCGGGAGACTGCTTTCAGGCAGTCTTTCGGTCAAAGCATGCCGCGATATGAGTTTGCGGCCGAAGAAGAGGAAGACACCATGCCCATGCGTCCCGGCGATATCGAAGACATGATCAAAGCCGGAATTCCCGGCGCCAAGGTCACGATCCGCGATCTGGCGGGTGACGGTGACCACTACGCAGCCGAGGTCGTCGCGGACGCGTTCCGCGGCAAGAGCCGCGTCCAGCAGCACCAGATGGTCTACGAAGCGCTGAAGGGCAACATGGGCGGCGTTCTGCACGCCCTGGCGCTTCAGACCTCCGCCCCCGCCGAGTAACGAGGCTGCCGGTGCGATGTCCGACCTGATCAAGCAGATCGTTACCAGCGTTGTCGACGATGTCGTCAAGCAGCTTCTGGGCAAGTCGCACGGCCGCACGCCTTCCAAGCGCAAGAAGCGTCAGACGCGCGCCGCTGCATCGGGAAGCACGCGGTCCGCGACCACGGGTAGGTTCACCGGCAAAAAGCCCAGAACGCGATCAAAACTTGCGAAGCCAGCGAAAAAGCAGACGAGCCGCCGGCGCACCGCCACCAGCCGCAGCAAGCAACGCAGCCGATAGCCCTAAGGGGCACGTCATTGGTGGCGTTGCGCGAAGGCAAAAAACAGTTTGACACCCCAAGCGGAATTGCGCTGGAATTAGTAAGGTCACCTTGCTATTTAAGGGGCAATACACCGCAGCGGTCCTTGAAACCGCATGTGAAAGGAAAGATCATGAGCGGCATTCACGACTTCATCGCAAACGAAATCAAGACGAACGATGTCGTTCTCTTCCTCAAGGGCACGCCTCAGTTCCCCCAGTGCGGCTTCTCCGGACAGGTGGTCCAGATCCTCGATTACCTCGGGCTCGACTACAAGGGCGTGAATGTTCTTGCCGACGCGGAAATCCGGCAGGGCATCAAGGACTATTCCAACTGGCCGACGATCCCCCAGCTCTACATCAAGGGTGAGTTCGTTGGCGGATGCGATATCGTCCGCGAAATGTTCCAGTCGGGCGAGCTCAAAACCCATATCGAGGAACAGGGCATTACCGTCCGCGCAGCCTGATCCGGCTTGATATACTCTCCAAAATTTTGAAGGCGCCGCTCCCACGGCGCCTTTCCCATTCTTTAGGAAATCCCCCGTGACAAATCCTTCACATCCCGTTGTCCCAAAGCTGCAAGGCATGGGAAGGGCACAATTCATTGCCATGATGGCGGCTCTGATGGCACTCAACGCCCTCGCCATCGATATCATGCTTCCCGGACTACAGCAGATCGGTGCAGCACTCGGCGTCGAGAACGAGAACCATCGACAGTATGTCGTCTCGGCCTATCTGTTCGGCTTCGGCATCGCCCAGCTCTTCTATGGCCCGATCTCCGACCGTTTCGGTCGCCGCACGCCGCTGCTGATCGGTCTTGGCATCTATATCGTCTCCGCGATCGCCGTCGTTTTCGTCCCCTCGTTTGCGGGCCTGCTCATCCTGCGCTTTATCCAGGGCATCGGCTCGGCGGCCACTCGCGTCATCTCCGTCTCGATCGTCCGCGACGTCTTCGGCGGTCGCGCCATGGCGGAAGTCATGTCTCTCATCATGATGGTATTCATGATCGTGCCGATCATCGCGCCTGGAACGGGACAACTCGTGCTGCTGTTTGGTGACTGGCACCTGATCTTCGTCTTCATCGCCGTCGTCGCAATCATTGTCACGATCTGGGTTGCCCGCAAGCTGCCCGAAACGCTGGATCAGGCCGATGTCCGCCCGTTCACGGTAAAGTCCATCGTCGCCGGCTTCCTGATCGTGCTCACCAATCGCATGGCGCTTTGCTACACGCTTGCGAGCACGTTCATCTTCGGCGCCCTGTTCGGCTTTATCAACTCGGCCCAGCAGGTCTATGTCGGCATCTACCAGCTCGGCGTATGGTTCCCAGTGGCGTTTGCTGCGGTCGCTCTGTTCATGTCGATCTCGGCCTTCCTCAACTCCCGCTGGGTCGGCAGGCTCGGAATGCGCAAGCTGTCGCACGCCGCCATCATCGGCTTCGTCGTGGTCACCTTCCTGTGGCTGAGCGTCCAGTTGCTGTCATCCGAACCGATGCCCTTCCTGCTGTTCCTGGCCTTCTTCGCCATGGCCATGTTCCTGTTCGGCCTGATTGCCTCGAACTTCAATTCGCTGGCAATGGAGCCCCTCGGCCACGTGGCGGGCACCGCGTCCTCCGTCCTCGGCTTCATGGGCACGGTCGGCGGCGCGATCATTGGCGCATCGATCGGCCAGGCCTTCGACGGCACGGCAACCCCGATGGTGGCAGGCTTCTTTACCGTCTCGGTCATCGGCCTGATCTTCGTGCTGATCGGCGAAAAGGGAAAGCTCTTCCGGCCCCACAACCACAAGGCCTGACAGTCCATCACGTCAGAGCGAAAAAAGGCCGGAGCGATCCGGCCTTGTTCGGTTCCGCTTTGTCTCGAAGGGTCGGTCCGGTAGAGGGAAATTGACACTCTAACGGAGAGAGTCAGCTTTCGGCCCGTTGCGGACATAAAACGGCGCCGCGAGATTGGTTTGCTTTGCCTTCACCACCCGCGAAAAGCTCGGGGGGTTAGCGCGCCTAAGGCATACGTTGCCCCGATGCGTTTCCGCAACAGCGCTACTCAGCTTTGCTGGTCAGCAATTCGTCGAGCTGGTCCAACTGCTCGGGCAATGCGACCGCCGAGCCCTGCAGGGCCTCCTCAAGCACCTCCTTGGACGGATAGACCTCGTGGAAACGCAACAGCGTCATGCCGCCCTGGTCCTCGAGGCTCACGGTCGTGACCGCGCCCTCTTCGCCCTCGTCGTTGGTCCAGACAATGCGCTCGTTCGGTACGACCTCGAGATACTTGCCATAGAAGGCCATGGTATCGGAATCGCCACCGGCACCGAATTCCAGCCGATACTTGCCGCCGGTACGCACGTCCATGTCGCACGATACGAGCGACAGGCCAGGGACCGATTTTGGCACCCACCAGGCCTGGAACATCTCGGGCTCACTCCACGCCTTGAAAACGGCCCTCGGCGGCGCATTGAATGTCCGCATGACGACCAATTCGCGATCGCCCCTGCGCTCCACTGATGTCCCGCAAACTTGCTGATTCATCGGTTACCTCCTTTGCATGGTACTGATGAGTTCATTCAATGGTTCGAAGCGGGCCTCGAAAATCTTTCGATGCGCCTCTATGCACTCGGCTTCCGCCTCAAGTCCGTGCTTCGCAAGCCTGCAGGTTCTCACCCGTCCGGTCTACTCGGGGACAACGAGCCCCGCTCGTTCGAGAACCTGGATATGCTTCCGCATGCCGCCCTCAGGCACCAGAATACACGAGGGTTCAACGGGGACAACGGAGTTGGCTTACGGTGTCGTTTCACCCTCTACTGGGACCGACCCCTTGAAGGCTCAGTCGCCGATGAGTTCGCGACGCAGCATCTGCCAGCTGTCCTTGCAGGTCGCGACCAGCAGCCCGCCATCCACGTGGTCCGGCAGGTAATCGGATCCGTCGAAGCGCGCCGCATAACCGCCGGCCTCCGTGGCAATCAGGGTGCCCGCCAGATGATCCCAAGGCATGAGCTTGTTGTAGAGAAGGTATTGCACGTGCCCGCCGGCAAAGGTGCGATACTCGTGCGCGGCACATCGATAGTTGGCAAAGAAACGCACCTTCGCCAGATTGGCCAGCAGCCGCTCTCTCTCCTCGCCGAAGAAATACCCGGGTGACGCCATTCCGACCATGTCGCCGATCGGTGTCGCTTCCGCGACCGCAAGGCGCACCGCATCGCCGTCAGGACGGCGCAGGAAGGCGCCTGCGCCCTTTTCCGCCATCACCCAATCGTCACCCATCGGATCGTAGATGATGCCGGCGACCGTTTCGCCTTTCCAGACGACAGAGGCCATGACACCGAAGGCAGGAATGCCGGAGGCGAAATTGAACGTGCCATCGACAGGATCGACGACGATCGCGAAATCCGAGCCTCCAAGCTTGGCGAGAAGCGACGGATCGGCGGCCACCGATTCTTCGCCAACAAACAGAGCATCAGGCGCCAGCGCTTCAAGCTCGCGGCGGATCAGACGCTCGGCTGCCTCGTCCGCTTCGGTCACCAGATCCGACGGCTCGCTTTTGGAACGCACGTCGCCGCTTCCAAGCCGCCGGAATCGCGGCAGGATCTCTTCCTTCGCCGCAAGGCGCAGGATGTCGGCAAGCTTGGCTGTATCGAGCGGCATGGTCATGGTGTGTGATCCTGCAGTGGTGGGAGCAGCTTGTTGGGGATCAGGCGGCGGGGTTGGCGCTGAGGCCGGAGAAGTCGAACAGTTTCGGGTCAAGCAGATGCGACGGGTTCACATGCGCCAGCGCCCGCAGCATCGTGTCCTTGCGGCCCGGCATGCGTGTCTCGATATCGGCAAGCATGGCCTTCATCGCATTGCGCTGCAGCCCGTCCTGCGAGCCACAGAGGTCGCACGGGATGATCGGGAATTCCATGGCAGCAGAAAACTTCGCCAGATCGTCCTCGGCGCAATAGGCGAGCGGCCGCAGCACCATCACGTCGCCTTCGTCGTTCAGAAGCTTCGCCGGCATCCCGGCAAGCCGTCCACCGTGAAAGAAGTTCATGAAGAAGGTTTCGAGAATATCCTCCCGGTGGTGCCCGAGAACCAGAGCGTCGCAACCCTCTTCGCGGGCAACCCGGTAGAGATTGCCGCGCCGAAGCCGCGAACAGAGCGCGCAGTAGGTTCCGCCCGCCGGCACCTTTTCCTTCACGATCGAATAGGTATCGCGATACTCGATCCGGTGCTTGACGCCGATCGAGGTGAGATAATCAGGCAGGATGTGTTTGGGGAAATTCGGCTGTCCCTGATCGAGATTGCAGGCAAGCAGCTCGACCGGAAGCAGGCCGCGCCACTGCAGATCGAGCAGAATGGCGAGAAGCGAATAGCTGTCCTTGCCGCCGGACAGGCCGACCAGCCAGCGTTTCTGATCTTTCAGCATGCCGAAATCGTCGAATGCCTGACGAACCTGCCGCAGCAGCCGCTTGCGCAACTTGTTGAACGAGACCGAACTCGGCGCATCCCTGAATAGGGACGGCACGAGGCCATCCACGACCTCGTCGATCTCATCCGGTATTGTTGCGTTCAATCCCATGTCCAAACCTCATGTGAAACGGGCGGCCAGTGGCCGCCCGATCATTCCAACTCTCAGGCGCCGAGCGCTGCCGCCACGGCTTCCAGCGCTTCATTGGCCTTGGCACCGTCAGGGCCACCGGCCTGCGCCATATCCGGCCGTCCGCCGCCGCCCTTGCCGCCGAGCGCTGCAGAGGCGATCCGCACCAGATCGACAGCACTGAAGCGACCGATAAGATCAGGCGTCACCGCCACGACCGCACTTGCCTTGCCGTCTTCAGAAACGCCAATCAGGGTCACGACGCCGGAACCGAGCGTGGCCTTGCCTTCGTCCGCGAGCCCCTTCAGGTCCTTCGCGTCGATGCCGGCCAGTGCCTTGCCCATGAACTTGATGCCAGCGATATCACGAATGTCGTCCGCAGAACCACCCTGCTGTCCGCCACCCATGGCGAGCCGGCGCTTGGCATCCGCCAACTCCTTCTCAAGCTTGCGACGCTCGTCGATCAGCGCCTCGACGCGAGAAACGAGTTCGGTCGGCTGAACCTTCAGCGCACCGGACAAGGTCTTCACGCGCTCATCCTGCTCGGCGAGATAGACACGCGCCGCATCCCCCGTCACCGCTTCGACACGGCGAACACCGGCGCCGACGGCGCTTTCAGAGAGAATGCGCACAAGGCCGATATCACCCGTCGCGTTGACATGCGTGCCGCCGCAGAGTTCGATCGAGTAGGGCTTGCCGGCTTTCGGGCCATCGACAGCCTTGCCCATCGAGACGACACGAACTTCATCGCCGTATTTCTCGCCGAACAGCGCCATTGCCCCTTCGGCAATCGCATCGTCGACGCTCATCAGGCGCGTCGTCACCTGCGCGTTCTGCAGGATGATGGCGTTGGCCATATCCTCGACGACCTGCAACTCCTCTGATGACATGGGCTTTGGATGCGAAACGTCGAAACGCAGGCGCTCAGGAGCGACCAGCGAACCCTTCTGCGCCACATGGGTACCAAGCACCTCGCGCAGGGCTTCATGCAGCAGATGCGTGGCCGAATGGTTCGAGCGCAGGCGCGAACGGCGGGCGTGATCGACGGCGAGAATGACCGCGTCGCCAGCCTTCAATGTGCCCTCAACGACGGCCGCGATATGGACGAACAGCCCCTCGCCACGCTTCTGGACGTCGGTCACTTCAAGCTTGGCGTGGTCGGTCGAAATCAAACCGGCATCGCCCATCTGACCGCCGGATTCACCGTAGAACGGCGTCTGGCTGACGACGATCTGGACGGCATCGCCGGTCGAGGCACTGTCGATCGCCTTGCCATCCTTGACGATCGCCTGAACGACGCCTTCGGCAGTCTCGGTGTCGTAGCCGAGGAATTCGGTGGCGCCGAACTTTTCCTTGATTTCGAACCAGACGGTTTCGGTCGCCTTGTCGCCGGAGCCTGCCCAATGCGAGCGGGCTTCCGCCTTCTGGCGTTCCATCGCATCGGTAAAGCCGGAGAGATCGACGCCGATTTCGCGGGCGCGGAGCGCGTCCTGCGTCAGGTCGAGCGGGAAGCCGTAGGTGTCGTAAAGCTTGAACGCCGTCTCGCCGTCGAGCATGTCGCCCTTGTCGAGCGTGCTGGTCGCGTCCGAAAGCAGCGACAAACCACGTTCGAGCGTCTTCAGGAAGCGGGTTTCCTCGAGCTTCAGCGTTTCCGCGGTCAGCGCCTCGGCGCGCACCAGTTCCGGATAGGCGCGGCCCATTTCCTGCACCAGCGTCGGCAGCAGCTTGTACATGACCGGTTCTTTGGCACCGAGCAGCTGCGCATGGCGCATGGCGCGGCGCATGATGCGGCGAAGCACGTAACCACGGCCTTCGTTGGATGGCAGCACGCCGTCGGCAATCAGGAACGCGGACGAACGCAGATGGTCGGCGATGACGCGGTGGCTGGCACTGCCCTGGGCCTTCACGCTCAGGACATCCTCGATCGTTCCGATCAGCGTCTGGAACAGGTCGGTGTCGAACACACTCTGCTTGCCCTGCAGGACACAGGCCATGCGCTCGAGACCCATGCCGGTATCGATCGACGGGCGCGGCAGCAGCGTACGCTCGCCAGGAGCGGTCTGCTCGTACTGCATAAACACGAGGTTCCAGAATTCGAGAAAGCGGTCGCCGTCTTCTTCAGGCGAGCCCGGAGGTCCACCCCAGACATTTTCGCCCTGGTCGATAAAGATTTCCGAGCACGGACCGCAGGGGCCGGTATCGCCCATCTGCCAGAAATTGTCGGAGGTGGGAATGCGGATGATCTTGTCGTCGGAAATGCCGGCGATCTTCTTCCACAGCGTCGCAGCTTCCTCGTCTTCCGAATAGACCGTGACCAGCAACCGGTGCTTGGGCAGATCGAACCCTTCGGTGACCAGCTTCCAGGCAAGCTCGATCGCGTTTTCCTTGAAATAGTCACCAAACGAGAAGTTGCCGAGCATCTCGAAGAAGGTGAGATGGCGGGCGGTGTAACCGACATTGTCGAGATCGTTGTGCTTGCCGCCGGCGCGCACGCATTTCTGGGAGGTGGTGGCCGTGGTGTAGGGGCGCTTTTCAAGACCGGTAAAGACGTTCTTGAACTGCACCATACCGGCATTGGTAAACATCAGCGTCGGGTCATTGCGCGGCACAAGCGGGGACGAGGACACAACCTCGTGGCCGTTCATTTGGAAATAGTCGAGAAACGTCGACCGGATTTCATTCACGCCGCTCATGCTAAGCCCTTTTTATCGCCGGGTGCGATGCTGTTATTCGAAGACGAAAGGCTTGTATCGTCCGCGTTCCCGACTGTCCAGCCACAGCACCCCTAATCATCCCAAACCCGCCCGGAACGCAGACCGGCCGCGCATCTCGTAGATGGCGGCCGGCAAGATTTGAAAACCGGAAAACACCGGTGAATATCAGCGTCAGGATGCCCTAGATCGACATCCCAACCCAGGTCCGATCAAGGGTCCGGGGCCTGGTCGCCGTCATTGGCATCAGGACCGCCATTCTGCAGGAACTTGTCCGCGATCAGACCGGCGTTCTGGCGCAGCGACGTCTCGATTTCACGCGCCACTTCCGGATTGTCTCGCAGGAACGACTTCGCGTTCTCGCGGCCCTGACCAAGGCGCTGGCTGTTGTAGGAGAACCATGCGCCCGACTTCTCGACGATCCCAGCCTTAACGCCGAGATCGACGAGCTCGCCGGTCTTGGACACGCCCTCGCCATACATGATGTCGAATTCGACCTGCTTGAAGGGAGGCGCCATCTTGTTCTTGACGACCTTGACGCGTGTCTGGTTTCCGACGACTTCT
Source organism: Neorhizobium sp. DAR64872/K0K18 (assembly GCF_050500175.1). Lineage (NCBI taxonomy): Bacteria > Pseudomonadati > Pseudomonadota > Alphaproteobacteria > Hyphomicrobiales > Rhizobiaceae > Neorhizobium > Neorhizobium sp. DAR64872/K0K18. The sequence goes on from NZ_CP191446.1 coordinate 1,773,683, forward strand.
TCGCGTTCCTTGACCTGGCCGATGCGGCGAATGTCGAGACGGACGGACGCGTAGAATTTCAGCGCGTTACCGCCTGTCGTCGTTTCCGGCGAACCGAACATCACGCCGATCTTCATGCGGATCTGGTTGATGAAGATCACCATCGTCTTCGACTTGGAGATCGACGCCGTCAGCTTGCGCAGTGCCTGGCTCATCAGACGGGCCTGAAGACCCGGCAGGCTGTCGCCCATTTCGCCTTCGATTTCGGCGCGTGGCGTCAATGCCGCAACCGAGTCGATGACGAGAACGTCGACAGCACCGGAACGCACCAGCGTGTCGGTGATCTCAAGCGCCTGCTCACCGGTGTCTGGCTGCGAGATCAGGAGGTTATGCAGATCGACGCCGAGCTTGCGGGCATAGACCGGATCGAGTGCGTGTTCCGCGTCGACGAAGGCGCAAACACCGCCACCCTTCTGAGCCTCAGCAATGGTCTGCAGCGCAAGCGTCGTCTTGCCCGAGCTTTCCGGACCATAGATTTCGACGATACGGCCCTTCGGCAGACCGCCGATGCCGAGCGCAATATCAAGGCTCAGGGAACCGGTGGAAACTGTCTCGATCTCGACGATGCTATCGTTCGAGCCAAGCTTCATGATCGATCCCTTACCGAAGGATCGTTCGATCTGTGAGAGTGCTGCTTCGAGCGCCTTGCTCTTGTCCACGCCTTTATCCTCTACGAGCCGCAATGAATTCTGTGCCATGAGGTCCCACCTTTAGGTTATTGCCGCCACGCAAGCAATGAAGCAGCCGATGGACATCGTGTACTCTTTTTGTTCTCATCAATCAAGAGGCTTTTATCAGCTTGATTGCACAGCGTTATCGCGATTTCGTTCGCGGAACGTTCTCGCGCGCATAACCTGTGGAAAATCAGGAGTTAAAGCAGGAAGCCTCGCGGTTCGACGGACGAATCGCGAGGCTCCATAAAGGTTGGCAGGCAGATCAGAAAATCAGTCCGAGTCGAGCATCTCGCGAACCGCAACGGCAAGCTGCTTCAGCGAAAACGGCTTGGGCAGAAAACCGAACTTCGCATCGGCCGGCAGGTTGCGCGCAAACGCGTCCTCCGCGTATCCGGAGACGAAGATGAACTTCAGATCCGGATAGGATTTCCGCAGTTCCGTCAGAAGCGTCGGCCCGTCCATCTCAGGCATGACAACGTCGGAAACGACGATATCAACCTTGCCTTCGAGCTCGTCCATGATGTCGAGTGCTTCGACGCCGGATCCGGCTTCGTGCACGGTATAACCGCGCGTTTCCAGCATGCGCTTGCCGCCCCGGCGAACCGCTTCTTCATCTTCCACAAGCAGCACGACCGCAGACTTGCCCGTGAGATCCATATCCTCTAACGGCGCCTTCAAAGCCACGGGCTGTGCGGCTGCCAGAGCTGCAGCCTCTGCGGCCTCCGGCGTGATGACCGGTATTTCGGGAATGTGACGCGGCAGGAACAGCCGGAAACTCGTTCCGCGACCGACTTCCGATTCCGGATAGATATAGCCGCCGGACTGTTTGATGATGCCATAGACCATCGAAAGGCCGAGACCTGTACCCTTGCCCACTTCCTTGGTGGTGAAAAACGGCTCGAAGATCTTGTCCATGATCTCGGGCGGAATGCCCGTGCCGCTGTCGGCAACCTCGACCATCACGAGATCTTCCGCCGGCAGATCGGCCTGATGGAAGCTGCTGGTTTCCTCGGCCGTCACATTGCGGGTCTTGATCAGGATCGTGCCGCCCTGCGGCATCGCATCGCGCGCGTTGACGCAGAGGTTGATGAGAACCTGCTCGAACTGCGACAGGTCGGTACGCACCGGCCACAGGTCACGCCCGTAGTCGACATCGAGCTTGACATTGGTGCCGGAAATCAGCCGGTCGACCAGCATGCGCAGGTCGCCCACCACATCGGTGAGGTTCAGCACCGCCGGACGCATCGTCTGCTTGCGCGAGAAGGCCAAGAGCTGGCGCACCAGAACGGCGGCCCGGTTGGCGTTGCGCTTGATTTCCATCAGGTCGGCAAAGCTCGCATCGGACGGACGCGCCTGCAAAAGCAGGTGATCGGAGGACAGAAGGATTGCCGTCAGCACATTGTTGAAATCGTGGGCGATGCCGCCGGCAAGCGTGCCCACAGCGTTCAACTTCTGGGTCTGCGCCATCTGCGTCTCGAGCGCCTTCTGCTCGGTCGTCTCGACGGAATAGATGATGGCCGCCTCTTCGGGTGCCTCGTCGCTCTCGTCGATCACCGCATTGACGTAGAAACGCAGATAGCGGGTCTCGTCGCCCGGATGCCGCGAATTGATCGGAGTAATGTCGCCCTGACGGTCGCGTGCGGCAGCAAGCGCCGCCATCAGCTGATCGCGGGTCGTCTCGTGCGCGATACGCTCCAGCGACGCACCGCTTTCCACGTCGTCGCGGGTCAGAACCCCGGCGAACAGTCGCAGGAACGGCGCATTGATGCGCAGGATCCGGCCTTCGCCATCAACGGACGCAATGGCCATCGGCGTGTTGTTGAAAAAGCGCGTGAAACGCATTGCCGACGCGGATTGATCGGTGTCCTCACCATGCGGCCGGTTGATCACGACACTGCGGCTTTCGCCGGGCGCACCGTCGCGCATGGAGCTGACGCTGTGAACAAGTCGCACCGGCAGGCTCTGGCCGTTGGCACGGCGCAGGTCGAGATCGAGCGTTTCCGTACGCTTCAGACCTGGCGCCGGCTGAACCGATTGGATCAGCGCCATGCCCTCGCCCGCCACGAGATCGTCGATCGTCATCGATCCAGGAGAAAACTTGGTCAGATCGAGACCCAGCCATTCAGCCAGCGTGGCGTTGAGATAGAAGATCTCGCCCTTCTTGCCCGCGGAAAAGAACCCGACCGGCGCATGGTCGAGGTAGTCGATGGCGTTTTGCAGTTCGCGAAAGAAACGCTCCTGGTCCGACCGTTCCGAGGTCGTGTCGGTAATCTGCCAGATGTCGAGCTGCGCCTTGTTGTTTCCCGAACCCGCCAGAAGGCCGGCCTTCAGCCTGTACCAGAAGGCGCCCGCACCATTCTCTCCAACGACGGCAGTGCCCGTGCTGCGGCCAAGCGGCTGCAGCAGGCGGAATTCTTCATGACCCTCGCGGCCTTCCCGCAGCGCGGATGTCAGCCTGTAAAGCGCCTCGTTGGATTCGCGCGACTTGGACAGAAGCGTTTCAAGGGACTGGATATCGCTCTTTTTCGTCGCACCGGTCATCCGACCATAGGCAGCGTTCGCGTAGACGATGCGACCCTTGATGTCCGTGATCAGGATACCGTCCGGATGGCCGGCCAGGAAAGCGCGGGCGAGATCGTCGGACCGCGATTGCGGCATGACTTCCACGAGGCCAATCATCGAAGAGACGAGGAAAAATATGCCGACCATGGCAAGGATGCCCAGCAGGCCGAGCACAATCTCATTGTCGAGTGCCTGCTGAAAAACCACAAAAGCGACTGCAACGCCCAGCAGCACCAGCGCTAGAAGCACGATCCGAAGAATGGTTCCACCCCGCGTCTTACGCTCGACCAGTGGGGTCTCGTAGTTGCCGCCCTGCTGCAACTTCGTCATCAATCCCTCGCATTTCGCAACGGCCGACTGCCGAAGCCATCCTACTGCGGCCGTCATGCTCCACGGAGCCGAAAACCCTATGATTCCTTCTTAGCAAGTTGTCGGCGACGCAAAAAGCTCCGTTGTGCCAGAAAACCCGGGACAGTGAAGACTTGTGCCCTATCTTTCCTCTCCGAAGTGATGTTTTCCATCAAGACAGCATCGCAGCACCCCTTGATCGAAGCGAAAATTGTCGTCTTTTCAAATGTGACGATTGGCATGAGGAGTATCAGCATATGGCCGAAGAACTGATGGGCGCCTATGGCAGCCGGATGGTTATCGCGGTCCTCGGTGTCGGCATCGGGCTTCTCTTCCTGTTCGGCATCTTGTGGATGCTGCGCGGTCGCAATGGACCGTCGCCGTTCGTCCGCGGGGGACGCAACCGCAATCCGCGGCTGCAGGTGCTGGATGCGGCAGCCGTCGATGCACGTCGCCGCCTCGTGCTGATCCGCCGCGACGGCGTGGAGCACCTCGTCATGATTGGCGGGCCGACCGATATCGTGATCGAAACCGGCATCGCGACGAACTCGCCCTCACAGCCCTCCGCCATTGAAAGCGCGCCTTCTGAACCACGTCCCGCACTTGCCCAGAGGCAGCGTCCGGACCCTCGCCCGGCAGCTCTGCCAGAGGCCGAACGGCCTGAGCCCATGCGGGAGATTTCAGTGCGCGACGACACCCCGCGTGCGAAGCCACCACTCGCGACCCAGCCATCTCCCATTCCCGCTCGCCCTGTGAGCTCGCTATCCCGGTCGGAGCCGACGCCGACTGCGTCCGTATCGCCACCCGCCCCGCAGCGACTGGATCCGCCGGCAAGACAATCCGCCCCCGAGCCACAGCGTCCGGCACCGACCGTCGTCATCCCGGCAACGGTTTCGACAGCCGCTGGCGTTGCCGCAGCGCCGATCGCCGCGGCAGCGATCACGGCGATCCCGCAGCCTGCACCATCCAGGGTCGACGATGCGGCAAACGCGCTTGAAGCCGCGCGCAGTCGGGTTCTTGCTCACGCCGAGCCCGACCAGCCGGCCGAACCGTCGCGCGTTGTTCCGATCAATTCCGAGGACCTCTCGACCGGCGTACAGTCGGCTCTCGAAAAGCCGAAAATGCTCGGGAGCGATTTCGAGAAAATTCTGGAAGAGGAAATGGCACAAAACCTTGCGGCACGGGAAAACGCCGGCCGCGAGACGATCGCGGTGCCAGCACCAAACCGCCAGTTGCCGCAGCGCGATCCTGCTGTCGCACCGATTACCGGCGCGACTGCCGAGCCATCACTTCAGGACGAAGTCGCCCGTATATTTGGGGAAATGTCCGCCACGCGCGATAAATGACATGCAGGGCCGCGGGCTTTGCACGTATCCATGACATCAAACGACAAAAGGCACGGTTTCCCGTGCCTTTTGTCGTTTCTGCCGTAGACCATGCGTCAAGCAGAAATCATTCGTCGCGATAGACCTTTTCGCGACGCTCGTGCCGCTCCTGGGCCTCGATCGACAGGGTTGCGATCGGCCGGGCGTCAAGACGCTTCAGTCCGATTGGCTCGCCGGTTTCTTCGCAATAGCCATAGGTCCCGTCGTCGATGCGCTGCATCGCCGCGTCGATCTTGGAGATCAACTTGCGCTGCCGGTCACGGGCACGAAGCTCGATGGCTCTATCGGTTTCCGAAGATGCGCGATCGGCCAGATCGGGATGGTTGGCACTTTCCTCTGCCAGATGATCCAGAGTCTCCCGCGCCTCCCGCAGGATATCGTTTCTCCAGGCCGTCAGTTTTGCCCGGAAATACGCCTTCTGGTTTGCATTCATGAACTCGTCGGTTTCCGAGAGTACATAATTGCTAAGATCGATCTTCTCACTCAACGCGATTCTCCTGAAGAACATCTCGTGGCCGCTCTATATCGCTTTGGTTGTTCCGGTTCAAGCCTTCCGCTCGTTATTGAGGCAATTTTAAAATTGTCACAAAAATCAGCTAAATGACTATTTTCTATGCTTTAATCGACTTCGGTTGAAACCGGTTCCTGGGCAGCGCAACTGGCAATCATGGCGCAGGCGTGGTTGAAGTTCAGAAGTCACGGAATTACCGTCCAGGCGGTCAAAGGAGAATGAAATGGCGTCTTTCACCGATATGCCGACACTCGCGCCGCCGCCGTCACGCATCTACCTTCTCCGGCACGGCCGGGCGGCCAACCCGGAACAGGGTCAGAGAGATTTCGATCGAACACTGACGACGGATGGTTTCGCGGAAGCGGAAATCGTTGCCGACAAGGCGGCGGACCGTCGCTACCGCCCCGACGCTGTTATCAGTTCGACGGCTATGCGTTGCCGCCAGACTGCGGAGGCGGTGCGCCGCGCAATCAGCGAAACCATCGAGCCCGAATTCATCGACGAGGTCTACAACGGATCGGTCGGCACCTATCTTGCGCTGATTTTCACCAGCGACCGCAGCGGATCGGTGATGCTCGTCGGGCATAACCCGACGATCGAGGACGTGTTCGGGGAACTGATCGGAAAAGAGCATGCAGCCCGCGCCCTGCCCTCAGGGTATCCGACGGCAGGCCTTGCTGTCATCGATCACGCAGGCCGAAGCGACGGCTCGCGACCCGCATGGAACCTGACAGATTTCATCACGCCGTGACCACAGATTCCAAGGCATCCCATCCCTTTGCGCATTGCCTGACGGTCCCTATATAGCGACAAACAGTTTTGGGACGACACCTTGCCGCCAGCGCTCACCAGTATCACCGACGACGCGAAGATTGCTCTCGATAATCTCGCCGATCGCGCATCGAACTTGGTCAATCCGTCGATGCGGCTTGGCGTTACCGGCTTGTCGCGTGCCGGCAAGACGGTGTTCATCTCGTCGCTTGTCCACAATCTCCTGAACGGCGGCCGGCTGCCACTGTTCGAGGCGATGCGATCCGGGCGGGTCTCGCAGGCTCGGCTCGAGCAGCAGCCGGACGACGCGATACCGCGCTTCCAGTATGAGGATCACATCGACGCACTGGTGCGCGAACGGATCTGGCCGGATTCGACGCGCGCGATCTCGGAACTCCGCGTCACGCTGGAATACCAGAGCGCCAGCGGTTGGAACCGGATGTTTTCCCGCGGGCGGCTGTCGATCGACATCGTCGACTATCCCGGCGAATGGTTGCTCGACCTGCCGCTTCTGGCGCAGGACTACGCCACATTCAGCCGCAACACGGTCGAACTTGCCCGCACCGGCATTCGCGCCGAGTTGTCGAAGGACTGGCTTTCGTTCGCCTCCGGCATAGACATGGACGCACCGGCGGACGAAGGAACCGCGCGTCGGCTGGCCGATAGTTTTGCGGCCTACCTGAAAGCCTGCAAATCTGATGAGCGCTCGCTCTCCACCCTGCCGCCCGGGCGATTTCTGATGCCCGGCGACCTGGAAGGTTCGCCCGCCCTCACCTTTGCGCCCCTCGCCGATCTTCCGGATACGCCGGCCCCGAAGGGGTCGTTCCGGGCAATGATGGAGCGCCGCTACGACGCCTACAAGACAATCGTCGTCAAACCCTTCTTCCGCGAGCATTTCGCGCGTCTCGACCGGCAGATCGTGCTGATCGATGCGCTGCAGGCGATCAACCGCGGCCCTGAGGCCGTGCAGGATCTGGAACGCGCACTGACCGACGTACTCGCCTGCTTCCGTCCCGGCCACAACAGCTTCTTCTCGTCGCTGGTCGGCCGACGCATCGACAAGGTGCTGGTCGCGGCCACTAAGGCCGACCATCTGCATCATGAAAGCCACGACCTTCTGGAGCGCCTGACCGGCCGCCTCGTCGACCGCGCCATCGAGCGGATCGGCATGGCCGGCGCCGGCATCGACGTGATGGCAATCGCCTCCGTGCGCGCCACGCGTGAAGCTTCCGTGAAGGACGGCAGTCACCAACTGCCGGTCATCGTCGGCACACCGATGGCAGGCGAAACCATCAATGGCGAAGTCTTCGACGGCACGCGGCAGACGGCGATCTTCCCTGGCGACCTTCCGGCCGACCCGGAAGCCCTGTTTCGGCAGCTCGGTCAGCCGGGCTCCGAGCTTCCGGATGTCAACGTGGTGCGCTTCCGTCCCCCGGCTCTCGACGAAAAGGGCGGCATCACCCTATCGGTCCCGCATATCAGGCTCGACCGCGCCATGCAGTTCCTGCTGGGAGATCGCCTCGCATGACCGACCGCAAGATCACCGATGACCGCCGCCGCCCGTCTTCCTTCGCCGTGGACGACGACATTCCGACAAAAGAAGAGCCGCAGACCCACCCGAACCGCGCACCCCGCCGGTTTGACGATGGCGTTGCCATCACGCCGGACGAGCTCGATCCGTTCATCAGCCCCCAGGAACTTTCAGCAGACGCGCTGGCCGTCGCCGTGCCGGTGAAGCGAAAGCGTTTCTCCTTCGCCAACCTCGCGGCCGCGGCCTTCGGCACGTTCCTGTCGCTTGCGTTCGGCCTCTGGGCGGATCGGATCATCCGGGATCTCTTTGCACGGTCCGACTGGCTCGGTTACGCCGCAGCGGCAGCACTGGGCGTCGGCATCGTCGCGCTTCTGGTCATGGTCGGTCGTGAAATCATCGGGATGATGCGGCTAGCTGCGGTCCAGACGCTGAAGACGCAAGCGGAAGACGCCCTGAAATCGCCAAGGCCGACGGCAGCCAGAACCGTCGTCGCCGCGCTCACGAAACTGACAGGTCACCGGGCGGAGACCGCCCGCGGACGTGCCGCGCTTGATGCGACGAAAGACGATATCATCGACGGCCCGCAACTGATCGATCTTGCGGAGCGCGAACTCCTGTCGCCGCTCGACCGGCAGGCACGCGTCCTCATTCTTGGCGCCTCGAAACGGGTCTCGGTCGTCACCGCTGTCAGCCCCCGCGCGGTCGTTGATCTCGTCTATGTCCTGTTCGAGGTGACACGACTGATCCGCGCGATGGCGGACCTCTACGGCGGGCGCCCAGGCACGCTCGGACTGTTGAAGCTCATGCGGGACGTGATGGCGCATCTGGCGGTGACAGGTTCGATCGCGGTTGGAGACGGAATCGCGCAGCAGGTTCTGGGCCATGGTTTGGCATCGAGGCTTTCAAGCAAACTCGGCGAAGGCGTCATCAACGGCCTGCTGACGGCGCGTATCGGCATTGCCGCGATGGATCTTTGCCGCCCGCTTCCCTTCCGCGCTGTGAAGCGCCCGGGGATCGGCGATTTCATGTCCGACATCTCTCCCGTCGGCCCGCGCAAGACCGATTGATCGCGCCTCTGTGACCCCTAATGACCCGAAAAGATACCAGTCATTAACCATTCCAAGCTAATTTGCGAGGCACTTGAAGTTTCTGGTTTCCAAGGGAAAGCACATGTATTCGCGCTTCTTTTCGCTTTTCGGTGGCATCGTTGCACTGACCATCGCAACTGCCCCCGCCCTGGCACCGGAGGCCTCCGCGGCTTCGCGTGACAAATCCTTTTTCCAGCAGGTCGGTGGCGTCTGGAAGGGTCCGGGCGAAATCGTCGCGGGCAAGTACAAGGGTACGAAGTTCAGCTGCAACCTGATTGGCGCTGCCCAGCCGGATGGCACTGTCGGCATCAAGCTCGACGGCACCTGCCGCGTCGGCGTCTTCCAGCAGCCGATGTCCGCGGTCATCAGCCAGAGCAGCACCGGTTATTCCGGCAAGTTCCTGGACGGCGCCCAGGGCAAGGGCCTCGACATCGTCTCCGGCTCCGTCAATGGCGACAAGGTCGTGATGGGCATCAACCGTGCACAGCTGAACGGCGCAATGGTCGCCAGCCTGCGCGGCGACAACAAGATGAACATCACCATTTCGGTGAAGGTCGAAGACCAGATGGTGCCCGTAATCGGCCTGTCGCTGGATCGCGATCTCGATTCGATCGCCGTCGGTTCGATCAAGCCGTAATCCACCAGTCCCTGTCTGCGTCAGCGATCCTGATGCCTTCGATGTCCGCCTCTGCCAGCCAGTCGCGGACATTTTTCTGTCCGAGGACCATTTCGGGCGCGACATCGGCAAGCGGCATCATCACAAAGCCCCTCGCCGTCATGCGCGGATGCGGAAGCTCAAGCGTCTCGGAGTGATACGCGCTGTCGCCGTAGGTCAGGATATCGATATCGATCGTTCTCGGGCCCCAGCGCTCGACGCGCTCACGCTTGCGCCGCCTTTCCATATCAAGACAGACATCGAGAAACGGCTCGGGATGAAGCAACGTCTCGATCAGCGCGCAGCAGTTCAGGAATTCCGCTTGGTCGGTCTTGCCCCATGGCGGCGTGGCATAAAGCCGGGAGACCGTGACCACCCGACAGTCCGATCGGGCACCAAGTTCCCTCAACGCATCTGCCATCGCAGCCCGCGGATCACCGACATTACCGCCGAGCCCAAGGGCTACCAATTCCATCGAGCCGTCACGCGACATGCTCGATCCTGACTTCGGCATGATCGAGAATTCCCGGGATCGGCACGCTCGGCTTGCGCACGGTCACCTCGACCCTTCGGATCTGCGACGACCAGGCGCAAAGCGCCTTTGCAATATCCTTCGCCAATGTCTCGATCAGATTGCGACGCGTCCCGGTCACGATCTGCTCTACAATTTTAAAGGCTTCGCCATAGTGCACGGTGCTCTCGACGTTGTCGTCCTCCAGCGCTTCTTCGGCATCCACATGCATGACGAGATCGACATAGAATCGCTGACCGAGCCTCTCTTCTTCCGCAAAGGCTCCATGACGAGCGAAGAAGGCGCAGTTCTTGAGGGCGATGCTGTAGGTCCCCATCAGATGTCCTTACCTCGTGCTGCATGGGATGCCAGAACCGCATCTGCCATCAGCAGTGCATCGCGGTTGGCCGCCACGTTATGGACCCGGAAGATCGCAGCCCCGGCAAGCCTGAGAATCGCTGTCGTTGCCGCTGTGCCGATATCCCGCTGATCGGCCGGATCCCGCATCGTGACCGCACCGATAAACCGCTTTCGCGACGTCCCCGCGAGCAACGGAAATCCGAACGTATGCAACTCGCCGAATCGGGCGATCAGTTCCATGTCGTCGTCCCGGTTCTTCGCAAATCCGAACCCGGGATCGAGCACGATCGCCGCATCCCTGATCCCGGCAGCATGCGCGATCTTGAGAGACCGCGTGAGGAAATACTGCTGGTCTTCGATCATGTCCGCTCGTCGATCCGTCCGGTCGCGTCCCGTATGCATGATGCAGATACCAGCACCTGTCTCGGCCGCGACATCAGCCATATCGGGTTCGCGCTGCAGGCCATGTACGTCATTGATGACGTGGGCGCCGGCAGCCATTGCCAGCCGCGCCGTTACCGCACGATAGGTATCGACCGAGATGATAGCGTCGGTTTCGCCGACAAGCTTCTCGATCACCGGCAGGATGCGATCCTGTTCTTCGGCAGGCGTCACCGCCGCCGCGCCGGGCCGTGTCGATTCGCCACCGATATCGAGGATGGCAGCACCTTCGGCGACGCAGCTCAGCGCATGCCGCACGGCGCCATCCGTTTGCGCATGCCGACCGCCGTCGGAAAACGAGTCCGGCGTCACGTTGACGATCGCCATGATATGGCCTTGCGCGCCGAGTTCCAGCACGCGTCCGCGCGCCAATTGCCAGTGCGTGTTGCGCCGCGATATCACCGGCCAATCATCTTCGGAGAGTTGACGCAAAATTCAGGGACCTCGTGTTGCGCTTGGTCTCGCTATGCCCCAAGCTCTTTTAAAGTTCAACGTTGCAGGCCACAGAATGTTTTCAATGCGCGCGGTTCGCCGTCTCATCGGTACCGTACTTCTTGCAGGCGTCTTCGCCTCTCCCGCATCGGCCGCACCGATCATCACCAAGACTTACTCGTATTTTCAGATCGGCGGCAAAACTGCCGAAGACCTCGACAAGGAGCTGGAAAAACGCGGTCCGCTGACCCGCACGACCGGCCACCGTCATCCCGGTGCAACCGAAATCAAATTCGGCGGGGAAGTGACCTATGTCGAGCGCGCCAATCGATGCACGGTCGGCGCCGCAAGGGTCACACTGCGTACCCATATCGTTCTGCCACGCTGGATCAATCGACGTCGTGCAGACGCGGATCTTGGCATGATATGGGACACGCTTTCGGCAGACATCAAGCGCCACGAAGAACGCCATGCCGAAATTGCCCGCACCCATGCCCGCATTCTCGAGAGACAGCTTCTGGACCTCTCGACGCCCAGCAGTTGCGATAGCCTCGAAAAGAAGGTCGCCGATGCGACTCGCGATCTTCTGGAAGCACACGACCGGGAACAGATGCGGTTCGACCAGGTCGAGTCGAAGAACTTCGACGAGCGGATGACCCGTCTCCTGAAATACCGGATGAAGCGCGACTGATCGGGCAGCGAAAGACGATCTCGAACCGCACAGCCAATCAACCGACCCGTAGCCCGACCTTTCCCGAGACTTGCGCGGAGCTTTCGCACCACCCTGTCATTCATCGGTGACTTATAACAATATACTAATGTGTGTGTCTGGGCTAAAACCGTAGCAACAGAACGGCGCTGCCAACGACCCATATCAAGGGTCATCCAGCCGCCCGCGATCCCGGCCACGGTGCCCGGATCTACCCGTTCAGGCGCCGCAGATGTTCGCGGCCGCGATCAGGCACTTGGACCGAGAGAGGTCCCGCGTTGTTGCCTTGTACAAGCTTCACAGGTCTCCCCGGCGCAATTGCGGCCGCAGGCGTTTTCCTCCCTCGCCTTGCGGCTATGCGCCTGCCTTGCCTCGCTTGCGCTAACTGCGCAGCGAGGCATTTTTTTGGAGTAACGTCGTCTGGTTTGGTTCAGGCCTGACGTTCTGGAACGTGCACGATCAGACCGTCGAGATCGGCCTTGATCTTGATCTGACAGGACAGCCGCGAGGTCGGCTTCACCTCGAAGGCGAAGTCGAGCATGTCTTCTTCCATCGCTGCCGGAGGACCGACCTTTTCGGTCCAGCCATCGTCGACATAGACATGACAGGTGGCACAGGCACAGGCGCCGCCGCATTCGGCCTCTATGCCTGGCACGGAATTGCGCACGGCGTTCTCCATCACTGTGGAGCCGTTGTCAGCTTCGATATCGAAGCGCGTACCGTCGAAGGCAACGAGGGTCAGTTTCGTCATAATCAGGAAATCCGCATTGAGTGGCAGTCTTGGCCGGTTGTCTTCCGATAAATCACCGGTCCAGTCAACACGAACGGACGACGCGCCGTTGTCTTGCGGCGCCCTCCAACTGTCACGGATCAGCGGCAGAGTTTCAGGATGAAGTTCTCCGCTTCCAAGACACACGCGGCAAGCGCGGCCAAATGCGCGGCGTCGGCACCGTCTGCTTCCAGTCTCTCCGCCGCCTTGGAAACGCCGAACGCGCCGACCGCAGATGCAGCCCCCCTCAGGCGATGCGCCGTCATCGCAACCCCGGCAGCGTCTGCGCCCGTCATTTCCTGCAGCGCCCGGCGGGCGTTGCGGGCAAACATCATCAGCACTTCGTTTTCCAGTGTCTTGTCGCCCATCGTCTGGCGGGCAAGATGCACGAGATCGATCGGGCGCGACTGCGAAGGACATGCCCCGCGCGGGCTAGTGGGCGTTGAAAAAGCAGTATTCGCCGCTGACATGAAACTCTGTTCCTCTTTGGGGCTCAATCATGCGTCCCAGTGATGCGGGACAGCGGCTGCCTATCCCGTTAAATTCCGGCACAATCACGGCGCAAATTTCGGGACATGGTTAATTTCCATCAACCTCACGGAATGTCAGGGGTTTCGACATTTTTCGTGGTTTAAATTCTGTTAACAACAAATCTGCTTTCCGGGCCGATCCCGGCCGAGCAATTGTGTGAAAGACACGAATGTGTCACTACAGGACGGTTGAGATGGGTGTGTAAACCATCCTGCGTCTGACGGCGGAACGGTGGTAAGCTTTCATTATCATCCGTTTGCAACAACGGCCGTTCGAATTGTGAGTAAAGTGGAATTGCGGCCAGCATGACGCACGGGCCGGGTTCCGGTCGGCGACCCGACTTCCAGCCTGCAGGCGGCAGAGCTGGAACGAAAGCGCCGGGTGAGTGTAACGAGGCGTAACCGCATGGCGAAGAAAACGAGCAGCGAGTCGGTCGATGAGACGGCTTTCCAGGCACTGGAAGAAGCGCTGAAGATCGACTTCAACGGCGAGCAGCCTCGCGCCCGACCAACTCAGACCGCTTCGGAGACCAGAGTGTCGGATACGCCAAGGCAGCGCTCCCCATCGTCCTCACAAAATCCGCAATCCGCTCCGCCTCGTCAGGCCGGTCCCGAAACGACAGCCCGACAGCCCGCTTTCGAGCCGGCCAATGATGCCGGTCGCCGCACCCCGAATGCGATTCTTCGTTCGCTCGAAGGCGGCTCGATCAAGAGCGCCGTCCGCAACGCCGCCATTATCTCGTTCTTCTGGGTTGTTGCGGGTATCGGTCTCGGCCAGCTGATCTACGGCAGCCAGCTGTGGGAATTCACCTCGGTCGCCGGCGTCCTCGCTGCACCTGGGATCGTCGCCCTCGTCGTCGGCATCCTGCTGCCGATCATGCTGTTCTTCGCCTTCGCGATCATGATGGCGAGAGCTGCTGATCTGCGCAATGCGGCCCGCTCGATGGCGGAAGTGGCCCTGCGTCTCTCCGAACCGGAAACCATTGCCTCCGAGCGCATCATGTCGGTCGGCCAGGCTGTCCGCCGCGAAGTGTCTGCGATGAACGAAGGCATCGAGCGCACCATTGCGCGTGCCTCCGAGCTGGAAACGCTGGTTCATTCCGAAGTCAACGCGCTGGAACGCAGCTATACAGACAACGAGCTGCGCGTTCGCGGCCTGGTGCATGAACTCGGCGCCGAGCGCGACGCGATCGTCAACCATGCGGAACGTATCCGCTCGTCGATCGTCGGCGTGCACGAGCAGCTGAAGGAAGACCTGTCGCTGTCGACAGAGGAGATCTCCGTTCGCCTCGCCACGTCAGGCGAGGCCTTTGCCTCGATGATCGACACCCGCGCCGCGTCTCTGATCGCAAAATCCGACGCTGCCGGTGAAGCGCTCAGCTCCCTGATGGCCGCCCGTGCCGAAAACCTCGTCTCGAGCCTGACATCGTCCGGTATCGCTCTGGCCACCGAGTTCGATATCCGCCTCGACACGCTCACATCGACCATGTCCGAACGCGGTCAGGAATTGCTCGGCCAGTTCGAAACCCGTGCGTCGACCATCGATGCCAACACCGAAAAGCTCAACGCCGCCCTCGCCGACCGCACCCGTCAGCTCAACGAAACGCTGCTTGCCCGTACCCGCGAGATCACCGAGGGCCTGAACGACAGCGAGAAGACACTCGGCGGCACGCTGGACACGGCAATCGCCGCGCTCAACCGCTCGCTCGACCAGAAGAGCGCCACCTTCCGTCAGAGCCTGCAGACTGCTTCCGACGACGCGATCATGGATCTCGACCTCCGCTCCGGCCTCTTCGAAGACCGTCTCCAGGCAACCGTTGGCCAGCTTTCGGCAACCTTCGACGACGGCCTGTCGCAGTTCACCACGGCATTCGACCAGCGCGCCGGCACGCTCGACAGCAAGCTGATGGACAGCCTCGCCCGCATCAACGAAACCGTCGCAGGCGGTTCGGATGCAATTGAAGGCATCCTGTCGTCCAGCATCGACCGGATCGGCAATGCACTGACCGACCAGTCGCTGGCGCTCGCAACGACGCTTGGAACCGGCCAGGAAGTGCTGGACTCCATGCTCGAAAACCGCGCCCGCGAATTTTCCGATGCGCTTGCTGCCCGCAGCAACGAAATCAGCCACAGCTTTGGCGACGCCCACAACAAGGTAGACGCCGTTATGGTCGAACGCGGCACGGCACTCGCCGCCGCACTTTCCGATAGCCAAGCCCGTTTCGAGGACGCCGTCGGTTCGCGCGCGGACGCCCTCATCGATGCGGTCACCGGCAGCCACGATCGTCTTGCAGAAGTCCTCGACAGCCGCACCTCGGCAATCAGCGAGCTGATGTCGGGAACACCCGAGCGCCTCTCCTCGATGTTCGACGACAAGACTGAAGTCCTGTCGAAGGCGCTGTCCGACAGCGAGATCCGGCTCGGCAGCGAACTGGAGCGCAAGGTGACGAGCCTCGACACGACGCTTGCCGCCAACCGCGACCGCCTCGCTGAGATCTTCGATGACCGATCGATGGACATCGCGACTTCGCTTGCCCTGCACGAAGATCGCCTCACAGGCGCACTCGAAGAAAAGACGGCAGCTCTGATCGGCGCCGTATCGGATGCAGACAGCCGTATTGAACACACGTTTGCCGCTCGCGCCGAAGCAATCCGCACGGCCTATACGGACGGCCAGCTGGGTCTCGATCTCTCGCTCGAAAGCCACGTCTCCGAGCTCTCCCGCATCATCGACAGCGGCAGCGAACGGCTCGATAAGTCTGTTGGCGGTGCAGCCGAACGGATCGAAGCCACGTTGGCCGAACGCACCGAAGCGATCCGCAGCGTCTATCAGGACGGCCAGATCGGTCTCGACATCACGCTTGCGACCCAGACCTCGGAACTGGCGCGCATTCTCGACGGCGGCAGCGAACGCCTCGAGAATTCCGTAGAAGGGGTTGCCGGCCGCATTGAAGCTGCCTTTGCCGATCGCACCGACGCGATCCGCAACGCCTATCAGGAAGGTCAGCTCGGTCTCGACATTACGCTCGAAACGCATGCCTCGGAACTCACCCGCATCATCGAAGGTGGCAGCGAGAAGCTTGAGACATCCGTCGGCGGCGCAGCCCAGCGCATCGAGAGCGCCTTCGCCGATCGTACCGAAGCGATCCGCAACGCCTATCAGGAAGGTCAGCTCGGTCTCGACATCTCGCTCGAAACCCACGCCTCGGAACTCACCCGCATCATCGAAGGCGGCAGCGAGAAGCTTGAGACATCCGTCGGCGGCGCAGCCCAGCGTATCGAAACGGCGTTCGCAGATCGTACCGACGCAATCCGCACGGCCTATCAGGAAGGTCAGCTCGGCCTCGACATCTCTCTCGAAACCCACGCCTCGGAACTTACCCGCATCATCGAAGGCGGCAGCGAAAGGCTCGAAACGTCGGTCGGCGGTGCAGCCCAGCGTATCGAAACGGCGTTCGCAGATCGTACCGACGCAATCCGCACTGCCTATCAGGAAGGTCAGCTCGGCCTCGACATCACACTCGAAACGCACGCTTCGGAACTCACCCGCATCATCCAGGGCGGTAGCGAGAAGCTTGAGACGTCCGTCGGCGGTGCAGCCCAGCGCATCGAAAGCGCCTTTGCCGATCGTACCGATGCCATCCGCAGCGCCTATCAGGAAGGCCAGCTCGGCCTCGACATCACGCTCGAGACCCACGCCTCGGAACTGTCGCGCATCATCCAGTCCGGCAGCGCGCAGCTTGAGACATCCGTCGGCGGTGCAGCGGAACGCATCGAAAGCGCGTTTGCAGATCGCACGGATGCAATCCGCAGTGCCTACCAGGACGGCCAGCTCGGCCTCGACATCACGCTCGAAACCCAGGCTGCGGAACTGTCCCGCATCCTCGACGGTGGCAGCGCTCGTCTCGAAAACTCGGTCGGTGGCGCAGCCACACGAATTGAATCCGCCCTCACCGATGGCACCAGCCGCTTCGAAACCGGCATGGCCGATGGCCTGCAGCGGATGGACGAAACCTTCGACGCCACCCAGCAGCGGATTGCTGCAACGATTGGCCTCGGTCACCAGCAGCTCGCCGATACGCTTGCCACAGCCGGACAGGACATCGCGCAGACGCTCGGCGCCGCCAACTACGAGATTTCGTCGACGGTCGGTTCGGGCGCCCAGAACATTTCCCAGTCCGTCGGCGACGCAACGCGCAACATCGCTTCGACCTTGGATGGAGCAACCCGCACCATCAGCGACACGGTCGGCACCGCTGCCGTACAGATCTCCGGCGTCGTCGATACCGCAAGCCGCGACATATCCGAAAAGGTGACGACGGCACACGGTCAGATGGCCGAGACGCTCGACACCGCAAACCGCCAGCTCTCGTCTACGCTCGATGGCGGCTACGAGCGCATTCGCTCGACACTCGACGATCGCGGCGGCCTGATTGCCAGCACGCTCACCAATGCGCAAAATCATCTAGCCGACCTTATGCTGGATCAGGCAACATCGATCGGCGCCACCATCGCAACCAGCGCCGGCATGCTGGAAATGTCCCTCGAAGCCCAGCAGGAATCGCTGCGCGCCACGATCGACGGCGCCGGTGAAAACCTGGAAACGCGTCTGCGCGAAAACGTCGGCGCGATTGCAGGCCAGCTCAACGAAGCCGCCCGCGAAATCACAGCCTCCGCAGAGGGATTCTCGAGCCGCGTCGAAGAAACTGTCGGCGGCGTTTCTACCGCCCTCGATGGCGCCGGCACCCGGATCGAGACGACCTTCGGTGGTCTGGAAGAACGCATCCGCTCGGAACTGGGCAATGCGACCAGCCTGGTCGACACGGCCGGCAACAGTATCGCCGATGCACTCGGCGCCCGCACCGCGGAACTGGAGCGCGTTACCAGCCTTGCGACCGATCGCGTTTCTACCGTGATGAGTGATCGCACGGCCGAACTGGAGCGCTTGTCGGGAGAAACTGCAGACCGCATCAATCAGGCGCTCGCATCCCGCACGCAGGAATTTGAGCGCATCGGATCCGAAACCTCGGATCGGATCGCCGAAACGCTGGATACACGCACCGCCCGCATCGAGGAACGCCTCGGTACCATGGACCGGGCGCTCACCGTCGGCCTAGACGCCGTGTCGCGCACCATCGAAGGCAAGGCTGTCGGCCTCGCCTCCAGCCTGCGGGACGCCGTCAGCGCCGCAGCGCAGGGCATGGATAGCGAAGCCAGCCGTTCGGCAGAGCTTCTTGCCCGCGCCGGCGCAGACTTCACGGAAGAACTCAGCACCCGCAACGATGAGTTTGCCCGCTCGATCGAACAGCGCTCCAACGATATCGTCGACCGCATTTCGGAAACCCAGAACCGGCTTGCCGGTCAGGCGGCAACCGTGGCGCAGGCCTTCTCGGAAGCCGGCAACGCGATCGTCCACAAGGTCGCCGAAGCAGACAGCCTGGTGAAGAAGCAGGTCAATGCGATTTCGGAAGCGCTTGGCGATGCCGAAAAGGCGCTCGATGCCCGCGGCACGTCTCTGCGCGACACGCTTGCCGAAACCGCAGGCGAACTCGACAGCGCTCTTTCGGCCGTCGACAAGGCGCTCGCTGCCCGTGGCGAATCGATCCGCTCGTCGCTCGACAGCCGCACCCGCGACCTGAACTCGATGCTCTCAAGCCGTTCGGCCGAACTCTCCAAGCTGATCGACGAAAAAGCACGGCCACTGGTCGAGGAATATGCCGAGACCGGCCGGTCCGCCGCCGAGCGCATCAGCCAGGCTGCACAGGAAAGCGCCGAGCGCCTTTCCACGGCCGCCCGCGATACGACCGACCGCATCCGCAACGAGAACGACGCACTGGTGGAGGCAATTTCCGCCCGCACCAACGAGACGCTCGCTGCCATCAGCCAGCGGACAGAGAATGCCACCGGTGCCATGCGCGCCGTCGAGCAGAGCCTGTCGGCAAACGTCAACAGCCTGATCGAGCGTCTTGCCGAAAGCAATTCGGGCATCGCATCGCTGGTCGAACAGGCCGCCCGCAATCTCGGCCAGGCAGCGGACCGCGTCAGCGAACAGCTGTCCGACGCCGATCAGAAGCTCGATGCGACCGCCAACCGCTTTGCCGAGTCGGCCAACAGCGCGGCCGACCTCGTGCACGGTTCGAGCCGCCTGCTTGAAAACAACATCGATCGCCTGGTCAGCATTTCCGGCCAGACGCTCAGCCAGGTCGGCGGCATCGTCGGTCGCTTCGACGATCACTCCAAGGTTCTCGCTCAGGCGTCCGAGCTGCTCGGCGCTGCCCAGTCGAACCTTGCAAGCACGCTCGACGAACGCCAGACCGCGCTTCGCACGCTCTCTGCCGGTCTCGTCAAGCGTTCGGAGGAAATCGAAGGCACGCTCAATGGTCTGACCTCGCTCGTCGATGGCGCCTTTACCCGCGCCGAAGATCGCACCTCGCAGATCGGTGCATCGCTGCGTGAAAGCCTGCACGCATCCTTCGCCGATATCGGCCGCGGCCTGGGCGAAACCCAGCAGCGTGCCAACCTCACGGCCCAGGCTATGCGCGAGACGCTGAGCGAGGCTGGCAACGAGGCAAGCCGCGCCATCGAGACGACACTGTCGGATGCCGAGACACGCGCCCGCGATCTATCCGAGCGCCTGCGCGGCAGCATCACCGGTTCGATGGGCGACATCGAGCGCCTGCTGGCCGACGCCGCAAACCGCACCGATGGCGCAGCCCAGCAGTTGCGCGATACGCTGCGGGTTTCCGTTGAAGAGGCGATCGGCCGCTTTACCGGCGCAACCGACGAGATCCGCCGCTCGGCCCAGGACATTCGCCAGGAACTCGATGCGACTCGCACCGAACTGAAGCGCGGCGCGTTCGATCTGCCCGAAGAAGCCAAGGAAAGCGCAGCCGCCATGCGCCGTGCCGTGGCTGAACAGATCAAGGCCCTGCAGGACATCTCGCAGCTAGTCGGCCGGTCCGCCCAGAGCCTCGACGTGTCCGAGCCGGTTGCAGTGTCGCGCCCTGCTCCGGTCGCCCAGCCGGCTCCGCAGCTGGCGGCCCCGCGCCCTGCAGCCCCGACGGCACCAGCCGCGGCGACGAGCGCACCGTTTGGCTCGTCTGTCCTTCGTGACAGTCTGCCACTCGATCGTCCGACGCCGAGCATCGCACAGGGCGTCAGCAAGCCGGTTGCCCAGGCGCCTTCACAGACGCCACCGGTAACGCAGGTTCTCGCACAGCCTCAGGCCCCGGTCTCCCGCGCGCCTGACGCAACGCAGCGTCCAGGTGAAGGCGGCTGGATCAGCGATCTCCTTCGCGGTGCATCGCGTGACGATACATCAGGCACAGTTGCTCGCCAGCCGCAGCAGCCTGCACGCCCGGCAGCAGCCGAACCGGCCCAGCCTGTTCGCACCAACGGCGACAACCGCAACCCGCGTCACATGGTGGAATCGCTCAACTCTCTGTCGGTCGACATCGCCCGCGCGATCGATCACGACGCCTCGGTCGACCTCTGGCGCCGTTACCAGCGCGGCGAGCGCGACGTGTTCACACGCCGCCTCTACACGCTGAAGGGCCAGCAGACGTTCGACGACATCAAGCGCAAATACGAGCGCGAGCCGGAATTCCGCACCGCCGTCGATCGCTACATCGCCGATTTCGAAAAGCTCCTCGCCGACGTCGCCCGCACCGACCGCGACAAGACGGTCACCCAGAGCTACCTGACCTCGGATACGGGCAAGGTCTACACCATGCTCGCCCACGCGGCTGGTCGCTTCAGCTGAGCGAGCCATTCCGCAGGGAATGCCAAAAACAAGAAAAGCCGCCTTTCAGGGCGGCTTTTTCGTTGGCGGATAAACCCTGAAGAAGCTGTTGGCGAGAGGGGTACCCCGACGTCTCTCATCCCAGCCCTTGTGCCGAAATTCCAGCGGCACGAGGTCTGTCGGGTCACAGACTCCTTCACTTCATGGACACGTACGGACTGGATCCCCGCCACAAGGGCGAGGATTAGAGGAGTTTGGTGACAGGCTCAGTTTCCAAAGCGACCTGCGGAGTTTTTCGCCAGTACTTCACAGAACACTCAGTCGCCCATCAAGCCGGCTTTCGATGGGCTGCACTGCATCGGAGCGAACCTGACGTCTGGCCCTCTTTCTACTCAGTTCCTCAACGGCCGCTCTTTTGCCGCGCCCCAGAAACTGAGCCGCGCATCGGGCGCGTGCCTGAGGAGAATGATCTCCATCCGTGCACGAAGGTCGCTGCTAAAGCGTGACGCGTTCCGGGCGCCCTAGACGCCGATGTAGCACGCGCCGGCGACATCGTTGCGAAACACCACGGCGCCGCCAAAGGCAGAAGCCAGACCACCTTCGCCCACCACGCCGCCTGCGCCATAAACCGCCACGACACTTTCCAACGGTGCAACGCTGACCACGGTGTCACCGGAGGGAGCAAAACCGGATTGCCTGAAAAGATAAACGGGGATCGAAAGCTCAGTTATTCGCTCGCCTCTCATGGGAGGCAACCGAGATCGGAGCGCTGTTTATAGCGCAGGTCAACCCCACAACGGCCAGGCTATTCCTTCGGATTGCGAAGCCAGCTGTCAAAGACACATGGCAGGACTTGCGAGGATCTCAGGGCTGGAAGCAGTATCATATCGCTCACCAGGCAGAGCGGGTCCGGGAGCCGGGTGGGTATCCTATCGCGATGCTTGGGACTACCGCCAAGCTTCACCGCCAGCGCCCTTGGGTAGCGCTCGCTCAGCTCACATGACGTACTGCAGGAGAATGCTTCTCTGCTGCGAATTGTTCGGCAGAGAAGTCTCCCCCAGGCCGATATCGCGCGGGTCGTCCCCGCGCGAAAAGGATCACATGGCCTTGAGAGCCCAGTCGACAATATTCGCGCCGACCTGTGCAAATGCCTTGTCCAGCGCTTCGATGAAGCGGCGGTTCTCGGTTCCGGCGACCGGCACCGTTGCCTTGAAGACGGTCTGTGCACGAACGCTGCCGTTGCGGTCGTTCAAGAGCTTTGCCGAGATCTCCACCGTGGCGAGCCTGTTGCCCTCAGTGACCACCTCGAAGCTGCGGATATCGGTTACGACCTGATAGTCGATCGCCAGACCCTGCCCCGGCTTGCCGACGCCGCCAACCCGTCCTGAGTTTTCGAACGCTTCGACCAGCTTCGACTGGACCAGTGCCGGAAGCCTGTCGCCCCAGCGGGAATTGGCCAGATACTGAACCTCTGAGGGCGAAATACGCACAACGACCTGGTCGCTGTTGAGCATCTTGACCGCAGTCGGTTCAGGCACCAGGATCTGCCGGCTCTTTGCGGTTGCTCCACTCGCCATCGGCGTGATCGACAGGTCGAACGTGTCGTTGTTCGCCTTGCTGCCACAACCGGCCAGAAGTGCTGCCATCAAAGGGACTGCGATGATGATCGGATGGCGCATGACGCTCAGCATCGCAGATCCTTGCATGAAACCCTGAACTCCCCGCATGTTAGCGCCGTGTCCTGCCATCGTACTCTTTCACCGTTTCGCCGCCGAAGATCAGGCGCTGGGGGTTCTGGTCAAAATTGCTGATTGCCTGATTGAGCGACTGCACGGTTCCGCGCGTGTCGTTGATCAGCGTTTGGATGTCTCTCAAGCCACCGGACGAAAAGCGCGACAGGTTGTCGGCAATCGGTCCAACGCGCGAATTGATATTGTCGGCGACGGTGCGGAAGGATTCGAGCGTCTTGCGCGCCTCGGCAAACAGACCCTGCGAGTCGTCGCTGGAGACCAGCCCGTCCACCTTCGCCAGAATTCCGTCGACGCGGTTCGATGCGTTGTTCAGCTTGGTCGACATGTCCGTGAAGTTGGAGATCGCACCGTTGATGTCGTCGCGGCGGCGCGACACGTCGTCGATCACGTCGCGCGCCGAGCTGAGCGTCTGGCGTGCGTCTTCGGATGCCGACGAGATGTTGCGGATCGTAGCGCCGACCTGATTGACGTCGACGGCCGCCATGAGCGTATCGGCGCGTTTCAGGGCGCTCTGCGCATCGACGCCTGCCTGCTGGAAGCTCGCAGCCGCCTGGGTCACGTTCTGCACCAGAGGGCCGAAGTTGTCCGAGGCATTGGCAATGTTGCGAGTCACCCGTTCGGCGTTCGTGACAACCTGATTGACGCGCTCCGCATCGATTGCCCGTACCAGCTGGTCGGCTGCTTCGAGCGTCGAGTTCAACGTGCCGGAGACGCGATCGACCGTCGCCGACAGCGTCGAGAGGCTGTTCAGGAATTTGTCGATACTGTCCGAATTGTTGCTGAGCGCAGCCGTAAACGTCTCGACGTTGCGAATGGTCTGCGTCAGCGGACCACGTGCGTCTCCGACAAATCCCTGGATGTCGCCGATCGCCTGGTCGGCCCGGTCGAGGATCTTGTCGGCGGTCGCAAGAAGGTTGGTCACGCTCGACTGGTCGGCGATCAGCACCGCTGGACGGCCACTCTCGATCGCCTTCTGCAGGATGTTTTCTTCACCCTTGGCACCACCCGACATTTCCACATAGGCAGCGCCCGTCAGGCCCTGAACTTCCAGAACGGCCTTGGTCGACTGGTAGACAGGTGCGTCGGCGCGCACTTCGGTGAACGCGATCGAGTAGCGCGGATCATCCGGGTCGATGCTGAGGCTGCGCACGGAGCCGACCGGTATGCCGTTGAAGCGCACCGCCGAACCAACGGAAAGACCGTTTGCGGAGCCCGGAATGCGAATCGCCAGCTCAGCCGTGGGGCCTCCCCGGCCGGACGAAGCCATCCAGTAGACGAACCCGAAAGCGGCAGCCATTACCAGCAAGGTAAAAAAGCCAACGAGGGCGTAATTTGCTTTAGTTTCCATAGGTTACATCACTTCTCAGATTCGCCGTCGGGCCTGGTCTCATCGGTCACGACGGAACGCGCGCGCTTGCCCTTGAAATAGGACTGAACCCACGGATCGTCGAAGGCGAACATATCCTCAAGCGTGCCTTCCACCAAGACCCGTTTCTGCCCAAGCACGGCAATGCGATCACAAACGGAAAACAGGCTGTCGAGGTCATGGGTCACCATGTAGACGGTGAGGCCAAGCGTATCGCGCAGCCTTGCAATCAAGGCATCGAAATCGGCAGCGCCGATGGGATCGAGGCCGGATGTCGGCTCGTCGAGGAAAACCAGATCGGGGTCGAGCGCAAGAGCGCGCGCAAGGGCTGCACGCTTGATCATGCCGCCGGATAGTTCGGACGGATATTTGTCAGCCGCATCGGGCGGCAGGCCCACCATCTCGAGCTTCACATAGGCGAGTTCGTCCATCAGCGACTGCGGCAGATCGAGATACTCGCGCATCGGCAGCTGGATGTTTTCTTTCACCGTCAGCGCCGAAAACAGCGCACCGTGCTGGAACAGGACGCCGAGCCGCGTATCGAGCGCCACGCGCTGCTGTTCGTCGGCCGTGGCATAATCAACTCCGAGGATCTCGATCGTACCTGAGCGCTGCGGCAGCAATCTGAGAACCGTGCGCATCAGCACCGACTTACCGGTGCCCGACGCTCCGACGAAGCCGAGGATCTCGCCCCGGTAAATATCGAGGTTCAGATTGTCCAGCACGAGCTTCGAGCCGAAGCCGACCGTCAGATCCTTGACCGACAGCACGACCTTGCGCTCGTCGCTCTTCGTCTCCGCGGGCTTGGTATTGTCAAAGGTTTGAACGTCTTCCACGCCGGTCCCCATCAAAAATCGATCGCGGAATAGAAAATCGCAAACATCGCGTCGATCAGGATCACCGCGAAGATCGATTTCACCACCGACGAGGTGACGTGCTGGCCGAGCAATTCTGCGCTGCCGCCAACTTTCATTCCCTCGACAGCCGCCACGATGCCGATTGCCAGCGCCATGAACGGCGCCTTGATCATGCCTGAGGCCACCGACGAGAAGTCGACCGCCTCCTTGAGGCGCGACAGGAACGTATCGAATGTGATGCCGGAATAGACCAGCGTGATCACCGCAGCGCCGTAGAGGGCCGACAGGTTCGCGACGATGGTCAGGAGCGGCAGTGCGATCGTCAGAGCGACAAGGCGCGGGAACACGAGCACACCGACGGGATTAAGGCCGATGACGGTCAGCGCGTCGATCTCCTCGCGCATCTTCATGGAGCCGATTTCGGCGGTGATCGCGCTGCCCGAACGGCCGGCGATCATGATCGCAGTGATCAGAACGCCGATTTCGCGAAGCTGCAGAATGCCGACCAAGTCGACGACGAAGATTTCTGCCCCGAAATACCGGAGCTGGAAAGCGCCCTGCTGGGCAATGATGGCGCCGATCAGAAACGACATCAGGAGGATGATCGGCACCGCACGCACGCCCATCCGGTCGATATGCGTCACGACGGATGCCGGAGAAACGCCGGATCCGCGGCCGAATTTCAGCTGTGCGCCACGGACCGCCGAGCCGAGAATGTGCATGGCGGCGACGAAGTCACCGGCAAATTCCGTCATCGTCTTGCCGACCGGGCTGAACACGCGATCAAACAGCGACCGCTTGTCCTGATCGTTGGGCGGCGGTGCCGGGGTCTTTTCCGGCAGGGCGCCAACCAGTTCCTCGATCGTCCCTTCCGCCCCGACCAGTTTCGCGTCGCGACCCTGCTCGGCTTTTGCCGACAGAAGACGGCGAATCAGCCAGGCACCGGATGTATCGATTCCGTCGATCGCCGAAACGTCGATCTCGAGGGATCCAGACCCGCTGCTCTTTTCAAGATCGCCAAACGCCTTGAGGACCGGCGAAATCGAATGATTGCGCCATTCTCCGGCCAGAATGTAGCGCTCGCCATCGCCGCCGGGCAGGTCTTCGGCTTTGATTTCGGCAGGTTGTGACGGCACAGGTTTCTTTCGGCTTAGGTTAAGCAGCACGCGGCTGCGATCTGCTGTTGATCGCAGCACTGAGAGCGGCAATATAGCGACCCTGAACGGATTTGCCACAACGCCCAGGTGGAAAACCATGACGCGTCACTTCGAAGCAACAATCGAGAAATTCCCGATCGCGGGGGTGTTTACGATTTCCCGCGGTTCCAAGACAGAAGCCGAGGTGGTGACCTGTGCGATCACCCGCGACGGCCTGACCGGCCGGGGCGAATGCGTTCCCTACAAACGCTACGGTGAAACAACCGAAGGCGTCCTCGACGAGATCAACTCCCTCGCTTCGATGATGCACGATGGCATGGATCGCCACACACTGCAGACGCGCCTGCGACCGGGAGCCGCCCGCAACGCGGTGGACTGCGCCTTGTGGGATCTGGAAGCCAAAAGCCTTGGCCGATCGGTGGCGTCGATGATTGAAGCTGCCGAAAAGCCGCTGATCACCGCCTTCACGCTGTCGCTTGGCGAGCCGGAGGCAATGGCAGAGGATGCGCGCAGGAATGCGGCCCGCCCTCTCCTCAAGGTCAAGCTCGGCACAGACGATGACGAAAGCCGAATGCGGGCGGTGAGGCAGGCAGCGCCCGATTCGCGTCTGATCGTCGATGCCAACGAAGGTTGGACGGAGGACAATCTGGCCCGACATCTGGATGTCGCAGACGCCCTCGGTATCTCGTTGATCGAGCAACCGCTGCCAGCCGGCAAGGATGCAATCCTTGCCACCATCCGCCGCAAGGTGATGATCTGCGCTGACGAAAGCGTGCACGCAACCGGCGATCTTGCAAGTTTGAGAAACCGCTACGACGCCGTCAACATCAAGCTCGACAAGACCGGTGGGCTGACGGAGGCGCTGATCATGAAGGAGGAGGCGCAGCGACTGGGCTTTGCCGTCATGATCGGCTGCATGGTCGGAACGTCGCTCGCCATGGCCCCCGCAGTTCTTCTGGCGCAAGATGCCGACTACGCCGATCTCGACGGTCCGCTACTCTTGGCGCAAGACCGCCCGGACGGGCTGCGATACGACGGATCGCTGGTCTATCCGCCCCGGACGGACCTCTGGGGATAATGAGTCCCTTGCATCGTCGGGCCGTTACGCGGCCTGCATGCCCCTGATCGTCTCCGGTGCCGGCATCGTCGTGATTTCCGCGGTCTTCGCGATCTTCTGCCAGGAGATCAGCTCCAGCGTCCCGTCACGATGCTCGGCGATCGCCGTGCAGCTTTCGACCCAGTCGCCCGTGTTGACGTAGTGGATCCCGTCGATGTCTTCCATGACAGCATGATGGATATGGCCGCAGATGATGCCATCGACATTGTTGCGACGAGCCTCGTCGACGACAACCTTCTGGAACTCGCCGATGAAATTCACGGCGTGCTTCACCTGCAGCTTCGCCCAGGCGGAGAATGACCAGTATGGCAGGCCGATGCGGCGGCGCACCGCTGCAAGACCGACATTGATGGCGATCGCCGCATCATAGGCCCAGTCACCGAGATAGGCGAGCAGCCGTGCATTGCGCACCACGACGTCGAACTCGTCACCGTGCAGTACCAGGTATTTCCGCCCGTCTGCCATTTCGTAGATCATCCGGTCTGCGACCTCGATACCGCCGAAATGCATGCCGGGAAAATCGCGCAGGAATTCGTCGTGGTTTCCCGGAATGTAGACGATCCGCGTGCCCTTTCGCGCCTTGCGCAGAAGCTTCTGAACCACGTCGTTACAGCCCTGCGGCCAGTTCCAGCTGCGCTTCAACCGCCAGCCGTCGACGATATCGCCGACCAGCACGATCGTTTCCGCCTCGTGGTAGCGCAGGAAATCGAGGAGAAAGTCCATGCGGGCGGCTTTGGAGCCGAGATGCACGTCCGAAATGAACAGGGTTCTGAAATGCCTTGTCTCGATTGCATCGGCCACGGAAACGTCCCTTCGTTACCTACCTTGTCCTACCCTTCGAAAATCAAACTCGTGTTTCAGGATGATGACAGGGCGCGATCGCCGCAGTCGGCGACCACCCGAAACCGGCGGCAAAATCCGACAGCATCGCAAATATTGTAGTTTCTCGATGGATCGATTGATGTAAGGAGGGGACTCGCATGTCAGGACGGAAATCGATACGAGGAGCCATAAGAGCATGGATGGGCACGACAATCCGAAACCATCGCCGGTAACCGGAGATCTCGACGAACAGGCTCTCTTCTTCCACCGCTATCCCCGCCCCGGCAAACTGGAAATCCAGGCCACCAAGCCGCTCGGCAACCAGCGCGACCTGGCACTTGCCTATTCCCCGGGTGTGGCCGCCCCTTGCCTCGCGATCCGCGACAATCCGGAAATGGCCGCGGAATTCACCGCGCGTGCCAATCTGGTCGCCGTGGTCTCCAATGGCACTGCCGTGCTCGGCCTCGGCAATATCGGCCCGCTCGCCTCCAAGCCGGTGATGGAAGGCAAGGCCGTCCTCTTCAAGAAATTCGCCGGCATCGACGTGTTCGACATCGAAATCGACGCGCCCGGCATCGAAGCCATGGTCTCGACGATCTCGGCACTGGAGCCGACCTTCGGCGGCATCAACCTCGAAGACATCAAGTCTCCGGAATGTTTCGAGGTCGAGCGTCGTCTTCGCGAAAAGATGAACATCCCGGTCTTCCATGACGATCAGCACGGAACGGCGATCATTGTCGCCGCCGCGATCCTCAACGGCCTGGAGCTTGCCGGCAAGACGATCGATAACGTCAAGATCGTCACGTCGGGCGCCGGTGCAGCGGCGCTTGCCTGCCTGCATCTTCTCGTGTCGCTTGGTGCGAAGAAGGAAAACATCTGGGTCCACGATATCGAAGGGCTGGTCTATGAGGGCCGCGTCGAGCTGATGGACGAGTGGAAGGCGATCTACGCCCAGAAGAGCGACAACCGCGTTCTGGCCGACAATATCGCCGGCGCAGACGTCTTCCTCGGCCTGTCGGCCGCGGGCGTGTTGAAGCCCGAACTTCTGGTGCAGATGGCCGAAAAGCCGCTGATCATGGCGCTCGCCAACCCGACGCCGGAAATCATGCCGGAACTCGCCCGCGCGGAGCGTCCCGACGCGATGATCTGCACCGGCCGCTCGGACTTCGCCAACCAGGTCAACAACGTCCTCTGCTTCCCCTACATTTTCCGTGGTGCGCTCGATTGCGGCGCCCGCACGATCAACGAAGAAATGAAGATGGCGGCGGTCAAGGCGATCGCAGCCCTTGCCCGCGAGGAAGTCTCCGACGTCGCCGCGAAAGCCTATTCCGGTGAAACGCCGATCTTCGGCCCCGACTACCTGATCCCCTCGCCGTTTGATCCGCGCCTCATCCTGCGCATCGCGCCGGCTGTCGCACGCGCTGCGGCCGAAAGCGGCGTCGCCGCTCGTCCGATCCAGGATTTCGAGGCCTATCTCGACCAGCTTAGCCGATTCGTCTGGCGCTCCGGCTTCGTGATGAAGCCGATCTTCACGGCGGCCAAGACTGCCGAAAGAAACCGCGTCATCTTCGCAGAAGGCGAGGACGAACGCGTTCTGAGAGCCGCACAGATCCTGCTCGAAGAGCAGATTGCAAGGCCCATCCTGATCGGCCGTCCCTCGGTCATCGAAGCGCGTCTCCAGCGTTTCGGCATCCGCATCCGCCCGAATGTCGATTTCGCCGTCGTCAATCCGGAAGACGATCCGCGTTACCGCGGCTATGTCGACGACTATTTCGCGCTTGTCGGTCGCCAGGGCGTCAACCCGGAAGCGGCACGAACCATCGTGCGCACCAGCAACACGGTCATCGGCGCGCTGTCGGTCCAGCGCGGCGAGGCCGATGCACTGATTTGCGGCATCGAAGGCCGCTACGACCGGCATCTGCGCGACGTCAACCAGATCATCGGCAAACGTGAAGGCACGAAGACGCTCGCCGGCCTCAGCCTCTTGATTTCGCAGCGTGGTGCGATCTTCTTCACCGACACGTTCGTCAACTACAATCCGACCGCCGAAGAGATTGCCGAGATCACCATTCTCTCGGCCCAGGAAGTGCGCCGCTTCGGCATCAAACCGAAGGCGGCCCTCATCTGCCACTCCAATTTCGGCTCGCGCAATTCCGAGAGCGCCGCGAAGATGCGCGACGCACTCGCCATCATTCGCGAACGGGCGCCGGATCTGGAAGTCGACGGTGAAATGCAGGGTGGCTCGGCGCTTTCCGAGGAGCTGCGCAAGCGCGCCATGCCGAGCACCACATTGTCCGGTGAAGCCAATCTGCTGGTCTTCCCGAACCTCGATGCGGCCAGCATCTCGCTTGGCCTGGTGCGCACCATGATGGACGCGCTGCATGTCGGCCCGATCCTGCTTGGCACGGCAAAACCCGCCCACGTTCTCGGCCAGTCCGTCACATCCCGCGGCGTCGTCAATATGGCGGCTCTGGCCGTCGTCGAAGCCTCGCAGCCAGAGTCGCTGTTCGGCTAGGTCTCACAGAAGCCGGGGCGGTTTAGGATATCTTCATCCGCCCCGGCCTATGTTTGATGGGTTTTAACGAATTGCCGGAAAAGCGATGCGATTTCGCGGCCTGATCTTCATTCCGCTCGTCTTCGTCCCCGCCTCCGTCCTGGCGCGGGATGCGCAGCTTTGCGCGGATCTGTACCGCAAGCTTCACAGCACACCGGTTGTGATCGGCAATACCGCTGAGATGCGCCGATACGCGCAGGACCTCAGCCAGGCAAACTCCGACATCCGTAAACTTCGCATCGACATGCGCCGCGCCGGATGCGGTGGCGGCAGCATTGTTTCCTTTGGCGCGGCCAAGGCCGACCAGTGCGAACCCCTCCTCGAGCAGCTGCAAGCCCTGGAGGATAACCGCGAAGTGCTTGTTGACGAGCGCAACAAAGCCCGCAACCTGTCCGTCACCGGGGAAGAGCGCGGCGCAACCATCGTTGCCATCCGTCAGAATGCCTGCATTCCGTCCGATTTCCAGGATGTCGCGAAGGAGGAGGAAAAGGAACGGATCCGGGTGAAGGGGATCGCGCTACCGAAGGATGAGGAGGCCTATTCCGGCAGCATCACCGACCTGCGGACCCGCAAGCCTGCCACCGTCCAGAAGGTTGCGATCGATCCCACGCCGCCGGTACCGGAGCGGAATTACGAAACCTCCGCAAAGGTCCGCACGGTGGGTCCGATTTTTCTCCCTGAAGCCAGTATTGATCTGCGCCACCCCCGCGAAAATGGTCCGCAGCAACAGCAGTAGTCAGTCACCCTGCCAGCGCTCGGAAAACACCAGGTCTTCCAGTGCAAGGCGCTGGCGCCAGCCGCGCACGGCCAGTTCCGGCTCGCTGTAGAGCTGGTCCACATGGCCGAGACAGAGCCAGGCGACGATCGCCACGCGCTCTGGGATACCCAACAGCCTGCGCACGTCCTCATCGCGGAAAATGCTGACCCAGCCGACACCGACGCCTTCGGCGCGCGCGGCAAGCCACAGGTTCTGCACGGCGCAGACGGTGGAGTAGACATCCATCTGCGGATTGTGGGTGCGACCGAGCACGACCGGTCCCGCCCTGTCCGGATCACAGGTAACGCAGATCGATAGCGGCGCCTTGCGAATGCCTTCAAGCTTGAGGCTGCGATAAAGATCGCGCTCGCCGCCGGAAAACATCTCCGCCGCCTCGTCATTGGCCTTGGAAAAGGCCTCCCAGGCCGCCTGCCGCATCGCCTGGTCACGGACGAGGATGAAATTCCACGGCTGCATGAAACCGACTGACGGTGCGGCATGCGCGGCCGCCAGAAGACGGGATACAAGCTCGTCGCTCAAGGGATCGCCAAGAAACTGGTCGCGAACGTCGCGTCGCGTTTCGATCACCCGGTAGATCGCTGCCCGCTCCGCCGCGGAAAAGGCGCCTGCCGGAGCAAGGCCCGCTTGCGTATCGTCGGACGGGTCTGGAATTGGCGGCATCGTCTATCCCCAACAATGCTTGCGACGGCTGAAGCAAAACTGCCGAGGCTATGCCCGACCATACCAGTTATCGCAAGCCCATCACGAAACAGGAAAATACCTGACATAGGCGAATTCGTCACCGTCCGGTGACCAGTTTGGCGAATTCATCGTGCCCTGCCCGCCGAACAGTTCGAACAGCGTTTCGACATTGCTGCCATCCATATCCATCAGCCGAACCCGGACATCGAGATCGCGCGGATGATCGAACACATCGCCGTCATAGGACACGAAAACGATCTTGTCTCCCTTCGGTGACGGATGCGGAAACCAGTCGCCATAGGGGCTGTCGGTGATGCGCTCCGCCGAGCCGCCCAAAGCCGGCACGCGCCAGATCTGCATGGTGCCCGTGCGGCTCGAATTGAAATAGATCCAGTTCCCGTCCGGGGAGTAGTCAGGCCCGTCGTTGCGGCCTTCGCCATGGGTGAGCCGCATCTCCTCGCCGCCTTCGACCGCAATCGTATAGATATCGAAAACGTCGTCGCGGATGCCGCAATAGGCGAAGCGCTGTCCGTCCGGAGACCAGCCGTGCCAGTAGGAGGGAAGCTTCGGTGTTACCAACCTCGGCTTGCCCCCGGTCGCCGCAAGCACATAGATCGCGGACTTGCCGAATTCGACCTTGTCGGAGATCGCAATCAGCGTGCCGTCGGGCGAGATGCCATGGTCGTTGTTGCAGGCAACCGCGAACTCGGTGTCAACGATCATCGGAGGCGTGTCGCCGGCCACGGGCAGCCGATAGATCAGCCCGTCGCTGTTGAGCATGAGGAAACGTCCGTCCGGCGCCCAGTTCGGCGCTTCGAAAAGCGCGCTCGTTTGCCAGACAATCCGGCTCTGTCGCGTCCGGATATTATAGATTTCGACCGAACTGCGCATTGCATCCTCTCACGGCTATTTGCTGGCAGCTCGAGGTTACGACGCCTGAACACAAGGTGGCAAGTCACGCGAATTTACCCAGCGCAGCTCTAAAAACGCATCATTAAAAACTGACGGACGCGATTCATGGATTCTTTATAACCGCATAACATTATATTCGAATATACTCATACAATGGGAGTTGGTGATGAGAATCCGATCCTTGCTGCGATGCCGTTCGGGCAGTTCCGCCGTCGAATTCGCGATCATCGCACCGGTCCTGCTTCTGATGCTCTTCAGCCTGATCGGCTATGGCGTCTACCTCGCTGCGGCTCACGCCGTGCAGCAGATTGCCGCGGATGCGGCACGCACGGCTGTCGCCGGCCTCGATGCCAGCGAACGCCAGAAGCTGGTGCAGGAGTATCTCACCAAGTCGACGATGGACTATGCGCTTCTCGACAAGAAGAACTTCACGACGAAGGTGCAAAGCGACCCGAGCAACCCCAACCAGTTCACCGTATCGATCGAATACGACGCAAGTACCCTGCCGATTTTCAGTCTCTACAGCTACGCCATGCCGGACAAGCACATAAGGCGCTATTCGACCATGCGGATCGGAGGCATTTGAGATGCTTTTCCGCCTGAAGCGTCGTCAGACTATCGCCGGTGACCGAGCCGGCAACATTGCCATTACTGCTGCACTTGCCATGCCGCTTGCCATCGGAGCGCTGGCTCTCGGCGTCGACTATGGCAGCCTGACGCTGCAGCAGCGGCAGTTGCAGGCAAGCGCCGACCTTGCCGCGATTGCAGCGGCGGCCAACATTTCGACTGCGGAAAAATCCGCTTTCGACTTTTTCGCGATGAACGGTCAAAGCATTGGCGTCGTCAGCGCCGGCGGCCTGCTGACGACCAAGGGGGTTGTCCCATTCAACCCCAAGACGGCGCTCGAAGCCTATGGCAGCTATGCCGAGATCACCAGGGGCCGCTATGTACCCGATCCCGCGCAGCCTGCCGCGAACCGTTTTGTCGCCGGCGCAACACCGCCCGATGCGGTCCGCTTGACGCTCCGCAGCAAGAGCAACCTGATGTTCGGGGCAAGTCTCACCACCCCGCCGGCGCTTGCCGCATCCGGCACAGCAGCAACGGATAAGCTTGCGTCCTTCTCGATCGGCAGTCGTTTGGCAAGCGTCAACGAGGGTGTCCTCAATGCTCTGCTTGGCCAGATGCTCGGAACGACGATTTCCCTGAAGGCGATGGATTATCGGGCCCTCGCCGATGCCCAGGTCAATGCCTTGAAAACGGTCGACCAGCTTGCTCTTGATCTTGGTCTCCAGTCAGGGACTTACGCGGATGTTCTCACAACCGACATCAACTATGGCAAGTTTGTCGGTGCCCTCGGCAAGACGACAGGACTTACCCCCTCGGTCTCGACGGTCCTCTCCAATCTCGAAAAGACGCTCAACAAGACGAAGGTCATGGTCAAGCTCGAGGATACGCTGAAGCTGGGACCCGTATCTCAAAAGCTGATCGGCCAATCGAGTGGACTATCTGTCAACACCAGCGTCTTCGATCTGTTGTCGGCCGTCGCAACCGCTGCCAGCGGCGGCAAGCAGCTCTCTGTCGACCTTGGGACATCCGTTCCCGGTGTCGCCTCGTCCAAGGTGACCGTTGCGATCGGGGAGCCGCCCGTCGGGTCGTCCTACCTCGCAGTGGGTGCGCCGGGCACGATCGTCCGCACCGCTCAGACACGCGTGGCGGTCGAGGTCGTAGTTGATGGCCTTCAGGCGATCCTCGGGCTCAAGGTCCGCGTCCCCCTCTACCTGGAAGTTGCCTATGCCGAAGGACGGCTTGCCGGGATCACCTGTACGGGCGCGGCCAACAGCGCCTCCGTCGATGTCGACGCCGTCCCGGGCATCGCGTCGATCGCATTGGGCGACGTCGATACGACTGCATTCACGAACTTCGGCAAAGATCCGCGTGTCACGCGAGCCGACATCATCTCGACCCTTCTTCTCAAGGTCTCCGCCATGGCGGACACCACCTCGACCAATCTCAAGACAGAGCGATTGACGTTCTCGCCGGCGGATATCAGCGCGAACAGGGTAAAGTCGACGTCGGTCAAGAACGTGCTTGAGTCGCTGACGACTAGCCTGCTTTCCAAGCTCGTTGTGCGGGTAGACCTTCTCGGCCTTGGGCTCGGGCTGCCGCAGCCCATTATCGCTGCCGTCGGCGCCACGCTCGGTGCGGCCATGAGCCCAGTCGACACCGTCCTCTACAACGTCCTGCTGACCCTCGGCGTGCGCGTTGGTGAAGCGGATGTCCAGGTCGGTGGCGCGTCCTGCCGCAACCCCGTTCTCGTCCAGTAGGCGGCCCTTGCAACGCAAAAGGCCGGCGTTTTCACGCCGGCCTTTTGCGTTGCGTCGAACCGGGGTTCAGCCGTTGACGACCATTCGCTTCTCGTCGCGACCGCTTTTCATACGCTCGGCCAGGAGGAACGCCAGTTCCAGCGCCTGGTCGGCGTTGAGGCGCGGATCGCAGTGCGTGTGGTAGCGGTCTTGCAGGTCGCCGGCCGACACCGCACGGGCGCCGCCGGTGCATTCGGTCACATCCTTGCCGGTCATCTCAATATGGATGCCGCCCGGATGGGTCCCTTCCGACCGGTGGATCTGGAAGAAGCTTTCCACTTCCGACAGGATCCGCTCGAAAGGACGGGTCTTGTAGTTGTTGAGCGTGATCGTGTTGCCATGCATCGGATCGCAGGACCAGACGACCTTGCGACCTTCGCGCTCGACGGCACGGATCAGCTTCGGCAAACCATCGGCAACCTTGTCGTGACCGAAACGCGCAATCAGCGTCAACCGGCCCGGCTCGTTTGCCGGGTTCAGCGCGTCGATCAGCTGGATCAGATTGTCCGGCTGCAGCGACGGACCACATTTCAGACCGATCGGGTTCTTGATGCCGCGGAAATATTCCACATGCGCGTGGTCGAGCTGGCGTGTGCGGTCGCCGATCCACAGCATGTGGCCCGACGTCGCGTACCAGTCGCCCGATGTCGAATCGACGCGCGTGAAAGCTTCCTCATAGCCGAGAAGCAGGGCTTCATGGCTGGTGAAGAAATCTGTTTCGCGCAGGCTCGGCTGATTGTCGGCCGTGATGCCGATCGCCCGCATGAACTCCATTGTTTCGCTGATCCGGCCAGCCAGCATGCGATAGCGCTCGCCCTGCGGACTGTCCTTCACGAAGCCCAGCATCCACTTGTGGACGTTTTCGAGGTTGGCATAGCCACCCATCGCGAAGGCCCGCAGAAGGTTCAGCGTTGCCGCAGACTGGCGATAGGCATCCAGCTGGCGCTCCGGGTTCGGAATGCGTGAGGCTTCGGTGAAATCGATGCCGTTGATGATATCGCCGCGGTATGACGGCAGCTCGACATTGCCCTGCTTCTCGATATTGGACGAGCGCGGCTTGGCGAACTGACCGGCGATCCGGCCGACCTTCACGACAGGAAGCTGCGCACCGTAGGTCAGCACGACGGCCATCTGCAGGAACGAGCGGAAGAAGTCGCGGATATTGTCGGCCCCATGCTCGGCAAAGCTTTCGGCGCAGTCGCCACCCTGCAGAAGGAACGCGTCACCTTCCGCCACCTTGGCCAGCTGGGATTTCAGGCGGCGCGCCTCACCCGCAAACACGAGCGGCGGGAATGTGGAAAGCTGCGCCTCGGTTGCTTCCAATGCAGCCATGTTCGGATAGTCCGGAACCTGCTGGATCGGCTTGTTCCGCCACGTGCTCGGGGTCCAGTTCTGCGCCATGATACTCACCTGTTTCCACCCCGGCTCCCCCGCCGGGCAAAGCTTCAAATTTTGCGGGGCTTATAGACCGAACGGCCTCGTTTGCATAGCGGGTAGATAAGCGCCCGCCAGGGCTTCCACCAGTGCAACAAACGACGCCGAAACATCTTACATTGCTAAATTATATTCGTTCTTGTCCAAACAGATCTCAGACCCGCTCGCCATTCCTGATGCGGTAGCTCGGCGTGTACATGGTCACCAGTTCCTCCGAAGCCGTCGGATGCACCGCCATTGTGCTGTCGAAATCGTCCTTCGTCACGCCGGCCTTGAGGCAGATGCCGATCAGCTGCGCCATTTCTCCGGCTTCGTGACCAAGGATGTGGGATCCGATCACCTTGCGGCTCTCGGCATCGACGATCAGCTTCATGATCGTCTTTTCCTGCCGGCCGGAGAGCGTTGCCTTCATCGGCCGGAATTCCGCGCGGTAGACTTCGAGCTCGGCATAGCGCTTGGCCGCTTCCTCTTCCGAAAGACCGACCGTGCCGATTTCCGGCTGCGAGAACACCGCCGTCGCAATCAGCTCGTGATCCGGCTTGGTCGGATTGTTCCTGAACGCGGTCTCGATAAAGCACATCGCCTCATGGATCGCGACCGGCGTCAGCTGTACCCGGTTGGTGACATCGCCGAGCGCATAGATGTTTTCGATATTGGTGCGCGAATACTCGTCGACGACGATGGCACCGAGCTCGTCCACCTCGACACCGGCAGCCTCAAGTCCCAGACCATCGGTGTTCGGATCACGACCGAGCGCCAGCATCACCGTATCAACGGCAAGCGTTTCGCCGCCCATGGTCGACGCGATGAGATGACCGGCCGGAGATTTCGTCACCTCGGCGATCACGTCGGTGAGAATGACCCGCATCCCCTTGTCTTCCATCGCCTTGCGGAGTCCGTGGCGCATGTCCTGGTCGAACCGCGACAGGATCTCCTGGCCGCGATATATCAGCGTCACCTCGACGCCGAGGCCATGAAAGATGTTGGCGAATTCCACCGCGATATAACCGCCGCCGGCGATCAGGATCGATTTCGGCAGTTCCGGCAGATCGAAAGCCTCGTTGGACGAGATGCAGAGCTCGTAGCCGGGAAGGGCCACATGCGGGTTGGGTGTGCCGCCCGTGGCAATCACGATCTTGTCCGCCGTCACGGTTCTTCCGGATTTCACCAGGCGCACCGTATGGGCATCGACAAGCTCGGCCCGATCTTCGATCGCCTCGGCGCCGCTATTGGAGAGGTTGCGCTTGTAGATCGCCTCGAGCCTCGCGATCTCGGCATCCTTGGCCGCGATCAGCTTTTTCCAGTCGAAGCTGGTTTCGCCGACCGTCCAGCCGAAGCCGACAGCATCTTCGAAATGCTCCGAGAACTGCGAAGCGTAGACAAGCAGCTTCTTCGGAACGCAGCCGCGGATGACGCAGGTGCCGCCGAACCGATATTCCTCGGCAACGGCTACCGTCTTGCCGAGCGACGCGGCAACGCGCCCTGCCCTGACGCCACCGGAGCCTGCACCGATCACGAACAGGTCATAGTCATAGGCGGTCATGGCAGGCTCCTGAAGAAAGAACATGGGTGGGATGCTTGGGGCATAGATAGGTGCCAGCCACATATAATGCTGCAGCCGCCATAAACAAAAGCCCGGATTTCTCCGGGCTTTTCAGAAGTCTTGTGGATCAGTCGATCAGGGCTTGGCAGCAGGCGTCGGAGCCGGCTTGGCGCCAGCCGCCGCAGGTGCCGGCGTATCGACGACAGGTGCCTTGATCGGGTTGGCATCGATAACGCCGCGCAGCTTGGCGGTCGCCTGGGTGTTCAGGTCGCGCGAAATGCCGTTGGCCCAGATTTCAGCCGCACGTCCGAGTTCGCGGGCAACCAGCGGCTGGTTGTTCAAAAGCTTCTTGCCGGCTTCGGTCGTGAAGAAGGTCGAGATCGTCTTCAGCTCA
The DNA here is from genome assembly GCF_050500175.1 of Neorhizobium sp. DAR64872/K0K18. Lineage (NCBI taxonomy): Bacteria > Pseudomonadati > Pseudomonadota > Alphaproteobacteria > Hyphomicrobiales > Rhizobiaceae > Neorhizobium > Neorhizobium sp. DAR64872/K0K18. The sequence continues at coordinate 1,812,469 of NZ_CP191446.1, forward strand.
TCGACGGAAAAGCTTTTGGCGTAGATCGTCGCGGCTTCCTTTTCGAGATCCGCGCGACGCGGAGCAAGCGCCAGCGCCTCTTGGTCGACGATGGCGTTGATCTGTTCCTGGAAGTTCGGCGAAGACTGGATAAACTGACCCTTCAACGCTTCGGCCATGTTGGGCAGAATGTTGTCGAACCGATCGGTGACGTTGAGCGAAGCGATAGCATCGCGCGCAGCCGCCATATGGGCCTCAGGAATTTCCTGGGCCTGAGCAGAAACGGAAACGGCGCCGGACATCACAATTGCGAGGGCGGCAGCACGGCCAAGAACCGCGAATTTGATCATGGGTTGATTGCTCCTAAGGTTATTTCGCCTTCAACGTCCGCGCACCAGCCTCGCCGGCGATGATCGCAAAGGACGCGATGTGAATGAACAGCCCGTGCTCGACGACGCCGGGAATGAGATGAAGTTGAGCTGACAAGGCCTCTGCATCAGGAATGCGGCCAAAAGATGCGTCAAGAATATAGTGCCCGCCGTCGGTGCGGAACACATCTTCGCCACCGCGGCGCAGCTTCAGTTCGCCGGAAAGGCCGATCCTGGAGGCCGCCTTTTCGATGGCAATGCGTGTCGAGGCCATCCCGAACGGATTGATCTCGATCGGCAGCGGAAACGCGCCGAGGGTTTCCACGACCTTGCTTTCGTCAGCAATCACGATCACCTGAGCAGACGCCGCCGCGACGATCTTTTCACGCAGCAAAGCCCCGCCGCCGCCCTTGATCAGGGTCAGGTTCCCGTCCACCTCGTCGGTGCCGTCGATCGTCAGATCGAGCTCCGGCAGTTCGTCGAGCGATTTGAGGGGAACGCCGAGTTCGACGCAAAGGCGGGCGGTCCGCTCCGAGGTCGGCACGCCGAGAACCTTCAGGCCGCCATGCACCTTTTCGGCCAGGAGACGAACAAACTCTTCGGCAGTCGAGCCTGTGCCGATGCCAAGACGCATTCCGTCTTCGACATATCCCAGCGCAGCCTCAGCCGCCTTGACCTTCATTTCTCGGGCGTCCATCCGCCAAAAGCTCCAGAATGTTCCTGCGGTCGCTGTTTACACGGCTCTTTTGACAAACGAAAGAGCCTAACGTCTTGCACACAGGCTTGCTGAGGTTTTGCGGCGTCGCCGGATCCGTGTTAGTCGCTGCCTTGCTTTTTTCTGTATTGATATTCCAGCCGGCATTCATCGAAACCAAGAGGCACCCGTGAAAACTCCCCTCGTCATCTTCGATCTGGATGGTACCCTCGTTGATACCGCGCCCGATCTCATCGATAGCCTCAATCACACGATTGCCGCGGCCGATCTGCAGCCTGTCGCCTATGAGGACATCACCCATCTCGTCGGCCAGGGCGTGCGGATGATGATCGCCCGCGCCTTCCACCTGCGCAACACGCCGCTCGACGATGACCTGGCGGGGCGGCTTTTTGATCGCTTCATGGCGCATTACAAGGCGAATATGCCGGGCAAGAGCAAGGTCTATCCGGGTGTCATCGACTGTCTTGATCGCCTCGCATGTGCGGGCGTCCGGCTTGCCGTCTGCACCAACAAGCTGGAAGAACTGGCGCTGCCGCTGATGCAGGGCCTTGGCCTTGCCTCGCGTTTCGACGTCATCACCGGCGGAGACACGTTTGCGGTCCGCAAACCCGATGCCGGGCATATTCTCGGCACGATCGAGAAGGCAGGCGCCGACCCGGCATGCAGCATCATGATCGGCGACAGCATCAACGACATCCTCGCCGCGCAAAATGCAAGGATTGGTTCGATCGCCGTCAGCTTCGGCTATTCCGACGTCCCGGTCGTGGACCTCAACGCTGACATCGTCATTGATCACTTCGACGATCTGACCGTCCAAGTCATCCGGAAGATGATCTGAAGTCGGTACGAACGAAAACGGCGGCTCGAAGGCCGCCGTTTCCAATTGGACGTCAAGATTTTCAGCTTTAAGCCGAACGTGCCTTCGTGGTTGCCTCGAATGCCTTTCTCACGGCCGCGTCGCGATCGTAGACGTCGTCGAAATACTCGACCTTTCCGTCCTTGTTCGGCCATGCGGTAAAGTAGGAAACGTAGACCGGGATCTTTGCGGTCACCTTGGCCGCAACGTTTTCACCACCGGCGATCCGAGCATCGACCTCCTGCTCGGAAATGCCGAGGACGGCCGCAGCCATCTTGCGCGGTTCTGCGAGTCTCACGCAGCCATGGCTGAGCGCACGCATGTCACGCTGGAAGAAGCTCTTCGAAGGCGTGTCATGCATGTAGATCGCATGGGCGTTCGGAAACAGGATCTTCAGGTCGCCGAGAGCATTGTCGCTCGACGGAGGCTGACGGACCGAGACGTTCTGGGTCGAAGTGTACCAGTTGACGCTGCGCGACGGCACCGCCTTGCCATTGACCGCGACTTCATAGCCGAGACGATCGAGATAGGACGGGTCCGCGCGAAGCTTCGGCAGCATCTCGTTGACGATGATCGACTGCGGCACGCCCCAGTATGGGTTGAACTCGACAGTCTCGATCTCGTCTTGGAAGAAGAACGTCTGATGCGCCTTCGATCCCACAACTGTGCGCATCGAGAACTGCTCGGCGCCGTTCTCGTTGTAGTAAACGCGGAATGCAGGCTGGTTGATGAACACGTAGCGCTGACCGAGATCGCTCGGCAGCCAGCGCGCCTGTTCCATGGCGACCACAAGCTTTTCGATCTTGTCCTGCGACGTATGGCCGACCATCTTGCGAACGGTCGCCGCACCGATGACGCCATCGGCCTTCAGGCCTGCTTCGCTCTGGAACGTCTTGACCAGATCGACCAGCTCGGGCGTGTATTCCGGCGTCTGCTGGTAGCTCGCAAGCGTCGCTTCGTGCTTGGTCTTCAGCGCATCGGACCCCGAATGCTGGATCGCCGCAACAACAGCTGACAGATCAGGGCTGCTGTTGCCCGGCTTCAGGAGCAGATTGTCCGGGAGCTTCACGGCGGTCGCTTCACTCGCAGCTTCAGCACGCAGCCTGACAAGCTCGGCTTTCAAAGCCGTGAAATGCCGGTCCTGCGGAGCAAGGCCTGCAAGATAGGCGCCGGGTTCCTGACCTGTCGCCAGGAAAGCCATGACGCCATTCAGATCGACGGCCTTCAGCTTGAAGTCGTGGAATCCGGAGATCTTGTTCGGATCGATACGCCCGCGCGTCATATCCTGCGCAAACAGCAATGCCTTGGCAGACAGAGCAAGCTCGAACTGCATCAGATCGCGGTCGTGACCCTCGGCCGGACCGGCGGCAGGTGATGCTACGGCAGGCGTTTCAGCCGTGGTGGTAGCTGTGTCCGGCGTGGCAGCGACGGGTGTGGCGGTTGCCGCTTCCGGCGCCGCGGCGGAGGGGGTTGCGGGGTCGACAGTGGCCTCGGCTTCAGCCGACGCAACCGGCGCTTTGGCCGGCGCGACGCTGGCGGTCGTCAGGTTCGGAACCTTCAACGCGTAGTCGGCGGGATCCAGACCGAAGTCGGCGGCCTTTTCCAGCACGCTGATCAGCGCCCGCGCATGGTCGTTGGCATCGCCGCCGGAGACCCAGAGCGGAGCTGCGTTCTTGCTGTAATAGGCTTCGAGTGCGGACGCGATCGCAGACGGGGCCGAAACCTTTGCCTGCGCGATCAGGCGGGTCGCATCGGTCGCTGAAGCCGCGGCAAAGCCTGCGGTCTGCACAGCCCGGCTGGCATCGGCTTTATACGTATAGTAGCGGGGTCCGGACACCTTCGGCAGCGGCTCGGGATCGGCCAGCGCCTTTTCGGTAGGAGCAACAGTCGTCACACCCGGAACGCCGTTGTCGGCGGCGCGGCTCTTGCCAGGGCCGCCTTTCAGGAAATCCATCAGGGTCAGGGCGTTGGCGGGGCCGGCCAGGACGGCAAAGGCCGAAATTCCGGAAACCAAAGCCAGAGCGAGCGAAGTCTTTTTGGTATCTTGCGGCAATTTTGTCCCCGTCATTTCCACCCGCTTGCAAATCTGCGGGATCAATTCGTGCAGCCCGCCATCTATCCGATCGCGTGGCCTGTGGAAAGAAACGCCCGAGCGCACACAAAGCCGGATCTGAGCGGCAAAGCATACGCGAACGCCGGCGAAGATTAAGAAATTATTCGTTAAATTTTCACCAATGGGTAACCTAGTTTATTTGGCCGACCATTGTTCCATCGGGCACAATTCCACGCGGCGTGACCGAAATGGCACGCGGACACGGTCACAAATCGACCCCGGCTGCGCTTGAAGTCACCCGGTAATGGTATAGTAATGCCGGCGCCGGTTTCGTGCCCGGCACGCGATAGTTCGCCCGCGTTCGCGGGCATGGGAGACAGAGGCGACACGATGACCACAACGCGCACCGAAACCGATACTTTTGGCCCGATCGACGTGGCCGCAGACCGCTACTGGGGCGCTCAGGCGCAACGTTCGCTTGGAAACTTCAAGATCGGCTGGGAAAAGCAGCCGCTGGCCGTGGTCCGTGCGCTCGGCATCGTCAAGCAGGCCGCAGCCGTCGCCAATATGGAACTGGCAGGCCTTGACCGGACCGTCGGCAAGGCGATCGTCGATGCCGCCCAGGAAGTGATCGACGGCAAACTCAACGATCATTTTCCGCTGGTCGTCTGGCAGACCGGTTCCGGCACGCAGTCGAACATGAACGCCAACGAAGTGATCTCCAACCGGGCGATCGAAGTCCTCGGTGGCGTCATGGGCTCCAAGAAGCCGGTGCACCCGAACGACCACGTCAACATGAGCCAGTCGTCGAACGACACCTATCCGACGGCCATGCACATTGCCTGCGTCGAAACCATCGTCCGCCATCTCCTGCCGGCGCTCAAGCACCTGCATGAGGCGCTGGAAGCCAAGGTGAAGGCTTTCGCCCACATCATCAAGATCGGCCGCACCCACACGCAGGACGCGACGCCGTTGACGCTCGGCCAGGAATTTTCCGGCTATGCCGCGCAGGTCGCCTCCGCGATCGCCAATATCGAGCTGACGCTTCCGGCACTCTCCAAGCTTGCTCAGGGCGGCACTGCCGTCGGCACAGGCCTCAACGCCCCGGTCGGCTTTGCCGAAAAGGTCGCCGACGAAATCTCGAAGATCACCGGCCTGCCCTTCGTGACGGCGCCGAACAAGTTCGAGGCGCTCGCCTCACACGACTCGATGGTGTTTTCGCACGGCGCGATCAATGCGGCAGCAGCCGCCCTGTTCAAGATCGCCAACGACATCCGCTTCCTCGGCTCCGGTCCGCGTGCCGGCCTTGGCGAACTGTCGCTGCCGGAAAACGAGCCGGGCTCGTCGATCATGCCGGGCAAGGTCAACCCCACGCAGTCGGAAGCGCTCACACAGGTCTGCGCCCACATCTTCGGCAACCATGCTGCCCTCACCTTCGCCGGCAGCCAGGGGCATTTCGAGCTGAACGTCTACAATCCGATGATGGCCTACAACTTCCTTCAGTCGGTTCAGCTGCTCGGTGATGCTGCCGTTTCCTTTACCGACAACTGTGTCGTCGGCATCGAAGCGCGTGAAGACAATATCCGCAAGGGCGTCGAAAACTCCCTGATGCTGGTCACCGCGCTGAATTCCAGGCTCGGCTACGACACCTGCGCCAAGATCGCCAAGACCGCGCACAAGAATGGCACCACGCTGCGTGAGGAAGCCGTTGGCGGTGGCTATCTGACGAACGAGGAGTTCGATCAGTATGTCCGTCCGGAAAACATGATCGGGCCCAAGTAAATCGGTCCCAATAGCGATGACGGGGTCGGTCAACCGATAGGCCCCGTCGTCAAGATTACATCCGGAATGAGCTAGACCGAACCATATGTTTGGCTTGTATCGCAAGCTCAGCCAAGATTTGCACTTTCACGCAATATAACATAGAATCATAATTAAAATAACGCGTACAAAATTGCGCAAATACAAACTGCTCTTAATTGTTTTCCAATATTCGTCACATATAAATTTATCCACACAGTGGATGAGGTCTAGTGGGGGTCGTCGATGACGACGGGTGTGGCGCCGAAGGCGCAATCCAGTGATTTGATCAGTCAAGTCATATACGCAATTCGGGCGATGGGGGTCGCTTCGATACCGCGTAATTATCAGCTATTCTATGAAGCTTACATCGGCTCCAACCCCGAGCTGGCACAGGATCTTGCGGCGCTGGGCTCACGCGCGACGCAAGAGGAACTCGACGACCTTTCTGCCCGGCACCTGGGAACGGGGCAGGTCGATGTCATCGAGAAGGCGCATGACCGCATCTTGACGGAGCTGGACTCTGTCTTGAAGCTGTTGCGTCAGGAACAGGCGTCGCTCGAAAGCTACAGCCGTCTTCTTGGCGAGACCGCCGTCCGTATCAATGCCAAAAGCAGCTTTTCGAGCGAGCTGATCCGCAACGCCGTCAGCCTTCTCAACGATGCGACCGGTGACAAGATCGCGCAGGGCGAAAAGACCGCCGGTGACATGGAGCAGCGCTCGCAGGAGATGGATCAGGTCCGCCGCGAACTCGACGAGTACAAGCGGATCGCCAATACCGATTCCCTGACGCGGCTTTCCAACCGACGGGCCTTCGACGAGCGCCTGGCAACGATCTTCGACCATGCGCCAAGCCTGCCCGTGACCGCGCTGGTCCTCGCCGACATCGACAACTTCAAGAAGATCAACGACAGCTACGGCCATCCGGTCGGCGACAAGATCCTGTCGACCGTCGCTTCGGTCATCCGTTCGAACGTCCGCAAGGAAGTCTTCGTCGCACGCACAGGCGGCGAGGAGTTTGCGATCATCGTTCAGGGCAACACACCCGACGAGGTCATGATCATCTGCGAGAGGGTGCGTCGTGCTCTCGAAACGCGCGCCTTCCGCAATTCCCGCTCGGGCATCAACTATGGGCCAGTCACCATCTCGCTTGGATACTCGATGGCCTCGCAGGCAGCCGATCCGGGCGATCTCTACGCCCGCGCAGACACGGCGCTCTATCATGCAAAGAACTCCGGACGAAACCGGACCGTGTTCTATGAAGACAGCATGACCAAGGATTACGTCAGCAAGAGCTGGCTGATCTACAAGAAGTGATCGCCTGCTCTCACCACATCGTCTTGGCGGCACGGTCCGCCCATTCGCGGTCATAGGTCTCCTTGTCGAAGTCGGCCTTTGCCGCCTTCAGCAAGGTGCCGGGCGTCGGAAGGGTCCTCGGGTCCACAAAACGCGCAGGGTTCCACAGTTCCGACCGCATCAGCGCCCGCGCGCATTGGAAATAGACCTCGTCGATAGCAATCACCGTCACGCTGCGCGGGTGCTTGCCGTCCATCTCGAAGCTTTGAAGCAGTCCGGGGTCCACCGACACCACCGCGCGACCATTGATCCGCATCGTCATCGTCGAGCCCGGCACGAGAAACATCAGGGCGACCCGCGGATCTCGAACGATGTTGATCAGCGAATCGATGCGGTTGTTGCCACGCCAGTCCGGAAGCGCCAGCGTCCGCTCGTCCTCGATCCGCACCACCCCGCCGAGATCGCCGCGCGGCGAGCAGTCGATCCCTTCCGGCCCGACGGTTGCCAGCGCCACGAACGGTGACGCCTCGATCATCTGCCGATATTCAGCCGTCAGGAAGCGGGTCACCTTGGCAAGCGATGCCTCGCTGCTGTCGCCATAGATCGCCTTCAGTTCGTCGACCGTTGTGATGATTGTCATCTTGCTGCCCCTTGCGCCGCGTCCTGTGCGGCCGCCCGTCGTTCCCGTTCGCGCGCCGTTTTTGCGGCGATGATGTCTGCGGGTTGCGCATTGCCCTTGATCAGCGACCGGCCGGCATAAATGCCGCCGACCTGTTCCAGCGCAAACCGTTCGCGATCGATCTCGCGGAATTCCTCGACCATCTGAAGCGCCGTCTCGTCGGCCTCACCCAGAGCGCGCAGAACCTCGCCTCCGAAGCTCAGCGCCGAATCGTAGGTTTCGCGGATCTGGTAATCGACGCCGGCCTTCAGAAGATCGATCGCATGACCGCGGTCATAGGCGCGGGCGAGAACCGGAACGAGCGGGAACTCTTCCTTGACGATCTCGGCGATCTTCAGCGCCGCTTCCTTGTCGTCCACACAGATCAGGATCGCCCTTGCCGTCGCCGCACCGGCTGCATGCAGGATCTCGGGTCGGACACCGTCGCCGTAATAGACCTTGAAGCCGAAATCGCCGATGTCGCGGATAAACTCCGCATTGCTGTCGATGATCGACAGCGTATAGCCTCGCGCCAGAACCGGCTGGCTGACGATCTGTCCAAAACGCCCGAAGCCGATCAACAGCACCGTATTTTCGATATTCTCTGGCTCGGCCAGACCGCTCGTATCCACTTCCGGCTTCGGCGCGGTGCGCACGTAGATCGCAACGACCAGCGGCGTCACCGCCATCGAGATAACAATCGTCGCCGTCAGCACGGCATTCGTATCGGAATCCAAGATGCCGACGGAGGCAGCCGCCGCGTAGAGCACGAACGCAAACTCACCGCCCTGCGCCATCAGGATCGCACGGCCGAGACCCTCGGCATGAGACGTGCCAAGCAGCCTTGCGACCCCATAGATCACCAGCCCCTTGACGATCATGTAGGCGATGACGGCGAGGAGCACGTGCTGCCAGTTGGCGGCAATCACCGACAGATTGACCGCCATGCCGACGCCCAGAAAGAACAGGCCGAGCAGGATGCCGCGAAACGGCTCGATATCGGCCTCGAGTTGGTGCCGGAAGGATGATTCGGACAAGAGAACGCCGGCGAGAAACGCGCCCATCGCCATCGACAGACCCGCAAACTGCATCAGCAGCGCTGATCCGAGCACGACGAGCAGCGCCGCGGCGGTCATCACCTCCCGGGCGCCGGAATTGGCAAGCAGCCGGAAGAACGGGTTGAGCAGGTATCGCCCGGCAAGAACGAGTGCGGCAAGCGCTGCAAACCCGATGCCGACCGATTGCAGCCGCTCGGTCAAGGATACGGCCTCGCCCTGCGCCGCCAGGAGGGCGACGATAGCTAGCAGCGGCACGATGGCGAGATCCTCAAACAGCAGGATCGCAACGATATGTTGGCCCTTCGGCGTGTGCAGATGGTTGCGCTCCTGAAGCATCTGCATGACGATTGCCGTCGAGGTCAGGACGAAGCCGGTGCCGGCGACGAAGGCGACAGGCGCCGGATAACCGAAGCCGATCCCGACAGCCATCAGCAAAACAATACAGGCGCACACCTGAAGTGCGCCAAGCCCGAAAATATCCTTTCGCATGCTCCAAAGCCGCGATGGCTGCATTTCCAGGCCGATGACGAACAGGAACATGACGACGCCGAGTTCGGCAATGTGCAGGATCGCCTGCGGATCCGAGACAAGCTTCAGTCCAAAAGGCCCGATCGCCAAACCGGCGGCGAGATAGCCGAGCACGGATCCGAGACCGATCTTCTTGAAGAGGGGTGCCGCAATAACCGCTGCCCCGAGAAGCGCGACGACCTGAACCAGATCGCCCGCATTTGATTCCGCTGCCACCCCGACAATCCCCTTTGTTTTCGAAATCGCTTTAGCGCGTCTGCGTGACACTATCGCGGCTCAGTCCCTTGGCCGCCAGATCATTTTCGTAACCCTGGAAAAGCGCGTCGCCCTCGGTCCCGAGCTCGCGCAGATAGCGCCAGGTAAAGATACCGCTGTCATGCCCGTCATCGAAAGCGATCCGGACCGCATAATTGCCGGTCGCGACCACATTGCGTATGCCCACAAGGCGCTTTCCCGGCACCGTTACCTTCTGGTCGGGGCTATGCCCTTGCACCTCTGCGGAAGGCGAGAGCACGCGCATCATCTCGGCGGACAGGGCGTAAGATGCACCGTCTTCAAAGCGCACAGTCAGTGTTCTCTTGTCCGGCGAAACCCGCAATTCCGTCGGCCAGCTGTCGTTGGGAACGTCAGTCATGTTTCTCTTCCAATTTGAATGTCTCACGATTATGGACTTCGCTCATGCCTCGCAAGCCCGTTCGCCGTGAACGGTCCATCATCACGTTAAGGAGTACAAACCTTGACGTTGCCCCGGATCGGACCCAAGTTCTGGCGTCAGGAGTATTTACCCGTGAATTCATTTGTCATACCGCCACTGACTGCCGGCCCTGCCGCGACCAACGCACCGATGATCGACAAGTTTGGTCGCGCGGTGACCTATCTGCGTGTCTCGGTCACGGATCGCTGCGACTTTCGCTGTACCTATTGCATGGCGGAAAACATGACGTTCCTGCCGAAAAAGGACCTGCTGACGCTGGAAGAGCTCGACAGGCTCTGTTCGGCCTTCGTCGCAAAGGGCGTCCGAAAGCTTCGGCTGACCGGCGGCGAACCTTTGGTGCGCAAGAACATCATGTATCTGGTCCGCTCGATCGGTCGCCACATCGAAGAGGGCAATCTCGACGAGCTGACGCTGACGACGAACGGCTCACAGCTAGCCCGCCACGCGCAAGAACTCTACGATTGCGGCGTGCGGCGCATCAACGTTTCGCTCGACACGCTCGATCCCGACAAGTTCAAGGCCATCACGCGCTGGGGTGACTTCTCCAAGGTGATGGAGGGCATCGATGCGGCGCAGAAGGCCGGGTTGAAGATCAAGCTGAATGCAGTCGCTCTGAAGGATTTCAACGAATTCGAGATCGCCGACATGCTGCGCTTTGCGCATGGCCGCGGAATGGACCTGACTGTCATCGAGACCATGCCGATGGGCGAGATCGAGGAAGACCGCACGGACCGCTATCTGCCGCTGTCGAAGCTGCGCGCCGATCTCGAGCAGCAGTTCACGTTCACCGACATCCCCTACAAGACCGGTGGCCCTGCCCGCTATGTCGAGGTCGCCGAAACCGGTGGCCGCGTCGGCTTCATCACGCCAATGACGCATAACTTCTGCGAAGGCTGCAACCGCGTCCGCCTGACCTGCACTGGCACGCTCTATATGTGCCTCGGCCAGAACGACGCTGCCGATCTTCGGGCAGCGCTGCGCGCATCGGACGATCCGGCCGTTCTCTCGGCGGCGATCGACGAGGCGATCTCGCGCAAGCCGAAAGGCCACGACTTCATCATCGACCGCAACAACCGCCCGGCGGTGTCGCGGCACATGAGCGTCACCGGCGGGTGATGTAAACGAAGCAAAGTCAGATGTGAAAAGAGCCGGCTTGAGCCGGCTCTTTGCATTTTGGGACTGCAGCGATCGCCTCAGGCGACGTCGCGTCGCTGCTGATCGCGCCGGTCATAACTGCCCATGCCGAACTGTGCATGCGGTTCGCGGGTCTTGAACCGCTCGATCTTTTCGGAGAGAACGCCGACCCGTTGGCGCAGGCCGTGGATCTCGGCATTGTTTTCTTCCACCATCGCGGCGTTCCGCTGGGTGATGTGTTCCACTTCCTGAACCGCGCGGGTGACTTGGCTGATCCCCGTCGACTGTTCCTCGGCAGCGTCGGAGATCTGCGTCACCAGTTTGCGCACGTCGGTCACATGGGCGATGATCTGCGAGAGCGCGCCACCTGTCTCTTCAACCAGGTGCACGCCATTGGTCACCTGGGCGGAACTTGCCGAGATCAGCCCCTTGATTTCCCGGGCAGCACCTGCGCAGCGTTGCGCCAGTTCGCGGACTTCCTGCGCGACCACGGCAAAACCGCGACCCGCCTCACCTGCGCGTGCGGCTTCGACACCGGCATTGAGCGCAAGCAGGTTGGTCTGGAAGGCGATCTCATCGATGACGCCGATGATGGTTGCAATCTTCTCCGACGACCGGCTGATCTCGCCCATGGCGCCGACAGCGCGTGCCACGACCTCGCCCGAACGCACCGCAAAAGCTTCAGTCTCGTTGACGGACGTCGAGGTTTCGCGAGCGCTTTGCGCTGTTGCGCGGACGATGTCGCCGAGATGGCGGAGCGCACGTGAGCTCTGCTCGAGTGCTGCCGCCTGCTGCTCGGTGCGCCGGGCAAGGTCGTCGGCGGATGCCGCAAGATTGCCCGTGCCGCCTTCGATCTCGTCGGCCGTGGAACGGACGTCGGCAAGCGTGCCGCGCAACTCTTCGACAGCGCGGTTGTATGTGCGGGCCATCTCGATGAAATCCTCGGGCAGGTTTTCATCCATGGTCTGCTCCAGGTCGCCTTCGGCAAGCTGGCCGAGAACGCTCGAGAGAGCGGTCAGCGCCTGACGCTGTTCGGCGGCAATCCGGGCACGTTCGCTTGTGCGGCGGTCCAATTCGGCGCTCGAAAGCTCCCGTGCCGACGTCGCCTCTTTTTCCAGCCGGATATTCTCCAGCGCCGAATCGCGGAACACGCTGACCGAGCGCACCATGTCGCCGATCTCGTCGCCCCGCTCGCGGCCTTCGATCTTCACATCGAGGTCGCCATCGGCCAGACGCTTCATGATCTCGGTGACGCGGCGCAAAGGTCCGCGCAGCGTCTCGACCAGCATGAGGCCGCCGGCGATGGCAAGCAGCGTGCCCGCCACCATGGCGATCACGGAAACGGTGGCCGAACGCTCGCTGTCCGCCTTGCCCACCTCCTGCGCTTGCGCCACGAAGTTCTTGAGGCCGGCCATGCCTGCCGTCAGCGTTTCTGTCGCCTTCGTGCGTGCCGCAGTCCATTCACCCGCGTTGACAATCGTCGTCGCCGTGCTCTTCTCCAGCGCGCTCAGCAGTGTCGCAAGGGTCGGTCCAAAGTCGCGGGTGGCGGCATTGCGCGAATTGAGTTCGGAGACTTTTGCGCTTGTCGCCCTCAGCGCCACGATGTCGGCAATGATATGCGAACGTGCTTCATCGGTCGGCACCGTCATGAAACGCTCGGCATGCAGCTGCATCGCGTTCGATATCTGGAGCGACTGGTCGATCTGGTCGAGAACGCTCTTCAGCACTTCCACCTCGCCTTCGAGATCGACGAAACGCTCGGCTGCGTCACCGGATTTCTTCGTCACTTCGGCGGCAAGTTCCCCCTGCGGTCTCATGAAGGCACTTGTCGAAATGCGCAAAGCCTGGGCCTTGTCGGCAACCGGCTTGTCGCTGGCGATGACGGCCAGAAGCTGATCGGCTGACTGCTCGATCGGCGCCATGGCCGCCTTGCCGTTGGACGACAGCATCGGCGCGACGATCGCGAATTCCTTTTTGAGCGTGTGGCCGTAAAGCTCCGCGCCCTTGACGGTGGCTTCGTCGGTTTCGGAGGCCCGCACGGCATTGCGCAGATTTTCCAGCCGACGCGCGACGGATCGATACGCGTAGGCTTCAAACAGCTGCCGCTTGGCGAATTTCTCTTTGCCGTCAAACTGTTTCTGGATGATCTCGACCTGCTTGTCGACGCCGTTGGAAGCATCGCGCACGCCTTTGAGGATCTGATTGATCTCCTCGACATTGCGCTTGCGCATCTGTTCGATCGCCCACAGCCCATCCGTGTCGGCTGAGAGCTTAGCCGCAAGCTCGCGGACAACGGCTATCCGGTTACGGTCACCCTCGGTCTGCAACAGCCCTTGCAACCGGCCGACGCCGTCAGCCTGACGCGCGATACTGGACCGCAGGGTCGCGACGGTCTGATCCGACGGAGCCTCGGTGAATGCCTGAAGCGATGACTGGAGATCTTCGAAATCGCCGATATTTTCGATCGTGGCACGCGTCACGGTCATATGACCGTTCAGCGTTTCGGCCGTATAGAAGCCAGCCATTCCCACGCCTGCAATCAGAAGCACCAGTGGCACGACGAAGAGAAGAACCTTGGTGACAATTTTGCGTCTTTGAAGCAGACGATCGACGAATGACATGGAACCCCCGGGTTGTTGAGTAGCCCCCGGCTCCGCTGTTCATTCGCGGGTTATCCAGCAAGCGCCCCCACGTCATGCGGGTAACATTGCTGCACACAATCTGCAAATTCGGTTGAACAAGCGTTAACTCAAGGATGTCCGAGTTGCGATTTCGCAAGAACGGGGACATGTGGCTGCTGGCGGACCGTTTGAAGCTGCGTTAAGACGGCGCGGTCCCGAGGAGACATCATGAGTCTGTCCGAAAACGCACGCGGCGCCCTGGTTATGGCGTTCGCCATGGCGGCATTTACCTTCAACGACGCTTTGGTCAAATCCGTTACGTCAGAGCTCAGCATTGCACAGATCATTGCCGTGCGCGGGGTCATGACCACAACCCTCGTCTATTTCATCGCGCGCCACCTTCGCGCGTCGATTTCGCTGAAAACGCTGAGCCATCCCCTCGTCCTCTTGCGAGGATTTTGCGAACTCGGCGCCACCCTTGCGTATTTCACCGCGCTCGCCCGGCTCGAATTTGCCACCGCTGCCTCCATCATGCAGTCGCTGCCACTGGTCGTCACGCTCGGCGCAGCACTCATTTTTCGTGAACCGGTTGGCTGGCGGCGCTGGAGCGCGATCGGGGTCGGGCTCGTTGGCGTCCTTCTCATTCTCCGCCCCGGCGCGGAAGGGTTTTCGGCGGACGCTGTCTATCCGCTCATCGCTTTATGCTTCACCGCCTGCCGCGACCTGACGACCCGGCGGATCAGCGCCGAAATCCCGACCATCAGCATCACCTTCTTCACGAGTTTCGCCAACACGCTTCTCGGCATTATCCTGATCGTGCCGATGGGCGGCTGGCAACCGGTGAGCGCCGGCACCTTCTCCATTCTCGTCCTGACATCGCTCCTGGTTTTTGCGGGTTATCAGACCGTGATCATGGCGATGCGCACGGGAGAGGTCTCGTTTGTGACGCCGTTCCGCTACACGAGCCTGATCTGGGCTCTGGCGATCGGGATCCTGTTCTTCGGCGAGGAGCCGAGCGGCAGCATGCTTGCGGGAGCGGCAATCGTGATCGGCTCCGGTCTCTATACGTTCGCGCGCGAAAAGAAGAGGAAGCAGCAGGTCGCGACCGCCGCCGACGTCGCCCCGCCCGGCTCCACGCAGACGAGAGAAACGGGCCGATGATAACTGCCTCAAACAATCTCCCGGCTCTCATTCTCGCCGGCGGCCGATCCAGCCGCATGGGGCAAAACAAGGCTGATCTGCCGCTCGCCGGAAAGACGATCCTCGGCCATGTCGTCGATCGGCTCGCGCCTCAGGTGATATCGATCGTTCTGAATGCGCCCGAAGCCTCAGAGAATATTCGCGGGCTACGTCTCGTTCCCGACTTGAGACCGGGCCAGGCCGGCCCGCTCGAAGGCGTCCTGGCCGGTCTTTTCGACCTTCAGGCGCAGGACACCGATGCGTCCCATCTGGTGACGGTCCCCTGCGACAGTCCGTTCCTGCCGCTCGATCTGGTGGCACATCTCAAAGCCGACGCTGGCCCTGAAACCATTGCCGTCGCTACGTCGGATGGTCGTACGCATCCCGTTTTCGCGCTCTGGCCGAAGTCGATCGCCGACGACCTCGAAAAATGGCTTGTTGATCCCGACAACCGTCGCCTCAGGGCATTTCTGGATCGCCATTCGACGGTCTATGTGGATTTCCCAATTCTCGACATCGGCGGCGAAATGCTCGATCCTTTTCTCAATATCAACACTCCGGAGGATCTGGCCTTGGCCAAGCGCTTCACCGAGGCTCTGAGATGACAGTGCCGCCCCGTGTCTTTGGAATTGCCGGCTGGAAGAACTCAGGCAAGACAGGCCTTGCCGTCCGACTGGTGACGGAATTCACCCGCCGCGGCTACAAGATCTCGACGATCAAGCACGCCCACCACGATTTCGACATCGACAAGGTCGGCGCCGACTCGTTCCGGCACCGTCAGGCTGGCGCGCATGAAGTGACGATCGTCTCCGGCACCCGGTTTGCCATCATGCACGAGCTGCGCGGCGATCCGGAACCCAGTTTGCAGGACGTTCTCGATCGTATCGCGCCCTGCGATCTGGTGCTGATAGAGGGCTACAAGCGCGAGCCAGTGCCCAAGATTGAGGCCCGCAGGCTCGAATCGAAAAGCCGCGAGCCACTGGCTCCGACCGATCCGCATATTGTTGCCATCGCTGCCGATCATGCGGTGGAGGGTACGTCCCTGCCCGTCTTCGATCTCGACGACACGGTCGCCATCGCGGATTTCATCGCGAACGTCGTTTCTCTCCCGCAGAAATGAAAACGCCCAAATAAACCGGGCGCTCTCTGATCAACTCTGGTGAACCAGACTATTTCGACGCAACCGGCTTTACCAGCGCCGTGATGCGGCGGATGGTGACGCGGCGGTTTTCCTGGTTCGGTCCGTCGGTGCGAACCTTCAGGTAGCGTTCGCCGTAGCCCTGGGTCGCCAGGTTTTCCGGCGGGATGCCGTAAGCGTCGGTCAGAACGCGGGCAACGCTTTCCGCACGCTCGTCGGACAGGACGAGGTTGGCATCATCCGCGCCGACGGCGTCGGTATGGCCTTCGATCAGGAAGGTTTCAGCCGGGTCCTTCTTCAGCACCTGGTTGATCGCATCCGCAACCTTGCGCAGCGAGCTTGCCTGGTTCATCGGAATTTCGGCACTGCCTGTTGCAAAGGTGACCGTATCCAAGTCGATACGACGAACCTTGTCGCGGATACGGGCCGAGTAGCGAACCTCATCCAGCGAATAGACGCGCTCGACCTGTTCGACCGGCGGCTGTTCGAGGAACTCGTAGTAGTTCCGGTCAGGCTCCGACGACGTGTCGATAATGTAGTCGTCGAGCGGAACGTCGAGACGCATGGGCGGCAGATCGTCACCCGGATCGCGCCAGGTATAATCTGCACCGCGGTTCTGTTCCGACAGTTCCGGCGCATAGTAGAGCACATATTCCTCGCCCCCGCGCACGATACGCGACCGCTGGACGATCTCGCCGTAACGGTTGCGCACGGTGACGATCCGGGTGCCGTCTTCGCGCTCGATCACTTCACGGACACGACCATCGCGCAGACGCTCGTATTCCGGCTGGCGACCGTCTTCTTCATAGAAGCGGCGGCTGTCATCGTGGCGCACGACCGACTGGTTGTCGATCGAGATGATCACGCGGCCACGATCCCTGCCGCGATCGTTACGGCCGACATCCTGGCCGTCCTGACCGCGATAATCCCAGCCACGCGGGCGATCGAACTGCGGACGACGGTCGAGCCGTTCGCCGCGCTCTTCGGACAGTTCGCGGAAATTGCGCCTCTGGTCGGCTGTCTCCCGAGTGTTGGACTGGGAATCAGCGTCGGAACGTGGCGGTGCACGATCCGCCTGCTGGGCATCGCGGTCGCGGTCGCGGCGCGGACGCTCACCATCGCGGTCCGGACGACGCGGACGTGCATCTTCCTTGGCGCTGTCGAGCACCGCTGCACCGTTTTCGACCGGCAGGGTCGGCTGTTCGCCGCGCTGCGCAGACTTTGGATCCTTCGCCAGTTCCTTGGCGCGCTCCACCTTGTCAGGCGTATCGGCAACCTGCGGCGGCCGCGGACGGCCGTTTGCGGGCTGATCGGTCTCCGGCTGGTTGCGATCGGCCTGGTTGCGATCGGGACGATCACGGCCGGGCTCGTTCGGATTGGCTTGATCGGCATCACCCGGGCGACGGTTGTTCTGGTCGCGGTCGGCTGGGTTACGGTCAGCCTGATTGCGGTCTGGGCGAGCCGCGTCTGGCTGCGCTGCGGTATCCGGACGGGTCTGGTCGCGCTGGTTGCGATCCTTGGCGTCGCGCGGTGGCGTAGCCCCGTTCTCAGCGTCGGTGTCGCGAGCATTGCGTTCCGCAGCCTTCGGATCAACCTTGGGGTCGGCCTTCGGATCTACCTTGCTGCGATCGCCCTGCGCGCGCGGACGCTCAGGCGACTGTTCATCGCCTGCCTTTTGGCGCTGCGGACGAGCCTGATCCGGATCGGCCTGGTCTGGCTTTGCACGATCAGCCTGTGCCTTTTCAGGCTTGGCCGGCTTTGCATCGTCCGGCTTTGCCCTGTCGGCAGCATCGGCCTTGGACGGATCGGCGCGGTCACGGGATGGCTTCGGGCGCTCGCCTTCGGCATTCGAACGGTCCGCTGCAGGCGGACGCTCCTTGGCATCGCTTCCCTGCGCTTCACGGCGCGGGCGTTCGGCTGCTGCAGGTGCATCCTGCTGACGCTCGGCATCGCGGCGCGCTGGCTTCTTCTGCTCGGGCTCGCCCTGTTCAGCCTGCGCGCGGCGTGCTGGACGCTCGCTTGCGCCGCCGTTGTCTTCAGCCTGCTGGCGACGCTGCGGGCGCTCGCTGGCACCGCCACCGTCTTCCGCGGCCTGGCGACGCTGCGGCCGCTCTGGCTTGTCTTCGCCCTGGCCTGCTTCGCTCTTTTCGCGGCGCGGACGCTGCGGCTTTTCGCCACCACCATCTTCAGGCGCGATGACTTCCTGCTGAACCTGGATGAAACCTGGTACCGAGGCCGGAGCCTGGTTGACTTCGATGGCGGCCTTCAGCGGCATGGCACCAACCGGCTGCAGCATCAGCGGCAGCGACAGCACCGGCGCAGCCACGCTGGCAAACAGTCTGAATTTTTTAGACATGCAATCTTCCTCTTCTCAAGCGTCTCTTCCCTTGGCGCATCCCGTATTATGCATCGTTCGAAAGAATGACCTCGGGCTGACGCGCCGGCTGAACGGGTATTCAACCGATATGGTTCCGCAAAGACTGTTCCCAACCACATGAATGACAACTGAATGCCGCGTTCACCTCCCTCGAGGTGTCATGGGGCAGGAAAATGCCGTTGCAATTTCCCGTTGGCCGGTATCTATAAAACGTCAGACGGGGCGAGCTGGCCTTAAGCCCCGCAACCCGGATGGCGTATGAATTCAACGCCGCCGGTCTTGCCAACAGAGAGGATCATTATGACCATGTCCCGCCTTTTCGCAGCTGCATCCATCGCGGCTGTATCGCTTTTCGCCGGATCCGCGCTTGCCCAGGAAAAGCTCACGATCGGCACCGAGGGCGCTTACCCGCCCTTCAACGTTCTCGAATCCAACGGCAATCTGACCGGTTTCGACATCGACATCGCCAAGGCGCTGTGTGACGAAATGAAGGTCACCTGCACCTTCGTCACCAACGACTGGGATGGCATCATCCCGGCGCTTCAGTCGAAGAAGTTCGATGCTATCATCGCCTCCATGTCGATCACGCCGGAGCGCATGCAGCAGGTTGCGTTCTCGAAGAAATACTACAACACGCCGCCGGCAGTCGCCGTACCGAAGGATTCGCCTCTGAAGGATGCGACCGCGGCCTCGCTCAAGGGCAAGACGCTCGGTGCCCAGGGTTCGACCACCCACTCGAACTACACCGAAAAGCATTTTCCTGATTCCGAACTGAAGCTCTACCCGACGTCTGACGAGTACAAGCTCGACCTCACCAACGGCCGCATCGACGGCGTTGTGGACGACATCGTCGTCCTGTCGGAATGGGTGAAGTCCGAAGCCGGCAACTGCTGCAAGATCCTTGCACCGCTCCCGGTGGATGCTGAAATTAATGGCGAAGGCGCCGGCATTGCCGTGCGCAAGGACGAAACGGCACTGGCCGACAGGTTCACCGCCGCGATCGCCGCGATCCGCGCCAACGGCAAATACGCCGAAATCAACAAGAAGTATTTCGACTTCGACGTGTACGGCGACAAGTAATCGTCTATACGCCGGAATATGAACGGCGGAAGGCTTGCCCTTCCGCCGTTTTCCTTTTTAATGACACCTATGACTGAAGCGGCGCCTTAAAAGCCGCATGGGGAACGAACCGGAATGACCCTATGAGCGGATGGCTCTCCGCCCTCTTCGATACGCTCGACCCGTTTTGCGGCCCGGCCGGCATCTTTACCTGGCTCGGCCAAGGTTCCCTGATTGCCTGCGGCGACGCCGGATGGGGCGACGAGATCGCCTTTGGCGTCAAGGTCACGATCACGCTGGCCTTGGCGACCCTGCCGGTCGGCCTCGTCATCGGCTTTCTGATCGCGCTCGCAGCACAGTCGGAGGAACGGCTGCTGCGGCTGGCCGCCGGCATCTACACGACGATCTTCCGTGGCCTTCCCGAGCTGCTGACGCTGTTCATCGTCTACTACGGCGCCCAGATCCTTCTCCAGACAGTGCTGTCGACCTTCGGCTATGACGGGCGCGTCGAGATCAACGCCTTCGTGGCTGGGATGGTAGCTCTCGCTGTCGTCTTCTCCTCCTACTCGTCGGAAGTGCTTCTCTCTGCCTTTCGCGCCATCCCGCGCGGCCAGTATGAGGCCGGCGATGCGCTTGGCCTTCGGCGCTGGCGCACGATGTTCCTGATCGTCCTGCCGCAGCTCATCCGCATCGCGCTGCCGGGCCTCACCAATCTCTGGCTGATCCTGCTGAAGGATACGTCCTACGTCTCGGTCATCGGCCTTGCCGATATCATCCGCCAGACAGGCATTGCCGCGCGCGTCAGCCGTGAGGCGTTCTTCTTCTATACCATCGCCTGCCTTCTCTATCTCGTGCTTGCGATGATCTCCTCGTTCGGACTGGGCTTCATCGAACGCTGGGCCAAACGCTCGGGAGTATCGCGATGAGCTTTGTGAAAGAGCTGATAGCGCCACGCCCTGCGCCCGCCGTCGTCGCGAGGCCGCTGACCGCTGCCAAGGTTGCGGGCATCGTCGTTCTGGTACTCTGGGGCCTGCTCGCAGCAGCGTTGGTGATGATGGTCATCAACGGCTGGGATACGGCGAAGTTTGAGCGCTATGGGCCGCGCTACCTCAACGGCCTGTGGACGACCATCTCGATTGTCGGCATCTCCATCGTTCTCGGCGCGCTGCTTTCGCTGCCGATCGCGTTCGCCCGCATGTCGAAGAACCGCGTGCTCAACACGATCGCCTACGCCTACGTCTATCTGTTCCGCTCGACGCCGCTGCTCGCACAGCTCTTCCTCATCTATTACGGTCTCGGCAGCTTCCGGGCTGAACTGGAATCCGTCGGTCTATGGTGGTTCTTCCGCGAAGCCTGGTATTGCGGGCTGTTTTCGCTGACGATCAACACGGCCGCCTACCAGGCGGAAATCCTGCGCGGTGCCATCGAAAGCGTGCCGCGCGGCCAGCACGAGGGTGCCGCAGCTCTCGGCATTTCCAAGCGCATCACGCTGCGCAAGGTCATCCTGCCGCAAGCCCTGATCGTGGCACTTCGCCCTTACGGCAACGAAGTGATCCTGATGATCAAGGGCTCCGCCGTGGTCGCCATCGTTACCGTTTTCGATCTGATGGGCGAGACGCGCTACGCCTTTTCGCGCACCTTCGACTACCAGACCTATCTCTGGGCGGCGATCTTCTACCTGACGATGGTGGAAGCACTGCGGCACCTCTGGGCATTCATGGAAGCCCGCCTGACCCGTCACCTGAAACGCTAGTCCAGATTGCCAAACGGCGCTCAGCCCCTTAAAGCGCTTCGCAACGAAAAGGATGATGGCGATGACGAAGATCGACGAGGAAGCTCTGGCCGAGGCCTACAACCGCGCATTGGCGCTGGAAAAGGCCGGCGATATCGACGCGGCCGTGAAAGCCTACGAGGACGTTCTGGCAATCGACCCCGAGGATCACGGTGGCGCAGCCGTGCGGATCGCCTCCATGGGTCGTGGCGAAACGCCGCCGAGAGCGCCGGACGCCTATGTCGAAACCCTGTTCGACCAGCATGCCGAAAGCTTCGAAGACATTCTTGTCGAACAGCTCGGCTACGCGGTCCCCGTCATCCTGCGCCAGCGTTTGCAGGAGCTGAACCTTGGCCCGTTCAAGCGCATGCTCGATCTCGGCTGCGGCACCGGTCTCACAGGCGGGACCCTGCGCGACATGGTGGACGACATCACCGGCATCGATCTTTCCGAAAACATGGTCGAGATCGCCCATGAGAAGGATCTCTACGAGACGCTCTACGTCGCTGAGGTCGAGGACTTCCTTGACGACAACGACGACGAGCCTTTCGACCTCGTCACCGCAACCGACGTTCTGCCCTATCTCGGCGCGCTAGAACCGCTGTTCTTCGGTGCTGCCGAAAACATGGTGCCGGGCGGCCTGTTCGCCTTCTCGTCCGAAACGCTCCCCGCATCCGACACCACCCCCTACCGGGTCGGCCCCCACCAGCGCTTTGTCCATTCGGAATCCTACATCCGCTCGCGGCTTGAAGAGACCGGCTTTACGGTCGTGGAAATGACCGAAATCAATGTGCGGATGCAGGACGGCAACCCGAGCCCGGGACATCTGGTGATTGCGAAGTTGAAGGGCTGAGCCCCTAAACTGGACGGTTCGTCGAGTCATATTGACATTCCGTATAAGTTGCGCAAATCTTACCCAATCAACCGATAATAGCATTCGGATTGATTGGGGGGATTGCTATGGATGCCACGTCTTGGACTGGGCTGCTGGATAGCCCCTTCTCAAAATTTTCGTTTTTGAGCGGCTTGTTTTCGAGCATTGACTGGATAGCTCTCGTCATCGCCCTGCTTGGCCCGCTCCTCATCTTCGCAGCTCGAAACGAAGTGCGCTTGCGCCGGCTGCGACAGATCCAGGATTTCTACGTCAACTTCAGCAGTGAAAAAGGCAGTGCCTCAAACACCGTAGCTTCGCGGCTCGGGACCAATCCATCCTTCGAATTCGTCCGCTCGAAATACACGGCCGATCTGGTTTTTCCGGAGAAGGACAAATTCGATGCACTCCCGGAAGCGGACAAGCTGCGGCAGTTTATCAGTCTCGCGGCAAAGGGCCGCGTGACATTCGCGTATCGTCTGTTCCTGTCGTCGCTGGGGTTTGTCCTTCTCAGTTATATCGGCTTCCACATCTTCATTTCCGCGATCTGCTGCGGGCTGCAGATCTCCGTTCAGTGCCCTGTGCCCGGTCTCGTCGGCGGTGACACCTCCTCGAAGCTTATCGTGATAGGGTCGCTCGCCTTTATCGGCGCCTACATTTCCTCGGCCCGGACCCTTCTTGCCCGCCTCGCTGTGTTCGATCTTTCATCGACCACATTTCTGAGGATCACCATCGAAAGCCTGGCATCGGTTCTCTTTGCGGCCATCCTGTTTGCAGCCTTTCCGGACCCGCTCGGCGGCATCGGACGTGTTCTGACTGGTGGGGCAACCTCAGGTGCCGAAACCACGGGCCAATCCTTGCCGCTCACATGGATAGCACTCGCGCCGATGCTCGGGCTGCTCCCGCAGAGCTCGACCAAGTTCCTCTTCGTCAAGCTCCAGCAGATCTTCACCTGGGTCAAGGTGAGCGACGACCGCTTCGTGTCCATCACCCCGATCGTGTCGCTCGATGTGATCAACGGCATCGACTACGAGATCCGCTTCCGTCTTGAAGACTGCGGCATCTACGACATCCAGAACCTTGCCACCTACAACCCCATCCTCCTTCACGTCGAAACGCCGTTCGGGATCTATCAGTGCATCGACTGGGTCGCCCAGGCGCAGCTCTGTCATATCGTCGGCCTCGAGCGATTCCTGGCTTTGCGGGAGTTGAACATCCGGACGATCTTCGACCTCGAACGCGCAATCGACAGCGTCGATTCTCCGGAAGAATTCGACGACATCTACATGAGCATCCTCATGTCGCCGACCAGCAACCTGCGCAGGCTTGCTGACATCGCGAAAATGAACTTCATGATCATGGACGGTACGAATGCCCGCCCGGTCTCGGTGGACGAATATGCCAAGTGGGCGCGGGAGCGGGTCAGCAGCGAGCCGAAACTGATCACGAAAGCCGCCGAACATCTGATGACATGGATTTCGGACGATCTGCACGTCCGCCGCCTGCGTCGGTTGTGGAACGACATTGCTGACAGCCTCGAGCCAGGATCCTCCTACTTCCGGGATTCCAAGCGCAATCCCTAGAACAAAAAGCAGGAAACGTAAGATCCAGCATCGGATACTGTCCAGGCATTGAGCTCCCCGTTCATCATCGGAGCAGCCACATCAACTTCCATCTTCTCATCTCCGTGCCGAACGGCTAAACCAACTTCGCAATGGAGGTGGCGATGGGGCCGCAGCGCTATATTCTCACTCAGGCCTATAACAATGCCTGGGCCAATCACCGGCTGCTCAAAGCCTGTGCCCTGCTGTCGGCTGAAGATATTGGCGCGCCGCGGCAAAGCTTCTTCCCGTCGATCATCCACACGCTCAACCACATTCTCACGGTGGACTGGCTTTACGTCGGTGCGCTCGAAGGACACTGTCCCGGCGCTTCGGCGTTCGAGCCGCAGATACCCTTCCCCGCTATCGCCGATCTCGATCGGGAACAACGGGCCATCGACCGTCGCATGATCGATCACTGTCGTCGCATGAGCGAGGCCGACCTCGCCGGGGAAATCCGGATCCCGCGACAAAACCATGTCCAGGTCGAGCGTGCCGATCGAATTCTGCTGCACCTCTTCCAGCACCAGATCCATCATCGCGGCCAGGTGCATGCGATGCTGTCTTCCACCCCTGTTTCCCCACCGCAGCTCGACGAGTTCTTTCCGTCGGACCCGCAGGAACAGGCATTGCGCGCAAAAGACTTCGCCGAACTCGGCTTTACCGAATCCATGATCTGGAGTGACTGACCCATGCTGTATTTCGTTCTAAAAACCCTGCACCTCATCTCCGACTTCCTGCTGATCGGCGGCATGCTGGTGAACGCCTTCGTCATCTCCATGGTGCCCCCGACGATCCGGGTCGGCGTCATCCAGTCGCTGCGCAAATACGACCGCACCGTCACGACCTCAGCCCTTGCCGGCGCGTGGATCTTCGGCCTTTGGCTGGCGATCGGTTACGTCGGCTTTTCCGGCGGCTGGCTTCACGCCAAGTTCGTGCTGGTGATCCTGCTTTCCGCGCTGCACGGCATGCAGGGGGCGGCCATGCGCAAGATGGCGGCCGATCCGAAACGCGATCCGAACGCCTTCGTGCGTCTCGGCATGCCCATCATCATGATCTGTCTCGTGCTGATCGTGGCGCTCGCCGTGATCAAGCCGTTCTGATCAGAAGAGAGACCCTGCTCTGCACGACGGTATCACCGAACCAATTTCCAACGCGCCGCAGCCGGCGGGTGGAGCGTCGTGACAGGTCAGCTAGTTAGGCTTGCGAGCGCTTTGCCCTTCCCGTCGGCCTTGCTTTGTTCTAATCCTCGCATCACAGCAATTCAGGGAGTTCCGGCATGGCGAAAGTGGCATTCATCGGTCTTGGCGTTATGGGTTTCCCCATGGCAGGCCACCTGAAGGAAAAGGGCGGCCATGACGTCACGGTCTATAACCGCACCGCGTCCAAAGCTGCCGAGTGGGCAAAGAAGTTCGGCGGAGCCACCGGTGCAACGCCAGCCGAAGCCGCAAAAGATGCCGATTTCGTCTTCATCTGCGTCGGCAACGACGACGATCTGCGCCAGGTGACCACAGGTGAGAACGGCGTTCTCTCTGGCATGAAATCCAGTGCGATCCTGATCGACAACACGACGGCCAGCGCCGAAGTCGCCCGTGAACTGGAGACAGCCGCCGGCGAAAAAGGCATCGGCTTTATCGATGCACCGGTTTCCGGCGGCCAGGCGGGCGCCGAAGGCGGCGTGTTGACTGTCATGTGCGGCGGCGATCAGAAAACCTTCGACACGGCAAAGCCTGTGATCGAGGCCTATGCCCGCATGGTCGGCCTGATGGGTCCGGTCGGCAGCGGCCAGCTGACCAAGATGATGAACCAGATCTGCATTGCCGGCGTCGTCCAGGGCCTGGCGGAAGCCGTGCATTTCGGCAAGCAGGCAGGCCTCGACATCGAGACCGTCGTCGGCGTCATCTCCAAGGGAGCTGCCGGATCCTGGCAGATGGAAAACCGCCACAAGACGATGGACCAGGGCAAATACGACTTCGGCTTTGCCGTCGACTGGATGCGCAAAGATCTCGATATCGTCCTCACCGAAGCCCGTCGCAACGGCGCAAACCTGCCAATGACGGCGTTGGTCGACCAGTTCTATGCTGAAGTGCAGGCGATGGGCGGCAAGCGTTGGGACACGTCGTCGCTGCTGGCACGGTTGGAGCGGAAGTAATTCATCGATACGACAGCAGTCGGGGCGACGGCCCGTTGACATTGGCCGTTGCTCTATCCTTAGCTACAGCAGACTGGTGCAAACCCGGACGCGCGGCTACATCGGCATTATGCGGCGACGGTGAGCCTGACGCGAGGTGGATGTCCTTGCGACGCCCCATGGGTAGAAGGTATTTTGGAGGACCAAGGTCAGCCGGATTGGTGAATATTGATGGCGCATGACTTTCAGGACGACATAGACGCAGTCCAGCGTATCGGTGCCGTACCAACGATCCTTGATGTTGTCTGTCGCGCGACCGGGATGGGATATGCGGCAGTGGTTCGCGTCACGGAGGATCGGTGGGTTGCCTGCCAGGTTCTGGACAACATCCATTTCGGACTCCCGGCCGGAGCAGAACTGCCGGTCGAAACGACGCTCTGCCACGAAGTCCGGCAATCGCGCGACGTTATCGTCATCGACAACGTCGCCGAAGACCCTGTCTACTTCCAGCATCAAACCCCGAAGCTCTACGGACTGAAGAGCTACATCTCCATGCCGATCATCCTGCCGGATGGCCGTTATTTCGGAACCCTGTGCGCCATAGATCCCAAGCCGGCAGCGCTTAACAATCCGCAGGTGATTGGAACATTCAAGCTGTTTGCCGAACTGATTGCCTACCATCTGGAAGCCGACGAGAAGCTCGATCGGGCCAATGCAAGCCTGCTCGATGCGGAAGCGACGGCTCGGTTGCGGGAACAGTTCATCGCAGTCCTCGGCCACGATCTTCGAAATCCCCTTGCGTCGCTCGACGGCGGCATCAACATCCTGCAGCGCGAAGCGCAAAGCGAGCGGTCCACCAGGGTGCTCAACATGATGCGCGGCAGTATCCTGCGCATGTCCGGCCTGATCGATAACGTCATGGATTTCGCCCGCGGAAGGCTTGGTGGCGGTCTGGGTCTGCGCAGGGAAGCAGATCGTCCGCTTGGCCCCACACTGATGCAGGTCGTCTCGGAAATCTGCTCTGCCCATCCAGAGCGGCAGATTGACGTCGAGATAGAGCTGCCGGGCCTGTTCGATGTCGACCATGACCGCCTTGCGCAGATGTTCTCCAACCTTCTGGGCAACGCGATCACCCACGGCTCTACAGAACATCCGATCCGCATTCTGGGAACGGTCGAAGGGGACGAACTGAAATTGGAAATCGCCAATGCCGGAACCGCGATCACCGGCAAGGCGATCGAAAAACTGTTCCAGCCCTTCAGCCGCAGCGATGCGGGCACCCATGATCAGGGTCTAGGCCTTGGCCTCTACATCGCGTCGCAGATCGCCAAGGCGCATGGCGGCCATATCGATGTCACCTCTGATGATACCCAGACGGTGTTCACCTTCCGCATGCCGGCAATCGTGCCGGAAAGCTGATCAGGGACCGCGTTCACTGAAGCGAACGCGGTTCCCAGTATCAGGAGCGATCATTCAGCCCGTCGAGCAGCGCCTTGTGGAACCGGTCCGGATCCTGGATCTGCGGGGAATGGCCGAGATCGTCGAACTCCACCAGCTTCGCCCCGGGGATCGATTCCGCCGCCTGCTTGCCGAGCTTTGTATAATCGCCGAGCGATGCGGCGATCGCCTTGCTGGCGCGGTTGGCGCCCGGAGCCGTCTTGTCCGTCGTGCCGATGATGAGCAGGGTCGGCGTTTTCACCTGCCCGAACTCGTGGACAACAGGCTGGGTAAAGACCATGTCGGAGGTCAGCGCCTGGTTCCAGGCCACCTGATCTCCTCCCTCGCCCGCAGACATGCCGGCGCTCATCTCCACCCACTTGTCATAGTCCGGCTTCCACTGGCCGGAATAATAGAACTTCTGCTGGTAGGCCTTGATGCTCTCGAAGCTGGTCTTCTGCTCACCTTCGAAGGCCGTCGAGATCGACTGGTAGGGCACGCCCTTCGCCTTCCAGTCTTCGAGACCGATCGGGTTCACCAGAACCAGCTGCTCGGTAAAGTCCGGATACATCAGCGCAAACCGCGTCGCCAGCATGCCGCCCATCGAATGACCAACCACCGTCGCCTTGTCGATACCGCGCGCGTCGAGCAGCGCCTTGGTGTTTTGCGCCAGTTGCTGGAAGCTGAATTGATACGCGGCCGGCTTGCTCGACTTGCAGAAACCGATCTGGTCGGGTGCGATCACCCTGTAACCGGCGCCCGTCAGCCGACCGATCGTCGCCTCCCAGGTTGCCGCACAGAAATTCTTGCCGTGCAGAAGCACCACGGTGCGCCCGTTCGGCGTCTCAGGGGCGATATCCATGAAGACCATTTCCAGCGGCTGGCTGTCGCCTGCGGCCGCGGCATCCGGCCTCTGCCCCGCCACGCTGAAGACTTCAGTCTTGAACGGATACTCGAAGCCTTCAAGCCTCGGACCATAGGTCGGGTGCTCCGAGGACACGCCTTGCGCGGCGCCGAGGCCCGGCAGGGCTAAGGCAGCAGCAACGACAACGATAGAACGTAGGAATGGCGTGGGCATCAGGTCTCCTTAAGGCTCGCGCCCGGCACATGGCATGCACCGGGTCACACGCTCAAGGTAGGTCCGGCCTCATTAAGGGCAATCGAAAATAACAGCCCTGTGAAGCGCCTTGACCATCAGTCGCTGTCGCCGGACTTCTGATTGTCGAGCAGCATATAGTCGAGCGGCAGTTCGGTCGTGTACTTGATCTGCTCCATCGCGAACACGGACGACACGTCACGGATCTCGATCTTGGCGATGAGGCGCTTGTAGAACGCGTCATAGGCAGCAATGTCGGGCACGACCACGCGCAGGAGGTAATCGACGTCGCCGCTCATGCGGTAGAATTCAACCACTTCTGGGAAATCCACCACCACTTCGGAAAACCGCTTCAGCCATTCGATCGAGTGGCTTGCGGTGCGGATGGAGACGAAGACGGTGACCTTGGTGTTGACCTTGACCGGATCGAGAATCGCCACGCGACGGCTGATCACGCCATCCTCTTCCATCTTCTGGATGCGCCGCCAGCACGGTGTCGTCGACAGTCCGACCTTCTTTGCGAGATCTGCAACGGCGAGCGTGGAGTCTTCTTGCAGTATGCGCAGAATCTTGCGGTCGAGGCGGTCCATCAAACGTCCTTTCGAAATGATTTTCCGTTATATACCCGAATATCGCACAGTTAAGCGAAATTTGTTCCCCGCACCAAGCTATCCACATGATGCCGAAGCACTGGAATAACCTCTGCCTCGAACCACGGATTCTTGCGCAGCCAACCGGTATTGCGCCAGCTCGGATGCGGAAGCGGAAGAACGCGCGGGCCCTCATTGGCGAAGAAATACTGCCCCCAGTTTCTGACTGTTTCCGTCATGCTCGGCTTGCGCTGCGCCCCGAGATGCCACGCACTCGCATACTGCCCGATCACGAGGATCGTATCGATCTGCGGCATCGCCGCCATCACCTGGCTGCGCCAGGCCGGCGCACATTCCTTACGCGGCGGCAGGTCGCTGCCCTTCGCGTCATAGCCCGGAAAACAGAAACCCATCGGCACGATCGCAAGCCGCCGCGCATCGTAGAACTCCTCGCGCGTCACGTCCATCCAGTCTCGCAGGCGGTTGCCCGAGGCATCGTTGAACGGCAGACCGCTCTCGTGAACCCTCAAGCCCGGCGCCTGCCCGGCGATCAGCAACCGGGCGGTGGCAGACAGCACGGCAACCGGCCGCGGCTCGTGCGGCAGGCGGTCCGCTTCACCTTTCAGTGGATGATCGCGACAGATGCGACACTGCGCGATCGAGGCCGCGAGGGACGCGATGCCAGCCGGATCGCCATTCACCACGAAACCGCAGCCTTCAGCCGGTCGAACATCTCGCCTACGCGATCGACAAGCGCCGTTGTGCCCTCGTCGTCATCCATCGCCCCCTTCGCCGCCCGGTACGCTTTCGGCCTCTCGAACGGTCCTGCCCAGATCCCCTCGCCTGCACCCTTCGCGGCCGCCTCCTCGCGTCCGTAACCACCCGATGCCACAGCCATGCCCTGGCGCACCATCTCGCCGTTAATGTCGAGGTCGCCGCGGCGGCAGGAGACCAGAACGCGCCGGTAGCGATCGCGCGCGTCGCCGCGGCACTCGGTCATGGAACTGGCCGCAAGCTTCGACAAGGCTTCGCGAGCCGCATCGCCGCAGGCCCACTCTGCGCCCTTGCCGTCGCCACAGGTCTGGCCAGCCTCCGGCGCATCGATATCGACAAGCCGAAGCCGCTCAGCACCGGCGGCCAGCGTGTCGCCATCGATCGCAAAAAACGGACCGTTGATCGCGTTTCCCTGCCCGATATCGAACTTGGCGATGATCAGCGAGCCCAGGAAGATGAACGCCGCCAGGAACACGGCGTCGCGGCCTATTTTAACGATACGGGTCACATTTGAGCCTTACAACAAAACGGAAGCTTCACGGAAATGGCAAACAAATCCTTTCCCGGCAGCATCTTCTTAAGGTTTGCGGATTAGCCTCTCAAGTACCCCGGGGATATCAGTTTACAGGCCCAGTACACAGCCTATGAGTAGCGGCGTCAGCACATCAACCGACAAGAATATCGTCGATCGCACGCGCAGCCACCGCAACAAGGCTGTCTCGAAGGCTGTCCGTGCGACCCGTGATCGACTGCAGTCGTCGTCCAATGGCAATTTTGCGTTTGATCGCGATATGCTCTCCATCCATATCGGCTCCGGTTTGCAGGCGGCACTGATGACGCCGCTCGTTGTTGCTGTCGTCACCGCCATCGGCTTCTATCTCAATCCGGATATCCACATCTTCGCCTGGGCGCTGCTGATGCTGTGCCTGCACGCGATCAACGTGCTTCTGGCACGCCGTGCGAGCAAGGTGGAGATAACGGCTGCCGACACCAGGAAATGGCGTAGACGCCTTCTGACGGGACATATCCTGCTCGGCTGCGGCTGGGGCGTCTTCGCGCTTCAGGGCTGCTCCACCTGCGCTGGCGACAGCTTCTATTTCTACAAGGGCGCGGTGCTTCTGTTTGCGGTGTCCTACACCGCCATGAGCACGTTCATGCTGCGCCAGAGCGTTCTCTACGGCTTCGTGCCGATGATTGCGGCGCTTCTCGGCATCGCCATCCTGTCGGGTCAGGTCCTCGATATCGGCCTTACCGCCATGTGCGCGACGGCCGTCGTGTTTTTCCATTACGTCGCCGAGCGCCTCTACCGCTCCAACCTGACGCTGATGTCCTATCAGTCGGAAAAGGACGATCTGATCGCCGAGCTCGAAGTGGCGAAGTCCATGTCTGACGAGGCTCGCCGCCGTGCAGAAGAAGCCAATCTGGCAAAATCCCGCTTTCTTGCCTCGATG
Source organism: Neorhizobium sp. DAR64872/K0K18 (assembly GCF_050500175.1). NCBI lineage: Bacteria > Pseudomonadati > Pseudomonadota > Alphaproteobacteria > Hyphomicrobiales > Rhizobiaceae > Neorhizobium > Neorhizobium sp. DAR64872/K0K18. The sequence continues at coordinate 1,843,725 of NZ_CP191446.1, forward strand.
TCGCACGAGCTTCGCACCCCGCTCAACGCTATCCTCGGCTTCTCGGAGGTGATGAGTTCCGAGGTCCTGGGCCCCCTTGCCAATCCGACCTACCGGGAATATTCCGGCGACATCCACCGCTCCGGCCAGCACCTCCTGAACCTCATCAACGAGATCCTCGACCTGTCGCGCATCGAAGCGGGCCGCTACGATCTGACGGAGGATTCGCTGTCGCTTCTGGAAGTGGCGGAAGATTGCATCGGCATGGTCCAACTGCGGGCCCGGGCGAAAAGCATCACCATCCGTGACCAGTTCGAAAAGCACATGCCGCAGGTCTGGGCCGACGAGAAGTCGATGCGCCAGGTCATGCTCAATCTTCTCTCCAACGCCGTCAAGTTCACGCCCCAGGGTGGCGAAATCACTGTCAAGGTGGGCTGGACCGCCGGCGGCGGCCAGTATGTGGCGATCAAGGATAACGGACCGGGCATTCCGGAAGAGGAAATCCCGATCGTACTCTCCGCCTTCGGTCAAGGATCGATTGCCATCAAGAACGCCGAACAGGGAACGGGCCTCGGCCTGCCGATCGTCCAGGCGATCCTTGCCAAGCACGACGGCCAGTTCATCCTGCGCTCGAAGCTGCGTGAAGGCACCGAAGCCATCGCCATCCTGCCCTCGACCCGCATCCTCCAGAGCGTCCCCGCCATCGCCGACGCCCCCCCCATCGAGCGCCGCCGGAAAAGCTTCGCTTAACATTACTCCGCGACTTCAGTCGCGAGCCAGGTCACCAATTGGTCAGTTTCACAACGTCGTCCGGCAAAGTCACAGTCGACAACTGGGGCTATGAGCTGCAGGTGCCGGTAACGACCGGATCGACGGACGCAACGGCAATGATCGCCTCGATGGCGGCAAAGGCAACGACACCCTGATCGGCGGATCCGGCAACGACAAGCTTTCCGGCGGCGCCGGAAACGACAAACTCTACGGCGGGGCCGGCAAGGACACACTCGCAGGAAGCAGCGGCGCCGATATCTTCGTGTTCGATACGAAGCTCGGAGCGTCGAATATCGACACGATCAGCGATTTCAGTGCGAAGGACGACACCATCTGGCTGGACGACGATATCTTCACCAAGGCGGGCAAGGTCGGCGATCTCCTGTCCAGCGCATTCCACACCGGCACCAAGGCGCATGATGCCGGCGACCGGATCATCTACGACAAGCTGACCGGCAAGCTGTTCTACGACGCCGACGGTACCGGCAAGACCGCCGCCGTGCAATTTGCCCAACTGGACAAGAACCTCAGCCTCACGGCCGGCGATTTCGACATCATCGGCTGAGGCATAAGCGCCTTTCGGATCAGATCCAGATCTGCTTCACCACCACATAGAGCGCAAACAGACCGTTGGCGCAGAGAAGGCAGAACACGGCGAAGGATCCCAGATCCTTCGCATGCCGCCCGACCACCGAAATCTCCGGTGACACCCGGTCGACCAGTTCCTCGATCGCCGTGTTGAGCGCTTCCACGCAAAACAGCACGAGCATCAGGATGATGAAGATGAAATAGTCGCCAAAGCCCGCTCCGGCGACCGCAAAGATGACGATCCCGATCAGGAAGGCGTAAACCTCCTGCCGGAACGCCGCCTCGCGCCAGAGCCTGGCGAGGCCCTGCATCGAATACCGGAACGAGGCGATGATCCTGCGAAAGGTCGCCGCTTTTTCGATATGGCTGTCCAGCGGCGTCTTTTCCATCCAGCATCAGTCCTTGTTGCTGACGCCGGCCTGCTCGAAAGTCGCCATGCCGGTGTGACACGCAGCCGCCGCCTTGACGATACCGGCCGCAAGCGCTGCACCGGTACCCTCGCCCAGCCGCATGCCGAGCGCCAGAAGCGGCGTCTTGCCAAGCTTCTCGATGGCCTTCAGATGCCCCGGCTCACCAGAGACATGGCCGATCAGGCAGTGGTCGATCGCCGACGGATTGGCCGCCTTCAAGATAGCGGCCGCAGCCGTAACCACATAGCCGTCGAGCAGAACAGGGATCTTTTCCATCCGCGCGGCGAGAATAGCGCCGGCGATCGCTGCAAGCTCGCGTCCGCCGAGGCGACGCAGCACTTCCAGCGGGTCCGACAGATGCTCCTTGTGGAACTCCACCGCCTGCTTCACCACGGCCACCTTGCGGGCAAGAAGCTCGCCATGCGAACCGGTCCCGGGACCAACCCAGTCTTCCGCTTCGCCGCCGTAGAGCGCCAGGTTGATCGCGGCCGCAACCGTCGTGTTTCCGATCCCCATTTCGCCGATGCACAGAAGATCCGTGCCGCCGGCAATCGCCTCCATGCCGAAAGCCATGGTCGCCGCACAGTCGCGCTCGGACAGTGCCGCTTCGGTGGCGATGTCGCCGGTCGGATAATCCAGCGCCAGATCGAAGATCTTGAGGCCGAGATCATGCGTGACGCAGATCTGGTTGATCGCCGCACCGCCAGCCGCAAAATTCTCGACCATCTGCTGCGTCACGGACGAGGGAAACGGCGTGATGCCGTGTCTGGTAACACCGTGATTGCCGGCAAAGATCGCGACCAGCGGCCGGGTCACGCTCGGCGCCCGCCCAGACCAGGCCGCAAGCCAATAGGCGATCTCTTCCAGACGTCCGAGCGAGCCCGCAGGCTTGGTCAGTTGCGCGTCGCGTTCGCGGGCCGCCACCAATGCCCTTGCATCAGGGCCGGGAAGGTTCTGCATCAGAGTGCGGAAATCGTCGAACGGCAGGCCGGTCATGCTCATGGAAAACTCTCTTCGGTCTTTTCGGGCGGTATCGTCTTCTGACGCTGGATCGGGTAGGGATTGATCATTCAGCAAATCATACTTTATGCGCCATCTCATAATCGGCTATCAGCGACGCGACAAGGTCAGGTCGAACGGGACAGGGTCAAAAAGGCTGCTGCCGAAAAGGCCATTCTCAAAACAGGCCTCGCAAAGCCAGGAGAGACATACTGCTATACGCAAACCACTTCGTTGCAGATCTCGCCCGCTCGGTAGGGTTCCTCAGCCGCCTGCCCGTGCCGGATCGGTTCTTTGCCGGCTATGATGGCACCGTCTCACGCGCCGTGCGCGCCTTTCCGGTCGCCGGATTGCTGATCGCGTTTCTTCCAGCTCTCCTTCTCCTGAGCCTCTGCAGCATCCAGTCAACCGCTGGAGATACGCTCCTGCCGGTTCTGATCGCTCTCGCACTGATCACCCTCCTGACCGGCGCGCTACACGAAGACGGCCTTGCCGATGCCGCCGACGGTCTTGGCGGCGGACGCGATGCAGATCATGCGCTCCTCATCATGAAGGACAGCCGCATCGGCTCCTACGGCGTCGTCGCGCTTAGTCTATCCTTCGGCCTGCGTGCCGCAGCACTGGCCGGCATTGCGCGGCTTTCGCCGGAAGCGGCGGCTCTTGCCCTTCTCTCCAGCGCCGCCGTCAGCCGCGCACTGCTGGTTGCCCATTGGCGCGCCCTGCCCCCCGCTCGAAACAACGGCGTCGCAGCCGGTGCCGGAATGCCCGACGACGACGCCCGCAACATCGCGCTCGTGATCGGCGCTGCCGCCGGCCTTGTCTTGCTCATACCCGGTTTCGGCCTGCTTCATGCGCTGATCGCGCTTGCCCTGTCTGCCGCCGCCGCCTGGGGTTTCACCCGCTACGTCGCGAAAAAACTCGGCGGGCATACCGGCGATACGATCGGTGCCACGCAACAACTCTGCGAGATCGCCCTGTTATCCGCCCTTGCTCTCGGCCTTTGAACCCACGATATGAACGCGATGATTTCGCCTTGCACACTCATATGTTCGATCGACATGAAAACAGGCTTTTGCGTCGGCTGCGGCCGCACTGGCAACGAGATAGCCGGATGGACCGGTTTCACCGATGAAGAGCGCGTTCAGCTGATGGATCTGCTGCCGACACGTCTCGATACCGTCGAACCCGGCAAGCTCCGGGAAGTCAGTCGCAGGAGAACCTCAGACGCCAAGATCAGGAAGGAAACAAGCACCGCATGAACGGCTTTACCGTTGTCCTCCTCATCCTCGGTGCCGGCCTGGCGCTACTCGTCTACAACCATGACAGCGGCCGAACATTCGGCATGGCCAACGAGGATTTCGGCAGCCTCGTCTATCTGATTCCGATCGCGGCACTTTTATCCGCCGGCGTCCTGCAGGGCCGCCGCGGCAACCTCGGAACCGTTGCCCGCCAGCTTGCCATCTGGCTCGTCATCATCATGGCGCTGGTCGCAGCCTATCTCTACCGAAACGATTTCAGCAGCTTTGGTGCCCGAATGACGGCAGGGCTGATGCCCGGCACCGCGGTTGTCACCACCTCCAGCGACGGCAGCAGCGAAGTGGTCATCCACAAGACGCTCGGCGACCATTTCAAGGCCAATGTCGGCGTCGACGGCAAGGTCCTGCCGATGCTGGTCGATACCGGTGCAAGCAGCATCGTATTGACCTACGAAGATGCACGCCGCATCGGCCTTGATCCTTCGGCGCTGAGCTACTCGGTAACTGTCATGACCGCCAACGGCCGCGCCCAGGCAGCGCCGGTGCGTTTGAGCGAAGTCTCGATCGGCCCGATCGTCCGGCGCGATGTCCGCGCCACGGTGGCGGAAGAAGGCAGGCTCGACGAAAGCCTTCTCGGCATGACCTTCCTCTCCACACTCAGCTCGATGCAGATGCAGTCCGATGAGCTGAGGCTAAAGGATTAGCGGCTTCCGCTGCCAAACCTACTCGGCAGCGACCAAGGACACCGCAGCAAGGGGCGCCAGCGCTCGGACCGGATCGGCCTTGTTGCGATAATGGCTCGGCGGATCGCCGATCACACGTTTGAAGGCGCGGCTGAACGAGGCCTCGGCGTCATAGCCCAGCCGCTCGGCAACCATCGCCACGCGCATCCCGTCCTTCAGCCACAGCCGGGCCTGGTGCATCCGCACCCGTGCCACATACCGCGCCGGCGTCTCGCCGACGACGCGTGCGAACCGTTCCGCAAAGCCGGAGCGGGAGATGCCCATCAGCCGCGCCAGCTCGACATTGTTCCAGTCGCGCTCGGGCTGCAGATGGATGGCCGCGAGCACCCGGCCGACATCGGGGCTCCGGACGGCCGCGATCCAGCCGCGGGTCTCGCCGCAGCCGTGTTCGACCCAGGTACGGATCATCGTCGCCATCAGTACGTCAGCGAGGCGCGCCAGAATGCCGCCGGCGCCGACACGGTCCATATCCACTTCGCGCGTCATCGCCTCGAGAAGATGCGGAATGGCCGGGTCATCCTTGGCGAGATCACTGGTCAGCATCGTCTCCGGCATCATCTGCAAAAGCGGATGCAGCCGGTCGACGTTGAAGCGCAGGGAGCCGCTGAACACCAGCGTGCCGCCGCTCTCCGCCGTATTGCAGCACTTCAGATCATAGATGCCGGTGCAGACTTCCTTGCGGCCGTAGTGTTCGAACGGCAGGGTCGGCGCATCGGCAGCACTCGCCAGAACATGCGCCTCGCCCCGCGGGATCAGCACCGCGTCGCCGGTTTTTAGTTCCTGCCAGTCGCCGGTTTCGGTCTTGATGATCGCCCGGCCGCATTTGATGAAATGAAACCGCGCGGCGTCCTGCGCCGGAAACGCCGTTCCCCACGGCTCGGCCAGACGGCAACGACCGTAGTCGACCCCGTCGAGACGCAAGCCCCGCAACATCTCGGTCAGCGGATCGGAAATGAGCTCAGCAGTCAGATTGGACGAATGATCAAGCATATCGGATTATCTAGCATGGATCATCCGGCGAGTGAAGCCTATCCAGGGCGCATCATTCAGTCAGGAGTCTATACCAATGGATATGAGCGTCCAACGAGCCACGTCGCCGCAGGCCGACGACACACCCGCGCGCTGGGGAGCTGTCATATCGTTGACGCTTGGCGTCTTCGGCCTTGTCACCGCGGAATTCCTGCCCGTCAGCCTGCTGACGCCGCTGTCGGCGGATCTCGGCGTCGGCACCGGCGTTGCGGGCCAGTCGATCACCACGACCGCCGTCATTGCAGCCATCGCCGGCCCCGGCGTCATCATCGGCACCCGCAATATCGACCGGCGCTGGACGGTTCTCGCCCTGACCACGCTTCTGATCATTTCGAGCCTGCTGGCGGCGGTCGCCAACCACATCGTCACCTTGCTCGCCGCCCGTGTCCTGCTCGGCATCGGTCTTGGCGGCTTCTGGGCCATGTCGGCAGCATTGGCCATGCGCCTCGTGCCGCCGGCGCGCATGCCCCGCGCCATGGCCATCATCATGGCAGGTGTTTCGCTTGCCACCGTCTGTGCCGCCCCGCTTGGCGCCTGGCTCGGTTCGACGCTCGGCTGGCGCTCGGCGTTCTATCTCTCCGCCGCCATCGGCTTCGTTGCGCTTGCGGTTCAGGCCTTCACCCTGCCGGCCCTGCCCCCCACCGGTCATGCTGGCCTTGGAACGCTCGCGGCCCTGATGCGCCGCCCGCCCATCCGCACCGCGCTGTTCACCATCCTTCTCTTCGTCGCAGGCCATTTCGCCGGCTTTACCTATATCCGTCCATTCCTGGAGCAGGTGCCGCAGCTCGACGTTGAAACGATCTCGCTCATCCTGCTCGGCTACGGCATCGCGGGCTTCGTCGGCAATATCCTCGGCGGCATCGTCTCGGAACGCAGCGCGCGCCTGTCAGTGACCATCTTCGGCAGCCTTGTCGCCGTATCGGCGCTGATGCTGGCCGTTGCAGGCGCCTCGCTCGTCGTCTCGGCTGTCGCAATCGCCCTCTGGGGTCTCGCCTTCGGCGCATTCCCGGTGAGCATCCAGAGCTTCGTCGTTCGTCACGCACCTGACGAGGCCGAAAGTGCGGGTGCGCTCGTGATCCCCGCCTTCCAGATCGCGATTTCAAGCGGTGCCGTCCTCGGTGGCATCCTGATCGAAACCCAGGGGCCGATCGCGGTGATCTCCCTGCTCGGCATCGCCGCGCTCGCCGGCACCTCGATCATGGCCGCCCGCGGCGAACGTCGCCGACTGTCACTGGGCTAGACAGCCCTGAACCCACGCCCAAAAGAAACGCCCGCAACAGCGATGTTGCGGGCGTTTCTGTGACTGGCCGCTGGCAAAGACCGCCCCGTCAGTTCCGCAACCGATACCCGGTCTTGAACATCCAGGCCAATACCGACAGGCATATCACCAGGAACAGCGCGATCATGCCGACCGAGATCATCGGATTGACGTCGGCGATTTCATAAAAGCTCCAGCGGAAACCGCTGACCAGATACAGCACCGGGTTAAGGTGGCTGACCGCCTGCCAGAAGGGTGGCAGCATGTCGATCGAGTAGAAGCTGCCTCCGAGAAACGTCAGAGGCGGGACGACCAGCATCGGCACGACGTTCAGCTGCTCGAAATTCTTCGCCCAGATGCCGATGATGAAACCGAACAGGCTGAAGGTCACAGCCGTCAGCACCAGGAAGAAGATCATCATAAATGGATGGGCGATGCGGATTTCCACGAAGAAGGACGCTGTCGCCAGAATGATCAGGCCGATGATCAGCCCTTTGCTCGCCGCTGCCCCCACATAGCCGAGGAGAACCTCCGTCATCGCCACCGGCGCCGACAGGATCTCGTAGATCGTGCCTGTGAACTTCGGGAAGTAGATGCCGATCGAGCCGTTCGAAACGCATTGCGTCAGCAATGTCAGCATGATCAGGCCCGGCGTGATGAACGACCCGTAGGACACGCCCTCGATGGTCTGGATGCGCGAACCGATAGCCGTGCCGAACACGATGAAATAGAGCGACGTGGTGATGACCGGCGACAGCACGCTTTGCAGCAGCGTGCGGCGCATGCGGGCCATCTCGAAGAAATAGATCGATTTGACGGCTTCGAAATTCATGCCTGTTCTCCCGCTTTTTCAGCCACCAGCGCCACAAAAATATCCTCCAGCGAACTTTGCCGCGTGGAGAGATCGCGGAAATGAATGTTTTCCCGCGCAAGCGTCGCCAGAAGCGAGGCGATACTGTCCTGCGCTTCCTCGCCCTGGTAGTCGTGGATCAGCGTCGTGCGATCGTCGGACAGCGTCAGATTGTAGGATTCTAGGCTTTCCGGCAGCGCGGAAAGTGGTGCTGCAAGCTCCAGCCGCAACTGCTTGCGACCGAGCTTCGTCATCAGCTTTGCCTTTTCCTCCAGGAGCAGAAGGCTGCCGCCATCGATGACGCCGACGCGGTCGGCGATCTCCTCGGCTTCCTCGATATAGTGGGTGGTGAGAATGATCGTGACGCCGCTTTCGCGGAGCTTTTCCACCACCAGCCACATGTCACGGCGCAGGTTGACGTCGACGCCGGCGGTCGGCTCGTCGAGGAACAGCACTTTCGGCTCATGCGACAGCGCCTTGGCAATCAGCACGCGACGCTTCATGCCGCCGGAAAGCTCGCGCAGCATGCTGTCCTTTTTCGTCCAGAGCGAGAGGTCCTTCAGGATCCGCTCGATCAGCGCCGGATCCGGCTTGCACCCGTAAACGCCGCGCGAAAAGCAGACGGTGTTCCAGACGGTTTCGAACTGGTCCGTGGTGAGTTCCTGCGGCACCAGTCCGATCAGCGAACGGGTCTTGCGAAAGTCCTTCACGACGTCGTAGTCCCCGACTTTGACAGTTCCGGAACTCGGGTTGACGATCCCGCAGATGATCGAGATCAGCGTCGTCTTGCCGGCGCCGTTGGGGCCGAGAAGCGCTAGGATTTCGCCCTCCTCGATATCGAGATCGACGCCCTTCAGCGCCTGAAAACCATTACCGTAGGTCTTGGTCAGCTGGCGGATGGAAACGATAGAAGTCATTGTTACTCGCTGGGAGACTTGAATGGGGAAAGTATTTTCTGGATTGCCACGAATATAGGTTCAACGCGTCGTGCAACCATCCCCCGGTGGTCGAATATTGCGTTCGGATTTCGCGACCAATGGTGTCAGGCAAACACGCTTAAGAAGAACTGGATCGAAATTCCCACCAGAAACAGCGCGAAACCGAATTCCAGCTGCCGCTTAGACAGCGCGTGCGCCAGCCTTGCGCCGTAAGGTGCCATCAGCAGCGTCACCGGGATCAGCAGAGCCACCGCCATCCAGTTGATGTAGCCGGTGGAAAACGGCGGCAGACCGGGCTCACCCCATCCGCCCCAGACGTAGCCGATCAGGCCCGGCAGCGAAATCAGCACGCCGACGCCGGACGATGTCGCGACGGCCTGATGGATGGAGCGGCCATAGAGGGTCATGAAGGTGTTGTTCATCACACCGCCGCCAATGCCCATCAGGCCTGAGAGAATACCGATCCCCGTGCCAACCAGGAATTTGACCGGGTTCTTGGGCAGATCGTCGCCCAGCTGCCAGCTTGCCCGGTTGAATATCATGCGCAGCGCCAGAAGCAGCGAGATGACGGCAAAGATGATCCTGAGCTCGGTGCTGGACGACCATGCCGCGACGACGGCGGCGATCATCGTGCCGAGCGGCACGGCAATGATCCAGCCCTTCAGGAGATCGATGTCGACAGCGTCGGCGTTTTTCTTTCGATGCGCCATGAACGAGCGGATCGACGTCGGCACGATGATCGCAAGCGAAGTTCCGAGCGCCAGATGCATGCGCACCGCATCGGAAATGCCCAACAGGCCGAACACGTGGAAAAAGATCGGCACCAGGATCGCCCCGCCACCGATCCCGAACAGACCGGCGAGAAGTCCCGCCAGCACACCGGCGGCCAGAAGTGCTGCGATGAAAGGCAAAAGGTCTGCCAGCGGCGGCATGAGAGGCTGCATCGTTCGTCTCCGAAGGCAGCGCTAGAAAATCGGATTCTGCATGCCGCTGTCATTTTCCCGTGACGTTCTGACAGCATGATTGCGCAGAGGCAAGCAATGGGCGCCCGGTTCCAGGTTTCTGGAGTGCCGCAACACCAAACCGGTCGGCCGTTATCACCAGATCCTTTTCAGCATTTTCTTTCGCTTGCCGCATCACCCCGCCTCAGCCAAAGGCGGGTCTCCTACCGGGAGACAGGCTTCCCCCCGCGAGCCCTCTCCATTTCGCCGGCCTCCGGGTGAAAACCCCGAGCCGGCTTTTTTTTGCGGGCTTCGGCGTCAGCAACCGTAGCGTGGACGTCAGCTACAGTAGCGCCGACCGCCCTTGCGCGGGCGCAGGTCGAAGTGGAAGTGGTTCCAGTGCTCGGCATTGCTACCGGGTCCGAGCACCGTGTTGAAATACTTGCAGCTGTCGGTCCGCACGGATTTGAGCAGCGCGCCCTCGCGGAAGGAAAACAGCCCCTTCTTGCGCACGTTGATATCGTGACCGTTCTTCAGCACGATGGCACCGATATCGATCGCATTGCCCTTGGCATGTTCCGACATCGGGTTGTAGCGCTGCCGCGAATTGTTCATGCGGCGGCAGGAATAGCCACCCATCGGCTGGATCTTCTGGATGCCCGAGAGGTAGCGCAGACGTGCCGATGGTGCGAGTTCGCTCTTCACCCACTTGGCGAAGGCAAGCGTCACCTGACAGTTCAGCGTCACCGCCGGCTTGACATCGATGCCGCCGGAAAGACCGGAAAGCTTCACGGGGTAGTCGACGCCGCAGCTCGGACCGTTGGAGATGCGCGGCTGATCCCGGAACTCGACGCCCATCCGGCGCAGTTCCGCCCGGCAGCTCACTTCCGATTGCGGCATGACGTTGCGCAGAAACGGCTTGTCCGGCTCGCTCATCGGACCCGACTGGATCGTTGGATTGTTCGGACGCAGCATCGCCACCTGCTGGCTGCGAACCGGCGCACGGCTCGGCGGCGTCACGGGCGAACGGTCGCCCCAGACCTGGCTACCGCCGGCCAATCCGTCATTCATCATTTCATCGCGCGCGCCCGCGCCGGAACGCTTCGGCGGCACAATGACACGATCATCTTCGACGTTGGAAATCGGCTGGCGTCTCGCACTCAGTGCACGCGGATTGTCCGTGCCGATGCCATCGACCACCGGCTGGTCGCCGACGCCTTCGGCGATATCGCTGTCCTGCTCTTCCGCAAGGCCCGTCACACCGCTCTCGTCCGGATCGAAGCCGAGCTCGCTATCCATGTTGACGCCCTCTTCAGGCGAGGCGGTGGGCATTCCGCCCTGCCCGAGCGGCGAGGAGGATACGGGTGGCGCCAGCGAGGCTGACTGCATCGGTTGCGGCGCGCGCAGATAATGTCCCCCGTCACCGGGAGGGCTGTTCGAGGCGACCGGAGCATTCATCATGCCAACAGAAGCGGCTGGCGAAGGACCAGCCTGATAACCGGCGTTTGTCTGGTAGGGCGACTGGGCGATCGTGTCGGGCGGCAGCGGCGCGACAGGCTGGATCGCGCCGACGCGCGTCCCGCTATCGATCGACGCAGGCGGAACGAGGTCGCTGGAAGAACAGGCCGCAAGCAGGGTGGAGACCATCAGCAGCGCCAAAGCTTTGCGCATAAAAGTCTTCGGGGCCATCCGTTGGGCCTGCTTCTCGAGAAGCGCATACGCCATACCAGTTGCCACCCTCTGGTGCCGAAATCACACAAGCGCAAATTGTAGGAAGATTCGGTAAATGAAGCCTTGCCCAATCGAGGCCGTTTCATGGTCATTTCATGCAGGCAGCGCGAGCTGCCACACACTACAACTGCACCTTTGTGAAGACCATCAAATGTCCGCCGCGCGTAAAAACGCCCGCCCGCAAGCTGCGGACGGGCGCATCGACGTCAGTCACTCAGGCCGCGCGAACCCGGTCCGGTTGACGAGTGTCCCTTACGGCCTCGCCATTCAGTCGGAAGGTCGAAAGCAGATGCTGCAGATGATGGCTCTGTTCGGCCAGGGTCTGGCTGGCAGCCGTCGTCTCCTCGACCATGGCGGCATTCTGCTGGGTCATCTGGTCCATGTGGTTGACAGACGCGTTGATCTCCCGAAGCCCACCCGACTGTTCGTGCGCGGTCGTTGCGATCGTCTCGACATGGGCGTTGACCTTTTCGACCAGCACGGCAATCTCCACCAGCGCATCACCGGTTGACCGCACCAGCGCGACGCCGGTCTCGACTTCGTGAACCGAGGTGCTGATCAGCGTCTTGATCTCCTTGGCGGCGTTGGCCGAGCGCTGCGCCAGTTCGCGCACTTCCTGCGCAACGACTGCAAAGCCGCGACCCGCCTCACCTGCCCGTGCCGCCTCGACGCCGGCATTGAGCGCCAGAAGATTGGTCTGGAAGGCGATCTCGTCGATGACCCCGATGATCTGGCTGATGCGGCTGGACGACGCCTCGATACGGCCCATAGCATCCACCGCGCTGCGGACGATCTCTCCGGAACGGCCGGCACTTGCCTTGGTCTCGGCGACCATGACGCGTGCCTCGCGAGCCCGCTCCGCCGCAGTTCCGACTGTCGCGGTGATCTCGTCGAGTGCGGCGGCCGTCTCTTCCAGTGCCGCAGCCTGCTGCTCGGTCCGCTTGGCAAGGTTGCCGGTAGCGCCGGAAATGTCGGAAGCGCTGTCGCGCACCACATGGCCGGTTTCCGAAATTGCAGCGATGGCATTGTGAAGCGCTTCGACCGCCGCATTGAAATCGCGCCGCAGCTTCGCATAATCAGCGCCAATATCACCGAGCGAAACGGAGAGGTTGCCGGCGGCAAGTGCCTCCAGCGCCCATCCCAGCTCGCCGATCGCCCGCGCCTGTCTCTCGGCCGCAGCACCGCTGCTGCGCTCGCTTTCGGAACGCTCCGTCGCCATGGCACGCTGGTGAACGGCCTCGCGTGCCCGAAGTGCCGCACTTTCTTCGACGCTGTTGCGCAGCACTTCGACGGCACGTGCCATCTCGCCCACCTCGTTCGGATAAGCCGTGCACGGAACCGCCATGTCGGTCTCGCCGGCCGCAATCGCGGTCAGCACGCCCTTTACCTGACGGATCGGTCGGGTCACGCTTCTGACCACAAACCAGGCGCCGGCAAGCAGCAGCACCGCACCACCCGCAAACATGGCGGCAAACTTCATCGCGTCCTGGCGGAACATCGCCTGAAGGTCGTCCGTATAAACACCGGTACCGACGATCCAGCCCCAGGGCGAAAAGCCGATGACATGCGAGTATTTCTCGACCGGTTCGGCGGCACCGGGCTTTGGCCAGTAATAGTCGACAAAGCCCTGACCGCCAGCCTTCACCACATTGGTGAATTCCACAAACAGGAATTTCCCGTTGGGGTCCTTGTTCTGGGTCAGGTCGGACCCGTTCAGTTCCGGCTTGATCGGATGCATCACCATGGTCGGGTGCATGTCGTTGATCCAGAAATACCCCGATCCGCCGCCATAGCGCATGGCGCTGATGATGGCCTTGGCGGCTGCCTGCGCCTCGTCACGGCTCATCGTGCCGGCAGCTTCGAGACCCTGGTACTTCTTCAGGATGGCAACAGCGGTGTCGTTCATCTGGGCAAGACCCGCCTTGCGCTCCTGCTCCGACGAACGATAGCTTTGAAACAGGCTGAACACCATCGCGCCACCGAGAATGACGAGCGACAGGACGACAAGGCTGTAGAGACGCCAAGAAATAGCGATACGCTGCATAGTTTCCCCCTCCAGTAAAACTGCGCGGAGCTTAGGTGAAGAGGGTTAGCAGGTCGTAAAGCATGTAAGCGGCGGAAACACTTACTCGGATTGGGTGCGCACGCACTAAAGCGGCATGTATCCAAGCCATGTTGCTGGAGCATTGCTCCAATCCAAAACAAGGGTGGGCCGGACCCGTCTTTCGCTCTAGTCTGGTCTCAACAGATACGAGACTCAGCAAGGACGTGACGAATGACCGAACAGCCGCAACCTGCCTCTCCGACCGGCGAACTGACACTTCGCACACTTGCGATGCCGGCCGACGCCAATCCAGCCGGTGATATCTTCGGCGGCTGGGTGATGGCCCAGATGGACCTTGCCAGCGGCATCCGCGCCACCGAGCGGGCGCATGGCCGCACGGTGACCGCAGCCGTGAAGGAAATGGCATTCCAGCTCCCCGTCAAGATCGGCGACACGTTGAACGTCTATACCGAGATCACCCGCGTCGGCACGAGTTCGATCACGCTGAATGTCGAAGCCTGGGCCCAGCGCGCGCGCTACCGGATGCTGGAAAAGGTAACGGCCGGGACCTTCGTCATGGTGGCGCTGGGAGACGACGGCAAGCCAAGACCCGTTCCCGCAGAATAGTGGCCAGGTCGGACCGGCCCTAGTCGATCCCTGCAGATAGCCGGTCTATCGCTGTAGATAGCCAGTTACCCCTGAAGATAGATGGAGGACCTGTCGAAGGACAGCCCGGGAAAGACGCGCGACGTCAGCTTGTCCGGTGCAATGCCGAACTGCTTGTGCAGCATGGCCGCGGCGATCTCGCGCACATCGCCGGTCGGCATCAGATCCTGGCCATCCAGAAGCCTGTCCTCGGCAAGACCGGGCCACGTCCCCATCACCTTCCCACCCGACACCGCACCGCCGGCGAGAACGGCAACGCCGCCGGTGCCGTGATCGGTTCCGCCGGTGCCGTTCTCGCGTACGGAACGTCCGAATTCCGTGACGGCCAACACCACCGTGCGGGCCCAGGCGTCAGCACCCAATGCGTCCTTGAGCGCCACGATGGCAGCGGCAAGCTCGCCAGCCACCGATCCGAACTGGCTAGCCTGTTCGCGATGCGTATCCCAGCCGTTGATCGAAAAGCTGGCAATCCGGTAGTCTTCCCGCAGCATGCCACCGGCAAGCCGCGCCATGTCGACGACGCTGCGGCTCCGCTTCTGACGGTACCCGTCAGCCGAAAACCCCGTCCGCTTGACCTCCTCCATCGCCGCGGCAAACGGCGCATCGGCTGCGTAGAGCCGCTCGAGAAAGCCGATCTCGTCCTGCGCCATCTCCACGTCGCCCGTTCCCGGACGGTTGTCGGCCTTGTTCGGCCCGCTCAGGATCAGTTCCATCGACGTATGGATGTCGAGCGCCTTGCGACCGTCGGTGCGCGGAATGACCGCCAGCGTCCGGTTGAGCCAGCCACTCTTCTGCGATGCGTCGGTACCACCGTTTTCCAGCATGGTCTGGCCGTCGAAATGACTGCGCCCGTCGCGGTAGGGCGTCGCGACCGCGTGCACGAAGGAAAGCGCATTCTCCTGCCAGAGCGGCATCAATGCCGACGCCGCCGGGTTGAGACCGAAAAATCCGTCGAGATCAACAAGTCCGGTCCCGGGCGTCAGACCGAGCGTCGGTCGCAATCCGGCGAAAGCCGCATCGCCATAGGGCTGCACCAGATCCAGGCCGTCCATCCCTCCGCGCAATATGATCGTCACGAACCGGCTTTCGCCAGGAGCAGCCGCAACGCTGAACGGTGTCAGCACGGGTGCGGCAGCGGCACAGCAGGCGCCGGCCAGAAAGCCGCGGCGGGAGAGCGAAAAGCCTGGCTTGATCGTCATCGCTATCTCCTGTTGAACTCGGGCGACGCCAGAACCATCGCGATGGCGTGGTTGGTGTTGGGTGCCTGAGCAATCACGTCCCTGGTATTCTGGCCCGCCGCGTCCCCGAGCGCCGCATCGAGAAATGTGCCGGGATCGCGCCTCTGGCCGAAACGGCCGGCCATCAGCCGCGCCCAGGCGATCCGCTCGCTCAGCTGGCCCGGCGACAGCCAGACACTCGCCAGGTCGGCATAGCCGGCCGGGCTCGGTGGCTGCCAGATCGGCTGGTCCATCCGCTGGAGCGCGGCAAGCGTCAGGTCGTTGGCGCGTGCGGCACGTTGCTTGGCATCCTCGCGGGCAGCCGTGCTGCTGGCCATCTTCAGCGCCTTTCGCATCGGTCCGTCGTCTTCCTGCTCATCGTCGTCCATCTCGTCCAGCAACCGGGAGAGGTCTTTATCGGAAATGTCGACGGCTCGGAATCCGGACACGACGAATTCGAACGGACGCTTGATCTTCTGTCCAGGATCGCTCCAGGCACGGGGATGATTTAGAATGGCACGATAGACGGCCTTCAGATCGCCCTCGGTTTCAGCCCAGGCTGCCGTCATCGCGGCAACCAGATCCGCCGGGGGTTCGTCGGCAACGAAGTGGATCACCAGTTTTCGGCAGACATGTTCCGCCGTCATCGGGTTCAGCGCCAGATCCTCAAGCATCCGTAGATGGTCCTGGCTCCCCGCCTCGTCGTCCTCATAAACCTCTCCGAGCAGGCTGATCGAGCCGCCTTCGGAAATGCGTGGCCGGTAGACGACTTCGAGAGCGCGGCGATCGACCGACAGTCCCGTCAGGATCAGCGCGGCGGCCCGGACATCCTCCTGGGTATACCCGCTCCCAGCTCCCAGCGTGTGCAGTTCCAGCAGTTCGCGGCCAAGGCTTTCGTTCACGGCACGCCCGCCCGGCCGCCCCGCGGGGGCGTCCATGCCGGCACCATCACTCTGGTCGAGATAGATCAGCATCGCGGGATGCAGCATGGCGGCTTTCAGCAGGTTCGCGAACGACCCGGCCAGATTGGGACGGATCGCCTCCGCCTCGTACAAAGGCACGACCATCCGCATCGGCAGCGACTTGAGCGCGCTGGTGGAAAAATGGTCCGTCCAGAACGATGCCAGCCGTTCGTGAAACCCGAAGGGCGACAGGATCGCCTGCGCCAGCCGCGCCATCGCATCCTGCCGATAGATCTGCAGCGCTTCCTTCTGGGTTTCCTTGCGAATGCTTTCGTTCGGCTTGCCGTCCTTGGCCGCCTTCGCCTCGGCCGCCCGCAGCGACATCACGCGAGACGCAGTCTCGCGGCGGCCACCCGCTCCCTCGCGCGGAAAACGCGGCTTCCGCTTTGCGGCCTGGTCGAGCTGGGCCAGCAGAGCCTCGGCATCGCGCGGCGGCTCCTCGCCGGGACGCAATCCGTACCCGTAGCGAATCGCTGCCAATGTCGGTCTCGAGATCGCCATCCGGCCACTCCTGTTTCAGTCTCCCAAATTCGGAGACGAATGTGTCCGAAACGAAAGACAATTACGGCCATTTCGCGACCCGGACGATTTGCCGCCAGCCAACCGCGGTCTGGGACCGAAGAACCTCGGAAGTGGCCCCTCTAAACGATTGCCATATGCCTCGGCAAGAATGCCATCACTGCGATATCGCGAACGACGGCTTGCCTGTCCAGCCACGGTCGATACAACATTCTGTCATCCGGTTACTTTACGGCAGGGACTTCGAACACGACGGGGCGACCCGCAGGCCGGATCCACAACGTTCTCCCGCTCAACACCGGAACGGGCTCAACCTTTGCGACGCCCTTTAGCGATTGCGGTCAGTCCCGCGCCGGACTACCGTCGCGCGAAAGAAGTGAACTGCTCATGCCGGGGAAGCTGAATGGTCAATGCCGTCTTCTACCACAAGGAGGACACCACCTATAAGGACGTGAGAGGCAAGGTTTACCATTTCCCTGGCAGCTACCTTTCCCGCGTGGTCCAGACGATTGGAAGCCTGATCGTTTACTATGGCCCGCTACCCGGTGTGACCGGCCGTCACTACTCGGGCATTGCCCGCGTCCGCGCCGTCGAGCAGGATCCGGACCTTGCCAACCACCACTTTGCGCGTCTCGACGAATACATCGATTTTGATAGACCGGTCGACTACCGAGAAAATGGTGGCTTCGAGCGTCAGCTGGTAAGACCTGACCTCTCCGTCAATGGCGGACGAAGCGTGCAGGCGGTACGACTGATCGACGCCCACGAATTCTCTGCGATCGTGGAAGCAGGGCTTTCCGAACCGGACGAATGGCCAGCTCGCATCGATAGCATTGACGATGCCATGCCCGCATGGACCATGGGCGAGCCGCCACAGGACGCGTACATCGCCGCCCCCGAACCGCGAGCAATCATCAGCCAAGTCATCAACCGGCCGTTTCGCGACCTGAAATTCCGGCAGCATGTCCGCAAGGTCTATGACCGTCGCTGCGCTTTTACGGGCCTGCGTCTCATCAACGGTGGCGGACGGCCGGAAGTCGAGGCGGCGCACATCATTCCAGTCGAACGGGGCGGCAACGATTCGGTACAGAACGGCATCGCCTTGTCCGGCACGGTGCACTGGATGTTCGATCGCGGCCTGTTGTCGCTTGCCGACGACTTCAACATATTATGCTCACGCCACCTCAATGCCGACGTTTCGCATCTGCTCGTACCCGACCTGATGGCGCGTGTGCCGGCCGAAAGGCACCTGCGTCCGCATCCCCATTACATTGCCTGGCACCGCGATAACATCTTCAAGCAGTGATGCCGGGTTCGGCCCGCCCACCCCGTTGCCCTTTTGTACTCATTTTCCCACCATCCCCCTCTTCACTTTCCACCATCCCGCCTCCATATTCGCGGCATGGCCAGATCTCCGAAAAAATCTCCCTCCTCCAAGCCCAGCGGTTTCGAGGAATCCCCGCAATCGTCGTTTGAAGGCGCGCCGCTGGAGGGGAATGTTTCGGACTGGGTGAGACAGCTGGAAGCCGAGGCGGAAATGTCCGGCGTCGAGACCCAGCGCGAGATCGCCTCCAAGGCCGGCAAGCACCGCAAGAAGATCGAGATCGCCGCCCGCGAGGAGGCCATCAAGGCCGCCGCGAAAGACACGCCGAAAACCGCAAAGCACACGACCTCGTCGAAATCGTCCCGCGGCACGTCGATGGGCGGCTCGTCCGA
The DNA here is from genome assembly GCF_050500175.1 of Neorhizobium sp. DAR64872/K0K18. Taxonomy (NCBI): domain Bacteria; kingdom Pseudomonadati; phylum Pseudomonadota; class Alphaproteobacteria; order Hyphomicrobiales; family Rhizobiaceae; genus Neorhizobium; species Neorhizobium sp. DAR64872/K0K18. Next base: position 1,862,342 of record NZ_CP191446.1, read on the forward strand.
TCCCAAAACCCGCGCCGCCGCCGGTCTCAATCCGGTTGCCGGCATGGACGTGTCGCTGGAGGAGGCCGAACACCTCGCCACCGGCGCCGTCACCGCCACGGTGGAGGCCCTGTCGGCGCTGATCGAAAGCGGCAACCCGTTGTTCAAGGACGGCAAGATGTGGACGCCGCACCGTCCCCACCGTCCGGAAAAGTCCGAAGGCGGCGTCACCATCCGCATGGCCTCGGACTATCAGCCCGCCGGCGACCAGCCGACTGCCATCAAGGATCTCGTCGAGGGCATCAACAACAACGAACGGTCGCAGGTCCTGCTCGGCGTCACCGGTTCCGGCAAGACGTTCACGATGGCCAAGGTCATCGAGGCCACGCAGCGCCCGGCCGTCATCCTGGCGCCCAACAAGACGCTGGCGGCGCAGCTCTATTCGGAATTCAAGAACTTCTTCCCCGACAACGCGGTGGAATATTTCGTCTCCTACTACGACTATTACCAGCCGGAAGCCTATGTGCCGCGCTCCGACACGTTCATCGAGAAGGAATCCTCGATCAACGAACAGATCGACCGCATGCGCCACTCCGCCACCCGCTCGCTGCTGGAACGCGACGACTGCATCATCGTCGCCTCGGTCTCCTGCATCTATGGTATCGGCTCGGTCGAGACCTACACCGCCATGACCTTCCAGATGGCCGTGGGCGACAAGCTCGACCAGCGCCAGTTGCTGGCCGATCTCGTGGCCCAGCAGTACAAGCGCCAGGACATCAATTTCATCCGCGGGTCGTTTCGCGTGCGCGGCGATACGATCGAGATCTTCCCGGCCCACCTTGAAGATGCCGCCTGGCGCATCTCGATGTTCGGCGACGAGATCGATTCGATCACCGAATTCGACCCGCTCACCGGCCACAAGACCGGCGACCTGAAATCAGTCAAGATCTACGCCAACTCCCACTATGTGACGCCGCGCCCCACGCTCAACGGCGCCATCAAGTCGATCAAGGAAGAGCTGAAGCTCCGCCTCAACGAGCTCGAAAAGGGCGGCCGCCTGCTGGAGGCGCAGCGTCTGGAACAGCGCACCCGCTACGATATCGAGATGCTCGAGGCGACCGGCTCCTGCGCCGGCATCGAGAACTATTCGCGCTATCTCACCGGCCGCACGCCCGGCGAGCCGCCACCGACCCTGTTCGAATATATCCCTGACAACGCCCTGCTCTTCATCGATGAGAGCCACGTTTCCGTCAGCCAGATCGGCGGCATGTACCGGGGCGACTTCCGCCGGAAAGCGACGCTCGCCGAATACGGCTTCCGCCTGCCGTCGTGCATGGACAACCGCCCGCTGCGCTTCGAGGAATGGGATGCGATGCGCCCCCTCACCGTCGCCGTGTCGGCAACGCCCGGCAACTGGGAAATGGAACAGGCCGGCGGCGTGTTTGCCGAACAGGTCATCCGCCCGACAGGCCTCATCGATCCGCCGGTCGAAGTCCGCTCCGCCCGCAGCCAGGTCGACGACGTGCTCGGCGAGATCCGCGAGACCGCCGAAAAGGGCTACCGCACCCTGGTCACCGTGCTGACCAAGCGCATGGCCGAAGACCTCACCGAATACCTGCATGAACAGGGCGTGCGCGTCCGCTACATGCACTCGGATATCGACACGCTGGAACGCATCGAGATCATCCGCGATCTGCGCCTCGGCGCCTTCGACGTGCTGATCGGCATCAACCTCCTGCGCGAAGGTCTCGACATTCCCGAATGCGGCTTCGTCGCCATTCTCGATGCCGACAAGGAAGGTTTCCTGCGCTCGGAAACATCGCTCGTCCAGACCATCGGCCGCGCCGCCCGTAACGTCGATGGCAAGGTCATCCTCTACGCCGACAAGATCACCGGCTCGATGCAGCGCGCCATGGACGAAACCGCCCGCCGCCGCGAAAAGCAGGTCGCCTACAACACCGAACACGGCATCACGCCTGAGTCGGTCAAGGCCCGCATCTCCGACATTCTCGACAGCGTCTACGAGCGCGACCACGTCCGCGCCGATATATCAGGCGCTTCGGGCAAGGGTTTTGCAGACGGCGGCCACCTCGTCGGCAACAACCTGCAGAGCCATCTCAACGCCATGGAGAAATCCATGCGCGACGCCGCAGCCGACCTCGATTTCGAAAAGGCCGCCCGCCTGCGCGACGAGATCAAACGCCTCAAGGCCTCCGAACTCGCCACCATGGACGACCCGATCGCCCGCGAGGAATCCAAGGCCCAGGAAGGCGTCCGCCGCAGCGCCGAAGCCACCCGCACCTCGCTGGGCGGTGGCAAAGGCAAAGCCGCCAAGACCGGAGACGAGGCGTCTCCCTCCTACTTCGCCAAACCCTCGCTCGACGACATGGGCCCGGGCACCGACACGGCCACCCCACTCTTCCGCCGAAACTCCCTCGACGAGATGACCGTCGGCCGCACCGAAAAACCCGCCCCCGGCACCCTGCCGGAACGCCCGCCGGAAACGATCAGCACCAAGAAACGCTTTTCGCCGCTGCTGGAAGGCCAGCCGGAACGCGGCGAAGGCAAGGACGACCCGCGGCCTATCGTCCGCGGCAAGGTCGGCGCCGGAAGCTACGAGGATGCCGGCGACGCCAAGCAGCAGAAGCGCAGAACGAAGGGCAAGACGGGACGGCCGGGCCGTTAGCCACCGACACGACGGCCGCGAATAGGCAGCGATCACTCGCCCTCAGGCATCCCGGAAACCACCTCCCCCTTGAGGGGGGAGGTCGCCGCACCGCGGCGGGTGGGGGTGACCCGCCACAACCACCAACCATCACCCCACCCCGAACCTCCGGTCCGACCCTCCCCCTCAAGGGGCGGGTAAAGGATCGTCGGCGCCGGAAGCTACGAGGATGCTGGCGATGCCAAGCAGCAGAAGCGGCGAACGAAGGGGAAAACGGACCGACCGGGCCGGTAGGCACCGACAGGACTGCTCCGAATAGGCAGCACTCACTCGCCCCCGGGAATCCCGGAAAACACCTCCCCCTTGAGGTGGGAGGTCGCCGCAACGCGGCGGGGCCCGCCAAAACCTCAAACCATCACCCCACCCCGGACCTCCGGCCCGACCCTCCCCCTCAAGGGGCGGGTAAGGAAAGTCGGCGCCGGGAGTTACGAGGTTGCCGGCGACGCCAAGCAGCAAAAGCGGCGTACGTAGGGAGGACGGGATGGCCTGGCCGGTAGGCACCGACATGACGGCTCCGAAGAGGCAGCGGTCACTCGCCCTCGGGAAACCCGGAAAACACCTCCCCCTTGAGGGGGGAGGTCGCCGCAACGCGGCGGGTGGGGGTGACCCGCCAAACCCTCAAACCATAACCCCAACCCGGAGCTCCGGTCCGACCATTCCCCTCAACGGGCGGGTAAGGAAGGTCGCCGCCGGTCGTTACTTGGCGTCACGGACGCTTTCGACGAGCCCGTGATCGCAAGTAGGAAACCTGGATAGGTTGCAATGCAATGCGGCAACTGCATAAGACTGTCGACGACCACACTGCATCATAATCAATTTTTCCATGTCTAACCAAGGATTGCATATGTAATCAGGGTAGCTAAAATGCCTGGAAGGATAGGGGCAACCACCGATGTCAGTCTTTGCAACAGAATTCCAAGTTTCATCAAAAGCAGATAGGGCGAACTTTCTCTCTCAGGTGATTGCTTGGCTGCGCGGTAACGAATCCAGCCGAGTTTTAGATGGCAATGCTTTGCATGACTTTGACAAAAGCTTCGCACACATCAAAGCGGAAAACGGCGAGGAACTAATATTTCGTGAATTGATCCGTAACGGCTCACCTGCCGCAATCGGTTTCCGCCATGATCTTCCTGATGCAAACGGCCGCTTATGGCGTACAGAAACTGTACTCAAATATGCAAACTCTACTGATGAAACAAATTTCATCAGCTTTAAGACCCAATGCATCGCAGTGGGCCCGGCGGCGCGTACCGATACTCCGAGAAAGCCATACCTTATCAAGTCAATAATTAGGGACCAATGGCCCGCAGCCGACGGACGATTGGTTCCCAATGATCAGCCGATCTGGCTTGGCAGAGACGCGGATAGTTTGGCGATAGCAAGCTCGGTATTCGAATGCAACGCAACCATCAGTCTGCCTGTCATATATGTCTCTGCTACATCGGCCAGTAGATGGTTTTTGGACAAGAATGGCTTAGAAAAACTGGCGTATGATCTGGGTGGCGTAGCCCATGTAGTAGTCGAACCATCTCGAGGTTTTTCTTTTCAACTTAGAGATGCGACCAAAGGCTTAAATTCCTACGGAGGAGCGCTGGCTGTCGTCGTTCCAAAATATGGAATCATGCAACGGATTCGTCCAATCGAAGGCATGAACTCTGAAAATGACCTCCAGCAAAGCCTAAAAAATGGAGCCATAACGATTCGGTCGCGAATGCCATCTGCAGGCTGGGATTGGCTAAACCTGCAAGAGGCTAGCCTTCAAGACTTTAGGATTAGTGAGAGAAACCGCCTCAGCGTCCACGAAATTGAGAGTATATATCAAGACGAAATAAGTACCAAAAACGAGAAAATCCGTGATTTAGAGACACAGCTATCTAACCGTCCAATTACATCGGTATCCGAAAGCGAAAATCGTATTCATAGCGTTCTTAACGCCGAATTCTTTCGAAAAGTTGGAGAAGAGACTTATCCCAACGAATTTGCAGATCGGCTTCGGCTAGCCGCGATGTCGTGCGTTAAACATGCCGACATTGATGGATTGGACGCACGAAGCAAGGCTTTTTTAAACAACTATATTCAAGCGACAAAATTTTCAGAAGATCTCAAAGAGCTTCGAAGGGATCTGAAGCGGGCGTCGCGAGACCCTAAGAGAATTACTACGGAAATGACAGACCTTTTGAGCCGTCATGGATACTCGGAGAAATCTGATAACAAACACATTCGACTAGAACCAAAACTAGCTGGCCTAGAGAGTATTACACTCTCAAAGACGCCAAGTGACCATCGAGGTTTAGAAAACGCTAGGAAGCAAATTGAAAAATCCCTTGGAATCACAAAACTAGGCTAAAGTATATTCAAGTGCTGCTTGTTACCTCTTCCCTCCATCTTACAACTCGACCTTCCCCATGCGCACCCTCATCACCCTCATCACCCTCACCCTCCTCGTCCTCTCCGCCCTCCCCACGCTCGCGGCCGAGACCTACAAAACCCCGGAAGCGCTGATCAAGGCGCTCTATGCCTATGATCTCGACAAGACGCCGGCGGATGCGCCCTCGCCTTACCAGCCGTTCTTCTCGCGCGGGCTGGCCAAGCTGTTTGTCGCCGATCGCGCCCGGACGTCCGATGACGAGATCGGCACGATCGATTTCGATCCGGTGATTTCAGGGCAGGATGGCGAGGCGACGAATGTGCGGCTCGGGCCGCTCAAGGGAAGCGGCGACCGCGTCGAACTCGATGTGTTCTTCCGCAATTTTGGGCCGGTCACGTTGCATTACACGCTGGTGCGCGAAAACGGCGGCTGGAAGGTGGATGACATCGAAAACCGCAAGGGTGAGGCCAAATGGGGCCTGCGCGATCTGCTCGGCGGCCACTAGATCCGTCCGGGATCGCGGCGCCAGCCTTGGCCGCCTGCCAAAGCGCCCGCACATCCCCATACACCATCACCACCCGCATTCACCCTCCATCAACCCCTTCCATGCGATACCTTCTTCACAACGAAGATGGAGCACAGCCACGATGATTGGCTTCAAGAACACCCACAATCAGCCCGTTTACGTCAATCAGGCTCAGGTCCTTTACGTCACCACCTATGAGGAAGACGTGTCGGTGATTGCGCTGGCGGTCACGGGTGCCGGTGGCAAACCGGTGACAATCCATGTTCGCGGCAGCGTCGATCTCGTGCAGTCAAAACTGGCCGGCACCGCGCCGCGCTGAGCGGCAGCTTTTCGCGGCAAGGGCGCAACGCCCGCATTTCCGTTCCGCGAACGCGCCTCGAAATTTGAGCTTTCCTGAGCGCATCGGCAGATTCTGGCGCAGCGACCCATTAAATTTCAAAGACTTAACGCATGTTACATCCTCGCGGATTTTTTCCGTGCCTATAATGCTGCGTTCCGTCGCGGATACACCGGGAGGCGTCCCGGCGAGGCTGAACCGGCGCGGGTCATGGGGAAAGGACGCAAAACCCCATGCTCCGGGTCCGCGGAAAATGGTCTCCCTCCGGCGACACGGGGGAAACAGGCGGGTCACGGACCGACCGCCGGTTTCCGATGCCCGAAAGAGCGCGCCGGATGTGCCTGTGCGGCACACAAGGTGGCCCGCCGGGTGGTTTCGCCGGATTCCTGATCCGTCGGAAGCACCGGGAAGCTGGCGGCGAACAACCGCCCGGCCGGGTCATTGCAGAGAGACCGGAGTCGCGGGCAAAAACCGCTGAACGGGGTGCCGAAAGGTGTCACCCACTACTTTCTATATCGAGGCAGCTTCCGGCGCCCCGTCCGAATTTTCCATCCCTCGATCGCCAAGGTACACGTCTGCCCTGCGCAGGCGGATCATCCGAAACCGGAAAGGAGAAGCACCATGTCTCTCGAAATCACGGAAATCGAGACCCATCTGGCATGCTGCACGGCCGAGATCCTGGCCTTTCCGCAGGCCTGCCTCCGGCGCGAATGCCGTCGCGCCAACCGATGCTTGCATGTCGATGTAGACACCGGCGCCCCTGCCTGTCTGATCAATTTCGGCCCCGACTACCCCGAAAGCTTTACCCTGATCTACCTCATCGCGCTTGCCGCCCGCGCCGATCTCGGCCGGCAGGGCATGATGTTCGCATCGCCCTCCGCCATCGAGCGTGAATTGCAGGATGCCTGTGTCGAGGTCGCCCGAAACGCGCTACCGGACGAAGATGCCAAGCGATGGATGGCGGCCTACCGGGCCCGTGAAAAACTGCCCCCGCCATCCCTGCCATAACGCGGACTGCGGAGAGAAACAGCCCCGCCGGGCCGAGATAGGCGGCACGAAGCCAGCGGGCTTACAGCGCCCGCTCAATCGCCTTCGCCGCCTGCCAAAGCCCCTCCATCCGCTCCAGGGTCGCGGCCTCCAGCGTCTCGCCTGATTTCTGAAGTTCCGTCTCGATATGGCTGAAACGTCTCCGGAATTTGGCATTCGTCCCGCGCAACGCCGTCTCCGGATCGGCGTCCACATGGCGGCCGATATTGACGAGGGCAAAGATAAGGTCGCCGAGCTCGTCGGACACTTTTTCGGGCTGTCCGGCGGCCAGGGCCTCGCGCAGCTCGGCCACTTCCTCCTCGATCTTGTCGAGGATCGGGCCCGGTTCCGACCAGTCGAACCCCACACGGGCGGCCTGCTGCTGCAGCTTCACGGCCTCGCTCAGCGCCGGCTGGGCCCGGTGCACGCCGCCGAGAAAGCCGGATTTGGCTGTGTCGGTCGTGCCGCGCAGCGCCCGCCGCTCTGCCCGCTCGCGCTTCTCCTCGGCCTTGATCGCATCCCACTGAAGCTTCACGGCACCCGGCGTATCCGCATCGGAGCGCGCAAACACATGCGGATGCCGGCGGATCATTTTGGTGGTGACGGCCTCGACCACGTCGCCGAATGCAAACGCACCGGCTTCCTCCGCCATCCGCGCATGGAACACGACTTGCAGCAGCAGGTCGCCCAGCTCCTCGCGCAGATCGTCCATGTCATGCCGCTCGACCGCATCGGCCACCTCGTAGGCCTCCTCGATCGTATAGGGAATGATCGTCTCGAAACTCTGTTCGAGATCCCACGGGCAACCGGTCACCGGCGTGCGCAGCGCCGCCATGATCTCGATCAGGCGGGAAATATCCTTCGAAGCATGCATGCCGAAATCCTTGCCGTTCAATTCAGCGGTATCGTGTTGTCAGCCTTGCCGGCCTGATAGCTCTGCGACAGCAGCTGGTAGCGCTGCCTGATCCGCTCCGCCCGGGCCTTCAGGTCCTGCCGGATGGCGTCGTCCTCTTCGGCCTCGATGAGGTCGCTGATGAAGTAGGAATTCCAGAACGCGTTGGCGCGGCGGTAGCCGCCCGGCTCCAGCCCGAACACCTCCTTCAGAATCTTCAGGTCATGCGGAATGGCAAACGCGTCGCGGCTGTCCTCGTGGCTAAAAAACGAGTAGAAATTGTCGAACCCCGCCCAGGTAATCGCCGACATGCACATCGTGCACGGTTCATGAGTCGAGAGGAAAATCAGGTCCTTGGCGGAAAGTCCGGAATCAATCTCGTAGAAGCGCTTCAGCGTGTGCACCTCGCCATGCCAGAGCGGATTTTCCAGCTCGTTATTGGTCTCGGCAATCACCAGCGACAGATCGGACTTGCGCAGGATCGCCGCCCCGAACACCTTGTTGCCGGCGGCAACGCCCGTTTGGGTCAGCGGCAGAATATCGTGCTCGATGACATCGAGAAGGCGGGAAGCAATGGTCATGGGGCACTCATCTCCAGGTCTGCCGCTGAGCGAAATTGAACGGGTGTAGGGTGATGGCCGTGCAGGGCTGCACACAATAAACGGAAGGTTGGCGGTGGCTTTTGCTCAAGAAGCGAGCGAACGGGAAACAGAAATACCGGTGGCCCCGGCCTTTTGCACATCCATTTCTTCAATTATGCCACCGTATTGTGGATATTCGGGTTCATATGATGCAGGATAATCGCATGTCTCAGAGCCTTCAACGCCTGTCGGTCTTCCCGGCGTTTTTTCGCGTGCGCGGAAAAAACATTGCCGTGTTCGGCAACGGCGACGAGGCCTATGCCAAGGCGCGGCTGATTGCCAATACGGACGCGCAGATCATCGCCTATGCGGATGATCCGCAGGCCGATTATGCCGCATGGCTCGCCGAGCACAAGATCGAGCCGATCCGCGAGACTTTTGCCGCCGATCAGGTCGCCGGCGCCACGCTCGTGTTTGCCGCAACCGGCGATCAGGCGCTCGACCAGACCATCGTCATTGCTGCCCGCGCGCAAGGCATTCCGTCCAACGCCGTTGACCAGCCCGATCACTGCGATTTCTTCACGCCGGCACTGGTCAACCGCGCCCCGCTCGCCATCGCCATCGGCACCGAGGGTGCTGGTCCTGTTCTTGCCCAGATGATCCGCGCCCGCATCGATCAGATGCTGTCGCCATCGCTCGGAAAACTTGCCTCGCTTGCGACCGATTACCGCGACGCCGTCGAACGCGCCGTCCCGCGCGGCGTCTCGCGCCGCATTTTCTGGCGCCGGTTCTTCTCCGGTGATGTTGCCGATGCCGTCGACGCCAACGATCATACCGCCGCCCGCCGTGCCGCAGACGCTCTTCTCTCGGTCACCGGCAAGGCCGAAGGCAAGATCTGGCTGGTCGGCGCCGGTCCAGGCGCCGAGGATCTGCTGACCTTGCGGGCCCAGCGCGTGCTCATGGAAGCGGACGCGATCGTCTTCGATGCGCTGGTTCCGCAGGCGATCGTCGATATGGGCCGCCGCGATGCGGAACGCCTTTCGGTCGGCAAGCGCAAGAACTGCCATTCAAAGAGCCAGGCCGAAATCAACCGCCTGCTGGTCGACCTCGGTCGTCAGGGCAAGCGCGTCGTGCGGCTGAAAAGCGGCGATCCGCTGGTCTATGGCCGCGCCGGCGAAGAGATGGCTGCCTTGCGCGAAGCGGGCATCGCTTATGAGATCGTGCCCGGCATCACCTCGGCCTTTGCCGCTGCTGCCGATTTCGAGCTGCCGCTGACCCTTCGCGGTGTCGCCTCGTCGCTGATCTTCACCACCGGCCATGACCTTTCCGGCAAAGCCCTGCCGGATTGGGCAAGCCTTGCGATCTCCGGTGCTACCATCGCCGTCTATATGGGCCGCACGGTCGCAGCATCGGTCGCCGAACGGCTGATGCGGGCCGGCGTCTCGCCGCTCACCACCGTCGCCGTGATCGAGAATGCCAGCCGCACGGACCGCAAGCTGTTCCATGGCGTCCTCCAGGAACTGCCGGCGCTCGAGGCCCGCGCCGATCTCGATGGCCCGGTCATGGTGATCATCGGCGAAGCCGTCGCTGGTGCGAATTTTGAGAAGTCCGAACCGCTTTCCGCCTTTGCAAGGACGGTTGAGCGGGCAAGCATTGGAGTGGAATAATGGCCGACAAGGTTCTGACTGCCAACCGCCTGTCTGATGGCATCGCCGTATGGCTCGATGCCGCCGGCCGCTGGACGGAAAACCTGCAGGAAGCGCTCGTGGCGCGCCATGCGGAAGCCGTTTCCTCTCTGGAAGCGATCGGCAAGCGCGACTTCGCCGAAAACAAGGTTGTCGACGTCAATGTCATCGATGTCGAAGAAACCGAAGGCAAGTTGTGGCCCACACGTCTTCGGGAACGCATTCGTGCACAGGGCCCGACAATGGATTATGCTGCCGGCTACAGCCACGCCGACCCGGCATTTATCGCAGTCTGATACCGAGAGTTCAGGAACATCATGTATCGTTACGACGAATTCGACCACGCATTTGTATCAGGCCGCGTGGAGCAGTTCCGCGATCAGGTGGAGCGTCGCCTGTCCGGCGCGCTTGCCGAGGATGCGTTCAAGCCGCTGCGCCTGATGAACGGCGTCTATCTCCAGCTGCATGCCTACATGCTGCGCGTCGCCATCCCCTATGGCACGCTGAATGCAAAGCAGATGCGGATGCTTGCCCATATCGCCCGCAAGTATGATCGCGGTTACGGCCATTTCACCACCAGGCAGAACATCCAGTACAACTGGCCGAAACTGTCGGATACGCCGGATATCCTGGCCGAACTCGCAACCGTCGAAATGCACGCGCTACAGACATCGGGCAACTGTATCCGCAACGTCACCGCGGATCATTTCGCAGGCGCTGCAGCCGACGAAGTCGCCGATCCGCGACCTTACGCGGAAATCCTGCGCCAGTGGTCGTCGGTCCATCCCGAATTCTCGTTCCTGCCCCGCAAGTTCAAGATCGCCGTGACCGGCGCTGAGCGCGACCGTGCCGCGATCCAGGTGCATGATATCGGCCTGCACCTGAAGAAGAACGACAAGGGCGAGATCGGCTTTGCCGTCTATGTCGGCGGCGGACAGGGCCGCACGCCGCTGATCGCCAAGAAGATCCGCGACTTCCTGCCGGAAGAGGATCTCCTCTCCTACACGACCGCGATCATGCGCGTGTACAATCTAAACGGTCGCCGCGACAACAAGTACAAGGCCCGCATCAAGATCCTCGTGCACGAAACCGGCGTCGAGGAACTGACCCGTCAGGTGGAAGAAGAATTCCAGCACCTGCAGGGCACCGAGCTGAAACTGCCGGAACAGGATATCGAGGCGATCACCGCCTATTTCGCACCGCCCGCCCTGCCGAACCGCGACGAGGGCTGGACGGAACTTGCCAGTTGGAAGCGTCAGGACGAGAACTTTGCCCGCTGGGTGGATCAGAACGTCCAGCCCCACAAGCATCCGGACTACGGCATGGTCACCATCTCCCTGAAGCCCATCGGCGGCATTCCGGGCGATGCGTCCGATGTGCAGATGGATGTGATGGCCGATCTGGCCGAAGAATTCGGCCATGACGAAATCCGCATCAGCCACGAGCAGAACGTCATCCTGCCGCATGTGGCGCTGGCCGATCTCGAGCCGCTTTATCGCGCCCTCGCCGCACACAATCTGGCAACGGCAAACTCCAACCTGATCACGGACATGATCGTCTGTCCCGGCTTGGATTACTGTGCTTTGGCGAACGCCCGTTCGATCCCGGTCGCGCAGGAAATCTCCACGCGTTTCGGCTCCCCGGAGCGGCAGGCAGAAATCGGTGAGCTGAAGATCAAGATCTCCGGCTGCATCAACGCCTGCGGCCACCACCATGTCGGCCATATCGGCCTTCTGGGCGTCGAGAAGAAGGGCACCGAGCTCTACCAGATCACGCTTGGCGGTTCGGCCGACGAGAACACCTCGATCGGCGAAATCATCGGTCGCGGCTTCGAGCCGTCGAAGGTGACGGACGCGATCGAAACCATCGTCAACACCTATCTCGGTCTCCGCCAGGGCCAGGAGGAAACCTTCCTCGCTGCCTATCGCCGGGTTGGGCCGCAGCCCTTCAAGGATGCGCTCTACGGTGATGCGAAGGCGAAGGCTGCGTGATGGCGAAGATCTGGAGAGAAACCGGCTTCGTCGCCAACGACCCCTGGGTCATCGAGACGGAAGAGGTAAAGGCCGAGGGCGAGCAAAAGCCTCTGCTTCCGCTGGCCGAATTCATCGAGAAGGCGGAAGGCAGCAACGATGTCGGTCTCGGAGTGCTGATCAAGCCCGCAGACGACGTCCGGAAGCTTGAGCCCTATCTCTACCGCATCGAACTTGTGGCGGTGGAGTTCCCCGCCTTCAGCGATGGCCGCGCCTTCAGCCACGCCTCGCTGCTGCGCGATCGTCTAGCCTACAAGAACGAGTTGCGCGCCGTGGGCGATGTCCTGATCGACCAGGTGCCCCTGATGCTGCGGTGTGGCATCGACAGTTTCGCGGTCACCAACACGACTGCGCTGCAGCGTCTGGAGGAAGGCCGCCTGCCCGGCATTGACGTCCACTACCAGCCAACGGCCCGTCCTGCGGAGCCAGGCCAAGGCTATAGCTGGCGCCGCCGCTCGGTACCGGCTTGAAAAGCTGACATCAGAAGACATATTTTCTCAGCGATCGGCCAGAAAGCGCGGCCGATTGCTTCATAAGCGCGGCTCGATAGTGTATTTCGCTGCTGCGAGACCAATCTGACCGAGTAACGGACGAGACTATGAACGCACCTGCCAAGACCGAAGAGTTTGCCGTGAAGATCCCGGATGGAGTCTACGCCGAAACCGTGCTTTCGGTGGAGCATTTCACGGATCATCTGTTCCGCTTCCGCATGACACGTCCGGCAGGCTTCCGCTTCCGGTCAGGCGAATTTGCCATGATCGGCCTGATGGTCGGCGACAAGCCGATCTACCGCGCCTATTCGATTGCCAGCCCCTCCTGGGACGAAGAGATCGAGATCTTCTCGATCAAGGTTCCGGATGGCCCGCTGACCTCGCATCTGCAGGCGATCAAGCCGGGCGATACGGTTCTGATGCGCAAGAAGCCGACCGGAACGCTTGTGCTCGACGCGCTGACGCCGGGCAAGCGTCTCTACATGTTCTCGACCGGCACGGGCATTGCTCCGTTCGCAAGTCTGATCCGCGATCCGGAAACCTACGAGAAGTTCGATGAGGTCATCCTGACCCATACCTGCCGCGAAGTGGCGGAGCTGAAATACGGGTTCGACCTGATGGAGGAGATCCGCAGTCACGAGTTCCTCTCCGAAGTCGTCGGCACCAAGCTGAAGCATTATCCGACCGTTACCCGCGACGCGGCGTTCCCGTATCAGGGCCGCATCACGGACCTGATCGACAACGGCAAGCTGTTCACCGATCTCGGGGTGCCGCCGCTCGACCCCGCTGTCGACCGCGGCATGATCTGCGGCTCGGCTGCGATGCTGAAAGACACCAAGGAACGGCTGGAAAATGCCGGCCTGACCGAAGGTGCCAACAACAAGCCGAGCGAGTTCGTCATCGAACGTGCCTTCGTTGGATGAGCTTCTGAGATATCGGTTTAAAAGACCGGTCTAATGATCTGATTATATATGCCGCGATCCCCGAATACATCCGGGGATCGCGGCATCTCTGTTTCAGCCGAGCGACTTTTGCGATGGCGCGATTTCCTTGTGGTAGATCGCAAAGACGGCCACGGCGATCAGCGCGACGCCGCCCCCGACGAGATGAGAGACCGCATAGCCTCCTTGGCTGACCACATAGCCGGCAACGACGTTGCTGAGCGATGCGCCGAGGCCCTGGACCGTCATCAAGCTCGCAAAGCCGACATTGAAACGGCCTGTACCCTTGAGGATGCGTTCCACTGCAACCGGTGTGACGATGCCAAGCAGCCCGGCACCGACGCCGTCGAGGATCTGGACCGGCCACACGACCCAGAAACCGTCGAAGCTGCCGGCGATCAAACCGCGGATCGGTAGCGCAGCAAGCCCGATGGCAAGCGTCGCGGCGAGGCCGAGCCTTCGGATCAGGAACGGCGTCACGACCGCGACAGCCACCATCGAGAGCTGGGCAATGCCTGTGATGATCGCCGTGGTCCGGAACGGCGTTCCGAGTTCGATGGCGAACTGCTGGGCGATCAACCGGCTCATCGGCGCGTTGCCGAAATGGAAGATCATCAGGATCAGTGCAAGCAGAATAAGTCCCCGGCTTTTCAGAAGCACACTAAAACCGGATGGCGCCTTCGCCGCGCTAGCGTCTGCCCCGCTGCCGTTGTCCGCCGCAAGGCCGCGGGCGACCTTGTGATCGATGCGATCAGGATCGATCATTGCGACTGCTGCAAGAGCACCGAACGCCGTCGCGATCATCAGCCAGATCATGCCACCCTGCCCGAACAGCGAGATGATGACGTAGACGGCAAACAGCGAGGCGAAATTGCCTGTGTGGTTCCAGAACTCGTTGCGAGCGATCTGTTGCGAAAACAGCTTCTCGCCGACGAGACCCAGCGTCAGGCCGGCCAGTGCCGGACCGATCACGGCGCCGACGACGGCGGTCCCGATCTGACCGATCCAGACAATTGCCGGATTGGGGGAAAGAAGCGTTACCAGCGCTGCAGCGGTGACCACCACGACCGGAATGGCGACGAGCGCCCGTTTCCACGACGTTCCATCGACCAGCGCCCCGCAAAGCGGCGTGGCCGCCAGTCCGATCAAGCCACCGACCGTGGCGATCAGGCCGAGTGACATCGATGACCAGCCTTGCGTCGCAAGGAAAGCATCAAGAAACGGCCCGAGCCCATCACGCGCATCGGCTAGAAAGAAATTGAGGAGGCAGAGCGCCGCCAGAGATCGGTCGGAGAAGATGCGCGGTGGATTGCCACCCGCAGATTTGTGAAGAACGGATGATGTCATCAGGAGCGAACCTTAGCTGGAGAGCGCAGCCTAAATGCATCCGCCAAGCTTTGGTTGCTTCCGCCGCCCGTGAATTACGCGTAAACCCTATTTAATACTCAAATATTGTCAGTGTGTTAGCTTCGCGCCACGAAGATGAATACGTATCACAATGGAGCGTTACTGGACTGGCGTTTTCCGACATAGGTTCACAAAGCGAATTACCATCCGTATGGAGGGAAATACGCTCCCGCGAACCTTCGCAGCAGCTACAGGGAATGAAGAAGGAGCGTCTTACCGCTCCCACTCTTCCTTGTCCGGCTTTGCGCCGTTCCCGAGCCTGCGCTCCAGTTCAGAAGCCTGCCGATCCGTGAGTTTGACGACCAGCGTCACCGAGCCGTCCTCATTGTCCTCACGCTCGCTCACCACGGCATTGCCGTAGACCCAGGAGACGAGTGCCAGCTTATCGGCCGGGATCACGATCTCGGCCTCGGTCAGCACGCCGGAAAGCCGGTTCGAGACTTCATCGAGCAGTGCCTCGACGCCTTCGCCTGTGATCGCCGAGACGGCCATGATGTTGGCGCGCCCCTGGGCTCGCTCGAACAGCGCGTCGTGGCTTTCCGGGTCGAGCCGGTCGATCTTGTTCCAGACCTCGATGATGCGCTTCTCGCTCTCCTTCTCGTCGATCCCGAGATCGGCGAGGATGCGCAGCACGTCAGCCGACTGGGCGGCATTGTCAGGGTCGGACATGTCGCGCACATGCAGCACGAGATCGGCTTCCAGCACCTCTTCCAGCGTCGCGCGGAAGGCGGCGACAAGGTGGGTCGGAAGATCGGAGATGAACCCGACCGTATCGGACATGATGACGGTGCGGCCATGCGGCAGCTTCATCCGGCGCAGCGTTGGATCGAGCGTCGCAAACAGCATGTCCTCGGCCAGCACACCGGCGCCGGTAATGCGGTTGAACAGCGTCGACTTGCCGGCATTGGTATAGCCGACCAGCGCCACGATCGGATGCGGCACCTTGCGGCGTTTGGCGCGGTGCAGCTGGCGGGTCCGCACGACCTGTTCAAGCTCCCTCTCGAGCTTGATGATCTTGTCCTGCAACTGCCGTCTGTCGGCTTCGATCTGGGTTTCACCGGGACCGCCCATGAAGCCCGCACCACCGCGCTGGCGTTCAAGGTGGGTCCAGGACCGAACGAGGCGGCCCTTCTGGTAATTCAGGTGAGCGAGATCGACCTGCAGCGTGCCTTCCTTGGTGGAGGCACGGCGGCCGAAGATTTCCAGAATGAGGCCGGTGCGGTCAATGACCTTGGCGCCCCATTCCTTCTCGAGATTGCGTTGCTGGACAGGTGTCAGCGGATGATCGACGATGACGAGCCCGGCATCCTTCTCGTCGAGAAGTGCCTTGATCTCTTCGATCTTGCCGGTGCCCATCAGCGTGGCGGGCCGCGGCTGACCGACGGTTACGATCATGCCTTCGGCGATCTCGAGATCGATCGCACGGGCAAGGCCGGTCGCTTCTTCAAGACGGGCTTCGTTGGATCGCTGCGGCGCGGCAGGTCTTGAGGGCGCAGGCGTGGCTGTCGCCTCACCCTGCCCGCTGCGTGCCCGGCTCTGTTTCAGCACAGGCACGATGACGACAGCGCGCATGTCGTCCCGGTGCTTTTCGGCTTCCGGGACTATTGATTCGTTCGAGGTATCGCGATTGGAGATTCTATCGATCCTTAAGCAGCGTTTTCTTCTGTCTCGAACATCTGCATCGGCTGGCCCGGCATGATGGTGGAGATAGCGTGCTTATACACGAGCTGCGAGTGTCCGTCACGGCGTAGAAGCACACAGAAATTGTCGAACGAGGTCACGACGCCCGTGAGCTTCACCCCGTTGATCAGGAATATCGTCAGGGAAATCTTCTGTTTGCGGACTGTGTTGAGAAACAAATCCTGCAGGTTCTGAGAACGTTCCGCCATAGCGTCGCTTCTTTCTTTCTTGCCGGTCATTGCCGGAAGCTGATCAAAATTTCTAGAGTTGAGCGGGAAACGCCCTCGTGTTTCCCTTCCCCTGACAGTCTGGTTATCAAATCGCCGTCTTCTCCGCAATCGCGAAAAAAGCTTCCCTTATATCGCTTGAGACGGTGCCTGGATGGCCGTTCGCGACGGGCTTACCATCGACCTCGACGACCGGAACGCAAATGCCGGTTGCGGATGTCATGAAGGCCTCGCGGGCGCCATGCATTTCGTCCACGGAGAACTCCCGCTCGACAAAAACCAGGCCGAGCTTCGCCGCAACGTCGATCGCCGTGGTGCGGGTAATGCCCTTCAGGATCCCATGCTCCGCCGGCCGCGTGACGAGCTTGCCATCCGGCGTGACGATCCAGGCATTGGCCGACGCACCTTCCAGCACCATGCCGTCGCGCGTCACGAAGATCGCGTCATGGGCACCCGCATCACGGGCCTGCTGCTTGGCAAGAACGTTGGGCAAGAGGCCGACAGTCTTGATGTCGACTCGATCCCAGCGGTTTTCAAGGAGCGTGATCACCTTGATGCCGATCGCGTACTTCTTGGCAAGCAGCGACGGATCGGTGCTCTTGGCAGTGATCGTGATGGTCGGAGCCGTCCCTTCCGGCGGGAAGAAATGGTCGCGCTTTGCCGCACCGCGTGTCACCTGCATGTAGAAGATGCCGTTGCGAACCCGGTTGCGGCGCAGCACTTCCCGGATGACGAGGGTGAGTGCCGCGCGGCTCATCGGCTGGGTGATACGCAGCTCGCTCAGCGACCGGTCGAGCCGGTTCAGATGCCGCGTCAGATCAACGATCAGACCCTCCCGGACCTCGCAGACTTCGTAGACACCATCGGCGAACTGGAAACCGCGGTCCTCGATATGAACCGCAGCCTCGGAATGCCTGACATACTGACCGTTGACGTAAGCGATACGCATGGTGACCCCTTACACGCCCAGCGACTTCAGTTTGCGGTGCAGCGCCGAGCGCTCCATGCCGACGAATTCCGCTGTGCGCGAAATGTTGCCGCCGAAGCGGTTGATCTGCGCGACGAGATAGTCGCGTTCGAACATTTCACGCGCCTCGCGCAGAGGCAGCGTCATGATGTGGACATCGCCCTTGGATGAGACTTTCGGCAGCATGTCGCCGAGATCCGGCGGCAGCATATCCGCTGATATCGCCGTATCAGGACCGTCGGTGCGGGCAAGTATCATCAGCCGTTCGATATTGTTGCGCAGCTGGCGGATATTGCCCGGCCAGTCATGCGCCTGCAGCACCGCCATGGCATCGTCCCCGATCTTGCGGGCGCGGATGCCCGCCTGCTCGGAAATCTGGCGCATGAACATGTCGACAAGGAAAGGAATATCCTCCCGCCGTTCGGCAAGCGCCGGTACCTTGACCGGCACGACCGCGAGGCGGTGATAGAGATCTTCGCGAAACGCCCCTTCGGCAATCAGGCTCTCGAGATTGAGGGCGGTGGACGAGATGATGCGCACATCGACCTTCACACGCTTGGAACCGCCGACGCGTTCGAACTGCTGATCAACAAGCACGCGCAGGATCTTGTTCTGCGTCTCGCGTGGCATTTCGCCGATCTCGTCGAGATAGAGAATGCCGCGATGCGCCTCTTCCAGCGCACCGATCTTGCGCGGCTGGCCGGGCCCGCCCTCGGTCCCGAACAACGCGATCTCCATGCGGTCAGGCGTGATCGTTGCGGCGTTGAGCGCCACGAACGGCCCCGTCACTCGCGAGGACTTCTTGTGTATCATCCGTGCCACCAGCTCCTTGCCGGAACCGGAAGGGCCGAGAATCATGATGCGGCTGTTGGTGGGCGATACCTTCTCGATCGTCTGGCGAAGCTGCGACACGGCAACCGACGTGCCGACCAGTTCGGCGGCGTCCCCGGTACGGCGCTTCAGCTCGGTCACTTCGCGCTTCAGCTTGGAATTTTCGAGCGCGCGCTCCGCAATCAGGATCAGCCGATCGGCCTTGAACGGCTTTTCGATAAAGTCGAAGGCACCGCGCTTGATGGCTGATACCGCCGTCTCGACATTGCCGTGACCGGAAATCATGACGACGGGGAGGTCCGGGTGACGGGACTTGATCTCCTCGAGGAGTGCCAGACCATCGAGACGTGATCCCTGCATCCAGATATCGAGAAAGACGAGCCGTGGCACACGGTCGGATATCGTCGCAAGTGCGCTGTCCGCATCGTGGGCCGTTCGCGTTTCATGGCCCTCGTCGGACAGGATCCCCGAAACGATGTCACGAATGTCGGCCTCGTCATCGACGACAAGAATATCAGATGCCATATGCCAGTTCCCTATCGTTATTATCTGTGTTGGGCTTTGCCACCCGCTCGACATGCGGCAGCAGCACCCGGATCATGGCGCCCTTGCCATGATCGAAATCGTGAGGGGCATCGTGCAGCTCCAGCTGTCCGCCGTGCTCCTCGATGATCTTCTTGACGATCGCGAGGCCAAGGCCCGTGCCCTTCTCGCGCATCGTCATGTATGGCTCCAGAATACGGTGCCGGTTTTCGGTCGGCAGTCCGTTGCCGTTGTCGATGATATCGACGACGAACGTGTCCCGGCCTTTTTCGAGAGCCGCGCGGACCATGATCTTGCGGCCGTCGCGCTCTTGATCGCTCGGCACCGCCTCGATCGCCTCGACTGCATTCTTGACGAGGTTTCCGAAAGCCTGGCCCAGCATGCGGGCATCGAACAGGCCTTTGAGAGGCTGATCGCCGAGCTCGCGAATGAAGTCCACATGTGTCTCACCCATTTCGCGCAGGAAGATGGCATCGCGCAGGATATCGCGCAGGTCCGCATCTTCCTTGGCGGGCTTCGGCATGCGGGCAAACGAGGAGAATTCATCGACCATGCGGCCGATATCGCCCACCTGGCGCACGATCGTATCGGTGCACTGGTCGAACACGGCCCGGTCGCTGGCGTCGATCTGCTTGCCGTAGCGGCGCTTCAGGCGCTCGGCAGAAAGCTGGATCGGGGTGAGCGGGTTCTTGATCTCGTGCGCGATACGCCGCGCCACATCCGCCCAGGCGGTGGAACGCTGGGCAATGACGAGGTCGGTAATGTCATCCAGCGTGATGACATAGGCATCCTGCGGCGAACGCTGCTCTTCACGGGTGACCTGGACGGACAGCGTCCGCTCGGTGCCGTTGCGCATCAGGTTGACCTGCTTGCGGAAATCACCGCGCGAGCGGGCGGTCGCCTCAGTCAGAACGTGGTCGATCTCGGGCGCTACATCATCAAGCGTCTTGCCCATCAGCTCCTCGGCAGGCGCACCGAGAAAGTCTTCGGCCGTCGGATTGACGATGGTGATGCGGCGATCCGCCTCGACGCCGATGACGGCAGCGGTCACGCCCGACAGCACGGCTTCGATAAACCGGCGGCGGTCGTCGACCTCGTCCTTGGCCTCGAGAATTTCATCGCGCTGGCTGCGGATTTCGGAAATCATCTTGTTGAAGGTGCGCGACAGGCTGCCCACGTCACCGTCGACAGTGCGAACCGGGACGACGACGTTGAGATTGCCGGTCGCGACGCTGTCTGCCGCACTGATCAGAAGCCGGATCGGTCGAACGATACGGTCGGCAACCGCGATGGCGGCCCAGATGGCGGCCAGAAGCACGATCAGCGCAAAGCCGAGATAGAGCACGGCGAAGGCGACCTGCAGCGACATGCGGCCGGCTTCCATCGCCTTGTATTCGGCGGTGTTCTCCTCCATCAGCCGCATCGCGTTCATGACGCGCGGATCGACGGCCCGGATCGTGTAGAGAAAGGCGCCCGGGATCGTATCGATCTTGATGACGGCGCCAACCAGGTTGGTAATGCCCGGCGGGATCAGCGTCGGCTGGCCGGACGCAGCGCTCTTCAATGCATCCTGCGGAATGGCGGGAAGCGGCTTTTCCGTCTTGATGTCGGCCTGTGCGACCGCCTGGCCATCCTCCTGCACCAGGAAGGCGCCGAGCAGACCACGGCCTCGCGCCTGACGGGTCAGAAGATCGATGAAACCGGTGCGGTCAAGGTAATACATCGCCCGGTTCCGCTCGAGATCGTTCGACATCGAGACGGTCTGGCCCTGAAGATAACTTGCGTTCTCCATCATATAGGCCCGCGCAACGTCCTGCGACGACTGCACGATCGACTGGGTGCGCAGCGAAAACCAGCGATCCAGACCGACGCTCAGCGTCAGGCTGGCAAAGATCGCAACCAGCACGGCGGGCGTGATCGCGACGAACGAGAACAGGACGACGATGCGGACATGCAGACGGGCCGCCGCACGGCCACGACGCCTGGCCTTTACCAGTCGTCCGACCTCTCTGCCGATCAGGTAGACAAGGCCGAGAATGAACAGCGAATTGATTGCGGCGGACGCGATCACGACATTGGTCGTCGGCGCGACCGGCGTCACGCCCAGCAGCACGAACAGCGTCAGTGTGGCGCAGATCAGAGCACCACCGGCAAGAAGCAGGCCCGGCAGCGCGAAGGATGCACGCCGATCGTGGACTACAGCTGCCGGCTCCGTTTCGGCCGACTGCGTTGCAGCGCCATCCGTCATCGTTAAAACCCCGGCCTTCGTGGCGTGGCCGGTGCGGATATCTCATCCGGACGCAGACGCCAGTCATTCATTTGCAACGAAAACTCGCGCTGCTCGGGCCGAGCCTGGAGGCTCAGCCTGAAGCGTAAATCTGCGTGATGTTTAAGCAACGCTTTGTGGCGAAAATGCAACGATGAAGCAGAAGTGTCAAGCGATTGTGGCGAACGGAAATGACAGGACTACGCGCCGCGGGAGCTGCGATAGACCGAAACGCCCAGTTCGCGGATCTTCTTGCGCAGAGTATTGCGGTTGAGGCCGAGAAGATCCGCCGCCTTGATCTGGTTGCCACGGGTGGCCGTCAGCGCGGCAAGGATCAATGGATACTCCATTTCCGTCAAAACCCGGTCGTAAAGACCTGGCGGCGGCAGGTTTTCGCCGAAACCGGCAAAGTATGACCGCATGTTCTCTTCGACGGCCTGGGCAATGGTGAGAGACCCTGAACGGGCCGTCATCTTGTCGATCGGGCTATCCGGCACATCGGAGCGAAGCTCCGTTTCGATGATCTCGCGGGTGATCACATCCTGTGGATAAAGCGCCATCAGGCGGCGCACGAGGTTTTCCAGCTCGCGCACGTTGCCCGGCCATGCATAGGCCTTCATCGCATCCAGCGCTTCCGTTTCGAAACGCTTGCCGTCGAGACCTTCCTTCTCCGCCATCTGCATGAAATGACGGACGAGGTCGGGAATATCTTCGGCGCGATCCCTGAGCGGTGGAAGGCGCAAAGGAACGACGTTGAGGCGATAATAAAGGTCCTCGCGGAACAGACCCTGGTTGATGAGTTGTTTCAGGTCCTTGTTGGTCGCGGCAACGATGCGCACGTCGGTGCGGATCGGCGTGCGACCGCCAACCGTCGTATATTCGCCCTGCTGAAGAACGCGAAGAAGCCGTGTCTGGGCATCCATCGGCATGTCGCCGATTTCGTCGAGGAATAGCGTTCCGCCTTCTGCCTGTTCGAAACGGCCGGTCGAGCGGTTCTGGGCGCCGGTGAAGGCTCCCTTCTCATGGCCGAACAGTTCCGACTCGATCAGATCGCGCGGAATTGCCGCCATGTTGATCGCGACGAAGGGGCCGTTGCGGCGCTTGCCGTAGTCATGCAGGGCGCGGGCGACAAGCTCCTTGCCGGTGCCCGACTCGCCGGTAATCATCAGCGTCAGGTCGGTCTGCATCAGACGCGCCAGAACGCGATAGATTTCCTGCATCGCCGTCGAACGGCCGACCAGCGGCATGCCGTCCTGCGTATCGTCGTCGAGGCGGGCCGGCTTGCGCTTCGGCTCGGCCAGCGCCCGGCCGATGATGGCGATCAGCTCGGTGAGGTCGAACGGCTTCGGCAGATAGTCGTAAGCGCCCTTCTCCGAGGCCTTGATGGCGGTCATGAACGTGTTCTGGGCGCTCATGACCAGTACCGGAAGATCCGGCCTCGCCTTCTTGATGCGCGGCAGGAGGTCGAACGCGTTCTCGTCCGGCATGATCACGTCGGTGACGACAAGATCGCCCTCGCCGGCGGAAATCCAGCGCCATAGCGTTGCGGCATTCGATGTAATGCGGACGTCATAACCGGCGCGGGTTAGCGCCTGGTTGAGAACCGTGCGGATGGCTGCGTCGTCGTCTGCGACAAGGATCGTGGCAGTCATTAATCGCTTCCTGTGAAGTTCAAGGCGCGGCCATCGCCGCCTTCTTCCTTGTGCATGGGCATAAGAACGCGGAATATCGTCCGGCGCGGCTGGCTGTCGCATTCGATGATGCCGCCATGGGCACCAATGATCTTAGCAACCAGCGCCAGACCAAGGCCGGAACCGTTCGTCTTGGTGGTGATGAAGGGGTCAAACAGATGCGGCAGGATATCGGCCGGGACGCCCGGACCGTTGTCGATGACGCAAAATTCCAGCGGCAGCGAGATCTTCTCCCGCGTGCCGGCAACCGACAGGCGGATGCCCGGCCGGTAGGCGGTGGTCAGCATGATCTCAGCATCCGGCTGATCACCCACCGCTTCGGCGGCATTCTTGATGAGGTTCAAAAACACCTGCACCAGCTGGTCGCGGTTCGCATAGACCGGCGGCAGCGACGGATCGTACATTTCCGCGATTTTGATGTCGCGTCCGAACCCCGCCTTGGCGATGGCCTTCACATGATCGAGCACGGAGTGGATGTTGAGCGGCATCCGGTCGATCGGACGCTCGTCGGAGAACACTTCCATACGGTCGACCAGCGACACGATCCGGTCGGTCTCGTCGCAGATCAGCCGGGTCAGAGAGCGGTCTTCGTCCGGCACGACCGACTCGAGGAGCTGGGCCGCGCCGCGGATGCCGGAGAGCGGGTTCTTGATCTCGTGCGCCAGCATCGACGCGAGGCCGGTGACCGATCGCGCCGCTGCCCGGTGGGTCAGCTGGCGGTCGATCTTGTCGGCCATCGAGCGCTCCTGGAACACCACGACGACAGACCCCGGTTCGCTGACGACAGGCGCGACATAGAGGTCGACCAGCTTTTCTTGGCCAAGCCGCGGCGACGACAGGTCGACACGGTACTCGTTGACGGGCGCCTTGCGCTCGCGCACCTGATCGATCAGCGCAAGAAGCGGGCTTCCGAATGGAATGAAACTCGAGATCGTGTTCTTGGCGAGATGCGAGGCGCTGGAGCCGAAGAACGACTCGGCTTCCCAGTTGGCAAACGCGACCCTGCCTTCGGCATCGACAAGGATGACCGGGTTCTGAACGGAATTGAGAACCGCCATGGCCAGCGCTTGTCCCTGCGCGGCATCGGGTGCGGGAGACTTGGTCATGCTGCCTTCCTTGCCGACTCATCGAACGCACCGTCGAGCAGTGCCGACGACATTCTTTTCGAAACGTCGGTCGCGTCCTTCGAGATCATGATTGCGCCCTTCTGATCTGCCGGCAGGTTCGGCGCGAACCGGTCGAGATACCAGCCGAGATGTTTCCTTGCGTGCCGAAGCCCGCCCTCGCGTCCATAGAGCTCCAGCATCGCTTCGTAATGTTCAACGACGATGACAGCCATCTCCTCGCGACCCGGTGCAGCCGCGCCGGCCAGCCATCCGATATGCCAGGGACGACCCTGCGCACCGCGTCCGACCATGACCGCATCGGCGCCTGAACGCCGGATGATCTCGGCCGCATCTTCCGGCGTCTCGACATCGCCGTTGGCGATGAGCGGGATCGAGATTTCATCGCGAACGGCACGAATGGCACCCCAGTCCGCCTTGCCCTCGTAGAACTGCATGCGGGTGCGGCCATGAATGGTGATCATCCGGGCACCGGCCTGTTCGGCGCGCCGCGAGATGTCTGGCGCGTTGATGGTATTCTCGTCCCAGCCGAGCCGCATCTTGACGGTGACCGGCACGTTGACCGCCTTGACGGTCGCCTCGATCATCGACAGCGCGTGATCGGGATCGCGCATCAGCGCCGAACCGGAATAGCCACCCGTCACCTTTTTGGCCGGACAGCCCATGTTGATGTCGATGATATCGGCACCATTGGCTTCGGCGATCTTTGCCGCCTCCGCCATCCAGTGCGCTTCGCGACCGGCGAGCTGCACCATATGCGGCGTGATCCCCGTTCCCTGCAGGCGCGACCAGGATTCCTCGCGGTTCATCACCAGCTCGCGGCTCGCCACCATCTCGGTCACGACCAGACCCGCACCGTGACGCCAGGCAAGCGTGCGGAACGGGAGATCGGTGACGCCGGACATCGGCGCCAGGACGACCCGATTACGGATGGCGACTGGCCCGATATGAAAAGATGAGGATAGATCAGGGAGCGACAAATGATGATCTTTCGGGCAGATAATTCTTCTGCACTATTTTTATTCAGGAGTCATGCGTTTGCCAAGGGCAATTCACGAGCTGCGTTATTTTTAAGCGACGTGCTGGAATTAAGGCTTTTGGTCCTATAGTTCTGCGGCTGTCAACCTCCCACCAATTTCCGAGGGCTCATGGACGGCGAGATCTTCAAGATAGCCATCGTCATCGTGGCCGCTGGCCGCGGAGAGCGTGCGGGTGCGCCGGGAGACGGGCCAAAACAATATCGCCGTATCGGTGGCTTGCCAGTCATTCATCATACGCTGCAGAAATTTCTGACCTGGCCAAAGAGCGGCCCGATCGTCGTGGTCATCCACCCGGAAGACGAGGCGCTCTACGCCGCCTCGACGGACGGACTTGGCGGAGCCGAGAACATCATTGTCACCTTCGGCGGCGATACAAGGCAGCGCTCCGTCTACGAGGGCCTGCGGGCGATTGCGGCAACGGAGGCGACCCACGTGATGATCCATGACGCGGCCCGCCCTTTCGTCGACCACGCACTGCTGGATCGCATTGCAGAGGGCTTTGCCGCGGGCAATGACGGAATCTTGCCGGCGATGGCGGTGACCGATACGCTGAAGCGTGGCGGATCGGACGGGCTGGTGCACGAAACGGTGTCGCGGGCGGGGCTCTATGCGGCCCAGACACCGCAGAGCTTCCGTCTCTCGGAAATCCGCACCGCGCATGAAAAGGCCGCAGCCCTTCGCCACGACGACTTCACCGACGATGCCTCGATCGCCGAATGGGCGGGCCTTGCCGTGACGATTGTGGAAGGCTCCGTCGACAATATCAAACTGACGCTGAAGCGGGATATCGATATGGCTGACGAAAAACTCACGCAGGGCAACCCTGCCCCACACTATCTGCCGGATGTTCGCACCGGCAATGGCTACGACGTCCACCAGCTCGTGTCCGGCGACGGCGTGACGCTGTGCGGCATCTTCATTCCGCACGATCAGAAACTGAGCGGTCATTCGGATGCCGACGTGGCGCTGCACGCCCTCACCGACGCGCTGCTCGCCACCTGCGGCGCCGGCGACATCGGCGACCACTTTCCACCGTCCGACATGCAGTGGAAAGGTGCCGCCTCACGGATCTTTCTCGAACATGCTGCGAAGATCGTGCGCGAGCACGGCGGCACCATCATGAATGCCGATGTGTCGCTGATTGCGGAAGCCCCCAAGGTCGGTCCGCATCGTCAGGAAATGCGCGAAAAGCTCGCCGAAATCCTCGGCATCTCGCTCGACCGCTGTTCGGTCAAGGCGACGACCAACGAGAAGATCGGATTTGTCGGCCGTGGCGAGGGGATCGCGGCGATTGCCACAGCCACCGTCGTGTTCGGCTCGGTGAAGGCATGAGCCTGTTTCCGGACGATATCGAGGCACAGGCCCGACACATCATCGAGACGTTTTCGGAGCGCAAGCTGATGGTCTCGACGGCGGAATCCTGCACCGGCGGCCTGATCGCCGGAGCACTGACCGAAATCGCCGGGTCGTCGGCGGTCGTCGACCGCGGCTTCGTCACCTATACCAACGATGCGAAGATGGACATGCTGGGCGTGCCCTCATCGGTGCTTGCAACACACGGCGCCGTCTCAAGGGAAACTGCCCTGTTGATGGCAACTGGCGCCCTGTTCCGCTCCCGCGCCGATCTCGCTGTTGCCGTAACAGGCATAGCAGGCCCCGGCGGCGGCTCGGCCGAAAAGCCAGTCGGGCTGGTCCATCTCGCAGCGCGCGGCCGGAACGGAAAGATCCTGCACCGGGAGATGCGCTACGGCGACATCGGCCGAACCAAGATCCGGATTGCGACCGTCAGGACAGCGCTGGAGATGCTGCTGGAGGCGGCGGCCTGAACCTGACCCCAATCAGGCGTAGATCTTGTCCGCGCGCGCTTCGAACGCTTCAGCAAACATGCGGAAGGCGCGGTCGAACATCGAGCCCATCAGAGCGCCGAGAATCATGCTCTTGAATTCATAGTCGATGAAGAAGGCAACGGTGCAACCGTCGGAACCGTCCGTCGCCGGCTCGAACCGCCAGCGGTTATCGAGATACTTGAACGGACCTTCGATATATTTGACATCGATCGCCTGCTCCGCCGGATGCAGCAGGACCTGGGTCGTAAAAGTCTCACGAATCGCCTTGTAGCCGACGGTCATGTCGGCAAGCAGCAACTCCTTGCCGTCACGTTCCTTGCGGGAACGGATCGACAGCGCTTCACAAAGCGGCAGGAATTCCGGATATTTCTCGATGTCGGCGACTAGCGCGTACATCTTCTCGGGACTATGCTTGACGGGGCGTCGTATTTCGAACTTGGGCATGTCGTGGAGTTAATCGCGCACAGGCAGAAGATCAAGAAGCTGACGCATGTGTCGGTGCGATTTCAACATCAGGCGCGCCCAAATCCTGCGCTCTCGCTGTCGTCCAAAAAAATGGCCCTGCCCTCTGGCGGGTTGTTGCTTCAAGGCATATCTGGGACGTCGCCGCTCGGCTCGATAACGGGACGCCGAAAGATTAAATAATTTTAATGTCTCAGCAATGAAGTTGTAATGATCCGCGGGATCAATCCTGCGTATAACGCTTCACGGGAGATGACTGGCCTTTACCTGTCGGAAAGACGCATTCCATGGATGACTTCACGCAAATGATCAAGCTGCTCGAATCCGCCAAGCAACTGGCCGATATGAACCAGCTCCCCATGCTCGCCTATTTTGTGGAAATGGCGAAAGCCGAGACACGCGGACATCGCACGACGCTGCGCGAGCGCCGCCGCGGGCAGGACAAGAACCAGGATAAGATCGAGAAGATTCAAGCGGCCGAGTGATCGGCCGCCAGACCGCAGAAGTGCGGATTACACCGCTGCTGCGAGCAGCTTGCGGGCGCGATTGGCGCGCAGACGGGCGAAATCATCGCCTGCGTGATGCGACGACCGCGTCAGCGGGCTGGACGCCACCATCAGGAAGCCCTTCGTATAGGCCACGGTCTCGTAGGACTTGAACTCCTCCGGCGTCACGAAACTCATCACCGCATGATGCTTGCGGGTCGGCTGCAGATACTGGCCGATCGTCAGGAAGTCGACGTCGGCGGTCCGCAGGTCGTCCATCAGTTGCAGCACTTCGTTGCGCTCTTCGCCGAGGCCGACCATGATGCCCGACTTGGTGAACATCGTCGGATCCAGTTCCTTCACCCGCTGCAGCAGGCGAACCGAGTGGAAATACCGCGCACCGGGGCGAACCGTCAGATAATTGCCCGGAACCGTCTCCATATTGTGGTTGAAGACGTCAGGCTTTGCCGCAACGACTCGCTCGAGAGCGCCCGGCTTCTTGAGGAAGTCCGGCGTCAGGATTTCAATCGTCGTCAACGGTGACGCCGCACGGATCGCCCAGATCACCTTCTCGAAATGCTCGGCACCGCCGTCGGCCAGATCGTCACGATCGACCGAGGTGATGACGACGTGTTGCAGGCCCATCTCCTTGACGGCCTTTGCGACGTTTTCAGGCTCTGACAGGTCGAGCGCGTTCGGCTTTCCTGTCGAGACGTTGCAGAAGGCGCAGGCGCGCGTGCAGATCTCGCCCATGATCATGAACGTGGCGTGCTTCTTGTCCCAGCACTCGCCGATGTTGGGGCAACCGGCTTCCTCGCAGACGGTGACGAGCTTGTGCTCCTTCACAATCGAACGGGTTTCCTGATAGCCCTTGGAAACCGGAGCCTTGACACGGATCCATTCCGGCTTGCGCAGCACTTCGGTATCGGGCCGATGCGCCTTTTCCGGATGGCGGACACGCTTCTCATCGCCCGTGGCCGGGGTGATAAGGTTTATCCTGTCGAGAATGGTGACCATAAATAACTGTCCTCAACCGCTTTGAATGCGGGTACCGTCAACGCCTGACGAGTTTTGCGACAAATAGCAAAATGCACGAGCCGACGAAACCCTGCACGAGGTAACCCAGCCAACCGCTGGCGACATGGATGTTGGCCGCATTGAAGATCGCGTTGGCAATCACCGCGCCGACGATGCCGATCACGATATTCATGAAGATGCCGAAGCGCATATCCATCAGCTTGCCGGCAAGCCAGCCTGCCAGGCCTCCGATGATGATCGCTGCAAACCAGCCCACGCCCATGACTTACTCCGTTCAAACCTCTTCAGCAGATATGGGCGGCAAGCCGCCCATATGCAATCGGCGCTGAGACTTAAGCGTTCAAGACGCGACCATAGGCATCGAGAACGCTTTCCTTCATCGATTCCGAAATCGTCGGATGCGGGAAGATCGTGTGCATCAGGTCTTCCTCTGTCGTCTCGAGGTTCATCGCGACGACGAAGCCCTGGATGAGTTCGGTCACTTCCGCCCCGACCATATGTGCACCGATGAGCTCGCCTGTCTTCTTGTCGAAGATCGTCTTGACCATGCCCTGGTCCTCGCCGAGCGCAACGGCCTTGCCATTGGCTGCAAACGAGAAACGGCCGACGCGGATCTCGCGGCCCTGCTCCTTGGCCTTGGCTTCGGTCAGACCAACCGAGGCGACCTGCGGATTGCAATAGGTGCAGCCCGGGATCTTGCTCTTGTCCATGGC
The DNA here is from genome assembly GCF_050500175.1 of Neorhizobium sp. DAR64872/K0K18. Classification (NCBI taxonomy): domain Bacteria; kingdom Pseudomonadati; phylum Pseudomonadota; class Alphaproteobacteria; order Hyphomicrobiales; family Rhizobiaceae; genus Neorhizobium; species Neorhizobium sp. DAR64872/K0K18. The sequence continues at coordinate 1,892,244 of NZ_CP191446.1, forward strand.
GTGCACGTTCGGCAGGCCGGCGATCTTCTCGATGCAGACGACGGCTTCATGCTCGGCCTTGTGCGCAAGCAGCGGACCGCCGGCGACATCGCCGATCGCGTAGATACCCTCGACATTGGTCTTGCCGTAACCGTCGATGACGATAAAGCCGCGGTCGGTCTTCACGCCGACAGCCTCAAGGCCGATATTCTCGATATTGGCCTGCACGCCGACAGCCGAGATCATCCGGTCTGCGGTGATCTTCTCGGACGAACCGTCCTTCTTCTCGATCGTGGCCGTGATCGAGTTTGCACCCTTCTCGACCTTCGCGACCTTGGCTTCGAGGTGGATCTTGATGCCCTGCTTGTCGAACTGCTTCTTGGCGAAGGCCGAAATTTCGGCATCCTCGACCGGCATGACCTGGCTCATGATTTCGACCACGGTCACGTCGACGCCCATCGTGCGATAGAACGACGCGAACTCGATGCCGATCGCGCCAGACCCCATGACGAGCAGCGACTTCGGCAGCTCCTCGGGCTTCATCGCCTCGAAGTAGGTCCAGATCAGCTTGCCATCCGGCTCGATGCCCGGCAGCGCACGGGGACGGGCGCCCGTGGCGACGATGACGTGCTTGGCGTTGTATGTGCCCTCGCCCAGCGTGTTCTTGGGAACAGGACCCTGCGGCTGGACGATCTCCTTGGTGATCTTGCCGACGACGATCTCGGCCATCTGCGAACCGGATGCCGGCTTGGTGACCTTGGCCTCGCCCCAGATGATATCGATCTTGTTCTTCTTGAACAGGAAGCCGACGCCGCTGTTCATGCGGTTGGCAATGCCGCGCGACCGCGCAACGACCGCCTTGACGTCGGGAGTGATCGTGCCTTCCAGCGTCAGGCCGTAATCCTTGGCATGCTGGGCTGTGTGCAGCACGTCGGCGGTTCGCAACAGCGCCTTGGTCGGGATGCAGCCCCAGTTGGAGCAGATGCCGGCCAGATGCTCGCGCTCGACGACGGCAACCTTCATGCCCAGCTGGGATGCACGGATCGCGGCGATATAGCCGCCCGGGCCGGCGCCGATAACGATGAGATCGTAGGACTGAGCCATTGTTTCCTGCCTTTGTCTTTTTAAGTCTGTGTCTGCGGCGACCATCCATACGCGGCCTGCCGATGTGAATTCTTGGGTCAGATACCGAGCATCATCCGGACGATCGGCTCAAGGCCGCGGCCGATGGCGCGGGTGTCTTCAGCGGTCAGATGCACACCGTCGAGCGGGCTGGTCTTTGAGACCGATCCCGCATCGAAGAAGCCGCAACCGAGTTCATCGGCGAGATCGCGATAGAGCGAGGCGAGCATCGACGACTGCTCGATCCCGCCCTGGAACATCGCCGAAAAGATCGGGTCCCCGGTCTCGCAAAGCGGCGGCGGCGAAACGATCAGCACGTCAGGTGCATCATAGTCGAACGACCATTCGTGATGGCGGATCAGTGCGACCAGCCGCTGAATGCCGGCCCGCGCCGCATGCGCCGTGCCGGCGATCACTGGCTTCATGTCGTTGGTGCCGAGCATGATGACGACCAGATCAAGCGGCATGTGGGTGTGGAGGACGGTCGGAAAATTTCTGACGCCGTTGCGATCGCAATCGGCGAGGTTATCATCATAGCCTGTCGTGCGCCCGTTCAGGCCCTCGGCAATCACCGTGACCTCGTCTCCGAGTGCGGCGCCGAGCACGCTCGTCCAGCGATCCTCGAACGCGTGACGACCGGGACCAACGGGGTCATACCCCCATGTGAGACTGTCGCCGAAGCAAAGAACGGTTTTCATAGTGTCCATACGCCCAGTCATTCCCTGCCGACCTGTCCCTGTCGAGGTCAGGTCCCCTTCATCAGCGTCTCGACCTTGCTTTCAAGCTCGGATATCCGCTCCTCGAAATCACCGGTCATGAATTTCGAGAGCATTGTATCGGCGGTCAGCGCATTGCGAATACTCTTCTGGCCGATCTCAAGCTTGTGCAATTGCTGTTTCACGGCACCGAGTTCACCGCGTATCTCATGCATTTCACCGCGTATTTCACGCAGCATCGGCATGATCATGTCCACCGGTTCGTTCGCCATCGACGTGCTCCTGAGCGGACCGTATTCCGCTCCATCAAATATGGTGGAGCAGCTTACAAATGTCACGCATCAAGCGCATTCACCGATGGGAACGGCCGCGACTTAGGCCGCGGCCGAGATTTCTTAAACCAGCATGCCCATCGGGCTTTCGATGTAGCGCTTGAAGGCCGAGGCCAGCTCTGCGCCGAGCGCCCCGTCGATGACTCGGTGGTCGAAGGCAAAGGTTGCCGTCATCACAGTGCCGACTTCGAGCTTGCCGCCACGCACGACCGGCTTCTCGACACCGGCGCCGATGGAGACGATCGAGGCCTGCGGCAGATTGATGATCGACGTGAAGTTGGAGACACCGAACATGCCGAGGTTGGACACAGACGTGGTGCCGCCCTGGTATTCTTCCGGCTTCAGCTTCTTGTCGCGGGCCCGCTTGGCAAGGTCCTTGACCTCGTTGGAGATGACCGAAAGCGTCTTCGTCTCGGCCTTGCGGACGATCGGAGTGATCAGACCATCCGGGATCGACACGGCGACGCCGACATCCGCATGCTTGTGCAGGACGCGGGCAGAAGACGTCCAGGAGGCGTTCGCCATCGGAACATCCCGAAGCGCCAGCGCCATCGCCTTGATGATGAAGTCATTGACGGAAAGCTTGAAGGCCGGAACCTCACCCTTTTCCGTCTTCTTCACCGGCGCGGACGCATTGATCTCGGCGCGCAGCTTGAGCATCGCATCGAGTTCGCAATCCATCGAAACGAAATACGACGGAACCGTCTGGGTCGACTCGGTCAGGCGCGAGGCAATCGTCTTGCGCATGCCGTCATGCGGCAGAAGCTCGTACGAGCCTTCCGCAAACAGCTTCATGATGTTGTCGTCCGACGGACCCTTTGCCATTGGCGCGGCTGGAACCTGAGCGGCACCGGCAGTTGCCGGCGTTGCAGCAGAAGAAGCAGGCTTTGCACCGCCGGAAGCGGCTGCCTTCTCGATATCGGCCTTGACGACACGGCCATGTGGGCCGGTGCCGGTAACGCCGGTGAGATCGAGACCGGCTTCCTTGGCCATACGACGGGCGAGCGGCGACGAAAACACACGCTTGCCGTCTTCTGCCTTCGGAGCAGGCGTCGACGGTGCCGGAGCGGCATCCGTCAGCGGCTTGTCGGAACTGGCTTCGGACTTCGGCGCTTCGGACGCCTTCTCCGCAGGAGCGGCTTCAGCCTTCGGAGCATCTGCCTTCGGGGCTTCAGCCTTCGGAGCCTCGCCGCCGGAAGCGGCAGCCGAAACATCTTCGCCGTCGACCGCAAGGATGGCGATCAGGGCGTTGACCTTGACGCCTTCGGTGCCGGCCGGAACCACCAGCTTGGCGACAACGCCTTCGTCGACGGCTTCGACTTCCATCGTTGCCTTGTCGGTCTCGATTTCGGCGATCACGTCGCCGGACTTGACCGTATCGCCTTCCTTGACCAGCCACTTGGCGAGGTTGCCCTCCTCCATGGTCGGCGACAGGGCAGGCATGGTGATGTTGATAGGCATGTTAATCCTCCGCCCACACAAGTTCAAACTGGGCAAGTTCGTCAGGATGTTCCGTCAGCCGGGTGACGTCCTCAGGCGTCACTTCGATGTAACCGGCAACGTCTTCAAGCCAGCCGTCTACGGCACCAATCACGCCAATCTCTTCGCGCGGGACACCGACGATCACCTCGGTGTCTTCGGTCTTGACCAAGGCCCAGAACACAATTCTTTCAAACACCGGGTTGTTCTTGGTGCCGATCACTCGGAACCAAGAACCGGAAACCGGCAGAATCTGCTTCACAGAAGATTTCGGCATGACCGGATCCTTACTTGTAGCAGACGGTCTTCACCGCCTGAACGACTTCACCGACATTCGGCAGCGCCAGCTTTTCAAGGTTGGCGGCGTAAGGCATGGGCACGTCCTTGCCGGCGATCGTCAGGATCGGCGCGTCGAGATAGTCGAAGGCCTGCTGCATGACGCGGGTGGCGATTTCGGTACCGACCGACGACTGCGGATAGCCTTCCTCGACGGTAACCAGACGACCGGTCTTCTTCACCAATTCGATCACGGTCGGCAGGTCCATCGGACGGATGGTGCGAAGATCGATCAGTTCGACATCGATGCCGTCCTTCTCGAGTTCGGCAACCGCCTTCGTGGCATAGGCCATGCCGATGCCGAAGGACACGACGGTGACGTCCTTGCCCGTCTTGTGGATACGCGCCTTACCGATCGGCAGAACGAAATCGTCCAGCTTCGGCACTTCGAACTGCTGACCGTAGAGGATCTCGTTTTCCAGGAAGATGACCGGGTTCGGATCGCGAATTGCAGCCTTCAAAAGACCCTTCGCATCGGCAGCCGTATAGGGCATGACGACCTTGAGGCCCGGGATCTGGCTGTACCAGGCGGCATAATCCTGGCTGTGCTGCGCGCCGACGCGGGCAGCAGCACCATTCGGGCCACGGAACACGATCGGCGCACCCATCTGGCCGCCGGACATGTAGAGCGTCTTGGCAGCCGAGTTGATGATGTGGTCGATCGCCTGCATGGCGAAGTTGAAGGTCATGAACTCGACGATCGGCTTCAGGCCGGCCATCGCAGCACCGACGCCGACGCCGGCAAAGCCGTGTTCGGTGATCGGCGTATCGACGACGCGACGCGCGCCGAATTCCTGCAGCAGGCCTTGCGTGATCTTGTAGGCGCCCTGGTATTCGGCGACTTCTTCACCCATCACGAACACATCGCCATCACGACGCATTTCTTCGGCCATGGCATCGCGAAGTGCTTCGCGAACCGTGGTCATCACCATTTCGGTGCCGGCCGGAATGTCCGGATCGGCAGCAATTTCGATCTTCGGCTGCGCCGGAACCTTGGCGTCAGCAGGTGTCTCGTCCTTGGCTTCGCGGGCCTTGCCGCCGGCAGCATCCGAAGTTGCAGCCGGAGTGTCGGCATCGGCCTTCGGAGCATCTGCCTGGGGCGCACTTTCCTGTGCAGGCTTGTCAGCCTTCATGTCGTCGGCGGTTTCGCCTTCGGCAAGCAGGATTGCGATCTTGGTGTTGACCTTGACGTTTTCGGTGCCGGCCTCGATCAGCAACTTGCCGATCACGCCTTCATCCACAGCTTCCACTTCCATGGTCGCCTTGTCGGTCTCGATTTCGGCGATCACGTCGCCGGAGGTGACCTTGTCACCCTCTTTTTTCAGCCACTTGCTGAGCGTGCCTTCTTCCATCGTGGGAGAAAGCGCGGGCATCAGGATATCGATTGGCATTGAGGTTCCCTCCCCGCGATCAGAGCAGAATGTCGGTGTAGAGCTCGGATACATCCGGCTCCGGATCGTTCTGGGCAAAATCTGCAGAATCCGAGACCACGTCACGGATATCCTTGTCGATCGCCTTCAGTTCGTCCTCGGTCGCCCAGCCGCCGTCGAGGATGCGCAGACGCACCTGTTCGATCGGGTCCTGCTCGGAGCGCATCTTCTGCACTTCTTCCTTGGAACGATACTTCGCCGGGTCGGACATCGAGTGACCACGGTAGCGGTAGGTCAGCATTTCGAGAATGATCGGACCCTTGCCGGAACGGCAGTGAGCGAGCGCCTCGTCGCCGGCGGCCTTGACGGCGCGCACATCCATGCCATCCACCTGGATGCCGGGAATGCCGAAGCCGGAGCCGCGCAGCGAATAGTTCGACTGCGCCGTCGCGCGGGCGGTCGATGTGCCCATCGCATAACGGTTGTTCTCGACGATATAGACGATCGGGAGCTTCCAGAGAGCAGCCATGTTGAAGCTCTCGTACACCTGGCCCTGGTTGGCAGCGCCATCGCCGAAATAGGCGACCGATACGCTGTCATTGCCGCGATAGGCATTGGCGAAAGCAAGACCGGTGCCGAGAGACACCTGCGCGCCGACGATGCCGTGGCCGCCATAGAACTGCTTTTCCTTGGAGAACATGTGCATCGAGCCGCCCTTCCCCTTGGAATAGCCGCCGCGACGCCCCGTCAGTTCCGCCATCACACCACGGGCACTCATGCCGGTTGCCAGCATATGGCCGTGGTCACGATAGGCGGTGATGACCTGATCGCCCTCTTTCTGCGCCATCTGCATGCCGACGACGACAGCTTCCTGGCCGATATAGAGGTGACAGAAACCACCGATGAAGCCCATGCCGTAAAGCTGGCCGGCCTTTTCCTCGAAGCGGCGGATGAGCAGCATTTCGCGATACGCGTGCAGCTCGTCATCCTTGCCGAAGTCCGACATATTCTTGCCGGTAAAATCCTTTGAAACGTTCTGGGTTGCAGACTTTGCCGCCGTTTTGCGGCCGGACGTAGACGCGGTTTTAGCTTGCGCCATCGATCCCTCCCTGTGTGCTGCTCTTTATAAAGGGGACATCATGTCAAAATGACGCACCCTGGTTTCGGAGCGTAACATAGGGAAGAAAGCACGGACCAGCAATGCCATAATTGCATGGCTCACATCCAAATTAAATCACTGATATCGTTGCTGAATTGTGAAATTAACCAGCTTGTGGTTAATTTAGAAGTAGTTGTTGAAGATCACGATCTCGTCGCGCTTGGAGACGTTGAGCTGGTAGCGGGCGATCTCGTCGAGCATGTCCTTCTCGAGAGACCCGTCGCTCATCAGCTGGACCTGACGCTCCAACGCCTTGCGACCGTCGGTCAGCCTTGTCAGTTCGGCAACCCGCTCGATCCGCCGCTTCTCGAATTTCTCCGTCGCGATCAGCCCGAGTTCGCCATGCACGGAATGATATCCGAAATAGGAAACGAATGCGATCGTGATGGCAGGCAGGACGAAACGACCGAATTTTCTTTTCTTGTGATGCTTGGTCCACATGCTCACGAGACGCCTACCCATTACGCTAAACTGGATCAGGATCGATCCGAACTGCGAGAGAGAATCGCAGAACTTGCTTAAGCAATGGTTGACCGGGGAGCCTCGACCGGCGACTTCACCCGCTCGACGTCACCCAGAAATGCGAAAGGCCGGAGCTTTCGGCTCCGGCCTCCGTTTCAATCTGCAACAATCGCTTAGTTGACGGCCTTGTCAACCAGCTTGTTCTTGCCGATCCATGGCATCATGGCGCGAAGCTTGGTGCCGACTTCCTCGATCTGGTGCTTGTCGTTCATGCGGCGGATGCCCTTGAAGCGGGCGCCACCGGCACGGTATTCCTGCATCCAGTCGGACGTGAACTTGCCGGTCTGGATATCGGTCAGAACCCGCTTCATCTCGGCCTTTGTCTCGGCGGTGATGATGCGCGGACCGGTGACGTATTCGCCCCACTCGGCCGTGTTGGAGATCGAGTAGTTCATGTTGGCGATACCGCCTTCATAGATCAGGTCGACGATCAGCTTCACTTCGTGCAGGCATTCGAAATAGGCCATCTCAGGCGCATAACCGCCTTCGACCAGCGTTTCGAAACCGGCGCGGATCAGTTCGACGAGACCGCCGCAGAGAACAGCCTGTTCGCCGAACAGATCGGTTTCGCACTCTTCCTTGAACGTGGTCTCGATAATGCCGGACCGGCCGCCGCCAACGCCACAAGCGTAGGAGAGAGCGATCTCAAGTGCATTGCCCGACGCGTTCTGGTCGATGGCAACGAGGCAGGGAACGCCGCCGCCCTTCTGGTATTCGCCGCGAACCGTATGGCCTGGGCCCTTAGGTGCGATCATGACGACATCGACCGAAGCCTTCGGCTCGATCAGGCCGAAATGGACGTTCAGGCCGTGTGCGAAAGCAATCGCAGCGCCGTCGCGAATGTTGCCGGCGATGTCGGCCTTGTAGATGTCTGCCTGCAGCTCGTCGGGAGCCGCCATCATCATCAGATCTGCCCAGGCGGCAGCTTCGGCAACGGTCATGACCTTAAAGCCATCGGCTTCGGCCTTCTTGACGGTCGGCAAATCGGCACGCAGGGCGATGACGACATTGCCGGCACCGCTGTCCTTCAGGTTCAGCGCGTGGGCGCGACCCTGCGAACCGTAACCGATGATGGCAACCTTCTTGGACTTGATGAGATTGAGATCAGCATCCCGATCGTAATAAACGCGCATCGTATGTTCCTTCCCTATGAACGTAACTGTTGTTGATGATTAGCGGGCCGAGGAGGTGCGCAACACCTCCAGCGGCTGTTTCTCGGTGCGATACAGCGACAGAAAGGCATCGATGGCTCTTTCCGCCTGGCGTGCAGTATCCTTCAGCCCCGGTTCGCCGAGCAGCATGCGAACATGCAGATCAGAGACGATCAGGCCGTAAAGCGTATGATAAGCGGCATCCGCGTTGTCGAACCGCAGGAGACCTACCCGTTTGCCCGCATCGATCAGCGCCATGGCGCGACGATCGATCTGGCGGCGGCCGTGCTCGACCAGCAGTTTGCCGAGCTTGGATCCGTTCGGTCCGGCACCCGGTCCCGACTGGCCGATCGCCAGCCGGTTCAGCGCCAGCGACACGTCGCCGGAGAGAACCTCCAGCAGATCGCGTGCGAAAAGTTCGAGATGCTCGCGCAGAAGCTCGGCGCTCAGCCGCTCGCCGGAGCGCTCGAAAGTGCGGACCTTGGCGGCCTGATGGGCGATCATCGCCGCCAGCAGGCCTTCGCGGTCGCCGAACCACTTGTAGAGGCTTTCCTTCGAGCAGCTTGCAGCGCGCGCAAGCCCGGATGTGGTGAGCGCCTTCTCCCCGCCTTCGACGAGCAGACGCAGCGCCTGTTCCAGAACCTCGTTCTGGCGCGGCGAAAAGTCGGGCATGTCTGCGGTTTCGGTTCTCACGGCTCACCTCTGAAGTACCGTACGGTACGGTTCTGCCGGTATAAATGATTTCCCATGCCCGTCAAGTGCTTCTGGCGGGTCACGCGAATAAGATGCGGGATGAGTTGGCATTCGCTAGCCGGGAGAGAACTCTAGCTAGTCGGCGTGATTTGCGATCAGCTGGCAGACGGCTCACGCACTGAGCTGATGTCACGGCTCGGAGACATACCGTAGAGACGGCCATATTCGCGGCTGAACTGGGATGGGCTCTGGTAACCGACACGGTGGCCGGCATTGCCCGCGTCCAGTCCGTCGACCAGCATCAACCGGCGCGCCTCGTGAAGCCGCAGATGCTTCTGAAACTGAACCGGCGTGAGAGCCGTCACGGCCTTGAAGTGATGGTGGAACGAGGACGGGCTCATTCCCACGTGATCCGACAGATCCTCGATCTTGAGCGGACGATGGAAATTTAATCGCAACCAACTGACGGCGCGTGCGATTCTGGAACTCTGCGTTTCCGACATGGCCATATGGACAAGCCTTGGCCCATCGGGCGAGGTCAGCAGGCGGTAGAAGATCTCCTGTTCGATAAGCGGCACCATCGCAGCGATATCGGATGGCGTATCGAGCAACCGCACCAGTCTGGTTGTCGCATCGATCAGATCAGGCGACGCATGGTTGACCGTCAGCCCGCGGTATCCCTCGCTTGCCAGAGAGTCTGGCTGGAAGTTGATACGGTCGAACAATTCGTGCAGCCGCTCCATCTTCAGATCGAGACAGAGGCAGTAGTAGGGAATATCGCCGCTGGCCTCCACCACCCAGGACGCGACGGGCAGATCGAGTGATGTCAGAAGATACTGACCAACGCCATAGCGGTACGTCTCACGGCCAAGCGTCAGGCTCTTGGAGCCCTGTAGGACCAGCGTGTAACTGGGAGAATAGGCCGTATGAAGCGGCGCTGTTGGAGCCGAACATCGGTGCAGCCGCAACCCTTCGATCGCAGTCGTGCCCTCATTGCCTTCGACCGCATGCCGGGCAGCGAGTGCCGTCAGTTCCTGATAAGGCATGAAGGAAATTGTCATGAAGTCTCACCACCGTCGCGCGTTCCGGCACTGACATGGCAAATCCATATCAGGCACAAGACAGAGGTAGTATCCGAAAACGGAATTTGTAGGATCGTGCAAGAAGCTTGCAGGATCGATCTAACGCTTGTGACGACGGATCGGCATAGTCCGGCAGTTGATTTCAACTGAAAATGAATGGAGTTTTCCATGGCTATTGCACGAGGCTATGCCGCGACCGACGCCACCAAGCCACTTACGCCGTTTACGTTCGAGCGCCGCGAGCCGAATGAAGATGACGTGGTGATCGATATCAAATTCGCCGGCATCTGCCATTCCGACATCCATACCGTCCGCAACGAATGGAAGAACGCCGTCTACCCGATCGTTCCCGGTCACGAGATCGCCGGCATCGTTACCGCCGTCGGTTCGGCCGTCACCAAATTCAAGGTCGGCGACCGCGTCGGCGTCGGCTGCTTCGTCGATAGCTGCGTCGGCTGCGCAGCGCGTGATGTCGACAACGAGCAGTATATGCCGGGCCTCGTCCAGACCTATAACGATGTCGATACGTTGAACGGCAATGCGGCCACCCAGGGCGGCTATTCCGATCACATCGTCGTCAAGGAAGGCTATGTCCTGTCGATCCCGGACAATCTTCCGCTCGATGCTGCCGCTCCGCTGCTCTGCGCCGGTATCACGCTCTATTCGCCGCTCCACCACTGGCAGGCTGGCCCTGGCAAGAAGGTCGCGATCGTCGGCATGGGCGGTCTCGGCCATATGGGCGTCAAGATCGGTTCCGCGATGGGCGCTGATATCACCGTCCTCTCGCAGGGCCTATCCAAGAAGGAAGACGGCCTGAAGCTCGGCGCCAAGGAATATTACGCGACGAGCGACGCGGAAACCTTCACCAAGCTTGCCGGCACATTCGATCTGATCATCTGCACGGCAGGCGTGGCGATCGACTGGAACGCCTATCTTGGCCTGCTCAAGGTCAACGGCTCGATGGTCATTGTCGGTGCACCGGAGCATGCGATCCCGGTTCATGCCTTCTCGCTGATCCCGGGCCGCAAGAGCCTGTCGGGTTCGATGATCGGCTCGATCAAGGAAACCCAGGACATGCTGGATTTCTGCGGCAAGCACGACATCGTTTCGGAAATCGAGATGATCAAGATCCAGGACGTCAACGAAGCCTATGAGCGCGTGCTGAAGAGCGACGTGCGCTACCGCTTCGTCATCGACATGGCATCGCTCGACGCCTGATCCGTTTGGTAGAGTGGAATGACAAGGGCGGTCTTCGGGCCGCCCTTTGTGTTAGCGAAGATCGCTCGCGTCGAACTTCGACCGTGCCGCCCTGACGTTGGCGTGGTTGCTTGCCGCCCACGCAAGCACTGCCGAGAGTGGTTCAAACAGCGAGTAGCCTAGCGGCGTCATCCGGTATTCGACGCTTGGCGGCTTGGTCGGAAACACCTGCCGATCGATGTAACCGTCGCGCTGCAGATCCCGCAGCGTCTGCGTCAGCATCCGCTGGGAAATATCGGGCACAAGCCGCCGCAGCTCGCCGAACCGGTACGGCTTTTCCGAAAGCGCCTGAAGAATGAGCGTCGACCACTTGCCTGCGATCTGGTTCATCACGTCCCGGACCGGACAGTTCCCGGCATCCCAGGTCGACGTGTCACAGGGCTGCTCAGCCAGCGTCGGCTTGCGTGCGGTAACGGCCATTGCGGTGGTTCCCTTTTGGTAACGATCTCCCTCAAAACTGCCTCCTTTACAGGAGGTCGTCAATTCCTATTCTAGTGTTAGTCTCTTTTTGAGACTTACAAAGATAGGAAACGCAGGATGACCAAACTTCTCGTCACCGGTGCCGCCGGTCAGCTCGGCCGCGCCGTTCTTCATCACCTCCTGGAGACATCGAAGGTTTCCGCAGGCGATATCGTTGCCGCAAGCCGCGATCCATCCAAACTGTCGGAGCTTGCGGCCAAGGGCATCGAAACCCGCAAGGCTGACTTCACCGACGAGGCCGGGCTTTTGGGCGCCTTCGCCGGGATTGATCGCTTACTGATCATCTCGACCGATGATCTCGCCACGCCGGGTGGTCGCCTCAAGCAGCACAAGGCTGCCGTTGCCGCTGCTGAAAAGGCCGGCGTCAAGCACATCCTCTACACATCTATGCCGAACCCGGACAGATCGCTGGTGAGCTTCGCGCCGGATCATCTCGGCACCGAAGAGGCCATCAAGGCGACGGGGCTGTCCTACACGATCCTGCGCAACGCCTGGTACAGCGACAATTATCTGATGTCGATGCCGCATAACCTCGCGACCGGCACCTGGTACACGGCCATGGGCGACGGCAAGCTTTCCAACATCTCGCGCGATGACTGCGCCCGCGCCGCCGCAGCAGCGCTCGCCAATCCCCCGGCCGGCAACAGGACGGTGACATTGACGGGCTCGGAAAGCCTCGGCGCGGACGAGATCGCAGCACTGGTTTCGAAGGTCACAGGCAAGCCGCTTGCGGTCGTCAAAGTCACCGAGGAGCAACTTGCAGGCGGAATGGCCAATGCGGGGCTTCCCGACTTCCTGATCAAGATGCTCGTATCCGCCGACGCCAATATCAAGGCGGGCAACTTTGATCTGGTGACCGACGATTACGAGACGCTGACAGGTGAAAAGCCCCAATCGCTTGCGTCCTATTTAGACAGCCGCAAGGCCGACCTCACCGCGTAAGACAACAGGCGACCTAGTTCCGGTATTTAGTTGACTCAGTCAACTAAATACCGGAACATCTATCCTCCTGGATGGGAGGATCATCATGTCTAGAGCAGAGACCTTCGAGGCAATCCGCGCCTTCAACCGCTTCTACACCAACAAGCTCGGCGTGCTGTCGAAGGGGTACCTCGATACCGACCACACGCTGACGGAAGCGCGTATCCTCTACGAGATCGGCGCGAGCCAAAGAATTTCGGCCACCGAGCTCAACCGTGAACTCGGGCTCGATCCTGCCTATCTCAGCCGCATCCTGAAGAAATTCCGCGAAGCAGGCTTTCTCGAGAGCGAACCCGACCCGTTGGACCGGCGCAGTCAAATCCTGACGATTACCGCGCCGGGGAAAGCGGAATACGAAATGCTCGGCACGCGATCGAGAGCGCAGATCGCCCGCGAGCTTTCCGGCGTCAGCGACGGTGATCGAGACAGATTGGTCACCGCGATGGCTACCATCCACGGCATCCTGGCAACCACAGAGCGCTCCACGGCACCGGTCGTGATCCGTGAACACCGAACCGGCGACATGGGCTGGCTGATTGAGGCGCAGGCGGTTGCCTATACGCGGGAATACGGGTGGAACGACCGGTTCGAAGGTCTCGTTGCCGAGGTGGCGGGACGGTTCATCCAAAACTTCAATCCGGACAGGGAGCGGTGCTGGATTGCCGAGACAGACGGACGCCGCATCGGCTCGGTTCTGGTCGCCGACGCCGGCCAGAACATCGCCAAGCTGCGCGTCCTTTATGTCGATCCTGCAGGCCGTGGCCTCGGCCTTGGCAGGACCCTTGTCGAGCACTGCATCGCCTTCGCGAAGGCGGCAGGCTATACCAAGCTTTCGCTGTGGACCAATGACGTGCTGAAGGCTGCCCTTCACATCTACGAGGCCACCGGCTTCACGCTTGTCGCCGAGGAGAGACATGCGATGTTCGGCCCGGAATGCATCGGCCAGACCTGGGAACTCGATCTAACGGACGTTCCACGGGCCGATGTCTGAGATCGTGCTTGGATCCCTGGATCACGCCCGAGGATCCATACCCTGCCAGACGATCAGGACTCGTCCTTCAGCGTTTCCTTCTGGGTGATCAGCCGCGCGCTATGCTGGCCGGACAGATAAATCCACAGCCAGCTCCAGGCAACGGCGGCGCGTGATCTCGTGCCGATCAGGAAGTAGATATGGGCAAGCCCCCAGATCCACCAGGCAAGTCCACCCGTCAGCTTGAACTTGCCGAAATCGATCACTGCCGCACGTTTGCCGATCGTCGCGAGACTGCCCTGGTGACGGTAGTGGAACGCCGCCGGCGCAGGCTTGCCGGCGAGCCGGGTCTTGATGACTTTCGAGACGTACTCACCCTGCTGCTTGGCGGCCGGCGCGATGCCGGGCACCGGCTTGCCGTCGTCCTGCGAGACCAGCGCGGTATCGCCGATGACAAAGATCTCGGGCTGCTCGGGGACTGACAGATACGGACCGACGACGGCGCGCCCTGCCCGGTCCGCCGACGCGCCGATCCAGCGCGCTGCGGGCGATGCCTGAACACCGGCTGCCCAGATCACCGTCTTGCAGGGAATGAACGCGTCGCCAACGGTGACGCCTTCCTCGGTGATCGCGGTGACGGGCTTGCCGGTATGAACCTCGACGCCGAGCTTTTCGAGCGCCGTCTTCGTATAGGCCGACAGATCCTCGGTGAAAGCCGGCAGCACGCGGGGACCTGCCTCGATCAGCATCACCCGTGTGCGGGTCGTGTCGATCTTGCGGAATTCCTTCGGCAGCACCTTGTTCGCGAGTTCCGCGATCATGCCGGCCATTTCCACGCCTGTCGGGCCGGCGCCGATGATCGCGAATGTCAGCTCGGAATCCAGCTCCGACGTCTTTTCCGCCATCTCTGCCCGCTCGAATGCGAGCAGGATGCGGCGGCGCAATGTCGTCGCATCCTCCAGCGTCTTCAGGCCGGGCGCGACACTTTCCCATTCATCGCGGCCGAAATAGGCGTGGCGTGCGCCGGTTGCGAGAACCAGCGTATCATAGGGCACCATACGGCCGGACGCGAGCTTCACCGTCTTCGCACCCTTGTCGATTCCGAGAACCTCATCGAGCACCGTCGTGACATCGCGCCGATCGCGGAACAGCCTGCGGATCGGCCATGCGATTTCCGACGTGGCGAGCACCGTCGTCGCGACCTGATAGAGGAGCGGCTGGAACAGATGATGGTTGCGACGATCGATGAGCGTAATGTCGGCATCGGCACCTTTCAGCCCATGCACCGTCTGCAATCCCCCGAAACCTCCCCCGACGACGACAACTCTATGCTTGCTCACGATGGATGCTTCCCCGAATGACGAATGACAATGAAATGCTGCAGCGCAATATGATGCAGGTCTTAATCAAGTTCTCAGTCAACGGAACTGCGGCACTTTGTCCATCTGCCTTTTGTGCAAGGCAGGGAGCCGCCTGATGCAAGGCATTCAGGCGCTCGATAGCGCCGCGTGGGGTCAGCATCCGACCCGTCGCCTTTACGCGGTGACAAGCCTGCCGTGACGGCACCAGACGCTGACAGCCTCATGGTCGAAGAGAGAACCGCGGCTGCGGGTTCAGTTAGATCGTCTGACCGCAGGCGCGGCAGAAACGACGCACCGTCTCGGCCATTCCGTATTCCAGCGCATCGGCCGTCAGCCCGTGGCCGATCGAGACTTCGGCAAGCGCCGGAATGCGCTTCACCAGCGCGGGGAGATTGTCGACCGTCAGGTCGTGCCCGGCATTGACGCCAAGGCCGTGCGCCAATGCAGCATCCGCAGTCCTTCCCAACAGCTCGAGAAATTCGATGCCGCGTTCCGGATTGTCGAAACAGCCGCCATAGGGACCGGTGTAAAGTTCGATCCGGTCGGCACCGGTCGCCTTGGCAAGCGCCACCGCTTCGACATCGCCGTCACCATCGGCAAACAGCGAAACCCGCATGCCGCCCTTTTTCAAGCGCGCCACAATCGGCTTCAACATTTCGCCTGTCGCACGGAAATCGAAACCGTGGTCGGACGTCGCCTGGGCCGGATCGTCAGGCACCAATGTCACCTGCTCCGGCTGGATACGTTCGCACAGCGCCAGAAAATCCTCGCTCGGATAGCCTTCGATGTTGAATTCTGCATCCGGGAATTCGTCGTCGATCAGGGCGCGCAAAACCGGCAGATCGGAAAAACGGATATGGCGCTGGTCGGGACGCGGATGAACCGTCAGTCCGGATGCCCCGGCCTGCAACGCAATCCGCCCCAAAGCTTCAACGCTTGGCCACGGAAGATCGCGGCGATTGCGGAGCATGGCGACAGCATTGAGATTGACGGAGAGCGTAGTGGTCATGGCAGCGTCCGAAGCGAGAAATGTCAGCCTGCTTTTAGGACATGCGCAGCGTGTTGACCACCGTTTGGGAACATTACGTAGAAAATAGATCTTTCCGATACGTAAGCATATTATAATCTACAAAAATCCGGAGTAGTAATCGTTAAAACTTTACGTACGTTGTCTTCATGCAGAATTCGCCAAGTCGGCAAGATGCGGCACATGAGGCCGGCGAGGCGAATTCTGCTGTCACGATCAATCGGGTCCGCATTCCTTTTACCGAAGATCATCCGCTCATCATGACGCATAAGGCGGCCTGTGGATGCAATCGAGCAGGACCAGCTAGCGACCGAAGGATCCGATGCGAAGCGACCTGTTTGATGCAACGAGCCAGAGTTCCCAGCCCTCCTGCCTGTTGTCGCCGGAATTCCTGGCGATCAGATTTTTCCCGCAAATCCAGTTGCCGTTCGAGCTGCCGGATCAGCCTGTGCCGATTGCCGACGTGGCGGACCTGTTCGGCGTAACGCACCGGACACTGCATTTCTACGAGGAAAAAGGGCTGCTGGTCGCAGGCCGTGCAACGGGACGCGGAACGGCCCCGATGCGGGTTTACGCATCAGATCAGATCCGTCGCATGGCAGTTATCACGGCCTGCCGCGAGGTCGGCATCGGCATCGTGATGATCCAGGACCTTCTGGCGGAGCTGGCAGGAGCCGCCAGCCAGGCCAAGGCCGACGACATCTTCAGTACCGCACTTCAACAACGCAAACGGGAGATGACCGCAGAGATCTCCCAGATCCGGCGGCAGATGCAGCAGATCGAGACCTTGGTGTCGCAGGACACCGACGACCGTGCCGAGACCAGCCGGACTGCAGCCTGTCCGCCGCTTGCCGATATCGAACGCCGATGCCTCTCGTTGATGAGCGATGGATATTCCGCATCAAGGATAGCCCGCGAGCTTGAGATTGATCTCGACGAAATGCGCCGAATCGAGATCGCGCTGATCGACAAGTTCGAGGCGAGCAACCGTTTTCAGGCAATCGCCAAGGCACTGGTGGCCGGTGTCGTCCTCAACTGAACCGCTCTAGCGGACGATCGTCAGCGTTTCGGCAGCACGGGTGATCGCCGTGTAGAGCCAGCGCTCCCGCGTATCGCGAAAGGCAAAACTCTCGTCGAACAGAACGACGTTCTGCCACTGAGAACCCTGCGCCTTGTGGACGGTCAGCGCATAGCCGTAATCGAACTCGTCATAGCGTTTGCGTGTCGACCACGGAATTTCCTCGTCGCTCTCGAACGCGGTCTTCAGAAGCTTGATCTTGGCTGCACCGCGATCCATGTCGTCGTCTTCCGGGCGGATCATCAGGTTGATACCGGGCTTGACGGTTTCTCGCGATGAACTCATCACCTGCCACAGAGACCCGTTCAAAAGGCCCTTGACCTGATCGTTGCGAAGGCAGACCAGCTTGTCGCCGGACTGTGGGTAATCGGCGGTAAAACCCTTCAGTTCGCGAAGGCGCTGGTTGTAGCGCTTGCGGGTCCGGTTGGTTCCGACCAGAACCTGATCGGCCTCCATCACCAGTTCCTGCGTCACCTCGTTGCGGGAGATGACCTTCGCCTTGCCGTAGTCGCCACGCATGATCTCCTTGCCTTCGCGCACGGTCATGGCGAGCTGGATGATCGGGTTGTCCTGCGCCTGGCGATGGATATCGGTCAGCAGATAATCCGGTTCCTGTTCGGTAAAAAAACCGCCGCCCGTGACCGGTGGCAGCTGGCCTGGATCACCGAGAACCAGAACCGGCGTGCCGAAGCTTAAGAGGTCACGCCCCAGCTGTTCGTCTACCATAGAGCATTCGTCGATGACGATCAGTGCTGCCTTGGTGAGCGGGCTCTGGCGGTTGATCGAAAACATCGGCGACACGGAAGTCTTGCCGGTTTCCTCGTTCTCAACCTCCTCCTCGCCCCGCGGGCGATAGATCAGCGAGTGAATGGTTTTCGCATTGCGCGCGCCGCGCGACCGCAGCACCTGCGCCGCCTTGCCGGTAAACGCGGCAAACAGCACGTCGCCATCGACGTGCTCGGCGAAATGCTTGGCAAGCGTCGTCTTGCCCGTGCCCGCATACCCGAACAAACGG
Source organism: Neorhizobium sp. DAR64872/K0K18 (assembly GCF_050500175.1). Taxonomy (NCBI): domain Bacteria; kingdom Pseudomonadati; phylum Pseudomonadota; class Alphaproteobacteria; order Hyphomicrobiales; family Rhizobiaceae; genus Neorhizobium; species Neorhizobium sp. DAR64872/K0K18. The sequence goes on from NZ_CP191446.1 coordinate 1,910,354, forward strand.
AAAACCTGGCTACGGCCTTCCTTCAGCCATTTCGAAACGGCCTTCAAGGCCTCGTCTTGTTGCGGCGCAAATTGCATGGCCGCGACTTGGCAGGATTCTGCCCGTCAGCGCAACTGAAAAGAACGAAAGATGAATGGAAGCCGGGGATGGAGGAAGCTGGTTCAGACGGCCAGCGCTCGCTTCCGGCCATTGCCCGACTCGGCAGACTCCATCTCATGCTTGGCCGCACGGGCCAGAAAGCCGGATCGGGTAAATCCATTCGCCTCGGCGAAAGCGTCGATCGACGCAAGCATGTCTTCGGGAAGCGTGATGTTGATGCGAACGGCCTTTTTGCCCTCGGTCTTGAGCGAAACAAGGATGGCGACACCGTCCCTGTTGTCCTGGTTTTCCATCACCGCATCAAGCGAAGCCGGTTCCGGAATGGCATCGCCATCTTCCAGCAATCCTTCGACATGCAACGCCAGCGCTTCCTCAGCCATGCGCCGCGCCTCATCCAGATCCCGACCAGCGGTGACAACACCGGGGAAATCCGGGAAGGAAACGCCGAAATCGCTGTCGGCATCCTTATGAATCAGTGCGATATAATTGCGCATGGCTTACCTCAAATTTAGTCCGGCTTGCTTCTCGATGCTCTTGAGCGTTCCGACTGGAATATCTTGCTTCGGGTGAGGAACAGTTACCCGACCAAGCTTCCTTGGATGCTTGAACTGGACATGACTGCCCTTCCTGGCGACCTCGTACCAGCCATCAGCCTTCAACGCACAGATGATGTCGCCACTCTTCATGGAATATCTATACACACTTGATGTGTATTTTCAAGGTGCCTGTTGTCAACTCTGTCGGTGCGGATCGTTCCTCAGCTCGATCGGCATGCCATGCGGCGTGGCTTCCGCCGCGCGCTGCCAACTCTGCTGCAGGCCAAGGATCGTCGCTTCGTCGGCGACCTGTTTTTCTGCGAGAAGGTCGCAGAGCGCTGCAACCCAGCAGTCGAAATAGTCGCTTCCATCATCTGCCCTGCCGGGCTGATGGACCTGGCCCGACAATGCCGCTGCCCATTCCGGCCAGGTAAACACGCCGCGCTCGTGCAGATGCACGGTCATCGCGAAGGCTTCAGCCGTCCAGGGCTCGGGGAAGACCGGATCACCCTGCGGTGACACCGGCAAGCCCGGCGAATGCGCAAGGTCGGTTTTGCTATCGCATCGAGTTTCAGAAGCGCTCAAGATAGCTCTCCCAGGCGTCGATGGAGACGGTCAGCGTCGGATCGGCACCCTCGCCCCAGATCTCAGCCGCATCGAAAACGACGGTATAGACCCATTGCGGGTTCTCGCCCTTGCCATGGGCATTGTCATCCGGGAACACGAACGCGCCCTGCACAGCCTCGACCACGCCGGTCTTGGCGCGTGCGTAACGCGGCAGTCGCGTGTGGGTCTCCGGGTTGAAGTTTTTGGTGCGGACACGATCGCCCGCCGCGAAGACAGGCCTTGTCTCCAGCGGCCTGTCGCACGGCCCTCCTTTGGAAAGCACGCCCGCAACCATTTCGGCTTTCAGGATACGTTTGGGCACCGCCGGCTCGATCTGGTTCGTGCCCGACGCGATTTCCGCGCTGGTCGCAAAACCGTGCCGTTCCAGAAGCACTTCCAGTGCCCGGGTCCAGATCTCGTAATAGCTGGCCGAGAGATAGCATGCCGGTGGAATATTCTCGCGAGCATGCCGGCTTTCATCGATAGTCCACGCACCGAATGCTCCGCAGGACAGCGTCAGGCCCAGCGCGCGGCGCTCCCAGTCCGCATGGAAATAGGGTTCGTTGCTCTCGGGCGCGACCGGGCCGAACCCCATCTGGCCGCCGAGGTCGTGCGGGCCGTTCATGACGGCACCCCTGCGACCGCCGTGCCGATCATCGCGTCGCGGCTGACCAGTGCGGCGAGCGCTTGCTCGTCCAGCCCGTCCGTCCCGTCAGGTCGTTCCGGAATGACGAGGTAGCGCAGCTCGGCTGTCGAATCCCAAACACGGATCTTCGTCTCCTTGGGAAGAGCCAAGCCGAATTCGGCCAGCACGCCGCGCGGATCGATCACCGCACGGGAGCGATAGGCCGGCGCCTTGTACCAGGTCGGCGGCAGGCCAAGAACCGCCCACGGATAACAGGAGCAGAGCGTGCAGACGATGAGGTTATGGGTACCCGGCGTGTTGAACACGGCGCGCATATGCTCACCCTGGCGACCGGTATACCCGAGGCTGGCGATCGCCGCCGTGGCATCGGCTTGGAGCCAGTCCGCAAAAACCGGATCGCTCCACGCTTTCGCTACTACGCGGGCGCCGTTCTTCGGCCCGATCTTCGTCTCGTAGGTCTCGACGATCGCATCGACCGCTTTCGGATCAATCAGGCCCTTTTCGACCAGCACCGTTTCAAGCGCCCTTACCCGCGCCTGCATGTCGGTGTAGCGGTTGTCGTGCCCGTGGTCATGAGCGTGGCGATCGTGGTCGTTGTGATCGGTCTCGTGATCGTCGTGCATGGCCGGACCTCATGATCGCTGCGGGATACCTTTGCCAGCGTCCGCATCGAGGAGATGCAAACGTTGTCGTCGTCGGTTCAGCGTATGCGCCTTCGCCATGCCCGGCAAGCCTTTGCCGCCACCGGACGAACCGGAGGCTTGGCATCACGGCAGAGCGCCTTATCTGACATCAGATCACTCATCAGCGAGGTTGAAGATGCCCGATATTCCAACCGTCACCCTGCCCTCCGGCATCTCGGTTCCAGCGCTTGGTCTTGGAACCTGGAAGATGGGCGAGTCCCCGAACGACGCGAAGGCCGAGATCGAAAGTCTGCGCCGCGGCCTCGACCTTGGCATGACGCTGATCGACACGGCGGAAATGTATGGCGAAGGAGCCTCGGAAGAGCTCACAGGAAAAGCCATCGACGGCCGGCGCGACGAGGTGTTTCTGGTCAGCAAGGTCTATCCCTGGAATGCCAGCCGCCGCGGTGTCATCGAGGCCTGCGAGGCTAGTCTCGAACGCCTGAAAACGGATCGGCTCGACCTCTACCTCCTGCATTGGCGCGGCGAGCATCCGCTCGAAGAAACGGTCGCCGGGTTCGAGGCTCTGCGCCGCGACGGCAAGATTGGCGCCTGGGGTGTCTCCAATTTCGACATCGCCGACATGGAGGAACTGATGGAGGTGCCGGATGGACGCAACTGCGCCACCAATCAGGTTCTCTACAACCTGTCGCGCCGCGGCATCGAGTTCGACCTCTTGCCCTGGTGCCAGGATCACGACATCCCGGTCATGGCCTATTCGCCCATCGAACAGGGCCGGATCCTGCGCAATGCGGAACTCATCCGCATTGCCAAGGCCTATCAGGCAACTCCGGCGCAGGTGGCGCTCGCTTTCTTGCTGGAGCGGGACAAGGTGATCGCCATTCCGAAATCCTCGACGGCTTCGCGCGTCGAGGAGAATGCCGGTGCTGTCGACCTCGACATCAGCGACGAGGACTGGGACGCGCTCGATGCCGCCTTCCCGCCGCCGGAACGCAAGCAGCCGCTGGAGATGCTCTAATCGAGGTCTAGCTGCCGCCGCTCGGCGGCAAGCGTTTCGATCGCTTTGAAGACGTCGATTTCGGCAAAGGTCTTCGTGTCGCGATAAACCGGGTAGAGCCCAAAGGCTGCCGCTGCCAGTTGATCGATCGTTGGGCGTGCAGTGCGACGCGAAAGCGTGGCTTGCGCGCCCTCGCCGAGGTGATCGTCGGTCAGTCCCCAGCCGGCATAGAACGGACCGGCGTAACACCGCACCGGCATTCCGCGCAGGAGCGCGTCCAGGCCGAACTGGCTGGACACGGTCCAGACTTCGTCGACAACATCGAGAATGGAGGCAACCGAGACTGCATCGGAGAGCAGAATGACTCCGGGAGCCTTCGCTGCCTGTTCGGTCAGATAGCCCTTGCGGAAACCGGCCATCACATCCGGATGGGTGCGCACCACGCATTGTGCACCGCTCGCGATCGCATCCTTGAGCATCCGCGAGAAACTGTCTGGCGAGCCGCCCGCCATCGGCACCGAGACGTCGCCGAACACCTGGTCCACGAGCAGGATCCGCTTCCTCGCGGATTTATCGAGCTTTGGTTCCCGGTGCGGAAGGTTGTTGTATTTCGACAGCTTTTCACGCACCAGCGCGGCGCGGATGTCTCCACCCAGAGACGCGGCGTTCCAATCTTCTGCGGAAGCCGCGATCACCGTTTCCAGGCGTGAGGGAGCGGATGCTCTTACCGGCATGCCGAGGTCGTCGATCTGGATCGAAATCGGCAGCGCGTTTTGCTTGCCGAGCCCGACCGAGCGCAAGAACCCGTCTTCCAGATACCAACTCGGCAGCCCGCGCAACGCAGCAATCAGCCGCGCCGCCTTTGCCGGGACGCGACCGCCCCACAGAACGATCCCACCGATCCCCGGCCGAAGCGTCGGTTCAAGTGCCTCGACGCCGAAGTAATGCCGCAGAAAGGGCTGCGACTGCCGGACATAGAAGGTCGCACCGATGCGCGTTCCAGGTTTCGGCAGCCAGTCCTTTTGCAATGGAGTATCCCCGGCGCCGCGGCCCGACACTTACATGCCCTGCGAGCCGCGGTTCATCGCAGCGATGCCCGTGCGGCAGATCTCGATCAAGCCGAGTGGCCGGATGACCGCCACGAACTGATCGATCTTCGACGACTTGCCGGTGATTTCGAAGATGAAGTGCTCGATCGTCGCGTCCACGACCTTCGCCTGGAACGCGTCGGCGAGACGCAAGGCCTCGGCCCGCTGGTCGCCGTGGCCGACGACCTTGAGCAATGCCACTTCCCGTTCGATCGGCCGGTCCTGGCCAAGATCGCGCGCTCGGACCGTCAGGTCGAGAACCCGGTGGACAGGCACGATGCGCTCGAGCTGAGCTTTGATCTGCTCAAGCACGGTCGGCGTTCCGTTGGTGACGATCGTGATGCGCGATAGGTGCGCTTCATGCTCGGTCTCCGAAACCGTCAGGCTTTCGATATTGTAGCCGCGGCCGGAGAAAAGCCCGATGACGCGGGCAAGAACGCCCGGCTCGTTGCTGACAAGAACCGAAAGCGTGTGGCTCTCGACCTTGGCGGTCTCGGGCTGGAAGAAGTAGGCAGAACCGGTCGGCTGCTGATGTGCATTCATGGTTTCAGGTCCGTTTCCTCAGAGATAGGTTCAGGACGCCAGCGTTCCGCTGACGCCCCGGATGCGCCGATCAAACCAGCTGACGGCCTTTGGCGTCGATCGCGGTTGCAACAACTTCGTCTGTCGCCTCGTCCGGCAACAGCATCTCGTTATGGGCTTTGCCTGACGGGATCATCGGGAAGCAGTTGGCAAGGTTTGCGACACGGCAGTCGAAGATGACTGGCTGCCGGATTGCGATCATCTCGGCGATCTTGTCGTCCAGCTCCTTCGGATCGTCGCAATACATGCCGACCGCGCCATAGGCTTCCGCGAGCTTGACGAAGTCAGGCATCGCTTCCGTGTAGGAGTTCGACAGACGGTTGCCGTGAAGCAACTGCTGCCACTGGCGCACCATGCCCATATACTGGTTGTTCAGGATAAAAATCTTGACCGGCAGATCGTGCTGGATGGCGCAGGACATTTCCTGAATGCACATCTGGATCGAGGCATCGCCGGCAATGTCGATGACGAGCGCATCGGGATGCGCGACCTGAACGCCGAGAGCTGCCGGCAGGCCGTAACCCATCGTGCCGAGCCCACCCGATGTCATCCAGCGGTTCGGCTCTTCGAAACCGAAGAACTGTGCCGCCCACATCTGGTGCTGGCCGACCTCGGTCGTGATGAAGGTCTTGTGACCCTTCGTCGCCTCGTAGAGACGCTCGACCGCGTATTGCGGCATGATGACGTCGGTCGAGTTCTTGTAGGAAAACGACTTGCGACCCCGCCAGCTCTGGATTTCGCTCCACCAGTCGGAGATCTGCGCCTTGTCCTGCTTTTGCGGCAGTGCGCGCCACAGGCGGACCATCTCCTCCAGAACATGGCCGACATCACCGATGATCGGGATCTCGACGCGGACGTTCTTGTTGATCGATGATGGGTCGATATCGATATGGATCTTGCGCGAGTTCGGCGCAAACGCATTCAGGCGTCCGGTGATGCGGTCGTCGAAACGCGCACCGACGCAAACCATGACGTCGCAGTCATGCATCGCCATGTTGGCTTCATAGGAACCGTGCATGCCCAGCATGCCGAGCCAGTTCTTGCCCGATGCCGGATACGCGCCGAGCCCCATCAGCGTCGAGGTGATCGGGAAATCCGTCAGCTCAATCAGCTCGCGCAGCAAACGCGATGCTTCCGGACCGGAATTGATGACGCCGCCGCCTGTGTAGAGGATCGGCCGACGGGCCGAGGCCATCAGCTGGACGGCTGCCTCGATTGCCTGCATATCGCCGGCAAGCTTGGGCGCGTAACTCTTGTTGGCAGGCGTCGCGCCCGGTGGCGTGTAGGTGCCGGTCGCAAACTGGATATCCTTGGGGATATCGACGACAACAGGTCCCGGACGGCCGGACTGGGCGATACGGAACGCCTCGTGGATGACACCGGCCAGCTGGTCGACGTCTTTGACGAGCCAGTTGTGCTTGGTGCAGGGGCGCGTGATGCCGACCGTATCGGCTTCCTGGAAGGCATCCGAGCCGATCAGGTTGGTCGGAACCTGGCCAGTCAGACACACGAGCGGGATCGAATCCATCAGCGCGTCCTGCAGCGGCGTAACCGCGTTGGTGGCGCCTGGACCTGACGTGACGAGCATGACACCGACCTTGCCGGTCGAACGGGCATAGCCTTCGGCCGCATGGCCGGCGCCCTGTTCGTGGCGGACGAGGATGTGCTTGATGTCATCCTGCTGGAAGATTTCGTCATAGATCGGCAGGATCGCGCCGCCGGGATAGCCGAAAATATGCTCGACGCCGTTATCCTTCAGCGCCTTCAGGACGATCTCTGCGCCCGTCATCCTGTTATTCGTATCCGTCATCATCGTCATCCGTTCACTTCTGGATTTACCGGCGGCTCCTCCGAGCCGGTTTGAAGACATAAAAAAAGGCCCCTTAAGGAGCCTGTCTTTCCGCGCATGGGTGGCTATCGCCGGACGGTTACACCGTCCTGCCCATGCGCGTTCCCACCACGATAAGTGCGTTCGAAATCTTCATGGCCTTGAGTGTTAGCCGGATATGCCCCATTCGTCAACGCAGACCGTCAGCAAAAACGTCATCTCATTGAGATCGCTCGCAGTTCACGCCGAAAGTCACGAGGTCCTACACAAGTTGTTAAGCCGGCAAGGCTACAGTCGCGAGATTGGAGGAACCTGATCTCCATATCACCTTTCGATTGCCACCCCATTTGCAGGGCCGTTACTGTTGTTGAACAACGACCTTCACCGTTCGATCTCTGCCGGGGAGCAAGAGCGTCGCGATGCCCAGAAAATCGGTAACCGGATGCTGGGCCGTGTCGTCGCCTGCAACGGCTCGCATGCGACGATCGCAGCTGTCGCCGAGCATGGCGACACCGATCTCACCGAACTCTGGTCCGTCGGCCGGCTGATCTCCATTTCCGTCGGCAGCAACCGCGTCGTCGCGCTTGCCTATTCGATGCAATCTGGCGAACGCCAGTGGGCGGAAGGCGAAGACACGAAATTCCACATCGAAGTCGAGCTGCTCGGCGAGGTCCGTGTCGGGCATGATGGCCGCGAAGAGTTTTCGAGCGGCATTTCCGCCTACCCCTATCTCGGCGCCATTGCCCATCGTATCCGCTCGGCCGACCTTCTGCGCATCTACGATGCCGGCAAGAACGATACGTGCACGATCGGCAAGCTCAGCCAGGATGAAAGCATCGATGCGGCGATCCATGTGCCTTCAATGCTGTCGAAGCATTTCGCCATCGTCGGCTCCACCGGCGTCGGCAAGTCGACAGCCGTTTCGCTTCTCCTGCACAAGGCGATCGAAGCCGACCATCGGCTCCGCGTTCTGATCCTCGATCCGCACAACGAATTTGCGGCAGCCTTTCCCGATCATGCGGTCGTTATCGATACCGACACGCTCGACCTGCCTTTCTGGCTGATGCGCCTTGAGGAATTCTCGGAAGTCATTTTCCGTGGCCGCCCGGCTATCCCCGAAGAGCTCGACATCATGCGCGACCTCATCCCGGAAGCAAAACGCGCTTTCAAGGGCAGCGATTCGGGCCTGATGCGCCGCTCGGCTTCGGAAAAAAGTTCGCTGACAGCTGATACGCCCGTCCCTTACCGCATGGCCGATCTGCTGGCCCTGATCGACGAACGGCTCGGCAGGCTGGAGGGTCGCTCCGACAAGCCGTTCCTGCGCGCACTGAAAATGCGCATCACGTCGGCGATCAACGATCCGCGCTACCATTTCATGTTCTCCAACAACACGATCCAAGACACGATCATGGAGACGATCGCGCATATCTTCCGCATTCCCGGCGACGACCGGCCGATCTCGACGTTCCAGCTTGCCGGCATCCCATCGGAAGTCGTGAACTCTGTCGCCTCTATCCTCTGCCGCATGGCGTTCGAGCTTGCGCTCTGGAGCAATGGCGCAATTCACATGCTCGTTGTCTGCGAGGAAGCGCACCGCTACGTACCGGCCGACCGGGAGCTCGGTTTTGCGCCGACCGTGCAGGCCATCTCCCGCATCGCCAAGGAAGGCCGGAAATACGGCGTTTCCCTTGGCATCATCACGCAGCGCCCCGGCGAGCTCGACCAGACGATCCTGTCCCAGTGTTCGACGCTGTTTGCCATGCGCCTGTCGAATGAGCGGGATCAGGTCATCATCAAGTCGGCGATCCCGAATTCGTCGATTTCGACGACGAGCTTCCTGTCGTCGATCGGCAATGGCGAGGCAATCGCGTTCGGCGAGGCCATCTCGGTTCCCATGCGCATGCGCTTCTCACGCGTCGAGAAACGCTATCTTCCAAAGACCAACAGTCTTGCAAACAAAGGCAGCGAAGAAACGCCCGACACGGTTGATCTGCGTTCGATCGTGTCCCGCATGCGCTCGGTCACAGCGCCGGAAATCTCATCGTTCCAGCAGAGCTATTCCGCCAATCCACCCGCCCCGGAGGCAGGTCTGCCGATCCCGCCCGAAGACAGGCAGGCTGTGCCGTCCGCCGATGACGCGGAACTGAATGACTGGCGGCGTGAAATCGGCAGCGGTATACCGCCGCTCGATGCGCCTGCCCCGCGCTCGCCGGAACCGCCCTCGTTGGCACCCTACAGATCCGACATGCTGCCGACCCCGCGTGCAGCGGAGCGGCTTGCACCGCGCTTCCCGGAACGCGACAGGCCGGTTGAGCGCTTTGCCGAGCGTCCCGTGGAGCGTCAGACCGACCGGCTCACGGATCGCCCGCCCGCCATTCACGACCGTTTCGCCGATCTTCGTCGGCAGGTTTCGTCCGAGACTCCGCGACCAGGCTCGCCGTCACTGGAACCGCGTCCGAACGCATTCCTGCGGCGCGAAGCTCCGCCACGGGAAGGTTCGTTGCGCGATGGCCTTCTCAAGAAGCCACTGAGCAGTCTCTACGACAAGGACTGATCGCGAGCGAGCGCCCTCACGTCGCGAGGCGCTCCCAGCTTTCGTCCATCTGGTTGCGGAACCAGGTCATCTGACGCTTGGCGTATTGCCGCGTCAGCGCGGAGCCACGCTCGATGACCGCGTCGCGGGTCATCCGTCCCGCGAGCATTTCGCCGATCTCCCGCACGCCGATCGCCTTCATGATCGGCAGGTCCGGGGCCGGATCGCAGGCGAGCAGCGATTCGACCTCCTCGACTGCGCCCCCATCCAGCATCTTGACGAAGCGGGCATTGATACGATCGTGCAGGATCTTTCGATCCGGCAGAACGACGATTTTGCGCGCTCGCAACGGATCGATGATGACCGGGCCTGCCTTGCCCTGAAACTCGGTGATGGATCGGCCTGTTTCTTCCAGCACCTCCAGTGCCCGCAGGATTCGCTGTCCGTCCATCGGCTTCAGATTGGCGGCCACCGCCGCGTCACGTGCCGATAACTCCGAGTGAAGCGCCTGCGGTCCCTCCTCCTTGAGCCGCAAGCGCACACGGCACCGAATATCCTGGGAAATCTCCGGCATGTCCGACAGACCGCCCGTGAGCGCCTTGAAGTACAGCCCCGTGCCGCCGACGAAGACCGGAATCCGCCCCTGTTCTTTCAAGACCGGCAGGAGTGCGGATACGTCCCGCTGCCATTCGCCCGTCGAATAGGCGTGCGTCGCCGGCACATGCCCATAGAGGTAATGGGCGATGTCCCCTGTCTCTTCCTCTGACGGACGCGCGGTGATGATCCTGAGCGTGTCGTAAACCTGCATGCTATCGGCATTGACGACGACGCCGCCGCATTCGCGTGCCATGCGAATGGCAAGCGCCGACTTGCCGCTGGCAGTTGGCCCGGTTATCAGGATCGCATCAGTATTTTGCATAAGGTCGGTCATATGGCTTTCGTTGCCACGCTCATTGCCCATCCGTCAAACCCCGTTCTCACTCCGGCCATCGCCGAACGGGCCGCCGAAGCGGTCAACGCCTCCGGTCTGTACTGGCTGGAAGACGGGATCGCCTGCGATATCGCCCTTCGCGACGGCACCGATCCGTCGGCTGCGGAAGAAACACTCCGCGGCTTGATCGGCGAGGAGCGGATCGATGTTGTGGTGCAGCAGGCGGAAACCCGGCGCAAGTCGTTCCTCATCGCAGACATGGATTCCACCATGATCGGCCAGGAATGCATCGATGAACTCGCCGACGTCGTCGGTTTGAAGGACAAGGTGGCGACGATAACGGCACGTGCCATGAACGGCGAGATCGCATTCGAGCCGGCGTTGAGAGAACGGGTGGCGCTCTTGAAAGGCCTGCCGATCGGCGTCGTCGACGAGGTCATCGAGAAGCGGATCACGCTGACATCGGGTGGACCGGAACTGATCGCGACGATGAAGGCGAAGGGTGGGTACACGGCACTCGTGTCCGGTGGCTTTACCGTCTTTACCAGCCGCATCGCCGCAATGCTCGACTTCGACGTCAACCGCGCCAACATCCTCCTCGAACAGGATGGTATCCTTACCGGCGACGTCGCCGAACCAATCCTCGGCAAACAGGCCAAGGTGGATGCGTTGGAAGAGATCGCCCGCGAACTCGGCATCACCCCTGATGATACGATTGCTGTCGGCGATGGCGCAAACGACCTTGGCATGCTCGGCATCGCAGGCTCCGGCGTTGCGCTCCACGCCAAGCCCACTGTTGCGGCCCAGGCCAAGATCCGAATCGACCACGGCGACCTGACCGCGCTCCTCTATATCCAGGGCTACCGGAAGACGGATTTCGTCATTCCCGGCTGAGGCTCCACAGAGGGATGAGCAACACCATGCAGCCGCAGCCTATCGCAACCACGCTCCTCGAAACTTCACGCCTCGTCCTGCGCCGCTGGCTCCCCACGGACCGGGACCTGTTCCGCGAAATCAACGCGGACCCTGACGTGATGGCGTTCTTCCCGTTCCGTCGCAGCCACGACGAATCGGATGCGTTCCTCGGGAAGCTGAACGACATGTTTTCCGAAAACGGGCTTGGCTTTTACGCGCTCGAACTCAGGGAAACCGGCGAGCCACTCGGGTTTTGCGGGCTGACCTATGCCAATATGCCGGGGATTTTTCCGGCCGAAACGGTGGAGATCGGCTGGCGTCTGGCTGCCCGTTACTGGGGCAATGGCTATGTGACGGAAGCGGCAGAAGCGCTTCTCGATTTCGCCTTCGTAGAGAAGGACATCAAGGCCGTCGTCTCGTTCGCCGTAGCGGACAATAACCGCTCGACGGCTGTCATGAAGCGCCTTGGAATGCATCGGGCGGCCGGCATGGACTTCGACCATCCGCGCGTGCCGGAGACGCATCCCCACCTCAAGCGCCATGTCGTCTATGCAATGACACCGGAGGAATGGACAAGGCGGAACGCCCGCCTTGTCGAGAGAGCCTGAACTCTCAGGCTATTCCAGTGGAAGTGCCACGAACCGCAGGTTTCCGGTCTTGTCGGCCACCATGACATGCGCGTTGCGGCGGCCTTCCTTCTTCAGCACGTCGAAGCGCTTGGCGACCTCACCCGGGTTCTCGACGAAGTCCTGGGCGATTTCGACCACCACGTCGCCGGCCTTGAAGCCCTTGGCAGCGGCAACCGAACCAGCCTTCACCTCGGACACCACCACGCCCTCGACGCTTTCCGCGATCCCGAACGTCTTGCGGTGCGCCTCATCCAGCACGCTCAGCGTCATGCCGTAAACCGTGACGGGCTCGCTGCTTTTCTCGCCGGCGTCCGGGGAGCCGCTGTCATTCTTGCCCTGGTCATCCGGGGACGGCTCGTCAGGGCTTTGTGCGTCTGGCGACTGTCCTTCGGGTGATGCCGGCTCATCGCCATCTGCGGCATCGGCCGTATCATCGAGTTGTCCGAGCGTGATGCGAACGGTCTGTTCCTTGCCGTCGCGCAGCAACCGCACCTCGACATCCTTGCCCACAGGGCTTTCGGCAACAATCCGCGGCAGATCGCGCATCGAACTGACCGACTGTCCGTCGAAGGCGAGCACGACATCGCCCGACTTGATTTCACCGTTCTTGATCGGACCGTTTTCAACGACGCCGGAAACCAGGGCTCCACGGGCCTTGTCGAGCCCCAGGCTCGCTGCAATATCGTCGGTGACCGGCTGGATGCGGACACCGAGCCAGCCGCGGCGGGTCTCGCCGAACTCGATCAGCTGATGGACGATGTTTTCCGCAAGTTCTGTCGGGACGGCAAAGCCGATACCGATCGAGCCGCCGGAGGGCGAAATGATCGCCGTGTTGATCCCGATCACCTCGCCGCGCATGTTGAACAGCGGTCCGCCGGAATTGCCCTTGTTGATCGCCGCATCCGTCTGGATGAAGTTGTCGTAGGGCCCTGCATTGATGTTTCTGCCGCGTGCGGACACGATGCCGAGCGTCACCGAGCCGCCAAGACCGAACGGATTGCCGATCGCCATGACCCAGTCGCCGATTCGGATCTTCTTGGAGTCACCGAAGGGAACGGCCTTGAGCGGCGTCTTGGACTCGACCTTCAGCACGGAGAGGTCGGTTTTTGTGTCGGTGCCGACCAGGCGAGCCTTCAGCTTACGGCCATCCGGGAAAATCACCTCGATATCGTCGGCGCCTTCGATAACGTGGTTGTTCGTCACCACATAGCCGGAGGAATCAATCACGAAGCCGGAGCCGAGTGAAGACACCTTCTGGTTTCCGCCCTGATTGTCCTTGTCGTCGAAAAAGTCGTCGAAGAATTCCTGGAAGGGTGAGCCCTCCTGTATCTGCGGCTGCGGGCCGGCACCCTGGTCCTTGACGCTCTGCGACGTCGAGATGTTGACGACGGCGTCGAGCAGGCCTTCCGCCAGATCGGAGATAGGCGCTGGACCTGCGGGCACCGCGGACGGGCTGACCGGAGGTGGCGGATTGAACTTGTTGCCGACTGGCGCTGGTGGCGCGGGCAGCATGCCGCCGGGCTGAGTGGCCGGCTGGCTATTAGCCTGTGGAGCCGGCGCTTGTCCCGGAAGTGCCGGGGCTTCCCCCTGCGGAGCGGGCGCCTGTCCCTGAGGCGCTGGCGCCTGTGGACGAGGGGCCGGGGCCTGGACCTGCTGCGGCTGGGCCGGGCCTTGCGCCAGTGCCTGAAGCGGACTGACCATGACGGCAACCACTAGACCGAGGCTCACGGAACCCTTCAAGGACGATAGTTTCGAATGGCCCATTGGCATCCTCGTTTTCTGTCACGGTGTCTGCCGCGGCAGAAAAGCATCCGTGCAACCCACAACGTTACGCATTGATAACTCGCGCCCCGTTCTGAAGAAAGCATAGGGCGGAATAACGGCCGGGAAAATTACCTTTTCGTGAAACCGCGACCATCAGCGAACATGGATGTGGATGACGGGTGAAAAGGGCAGTTGCGAAAAGGGCGGCCATGACAGGCCGCCCTTTTCTTGAGTGCTTAGTTCGTCGGTTGCGCCGGTGCCGGCTGGGCTGGCGTCGGCTGGGCCGGTGCAGGCCGTCCCGCTGCAGGCGGCGTTACCACGCCGTCCGACGAGTTGAAGAACCGGAAGAACTGTGAATCAGGCGAAAGCACCAGGGTCGTATCCTTCCCGGCCATCGAGGCGACATAGGCGCGCATCGACCGGTAGAACTGGAAGAACGACGGATCACGCTGGAACGCTTCACCGAAGATGCGGTTACGCTCGGCATCGCCCTGACCTCGGATGATCTCCGAATCGCGCTGCGCTTCCGAGACGAACTCGACAACCTGGCGGTCGGCGATAGCACGGCGACGCTGGCCTTCTTCGCTACCACGGGCGCGGATGAGTTCCGCTTCCGCCAGACGCTCGGCACGCATGCGCGCAAACGTCTGCTGCGAGACTTCCTGCGTCAGATCGGTGCGACGGATGCGGACATCCTGGATCTTAACGCCAAGCGTTTCGGCGGCAACGTCGAGATCACGCTTGACCTCGGTCATCATCGACGCACGCTCTTCGGACAGCGCCTCGGTAAAGCTGCGCAGACCGTAGACGCGGCGCAGACCGGCGTCGAGACGCGTGCTGATACGCGATTCGGCAGACACGCGATCGCCCGAAACCGCTTCCCGGAAACGCTGCGGATTTTCGATCCGGTAGATCACGAACGCGTCGACTTCATAGAAGGCACCGCCGCGGACCTGAACGCGGATATTGTCGAGATCCAGGCGAAGTGCGCGGTCTTCGATATACTGAACGCGATCCGCATCGGCAAAGGCGAAGGGAAGCTTGAAATAGATCCCCGGCTCGTTCTTCACGCTCTGAATTTCACCGAAGCGAAGCACGAGCGCCTGCTGCCGTTCGTTGACGACGAAGACCGATGAGTAGACGAGGAACAGGAGAACGGCGAGACCGATCAGGAAAGCGGGCAATTTGTTCGAGATCATCAGTTGCCCCCCTGTGCGGCTGCCGGCCGGTTGATTTCATTGAGCGGCAGATAAGGGACGACGTTCTGACCCTGCTCGATGATGACCTTGTTGGAGTTCTTCAGAACGTTCTCCATGGTCTCGATGAAGATGCGTTCGCGCGTCACGTCCGGCGCGTTCACATATTGGTCGTAGATCGACACGAAGCGCTGCGCTTCACCCTGAGCCTCGTTGACCGTCTGGTCACGATAGGCGGACGCCTCTTCGCGGACCTGCGCGGCCTGACCACGGGCGCCACCAAGCTTCTGGTTGGCGTAGCGATTGGCTTCCTCGACGATACGGTCTTCGTCCTGCTCGGCGCGCTGAACCTCTTCGAACGCGTCTGCCACTTCACGCGGCGGCGCTGCATCTTCGATCGGCACGGCGTTGATGGCAATGCCTGCGCCGTAACGGTCCATCGTGCCCTGAATGATGTCGCGCACCTGCGTCGACATGCCTTCACGAGCGTCGCGGAAAATATCCTGAGCCGGACGGCGTCCGACGACTTCGCGCATGGCGCTGTCTGCAACCTGCTGCAGCGTCTGGGCCGGGGCCTCGACGTTGAAGAGATAGGCGCGTGGATCGGTGACGGTGAAGAGGACCGAAAACTGGACGTTGACGATATTCTGGTCGCCGGTCAGCATCCATCCGGCATTCGAATTGGTGGCACTGCTGCGCGCACCGATATTCTGCTGCTGCTCGGTGACCTTGACGATCTCCACCGTTTCGAACGGCCAGAGATGGAAGTGAAGGCCCGGCATCGACAGCTCTTCCTTGGGCTTTCCAAACCGAAGTTCGACGCCCCGCTCGTCCGGCTGAACCGTATAGATCGATTCGAATGCCAGGAATGCGAGAACGGCCAGAAAGACGACCGCGACTGCTCCGCCGTTGAAACCACCAGGCATAAAACCCTTCAGCCGGTCTTGGCTGCGCCGCAGGATGTCTTCGAGGTCAGGCGGTCCGCCATTTCCCCCTCCGCCACCACCGCCGCCGCGCGGACGGTTCGGGCCTTGTCCCCAAGGTCCTTGATTGTTACCGCCGCCGCCGCCGCCGCCCCATGGGCCGCCGCCGCCATTCTGATTGCTCCAGGGCATCAAAACCTCTTTGTTAGTGCTACTCCCTAACCGGTCGCCTGTCCGAGCCGCCTGAAATGCAGCCGCTCGCGGTCCGTGCCCCCGGTCATGCCGTTATAAGTATCGGAAGAGCCGCTTTCAACGCAGCTTCAATAACTTCCCGGTGTTCGGTAACGAATTATGTCACTTTGGCATCGATCGGCGGCTGTAGACAGCAAAACGGGTGGCAAAGCTGTCGCGCTCGCCGGCCGGGACGAAGATCTCCTCGATCTTTTCGTACACGGTTGGATCGATTGCTGGAAACATCGTATCACCGTCTGAAATATCCGCTTCCACATGGGTCACGTAAAGTCGGTCTGCCAGATCGATTGCTTTCGCGTAGATTTCGCCGCCTCCGAGAATGCCGACCTCTCCGGCACCGGTCGCTGCAGCGATCTCCCTCGCCCGCGCGATCGCCTGCTCGAGGGACGCCGCCGTCTCCACACCCTCGACCGAGAGATCGCGATTGCGGGTGACCACGACATGCGGGCGGCCGGGCAGCGGCTTGCCGCCGAAGCTGTCGAGCGTCTTTCGCCCTACCACCATCGGCTTGCCGAGCGTCATCGCCTTGAAACGCTTGAGGTCGGTCGACAACCGCCAGGGCATGTCGCCATCTCTGCCGATGACATTGTTGCGCGACACCGCGACGAAGATTGCGACCGGAACCGCCATCAGACTGCAATCGGTGCTTTGATGCTGGGATCAGCGATGTAATTCTCCAGCGCAAAATCCTCAAAGCGGAAGGAGAAGATGTCCTTCACATCAGGATTGATACGCAGTGTCGGCAGCGGCTTCGGCTCGCGCGTCATCTGCAGCTGCGCCTGTTCGAAATGATCCGAATAGATATGCGCATCGCCAAGCGTATGCACGAAATCGCCAAGCTTCAGCCCGGTCACCTGCGCCACCATGATGGTCAGGAGCGCGTAAGAGGCGATGTTGAAGGGAACCCCCAAAAATATGTCCGCCGACCGCTGGTAGAGCTGACACGACAGCCGCCCCTCCGACACGTAGAACTGGAACAGGCAATGGCAGGGCGGCAGCGCCATGTCGTCCACCTGTGCAGGATTCCAGGCTGTGACGATGTGCCGGCGCGAGTTCGGGTTGACCTTCAGGTTCTCGATCAGGTTGGCGATCTGATCCACATGACCGCCATCAGGCGTCGGCCATGAGCGCCACTGATATCCGTAAACCGGACCGAGATCGCCTTTTTCGTCCGCCCATTCATCCCAGATGGAGACACCATTCTCCTTGAGATAGGCAATGTTCGTGTCGCCCTTCAGAAACCACAAGAGCTCATGGATGATCGAGCGCAGATGCAGCTTCTTGGTGGTGAGGACCGGAAAACCCTCGTTCAGATCGAATCGCATCTGATAGCCGAAGACCGAGCGGGTACCGGTCCCGGTGCGGTCGCCGCGGTCGGCGCCAGTCTCCATCACGTGCCGGAGAAGGTCGAGATACTGCTTCATGGGTCTTCCGCCGATTGGTCGAGATCGTCCTACATAATAGCACGAAGCCTACTCACCAATCACCTCCCCGTCACCGGCGCGGCTTTTCCAAGCTTTTCACGTTGATGATAGGAATATGACGAGACCTCTTTTCATCCGGTTCGCAAACCCCTATATCACTCGTGCCGGACTTCGGTTCGGATATGGCGATAAACGGTCGATGAAATAAGCCTATTGGACCCGGGGGCGGTACCCGGCGCCTCCACCACAAACCGGTCGGTCAATCTGGACCGGCTTGTGATGGGGGCGAAATAGGATCGACAAGGGTGTAAAGATCGAACTTTTGCTCGGCATGATACCGCCGTTATCGGGTCACAAGTGTAGTTGCAAATGACAACAACGCTAAGGGTTACGCTCTCGCTGCCTAATGGCGGTGCGGGAAACCCGAACTAAGTCCTTACGGTTAGCCCCGTAAGGCGGGGTCCGGAGGCACCTGGCAACAGAAGCCTTCACCTTCGCTCACCGGTGGAATATCATGACATGACTCGACGCCGAAGCGGACTTCCCCGCGGGCGCGTCTCGTGACATAAGCGGCGTTTGAAGAGCAATAGAAAGACAGGATCGCATGGGGCAGGATCACATCCGCTACGATATTCTGGCACAGGACGCCCTCCGCGGCGTTATCCGCAAGGTTTTGTCCGAGGTCGCGGCAACCGGCAGACTGCCGGGTGACCACCACTTCTTCATCACATTCCTGACCGGCGCACCCGGGGTACGAATCTCTCCGGCGCTGAAGTCGAAATATCCGGAACAGATGACGATCGTCGTCCAGCACCAGTTCTGGGACCTCAAGATCACCGATACGCTGTTTGAAATCGGCCTGTCGTTCAACGATACGCCGGAACGCCTGGTCATCCCGTTCAACACGATCCGCGGCTTCTACGACCCGTCCGTGAATTTCGAACTCGAGTTCGAAGTGCCGATGGTCGAGGAAGGCGAAGTTTCCGCCGAGATCACCGCGATCCCGGTCGATACCACGCCAAAGGTTGTGGATGCGGATGCCGCCACCGGCGAGGACAAGAAGGAAGGCTCCGTCGTCTCCCTCGATTCGTTCCGCAAGAAGCAGTAGGCAGACACGATGTGCGCCGAGATCGTCAACCTTCGGCAGTTTCGCAAAGGCAAGGCGCGTTCGCAAAAGGACGCGGCTGCCGAACAGAACCGCATCAGCTTTGGCCGCACCAAGAGTGAAAAGCAGCTGACGACGGCCCTCAACGAAAAAGCGGGGAAAACCCTCGATCAGGGTAAGCTCGAAAAGCCTTCTCCGGAAACGGACGAACGGCGTTAAGGCTTCGTTAGGCTGACTCATGGCAACGGCTTGACCGTGCGCATGCGACATCCTCAATTGCGCTCCATCAATCACCATGAGGGTGACGGGGCCTACACTTGATCCGAAAACATTCTGCGACCCTGCACGGTCATCGAACGAGTTTTTCGCTGGAAGATGAATTCTGGCATGAACTGAAATCCATTGCTGCCAAACGCGGCATCAGTCTGGCCGCCTTGATCGCCGAGGTCGACGACGGTCGTTCGGAAGACAACAATCTTTCCTCTGCACTCCGCCTGCATGTGCTGCGCTGGTTCAAGACCTCGCTGGCAGACTGTCTTGCCGGGCTGCCAGCGAGGCGCTGACGGTCAGCGTCCTCCCACCCCCCATTTGCTCTGATCAGCGTGCCGCCGCACTCACGGCTGCACGCCCGGCAAACTGGGGTTTGAAGAGCGACCCGTACCCGAAGGCTGCTCTTGGAAAAGGTCGCCGGCGGGTGGCATCGTGAACGGCGCCGGCGCCGATGGCTGCTGGTTCTGCCTTTGGATTTCCCGTTGCCGCTCCTGCTGGAGCCGGGCTGCTTCAGCGCGCCGTGCCGCCTCCTGCCGTTCGGCTTCCTGGCTTCTGCGTTCTGCCTCCGCCGCCTCCTGGCGTGCCCGCTCCTCGGCCTCTGCCTTGACGCGTGCCGCCTCCCGTTCCACGCCACGAAATGTATACAGCGCGACTTCGCGGCGCAGCCGCTGCTTCTCGAGCACGCTTGCCTGCAGCGTTTCGACGCGGCGGCGTTCCTGTTCGAAGGCACGCAGTGACAGGAAGTTTGCCATTGCGGCCATATCAATACGCTGTTCCGGCTGCTCGAGCGATCCGGAATAACCGAGCGTGACAGTCGGTTCTCCCCCCGCCACAGCCTCTTCACCCGCATCGTATCGGACCGACAGCCCGGCATCGATGCGACTATCGACAAAGTCGAGCACGCCCTCAGCCGAGATCTGTGCGGCTCCGGCCGTTGCCGTAAAATTCTGAACCCGTGCGGCGCCGCCGGTAATCGTCATCGGAATGGTTACGGACCCGAGCCGGGTTGTCCCTTTCAGGACCTCAGTTGTCACGATCGGTTGAACCGAGGCCTCGTTGACCTCGCCCTGCAGCCTGTCGGCACCGGCAAGAATCGGCGCGAGCGCATCCGGATTGATCCCGGCAATCTCGAAATCCTTCAGGCGAATCTCGCCGGAGCCGCTGACGCCATGCATGAGTTCGTCCATGCTCTTGCCCGTGGCCTCGATGCTGACAGTGCTGTCCAGCTTGCCAGCCGCGACCGGTGTGCCACCCTTCTGCCAGACGAGCGGCGCGAGGTCGGCGTTTTCGACCTGCAGCTTTGCCTGGACGATACCGGTCGCATCGCCGTTCGACATCATCAGCCGTCCGGACAGCTTCCCGCCCTGCCAGGTTCCGGACGCGTTGTCGAGCGTCAGACCACCGGCTTTGCTGTTCACCTTGCCCGAAAAACCGGTGATTGTTCCAAGCGCATCCGCCCGGAGCGTTTTTGCCGACAGATTGATGCCGACATCCGTCGATCCAATCAGCGGCGTGGCGAACGGCGTCTTTGATGGGGCGCCTGTCACGCCATTCTCCATCGGCCCGAATACCGCCTCGCCCATCCAGGCAAGGTCGATCGTGTCGACAGACATATCGCCGGTAACAGGCAGGCCGGGAGCGCGGCGATCGGCGGATAGCGATCCACCGACAGTGTTTCCGGCAAGATCGCCAGTGAGGCCCGAAACTTTCACAGTGTCCGCCGAAAGCTCGACATCGGCGGCGAGATCGACAGGCAGTCCGCTGCCGAATTGTGGCAGGCTGACGCCGGTGACCAGCAGATAGGGTTCGAGATCGGCGCTCTTGAGCGACACCCGCGCGCGCCCTTCGCCAAATCCGGCATTCTGGATGGTCACGTCGCCGGCCATCAGCAACGATGTTTTCGGCGTCGTGAAGCTCAGTTCCGTGGTGGCCGCTTGCTGTTCCTTTTGCTGCAAGGTCAGCGCCAACCGCCCCGCCCCGTCACCATCGAATGGCAAGGGATCGAGGCCGGCTTGACCGAGAAGAACCGTCGCCTTCGGGTTGGCAAGCGATGCAGACAGGGTCATTGCATTGCCTGCCGTGAGATCGAAGATGCCGGGCAGCTTCAGATCGGCATCGACCGTGCTGCCATTCGCCTTGCCGCGCAGCTTGATATTCGCACCGCCAAGACCGCTGCCGCCGAGCGAAATATCGGCGATCAGATCTGAATCCGCATACCAGCTGCCGTTTCGGGCCAACCGGTCGAGCAACGGATGATGCGGCAGCCGATCCCGCAGCATGGTGATGAAAGACGTAGGGGCCGGTGAACGGAAACTCACCGACCCGGTCCCGCCGTAGGAAACTAGCGAGCCCTCGAACATGCCTTTGGCGGACAAGGTGGCACCCTCGATATCGCCGACAGTCAGCCGCTCCAGCGACAACACGCCCTCGGCCACGCTAAACGCGGTATCGACCTTGGTTGCGACGACGCCTAGAGCCGTCAGCCGGTCGGCCTTGAGGCTTGCCGCGACCCGGTGATCGAGCACATCCTGACCGGCATCGTCGCCGGTGACCAGCGACGCGAGCGCGCGCATCGCGTCGATATCGATCTCGTTGCCGGCAAGCGCCATGGAAAGGCTTGGTGGCTGGCCGTTCGGCGACTGGCGCTCCAGCCTTCCTTTTAGCGTTGCAGGGCCTATCCCAAGTTCCAGAGCTTCGAACCGCTGAAGTTCCGGCGTGAGGTTCACCTTGGCCGAGAAGCCGGCGTTTTTCAGCTGCCGGATCGCAGGATCAACGCTGCCGGACAGCCAGTCGGCAAGCCCGGAGGGCTGTGTCGATGCAACCAGCATGTCGCCGACGAAAGCGGTTCGGTTTGCAAGGTTGAGATTTCCCTTGGCCTCCAGCTGGGTGCGGCCCGGCAGGGTGGCAGTCACGTTGTCGACGGCCCAGCCGCGGCCGGCCGGTCTGACGTCGAGATGGATGTCGCGGATCGTTGTGTCGTTGAAGACGATCGCCGGCAGCTTGAGGTTGACCCTTCCTGGCACCTGCGGGATCGGGATCGATGCCACCATCTGCACGAAAGCATTGAGGCGGCGCTGCGCGGATGCTGCCGGATTGCGTCCGGTCTTAGCCTGAGGACCGTCACTTAGCCGGTTGACGTCGATCTGCTGGCCATCGGCCGTCAGCAGGAATTCCGGCTTCGGCCCGGTATCGAGCGTTGCCTCGCCGGTGACGACGTAAGGATTTTCCTTCGGACCGACCTCGACCCGGTATTGCGGAATGCGGGCCCGCTCGCCGGTCAGCTCGAAATCGCCGGACACGCGCGGACCGGGCGGCGGCGCCTTGACCGGCTCGGACTCGTCTTCTTCCTGCAGGAAGGCAAGGTTGAACTTGCCGTTGTAGCTGGGCTTGTTGTCGACTGCGGCAAGTTCGCCATCGAAATCGACCACGACCGGATGGGCATCCGGCCAGACGCGAAGCCGCAATGGAATCTGCCGTCCCTCGGCGGCGGCTTCACCGCTTGTCAGGCTGAAGCGGGCCTCCTGGCCATCCAGCACCGCATTGCCCTCGCCCCGCCATGGCCCGGCAAGCGTCCCCGCCGACAGGTCGGTGGACAATCCGGTCATGTGGCGGACCTGGCCGCTGCGATCGTCGATGATCTCGATTTCGCCACCCATGATATGGACGTCTTCGAGAATGACGCTGCGGGCCGCGATCGTCGGGCGACTGCCGCGCAGCCATTCGAACGTGCCGTCCTTCAGGATGCGTAAGCGAACCTTCGGCTTGTCGATGCGCATATCGAAAATGCGTGCTTCGCCGGAGAGAAACGGCGCGAGCTCCATATCCATCGAGAATTGCGCGACCTGCACCAGCGGTTGGCCATCGACATCCTGCCCGACGCGCACGTCGTGCAGCGTGACCGACGGAAACGGCAGGATCCGGGCATCGACCGAGCCATGCACGGCGACCTTCTTGCCGAGCAGACGGCTGGCCTGATCCTCGAAAGCGACGCGGAAGCTTGACCAGTCGACAAAGAACGGCACCAGCAACGCCGCAAACAGCGCCGCCACGACCAATCCGCCCAAAGCCAACATGATGCGTCCGAGCACCGGCCTATCTCCCTGTTTCTACGGCAAGAGTAGTTCCACGCGCCGGACTGGCAAGTCAATCATTGGGGAGTGTTATTCCGCAATGCGGAAGATCTTTCCCGGATTGAAGAGGTTTTGCGGATCAAAGCCTTTCTTGATCGACCGCATCAGCTCGACGGCGCCGCCCAGTTCCTCGTCGAGATAGGACATCTTGCCCTGCCCGACGCCGTGTTCGCCCGTGCAGGTTCCGTCCATCGCCAGCGCCCGGCGGCTCAGCCGTCCCGTAAACGCCTCGACATTGGCAACGGAAGCCGGATCCTTGTCGTCGAAAAGCACGAGAACGTGGAAATTGCCATCGCCCGCATGGCCGACGATCGGGGCCAGAAGCCCCGCATCGCGAATATCGGCCTGGGTCTCGGCCACGCATTCCGCCAGTCGCGAGATCGGTACGCAGACATCGGTGGAAAGCCCGTTGAGCGACGGATCGAGCGCGCGGCCGGCCCAGTAGGCATTGTGGCGGGCGTTCCACAGCTTCGTGCGTTCCTCGGCATTGGCAGTCCAATGGAACTCGTCACCACCACAGTCGGATGCGACCTCGGCGAACTGTTCCGACTGGATGCGGACCGTTTCCTCGGTGCCGTGGAATTCGAGAAACAATGTCGGCTTCTCCGGATAGGATAGGCCCGAGTAAGCGTTGCAGGCGCGGATCTGCACGTCGTCCAAAAGTTCGATACGGGCAACCGGAATGCCCATCTGAATAGTCATGATGACGGCATCGCAGGCATCCTCGACGCTCGGGAAGGCGCAGACGCCACCGCCGATCTTTTCCGGAATGCCCTGAAGCTTCAGCGTCACCGACGTGATCACGCCGAGCGTCCCTTCGGAGCCCACGAAAAGCCGGGTCAGATCGTAGCCGGCCGAGGATTTGCGGGCACGACGCGCGGTGCGGATCTCTTCGCCATCTGCGGTCACCACGGTCAGCGCGAGGACATTGTCCTTCATCGTGCCATAACGTACGGCGTTGGTGCCGGACGCCCTAGTTGACGCCATGCCGCCGATCGTTGCGTTGGCGCCGGGATCGATCGGAAAGAACAGGCCGGTATCGCGCAGTTCGCGGTTCAGCTCCTCACGCGTCATCCCCGGCTCGACGGTGACGTCGAGATCTTCAGGGCTGATGCGAAGGACCTTGTTCATGCGGCTGAAATCGATCGAAATGCCGCCGGACGGCGCATTGACTTGTCCTTCAAGCGAGGAACCGATGCCAAACGGGATCATCGGAACCCGATGCTCGCCGCACACCTTCACCACGGTCTTCACGTCGTCGCTCGTCTCGACGAACACGACGCCATCGGGAAGCTGGCCCGGAAGATAGGTGGTCGTGTGGGCATGCTGTTCGCGGAACGACTGGCCGGTCTGGAACCGCTCGCCGAAAGCCTGTTTCAAGATACCGAGGACCGCGGCAATGCCCTCCTCGTTCCGTTGGCCTGCCTTCACGTCGCGAATTGCCATGCTACGTCTCCTCAAGATGCTACGGCTTGGTTAGGAGACACGGCAAGGTTTGTCCAGAACGAACACCCCCGCATCGGTACGGTGGGCCTATCGCGCGAAGCGGCGAGCACCGGCGACACAGAGGATGACGGCCAGCGTCACAACGATCATCATCGGGCTGATGCTTTCACCGAGCAGCAGGGCGGCAAGCACGAGGCCGAAGAATGGCTGCGTCAGTTGCAGCTGCCCCACTGCAGCAATGCCGCCCTGCGCCAGCCCGCGGTACCAGAAGATAAAACCGATCAGCATGCTGAAGAGTGAGACATAGCCGAGGCCAAGCCATGCCGGCATGCGGATTGCTGAGAAATCCGGCGGCAGCTGCGTAAGCGTGATGACGACCATAACCGGCAGAGATAGAACAAGCGCCCAGCAGATCACCTGCCACCCCCCGAGCGTCCGCGACAGGCGGCCACCTTCCGCATAACCGAGGCCGCAGACAAGAACCGCGGCAAGCATCATGCCGTCGCCATAGGGTGACGCCATCACACCCTGCGACAGCGCAAAACCGGCAACGCAAGCGCTCCCGGCAATCGCGAAGATCCAGAATGCCCGCCTGGGTCTCTCGCCACCGCGCAGAACAGCAAAGCATGCCGTCGCGAGCGGCAACAGAGCGATGAAGACGATGGAATGGGCCGATGTCACGTGCTGGAGTGCCAGCGCAGTGAGAAGCGGAAAACCCACCACGACGCCGAGAGCGATGACGACGAGAGACACGAGGTCGCGGCGCGATGGCCATTTCTCCCGGAAGACAAGGAGAATGCAGAGCGCGAGGATGCCGGCAATCGCGGCGCGGGCAACGGTTAGAAAAACCGGATCGAACTGCGCGACGGCAACCCTTGTCGCCGGCAGCGAGCCGCTGAAGATGATCACGCCGATCATGCCGTTGATCCAACCTGAAAGAGAACGATCCATAAGCCTGCACACCCCTGCCAAAAACCTTCGACGCTTATGCGCGCAAGCCTCTGGCAGAGACAGCTACACTCAGGTACGATTTGACAAAACTGTAATGGTGCATGGGGAAGTACGGATGGACTTGGGGACGCAAGGTGGGCAGAAGGTCGCCATGGTCGTTTCGACCATCCGGCAACGGATTTCCGGGCGCAGCCTTGTGCCCGGAGCAAAGCTTCCCTCCGTGCGCAGCCTCGCAGCAACTTTGAAAGTGTCCACCTCCACCGTTGTCGATGCGTATGACCGGCTGACGGCAGAGGGCGTGATCACCTCCCGCCCCGGCTCCGGTTTCTACGTTGCCAACCAGACGGCACCGTTGTCGCTCGCGCAGGTCGGTCCGAAGCTCGACCGCGCCGTCGATCCCTTGTGGGTGTCGCGGCAATCGCTCGATGTCCGGCGCGATGGCCTCACGCCGGGTTGTGGCTGGCTACCGCCATCCTGGTTACCGGACGAGACCCTGCGGCGATCGCTTCGCACGCTGTCCCGCGGCGATACGGCAGCGCTTACGGACTACGGTTCTCCGCTCGGCCTGACACCGCTTCGAAGCCTGATTGCGCGCAGAATGGGAGAGCGCGGCATCGAGGCGTCGCCCGACCAGATCGTGCTGTCCGATTCCGGCACCCAGGCAATCGACCTTCTCTGCCGGTTCCTGATCGAGCCCGGAGACACCGTCCTCGTGGACGACCCCTGCTACTTCAATTTCCAGGCGATCCTGCGCGCCCATCGCGCCCGGATCGTCGGCGTGCCCTATACGCCGAACGGGCCTGATCTCGACGCTTTCGCGAACGTCCTCGCTGGGCACCGCCCTCGCCTCTACATCACCAATTCGGCGGTCCACAATCCGACCGGGGCAACGCTTAGTCCCGTCACGGCGCATCGCGTTCTGAAACTTGCCGAACAGTTCGGCCTGACGATCGTCGAGGACGATATCTTTTCGGATTTCGAGCATTCGCCGGCACCAAGGCTGGCTGCCTTTGACGGTCTTGACCGGGTCATTCATATCGGCAGCTTTTCGAAAACTCTCTCCGCTTCGGTCCGCTGCGGCTTCATCGCCACCAAGCGGGACTGGATCGAGGGTCTGACCGACCTCAAGATCGCGACCTCGTTCGGCGGGCCATCGCTTGCGTCCGAACTGGTCTACCAGGCGCTGAGCGATGCCAGCTACCGCAAGCATCTGGATACGATCAGGGGGCGGCTCGCCGGCGCAAGGGTCGAGGTATCGGGACGGCTGAAGGCGATCGGCATCGTGCCGTGGATCGAGCCGCAGGCAGGCATGTTTCTGTGGTGCCGGCTGCCCGATGGTCTCGATTCCGCCGACGTCGCACGGGCGGCATTGAAGAACAACATCGTGCTCGCCCCGGGCAATGTCTTCAGCCCGTCGCAATCAGCGACGAGTTCCATGCGCTTCAACGTGTCGCAATCGCTCGATGGACGGATCTACGACGTCCTGAAGCAGATTTTCGCCGACATGCGAAACCCCGAAACCGTTGCCTGAAGGCAAGCCCTTACTCGGCTGCCATCAGCTGCTGCTCTTTCGTATCGTTGGCGCGTCCCTTCCGGGCGCTTTCCAGCTCGTCCTGCAGCCGCTGTTCCTCGTGCACCTGTGGCTTGGAGAAGCGGGCGATCAACAAGTATGCGACAGGGGTGATATAGAGCGTCACCATGGTTGCCATGCCGAGGCCACCGACGATCACCCAGCCGAGCGCGATACGGGCTTCGGCACCGGCGCCCTTGGCAAGAACAAGAGGCACGCCGCCGATCACGGTGGCGATCATCGTCATCATCACCGGTCGAAGACGGATCGCGCACGCCCGTTCGATCGCCTCGCGGCAGGACGCGCCCTCGTTGCGCAGATGGTTGGCGAACTCGACAATCAGAATGCCGTTTTTCGCCATGACCCCGACAAGCAGCACAAGCCCGATCTGGCTGTAGACGTTGAGACTTGAGCCGGTCAGAACCAAGGCGAAGGCGGCGCAGGCAAGTCCCAGCGGCACCGTGGACATGATGATGATCGAGGACAGGACACTTTCGAACTGCGCCGCAAGCACCAGGAAGATGATGGCGATCGCAAAGCCGAATGTCAGCGCCATGCCGCTCGAGTTTTCCTTGAGTGTCGCAGCCTCTGCCAACGGTATCAGACGTGATCCAGCTGGCAGGAGCGGCTGCGCAAGCTCGGTCGCCGCCTGGACCGCCTGACCGAGCGAGACACCGTCCTTGAGGCTTGCCGAGAAGGAGACTGCCGCAAGCCGTTGTTCGCGGTTGAGCCTCGGCGCCACGGCCCGTTCCTCGAGCGTCGCGACGGTGGAGAGCGGCACCATGCGGCCATCCTTGGCCTTCAGAAAAATGTTCTCGAGATCCGTCGGGTCATCGATCGGACGCGTCGTCGATGTCAGCTTGACCGGTGTCGCCTCGCCGTCGACAAACACGTCCACCACAGATCGGCCTTCGAGAAGAGACTGCAGCGACGTGCCGAGATTCGTGATGTCGATTCCGAGATCCGATGCCCGCTCACGGTTCACCGACACGAAGATCTGGGCCTGTGTCGGCTCGTTGTTGAGACGCGGCGTATCGAACAATCCGCTCGCGCGAAGCTGGTCCACCAGTTTCAGCGCGGCGGCCGTCAGCTCTTCATGATTGGTGCCGACCATCGCCATCTGCAACCCGTTGCCGGCACCGCGGATACGCAGACTGTTCTGCTGCGTCGCGAAGGCGCGAAGCGAGGGCACGGTCGCGGTGGCCGCGTTGATATCCCGGACGATATCGGCCTGGCTGCGCTCCCGCTCGGACCAAGGCGCGAGGGTCAGAACCATGAAACCGTTATTGGTGGCGCCACCCTGCCCCGAGATCGAATAGATGTTCTGGATCTCGCCGGACGCCACGAGCGGCTGCAGTTTCTCTTCGATCTGCTGCAGCTTGTCGCGCATATATTGCAGGCTGATGCCTTCGGGCGCCGTCGCCCGCAGCATGACCATGGCCCGGTCTTCCGGCGGGGTCAGTTCGCTCTTGACCGTCTTGAAGGCCATATAGCCGGCACCGCCGAACAGCAGCGCGAAGACGATGACGATCGCCGGCGCGCCAAGGCAGGCATGCAGCGTCACCCGGTAGAAATTGGCAAACAGCGTTCCGAACCGGCCAAGCAGGCCGTCGTTCTTTTCCTGTATCGGCTTGGTCAGCATGCGCGACGCAAGCATCGGGCAAAGCGTCAGCGCCGTGACCGAAGACAGCGCGACGGCAAACGCCAGAACGAAACCGAACTCGCGGAACAGGCCACCCATCTGGCCGGGCAGGAAGGACAGCGGAATAAACACGGCGGCAAGCGTGGCGGTCGTCGCCAGCACCGCGAAGAAAACCTCCTGCGTGCCGATCACGGCGGCCGCGCGCGGACCCATCCCCTCGGATCGTCGCCGCACGATATTTTCGAGAACGACGATCGCGTCATCCACCACAAGGCCGGTCGCAAGAACGATCGCCAGCAGCGTCAGAATGTTGATCGAGAACCCGACGGCATAGATCGCGACCAGCGTACCGATCAGCGCCACCGGCATGGTGAGCGCCGGGATCAGCGTCGCCTTCCAGTCGCGCAGGAAGAGATAGATGACGGCAATGACGATCGTGCCCGACAGCGCCAGCGCGATCTCGACCTCGTGCAGCGCGCCTTCGATGAAGACCGCATCGTCACTGGTGATGGCAATGCGCGTGCCCTCGGGCAGCGTCTTCTGGAGATCGGCGACGGCGGCCCGCACGCCTTCCGAAATGCTGAGCGTGTTCGATTGCGCCTGGCGCAGCACGCCCAGACCAACGCCGGGAACGCCATTCGATCGCAACGCCGTCGTGCCGTCGTCCGGCCCCAGCATCACGGTCGCCACATCGCGCAGCCGGACATTGTTGCCCAGCATTACGTTTTCGAAGTCTTCGGGCTTGGTCAGGCTCGCCGTCGCGCGCACGACAATGTCCTGCGTCGAGGATTCCAGCGACCCGGCGGGCACGTCGAGGGCAGCCGTCGATAGCGCCTCGGAGAGGTCTGCAATCGTCAGCCCACGACTGGCAAGCGCCGTCTGGTTCACGTCAACGCGGAAGACCTTTTCCTGATCGCCGTAGAGCTCCACGTCAGCGACGCCGTCAACCGACGCAAGCCGGTCGGACACCTCGTTATCGACGAGAAGCGTCAGGTCTTCCATCGACAACGAGTTGGACGTAACGGCAAGCCGCATGATCGGCTGGCTGTCGGAATCGGCCTTGATGATGCGCGGCTCGTCCACGTCGTCAGGCAACTGGCCGGTGACACGACCAAGCGCATCGCGCACGTCGTTGGCGGCCACCGCAAGATCGGCGGTGTCGTTGAATTCCAGCGTGACACGGCTCTGGCCGAACTGCGATTCCGACGAAACGGCCTTGAGGCCGGCGACCCGGGCAACCGCGCCCTCGATGATATCGGTCACCTCCTGGTCCATCGTCTGGGCAGAAGCGCCGTCATAGGTGGTGCGGATGGTGATGACCGGCTGGTCCACATCCGGCAACTCGCGCACCTCGACGCCGGCAAGAGCAGCAAGGCCTGCGACGACAAGAAGCGTGTTGAGAACCGCGGCAAGGACCGGCCGCCGCACAAAGAGCGCGGTAAAGCTGTTCTGCTTTCCGGAAGACTGGCCGGACGACCCGTTGTTATTGGCGTTACCGCTGTGGCTGCTGCTCATCGGCTGGCGACCTCCGGCGGCTTTTCACCGGCAATGCGGACGGCACCATTTTCCCGGACCCGTTGCAACCCTTCGGTTGCCACGACATCGCCATCCTTCAGATTGGCCGAGACGAGGATCGCATCGGGATTGCGCTGGATCACCCTCACCCGCTCCTTGACCGATTTGTGATCGACGATATGCCAGACGAACGAGCCTTTCGCATCCCACTGGACTGCAAGCGGATCGACGCTTGGAAAGGTCTCGCCCGGAAACCGCATCGTCACGCCGAAAGACATGCCGGCGCGGAGTTCGTCATCAACATTGGGAATTCTGGCACGAATGCGGATCGTACGGCTTGCCGGATCGACCCTGTTGTCGACGGCCTCGACCGAACCCTCGAAGGTGCGGCCTGGACGCGAGACGGAGGCGGCCTCGACCGGCATGCCAGGCTTGACCTGAACCGCGAAACGCTCCGGCGCCCAGAAATCCACCAGTAGCTCGGTACGGTTGTCGATCGTCACGATATTGCTTGCGGTCGTGACGTTGTCACCGATATTGACCGCGACGATGCCGACGATCCCGTCGATCGGCGCAACGACCGAGCGACGCTTCAGCGCCAGTTCGGCGTTGGTGACCGTCAGCTGCGCCGTTTCGGACGCAATCTGCGCGTCGAGCACGTCGAGGCGGGAGAAGCTCTTGAGGTTCCGGTAAGTATCGGATTTCTCACGCGCACTGCGCAACACCACCTGCGCCTGATCGCGCAGGATGATCTGCTCGTCGTCATCGAGCTGCGCAAGAATCTGGCCCTTTTTGACCATGTCGCCGGATTTGACGAGGATCTCGTTTACGGTGCCCGTCGCCTGCGGCATCACGATAACCGACTGGATCGCCTCGCCGTCACCGATCGCCGACAGTCTGTCATTGACCACACCGGTTCCGACGGGTCTGGTTGCAACCAACACCACCTGGCTCTCACCGCCGCCCCGCTGCCCGCCGCGCGATGACGAAGCCGGTGCGCCCGCAACCGTTGCGGCCGCCGGCTCGGCGACATCAGGATTGATGGAAATCACCACTCCTGCGGGAACGCCCATCGAAATCAGTGACCGCCCGGCATCTGCCGACAGGTAGACCCAGAGACAGAGCCCTCCGAGCAGTACCGCAACCGACATCAGAAGCTGGTTCCAGATCCGCATTCATTCCTCGCAAGTCTATCGATAAGTGGTGCAAGTATCCCCGTTTCGCGCCCAACTGGCAAGGTCGAGGAACCTACCTTACTGTTTTGTAACATCACGCGATTTCACGGATGTGTCAGAGCTTCAACGACACGGATCCGGACGATTCCTAGGGGAAACATAGGAATGAAAAGAGAACATCGGCTGGTCTTTCGAGCCCGAATCACTACATTGGCCGGATGAGTAACAGTTACGACGACATCCCTTTGTTCGATGAGGAGCCGGAGCCCGCCCCCCGCAAGGCGCGAGGCGAAGACCAATCGGACCAGCGCCCGGTGCCGGCATCGGCTGGTAACCATGGTTCGGCTGCCGTTCCTGCTGGTGGTGCCGGCGGCGCCTCCGGTGGTCTGGGGATCGCGGCGCGGGCCATGGCGGCGCGCGGTGGCAACCGGCCCTCACCCGACTATATGACGGGCCTTAACCCGGAACAGCGCGAAGCGGTCGAGACCTTGGATGGTCCCGTTCTGGTTCTGGCCGGCGCCGGAACCGGCAAGACCCGCGTGCTGACCACCCGCATCGCCCACCTGCTGGAGACCGGCCGCGCCTATCCGAGCCAGATTCTCGCCGTGACCTTTACCAACAAGGCGGCGCGCGAGATGAAGGAGCGCATCGGCGTTCTCGTCGGCGGCGCCGTCGAAGGCATGCCGTGGCTCGGCACGTTTCACTCGATCGGCGTCAAACTGCTGCGGCGCCATTCGGAGCTGGTCGGCCTGCGATCCGATTTCACCATCTTAGACACCGACGACGTCGTGCGCCTGATCAAGCAGCTCATCCAGGCGGAAGGTCTGGATGACAAGCGCTGGCCGGCCAAGCAGTTCGCCGGCATGATCGATGGCTGGAAGAACAAGGGCCTGTTGCCGCCCGACATTCCGGAAGGCGACGCCCGGGCCTTTGCCAACGGCAAGGGCCGCGAACTCTATGCCGCCTATCAGGCCCGCCTGCGCACGCTCAACGCCTGCGATTTCGGCGACCTTCTGCTGCACCCGATCGCCCTGTTCCGCAAGGCACCGGATCTGCTGAAAGAATACCACCAGCGGTTCCGCTATATCCTCGTCGACGAGTATCAGGACACCAATACGGCCCAGTATATGTGGCTGCGTCTGCTCGCTCAGCGTCCGAAGGACGTGCCGCAAAACGTCTGCTGCGTCGGCGACGACGACCAGTCGATCTATGGCTGGCGCGGCGCCGAAGTGGAAAACATCCTTCGCTTCGACAAGGATTTCCCGGGCGCCAAGGTCATCAAGCTCGAGCGCAACTACCGCTCGACAGAGCATATCCTCGGCGCTGCCGGCCATCTGATCGCCCATAACGAAGGACGCCTCGGCAAGACGCTGTTTACCGACCGGGTCGATCCCGAGGACGAAAAGGTGATCGTCCACGCCGCCTGGGATAGCGAAGAGGAAGCCCGTGCCGTCGGTGAGGAGATCGAGCGGCTGCAGCGCGGCGATGGTCGCAGCGATTCCAAGAAACACGCGCTGAACGACATGGCGATCCTGGTGCGCGCCTCGTTCCAGATGCGCGAGTTCGAAGACCGGTTCGTGACGCTCGGTCTCAACTACCGCGTCATCGGCGGCCCGCGCTTTTACGAGCGGCTCGAGATCCGCGATGCGATGGCCTATTTCCGCATGGTCTGCCAGCCGGCTGACGACCTGGCCTTCGAGCGCATCGTCAACACGCCGAAGCGCGGCCTCGGCGACACGACCATACGCTACCTGCATGACAGCGCCCGCGCCCGCGATGTGCCCATGCTTCAGGCCGCAAGCGAAATGATCGAGACCGACGAGCTGAAGCCGAAGGCCCGCAAGGCCCTGTTCGACGTCGTGCAGAATTTCCGTAACTGGCAGGGACGGCTCGAAACGGTTCCCCACACGGAACTGGCCGAGCAGATCCTCGAAGAGTCGGGCTATACCGACATGTGGAAGAACGACAAAACCGCCGAAGCGCCGGGGCGGCTGGAAAACCTGAAGGAACTGATCCGCTCGATGGAGCAGTTCGAAAGCATGCGCGGCTTCCTCGAACACGTCTCGCTCGTCATGGATGCCGAGACCAACGAGAACCTCGACGCCGTGTCCATCATGACGCTGCACTCGGCCAAGGGGCTGGAATTCGAGACCGTGTTCCTGCCCGGCTGGGAGGAAGGCCTGTTTCCGCACCAGCGTGCGCTGGACGAAGGCGGCCGCTCGGGGCTGGAAGAAGAACGCCGCCTCGCCTATGTCGGCATCACCCGCGCAAAACGCCGCTGCCACATCTGGTTCGTCTCGAACCGGCGTATTCACGGCCTGTGGCAATCAACCATGCCCTCGCGGTTTCTCGATGAACTGCCGCCGAGCCATGTCGATGTGGCGTCATCGGAATCCTCAAGCTTCGGTGGCTATGGCGGCCGCGGCGGCTACGGTCAGTCGCGCTTCGACAAGGCGGATGCCTTCGCCGGCAACTCCTATTCGACGCCCGGCTGGAAACGCGCCCAGGCCAACAAGACAGATGCCACCCGCGACAACTGGGGCAGCCGCTCCGGCCACGCCGTGGAACGCATCGGCTACGGCGAAAGCGGCCCCCGCGGCCGCACGATCGACGGCGAGCTGGTCGCCAAATCGACAACCGACACGCCGTCGAAATTCACCACCGGTGACCGGGTCTTCCACATCAAGTTCGGCAACGGCAATATCACCGCGATCGAAGGCAACAAGCTGACGATCGAGTTCGACAAGGCAGGGCAAAAGCGGGTGCTGGACGGGTTCGTGGAGAAGGCGGGCTGACGAGACGTCTACTCACTCGCAAACGAGGGTCGTGACCATGATGAGGGCTTTAGAATTCGATGAATGACATCTCCCTCAGCAACAGCGACGTCGTCGAACTCACCGCATGGCGCCGCCGGCTTCATACCATGCCTGATGTCTCCGGTGAGGAAGCGGAGACGGCGCGCGAGGTGGTGCGGTTCCTGTCGGAGACCGGTCCGGACGCGGTGGTCGAAGGTATTGGCGGCACCGGCGTCGCGGTCGTCTACGACAGTGGCGTGCCCGGAATGACGGTGATGCTGCGCGCGGAACTCGATGCTCTTCCGATCGAGGAACTGGGCGACCCCGAGCACAAGTCGAAGGTATCGGGAAAGAGCCATATGTGCGGCCATGACGGGCATACGGCAACGCTTGCGGCGGTCGGCCGCGCGCTCGGACGTCGGCGGCCAGCGAAGGGTCGTGTCGTTCTCCTGTTCCAGCCGGCGGAGGAAACCGGCGCCGGGGCGGCAGCGGTCCTTGCCGACGACAAGTTTCGGGACCTGACACCCGATATCAGCCTGTCCCTGCACAATATGCCTGGCATCCCGCTCGGTCACGTCCATCTGAAGGACGGGCCGACCAATTGCGCATCGCGCGGCATGAAGATCATCCTGACCGGCAAGACTGCCCACGCGGCATGGCCCGAGACCGGGATTTCGCCTGTGGCGGCGGTGGCCAAGTTGTTGCCCGCCCTGAGCGGAATTTCAGATGGTTCGGTCGAAAACGACGACCTCGTGCGTGCGACCGTGACCCACGTGACGATCGGTGAACCCGCCGCCGGCATTTCACCGTCGCATGGGGAGATCTGGGTGACGCTGCGCACGTCGACGGATGATCAGATGTCGGCGCTTGTCGAACAGGCGGAGACAATGGCGAGAGATGCGGCTGCGGCGGATGGGCTGGCCCTGGCCTTGTCCTATCAGGATGTGTTCGGCCACTGCATCAACCACCCCGCTGCAGCCGACATCCTGAGGGCCGCGATGGATGCCGAGAGCGTGCCGCACGTCGCTGGGCAAGCCTATCGCGCCTCGGAGGATTTCGGTCGCTTCGCTAAGGTCTCGAAATCGGCCATGCTGTTTCTCGGCGCCGGCGAAAGCCACCCTGCCCTGCACAACCCGACTTATGATTATCCCGACGATCTGATTGCGATCGGCGCGCGCATCTTCCTGGCCGCAACGCGGCAGACGCTGGGCTGACAACGAAAAACGGAGCCTAAAAGGCTCCGTTTTTTGTTGAGTTTAATCAGGCGTCTTTGTTGCCGAACAGCTTTGCCATGATGCCGCCGCCGCTTGGGCCGGCGCCGGGGCGCTTGCCATCCCACTTCGGCACGATGATCATGTGGGTGATTTCGCCGCGCTGGAAGGCCTTCAGGAACTTGTCGTAGTCGGCGAAGGCCACGCAACCATGGCTGTCGCCGCGAACGCGAAGCAGGAAGCTGTGGGCGAGAAGACCCGTGCGGCCCTGCGGCGCCTTGCCGTCGGTCGGCGTCAGGCGGATTGCCGCAACACCGTGGAACAGCGATTCGCGCATCGAGAGCTTGTAGGTGCCCGGAGGTGTCGGGCCGCGCATCTTCACATGCGTGAACTTCGGGTTGTCGCGCATGCTGCCGATGCCGGAATGGGCCTCGAGCTTGCTGCCGTTCGGCATGATGACCACGCCGTTGGTGATGTCGTAGATCGCAACTTTGGTGCCAATGCCCGGCCACTTCGGCGAACCCTGCGACGGAGCGAGAGGCTCTTCGCGCATCGGGTTGTTCGGCTTGGCAAAGGCAAGCACGGTTGGCTTGTCGTTATCGTTG
This sequence comes from Neorhizobium sp. DAR64872/K0K18, assembly GCF_050500175.1. NCBI lineage: Bacteria > Pseudomonadati > Pseudomonadota > Alphaproteobacteria > Hyphomicrobiales > Rhizobiaceae > Neorhizobium > Neorhizobium sp. DAR64872/K0K18. The sequence continues at coordinate 1,946,362 of NZ_CP191446.1, forward strand.
TCGCCACGGCCAGGCTTTTGCGGTGCGACGGCTGCGATTGCGGCAAGTGCATTCGGCTTTTCAGGCTTGACGGAAGCGACGGCCATGGAAGCGCTGGTGGTGGCCGCACCGGGACGCAGGACCGGCAGTGGTCCGGCTTTCGGCAGCGCCTGGGCAAGAGATGTCGGCGCAGGTGAAGGTAGCGGCGTCGCCTGTTCGGCAATCGCCACCGTATCCTCCGACATGCTTTCCGGCAGATCGCTTTCGAGCGACGCCAGTTCCACCGGCTTCATCGTGTTGAGTTCCGCCACCTCTGTCGCCGGCTGAACTTCCTGGAGAATGTCGGGCATTGCGCCCAGAGCTTCGCTACCGCGTGGCGCTACGACCACAAGACTTTCCATGGCAGAACCGAGAGCGGACTTGATCTGGTCGGAGCCGGGCCGCAGCTTGCCAAGGGCCGCAAACTGCTGTTCGGTTTCGGCGTGACGGGCAGCCTTTGCCATCGCGAGATGCATCGACTGACGAACGCTTGCGTCATCCGGACGCTGGGAAGAGAGAGCAGCAAGCTGCGCTCCTTCCAGACGACCGCGCTTCGGCTCGGCCGGCGCGCTGCCTGGAAGGCGAGAGAATTTCGAAATATCGAGATTGCGGTCCGCAGTGCGCGCCGATGCAGCCACGAGATGCTCGCGCGCCGTTGGTGGCGCAAGCAGGGCCGTTTCGAACCTGATGCTGGGGGCAGACTTGACCGAGGTCGCGACCGTGACCATCGAGGCGCCAACCAGCGCCGCCACGGTAAAGCCGACGCCAAGCGCCATATTCGTCATGAGTGAGCGGGACTTCTTGCGGCGCGCCTGCGCCGAGGATGCTTTCGATGCCGCTTTGCGACCGTTCTGCTTCGAAGCTTTGGATTCCAACTGACGCGCCATTACTCGTTACCCGAACCGTTACTCACACCGGCAAGAACCGCTTTCGCAGTCTTGCCCGCAAGATCAAAGCGGACTGAGAAAGCAGACAGGATCTGCTCATCGCCGCCAATCGACTGCATATGAGAATGAACGATTATGGTAACCAATGTCTTTACGCCGCCCCGATTTGGTTTCGGTGGTGCACTTAAAAGCGCATACCGCCGGAAGTTAAGCAGAAATGCGGCAAAGGGGTGTTCGACCCTGCCCGCAAGTCCGGTGTCTAGCTCGTCGACTGTTGCTGTTTAGCGACAAAAGTTAACAAACTCAAGGCTTACACCGGTTTTTAACTGGTGCGACATTTGAGGTACGAAATCGCACCCGCAATTTTGAGGGGGTAAGATGCGGCAAGCCAGAGCCGAAGTGTGGCGACACTCTGTCTGAACCCACATGCGAAAATGGGCGCCTCTGTGGAGGCGCCCATGGATCGTGAAGTTTTGAAGGGATGCGGTGAACGGCTCAACCGTCGGCCCGGCGAATGGACCGACCTTCCATGAAGAAGAAGGGCCGCAATTTCACACCCAGCACATTTCCGGCAAACGCCGCGACTGCCCAGAGATAACCATGCAGGCTGCCGGACGCGATGCCGGAGAAATAGGCTCCGATATTGCAGCCATAGGCGATTCGCGCACCGTAGCCGAGCAGCAGGCCGCCAACGACGGCCGCAAGGATCGAACGCAGCGGGATGTCGAGGCTGGGAGCAAACTTTCCAGCCAGCGCCGCCGCCAGCATGGCGCCCGCGATGAGGCCGAAATCCATGACGGATGTGACATCGGCAAACACGCTTCCGGCCAGAGCTTTAGCATTCCCCGGCTGCTGCCAATACGCCCAGGCTGTCGGATCAAAGCCGATCGCCTGCGCGCCCTTCGCACCCCAGAGCGCGAAGGCGGACGTGATCCCCCAGGGACGGCCGGCGATTGCGAGCGTCGCGAAATTGAGGATCACGAGTGCAATCGCGCCAGCTACCAGCGGCCACGGACCACGCAGATAGCGGGCAAGACCATGCCGTGGCGAAGGTGGCGCCTGTTCAAGTGCGCCGTTGCGCCGCTTCTCGACGACCACAGTGATCGCGGCGATCGCCGCGAATATGGCAAGCGATACCGCAATGCCGCCAAACGCACCGAACGTCTGAAACAGAGACGTCGGCGGCAGCGAAGGAAGACTGACCCACCAGTCGAAGTGGATGGTGGCGAGAACCGAACCGACGATGAAGAAGAACAGGGTCACCAGCATGCGCGCATTGCCGCCACCGGCGGTAAACAGCGTGCCGGATGCACAACCGCCGCCAAGCTGCATCCCGATGCCGAACATGAAGGCGCCGACGATCACGCCGATACCGGCCGGCGAAATATTGCCACGCACCTCGGTGCCGAACAGCACGCCGTTGGATAGAGCCGGGAAAAACAGGATGACGGCAAGCGCCAGAAGAATCATCTGAACGCGAAGACCCCGGCCCCGGCCCTCCGCAATGAAGACACGCCAGGCAGACGTGAACCCAAAGGCCGCGTGATAGAGCGCGATGCCAAGCCCGCCTCCGATGAGGAAGAGCGCACCTTGGGCTGGACCATAAGCGAGGCCGAGCGCAACGGTGCCGACAACAAGCACGATGAGAGCGCCGAGACCGGGAAAACCGATCGGCGGCAGGCCTTCAGCCCGCGTTTCTAGCGAAGACGACAGTGACATGGGAGAAACTCCGTGAAGATGACCTCTAGATAGGGTCGTGGTCCGCATCCGACGAGGAATCACGTTTCAACATTGGGCTCGAAACCGGATTGGGATTTCAGATCGGTCAGCAAAAGCGATCGAGATATCTTTCGAAATCCTAGAAAACGCGGAGATCAGATGACCGCAGAACCTGCCACCAAGGCCGACCGTTTCGTCACAAGTGATTTGGAGCGACGATCGTGTTGCGCAGAAGAGGCTTGATCGATGCCGCCATGCTTGGCATCTTCGTGTGACAAGGAAGAACCACTCGTGAGGACGATCTATGAAAGCGCTGCTCCTGATCGACATCCAGAATGGCTTCTGCCCGGGCGGAAACCTCGCTGTTGCCCACGGTGACGATATCGTGCCGATCGCAAACAGCCTCATTTCCGACGGCGGTTACGATGTGATCGTCGCCTCGCAGGACTGGCATCCCGCCAATCACGGCAGCTTCGCCTCCCAGCATCCGGGCAAGAAACCATTCGACATGGGCGAGCTCTCCGGCCAGCCGCAGGTCATGTGGCCGGATCACTGCGTGCAGGAAACACCGGATGCGGAATTCCACCCGGATCTCGATATCGGCGCAGTCGATTATATCCAGCAGAAGGGCGAAAACCCTGCGGTCGACAGCTATTCCGCCTTTCGCGACAACGACCAGGCCGCCCTTACCGGCCTTGCCGGTTACCTCCGGGCGCAGCAGATTACGGAGCTTGACGTTTGCGGTCTCGCCACGGACTACTGCGTGAAGTTTTCAGCCTTGGACGCTGTCGAAATGCTGCCGGACGTCAAGGTGCGCTTCATCGAGGATGCGAGCCGCGGCATAACACCCGAGGGCGTCAGGGCTGCCATCGAGGAGATGCGCGCCAACGGCGTCGGCATTATCAAGAGCAGCGAGATTCTCGCGGACTGATGCACTCCGCGCCGCCGATCGTTCAGCAAAATCGATACACGCATCAACGCAATTCGATTGTCACCGGGCGCTCACGTGCATAAACGAAGCATTGCACGCGCACGCATCGGAAGACTCATGAGTTTCAGCGAACCGATCACCACAAGCGGCCAGATCAGGAACGGATTGAAGAAGGGCTTCGTTATCGTCCTCTCCTCAGCCCCGTTCGGCATCCTGTTCGGAGCGATCGCCATCGACAACGGTTTCAGCATGGCGGAAGCGGCGCTGATGAGCGCGTTTGTCTTCGGCGGTGCGAGCCAGTTGGTCGGGATCGAACTGTTCGGCCACCATGTCGCGGCCTGGATGATCGTGCTCTCGGTGCTCGCCGTCAATTTCCGCCACGTTCTCTATTCCGCGGCAGTATCGCCGATCCTCGGCCGTTTTCCGCTGCTAAAACGCGGGCTTTCCTTTTTTCTGCTGACCGATCCGCAATTTGCCGAGACGGAGAAACGTGAAGAACAGACCCCGGTTACCTTCGCCTGGTACATCGCCATGGGCGGCGTGGTCTGGATTGGATGGGTCGGCAATACCATTGTCGGCGCGCTGTTCGGCAGCCTGATCGGCGACCCGAAGGCGATCGGCATCGATGTCCTCCTGCCCGTCTACTTTCTCGGTCTGGTGATGGGCTTTCGCAAACGGCACAATTTTCTACCCGTCCTCGTCGCCGGAGCAGTCGGATCGGTTGTCGCCTACTGGGTCGTCGGGTCACCCTGGCATATCAGTGTGGGGGCAGCGCTCGGGATCGTCGTCGCGGCCATCCTGCCTCCTCCCGGAGCCTCGGATCACGACTTGAAAGACCCGGCCCTTGAAACGGAGGCTGCGTGATGGAAACCGGCATGAGCGCCTTCTCCGTCGACAGCCAGACCGTCACCCTGATCCTGATGGCGGCAATTGCGACATACGCCACGCGGCTCGGCGGCTACATCCTTGTCAACAGCTTGAAACGCATACCGCCACGGGTGGAATCGGCCCTCAACGCCGTGCCGGCCGCCGTTCTGGTGACACTCGTCGCTCCACCCTTCGTCAACAGCGGCTGGGACGTGCGCATTGCGATGATCGCGGCGCTGGTGTTCGGCCTGCGTTTTCCGGGCCTCATGGTCCTCGTCGTCGGCTGGGCGGCAGTCATGGCCGCCCGGCACGGTTTCGGTATCGGCACGTAATCCGGTTCAGCCGGAGATCGGCGCCGTCGCAGCAGTGAGCCAGGTCTTGACCGAATCCTTGTCGATCAGCGGCATCAGTTTTTCGCGCACCTCTGCGTGATAGTCGTTCAGCCACTGCAGTTCTTCCGAGGTCATCAGCGAGGCGACGACGAGGCGGCGATCGATCGGGCACCAGGTCAGCGTCTCGAACGACAGAACCGGCATGTCCCCACCCTCGACAGGCGCGGCATCGTTCACGAAGATCAGGTTCTCGATCCGGATCCCGAAGGCGCCGGGGCGGTAATAGCCGGGCTCGTTCGAAAGGATCATGCCGGGCAGAAGCTCCTGCGTCGACATCCGCGAGATACGCTGCGGCCCCTCATGCACGGAGAGATAGGACCCGACGCCGTGTCCCGTGCCATGCGCGAAATCCGCCCCCGCCTTCCACAGCGCGATCCGAGCGAGCGGATCGAGATCGCAGCCGCGCGTTCCCTTCGGAAACTTCGCCATGCTAATGGCGATCATGCCCTTGAGAACCAGCGTGAAGAATCGCTTGCGATCCTCGGAAACCAAGCCGACCGCAACCGTGCGGGTGATATCCGTCGTGCCGTTTACATACTGCGCACCCGAATCGATCAGAAACAGTTCGCCGGGCAGGATGTGCCGGTTGCTCTGCGCGGTCACCCGGTAATGCATGATCGCGGCATGCTCGCCGGCACCGGAAATCGTGTCAAAGGAAACGTCCTTCAGCGGGTTCTGCATGCTCTGGCCGACACGGGCGCGCGTCGCTTCCAGCGTCTTCACCGCGTCGATCTCGGTGATCGAGCCCGGCTCCTGGTCATCGAGCCAGGAGAGAAACTCGACGACAGCTGCGCCGTCCTGCAGATGCGCCTTCGCCGATCCATCGAGTTCCGCCGAATTCTTGCAGGCGCGCGGCAGCTTTGCCGGATCGATCCCCTCGATCACCTCGCCGCCGGCTGCGACGATTGCAGCCGTCAGCGCGAGCGGTGTCAGATCCGGATCGATCAGGATGCGGGCGCCGTCTTTTGAAACCTCAGCAAGACGCCCGAGGAACTCGGAGGGATCCCGCCGGAGGGCGAGAGCGTCCAGGTAGGCCGCCTCTTCGCTCCCGAGCTTCGCCGCATCGATGAAGAGTTCTGCCTTGCCGTTTGCAAAGACGATCGCGCGCGCCAGCGGGTGTGGCGTGTGCGGCACGTCAGCCCCGCGAACATTGAAGATCCAGGCGACGGAGGACGGATCCGTGATCAGTACCGCAGACAGTCCCTTCGCTTCGGTCTGCCGCGCGATCTCGCTCAGCTTGTCGCCGGCCGGCTTTCCGGCAAACTCTTCTCTCTGGATGGTCAACGCGCCAACCGGTTCCGCAGGGCGATCGCTCCAGATCGCATCGAGCGGATTGTGGGCCAGCGAAACCAGCGTGCCGCCGATCTCCGCAAGCGCCTTTTCCAGCCTGCGCACTTCCGCACCGGCATGCAGCCAAGGGTCGATGCCGAGGCGGAACCCTTTCGGCGCATGTTTCGCAATCCAGGCATGCGGCGGCTCGCCGACCAGATCGCCGCCGGAAAACACAGTTCCGTCAACCTGTTCGGCCAGTTGCGTCACGTAACGCCCGTCAACGAAGACGATTGCCTCACGCTGCGTGATGAGCGCCATGCCGGCAGATCCGGTAAAGCCGGTCAACCACGACAGGCGCTCGGCCGACTCAGGCACATACTCGCCCTGATACTCGTCGGCGCGGGGCACGAGAAACCCGTCGATGCCGAGTTCGGCAAAGCCGTCACGCAGGGCAGTCACCCTTTCGCGGCCGAACTGCGGGGCGGACTTGGTCTCGAACGATTGAAACATGAGTGAATTCCGGCTGGTTTGATTCCGACTGATGGCCGCCATGTTAGAACATTTCCCCGCGCCGCCGCCAGTATCCTATGCAGATACGTGACAGGGCAGTCAGGGTCAGGAACCTATCCATGCAGCCGACGCATGCCACACATGATGCAGACCCACTGCCTGCCTCATTTTTTATCATCTAAGGTGTCGTCAATGTTCGATGACCTCTGGGGTCATCACTTTGAAAAGGACGAACACGATGGCCAACTCATTTCTCCGCAATGCAATGAACCGCGTGGTCGAAGCCCGTCAGCGTCAGGTCTCCCGTTACGTCAACGGCGCAATGCTTGGCCTTGATGATGCGACGCTGAAGAGCCTCGGCACGACGCGCGAAGAACTTCAGCGCCAGGGTGCGACCCGTTACATCTTCTGATCTGAGGACGACGCGATACCCGGCACGCAACTCGGTGTGCCGGCAAGCCTACAGAACCTGACAGGCCAGCCCATGGCCCGTCACATGCCTCGCACGAAATGCATGGTCACCCAGCCGTTTCGCCAGATCGTGCGCACATGCCGGCAGCGGGCGCCTGCATAAGCGGAAATCACCTTCCAGCGCTGCTCGGCTAGAATACCGGACAGGATCACCGATCCGCCCGGTGTCAGATGCGTCACCAGCTGCGGCGCCATCTTGATCAACGGCCGCGCCAGAATATTGGCGATGATGAGGTCGAACGGACCGTCCTGGCGAAAGGCCGAGGAGTGGAAACCCGGTGCCGTCTCCAGCCGCAGTCCGCTGGCAATGCCGTTGCGGCGAACATTCTCCTTGGCAACCCGAACGGCGACCGGATCGATATCCGTTGCCAGAACCGGGATGTTGCGCAACTTGCGCACCGCAATCGCCAGAACGCCGCTGCCCGTTCCCAGATCGAGCGCATTTCTCGGCTCGGTCGCTCGAACGACCGTGTCGATCACCTCGAGGCACCCCGCCGTTGTGCCATGATGGCCGGTCCCGAATGCCTGTCCAGCATCGATCTCGATGGCAATGTCGTTGATCTTGACCTTGTCGCGGTCATGCGAGCCATGAACCAGAAACCGCCCTGCCCTGACAGGCTTGAGCCCTTCGAGCGATTTGGCAATCCAGTCGACATCCGGGATAACCTCCATCGCAATCGAAAGATCGGGGAAATCCTCGCTGATCGCCTTTGCGATGCGTTCTCTGAAGACCTCCTCGTCGTCCGCCATCATGTAGACGGAGGCTTCCCAGATATCCTTCTTCTCGTCCACCTCGGTCGTGGCAATCGCCACGTCCTCTTCGCCGAACTCCAGCGACAGGAGGTCGAGGATCTCGGCCGAACCGATTTCGGTGGATGTCACGTAAAGCCGGATTTCACTCAAAGGAAGTCGCCTCTCATAATCTTCGCGGCAAGCTTTGCCACAGATAAGGCATCCGCCTCAAGCGACTTATCCCTTGGTCAGGTTCTCGAGCTTCTTCGCCGCCGCTGCAGGATCCTCGCCGTAAGCGATCGTCCCGGCAAAACGCCCGCCGTCCTTCAGGAGGAAAATCGATGCCGTATGGTCCATCGTGTAATCGCCGCCAGGGTTTTTCTCATCCACCGGCACCTTGCGGGCAAGCACGCGAAACCCTTTGACCATCTCCATCACCTTGGCAGGCGGGCCTGAAATACCGCGAATACGGTCGGAGACATTCGAGACATACTGTCCCATCAGCTCCGGCGTATCGCGCTCCGGGTCGACGCTCACAAAGTAAGCGTTGAGCTTTGTGCCATCGGGATCGACCTGATGCAGCCAGGTGTTCAGCTCGAACAGCGTTGTCGGGCAGACTTCCGGGCAATGGGTAAAGCCGAAGAACACGGCCGTCGGTTTGTCGCGGAACGCTGCTTCGGTGATCGGGCTGCCATCCTGCGCCACAAGCTCGAACGGCACACCGAACGGCCCTTCGGCAACCTGCTGCTTCGAACGCGTGACCTCCAGGGTCAGCCAGGCCAGAACACCGGCCAGAATGACGACGGCGAGCCAAAGTACAATTCGGAAAGTCTTCATCGTAGTTTGCCTGCTGCATCATCAGTTGAGATCGTGACCGCTGATAGCCGCAGACGACGATTGTTGCAAATCACCACCGCGTTTTCACAGACGTGGCCGTCACATGCACCAGGAGAGCGTTCCCTCGGCCATTGCGAGGAAGATGGAAGAACCGTGCTGCGCCCAACCAACAAAAGCGAGGACGCCGATCAGCATCGCGGCAAGCGCGGCGATCAGAAAAACCGGAAGTCGAAGCGATGGGGCGGTCGGTTGCATGCCCCACTATAGCATCGTCGACCGGCCGGGAAATAGAACAAAAAGCGCGTTGAGGCGGCAAAGATTAGGGGAAGTTTAACGGGGACGTGAGACTTTCAAAAAAACGACATCAGGATGATCGACATGAGTAACGCCATCAAGCAGTCGGGAGCCTATCTCGAAATCGTCTCCTTCCACCTGGGAGACCAGGAATTCTGCATCGACATCATGGCGATCCGCGAAATTCGCGGTTGGGCACCGGTCACTCCGATGCCGCATACTCCGCCTTACGTGCTTGGCCTCATCAACCTGCGCGGCGCGGTGATCCCGGTCATCGACATGGCCTGCCGCCTCGGCATGAAGATGACCGAACCATCAGAGCGTTCGGCGATCATCGTCACCGACATCGCCGGCAAGCTGGTCGGCCTTCTGGTCGAACAGGTCTCCGACATGATGACGATCAGAAGCGAGGATCTGCAGCCGGCACCGGAAATCATTCCGGAAGCCCAGCGCGATTTCTGCCGCGGCATCGTTGCTCTCGAAAAGACCATGGTCTGCTTCCTGAACCTCGACACCGTCATTGCAGACGAACTGTCGCGCGAAGCCGCCTGATCTGAAGGCATAGAACTGTCCTTGCTGAAACCGGGTTCTGAAAAGAGCCCGGTTTTCTTATGTCAGGACGTAAAGCGGATCAGGGTTTGCCCTTTTCCCAGGTCACCGGCTGGTTGAACAGCGGCACGCTGGAGATCGCCATCTTCGCCGATCCTTCGACAACCTGTCGCGAATGGGCAAGGTAGATCAGCGTATCGTTCGGCTTGTCGTAGATCCGCTTGACCAGAAGGTCTTTCCAGATCAGCGACCGACCCTGGCGAAACACTTCCTCGCCACCGTCGTCCAGCTCGATATCACCGATCTCGATCGGCCCGGTCTGGCGGCAGGAGATGGAATTGTTGGACGGGTCCTCGAACCACTTGCCGTTCTTCAGCCTGTCGATGACGCTGCGATCAAAATACGTGACGTGGCAGGTGACACCCTTCACCTTCGGGTCCTGCACCGCCTCGACGATGATGTCGTTGCCGATCCAGTCGACGCCGACCTTGCCGACCACCTGGGCAAGAGCGGGAACGGCAAGACCGCCGAGGATGGCGGCGGTCGCGAGAACGGCAAGGCGGCGGCTCGAACGGGTCATAGGGGCAAAATCTCCAGTCAACGATACGTGATCAGAGATAAGCTTCGGCGGCGGGGTTACAAGTGATCACTGCTTGCGCAATGTGCAGGCATCGTAGCCGCCGGAAAACAGGCGCCCTGCGCGCATGCCGATCGCGGTCGGGATATCGTGGATATGCATGACCTCAAGCGACCGCGCAATCGCGATCGAGGCTTCGGCACAGACCGCGGCATCTTCGGCTGCATTGTGGTGCAGGAAGCTCAGCCCCAGGTGCTGCGCGAGGATATTGAGCTTGTGCGAGATCAGATGCGGCCAGACTTTTTGGGCCATCTTGACGCTGCAGAGATAGGATAGTTCCGGATAGGACTGGCGGTACTGGTCGAGACAGGCGCGCCAGACGCTGAAATCGAATGCGGCATTATGGGCGATCATCGTCGCGCCGCGAAAATCGTCGATGAACTCGTCCATCACTTCGGGAAACTCGCCGGCATCCTCGACATGGTCGGGCCTTATGCCGTGGATGGCGATGTTGAAGGACGAAAACCGCATGTCCCGCGGCCGGATCAGCCGTTCCTCGACCCGCACCACACGACCGTCTTCGATCCACGCAAGGCCCACCGAGCAGGCGCTGCCGCGCTGTTCGTTGGCGGTTTCAAAATCGATGGCAATGGTCTTCAAGGTCGCGTCCTAATTTTCGTTCATCGGACTTTTATGACGGATGCAGCGATTCGGCAAAGCGCATCCCCGCCTGCATCTTGACCTCCACATCATTGTCAGGCCCAATGTGACCATGATCAACGCTATCGCCCTTACCCGTCTTACCATGACCACAAGCCTTGCAGGGCGTGTGGCGGGTTTGGCGCGTTAGTCGATCATCCGTCCACCACCCTGCCGAAAATGGCAGGGATCGGCTGGTCCGCTCTGCCTCGGTATTACCTGAAGGAGAGCAAAGATGTCTTCAAGCGACGAAATCCAGGAAAAACCACCCCGAGCCGAGCGGCTGGACGGCTACGTCATCAGGTCGTCGACACCTGACGATGCGGCGGCCATCACGGCCCTCGCCAATCTTCCCGGATATCGCTACGGCACGCTGAGGCTGCCATATCAGACCGTGGCTGAGACACGCCAATACTTGGAGAACCCCGCGCCCGGCGCAAAGAAGCTCGTGGCGGACATGGACGGCGTCATCATCGGCGACATCTTCCTCGGATCGCTACAGGGCCGCCGCCGCCATGTCGGGACGATCGGCATGGGCGTGCACGACGACTTTGTCGGCCGCGGCGTCGGCTCGGCCTTGATGAAGGCCGCGATCGACCTTGCCGACAACTGGCTGAACCTGCACCGCCTGGAACTTGACGTCTTTACCGACAACCAAGACGCCATCAGGCTCTACGAGCGCTACGGCTTTGTCATCGAAGGGCATCTCAGGGACGACGCCTTTCGCGACGGTCGTTACGTCGACGCCTATGCGATGGCGCGGCTCAAAACCTGATGCTCAGCCACCGATAAACGTCAGCCACTCGTCTTCCGTCATCACCTCGACGCCGAGTTCCCGCGCCTTGTCGAGCTTGGAACCGGCGCCGGGGCCGGCAACGACGTAGTCGGTCTTCTTGGAAACCGAACCGGCCACCTTGGCGCCGAGCCCTTCGGCACGGGCCTTGGCCTCGTCGCGGGTAAAGCGCTCCAGAGAGCCGGTGAAGACGACCGTTTTGCCCGCGACTGGGCTGTTCGAGGCCGCGATCTGTTCCGCCGCCTGCGGCGTCACCTCCGTGAGGAGACGCGTCACGACATCGATATTGCGGGGCTCCTTGAAGAACTCGACGATGGCGCGGGCGACGATCTCACCGATGCCCTCGATATTGTTGAGGTCAGCCCAGGCCTCCCCGGAGAGACTGGCCGCGTCCTTCATGGCCTTGGCAAAGGCCTCGTAGGTGCCGTAGTGACGCGCCAGAAGCTTTGCCGTCGTCTCGCCCACGTGGCGGATGCCGAGCGCGTAGATGAAGCGGTTGAGCGCGATCGAGCGCCGCTCGTCGATCGCGTCGAACAGCTTCCGGACGCTGACCTTGCCGAACCCATCGATGTTTTCGAGCTTCAGCAGTTGCGATGTTTCCTGGCGCTTCTTCAGCGTAAAAATGTCGGGCGCGGTGCGGATCTGCAGCGCCGGGTCTTCCGCCTCGAAGAAGAAGTCGACCTGCTTTGCCCCCAGCCCTTCGATGTCATAGGCACTGCGCGACACGAAATGCTTCAGGTGTTCGGTTGCCTGCGCGCGGCAGACGAAGCCGCCGGTGCACCGGGTGACCGAATCGAGCTTGCCGGTCTTCTCGTTCTTCTCGCGCACCGCATGACTGCCGCAGACCGGGCATTTCCTGGGAAACTCATAGGCCTTGGCATCCGCCGGCCGTTTTTCCATGACGACATCAAGCACCTGCGGGATGACGTCGCCGGCCCGCTGCACGATGACGGTGTCGCCGATGCGGATGTCGTGATCGTCTTCGCGGATCCGCTCGCCGGAATTGCCGATGCCCTTGATGTAATCCTCGTTATGCAGCGTCGCGTTGGTAACGACCACGCCGCCGACGGTGATCGGGGTCAGTCGCGCCACCGGTGTCAGAGCGCCGGTTCGGCCGACCTGGATATCGATATTCTCGACCGTCGTGAACGCCTGCTCGGCGGGGAATTTGTGGGCCGTCGCCCAGCGCGGAGAGCGCGAGCGGAAACCGAGGCGCGCCTGCAGATCGAGCCGGTCGACCTTGTAGACGACACCGTCGATATCATAGTCGAGTTCGGGACGCTCAAGGCCGATCTCGCGGTAATGGCCGAGAATATCCTCGAGCGAATTCAGCCGCTTCATCAGCGGATTGACCGGGAAACCCCAGTCCTTGAAGGTCTGCACCATCTCGTATTGCGTGCCCGGCAACTCGTTCGGCTCGGAAATCTCGCCCCAGGCATAGGCAAAGAATTTCAACTTGCGGCTGGCCGTCACCTTGGCATCGAGCTGGCGCAGCGACCCTGCCGCCGTGTTGCGCGGATTGACGTAAAGCTGCTTGCCCTTCGCTTCCATCTCAGCATTGAGCGCCAGGAAATCGCTCTTGCCCATATAGACTTCGCCGCGAACCTCGACGACGGCAGGAACGCGCTTGGGCAGCCGGTTCGGGATTTCCTTGATCGTCTTGATATTGGCGGTGACGTTTTCGCCCGTCGTGCCGTCGCCACGGGTCGCGGCATTGACGAGGATCCCGTTCTCGTAGCGAATCGACATCGACAACCCGTCAATCTTCGGCTCGGCCGTAAAGGCGATCGAGCCGTCCGGCAACTGACCGAGAAAGCGGTAGACGGAGTTCACGAAGTCGCGCACGTCGTCGTCGGCGAAGGCATTGTCGAGCGACAGCATCGGTCGCGAATGGGTGATCTGTGCGAACGTCGGCAGAGGTGCCGCACCAACCTTGATGGACGGCGAATCGGCCCGGATCAGTTGCGGGAAACGCTCTTCGATCGCCGCATTACGCTTCTTCAGCGCGTCGTAATCGGCATCGGAAATCTCCGGCGCGTCCTTGGCATGGTAGAGCTCGTCGTGATGGGAAAGTTCACGCGCCAGTCGCTCCAGCTCATCAGCCGCTGCCTGTTCCGTCAAGTCATCAACAGGGGTCTCGGTCGGGGTCTGGTCGGCGGCCATGTGGGAATCTCCATCTTCAACGGCATTTCTAGTGCAATTTGAGAAGATTGGAAGAAGCAGCGCCCATCTCGCCTGTGACTGAACGCCACGAAATACAGCATCGTTTCGGGATACCGGATTGCGTTACGCCCTGTCCGGGTGAGCCTGACCGCACGCTCCCGCGACTGCCGGATAACCGTTTAGCTCTTGCCCGCAAGCAGGCTTCTGGCGGCCGCCCTCGCCTCGTCCGTTACCGAAGCGCCGGCCAGCATGCGGGCAATTTCCTCGGTGCGGTTTTCAGGCGCCATAGTCGCCACCCGTGTGGCAATCTTGTCGGAACCGTCGCCGGCCGGACCCTTGGAGATCAGAAGATGCGTCGCAGCACGGGCCGCCACCTGCGGCGCGTGGGTGACCGAGAGCACCTGCACAGTGCCCGACAGACGCTTCAGCCGCTGGCCGATCGCATCCGCCACCGCACCACCGACACCAGTGTCGATTTCGTCGAAGACGAGCGTCGGTGCCGAGCCGCGATCGGCAAGCGCCACCTTGAGCGCCAACAGGAAGCGCGACAGCTCGCCGCCGGACGCGACCTTCATGATCGGCCCGGGGCGCGTGCCCGGATTGGTCTGAACATGGAATTCGACCGTATCGATACCCTCGGCTGCCGCAGCCTCCGGATTGGCGGTCACCTCGACCATGAAGCGGGCCCGCTCCAGCTTCAGCGCCGGCAATTCCTGCATCACCGCTTCGGCCAACGTCTCCGCGCCCGCTTTACGTTTGTCAGAGAGAACGAGTGCCGCCCGATCGAATTCCTCTTTCGCAGCGGCCGCGATTTTTTCCAGCTCACCCAGCCGTTCCTCGCCGGCATCGAGATCGGCAAGGTCAGCCACCATCTTTTCGGCAAGCGCTGGAAGATCGACGACGGCGACCGAATATTTGCGGCCGGCGGCGCGCAGGGCGAACAGTCGTTCCTCGACCCGTTCCAGTTCACGCGGATCGAACTCGGTCCGGCGAAGCGCCGTTTCGACTTCCATCTGTGCGTTCGACAGATGGTTCAGCGCCTGATCCAGCAGCTCGACGGTCTCTTCCAGCAGGCCAGGCGCCTCGTGGCTCTTGCGCTCGAGGCGGCGCACCATGGAGGCGATCAACGGCACGGGCGAACCGTTGCCGTTGAGAAACTCCGACGCTTCCGAAATATCACCGGCAATGCGCTCGGACTTCTGCATCTTCGAGCGCTGCTCGGCCAGTTCCTCCTCCTCGCCGTCGCGGGGAGAGAGGGCTTCCAGTTCCTCGACCGAGGCCCTGATATAATCGGCCTCGCGTGCGGCGGCCTCCACCTTGGCGCGATGCGTCTTCAGGGTCCGGTCGGCATCCCGCCAGGATTTGTAGAGGTGGGAAACCGAGAGAACCTCATCGTTGAGGCCTGCAAACGCATCGACAAGCGTGCGGTGGGCGCCTGTATCGATCAGAGCGCGATCGTCGTGCTGGCCGTGGATCTCGACCAGAACCTGTCCCGCCTGGCGCATCATCTGCACGCTGACCGGCTGGTCGTTGATCGAGGCGCGGGTGCGCCCGTCGGCCGACTGGATACGGCGGAAGATCAGATCGCCGTCGTCGTCTATGCCGTTGTCGCGCAGAAGCTTGCGGGCGGAATGGTTCATCGGCACGTCAAAGACCGCCGTCACCTGCCCCTTGTCCTCGCCATGGCGCACGAGACCACCGTCGCCGCGGCCGCCCAGCGCCAGAGAAAGACTGTCGAGAAGGATGGATTTGCCTGCACCGGTCTCGCCGGTCAGCACGGAAAGGCCCGCTTCGAAGGCAAGGTCCAGCTTCTCGATCAGAACGATGTCGCGGATCGAAAGCTGGATCAGCATGCGGCCTCGCCTATCCTGTCAGGCACTTGGTTGAAAGGTCTCAGGCGCCGACGAGCTTTGCGCCGGCACGCGCAATCCACGAGCCCTTGTTCTCGCGCGGCTGAACACCGCCGGACTGAAGCAGCTTGTAGGAGTCTGCGTACCACTGGCTGTCCGGATAGTTGCGGCCAAGCACGGCTGCGGCGGTCTGCGCCTCTTCGACGATGCCCATCGCGTAATAGGTTTCCGTCAGACGCGCGAGGGCTTCTTCAACCTGGTTGGTATTGGAAAAGGTCTCGACGACCCTGCGGAAGCGCGAGATGGCGGCAAGATATTCCTTGCGCTCGAGATAGTATCGCCCGACCTGCATTTCCTTGCCGGCAAGCTGGTCACGCGCAAAGCGGATCTTCGCCTGCGCGTCCTCGACATATTCCGAATCGGGATAATCACGGACGACCTTGGTCATCGCATCGATCGTGTTGTTGGCGGCCTTCTGGTCCTGCGTGACGTCGGCGACCTGCTTGGAATAGGCAAGGCCGACCAGATACTGCACGTAGGCCGAATCTGCGGAGCGCGGGTACTGGTTGAGATAGCGGTTACCGACGGTGATGGCTTCGTCGTTGCGGCCCATGCGATACTTGCTGAACGTGCTCATGACGAGCGCCTTGCGGCCCCATTCGGTGAACGGGTTCTGCTTCTCGATGGCGTCGAACTTGCGGCTCGCTTCGACGATATTGCCCGCCTTCATGTTGGCAAGGCCCTGATTGTAGAGGGCCTCGGGCGACTCGCTTTCGAAACCGAGCTTGGTGATGTCGATGTCTTTGTCCGACTGGCATGCGGTAAGGCCGAGACCGGCACCCGCAAACACCAACGATACAAGTGCGATCCTTGCCGCTTTACGCATTTCTACAGCCTTCGCATACGCCATTCGACAATTCCCGATGTCCCGCCCGTTTTGCCCTGCTGCCCGAAAGCAGGTCGTTCTAGCCATAAAAGTATTGGCAGAGCAACGCAATGCTCACCCATTAACGCATTTTTGTGGCACCGACCGCAGCACACATGGCTATTTAAAAGAAAAGCCGCTTCCAACGGAAGCGGCCAAGTCGACTGGAGTTGTTATTCAAGCAAAAGACGGCGCCAGTTCACTGACGCTGACCGGAACGAAATCTCCGGCCCTCACGCGCGCAACCCGCGACGATGGCGCTTCGACGATTTCATAAGCCGTCGGATCGTTGAGCAGAGCTTTCAGCGCATTGGCGTTCATCTTGTGGCCGCCGCGATAGGAGCGGTAGCAGCCAATGAACTGAGCGCCGGCAAGCGCAAGATCGCCAACCGCGTCCAGCGTCTTGTGGCGCACGAATTCGTCCTGGTAACGAAGACCCTCGACGTTCACGACCGTTTCGTCATCGGAAATGACGACGGAATTCTCAAGCGACGAACCGAGAGCGTAGCCAGCAGCCCAAAGGCGCTCGACGTCACGCATGAAGCCGAATGTACGAGCCCGTGAAAGATCCTGCTTGAACCGCGCTGCGGTCAGTTCACCGTTCCAGCTCTGACGGCCGATCAGCGGAGATGCGAAATCGATCTCGACTTCAAAGCGGGTACCATCATGCGGCCGGAACTCGGACCAGGACGCGCCCGATTCGATTCGGACCGGCTTGATGACACGGATGTAGCGACGCTTCACATTGAGATTGACGATGCCGACCTGTTCGATCGCATCGATGAAAGGATAGGAGCTGCCGTCCATGATCGGCATTTCGGCGCCATCGACATCGACAGTCACGTTGTCGATCCCGAGCGCGTAGAGTGCTGCCATCACGTGTTCGATCGTGGCAACCCAAGTGGCAGGCGATGAACCGAGAATCGTGCAGAGATCGGTCGGTCCAACCTGAGAGGAAACGGCGCGGTATTCGGCAGAAGATCCGTCATCAAACTGACGCGCGAAGATGATACCGGAATTGGCTTCAGCAGGCTGGAATGTGATGCTGACCGGAGACCCCGAATGCACGCCAATACCGGTCAAAGAAACCGGGGCCGCGATGGTGGTCTGGAAACCGAGCAATCCGATGGTCATTCTAATGCCTTCTCTCAAGACCCCTGGTCTGGGATCGAGCTTGGTTAGATACCGGCGACAACGCCTCTCAAACGTTCATGTCAGCATCACTTATCGTCTTACATACGCAGGCGTCTTTAACATTCCAAATCACTGTTCGTATCGGATTGTTACGCCACCAACCCGCAGAATGACGCGGTGTTAGGACTCAAGGCACAAACGCGGACGTCTACCGGTAACAAGCTGAATTAAGGCAACTTTTCCGGAGGTCCAGGACAAAATCCTTAACGCCTCAGACGTCCGGATACACAAAGCCCGGGTGCAACGACCCGGGCTCTGCAGACATTTGTTGAACGCCGGGCGCTGACGCTGCGACGCTCCCACAAATCAGTTCGACTGACGGCGAAGGAATGCCGGAATTTCGAGCTGATCGTCGTCATGCTGCGAGCTCTGCGGTACCGAACGACCGTGATCGTCGAGGTTGCCGCGACGCGGTGCGTAGAGGCTTGCCTCAGGCGACAGCGGACGGCGCTGCTGCTGAGCCGGTGCCGGAGCGGCGGCCGGTTCGACATGCTCTTCTTCATCACGACGGCCAAGCGAGTTGGTGATTCGCTTCAGAAGACCCATCGGGCCGCGCTCTTCCTGCACATGGCTGGCAGGCTGGGTGCGGTGATCCATCTCGGCCTTAACGACCGGCGGGAAATCCTCGACCTTCGGCATGCGGACCGGTTCCATGACGGGTTCGCGGTAGACAGGCTCCTGCTGAACCGGCTGTGTCATGCGCGGTGCTGGCTGCTGCGTCATCTGCGGAGCCGGGCGCGAAACCTGCGGAGCGGCTTCAACCGGTGCAGACTGTGCGAACAGACGGCTCTGCGGACGGAAAGCCTCTTCGGCCGGCGGCTGCTGCTGCATGACAGGCTGCGGCGCGGGCGCTGCAGGCTGCTGCAAGACCGGCTGTGGGATAGCCAGTTCGCGTTCCATGTCGGCTTCGGCCTGGCGGATGGTCTCGGCGATCGGATCGACTGCCTTGGGAGCCATTGGCGCAGGCGCTGCGGCCTGAACCGGTGCCTGCATCATGACAGGCTGCTGTGCGGCCGGAGCCGGAGCAACGGCCGCCGAAGGACGGATAATCGGCTTCTGGGCTGCGCGCATTTCAGCGGCACGCAGGTCGATTTCGCCATGGGCGCGGTCGATGCCGGTGGCAACGACGGAGACGCGGATGATGCCTTCCAGCGCTTCGTCGAAGGTTGCGCCGAGGATGATGTTGGCGTCCGGATCGACTTCTTCGCGGATGCGGGTTGCCGCTTCGTCGACTTCGAACAGTGTGAGGTCGCGACCACCGGTGATGGAGATCAGCAGGCCCTGTGCACCCTTCATCGAAGTCTCGTCGAGCAGCGGGTTGGCGATAGCAGCTTCCGCTGCCTGCATCGCACGGCCCGAACCCGAAGCTTCGCCGGTGCCCATCATCGCACGGCCCATTTCGCGCATCACGGAACGAACGTCCGCGAAGTCGAGGTTGATGAGGCCTTCCTTGACCATCAGGTCGGTGATGCAGGCAACGCCCGAATAGAGAACCTGGTCGGCCATGGCGAAGGCGTCGGCAAACGTCGTCTTGTCGTTGGCGATGCGGAATAGGTTCTGGTTCGGAATGACGATCAGCGTGTCGACCGACTTCTGCAGTTCCTGGATGCCCTGTTCGGCAAGCCGCATGCGGCGACCGCCTTCGAAGTGGAACGGCTTGGTAACAACGCCAACCGTGAGGATACCCTTGTTGCGGGCAGCCTGTGCAACGACTGGAGCAGCACCGGTGCCGGTGCCGCCGCCCATGCCGGCGGTGACGAAGCACATATGCGTTCCGTTAAGATGATCGATGATCTCGTCGAGGCATTCCTCAGCGGCAGCGCGACCGACTTCCGGCTGCGAACCTGCGCCGAGACCTTCGGTGACCTGCACACCCATCTGGATGATCCGCTCGGCCTTGGTCATGGTCAGCGCCTGGGCATCGGTATTGGCAACGACGAAATCGACGCCTTCCAGCCCTGCGGTGATCATGTTGTTGACGGCATTGCCGCCGCCGCCGCCGACGCCGAAAACGGTGATCCGAGGCTTCAGCTCGGTAATATCAGGCTTTTGAAGCTTGATCGTCATTGTACCTGTCCTTCTTCTCGTGGCCGCATTGCCGAGCTGGCCAATTCATTGCAACTTCTCTGATCCGGGAGCAGAGCCCGGGTCAAAAACTTTCCTTGAGCCATTGCCCGACGCGGGCGAGACGGCCGTTTCCATTTCCGAGCGAGCCGATCAGGCCGCTCTGGGATGCATGTGTTTCGAGGTCCGCGACCTGCGGGTAGATCATCAGTCCGACGGCAGTCGAAAAGGCCGGGCCCTTGGCGGCAGCCGGCAAGCCGGAAATGCCCATCGGACGACCAATACGAACATTGCGGGCCAGAATGTGACGGGCCGTCTCCGACAGGCCGGTCAACTGGCTGGCACCGCCCGTCAGAACCACGCGCTTGCCGACGATCGGGCTGAAACCCGATTTCTGGATCCGGTCACGAATCAGTTCCAGCGTTTCTTCGATGCGGGCCTTGACGATCCGGGTGACGAGCGAGCGTGGAACCTGGGTCGGCTGGTCGCGGTCGTCCTCGCCGATCGGCGGAACCGAAATCATGTCGCGGTCGTCTGCGCCGTTGGAGACGGCCGAGCCATGCACGACCTTCATCCGCTCGGCATCCTCGATCCGGGTCGAAAGACCACGTGCAAGGTCAGTGGTGACGTGATGGCCACCGAGGCCGATCGCATCCGTATGAACGAGCTTGCCCTCGGCAAACACCGAAATTGTTGTCGTACCGCCGCCCATGTCGATCGCCGCACAACCCAGTTCGACTTCGTCGTCGACAAGGGCTGCAAGGCCGCTGGCATATGGCGTTGCCACCATGCCCTCGACGGACAGATGCGCCCGGTTGATGCAGAGCTCGAGGTTGCGCAGCATCACGCGCTCGGCGGTGACGACATGCATATCGACGCCCAGCATATCGCCGTACATCGCCAGCGGATCGCGGATCCCGACTTCGCCATCCAGCGTGAAGCCGGTCGGCAGCGAGTGAAGGATTGCGCGGTCCTGGCGAGCCGACTTCTGGCTGGCTGCGACGAGAACACGCTTCAGATCGGCCGATTCGACTTCCTGTCCACCGAGGTCGATCGATGCCGTATAGACGTCGCTGGTCAGACGACCGGCGGAAACATTGACGATGAGGCTGTCGACCGTGAGGCCGGCCATGCGCTCTGCAGCGTCAACCGCAAGACGGACGACGCTTTCCGCCGCATCGAGATCGCCGATGACGCCGGACTTGACGCCGCGCGAACGCTGGTGGCCGATGCCGATGATCTCGACATGATGGGTCCGACCCGGCAGGATCTGGCTTTCCTGCTTTGGCGTCAGCCGCGCAATCATGCACACGACCTTGGTCGAGCCGATGTCGAGCACCGAAACGATGTGGCTGCGCTTGGAAGACAGTGGCTTCATGTGCGGAAGCCCGTAATTGGAAGAACCGAATACACTCACGTCTCTCCTGCCTTCTTCAACGCCTTCGTGCGTGCCTCGACTGCCTCGTTGCGGCGTTCGGTGGCGGCAGAAGTAAGTTCAACGGTTGTGCGGTCGTGCAGGCGAAGATCGACGGCAGCGATGTCACGCTCCAGGATCCGTTCTTCCTTTTCCAGACGAGCCAGCACGCTGAGCGCGGTCTCGACCTGGGTTTCCGGCAGCTTGAGGACAACGCCGTTGTCGATGTGCAAATCCCAGCGACGACCGGCGACGCGAACATAGGCCTTCACCCGCGAGCGAAGCTCCGGCCACGCAGCCATCTGATCGACGAAAGCGGATGCAGCCTTGTCTGCTTCACGACCCACGAACAGCGGCAGGGAAGCGAACTTGCTGTCCCGCAGCGGCGCGATGATGGAACCGTTCTTTTCGATCAGAGCGAGATCCGAACCGTTCTGCCAGATGCCGAAAGCCTCGCGCTCCTTGAGCATGACTTCGATCGTGCGCGGATAGACTTTGCGGACTTCGGCATAGCGAACCCAGGGAAGCTCGGACAGCTTGCGGCGCGCCTGATCGACATCGAGAGCGACCAGCGAGGTCGTGCCATCGAGACCGAGAAGCTGCAGGATGTCGATTTCCGAGGTCTGGTCATTGCCCGAGACGCGAACGTCTTCGATGGCGAAACCGACGGCCGCTGTCGTCGCCTGAGCAACCGTCTGGGCATGACCGCCGAGCGACATTCCGTAGAGGCCGACAACCGCGAAGAAACCGAAAGTCGCGAACGTGCCGGTATGATCAGGGATATGGATGCGGCCCGTCGCAAGGCTCAAGCCGAAGCGGACGACGCGGCGCAGTGGACGCGGCAGTACACGACGCTCTTCAGCGCCGAGATAGTTTGCCCGGCCGTGATCGTCAGCTTTTTTGCTATTCAACGCAAACACGACGCGTCCTCCACCATCCAACGGACGAGACCACCAAAAGTATGACCGGCATGAACAGCCATCTCAGGCACAAGCGAGGTCGGCGTCATCCCGGGCTGCGTGTTGATTTCCAGCCAGATGACTTCGCCGTCTTCGGAAAACCGGTCGTCGAAGCGAAAGTCCGAGCGACTGACGCCACGGCACCCCATCGCCCGGTGCGCCTCAAGCGCCAAGGATTGAATTTTTTGGTAAATATTTGGTGAAATTTGTGCGGGAATGACGTGGCTCGAACCACCGACCGCATATTTCGCATCGTAGTCATAGAACGCGTCGCCGTTCGGGATGACTTCCGTCACACCCAGCGCCACGTCGCCCATGACGCCGCAGGTCAGCTCGCGGCCATAGACATAACGCTCGACCATCACCTGGCTGCCGTACTTCCAATCCGGCGAGGTAATGATCTGCGGCGGGTGAGACTGGCCTTCCTTGACGATGACGACGCCGAAGGACGAGCCTTCGCGGACCGGCTTGACGACGTAAGGCGTGGCGATCGGATGCTCGTTGGTAAACTCATGGCGATCCATGACCTTGGCTTCAGCAACAGGAATACCGGCAGCCTTGGCCACGTGCTTTGCCTGCTGCTTGTCCATCGCGAGAGCGGAGGCAAGAACGCCGGAATGCGTATAAGGGATCTCAAGATATTCGAGCACACCCTGGATGGTGCCATCTTCACCGAAGGGACCATGCAGCGCATTGAAGGCGACATCCGGGCGCAGGCTGGCAAGAACCGCTGCGACATCACGATCGACATCAACCCGCGTCACCTTGTAACCCTCGCCTTCCAAAGCCTCAGCACAGGCGTTGCCGGAAGACAGGCTGACCGGCCGCTCGGAGGAAAACCCTCCCATCAATACAGCCACATGCATGTCGTTCATCAACCACTCCCGGAAAAGGGCTTTAGGCTTAAGCGACATCGCTTGCGCCAAACTTGTACGACCAACGATTCTTTCTCAGATCTGATCGCCAGGCTATTGGTGCACCAAAATGGTTAACAAATCGTTTACTTTCCTTAATGGGAGAACCCAACAGGCTGAAATTGAAGCACAAATTAGATTTTGAAATGGTTAATGCAGGACTTGAGGTCGCAGGGTACCGCACGGGACATGCAGCTCGAACAGCTGCTCGAACGCGGCAAGATCGCAATGGATCAGGGGTGAAAACGTGCCGTTTATTGCGCGTTTTTTGTTTTACTCGTCAGAAAACTGCTGTATGTCGCAGCCGGTACTCCTTGAGAGCCGCATATTTAAATCTCCTGAATTGGAATCAGTATGACAAACGCGACGCCTCCCGCTTCGCCGTCAGCTGAGCCGTTAGCGCATGTTGCAATGAATTCTCCTGCACGCGTCCTGACGGCCAGCCTGGTCGGCACGACGATCGAGTTCTTCGATTTCTACGTTTACGCGACGGCTGCGGTCCTCGTCTTCCCGGCGCTGTTCTTCCCCAACAGCGATCCGACGACGGCGCTGCTTGCCTCGTTCGCAACCTTCTCGATCGCATTTTTTGCCCGCCCGCTCGGAGCCGTCGTGTTCGGCCATTTCGGTGACCGGATCGGACGCAAGACCACGCTGGTTGCCGCACTTTTGACCATGGGCATTTCCACCGTGATCATCGGCCTGCTGCCGACCTATGAGACGATCGGCGTGGCAGCACCGCTGCTTCTGGCGCTTTGCCGTTTCGGCCAGGGCTTTGGCCTCGGCGGCGAATGGGGCGGTGCTGTTCTGCTCGCGACCGAAAACGCACCTCCTGGTAAGCGCACCTGGTACGGCATGTTCCCGCAGCTTGGCGCTCCTGTCGGCCTGTTCCTGTCTTCGGGCGTGTTCTGGATCCTGCTGCACTTCATGTCGCAGGAAGCGCTTCTGTCCTGGGGCTGGCGCATTCCGTTCATTGCATCGATCCTGTTGATTGCCGTTGGCCTCTGGGTACGCCTCTCGATCACCGAGACGCCCGCCTTCCAGAAGACGATCGACAAGCAGGAGCGGGTCGAGATCCCGGTCGTGGAACTGTTCCGCACGCACAAGCGCAGCCTGGCGCTTGGCACTTTCGTGGCGCTTGCAACCTTCGTGCTGTTTTACATCGGCTCGGCCTATCTTCTGTCCTACAACGTCAAGATCCTGAAGATGCCGTTCCTCGATGCGCTCGAGGTGCAGCTGCTCGGCTCGATCGTGTTCGGCATTTTCATTCCGATCGTTGGCAAGCTGGGTGACCGCTACGGACGCCGCGAGATGCTGATCGTGACGACGGTGCTGATCGGGCTGTTCTCGTTTGTCCTGCCAGCACTGATGACCAATGGCGAAGGCATGATCTTCCTGTTCGTCGTACTGGCGATGGTGCTGATGGGCATGACCTATGGCCTGATCGGAACGGCACTGGCCGCGCCCTTCCCGACCGCGGTCCGCTATACGGGCTCGTCGATCACCTTCAACCTCGCCGGCATCTTCGGCGCGTCGCTCGCGCCCTATATCGCAACCTACCTGCAGGCCAATTACGGCATGGCCTATGTCGGCTACTATCTCGGCATCGCGGCCGTAATCACGCTGGTCTGCATCCTCCTGTCGGGCAAAGACGAAGTCTGAGCCACGGCGGAATCAAACTGACAAAAAAGCCCGCGAAGTCTCTGACTTCGCGGGCTTTTCGTTGTTGACCTGTCATGCCCTATTCGCCGGCATGCGGCGGCCTGCGCCGCTCTTTCCACTTTTCATAAGCCATCCATACCAAAGCAATGCCTGATATGCTCAAAGGCAGGATGTAAAGATAGAAAGCTGCAGCGAAATTCATGGCCTCAGTTTTCCCAACATAAGCTGTGCAGCGAAATGTAGTACCAATGCGGTGAAAATCCAAGCCGTGGTCGAGGCAACGATTGATACCGAAATACCAAACGTGACGCCGTTATTGGACATCGAAGCGATCGGAGCAATGAAGCCGGCCGCAACGGACGCGCTGGAGAGCCTGTCGAGCGCATTGGCCCGGAGCTTGGTCCGTTCGTTGTGGACAAGAAGGAGCTTCCGCTCCTCCTTTCCAAAATCGAACGGGTCGCTCATGTCAGCTACTCCGTCGTCGCACCCTGGAAGGGTCGCACTTCCCTACCCGGCATGAAGATGCCGAGTCGCTTGATCTCCCATTCCAGCTTGATGCCGGATTTGTCGAACACGCGCTGGCGCACCATCTCGCCGAGATATTCGAGATCATAACCGGTGGCATGGCCGATATTGATCATGAAATTGCAATGCAGCGACGACATCTGGGCGCCGCCGTTCATCAGGCCGCGGCCGCCGGCCTCGTCGATAAGGCTCCAGGCGGAATGGCCTTCCGGGTTCTTGAAGGTAGAGCCGCCGGTCTTTTCCTTTACCGGCTGCACGGTCTCGCGGTGCTGGCGCACCGCGTCCATGTCGGCGCGGATCTTGGCACGGTCCTCCGGATACCCTTCGAACACCGCATGGGTGAAGATCAGGTCCTTGGAAGCCGACGAATGGCGGTAGCTGTAGCCCATGTCCTCGTTGGAAAGCACATGTACTTGACCCTGGCGATCGACGGCATGGACTTCGACCAGCCGCTCGGCAGTCTCCCCGCCATTGGCGCCGGCATTCATGCGCAGCGCTCCGCCAATCGAACCCGGTATGCCGTAGTAGAAGGCAAACCCGCCGATACCATTGTCCATCGCCATCGCAGCGAGGTGCTTGTCCGGGCAGATCGCACCGGCCTTGATCCGGTTGTCACCCACGAGATCGAGCTGGCCGAACCCCTTGGCAGAGAGACGGACCACAACGCCCGGAATACCACCATCGCGCACCAACAGATTGGAGCCGACGCCGACAACGGTCAACGGGACCTCTTGCGGCAGCATCTTGAGGAAAGTCGCGAGATCCTCGGCGTCATGCGGCTGGAACATCAGCTCGGCAAGTCCGCCGGCCTGAAACCACGTGACCCGATCCATCGGCGCATTCGGCGTCAGACGACCACGCAGATTCTTGACGCCGTCCCCGAGTGACGTCAGCAGCTTTTCCCCATTCACTTGTTTCATTCTACTGTCCCGAAAATCTCTCAAGTTCCTTCGGCAACGACGCAGCCCATTGCGTGATGTTGCCTGCCCCCAGAAGCACCACGAAATCCCCCGGCTTCGCAATGCCGGAGACGATCGAAGCCAGTTCGCTCGGAGAGGTCATGTAACGCGCATCGCGGTGGCCGCTCGATTTGATCCGCGACACCAGCGATTCTGAATTGACCCCTTCGATCGGATCTTCCCCCGCGGCATAGACCGGCGCAAGGATGATACTGTCGGCATCGTTAAAACAATTCGCAAAATCGTCAAACAGGCTCGACAACCGGGAGAAACGGTGCGGCTGGTGGACGGCGATGACACGCCCCTGGCACGCCTCGCGCGCTGCCTTCAGCACGGCCTTGATCTCGACCGGATGGTGACCGTAATCGTCGAAGATGGAAACGCCGTCGACAGTGCCGGTCAGGGTGAAGCGGCGCTTGACGCCGGAGAAATTCGCAAGACCCTTGCGGATATTTTCTTCCGATATCCCGAGCCGGTTTGCGACGGCAATCGCAGCCGTTGCGTTGGAGATGTTGTGGCGGCCTGGCATCGGCAACACGAGATCCTTGAAGGTGAAGATCCGGCCGGTGCGACGGCGACGGATTTCCACGTCGAAGATCGACTTGGTGCCCTCCATGCGGATGTTCGAAAACCGCGCATCGGCCTGCGGGTTCTCGCCGTAGGTCACGACCTTGCGGTCCTCGATCTTGCCGACCAGCGCCTGCACTTCCGGGTGATCGAGGCAGAGAATGCCGAAGCCGTAGAACGGCACGTTCTCGACGAATTGCCGGAAGGCAGCTCGCACCGCGTCGAAATTGCCGTAGTGGTCGAGATGCTCCGGATCGATATTGGTCACAACCGCGACGTCAGCGGGCAGTTTTAGGAAGGTACCGTCCGATTCGTCGGCTTCCACCACCATCCACTCGCCTTCGCCCATGCGGGCGTTGGTGCCGTAGGCGTTGATGATGCCGCCGTTGATGACGGTCGGATCGAGATTGCCGGCTTCGAGCAATGCCGCGACCATCGAGGTCGTGGTGGTCTTGCCATGCGTGCCGCCGATCGCAATCGCGTTGCGGAAGCGCATCAGCTCCGCCAGCATTTCCGCGCGCCGGACGATCGGCAGCGATTTTTCTCGCGCAGCAACCAGTTCCGGATTGTTCTTCTTGATCGCTGTCGAAACGACCACGACTTCCGCATCGCCGAGGTTTTCGGCGGTATGGCCGACGAACACCGGAATGCCCTTGTCGCGCAGACGCTGCACGTTGGCGCTATCGGCCTGGTCGGAGCCCTGAACGTTGTGGCCGAGATTGTGCAGCACTTCGGCGATACCGCTCATGCCGATCCCGCCGATGCCGATGAAATGAACGAGGCCAATAGCCTTCGGCATCTTCATGCCCGTACTCCCTTGAATTCTGCAATATTTTTACGTTCAGCAACCGCGGTGACGAGGTCTGCGAGTGCGATCGCCGCATTGGGCCGACCTGCCCGCTTGGCGGCTGCCGCCGTCTTTTCCAGCCGCTCCGGCTCATTCATGGCAGACGATATCATCGCCGAGAGGCGTTCCGGCGAAAGCTCGGACTGCGCCACGACCTCGGCTCCGCCGGTCGCAACGAGCGCCGCCGCATTGGCCGCCTGGTCGTGATCCAGAGCATAGGGATAGGGCACCAGAATGGACGGTCGCCCGATCACCGAGATCTCCGATACCGTCGATGCACCCGAGCGGCACACCACGAGATGCGCCGCCGCAAGACGCTCGGCCATGTCGGGGAAGAACGGCGAGATTTCTACCTTCGAATTCAGCTTGCCGAAGCACGAGCCGACACGGCCCTGATCCTCGGGGCGTGCCTGCTGTGTCACAACCAGCCTGTCCCGCTCGGATTGATCGAGAAGGCTCAAGGCCGTGGGCACGGCAGACGAGAAGAACTGAGCGCCCTGGCTACCACCGAACACGACGAGCCGGAACGGATCAGTTCCCCGCGACGCGACGTAGGGCACGTTTGCGGCTTCCAGAACCGCGGGGCGCACGGGATTGCCGGTCGTTACGGTCTTTGCCGCGTATGTGCCGGTCGTTTCGGGAAGAAACCCGCCAGCGATCGCCTGCACCCTCGAAGCCAGCGCCTTGTTGGCCCGGCCCATCACTGCATTCTGCTCATGGATGATCGTCGGCACGCCCATGCCGGTCGAGGCCATCAATGGCGGGACTGTTGGATAGCCACCGAAGCCGACGACCGCGATCGGCCGCAAACGCGATATCAGCTTGCGCGCGGCGCGAAGACCGGTCCAGAGCTTCCAGGCAGTCCGCGCCATCGCGATCGGATTTTTCGATCCGAACGTCG
Organism: Neorhizobium sp. DAR64872/K0K18; assembly: GCF_050500175.1. NCBI lineage: Bacteria > Pseudomonadati > Pseudomonadota > Alphaproteobacteria > Hyphomicrobiales > Rhizobiaceae > Neorhizobium > Neorhizobium sp. DAR64872/K0K18. The sequence goes on from NZ_CP191446.1 coordinate 1,974,851, forward strand.
CCGACGGTACGACATGAATCTCATCAGCCGGAAACTTGCCAGCAAAACGCTCGGCGCGGCTGTCGGTCACCAGATGCACGGAAAAGCCCCGTGCTTTCAGCTCGTGACCCAATGCTTCCGCAGGAAAAAGATGACCGCCGGTTCCCCCGGCGGCTAACAGAATAATGCCCTTGCTCATATACCTACTCCGCGGGAACTCCGGACGCGACGCGGAACAAGCTGCGTTCCTGCGCGCGCCGTTCCGGCCGGTGACGTGTGAGTGCCAGAATAAAACCAGCTGTCACACATATGGCGATCATCGACGATCCGCCATAGGAGATCAACGGAAGCGTCATTCCCTTGGCCGGCATCAACTCGAGATTGACGCCGATATTGATCATCGACTGTATGCCGATCTGCAGCACCAGACCGGCGACGGCAAAGCGGTTGAAGTCGTTGCGCTCGTTGAAGGCATGCTTGAGGCCGCGCAGCGCGATGAAGGCGAAGATTGCAACGAGCGCCATGCAGAAGATGATTCCGAATTCCTCGGCCGCGACGGAGAACACGAAGTCGGTGTGACTGTCGGGCAGGATCCGCTTGACGATGCCCTCGCCCGGTCCCTGACCGAACCAGTTGCCACGCACGATCGCCTCATGCGCGGTTTCCACCTGGAAGCGGTCGCCTTCGCCGGTCAGGAACTTGTCGAAACGGGCCGTCACGTGCGGCAGCATGTAATAGGCCGCCAGAAGACCGCCGACACCGACACCGCCGAGCAGAACGATCCAGAGCCACGGCATGCCGGCCATGAAGAACATGCCGCCCCACACGATGCTGGTCAGGATCGTCTGCCCAAGGTCGGGCTGCGCGACAAGAAGGGCCGCGACGATGCCGAACAGGATGATGGCGAAGAGATTGCCCGGAATTTCAGGCTGCCGTGCGTGCTCTGAAAACAGCCAGGCGCAGACCACCACGAAGGCGGGCTTCATGAATTCGGAGGGCTGAATGGACAGCGCGCCGACACCGATCCAGCGCCGCGCCCCCTTGACCTCGACGCCGAAGAACAACGCCAGAACCATCGCGGCCAGCGAAAGAGCAAGAAGCACGATTGCGGTCCTTCGTACCTGACGCGGGGTCAGGAACGACAGGCCAATCATGATGGCGAGTGACGGAATGAGGAAAACCGCATGGCGTTCGACGAAGTGGAAGTCTGAGAGACCGATGCGCTGGGCAACGGCTGGCGATGCCGCAAACGACAACATGAACCCGATGCCCATCAGCATGATAAAGGCCGCCAGGAAAAAACGGTCGATCGTCCAGAACCAGTCTGCGAGCGGTCCACGGTCTGCGCGGCTTACCATATTCAGTTTCCTTTTCCGGTATCGACCAGCATGTCCACACGGTCGAGAGCTGCGACGAGTGCGACAAACGCATCGCCGCGCACTTCGAAATTCTTAAACTGATCAAAGCTGGCGCATGCCGGCGACAACATCACTGCCGACGAAACAGTGTCGGCTGCCGCATCTGCGGCTGCATGGGTAACGGCCCGTTCGAGCGTGCCCGAAATCTCGTAAGGGACCGTGTCTCCAAGAGTTGCTGCGAATGCCGGTGCTGCTTCTCCGATCAAATAGACTTTTGTTATATTCTGGAAGAGTGGTGCGAGGCTTGCGATGCCGCCTTCCTTGGGAAGACCGCCCGCAATCCAGTAGATCCGCTCATAGCTGGAAAGCGCAGGGGCCGCGGCTTCGGCGTTCGTTGCCTTCGAATCATTGACGAAAACAACATGGTCCCGTCTCCCGACCGGCTGCATGCGGTGCTTGAGGCCCGGGAATGACCGCAGACCGGCGCGGATGTCATCGGCAGACACGCCGACAGCCAGGCAGGCTGCAATTGCGGCTGCCGCGTTCTGAGCGTTGTGGCTGCCCTTCAACGTCGGGATGCCATCGAGGTCGACGAGAGCGGAAGACACGCCGCCATTCATCTCGATGAGCCGGGTTGTCTCGGCATAGATACCATCGGCGACCGCATTGCGCTTGGAAATGCGCCGAACCTTGACGCCCGTGCGCTCGACCCGGTCGGCGATCAGCGTCGAATAGCTGTCGTCGACGCCGATGACGGCGGTCTTCGCCCCAGCAACCAATCGCTCCTTGATGTCGGCATAATGCTGCATCGTGCCGTGACGGTCGAGATGATCGGGCGTGAGGTTAAGCAATATGCCGGCCGTGGGGTTGAGCGTCGGGGCCAGATCGATCTGGTAGGACGAGCATTCGACGACGTAATAGCGTTCGGCCTTCGGCGGATCGAGCGTCAGGATCGCCGTCCCGATATTGCCGCCCAGTTGCGTGTCGCGCCCGCTTGAGCGCAGAATATGCGCAATCAGCGCCGTCGTGGTCGACTTGCCGTTGGTGCCGGTGATGGCGATGAACGGGCAATCCGGCGCATGCGCCCGGCGCTCGCGCACGAAAAGCTCCACATCGCCGATGATCTCGACGCCGGCAGCACGCGCCAGATCTGCGCTCCAATGCGGCTTTGGATGGGTCAGCGGAACACCCGGAGACAGGACGAAGGCCGCCTGCGCGCTCCAGTCGATGGTTCTCAGGTCCGCCGTCTCGATGCCGGCAACGTTTGCCTTGGCGACGCTGTCAGGATTGTCGTCCCAGGCCAGAACCGTGGCACCGCCGGCAACCAGCGCCTGCGCGGTCGCCAGTCCCGAACCACCGAGACCGAAAAGCGCGACACGTTTTCCGCTGAACGTCGTGACCGGGATCATCGGATCACCGCAGCTTGAGGGTCGAGAGGCCGAGCATCGCGAGGCCGACGGCGATGATCCAGAACCGGATCACGACCTGGCTTTCGGTCCAGCCGAGCTTTTCGAAGTGGTGATGGATCGGCGCCATCAGGAACACACGCCGGCCGGTCATCTTGAAGAAGCCGACCTGAATGATCACGGACATCGTTTCCATCACGAACAGGCCGCCGATGATCGCCATGACGATCTCGTGCTTGGTGGCGACGGCAACCGAACCGATCAGGCCGCCGAGTGCCAGCGAACCGGTATCGCCCATGAAGATCGCAGCCGGCGGGGCGTTGAACCAGAGAAAGCCGAGGCCAGCCCCGATCACCGCGCCCATGATGACGGCGAGCTCACCGGTTCCGGGGACAAAATTGATCTGCAGATAGCCTGCAAAGACGGCGTTACCGACGAGGTAGGCAATCACCCCGAACGACGCGGCGGCAATCATGACCGGCACAATCGCCAACCCGTCGAGACCGTCAGTCAGGTTGACCGCATTGCCGGCGCCGACGATGACAAAGCCACCGAACAGGATGAAGAAATAGCCGATATTGATCAGGAAATCCTTGGCGAAGGGAAAGGCGACCGAGGTTGCCAGATGCGGGTTTCCCGCCGGCTCCGTCACCATCGCAAGCCGCATCATGAAGAACACGGCGATGCCGGCGATCAGGAACTCGATGCCAAGACGGGCCTTGCCGGAAAATCCCTTGTCGGTCTGCTTGGTGACCTTAAGATAGTCGTCATAAAAACCGATCGCGCCGAATCCGAGCGTCACGAGCAGCGTGGCGACCACGTAGATGTTGGAAAGATCGGCCCAGAGCAGCGATCCGCCGACGATGCCGGCGAGAATCATCAACCCGCCCATGGTCGGCGTACCGGCCTTCTTGAAATGGGTCTGCGGTCCGTCGGCGCGGATCGGCTGACCCTTGCCCTGACGGATTCGGAGTGAATTGATCATCCGTGGCCCGAACATGAAGACGATGAACGCCGAGGTGAAGAGCGCCGCTCCCGTCCTGAACGTGATGTATCGGAACAGGTTGAAGAACTGAATCTTGTCTGCCAGTTCCACGAGCCAGATCAGCATAAAGGGCCCTTTCAAAAAAGCCGCGTCGTCTTAAGGTTGGCGGTCCGTGTCGGAAAAAGCCGGGTAGTTGTCAAGCAGCGCGGCAACGATCTTGCCGAAACCAAGCCCAAGTGACGACTTCACCATCAGCACGTCGCCGGGAATGACGGAGCGCACGACGTATTCAGTCAGTGCGTCCGTCGTTTCGAAATACTGTACGTCGACACTATCAGGCAGCGCATCCCGCAGAGCGGCCATTTCCTTGCCGGCGAGCCAGACGTGCTCGATCCCGGAGGCGAGCAATGGCCCGCCCAGCTCTTCGTGCACCTGGGCCGAGAACTCGCCCATTTCCAGCATGTCGCCGAGGACGGCAATGCGGCGACCGGTGAGTTCCGGTGCTGTCGCTGCGAGCAGGGAGATCGCGGCCCGAACGGAGGCAGGATTAGCGTTGTAGCTCTCGTCGATCAGCGTCAAATGGCCTTCGCCAATACCGAGACGATGGCGCTGTCCCCTGCCCTTGACGGCCTTGAGTTCGGCCAGCGCCTGCCCCACCGAGCCCATGTCAGCACCGAGGAGGAGCGCCGCTCCTAAAACTGCCATGGCATTTTCGGCGATGTGGCGGCCAGGTGCGCCGATTACGAACTCCTTCGTCTCGCCATTGAGAACGGCCCAGATAACGGAGCTCTCGGCATTGCCCTCGAAATCGGCAAGGCGATAGTCGGCCTTTGCATGCTGGCCAAACGTCATGACATGGCTGACGCCCAACTCGTGGGCTTTCTGTTCCAGCAGCGCAAACTGTGCATTGTCGTGGTTGAGGATGGCAGCCCCGCCGGGCTCGATACCCTCAAGGATCTCGGCTTTGGCGGCGGCGATCTCTTCGAGATTGTTGAAATGCCCGAGATGGGCGGCAGCAATCGTCGTGATGATCGCCACATGCGGGCGCACCATTTTGACCAGCGGCCGGATTTCGTCGGCATGGTTCATGCCGATCTCGAACACGCCGAAATCCGTATCGGACGGCATGCGTGCGAGCGTCAGCGGGACGCCCCAGTGATTGTTGAACGAGGCGACGGCCGCATGCACCTTGCCGGACGGGGCAAGCGCATGGCGCAACATTTCCTTTGTCGTCGTCTTGCCGACCGAACCTGTCACGGCAACGATACGGGCGCGACTGCGGTCACGCGCCGCGATCCCGAGCTTGACGAGTGCGGCCAGCACGTCCTCGACGACGATCATCGGGATCGTCAGACGGCCCATTGCCGGCAGCTTCGCTTCTGAAACGACGATCAGCGATGCACCGTTGGCAATCGCCATGCTGGCATAGTCATGCCCGTCGACCCGGTCACCCTTGATGGCGAAAAACGCTTCACCCTCGGTGATTCCGCGGCTGTCGATCGAAAGACCGGTGACGCCTTCCGGCATCTGCCCGATCGGCCGGCCGTCCATGACCGTGGCCATTTCCTGCGAGGTCCAAAGAAAGCTCACGATGCTACGCCCTCCGCCAGATCCTGCAATGCCTTGCGCACTTCGACATGATCGGAGAACGGCAATGTCGTTGCCCCAACCGTCTGTCCTTCCTCATGCCCCTTGCCGGCAACGATCAGCGTATCGCCAGTTTTGAGCAGTCCGACCGCGTGACGGATTGCCTTTGCCCTGTCGCCGATCTCTTCCGCGCCCGGCGCTGCCGCCATGATCTCGGAGCGGATCGTGGCTGGCTCCTCGGAGCGAGGATTGTCGTCGGTGACGATCACCACGTCCGCAAGGCGGGTGGCAATCTCTCCCATGATCGGACGCTTGCCCTTGTCGCGATCTCCGCCGCAGCCGAACACAACGACCACGCGGCCGGTGGTGAACGGACGCACGGAGCTCAGAACGTTCTCGAGAGCATCGGGCTTGTGGGCGTAATCCACATAGGCAAGCGCGCCATCCTTCGTCTGGCCGACAAGCTCGAGCCGGCCGGATGCGCCGACGAGCTTTTCAAGCGCTGCCATGGCAACAGCGGCCGGAACGCCGGTCGACATCGCAAGTCCTGCGGCAACCAGCGCATTGGCGACCTGGAAGTCCCCCGCAAGCGGGATATCGACCTCATAGATCTTGCCGTCCGCATGGATCTCCGCGGTCTGCTTGTGACGGAAGTGCTCGACACGCTTCAGGCAGAGATAACCGCCCTTGCGCCCGACGGTCCGGATGCTGAGGCCTGAAGCAAGTGCCACCTCGATCGCAGTTTCAGTCCAGCGGTCGTCGGCAAAGATCACGGCCGGAGCGCCCGCAGGTGCCAGCGTATCGAACAGCCGCATCTTGGCGGCCATGTAGCTCTCGACGGTCGGATGGTAGTCCATATGGTCGCGGCCAAGATTGGTGAAACCGACAGCTGACAGCTTGACGCCGTCGAGACGGCTCTGGTCGAGACCGTGGCTGGACGCTTCCATCGCCGCGTGGGTGACGCCTTCGGACGCGAGTTCCGCCAGTAGCTTCTGAAGCTCGACGGGATCAGGCGTGGTCAGTGAGCCGTAATCGTTGCGATCAGGCGAGACGACGCCCGTCGTACCGATCTGTGCAGCCGCATGGCCGGCATAGGCCCAGATCTGCCGGGTGAAGGACGCAACCGAAGTCTTGCCCGCAGTGCCTGTTACCGCAACCATCGTCTCCGGCTGAGCGCCATACAGCCGAGCGGCAGCGATTGCCAGAAAGCGACGTGGATTGTCCACGACCACAACCGGGATGCTGCTGTCTGCCGGATGGGACGCGATGGCGACAACCGCACCCTTGGCGGCGGCATCGTCGACAAAGCGCGACCCGTCTGCCTTGGATCCAGCAAGAGCTGCAAACAGCATGCCCTCGGCGATTTGCCGACTGTCCGAGGAAAGACCGAGAATATCCACATCACCGGCTGGTCCAGCCAGGATATCGGCCGCTTCCGGAAAATCGTCTCCGGCAAGATCGCGCAGTTTCATCGGTAATCTTTCCATCTAACAGCAGGCTCCCTCACGAATCGAGGGCCCGTTCTTGATCCTCAATAAGACACAAGCAGGGCAGAACCGTCATTGCCGAATTTTGGCTTTACACCGAGAATGGGAGCAGACCGCGCGATGATCTCCTTGACCATGGGTGCTGCGGACATCGCAGCAAGCGCGGCGCCATTGCCTTTGTCGGTCTTCGGCTCGTCGCTGAAGGACAGGACGACATAGCGCGGATTGTCCATCGGGAAGGCAGACAGAAACGCGTTGAAGTTCTTGTCGTGGGCGTAGCGGCCGTTGACGACCTTGTCCGCCGTTCCGGTCTTGCCGCCCACATTGAAGCCGGCCACGCGCGCATTGCGGCCCGATCCGTTGATGCCGTTCCATTCGAACAGGAAGCGCATGTCCTTGCTGGTCGTGGGCTTCATGACCTGGGTGGCGATCTCGTCGGCCTGCGCCTGGGTGCGGGGCAGGAATGTCGGCGGAACGAGCTTGCCGCCGTTGACCAGTGCCGCACCGGCAACAGCCGTCTGTAGCGGCGTTGTCGACACGCCGTGACCGAACGAGATGGTGATGGAGTTGATCTTCTTCCATTCGCGCGGCTGACTTGGCATCGCGATTTCCGGCAGTTCGGTCTTCATCCGGCTGAGAAGTCCAAGCCGCGTCAGGAAGTCCTTGTGTCCCGCAATGCCGACCATGTCGGCGATCTTCGCCGTGCCGATGTTCGAAGAATACTGGAAGATTTCCGGAACGCTCAACACGCGCCCCTTGCCATGGAAGTCCTTGATGGTGAAACCGCCGATGCGGATCGGGAAGCGCGCATCGAACGAGCTCTGCAGGTTCATCTTGCCGTCATCGAGACCCATGGCGAGCGTGAAGGATTTGAAGGTGGAGCCCATTTCGAACGTGCTGTTCGACATGCGGTTCATCCAGCCCTTTTCAGCGTCCACGCCGTTCGGGTCGTTCGGATCGAAATCCGGCGCCGATGCCATGCCGAGGATTTCACCGGTGTGAACGTCGATGACGACGGCGCCTGCACCGATCGCCGAGTATTTGCCGATCGATTCGGCAACGACCTGCTGAACGATTGCCTGGACGCGCAGATCGATCGACAACTTGACCGGCTCAAGCGGCTGATCGGAGGTCATGCCGACGGCCGCAAGGTCCGCGAGACCCTGGGAATCGATGTAGCGTTCCATTCCGGCGACGCCGCGGTTGTCGATATTGACGTAACCGACGAGATGCGCAGCAGTTCTGCCACCGGGATAGAAACGGCGCTTCTCAGGTCGAAAACCGATGCCCGGGATGCCGAGCGCCAGAATCTGGCTCTGCTGCTTCGGGGTCAGCTGGCGACGCAGCCACTGGAAATGCGAATTGGAACGAAGCTTCGTATAGGTGCCCTTCACGTCGAGATCGTTCAGCACGGTCGCGAGCTTTTCGATCACCTCGTCGGCGTCGACGATCTTGTGCGGCTCGGCAAACAGCGAGACGGTGCGGATGTCGGTGGCCAGCACCTCGCCGTTGCGGTCGACAATATCCGGGCGCGACGCCATGAACCGGTCTGCCGGCAGAATGCTCGACGTTACCTCAGGCATCGCAAAGCCGTATTGCACGAGACGTCCGCCGATGACGCCGTAGAACGCGACAAAGCCGGCGATCAGGAGACCGACGCGGTTCTTGGCCTGAGCGGATTTGCGCTTGCGGGTGCCTTCGAACGACGCACCGCGCATCGACGGGCGCCCACGGCCCCCGGCCGAAAAATGCGCCCTGCTCTTCAAAACCATGATTCGTGACAGGAAGGACATCAGCGTCTCACCGATCCGGTTGAATGAACATCAAGAGTGGAAGCACCACGGTTTTTCGGCACCGGTATCTTGGACGGAGGCCTGGACTTTGCAGCCTCGACGCCCTTCAGCGCCGCTGCGACTTCGCTGTCCTTGCCGGAAATGATGTCCTCGATGGTGGTCTCGGGCTGCGGCAGACGCGACTTCATCATCGGCAATTCCTTGGGCATGGCGAGTTGCGTCGTATCGGTCGCGCCAAGGCCGAGCTCGGTGCCATAGACCCCGATCAGCCGGTGAAGACGGTTCGGCTGGGTTAGAAGCGCCCAGTCGGCCCTCAAGAGATCGATCGTATCTTTCTCGAGCCTGATCTCGGTTTCGAGACGCCGGACCTCTTCAAGTTTCTCATCGGCGCGATGCTTGATCGAATAGGTCACGACAGCCGTTGCCGTCATGACGCCGATCAGCACGAGATCGAAGCTTCTCAACATCCGTCAGACCCCCAATGTCGAAAGGCTTGCGAGGCTCGGCAGGTCGAAGATCGACATGTCGGAGCCACGCGATTTTGCTTCGGTGCGGATACCGGCGCGCAGCTTGGCGGAACGGGCGCGCGGATTGATCTCTGCCTCCTCCTCGCTTGCCGCCACCATCGCCTTGCCGAGCGGATCGAAGATCGCTTCCTTCACCGCAACCATCGGCAGATGCCTGGAGCCGGAGGTCTTGGACGAGCGATCGGCGAAGAACTGCTTGACGATCCGGTCTTCCAGCGAATGGAATGTGACGACCACGAGCCGGCCACCGGGCTTCAAGGCCTGCTCGGCGGCAAACAGCGCCTGTGCCAGCTCGCCGAGTTCGTCGTTGACGAAAATGCGCAGCGCCTGGAAAACACGCGTCGACGGATGGATCTTGTCCTTGGCTTTACGCGGATTGACGCTCTCGATGAGATTGACGAGATCGCGCGTCGTGCGGAAGGGCTCGGTCACGCGGCGCTTTTCGATGGCACGTGCGATACGACCGGAATGCTTTTCTTCGCCGAGAAAGCCGAAGATGCGGATGAGATCGCCGACCTTGGCGCGATTGACGACATCAGCCGCCGATACGCCATTGCTCGACATGCGCATGTCGAGGGGACCGTTGCGCTGGAACGAGAAGCCGCGCTCGGCCTCATCGATCTGCATCGAGGACACGCCGATATCGAGCACGACGCCATCGAGCCCGCCTTCCGGCGCATGATCGGCAAGCTGCGAGAACTGTGAATGAATGAGAGAGAGGCGACCGGCATGCGCGGCGACGAGCGCCTGTCCATTGGCGATTGCGGAAGGATCGCGATCAAGGCCAATGACGTCAGCACCGGCAGCCAGCAGGGCGGACGAATAACCGCCCGCCCCGAAGGTGCCATCAAGGATGACCTTACCAGGAAGAGGCTGAAGCGCCTCCACCACTTGGTGCAGAAGAACTGGAATATGGCGAACCGGTCCGCCTTCGGGCTCAGTTTGACCTTCGCCTGGATTCGCCGACATCCCGCTCTCCTGTACTATGCGGGACGTGAACTCAAACGTCCCTCCCGTGCTGCCGCCTGCGCCTCGTGAAATGCTTGCGGCTGCCAAAGCTGAAAATGATCCGAACGCCCGACGAAAGTGACTTCCGAGCTGATACCCGTGAAATCCCGGATGAAATCCGAGACCATCAGCCGGCCTTCCGCATCGAGCCTCATGAAGACACCGCCGCCGTGAATCAGCAGCGACATCCTGTTGGCGTCCGGTGAAAACGGATCGACGGACGCAATCTGCCGCTCGTAGCGATCGAGCAGATCCGGACCGCCGACGCTGATCGCCGGATAGATGAAATCCTGGAGGCAGTAGAGCTCCTGAATTCCGCGCTCGGAAAGAACCGCGCGAAAGCCGGCAGGCACAGAGACCCGCCCCTTCGTATCGATCCTGTTCGTCGCATTCGACAGGAAGCGGCTCATCGCAACAAACACCCGCCCCGTTCGCAAAAGACACGGGAAACTTCCCGCCAGACTGCTTAGATTCAAACAAGGGAGATCCGTGCGGATAAGCAGACGCTTGCCCGATTGTGAGATCGAAACTCTTGATTTGATGGGCAAAATGCCCTTGTGCAGTGCGAATTTGGGATACCATGGGACCATATGGGCGTCAATGGGAGAGGCCCTGCAAGCTCCTCCATGTTCGGATTTATTTATAAGCTGTTAAGTTTAACAAAGGGTTATTGAGCGCTTTGGAGAAACTGCCTTTGCGACCCTTCGCAAGTGATATTTTGACAGTTGCTAAGAGCCGGAAACGCAAGGCGCTTTCCGGCCTGCTCATATAAAAAGCGGCACCGAAATCGGGCAATTTGCATGTCAGATTGCCCCGTCGGGGACGGGCACAATTGACGAATCAGAAGAGAGTAGTGACCAGTTGGCCTGTAAGCCGGGTTCTGTATGGCCCCGGTGCGAACACCGGAACGTGGCAGCCATTCATCTGGGACGCCGTTTACACGTCGCCTCGCGCAACCCACCCGGATGACTGGCCCGGAAACAGGCTGTAGACGTACTGTCGCACGTCCCGCGTCATCCCTATTCGGTCTTGCTCCCGGTGGGGTTTACCATGCCGCTTCCGTTACCGGTCGCGCGGTGGGCTCTTACCCCACCCTTTCACCCTTACCCCGCTATCTCATCGACCCTTGACGCATTGCGTCATCCGGTCGATCAGAAAGCGGGGCGGTTTCCTTTCTGTGGCACTGTCCCTAGGGTCGCCCCCGCCGGACGTTATCCGGCACCGTGTTTCCGTGGAGCCCGGACTTTCCTCACCCTACCGCCTTTCGGCATTGGTAAAGTGCGGCTGCCCGGCCAACTGGTCGCGCGGCTCATAGCCGAGATGCGCAGATAAGGCCATAGGCCTACCGGTATTCCGCATGGAAATCGACCGGATAGCCATCGTCGATGATCGACCCGTTAAAGATCAGTTCGGCGCCGAGCCGGCCGATCTCGTCGGAACTCTTGGCGGCAGCGCCACAACCGCCGGTCAGAACACCGATCCGGTCGGACGCCGTCATGGCGATGGCCGGATAGTTGTTCGGCGTGAAAGACGTGACGCAGGCTGCCATGGAAGATCGCGACAGATCGAGCTTCGGCATCAGCCGTTCCATCACGTCGGTCAGGCGGCGCCGGGTCGTCTCGCGTCCGCCGGTCTTGAACCAGTCACGGATTTCTGGCTCTGACGGCAGCAGGAGATCATCCGGATCGCCGCCGATCTTCACATAGGTCTTCCCGTCAGGATAACGGACCGGCGGCAGAAGGTAGATCCCGTCATCCTCCTCGTTCCATTTCCAGATCAGCGATGGCATGGCCTTCAGCTCCTCCATCGCCCCCTCGCCGACCTCGTAGAACGCGATGGTCCTTGCATAGACTGAGAGATCGAGACGAGCGCCGACAAGTGCCTCGTTGATGGAAAAGCCGCCGGCCGCCACAAGAACCTTGTCGGCCGTGTAGCTGCGCCCTTCCGCCGTCGTCACGGTCACGATCGCGCCGTCCTGGCTTACGGCCGAAACGGTCTCGGGGATCAGCGTGGCACCCTGGCGCTCCGCAAGCATGACTTGCGCCTTCACCAGCCGGCGCGGATTTATATGACCCGCCCGCTTCTCCTCCCAGACGCCTTCGGCGCCATCCTGAAAGGCGAAATACGAAAACCGCTTCGAAAGCGCATCATGCCCCAGCGTTTCGGTCTCGACCCCGAGCCGCCCGGCGGCATCGAGCACGCGACCGACATAGGATGGCTGCCCGGTACGCCCGGGCGCAGAGGACTGCAGTCCGGCGCGCCCAGGCCCGACCATCAGACAGCCCACTTCCGAGTAGAAATCGATACCGCTTTCGGACGAGATCTCGCCGTAGCGCTCGATCGAACGATTGGCGAGGCGGGCCCAGACTGGATCCTGATCGATCGTCCGGGTGATGCGCGCCTCGTCGTAATGGCTTGCGAACACGCCGTCATGCCGCTGGTAATCGTCAGGTTCGCCCGGCCCGATCAACGCCACACCATCGGTCCATTTGGAAAGATGCCGGGCCGCTGCCGCCCCCATCATGCCGCTTCCGATGATGATGTATTTGAACCGCGCTGCCATGCCCTGTCCTTTCGATTCCCTAGCTCGAATTGCCGCTCATTTCAGGCAGTTCTAACCGTTTCCGGAATCAGAATACCAGAGGCGCCAGAACGGCATACCCCTTCGGCGGAAAATCGAACGCGAAGGTCTTTTCGATCACATCGTCCTTGTTGTCTTCAAGAACCGCCTCGACGCGCTGACAGTAACGTTTGGACGTCGGGTTCATACGCTTGGCGGCGTGGCCCGCATTGTATTTAAGGATCGTGCCGCAAATCTTGCCGCCACCCAGATCATGGGCGCCCGCCAGATACTTCATGCCGTAGCGAATGTTGGTTTCCGGATCGTAGAGGCCATAATCAGGGCCCTTGTAGCCCATCAGCCTTGCGGTCGCCGGCTTCACCTGCATCAGGCCGATCTCGCCAGCACTGCCCTTCACGGTCGGGCGAAAATTGCTTTCGATCTGCACGACAGCCTCAGCAAGGTCGAACGGCACATCGTATTGATCGGCATATTTGGCGATCAGCGTCGTATAATGCATCCGGCGAACCATCTGCCTCTCGGTGGCCGTCGGGGCAGCAAACCCGGTTTCGCGTGTCTCCCAGGGAATGGTCAGCGGTTTGACATAAACCCGAACCACGTCTCCGCCGTCTTCGGCACGCACAGATCCACATCCCGCGAAAAGCATGGCAATGCCTGCCGCGACCGCACAAGTCATCTTAGTCAATTCTAAAGTATCTCCGGAACAACAGGCTCGCGGGATATCGTGATACGCAAACATCCCTCGTCGCGACGCCGGACGACGGCGCGAGGTTTACAGAACCTGTAGGTTTATCTTGGCAGCCCCCGTCTGGGGACGCTGCGTTAGCAACTCTTTAGAAAGCCGCAATAAGGAGATCATGTGGCAATGCAAAAAAGCCCTGTCCGCAAACGCTTCCGACAGTTTCGCGAAGCTTGCGCCTAGCTGTATTTCGGCAGTGCCTTGAGCAGCCGATGCAGCGTGTCGATCGTCGAAAAATCGGCAATCCCATCGACCAGCGCGGGCCTGAAATGCCGTTGGAAAGCCTCGACGACGCCCTTCGTGCGATCACAGAATGTGCCCGTGATTTCAATCTCGTATCCGTAGAGCGACAGCATCGACTGCAGGTCCTCGATCGGCTGACCACTTTCGCCGTGCTGGAAAAACCGGCCGCCGCTGATCTGACCGGGCTCGACCCAGTGACCGATCCCCGCAAAATACAATTTCTGCCAGGGGAAATTTTCGCCCGGGTCGAGCTTGCGGATGGGGGCGACATCCGAGTGTCCGACGACCCGTTCCCGAGATATTCCCCAGCGATTGCCGCAGTCTCGACACAATTCGACGACCGCATCGATCTGGATATCCGGAAAATGGGGAAGTCCGCCGGGATGTCCGGGATTGGCGATTTCTATCCCGATGGAACAGGAATTGATGTCCGTTTCGCCGGCCCAGCTGCTTTTGCCCGCATGCCAAGCGCGCCGCGCCTCGGGAACAAGCTGCACGATCCGGCCGTCTTCATGGATGAAATAGTGACTGGAGACCTGGCTCGCCTCGTTGCGAAGCCATGCCAGCGCCTGGTCGGCATCAGGCATGCCGGTATAATGCAGAAGGATCATGTCCGGCTGGCGCCCGCCTGCCCTTTCCCCATGATTAGGAGAAGGCTCGACCGTGGCGCGGGCATGATCGGCGGCAAAGGAAGCCGGAATTGTCATGCCGCGCGGCGCTCTTTCTCGATCGCTTCATAGGCCGCGTTAAGCGCGGCCATCCGTTCGGTCGCAGCCGCATGCAGTGTTGCCGGCACGCCGCGTGCGATCAGCCGGTCGGGATGATGCTCCGAAACAAGCAGACGGTACTGTTTGCGAATTGCCGAAAAGTCGTCGTCACGCGAAACGCCGAGCACCAGATACGGGTCACGACCGTCGAGATGCACGTGGCGGGCCATGATGCGGCGGAAGTGTTCCTCGTCGATCCGGAAGATTTCGGCGATGCGCGCCAGAAACGCCAGCTCGCTCTCATGCACGAGACCATCCGCCTTGGCGATATGAAACAGACCATCGACGACGCTCTCAAGCATCGGGCAGTTTTCCATGTCGCCGCTGCTGCACAGCCCCGAAAGCTTCGTGGCATACGCCTCGTAGCCGGCAATGTCCTGGCGTGCGAGGTTATAGAGACGTGCAACGTTGCGCGCTTCCTCGGCCGGGAAATCGAAAATCTGCTGGAAGGCACTCACTTCGGCTTCGGTGACCACGCCATCGGCCTTCGCCATCTTTGCAGACAGGGCAATGATCGCCACCGAGAAGGAAACCTGGCGCCGGGTTTCCGGATCGCCCTCGAACATGGTGCGGATCGCATCGACGACTCGGTTGAGCACACCGCCCGCGGCATCGCCGACGGCACCGAGCAACCTTTCCCACAGGGAGGACAATTGGAGGCAATTGAAATCGAAAATCATCCCTTAAATGACCAGATAACCGACGTTTTGGCAAGCTGAGGACGGTCCGCTGAAGATTAAACTCTGTTCATGTTTTTCGAACAATCATGCTGAAAGCCCGGTCTGTCCGGCAACGGCACAAAGTCGTTGACGGCCAATGGGTCGAAACGCCGACGAAAACGACCTGCCCTGTCGTGCCACGGCAGCCCGCGAGGCTGGTTATTTCTTTGAAACGATTAGATCGGGGAACGGACAGGAAAAACCTCGAAGCGACGGAATTTTCTTGAGAAATTCACTTTACAGGCTCTAGCTGGTGTCGCATCCATTCATCCCGTTTTGTCAGTTTCTTGCGCCCTGAGCGCATCAAGGAGGATCGATGTCCAAACAGAAAGTCGCACTGCTGACCGCCGGCGGCCTTGCGCCCTGCCTCTCGTCTGCCGTCGGCGGATTGATCGAGCGCTACTCGGATGTTGCCCCCGACCTCGACATCATTGCCTACCGCTCCGGCTACCAGGGCGTGCTCTTGGGCGACAGTATCGCGATCACATCCGAGATGCGTGAAAAGGCTCCTCTCCTTCATCGTTACGGCGGCTCGCCGATCGGCAACAGTCGCGTCAAGCTCACCAACGCCGCCGATTGCGTCAAGCGCGGCCTCGTCAAGGAAGGCGACAACCCACTGCAGGTCGCAGCCGAACGGCTTGCCAAGGACGGCGTGACGATCCTTCACACGATCGGCGGCGACGACACCAATACGACAGCAGCCGATCTCGCGGCTTACCTCGGTGCCAATGGCTATGACCTCACCGTCGTCGGTCTTCCGAAGACCGTCGATAACGATGTGGTGCCAATCCGCCAGTCGCTCGGCGCCTGGACGGCGGCCGAAGTCGGCGCGCGTTTCTTCGACAATGTCAGCAACGAGCAGACCGCAGCCCCCCGCACCTTCGTGATCCACGAAGTCATGGGTCGCCACTGCGGCTGGCTGACGGCCGCAACGGCACGCGCCTATATCGAGCAGAGCCGGGGCAACGAGTATGTCGACGGCCTCATGATGAATGCTGAGCTGAAAAGCATCGATGGCCTCTATTTGCCGGAACTGGAGTTCGATCTCGAACAAGAGTCGGCACGCCTGAAGCGCGTGATGGAAGAACGCGGCACCGTGACGATCTTCGTCTCGGAAGGTGCCGGCATGAATACGATCATCGCGGAACGGGAAGCCGCCGGCGACACCGTCAAGCGCGATGCGTTCGGCCATGTGAAGCTCGACACGATCAATGTCGGCGGCTGGTTCCAGAACCAGTTTGCGGGCCTCATCGGCGCCGAACGCTCGATGGTCCAGAAGTCAGGCTATTTCGCCCGCTCGGCCCCGGCCAATGGTGATGATCTTCGCCTCATCCAGGGCATGGTCGATCTTGCGGTCGAAAGCGCTCTCAACAAGGTGTCCGGCGTCACCGGCCATGATGAAGACCAGGGCGGAAAACTGAGAACCATCGAATTTCCCCGAATCAAGGGTGGAAAACATTTCGATCTGACGGCAAAATGGTTCGGCGAGGTGATGGACCATATCGGCCAGCCCTACGAAACCGTATAACGCGTCGCGCTGAGCGACAAACGAGAGCCGTGGGCTCCGGAGGAATGTGATGACGATCGAAACATGGTTCGCATTTGCCGCGACCGCTGTGGCCCTCGTCATCCTTCCCAACCCGCTGACGAGGACAGTCGCGCTCTATTCCAAGCAGCGCGGCCGTCTAAGCGCAGTCGTGACGGTCCCCGCATTGGCCTTGGGACTGGGTCTCGCCTTCACCGCGGGCCTCGCGCCGCTACTGCTTGTCTGTTTTTACGCGCCATCGGCCATGACCGCGATCGGCTGGGTCGGCATCGCCTACGCCATGGTCTATGTACTCTGGTGCTTCCAGGACCCACAGGTCCGCGCCCCGCTCGCCGACAATGACAATCTGCCGACGCGGCGGTTTGACCGGATCTTCGCAGACGTCTTCGTTCGATGCGTTCGCACCCCCAGATACGCGATCATTCTTGCCGCGCTGACTGCACAGTTTCTGCGCCCTTCGCTGTCGCTCTCGCTCCAGGCCGAAGTGCTGACGGCGATTTTTCTCGCCTCCATCGCTGGCAGTGCGTTGGCACAGGCACTCATCCCCAGCCTTGCGCTGCGGGGCACAAAGCGATTTTCGAGGCGCAATCCAGCCTTGAACAAGCCCGGCACGGTATTCATCGCCAGGCGTGCCGTGACGGCTGGTTTCCGGCGAATCGCTGCTTGAGGAAACAGAAAGCGTCCTTCGACTTGCCGGGCGCCGCCTTATACGTTAATGGAAATCCACAATCGGTGACTTTTTGGCGGGTACGGTAACCATTTCAAATGAGAGCAACCTGATGACGGTGGTCAGATTCGTCAGCCGTAGAGCTGCTGTGGCGCTTGCGATGTCTTCCGTTCTGGCTGGATGCTCCAGCGTTGAGCGCGATACAAAAGTCGCGTCCGGTCAGCCGTCTCAGACCACGTCAGCTGACGGTCAGCTCGTCATCCAGTACAATTCTTCCGCCGCCGATCAATCTCAACAAATGGCGCCCGGCCAGACAATGGCGCAGATCGCCAAGAGCGGTCGCATTGCCGTTCCGGTTCCGCCGACCGTAGAAACCGTATCGGCTCAGAATGCCGCCATGGCGTCTCCGACCATGGCGCCGATCGTTGCCTTCACGCCGCCGCCGATCGCAACCGCGGTCCAGCCTGTGAGCCTTGCATCCGCGCAGCCGCTCAAGCCGGCAGCCGGTTCGGTCATGACCCAGAAGTCGAGCCGTCTCGTGTCGCCACCGGTCGCGACCGCCGTTGCGTCCGGCCAGATCCAGCCGGCAGCAGCGCAGGCCATCGCGCTCGACGAGGAAGAACTGACGCCGGATATGGTGGCGTTGCAATCGGTCGTGCCGACACCGCGTCCAGCCACGCTTACATCGAGCGCTATTGCTGGTGCTGCAACGCCGGCTGCCGCAAGCTCCACGCTTGCCTATGCAGCCGCTCCCCGCGCTGTGGCTGCGGTCTCGGCCATGGGCAATATCAAGGACTTTCCGCCGGCTCCCGGCGAGCCGATGCCGGATACCGCGTCGAACGCGCCTGCAGACCTCAAGAAGCTCATCAAGCGCTATGCCGGTCTCTACGGCGTGCCGGAATCGCTGGTGCACCGCGTCGTCCATCGCGAAAGCAAATACAATCCCAAGGCCTATCACAAGAACGGCTACTGGGGCCTGATGCAGATCAAGTACTCGACCGCGAAGTCGATGGGCTACCAGGGCAAGCCGGAAGGCCTGCTGGACGCCGAGACCAATCTTAAATACGCGATCCGATATCTCCGCGGCGCCTGGCTCGTTGCCGACAACAAGAACGACAACGCCATCCGCCTCTATGCCCGCGGTTATTACTACGACGCCAAGCGTCGCGACATGCTGCATGTGCTGAAGGCCGATCAGAGCCCTGCGACACCTGTCGCCTTCGCAACGGCGCCGAACAGCAAGCCCGGTTCGTAACCCAGCGACCTGGGCGTCAGCCCAAGCCGAACCACCACGAGATCAGCCGACGGCATGACAGCACTTGTCTGCCCGTCGTGGCCCTGCAGGTAGAAAGTATCTGCCGGTAGCGGCATACCATCGGCCTTCGGCAGCCACGTCTGCATCTTCGAAAACCGTCCGCCCGAATGCGCATTCGGCTCCTGCATCAGGTGCACAAAGCCCTCGGGGAGCAGTCGCATCCCTTTCCACACCCCGTCGCGCGCCAGAAACAGGCCGAACCGTGCCCAGTCGCGCCCGGTCGCATAGAGATAGGAACTGCCGGCAAACGTCCCCGCCGCATCCGGCTCCATGACGGCGCTTGTCATGCCGAGCGGATCGAACAAGGCCCTGGATGGATAGCCAAGAGCCGTCGCGCGATCACCGATCCTGTCCATCCATATCTTCGACAGAAGTATGCTGGTGCCCGACGAATATCGGAAACGCGCGCCCGGATCTGCCTCGAGCGGGATCGTGGCCGCGAACGCGGCCATGTCGGGTTCGAGGTAGAGCATCCGCGTGACATCGGCGACGGCACCGTAATCCTCGTTGAAACCAAGCCCGCTTTCCATGGCGAGAAGGTTGGCAAGCGTGATTTCGCGTCGTTTGTCGTTGCTCCACGCTGGCAGAAGATCACGATCTCCGAGCGACATCCGGCCGCTGTTCATCAATGTGCCGATCAGCGCCGCATTGACGGTTTTCGTCATCGACCATCCCAGCAACGGCGTGTCCTTCGAGAAGCCCTCTCCATAAGCCTCGCCGACGATGCGCCCGTTTTTGACGACCACCACCGCCCGCATGCCAGGCCCCGTCAGTGCCTTATCCTCTAGCACCGCCATCACACGCGGATCGCGTTCGACCCCCTGCCCCACCGGCCAGGCCGGAGCTTCATCGACGGAAGGTGATGATCGCGGCGGCAGCGCGACTTGCGGCAACGCCGAACCATCCGGCGAAACGGTGCAGCCGAGGCCAGGCCTGTAGGTTGCCTGATTGGTTCCGATGAAGCCAAGCAGCCCGGCATCGACACGTCCGGCATCGCGGTCAACGGTCACCCGCATCATCAGGAGCAGCGGGTTGCCCGGCGCCTGCACGTCGATCGCCAGCACCTCCTGCGGATCGCGTCCGGCCAGAAACACGTTGGAGCAGACGATCTTTGCAGCATAGCCGCTTCCGACCCGAAGCAGTTGCGGCGGCGCAATGGTGATCCACGCCAGTCCCCCGACGATACCAAGCGCCAATGCCCCGCCAGTTCCCGTCACAATCCGCTTCATCAGGCGCATGCGCAAAATGTCCTTGTTCAACAACAGCCCGCGTCATCCAGCTGTAGCATGCCGGGTTTAGGCCTGCGTTCTACAGATCGCGAAATAATTCACGCAGCGAGAGACGCAATGGCCGACGTCGTCAGGGAAACCGGTTTCACCAGCAATCAGAAGCTCAAGGATGCGCTGCTCCAGCACAAACTATTTTCGCGCGAAGGGCTGTCGGAACGGCTGTTCGGGCTCCTGTTTTCCGGTCTCGTCTATCCTCAGATCTGGGAAGATCCAGACGTCGACATGGAAGCAATGGAGCTTTCAGCCGAGCACGCGATCGTCACCATTGGCTCCGGCGGCTGCAACATGCTGGCCTACCTCTCCCGCAATCCGCGCAGCATCGATGTCGTGGATCTCAACCCCCACCATGTCGCGCTGAATCGGCTAAAGCTCGCGGCATTCCGTCATCTGCCGAGCCATATGGATGTCGTCAGGTTTCTCTCGGCGCAAGGTACACGATCGAACAGCGTCACCTTCGACAGGTTGATCGCGCCGAATCTGGATCGCGCAACCCGCAGTTACTGGCAGAAGCGGTCTATCACCGGCCGTCGCCGCATCTCCGTGTTCGACCGCAACATCTACCGCACCGGTCTTCTAGGCCGGTTCATCGGCGCGGGACACCTTCTGGCGCGCCTGCATGGCGTCGATCTGACGAAGATGGCGCAGACCAAATCGGTCCGAGATCAGCGCCGCTTCTTCGACGAAGAGATCGCGCCCCTGTTCGACAGAAAACTGGTCCGCTGGATTACCTCGAACAAGAGCTCGCTGTTCGGACTTGGCATTCCGCCGCAGCAATATGACGAGCTGGCCGGCATGGCGACCGGCGGCAGCGATAACGGCTCAATCGCGACCGTGCTGCGGGAGCGTCTCGAAAAGCTCGCCTGTCATTTTCCTCTGAAGGACAATTATTTCGCCTGGCAGGCGTTCGTCCGCCGCTATCCCGCCGCCCACGAAGGCACGCTGCCCACCTATCTCAAGGCCGGCAACTACAAGGCGATCCGTGCCGCCACAGACCGGGTCGCCGTTCACCACGAGAGTTTCACGGCTCTCCTCAAGCGCAAGACGGCAGGCTCAATCGATCGCTACGTCTTGCTGGACGCCCAAGACTGGATGAACGACCAGCAGATCAACGACCTCTGGTCGGAGATCGACCGGACGGCCGCTGTCGGCGCCCGGGTGATCTTCCGGACGGCCGCCGAGCGCAGCGTCATCGAAGGGCGCCTCTCGCCCTCGCTTGCCGCGCGCTGGACCTATCTCGACGAGCGCTCGCAGGCCCTCAACCTGCAGGACCGCTCCGCCATCTACGGCGGCTTCCATGTCTACGCAAAGGCCGACTGATGGCAGAGACCGACGCAGGCAACCTCGGACCGGCCAATCGTGAAGAGATCGGCCATGCCGGCAGGATGGACCGGATGTACCGCTACCAGCGGCATATCTACGACCTCACCCGCAAATACTATCTCCTGGGACGCGATGGCACGATCGCAGGCCTTGCCCCGCCAGTCGGAGGAAGCGTGCTGGAAGTCGGCTGCGGAACCGGCCGCAACCTTCTCCTCGCCCACAAGCTTTTCCCGAACGCGAAACTTTACGGCCTCGATATCTCCGCGCAGATGCTCCAGACGGCAGACGCGAATTTCCGCGGCACGGAAATAAAGCCTATTCTGAAGGTCGCAGATGCCACGACATTCACGGCGGAGGAGTTCGGCGTCAACGGTTTCGACCGGATCCTCATTTCCTATGCCCTGTCGATGATCCCAGACTGGGAGAAGGCGATCGACGCCGCCCTTGCGGCGCTTTCGCCTCAAGGGTCGCTGCATATCGTCGACTTCGGACAGCAGGAAAACCTGCCGAACATCATGGGGTCTGCGCTCAAGTCCTGGCTCGCCCGCTTTCATGTGACCCCGCGCGCCACCCTCGAACAGGCGCTGGAAAAGCGTCTCGCAACGGCAAAGGCCGACATGATGTTCGAGGTGATCGGCCGCGGCTATGCCTGGCGGGCGATCCTTCGCCGCCGGGGATAATCACTAAGCGTATTCCAGATCTTGCTTTCTAACTGAATTTTTACGAGCTTATGGTAAACGGGACGCTACGCCTCCCTTTTGCCCACTCGATCGCGGACAAGGCTCTTTGTCTCTGCCCTAACACGGAACCTTCATGCCCCGGCTTCCAACCGTTCTTTCTGCTGCCGTCCTGTCTGCCGCGCTTCTGATGTCCGGTTGTACGTCCACGAGCTACGATCTGGTCGATACTGGCTCTGTCCGGCAGATGAAGTTCAAGGACACGGATCCGCAGGATTTCGGTGCCAACCATCCGGGCCGCCACGAGGTTCACGGCATCGACCTGTCGAAATGGAACGGCACCGACATCGACTGGCAGACGGTGAAGAAATCCGGCGTCGCCTTCGTCTTCATCAAGGGCACCGAGGGCAAGGACCGCATCGATTCCGCCTTCACCACCCATTGGCGCAACGCCGCCAATGCAGGCATTCCGCACGCGGCCTATCATTTCTACTATTTCTGCTCGACACCGGAAGATCAGGCAGACTGGTTCATCGCCAATGTTCCCAAGGAAGCAAACATGCTGCCGCCGGTGCTGGACATGGAATGGAACCACGCCTCGCCCACCTGCAAGCTGAAGCCAGATCCGGTGACTGTACGCGCCAGCATGAAACGCTTCATGGACAGGATCGAGGCCCACTACGGGAAGCGCCCGATCATCTACACGTCGGTCGATTTCCACCGCGACAACCTCGTCGGCGCCTTCCCCAACTACCATTTCTGGGTTCGCTCGGTCGCCGCCCATCCGACCAAGATCTATACGGACCGCAAGTGGGCGTTCTGGCAGTACACGGCAACCGGCGTTGTCCCGGGCGTCAAAGGCGCAACCGATATCAATGTCTTTGCCGGAAACAGCAAAGCGTGGAAGACGTTTATTGCGTCGGCCGACTGATGTGCTAACCCGCACAAGCTCTCTGGCAATGTATCTGACGTTACGCTAAAACCGGCGCGACCTGAGGGTCTGCGCCCATGTCCACCAGTGACCATGTCGCGCGGAAGAAATCGATTTTAGGAAACCGCTGATGTCTTCGACACTTGTCCGCCGCGCAGCTTTGGCTTGTGCTCTCGCCGCCTGCCTCTCTTCCACCGCCCTTGCCCAGACAGCCACTCAGCCGACCGCTCCGCCAATTCCGGCAGCACCTTGCGGCGGCGATCTTGCGACCTTCCTCGAAGGCGTCAAGGCTGACGCGATCAAGGCCGGCGCTACCGCTGCCGCAGCGGATCAGGCATTTGCAGGCGCCGAGATCGACCAGAAGGTTCTGTCACGCGACCGCGCGCAGGGCGTCTTCCGCCAGACTTTCCTCGAATTCTCGCAGCGCACCGTCAGCCAGGGCCGCCTCGATATCGGTCGTCAGAAGATGAAGCAGCTTTCGGACGTGTTCGGCCGCGCCCAGAGCGAATTCGGTGTTGCGCCTGGAGTCATCACCGCATTCTGGGCGATGGAAACCGATTTCGGTGCCGTTCAGGGCGATTTCAACACCCGCAACGCGCTTGTCACGCTGTCGCATGACTGCCGCCGTCCTGGCCTGTTCCGGCCGCAGCTGATCGCGCTGATCGAGATGGTCCAGCACGGCGATCTCGACCCGGCCACCAACACCGGCGCATGGGCCGGCGAAATCGGCCAGGTGCAGATGCTGCCGGAAGACATCATCGCGCACGGCGTCGATGGCGACAACAGCGGCCATATCAACGTCAAGACGAGCGGTCCCGACGCCATCCTGACGGCGGCCAAATTCATTCAGAGCATGGGCTTCACGCCCGGCCAGCCCTGGATCCAGGAAGTGACGCTACCGGAAAGCCTGCCCTTCGAAAAGAGCGGCCTCGGCAACGAGATCCCGGCCAGCGAATGGTTTTCCTATGGCGTCACGCCGCGCGACGGCGTCACGTCCTTCGGCAATCTGCCGGCAGCACTCGTTCTGCCGCAGGGCCGCAAGGGACCCGCGTTCCTGACCTATCCGAACTTTGGCATCTACCTGCAGTGGAACCAGTCGTTCATCTACACGACGTCTGCCGCCTATTTCGCCACCCGCCTCTCCGGCGCCCCGCCTTACCTGAAGGGCAACCCGGAACCGGGTCTCGACGATACGGGCATGAAGGCACTGCAGACCAAGCTTCAGGCGCATGGCTATGACGTCGGCAAGATCGATGGCATTCTGGGCTCCGGCACGCGCGTTGCCGTCCAGAAGGAACAGGCACGCCTCGGCATGCCGGCCGACGGCTGGCCGACCCAGGCTTTGCTGTCCGCGCTCTGATCAGCGGGCCTTGCATCACATGACATGAAACGGGTGGCGCGCTGACCGCCGCCCGTTTTATCTTCGAGCAGCATCAATAAAGGCATTCCATGTCATCCGCCGCAGCCAGACTGACCCCCGTCGCCTGGGCATTGCTGTTCGTGCTCGGCCTTCTCTGGGGCGGCTCGTTCTTCTTCGCCCGCATCGCCGTCCAGGAAGTACCGCCGTTCACGCTGGTGTTTCTGCGCCTCGGTCTTGCGGCGCTCGCTCTCCACATCTACCTGCACGGCCGCAACGGAACCTACTCCATCCTTGCCACCCACTGGCGCGCCTTTGTCGCAATGGGCTTCCTCAACAACGCTCTGCCGCACACGCTGATCTTCTTCGGCCAGACGGAGATCGGCGCAGGCCTTGCCTCGATCCTCAACGCGACGACGCCGATCTGGACCGTCATCATCGCCAACCAGTGGACGTCGGACGAAAAGCTGACCGGGGCAAAGCTCGCAGGATGCGCTGCAGGCCTTGTCGGCACCTGCATCCTGATCGGCCCGAGCACGATTACAGATACGGCAGCACCGCTCTGGGCGCTGCTCCTGCCGATCGGCGCCGCGATCTCCTATGGTATCGCCGGCACCTACGGAAAACGCTTCCGCGGCATACCGGCCCCGGTGACGGCCACGGGACAGCTCACGGGGTCGAGCCTGATGATACTGCCGGTCTCGCTGGTTGCGGACCAACCCTGGACGCTTGCTGCACCGTCTCCTCACGTCGTCATGGCTATCGTAGCGTTGGCGTTACTCTCGACCGCGCTCGCCTACCTGATCTTCTTCAGGGTCCTAGCACTGGCCGGCGCAACCAACGCTTCCCTCGTCACGCTGCTCATCCCTCCGAGCGCCATTCTTTTGGGAGTATTCTTCCTCGGCGAACGACTGGAATGGAATGATATTGCCGGCATGGCGGTCATCTGTGCAGGGCTCCTTCTGCTGGATGGGCGAATCCTTCGCACCCGCACAACAGCGACGTAGTCCTCGCTGGAAACGGTACTGTTAACCGTCTGATCGCGATATTTAACACTTTGAAAACTTCCGTTAACGGGGCTTTCCGTTGTCAAATCAATAAGATGGAAAATGATCGGTCGGTTTCGGCCGCATCTTGATGCGCCGCAGCACAGTTTCCCTCTTTCCATTTGCCATGAAACAGACATAAACTCTGTCAGTCAACGCAAGGAGGCAGACATGGGAAGAACCTACCCTCTCAATGTTCTGGTGGTTGGTATTGCGTTTGTGTTCGTCGCTTCGATGTTATTCATCTAGACGCATTCCAAAACAACGCATGCAACCGGTGACCGGTGATACCTCGGACTGACCGTTTGATAATCGGCAGCATTACAAAAGCGCATGTTCCCGCATGGGACATGCGCTTTTTCCATTGTCGGCACTACGCAGCGTTACCGACGTTTGCATTCTTGTCAGGATGCCGGCCAAGCCGTTCCAGCACACCTGAGACCAGCGGGACGCGGTTCATCGTGTAGAGATGGAAGTGATCGTGACCGCGGCGCATCAGGTCTGCGATCTGCTCGGCCGCGACATCGGCCGCCACCTTGGCACGATCATCAGGCTTGTCGTCCAGACCTTCGAAGCGGGCATCGAGAAACGCCGGAACGGTGGCGCCGCAGCGGCCCGCAAAACGCTTCAGCTGAGTCAGGTTCTGGATCGGCATGATACCGGGCACGATCGGGATGGTGATGCCCGCCGCATGAACGGCCTCGAGATAGCGCTCGAACACTTCGTTGTCGAAGAAGAACTGCGTCAGGGCACGGTTGGCACCTGCATCTGCCTTGCGCTTGAGCGTATCGATATCGGCGGCCATGCTCGGGCTTTCCGGATGCATTTCCGGATAGGCAGAGACGGAAATATCCATGTCGCCATACTCGACCAGCATGCGAACGAGATCGGCCGTGTCGGAGAACCCGTCCGGATGCGGCGTATAGGCCGCGCCGACGCCTGCGCTCGAATCTCCGCGCAGCGCGACGATGCGACGAACGCCCGCTGCCCGGTACTCCTCGACAACAGACTTGACCTCCTCGCGCGCGGCATCGACGCAGGTCAGATGCGCAGCGGTCTGGAGTTTGGCATCGTTGATCATACGCTGAACCGCTGCGAGCGTCGGCTCGCGCGTGGAGCCTCCGGCGCCATAGGTCATCGTGACGAATTCCGGCTTGAAGGCTGCAAGCGCATCGACCGTTTCCCAGAGCTGCGTCTGCATCTCCTCGGACTTCGGCGGAAAGAACTCGTAGGAGAGCTTGAACGGGGCCTTGGCTGCGGGTGTATCCATGATCAGGCTCCTAGATAACGGTTTCGGCGAGAGCGGGTGTGTCGGCTTTCGCCATCAGCAGGCGACGGTCGCCGGCAAGCCACACGGTCACCGTGAGGGCGCCTTCGCGGCCGGGGCTGAGGTCGATCACCTTTTGAACGTCCAGGCCCACTCTGTTCAGCCACTCGTTCATCGCCTGATGGGAAAAACCGAGGCGCAGATGCGCGTGCTCGTCACGCAGATGCTCCAGCGCATGCGGCGCAAAATCGACGATCAGCAATCGCCCGCCGGGCCGCAGCATGCGGGCGGCTTCGGCGATCGCAAGATCAGGCCGGTCGAGAAAATGCAGCACCTGGTGAATGGTGATGAGATCGAAATCCTGGCCTTCGACAGGCGGATTGAGAATGTCGCCGTGCCGGACCGATGCCTTGACGATGCCTGCATCGTCGAGATTGGACCGGGCGACAGACAGCATGTCGCGGCTGGCGTCGACACCGATCGCGCGGCGATAGCGGCTTGCCAGCAAACGCAGGATCCAGCCCGTTCCCGTGCCGAGATCGAGCAGCGAATCAACTGGCGATGGGCCGATCAGCCGCAGCAGCGCCTCTTCGACCGTCTCGTCGCTGGCATGCAGACGACGAAGCTCGTCCCACTGCGAAGCGTTGCGGCTGAAATATTCCTGCGCCTTCGCCGAGCGCTGGTTTTTCACAGTTGTCAGACGCTCGCGGTCGCGCACGAGCACCGGATCATCCTGCGAAGCGGATGCGAGCAAAGTCTGGACCAGTGCAGCGCCGTTCCCTTCCTGGCGCAGCCGAAAGTAAGCCCAGGCGCCTTCCTGGTATCGCTCGATCAGCGCTTCTTCGGTCAACAGCTTGAGATGACGCGAGATCCGAGGCTGGGACTGACCTAGAATTTCGGTCAGATCCGTGACGGTCAGATCGCCCGCGGCCAGTAGCACAAGCAGGCGAAACCGTGTGGGCTCCCCTGCCGTCTTCAACACATCTACCAGTTCATCGAGGACCAACCCCATACAACACGCCTTCACAATCAACATATAAAGATATGTTTATGTGATTTCAAATTGCCACGCAAGATGCAACGGGAGCTGAGCACGCATTCCTACAAAAAAACCCGGGGACGACCCCGGGTTTTTGTAAGCTTCAAACTGCGTCTGTCGCAGTTAGCGCGTCAGGCGCTTGTGGGCCTGGCTGCCGGGATTGAGAGCATCAGGGCCGAGACGACGGATCTTGTCCTCTTCGTAATCCTCGAAGTTGCCTTCGAACCATTCCACATGGCCATCGCCTTCGAATGCGAGGATATGCGTGGCCAACCGGTCAAGGAACATGCGATCATGGCTGATGATGATCGCGCAGCCGGCAAACGCTTCAAGCGCGCTTTCAAGAGCGCCCAGCGTTTCCGTATCAAGGTCGTTGGTCGGTTCGTCGAGCAGCAGAACGTTGCCGCCGGCCTTCAGCATCTTGGCAAGGTGAACGCGGTTACGCTGACCACCCGACAGGTTGCCGACCTTTTGCTGCTGATCGCCGCCCTTGAAGTTGAAGGCGCCGCAATAGGCGCGGGAGTTCATGTCGAACTTGCCGAGCTTGATGACTTCGGCACCGCCCGAGATTTCTTCCCACACCGTCTTGTTGCCGTCGAGAGCGTCGCGGCTCTGGTCGACATAGCCGAGATGCACGGTTTCACCGATGCGGACAGAACCGGCATCCGGCTTTTCCTGCCCGGTGATCATCTTGAACAGGGTCGTCTTGCCGGCGCCGTTCGGGCCGATAATGCCGACGATGCCACCCGGTGGCAGCTTGATCGACAGGTCGTTGATCAGCGTGCGGCCTTCAAAGCCCTTGTTGATGCCTTCCATCTCGATCACCACCTGGCCGAGACGCTCGGACACGGGGATGATGATCTGCGCATCGCCGGGACGAATGCCGTCGGCAGCATCGACCAGCTGTTCGTAGGCCTTGATACGGGCCTTCGACTTGGCCTGACGGGCCTTCGGGCTGGAGGCGATCCATTCCTGTTCGCGGCTGATCGCCTTCTGGCGGCCGGCATCTTCGCGGGACTCCTGCTGCATGCGCTTGGCCTTCGCCAGCAGGTAAGCCGAGTAGTTGCCTTCGTATGGAATGCCGCGGCCGCGGTCGAGCTCGAGGATCCAGCCGGTGACGTTGTCGAGGAAGTAGCGATCGTGGGTAATCATCATCACGGCGCCGGGATAGTCGCGCAGGTGCTTTTCGAGCCAGGCGATGGTCTCGGCGTCAAGGTGGTTGGTCGGTTCGTCGAGCAGCAGCAGGTCCGGCTGCGACAGAAGCAGGCGGCAGAGCGCGATACGGCGACGTTCACCACCCGAAAGCAGCGTGACGTCCGAATCCTTCGGCGGGCAGCGCAGGGCTTCCATTGCCATTTCGACCTGCTTGTCGAGATCCCAGAGGTTCTGTGCGTCGATGACGTCCTGGAGCTTGGCGCCTTCGTCGGCGGTCTCGTCAGAATAGTTCATCATCAGTTCGTTGTAGCGCTCAAGCACCGCGGTCTTGGCAGCGACGCCGACCATGACGTTCTCGAAAGCGGTCTTTGTCGGGTCGAGATGCGGTTCCTGCTCAAGATAGCCGACGGTCGCACCTTCAGCGAGCCAGGCCTCACCGGTGAACTCCTTGTCCTGTCCGGCGATGATGCGCAGAACCGTCGACTTACCCGCACCGTTCGGACCGAGGATACCGATCTTGGCATCCGGATAGAAGGACAGGTTGACGTTCTCGAGGATCTTCTTGGCGCCGTAGGACTTGTTCAGCCCCGACATGTGATAGATGAACTGACGTGCCATGGATAATTGTGCTCCGGGGAATTTGTTTGCCCGCTATGTAGGCGAAGACGGGCTTGGGAGCAACGCATACGAGGCGCAAACCATGCGCTTTACGTCCGGAATCGTGGCAGGGGAGGCAATCTAGTGCAGGTTTGCGTGGTCGATCCGGAAAAGCTGAAACGGATTTGCGGGACCGGTCTCGAGCCGTGCGAGACCGGGCCAGTCCTTGCCCGCGGACAATGCATCGTAGAGCGGCGCCGATCCAGGCTCAGCCTGCGCAGGGAAACGGCAGACCGCCACATAATCGAACGGTGCAAGCGCTTCGCGACGCGTCTCTGGGTCGGTTGTGATGAGGGCTGTATAGGCGTTCGCCATCCCGTGTGAGGCCCGATGAAACGGAATCGGCCCGACCGTCAGCCCTGAAGGCATCGGGTTCCTCAGCACCGACATGGCAAGTGTCGGGGGTGCTAGAAGATGCCCTTCTCCGAGATTTGAGAGAGCGGACATGTCGCCGGCCTTGCAGTCGTCGATGGTCATCGCCTGAACGGCATCGCCGTGTATCGTTTGTGGCCGCGAAAGGCTCCAGAGACCGACCATGAGCAGAAAGACGCCGGTCCCGACGCTGAACAAGGTCCTTGACGCTCGGCCGGGCTGCCTTGATGTCTGATCGATATGGCGGAGCGCCAGTGGCACGAAAAGTGCGGCGAAGACGAATGGAAAGCGGATATAGCGAAGCAGACCGGTTGCCAGAAGCACACTGACGAGTGCGGTGACGAACAGGATCGCAAGGGCAGGATTACCGCCGCGAACCTCACTCAAGACCCGTGGCGCCGCAAGAGCCAGTATGGTGAGGAAAATACCGATCAACAAGATGCCCGGCAACGGCGAGCCGCCTGCATAATGGAGCAGTCCCTGCTCCTGCGGCACCCGGTCGAACCATAGCTGCTTGGCGAGCGGATCCATCCCGGCATAGGGGCCCGCAAGGCATTCAGGAAAAGAGATTCCGGTTGCAACGATGACGCCGATCGAGGCAGCGGCAAGAACGGCGAGTTTTACCCAGCCGGATGCATCGGCGAAACATCTGCAGGCAATCCAGGATGTGCCGGACAGACCGACAAGAAGAACGATATAGGGTGCAGAAAACGCATCGCACTGCGTCGACATCGTACCCGAGGCACCAAGCAGTGCCAAAGCTGTTGGAACAGTGGCGATACATATTGTGGCCGAGGCCGCCGAAAGCGCTTCGGCCGCCCTGGTCGCCCCTGCGACGAATGCCACAACAAGTCCGCCGAACATGATGACCAGGAACGGCAGACCTTCGAGTGCGATGGCGACCGACATGACGGTGCCTACCCCGACAACGATACCGCCGATACGATCGAAGCGGACAAGACCGTAGGCGACGGCCATCAAAGCAACGATCTGGACATTGTGATGGTCGATCCGACCGGGCACAAATTCGAAGACCGCATACAGCATCGCAAACGTCCCAGCCGCCAGCCGGAGATAATGAATACCCTCGGTGATCGGAGCAATGCGTTTCCAGATCATGGCAACAAACAGCCCATAGACCGAAAGCAGCATCGGCGGCCAGATCAGCAGGGATGCGGAGATGGCGCCGTCGCGGCCGAGCAGCGGCGTCAGCAGAAGCGAAAGGCCGGCATAGGGAAGGTCGACGAGACGAGACCAGGGCGAGACGTAGATCCCTGGGCTGTCGATCATCGGCAATGTCAGGTCCCAGAAGGACCCGGATGCGGATAACAGATGGCGAATCTGAACGCCCCTGAGAACATCATCCACATCCGCGAAGAACAGCCGTCCATCGGAAAGGTCGAGTAGCAGCAAAAGGATTGCCGTCAGGTAGACAACGAAAAAGATCCGCAGAAGCGATCCTTCCTGCCGCGTCGATGACGCGCCTGCCTCGCCTCTCCTCGCGCCAGCCATCCTCGAAGCCACCTGCGTTTTGCCCTTCAGCACCGGCTTACCTAGCTTGAATTAACATTGCGCTACCGGATTGCCTCTGCGAAAGATCGAACGGGAGAAGCGGCCGGGCAGGACAAGCGACTGACAGCGTCGGTGCCGCAGGAATAGCGATGTTTGACACAACCAACTGGCTCGATAGTTCGACGGGCGCGCGCCTAGCATTTCATTATCAACCCGCGACATCGGACGGCCGTGGCGTCATCCTCGTCTTGCACGGTCTCGCCGACCATTCCCGCCGTTACCGGCGGTTTGCCGAGGCGATGGCGACGCACGGTTTTCATGTCTATGCGCCCGACCATCGCGGCCATGGCGAGACCACGGCACCCGGCTTACCGATCGGCCGATTTGCCTTGCGGGACGGTGCAAGCATCGTGACCGCGGATGTGAAAGCGGTTCGCGATCTCGCCGCCAAGGGGCATCCGGGCCTGCCGATCATTCTCTTGGGGCATTCGATGGGCGGCCTCATCGCCCTCAATGCCGCGATCGATTATCCGCAGGCCTTCGACGGGATTGCCGTCTGGAACTCCAACTTCAATCCAGGCCTCGCCGGGCGCGGTGCCCAAGCAATTCTGCTTGTCGAGCGCGCGCTAAAAGGGTCTGATGTTCCAAGCACGCATCTGCCGAAACTGACTTTCGGCGCATGGGGAAAATCGATCCCCGGCCATCGCACGGATTTCGACTGGCTGAGCCACGACCAAACCGAAGTCGATGCCTATGTTGCCGACCCGCTCTGCGGTTTCGATGCCAGCGTCTCGCTCTGGCTCGACATCTTCGAGATGTCCTACCGGGGCCCCGCACTTCTGGACCGCCTGCCCGACGACTTGCCGGTCAATCTGGTCGGTGGCACGGACGATCCGGCGACGGATGGAGGGCGCGCCATCCGCTGGCTCGCGGACAGGTTCCAGAAAAGCGGCATGCACAATGTCGAGACGATCATCTACCCGCAAACCCGCCACGAGACCCTGAACGATCGCGTCCGGGACCGCGCGACCAACGCCTTCGCCGAATGGGCGAAAACGCTCACCTCGCGTCGCTCAGATCCGTCGCGCGATACCCGCACGCAAACGGAATGAGTTCATGACATTTCCTCAAGTGCGCTCGGAGAATGCCGAAGGTATAGCTTTGCCATGACGTCACCGCATGCGCATACGAGACCTGCTCTGCAAGCGTCCGGCATTTCCGCCGGCATGGGCCTGATGCTGCTTGCCATGCTGATCACGCCGCTGATCGACGTGTTTTCCAAGCTTGCAACTGCCAACGCCTCCCCGACGCTCATCACGATGGTGCGCTTCATTGTCCAGGGCCTTTGCATGCTGCCGATCGTGCTGTGGACCGGGTCATGGCGCAATTTCTCCTGGGAGCTCAGTTTCTATCACGCCATCCGCGCGGCCGTGATCACGCTCTCGATGATCTGCTTCGTCGCAACGCTCGCCGTCATGGAAGTTGCCGATGCCGTCGCGATCTTCTTCGTCGAGCCGATTATCCTCACCGTCATGTCGTCGATCTTCCTCAAGGAAATCATCGGCTGGCGGCGCTACACGGCTTGCGGCGTCGGCTTCCTGGGCGCGATGATCGTCATCCGCCCGAGCTTCCAGGAAATTGGCTATATCGCGGTATTGCCCGTGGTCACAGCTTTCGGCGTCGCCGTCTTCGCCCTGATGACGCGGGCGCTCGCCCATCGCGAAAACCCATGGTCGATGCAGTTTCAGATGTCGCTCTGGGGAATTCCGATATCAGGTGCCCTCCTCCTGATCGGTCATGTCAGCGGCATCGAATTCATGGCCCCGTCGATCCCCGATTTGACGACGACCACATGGATGGTCGGCGTCGGCACGGTCGCTGCCCTCTCCGGCCTGCTTGCCGTCTATGCCTATCGCGCCGCGCCCGCCTCGGTCATTGCGCCGCTGCAGTATTTCGAGATCGTCTCGGCCACTTTGCTGGGCTGGCTGGTGTTCGGCGACTTCCCGGATCCGGTCAAATGGCTCGGAATCTCCATCATCATCGGGTCAGGCCTCTACATCATCTGGCGCGAACGCCGCGCCGCCTCGCTCAAGCCCGTCACCAACAGCGAAAACACAGTGGTAAGCCCCTGATCATGGATGAGTCGAAGAAAAAGCCGCCGCTCGCCGGCATCCGCGTTCTCGAACTGGCCCGCGTGCTGGCAGGCCCCTGGGCCGGCCAGATGCTGGCCGATATGGGTGCCGATGTGGTCAAGGTCGAAAACCCTGACGGCGGCGACGATACCCGCGCTTGGGGCCCTCCCTTCGTCGAAAGCGTCGACGGCGAAAACCTCTCTGCCGCCTATTACCATTCGACCAACCGGGGAAAGCGGTCGATCGCGGTCGATCTCAAGACCGAAGAAGGCCAGGACATCGTCCGCCGCCTCGCCGCGCAGTCGGACGTCCTGATCGAGAACTTCAAGGTCGGCGGCCTCAACAAATACGGGCTCGACTACGAGAGCCTGAAGGCGATCAATCCGAAACTGGTCTATTGCTCGATTACCGGTTTCGGCCAGGACGGGCCCTATGCGAGCCTTGCCGGCTACGACTATATCGTCCAGGGCATGTCCGGCTTCATGTCGATCACTGGCGAACCCGACGGCCAGCCGATGAAGTCGGGCGTCGCCATCGCCGACATCTTTACCGGCATCTATTCCGTCACCGCCATCCAGAGCGCGCTGATCCACGTCATGAGGACGGGCGAAGGCCAGCATATCGATATGGCGCTGCTCGATGTCATGTCGGCGGTCCTCGCCAACCAGAACATGAACTACCTGATATCAGGCATCTCGCCGGTCCGCCTCGGCAACGCCCATCCGAACATCTCTCCTTATGAGGTGATCAACGTCCAGGACGGCTACATCATTCTCGCCGTTGGCAATGACGGCCAGTTCCGCCGCTTCTGCCGAATTCTCGGCATCGAGCACGTCGCGGATGACGAGCGGTTTTCCACCAACAAGGCGCGTGTCGCGCACCGGATCGAGGTCCGCAGTCTCCTGATCGCCGAGACGATCAAGTGGACCAAGGCTGATCTCTTGTCCGCCTGCGGCGACAATGCCGTGCCGGTCGGACCGATCAATTCGATCGGTGAAATGTTCGAGGATCCTCAAGTCAAGGCGCGCGGCCTGCGTGTCGATCTAGAAGCCGCCGACGGCACCGTCATTCCCGGCGTCCGCAGCCCGATCGTGCTATCGGAGACGCCGCTTGCCTATCACCGGCCGAGCCCGAACGTGGGCGAGCATACGGCCGAAATTCTTGCCGAACTGAATATGATCGAGAAGGAACGCAATCGATGAAAACGGGTGGAGAACTGATCGTCGAGGCACTGAAGGCAAACGGGGTCAGCAGAGTGTCCTGCGTTCCGGGCGAGAGCTATCTCGCCGTGCTCGATGCGCTCTATGAAAGCGGTATCGAGGTTCTCGTCTGCCGCCAGGAAGGCGGCGCGGCGATGATGGCCGATAGTTGGGGTCGTCTGACCGGCGAACCCGGCATCTGCATAGTCACCCGCGGCCCCGGCGCCACCAACGCGTCGGCCGGTCTACACATCGCCAAGCAGGATTCGATCCCGATGATCCTGTTCATCGGCCAGATCGGCCGCGACATGAAGGAACGCGAAGCCTTCCAGGAAGTCGAATACCGCCGCGCCTTTACCGAGTTCGCAAAATGGGTCGGCGAGATCGACGATGCCCGCCGCATTCCGGAATTCGTCACCCGCGCCTTTGCCGTCGCCACCTCCGGTCGCCCCGGCCCGGTCGTGCTGACACTGCCCGAGGACATGCTGACGGAAGCGGTCGAGGCGGTTCAGGCCCGCCCCTATACCCCGGTCGAAAGCCATCCCGGCAAGAGCCAGATCGCGACCCTCGACGAGATGCTGCGCAATGCCCGCCGGCCGATGGTGATCCTTGGCGGCACCCGCTGGGACGAGAAAACGGTCTCGGATTTCCAGGATTTTGCGAGCCGCTTCAAGCTGCCGGTCGGCTGCTCGTTCCGTCGCCAGATGCTGTTTGATCACCTCCACCCATCCTATGCCGGCGATGTCGGCATCGGCATCAACCCGGCGCTTGCCTATGAAATCAAGGATAGCGATCTGCTGATCCTCATCGGCGCCCGCATGTCGGAAATGCCGTCCTCCTCCTATACGCTCCTCGACATTCCCTACCCCAAGCAGACACTGGTCCACGTCTACCCGGATCCGGAAGAGCTTGGACGGATGTACCGCCCGGATCTGGCGATCTGCGCGGCACCGGCAGAATTCGTCGCAGCCATCAAGGATCTTCAGCCGCCGGCACTGCCGCTCTGGACCGAGCGCAAGTCGTCGATGCACGATTCCTATCTGAAGTGGTCGACGCCCCCGAAAAGCGGCCCCGGCAACGTCCACATGGGACCGATCATGGCCTGGATCGAGGAAAACGTTCCGATTGACGCGATCTTCACCAACGGCGCCGGCAACTACGCCACCTGGGTGCACCGGTACCACCGGTTCCGGAAATACAACACGCAGTCGGCACCGACATCAGGATCGATGGGCTACGGCCTTCCGGCAGCAGTCGCCGCCAAGCAGCTGTTTCCGGATCGTGAAGTCGTCTGCTTTGCCGGCGATGGCTGCTTCATGATGCACGGGCAGGAATTCATAACCGCCGTCCGCTACGGATTGCCGATCATCACTGTCCTCGTCAACAACGGCATCTACGGCACGATCCGCATGCATCAGGAACGGGAATATCCCGGCCGCGTGTCGGCGACGGATCTCGTCAATCCGGATTTCGTCGCCTATGCGCAAGCCTTCGGCGGGCATGGCGAGCTGGTCGAGAAGACGGAGGATTTCGGTCCCGCTTACCTGCGTGCCCGCGAAAGCGGAAAGCCGGCCATCATCGAAGTCAGGCTCGATCCGGAAGCGATCACGCCGGCCAAAACGCTGACGCAGATCCGCAACAGGAACTGAAACGGCGGCATCTGCGCAATCACCCGGCGGAACATTCCGCCGGCCATGCCGTTGATGGCGCATGGCAAATGACACAAAACGCAAAGCACTGGGTGGCATGACGACCTTCGTCGCCGTCATCTTTTTTATCGGTCTCGCACTCGCGGCTTACTACTTCATCGGCATGACGCCGGGCGAGCCGTGATCCCAAGGGATCGTTGATACAAAAAGGGGGCCGGTTTTCACCGGCCCCCTTTTTCATGTCAGTATGAACCGGCCGATCAGATCGCTGCGGTAACGATGAATTCGACCTTGTACTTCGGCGCAGCAAGCTTGGCTTCGCTGGTAGCGCGGGCCGGTGTATTGGCCGGATCGACCCATGCTTCCCAAGCCGCGTTCATTTCAGCGAAATCCGCGATGTCGGAGAGATAGATCAGGGTCTGCAGGATCTTCGACTTGTCGGAACCGACAGCAGCCAGCAGACGATCGACTTCGGCAAGCGCGTCCTTGCACTGGTCGGTGACGCTGTCGCCTTCGCCAACCTGGCCGGCCAGATAGACGGTGTTGCCATGGACGACGGCGCCGCTCATGCGGGCGCCGGGCTCGATACGCTGAATGCTCATAAAATGCTCCTGAATGCTGAGCTTCGGAAATGCAGGGCGTGGCATACCGCGCCCTTGCGTGGAAAAGCTTTCGAACCGATCAGCCGCGCAGGCGCAGGCTCTGTTCGTAGATCGCCGTGGAGCGTGCGCCCGAGCGGCAATAGCCAAGCAGCGGCTTGGGGAAATCTTCGAGCACGTCGACCATCTCGGTCACGCCTTCGGGTGTCAGGCCCATGCGGCCGACCGGAATATGGCGGATGTCGAGACCGAGCTCCTTCGCGCGTGCCTCGATCGCGGCGAAATCCGGCTGGCCGGGCTCTTCCTCGTCGGGGCGGTTGCAGACGATGGACTTGAAGCCGAGCGCCTTGATCTGGTCGAGGTCTTCGACCGTGATCTGGCCTGAGACCGAGTATTCGTCGTTGATCTCGCGGATATCCATGGCAGAGCCTCCATTCTCGATAGGGGGCAAGCTTTACGATGCACCCCGGGGAGCGTCAATCGCCAAGCGGCCATTTACGCAAACACGAAGCGCAGGCCGTAGTCGACGCTTTCGCCGGGTTGAAGCCATTTCAGCTCGCCTGACGCCTCCAGTTCGCCGCGGGTGGCCAGCCGGTGCGAGACCGGCTCGATCCCCAGCACATGCGCCGGCTGCTTCTGGTTGCGCCACATCTGCAGGTATGGAAGCGTGTCGGTCTTGAAACGCACTTTGAGCGTGAGACCACCGAGCGCCGCGATCGGTCCCAAGGCCAGTTCCGCCCAGGGATCGCCGCCCGCTGCCGGCACGCAGAACACGCTCCCTGGCTCGGGCCCGAAATTCCAGGGCATCTCTTTTTGCTCTAACATCGCGCTCGAAAGACGGACGTTGTCGTCCAGCAGCCAGGCCCCGATATTCATATGGTACATATGCACCCGGGCGATGGCTTTCGTTCCAGTGTTCGTCACCCTGTCGGACAGGCAGACTTCTCCGGTCACTCCATCAATCCGCCAGTGGCGTTCCAGAAGCGCGGATCCCCCCTCGGCTGTCGTGACCGGAACGCGCGCCCGGCATTCGGCATCCTCCTGCATATCCCAGAACACGATCTCGGCCGGGTGCGACGAGTAGGAGCCGTGCAGCGGAAACTTCGCGCCATCGGGACGACCGGGTATGGGTTCGGGATGACGGATGTGGTCGGGACCGCAGGTAAACAAAAACCCTTCCAGCGAATGGTCGATTCGCGGATCGCCATCGTCAGGAATGGCCCGGCCGGGCGCGATGTCGATGCCGCCGACGAAACAGGCGCCGATATCCAGCACCGATCCCTCGTCCAGAGTGAGCTTCGGCCCGTTTCCTGCTGAAAACGCTTTCATAAAACCTCCCTCACGGCGCCTCTCGCCGGATCGTGATCGAATTTAACCATCGGTTCATAACGAATTCACTTTTCTCACGGTAAAGTCGAAATTACGTTGTCTATGGCACCAGATACGGAGTCGGGAACCATATGCGCATTTCCCCGCTTACCGTAGACGGAATAATTTCTTTCGGTGGAAACGTGAAGCGTCTCATTCTCGCAAGTATCGGCCTAATGGCAATATCAGCAGCCTTCGGGCCATCGTCGGCGCAGGCTCAGAGCGGATATCGCTATCAGCAGCAGACGACCCTCGTGGCACCTGACGGCGCCATACTCGACTACATGCCGGATCCGCGCGACGTGGTGATCAGCCGCGACGGTATGGGCCGCCGCGTCTATCTCGATCGCCGCGGAAACATCGTTGCGACCGAAACGCGCCAGGATGCCTACCGTCCCCAGGAGGCGGAATATCCGCCGGCACCGAGTGGCTACCACAACCGTCGCGACACTGTCTATCAGCCGCAGGATCAGTATCCGCAAGACCAGGGCGGATATCATGATTACCGCCAGTATCGTCCCGGTGAAGAACCGGGTGCCGTGACCGGGTCGATTGCCGGCCCCGGTTCGATTACCCGCGAGCCACTTACCAACGATGCACTTCCCGGCATCGACGAGAACTATTCCGAGCCCGAAGAAGCCTCGATCGACCCGAATGCGGGCTCGCAGCTTCCGGCACCGCAGCATGATGCCAAACCGGTCATCACCGTCACTAAGAAGCCGCAGGCCGAGATCGCCGCACTCCAGGTGTTTCTTGACCGCGAGGGCATTTCGCCGGGTGTGATCGACGGCCATCTTGGCGACAACGTCAACAAGGCGATCGCCGCCTGGCAGGAAATGACCGGCGAGACGCTTGATCCGAACAATTCCGAAGACATCATGCAGCGCCTGACCTATTCGGGCGGCCTGCCGATCATCGATTATACGATCACGGCCGCGGACGCTGCCGGACCATATGTTGCGTCTATCCCGGAAGACTACGCTCACAAGGCCACTCTGCCGGCGATGTCCTACACATCCGTGACCGAAAAGCTCGCCGAGCAGTTCCACATGGACGAGAACTACCTGAAGTCGCTCAACCCGAACGTCGACTTCACCATTCCCGGCATGACGATCAAGGTGATCAACCCCGGCACGCCGAAGACCGGACAGGTGACGCGGATCGTTGCCGATAAGTATCGCAAGCAGGTCTTCGCCTACGGTGAAGACGGCGTTCTGATTTCGGCTTATCCGGCCACGATCGGTTCGAGCGATACGCCATCGCCGTCGGGCAACCATACGGTCCAGCGCATCGCGCTCGATCCGGGCTACACCTACAATCCGAAGATCAACTTCACACAGGGCAACAATACCCAGATCCTTCAGATCCCTCCGGGTCCGAACGGCCCGGTTGGCACGGTCTGGATCGCCTTGTCGAAACCCACCTACGGCATTCACGGCACGCCGGAGCCTTCCAAGATCGGCAAGACCAACAGCCACGGCTGCGTGCGCCTCACCAATTGGGATGCGACGGAACTTGCCAAGATGGTCAAGCCCGGCACGACCGTCGAATTCCTCGAGTAGGTTTTGCCAGACTTAACAACGCAAAAAGCCTCTCCGGCAAACCGGAGAGGCTTTTTTTATGGCTACGTTAAATTGGCTTCAGGCGGCGTTGCGGCGAAACGGAAACAGTTTCGATCCCATCGAGCGCACGACGCGGACAGGCATCATGCGCATCACTTCCTGAGCGAAACTGCGCGCATTGTCTTTTGCCTTGTCGACATTGCTGACCTTTGTCGCGTCGAGCGTGTGCAGGGTTCCGCCGGTCTCGAACAATTCCTTGAACGCGACCCGTTCGCCGATCGACGTCTCCAGCACATTGACGCCCTTGGCCGCCAGCAACCCCTTGATCGCCAGCATAGCTCGCGTCGTTACCATCGAGGTGACACGGGTAAGGACGACGGAATGGGGAATGTCGAGCTTGGCCTTGTCCTTCATCTGCGCGAGCAGATCGAGAATCTGTGCTGCGCCCTTCGCATCCATCGCCGAGCCCTGGACCGGGATGATGACGTGGTTGGAAAGCCCGATTGCAGTGGTTACCAGCGCGTCTCGCGCGCCGGCAAGATCGATGATGAAGTAGTCGGTCGAAGATGCCATCTCGCGCAGGTGGCATGGAAGCGACGCCGTCGTGACTTCTGAAATCACCGAGAGGTTGGGCACGGGGCCGGAGATCTCGCACCACTGGCTGATCCACTTCTGCGGATCGGCATCGATGATCGTGATGCGAAATCCCTGGTGGGCGAGTTCCGTGGCAAGCAGCAGGGCTGCAGTCGTCTTGCCGGCACCGCCCTTGGCATTGGCAAATGAAATTACGGGCATTCTCGGTCCTTGATGAAATAGAGCCGCATCGCTCACCACCACGCCGCTTCATGCGCAGTTAACGTATTCTTCATGAACTTGGTTAACGAGACGTAAATTAAGGGTTAACGCATATTGCCTGTCACATTTCAGCATGCCGACCTAAAAAGGCTGAGAATGCAAATGTGGCCCGCGAAGCGATCGCGGGCCACATGTTGATCACGGATGTCTGGGGATCAGACCAGCGCTGCCGCCTGCTTGTGCTCCATCGCGAACTCTTCTTCCGGCGAAAGGATCAGACGATGGCGGCCAACAAGCGCGAAATAGGCGATCGCGACAGCAAACCAGATCACCACCCAGACGACGCCCTTGAAGAAGTTGGGATCCTGAACCTGATAGAGAAGCGTCACCACGGCGATGACGATCGTCAGGACGGCACCCGGGATGCCCAGTGGAGACCGGAACGGCCGCTCGATATTGGGCAGTTTCTTGCGCAGGATGATGAACGAGATCGCCTGCATGATGTAGGAGAACATCGCGCCGAACACCGCCATGTTGAGCAACACGCTGCCGATGGCGCTGCCGCCTGCTTCTGCACCGAGCGAAAACCAGATGACCAGCATCACGGCAAGACCGACCAGCGCTCCAGCCAGCATCGCAACGTAGGGCGTCTTGTAGGTCGGATGCGTGACCGAGAGCGCCGTCGGGAAATAGCCGGCCCTCGAGAGCGA
Organism: Neorhizobium sp. DAR64872/K0K18; assembly: GCF_050500175.1. Taxonomy (NCBI): domain Bacteria; kingdom Pseudomonadati; phylum Pseudomonadota; class Alphaproteobacteria; order Hyphomicrobiales; family Rhizobiaceae; genus Neorhizobium; species Neorhizobium sp. DAR64872/K0K18. The sequence goes on from NZ_CP191446.1 coordinate 2,016,194, forward strand.
GTAGATCTGGCGACCCTGTGCATAGAGGATCGTATGGAAGCTGGCGATCAGACCCGTCAGCGCCACCAGACCGAGGATAACGACGCCTCCGTCGCCATAAACGGACTTGAACCCGTCGAGAAGCGGCTCCAGCGCCGTACTTAGATGAAAGGCGCCGACACCCGGCAGAGAGGGATTGAGGAGCACAATCATGAAGGCAGACAGCATCAGCGTCATCATGCCGAGGATGATGCCCTTCGGCATGTCACGCTTCGGATCGACCAATTCTTCTGCCGCCAGCGGCAACTGTTCGATGGCAAGGAACAGCCAGACCGCGAAGGGAAGCGTTGCAAGCACGCCTGTGATCCCGAACGGGAACCAGTCGCCATTGCCTTCAGGCAGTTCGATCGCTGCACCATCAGGTCCGACGCCGATGTTCAGCGCCCAGCGGGAAAAGTCCATGTTGGGGATGGCGCTGACCCAGAAGAACACCAGCACCGCCAGCGAAACGATCGTGATGACCAGCGTCACCTTGAACGACAGTTCGAGGCCGAACACGTTGAGCGCTAGGAAGATGATGTAGAACAGGATCCACAGGATCGGCGAGTAGACGGGATCGAGGCCGAGGATCGAATTCACATAGGCCGTAATGAAGGTAACGATGACGGCGGGCGTGAGCACGTATTCGACGTTCTCGCAGAGCCCTGTAATGAAGCCGCCCCAGGGTCCCATCGCCGTTCGCGCAAAGGAATAGGCAGCACCCGTGTGCGGCAGCGCCGGGCTCATCTCGGCGATCGAGAACGTCAGGCCGAGATACATGACGGCGATGATGATGCCGGCAACCAGCATCCCTCCCCATCCGCCGGTCGCGAAACCGAAATTCCAGCCCGAGAAATGCCCTGAGATAACGGCGCCGACGCCGAGCGCCCAAAGCGACCAGACCCCTGCATAGCGCGAAAGCCCGCGCTTTTCGAAATAGGCAGCATCCGCCTTCTTGTAGCTGACGCCCGCTGATGAACTTTCCATGCCTTCTCTCCTGATCAAAGAAATAGGCAGCGAGGCCGTCCGGCCCGCCGTCCCCGTCCATTCCGGATCCGCCCGCTTTTGTCGGTGTCGGTATCCCGCAGCTCTGGCTGTTCCCCTGGTCTCTCAGTAAACCGGCTGGAGAGTTCCCACACCGGCCCGTCGAAAGCCTGCCTCGACCGTAGGCGGCTTCGTTTCGAATAAACTCGTTCATAGTCTAGGTCGTGAAGTCAGTGCCGGACGCGATGACTGTCCTTTGATCCCGCCGACATCGGTCTTGAAGCGATTTCGTGAAGTATGAACACGCATTAACCACGACGAGAATTCTTCACTTCCGCCGCGTCGTCAACGGTAATCTCAAATCTCCTCCATAGGCCCCGTTGACTCGGTCCTGGAAACGAATGTTAATCCTGTCACAAACCGGCGCAGACCGGAGGGAACGGCTTTCGTATGACCGGCAGGATTGACCAGTGATGACAGGGCAAACACGATTGCCGTGTCCGAGCGCAGTTCCCTCCGGACAAACGGATTCAATTGGTGAGGGATATCTTCTAAATTCCTGAAATACAGGCCTGATTTCTAGCATGCGCTTGGAATGCGCGCTGTCACATACGATACACACAATGGCTCTACGAGTCGCGCCGAGACGCTCAACCCCAGGAGGACACCCGTGCTCAAGAACGCCCATCGTCTGCTGTCTCTGACGACAGCAGTCCTCATCGCTTCCACCAGCCTTGCAGCAGCCGAGCCGAGCGCGGAACTGATCGCCGCCGCCAAGAAGGAAGGCGCGCTGACCACCATCGCCCTGCCCCACAGCTGGTGCGGCTACGGCGACGTGATCGCCGGCTTCAAGGCCAAGTACGGAATCGAAGTCAACGAACTGAACCCGGACGCGAGCTCGGGCGACGAAATCGAAGCCATCAAGGCCAACAAGGGCAACAAGGGCCCGCAGGCTCCTGACGTGATCGACGTTGGTCTGTCCTTCGGCCCGTCCGCCAAGGCCGAAGGCCTGATCCAGCCTTACAAGGTTTCCACCTGGGACTCGATCCCGGCTGAAGCCAAGGATGCTGAAGGCTACTGGTACGGCGACTATTACGGCGTTCTCGCGTTCATGGTGAACAAGGATCTCGTCAAGGAATCGCCGAAGGACTGGAAGGATCTTCTGAAGTCCGACTACGCGAACGCCGTCGCACTCGCCGGCGACCCGCGCTCTGCCAACCAGGCTGTCCAGGGCGTCTATGCTGCCGGTCTCTCCGCCGCTAAGGGCGATGCCGCCAAGGCTGGCGAAGAAGGCCTGAAGTTCTTCGCAGAACTCAACAAGGCCGGCAACTTCGTTCCGGTCATCGGCAAGGCTGCCCCGTTCGCACAGGGCTCCACCCCGATCATCATCGCCTGGGACTACAACGCTCTGTCCTGGGGCGAAAGCCTGAAGGGCAACCCGCCTTATGAAGTCGTCGTTCCGCAGTCGGGCGTCGTCGCGGGCGTCTACGTGCAGGCGATCTCCGCTTTCGCACCGCATCCGAACGCTGCCAAGCTGTGGATGGAATACCTCTATTCCGACGAAGGCCAGCTCGGTTGGCTGAAGGGCTATTGCCACCCGATCCGTTTCAACGATCTTGCCAAGAACAACAAGATCCCGAAGGCACTGCTCGACGCCCTGCCGCCGGCCGCATCCTATGAGAAGGCCGTATTCCCGACACTCGAAGAGCAGGCTGCCGGCAAGACCGCGATCACCACGAAGTGGGATTCCGTGGTCGGCGCCAACGTCAAGTAATCTAGCCTAGACGGCCTTCCCGCTCCGCTTTCATGGGCGCGGGGAGGCCTTTTTCCTCCTCCGACAGAAACACTGGATTCATGTCCACCGCATCATCGTCCTTCATCGACCGCCGTACCGTCGTCGATTGGCTCGGCGTCGCGCCGTTCATGATCTTCGCGTTGATGTTTCTGATCGTCCCGACCTTCTATCTCGTCGTCGGCGCCTTCTTCACGCCGGACGGGGCATTCACCTTCAAGAATATCGCGGACCTGTTCACGCCGACAATCCTTTCGGCCTACTGGATCTCGATCAAGGTCTCCTTCGCCTCATCGCTCGGTGGCGCGATCATCGGCTTTGCGCTCGCCTGGGCAATCGTTCTTGGTGGCCTGCCGTCCTGGATCCGATCGAGCCTCCTGACTTTCTCCGGTGTCGCCTCGAACTTTGCCGGCGTGCCCCTCGCCTTCGCCTTTATCGCCACGCTCGGCCGCACAGGGCTCGTGACCGTCTTCATGCGCGACTGGTTCGGCTTCAATCTCTATTCGACCGGCTTCAATCTCCTCTCCTTCGTGGGCTTGACCCTCACCTACATGTTCTTCCAGATCCCGCTGATGGTGCTGATCCTGACCCCGGCACTCGACGGTCTGAAGAAGGAGTGGCGTGAAGCCTCCGAGATCCTCGGCGCATCCACCTGGCAATATTGGCGCATGGTGGCGATGCCGATCCTGTGGCCAAGCCTCCTCGGCACCAGCCTGCTTCTCTTCGCCAACGCCTTCGGCGCGATCGCCACGGCCTATGCGCTGACCGGCTCCTCGCTCAACATCGTGCCGATCCTGCTTTATGCGCAAATCCGCGGCGACGTACTGCACAATCCGAACCTCGGCTATGCGCTGGCACTCGGCATGATCGTCATCACCGGCGCCTCCAACGTCTTGTACATCTGGCTGCGCATGCGCGCCGAACGCTGGCAGAAGTGAGGATGCGCGAGATGAAGATGACAAAATTCTTCGCCTGGCTCGCCATCGCCATCGGCGTCATCTACTTTTTCGTGCCGCTGATCGGCACGTTTGAATTCTCGTTGCGCATGCGGCGCGGCGAATACTCATTCGATGCCTACGACTCGGTCTTTTCGGATGCCGCCTTCCGGGCGACCTTCGGCTTCTCCATGCTGATGGCGCTGCTCACCATCATCTTCGGCATGCTGCTGATCGTGCCGACGGCCTACTGGGTCAGGCTGCGCGTCCCCCAGATGCGACCGGTGATGGAGTTCATCACGTTGATGCCGCTGGTCATCCCGGCGATCGTCATCGTCTTCGGATATCTCAGGCTCTACAATTCGTCGTCCTACATCCCGTTCACCGGTTCGACCTTCGGCACCAACGTGCTTCTGGTCATGTCCTACATCACCCTGTCGCTGCCCTACATGTATCGCTCGGTCGATACGGCGATGCGCACCATCGACGTTCGAACCCTCACGGAAGCGGCGGAAATCCTTGGCGCCAAATGGCCGACGATCCTGTTTCGCTGCATCTTCCCGAACGTGATGTCGGGCGTGCTGTCGGGCGCCTTCATCACCTTCGCGATCGTGATGGGCGAGTTCACCATGGCCGCCCTCCTCAACCGACCCGCATTCGGTCCCTATCTCCAGCTCGTGGGCGCCAATAAGGCCTATGAGCCTTCGGCGCTCGCCGTGATCGCCTTTGCAATCACCTGGCTTTCGATGGGCCTGCTCCAGCTCGTTTCCCGTTTCAGCAAGATGGCACCCTCCCGGGCTTAGGGACTGCGCCTCAAGGATTTTCACCTCATGTCGTTTCTCGTTCTCGACGGTATCAAGAAAAGCTTCGGTCCGACGCAGGTCGTCAAGGACTTCCATATGGCGATCGAGAAAGGGGAATTTGTCTCCTTTCTCGGACCGTCCGGTTGCGGCAAGACCACGGTTCTGAGGATGATCGCCGGGTTCGAGAACCCCAGCGACGGCACGATCGTCATCAACGGTAAGAATCAGTCGGGCCTGAAAACCAGCCAGCGCAATATCGGCATGGTGTTCCAGGCCTATGCCCTGTTTCCCAACATGAGCGTGTTCGACAACGTCGCCTTCGGCCTCAAGGTCGCCGGCATGTCGAAGGCGGATATCGACGCCCGCGTGAAGGAAATGCTGAAGCTGATCGGCCTCGAACATTTGGCCGACCGCTACCCGTACCAGATGTCCGGCGGCCAGCAGCAGCGCGTCGCGCTGGCGCGTGCGCTCGCGCCGAAACCGCAGGTCCTGCTGCTGGATGAACCGCTGTCTGCGCTCGACGCAAAGATCCGCGTATCCTTGCGTGAGGAAATCCGCCAGATCCAGATGAAGCTCGGCATCACCACGGTCTTCGTCACCCACGATCAGGAAGAAGCACTGTCCATCTCGGATCGGATCGTCGTCATGAACGCCGGTCGCGCCGACCAGATCGGCACGCCGTCGGAGATCTACAACCGCCCGGCCACCCGCTTCGTCGCCTCGTTTGTCGGCACGCTCAACATCATCGATGCGATCGTCGTCGATCCGGCCGCCAACACCATCCGCATCGGCGACAACATCATCACGCTGCGCGAACCGATCGGCGCGCTGGCCCAGGGAGACACCGTCTCCATCGCGCTGCGCCCCGAAGCCGGTTCGCTGTCGGAAAGCGCCAATGGCGATACGGCTTTGACCGGCACCGTTGTCTCGACGCATTTCTTAGGATCCGTCGTGCGCACACGGTTCGTCGTCGGCGGCAACCAAATCTCGTTCGACATGTTCAATGCCCCGGACAAGGTCCTGCCGCAGCCCGGCGAAACCGTGACCCTGCGTTTTGCCGCAAGCGACCTGCTGGTGGTCAAGGAATAAGCGCAGCACGCCGCGACTGGCAAATGCTTGATCGCTAACAAGACAGCAATATCAAACAGAAGAAGCCGGCAAGTGATTCAACTTGCCGGCTTCTTGATTCAATCTGTTAACCTGGCGGCAGACAGCCTACGCAGCGTCCTCGACCGCCGCCACATTGGTCGGGATATAGTTGAGCACAGGCCCGAGCCAGCGTTCGACCTCCTCGATCGCCATGCCCTTGCGCGACGCGTAATCCTCGACCTGGTCCCGCTCCACCTTGGCAACGCCGAAATAGTAGCTGGCGGGATGGCCGATATAGAAGCCCGAGACGGATGATCCCGGCCACATCGCGTAGCTCTCGGTCAGCGTCACGCCCGTCGCCTTGGTGGCGTCGAGCAGCCTGAACAGCGTTTCCTTTTCCGTATGGTCGGGTTGCGCCGGATAGCCGGGCGCCGGACGGATGCCCGCATACTGCTCGTGGATCAACTCGTCGCTGGTGAGCGTCTCATCCGGCGCATAGCCCCAGTACTCCTGGCGCACGCGCTGGTGCATGCGTTCGGCAAACGCTTCCGCAAACCGGTCGGCGAGCGCCTTGACCAGAATCGACGAGTAATCGTCGTTCGCCCGCTCGAACCGTTCGGCAATCGCCACTTCCTCGATACCGGCTGTCACCACGAAGCCGCCGACATAATCGGCCTTGCCGCTCGAAACCGGTGCGACGAAATCCGACAGCGCCACATTCGGCCGGCCGTCACGCTTGGACAGCTGCTGGCGCAGCGTGAACAGGGTCTCGAGTTCCGTGCTGCGCGTCTCGTCGGTGTACAGCTTGATGTCGTCGCCGACAGCGTTGGCGGGCCAGAAGCCGATCACGGCCTGGGGCCGGAACCACTTCTCCGCGATGATTTTCTCCAGCATCGCCTGCGCATCTGCAAACAGATGACGCGCGGCCTCGCCCTGCTTTTTGTCCTCGAGGATCGCCGGATAGCGACCCTTCAGTTCCCAGGTCTGGAAAAACGGCGTCCAGTCGATATAGGTCGCAAGCTCCGCCAGATCATAGCCTTCGAACACTTTCGTGCCGAAGAACTGCGGTGGCTTCGGATCGTAGGATGTCCAGTCGACCTTCTCGGCATTGGCACGGGCGCGCTCGATCGGCAGCCGCTTCTTGTCCGCTTCCGAACGGGCATGCGCCGATGCAACCTTGGCATATTCACCGCGGATCGTCTCGACATAGCCATCCTTGGCGTCGGGCGACAGCAGCGCCGAGACGACGCCCACCGCGCGCGAGGCATCCGTGACATAGACGGCCTGGCCCCGCTCATACCGCGGATGGATCTTGACGGCCGTATGAACCCGGCTGGTCGTCGCGCCGCCGATCAGCAGCGGCACGTTGAAGCCCTGCCGCTCCATTTCGGCTGCCACATGCACCATTTCGTCGAGCGACGGCGTGATCAGGCCCGACAGACCGATGATATCGACCTGCTCGGCAATCGCCGTTTCGAGGATCTTCGTCGCCGGTACCATCACGCCGAGATCGACGATTTCGTAATTGTTGCAGGCGAGCACGACGCCGACAATGTTCTTGCCGATGTCGTGGACGTCGCCCTTGACGGTCGCCATCAGGATCTTGCCGGCGGTCTTGCGCTGGTCGCCGCCGTTGAGGCGCTTTTCCTCTTCCATGTAGGGCAGCAGCACCGCAACCGCCTGCTTCATCACGCGGGCGGACTTCACCACCTGCGGCAGGAACATCTTGCCGGAACCGAAGAGATCGCCGACGACATTCATCCCGGCCATCAGCGGCCCCTCGATGACGTGCAGCGGACGCGCAGCCTGTTGGCGTGCCTCTTCCGTATCGGCGTCGATGAATTCGGTAATGCCGTTGACCAGCGCATGCGACAGCCGCTCTTCGACCGAGCGCTCGCGCCAGGCCAGATCCTGGACCCTTGCTTCCTTGCCGGGGCCGCCACGATATTTTTCGGCCACTTCCAGAAGCCGCTCGGTCCCGTCGGCGCGGCGGTTCAGCACCACGTCCTCGCAGGCCTCGCGCAGTTCCGGATCGATGTTCTCGTAGATCGCGAGCTGCCCGGCATTGACGATGCCCATGTCCATACCCGCCTGGATGGCGTGGTACAGGAACACGGCATGCATCGCCTCGCGCACCGGCTCGTTGCCGCGGAACGAGAAGGAGAGGTTCGAAACGCCGCCGGAAATATGCACCAGCGGCATGCGTTCACGGATGGTGCGCGTCGCCTCGATGAAATCGACGCCGTAATTGTTGTGTTCCTCGATCCCGGTCGCAACCGCAAACACGTTCGGATCGAAGATGATATCCTCGGGCGGAAAGCCTGCCTGCTCGGTCAGGATCTTGTAGGCGCGGCTGCAGATCTCGACCTTGCGGTCATAGGTATCCGCCTGCCCCGTCTCGTCGAACGCCATGACCACGACGGCTGCGCCGTAATTGCGGATCAGCTTGGCCTGCGCCAGGAACTTTTCTTCGCCTTCCTTCAGCGAGATCGAGTTAACGATCGGCTTGCCTTGAACGCATTTCAATCCGCCTTCGATGATCTCGAACTTCGAGCTGTCGATCATGACGGGAACGCGGGCGATATCCGGCTCGGCGGCGATCAGGTTGAGAAACTCGATCATCGCCTGGCCGGAGTTGATCAGGCCCTCGTCCATGTTGATGTCGATGACCTGCGCGCCGTTCTCGACCTGGTCGCGGGCAACGACCAGCGCTGCCGCATAATCGCCGGCCGTGATCAGCTTGCGGAATTTAGCCGAACCGGTGACGTTGGTGCGTTCGCCGACATTCACGAACGGAATGTCTTTTGTCAGCGTGAAGGGCTCGAGGCCCGACAGCGACATGAACGGCGAGTGCTCCGGGATCTCGCGCGGCTTGTACTTGGAAACAGCGTCGGCGATCGCGCGGATATGCTCCGGCGTCGAGCCGCAGCAGCCGCCGACGACGTTGACCAGACCTTCGCGGGCGAATTCCTCGACCTGCTTCGCCATCATTTCAGGCGTCTCGTCATACTGGCCAAACTCGTTGGGCAGGCCGGCATTAGGATAGGCGCAGATGAACGTGTCGGAAACGCCCGACAGTTCCTGCAGGTGCGGACGCATCGCATCTGCCCCGAGCGCGCAGTTGAGGCCGATCGTGAACGGGTTCGAATGGCGCACCGAGTTCCAGAACGCAGACGGCGTCTGGCCGGACAGCGTACGACCGGACAAATCGGTGATCGTGCCCGATATCATGACCGGCAGGCGAATACCCTTCGCCTCGAAGCGCTCCTCGCAGGCAAAGATCGCCGCCTTGGCGTTGAGTGTGTCGAAGATCGTCTCGATCAGAATGATGTCGGCACCGCCGTCGATCAAACCGTCGATCTGCTCGCCATAGGCAATCCGCAGGTCGTCGAAGGAGACGGCGCGGTAGCCCGGATTGTTGACGTCGGGGGAAATCGAGGCCGTCCGGTTGGTCGGGCCGATGGCACCGGCCACGAAACGGCGGCGGCCGTCTTCCGTTTCGGCGCGGATCGCGGCGCGGCGGGCAAGGCGTGCCCCGTCGCGGTTGAGATCGTAGACAGCGCCTTCCATCTCGTAATCCGCCTGGGCGATACGGGTGGAGGAAAACGTGTTGGTCTCGAGAATATCGGCGCCGGCCTTGGCGTAACGATAGTGGATATCCTCGATCGCCTGGGGCTGCGAGAGAATCAGAAGGTCGTTGTTGCCCTGCTGGTGACAGGCGCAACCGATGAAGCGTTCGCCACGAAAATGCTCTTCGTTGAAGCCGAGCCCCTGGATCTGGGTGCCCATGGCGCCATCTATCACGAGAATTCGTTCGCGTGCGGCCGCCTTTAGAGCTGCAAGGATTTCCGCACCGTCGCGGCGATCGCCTTCGGGACCGAAGAGTTCATCAAACAAGGGACACACTCCTGAACAGCATCAAACGGTATTCATAATCATATAAAGATGCGTTTATATGATGTCCAGCCGTCGTGCCGTGAGTAATAAACGAATTGTCGATGACAGGCCATACTCCTGACGGTATAGCCTTGAAGCAGAATGCAAAAGGGAGAGAAGCATGAGCGACGCGGGCCAGGTATCGAAATTCTGGAGCGATCTGCCCTACCACCGGCGCTGGCTGCTGCAACAGGCTGACGGCCTGTTCGATTTCTTCCAGCACAGGGCCATCAACCCCAAGGGCGGCTTCTTCGATCTCGATCCTACCGGCAACCCGCTCCCCGGCGACAATCCCGTTCGCGGCATTCACGCGTCCGCCCGCATGGTGCACTGCTATTCTATCGGCTATCTCTTGGGACGTCCGGGTACGGGCGACCTGGTCGACCACGGCATGAATTTTCTCTGGAACGGTCACCGCGACCAACAAAACGGTGGCTATGCCTGGTCGATGAACGACGATGGCCCGGCCGACAGCAACAAGCAGGGTTACGGCCACGCTTTCGTGCTTCTCGCCGCCTCCTCCGCCAAGGTCGTCGGCCATCCGCTGGCCGACGCGATGCTCGCCGACGTTACCGACGTGCTGGAAACGCGGTTCTGGGATCGCGAACACGGCGCCATCGCCGAAGAATTCGCGGCCGACTGGTCGCCGATCGACGGTGGCAGCTATCGTGGCCAGAACTCGAACATGCACCTGACCGAAGCGCTGATGGCGGCCTTTGAGGCAACCGGCGAACGGCATTATCTGGACAAGGCCGAAAGCATTGCAGACCTCGTCATCCGGCGCCTCGCCGGCAGCGTCGGCTTCCGCGTCGCCGAGCATTTCGATAGCGACTGGCAGATCGACAAGAACTATTATCACCAGGACGAGATGTTCCGCCCGGCCGGCACGACACCTGGCCACTGGCTTGAATGGGCCCGCCTGACGCTGCAACTGTGGACGCTTGGCGACAAGAAGCACGCCTGGATGCCGGATGCGGCCAAGAACCTGTTCGTGCAGGCCATGTCACTCGGCTGGGACAAGGAAAAAGGCGGCTTTTTCTACACACTCGACTGGGAAGACAAGCCCGCCAAGACCAACAAGCTCTGGTGGCCGATGTGCGAGGGCGCTGGCGCTGCCCACTTCATCAACCAGCATCTGCCGGCCGACAGCTTCTACGAAGACAGCTACAGGCTGATCTGGGGCACCATTGCCAACAAGTTCGTCGACCACAGGAACGGCGGCTGGCACGAGGAACTGACGGAAGATCTGGTCCCGGCTCACACACTTTTTCCCGGCAAGGGCGACATCTATCACGCGCTGCAGGCATGCCTCATCCCGCTGTTTCCCGCGGATGGCAGCCTGACGAAGATGATCGTGGAGGCGGATGGCCGGATCTGACGGCCGGTTCCGCCGGTCAGCCGGCCGAGACCATGGAGCGGATCAGCGAGACAAGGCTGTCGTAGTCATAGGGCTTGGTCACCAGGCCCGAACGCGACAGGCCTTCGGCGCCTTCGACATTGCGATCGCCCGTCGCGAAGATGACTGGGAGATCCGGAAATTGCGCGCGGAGTTTGATGGTCAGTTGCAAGCCTGTCATGTCGGGCAGATGCACGTCGGTAACAAGGATATCGACCGGCTGCTCGGAGGCAAGGCCCAGCGCCTCACCGGCCGTGCCGGCTTCGACGACGCCCATGCCGGCGTCCTGCAGGAAATCGGCTGTAGAGATGCGGATCAGGGCTTCGTCTTCTACGAACAAAACCTTGATCGGTGCGGCGCGCCCTTCATTTGCTTCGGCGGCTACGGTCGACATATCAAATTCTCCGGCAGCAGCCATGGCTGCGTGTGTGTTACCAGTCTGATTCTGGTTGATAACCTAGCGGAATGTTTAGGCCAAGGCCCAGCCTTATCGGGTTTGCCGATCAATTGCACGCCGGGATGAACAGGGTTCCGGAGCGAATGCGCGGTTTCTCTGACATATGGTGAAAAGCATGTGTATGAAGACCCCTCCCCGATTTGCCCGTTGGACGCTGCATTTAAGCCTGTGCTACAACGCGTTCAAGACATCCGCGCCCGTCTCTCCGCGCGCCTGTGTCGATCGCCTTTTCAGTAGGATGAGCGATGATCCTAAGCGAAATGACCGGGCGCACCGAACGCTTCGTACAGTTCATTCAGAAACGTGATTTCACCCGCGGTGAGGTCTATCTCCTTGCTGTGGTCGGCTTCCTGGTCGGCTTTGCAATTCGTCTGGCTCTGTCCGTTCCCATGAACGGCAAGGGAATCTACTTCTTTTTCGTGCCGTCGATCATCTTCGCCTCCGTCATCGGAGGCTTGAGACCGGGTGTGGTCGCTGCAGTCCTCTCCGTAATCGGTGTCTGGGCGTTGAAGGAACTGTCACCCGTCAGCGCGACCTCGGCGGAACTGAGAGTGGTCGCTCTGACCAGCCTGGCAATCGCCGTCACCGGCAAGGTCCTGCATATCGCCCGGATCATCATCGCAAAGACCCAGGCCAAGGCCGAGGTTCGCGAGGCGCATCTGCGATCGATCCTCGACACCGTGCTCGATGCCACCATCGTCATTACCAAGGAGGGCATCATCGTCTCCTTCAATTCCGCGGCCGTTCGCCAGTTCGGATATACGGAAGACGAGGTCGTCGGACGCAACCTGCGTATCCTCATGCCGGAGCCCTACCACCGTGAGCATGACGGCTATCTCGAGCGCTACGCGCGCACCGGCGAGAAGCGGATTATCGGACGGGATCGCGTCGTGGTCGGCCGCCGCAAGGATGGCTCCACCTTCCCGATGAAGCTTGCCGTTGGCGAAACCCGGTCGGGTGGCGAGACCTTCTATACCGGCTTCGTGCGAGATCTTACCGAACGCGCCGAATCGGCGGCACGATTGCAGGAAATGCAGGGTGAAGTCGCCCGTCTCGCGCGTCTGAACGAGATGGGTGAAATGGCCTCGACACTTGCCCATGAACTGAACCAACCGCTTTCGGCCATCGCGAATTATGTCCACGGCTGCGCAAGACTCCTGCGGGACATGGACGACGACATGGCGTCGCGATTGCGAGACGCGCTGAAGGAAGCCGGCAACCAATCGCTCCGCGCCGGGCAGATCATCAAGCACCTGCGCGAATTCGTGACGAAGGGCGAAACGGAAAAAGCACCCCACAACATACGCCGGCTGATTGAAGAAGCCGCGGCTCTGGCCTTGGTCGGTTCTCGCGAAAACGGCGTGCGGACGATGTTCGAATTCAACGACGGCCCGGAAATCGTCGTCGCTGACAAGATCCAGATCCAGCAGGTCCTGACCAATCTGATGCGCAACGCAATCGAAGCGATGCGCGACAGTGAGCGGAAAGAGCTCACGATCCGCACGCTGGTCCAGGACGACGAGCACGTGGCCGTGGTCGTCGAAGACACAGGCCCCGGGATTGCGGAGGAGATCGAGGCCCAATTGTTCAAGCCATTCGTGACGACCAAGGCGGGTGGTATGGGAATTGGACTTTCGATATGCAAACGTATTATCGAAGCCCATGACGGTGAGATGGTGGTCACCCGAAATGTCGCCGGAGGTGCCACGTTCCGGTTCACGCTGCCGTTGTACAAGGAGGACGAAGAGAATGCCGACCGCTGACTACGTGGTGCATATCGTCGACGATGAAGAGCCGGTGCGCAAGTCGCTCGCCTTCATGCTGACGATGAACGGATTTGCCGTGCGCGTGCATGAAAGCGCGACAGCCTTCCTGAAATTTGCGCCCGGAACTCGCAACGCCCTGCTCATCAGCGACCTCAGGATGCCCGATATCGGGGGTCTCGAGCTGATCAGGTCACTCGCCGCCCAAAAGATCCGGATGCCTGTGATCTTCATAACCGGCCACGGCGACGTGGCAATGGCAGTGGAAGCAATGAAGGCCGGCGCTGTCGATTTCATCGAAAAACCGTTCGACGATACGACCATCATCGAAGCAATCGAGCGGGCTGCCAAGCTTCTCGTCGAAAAGCCGACGGAAGTGACCGAGGTGCAGGAAGTGTTGAGCCGCCTCCAGTCGCTCAGCGATCGCGAGCGCCAGGTCCTTTTGGCAGTCGTTGCCGGCTTGCCGAACAAGTCGATCGCCTACGATCTCGACATCAGCCCCCGGACGGTTGAAGTCCACCGCGCCAACGTGATGGCCAAGATGCGGGCGCGCAGCCTGCCGCAACTGGTTCGGATGACCATGGCGGCCGGCTTCGACAAGGAGTGACGCCGAACCTGAACAAACGGACAATCCGCGATTTAATTGCAACTTCTTGATCTAACGCAAAGTCCGCTTGGGGCTTGGCGCGCATATTACAATCGGCGTCCAATGTCGCCCTAGCGCCCCCCGGATCCTGGATAGTCCACGTGTTGTCACCCTCGACCACTATTGCAGTGATCGCTCCGGATGCCGGGCTTAGACAGTCGCTGGCGTTCGCGCTGGAGGTCGAAGGTTTTCAGGTTCTTTCATACGAAAGCTGGTGCGCGGGCCACGCTTCGGCAGCCTCGTCCGCGTGCACGATCATCGACTCCCACGAGGTCCACGGCAACCTCGACGCCCAGCACAAGCTTCTCGACTTTCCCAGCCGTTTCATCATGCTGGCAGACGGAATGACGCCGATCCCATCCAAAAACACGGCGCGCATCCTGATAAAGCCATTCGATGGCGCCGAACTGCTGCGGATGGTGAGGGATTTCGCCCATCTGAGCCACGCCACGCCGGCACCGGTCGCTACGTAGAACTCCGTAGGGAGACACCTCAATATCGCGGACGAGTGGCTTGCGGCATCCTAGCTCTGATCACTTGGAGGAAGAGCCGTGAACGCTCCGGTCGCGAACGCCCAGGCAAAGATGCTAAACGCAACGCCGATCGCGTTTCCGTGTTCCTCCGCACCAGTCACCCGGGTTACCCAGGTCCAGACCTATGCCGGCGGCAAGGAAATCTACACGCCCGGCGAGAAATCCGGCACGTTCTACGAGGTCGAATTCGGCGCCGTCCGCCTCCATCGGCTGCTGTCCGATGGCCGCCGTCAGGTCATCGGCTTCTACCTTGCCGGCGAGACCTTTGGTTTTGAAGCCGACCGCACGCATGCCTTTTTCGCGGAAGCGATCGTTCCGACGGGACTGCGCAGCTTTTCCCAGCCCGGCAGTGGCGACGACATTCTGAAGCTCGCCTTGCGCGGCATGCTGCGCGCCCAGGAGCACTTGGCGGTCATCGGCCGCCAGACCGCGGTGGAGCGCATCGCCGGCTTCCTGCTGGACATGGCCAACCGCCAGGGCAATCTCGACCATTTCGACCTGCCGATGTCGAGGCTCGACATCGCGGATTATCTCGGCCTGACGATCGAAACCGTTTCGCGTGTGTTCGCAAAGCTGCGCGCATCCAACCTGATCAAACTGCAAAGCGTCCGCTGCGTGCAGATCCAGGACTTCAAGGCCCTCGCCAGCCTCTGCGCCTGAGGCTGAGCGAACCCTCAGCTGCCGACACCATCCAAGATCGTCCGCATCTCGCGCACGATGACTTCGCTTGTCCGGTATGATTGGTTAGCTTGAAAACCGAACTCGACAGCCCTGCCGTCACCGCGCTTGAGAACGGCGCGGCAGGAGCCGTGGACCTCGCGGGCACCGGTGCAGTTCAACAATTCGACAACGTTTGCCGGCGTGACCCCGCTGCCCGGCATGATCGACAACCGTGTCCCGGCTTGATCGACCAGTTGCTTCAACAGGTTCACCCCGTCTATGGCGCGCGGAACCAGCCCGGACGTCAGGATGCGCTCAACGCCGAGCGTCATCGCCACGTCGAGGGCCTCAACCGGATCCGGCACCAGATCGAAGGCACGGTGCAGTGTCACACCGAGACCGTCAGCATGTCGCATCAGGCGTTCGAGCAGCGCCACATCGAGACGGCCGTCGGCCAGATTCGCACCGATCACCACACCCGCCAACCCGGCGGACCGCACAGCGTCGATATCGCCGAGCATGGCCGCCTCGTCACCGAGACCGAACACGAAATCCCCTGCCCTCGGTCGGATCATCGCATAGACCGGGGTCGACGCTTTCGCCGCCAGTGCCATCAGCCCCGGCGACGGCGTCAGTCCGCCCAGATCGAGCGCCGCGCAGAGTTCGATCCGGTCGGCCCCGCCCGCCACAGCCGCCTCGAACCCCTCAGGCGTATCGACACAGACTTCGAGCGTGATCCGCATCGCCATCAGCCCTCCTGCCGGCCGAGCACCGCTGCCCCGACCAGCCCACCATCCGCCTGCCGAAGCGCCGGGATCACCAATGGGTAACTTATCCGGTTGAGGATGCGTTTGCGCACTGCTCCGTCCAGCAGGTCGATCAGTGCCGAAACGGAGGCCAGTCCCCCTCCGACGGGCACGACCGACGCCCCTGTCGTGTTGACCGCGAGCGCCAGGGGATCGGCAATCAGTTCCAGCCAGACGGCGATCGTCTTTTCCGCCAACGCATCGCCGGCCTGCCAGTCTTCAATGATCGTGTGACTGGTCTCGGCTCTCTCATGGAGCAGGCCGTCGATACGCTCTATCCCGCGTGCGCCGCCGACCGTATCGGCACAGCCGGACTGGCCGCAACCGCAGGCCAGGCGCGGAATGTGGATCGTCTCGCCGGCGATCTCGACGGTCGTATTGACGATCGGCCCGTGGCCCCATTCGCCGGTCACGCCGCCCGCACCGCGCACCAGCTTGCCACCAATCGCCAGACCACCGCCGATCCCGGTGCCGATGATGGCGCAGAACACGACGTCATGGCCCTTGCCGGCACCTTCACTGGCTTCGGCAAGCGTCAGACAATCGGCGTCGTTGGCCGCAACGACCGGCCTTCCGAGCCGCGCGGAAAGTTCCGCCGCCACGGGACGTCCTGTGATGCAGGGAATGTTGGCGGCAATCGAAACGCCGGTCTTGGGATCGACGATCCCGGTGATCGACAACGCCAGCGGCGTCGAGTCATTGTCTTTAACCAGATGGGCATGCCGCGCGATCAGGTCAGACAGCGCTGCCACGAACGCATCCCAGTCGGACGCGGGTGTTGGAACCCGCTCCAGAGGCTCGATGACACCATGCGTCGGCGACACCGCGAACTTGATGAACGAACCGCCGATATCGGCACAGAATACCGGCTTGTCGTTTCCGGTCGTGAACACGTTACCTGTCAACCAATCCGCTCCTTGAGCCATTCGTGCACGATGACCTCGTCTTCCGCGTCGAGGCCATGATTGGCATCGAGTACCCGGGCCGTCACGTCGGCCCCGGCCGTCCGTAGCCTGTCCTCGATCTCGCCGGCAAGTGGGCCGTAAAAATCGTTGGTGGCGCTGAGTGACAGGACCTCTGCCCCGGAAAGATCAACGACGGGTCGGTCTTCGAGCACGTTCATCGAGCGCAGCAGCACCGCTCTGCGGATGACCTCCGGGTAAAGCTGCATCGTCGCACCAATCATGTTGCCGCCGTTGGAATAGCCGAGGAACGCGGTGCGCGCCGGATCCGCGCCATAGGCCGGACCGATATCCTCGATGAACCCGACGAAAGCCTCCACTTCCGATGCGATTTCCTTCTGGTCGAAGGTCGTCTGGCTGAGCCTGCGGAAAAAGCGCGGATAGCCCTCGTCCAGCGAGCGGCCGCGCAGACCGATCAACAGGGCGTTGGGTGCCACTTTGCGTCCGAGCGGCAGCAGCGCCGTTTCGTTGGCGCCGGTGCCGTGCATCAGCACCAGCGTCGTGCCGTCCCAGTTGTCAGGCATGTGGACCCGATGCACGAACGGCAGGTCGCGGTAGATGACGCGTTCCTCGCCCGGCAGACCGAACTGCGGCAGCATCACCATCAGCGCCTCGTGATCCGCCTTGAAATGCTTCGGAATGAACAGCTGGCTTCCGAGCGTCTCGACCGGTTCATCGGTGGCAAAACCCGGCCCGTCCGAGGCGAGTTCGATCAGCGTGCCGCCCGGCTCGCGCACGTAAAGCGAATGGAAATACTGCCGGTCGTGGATGTTCATCTCGCCCGCATCGGCAGCAACAAGCTCTCCATACACCGCCTCGACCGCCACGCGATCCAAGGCCCGAAACGCGATATGATCGATCGCGCCCGTCCCCGGCGCCGCAGTCCAGAAGCCCGATGCATCGCGGACATCGATGATGTCATGCGCTTCAGAAACCAGCCGCTGGGTGTTGCCTTCCCGGCTTCCAACAGCCAGCCCCATATGCCGCACGAGGAAATCGGCAGTCTCCTGGGGCTTCTCGGAAAGGATCGTCGCGCCGTAAAGCCTGCGGACAGAGTTCTCCTCGGCGATACCGCCATCCTGCCACCAGACCCAGAGTCCCGTTTCCTCGACGCCGACGAGCTTGACGATGATACCGTCCGGATCCGTCAGCCGCAGCACGGGCTGGCCGAATTCCTGCGCCGGCCCGGATAGCTTGATGTTATATTGGAGGGCCCTCGTCAGCCAGAAGCCGATCGCTTCCGGCGAAATCTCCAGGCTGATCTCGCTCGGCGCCCCATGCCCGACCCGACCGAGCGATCCATCTTCCCAGGCGAGAAACGTCACGATCGATCCGGGCGATGCGGCACCGTCGCCGTAAAACAGATGCAACTGCTGCGCATCCTCGAAACCGGCGGTGCGTTTCACCAGCCGCAATCCGAGGAAGCCGACATAGAAGTCGACATTCGCCTGTATCTTGCGGGTGATGGCGGTGATGTGGTGCAGGCCGCTGGTCATGTCGGAATTCCCGATTGGTCTTCGATATCAGCCATATGGACGCAATTTCTGGACGATGAAAAGATGCCGTGATGGGTGCGGCCGGTGCCGCACCGTTCACAAAGCGGCACCCGTCAGGCTTCGGGCTCGAGCGACATCATCAGGTTGGCCAAGAGGGCCGTCCGCGGCGCAACGCTCGACAGCAAGATATACTCTTCGAACGTATGCGCGCCTGCGCCATCAGCGCCGAGACCATCGAGCGTGGGCACGCCAAGCGCTGCGGTGAAATTGCCGTCGGAACCGCCGCCGGTCGTGACGCCCTCCAGCGCAATGCCGAGATCTACAGCGATTTTCGCCGCCGTATCGAACAATCTCCGGCCCGCATCCGACTGCGCAAACGGTGGCCGGTTCATCTGTCCCTTGATCTCGAAACTGATATCCGGATCGACCGGCTGCATGGCGGCGATCTTCGCCGTGACTTCCGTGGCTGCCGCATCGTCGGGGACGCGCACATCCACCTGCATGCGGCATTCCGCCGGCACCGTATTGCGGCCGGTGCCGCCGCTGATCGTTCCGACCGTGACGGTGATGCCGCGCCCTGCGTCGTTCAGCGCCTCCAGATCGAGCACAAGCCTTGCTGCCGCCCGCACGGCGCTTCGTCCGTCCTGTGGCCGTGTGCCCGCATGCGAGGCCCGGCCACGCACGACGATATCGTACATCGCCACACCCTTGCGAGCGATGACGATCTTGCCGCCGTCGCGCGCCGGTTCCACCACCAGCGTATAACCGGCGCTGCGCGCGCATTCCTCCATGAAGGCCCGCGACGAAAAGCTTCCGACCTCTTCGTCCGGCACGAAAACGAGATCGACCGGCATTCTGCTGCCCTTTGCAACCGCGATCTTCAACGCCTCCAGCGCCATCAGTGCACCGGACTTCATGTCGTAGATGCCGGGACCGTAAAGCTTGTCGCCCTCCTGGCGGAGCGGAAGCTGGTTATCGATCACGCCGATCGCATGCACCGTATCGAGATGCGCAAGCACCAGAACCGATTTCTCGTTGCTCCCCGCCTGCCGTGGCGATCGGACCGCGAGGATATCGCCGAACCCGAGCGTGCCCGGCAGCCGTTCGACGGAAAGCCCGGCCTTAGCCGCACTGGCCTCCACCCGATCGGCCAGGAAGTTTACCGCCGCCGCATTGCCGGAGGGCGTCTCGATCCGCACCCACTCTTTCAGCTCTTCGATCAGAGCCTCGGCATCGACATCACCAGCGGAAATAACCTGCGTCATTGAAAGCTTCCTTTGAAAAATTCGCCTGTCTCTAGCGCTCGTTGACGAGCTGGAGGATCAGCTGCTGCACATTGCCGCCATCGCCGAGTTCTACCTTGTCGAAATCCCGGTTGCGTTGCTGATGGGCGGGAAAGATGACGGCGATCTTGCTCTGGAGTTCAGCCCGTACCTTGGTGCATTTCGGATCGTTAGGCACCGAAAGCCCGATACTGGCCGCCTCGATCTGGCGCACCAGATCCTCGATCATCGTGCCGTGTACCCGCTCGTGCCGGCGCACACCTGCGGTGAACGCGTCCCATTTCTGCTGAAGCGCTGGCGACAGTTTCGAAGTCAGCTTCGGAAGCGTGTAGATGATGATGATGTTGGGCCGCGCCGAAACCAGCGTGCAGGCGCCATCCTGCTGCGGTTCGTATTTGCGCGACCAGGTCAGCTTGAAATCCGTATGGGCGATCGCCCGAACCTGGCTGCCGACCTTGGGGCCGTTTTCGCCGATCGAGGAGTAGAGCTCGATGCCGGACGTGCCTTTGACCGGATAGGTCTTCACCTGCTCCACCGGCTTCCACTGCGCCTGGGCTGCCGCCGGCCAGAGACTAAGAGCACACAACAGACCGATACACCGAACTCTCTCGCGCACTCATCACCCGACATCTGAAATCAATGCCGCAACCTAGAGACAAGTGCGGCCGCTTTCAACTGCCGCAAAGGCTCCATAAGCAAAAGCCGTGACAACGAAGCCGACTTATCATACAGGTTAACGGGAGCAGATAACGAGAGCGCAAGGAGAGACGCATGGCTGGAGAGACGAGGCTGGAGCCGGCAAAGGGTGCAGGAACGCTGGTGTCTCAGCTGACGGATACATTGCGCCAGGCGATCGCCGCCGGTCAGTTCACGGCCGGTGCGCGGTTGCCAAGCGAAGCGCAGCTGACGGAGACCCACGGCGTCAGCCGCACCGTTGTGCGCGAGGCGATCGCCGCACTCCGCGCCGACCGTCTTGTGGAAGCGCGCCAGGGTGCCGGCGTCTTTGTGCTGGAACCACGGCAAAACACCCAGCCCACGATGCTCTCGCTCAACAATATCGATCTTGCTCAGGTGTCCTCGATGATCGAGCTCCTGGAGCTCAGAACCGCCGTCGAAGTCGAGGCTGCAGGCCTTGCAGCGGTGCGCCGCTCACCGGCACAGGAAGAAAGCATCTTCGAGCACCACCATGCCGTCCGCGCCTGTCTCGAGGCAGACAAGCCGACCAGCGAGGCGGACTTTGCACTCCATCTCGCCATCGCCGAAGCGACCAACAACCCGCGCTTCCGCGAGTTCCTGACCATGATCGGCAAGCGGCTGATCCCCCGTGCTGCCCTGCGGCCGGACGATTCCGAATCCGATCAGGCGGCCTATATCGCCCTTCTCGACAAGGAGCATGACGCGATCGTCGTGGCAATTTCGGAAGGCGACGAAGAAGGCGCAAGGCAGGCCATGCGCAGCCATCTGCGCGGCGCGCAACTGCGCTACCGGACGCTCCTGCGCGAAGTTCGCCAATCTGTCAGATGACGTGTTGACACAAATTCATCATACATGTACGACAACATTGTCTGGAGGAGACACTGAGAGGATAACACTACATGACGCCTGAAGAGATCAAGGCAGCGCTCGGCGCTGGCCTGCTGTCGTTCCCTGTGACCCATTTCGATGCCGAGGGCCAGTTTCAGCCTGAAAGTTATCAGCGTCATATCGAGTGGCTTTCCGGCTTCGAGGCGCCCGTTCTCTTTGCCGCCGGCGGCACCGGAGAATTCTTCTCGCTGGCCCCCGACGAAATTCCCGCCATCGTGAAATCCGCCAAGGAAGCGTCCGGCAAGACCGCGATCGTGTCGGGCTGCGGCTTCGGCACCCATGTCGGCGTTGACCTTGCAAAGAAGGTCGAGAAAGCAGGCGCGGACGGAATTCTGCTTCTGCCACACTACATGATCGATGCACCGCAGGAAGGCCTGTACAAGCATGTCAAGGCAATCTGCCAGTCGGTCGGCATCGGCGTCATGGTCTATAACCGCGACAATTCCGTGCTTCAGGTCGACACGCTGCAGCGGCTCTGCGACGAATGCCCCAATCTGATCGGCTTCAAGGACGGCACCGGCGATATCGGCCTCGTGCGCCAGATCACGGCCACGATGGGCGACCGGCTGATGTATCTCGGCGGTATGCCGACGGCGGAACTGTTCGCCGAAGCCTATCTCGGCGCCGGCTTCACCACCTATTCGTCGGCCGTCTTCAACTTCGTGCCGGGTCTTGCTGTCGAGTTCTACAAGGCACTGCGTGCCGGCAATCGCACCCGCTGCGAACAGATCCTCACCGAATTCTTCTACCCCTTCATGGCGCTTCGCGGCCGCCGCAAGGGTTATGCCGTCTCGGCCATCAAGGCAGGCGTGCGCCTGCAGGGCTTTGATGCAGGCAAGGTCCGCCCGCCGCTCGATGACCTGACGGAAGAAGAAGAGCAGATCCTGCTGAAGCTCATCGGCGATCAGAAGCGGTGAACCCATGAAGATCGCTGCGGTCCGCACTCACCTTCTCGAACACCGGCTGGATGTCGCCTTCGAAAGCGCCTCGATGCGCTTCGACCGCCGCGCCCATATCCTGGTCGAGATCGAGTGCGACGACGGAACCATCGGCTGGGGAGAATGCCTCGGCCCGGCCCGGCCCAACGCAGCTGTGGTGGCGGCCTATACAAACTGGCTGATCGGCGAAAATCCGCTGGAAACCGAAAAGATCTGGGCGAAGCTCTATAACGCCCTGCGTGACCAGGGCCAGCGCGGCCTTGCGGTCACGGCTCTCTCAGGCATCGACATCGCGCTCTGGGACATCAAGGGCAAGCATTTCGGCGTGCCGGTCTCGATCCTGCTCGGCGGCCGGTTTCGCGAGAGCGTCAAGGCCTATGCCACCGGCAGCTTCAAGCGCGATGGCGTCGACCGCGTCGAAGACAATGCCCGCGATGTGGCCCGCTACCGCGACGAAGGTTTCCACGCGACGAAGATCAAGATCGGCTTCGGCGTCGAGGAAGACCTTCGCGTCATCCGCGCCGTGCGGGAAGCAGCCGGTCCCAACATGCGCCTGATGATCGACGCCAACCACGGCTATGACACGGTGGAAGCCGTCAAACTCGGCAACGCGGCGGCACAATACGACATCGACTGGTTCGAGGAGCCTGTCGTGCCGGAACAGCTGGCCGCCTATCGCGAAGTCCGTGCCCTCCAGTCGATACCGGTTGCCGGCGGCGAAACCTGGCACAGCCGATGGGGCATGCGCGAGCCGGTGGAAACCCGCGCCGTCGACATTCTCCAGCCCGATCTTGCAGGCGTCGGCGGGTTTACAGAAGCCAAGCGCGTTGCCGATCTCGCAGCGCTCCATGGTATCCGCGTTGTACCGCATGTCTGGGGCACGGCCGTCCATATCGCCGCCGCCCTGCAGTTCATGGCGGCGATGATCCCGAGCCCGGTTCGTGTCAATCCGATCGAACCCATTCTCGAATTTGATCGCACCGACAACCCTTTCCGCCAGGCGGTGATCAAAACACCGATCGAACATCGGCACGGCGTGGTGCAGATCCCCGATGGCCCTGGTCTCGGGATCGAGATCAACCGCGATGCGCTCAAGGAATTCAAAATGCCTGAACCGAAGTCGGGAGACGTCTGATGCTTGTTCGTCCGCTCTCCGGAGACGCGCCAACGACCAAACTGCCGGCGGGCGCAGTCGACTCGCAGATGCATATGTACCTGCCGGGTTTCCCATCGCAGCCCGGTGGTCCGGGCCTGCCTGTCGGAACTCTCCCCGATGCGGAGCAGTATCGCCAGTTCATGGCATGGCTCGGCATCGATCGTGTCGTGATCACGCAGGGCAATGCCCACCAGCGCGACAACACCAACCTGGTCGCCTGCCTGAAGGAAATGGGCGGTGTTGCCCGTGGCGTCGCTGCAGTCGCGGGTGATGTCTCCGATGGCGAACTCGACCAACTCGCCGAAGCCGGTATCGTCGGCCTGCGCATCATGGATCTGCCCGGCGGTGCCGTGGACCTTTCGGCGCTCGAAGCACTCGACGCCAAGGCTGCCGCCCGCGGCTGGATGCTCGCAGTCCAGTTCGACGGCAGCAATATCCTCGATCATGAGCCACGCCTTGCCAAACTCAAGAGCCGCTGGGTGTTCGACCATCACGGCAAGTTCTTCTCCGGCGCAACGCCAGAGGGTCCGGAGATCGCAGGCGTCAAGCGACTGATGGATATCGGCAGATGCTGGTTCAAGTTTGCAGGCGTCTACGAGTCCTCGAAGTCCGGCGCACCTGACTATGCCGATGTCGGAGCGTTTTCGTGCGACCTCGCAGCCTATGCGCCCGAACGCATCGTCTGGGGCAGCAACTGGCCGCACAACCTTGCACGCGAGCAGAAGGACTATCCGGACGACGTCGCGTTGACCGACACGGTTCTAAGCTGGCTGGCGGACGAAGAAGCGCTTGAGCTGGCGCTCGTGAAGAACCCGGAACAGCTGTTTGGCCTTCCGGACTGGAGTGCATCGAACAAATAAATTTAATCACCGCCGGCGCGTGGAGGCGACGGCTTTTTGGAGGAGGAAGACATGAAACTGACGAAAGCCCTCGGGCTCGCATTTTGCCTGGCGCTGGCCACCACCACGGCCCATACCAGCGTCCGCGCGCAGGAGATCACCCTGCGCTCTGCCGATATCCATCCTGATGGCTATCCGACCGTCGAAGCAGTCAAATACATGGGCGACCTCGTCAAGGAACGCACCAGCGGCCGCATCGGCGTGCAGGTGATGAACAACTCGGTTCTCGGCGGCGAGAAGGACACGATCGAGCAGACCCGTTTCGGCGTCATCGACATGAACCGCGTCAATGCCGCGCCATTCAACAACCTCATCCCCGAGACGGTCGTTCTTGGCCTGCCCTTCCTGTTCCGCTCGACCGACCACATGCACAAGGTCGTCGACGGCCCGATCGGCGACAAGATCCTTGCCGCCTTCGAACCACACGGCCTGATCGGTCTGGCCTACTACGACAGCGGCGCGCGCTCCTTCTACACCACCAAGAAGCCGGTCGAAAAACTGGCCGACCTCAAGGGCATGAAGATCCGTGTCCAGCAGTCCGACCTCTGGATCGCGATGATGCAGGCCTTCGGTGCAAACCCGACGCCGATGCCGATGGGCGAAGTCTACTCGTCGCTGGAAACCGGAGTTGTCGACGGCGCTGAAAACAACTGGCCGTCCTACGAATCGGCCCGTCATTACGAGGTCGCCAAGAACTATTCGCTGACCCAGCATTCGATGAACCCGGAAATTCTGGTCATGTCGAAAGTCTCCTGGGACAAGCTGACGCCCGATGACCAGAAAGTCATCCGCCAGGCCGCGAAGGACAGCGTCGTCAAGATGCGCGAACTGTGGGCTGCCCGCGAAAAGTCTTCGGAAGAAAAGATCCGCGCCGGCGGCGTAAAGGTCATTACCGTCAACAAGGACGAGTTCTCGGCCGCGATGAAGCCAGTCTACGACAAGTTCGTGACCGACGCGAAGATGAAGAGCCTGTTGGAAGAAATCCAGGCCGTCAACTGACAGCCCTGATCGGCCGGCCCCGCCACACCGGGGTCGGCTGTGCTTTTCCGACATCGGGGAACCTGTCGGGCTTTGGAGGACGGGACAATGCGAAATTTCATGCAGGCGATAAGACCTGTTCTTAGCATGATCAGCCGATCATCATTGTGGATCGCCGGTATCGGCATGGTCTCGATGACCCTGATCGTCGGCTGGCAGGTTTTCAGCCGTTATATTCTCAACGATAGTCCCAGCTGGTCGGAGCCGTTGTCGCTCTATCTGATGTCCTGGTTCATCATGCTTGGCGCTGCGGTCGGTGTGCGCGAAAGCGTCCATCTCGGGCTCGACGTTGTTCGCTACATCATGCCGCCAGCCATCCAGCGGGCCATGGACCTGCTCAGCCTCGGACTGATCGTGCTGTTTGGCATCGGCATGGCCTATTACTCATCGCTTCTGGCGATCGGGACCTGGACGGCGCGCATCCCCGTTCTCGGATGGCCTGGCGGTACGGATTTCTTTCCGATGATCGTCGGTGGCGCAATGATATCGATCTTTTCACTCGAACGTTTCATCGACGTCGCGATCGGCGAGGAAATCGCAGCGGACGTACTTGTGCAGGAGGCCGCATAATGGCCTATACCATTCTTTTCGGCGCCTTCACCTTTCTGATGATCATCGGCATGCCGATCGCATTCTGCCTCGGCATCGCATCCTTCGCGACAGTGCTCTATATCGGCCTGCCCCCGATCGTCGTCTTCCAGCAGATGAATTCCGGCATGAACGTGTTTGCCATGATGGCGATCCCGTTCTTCATCTTCGCAGGCGACCTGATGGTACGCGGCGGTATCGCCACTCGGCTGATCCGCTTTGCGGCCGGCCTGGTCGGCCATATGCGGGGTGGCCTCGGCCAGGTCAACGTGGTCGCTTCGACCCTGTTCGGTGGCATTTCCGGTTCTGCGGTGGCCGACGCTTCGGCGGTCGGCGGCCTGATGATCCCGCAGATGGCAGCTCGCGGCTATGACCGGGATTATGCTGTCAACGTGACGGCAAATGCTGCGATCATCGCGCTGATGATCCCGCCGTCGCACAACATGATCCTTTATTCGATCGCAGCTGGCGGCAATGTCTCCGTCGCCGATCTCTTCACCGCGGGCATCATTCCCGGACTGCTTCTCGCCGCCGCATTGATGGTCACGGCCTGGTGGGTTGCCGTCAAGCGCGGTTACCCGGCGGACCCGTTCCCCGGCTTCAGGCGTGTGGGTTACTACTTCCTGGCGTCGCTCCCGGGCATCCTCCTGATCGCCATCATTTTCGGCGGTGTCCGCTCGGGCGTGTTCACGGCAACGGAAAGCTCCTGCATCGCGGTACTCTACGCCTTCCTTGTCGCGATGATCGTCTATCGCGAACTGAACTGGGATGGTTTCGTCGAAGCGGTTATGGGTGCTGTCCGCACCACGGCAATGGTCTTGCTGGTGATCGGCATGGCTGCCTCGTTCGGCTGGCTGATGGCTTTCCTGCAGGTGCAGACGCTGATCATCGCCGCGATCTCCGCCATCTCGGACAATCCAATCATCGTGCTCTTGATGATCAATATCATCCTGCTGGTGCTCGGCACGTTCATGGACATGGCGCCGATGGTGATCATCGCAACGCCGATCCTGCTGCCGGTCGTCAAGGCGTTCGGCATCGATCCCGTCCATTTCGGCGTGGTAATGATCCTCAACGCCGGTATCGGACTGAACACGCCTCCGGTCGGAACCGTGCTCTTCGTCAGCTGCGCGGTGGGCGGGATCACCATCCGCGAAGCTATGAAGACCATCTGGCCGTTCTTTGGCGCCAGCATCTTCGTGCTGCTGCTGGTCACCTATATCCCCGGCCTGTCGCTCTGGCTGCCGGCTCTGTTCAAGTAGGCCGAGGCTGTTCAAGTCGGATAGTCATCGCTCCTGAAATCAAAGGTCCCGTCCAGCACGGGACCTTTTGCATTTTGGAGATGTCAGGCTACAGTCCGGCTTTGATTTGATCCGGATATTTGCTCATGACCGATACCGTTACCGACCGCTTCCTCCGATACGTCGTCATCGATACCCAGTCGGATGCCTCCTCACCCACCCAGCCATCGACCTCGAAACAGCTGACGCTCGGCCGTGTTCTGGTCGAAGAACTGCTGGAGATCGGCCTCTCAGACGCGCATCTCGACGAACACGGCTATGTCTATGCAACGGTGCCGTCCAATACGGGCAAGAACAACGTGCCCGTCGTCTGCTTCTGCGCGCATATGGATACGGCACCAGACTTCAGCGGCACCGATGTCAAGCCGCAGGTAATCCGTAACTACCAGGGCGGCGATATCGCACTTCCCGGCCATGCGGGTCGCGTGATCCGCGAGAGCGAGCACAGGGAACTGAAGAACCAGATCGGCCACGACATCATCACCTCCGACGGCACGACGCTTCTCGGGGCCGACGACAAGGCGGGCCTTGCCGAAATCGTCACGGCCGCGAAATACCTGATCGACAACCCCGACATCAAGCACGGCGCGATCCGCCTCCTCTTCACGCCCGATGAAGAGATTGCCCGCGGCGTGGAAAAGGTCGACATTCAAAAGCTCGGCGCCGATTTCGGCTATACGCTGGATGGCGAAACAGTCGGCACGATCGAGGACGAGACGTTTTCTGCCGACGCGGTCGAGATCGCCATCACCGGCGTCGCGATCCACCCCGGTTTCGCCTACGGAAAGATGGAAAACGCGATCCGCATCGCCGGCGCCATCGTCGATCGCCTGCCAAAACACATGGCGCCGGAAACGACGAAAGGCCGGGACGGCTTCATCCATCCGACGGATCTGAGCGGCAGCATGGAGAAGGCAAAGATCAGCCTGATCATCAGGGACTTCGCCGACGAGGGTTTGAAGACCAAGGAGACGTTGCTCGAGGATATCGTCAAGGACGTCATGCACGACTATCCCGGTTCGACCTACACGTTCACCGTCATCGAGCAGTATCGCAACATGAAGCTGGTGCTCGACCGTCATCCTGAGATCGTCGAGAATGCGATCGAAGCGATCAAGCGGGCCGGTCTGACGCCGAAGCGCGGCAGCATCCGCGGCGGCACTGACGGTTCAAGGCTGTCCTTCATGGGCCTGCCCTGCCCCAACATCTTTGCCGGCGGCCATGCATTCCACTCCCCGCTGGAATGGGTCAGCAGCCAGGATATGGAAAAGGCGGTCGACACGATCGTTGAACTGGCCAAGCTCTGGGAAGAGCGCGCCTGAGCCTATGTACGCAACCGTACAGTCTTTGCCGACATGAACACGGATCTGGAACCTAAGCGAGCCTCGCGGGTATGAATAAAAAGCTCGCTAGGTACCCACATGCCCCGATTTTATTTCCACGTTCGTGACGGCAAAGATTTGATCGAAGACGAAGAAGGCAACGATCTTCCGGATCTTCCAAGCGCCCTGGCCGAGGCCGAGGCGTCTGCGCGCGAAATCATGGCCGACCGGTTGCGACAGGGTCGTCCTTCCGTATCTCCGATGATTGAGGTCCGGGACTACAAGGGAACGAAGGTTGGGGAGTTCTCCCTGCCCGCGGCGACAAACTGAGGTCGACGTCTACCTCAAGGGTCCGATCAGACGCTCGTATTCCCGCTCGCATTCCCCGTAGGCATCTTTGGCGAAATCCTCGAGTGCGCTACGGTCTCTGACGATGATCATGCCACGCTCGGAGTAGATCAGCTTGCGACCCTCGAGCAGATGCAGTGCCGTCGTCACGCTCGGTCGGCGGACAGCCAACATGATCGAGAGGAATTCGTGGGTAAGGCTGATCTCGTCGCCGTCGGTCCGATCGTGACACATCAGGATCCACCGGGCCAGACGTTCGTCGATGTGATGGACGGCGTTGGACAGTGACGTGTAGGCCCCCTGGACCGACAGGGCCTGGCTGTAGCGCGTCAGAAGGTTGAGACAGGCGCGATCCTTCAAAGCCAGCTTCAACTGATCTGAGGCCAGACGGTAACCACGGCCCTCCACTTGCATAAAGATCGAATAGGGGTCCGATTCCGCGTCAAGGACCATCGCCGTGGGGGTCATTCCGTCGCGACCAAAAATTCCGATCTCAGCATGCTGCCCTTGCGGAGACCTCGCCACAATCGAGGCGATACCGGATTCCGGGAAATAGGCGTGCAGGGGCGTTTCGTTCGGAGCCGATAGCTCGGTTCCGCGCGGAAGATCGACATGTTCGAGATGCGGCGCAATTGCTTCGAAGCTTTCTCGGGGCATCAGCCGGAGAAGCGAATTCCGGACCGTATCTTTCTGAATGTCACCCATCGCCAACCCTTGAAGGCAGAGACCAGCCTGCTCGGCCTATGGAGATATCTCCGCCTGAATAGAATGATTCCATCTATGTCCATAAAATAAGCGAGACAACCCGCTTCCCAACGTCGGTACGCTATCAGACCAACGGACAAAGTCCGAAGCAAATTGATTAGAACGAATCCGCGCTTTCAACACAGTGACCCTTTGGAACTGGTTTGTCGAAACATATGATTTTATTGCTTGAAGATCAGCCGCTCATTTCGTTGGATATCGAGGACGCGCTCGGGGCTGCTGGGCTGAATAACGTCATCAATCTACGCTCGAAACAAGCTGCGCTGGAATGGCTGCAGAAGAATGTTCCGAGCATTGTCATTCTCGATCTTCATCTGACCGACGGTGATTGCTACGGGGTCATCCAGGTGTTGCATGACGCTCGCATCCCATTCGTGGTCTACTCGGGCAGTGAAAAGCCGCAGGACTGGGAAAACGAGCTCTTCAGCGATGGCGTCTGGATTGACAAGCCGGCCGATCCAGCGTTCATCGTTTCCGTCGTCGAGCAGAAGCTCGCCGCGGTTTCAGCCAGAGCTTAGACTGACGCTGACATCTCCATCACGCGCTGATATTCAACCTCACCTCCGCCATAGCAGTCGGCTGCGAGTTTCTCCAGCGCCGGACGGTCTCGCACGACAATCGTTCCCCGATACGAATGGATCATTTGCCGACCTTCGAGCACATGCAGCGAGGTCGTTACACTCGGACGCCGGACGGCAAGCATGATTGCCAGGAATTCGTGCGTGAGGTTGACTTCGTCGCTGCCTGTCCGGTCGTGACACATCAGGATCCATCGGGCCAGACGCTGCTCAGTCGTCTGGGTGGCATTGGTCAGCGCAGTCAGAGCAACCTGCACCGAAGAAACATGCGCCCACCGGAAAAACACCCGGCGTATCTCCGGCCTGCTCCAGATGAGGTCAACCATCTGCCCGACCTCGATGCGTGCGCCGTGCCCCGGAACCTGCATGATGACCTTGTACGGGTTACGATCGGATCCCAGTATCGCCGACGCGGGAGACATGCCTTCCCGCCCGAACAGTCCGATCTCGGACTGCTTGCCGCGCGCAGAGATCGCGACGGTCGACCCGATCCCGGAATAGGGGAAATAGCAGTATCGGTCGACTTCGTCCGGCCCGGAAAGGAGCATGCCCTGCGGCAATTCGAGCTCCTCCATGCAGCGTTCCGCGTGCGAGTAGTCGTCCTCGGACAACAGGGATAGCAGCGTGTTGGGTGATCGCATTGGTTTTCACCCGTCCTCTGTGATCGTTACCCTGTTATATTTGGATCACGAAGTCGATCTGTGTAGACCCCCGGGAGCACTTATCGTGCAGCTTCGAGATCCAGTCTTTCGAGAACCAGATCGGCGCCCTTCGATTTTTCGAGCACCAACCGAACATTCGGCATGTCGTTTCCGTGGATCTTGTCTTCGAAGGCCTGGCCGGACAGACCGTAGAACGTCCATCGCGCCTCCAGACGCCGTTGCAGCTCCTCGACCGGCGGGGCGAGCAGGATCCGGTAGTCGAACAGCGGTGCAAGACGCTCCCAGCCACCCTCGCCCAGCAGAAGATAGTTGCCCTCGATCACGATGAACCGATGGCGTGGCGAGACGACCCGTGCCGCAGCGATCGCCAGTTCGCGCGACCTGTCGAACACGGGCACGAGCACTTCATCCTCGGCCGCTTTCACGGCCTGGACGACATCGATAAAACCGCGCAGGTCGAACGTATTGGGCGCCCCCTTGCGGGCGAGCAATCCGCGCTCCTCGAGAATGCCGTTGTCCATGTGGAAACCATCCATCGGCAGGACTTCGGCTGTTTCCCCCCGTCCGGAGAGCTTGGATGCCAGAATGTCGGCCAGTGTCGACTTCCCCGCTCCGGGCGGTCCTGCGACCGCGATGAGCGAGCGAGACTTTCCCTCCTCCGTCTTCAGGATAAGGTCGCACAGTTGGTCGAGTTGCATGTCCGCCATCGCTATTGCCTTTTCGTTTGCCCACTCATTCCCGACGCGGTCGTTTCATTCAAGATGCGCGTGACGAAATATACCGTCGCGCGACAATCCAGCAGCCGGCAGCCCAGGCTGCACCCGCACACCACCCCGCCATCACGTCTGTTGGATAGTGAACGCCCAGATAGAGGCGGCTGAGACCGACCAGCAGGGTCAGCAGGATGCCGGTCGCGAGGAAAAAGATGCGGGTCGAGCGATATTGTTCGGCACGTGACAGCAGCGCCGCAAGGGTGAGATAGGTCACCGCCGAAAGCATCGCATGCCCGCTCGGGAAGCTCAGGTCGTGGACATTGACGAGATGCGGTACGATGTCCGGCCTTGGCCGCGCCACGCCCAGCTTGAGAAGGTTGCTGAGCAGCCAACCGCCGAGAATGGATAGAAACATGAAGACGGCGATCGAGCGGCGGCCCGCGAGCAGAAGATAGATCGTGGCAAGCACGGTCATAAGCGATAGCACGGTAATGCCGCCAAGCGCGGTGATGTCACCGACGGCATGGGTCAGCCAGTAGGGCCCGATGGGCACCGAAGGGTCGCCTGCCTGGCGCAGAGCAAGCAGTATCCGTTCGTCGAATTCGTGCGTTTCGCCATCGATCACGATACCGGTCAGGCTGATGAACAGGAAGAGGCTACCGGCCAGGAGTGAGAACATGATCAGGCCAAGAGGCTCAAACGTCATGAACCGCTCGGCAATGATCGTTCTCAGGCGTTGCAGCACGGCATCGTCTCCGGGTTTGCATCATCAGCCGCGATGGCGACGACGTCGTTGTCGGTTTCATTGCTGCAACAGATAGGCAGAAGAGACGTGAAGGCAAAGAAGGTGCATGAAGAATGTGTTGTGGAGGCATCATCGCTCCTTTCGCGACACGGCCACAATTGATCCTGCTTTCGGCTGCCATAGGTATGGCTCAATCAATCGAGGCCCCGGGGCATTGCTGAAGACAGGAATTTTGGAACGCTGGAACCAACAGACGCTGGCGCGGCAATTTCTGTTTGCCGGCGGCATCGTGTCCATCGTTGCAATGCTGCTGGTCGGCGCCTTCGTGACGAACCTCATCGAGGATGCGGTCACACGCAATTCTGCGGCCACCACCGCACTCTATGTCGATAGCATCATTGCGCCGATCCTGCCGAATCTCAAGACAACGGACACGCTCGACGACGTGACCAACCGCGTTCTCGACGAAACCTTCGGTCAGGGCGCTCTCGGGAAGCAGGTCGTCTCCTTCAGGCTATGGCGCGCAGACGGCACCGTTCTCTATGCGACGGACAAAACGATCCAGGGCAAACGTTTCCCGCCGGGCAAGGATCTGACCGCAGCCTTTTCCGGCAAGATGGTCGCACAGTTCGACTATGTCGATGATGCCGAAAGTTTCGATCAGCGCAGTTTCGGAAAGCCGCTTCTCGAAATCTACAATCCGATTCTGCAGCCGTGGTCCGGCGAGGTGATCGCGGTCACGGAATTCTACGAGATCGCCGATGATTTCCAGCAAAGCCTGTCGCAGGCGCGCCTTCAGAGCTGGCTGGCCGTCGCCGGGGTCACGACGACGTTCTTCCTGCTTTTGTCGGCGATCGTCTTCAAGGGCAGCCGGATGATCGAGGCGCAGCAGCGCAGCCTCACGGAGCGGGTGGTTGACCTGCAGAGCCTGCTGACCCAGAACAGGACCTTGCACAGCCGTGCACAGCGCGCGTCGCAACGCGCAACAGCGTTGAACGAAGGCTACCTGCGGCGGCTGGGCGCCGACCTGCATGACGGCCCCGCCCAGCTTGTCGCCTACGCGGCGCTGCGCGTCGACAGCGCGCTCCTGGTCGATCCGGAAGCTCCCCGCGATGTCCGGGAAGCGGAGATTGCTGCAATCAAGGCCCGCTTGCAGGAAGCGATGGATGAGATCCGCAGCATCTGCAGCGGGCTTGTCCTGCCGCAGATCGAGACGGCAGCTGTGCCGGAAATCCTCGAAAAGGTCGTAGGCGCTCACCGCGAGCGGACTGCGGCGACCGTTGACCTCAAGATCGCATCGCCCGCCAGACCGCTTCTTCCTTCCGCCAAGATCTGTATCTACCGCTTTGTGCAGGAAGCGTTGAACAACGGATACAGGCACGCCGCTGGTGCAAACCAGACAGTCACCCAAACCTACGAAGGCAACATGATCATTGTCGAGGTAAGCGACGATGGACCCGGCTTCGACAAATCCAGTATGAGGCCGGAAGGATTAGGGATCGCTGGTCTCAGGGAGCGGATTGAAAGCCTCGGGGGAACCTTTGATCTCGCGACGTCTTCTCGTGGAACAACGGTCAGAATGTCGCTGAACGTTCATGAATCGGAGCATGTATGAAAGCCCCAACCAGAATAGCCGTCATCGACGATCACCCGCTGTTTCGCGAGGGAGTGATCCGCAGCCTATCTGAAATGGAGGGTTTCGAGATCGTGGCGGAAGGTGGCTCAAAGGACGAGGCGCTTCATATCGTCGAGCATATACGCCCCGACGTGATGCTGATGGACATCTCGATGCCCGGAAACGGACTGCAGGCCGTTGCCGGCGCCGTCGAGGCCTGGCCCCCTATCAAGATCGTCATGCTGACCGTATCGGAAGCCAACGAGGACATCGCAGGTGCCCTGAAGCTTGGAGCGAAAGGCTATGTTCTGAAAGGCATCGGATCCCGCGAACTGGCCGACGTCGTCCGCACCGTTGCCTCTGGAGAACCCTACCTGGCCCCTAGCCTCTCTGCCCGGCTTCTCGCCGGCATGGCAAAGGAAAGGGAAAATGCCGCCAAGCAGGATCTGATGGCGGAATTGACGGATCGCGAACAGGAAGTCCTCAACCTCGTGGCATCGGGTCTCAGCAACAAGCGGGTGGCGCAACTGCTCGATCTGCATGAGAAGACGGTCAAGCACCACATGACGCGCATTCTGTCGAAACTCAAAGTCTCCAACCGCACCGAAGCAGCGCTGGCCCTTCGCGATGCGACCGAAAGTCGGACGGGCGGAGCAGCCTAGTGCGGTATCCGTTAGCGGCTTAGCGTCTCAAGTCTCTTTCGGTCCGATTGTGTGGCCTCGCGGTTCACGATCGGTCTTTGCCGTGAATCCCGCATCTCGTACCGATCGCCTGAGATCCGCTCAGTGGTTCCGTTCGCATGACGAACAGACAGCGAGCGCGAATTCTTAGAGGTCTTCTTCCGTCCTTCGGCCGAGACGTCCGGTGTCTCGGGTGTCGTTCCGATCGCATTGTCCTTTTGGGTGCCGGTGTTCTGCGGTCCATCAGTCACGGCTCCATTCGCCGGAGCATCCGAGGGTGTCCCCGACGTACCGGCATTTTGCGCGTCCCCGCGATTGCCCTCTCCCGGCGCACCGCTACCAGAGCCGCCCTTGCCCCCGTCACCCTTCGATCCGCCATCCGCGCCGTCACCCGCTGAGCCGCCGCCCTGCCCTGACCCGCCTTGGCCTGAACCACCTGGGCCAGAGCCACCGGGACCAGAGCCACCCGAGCCAGAACCACCTTGCCCCGAGCCACCTTGCCCCGAGCCACCCTGACCCGAGCCTCCCCTGCCACCATTACCGCCGGCTCCGCCACCAGACCCTGCACCGCCATTGCCTTGCGCCTGTGCCTGGGCGATCCCGATCAGCATTCCATCCGACGCCACATCGAAACGAAGCTGCGCAGGCAGAAACACCGTGACGAATGCTGCGGTGGTGACGGCGGTGAGTATGTCTCGGCGTGTGATCATCTGTTGGCTCTTCAAATATGCCGTGACAACCGGCGCAATGCCCGTCGTATCGGCCTCTTGCCACATGAGGTGTCAGCATCCCGCCTGCGCAGGTGCACTGAATATTTGAAATCCACCGGCCGCCGGAATTGTTCCGTCTTTTCCGTCTCTCCGGCAAGATCCGGCATGTCTCAGCCTTTGGTCCCATACCGCACAGGACTGAAGCCCAATGGCTGGAACGAACCATCCGTTCGGCCATTGTCAGGTCGTATCAAGGCGCTGAACACATTATCCTTTTGGGTATCAGGACATCGCCATACTCATCCAGAACGGGGTCGAAAACGACCGTTGCATCTGGCGGAACATAAAACTGCCGGGCCGGTCCCGTCGCAGGCATCGAAAGGTATACGTTATGAAAACGAAGATCCTCGTTCTTTCTACCCTTCTTAGCATCGGCATTGCGCCGGTCGCTATGGCGCAGCAGGGCACGGTTAATGGTGCAGCAGGCGGCGCGGTTACCGGCGCAATCGTCGGCGGACCTGTCGGCGCAGCCGTTGGTGGCGTCGCTGGCGCGATCGTCGGCAGCGCAATCGATCCGCCGCCGCAGCGCGTCGTCACCTATGTCGAGCAGCAGCCGATGCCAACCGAACGCGTCGTCGTCAAGGAGCGCATCGTGGTCGGCCAGGCGGTTCCTGAAACCGTCGTTCTCTCGCAGATCCCAGAAGCGCCGGAATATTCCTACACGGTCGTCAACGAGGAACGCGTGATCGTCGATCCGCAGACCCGCAAGGTCGTCCAGATCATCCGCTAATCGCGGTCGAAGGATTTCCCGTCAGCCTCGCCTTCCGAAAGGAACGCGAGGCTGATTTGCATTCAGATGCCGGTCATCGGCGACGAACTCAGACCGCGCAACGCGACTTCGATATCGTTACTCGATGCGCAACTTTTCGCCCCATCTCGCTCGCAATTTGGAACAAACGTGGTGGTATTCAGTGGGCCGACCGCTAATATCTAAGGTGGCCCAAAGGCGGCGCCCGACCGGGTATGTCGCCGTCACCGATCACAATGCGAAAAGCACTGGAGGACTTCATCATGAGCCTGCGTATCAACGACATCGCCCCGGACTTTACTGCCGAAACAACCCAAGGCACGATTGAATTCCACAACTGGATCGGCGATGGCTGGGCGGTTCTGTTTTCCCACCCCAAGAACTTCACGCCCGTCTGCACCACCGAACTCGGCACCATGGCGGGGCTCGAAGGTGAATTCACCAAGCGCGGCGTCAAGATCGTCGGCATCTCGGTCGATCCTGTCGAAAGCCACGGCAAGTGGAAGGACGATATTCGCACAGCCACCGGCTACGATGTCGATTATCCGTTGATCGGCGACAAGGATCTGAACGTCGCGAAACTCTACGACATGCTGCCGGCAAGCGCCGGGTCATCGTCTGAGGGCCGCACACCTGCAGACAACGCGACGGTACGTTCCGTCTATGTCATCGGTCCAGACAAGAAGATCAAACTGATCCTCACTTACCCGATGACAACAGGTCGCAATTTTAATGAAATCTTGAGGGCGATCGATTCGATCCAGCTGACGTCAAAGCATCAGGTCGCAACGCCCGCCAACTGGCAGCAGGGCGACGATGTGATCATTACGGCAGGGGTTTCGAATGAGGATGCGCTTGCGCGTTTTGGATCGTTCGACACGGTTCTTCCGTATCTGCGCAAGACGAAACAGCCGTCGGCCTGAGCCCTACATCCACAATGTGAAAACAGGCGCATGGAAGAAATCCATGCGCCTGTTTCAGGTCTAATTAGTCGCGCTCAGCGGCACTGTACAGAAGGAAGCCGATTGCGGCTCCGATCGCGAGCGCGCCGACGAGTGCACCGGTTGCGGTGCCTGGGTTGCGGCGTACGACCTCCGAAATGTCATGGCTGCCGTGCTGCAATTGCCGCGCCACCTGGCGGGCACGCGGCGCGAGATAGCTGGATGCCTCGCTTGCCGAAGAGCTGGCCTGTTTCATGAGAGCCGAACGCAGGTCGGCGAGCTGATCGGACAGACGATCGATGTCGGAGGAAATATCGCGAGCCATGGGGTATCCTTCTTGATAGGTGAATGACTATCAACGGGTACGTCGCGAGGTGGTTCCTGACTTATCTTTCTGAAGGTGCAAAAGTTCCCAGAAAAGATGTCGAGACGAAACGATCTGGGAAAATAATGGCGGAGAAGATGGGATTCGAACCCACGATACCCTTCCGGGTATACTCCCTTAGCAGGGGAGCGCCTTCGACCACTCGGCCACCTCTCCGCACTGTTCCCTAAAAGGGAACGATCGCGTCCTATCTGCTTCGCCCTGCCGGCGTCAACCGTGTTGCCGCTCGCACGCGACGATTAGGGCCTTTGCCCCACGGCAATCGCTCTCAGTGCTTGTTCTCGCCCCAGTATCCGATCACGCACATGCGCTTCTTGTCGTGGCCGCGGGACTTCAGATGATTGCGGATCGGCCGAGCTTCGGACTTCTCGCATCCGACCCAGATAAAGGTGTCAGGCCCCGCCTGCTCGATAACAGGAAGAACGACGGGACCGAGGATCCCGGCTTTGCCAGGCGTAATCCCCTTGCGATGCAGCCACGTGATCTCGACCGACGCCCTGGAGCAGAGCGGCAACTGATCGGCAACGTCGTCGACTTCGATAAACACCTGCAGCCGCGCATCACCAGGCGCTTCGGCCAGGATGCGCGAAATTGCCGGCAAGGCCGTATCGTCGCCGGCAAGGATCATGTGCCGGGCATCCGGCAAACCGCCGCCGCCCGGGCCCAGCAGACCTGCGACATCGCCCGGTTCGGCATGGCGGCCGAACTCGGCACCCGGCATCGGCCGGCCGTCGCTTTCATGCAGAACGAAATCGATATCCATCTCGCCGCGCGCAACGTCGACACTGCGGATCGTGTAGATGCGGATCACCATTTCGTCTTCGCCGTTCAGCCAGCCGAGGCGACCATCCGCACGGGTAACCGGCCAGACGGGCTTGCGGCCCTTCTTCGGGATCAGCAGGCGAATGTGGTAGTCGGCGCCGACGAACCGGGCAACGTCGTCGCAGGCAAGCGTCAGGCGGCGCATATGCGGCGTTACATGCCGCGCGGCAACGACGCGAATTTCGGTAAGGCCCGGGATCGGCGTCAGGACCGCTTCGTCATGCCAGTTCAGCTCAAGCGGCTCTTCGCCGGCAAACATGAAGAGATGCTCGGCAATCGAGCTGCGCACCAGTTGCAGCAACTGCGCCGACGGGCAGGAAATATCGATCGAAAGGCAGCCGCCCTGCTTGCGGATATTGGCTTCGCCAACCTCGCTTGCGAGATTGACGTGGTCGCCGTCGCGCTTGACCTCGCTATGCTCGACGAAATGTTCGCAGATCTCGCACAGCATGCGCTCCGGGTCGACCGGAATTGCCTGGCCGGAAAGCGTAAACCTGTCCATCAACATTCCCGTCGCGCTCCTCTGCGCTCACCCGTTCGTCAACAGTTCATGAGCCGGTCGAATGGAAAGGCCCCGTAGGGCCTTCCTGCTAAACTTTACCGGCGCTGTCAAGTTACCAGACCTTGCTCACCTTTAAGGTCAGCGTACGCGCTTCGCCGTAGCCGCAGAAATACATCGTGTTGCAGCCCGCAACGTATTCCTTGTCGAACAGGTTGGTCACGTTGAGCGCAGCCTTCCAGTCGTTCTTCTCATAGCGGATCCCGGCATCGAACACCGTTGCGTCCTCCACCCGAAGCGTATTGGCGTCGTCAGCCCAGGACTTGCCGCGGTAGCGCACACCGGCCCCGAGACCCACGCCTGCGAGCGGTCCGTCCGTGACCGTGTAGTCCAGCCAGAGCGATGTCTGCGCGTTCGGCACCACCGCCGGCGTATTGCCCTCCAGCGACGAATCGCCAGGGTTTTCGGTGAACTCGAGATCGGTGTAGGAGGCGGCAGCGATGAGCTTCCAGTTGCGATCGAGATTGAACTTGCCTTCGAGTTCAACACCGCGTGAGCGGACTTCGCCGAGCTGACGGTCACCGATGGCCGGGATACTGACCGTATAGTTCTGCTTGTCGATCTGGAACACCGACGCCGTCAGACTTCCGTCGAGCCAGGTCGGCTCGTACTTGACGCCGGCCTCGTACTGCTCGCCTTCTTCGGGCTTCAGCGCGCCATCCGCACCGGTGCCGACAAGCGGGCTGAAGAAGGTGGCGACGCTTGCGTAAGGCGTGACACCGTTTTCGAATTCGTAGGCGATGCCCGCACGACCGCTCCAGGCGGTATCGTTCAGCTTGGCATCACCGGTGCCAAGGCGGTCGTCCACCTCGCTTTCAAGATAATCGAAGCGACCGTTGAGGGTGGCGACCCAGCCTCCGCCGAACTTGATCTGGTCCTGAACATACGCACCGACCTGATTGATCGTGTAGATCTGATGCGTCGAAGGCACGAGTGTTGGTGTTGGCAGGTCATTGCTCGGGTTGAGCGGATCGTATTGCGGCGGATAGGACCCGAAGGGTGTCGCGAGCTGATCGTTGTCGAGACGGTAGTAGCGATAATCCACGCCAGCCATCACCTTGTGGCTCGCGCCGCCAAGCTCGAACTCGTTCTCCAGCCGGTTGTCGATATTGAACGAGTCGGCCGAAGAGCGCACGTCGTCCGCGTAGGTCAGCACCAGACCATCGGTCTGCGAGAGGAAGTCGAACGCGTAGATCTGGCGTTCGCGCTTGTCGAGATGCGCGTAACGCAGGTTCTGCGTGAACTTCCAGCCGCTATCGAATTCATGCTCGAACTCGTAGCCGACCATTGCCTGGGTCGAGCGACCGATATCGAAATCCGGATCGCCGACAAACACGTCACGGTCAAGTTTGCCGAACACGGGATTGCTTTCCACGGTGCCCGTATAGGGCAGCAGACCGTTGGACGTATGGGTCTGATCGAGCTTGCTGACGGAGCCCCAGACATTGAGGCTGGTCGTGTCGGTCGGCTGGAATGTGATCTGCGGCATGAACACGCCGCGGATGTCATCCTGCTCATCCGAATAGCCCTGGCCGCCGGAAAGCTTGCCCGTGAAGCGGTAGCTGACGACATCGCTGCCGAGCGCCTTGTCCGAGAAGTCGAAGCCGGCATAACCGCTGCCGTTGCTGTCCACTCCGAGCTCGGTGTAAAAATAGGGCTCGTCCGTCGGACGCTTGCGCACCAGGTTCACGACACCGCCGGCATTGGCGCCCCCGAGCAGAACCGATGCCGGGCCTTTGAGAACCTCCACGCGCTCCAGCAGGAACGGATCGATCTGGAAATTGCCGAAGGCGTGGCTGGTCAGAGCCAGATTGTCGTAGAAGAGACCGGTCTGCGACGCGTTGAAGCCGCGCACATAAATCCAGTCGGTATCGGGATCCGAACCGTAAGGCTGCGCAAAGACGCCGGGCGTATAGAGAAGCGCCTGATCGACCTTGTCGACGACGCCGCGATCCTCCAGCTCCTGCCGTCCGACGACGGATACGGACTGCGGAATTTCATTGATCGGCGTATCGGTCTTGGAACCCGTGGTCGTCTGCTTGGCAACGTAACCGTCGACGGGGCCGGTCCCGCCGCCTTCCGTTCCTTGGCCCTCGATGACGATCGGTGCAAGCGTTGTCCCCTCGCTCTGCACCTGCGCCCGCGCGCTAAAGGATGCGCTGAGCGCCATCAGGGCAACCCCTGCCCCAAGCGCCGCCTTCACCTTGTTCTTCCCCACAATTCCACTCATGTTCGCCCCACTCACGCCGCCACACTACCTGGCACAATAGATGAGTGTTTAACTCAAATTAAAAGCCGTCGCTTGCCCGCATCCGCGATATTTGAACGATCTTGGGCAAAGTTCGCCGACGGGACCTCGCCACCGCCGATTCAAATCGAGTGTGACTTTTTCCATTTCGACGGCGTGGTGCCCACATGCTTGCGGAACACGCGGCTGAAATGGGCGTGATCGGCAAAGCCGCTCTCGACCGCGATTTCGGTCAGCGGCCGGGCGCCGGAAATCAGCATCTGCTTGGCACGGTCGAGACGCGCATTCATCTGCCACTCGTGCGGTGCAAACCCGGTGGATGCCTTGAACGAGTGGCTGAAATGCGATTGCGACAGACCCGTCAGGCTGGCGATTTCCTGCAGCCGGATGCTGCGAAGGCAATTGGCCTCGATGAATTCCACAGCGCGCCGCAACTGCCACGGGGCAAGCGTGCTGCGCTTGCGAGCGTCCGAGAGTTTGACGATCTTCAGCACATCGACGAGCAGCGCGACCGTCAGCCCATCGCCATAGAGATCGTGGAGCGGATCGGGATTGGCGACTTCCGTCGCGATCAGCTGCGCCAGCGACATCACGCGCGGATCGGCAAACAGAAGATGCGGCTCGGTCAGACGCCGCGGATCGAGCTCGTCCATCAGCCTGCGGCGCAAACCGTCCGCATCGAAATGAATGTCGAGGTGCCGCACATACTGGACGTCTTCGATATCCACCCAGAGATCCATTTCGGCCGGAATATAGGAAATCGGGCTTTTGCAACTGTCCTGCGGCGAACCGCCTGCCCGGGGACTGCGTTTAACCAGCGGCCGTCCACCACCCCGGTGCTCCAGCAGGATGAAAAGTCGCGGATCCTGCGCCACGTAATAACCGCCCGCATGCGGGCCGCATTCCACATCCCACAGATCTACGGTGATCCCATTCCAGTGCCTTCGACGCATGCCGCCGATGACCGAAAAACCCTCGATCTGGTTTCGCATCCGAGGCTGGAAGGTCATCGATTCACCGTGGCACATTAAACTTGTTTGTGATTATCAAGTTTAAGCGCTTGCATCAATCCCCGCCAATTCCGGTTGCCCGTTGCAGAGGATCACGGTGATTGCACCCGGCGCAACATCTGCTACGCCGGGGCCAAATTCGGTTACGGCAGCGTATAGGCTGTCTTCACTACGGTGAAGAATTCCGCTGCATATTTGCCCTGTTCGCGTGAACCGAAGGACGACGCCTTGCGGCCGCCGAACGGAACGTGGAAATCGACGCCCGCCGTCGGCAGGTTGACCATCACCATCCCGGCTTCGGAGTTGCGCTTGAAATGCGTCGCATGCTTCAGGCTGGTCGTGGCGATGCCGGCGGAAAGGCCGAACGGCGTATCGTTGGCAACGGCAAGCGCCTCGTCATAGTCCTTGACGCGGATGACCGACACGACCGGTCCGAAAATCTCTTCCTGGCTGATGCGCATCTGGTTGGTCGCTTCGGTAAACAGCGTCGGCTGCAGATAGAAGCCGGGCGTATCGCGAGACACGACCTCGCCGCCGAAGGCAAGCTTGGCGCCCTCGCTTTTGCCAATCTCGATGTAGTCGGTATCCTGCTTGAGCTGCCGTTCGTCGACGACGGGACCGATATGCGTGCCGGCCTTCAGTGCATTGTCAACGGTCAGTGACTTCAGCTTGTCGGTCATGGCAGCCACGAACTTGTCGTGGATGCCTTCCGTCACGATCAACCGCGACGAGGCCGTGCAGCGCTGGCCGGTCGAGAAGAAGCCGGAATTGGCAGCGGCTTCCACGGCGACGTTAAGGTCTGCATCGTCAAGCACCACCATCGGGTTCTTGCCGCCCATTTCCAGCTGGAACTTGCGGTTATGCTCGATCGAGGCGAGCGCCACCCGCTTGCCGGTGCCGGTCGAGCCCGTAAACGTGATGCCGCCGAGATCCCTGCTGTCGAGCATCGCCTGACCGACCACCGAGCCGCTTCCCATCACCAGGTTGAGCACACCCTTCGGCAGGCCTGCGCGGTGGAGAATATCGACGATCGCCCAGGCGCAGCCCGGCACGAGTTCGGCTGGCTTGAACACGACCGTGTTGCCGTAGCAAAGCGCCGGCGCGATCTTCCAGGCCGGAATGGCGATCGGGAAATTCCACGGTGTGATAATGCCGATGACGCCGAGCGGTTCGCGGGTAATCTCCACGGTGATGCCCGGCCGTGCCGACGGCACGATCTCGCCGGTCAGGCGCAGCGCTTCGCCGGCGAAGAAATCGAAGATCTGCGCCGCGCGCGTCACTTCGCCGATCGCCTCGGGCAGGATTTTGCCTTCTTCGCGCGCCAGCAGCTTGCCGAGCTCTTCCTTGCGGGCCAGGATCTCGTCCGCGGTCTTTTTCAGGATCGCGTGCCGCTCCAGGATGCCGGAACGCGACCATGCGGGAAACGCGGCCTTCGCAGCCGCGATCGCGGTCTTGGTATCCTCGGCGCTACCGCGGGCATAGAGACCGACGACATCTTTCGTGTCGGACGGGCTGATGTTCTCGGACGCATCCGTGCCGACCCATTCGCCGGCAATCAGGTTCTGGTAGATCGTCATTGCAAAATTCCTATCTCAGATATCGTCCGGATGCCCGGCCGTGGTGAATGCACCGCCTTGATAAATGACCGCGGGATCGGCCGGATCGTCAACCGCCGCTGCCTCCACTTCCACGCGCCATTTCGCGGACGTGTCCTGCGGCCTCCAGCCAAGGAAGGACGCGTTGCCGTTGTCCCACCACTGTTCATCGTTTGCCGAAGCGCCGTAGACCACCGTATGGCCAAGCCGTGGAGCGGAGAAGGCCCGCCCGCAAAGCGATACGAAATCCTGGTAGCTCAGCCATGTTGCCAGCATACGACGGGTCAGCGGCTTGTCGAAGCAGGACCCGATCCGCATCGACAGCGTCTCCTGCGCAAACTTCTGCCAGTACATGCTGGCAACCGCCTCGCCGAACACTTTGGAAACACCGTAAAGCGAGTCCGGCTTCGGCGCGACGCTGTTGTCGATGAATTCGTCGCGTCTGTAATAGCCGACGACATGATTGGAACTGGCGAACACGATGCGCGGCTTGCCGCTGTGGCGGGCAGCCTCGTAGAGATTGTAGAGGCCAACGATATTGGCCTGCAGGATCATGTCGAACGGTTTTTCGATCGAAACACCGCCGAGATGGATGATACCGTCGACGCCTTCAACCAGTTTGGCGACGGCTGCGGCATCGGACAGATCGCAGCGCACGAAACGCTGGTTCGCACCGGGATCATCGATGTCGGTGAGATCCGACAGCACCACTTCTTCTGCAAGCTCGCTCAGCAGCGGACGAATTCCGCGCGCAAGCCCGCCGGCGGCGCCGGTCAGCAAAAGTCTCTTCAGCATTGATCCTCCCCAGGACAGATTCCCATCGCATGTCATCATACATGATGTCTGAAGTCATACTATAAGATGCGCGAGGGAGGTCAAGCAGGCGGCGGCGGATTGCCGGCGATCAGTTGGCGCAGCACCTCCATATCGTGACCCAGCGGGCGATCGTCTGCGTAGATGGCCACATGCTGTCGCACCATATCGTGGACGTCCAGGGTGCCGATCGCGGGCGAATTGGTTTCGGCGAGAATGTCCTGCGCCTGGACGCCCGCCATCAGTTCGATCGCAAGCACCTGTTCGGCATTGTCGAGTATGGCGAGCAGCTTGTTGGCTGCCGCGGTCGGATGCGCCAGAAAATCCTCCTGAAGCCCCGATGTCAGACCGCCATCGGTTGCCGCGGGCGCGGCCAGCCGCCTGTTCTCGTTGACGAGTGCGGCAGCGGTATACTGCGCGATCATGAAGCCGGAATGGCTTCCCGCATCGGTCGCAAGAAACGGCGGCAGGCCGCTCACCAGCGGATTGACCAGCCGGTCGATGCGACGCTCACTCATGGCCGCAACCTGGGCAATCGCGCTTCCCAGCGCATCGGCGGCATGCCCGAGCGCTGGTGCCACCGCA
This sequence comes from Neorhizobium sp. DAR64872/K0K18, assembly GCF_050500175.1. Taxonomy (NCBI): domain Bacteria; kingdom Pseudomonadati; phylum Pseudomonadota; class Alphaproteobacteria; order Hyphomicrobiales; family Rhizobiaceae; genus Neorhizobium; species Neorhizobium sp. DAR64872/K0K18. Next base: position 2,061,161 of record NZ_CP191446.1, read on the forward strand.
TGCGCTTCAGACCAGACGAGCGGCGCATCCGGCGTGCCCGCGATTGCAGGGTTGTCGGTGACGGAGGCAAGCTCCTGATCGACGATCCCGCAGGCATGGGCAAACACGTCGCGGGCCGCACCATGCGCATGCGGTATGGCGCGAAGGCTGAGCGCATCCTGCAATCGCCGCCCGACCGCGGCCGCGATGATACCGCTTCCCTGAAGACGCGACCGCAATGCGGCCCCGACGCTGGCAATACCCGCCGAAGGCCTCAGCGCCAGCACATCCTCGTCGAAAGCGGCCATCTGGCACCCGGCAGCCTCCAGCGTCACAGCGGCAATCGCATCGGCCCAGTCGAGTAACCGTTCGGTACGCGCGAGCGCCACGCAGGCAAGCCCGGTCGAGCAGGCGGTGCCATTGACGAGGCTGAGCCCTTCCTTGGCGCCGAGCACCAACGGTTCGAGCCCGATTGCGGCAAGCGCCGCGCGGCCGGTCATCCGCTCCCGCGCCACGCAGGCATGTCCCTCGCCGATCAGCACCAGCGCCGTATGGGCGTTGTGAATGAGGTAGCCGGCCGAGCCTTTCGACGGCATATCCGGAATGCAATCGGCCTCGAGAAACCGGCACAGGTATCGAACGATATCAGGGCGTACCCCCGAATACCCATGCACGAAATTGCCGATCTGCGCTGCGATCACCGCCCGCACCTCGCGGCGGCCAAGCAGTGGCCCGACACCACAGGCATGGCTCATGAAGATATTGCGCGAAAGCCGGCTCTGCGCCTCGCGATCGACGACCGTATCGGACAGCGCCCCGACGCCCGTCGTGATGCCGTAAGCCCTCGCGCCGTTTTCCACCAACGCCTCGACGATACGTCGGGCATAGGCGACGCGGTCCCAAGCCCCTTGCGAAAGCGCGAGATCCTCGCCTTCCGCAACGTGAGCGACATCACGCCACGTCAGTACCTTGTCGATAAGGATCGTCACGGGCAGCGTCCCTTGAAAGGCCGGGGTTGGCGAAGGCGCTACGATAGGCGTCTCAAGGGATAAGGCAAAGTCCCGGCAGCGGCGTCGATGTGTCAGGCGACGGCAGGATAGCCAAGCGCTGCGGCCTGCCGCTCAAGCTCGAGCAGCCTCTCGTAACGGGAATCGTCGAGAACCGCGAAACCGGACAGTGCCAGCACGTCACGCACATCCGCAAGCGACGGTTCGACAAGGGCGGCCTCAAGCGCTTCTCGCAAAAGCGCCACCTCGTCATCGGACGCAGATGCACGGGTGATCAACGGCAGGCCGGGGCCGGATGGGGTCTCTGCCACCACGACGATATCAGCCAGATCGTCAGGCGCGAACCGCGCCACATGACCGTACGTGATGCAGTCTATCGCAGCGCAATCCGCCCTGCCCTCGGCAACCGCAGCTATGCTGGCGGCATGCCCACCAGTCTCGATCACCTTACCGAAGAAGAGCGGTCCGCGCGCAATCAGGGCGATCACCGCGCGAAACAGGTTGGCGCCCGAATTGCTGTCGGGACTGTTGATCGCCGCCGTCCGCCCGCGCAGATCTTCAAGCGAGGATATCCCCGCATCCCTCCGAACGATCACGAAGCTGCACATATCCGGCCCGCTGCAACCGGGATAGTCATAGCAGGGCGTCGCCACCAGCCGCACGTTTCCGCGCAGACTGCTGACGTAAGGGTAGCCGCAGGTCTGCGACAACAGCAGATCCGGCAGCGGCCAGGCATCGTCATGGGAGATCGATCGGTCGAGCCTGTCGGGAACCCCGGCCATGCCGGCATCGGTCAGCCTACGGGCAACAAACGCCCACAGCGCATCGGTCGCCTGTGCAACCGCTGGCGGCCCGACATACATCGCCAAACTGGCGAGCCGCGCCGGGCTGTCCATCAATGCAGACCGCCGACACCGAGCAGACGGTCCACCGTCTGCTGATCCTTGGAAAGCGCATCCGGCGTGCCGCTCCAGGCAATGCGCCCGCGCTCCAGAATGATGACGTCTTCCGCGAAATCGAGCGCGCTCTGGATCCGCTGCTCCACCAGAAGGATGGTCATGTCGCCTGAGGTCGCAAGTGCCGCGAATGCAATCATCAGTTCCTCGCAGATGACGGGGGCGAGTCCCTCCAGCGGTTCGTCGAGAAGCAACACGGAGGGACGGCCGAGAATGGTGCGGGCCGTCGTCAGCATCTGCTGCTCGCCGCCGGAAAGCTGGTTGCCCAGATTGCTGCGCCGCTCCTTCAGCCGCGGAAACATGGCATAGGCCTCCTCGATCGCATCCTTCGGGCGCGCCTTCAAGCCGACGAACAGGTTTTCCTCCACCGTCAGGCTCGGGAATACACAGCGTTCCTGCGGCACATAGCCGAGGCCCGCGCGGGCACGGTCGGCGCTCGCGGCAGTGCTGATATCGGCACCATCAAGCGCAATCCGTCCGCCGTAACGACGGGTCTGCCCGGCAAGGCTCGCAAGCAGCGTCGTCTTGCCCATGCCGTTGCGGCCGAGAACGGCCAGCCGCCGTCCAGCCGGGACCGTGACGGTGATGTCTTCCAGCACCCTGGTCGGGCCGTAGCCCGCCGACAGGTTTTCGATCTCAAGCGACGCGGCCGGCATCGGCATAGCTCCCCAGATAGGCTTCCCTGACGCGGGGATCGCGTGTGGCGTCGCCCGGCGCGCCGTCGAAGATGACAGCACCGGCGGCAAGCACCACCACCTTTTTGGCAAACCGGAAAACGAGGTCCATGTCATGCTCGATCATCAGCACCGCCAGATCGGCCGGCAGCTCGTTGAGAGCCTGCTCGATCAGCCCGACATCGCTCTGCGGCACGCCGGCCGCCGGTTCGTCGAGGAGAAGCACTTTCGGCTTCAAGGCGAGCGCGATGGCGATTTCCAGAAGACGCTGCTGACCGTAGGCGATCTCGCGAACCTTGCGGTGCATGAGCGCGGTCAGCCGCAACGTCTCGAGCCGGTGCTCCACCTCCTGCATCACGTCAGCCATGGTCAGGAAATTGCCGAAGATACGGCCGGACCGTCCTTCCCGCTGCAGGACCGCAAGGCCCAGATGTTCGGCCGCCGTCATATCCTGAAACAGCCGTGTCACCTGGAAGGACCGCACCAGCCCGCGTTTGACGCGAGCACTCGCGTCGAGCCCCGTGATCACCTCGCCACCCAGCCGCACCTCGCCAGAACTGGGGGCCAGCGTTCCCGTCACCAGATTGACGAAGGTCGTCTTGCCGGCACCGTTCGGGCCGATCAACGCCACCCGATCGCCCGCCGCCATGGACAGCGAAACATCGTTCGTGACCACCAGCCCGCCAAACGACTTTTTGAGGGAGACGACTTCGAACACGGGACTTCCGACAACTGCGGTCATGGCCGTCCCTCCCGCCGTTTTTCAAGAAACGCCGCCACCGTTCCATAGATGCCCTTCGGCGCAAACAGCACCACGGCAATCAGAAGCGCGCCGACCATGGTCAGCCAGTGGAAAGGATTGACCGAGGACACATAGTCCTGAAACATCATGAAGGCGACGGTGCCGGCAAGGGCCCCGAACAGCGAACCCGTGCCGCCGAGTGCCAACATCACAAGCGCTTCCGCAGACTGGGTAAACGACAGCGTATCGAGCCCGACCACCTGCGTGGAGATGGCGTTGAGCGCGCCGCCCAGCCCCGCGACCGCCCCGGAAACTCCATACATCTTGACGATCGCGCGCTTCGGCGAGGCGCCCATCGCCCGGATCCGCAGCGGATCCTCCTTCAGCCCGCGACACAGCATGCCGAATGGCGACCGCACGAGAATGCGCAGGAGAACGAACACGACGAGCAGCATCACGACCGCGAACACATAGGCCGTATTGCCGAACAGATCGAATTCGAAACGGCCGAAGATCGGATCCGGCGCGATCCCCGAAAGGCCGTCGCTGCCGCCGGTAAAGGACGACATCTTGTTGGCAAGCTCGTGAAACAGATGAATGAGCGCGATCGACAGAACCAGTTGCGGCAGGCCATGGGCACGCAGCATGACGAGCCCCGACAACAGCCCGGCAAGCGCTCCGCCGATAAGACCCGCAAGCGTCATCAGCAGCGGATCGTTGATGCCGTAATGGGCAGAGAGAATACCGGCCGCATAGGCGCCGCTGCCAAACAGCGCCGCATGGCCAAGCGTCGCCACGCCGCAATAGCCGGTAACGAGATCGAGCGAAAGCACGAGCAGCGCCACCGCGATGATCCGCGTCAGAAGCGCCAGATTATCCGGAAAGGCAAAATAGCCGATCGCCGCGGCAAGGACGATCACGCCGAACCCCACGACATCGCGCATCAGCGAACGCCGACGGCGCATTGCGCCCATATCCCTTGAACTCACATCAACCGCCATTCTATTTCGCCCCCTTCATGAGGCCGTTCGGAAACACGCAGATGATGGCGATCACCGCAAGGTAGAAGAAGAACTCGCCGAACTCGGGCAGGAGATAGCGGCCCGTCGTATCGACCGCGCCGAGCAGCAGGCAGGCGAGCAGCGTGCCCCCGATCGAGCCTGCCCCGCCGACGGAAACGACGACCAGGAATGTCACGAGATAGCGCAGCGCATAATAGGGTTCGACCGGCAGCAGCTCCGCCCCGACCACGCCGCCGAAGGCCGCAAGCCCGACCGCGACCGCAAAGCTGACCGCATAGATGATTTCGGTGCGAACCCCCAGCGCTGAGGCCATCGCCGCATTGTCGACCGAGGCCCGCAGCCTGATGCCGAAACCGGTCTTCTCGATCGCAAGCCACAGGCAAAGCGCCACGGCAAGACCGCAGAAGATCGCAAACAGCCGATGCGCGGAAATGCTGCGGAAACCGAGATCGACCGGCTGCTGCAGCATATCCGAAAGCGGAATGGTCTTCAGCGTCGGCCCCATCAGGTAATTGGCAAGCCCGATGATGCAAAAGGTGATACCGATCGTCATCAGCACCTGCGTCAGTTCCGGCGCGCCATAGATGCGCCGATAGAGAAACCGCTCGATCGGCACCGCAATCACGATCGTCGCAACCACGGCGGCAAGGATAGCCGGCGCATAGCCAAGGCCGAGATCCCGCGAAACGTAGGAGGCGACGTAGCCGCCGATCATCGCGAAGGCACCATGGGCGAGATTGACTACCCGCATCAGCCCCATCGTCACCGAAAGCCCGATCGAAATCACGAACAGGATCATGCCATAGGCGAGCGCATCGATACCGATGCTCAAAATCGTCTGCAACCGTCTCGCCTCCCATGCGGTCCTGAACTGCAGGCTGCTTATAATTGAAGCCGAAGGTCAAGAAAATTGCTGGGGTGACAAAAGCCGGAATTCACCCGACATGGGGTTATCCACAGAGCGGGGCTACGGCATGGCGAACGAAGCGAACCGACCATGCACGAACGCCACCAGCTGCCTCGTGGCCGACCAGTCGCCAGCGAGTGGCCTAGAAGTTGCCGGCAACCGTGCTCCCGAATGACGCAACCGAACCGACGAAGCTGCCAATCATCAAAAACCCACGGCCCGCCCGCATGAAGATCTTTTGCTAATGTGAGGAAACCTTTTGCCCGCCATCGGGTTAAGTCACCGTAGGGAATACAAGGAAACACCATAATGATGAAGCTTCTCGCAGTAACGATCCTTTCCGCTGGTCTCGCAACGTCGGCTATGGCCCAGACGGCAACGTCCGGCACCGCCGCAGACCGCAGCAATGTACAGCAGAACACCGCAGGCGAAGGTGGCAACATCCCGCCGAAGCCAGCAGCTTCCGGCACCGTCGATTCGACAGCTACCAACAGCACCATGCCGAGCAGCAGCACGATGGGCGAAGGCAGCAAGAAGTGCAACAACGGCGGCCAGCCAGGTGACGCAGCCAACTCGGGCAACCTCCCGAACAACACCGGCACAACCGTCCAGGGCACCAACTGCTAATCAGCAGTTTTTCCCCAAAAGCGCTCTTCGCGATACCGCGGGGGGCGCTTTTTTTTGGGCTGGTGGTGGGGGATTGAGGTGCAAAAAGGAGTGGCATTTTGAGTCGAAAAGTCTCTGGTCAGAGCTTCGTCGTCCGGATGCTCCGCGGCTCATGGAGCTTGGACAGCAGCTCGAAAAAATCTGCGAGCGAATGGCTGACGTCATTATCAATTAGCTGAGCATAGGTCCGACGCGCCGGGGTCTTGCTGGAGAAGAAAATGTAAAACTGACTCGTATATATTGCGGAAACCTGTTTCTATCCTCGCCTTATTCCAGGGGAACGGCATGGAAAAAAACGCGCAGTATCGGAGAGCAGTTTGGATGGGAGAACCGGAACACAATCTCGCGGGTCTTGTAGAGCAGTGCCTGATTTTTTTCGGTGAAGAAGGAATTCCCCGTTTTGCGATTGCTGGCTCAACAGAGTGCCTTATTGCCCGGCGAAGCCTGGCAGATGGAAGGCGGTATCTGCACTTTGTTGTGTTCGAGACCGGAGCTCCGGTTGCAATCATTCGAACGCTCGCTCAGGGAGGCGCGGAGGAGGTCGAGGCCACAGAGCAGAATCCGGATGGCGGACAAGAGTACATTCAGCAGCAGCTTTTCTGCCTAATCGAAAACAACCATGTTATCTGGACCGCGCATAACAACACGCTCAGGGAGAAGGCGATCCAAGCGATTTTCGTTTGCATGATCCATGCAGCCGGACTGACCACCGATGTCTCGACAACCCAATTCATGTTCCAAATCGTTCTAGATGAGGACAAAGTTCAAGAGCTCTTCAACGGCGGTATTCAAGAAATTGATCTCGGACTAGGGGCGTTCAGACCAACGCTTGAGCGAATTGCTGCCGGCGGAGCTCTACCAGAGGATGGTTTCCTCGGGATGGTCGCAGGCCTTTTTAGCGAGATCCCGAGTGCCGAGAACCTTCATGCGGCGGAACGGATTGAAGGCAAGCTCGTCCTCCGGCCTGGTCGGAACTGGGATAATCCTGAGGTCATCGATCTGTTATCGACGATGTCAAACAACATCAGAAACGGGGTAGAGGACGAGTTCACTATTGTGACCAAGAGTGGGTTTCGGCTGACAAGGGAGAAGATGTCATTCCAGCGCACTTTCCAAGTTGACGGCAATAAGCGCATTCTGTCCTCTTATCAGGTGGATGCAGCTTTCCGTGAAGTGTTCCAGTCTCTTAGAGAAGATGGGATATTAGATGCGTAAGATTTCGAAGCGGCGCATAGCCTTCATTGCTGTAACCGTCATCGCATCTGTAGCTGGCGGCTATTTCTTTGGTGATGCCATCCGTGCCGCGGAGAAACCGAACGAATACATTGCTGTTGTATTCTCGATTCTGGCCGCATCTCTCTTTGCAGTGGTGTCAATCGTTGGTGATCCAGGCATGCTTCCATCGGGATCCACCTCAGCGGCATGGGTCAACGCGCGCGACCTTCAAAAGCAACTGCACCGTTTCAACGGCCTTTTCTTCCTCTACCTAATCACGCTTGGGCTGCTCGTCGTCTCAGAGGTGATTGAGAGCTCAAAATGGGAGAAATGGTATTGGGTGACAGATGTTTATGCGGGCCTAGCTATTGGCGGCTTCCTGCTTTCGTTCGCACTTCCATTTGATTTCATGGCGTTGCAAAGAAGACGTTTGGAGCAAGAGATCGAAATGCGCTCGCGAGGTCGGACTGGCCAGTAGCGAAGCAAACACCACAAAGCACTTGCCATAATGCAGCGTGGAGCAGCAGCTGAAAGACTCCGGAAATCCGCGTCCGGCTACAGCGGACTTGTGCGACGAGAGTCCAGCCTGTTGTGGCGATGGACGAAATTGGTGGGCCCGGAGAAAGTCGATTAGCGCAGCAAAAACAATACTGTTCGCGCCAAACCGCCCCTCTGCCCTCCCCTTGATCTTGTTGCGATCTTTTGAACAGACCCCTCGCAATATGAGCGATGAACGAGACCATAAATAGAGAGGAACCTACTCGCACGATCCCTACAGTTTCCGAATCCGGATATTTCTCGCAGCGAGACGTAATTAAAAATTAACTGATCCTTTTAACCGAATAGCATCATACGTCTGGTAGATCCGAGATGCGTTGAGACAGTCCGTCCAACGGAAAGGATCAAGGGAGATTCCTGTGTCGATATTTGCACGTTTCATGAAAGACGAATCTGGCGCCACTGCTATCGAATACGGGCTCATTGCCGCTTTGATTTCCGTTGCGCTCATCGGCGGTGCAACCACCCTCGGCGGCAAACTCAACACCCAGTTCACAAACCTAGGCAACAAGCTCAACTGCACCGCTGCCACCGATAAGTGCTGATCACTTTCTGCGGCGCGATCTTAACGTCAAGTTAGTCCTTGAGGTTGTACGCGAAGACATGGACGCCATTTTGGTTTCCAGCACTCAACTCACCGAGCAAGAGAAATCTTTGCTCGGTTTTTTGTTTAAAGCGCGAACAGACGGGAAGCGTTCGAGCAACCGAGCAGTAACCTCTGGTAGATTTCTGCAGTCTCTAGAGCCGGCACAGATGCGTGGATTGGCATATCTTCGAGTTGCGGACCAAGCTTCCCCTCATGATGTATCGTGGCCGATCGGCGTGATCTTTACGATTTCGACAATGACCTCTACGCGCCCGGGGCAGTCATTTGAGAAGAACTTCGAGTCCCAATTGGACGCCGAATTTCCCTGCTTTTCGTAGCCAAAACAACGATATCTAATTTAGGTGCGGGGATCCCGGGCTCATTGTTATTGTTTTTAGTTCTTGAGCGCTCCCCGCACCGCTAAATACAGTACATTGGGTATCGGTCCTCGGTGCAGATAGACAGTAGTGATACAGGGAGCAGTGAACTTGATCGATTTAGAAGATGAGCTGACAGCGAAGGGGAGTCCGATCAAGGTTGCTTTCGTTGGTGAAAATGGTAGCGGGAAGAGCAGGCGTCTCAAGCAGCTCCACGACTCTCTTCGGGTTAAAGGGGTGAGAGCGCTACTAATTCCCGCCGACCGCCACATCCAAGGAAACATCATGGAGAGAGCGTTTCAACACGCCCCCAACATCGATGATGTGGTATCCACGACCCCTACAGTCTCGATCGATCTAAATTTCCAAAATCTGCTGCTACAAGTTGTGCTGTCGCTAGCCAGTGAAGATACAAAGGCCTACGACGATTTTGTCCGAGCGACTGCAGACTGGCTTGCAAAGAAGAAGCAGCCGCCGGAACCAACCCCTCCTGAGGAAAAGGTACCGCCTTTCCTGAATTCTCTAGGCGAAATCATCGGTCATAAAGTTACCATACAGGGGGGCCGCCCAGCTTTTGGTCGGGGCGGCCCCACTATGTCTCTTGCCGTGACGGTGGATGGTACCGAGCAGTCCATAAATGCGCTTTCGGATGGCGAAAAGCAGATCCTACTATTTGCGATATTCCTTCTGCAGAAACCTCAACAAGAGCTAATCCTTTTAGTCGACGAGCCGGAGCTTCATTTGAACGAGGCGCGCTGCATAAATCTTTGGGAAAAAATTGAAGATTACCTTCCCAATGTCAGCTTCGTCTATGCCACCCATAGTTTACTATTCGCGACTCGCCCCTCGATCAGACGTCTTTACGTAGTCGAACGCGGGTCAGCTGATCTAGAAGTTAGTCGAGCCGAGGACATACCTGACGCGACGCTACGTCGCATAATTGGCGCTAGGATTCAGATCTTACGCACCGACGCCTTCCCAGTTTTCTGTGAAGACGACGCACAGCGATCTTTGATCATCGACTTGTTTCAGAACGACCAGATCGAACCCGTTTTGGCGGGAAATTGGGAAACTGTACGATCAGCGGTGGCTTCAGATGCTGCGCTAACCGGATACTTGCTCGGGAAGGTAACAAAGTGCGGGATCATCGACCGGGATTTTCATTCTGAGGAAAAGCTGAATGGGATGGAAGGTCTTGGTGTTTTTGCGCTCCCGTTCAGTGAAAGTGAGAGCGTTATCCTCCACCCAAACGTGGCGCTCCCAACCTTGTCTCGTTTCGGTCTGACGTTGAGCTACGATGCGTACGCTCAGGTATTGGCGGGGGCAGCACAAAAATCTTTGCCTCGAAGCATGCAGCTTCTCAGCAGGCAAGTCGGGCAGGATTATCCAGTGAAAATATCCTATGACCACGACCAGCATATCGTTCGAAATATCTCTTTCAAAGTCGACGACAATGCAGAGCAGTACTTCAAGAACGCCGCCCGCCAGATGTTCAAGGCTATAGAGGAAAACGATACCTCTCACATTCTTGCGCTGTTTAAGGGCAAAGATCTGTACCGTCACACCCGCAACATCTTGAAGGAAGTACACCGCGTCGATCTACCGGAAGTCCCGGCACAGCTCTACACAACGATGAAGAATCTTGGAAATTTGCGAGACCATCTATTATCGATCCCAGAACTTTCAGACCTGAAAATTAAGGTGTTAAAATTTCTCGCCTCTTCCACCTCAGTAGTTGTCGTCCCCAATCCCAAATAAAAAGGGTTTGAAGAAATACGGCATATCCGGCGGATTCAGCTTGGGAAGCTTCGAGAACTTGTAGGAAAATCAATCGCGCGTTTCACTAGCGAGAGGCCCCGCTGACTTCCGGTCGGCGGGGTCTTTGATACAGTAGGGCATGAGGGGCCACCAGCAGTTCCGCTAGTAGATCGTCCTCTCTTTAGCCGGTACAGTTCACGGTGAAAGGAGATCGCGATGCACAGAATGAAACCTGAAGACATTCCCGCATTCGTCGAGGAAGTGGCCGCTACCGGGTGCAACATCACAGCGATTGCCGGCGTGGGGTATTTGATCGGAGATGCCGATCTTCCTGACGAACAATTCGAGGAGGTCGTACCGAAGCTGTCCGAAATCACGAAAGCCTACGGCAAACGCGACCACCTCCTCAAGGAAATAACCGAGTATCTCGTTTCAATCGGACGAAGCTATCCGCCGCCCGAGGTTCATTAGTCGGCGGTGCAGAAGACTAGGGCGGACTAATACGCTCTCGCTCGACGCGATCGAGGCGCTGCCTCAGATCCATGATCACATCGCGGGCGCCATAGACGCTACCCTGCGCTTGCTTAAGGTCGTCGACCTGCCGCTGTTGATCTTGGAACCGCTGATCATAGTTCGCCCATACGCGAGCGTGTTCGTCTCTTGGGACCAACCCCTCCCTAAGTTCCTTGATGGCCGCTTCCGTTCGTTGGCGATCCTCCTGCCCACGAGCCGTTCGCCATTCCATCTCTTTCTGTGTGACCATACCGGCAACAATCGTCGAAAGGCTGTCCTTTGTCTCGATCGCGCGCATGCGAACGTCCTCACGCATTGTGACGATGTTATCCTTGATCGGCTGCAGCGCCATGAAGCCGAGCCCGCCTAAGACGGTGATCGTAACCGAACAGAAGCCAATGATGATCGGCCACTGGGTTTTCGATCCGCCTCGGATGTCATCGACCAGCGAGCGGATCTGCGAGGCGATCTCTGAGAAGCCTTTGCCCATCCGATTGTCGAGATCGCCGATCTGCCGCGACTGGTTATCGACGCGCTCGCCGAGCTGCGCATATTTGGCTTCAGGATCAAAAGCGCCATTTGGCATGTCGTTTCTCCCAGTCATTCGTTTCTAGCCCTTTGGCAATTTTCGCGCGCTGGCGGGTGTTGACTCATATCAAACAGTTAGAACATAATAAGAACGAACTGCCGCATGAGGTCGGCAATCAACATCCTATTCGAAGGCGAACACGTGCCCCGTGCGCGAGCGAGAACCCGTGTCCGAAAGACAGACGAAACCTGCCATGCCGCTTCCAACTCTCAGAGACTATCGCGCCGAGACCGTCGAGATGGTTTGCACCCCGTGCGCCCGACAGGGCGTTTTCAGCCACAAGAGCCTGGTCAAGAAATTCGGAGCGGACGCCGAGTTCATTCAGATCCGTCGCGCTCTCGCAATGGGATGCGAGCACGCCGGGACCGAGAAATGTCGGGCTAGGTTTCCCTGCCTACTGCAAGCGCAAATCCTCTGGGAACCACGCCGATGAGCGACGAGACCAGGACAGCCCTAGGCGGACCGACAACGCTCTATATCCATTGGTGCTGCATACCATCTTGCAAGCAGTGGGGCGGTTTTGGCTTCTCAAACAATCGAGCCGAACCGCAGTGGTGGTGCTGGGAGCACTATCCACACAAACCGAACCAGACGCGCAGCGAAGCGGCCGAGATTGCCGAGATGCTACGGTGAGCGTCTCGGCAGAAGCTAACAGCGTAAAAGCGTGAGATTGTCATGACGAAATCGGACACGAACGCGGGCTTCAAAGCCTGGTGGGACTTGCTCTCAGACGAAACAAAGGTGGGGATTGATCGCCGCGTGGCGTGGATGGCATTCGTGGCAGGCAGCAGACACCGGATGTACCCCCCAAAGAACACCTATCGTTTTCGCGCCGGCCGTTGGATTGTCACTGTGACCGCCGACACGGTCGAAGATGCCCGCTTGAAGGCTGTTGAGAAGTTGGACCAACGTGCGGAAAAGTTGGGGGCCACGCCTCCGCCGAGCGGATGGCCCCTAACCAAAATCGCAGGCTCGGCATAGACAGAAGCCGTTATAGAGACGGCTGCTTCCGCAGGAGATCTGTAACCTTCGACATGATGATGTCCTGGAGGGCGTTCGGCGTGACGCCAAGCTTTTGCAGCGCCTCCGGGTTCTTTTCCTCGACATACTTGGTCGCATCACGAAGCATCGCGCTGGTGATCGCCGAAGCAGTCACGCTGGCGATCGACCCGCCAGCGATACCGGATCGAGCAAGTGCAAACTTCAGAGCGTTGGCGGCCGAGTCGTGAAGGGCTTGGCGAAGTTTCGCTTGAATTTCGAGCTGCTGTTTTTCGTCAGCTACCTTCAGCAACGATATCAGGCGCGCCGAGATCCACGTGATCAGCACGGGCCCCACGATCGAGCCGAGAAGCACGACAAGCGGCTGAACGATTGCCCAAATGTCGAACCAGATCGAGGAACGCGCGATGACGGGTGCCGCCTCCTGCGCATAGACCGGCTGTAGCGTGATTGCGAAAACGAACAGAAGAGCGAGCAGCGCAGCAAAACGCGCCGCGATCATATCGATGCGGATCATGTATTGAGTCCCTTGGTTTGAAAATAAGATCAGGTTGAGTTCAACGCTGCTATTCAGCCTGCTTCAGCGCTGTGGAAACGATGACGTACGCCTGCGCCGCACGGATCAGGGCATCGACTGCGGTGGTGTTTGCCGGATCTCGGCAGATGGGCCGGACGCCCTGGTAGGCAGCGTCTACCTTGACGACGGCCGAGGCCTTGATCTTGCCAGTCGCGGCGATCACGACGAAGGCGGTGTATCCGCTTTCCAGCGCCGAACAGGCCTTTGGAAGATTGGTCTGGATCGCAGTATCGATCTGAGCGGTCTGGGTCGTCGTGCAGGCGGACAGCGCAAGGGCCGCCGCTGCGAGGATCGCAGTGCGTTGCATGGTGATGTTCCAGTCGATTGGAGAGAGATTAGAGCTTGGATTGGACCATGGCGCGCATCTGGTCGCCGATCGCGACTGCGCCCTGGATCGATGCGTCGAAAGGCAGACGGGCGATATCCCACTTGCCTTTCTGTTTGATGCCGAGGTTCGTTTGCACCTCGGCATGGCTGAGAACTGTCTTACGACTGACCTTGATGCTGTAGCGCTTGCAGAGCTGCGCCAGGACGTTTGACAATTCATCCCACTGGACGCGCGTGATCGGCTGCTTGCCGGCGCTGAATGGGCTCTCGACAGCGCCGGCCATGCCGCAAAGCGAAACGCCGATAAATCCGGTGTTGCAGTTCAGCGTGTGAGCCGCATAGCCGGCCTTGGCTTTCGGAAGACTGTTGAGGTCGATCGATGGCACGCCGCGAACGTGTTTGCCGTTGCCCTCGATCAGGACGTGGTAGTGAGACCGATCGAGGTCGCTGGCCTTGTTCTGTCCGGCCGTCCAGTGGAAGACGATACCGGTGATCTTGGCATTCGGCATCCAGGGTGCAGGAATGGTTTGCTCGCGCGTGTCGATCGAGGTTGTCGGGACCGGTGGCGGTAGTGAGGTTCGAGGCGTGGCAGCAAGACCGCGCAGCCTCTCCAGCTCGTCGAGTGCGGAATTTAAGGCATCGTCAGCCTCTTTACCGTAATCGCCATCGGCGCCGTACGTCGGTAGTGAGAAGCCAAGCGTGAGCAAGCGCTTCTGCGTTTTCTGCAGAATCGAGTTCATATTGATTGTCCTTAGGATTAATGACGACGTTGTCGCGAGCGCTCTAAGTGAGCGCTGGAGGAACCATGCCAGAATTAGTCGTCGTCAGCGGTCAGAGCCGCAAAGCACGGGGCCGGGAAGAGCCTTGCAACTGCCATCAGGCATCGAACCACCACTAGACTAAGCCGGCACGGGTGACTATGTGTTCCCGCAATATGTGCTGCAGAAAGGGCTCACCATGGGATCGATCGAAATGGGCCATTCGAGGGAAGCCATGAATACGAAAGCCGCCGTTCTTTTTAGGGGGCCAATCCGCCCCGACGTTGATTCCGTTCTCGAAAACGTGCGGATGCTTCGCAAGTCGCTGTTTGATCTTGAGGTCGCCCACACGACCTATTTGGCGACATGGACTCTCCCGCAAGAAACGCTTGCAAGGCTGGCCCCTGCCTTCGACAACCTGATCGTTCTAAACCCTTTGGATCAGAGTGCCCTTGAAACTGAGCTAGACTTTGCCCCCGGGGTATGGAACCCGGTCAACGCGTTCCGGCAATACTTCATGTGCCAGACTGCATTGACCTCGATCGCGGCCGACGATTGTTTCACACATATCGTCCACAGCCGCACGGACGCAGCGATTGAGTTTGTTGACCGTGATGCCTGGTTCAATGATGGCTACTGCACCGTCCACATCAACGACGACCACCCCGCCTCGTTCATCAACGATCAGTTCGCCGTAGGCCCCCGGGAGACCATGAAGGCCGCTTGGTCGTACGGCTCGCGCGATCGACTGAAAGAGCTTCTCCGCCAGTCTGTGCGGCCAGAGAGTGTCTTGCAGGATATGCTTGATATGTCCGGTATCGTACCAACCGCTGCACCCCTGACGCGATGGGAGTTGAACGCGACTAGGCACGCCATCCCGGCTTAGAAGGCTGCCCCGTGAGGGAGCCGGGATGGTGCGGGTTTTGACTGGACTCAGTCAGCTAAGGTAATTCTCAAGTTTGCTCAGGCACTATTCGAGCGCAGGAACCATAATGCCCGAACTCATTGCGGACGAAATCGAGACACTACGAATGCTAGCCGGTCAGCTCCCACGCCGGCTGAGCTCAAAGCACGTCATTTGCATCCAAGAGCTTGTGTCACTCGGCCTGTGCACTGACGAACCCTACCGGCTCACTGCGAAAGGTCTTCTTTGCCTCGAGAAGACCACCGGAATCATCGACCTCCGATCCCGAAGAGTCGCATAGGTTTCTTGCGCGCCAAGTTTATACTAAGTGCAGCAGATAATAGAAGCGGTACAAAAGTAACTCTATGGGAGCCTTGCAGTGACAATCGCTCAAACGTCCGCGGTTGACTTCTCCTTAGCCTTCGAGGCATATCACTCCGCGTGATTTTTCCTAAAGGCATACAAGATGTTGAACATTGTCGTTCCAATGGCTGGTCATGGAAGCCGCTTTGCAAAAGCCGGCTACACGCTTCCAAAACCACTCCTGCCCGTGCATGACGTCGCGATGATCCGTCTGGTGATCGAGAACCTCAAGCCGAAGGTCGAGCACCACTTCATCTTCATCTGCCAGGCATCGCATGTGAGGGACTACGGTCTCGACGCGCATCTTCGCCAGTGGGCGCCGGGTTGCGACATCTATCTGGTTGAAACCGTGACCGAGGGCGCCGCCTGCACCGTGCTTCTGGCCCGCGACGCGATCGATAACGGCGACCCGATGATGATTGCCAATTGCGATCAGTATGTGGATGTCGACATCAACGCCTACATTGCCGCCGCAGACGATCTCGATGGCCTGATCATGACCATGTCGGCCGACGATCCGAAGTGGAGCTACGTCTCCTTCGGCGACAACGGCTTTATCGACAACGTCGTTGAAAAACAGGTGATCTCCAACCACGCCACCGTCGGCATCTACAATTTCCGCAAGGGATCGGATTTCGTTGCCCATGCGGACCGGATGATCGAGCGCGACTTCCGCGTCAACGGCGAGTTCTATGTGGCTCCCGTATACAATTTCATGATCGAGGACGGCATGAAGATCGGCGCCTATTCGATCGGCTCCGTCGATCAGGGCATGTACGGCCTCGGCGTTCCCGACGACCTCGAAAGCTTCCGCAAGCTGCCGCTTTCGCTGACAGTCACCCAGTCGATCAAGGCAACCGCATGATCCAGATCCTCAGCCATCGGGGATACTGGAAATCCCCCGAGGAAAAGAACACGGTCGAGGCCTTCGTCCGCTCCTTCTCGCTCGGCTACGGCACCGAGACCGATGTGCGTGACTGCCTTATCGGCGGCAAGCCGCAGCTGGTCATCTCTCACGACATTCCCAACGGAACCGAGATCAGCTTCGCTTATCTTCTGAGCCTCGCCAGACAGCACGGCTCGCCGACGCTGGCACTCAACATCAAGGCCGATGGGCTGCATGACATGCTGGCCGAAGTGCTGACCGCCGAACGCTACGACAACTATTTCCTGTTCGACAGCTCGGTCCCGGACCTAATCCAGGGCGTCAAGCGCGGCATGACCTCGTTTACCCGGCTGAGCGAATACGAGCGCGTGCCGTCGCTCTACAACGAACCCGGCGTCACCGGCGTCTGGCTGGACAATTTCCTGCCCGGCCGCTGGTACGAAGCGCCGCTGGTCGAAAAACTGCTGGATGACGGCAAGTTGGTCGCGCTGGTCGCGCCCGACCTGCACCGCCGGCACGACGAATACGAACCCTTCCTGCACTGGCTGGTCTCGTCCGGCCTGCGTGATCGCGAAGGACTGATGATCTGCACCGATTTTCCCGAGAAAGCCAAGGACCTGTTGCGCGTATAGCGCAATGTCTGGCGCACGAGGTTTGATGACGATGATTAAGGCTGTAATTTTCGACATGGATGGCGTGCTGATCGATGCCCGCGAATGGCATTACGAAGCGCTCAACCGCGCGCTGGAACTGTTCGGCTTCACCATTCCGCTGCACGAGCACCTGACAAGCTTTGACGGACTGCCGACGCGCACAAAGCTGCAGATGCTCACCGCAACTCAGGGACTCCCTTCATCTCTTCACGGCTTCATCAATGAGATGAAGCAGGTGTACACGACGCAGATAATTCACATGAGCTGCAAACCTGTATTTCGGCACGAATATGCCTTGGCGCGTCTTAAATCGGACGGCTTTAGAATGGGCGTCGCATCGAACTCGGTGCGGAGTAGCATCCAGCTTATGATGGCCAAGTCTGGTCTGGAAAAGTACTTAGAGTTCCAACTCAGCAACGAAGATGTGACAGTTGGTAAGCCAGATCCAGAGATTTACATCAAAGCCATGAAGGTTCTTGGTTTGCCTCCTGAGGAGTGTCTAATCATCGAGGATAACGATCATGGGGTCCGAGCTGCGCGTGCCTCCGGAGCTCACGTCATGGTAGTCGGCGACGTTTCGGATGTTCATTACGCCGCGATCTCGGCTACGATCGCAAAGATAAACTCGACTGGAGCTACACAGTGAACATCCTGATCCTGATGGCGGGCGAGCCCCGCGTCCTTTCCTCCGACAGCTTTCCGACCGCGTTGGTCGAAGTGGACGGCATGCCGCTGGTGCAGCGCCTGCTCGAGCGATGCTCGCGCATCACCGGCCACCGGGTGATCATCGCGATGCAGGAGAAGGAATTGCGCCGCTATCATCTCGACGACGTCGTCCGGTTGATCGATCCGACCGCCGAAATCGTTGCGATCAAGGACAAGACCCAGGGTGCTGCCTGCACCGCGCTGCTTGCCGCCGGCAGCATCGACAACGACACACCGCTTCTGATCCTCAACGGCGACGAATTCCTGACCGTTCCGATGGAAACCATCGTTGCCGATTTCAACCGGCGCGAGCTCGATGGCGGCACCGTCACCTTCCGGTCGGTACACCCGCGCTACTCGTTCGTCCGGCTCGACGAGCGCCAGATGGTGGTCGAGGCTGCCGAAAAGCACCCGATCAGCGATAATGCGACGGCGGGCTTTTACTACTTCCGAAAGGGCTCCGATTTCGTCAAGGCCGCCAAGGCCGCGATCCGCAAGGATGCCCGTCACAACGGCATGTTCTATGTCTGCCCGGTCTATAACGAGCTTGTCCTCGAGGACAAGAAGATCGGCGTCTACCCGATCGACGCGAAGGACTATCATCCGATAAAGTCGGACCGCCAGCTGAGCGAACTGTCGATCTGAGAGGCGAAGATGAGCGAAGCTTCCTATAATCTCGACGACATGATCGGCGGCTGGTTCGTCGGCGATTTTGATCCGAGCGTCGTCAAGACCGACGCGTTCGAAGTGGGCGTCAAGAGCTACAAGGCGGGCGATCGCGATGCCCGGCACTACCACAAGATCGCCAAGGAAATCACGCTCGTCGTCTCCGGCCGTGTCCGCATGCTGGACAGGGAATGGGACGAAGGCAGCTTCATAGTCATCGAGCCTGGTACGGTCAACGAGTTCGAAGCGCTGACCGATGCGACGCTGACGGTGGTCAAGATACCAAGCGCGACTGACGACAAATTCTTAGTTTAGTGACGAGTGATAATGTGGCAGCGCTGATACAAACTCTAATACCAGGCGACGGGAGATGTCGTATTCTCGGAAGGGGAGATGGCGTACCGAGATCTTTGGGTCACCCGGCACCTCTTATTCATGGCCCTTACATAAAGCTTTCGCCTGGAAGTTACTGTGTCGAATTCAAAGGCCAACTTCACGCTTTCGGCACTAAAGGAGTGGCATTTGAAGTGGTCGCTCCTGATCCAGTGTCCGGTAGTCTCGTGGAGTTTGCTCGTGTCAAACGAGGTTCATTGATAGCTGGTACTGTCGCGACCGTTCCTTTCACAATTTACGAAGATACTGACCATATCGAATTTCGGGTTTTGCCGACGGTCGGCGCTGACGTTTCTATAAACTCCATTGAACTCCGCGCGGCGTCGCGGAAGCACGACAACTCAACAGATGTACCAGTGTGGGTTCTAGTGACTGGGACGGTTAGAGATGAATTAGCGGTAGCCAGCAAACTTCGCTTCCTCGCCGACTTGAAAAGCAACGGGACGATCGCACAGGTTGTGCTTTCGACATGGACAGGGGAATACGACGGTTATCCTGAGCTGAAGGAGCTCATCGCGGCGAATAAGTTCGAGATTGTGCAATCCCCGGAGCCCGATCTTGTCTGCCTTGGACACTTCATCCATCAGATGACGGCACTAGACAATGGACTGAGCCGCTGCCCCGACGACAGCTTTGTTCTGAAGACACGCACGGATAAGAGTGGCGAAGCCGAGGGCTTCCATGAGTATAAAGTAGAACAATTTCTCAAACGTCGTGATTTCGCTCACGTCTGCAAGTCAACGATACATCCACAAAATTTCAAAATCGGACTTCGGAGCCCTTATTGGGAGCACTCCGCGACAGGACCGAGTCTTTGTATGTGGCATGATCAAACGTATTTCGGTTACAAGACCGACCTACAAAGACTGGTCAACTTTAACGTCATGTCGTTTGACCTATTTCATTCAACCCCGGAACAGGCATTTTTCGGCCAGCCACTTTTAAACAAAAGTCTAGCGTTTCGTAGCTATTTTCGAGCCGTAGACCAATACGATATACTCCTTCATGTTACGTGGAATCACAGTAAAAGCAGCGATCACAAAATCGAAGAATTCTCCAGCCGGCTAGTTCAGAACAAATTATTCCGCGATGCGCTGCTGGCCGAGAGGCTCTATATGGCCGGATGCTTCTTTAATCTAGACACGAACCAAGATCTAAGTCTGGATCTCACGTTTCGTGGACATGATCTAATGTCGTATAACGAGACTGGCTCCGACCTTGAAGAAATTCTCCGCGGACGCGATCCTGCAGCAGATTACCGCATTGAAACAGCCGAGCTGCAGGCCTTGTTTCTCCACTTTTTTGGCATCGGCTCTAGAAACACGCCCAGCGACACATCACAGAGCCCGTATTTAACGACAACACTGCCAAAGAAGATCTACAACTTGAAACGCTAGGCCGCCGCGCACCACATCACGTTGTAATTCTCAGACAAACAGCGGCCTCCATGATGGGGGTCGCTGCGCATTAGTAATCTACACAAGCCCGCCAGTAGAATGCAACGCCCGCTACGGAGGGGGCTGTCCCGACATTGATCGTGAAGCTCGTTTCGTTAACGTTGTTCACATAAGGCTCGGAAGAGCCGCCTGTTCCCGTTGCGCGCTTTACGTCGATCATTGCATTCGTTGGGGCAAGGGGAAGCCCATGTGCGACGACCACCGAGGTTGCTCCCAAGTTTAAAGACGCTAATCCTGACTTGACTATGCCCGGAAGAATAAGCTTGCCGGCGCCGCCAAGCAAAGGGCGGCCACCCAGGTTTGCAATCTCCGGTTCACCACTGATCCGGACCTTGCTCGTCGCGGAAATAACCGCGAATGCGGGGACCCCAGCGTTACGATATCCCCAATTCCGCAAACTTGCTTGATCGATCTGGATGTTATTGTTGACCCCATCGATATAACCGATGTTGTCGTAGAGGTTTTCAGCATCCAGAAACCCGATACGCAGGTTGTTGTTGCTCGACGCCATTCCAATACCGCCCGAAGGTGAAGAAGCCACCCCGTAAAGAATAAGGTGGTCAATTTGGATCGTGCTACCATCTGAGCCGGCCTCAAAAACAACTGAGTTGGTGCAGTTGTCGCAATAGACCCAATCACCGCGCGCCCGGTTGAGAATGCCAGAAGCCGAGGTTGAGATAAGCCAAGCGATGTTCGCGAATATAGTGAAAAAATATCCTAGATTTACGCCATCTATCCGCCCGGTCGTGAGCGTGATGAGATTCGCAAGGGTGTAGTCCTTGACGCTCTGATGCAGCGAGAAATAGGGCCAGTGATGCACGTCCAGTGTGCAGACATCCAAAATTTCCGCTAGATCAAACCCTCGTTTCAAGGGGTGAATATGCACACGCTGGTCGCACCGCAAGCGTCCAGCATAAAGACCTCGTCCTTTTACTCCTCGCGTAGGGTTCCAAAGAACCATGCCGCTTACATCTGCTTCGCAGTTGAGAAATTCCACGTCCCAATCGTGATCGAACGGGACAAATGGAACCCCGTTCATAGGTACAGGCTGATTTCGGTACGTACCGCAGCCGGGGATCCCAAGAGCTGACCGCCCGTCACCATTGAAGTAAAAGCCGCGGCCTGAGTGATCGAGGTAGAACCAAGAGCCTTCACCTCTGGCGTTGTTCTTGGTGATGTCGTTGACATCTCCCATAGGGTTGCAGCCTGCACCCGGGAATTTAACCGCCCCCGAAGTTATTTCCGCAGTTGTCCGAAAGCCGTACTTGGAAATAGGAACGGTATAGAATGTAAACAGCTCCGGATGAGCGGCGAGAGTGTTCAAGATTGCGGTATTGTCGAAGGTGGGGTCATCATCGAATGTTTTGCAGCCGAAGAACCGAATGTCGGGACCCTGTAGAGCCCACCCCCCTTGCCGTACCCAGCAGCCAGTCGTGCCAAAAGGATCACCAGCGCTGGGAATGTAGAGGCCGCGCAGAGGATCGGACTCGACCCGTCCCTCGTAGTCCCCAGTACGGTAGGTGAACTGACCTTCGGCCCCAGCAAGTGTGAGATAGGCAGACCGTACATTCGGGTCGCTAATGTTCCCGATCGCATCCTTCGTCGCGCAGAAGATGTTAATGACTGCTGAAAGAGCAGCAGCGGCGGTTTCGTCAGCTCTTTGGCCTAGTTGCGCGGAAGCAAACGAGTCCGACTGCTCTTCTGCAGCTGAACCAAGACCAATAGCCGCTCGAACAGCCGGTCCGAGTTTAATCAAAGCAGATAGCATGCTCGTCGCCATAATAGGCAATCCTCTTTACGTATTAGACCAGAAACCTGGATTAGTGCACAATCCAATTGCCGGTACCGGCACGGAACATGAAATACTCACCAGGCCCAATATTGACCGTGGGTGCCGCGGTGCCCTTAGGCCCGAGAAAACTTCCTGCGGGGGTACGCAATGTGTAAGCAACCGAGCCGGAATTGTAGATTTCCAGTGCGGCCCCTGAAAAACTCGATGGGTTCGGGAGCGTGACCTGAAACGTCGAGGAGCCGCCAAGCTGAATGTAGCCCCCCAAGGCGCTCGGAGTGAGAACCTCGGCAGATTGCACAAGCTTGAACGAGTATGTTTGCTGGACAACAATCCAGTTGTCGAAGCCGCAGATCACCCACACGAACGCACCGCGGGGAAGCGTCATCGTCGATGCGTTCGTTCCGTTCGGTCCAATGAAGTTTCCCGACGGCGTCGACAACGTCTTATCGCTAGAACCGACGTTACAGATAAAGTACATACCCCCGGTCGTGGATGCAGCACTGGGTGCTGGCAAACCGATGGTAAAGCTTCCCGAACCGAGAACCTCAACATATTTTCGGAGCTGTGCGACCGTCAAAGTTACGGCGGAACTAACCGCCACATAACCGGGGTGATCGACATAGGACCGAGGAACGGCGTGCATCTCTTCGGTCGGTGGACCAGGAAGCGTAATGGGACCGGTCATCACTCCACCAACCAGAGGCAGATAGCCGGTAGCCTTGTCGAGGACCCAGACTGTCCCGGCATAAACCAGTGGCAGATACTGTCCAGCGACTGCATCACCAGCTTTAGTGTCGCTACCATCCGCCCGCTTGATAGCTACGACGCCAAGACCATTGACATTGATCGACATGGCTCCGGTATTGTCTGCTTCAGCCTTGAGAAGGATCCTCATGCCCTCACGTAGAGTGGAAGGAGCCGGCTTTAGCGTGGCTGTGAGAGCATTTCCTGTTCCAGCGGCTACGGAGTAACTCAGCTGTCCCGATTGAATAGCTTGTGCAATCTGAGCGAGGTCTGTCTCGCTAGGCTCAAGACCTGCGGCTACAATTACGGCAAGCAGTTCAGCCTGAATGTCATTGAAAAATGCAGCCGCGAGCGGCGACCCACGGACCGCGGTAGCTGTACTACGGTCAACATAGGGCGCATCCGGATCGGTCGATCCGTAAGGAGGGATGTAGTCCATGAGGTAAAATCCGCCTTGGTTAGCGTATCAAAGATCTGCGTAGACAAAGTCGTTGTCGAATGTGACGAACTCTCGCGGGTAAGTGCCATCGATGTAGACCCACGCCGTACCATCCGGCGGCGTGAAGGGAGGCTGGAGAGCGTCGAGCGAAAGCACAGGAATGGTCCACGCGGGGGCGATCCGCTCCAAAATACAGAGCAGACGCTCACCGTCCCCGATCGAAAAAAGGGGGTCGAGACCAAGCTCGCTCTCGCCTGCACGGAAATAGTCCACGGCTAGATTTTCGACGTAGACGACCCAGTAAATTTCCTCGCGAGGAGATCCGATTTCGTGTTCGGCCCCTCCAATTTCGGAGAAGCCGCATTCGAATATTGCCGGTTCCTCAATCGCAATCGTGAAGCCATATGCAGCAGCGACGCGAATAAAGTCAGAAGGCGTCAGGACCGCTTGACTATTGACCTTCGCCTCGAGCGCCCTGATCCGCTCCGCTGTAGTGGAGATATCGGTAGCGCAGGTATCTGGCAGGCCATAATCTGTCTCCCATTCCTTGAGAAGATCGAAGACTCCCGATACCGTCGCTTCACGAGCAAGCTGAAAGGCTCTTCCGTAAAGCCATACGAACGGATCAATCAAGACGCGCGTGAACCGCGCCAGATTGCTGCCGAGGTCGACTGCCTGACCATCTGGAGATCCCCAAGCCGGGCCTTGCGGCCATAGGGATAATCCAGCTCCAATCAAATCTTCATTGGTCGGTCGGGCGAGAGCATCATGGGGTGCAGGCGGGTGTACCGCGGCAGGTCCGATCGATGCTGTGTTGGTGAGCGTGCGAAGAGCAGTGTCACGAGACATAGAGAATTGTCCCCAACACTGGAAACTCACCGTTCGTCAGGACAATGTCAGCTGCCGGCTGAACAAGGGCATGCCGATCTTCACCCGCAGTCTGCGAGATAGTTTCGGATATCCACGAACGCGACAGCGTGAACGGGTTCGCCGGAATTCCAGGCCGGCACCTCTCGGGAAGCATCTTGCGAAGGTTGATTTCGATTGCGGAGCGAAGATCATCGGTGTCCGACGCCAAGCCGCTCACGACGATATCCACCGTATGCGGAACTGGAGTCTGGGCAACGCTGTCGTCGACTCGGATAAGCCGTTCAGCGTCGATTGCCGCTTGAACCGCAGCAACGTCCGAAGGTTGCGGGATGAGGTTCTCACGGCCCTCGAAAAGAAAGAATGTTACCAGAAAGCCGGGCGCCAGTGTGTCCCGATAGGCCCACGCTTTCACCACTCCAGGAACGGACAGCGCGACGCGCTCATAATCAGTCAGGGTGCCACCGCCAGGAGGATTACGCTTCCTTTGGAGTGCACGCGCCCGGAGAGACTCATCACCTTCAGCATCGGCGCCACCGCCCAGGCCGCCGGCCATTACGGTCCACTCGCCGGACAATGTCGGCCACAACACCGGATCCGCGAGCGCGAGTGAACCATCCGCGTCGCGATTGGTTGCAGCCGCCAGATCTTCCGACCGAACATTCAACGAGACGGCGCCATTTCCACCTGCAACTGCTGCTGCTGTCGAAACGTAGGTATTACGACCAGAGATGAAGCGTACCCCCGCCGGGTAGGTCGTGCCGGGTCGACCTGCTCCAACAATTCGTCCGGTCGCGGCCGAGGCTGCCTTGCGGTAAATTCCTACATCGGAGGCAAGCATCACTAGATACTGCCCGGTCGCTGTTACAAGGAACATCTGCGTCGACAGATATGCCATACGCAGTTCAAACTCGTGCGCCATCGCCGCCAAGACCTTTACGGTGACGGTGACGAAGTTGTTTTTGAGCGCAGAGTCCGTTCCCGGCATATACTGACGGAAAGTACCGCGCAGCCGCGCCGATCCATCAGCGAGCGATCGGATTGACCACGCCATTCACCTGCCTCCAAAGCAATTCGAATTTTTGATCGAAGGCCAGCTCACCACGCCGCCCGAATAGCGACACTTGAAACTCGACCCGATTTCTCGGCCGGTCGACAACGACAACGACGTCGACGGAGACGGCAGCCTGTTGATCCATCACCGGCTGAAGCGCCTCACGGACGTAGTCTTCAACCGCGACCTCTATGCCCTCGTATATCGCCGAACGGCGAAGCAGCCATAGCCGCGAGCCGATCGGGCTTTCGCCGACTGCGACATCAAAACTGTCACCAAGCCAGCCTCGGTTTTCGTCTCCGGACCGAAGCTCTTCAGGCTCGACGCGGCGATCAGTCATCAGACTGATCAGAACTTGCGTTGCGAGACCCTGCTCTGCACGCAAGTCACCGGGAGCGGATTGGTGCGTGAGAGCATTGATTGCCAAGTCGCCGGTGATACCGTCCCAGAGGAGATCTGGCGCGCGATAAGGCTCGCGGGTGTCTTCGATAGGAAGAATTCTCAACATGATCAGGCACCACCATCACCATCGCCGTCTGTGACCGATCCCGTGGCCGACAGGCTGCCGTTCAGCTGTATGTTTCCGTTGACGGTGACCGTCGGGCTGTTGATTGTGACGCCGCTGGAGCAGTTGATCGTCCAGTCGCCAGCAGTCAGCATGGCCGTCCTCGACCCGAAGTCAAAAACAACGCCGGATCCAATCAGTTTGATGATGTTGCCCGAGGCGTCATAAAGAGCCGCGGCACCCGCAGGTAGTCCTGCAGGCCGATGCTCTGGATGCTCGCCACCGACAATGTAAGCCTCATCAGGATTTCCGTTTGGCGACAGCAGCAAGGCCTTCGCGCCCTTGACGGGGTTCGACATGAAACCGTGCGGTTCAATCCGATGGATCTTGGTATATCCGTCGGAAAATGTCCCGCGGCCCGAAAGAAACTGTTGGCCACCTTCTTCGGTGACTACGCCGTCGAGCTCTATACGGGCACCGCTCATTCGTCCTGATACTCCGCCTCGATTGCGCCAGGGGCGCCATAGCCACCGGCCGACTTCCCACGTGGATTGTCGCCACCAAGCGCGCGAGGGTCGGCCAAAGACAGAACAGCCTTCGTGCCCTCATCACTCTGGGTGAGCTCAACAGCTTTAATAATCATCAACCCCTCAAGGCCGAGCCAGTCATCCTCTACCCGGACAAGCCAGTTCGGGGACCAGATCTTGCCCCCTGCATCTCGCCAACCGGTCACAGGCAAATTGGCAGTCACCGCATTCCCGGCAGCGCGGTTCGCTTGCCACTCGGCCCGCTTCTTCATCCGATCGACCGTCGTTTCGCCCTCCAGACGGAGGATCACAGGCCGGCGACGCTGAAGAGAGCTATCGCGAGCGATCGTCTCCGGCCGGAGCGCTTCCTTCTCAGTGCCACCGCTCGCTTGGCCGCGCACTTTGACCTCGCTGTGGCGGCCGCGTTCCGTAAACCGTGCCGTCGCCCCGGGAAGTATATTCTCACCTCGCCTTAAAGTACCAGCATGAGTTCCTTCGGGCTTGGTTGCGAGCTTGATCCGGCCTTTCGGCGTGTCGTAAATCAACACTCCCCTGCCGCGTGCACGGCGCTCGATCGTAGA
This sequence comes from Neorhizobium sp. DAR64872/K0K18, assembly GCF_050500175.1. Classification (NCBI taxonomy): domain Bacteria; kingdom Pseudomonadati; phylum Pseudomonadota; class Alphaproteobacteria; order Hyphomicrobiales; family Rhizobiaceae; genus Neorhizobium; species Neorhizobium sp. DAR64872/K0K18. Next base: position 2,087,907 of record NZ_CP191446.1, read on the forward strand.
GTACGGGCTCTCCCCAACGACGAGCTTGTGCCTTGGCTCCTTTGGAAACGAGGAGCCGTCGGTCTCAACGCCAACACCCAGGGTATCAAGTTCGTCGGCGATCTCACCGAGATCCTTGTCCAGCCATTCGCCGGTCGCATGTTCCGCGCTGCACTCGACGAAGTCTACGGTCTTGGAAACAAGGCTGACGGTAAGGGTTCGAGTGTCAGCCCCATAGCCGGTACCGATGTCACGAACATACCCGGTGAGTACGGGCTCGCCGCTGGCAGCAAGCGTCACCTCCTGGCCAATCTCAACAGGAACGCCACTTCCGACAATCACGCAATCGAGCGCCGCGGTTCGAACAGCCTCTTCGGCAGAAACCGAGACACTGACGGTCTTGATAGCGGGAAGTCCGGACGCCGTAATCAACTCGAGGATCATGATCAGCTCGCAAGCGCGTCAAACGCAGAAGGCATGAGTAAAGGCGTCCCGCTGCGCGCTATTTCGACCACTCCAGCTGCCCGGGACGCATTGCCGTAAAGACGGTACGCGAGGAGGGTCGACGGAAGAGACATCTCGGTTTCGACCCTAACGACAGGCACGCTGTTCGCAGCAATTTCAGAGACTACTCGAACCGACATCGAGACAACCGCAGAGAGCCACGCATAGAGCTCAGGGCTGCGCAGACGGGACGCAACTGAAAGTGCGATGTCACCGGCCGCCGCAATCCGGCTTCGAGCAGCGCGCGCTGCAGGCCTCGAAGGCCAGTCTATCCTCGCGCCCGCGATCGAAAGGGCCAAAGCCTCGACGATCGCCATAGCATCACGCGTTTCGCCGTCCGCTGCCAAGGGAATAGAAATCCGATCGAAGTCCGTTAGCGAGATGACGCTATCGCCAATTACCTTCGCTATCGACAGGATCTCAGGCGCAAACTCACGAACTGATGGCGACCGGGCGGCCGCAATCCGCCGCGTTAGGTCTCTCTTGTCGAGCGCATCGGTGACGACGTCGGCGACCATATCGGTCATCCACAACAATACCGCTGTTTGATCTGCAGCCATTAGAACAACCTCGCAAAACCAGATGCGGCGGATGCAATGCCGGTCGCAACAGCCAGCATGACGTCGCCAATACCAATCGACACGCCGACTGTGTTGTTCACCGGAATGGCTCGGAAGCCGAAAGCCACGTATCCAGACCGGTCCTTTTCCCGCATCCGTCGAAAGTCTTCGACATATGCGAGTGAAGCACCATCGATCGGCAACATCAGAAGCCCAGGGCCAGCAGCCTGACAGGCGGCCTGCAGACCTAGCGCTTCGATATCTGCCGCATCTCCTACAAGGTAGGCCGTCACCTCGACGCTTGAGGTTCGGAGGCCCATCTCCTCAATGTAGCTTTGGCGGCCGCCAGCATACTCGTGGATCGCCAGGCGTTTCCCCGAATTGAAGTCTTCGGCATCAACCCAGAACGCAACGCCACGGTATGATGCGCGGCGAAGTGTCGTTTCCCAATTGCGCATAAATTCATCCGATCAGAAGGGGCCAGGTTTAGCCGGCATACCAGCTGAGGGTGGCATACTGCGTCCTGTGTCAGCATTGGCCTTCGGCGCTGCTACGGATGCCGTGCCGACCGAGAGATTGATGTTGCTCAGACGAGAGGCGGCGTCGGAGAGTTTGTTCGCCGCCTGCATGATGGCCGCGCCGACGTCGACGCCGGCAACCTTGAAGAAGGCAGCCCCCTTCTCGATTTCCTGACCAGCGGTTTTACCTGCTTCCGCAACGGCATCGCCGGACTGACGCATGCTGTCGACATCGATCTTGAGAGCGTCTTTCCATTCGTCACGTGCCGGAACACGGAAGAAGCTGTTCTGCCCGCCCATGTCCGACATTCGAGATGCCAAGGTTGCCTCCCGACCCTTTTGCCAGTCGGCCATTTCCTTGCGTTCCAGCCCTTTGACGTAGCCAGCTCCGATCGGCGCAAAACGATCCAGTTTGAGATCCGGAAGTTGAATGCGCGGATCTGGGCGACTTTGGGGGATCGGAATGACCGAACTACGCGCAGCCTCTTGTCGCCGCGAAGGAAGTTCAGGGCTCGAACCCATCGGGCCTTGATCGCTGAGAGGCGTTGAACGCCAGCCAGCATCATAAGCCATCCGGTTCTTCTCGTCCTGAGAACTGCTTAAGCCCCAGACTGTCCGGTTCCACCAACCATTGACACCCTTTTTTTCTAGCCCCTCATTGACCGCCGAATGGTAATCGAGAGTGTTTGCAGCACCCTCCATCAGATCGGTAGCGCCCATACTGACAGCGCCGCGACCGAAAGATTTAACAAGACCATCCCATTTTGCAGAAAGGCGATCGATGTCGGCCTGGCTGTCCTTCAGGATCACATCGAGATCGCGCTTGACCGTACCGGTTGCGGCGCCAAGCGCCTCCATGTGTCCAGTCATCTCACTACTGCCAAGGATCATGGCGCGCATCCCGGTGATCATCTGCGCATCACCGAACAGCTGCGGAAGCTTGGAAAGGTCGCCCTTAATCGCCTTGTTGGTCATGTCCAGGAACACCTGCAGGAGATCCTTGCCCTCTTTGCGGGCTTTGGCCATCTCCTTGCGAATATCGATCCCGAATTCCTTGAACTTAGTGGCCGTCTCGTTCGTCTCCATCTTTTGAAGAACGTTCGAAAACGACGTTGCAGCCTCACTGGCAGAACCAGTCCTCGCTCTAACAATCTGGAGCCAGCCGGCCAGCTTCTTGATGGCGGTTTCGCCGCGATACCCAAGTGCTGCAAAAGCAGGAGCCATTGATGGCAGGTAAGATGCCATATCCTTCAGCTCAAATTTCCCGAGCTTGCCGGCTGTCGCCAAGATGTCGAAGGCATCCTGCATTTTGTTGCCAGCGATATCAAAATTGCTGCCGATCGCGTCCGCCGTGGTGGCAATCTCGACGATGTCAGCGCCTGCGGCCTGAGCCGTCGCAGCAACAGACGGAAGGAAAGCAAAGGCCTCGGGCAGGCTGCGGCCAGACGCTACCATGCTGTCGACGCCACGAACGATCTCGTCTTGTGCCAACGCGTAATCGCTGGCCGCTTTGTCGATAACTGAGAATGCGGCTTTTGTTTCGTCCGCAGTGGCACCGGCCGTCAAAGCAATTCGGCCGACCGAACGCTCTACGCTTGCAAATCGCTTCACGGCACCAGCAGTTCCGGCAGCTATGATGGCTGGAGCAAGGAACCTCGCCGACGCGAGCATAGCGCCGTCCATGGTGCGCGCTACCGCTGCTTGAGCACGGTTGACCGCCGTTGCCTTACTATTGACGGCGGTCAAGCGACGCTCGATTGCGGAAAATGCCTTCGCCGTACGATCGACGGCGGAAAGCTTAAGCCGAGCCTCGACTTCACGTGCCATTGGCTATGTCCTCTTATTGTCTCGCGCCCAATCGACAGCCTCTGAGAACCACCAATCAATTTCGGCAAACGTCAGGGGGTCGACGTCGGAGGGTCTCCAGCCGAGGCGGAAGACGAGTTCCCGCGCTCGTGCAATTGCTTGCTCGCCTCGGAAAAAAAATCGATGATCGCGTCCTCGACGGCGAGCGCGTCGACAAGGTCGAGCTCGTTTAAGGCACCGGGCGGCGTTACCTGAAGAAGCCGGTCTGCATAAGACCAGATCGCGTCCGGATAGGTTACCACGACGCCGCGCTGCACCTCGATCGCCTTGCCAATTTGGCGATAGTCCGCGAGTTTCGGTTCGCGAAAGCTGAGGCTTTCGAAAACGGCAGATCCAACCGTATAGGTCCGCCCAAGGTGAACATTCTTCATCAGCCCCGCCTATCGTACCCGGATGCCTCGATCTGGATGCCGGTGAGCTCGCCGTTGGCACGATTGCTACGCGGATCGCCGGTGATCATTGCTTTGATGAATATGTGGCTGACGCCGGTGAAATCCTCGGTGATGTAGATGTCTTGCCGCGGCGCCCGCATCAGCAGGTTGACGTCCGTGCCATCGTCCTCGAGCGACAGCTCGGCCGTGCGCGGCCGTGGTGTCCCCACCCGCGAAACGCTGCCATCCTGATTGGTAACGCTCTCCGACGAAATGCCGGAAGCACCAAGGGTGAAGGCGCCGCGCATCGTCATACTGCGGCCGTCGGCGAGGCGCAGGCGCATCTCGCCGCCAAAATCTTTTCCTGGCATGCTGGGAACTCCTGTTTAAACCGCTTCGCGGAACTGAGCGTAGAGGGTGGCATTTGCAGCGATCACATCGAGCGGGTTGATGCGATCGAGCGGAGCGTAGACGTCTACCCGGTTTGGGTTGCTGACGTTTCGTTGGACATCGAGTTGGCGAACAAACTCGGCCGAGTTCTCAAGCACCCCGGGCATCGAGCGGTAGGCAGCGATGAAAGTGTTGGCGATATCGACCACAGTCGTGATCGACGCGAGATTGCCCGGGTTGCTGTCGGCAATGGCCTTGCGGCCGTGCTCAGCTTGCAGACGTTCCCTGAAATAGCGCAGCGCATAGATAAGCTGCCCGATCGCCTGTACGTCGCGGAAGGTCGTATCGACGTTTCCGGAGCCATCAGTACGCTGCATGGTGACCAGCTTGTCGATCGTTACACGACCATCTGTGCGTACGGTCCACGTCGAGAGGCCGGTACCGAGGAATGCGTCTCGGGTTGCGTAGTCGTTGAACCACTTGGAGCGGTCACGCGGCGCGCTTACACCTTCGACTACCAGACCTGTCTGGTTCCGGCTGACATCGCCAAGATCTCCGGCAGACAGCCACGGAATGACACGGGCGATCAGCGCGGCGAGGAAAACCCACGGCAAAGTACCATTTCCAGCACCAGTCAGGCGCGGAACGATGGTGATATGCCGATTGTCGATCGAAAGACCCAGCGTCGTCAGGTTGGACGTCGTGTCGGTGACCGTTGTGAAGACATGACCGTAAGACTGACGGCTCCATGCCCACCGACCAGACGTGTCGGAGAGCACCGATTGATACCGCGCAAGGTTGGCAGAGTCAGAGAACGGCGACAAAATCCAGTCGAACGGATCGTCGCCGAGGCTGGCCAGCCCAGCCGAGAGATCCGGTGATCCCGTGCCGGGCGTCGTCGTCGCGAATGCCAATACGCCGGCGAAGGCGTTGCCCCCGGTTACGACCGGAACCGACAGGTCGACGGTGGAGAAGATCACCCCTTTGTGCCGGGCTGTCAGCGTCACAACGCCTGCAGCTGCTACGGCTGTGTAGGGCAAACCCGACTTGGTGAGCGGGTTCTGATACGAGTTGATCGCCGCGGCAATCGCTGCGGCAACTACGTTGGCGGTATCGCCAGGATTGATCGTGAGAGCCACCGCTTCATCGCCGACCAGCAAAACGGCATAACCGCCACTCCCCGGGACGTTGCTAACAGTGATGGCGCGGACTTCAGCCGTGCCGACATCTTCAACCGGCAGCAACCAGACGTCCTGTGCCGGCGCATTGAGACGAGTGCCGATCAGCATTTCCGCCAGCATCGAACCCCGCCCGGCGAGAGCAACAGCTTCTTCGACATTGTTGCAGCGAACGGGAACGTTGGCGGGAAGGGAAGACCCTGCGTTGGCATGACCCACCAGAAGGAAACGCGAGACGTTCTCGAACTGCCCACCGGAGTTGATTTCGAACGCAAATATGGGCGCCCGGATATTGCCGGGAATAAGGTTGAAACCGACAGCCATGGACTATGCTCCCTTCGAGGGCTTGCTGGAGCCGCCGGATGCATCATCTGGATCGGCGGGAATAAGTTCGCCGGATGCAATCATCCGGGCGTAATAGGGGTTCTTCGGGTCGACGGCTTCTCCGGCCTTGTCCGATGTAAAGAGTGAACCTACGCCTCGATCGGGCATAGGAACGTTCTGCTGAGGGCTCTTGAGCCTGAAGCGCTGCATGATCTCACTCCGATAAGAGTTCAGGTCTGACTGGTGTTGACAGACGCATCTGGCGGGTCGCCTGCTGCCCCCCGGCTGGTGATGCCGATCAGCTGAAGAGGCGTTCTCGCGGGCGCGGTGAAAATTGCGTCCAGTTCGGCAAGCCTTGCCTTAGCGTAGGACGCCTCAGGCAGACGCAAGAATAGGGACCGGAGCGGCTCAGGCATCCCACCATCCTCGCGAAAAGTGTCTTCGCGGATCTTGCAGGTGAAACGCATGGTGTTACGCATCCACCTGATATCGAACTGGGGAAGCGAATAGGGTTCGATCCTCAGATCCTCGATTGACGATACGATCCTGCGAAACAGGTCGCCAGCCTCGGACGAACTCAGAGCCTGCCGAACCTGAGCACAAAGAGCACCGAGGACCAACCGAGCCTGCGCGTCGTTTTCGACGAGCGGCATGATTTGCGGCTCGCCATCCTCACCTTCGGAGGCCACTGCCAGTTCGGCAATGACAACCAGGACGGCAACAGGGAATCCCTCGCTTGACGGCGACGTGTCCCCGCGCCGCTCAACCCGAATTTCGTCGGTGTAGAGCGAGAGGCATGGCGTGTACGGAGACTGGTCGTCAAGATCGTCGGGAAGGATCTCCGAGCTATCGTAGACCCTGTGACGAGCGAGTGTCGGCCAACCGAAGTCGGAGGATTTCGCAGCAGTCGGGCACAGGACCTCAATCGCAGCAAGGCGCATAGCTTCAGCGGACAGCATGGATCAGACCTTGTTGAGCCAGATGACGATCCGGTCCGAACCGTCCCTATCTGGAGTAGCTACGACCTTGTAGTTCTGTCCGGCGCTTTTGATCGCGTCGCCCTGACGCACCATCCAGGGCCAGTCACGAGCCAACGCCGTAAGGCATGTTCGTGCGACCTGCCGGTCACCCATACTGGAGGCAGACGTCCGGCCAGATGAACCGATCTGATTGAAGCTCGGCTCGCTGTCGATCGAGCCCATGAAGTCGAAGGCTGGCCGATCCGGATCGGGAGCCGTCGACCCGTTCACATCACGAGCGGGCTTTTTCATGCCGACCGCGGTGAAAAGAACATCGTCGAAATAGGCGGCGACCGCGCTATCGGTCCCCGCCAAATTATCAGACCAAGACATTCTACTTGGCAGGCTCAGACGGCTTCTTCGCCTTCGCCTTCTCCTCTTTAGGTTTCCCCTTTTCGTCAACATTGACGAACTCGTGGGTGCCCGCTGTCGCGGCATCAACGGCCGGACCGTGGCGAAGCGTTTCAACTTCGCCAGTCTTGACGTTCTTAACCTGCATCGTTTTGACCTCAGTTGCTGGAAGTGAGCCGAACAAGAAGCGCCGGGCGCTTGACCATCGGGAGCGGGTTCGACTGGCTGCGCAGCTTGACCCATTCCGCGAAGTCCTTGTCGATCGCTTGGCGAACGTAGACCTCTTCGCCAAGCGTGTTCACGGTGTCCATGAACGTGGCGGGTGCGAAGTAGGTCGAGAAGGTATCGACGGTACCGACCGGGAAGGCGATGGCTTCGCCGGCAGGAATGAAGCGGCGGGTCGCGTAAGTGCCATCTTCCTGCAGGTACTGTGCCGAGCCTCGGTATTCCTCGATCACGAGACCCTGGAACGGGAAGGCGCGGCGGACATCCTGCCGAAGCGGGTTGTTCTGACCGTCGTAGTACTTGTAGATCTCTTCGACCTTCGCGTGGCCGATGAACTTCGCATACCACTCCGGCGACGCCAGGACGTGTACGCCCGACATCACCTCGCCCATAAGGTTGTCTTCCATGTAGGCCGTAACATCGCGGGCCTTCGCCTTCACGTCCGTCGTGGCCGTACCGAGCACGAAATCGACGACCTTCTGGGTGACGCCAAATTCGTTGAACAGGTTCAGCAGCGAGGAGCCGTCGCTGTCAAGAATTTCGCCCCGAAGCGCGCCCATGCGCAGATGTTCGAGCGTGATCGAGTGCTTGCGGCGCATGACGATCTGCTTGCGATTGACCACCGCCATGACAGATTCCAACACACGATCGGATGCCATGCGCGCAACGACGTTCTGCACATCGTCGGCATAGACATAGTCGTCGTGCGGAATGTGAAAGCATTTGAATGGCCGACCACCACGCTTCGGAGACGTGCCGAGTGACGGCGGGGCGCCGCGTTCGCGGGTCGGAAGCAGGTTCAGCTGGCCGTTCTCGTACTGGACGATCACAGACGTGGTCGGGATCGGCTCGGAGCTGAAAATGCCGAGTTCGCGGATGCGACCGTAATCGTTCGGGACGATATTGATCGCCTCAGTGAGCGACGTTGCACTGAACGCGGCATTGTTGAAGATATCGAGGATTGTTTCCATGGCTCACGCTCCTTCGCGGGGCAGAATGGGTGGATTGAGCGCGCGCAGGGCGTTCTGGACTGCGAGCCGTTCAGCGGCAGTGTCTACATCTGCGCCGTAAAGCAGTCCTTGCTGGACAACGATTGCGTCTCGGGAGATCGAGACACCGGGTGCATCAGCCGCAGTGGCGTCTACAGCGTGCAGCAGGATCGCTGCCGCGTTCTGCGACCCGTCGGTCGCAGCCACAGTCACCGGCTTGTACTTGCCGGAAGCCGTGATCTTGCCGAGCACGGTACCGCTGAGCACCTTGCCGGAACCAGAAGCTACGATGATCTCTTCGCGCGAAAAGTGGCTGTCCGCTTCGCGCTTTAGCCAGTCACTGGCATAGCGGCCTTCTTTGATCTCAGCCATTACGCTGCATCCTTTCCGATAAGCTTGCGCATATTCGCCACCAGGCTGGCAGAGTGCGCGGTTGGCTGCTGTTGCGGCTTGCCTGCGACGCCGGCGCCAGCAGCTCGATTGGCCTCATAGGCTGCGGGGTCAGGCTGACCACTGCGGCCAGTATCGCCCTGCCCTTCAGCAGACTGCGGGGAGGCAGCGAGGATGGCTTTAATGGCGTTGACGTCCATCGTGGTCGTGTCGATCAGATGTTCGGCGAGCTTTGCACGGCCTTCAGTTTCTGGAAGCGCCATCACAGTACCGCGCCGAGCACGGTCTGCCGCGACAGCATCCATGATCAACTTTTCGACGTCGGCGGGATCGTCCCCGCCGTTGGTTTTGCCGGACATGGGTTTCTCCATTGTTTGCCGGTTGGATGCGACGGCGGTCGCCGCGCTTTCATCAGCGTCTTCGCGACGCCAATTCTTCTTTGCTGCGAGCGCAGTCAGCCGCTTTGGAGCGTGCGCGTAGAGGCGGTAATCAAATGCGGCGACAGGTTCTGCCTTCGTTTCTGTCGTCGCATCAGCAAAGCCTTCTTCGACAGCCTGTTGCGGGGTCAGCCAGCGTTCATCACGCATGACCTGCCGGCATTCCTCGGCGCTCTTACCCGACTTCTGCGCGTAGACGCGTGCATAGGCAGTCGCGAGCGCCTCGAGCGCCTCGATTGTCTTGGAATGATCAGCACTGTTGCCGAAAGTATAGCCGCTCGGATCGTGGATCATCATCACCGCGCCAGCCGACATGGTGACGGTTGCGCCAGCCATTGCGATCAGTGATGCCGCCGAAGCTGCTATTCCCTCGACAACGATATCGGTTGTGCCGGAGCGTGCCGTCAGAAGCGCGTGGATTGCGGCACCCTCAGTAGCGATGCCGCCACCCGAATTCAGGTGGACCGTCAGATCGTCCGCATCGTCGATGCTGGCGAGAGCAACGACGACATCGGAAGAGGTGAACCCATCCGAGTAGTAATAGTCTCCGACATAGCCGGAGAGCCGAAGCACTCCGTCTGCAAGGATGGCTGCCATAGTTGATACCTCAGTAGGGCTTGAACCTGCCGCCGATCGCGTAGCGGGTTCGTTTCGGTGTCACGCCGAGCGAGGTTTCGCAGGCGGCTTTCGCGTCCGACATCATACGGTCGACGTCTTCAGGCTTCGATCCGGATGAGAACCTTGTCCGCCGTGTGGTAAGCGGCGAACGGACCTCAATCTCTTCAACCCTACCGCCGGTTGCCAGAAGCGTGCGGTAGGCCTTCAGGGCCCGATAGAGGGCGCATGGATCATTGATGTTGACTGGCTTGCCGCCAATAACGACGATCAGATCCTCTTCATCTGCCTGGCTCATGACTGGGCTCCTGCCGGTTCACGATTGCCTTCCGAAGCAGCGCCATCTGGCCCTGCTCCCCCACTCATTCGTTCGAATGGATTTGGAAGGCCGCTGTCTGTGAGAGTTTTCAGCTCGCGCGCGCGCTGTGCCGCGGTTTCTTCCCAGTCTCGGCCATATTCGGCGCATTCGTCGGAAAGTGACGAGACGCCGACCTCGAGCCGAACTTTCGATGCCATCGCGCTCTTGTAGTCGTCCGCCGACGGTTTTGCCGGCCCCTGCCACTCCGTCCAACAGACCCGGTCACGGTTCGCCGCGAAAGCCCGATAACCACCCTTGAACGGGATTTTGCCGAGCGCAATCTTTTCATCGAGCCAGCTTTCGTAAACTCCCTGACAGAACGGCGCGACAATCCGTTCTCGGCGCCGCTGCGCGATCGGCCAGACCGTCGAGGTAGCAACGCGCACCGACGAATAGGTCGCCTTCGAGAAATCCATGGAAAAGCTTTCCATGGTGACCCCAAGGCGCCGTGCCATCTCCCGCTGCAGGTTCTGGCTGAACGGAATGTACTGTGACCCCGGAGTTTCGGCTGTCTTGAACACCAACTCCTCACCGGGACCCATGTGAGCGATCCGAGCAGAGTCGGACAGGTTGACGCCGCCGCTTTTCAAAGCCTCAAATCGTTGCCCCCAGACGTCGATGAAGTCCTGCGCCAGGTCTCCAGCCCCGTCGATTCCATCAGTGTCGGCCAAGGTCTGGATCGCCTGAAACGCTTGCTCGCTTGGCTCGGGGCTTTTGATGACCGCGGCGAAGATCGTCTGGAGCAAAGCTGTCGCCAGAGTGGCATCAGCAAGCTGATCGCTCTGAGCAATAACTTTGAGGATAGGCGCCATAATCGAAATTCCGCGCGCGCTATCCGGATTGTCCCCCCGATCCATCATGTGAAGAACTTGAGGCAAGCCGTTCTGCAGGTAGAAGGGCAAATCGTATTCGGTATCGAGGCCACCGTCTCTGCGCAAGAACCGGCAATGGGTTGGCCGGCCGTTGGCATCATGGAAAATGCCGCCGTCTAGTCCCTCAAATTCCCGCGTCGTGTGTGGCACGCGATGCGGAGCGACAAGAGTAACCTTCGTTCCAGTCTGAAGGCCGTAGGCGATACGCTGGCGCTCAGTCAGGAAAGACAGAATGCCGAAGGCCTCGCCGCCACCGATAAAGTAGCGCATCAGGCCGTCGCACATCTCCGCAAGTGTTGCTTTTCCGGCAAGATCGAACTCGCGGGGGTTCCACACATGCTGGCGCCACTCTGCCTCAACGAGCTTGCACCAATCGGATCGCTCCTTTTCGGTATAACCCAGGCGCAGAATATCGGGCCTTGCGTTCAATTTCACTTCCGTACCGATCGTATCAACGATCATCTGGTCGCAAGCGCCGGCAATCCACCCGGAGTTTTGCATGAAATCGAAAGCAAGAGCCGACGCACGCCACGCTGCCTCTCGAACATCGGTACCGCCATCGCGACGGATCGCCCGACGCATCGACAGAACGCCGGTCTTATCACGGTTAAGGTATCGCATTTCAGCCGGCGAGCGGCCCACAGTCTTCGCAACCGTAGGCGAACTGCCGGCTTGAACGCGAAAGCGAGGCTTGTCGGACATCCTGTCAATTCCCGTAAGCGCCCCATCTGCTGCGGCGACGTTCCTTTTTCGGCAGCTCCGTCTTCGCGGGCTTCACCACATCAACCGGCCCGGTAGCCGCTATCGCCTGGTGGCTGTCAGGGGATAGCAAGTCCGTCGCGATCTCCGGCTCCCGCTGCGCGCGCAGGCGTGCCCAAGCCTCCTTCGTCATGGTCGAGAGGCCAAGGTGCTCGGCCATGGCCATCGCGTAGATCCGGCAATCCAGAAAATGGTTGTCGGGTCGGCGTTTCAGCCATTCCTCGTGAAGTTTCCCTTTCACCAGGGTCTGCTTGAAATACTCCGCGGTGATTTGCTGGAAATATTCCTCGCCAAGTTCCTTGTGAAAGTGACAGTAGCCGGGCGGGTCGGTGGCTTCACCAGCCGCCAGTCCCATCTTGTAGAGGTTGCCGTAGAACTCTGCCTTCAGCGGCCAGGTCCCGACCGGCCAGCTTCGCGCTGATCCGAACCGCTTCTTTTTCCCGCGCTTGTTGACTGACTTGTTCGACGGCGCGCTGATCGCGGGAACGCCCCGACCTTCGACACCCTTGATCGCATAGGCGTTCGGATGACGACGGCACCATTCCAGCACCTGGTTGGTGCGATACCCGCTGTCGACTGCAAGAGCCTCGATCTTCCGCAGCACGCCATGGGCGTCGGAGAACTCACTGGCGAAGAACTCCTCGAGCAGGACCCACGCACCTTGCTGCGGATTGTCTGTTGCGCCCTCAAAGAATTCGGCGAAGACATTCCAAGTCTGGCGATCCTCAGAGAAAGCCACGCCTTCACAAAAGATCCCGTATCCCTGGACGTCGGCGCCAGCTGTGAACAGCAACCCACCTGCGGGTATGACGTTCGACTGGTAATCTTCCCGCCGCTCCATCAAACGCTTGTGGTCGGGTGCATTGCCTTTCATCTGGTAAGGCAGCGCCAAAACCAGATTGTGGTAGTCCTTCGCCCCGGCCTCGCCTTTGGCCTCAAAGTTGATCTTGTCCTCCGCGATCGCTTCGTAGGACATCATCAACGACATAAAGGCATCGACGTTGAAGCCAGGATGCCTGTCAGGCCCCTCGGCGGTAGCGACATAGCGACCAGATCTTACGGCTACAACCCGCTCCATTTCAGAGAGATGGTGCCCACAGTATGGGCAGGCCAACGTGGTTTTGTGCGGCTGCTTGCGATCGATCCGCAGATAGTCGTCACACTGGACAAGTTCGTTCCGGCACTCCGCACAACGAACATTCCAGAACCGTTTGTCTGATCGCCGGAAAGACCGATCGATGCGGCAGTGCCCTGGGCCCTCGCCAAGTTCGTCGCCGCTATCAAGCTCGGGCGTGGAAAGCTCGAAGATCTTAAAGCTCTTCTGTCGGCGGAAAGCGGTGAAGCGACCGAAGAAGAGGTTCTCAGGGTCAGCGCCGTTTGGCAGCTCTTGCCACTTCGATACCTCATCCTTCACGCCATACCGGGTCGTTTTGGCCGAGAGGTCCATGACTGTGTTGGCGTTGGCGAGATAGATCGCGCCGCCAGGGAACTTCTTCTCGTAGGTTGTCGACCCGTCCCCACTCCTTTGCGTGGTCGGATAGATAATCGCCTTTCCGGTTTTTTTCTGCCACTCGTCGATCAGCGGCTGCATCTTGCCGGAGTTGATGTCCCGGAGCGCATCAAGGCCTGGGACGCCGTAGAGCGCATTGTCCGGGCAGACCTCAGATATGTAGAGCATCCAGGCCAAGCCGAGGATGGAAACACCGGTCTGTTGAGATTTCCTGACCGTCACCAGGTTGCTTGGATGCTCTTGGCTAAGGCATTCGGCAATCTCGATCAGGTAGGGCGCGTCTTCAGCCGACCAGAATTCCCCCTTCTTCGGCCCGTCGACCAGCACGATGTTTTTCGTGAGCCAAAGCGGAAACGGTACGGGTGGCTGCGGCCGGATCGCGCCCGCCAGAACCGACGAGACTATCCGAAGCGCGCCAGGATGGACTGTCACCGTTCTTCGTCCTCAAGCAGCTCGTCGGTTTCAGGGGCAGACAAGGCTATTTCTGCAAGCTTGTCGGCCATTTGGTTTCCGATCTCGAATGCGATCTGGCGAAGCAGAACCCGAACGCCATGAACGCCCTCTTTCGAAACCGCCATCGCGATGTCGTCGGCCCTGTTTGGCAGTCTACGAATGATCGCCTGCAACTCAGCACCCGCGCTGGATAGCGATGCGTCGATCCGATCCCGCCTTACCAGCTGTCCACAATCTTCCTGATGCCGGATCTTCTCGCGGCCAACCTTCAGCCACTCTGACTGGCGGCGAGCCTCCTCGAATGTATCGCTCGGATCGATCGGGTTTCGCGCCTGCCCTGCTGGCAGCGCTGCATCAGCGGCTGTCCGTATCGGCGCGGTCGCCTTTGCCGGGTTGATGAAACGCTGCCGATAGTGGTCGTAGTGCGCGAGGGAAACTCCCATCACCTGACCCTGCCCACCGCGCTCGACCGGCGTATCCGGACTAACTTCGACAAGCTTTTTGACTGTCTTCGAAACAGCCGCTTTTGACACGCCATCGCGAGCCGCGATCTGTGTGATGCTCCACATGACGTCGGACATGAAACCACTTCCGGCTTGCCGCCAAGACCAGGAAGCGGGAGCGTTAACCCGTCAACCGGTAGCGTTAACCTCGTTAACCCCGTTAACCCAATGTTTCGACGTCTAAAACTGGCAGCAATCTGCGCTCCGCCGGGACCGTCTGGCATACAAACCGAGGTACGGTCCCTGAACCGGGGGGGGTACCCCCCCCGGGGTCGAGGGGGTCGGAGGGGTCACCCGGATCGGCCGAGGAGGAAGGCAGCCTGCTGGAGAACGGTCTGAGCAAACTCACCAGCGGCGATCTGCGCGAGCAAGTCTTCGTAGTCTCGCGGTGTACGCTGGATTGCATTGGCAGGGCTTGGTCCGAACATCATCTGCGTTGGCAAACGAGCGGCAGTCTGTCTCTGCAATACCAGCCCTGCGGCAGCCTTCGAGTTTTTGCGCGCGATGAATGCCCCCTCATACCGTCCGCGACCACGGACATACACGCCGTAACCGCGTTGGCTCGCGCCTATCTCACTGAGAGAAATATTCGTTGAACGTACGGAGAGAATGACGTCCGCTCCTACCAACCTAGATCCCATACGCTGGCGAACCAACCTCTGAGAAATCTTAAGCACCTTCGATGCGAAACGAGCATAGTCTCGTTCTACCGCACCTCGTGCTCGGGCAGCTGCTCGCCTGAACGCGACCTGCTGCAATTCCCGCGGCATGGCTGCGTAGATCTTCGCGACCCTCGCAAAGTCTGAAGCATCGAATTTAAACTCGACACTCATGCGGGTGCCGCCATTACAGCGACGGGGTTCATGGCGGCCTCCATCTGGAAACAAAAAACCCGCCGGGCGTTTCCGCCAGCGGGTTTATCTAACCTTTTACAGTGTGCTTAAGATGCACCAAATGTCAGTCGCGCCGCAAGTGGGTAAACGAAATATATCATAGAACGTTTTCAATGGCTTCGATCTCAGCCCGATTTTTCCTATTCCGAGCCCATGGCGCCCTGTCGGGGTTGAATGGCAGTAAATCATGGGCAGTAAGACGGTCCTGAAGCGCCTCATGGAGCGCCTCAAGCGACGATTGCCAGATTTGCCAATCGAGGCGAGACATGACCGCGGACACGATCGATCCCTCCAAGCGATGTTTGTTGTAGGCATCTTTGGCCGGCCGGCGCCTCCGGTAATCAAAGCCGTCGACCTCCCGCATTTCCATGCGACCAAGACTGTTCATCATGCTGCGCTTGACGAACCAAGATGGATCCTTCCCATTTTTGCTGCAAACGATGGTCTTCGGTTGGGTGCCGCTCCAATCCGGGCCGCGCTTCAGGATAGCGCAGCTAGTCACCAGAGCGACGATCTGCTGGCCATTCAGGCGAGGGTTTCTGGCAGAGATGAGATCAGATACAACTCTCTCCACTTCCGCTGCGATAAGACCATGCTCGTCCGACCAGTCCGGGAATGGGTTCCAACCTTTCGCTACCTCAAAGTTTCGGGATCTCAGTTCTCGAACGGCTTCGCCAGCGATAGTCGCGTCTTGGTGTGGCTCACCTTCGTAGGCGAATAACGGAAGCACGCCGAAAGCGTTCGGGCTGCGGTCGACCAATGTGCCCAGGACTGACATTTCCGCATAGGCCCCGGAGCTGGAAGCCATGGATGGTCCACCACCTTCAGTCATGCCTGCTTTCGGCAATTCGTCGCAGAAGGCCCAAATCAGCAATTCAGCTATGCCAATTTTCTTCATTTTCAGTTCCTTTTAGCTTTCTGGACAGATTGGACAGAGTAGGTTTTTCAAAAGGACAGATAAAACATCTGTTTGGACACTTAAAACATAACAATTTCAATGATTGGACAGATAGGACAGATAGTTCTTGCCTTATGTAATGAGGCCGGCACTCATCTTTTTACTCTACCGAACTGACATCTTATTTCGCGCGCTTGCGCACGCATCACGGAAAACATCAAAACACCTGTCCTAGCAGTCCACGCTTGATAACATTCTGATTTCTTTCGATCATTCCCCAAACCCTTTGTTGGATTACCTGCCCTTCGGCTTTGTCTTGCTGTCCTAGATGTCCAACCCCGACCCTTTGATTAGGCACTAGAGACAGATTTCGAGGCGTCTGCCCTGCCTGTCCGGCGAGGGGTCCGGGTAAATTCCATCATAGATCCTCCGGGAAAGGCTCATCTGAAGCGAACCGACCAGAAGGCGGACCATCACCGGAGTGGTCGCGCCGGAATTCCTCGCGAACCGATATGCCGAGATAGACGGTACCGTTCGACCGAGTTCGCTTAAACTGGCACATAAGCCCGTCCAGACCTTTCCAGCTCTTGCGTGTCTGGTCAGGTAATCGCCGCGTGAACGTGGGCTGACGGAATTCGGCCAACCCTTCACGCTTTGCGTAGCGGACATATGCGTTGAACAGCTCCTCCGGTGTTTCCCGGTCAGCCTCTTTACCCGTCACATGGCACGCATTCCTTATGAAGGCGCCGATCGGGTCACTCTCTTCTCGATACTCGGCAGTTGCGGCCCTGACACCAGACGGCACGCTCAGACCAGTCTGAAGATATTCGAGGGCGCCTTTCACCATCCAGGCGAAAATGCCTGCCTTCTCCGCACGGAGCTTGCGAGGAAGGTCTCTATCAACCTCATCCTCGGGTATCTGGATCTCCCAAGGGACCAGGTGCACACGCCGCCAGATGCCATCGCTGTCGTCTCGGATGATCGGCTTATGGTTTCCTGAAAGGATGATTTTGAACTGCGGGATCAACTCGAAGAAGTCCTTATGCAGACGTCGCACAGCGATCGGCTCACCGCCAGTTAGCGTCTTGATCAGCGCATCCTTCAGATGAACACCCATCTCAGGCTCGGCGGCTGCAACAAGCCTGGCACCTGGAAGGCGTGCAAGGTCGGGCGTTGCCTCGGATCCTCCCCGCTTACTGTCACCTGCAAAGCTGTCGATGGACATGGAAACCGCATAGTCCGAAAGGATTTCGACCATAAGATCCATGAACGTGGATTTGCCATTTCGGCCCGCACCATAGAAGAACAGGAGGCATTGCTCGGAAGTGACGCCAAGAAGGCAATAGCCGAGATATCGCTGCAGGAAAGCGCGATAGTCCGGGTTCGGCATCACGCGCTGCATGAACTGTTGGAACAGGTGGCAGCCGGATTTTGGATCGAAATCAACTTCAGCTAGTTTGGATATGAGGTTCAACGGGCTATGTCGGTCGAGGCGCACCTGCCATTTTCCCAACCCGTCCACCTCCGAGCAGAAAAAGCGAAGCGTTCCGGTCCTGCAATTGACAGCATGCAAATCGATGTTCATGTCGTCGACGTCGAGAGAGCAGTAAGGAATGGATTCCTTCAGCATATTGTCAATCTTGGAAGTGCCGGCCGCGCTTTTCGCGTGAGCATGGCGCGACGATATCCGCCCCGACCGATCCTTTTCGACCTTGCCCATAGCATCGACATCTTGCTGGAGCCGTTCGAGCTCGGCGAGTTGCTCCGAGGTCCATTCTTTTCCCGGCTTTCCCAACTTCTTGATTGCCTCACGCGCCAGGCGGCCTGCCTCGATCTTCGCCTGCTCATCTGGGCTGCAATCCAGCTTGATGGCTTCATCGTCGATGAATTCGGCCGTTCTGTGCGCGAACTGGCGCACAACAGCGCCCGACACGTCTTCCAGCCAACGGCGACCATCGTATCCATGCCACCCGATATTGTTCACATGCCGCATACGATCACCGAAGCGGATCAGCATTCGCGTCCCATTTCCGATATCGGTTTCAGGCTGTGCAGCACATTCGTCGAGAAGTTCTTCGGCCGAAAGCTGCGCGGACTGCTCTTCCTCAATAGGATTCGAAACCGGCAGAGGGTCCGGGTTCTCCCGGTATGCCGCGCGCTGCTGCTCGACTTCGGCAATTGCGCGTATGACGTCATCGGGCACGCCAGTCTTTTTGTCTTTCGTCACGTCAGTTCCCCAATGCCAGTTTCTCAGCCCCAAGGCTGGCGAAATCCGCCCCTGCAGGTGGCCATAGTGTGTGGATAGAGCGGCCCTCCAGGGCACACCGAACGGCGGCACGCTTCATTGCGGCCACCGTGAAAACAACTTCGCTGTCGCCGTCGGCGAGATGGATCAGGTCGTCGACATGCGGCGGCACCTGATAGGCGTCGGAGGTTGACTGACCGGGCTTCGGGACGATGCCCGGCACCCGTACCGGCCGAGACCGACCGCGCTTGTCCGTTACTCTTTGCGATGGGTGGTTGAAGGCGCTCTTTGGGTCCGCAGGCCCCGCCAGGTTTCCGAGATCGCCCGTAGCAAAATAGAACGTGTCCGGCCTAAAGCCGTCAAAGCCGGCGAAGGCCAGGACAGTCTCTATGCCTTCGCCACCAACCCAGCGAGTGGACGGTAGATCCCCGCATACAGGGATCAACGATCCCTTTTTGGTGCCGCGCATCTTCTTTGTGGGAAGTGGGATATCCTCATTATCGCAGCCGAGGTCGGGCCTGTATTTCGGACTGTTCGAGAGGTCGATCCATGTCTCATGGCAGCCGGTGATTTTACCGTCCGTATCGACGAAGGGCGCAATCATCGCGTACCCGACATAGTGAGACACTGGATTTCCACGCTCATCATTCCCGTGCCAGTAGGTCCGCCTCGCAGCAAAGCGAATGTTCTCAAAAACCGTGTCAGGGATCACGCAGCCTGTGCGTAGACGCAGATATTCCCGAAGAGTCCGATCATCGTCATGCGGCGCGACGGTCGCGCCGAGATATATTCCGCGCGCTTTCCGCACCTCTTTTTCTCGAAATGCATCCTGCTTTTTCTGCCGTTCCGCCGCATCAGATTCGGCCTTTTGCAGATCAAGCTGCAAACTCGCCTCTCTTCTGGCACGGGCAGCCGCAGTCTCGCGCTCTGCCCCATCAGGAACCGGTTTGCCGGACAAAAAAGCCGACGCCTCCAGAAGCTCCGATCTCGAATGCAAATCGTATTTCAGCACATGCGCGACCAGGCTGAGGCCATTGCGGCCGCCTGCATCGCAACCTCGGCAAACCCACACGTCCTTTGCAAGGTTGACCGCGAAGCGATCCTTGCCACCGCATCGGGGACACGGCCCACCCTGATCGACTTTTTTCGGCAACTTGAGGCCGAGGGCGTTTACCGCTGCGGAAACGGGCAGGAGCTGCGCAGCCTTGATGAAAACCGATATCTCTTCGCTCATCTCCGTGCCCCTTCTCTTTGCAACGATTGCTGCGAGAGTGCCGCGGACGGGACATCGGCACGCAGTTCAGCCAGATCGCGGTCGTTGGCGATCCGCAGCTGGCCCTTGACCGTGAGAGCCTGCAAAACCAGGTCGAGATTTTCCGGCCAGGTGGGGCGATTGAGAGCGATAAATGCTGTACCTCGCGACCAGCCGCGCAAATGATAGGGGTCGCAGACAAAGCGCATTCGATCGACGTTTAGGAAATCCAGGTCGAATGTTTTTGCGGTTCGGTAGCACTCCATCTTGGAAGCACCGATGATGAGAACGAGGCGCACGCGCTCTTTCATGCTCAGATCCACTTCGACTGGCTGGGGAAACGCTTGACGGTCGAGGTCTCGATCGCTCGCTGCGCTTTTTGTGCCTGGACGATTTCCTCAAGCGTGATGACGCCCTCAGCTTCGGCGCTTTCCATAAGTGCAGCCTTCAGCAATTCACGTTCCGCAGCGTCTCGCTTTTCGAGCCACGCAGTCACCCGATCGAAATGACGTTGGAAATCATCATCGAGCTTCACCACCTGGCGGCGTTCACGCCACGTGTGTTCCGTCAACGTGACGAAGCCGGCTTTCTGGAACCAGATGGCCATGCAGGGCGTGCCGTCCTCGATCTGCCCAACTTCCTGCCAGTCGGTCATCACAAGCACCCAACCCGGGAGCTGAGAGAGCGCCATTCCAAAAATTGCCGGAGCAGCCTTTTCGGCGTTGTCGGTCACGATGACGAGGCGGATTGGTTCACCCATCAGCGCCGCTCCGCTGGCTTGAAACCGACAGCGCGTTCAATGGTTGACCACCTGCCACCGCACCGGACACACTCTCGCCTGCGGCGGATCGCCCCTGGAGCCTCACGACTGTCCGTAACCTTGCTAGAGTTTGTGCCGCATTCTGGGCACAGAATCCCCGAGGCAGGCGCGACGGATGTCTTGCGAAGCCGACGCATCAATCGGACCCAACAACGCGCAGGCCGGCCTTTACTCCGCCTGCGGCTTTCACCACCGCAAGCGCGCTGCGCAGCTGGCGCGCAGCTTCTTCCATTTGTGCTGCAGCACGATCCGCAGCAGTTGCCTCTGCCGGCGTCATATGGCCGTCAGCGAAAGCGAGAGCCATCTTGCCGGCCAGCTCGGCGGTTTCGCGCATCAGGTCGGCATGACTTTGCATGACGCAGGCAGCGAATGCGTGCTCCTGATCAGGGTCAGTGAGCCTACGACCGGTTACCTCTGCCATGACCATCGTCACGTGCGGAATTCCGCAGTCCGCCTCTAACAAGCGCACGGCGTCGATCGTCATCAGGTCGGGATATTTCGCATCGCCCCAGCGCTGAATGTTCGACTTCGAATAGCCGAACTTCTCTTCGATGCGCCGCATGGTGCCGCAATCTTCGATCAGATCGCGTTGCGCAGCCTTAATCCGGGGTAGGAATGGATCGGTCATCTTAGCATCTCCAAGAGCACAAAAAAGTCACGTCCCGGCGCGGGACAAACGGTCCTAATGTCCCGTGGCGGGACTGCGGAAAATGAAGGATTGTCAGATGGTCAGGTCATCGCGGCGGACCACAAGCCAAAGCAAAGGGTCGACGCGATGGATTGAAACAAAACAGCCGGTAAACAGCTTCGAAACAACAGGATGAAACCCAATGAGTGACGCCGTCACAAACTCCATGATTGCGAACTTCGTAGTGCTCGAGCAGCTCGTCATCAACCTCGCGCACTTGATGAGCAGAGACTTTGATGACGAACGTGGCATGAGGTCCGGGCTTGTCGACGACGTGCGCTTCCGAATGGAAAAGATGCAACGCACCCACAACAGGGACGCACAGAGACTGGCCTTCCTCGCGCTGGAGCATCTCGACCGACTTGAGCCAAGAATTCTGGGAGAGAATGGCGACGAGCTTCTGCAATGAAGGCTTCATTCTGCCGCCTCCGCGATATGCTGGCTCTTTATCCAGTCCACCACACGCTGATAGGTCTTGATGTTGAAACCATAGCCGTCGCGAACCCGGGCCAGGAACTTGCTGTCTCCCACGGACGCGACGCCTATCGCGGACAGGCTCATCCCTGACCGAGAAGAAAAGTCTTGCGCAATATCGAGCAGACTTGCTCTGACATCGCGCTCCGTGATCATCAACTTACCCATGCTCGTAGTTATTCGGGATTTTTCCCGGTCAGTCAAGGGACATTTCCCGATGGACGGTATATTTCCCGAAATGTCAAAATTAGGAATGGAAACATCCCTACAAAAACGTCTAAAAATCCGAATGGACATGCTTGGACTGAACGCGCTTCAGACCGCCAAGAAGGCTGGTCTGGGAGACAGTTTCGTTCGAGACATCTTGAGGGGCAAAACCCGTAGCCCGAATGCCGAGAACCTTTCAAAGCTTGCGGCCGCCTTGGAAACGACACCAGACTGGTTCCTGGGGCAAAGCGATGACGACGCTTTGAAGAGGGTCAAATCGGTCGGAGGACTTGACGTGGTCGGCAGAATTCAGGCCGGAAACTGGGTAGATCGCAGCATTATCGACGAAGATGCAGAGCGCGAGATCATCCCTGTAGCTCGCGATCCACGCTTCCCGCACGCGCGGCAATATGCCTTGGCTGTGGTTGGGGACTCGATGGATAAAGAGTTTGCAGAAGGTAGTTACGTCACCTGTGTCGACATGATCGACAGCGGGCTATCTCTGAAGGACGGGATGTTTGTGCATGTCGAGAGGCACAACGGATCTCTCGTCGAGGTGACGCTCAAAACTGTCGAAAAGATCGACGGAATTCAGATGCTGGTCCCAAAGAGCAGCAATCCTCGCCATCAACCTATAAAACCTGATGGCGACGGAGGGACCGAGATCCTTGTTAGGGGAGTGGTGACGGGGACGTACCGCAGAACCTTGTTCTGATTCGTGAGCACAGCGCCTGAATTAGGGAAATTTCCCAAATGGGTATTGACCTAGGGAATTTTCCCGAATAACGTCCGCTACATCCCGATAGGAGATGTAGCCTTGATCCGCTTCCAGAAAAATAAGCCCACACCGAAAACCCCTACCTCATGCTCTCGGTCTCTGACTGAGCGCATGGCCGACGACATGCGCGAGCTTGCCTTCGCCGGTCAGAATGTTTCAGTAGAAACGCTGGCCACGCGTGGATATCCCGCGGATGTTGTCAGGCGCTTCGGGACGAAGGCGACAGAGTTGGCTCGCCGCCAGTCGACGCGCCAGATCGCGGAGGCCTGAAACATGGCGTCCATTACGTCCACCGCCTCCCAAAGACACGTCGCACACCGGACGGCTGAACGCCGCGTCGACCCGAGGTTGACCGCGATCATCGTCGAGCAGGTCGCGACTTACAATCGCTCTCTGGCCTACGGCATGTCCGCAGTCGTCGTCTTCTGCATCGGCTTCTATGCCGCGACGATGGTGTAGGCGATATGAGCCAGATTGCTACAATTTCCCAACTGTCCGCGAAACCCGTCTGGTCGTTCAACAGCGACGGCAGTGTTTTCGATCTTGCCGCACCAACGCCGTCAGTCATCTGTTTCGTCGATATGGGCCGGACGATGTCCGGCATTCGCCGGTTCAATGGTCGCGGCATGTCTGACGCTCAGCACTGCGCGATGGGTGCGCAGGCCATCTTGAATGAAGGCGGCACCTTTATGGAGGCTGCTCTGTATCTCCTGCATGACGGTCACGAATATCTCTTCGGAGATATCATTCGGCCACTGGAGGATCTCCTTTCTCGCGTTCTGCCAGGATTACCCGTTCGGGAAGCAATCCGTTTGATCAAGGAACGGTGGGACGACGCGATCTACACGGCCGCATCCCTACCGCCGCCTTCGCTTTGGACGCAGCGCCAAAGGAAAATCGTCAAATCAATGGACGATCGAATGTGCCGGTTCGAAGCCATTTCGCTTTTCGGACAGGCAGCGGGCAATCAATTCCCTTTGTCCGAGAAGCCCAAAACTACAGGCTCTTTGAAGATCTGGGGCTGCGCGGCGGCCGAGGAAAAATTCGCCGAGATGGCGCACCGGCTGATTGGCGCAGACATCATCGCCCGGCAAGCAGCTGTGGCAATTTCCACGAGGAAGTCACTGTCATGAACACCGAACTGCTCAAGAAGCTCGATGCGTTGCGCCTCAATTTCGAAGCGCTCGACGTCAAACTGCCGCTGGCGCTCGCCGAGAACGATGTGGGCTGCGTCATCGACGCAGAAGGAAAAGACGTCCTCGTCATCGACGTCAACAACGAGCGAGACGACGACCAAGTGAAAGCTATCGCCAGCCTGGTTGTCAACCTCGTCAACTGTAACGCCGGGTTTTTGCCAGGTGCGACCTACACCGCTGACGAAAGGCAGGTGGCGTGATGGGGAAGCCCGTGAAGATCAGCGTCACCCCTATCAAGAGCTTCCCTCTTTCCGGTCGCAAGCTGTGCATGACTGATGAGCCGGGAACGCTCACCGGCGGCATCCGTAAGGACGGAGGTCCGCTGCAGCGCACGTTCTCGCATGGCGCAGTCGCGCTCATGGATCCGAACGGCGACGCGGCGGTTGACCCTGTCAACTTCGCAGCCGTCATGGAATTCAGCGAGCGCATTATTGAAGGCGACCAGAGGGCGGCAACGCAGCCTGGCGCAGCGTTGATGCTGGCGACAGCCTATCTGGCGCTGATCATGACGTGGCCTGTTCCAGCCCCGCTGGCTGCCGGTCTGATAGAGGACGACGCCTAATGGCCGGGTCCGTCAACAAAGTCATCCTTCTTGGTAACTGCGGCGCCGATCCTGAGATCCGCCGCACCCAGGACGGGCGCCCGATCGCCAGCATCCGTCTGGCCACATCCGAGAACTGGCGCGACCGCGAGAGCGGCGAGCGCCAGGAGAAGACCGAGTGGCATTCGATCGTCGTTTTCAACGAGGGTCTCTGCAAGGTCATCGAGCAGTACGTGAAGAAGGGCTCGAAGATCTATGTCGAGGGTCAGTTAAAGACCCGCAAATGGCAGGATCAGTCCGGCAACGATCGGTACTCGACCGAGATCGTCCTGCAGGGCTTTAACTGCGCACTGCAGCTACTCGATAAGGCGCAAGGGTCCGGGTACCAGCCGGGTGGCAACGGCGCCGAAGACTTTGGTGGCGACCCAGACCGCGCCGCCGGCAACTCATCACGAACACAGCAATCCTCGACGTCGGGCGGAAACCTTTCGCGCGATCTCGACGACGACATTCCCTTTTAACGGAGAGAGACGATGAAACTGATACGCGACGTGCAGTCCCTCATGGGCATGCTCGAAGGCGGCGAGCTGAACGACGAGGCGTCGGGTCAGCTCGCCGAAGTCCTACAGAAGCTTTACGAGCTTTCGAACGATCGTCCCAAGACGAGCTTTAAGGGCGAGATCAATATCAAGATCAAGCTGGCCGTGAAAGACGGCATGGTCGAGATTGATGCCGAGCTCGCACCGCCGAAGCTGCCGAAGCTTCCTCGCAAGACTTCGGTCTACTGGGTTGTCGATGGCGGCCGTCTCTCAACCGAGCACCCTCAGCAAAACGACATGTTTGGCGGCCCACGCGAGGTTGATCGCAGCCGCCCAACCCCGCTCACCTCCTGAACCACTCCTACTCTAAAGGACCAACCACATGGACCAGCTATCTGAAACTGCCGTGAACGCCGTCGCTGATCTGGCAAAGGCCGGCACAGCTACCGTTCTCCGGATCGACAATCTTGATTTCCCAGGCGTGCCCGCGGAGATCCCTGTCCTGCTCGACCCGAAGAGCGGAACGGTCAAGAGCGTCAAGAGCCTGATCGACGAGTATCGCAAGACGCCTGACCGCAAGAGCGGGACGGCTGTCGTCAACACACTCGACAGCTTCATCGACCTGGTCGACCGTCACAAGACCGAGCACAGCGCGATCTTCGCCGATATCGATTGGCGCAAGCCATCTCTGACGGCCATCATCGATTACCACGACAAAGCAAACGGCGGAGTGGCCGATAACGGCAAACACCGTGTCCACTACCCGTTCCCGCTTTCCGAGGAATGGCAGACGTGGGTGAAGTTTAACGGCGAGCCGATGAGCCAGTCCGAATTTGCGGAGTTCATCGAAGACCGCATCGCCGAACTCGCCGCGCCGCACGACGAAGAAGCAGAGCACTGGCAGGACAAGCTCGGCGGACGTGTGGCGTTCCCGAACGAAATTGTCACTCTCTCGCGTGGCCTCAAGGTCAACGCCGAGACCCGCGTCATCAATCAGGTGACTCTGGCATCGGGTGAGGCGCAGATTACGTTTGAGGAAGAGCACAAGGATCAGAACGGCCAGAAGCTCAACGTCCCCAGCCTCTTCATCATCAAGCTGCCGCCGTTCTTCCGCGGCGAAGCCGTACGAGTGCCGGTCCGCCTGCGCTACCGCCTGAAAGCCGGATCGCTCGTCTGGTTCTACCAGCTCTATCGTCCCGACCAGTACATCACCGAGGAAGTCGAGCTGTCGCTCACCCGAGCCGCAGCTGCAACCGAGGTTCCTGCCTTCCAAGGCAAGCCGGAAATGACGGCCTGATCATCGCAGAGGGCGGCGCGTCGTGCGCCGCGCTCGAAACCGTCGCAGGGCCCGACGAGAACGGCCCACCCAATCTGGAGAACACCGCTATGACGAATGACATTCAATGCCGCCGGCAGGCTGAAGCCGTTATCGCGGCCCTAACACTCCAACCGCCCCGTGCGCTACCGCTTAACCCTGACGAAGTTCGCGCCGCTATCGAGAGCGGGATGCGGGTCTATGAGGCAGCCAATCGGTTTGGTATCGCCGAGTGTCACCTTTCGACATTCATGCGCCGCCATGACATTCCAGTCCTGGCCAACGGCAAGATCCCGCCGCCCGATCTATCGATACCCGACAGAATTGTCGTCTGGAAGGAAACTTCGGACTCGATGTCCGGCGTCGCCAGGCTGAAACGCTTCGCGCTTCCTCGCATCAGCATGCACGTCGTCGCGCTCCGAGAGGCCATTCAGCCTGCTTCACACCAGAACCGGAGAGCGTAATGGGACAGCCAATCGACTTCGAAGGCAGCAATCTTGTTATGCGCGCACCGGAAGGTGCAGAGAATGTCCAGAACATGCACGTCTATCGCACACGGCATTCGTGCGTCTCATGCTGGACAGTCACGCCAGATGAGCTTGCCGAGATCACGATGACCGGCCGGATCTTCCTGTCTGTTCTGGCCGGAGGTCAGCAGCCGCCAGTGTATGTTGGATCTGAGAGCACTTGCCGTGAGGTCATGATTGACTTCGGCCCTGTCTGGCCGATGCCACCGAGGACCCCATCGCCCGTGCCGCAAATGAAGGTAGAGCCGGGACGAGGCCCGGCTCTGTCTGGACTATTGGAAAGCTCTGAAGACCTCCAGTCCAAGGGCAGCAATGCTGATAATGTCTGCGACGGCAAGCTTACGCACTCTGATGACAAGCGTGATTGTCATGGTTCTCTCCTGGTCCGCGATAGCGGCAACGATCAAATTGAGGGAAATCTGAGCGTTCGCAGCAAACACGGTCCCGGACATGAACGAACGGACCTACGAGTTAGCGAAAGGTATCAGTCTGATGACGCGAGCAAGGCCAAGCTAGCGGCCGACGAACCGTCTGACGAACAATATATAAATTCCGGCGAAGCTTTCAATGCACCGCCCGCAGATAATGTGGAGGGCACATTTCAAAGCCGTGTTCAGCCTTGGATGATGGCTTGCTTCGGCGAGATGATCTCCGGCAACCGCGAGGAGCGTAACCACCGCTTCCTTGAAGAAGCCCTTGAGCTTGTGCAGTCCACCGGCTGCACGGCGCACGAGGCGCACCAGCTCGTCGATTATGTCTATGGCCGCGATACAGGCGAACCTCACCAGGAGGTCGGCGGCGTGATGGTCACGCTCGCTGCCCTATGCCTCGCCAACGCACTCGACATGCATCAGTGCGGCGAAACCGAACTTGAGCGCATCTGGAAAAAGGTTGACGCGATCCGCGCAAAGCAGGCCGCGAAGCCGAAGCATTCGCCGCTCCCAGGTCCGTCAGCAGAGGAGAGCAAATGATGGCCTGCTCAGTCCTCACGGTCCATAAGTTCCTTGCGCCAGCGCGCATCTCTATTTTCAGATTGTCGGCGCATGGCCGGTATTACCAATCCGCTCCATACTCTCAGCTGCTTTACCGAAAGGTCCGACAGGTCACAGTCATCGACCAATACTTTCCGCGCCACACCAAGCGCAGGACCATCCAGATCATCCATCAGATCCTCAAGTTGCTGCTCCAAGGACAATTCAACAGGGTGGCGCATCAGGTTCTTCCTTTGATCGTAGAAAGAACGGTACGCCCAATCGATTTGACGGCAACAAATATCGTAACTCCATCCACAACGCGGGACTCGGACAATGGCTGATCTGCTCGTAAAATCATCCGCTATCATTTCGGATTGCGGCACCTACCGTTACCGGCTGGAGCGCGAATGGGATGCGACAACCAGCAAAGTCGCTTTCCTTATGCTCAACCCGTCGACGGCCGATCACGCTGAAGATGATCCGACCATCCGCCGCTGCATCAACTTCGCCAAGGCCTGGGGCTTCGGAGGACTGATCGTCGGCAACCTGTTCGCCCTCCGCTCAACCGACCCGAAGGCGCTGTACGCTCACCACGATCCGATCGGCCCTGACAACGACAGACACCTGGTCGAGATATGCCAGAGCAGCATGCGTATCATTTGCGCCTGGGGGACCCACGGAAAACTTCGGGGCCGAAACCGCGCGGTCTATGATCGGCTGGAATTCTTCGACCTGCGGGCGCTGAAGGTAACCGCAGACGGCCATCCTGGACATCCGCTCTACATTGCCGGGTCCGCCGTGCCGCAGGCCTTTTACATGGAGGGCCAGCCATGAGCGTGCACGAAGCAACTCAGCGCGTAGCCGACTGCATGGATCAGATCCTCACCAACTTCAAAGATGGGGCGAAGATCACAGTCTTGGTTCGCTATCCTGAAAAGCCTAATGCCGATTTCTGCCTGACCGATGACGACCTCGACGAGGTGATCGCCATGGTACAGCGCCGGAAGGGCGAAACCCCATCGCCGCAGACGAATGTGGTGCCGTGCCCGTGCACGCTGATCGAACAGGACGAGGATTGCCCGATCGGCTACCCGTCGATGATTTGCGGCGTCTGCAAAGGCACCGGCAACACAACGCCGGAACAGGTCACGGCGCTGGCCTGCGAGATGATTAAGATCGCAAGCGACATTGGCGAACCGGAAGATCCGTTCGCGGCATGGGAGAGTATCGACCTCTACAAGAGCCAGCACGCGCAGTTCCGGAAGGCGCTCGATAAGATCTCCGGCATGATCGATGACGAGAGCGCTGGCTTCGATGACGCGATTGAAACCGCGACCTACGCCCTGCGGCTGGCAAAAGCCGAATCCACCACGGAGGGCTCGGACAATGGCTGAGGATGACGAGTTCGATAGAGCGATCGAGAACGATCCGGTGTTTATCGCTTCCCAACTCCGCGCCGGCCACGTCCTGACCGAAGCCGATACCTCGGCAATTCAGGCTGTCATTGCCGAAATGGATAGTCGGGAAAATAGCGCGGTCGACGCATTCCATGAGGGGCGCGAGAATGCCCTCCGTGAGATCGGCGGCGAAGAGCTGGTGACAGCCGTCAAGATGAAGGACGAGGAGCGGCTCGCGCGCATGGTGCGAGCGCACATGGATAAGATTTTCCCGAAGCATCAGAGGACGGTGCAATGAGCCACACCAAACAGCCAACGCCACATATGGTGGCAGATCCGGCTCTGCTTGGCATTGCCGATGAGATGAAGGAAAGCGGCGGTCACTGGCAGCCTTGCACAGGTTGCTACGACACCGAGGACGGTCACCCTACGCAGAGGTATGACTATAGCCCCGCGCTTCAAACTGAGATTGGCTGCGGTTGCCACGAGTGCGGCGGGTTAGGTGCCGTTTGGTGGCACATGACCGACGAGCAACTTGCGTCCTTCGAAAACGATTGCAAGGAAATCGACGCAGAGGATCGCCGTGACCGGAAGTTAGCCACCATCGTCGCACCAGACAACGGGACGCCACACGAAGTGTTTTCTGCCGTTCTTGAATGCGCGAGGGCATGGGTGCCGGAAGCCCGCATCATTGGAAATGTTCGAGCTGGTGACATTGCTCGCGCGATTGAATCCCTCCCAGCACCCGAAACGAGGGAGAGGGTATCGTGAGCCAGAACACTTCCTCTGCAGTTATGCAGCAGCGCCGTGAACCTCACGATAGCCTCGATGACTTCCCGACCCAGCCGTGGGCAACCCGGGCGCTCTGCGAGCACGTGCTGAACGGACGAAACCTTAAGGGCAGGACCGTGTGGGAGCCTGCCTGTAATCGCGGCCACATGTCAGGCCCACTCGACGAATATTTTGGCGCTGTTTGGGCGTCCGATATTCATGACTATGGTACGCCCCGCGCATTTCAGCATGACTTTCTGTTCCCTGTGCTGCCTATTTCCGAACAGCCCGACTGGATCATCAGCAACCCACCTTTCCGTTTGGCAGAGCAGTTCATTGCAAGAGCATGTGAAGTTGCGTCTGAAGGCGTGGCAATGATCGTGCGAACCTCGTTCCTTGAAGGTGTTGGACGCTACCAGAACCTATTTAGTAAAAACCCACCGTCGCTCGTTGCGCAGTTCTCGGAGCGAGTCCCTATGGTCAAAGGGCGGCTCACTGCTACCGGATCGACTGCGACGTCCTATTGCTGGCTGGTGTGGATCAATGGCGAGGAAGGAACGCGACTGAACTGGATTCCGCCTTGCCGGAAGAAACTCGAGCGCTCGCACGACTATGCCCCCGGCGAGGTGGTGGCATGAACACGAACGCCCGCCCCTTTCCCTACGTTTACCGTTGGAACCGCCAAGGGCGGAAGGGGCAGCCATGCGAAGTGACAGTGCGCGGGACGATGAACAGTTGCGCCGTACGATTCGCTGACGGTTACACCATGGTCACGAGCCGCAATGCAATTCGAAAGAATAAACCGAAAAGAGAAGAGCCATGACAGCGCGAGCGATCATCACCGAGATTGAGCTGCGCAGGATGGCGAAGGTAGCCAAGAGGGATGGCGTTCGCGTCGAAGTCGAGATTGGCGGACGGCTTTTTCGTGTCGCGCCAGACAACGCGAAGCAAGCTGCTGTTGACGAACAGGAGGAGATCAGGCTTTGAATGACCCCATGCCGCGAAAACTCCCGCTCTATGTCTGCAAGCAAAAGGACCGCAACGGTTCTTGGGTGTACTATTTCCGCATCGGAAAGGGTACACGCACCCGCCTTCCCGACCCCAACGATAGCAGATTTCGCGCGGCCTATCAGGCTGCTCTTGCGGGTACCGAAATCGAGATAAAGGATCGCGACACCCCGAACACGATCGCATGGCTTATCGCTCGCTACATGGAGAGTGCAGACTGGGCAGGCCTTCAGCCAGCGACCAGGAAGCAGCGCAGCAACATATTTTTCCACGTCAAAGAGAAGTCAGACGGTCGCGGCGGAAAGATCGGGATGAAACCCTACTCTCTGATCACTGACAAAGCCGTGCGAGCTGGCATGGAAGATCGAGCAAAGACGCCTGCAGCTGCAAACAACTATCTGAAATCCATGTCGGCGCTTTGCCGATGGGCCGTCAAGAACGGTCACATGAAGATCAACCCTGCAGAAGGAGCGGAGCGCTTCAAACTGAAGGGTGACGGTTTCCCCGCATGGGAGATCGAGGACGTTCGGGCATTCTGCATCAAATGGCCGATCGGAACAAAACAGCGGCTGGCGATGGAGCTCGCCATGCATACTGGGCTGAGGCGGTCGGACCTGGTCCGGATCGGACGTCAGCACCTGCGCGGCAATACCCTCTCAATCACCACTACGAAGACATCAGCGCGAATCACTGTCGAGCTTCCGCAGCGCGTGATCGACATCATCGCGACAACACAGACCGGCGATCTCCATTTTTTGGTGACTGATTATGGGAAGCCATTTTCGGTCCCAGGGTTTGGAAACTGGTTCGGGGACGCATCAAGGAAAGCGAATCTCGAAAAAAACACGCATGGTTTGCGGAAGCTGGCAGCGACGATGGCCGCAAATGGCGGCGCGACAGCGCATGAATTGATGAGCCAGTTCGGCTGGTCGAACTCCAAACAGGCTGAAGTTTACACAAAAAAAGCGGACAGAGCCCGTCTTGGAGTAAAGTCTTCGCGCATCGTCAGCGAACAGCTCGGGAACGAGCTTGCCCCTCACAGCAATTCTTGTGAGGGGAATATTCCGGATAGTGAAGCGATATCAATAACTAAGAATTAAGGTGGTGGGCCCGGAGAGACTCGAACTCCCAACCAAGCGGTTATGAGCCGCCGGCTCTAACCATTGAGCTACAGGCCCTGCCCTTTGAAGGCATGACGACTGGCGCAATGGTTCGCCGGTCGCAAGGGTCCGTCTAGCTCAAATTGTGAAAGCTCACAAGGCCTCGCCGCAATAGGTTCACAATCACACGTCACCTAGAGGGTGTTCGGCTTTCAACTCAGGCATTTGGCCGGGATCGTCGAGGTCGAACAATCAGTATCAAAGGAGACACAATGCGCCGTTTGCCCACCGCCCCTTCTCTCGCGCCGGCTTTCCTAGCCCTTGCCCTCGGCACGGCCTTCCTCCCGCTGTCGCCGTTTTCGGCAACGGTCGCCTCTGCGCAGGAAGCCCGCACGCCGCGCGAACCGATCATCAGCGTGTCCGGTGAGGGCAAGGCCGCGGTCGCGCCCGATATGGCGATCCTGTCGCTTGCCGTCGTGAGGCAGGCAAAGACCGCCGATGCGGCCGTCTCCGCCAACAACACGGCAATGAGCGAAGTGCTCGCCGCCATCAAGGCTGAAGGCATTGCCGATCGCGACGTCCAGACCAGCAGCTTTGCGATCTACCCGCAATATCGCCAGGTAGCCCCGAAGGACGGCATCGAGCCGCCGCAGGAAATTATCGGTTACGAAGTGTCCAACACACTCACGCTGAAGGTGCGCGATCTCGAAAAGCTCGGCGGACTGATCGACAAGACGGTCAAGCTCGGTGTCAACCAGGGCGGACAGATCGAGTTCACCAATACCAATACCGACGAAGTGATGACGCAGGCGCGCAAGGCAGCCGTTGCCGAAGCGCTCGCCAAGGCAAAGACGTTGACGGAAGCCGCCGGCGTCAAGCTTGGCCGCATCATGGAGATCAGCGAGAATTCGGCACCGCCCATGGCCCCGCCGATGATGCGCATGACAATGGCAAAGGATTCCGGCAACGGCGTCCCGGTGGCGGCCGGCGAGACCAGCTACACGGTCAACGTCAACGTCGTGTTCTCCATCGATCCCTGATCGGATCGCTTCAACGAGAAAACCCCGCCCGGCGAATGCCGGACGGGGCTGAAGATAGACTGGGACGCTTGAGATCCGTTAGCGACGGATGAGCGGGCAGCCGCGCACGTTGGCAAACACGACCCGGTCGCGTCCGCGGCGGTCGACGCCGACGACGGTCACGCTGCGGCGGGAGATGTCGACGACGCGGGTACGGCGCAGACCCATCGCTTCGGCGCGACGTTCAGCCAGGCGCGGCGAACAGCCGACGGGACGCATGTGGCGCGGGCGCTCATAGCGCGGCGGGTGATGCGGACGCCAGTCGCGCTCACGGTACTGTACGAATTCCGGGCCGGCGGCGGCGGCGATTGGCGCGGACGCCGAAATCCCTGTCATGGCGATCAAGGCTGCAAGGCCGGCCTTCGCCATCAGGCGTGTGATTGTAGTCATCTTTTGCTTCTCCTGAACCTGTCACCGGTTGTCCGGCTGTCTCGCGCCGGCCTTTCGGGCCAACGGTCGATGCAACTCTATCCAACCCAGCTGAATGCCTGCAAAACCGATCATTCAGTATTTGTTCATTTGGAAAACAACGATCATCACGACGAAAGGTGCAGCACGATCTCGCGCCTGTGCGGGCTGTCGCGGTGCTCGAAGAGATAGATCCCCTGCCACGTGCCGAGCACCAGCCTACCGCCGGTTATCGGAATGCCGATCGAGACTGCCGTCAGTGCCGCCTTGATATGTGCCGGCATATCATCTGGCCCTTCCATCGTATGGCTGACCCAGCCCATCGAAGGATCGTCCGAGGGGGGAACGAGGCGGGAAAAGAACGCATTCAGATCGCGCTTCACGTCCGGATCGGCATTTTCCTGAATGATCAGCGAACAGGACGTGTGGCGAACAAAGACGGTCAGCAGACCCTCGTCGCGCCCGGCCTGGCGCACGAAGCGTTCGGCTTCATCCGTGAACTCGTATAGCCCTTGGCCTCTGGTTGAAATCTGGATCGCGGTCTGCGGCATCGAAATTCTCATCTCTGCTTGAAGATCAAAACTCGGGAAAACCGCGCTTGCGCCATTCCGAGCGCGGCACGAGGCCACCCACATTCATCGAAAACGAAACGATTTTCGTGGCATCGGCATCGACTTCGCAGCGGAAGCTGACATCATGCCACTGGCCTTTGGCGCGAAAGCCGATATTGCGCGCCTCGAGAACCGTCCCATTGGGCAGCTTCGGTGCGGGCAAGACATCGGGATTGTAGGCGGGCGAGCCGTTCTGCAATTGCGCGCTGAGTTCCGACGAGCAGAGCTGCCCTGCCCGAACGCCGCGCGGTATGCCGGCCATCGCGACGGTCGCCAGCGCATCACCGGTATCGCGCGCGGAAAACAGCGTTCTGACGGGCTTGAGATCGCCGGCCGCATCGGATGGTTTCGGCGGCGCCGGCTTTTGCGTCGGCACGGGTGCGGAGGAAGGCGGCCCTGTAAAGAGCCCGGCCGTCATCGCATCGGGAGACGCACCGCCGCTAGGTCCGGGCATTCCCGACGGATCGGAGCCTGGAACACTGAGCTGCGGTGGCGTCATATTGGTCGGCACCGGCGCTTCTGCTGGCGCGCCCTCGCCCTGTCCGTCGGTACCCGCCGTCTGTGCAGGCTCCTCAGGCGCTGGCGGATCGGCATCGGTCGCAGCGGGCGCTGGCGTATCCTCCGCAGCATTGCCGTCAAGCGCCTGGCGCGGACCGCTATCCTTTTCGCCAAACTGGAACACAGGCCGCAGTGCGGACATCGGCGGCGCTGACGCCTGCTTCTCCTCCTCGGCCGGTGTCGGGCTTGCAGGCGGCTGCGGCGGTGCCGGCTGCTCGGCCTTCTGCGGTGCCTCGGGCTCTTTCGCTTCTTCCGGCGCCTTTTCTTCGGGCGGCTTTTCTTGAGGCTGCGGCTCTTCGGGCTTTGGTTCTTCAGGCTTGGGAGGCTGAGGTTCCGGCGGCTTCTGCTCCTCCGGCTTTTCGTCCTGCGCAGGGGAAGGCGGCGGAGCAGCTTCCGGTGCCGAAGCCTTGCTCGCCGAAATCACGGGGTCCTCGAGCGGATCTTCCTGAGGCTTCTGCTCGGGCGGCTTTTCCGGTGGCGGCTCTTCGGCCTTCGCCTCTTCCTTGAGGTTCAGCTCGTCAGGCTTCTTCGCTTCTTCGACCGGCTCCTGCTTGTCCTCTTCCGGCGGCGGCACAATCTCCACCTGGACGGTTTCCTCCTCGGGAACCGCATTGGTCGGCAGCGGCAATTTGACGAGGAGCGCGCCCGCGATGATCAGATGCAGAGCGACGGACGCACCCAGCGCCGTTGCGATCACCTTCTTATGCGGGGCGGGAGACATATCCGGCATGGCTCCCATGTAGGATGGTTTGCTGTCATGATCGAGTCCGGCCCGATCACAACATCAATAAAAAAGCCCGGCACGTCATAACGGCCGGGCTTTTGATGGGTCTGTTCCAGGGATCAGCTGTCGAGGAACGAGCGCAGCTTGCGGCTCCGGCTCGGGTGCTTCAGCTTGCGCAGCGCCTTCGCCTCGATCTGGCGGATACGTTCGCGGGTGACCGAGAACTGCTGGCCGACTTCTTCGAGCGTGTGGTCGGTGTTCATGCCGATGCCGAAGCGCATGCGAAGAACACGTTCTTCACGCGGCGTCAGCGATGCGAGAACCCGCGTCGTCGTTTCACGAAGGTTCGCCTGAATGGCGGCATCGATCGGCAGCAGCGCATTCTTGTCCTCGATGAAGTCACCCAGATGCGAATCCTCTTCGTCACCCACAGGGGTTTCGAGCGAGATCGGCTCCTTGGCGATCTTCAGGACCTTGCGGACCTTTTCGAGCGGCATGGCCAGCTTTTCGGCCAGCTCTTCCGGGGTCGGCTCGCGGCCGATCTCGTGCAGCATCTGGCGCGATGTCCGGACGATCTTGTTGATCGTCTCGATCATGTGCACCGGAATACGGATCGTGCGGGCCTGGTCGGCGATCGAGCGGGTGATCGCCTGCCTGATCCACCAGGTCGCATAGGTCGAGAACTTGTAACCGCGACGGTATTCGAACTTGTCGACGGCCTTCATTAGGCCGATATTGCCTTCCTGGATAAGGTCCAGGAACTGCAGGCCGCGGTTGGTGTATTTCTTGGCGATGGAGATGACGAGACGAAGGTTCGCCTCGACCATTTCCTTCTTGGCGATCCGCGCCTCGCGCTCGCCCTTCTGCACCATCGACACGATCCGGCGGAATTCGGTGATCGAAATACCGGTTTCGGTGGCCAGGCTCTGGATCTCCTGACGGATATCGCGAATGGCGTTGAACTCCGCCTTGGCGAAATCCTTCCAGCCGCGTGCCGACAGATTGGCGATCGACTTCATCCAGTTCGGATCAAGCTCGGCACCCTGATACTGTTCCAGGAACGAGTCGCGCTTGACGCCGTAGGATTCAGCCAGACGCAGAAGACGACCTTCGTTCTGCATCAGGCGCTTGGAGATGTCGTAGAGCTGTTCGACAAGGCTTTCGACGCGGTTCTGGTTCAGTGACAGCGACTTCACTGCCGTGATCAGCTCGTCCTTCAGTTCCTTGTAGCGGCGCTCCTGAGCGGAAGACAGCGTGCCGGAGGCGGCAAGCCGCTGCTCGACCTGCTGGTCCTGAAGCTTGCGCAGCTTCTTGTAGGTATCCGCAATCGTGTCGAGCGTTTCCATGACCTGCGGGCGCAGTTCCGCTTCCATGGCGGCAAGCGAAAGGTTCGACTCGTCGTCGTCCTCTTCCTCTTCTTCCAAGCCCTGGTCGCCGCCGACAGCGGTGATGTCGTCATCGTTGGCAGCAGAGAAACGAGCCTTGCGGGTCTTTTCCTTTTCCTCGGCAGCCTTGCGGTCCGCCTCGATCTTTTCCGGGCTCTGGAACTGTGGCGCAGCCTTCGCCTCGGGACCCGAATAGGTCGTCTCGAGATCGATGATCTCGCGCAGCAGCGTCGTGCCTTCGTTCAGTTCGTCGCGCCAGATGATCAGCGCCTGGAACGTCAGCGGGCTTTCGCACAGACCGGCGATCATCGTCTCGCGGCCAGCCTCGATGCGCTTGGCGATCGCAATTTCGCCTTCACGCGACAGAAGCTCGACCGAGCCCATTTCGCGCAGATACATGCGCACCGGATCGTCGGTACGATCGGTGGGTTCTTTCTTCTTCGCCGTGGCGAGAGCGGTGCTGGACGTCGGGGCAAGTTCGCCGCCTTCGCTCTCTTCGCTCTCGTTGGAGTCCTCCTCCTCGGTGGTGGCCTCCTCGGCTTCTTCATCTTCCACGACGTTGATGCCCATGTCGGACAACATCGCCATCGTGTCTTCGATCTGTTCGGAAGTGACCTCTTCGGACGGAAGAACCGAGTTAAGCTCGTCCATCGTCACGTAGCCGCGCTTCTTCGCGGCTTTGATCATCTTCTTGACCGCGTCGTCAGAAAGATCGAGAAGCGGACCGTCGACCGAGCCTTCGCGCTCGGTATCGGCTTCTTCGTTTTCTTTGACTTTAGTTGCCATGTATGTCGTCGCTTTCCCTGAACGCCACTGCGCAGCGCTTCGTGGCCTGCGGCGGAGGGCAAAAGCCACACCAGCCGCGAATCAATATCCAACTCGTAACGGAATGACCTTTAACTCCCGATTACCATCGGCGACCGCTACTCGCGGGGACCGCCAGAACGAAGATGCCGAACATCGCCGCGGCGCTAGACCCACTCCACCAATATTGCCCGAAATGGTGATTCCCACAAAATAACGCTTCGTCAAGTTCTTCCAAAGCTTGTGCCCAGGAAAAGTGGAAATTACCTTACGACCATGTCCCCGTTGGCGGTACTCCCGTCATATTGAAGCCATATGTAAGCGGTGCACAATGAAAGACAAGAGCCCGCCGCCCGGTAAAAACCCTTGGCTCTACCCGAAATGCGCGGGATTGACGCCATTTTCCGATGCGTTGCAACAATACAGTGATCAATCAAGAGCTGTATAGACCACTCCACTCGCGCTGTTAATCCATCAGGCGACCAATTCAACACGGTTTAGTATCTGCGCAGCTCTCCTTCATCCGTGACTGACGGCAGCGCCCTTGACGCGTCCTGACAGAACACCGAAGCCGTCGATGATCGCTTCCTGGTTTTCAAGCCTGGAAATTTCATTCTGTACCTCCAGAAGTGCACGCAGCAGGATCTCGGCACGCTCGGCCTCGTCCTCGGTCATCTCCGCGAGTTCACGCTCCAGCTCGATCTTCTGCCAGCGGAGCTCCTTGTTTCTGGAATGCAGTGCCCGGGTCTGACGGTAGGCTTGCAGCGAATCCTGCGGATCGGCCTCTTCCGTCGCCGTCCACAGTCGCGCATTGCGGATCTGCTTGTTCATTGACTTCAACAGTTCCTCAAAGCCATTCTCGCCGAGTTCCCGTTTCAGGTCCTGCACCGTCAAACCGGCACCGGCCTGCCCGACAATAGTCAGCACGCAAGACCACATCCGTTTCAGATCGCGGTTCTCGAATTCGATCGAGGCGATCTCGTCATACTCGTTGAGCAGAAGCTGCGGATGATGGACGATGGTCAGCGCCAGCACGCTTTCTCGCAGGGCCGGAAGGTCGAGATGTCCCCGCACCAGCCCCGATCGCGTCAGGCGGTCGGAAACACCCATTCCGCGCCCCTGCTGCTGGAAAGACGATCCACCCCTTCCGCCGGCTGCACCGCCTCTGCCAGACCCGCCGCCTTCGCGCTGCTGGTAGCTTTGACGACGATCGCCCCCGCCGCCATTGCGCTGCGGCTGGAACAAGCCGTTGAGACGATCGCGCACATTCTGCTGGTAGTGCCGGCGCACGCTTTCGTCGGCAATCACGGAAACGATCTGCTTGAGGCGGGCCTCGAGTTCCGCCCGCTTTTCCGGTGTCTCGAAGGCGGCACCATTGGTTTCCCGCTGCCACACCATCTCGGCCAGCGGACGCGCCTGTGCGATCACGCCATCGAACGGCGCTCGTCCCTCATGCTTGACGAGATCGTCCGGATCCTTGCCGTCTGGAAGCAGCGCGAACCGCACCGAGCGGCCGGGCTTGATGGAGGGAAGCGCCAGATCCGCAGCACGGTTCGCGGCACGGATACCGGCACCATCGCCATCAAAGCACAGGACCGGTTCCGGCGTCATCCGCCAGAGCAGCTCCAGCTGGTTTTCGGTCAATGCCGTACCGAGCGGCGCAACGGCATTTTCGACGCCCACCTGGCTGAGCGCGATCACATCCATATAGCCTTCCACGGCAATGATCGTGCCCGGTTCCTTCGATCCCGGCCCCGGCTGGGCCGCCCGCCTGGCGCGGGTGAAATTGTAGAGCACCTGGCCCTTGTGGAAGAGTTCGGTATCCGGCGAGTTCATGTATTTCGCCGGCGCATCCGGCGCCATCGCGCGTCCACCAAAGGCAATCACCTTGTCGCGCGACGACAGGATCGGGAACATGATGCGGTCGCGGAAATAGTCGTAGGATACGGCAATCCCCTCACCGTGACGCACCAGCCCGCAGGCCTCGATCTGCTCCTTGGCCACACCCTTGCCGGCGAGGAACTCCTTGAGCGCATTGCGGCTGTCCAGCGCATAGCCGAGCCGGAAATTCTCGATCGTGCGAGCCGTCAGTCCGCGGTCGCGAAGATAGGCGCGTGCCTTGGCGCCGGTTGGGCTCTGCAACTGGTCCTGAAAGAAGCGCGTCGCCATTTCCATGACGTCGAGAAGCGACATCCGCTCCCGTTCACGCTTTTCCGCCTGCGGATCGGGTTGCGGCATGGCGATACCAGCCATATCGGCGACCTGCTGGACGGCTTCTGGAAAGTTCAGCCCTTCCAGATCGGTCATGAAGCGGAAATGATCGCCCGACACGCCACAGCCGAAGCAGTGATAGCGGCCCTTGCGGTCCTCGCAGTGAAAGCTCGGGCTTTTCTCGCCATGGAACGGGCAGCAGGCCCAGAAATCGCCGCGCGCGGCATTGGTCTTCCTGCGATCCCAGGTGACACGACGGCCGATCACCGTCGAAATCGGCACCCGATCCCGGATCTCATCAAGAAAACTGTTTGAAAAGCGCATGTCTACCTCGCGGGCCAGAGACCATATTAATGCTCAGTGCGCAGGAATGCCAGCCCGGCCGCAAATCATGCCCGCTATTCACAGGCCGCCGCTCCCGTGACCACCGACCCGATCAACCCACAGAAATTAACGAATTGTAACTTGCGATACGCAGGTTCCCTGCATAGCGTTGAATCCGACAAGACGTGCCGTCAGTCGCCTCGACAGGCGGGTACGGCATCTGAGATTGCTCTTCAGGACGGCTGCCTGCAATGACTGCGGTCGATCGTCCTCTCCTACCGGTGGCATGTCCGCG
Source organism: Neorhizobium sp. DAR64872/K0K18 (assembly GCF_050500175.1). NCBI lineage: Bacteria > Pseudomonadati > Pseudomonadota > Alphaproteobacteria > Hyphomicrobiales > Rhizobiaceae > Neorhizobium > Neorhizobium sp. DAR64872/K0K18. The sequence continues at coordinate 2,128,100 of NZ_CP191446.1, forward strand.
GTCGGCCGATGGGAGGCGTAGAAGAGCAAAAGGCGGGAACTCCATGAAGGACTTCCCGCCTTTCTCGTTTTATGCGTAGCGGCTAGACCTCAGCTCAGCTGCGCCTTGATCGTGCCGGACGCCTTGGCGAAATCCATCTGGCCGGCATAGCGTTCGCGCAGAATGGCCATCACCTTGCCCATGTCCTTCATTCCAGCAGCACCGATCTCGGCGATGACGGAAGCGACGATCTCGCTCGCCTTCTCGTCGGAAATCTGTTCCGGCATGAAGGATTTGATGACGGCGATCTCTTCGCGTTCCTGTGCTGCAAGTTCCGGGCGGGCGTTGTCTTCGTAGATCTTCGCCAACTCCTCGCGCTGCTTCACCATCTTCTGCAGGATCTGCAGGATTTCGTCGTCAGTGGCAGCGTCCTTGCCGGTGCCGCGATTGGCGATGTCACGGTCCTTGATGGCGGTCTGGATCAGCCGCACGGTCGAAAGCCTGCGGGTTTCCTTCGCCTTCATCGCTTCCTTCATCGCTTCGGAAAGCTTCTCGCGCAACATGGCCTGTCTCCTTGAACGTCACTCGATCCGCAGCGGACCGATCTTTTGCGACGTCATAGAACAAGCGTGAACGGCGATCAAACGTTTTGCCGACACGGCAAAACTCACCGATTGCCGGCCTTTGCGCCCAGCTTTCTCATAAACGGCAATTGACCCGCTGTTCTGCCTTGTTTATGTCGAGGACCTGCACAACAATTGGATAGTGGGCCGCAAGCGGGTTTCCGCGCGCCCTTTTCTGCGACGAGAGATGACCTCGACACCCTGTTTTCCGTTTCGGGAAACGGGCCGCTGGGGCAGAAGGATGGATATGACCGCGACCACCCCTTGGACCACGAAAAAACCCACCGCCGTTCTCGTGCTTGCCGACGGAACCGTGATTGAAGGAACAGGCATCGGCGCGACCGGCAAGGTCACCGCCGAAGTGGTGTTCAACACCGCCCTCACCGGCTACCAGGAAATTTTGACCGATCCGTCCTATCTCAGCCAGATCGTCACCTTCACCTTCCCGCATATCGGCAATATCGGCACCAATGACGAGGATATCGAAGACCTGACGCCCGCTGCCCGACGCGGCGCCGTTGGCACGATCTTCAAGGCCGATATCACCGAACCATCGAACTACCGCTCGGCAAAGGACCTCGACGCCTGGCTGAAGAGCCGCGGCGTCATCGGCCTGTCGGGCATCGACACGCGCGCGCTGACCGCCTGGATCCGCCAGAACGGTGCCCCGAACGCCGTGATCGCCCATGATCCGAACGGCAATTTCGACATCGAAGCGCTAAAGGCCGAAGCCAAGGCCTGGAGCGGTCTCGAAGGTCTCGACCTTGCCAAGGAAGCAACCTCCGGCCAGTCGTCGCAGTGGACCGAAAAGCCATGGGTCTGGAACGAAGGTTCCGAGGAACTGAAGGCCGAGGATGCCAAATATCACATCGTCTGCATCGACTACGGCGTGAAACGCAACATCCTGCGCCTGTTCACCGGCCTCGACTGCAAGGTCACGGTCGTCCCGGCCCAGACCTCGTCGGAAGACATTCTGGCCCTGAAGCCGGACGGCATCTTCCTGTCGAACGGCCCGGGCGATCCGGCAGCCACCGGCGCCTACGCTGTCCCAGTCATCCAGGACATCGTCAAGACCGACATCCCGACCTTCGGCATCTGCCTCGGTCACCAGATCCTCGGCCTGGCACTCGGTGCCACGACCGAAAAAATGCACCAGGGTCATCACGGCGCCAACCACCCGGTCAAGGATCACACGACCGGCAAGGTGGAGATCGTGTCGATGAACCACGGCTTCGCGGTCGACTCGAAGTCGCTGCCGCAGGGTGTTGAGGAGACTCACATTTCGCTGTTTGACGGCACCAATTGCGGCCTGCGTCTTTCCGGCAAGCCGGTCTTCTCCGTCCAGCATCACCCGGAAGCATCGCCCGGTCCGCAGGACAGCCACTACCTGTTCCGCCGCTTCATCAACATGGTGCGCGAGAACAAGGGAGAGGCAGCGCTCGCCGAGCGCTAAAACCTTCTCAAGTCACGGTTTCAATCAGATGGCCCGCTGCTCTCAGCGGGCCATTTGCTTATGGCGCTGCAAAAGAATCCAGAACCGTCCGCACAGGAAGAGAGCGGCGGCGGCAAGGCCGATCACGAAACCGAACCAGACACCCTCGCCGCGATAGCCGAGCGGAAATGCAAACACCCAGGCGCAGACGAAGCCGATCGGCCAGTAGGCGATCAGCGCCAGCAGCATCGGCACTTTCGTATCCTTCAATCCGCGCAGAAGCCCGGCCCCCACGGCCTGCAGCCCGTCGACCAGCTGGAAGATGCCGGCAATGACAATCAGCGGTGTGGCGAGCGCGAGCACCGCAGCGGCGTCCGGCTGGCTGGTGTCGAGGAAAAGCCCCGCCAGCGCGCCCGGCATCACGGCGTAAAGGACACCGCCGATTGCCGTGAAGATGATGCTGACGATCAGCACGGCCCCGCCGGCCCTTCGAACACCGACCATGTCGCCACGACCGTTGGCAAGACCGACCCGAACCGTTGCGACCTGCGCCAGACCCAGCGGCACCATGAAGGCGATCGAGGCAAGCTGCAGCGCAATCCCATGGGCGGCAAGCTCGAGCTTGCCGATACTGCCCATCATCAGCGAAGCCGCCGCAAACAGGCTCGTTTCGGCAAGGATCGTGAAGCTGATCGGCAGTCCGAGCAGGAAGACTTCCCGAACCATTGACCAGTCAGGCTTCCAGAAGCGCACGAAGAGTTCATAAGCGCGCATGGCGGGCTGCGCCTGCACATAGGCGATCGCGATCAGGAAGCCGACCAGGTTGGCGGACACAGCAGCGATCGCCGCACCATGAAGGCCCAGCTGCGGCGCTCCGTAATGGCCGAAGATCAGCAGATAGGCGACAATCGCGTTCATGATGAACATGCCGATCGTAATGTAGAGAACGATCCCGCCCTTCTCCAATCCGGTCACGAAGCTGCGCAGAGCCATCAGTCCGAGCGCCGGGAACATGCCCCATTGCGCAATGCGTAGATAGCTCTGCGCATTGGCCGCGACATCGGGCGCCTGACCGAGGCCGAGCAGCATCGGTTCGCTAAACCAGAGCAGCGGCGCGACAACCGTGCAATAGGCAATCACCACCCACAGCCCCATGCGCACCGACCGGCGCACGCCGATCCGGTCGCCGTGGCCGAGCGCCTGCGCAACCAGCGGCACGACGGCGCTGGTGAACCCGGTGCCAAAGATGAACACGACGAAAAACAGCTGCGTCGCAATGACCACGGAGGCAAGTTCGGTCGTCCCAAGCCAGCCGACCAGAATGACGTCGGTCGTATGGATCGCCATCTGCGCAAGCTGGGCTCCCACCAGCGGGATGCCGAGCGCAAACGTGCCGCGCAGATGCGACGACCAGGAACGATCCGTAATGACGGCGTCATGCGGCACAGATGCACCGGCAGTGTTCGGCAAGCCCGACATCGATAAATCCTACAAGTGGAAAAAGCCGCTTCCAGAAACGGTCAGCGGCACGGTACCCTGCCTATAAAGAAGGCATCGGGGTTCATCAAGGCTCGGCACCGATCCAGCAAAAATTGTAGGGCGAAGTTCACCAACGTTGATGGGTGACGTGACAGGTCTGACGGACCGATCGATGGGAGGATGGTGCGGCGAGGATTCTCGGCCTTGTCCATCGCCGCCGGCTGGTGCCGAATGCAGCCCGGCATAGGTCCCGGCTTTGCGGAGCCGAGCATGCCGAAATCGGGAGGGTGCGGGCGATCGGTTTCGCCGCCCACACGATTTTTCGAAGATTGATCTCTCAGTCACGGCTCTGCTGCTCGGCGGAGCAGCAGAGATCACTGCTCAGACATTGCCCGAGAACGTGTCGCAGGCCTTCATGTCGCCGGTGTCGAAGCCCTGCTTGAACCAGCGCATACGCTGCTGCGAGGTGCCGTGGTTGAAGCTTTCCGGGACGACATAACCCTGACTGCGCTTCTGCAGCGTGTCGTCGCCGATCTGCTGGGCGGCGTTCAAAGCCTCCTCCAGATCGCCGCTTTCGAGAAAGCCCTTCTGCTGGGTCCGCTTGCCCCAAACTCCGGCAAAGCAGTCCGCCTGAAGCTCGACGCGAACCGACATGCGGTTGGCCTCGGTCTCGCTCATATTCTGCCGCGCCTGGTTGAATTTCGGCAATACGCCGAGCAGGTTCTGGACGTGATGCCCGACTTCATGCGCGACCACATAGGCCTCGGCAAAATCGCCTCCGGCCCCAAGCCGCTGGCTGAGTTCCTTGAAGAACTCCGTATCCAGATAAACCTTGCGGTCACCCGGGCAGTAGAACGGGCCGCTTGCCGACGACGCAAAACCGCAGGCAGACCGAACCTGACCGCCGAAGAGAACCAGCGTCGGCTCCTCGTAACGAGCGCCGTTGCTCTGGAAGATTTCGTTCCAGGTGTCTTCGGTATCAGCAAGGACGGTGCGGACGAAACCGGTCATCTCGTCTTCAGCCGGCGTACGCGGCGCCTGCTGCGTGGTGCTGGTGCCCGTATCCATGCCGGTATCGCCGCCCGACAGAAGCGTCAGCGGATTGATGCCCGTGACCCAGCAGATGATCAGCACGACGACGATGCCGCCGATGCTCAATCCACCACCGCCACGTCCGCCCCCACCGATCGGGATGCGGAAACCGCCACCGCGGCCACCCATCGAGGCACCCCGTTGATCCTCGACATTGTCGGATTGCCGACGCCCTTTCCATTCCATATCGCACCCCAGGTTCTAATAAGTTCGGTCGGAAATGATCCTTGACGACGATATAGAACAGGCCCGCCAAATATCCATGTCGGGATGTCAGGCTGTTGGCTCAGGCGACCCTCAGCTGCGTCTTGCTGGGCAGGAACACGGTGAGAAGGCCAAGCGCCGGCAGGAAGGCGCAGATGGAATAGACAAAACTGATGCCCCTGTGGTCGGCGATGATCCCGAGCACGGCGGCGGCAATGCCACCCATGCCGAATGCGAGCCCGAAGAAGATGCCGGCGATCATTCCCACCCGGCCAGGGACCAACTCCTGCGCCATGACGATGATGGCCGGGAACGACGACGCCATCAGCAGCACAACGATACCCGACAGCACGATCGTCATCGGCAAATTGGCAAACGGCATCGCCAGCGTGAACGGCAGCACGCCGAGGATGGAGATCCAGATCACCACCTTGGAGCCGAACCGGTCGCCGATCGGACCGCCGATCAACGTGCCCAGCGCCGTCGCGCCCAGAAACACGAACAGCATGACCTGCGACGACTGCACGGTGACGCCAAAGCGCTCGATAACGAAGAACGTGTAATAGCTGCCGATCGCCGCCATGTAGATGTTCTTCGAAAACGTCAGGATCGCCAGCACGACCAGCGCCACCATCACCGTGCGACGCGGCAGGCTGTGGATGCCAAGGCTCTTCTTGCGCCCCTTGTTGGCCAGCATGTGCGCCTTGTACCAGCGCGCGACCCAGGAGAGGATCACGATGCCGAGGAGCGCGATTGCCGAAAACCAGGCAACACTGCCCTGCCCCATCGGCACGATGATGAAGGCCGCCAGCAGCGGCCCGATCGCCTGTCCGAAATTGCCGCCCACCTGAAAGGTCGCCTGCGCAAAACCATAGCGCCCGCCGGACGCCAGCCTCGCCACCCGCGACGATTCCGGATGAAACACCGCCGAGCCGATGCCGATCAGCGCAGCCGCCACCACAAGCATCAGATAGACATGCGAACCGGCGAGCAGAAACAGCCCCACAAACGTCGCCCCCATGCCGATCGGCAGCGAGTACGGGAATGGCTTCTTGTCGGTGATGATGCCGATCACCGGCTGCAGCAGCGATGCGGTGCACTGAAAGGCCAGCGTCAGAATGCCGATCTGCCAGAAGTCGAGATTGTAGTCGGCTTTGAGCATCGGATAGATCGCCGAGATCATCGACTGCATGATGTCGTTGAGCATATGGCAGAAGCTGACCGCAAAAATGATCGGCATCACAGTCTTGTCCGCCTGGGCGGCGGAAGCCGAATTTTCCGGCTGCACGGTTGCAGCTGCATCAACGGGTCTGGACGTGGCATCCGCCATCGGGGCTCCTCCGCGCGGGTGTTCGTCCTTCAAGGATCGTTGCCGCTGCAAATATTGACGTATGCCAAGGATTAGAGCGGCAAATCAGGCCTGTCCATGTCAGGACGGGAGCAAACGGTACGATCGTGGTTCGGAAACGGGTCTCGTCGAGGCTGTGACAGAGCCTGGTTTTCCATAACCGGCGATCTGTTTGGTCCCCGTGTCAGCCGTTTGACGGCAACGATGGAAACGCCGGCGACGACCCCGCCTGCCAGCACATCGACAAAATAATGACTGGCATGCGAAACAGCCGCAACAGCCATCAGGATGTTGATCACCATCATCGGATAGCGCGCGAATCTAAGATCCCATGCGGCCCAGGCGCAAAGTGCGGCGACTGCGGCGTGCACGGATGGGAATGTCAAAATGCCGGCGACCTCCTCCATTCTGAAAATGAAATCAGGATCTGTCCTCAAGGCATTGAACTGATCGAGAAAGAAAAAGCTGAAATACGCGTTGATGCTTGTCAGTTGCTCTGGCTCGACACCGTACACGACATAGGCTCCAAGTGCTGGAAACCAGATCGATATCACGCTCGAGATGTAGCATAGCACCGCGTATGCAATCGCCATCTGATAGGCACGCAAAGGACGCCCCGTTGCGATGAGGACGACCGGAATCAGGAGCAACTGGAACGAAAACGACAGGTACGCGAGGCCGAGGATCTCAGCCAGCAACGGCCTTGCATCAACAAATGCTATGAACCCTCGCCATGACAGGCCAAGTGCCGCATCCCACGACATAAGCACCGCGTCCGCAGTCGGCATGCCGACCCGGATGCTGAGATAGGTAGAGACGAGTACCGGCACGATGAGAAGCAGAGTACAGGTGACCGTTTCGAGAACGAACGTCATCGCATTCAGCTTGCGGACGTGACAGTAAAACCCGACGACGACGAGCAATGCGACAAAGTAACCCGCGGACCTGCCGACGCCGGCATAATCCACTTTCAGTCCGGTAATCTGCGCCAATCCGAAAGCCACCACATAGGAGGCGACGGTGAGCGACAGCAACCCGTACCGCGCCCTGATCAGTTCCAAATCCATGACGTCAGACTACCTTGCACAAACAGCACGAGTGTATCCGTCGAAAGTTAAAACCAGCCTGACACCGAATGTTGCGTGTGCAACGTCCAATCCGGACAATTCCTGTCGATATGCTCAATTATGGGGTTCCGTTCCCCGGCACATTTCCCTATAAGCCGCGTCTAGCCAGAAAAAACATGCGCACGCCACCCGACCGGAGCTTCACGCCCCGTGCCGGTTTTTCGCGCAGAAAAAAGTGGATAGAGATCATGCCGAAGCGCCAAGACATCAAATCGATCCTCATCATCGGGGCGGGCCCGATCGTCATCGGCCAGGCATGCGAATTCGACTATTCCGGCACCCAGGCCTGCAAGGCGCTGCGCGAAGAAGGTTACCGGGTCATTCTGGTCAACTCCAACCCGGCAACGATCATGACCGACCCGGGCCTGGCCGACGCCACCTATATCGAGCCGATCACCCCGGAAGTGGTGGCCAAGATCATCGCCAAGGAACGCCCTGACGCGCTTTTGCCGACCATGGGCGGCCAGACGGCCTTGAACACGGCGCTTTCGCTCAAGAGAATGGGCGTGCTCGACCGCTACAATGTCGAGATGATCGGCGCCAAGCCCGCCGCCATCGACATGGCCGAAGACCGCGCCCTCTTCCGCGAAGCCATGAGCCGCATCGGCCTCGAAACCCCGAAGTCGATGCTGGCCAACGCCACCGACATCAAGGATGCCGACCGCAAGACGCACGAAGCCGAGCGCAACAAGGTCAAGGCTGAACTTTCCGGCGCCGAGCTCGACAAGGCGCTCGACGCGCTCGAAAACCAGTGGAACCTTGGCGAGACCGACCGCAAGCAGCGCTATATCAGCCATGCCATGGCGATTGCAGCACAGGCGATCGACGTGGTCGGCCTGCCCGCCATCATCCGCCCGTCCTTTACCATGGGCGGCACCGGCGGCGGCATTGCCTACAATCGCTCGGAATTCTTCGAGATCATCGGCGGCGGCCTCGATGCCTCGCCAACCACCGAAGTGCTGATCGAGGAATCGGTGCTCGGCTGGAAGGAATACGAGATGGAAGTGGTCCGCGACACCGCGGATAACTGCATCATCATCTGCTCGATCGAAAACATCGACCCGATGGGCGTCCACACCGGCGACTCGATCACCGTCGCGCCGGCCCTAACGCTGACGGACAAAGAATACCAGATCATGCGCAACGCATCGATCGCGGTCCTGCGCGAGATCGGTGTCGAGACCGGCGGCTCCAACGTCCAGTTCGCGGTCAATCCGGCCGATGGCCGTCTTGTCGTCATCGAAATGAACCCGCGCGTATCGCGTTCGTCGGCGCTCGCCTCCAAGGCCACCGGCTTCCCGATTGCCAAGGTCGCGGCCAAGCTTGCCGTCGGCTACACGCTCGACGAACTCGACAACGACATCACCGGCGGCGCAACGCCTGCCTCGTTCGAACCGTCGATCGATTACGTCGTCACCAAGATCCCGCGCTTTGCCTTCGAGAAATTCCCGGGCGCCTCGCCGGTCCTGACCACTGCCATGAAGTCGGTTGGTGAAGTCATGGCGATCGGCCGTACCTTTGCCGAATCGCTGCAGAAGGCGCTCCGCGGTCTCGAAACCGGCCTGACCGGTCTCGACGAGATCGAGATTCCCGGCATGGAAGAGGGCGAAGGCTCCAAGAACGCCATCCGCGCCGCCATCGGCACGCCGACGCCGGATCGTCTGCGCCAGGTCGCCCAGGCTCTCCGTCTTGGTCTCTCCGAAGCCGAAGTGCATGAAGCCTGCAAGATCGATCCGTGGTTCATCGCCCAGTTCAAGGCGATCGTCGACATGGAAGCCCGCGTTCGCGAACACGGCCTGCCTGCCGATGCCGAGAACCTGCGCATGCTGAAGGCCATGGGCTTCTCCGACGCCCGCCTTGCCAGCCTGACCAAGAAGCGCCCGAAGGAAGTCGCGGAACTGCGCAACGCGCTCAACGTGCGGCCCGTCTTCAAGCGCATCGATACCTGCGCTGCCGAATTCGCCTCGCCGACCGCCTACATGTACTCGACCTACGAGACACCGTTCGTCGGTGAACTTCGCTCCGAAGCCGAAGTCTCGACCGCCAAGAAGGTCGTCATCCTCGGCGGCGGTCCGAACCGCATCGGCCAGGGCATCGAGTTCGACTATTGCTGCTGCCACGCCGCCTTCGCCCTGAAGGATGCCGGCTACGAAGCGATCATGATCAACTGCAACCCGGAAACCGTATCGACCGACTACGACACGTCCGACCGCCTCTATTTCGAGCCGCTGACCGCAGAAGACGTCATCGAGATTCTCCGCGCGGAACAGGAGAAGGGCGAAGTCGTCGGCGTGATCGTGCAGTTCGGCGGCCAGACGCCTCTGAAGCTTGCCGAGGCGCTCGAAAAGAACGGCATCCCGATCCTCGGCACGGCGCCCGACATGATCGACCTGGCCGAAGACCGCGACCGCTTCCAGAAGCTGCTGATGAAGCTTGACCTGACGCAGCCGAACAACGGCATTGCCTACTCGGTCGAGCAGGCCCGCCTCGTGGCGTCGGAAATCGGGTTCCCGCTGGTCGTTCGCCCATCCTACGTTCTGGGCGGCCGCGCCATGCAGATCCTGCATTCGGAAAGCCAGCTGCAGAGCTACCTCCTCGATACGGTGCCGGAACTGGTGCCTGAAGACATCAAGCAGCGCTATCCGAACGACAAGACCGGCCAGATCAACACCCTGCTCGGCAAGAACCCGCTTCTGTTCGACAGCTACCTGTCCAACGCCATCGAAGTCGATGTCGACTGCCTCTGCGACGGCACCGACGTCTATGTCGCCGGTATCATGGAGCATATCGAGGAAGCCGGTATCCATTCGGGTGACAGCGCCTGCTCGCTGCCACCGCGCACGCTCTCAAACGAGATGATCGACGAACTGGAACGCCAGGCAACGTCGATGGCCAAGGCGCTCAACGTCGTCGGCCTGATGAACGTCCAGTTCGCCATCAAGGACGGCACCGTCTACGTGCTCGAAGTCAACCCGCGTGCCTCGCGCACCGTGCCCTTCGTGGCCAAGACCATCGGCGCGCCGATCGCGAAGATCGCCGCCCGTGCCATGGCCGGCGAAAAGCTCGACGCGATCTTTGCGGCCTACGGCACCAAGCCCGATCCGCGCAACCTGAAGCATATCGCGGTCAAGGAAGCGGTCTTCCCGTTTGCCCGCTTCCCCGGCGTCGACATCCTGCTCGGACCGGAAATGCGTTCGACCGGCGAAGTGATGGGGCTCGATACGGACTTCGCACTTGCCTTTGCCAAGAGCCAGCTCGGTGCAAGCGTCGAACTGCCCCGCGACGGTGCGGTCTTCGTGTCGGTCCGCGACGACGACAAGCCACGCGTGCTGCCGGCCATCCGCATGCTGAAGGAAATAGGCTTCAAGGTCATCGCCACCGGCGGTACCGCCCGCTTCCTCGCCGAAAACGGCATCGAGTCGACCAAGATCAACAAGGTCCTGGAAGGACGCCCGCATATCGAGGACGCCATCCGCAACCGTCAGGTCCAGCTCGTCATCAACACGACGGATTCAAACAAGGCGATCTCGGACTCGAAATCGCTGCGCCGTGCAACGTTGATGCAGAAGGTGCCGTATTACACGACGATATCAGGTGCCGAATCCGCTGCGATGGCGATCAAGGCGCTGAAGGCCGGCAATCTCGAAGTGCGTACGCTGCAAAGCTACTTCGCATAACACTCTCCAACGGGCGCTTCAGGCGCCCGTTTTCTTTGCTGGCCCCCGCGGTTGCCCGATCCTGAGACGTGCGGTAAATCCGCAAGCCGATATCTGGGAGAGGAACGATGCAGACGCCGTCGCAACATCCGGGCCACGAGCCTGCCGGTCGCCGGGAATGGATCGGTGCCTGCGTCCTGTCGATCGCCTGCCTGATCTACTCGATGGACTTGTCCATCCTGTTTCTCGCCGTCCCCGCGATCGTCGTGGATCTCGATCCGTCCGCGTCCGAACTGCTCTGGATCAACGACATCTACGGCTTCATGGTCGCCGGTTTTCTCGTCACCATGGGCACGCTCGGAGACCGGATCGGCCGCCGCCGCGTGCTGCTGATCGGCGCATTCGCCTTCGGGATCGCCTCGGCACTTGCCGCCTTCTCATCGACAGCGCAGCAACTCATCGCCGCCCGTGCGCTTCTCGGCATTGCCGGCGCGACGATCGCGCCCTCGACCCTGTCGCTGATCGTCAACCTCTTCAAGAACGAAGCCGAGCGAAACCGGGCGATCGGCATCTGGGGAACAGCTTTCGCACTGGGCGGACTAATTGGCCCGCTCCTCGGCGGCTTTCTCCTGCAGTATTTTCACTGGGGCTCGGTGTTTCTCATCAACATTCCGATCATGCTGGTGCTTCTGGTCGTCGCCCCGTTCCTATTGCCGGAATACAAGAGCCCGGAAAGTGCCAAGCTCGATCTCGTCAGCGTCGTCCTGTCGCTCGCGACCGTGCTGCCGGTGATCTACGGCTTCAAGCACATGGCGGCAGATGGGTTCCAGAGCCAGCATCTGATCCCGATCGCGGTCGGCGTTGCGTTCGGCTACCTGTTCATCCGCCGTCAGAAGCGCCTGACGCAGCCTCTGATCGACCTCAAACTGTTCGCCATCCCCGCCTTCACCGCCTCGCTTCTCGTCAATCTCGCGGGCATGTTCTTCGTCTTCGGGGTGTTTCTCTACCAGAACCTCTTCCTGCAGTTCGTGCTCGGCCTGTCGCCGCTCGAAGCCGCCCTCTGGTCGATCCCCTCATCGATCGTCTTCACGGTCATGTCGCTGCAGGCCTATCGTTTCACCAACCGGTTCGGCCCGGTCAACACCGTCCTCATCGGTCTCGTCATCAACGCGGCCGGCATGTTGTCCATGTCGATCGCTGCCTATTCCGAGAGCCTTTACGGCGTCCTCGGCTCGACCATGATCATCGCCATCGGCTTTGTGCCCGTCGTTTTGACGACGACTGGCCTGATCGTTGGCACCGCGCCGCCGGAACGCTCCGGCTCGGCCTCGGCGATTTCCGAAACCAGCGCCGAATTTGGCGGCGCCCTCGGTGTCGCCCTTCTCGGCAGCTTCGGGACACTGGTCTATCGCATTCTAATGGATGGCGCGGATGTGACCGGCCTCGACCCGGCCCAGGCAGCGACGGTCAGGGCGACCATCGGCGGCGCCGTCGAGACGGCACGCGGGCTCAGTGGCACCGCTCTGCAGGCAGGCGAAGGTCCGGTCTGGCTGGAGGCCGCCCGGCAATCCTTCTCGACGGGTTTTGCCAGCTGCTGCCTCGTCGCCTCACTGGTCCTGCTTATCCTCGCAGCGACCGCCCGCACGATCTACGCCCGCGCCCATTTCGACGAAAGCGCGATCGGCTCGGGACACTGAACGCGCTCAGATATAGACGAGCCTCGTCTTGTTGAAGCAGAGCCGCAAGGTGCGGAAGACGTAGAACACAAGACCGATCCCGAGCGTCACGATGGAGATCAGGATCCAGATGAGGATGTGACCGATCATCTCCGCCAGATTGAGTTCGCACTCGAGCCGCGCGATCCGCTGGCCGTCCCGGCCGATCAGGTAAGTCTTGTTGATGATGCTCTTGTAGAAGTAGTAAACGGCGAAGAACGCACCGATCCCAAGTGTCAACACACTGATGATCACCCAGAGTATGATATACCCGACCGCCTCCATCAGCGAATATTCGCAACGAAGTGTGGATCCGAAAGGTTGCGTCTTGAATGGCGGCGTGACCGCAACGTCTGTATTCGACATATTCCCCAGCTATAGTCTTGAGAGACCCCGCCGAATACAGCTTTCATTTCAAGACGAAGTCAATTGAAACCTGGGCCTACCAATGAACTTGATGCTTCGCTTACGAAGCCAGGCGTCCGATCGCCACGATATCCTCTTTGAACCGCGCCACCTCCTCCGCCTTTCGCCCCAGATCGGGAATGCGAAGCAGGTAGGACGGATGCACGGTGACAAACAGCGTCCGACCGTTCTGCATGGCAATCGGCCTGCCCCGGACGTCCTCCAGCTTGTGGCGCATCTCGGTGAGTGAAAACAGCGCGGTCGCACCCATCGCGACGACCAGCTTCGGCTGCACCAGATCGAGTTCTTGGACGAGCCACCAGCGACACTGCTGCACCTCGCCCATATTTGGCTTCTGGTGAATGCGCCGCTTGCCGCGTGGCTCGTATTTGAAATGCTTCACCGCATTGGTGATGTAGAATTGCGTCCGGTCGATCCCGGCCGCGCTCACCGCCTCGTTGAACACTTTGCCCGCGGGCCCGACGAAGGGGCGCCCGGCCAGATCCTCCTGATCGCCCGGCTGCTCGCCGACGATCATCACCTTGGCATTGACAGGCCCCTCGCCGAAAACCGTCTGGGTCGCCATGCAATGGAGGTCGCAGCGGGTGCAGCGACGTGCTTCCTCCCGCAAGGCCTCGATTGTACCGGCGGTCGGCCCTTCTGGCATTGGCACCCGTGCTGCGGCTTCCTGGATGCGATGGTGGAACGCCAGGGGTTCGCTCGCCGCCTTGCGTCCCATCTCGATCACACTTGCCTCGGCGCTGGCGATCATGCCCGGAATAAGCTCTGCCTCGGGCAGGTTCTTCCAGTACTTCTTCGGCATTTCCGACATCATCATCTTCACCTTCAGCCGCGCGGGGTTGAAGATATTGGCATAGTACGTCCGCCACAGATCGTCCGTGTCGTCGCGAAGGTCTGGCTTTTCGGCGGGCTCATCGCTGGTCCGCAGGGTCTCGCCATCCCAGGACGCCGAACCCCTGGGCGTCACGATCAGCCAGTCCATGTCGTTGAAACGACGCTGGAAAAACGGGGCCACACGGTCGATGATAAAATGATCAGGCTCGAACCAGGACACAAAGCGCCGGCGTCCGGCAACACCCTCCGGCAGTGGGATTTCCTTGAAACGGACGAAGGCGGTCATCTTGTGATAGTCGCGGCCGATCGACTTCGACATCCGGTTTGCCGCAACCACATCCGGATCGGTCGCCATACCCAGAAAATTGCGCCCGTGCGCCATGCGAAACAGCATCCGGTAGAGAAGCGAGAACCGCGTCGGATCGGAATGGCAAATGACCGAGCCGGCAAGCTTCAGAAAGGCCGGAGGAACGCCCTGCGTCACCGGCTTGTCGACAGGCTCAGGCAACTGGTTGCCGTCCAGCCCGAACAATCCGTCCGTGTCGTCCATCGTGCGCCACTCGACACGATCAGGTGCGATGCCGGCCGCGAGATAGGCACGCGCAGCATCGCGCCACTCGGTCAGATCGCCTCTCCCCCGCAACAAGACTCGGTACATCATAGAAGCGACAGCTGCTCCGGCTTTGGCTGGAACATGGATCGCAGATCGGCCCGGTCGGCAAGCTTGCGCGGTGTCCACCCTTCGCAGGTGATAAAGGGCTGTACCTTCTTCAGAGACACGCTCAGCCGCTTTAAATCCTCCAGACGCAGCTTGCGAAACCGCCGCGACGAAAGGATCGCTCCGACGGTCTTGGTCCCGAAACCCGGCACCCGCAGCAGCGTCTCCTTGTCCGCCCTGTTCACATCGACCGGGAACTTGTCGCGGTTGCCGAGCGCCCATGCAAGCTTCGGATCAAGGTCCAGATCCAGCATGCCGTTTTCCGTGGACGCCGTAATCTCGCCGATCTCGAACCCGTAGAACCGGTAAAGCCAGTCAGCCTGATAGAGCCGATGCTCGCGCATCAACGGCGGCTTGATCAGCGGCAGTGTCTTCGACGAGTCCGGGATCGGACTGAAGGCGGAGTAATAGACGCGTTTCAGGCTGTAGCTGCCATAAAGTCTGGCGCTCGTCCCAAGAATGGTCGCGTCGTTGGCGCCGTCTGCCCCGACGATCATCTGCGTGCTCTGGCCGGCAGGCGCGAACCGCTTGCGACGCTTGGTCTGCAGCGTCGGATCGCGCATTTCCTCGATCTTCAGGCGCAGATCGCCCATCGAGCGCCGAATATTGGCGGGCCGCTTTTCCGGCGCAAACTGGCTGATCCCGGCATCGGTCGGCAGTTCGATGTTGATCGACAGACGGTCGGCATAAAGCCCCGCCTCCTCGATCAGCTGCTGCGACGCTTCCGGGATCGTCTTCAAATGGATGTAGCCGCGAAAATTATGAACGGTCCGCAATTCCCGCGCGATCCGTACCATGTCGCCCATCGTGTGATCGGACGAGCGGATAATGCCCGACGACAGGAACAGACCCTCGATATAATTGCGCCGATAGAATTCCAGCGTCAGCCAGATAACCTCTTCAGGCGTGAACCGGGCGCGCTCGACATTGCTGGAGGAACGATTGATGCAATAGGCACAATCGTAGATGCAGAAATTCGTCATAAGGATTTTCAGAAGGGAGATGCAGCGACCATCCGGGGCATAGGCATGGCAGATGCCGGACCCCTCGGTCGAACCCAATCCGCCGGATACCGACGAATCTCTCTTCGATGTCCCGCTGGAGGCGCAGGAGGCGTCGTACTTGGCAGCGTCCGACAGGATCGCCAACCGTTCTTTCAGCGACTTCTTCATTAGTGCGTTCTCTATATGTTCTTTATGACTGCGTCAACCCGTTGACAAATCGAGGGACGTTTGATTCATTCAACTCCAGCTGGCGCATCTGACACCATTTCGATTTTCCTAGCGGGAGCAGTCGAAATTCTGTTATGATGCCCTAAATTCAGATGTTGCAGATGGTTCCGAAGTTACCGCTCCGGAACCTGTTTCTTTTTGTGTCCGCGGCATCCGCGGACATGCGCCTTAAGGACAAGAAAATGGTTGAAAAGGTACCGATGACGCCAAAGGGGTTTACCCAGTTGCAGGAAGAACTGCGCTGGCGCCAGCAGGAGGAGCGTCCCCGCATCATCGAAGCGATTGCGGAAGCGCGCGCCCATGGTGACCTTTCGGAAAACGCCGAATACCACGCGGCCAAGGAAGCCCAGAGCCACAATGAGGGCCGCATCGGCGAGCTGGAAGATTTTACGGCCCGCGCCGAAGTGATCGACCTCTCCAAGATGTCCGGTTCCACGATCAAGTTCGGCGCAACCGTCAAGCTGATCGATGAAGATACCGAAGAGGAAAAGACCTATCAGATCGTCGGCGATCAGGAAGCCGACGTGAAGGCTGGCCGCATCTCGATCTCTTCACCCATCGCCCGTGCCATGATCGGCAAGGAAAAGGGTGACAGTATCGAAGTCGTCGCCCCCGGCGGCTCCAAGGCCTACGAGATCCTTGCCATTTCCTGGGGCTGATCGCTCGTGGAAACGTCTGGCGAAGTCGCCACGGAGATGGGCAGCGGTATCGCTCCCGGCTCCGTGGTCGATATATCCGATATCGAAGTGATCGCGCCGAACTTCAAGAAGCGGCTCTCCGGCGTGACGTCCACGATCGTCCAACTGATTCCGGTGCAAAGGGCAAAGGGTCAGAAGATCGCGGTCTTGGGACCTGGCCTGCCCTCCCACCTTCCCCACATCCGCTATGCCGACCTTGCCGCGCTGTGGTCACCGCCATCAGGGCGGCGCGCCCGTGTCTGGCATGCCCGCCGCAATATCGAGATGCTGCCCGGCCTCTTCATGCGCGATGTGCTGCGGATGCCGCTGAAGCTATTGTTTACCTCCGCCGCGCAACGAACCCATTCCGCCTGGACGGGTTTTCTGATCAGCAAGATGGATGCGGTCGTCGCGACGTCTGCACGATCGGGTTCATACCTGAAAGTGCCCTATAAGGTGGTGCACCACGGCGTCGATCTCGATCTCTTCCGTCCCTCCGGCCCATCCGACCCTTCCTCCCCGGCAGATGGTTTCGGCAAGCATCTGATCGGCTGCTTCGGGCGCGTTCGGCATCAGAAGGGTACAGACCTTTTCGTGCGTGCCCTGATCGAGCTGTTGCCGTCCTATCCCGAATGGACGGGCGTCGTCTGCGGGCGTGTCACGCCGGACAACAAGGTTTTCGGCGATGCGTTGAAAGCCGATGTCGCCATGAGCGGTCTGACAGATCGCATCCTGTTCATGGGCGAAGTGGACGACATCAAGCCTTGGTACCGTCGCCTGTCTCTGTATGTGGCACCGTCCCGCAATGAAGGCTTCGGACTGACGCCGCTCGAGGCGATGGCATCGGGAACCGCAGTCGTTGCAAGCGATGCCGGCGCCTATTCCGAAATGATCGTCGAGGGCGAGACCGGATCGGTTGTTCCGGCCGGCGATTACACGGCGCTTCGCGATGCGCTGCGCACCTATTTCGAAAACCCTGCACTGGCCCGCCAGCAGGGCTGGAGCGGTCGCGAGCATGTTCGCGTCGCCTTCGCTATCGAAAAGGAAGCCAACAGTCTGGCGGAAATCTACGAAACGCTTTTAGAGACTAGACCATGAAAACTTCAGAGGCATTCGGTGCCACGCAACCGGTCCGGCTCTGCCCGCATCTGCATGGAGGACGCTTCGAATGACGGAACTTTCTGCCGGGATGGCGCAGCACAGACCGACGACGAGCGGACTTTTGAGCGAGGGAGACTGGCAGCAGTTTTTCGCCGGCTATTCCCACATCGTCCTTGTCGCCAACAGTGACGAGCAGAACTTCAACGAGATCCACGCCGCCTATCCGGAAACGACGCTGTTCGTCTTTTTCAACTACGTCAGCAAGGTGCTGAAAACGCCGTTCACGCGCAATTCGCTGCTGGTGGCACGCACGAGCCGCGTCGGGTCCGAACTGATCTACGACAACGCTCTCGACAAGGTGCTGGCCCTGCTGCCGGGCCCCGGGTTTACCGGCGTCATGAGCATGCGCGCCGCCACGATGGAACAGGTGACGGAACCGGCCGAGTTCGGCGGCGTCGCAGCAGGTGCCATCGACCTTTGCAGCTACCTCGAAGATTTCTACCCGCGCGACCATACCGCCAGTTCAGGCTTCGCCCTTTCGGTCTGGCTCTGCGAAAAGGTGCCGCAGGCGAAGGTCGTGCTTTGCGGTTTTTCGGGACGCCGCAGCCGCAAGTGGCAGATGTTCCACATCCACGACTGGACGTTCGAACAGTCAGTGCTGCAACTGCTCGCCAACAGCGACAAGCTCGAAATGGCAGGAAGAACAGCTTTCAATCCCTACAAGGCGCTGTCGCGCCACTTCCCCGATATCGACAACAGCAACTTCGTGTTCGCGGCGATCCAGGTCCTTTCCGAACGGCTGGAAAACAGCAACCGCAACCTCGGCAAGCTGATCACGATCACCATGCCGCTTCGCGTCATCTACAATCTCGCTAGAGGTCTGCGGATCAGGTCCAAGAAGGACAGGCTGGTCAAGCAGCGCAAAAAGCAGCGAGCGAAGAATGGCGAGCCATCCTGAACTGGGACAGCTTAAGCGCCTGCTCTACCACCACCCGCTGCGATCGCGGTGGTGGAGCGCTCGTAACCGGCTGAATGCCGTGTCGTTCTCCTGCAGGCGGTCGTAGATCGCCTTCGCGATCTCGCCGGCAATTCCCTGCTTGAAAAAGGGATCGAGCCGCCAGCGCATGTTTCGCAGCGTGTCGTCGGTCCCCACCTTGAACAGATACATCCCGTTGAACCTGTGCATCGGCGCACCTTGCGTCTGTTCGATCGCCTCTTGCGAGACAGGACGCTCGTCGCCGCCATGGATAAAGCGGTCGGTCTCGTAGACCTTGATCGTGTTGGCAAGCGACGAGCCGATCATGGCGATCGCCCTTGCCGTCATGTCCTCGTCGAGATCGGCGATGCTGTCGCTCGCGGAGATCAGCCAACGCAGATCGAGATGCGCGGTGAGGAACGGCGCTTCATTCTGCCACAGCGTCTTGAACTGCTGGTACGTCTCCCGGACATTATATTCGCGCCGCATCAGGACGATAAGCTGTGCATGATAGAACAGCAGTTCCGGCTGGCCTTTGAACTCCAGTCTCAGGTTCGCCATGTGATCGTCGAGCGACTTCTGCTTGCCCGACCGGTGCTCGCGATCCGAATCCTCGATCAGCCGCTGCTTCATGCCCGCGTAATCCTGGTCGAGCTTGGCGTATTTTGCTGCTCCCCAGCGCTTGCGGTAGCGGTTGAAGGACAGCAGTGCCTCGAGCTTACTCTTCTTGCGTACCACGCACGTTCTCCAAGTCTTGCTGCCGTAGCCTCGGCAGTCCTGTCTACACCGGTAACCTCGTCAGTCTCCCGCCCGCAGGTGTTCGATAAGCCGGTGCGGCAGATGGGTGTGAAATTTCGTTATCATCACGTCAGTCAGCGCCTGGCGAAGCTCGATGCTGAGTTCGTCCTGGCTCTGGATACATCCGAACGGGGCGCTGCCCTGTTCGATCATGGCGAGTACAGGTGCGGTCGCCCGCTTCTGCCGCGGCTTGATATAGGCCGTGCGGTGTTCGGGTAACGGGGTCGCGCCAAAGCGCTCCATCTCGAGATGATTGGCAAGCGCAACCGGCGAATGCTGGGCGATGTTGCGAAAGCGATGGGAGAGCTGCTGGCGAAGCACGTCGGGATGCGCTGCATAGTAATCGGCAAGCGTTGAGCGTCTGACCGCGTGAAAGTAATGGCCGACCTGCAGAAACCGGTTCTTCGCACCCGCCAGCTCTGCCCCCTTCTCCTGCGCGACGGTAAAGCTCGGAACAGCGTTGGACGCTTCCGCCCGCTGCCGGATGAACCACCGCAGGCACTGCTTGAGGCGGGATCGCAATCCGCTTTTCACGCGCCCGTAAATCATCGGCTTGCCGTCGCGAAAGAACGCGGAGGCAGATGTCGGAGCGTTCAGAAAGAAGTCGTCATTGCTGTAGACGAAATTCTCGCAAAGCCCCGGAATATTCCAGACCGCAGCCTCGATCGACAGCGAGTTGAACGTCGGCAGCACGGCCGGAAGCCCGTCGAAGACCACGTTGTGATCAACGATGGCGATGAAATCTTCCGTGCAGAAACCCGCCTGCGCAAAACTGTCGACGAATTCCGGCTTCTGCCCGTCCGTGACGATGTGAATTTTGGTGATGAACGGCGCGTATTTCAGCACGGAGGCGATGAGATAGTAGATCTCGCCGTTATCGGCAAAGCGCGTCGGGCTGGACGCCACCGCGTGCGAGCTCGACGCAACGTCATCGTATCGCAGGCGCTTCGCGCGATGCTCCGGGTCCGAACCATCAACCCAGGTGATCACAAGCTCGATGTCGTGGCTGGACATGCTCTGGTTCCTGCTCCCTGCCCCTCGGACGATCTCGATCGAGACGACCCTAGATCTGCACGACCGGCGCATCCTTGACCTGCCGGATCGTCAGCATGGTGCGAACCGTATCGACATTGTCGACCGCGGTCAGATCCTCGATGACGAAATCCTGGAAGACGGTGAGGTTCTCGGCCACGCATTGCAGCAGGAAATCGGTCTCGCCGGAGACCATCCAGGCCTGACGCACCAAGGTCCGCGTTTCCATATCCGCCGCGAAGGCCTTCAGCTTGCTGTCCGACTGCTGCTTCAGTCCCACCATGCAGAAGGCGACAAGATCGTATCCGAGCAGCGACGCCTGCAGCATGGCGCGGTAACCCTTGATGATGCCGTTCTCTTCCAGCTTGCGAACGCGCCGCAGACAGGGCGGCGCCGATATGCCGACCCGTTCGGACAGCTCGACATTGGTCATGCGTCCGTCCTTCTGCAATTCGCGAAGGATCTTCAGGTCGATGGTATCGAGTTCGACTTTCACGACCATGTGTAGTGCCTGCCTTCAAAATTGACGGGAGCACGCAGGCTCCCGGGTATCCATCTCGGTGTCGCGAAGACATACAATAACATCGTTCCGACGCAAGAAAATTTCGCGCGCCGGTCCAGTTGTTGTCAACCGAGGTGCACGTGGAGACACATCCAATCGCAGTTGACCTGCCGTTTCTACCGGGCGGTTCCAACTGTCTTGTTGTTATCGCAAGGCTGCCCTTGCAATGTTGCATGGATGGCCCTTACATGACGTGTCAAAAGCGGCAGACCGAATAATGGCTTCCTATATGAGGAAGCGGCGCCAGGCGCCCGACACGGTCTTGGAAAGGAAACGTCATCATGTCCGCCCGTCATACAGAGGTTCTGATCATCGGTTCCGGCCCCGCCGGCTATACAGCTGCGGTGTACGCAGCGCGTGCGATGCTGAAGCCGGTCTTGATTGCAGGCATGGAACAGGGTGGTCAGCTGATGATCACCACGGACGTTGAAAACTATCCGGGTTTTGCCGATCCGATCCAGGGTCCCTGGCTGATGGAACAGATGCTGCAGCAAGCGGTCCATGTGGGCACCGAGATCGTCAACGATCTCGTGACCGAGGTCGAGATGAATCATCGCCCCTTCACGGTCCGCACCGATTCCGGCACCGTCTGGACTGCCGATACGATCATCATCGCGACCGGTGCGAAGGCCAAATGGCTTGGCATCGAAAGCGAGCAGCAGTTCCAGGGTTTTGGCGTCTCCGCCTGCGCCACATGCGACGGCTTCTTCTATCGCAACAAGGATGTGATCGTGGTCGGTGGCGGCAACTCCGCAGTCGAGGAAGCACTCTATCTTTCCAATATCGCCAAGACCGTGACGGTCGTCCACCGGCGTGACTCGTTCCGGTCGGAAAAGATCCTGTCCGAGCGCCTGTTCCAGCGCCCCAACGTCAAGGTCATGTGGAACACCGAAATCGCCGAGGTCACCGGCAAGCCGGCCCGTGCGCCACTGCCGCCATCGGTCGAGGGTGTGCGCCTGCGTGACACCAGGACCGGCACGATCTCCGATCAGCCGATCGACGGCGTGTTCGTGGCGATCGGCCATGCGCCGGCGACCGAACTCTTCAGGGACAAGCTGAAGATGAAGAACGGCGGCTATCTCTGGACGGCGCCTGATTCCACAATGACCGACGTTCCCGGCGTGTTTGCCGCGGGCGACGTCACCGACGACACCTTCCGACAGGCGATCACCGCCGCCGGCATGGGCTGCATGGCAGCGCTCGAAGCCGAACGTTACCTCGCCGGCATTCAGCCGGTTGCCATTGCTGCGGAGTAAGCATGGGCGTACCTCTCGACTGGGACAAGTTGCGCATCTTCCACGCTGCGGCGGAGGCGGGATCCTTCACCCATGCGGCAGACAAGCTGCATCTGTCCCAGTCGGCAATCAGCCGGCAGGTCAGCGCGCTGGAACAGGACGTCGGCGTCAAATTGTTCCACCGCCACGCCCGCGGTCTCATCCTTACCGAACAGGGCGAGCTTCTTTATCGCACCGCGCATGACGTGCTTCTGAAGCTCGAAACCGTGAAGATGCAGCTGACCGAGACGACGGAAAAGCCGTCGGGCAAGCTGCGCGTCACGACAACGGTCGGCCTTGGCCAGGGCTGGCTCACCGACAAGGTGCAGGAGTTCCTGCAGCTTTATCCGGAAATGTCGATCCAGCTCATCCTCGATAACGAGGAAGTCGACGTCAACATGCGCCACGCGGACTGCGCCATCCGCCTTCGCCAGCCGCAGCAGTCGGACCTGATCCAGCGCAAGCTGTTCACCGTGCACATGCACGTCTATGCAGCCCCGTCCTATATCAACCGCTATGGCGAACCGCAGTCGGTCGAGGATCTCGACACCCACCGCATCATCTCCTTCGGCGAGCCTGCCCCGAATTACCTTCTCGACGTCAACTGGCTCGAATCCGCCGGCCGTTCTTCGGACAACACCCGCACGCCGCATCTGCAGATCAACAGCCAGACCTCCATCAAACGAGCCTGCCTGCTTGGCATCGGCATCGCTTGCCTGCCCGACTATATCGTCGGCCGCGACCCTGGGTTGATCCAGCTGACGCTGAGCGCCGACATCCCTTCATTCGACACTTACTTCTGCTACCCGGATGAAATGAAGAACGCTGCCAAGCTGAAGGTCTTCCGCGATTTTATCGTCGCCAAGGCGCGTAACTGGAATTTCTGATCGCTGTCGAAGACGTTTCGCTCAGAATGGGCACCGGGATTCTCGCAGCGATTTCATACACGACTCAGTGACTAGAGTAAGCTGTGCAGAACGTGCATGGCAGTCCTGCGCAAAAAAGCGTTGCCGCTTGCCCAAAAAACCATCATATCGCACTCAGCTGATGCATATGGTGGCTTTCCTCCCAGTTCCACCGCAGCAGCTGTTCCCCTCTGGAGGTTGTTTTTAACCTTCATAATTATAAGGGCCCTGGAGTGATCCGGTGGCCCTCTTTTTTTGCCCTGCGGTTTGCCGGCCCGCCGCAATCCTCGGCTGCCTGTCAGAGTAATTGGACCGAAACGGTCAATATTTCGGCCACCCCCCTTGCTCTCACAAATCGCTGCGCCCATATAGGGATCAGCCGGAGCAATTGATGACGTCCCCGTTATCAGCGCCGGCTGTTCCCCTCTGGAGGTTTTAGACCTTCACACCTGACGGGCCTCGGAGCAATCTGGAGGCCCTTTTTTTTGCCTTCCTCAAAAAAATGGGAACGTCATTCCTTTAAATCGTCTTCAGACGATCTATATATCGGTTAGAGACGATATGGAAAGACGATGGATCGCACCGAGATACTGAAAGCACTGTCCCATCCGACGAGGATTGAGTTCCTCGAATGGATGAAGCAGCCCGAGCAGCATTTTTCCGATCAGGATCATCCGCTCGAAATGGGCATCTGTGCCAAGCAGTTCGAAAGACGATGTGGTCTGTCGCAATCGACCGTCTCTGCGCACCTTTCGACCCTCGAAAAAGCCGGCCTCGTGAAAACGAGCCGGGTTGGTCAATGGGCGTTCTACAGCCGCGACGAGGAGAAGATCGCAGACTTCGTGACCAATCTTCGCTCCGCTCTCTGAATGCCACCCCTTAACTCAATCACTCCCAAAGCAGCATGGAAGGATATTCCTGTGACCTCACTCTTTGAACCGGTAAAGTTCGGCGACATCGAACTGAAGAACCGCGTCGTCATGGCGCCGCTCACCCGCAACCGTTCGCCGAAGGCGATCCCCAACGATCTCAACATCGCCTATTACGAACAGCGCGCCTCGGCGGGCCTCATCATCACCGAGGGCACCCCGGTCAGCCAGCAGGGACAGGGGTATGCTGACGTTCCGGGCCTTTACCTCGCTCCGGCCATCGACGGCTGGAAGAAGGTGACGGAAGCCGTTCACAAGAAGGGCGGCAAGATCGTTACCCAGATCTGGCACGTCGGTCGCGTTTCGCATACCTCGCTGCAGCCGAATGAAGGCGCACCCGTCGCGCCGTCCGCACTGGGCGCCAAGGGCAAGACCTACATCATCAATCCGGATGGCAGCGGCGCGTTTGCCGATACATCTGAGCCGCGCGCTCTCGAACTTTCCGAAATCCCGGGCGTCGTTGCCGATTTTGCTGCCGGTGCAAAGGCTGCGATCGAGGCCGGCTTTGACGGCGTCGAAATCCACGGCGCCAATGGCTACCTCATCGACCAGTTCCTGAAGACTGGCGCAAACCTCCGCGAAGACGAATACGGTGGCTCCGTCGAGAACCGCGCCCGGTTCGCGCTCGAAGTCGTTGACGCCGTCGCTGCAGCCATCGGCAGCGGTCGCGTCGGCATTCGCCTGTCGCCTGTTACGCCTGCCAACAACATCACCGAAGATGCGCCGCAGACGGTCTTCGACTATCTGGTCAAGGAACTGGCGACCCGCAACCTGTCCTTCATCCACGTCATCGAGGGTGCGACCGGTGGTGACCGCGACTATGTCCAGGGCGGCAAGCCGTTCGATTACCAGGAACTGAAGGATACCTACCGCAACGCCGGCGGCACCGGCGCCTGGGTGGTCAACAATGGCTATGAAAAGGATACGGCTGAAAAGGCTGTAGCTAGCGGCTATGCGGATGGCGTCGCTTTCGGCAAGCTGTTCATTGCCAACCCGGATCTGGTCGAGCGTTTCAAGACAAACGCGCCGCTCAACGAGCCGGACAAGAACACATTCTACGGCGGCGGCGCTAAGGGTTATACCGACTACTCGTCGCTTGAATCAGCAGAAGCCTAAGCTTTAGGCCCGACTATCTGAAATCGGCCATGCCTGGCACAAACGCCGGGCATGGCCTTCTTTTTGGTCGCAGCGAATGCTTAGCGCGCGTCCGCCTGATCGCCATCCACAACTTCGGCTTCGGGACGGTCACCGCCGTCGCTGTGCTCGGTGTGCCAGACGCCCTTTGCGTCCTGCCAGCTGATCTCTTCGGGCTCACCACCCACCTGCTGTTCGGCAGCCACAATCCGGGCCGCCTGCAGCGCGTCGTTGTGGTTCGGGAATGTTTCGGAATAAACGTCGCCCAGTCGATAGGCCCAGCCGCCATCATGTGGCACGATTGTGTAAACGACCTTGGTCATAGATCCTCCTGTATGTTTTTCGTGGCTGCCCGACCGGTCTCGGTCCAGAAGGCCGCGTAGTGCAAAAAAGCCGGAATACGCCGCGAAGTTCCTTCCACTGGCGAGGATAATGGCACCAAAGACCGATTATCGCAAACCGTCCTCTGTGCAGGTCGACCGACAACCCTAGTTTCTCCGAGATCGTTTCCAGGAGCTTCCAGTGCAAATCGCGACCCACCTCCGGCAGGAGAAATTCCTGCTGATCGCCCTCGTTGTCGCCATTCTCGGCTTCTTCATCGAACACTCAATTCTGGAGGCCGGAAAGACGGTGTCGCTGATCGCAGCAGCGCTCTTCGTCGGCGTGATCGTGCTTGCATCCACACGCGTCGCCCATCATGCGGAGGTTTTGGCGCACAAGGTTGGCGACCCCTATGGCACGATGATCCTCACCCTGTCCGCGGTAGCGGTCGAGGTCCTGATCCTCGCCATCATGATGGGTTCGAATTCCTCGCCGACGCTGGTGCGCGACACGATCTATTCGGCGGTGATGCTGGATATCAACGGCATTCTTGGCCTCGCGGCCCTGCTCGGTGGCCTGCGCCATGGCGAGCAACCCTATAACGACGATTCAAGCCGCACCTACACTGTCATGATCATGACGGCGGTAGGCATTTCGATGATCGTGCCGGAATTCGTACCGCGTGAAAGCTGGCACTACTATTCCGCCTTTACCATCTGCGCGATGATCGCGCTCTACGGCGTCTTTCTCAAGATGCAGGTCGGGCCGCACAGCTACTTCTTCAGCTACACCTATCCGCGGACCCAGAAGGCGGCAGCCGCCGGGACAGCGTCCGCGCCTCAGGAGGAGGCCGCCGAGGATTCCGCGGCCGTATCGATCGGCATCATTCTTCTGGGCGTTCTGATCATCGGCTTCCTGGCGGAATTCATGTCGGTCTTCATGGGCGAAGGCCTGGAAGGCTCCGGCGCGCCGATCGCGCTGACCGCCGTGGTTGTCGCCGCTATCTCCGCCGCGCCGGAAATCCTGACCGCCATGCGGGCGGCGCTCAAGAACCGCATGCAGTCCGTCGTCAACATCGCCATGGGCGCGTCGCTCTCGACGGTCATTCTCACCGTCCCGGTCATGGAAGGCATCGCGCTCTATACCGGCCAGCCCTTCATCATGGCGATGACGCCGGTCCAGACGGTGATGGTGGCAATCACGCTCGTGGTTGCGGCGATCAACCTCAACGACGGCCAGACCAACGCAATCGAGGGCATGACCCATTTCGTGCTGTTTGCGACCTTCATCATGTTGACGATGATCGGATTGTGACATCTGTAATAAAGAAGAGTTGAACACCCTGTGTTCGGTCTTCGGGACTGGCCGCCCTAGATGGGACAATGCCTGGCGAGCGATCGCCACTGAAAGGCATCAAGACAAAGTCCGGAGGTGACCCATGAAACGCACGAACATCTTCCTTGCAGGCACGGCCCTGGCTCTCGCACTGGTCGGCGCTCCCGCGATGGCGCAAACCGGTGGCAAACCGGTTGAAACAAGCGCTCCAAATGCGAAGGATCAAAAACCTGCCTTCACCGGTCAGACCCGCGCAGCGCAGCCGGCGGAAATGCCTAAGATCGCCACCGAAGTCGTTGCCGAAGGGCTTCCGCACATCTGGTCTATGGAATTTCTCCCCGATGGCCGCATGCTCGTGACCGCCAAGGAAGGCGCGATGCATATCATCAAGGACGGCGAGCCCGGCCCTGCGATCGAAGGCGTTCCGAAAGTCCTGTCCGCTGGCCAGGGCGGTCTTCTCGACGTGGCCCTCGCCCCGGATCACGAAACGTCCGGCATGATCTTCTTCTCCTTCTCCGAAGAGCGTGAAGACGGCAACGGCACATCCGTCGCTTCCGCCAAGCTCGTCGCCAACGACGATGGCGGCGGCAAGCTGGAAAACGTCAAGGTGATCTTCCAGCAGATGCCGAGCTATGACGGCAACAAGCATTTCGGCTCGCGCCTCACCTTTGGCCCCAACAACGAGCTCTATGTCACGGTCGGCGAGCGGTCCGATCCGGAGCCGCGTGTCCAGGCACAGGATCTCAAAAGCGGTCTTGGAAAAGTCTTCCGCATCGACATGGACGGCAAGGCCCTGCCCGACAATCCATTCGTTGATCAGGCCGAAGCGCGGCCGGAAATCTGGTCCTACGGCCACCGCAATCTCCAGTCAGCAGCACTCGATGGCAACGGCCGCCTCTGGACGGTCGAACATGGCCCCAAGGGCGGCGATGAGTTGAACCGACCGGAAGCCGGCAAGAACTACGGCTGGCCGGAGGTCACCTACGGCGTCGAATATAGCGGCGGCAAGGTAGGCGACGGCATCACCGAGAAGGCTCAGACCGAACAGCCCGTCTATTACTGGGATCCGGTCATCGGCCCCTCCGGCATGGCCTTCTACGATGGAGATGCGATCCCCGAATGGAAGGGCGCATTCCTGGTCGGCGGTCTGGTAACCCAGGGCGTGGTGGTCCTGCACATGGATGGCGACAAGGTGAGCCACGAAGAACACGTTCCGCTCAAGGCTCGCATCCGCGACGTCAAGGTCGGCCCCGATGGCGCCGTCTACGCCGTCACCGAAACCCGCTCCGGCTCCTCGACGATCGTCAAGCTAACCAAGGCTTAAACGCAGGATCCTCGAAAAGGGGCTCGGTCGGGGCTATAGCCGTGGCCCGCCCCGACCTTCCCTCCACTGGACCACCACTCACGAAAAAGCCCGGCGCTTGGCCGGGCTCTCCCATCAAACTCGTGTCTCGAAACTTACTTGCAGGCTGCGCAGAAGCGCTGGATGCGCTTGCAGGCTTCTTCGAGAATGTCTTCCGACGTCGCGTAGGAGATGCGGAAGTTCGGGCCGAGACCGAAGGCCGATCCGTGAACCACGGCGACACCTTCCGATTCCAGGAGCTCGGACACGAAATCCTCGTCCGTTTCGATGACTTTGCCGGTCGGAGCCGTCTTGCCGATCAGGCCGGCGCAGGACGGATAGACGTAGAATGCGCCTTCAGGCTTCGGGCAAACGATGCCGGATGCCTGGTTAAGCATCGACACGACGAGATCGCGGCGGCCTTCGAAGATCGCCTTGTTCTTGGTCACGAAATCCTGCGGACCGTTGAGCGCCTCGACAGCCGCCCACTGTGCGATAGACGATGCGCCCGAGGTCTGCTGGCCCTGGATCATGTCCATGGCCTTGATCAGTTCGATCGGACCGGCAGCATAGCCGATGCGCCAGCCGGTCATCGCATAGGCCTTGGAAACACCGTTCATCGTCAGCGTCCGGTCGTAGAGTTTCGGCTCCACTTCGACCGGCGTCGCGAACTTGAAGTCGCCGAAGGTCAGGTGCTCGTACATGTCGTCGGTCAGGATCCAAACATGGGGATGCTTCAGCAGCACGTCGGTCAGCGACTTCAATTCATCCGCGCTATAGGCAGCGCCCGTCGGGTTCGACGGCGAGTTGAAGATGAACCACTTGGTCTTCGGCGTGATCACGCTTTCCAGCTCTTCGGCCGTCAGCTTGAAGTTGTTTTCCTGCTTGGTCGAAATCGTGACCGGCGTGCCGCCGCAGATCGAGACCATTTCCGGGTAGGAAACCCAGTAGGGTGCCGGGATGATCACTTCATCCCCTGCATTCATCGTCGCCATGAAGGCATTGAACAGAATCTGCTTTCCGCCGGTTCCGACGATGGTCTGCTCGACCTTGTAGTCGAGGTTGTTTTCGCGCTTGAACTTGTCGACGATCGCCTTGCGCAGCTCTGGAATACCCGAAACCGGCGTGTACTTGGTTTCACCGCGGTTGATCGCGTCGATCGCCGCCTGCTTGACATTGTCAGGCGTGTCGAAGTCAGGCTCACCGGCACCGAGACCGATAATATCACGACCTTTCGCCTTCAGTTCGCGAGCTTTCTGGGAAACAGCGATTGTCGCTGAAGGCTTTACACGGGAAAGGGCGTCGGCAAGAAAGGCCATGTCGTTTCGGTCCTGGGCTGATTGAACACTACGGCGGGGTGCGCTCATTCGCCGCCGAGCGGCCGCCTCAAGCTGTATGGAGAATGAACCGGCGCCTTTCAAGAAAAAAGCATGAATGAATGCGATCAATGTCGCTGATTAAAACCTTCGGACGCGTATTTACGACCGCGTAACCCGTCTCGCCTACAATCTGCAAAATTGCGCAGGAGACGGTACGGGTATGGCATCGAGAAGCATTTTCGCCAACCTGGTTCGCGGCGACGACGGGGCATGGTCGACCGCGTACGGGCCTTTCATTCTCAGATCCGCGCTTCAGCCCATTTTCAGAACGTCGAAACCCGGCAATCGGCTGACCATCGAAGCCTTTGTCGGGCTCGTGCGCGCCTATCGTGGCGAAGAGCCCGTTCCCCCGCACGAATTCTTCAGCCTCGTTGATCCCGCCGAAGTTGCCGATATCGACAGCATGGTCCGGACGATCCATATTCTCAACACCGGCCGGCTCGACAGACGCCAGGCGAAGATCTTCGTCAAGTTCCAGCCGGGTCTGGTGCGCACGCCCGAAGACATGCGCCACGAAGTCGAACGCA
This sequence comes from Neorhizobium sp. DAR64872/K0K18, assembly GCF_050500175.1. Lineage (NCBI taxonomy): Bacteria > Pseudomonadati > Pseudomonadota > Alphaproteobacteria > Hyphomicrobiales > Rhizobiaceae > Neorhizobium > Neorhizobium sp. DAR64872/K0K18. Next base: position 2,158,257 of record NZ_CP191446.1, read on the forward strand.
TCAAACTTGCGAGCCACGAAGCCGGACTTGCCGTCAACCGGATCGTCTGCGAAATCCGCCAGACCGCCGAGACCAACGCCGCCGTTATCGCCGACTTCACCAGCCACATGCGCGCCATCGGCTTCCAGGTGGCGATCGATGATTACGGTGCGGGCGAGTCCGATCTGGCGCTTCTCAAGCGGGTGAAGCCTGACTACGTCAAATTCGAACCCGGCTGGGTCCGCGACTTTCTCGACAATCCGGCAGGAGCAGCACTCCTGCGCGTCGTCCTGCAGCAGATGCTGGATGACGGGATCGAGCCGATCATCGAAGGACTGGAGGAAATGTGGCAGGTGGAGGTGTGCGAGGAATTCGGCGCGTCTCTCGTGCAGGGATATGCACTCGCACGGCCTGAACTCGCCCCGACCACGTTCGACAGGACATTCCCGGAACACGGCCTGCCGCGCATCGGCGGCGACCTCGACATGAGCCCCTCGCCTGCATCCGCCATTCGCGTCTCTGCCGCCGCCCCGTTTCCGTCGGCCACCCCTCTCAAGCGGATGAAAACCTTCGGCCGCAGACATCAGGGCAGCTAGCCGTCCGCACCTTCACCGGTTCGCAGTGGGACTTCCCGCAGAGAGTGTAGACGTTGGGAAACGGCTACAAACATGACGCGAACACGCATAGAGCCGATCGGGCGAAGCATCGCCAGCGATCCGTTGCCCATCCAACTTCCTTCGGACCATGCGCAAAGCCCGCATTTGCAGCGCTTTTGGCCAAATGAGGCAGGCTGGAACGGGCCTGCCTTTCAAAAAACTTTTTCTTGCCAATTTTTGATAAACACAGCACTCTGTCCATGTTCGGGCAATTTACGAGCATGGGAAGACCTATAATGACGCGCTCCGAAGGCGCCAAGACTTCGGGCGGGAACTGGGGGCTTGGTTTTATACCTTATCTGCCAGTCGCCGCGGTAAACACAGGGACCCTTTCTTAAAGCTGCCTGCCGCCGCCCGTGAGGGCACACTCTGATGCTGTCCGCCGCTGAACACGGACAGAAGGAAAAGGACCTGCTGCATGGCCGAGACTGGCACTGTGAAATTCTTCAATACGGACAAGGGATTCGGCTTTATCAAACCAGACAACGGTGGCGCCGATATCTTCGTTCATATCTCCGCCGTACAGGCTTCCGGCCTGTCCGGGCTGACTGAAAACCAGAAAGTAAGCTTCGACACGGAACCGGATCGTCGCGGAAAAGGCCCCAAGGCCGTCAATCTGCAGATCTCCGGTTGAGCTTCAAAAGCTCGCTCATTCCAGTTGGAGCCCGGCAGTGATGCCGGGTTTTTTTATGCCCGTGATACCGGTTGCCGGTTACAGGCCCTTCAGGAATGGATTGCTGCGGCGCTCGTCGCCGATCCGGCTTCCCGGTCCATGACCGCAGAGAAAACCTACCTCGTCTCCCAGCGGCAGAACCTTGGTGCGGATCGAGTCCATCAGGGTCGCGTGATCGCCTCCGGGTAGATCAGTCCGTCCGACCGACCCGGCAAACAGGACGTCACCAAGATGTGCGAAGGCATTGTCTCTGTTATAGAAGATGACGTGACCGGGCGAATGTCCCGGACAATGAAAAACCTCGAACACATGCTCGCCGAACGAGACTGTTTCGCCTTCGTCAAGAAACCGATCAGGCACGACGTTGCGGACGTCGTCGTCGACACCGAACATCTGAGCCTGCTTTTCAAGGTTTTCAAGAAGGGGAAGATCGTCGCGGTGGGGTCCGACGACAGGAATGCCCAGCACCTCACGAAGTTCGTCGGCACCTCCGGCATGATCGATATGCCCGTGGGTCAGCCAGATCTCGGACAGGGTAATGCCACTTTTGCGCACGAGGTCCAGAATAACCCCGATGTCACCGCCTGGGTCGACAATGACGCCTGTCTTTGTATCGTCGTCAAAGAAGACGGTACAGTTTTGTTGAAATGGCGTCACCGGAATGACGCTTGCCTGCAATCGACCCATAATGCCTGTCCTGCCCTGAACGTTGTCGTTCTTCATAGCCGGAAGGCGTGCCGATGACAGCCTCAAAATCAGTTGATAGCGGCGGCCAGATACGTGCCTTCGGCAGCAACCGGCGGAGCCAGCGAAACAGTCGCCAGCAGAAATGCCGAGACGACGACTTTAAGCGCAATCACCGTGATGAAGACCGGGCGCAGCGGATGAGCTTCGGCCTTGGTCTGGTTCAGCTCGATCGGCGGCATTGCGGAATAAGTGTGCGCGTTCATTGAATAATCTCCAGTCGTTCGCTGGGAATAATGGCGCTTGGGGATAAAGGTTCCGCCGGACAAGTCATGCGCGCAAAAGAAAGTGCGTGTTCTCCCTGAAAGCAACACAACCGGTCGAATTTTGACCGCCAGAGCGATTTATCACGGGCGACAGCGCAAAAGGATTACGTTAAACAGCTTCACACGATGAAGACGTAGCGAGCGAAAGGAAACGGCGTGCCGCCTGCAGCGACGGGAAAAGCCGTCAAGAAAGTCCCGCCACAGATGCCCGTGGTCGACGAGGGCCAGATCGATTTCGAAGCGATCGAGCTGTTCTTCTTTGCCTATCGCGACTTCGTGTCCGATCCGGACGCTATCCTGGCGAAGATCGGCATGGGGCGCGCCCACCATCGGGTTGTCTATTTCGTCTGCCGCCAGCCGGGGATGATGGTGACGGATCTTCTCGATTTGTTGCAGATTACCAAGCAGAGCCTCGCCCGCGTCCTGAAGCAGTTGATCGAGACTGGCTATATCCGGCAGATGGCCGGGGCCAAGGATCGCAGACAGCGCCGCCTCTATCCGACCCTTGCCGGCCGCGAACTGGCGCTGGCCCTGTGCGAGCCGCAATCCAAGCGTATCGCACGCGCCATGGAAGACTTCACCCCCGGGATGCGGGAAAGCGTAACCCTTTTCCTTCAACGGATGCGTGGACGTGACCCGAACCTCGTGATTTCTGATATCGACATCAGTCAGGATATCTGACCGGGACAGACAGATGACCAATACACCGCTTTTGGACGACGCCCCTCACCTTCTCGTTGTCGACGACGACACCCGCATCCGCGATCTCCTCAACCGCTATCTGGTGGAGCAGGGTTTCCGCATCACGGTCGCGGGAGATGCCGCCGAAGCGCGGCGCAAGTTGGAAGGACTGCATTTCGACCTCATCATTCTCGACGTGATGATGCCGGGCGAAACAGGCCTGTCGCTCACCCAGTCGCTTTATGAAAAGAAGACCACCCCGGTCATCCTCCTGACGGCACGGGTCGAGGCAGAATCGCGCATCGCCGGTCTCGAGGCAGGTGCCGACGATTACCTGTCAAAACCCTTCGATCCGCGCGAACTGGTCCTGCGCATCAACAACATCCTGCGCCGCAGCAGCTCGGCCGATGCACCGAAGATCGAGCAGATCATGTTTGGTCCGTTCACCTTCTCGATCCCGCGCAAGGAACTGCGCAAGGCGGCCGAGACGATCCGCCTGACCGACCGCGAACAGGAAATCATGATGCTGTTTGCCTTGCGCGCCGGCGAAACGATCCCCCGCCACGAACTGATCGGGGACGATACGGATGTCGGCGAGCGCACAATCGACGTGCAGATCAACCGGCTGCGTCGTAAGATCGAAGAAGACCCCGCCAACCCGGTCTATCTCCAGACCGTGCGTGGCATCGGGTACAGGCTGAGTATCGACTGATGCACAAGAGACCGACGACAGGACGATAACGGGCGGCGAATGGCAATTTTCAACACGCTGAAGCGAGAGACCAGCCGGTTGACCCTCCCCGGTTGGCGTCCGTTCACGCGCTGGCTGCGTCGCTGGCTGCCGACGGGCCTCTACACCCGTTCGTTGCTGATCGTCATTCTCCCCATGCTTCTGCTGCAGACGGTCGTCGCCGCGGTGTTCATGGAACGCCACTGGCGAATGGTGACGGAGCGCCTGTCTGAAGGCACCGTTCGCGACATCGCCGCCATTATCGAAATCATCCGCAGTTATCCGCAGGACAGCAACTACAACGAAGTCAGCCGTATCGCCGACAGCTCTCTCGGCCTGACGATTGCAATCGAGGAGAACGGCCAGCTCCCGCCGCCCCGCCAGCGCCCCTTCTTCGCGATCCTCGACAACATCCTTGCCGAACAGTTGAGCAGTCAGATCCGCATGCCGTTCTGGATCGATACGGTAGGCGACAGTCGGCTCGTCGAGATCCGCGTGAAAATGGACGAACGGGTGCTGCGGGTGTTTGCCAGACGCGGCTCTACCTACGCGTCCAACACCCACATCTTCCTGATCTGGATGATCGGCACCGCCTTCGTGCTGGTGGTGATTTCGATCCTGTTCCTCCGCGGCCAGATCCGCCCGATTCTGAGACTTGCCCAGGCGGCGGAAAGTTTCGGCAAGGGACAAAAGACCGAAGGCTTTTCGCCGCGCGGCGCAGACGAGGTAAGGCGCGCAGGCCTTGCCTTCATCCAGATGCGCGAACGGCTCGAACGGCAGATGGAGCAGCGCACCGCGATGCTGGCCGGCATCAGCCACGACCTGCGCACCATCCTCACCCGCTTCAAGCTGCAGCTGGCACTTGCCGGCAACAAGCCTGAGCTCGCCGGCATGGAACAGGATGTCGAAGACATGCAGTCTATGCTGGAGGGCTATCTGGCATTTGCCAAGGGCGAGGCCGAGGAGGATTTCGGCACGCTCTATCTCAGCGAGCTTCTCGAGAAATTCCGCGTAAGTTTCAGCCTGCACGGCCAGATCCTCACCTACCACATCGAAGGCGATGACGAGATCGCTGTGAGGCCCAACGCCTTCAACCGCCTGCTCGGAAACCTCGTCTCAAACAGCCAGCGCTACGCAGACAACCTGCATATCGATGCGCGCCACAGCGCCAAGTGGCTGACATTGACCCTCGATGACGACGGCCCGGGCGTTCCTGCGCAATCCCGCGAGGATGTGTTCAAGCCATTCCACAGGCTCGACGAGGCCCGCAATCTCGATGCGTCCGGAACCGGCCTCGGCCTCGCGATCGCCCGCGACATCGCCCGCTCGCATGGCGGCAATGTCATGCTGGACGACAGTCCGAGCGGTGGCTTGAGAGCTATCGTTCGCGTTCCCGCCTGACCGAAGGCCGGCAGTCAAAGAGCTCACGTGAGAGTTAGGGAGACTGTTGGCGAAACGGCTAAGGTGTCCGGTGAGGACGCCCTCGCGCCTGATCACATCATCTTCTTGCCGTTTGGAACGCCCTGCTCGACGGCAGCCAGAACGATCGCGCCGTTCTCGTCTTCAAAGCCAAGCGTCAGCACTTCGGAACGGACCGGCCCGATCTGGCGCGGCGGAAAATTGACGACGCCCAGCACCTGGCGTCCGAGCAGCGTTTCAGGCGTATAGTGGACGGTAATCTGCGCCGACGATTTCTTGACGCCGATCTCAGGCCCGAAATCGATCTTCAGCTTGAAGGCCGGCTTGCGGGCTTCCGGAAACGGCTCGACCTCGACGATCGTGCCAACCCGGATATCGACCTTCTCGAACTCGGCAAAGCTTATCTCGTCAGACATGGCTGCTCAGCGTCCCAGTTCTTCCGCGCGGCTCCGCGCTGCCTCGATTGCCTTGTCGAACAGCGGCTGCATCCCATCGTCTGCCATTAGCACGGAGAGGGCAGCAGCCGTGGTGCCGCCCGGAGACGTCACGTTCTGGCGAAGCCGCGAGGCATCCTCCGTCGATTGATGCAGAAGTTCTCCCGCACCCGACACGGTTTCGCGCGCAAGCCGCATCGCAAGATCGGCAGGAAGACCGGCTTTGCGCCCGGCCTCCGCCATGCATTCGACCAGATAGAAGACATAAGCCGGGCCACTGCCGGAAACGGCGGTGACGGCATCGATATCCGCCTCGCTCGAAACCCACTCGACCGGGCCGCTGACTTTGAGCAGCGCATGCACGGCGTCGCGCTGGGCGGCGGAAACCTTGTCGTTGGCATAGGCGCCGGTCACGCCGCGGCCGATCATGGCCGGCGTATTCGGCATGGCGCGCACCATCGCAGCCTCGCCGAGATGTCTCTGCATCGAGGACAACGTCTTGCCCGCCGCGACCGACACGACGACCGTCGCATCGCCGACCAGAGCCTTCAATGGCGGCAGGACGGCATCCATCAGCTGCGGCTTGACCGCAAGGAACAGAATGTCTGCCGACATGCCTTCAGGAATTGCCGTCACATGTGTCGCGCCGGCATCTGACATCATGGCCCGCATCGCATCTGACGGCGATGGGTCAACGACGGTGACGGAAGCGCCGGGAACGCCGTTCTTCAACCAGCCGGAAAGCATGGCGCCGCCCATATTGCCGGCACCGACGAGAACGATCGAACCCAGCTGCAACGCCATCAAGCCTCGCCGACCGTCTCGAACAGAACGCAATCCATGGCAGCCTTCGCTTCCATGCCGGACCAGACGACGAACTGGAACGCCTGATAATAGGCCTCGCAGGCATCAAGCGCGCTGGAAAACAGAACCTCGACCTGCTGGTTCGTGGGTTCGGCACCGCCGGCCAGCAGAAGCGACTGGCGGAAGATCACCACGTCTTCCTGACGCCACAGGTCGAAATGCCCCATCAGCGTCTGTCCATTCACGTAGGACAGAAGCCGGATGACCTCGTTCACGCGGATATCGGGGATCTTCAGATCGAAGGCGCAGGCGAGATGCAGCGCCTCGAACTCCTCCATCCAGGAGAAGGATACGTGGTAGTCCGTCCACCGACCCTCCACGGTCATGGCGATCTCGTCTTCGCCGGACCGTTCGAATGTCCAATCGTTGGAAGCTGCGACGAACTCGATCATGTCCACCGGGTTCGACTGTCGCTCAACGTTCAATTCCATGAGGCTCATGCGGCACCTTTTTGACCGGAATGAATGCGAATTCGAGCGGAACGCGCCAACACTTAACCGGAACTACATTTCGATGATCGCTCGTCGCCGCCAGAATAACTGAGTTACCCTGTCTGGAGCTTACCTTCAGCCTCGTCGGTAACCTGTCGGTCACCACCGGAAGCTCGCCGGCTCGTTTCGAATCATCGTGTAAAATCAGTGTAGCTAGACGGAGTCCGGCTGCCATCCCCTGAATGCCGATTTCCGTGGATTGAACCCCGAAACCGGTTCGCGCATGAGATCAGAACGGATGGTTAAATGACTCTGGACGCTGGCTTTTTTAAGAGTGTCCACAGGGCTTAATTTTTTGTAAATTCATGGGGATTTGGCGAGGCGAAACAGACGCCTGACTGTGCCGATTAGACGCGATGGCGCTCAATCGCGAATAGGCTGGGAAAGATCGCCGCGCAGGCTTTTGGCGCTGGACTTTGACGGCGATCTCAAACGGGGATTGCGAATCCCCTGAGGGGCCACAGTTTATGGCCGGATCTAAAGTGGCTTACTGACCTGACTGGCCCTGGTCGTGGCTCTGGCTCTGGCCGAATTTTGCCTCCAGCGCATCGAGACGGGCCTTTAGCGCAACATTCTCGTCGCGAGCGCGGGCAGCCATCTCGCGAACGGCTTCGAATTCTTCCCGCTTGACCAGATCCATGTTGTTAAGGAACCGTTCCGCCTGGGCATGGAAAGCCGTCTCCACTTCCTTGCGCACACCCTGTGCAGCGCCGGCAGCGTCCGTCATCAGCCGTGCGAAATCGTCGAATATGCGGTTCGTTCCGGTCGACATAAGGTTCCGTCTCCTTGCCATCGGCAGCGATATCGGCCCGATATCGGCCTGTGTTTGTCCTATGGGATCTGAAGTAGGGCTTGGGTCGCCGCGTTGCAAGCGTCATCCACTGTTGCGCGCGTCTCAGAATGAGATTCATCTTGACCGGCGATGTCCCCAAGTCCATCTTTTCACACGACTGTGAGTAAGCGAGACACCTGTAATTTGTACGAAGCGCTTCATTTTTTTGCTCTCATGCCATTTCCCGAGATAAATCCGGTCGCGTTCTCCTTGGGGCCGCTTGCGGTACACTGGTATGGCCTTGCCTATGTTGCCGGTATCATGCTGGGCTGGCTTTACGCCCGCAAGCTGACCGCAAACGCGTCACTGTGGCCCAACGGTCAGGCCCCGATGACCGCGGTCCATCTCGACGACTTCCTCGTCTGGATCGCGGCAGGCGTCGTGCTCGGCGGCCGCATCGGCTACATCCTGTTTTACGATCTCGGCCCGATCCTGGAAAACCCGATCCGCGCGATCGAGATCTGGAACGGCGGCATGTCCTTCCACGGCGGTTTCCTCGGCGCGACGATCGCGATGATCGTGTTTGCCCGCCGCCATGCCATTCCCGTCTGGAGCATGTTCGACATCGTCGCCGCCGTGGTGCCGTTCGGCCTGCTGTTCGGCCGCATTGCGAACTTCGTCAACGGCGAACTCTGGGGACGGTTGAGCGATGCACCATGGGCTGTCGTCTTCCCGACCGGTGGCCCGTTCGCCCGCCATCCGAGCCAACTCTATGAAGCAGGCCTGGAAGGCATCATCCTGCTTCTGGTGCTGGCACTCCTGATCTATCGTTTCAAGGCCCTTCGTGTACCCGGCACCATCTGCGGCGCGTTCGTCCTCGGCTACGGGCTCTGCCGAATTTTTGTCGAGTTCTTCCGCGAACCGGATGTGCAGCTCGGCTATTTGCTCGGCACCAATTGGCTAACGATGGGCATGGTGCTATCACTACCGATGGTTGCTGTTGGCATCTGGGCGATCACGCGGGCTCGCGTCGCCTCCGCGGCGAATAGTGTGAGGCACCCGTGAACAGCCCAGAAGTAACCACGCCCCTTGCCGAAAAGATCAAGACGCTGATCCGCGCCAGCGGACCGATCAGCGTCACCGACTATTTCGCGCTCTGCCTCGCCGATCCGGAATTCGGCTACTACCGCACCCGCGAACCTTTCGGCCGGCATGGTGATTTCGTCACCGCGCCGGAGATCAGCCAACTGTTCGGCGAAATGGTCGGCATCTTCATGGTCCATGCCTGGCAGCGCCAGGGTAGCCCGGGCGATGTGCGCCTGGTCGAGATCGGTCCCGGCCGCGGCACGATGATGTCCGACATGCTGCGCGTCATCCAGCGCATCGCACCATCCCTTATGGACGGCCTGCGTGTCCATCTGGTGGAAACCAGCGAACGCCTTCGCGGCGTTCAGCGCGTGACGCTCGAGGCCTATTCGACAAAAATTTCCTGGCACGACAGTTTCGAAGACGTGCCGGAAGGGTTCACCCTGATCGCCGCCAACGAGTTGTTCGACGCGATCCCGATCCGCCAGTTCGTGCGGACCCCGACCGGTTTTCGCGAAAGGCTCGTAGGCCTCGGCCCGGAGGACGAGCTGTCCTTCGTCGCCGGCATCGCCACGCTCGATCCGGTCCTCCTGCCGGCCCCCGTCGCTTCCATCCCGGAAGGCACGATCTTCGAATTCGCCCCTGCCCGCCAGGCCGTCATGCAGACGCTCTGCGAAAGGCTAAGGCATTTCGGCGGCAGTGCGCTCGTCATCGACTACGGCCATATGGTCACCAGTTTCGGCGATACGCTGCAGGCCGTAAAGAACCACGACTATGACCCGCCGCTTGCCAGCCCCGGCGAGGCAGATCTGACCAGCCATGTCGATTTCGAAGATCTCGCCAAGGTCGCCTTGGCGTCCGGCATTCATCTGAACGGCGGCCTCCATCAGGGCGAGTTCCTCTATGGCCTCGGCCTTGCCGAACGGGCTTCAGCCCTTGCGCGCGACAAGGAACCGTCCGAACAGCGGCTGATTGCTGCCGCGGTCGATCGTCTTGCCGGCGAAGGTGCGGGCAAGATGGGCGAACTCTTCAAGGTCATCGCGGTCTCGGGCTCCGCGGTCAATCTGATGCCCTTCCGTCCGGTCGACTGAAAGAGCACGTCCGGGCAGATTGACACACGCTATCGGCTTGCGCCAATCTCGCGCCCAATCGAAGCAGCGAGTGCCGCCAACGGTGCATCACGCAAAACCAACAAAATCAGCAGGGTGGATAAACCGATGCCGGAGAACGCCTCGCCGACGCCGATCGAAAGCGCAGTCTTGAACGCAGCAGCCGGCGCCAAAATCCGCCACGGCTTCTTCACGCGAAAGGGCGGCGTTTCGGACGGAATCTACGCCGGCCTCAATGTCGGTGTCGGGTCGAACGACGATCAGACGCTCGTTCTCGAAAACCGCCGGCGGGTTGCGGCCTGGTTCGATCTGCCGCTCGAAAAGCTCGCAACCGTCCATCAGGTCCATTCGCCTGATGTGGTCGTGGTCGATGCCGCCTATTCAGGCGAGCGCCCGCAGGTCGATGCGATGGTCGCGGCCACGCCCGGCGTCGTGATCGGCGTCCTGTCTGCCGATTGCGGCCCCATCCTGTTTGCCGATGGCGACAATGGCGTGATCGGCGCGGCCCACGCCGGCTGGAAGGGTGCACTGACCGGCGTGCTCGAAAACACGATCGACGCGATGGTGTCGCTCGGCGCCCTCAGGGAAAAGATCGTGGCCGTTCTCGGACCCTCGATCGGCCCTGACAGCTACGAGGTCGGCCCGGAATTCGTGGAACGCTTCCTCGGCGTGAACCCCGAATACGCAGCCTTCTTCACACCGTCTCCAAAGCCGCAGCATTCGATGTTCGATCTGCCCGCTCTCACCATGTCGCGGCTGAAGGCGGCAGGCGTCGCCGCTGAGAACCTCGGCCTCGACACCTACCCGGATCGGGAACGCTTCTTTTCCTATCGCCGCACGACGCATGACCAAGAGCCGGATTACGGCCGCCAGATTTCAGCCATCGCGCTTCAGCAATAAAAGTTCGGGAGGACTACCATGGCTCTGCACTTCGACAGATCGGAATATGCCGATCGCCTCGCCCGCCTGACGACGAAGATGGCCGAGGAAAAGCTCGATGCCATCCTGCTGTTTGCGCAGGAAAGCATGTACTGGCTGACCGGCTACGACACGTTCGGCTACTGCTTCTTCCAGACGCTGGTCGTGAAGGCCGATGGCTCGATGACGCTGCTCACGCGCTCTGCCGACCTTCGCCAGGCCCGCCAGACCTCGATCATCGAAAACATCGTCGTCTGGGTCGACCGGGTGAATGCCGATCCGACGCTCGATCTCAAGAACCTCTTGAGCGAACTCGATCTGCTCGGCGCAAAGATCGGCGTCGAATACGACACGCACGGCATGACCGGCCGCATCGCGCGCCTGCTCGACAACCAGCTCACCAATTTCGGCCAGCTCAGTGACGCATCCTATCTGGTCAGCCGCCTGCGCCTCGTCAAAAGCGCGGCCGAGATCGCTCATGTGCAACGCGCCGCCGAACTGGCCGATGATGCGCTCGACGCCGCTCTGCCGCTGATCAAGGCCGGCGGCGACGAGGCCGATATCCTCGCGGCAATGCAGGGCGCGGTGTTTTCCGGCGGCGGCGATTATCCCGCCAACGAATTCATCATCGGTTCCGGCGAGGATGCACTTTTGTGCCGGTACAAGGCCGGTCGCCGCAAGCTCGATGCCACCGACCAGCTGACGCTTGAATGGGCCGGCACGGCCGCCCACTATCACGTCGCGATGATGCGCACCGCGCTCGTCGGTGATCCATCGCCGCGCCACAAGGAACTCTACAAGGCCTGCCTTGAGACGATCCGGGCGATCGATGAGGTTCTGTCTCCAGGTCATACATTCGGGGACGTATTCGACACCCATGCCAGGATCCTCGACGAACGCGGCCTCTCCCGTCACCGTCTGAATGCCTGCGGCTATTCGCTGGGCGCCCGCTTCTCGCCGTCCTGGATGGAGCACCAGATGTTCCACTTCGGCAACCCGCAGGAGATCCTGCCCGGCATGACGCTGTTCGTGCACATGATCATCATGGACAGCGACAGCGGCGCGGCCATGACGCTCGGCCAGACCTATCTGACGACGGAAGGCGCTCCCCGGCCGCTTTCACGTCATGGTCTCGACCTTATCCAGGGCTGAGAAGCCCGCGATCATTGACAGGCCGGAAAATCCGACCTTAGCTTGTCGCGGGATGGGAACCGGCAAAGGGGCGAACGCATGCGGCTTATCGGAAAACTGCTTTCCGCCTGCATCGTTGCGCTGACCGTCTCCGGCTGCAACACCAGCGAGGCGCTGACGCCGCGCGCCGAGATCGGCGGCGGCAGTCGCGCATCGACACCGGTCACCCAGGCCGATACGGAACGCATGGCCCGATCCCCAAGGCCCGAGACCTACAGCAATCAGACCTACAGAAACGACACCTACCAGCCGCGCCCGCAAAATACGCTGGAGGCGCAGGCCCAGGCGATGCAGTCTGGCAACCAGACCTCGCCCGCCTCTTCAGGCCCACCGCCCGACTGGCAGGGCCAAAGCCAGGCTGAAGCCCAGTCTACCGCTGCAGCGCCCCAGCAGGAGGCTTCCCTGCCCGCCGCCGCAGGCAACACCATCCGCTTCCTGCCGATCATCGGTGCCCCCGTACAGGCCGTGACGCCGCTGTCGCGAAGGCTTGGCGCCGAGGCGCGCGCCGCCGGGCTGACGATCCGTCCCTCCAGCGATACGGGTACCGAGCAGATCCTCAAGGGCTATTTCTCGGCCTTCAGCGATGGCGAAAAGATCACCATCGTCTACGTCTGGGATGTTCTCGACAATACCGGCTCCAGGCTTCACCGCATGCAGGGGCAGGAAAATGTGCCCGACAGCGGCCAAGATCCATGGGCCTCAGTGCCGTCCTCGACGATGGAACTCATCGCCGCAAAGACGATCCAGGACTATATGAGCTGGCGGCAATCGCATGGCGGTTAGGTAACCATGATGTGACACGGTCACTGTTTCTTCGCAAAAAACGGTGGCCTGAGGGAAAACGCTATTGCATTCGAAGGTGGCGCCGGTAAAAGGCCGCCATCCAGCTTCAATACAGGCGGACCGCAATGAAGGTTTTCGCAGGCAATTCGAACCGGCATCTGGCCGACGCGATCTGCAGCTATCTTAATGTACCAGTCGGAAAAGCCTCGGTAAGGCGATTTGCAGACCAGGAAATCTTCGTTGAAATACAGGAGAATGTCCGTGGGGAAGACGTGTTCGTCATCCAGTCCACGTCGTTTCCGACCAACGATCACCTGATGGAACTGCTGATCATGATCGATGCGTTCCGGCGGTCTTCCGCCAAGCGCATCACGGCTGTGCTTCCCTATTTCGGCTATGCCCGTCAGGACCGCAAGGCCGGGCCGCGCACGCCGATCTCGGCCAAGCTCGTCGCCAACCTCATCACCGAGGCCGGCGCCAACCGTGTCATGACGCTCGATCTGCACGCAGACCAGATCCAGGGCTTCTTCGATATCCCGACCGACAACCTCTACGCCGTGCCGATTCTTGCGCGCGACGTGAAGGAACACTACGACCTTAACAACGTCATGGTGGTCTCGCCGGATGTCGGCGGCGTGGTTCGCGCCCGTGCGCTTGCCAAGCGCCTCGGCTGCCAGCTCGCCATCGTCGACAAGCGGCGTGAACGCGCAGGCGAGTCGGAAGTCATGAACGTCATCGGTGACGTGACCGGCAAGGATTGTCTCCTGATCGACGATATCGTCGATTCCGGCGGCACGCTCTGCAACGCAGCCGAGGCGCTTCTGAAGAACGGCGCCACAAGCGTCACCGCCTACATCACCCACGGCGTGCTGTCGGGCGGTGCCGTTGCCCGCATCGCGGCGTCCAAGCTCAAGGAACTGGTGATCACGGATTCGATCCAGCCGACGACATCCGTTCAGTCGGCGCACAATATCCGCGTCATCACCACGGCAAACCTTCTCGGCGAGGCGATCAACCGTACCGCCATGGAAGAGTCCGTCTCGAGCCTGTTCGACTAGGATTGACGCATGACCGTGGGACGGGCTCGGCAGCAAAAACGCTGCGGCCCCTGTCCCACGGCTATGTAAGTCTGATAGAGGTCTGCCATCCATCTGCAGAGGGAGGACCTATCGCGATGTCGATCCTACGAAACAAGCCGAAATGGCTTGCACTTTTCATCTTGGCTCCAATGCTTTCCGCCTGCGTCGACGCAGGTCCGGGCCCCGGCTATCCGCCGGAACGTCCCGCCCCCGGCTGGAGCCGGCCCGATCGCCCCGATCCCCGTCCAGATTGGGATCGCCCATCCAGACCCGATCGCCCGGATCGTCCATCAAGGCCTGACCGCCCGGATTGGGATCGCCCCTCGAGGCCGGATCGTCCCGGCAGACCTGACCGTCCTGAAAATGGCGGCGGCATGTGCACCCGCGAATATCGCCCGGTCTGCGGCCAGCGTGGCGGTCGGCTCCAGACATTCCCGAATGCCTGCGAAGCCCGCAATGCCGGCTTCGGCGCAGTCTCTCCGGGCGAATGCCGCCGGTGATCGCGACGTGAGTTGAACGCCAAGAATATAAACGCCGGGATTTTTCATCCCGGCGTTTTGCATTCGCGGCGTCTGTTGACTATGTAGGCGCGGTACCCAAGGAGTTCCGCATGGCCGCCCGCGACCGCTATTCCCGAAAACTCGAATGCTCGCAGTGCGGACATGCCGGTTATGCCGAAGTCTCCGAGTCCGACGACAAGCGCGCCAGCAATCGCGATTTTCGCATCGACGAACTCCCGAAAGGTTTTCAGACCGAGTTCGCCTCGAAAGATCCGCGCAAATACATGCTGCGCTGTAGCGACTGCGGCCACAAATTCCGGTTCGAGCAGAAAACTGCCTACGCCCCCGGCGGCGAACCTCGACGCTAGGTCAAACGTTTCCGCGATCTTCAGGCAGCGTTCTGGTTGGCCGAGCCCATCTCTGACCCAGACTGCGGGTTCGGCTGATCTTCCATCGGCATCGGCCGACCGAGAAGATAGCCCTGCACTTCGTGGCATCCTTCCCGCCGCAGAATGTCGAGCTGGTTCACCGTCTCGACACCCTCCGCGAGAACCGGGATCTGCAGGCCCTGCCCCAAAGCCAGAATTGCTCGCACCATGGCCGTTGCCTGCTCGCTGCGGTCCACTTCGGTCAGGAAGCTCCGGTCGAGCTTGATCTTGTCGAACGGGAAGGAGCGCAGCGTCTCCAGCGACGAATAGCCGGTCCCGAAATCGTCGATCGCAATCGATACGCCCAGCGCCTTGATGGAGCGAAGCGCATTCATCGCCCGCTGCTTGTCGCTGATGATCGAGCTTTCGGTGATTTCAAGCTCGAGACGGCTTGGTTTCAGACCGGTTTCCAGAAGCACGGTATGGACCAGCGCCGGCATGTCGGCATGGGCGATCTGCACCGGCGACAGATTGACCGCAACCTTGTAGTCATTCGGCCAGTTCGCCGCCTCCCGGCATGCTTCGCGCAGAACCCACGCTCCAATCGGCAAGATGGCGCCGCATTCCTCGGCAACCCCGATGAAATCTGCCGGCGAGACATTGCCCCGCTCCGGATGGCTCCAGCGCAGCAGGACCTCGTAACCAGTGATCTCATCGGTCGCGACCGATTTCTGCACCTGGTAGTGCAGCCTGAGCTGATCCTGCTCGATCGCCGTCCAAAGATCCTCCGCCATCTTGGTTCGGTCGCGGGCGGCCTCGTCCATCTCGATGTCGTAGAAGCAGATGTCGCGCGAGAGCGAGCCCTTAGCGCGGTACATGGCCAGGTCAGCGTTCGCGATCAGCGCATCGGGGGATGCCCCGTCATGCGGGTAGAGCGCGACACCCATGCTTGCGCCGGGACTGAGACGATGCACCTCGATCTGGATCGGCTGCCCGAACGCATCCGACAATCGGTCGAGGAACTCGGACACTTCGCCCAAATCCCCGTAGCGCTTCACGGCCACGAATTCGTCGCCGCCGAACCGGGCAAACATCTCGTGCGGCCGCACGATCGAATTCATCCGCTCGGCAATTTCCTTGAGCACGGCATCGCCGGCCGCGTGCCCGAACTGATCGTTGATCTGCTTGAACTTGTTGAGATCGATGCCGACGACCGCAACATGCCCGCCCTCGCTCTCCGCGTTACGCACCTCGGCTTCGAGATATTCCATCAGGGCCGGACGGTTCGGAAGCTGCGTCAGGCTGTCATGCTTCGCCATGAAGGCGATCTTTTCCTCCGACCGTATCCGCTCGCTGATATCCTCGAATGTCGAAACCCAGCCGCCCTGATCGAGATAGCTGAAATCGATCCGTATCGTCCGATCGTCGCTCAGTCGGTGAAGAAGGGCTTCCTGCCTGGAATTGATGGCTGCGATGTTGCGCTGGTAATGCTGTTCTGCCCGTGCTTCCGCCTCCGCCGCGTTGGCAAACGAGGTCCTGTAGCCAAGAGCCACGATCTCGCGGTATGTCATACCCGGCTTCAGAGCGCCTTCCTCAAACCGAAAAATCTGGCCATAGCGCCGGTTCGTCAGCACCAACCGCTGCTCGCGATCGAACAGGCAGATCCCCTGCGCCATGTTCTCAAGCGCCAGATCCAGGTTCTGCGTCACGGAGGCGATCCGGTCGGTGTCCTGTCTCTGACGGGTGATGTCGCGCGTGATCTTGGCGTAGCCGGCAAGCACGCCATCGTCGTCGAGGACGGGCTGGATCACCACATGTGCCCAGAACCAGCTCCCATCCTTGCGGTAGCGCCGGCCTTCCGCCTCGAACAGACCGGTTGTGCGCGCTGTTGCGAGCGCCTGTTCCGGCAGACCCCGGGCTTGTTCTTCATCCGAATAGAAACGTGCAAAATGCTGGCCAATGATCTCGTCGGCCCTGTACCCCTTGGCACGCTCTGCCCCTGCATTCCAGCTGGAGACGGCGCCCTCGGGTGAAAGCATGTAGATCGCGTAGTCGGTCACCCCGCGCACGAGCATCTGGAAATTGGCTTCGCTGGCCTTCGAGGACCGCGCCGCACGCCCGGTGATGGTGGCAACGGCCAGGCCCGACCCGATCAGCGACAGCGAGACGGCAATGATCGTTGCCAGCATCAGCGGCTTCGACAGCATCCCGTCTTCAGGCAGGATCCCGAAACCCGGGACAAGCGTTGCCGCGCCCATCGCGATGAAATGCATAAAGACGATGCCGAGCGACAGGAGACCTGCAGCAATAATGTTGTTTGCAAGGCCTCCCTTCAGGATCATGAGAAACGCCGTCGTCGACATGACGATCGCGGTGACGATGGCAGCGATGACCAGTGGCTGCGACCAGACGATCAGGCCGCCGAACTCGATCGCCGCCATGCCGGTAAAATGCATGCAGGAAACGCCGGTACCGAATACCAGGCCGGCGGCCACAGCGCCGGATTTGCCGGTAAACAGCACGGCAAGCAGTCCCGCCGCAAATGTCGCGAGAAATGCAATACCAAGCGACAGCAGCGTCAGCGACAGATTGAATGTGAAGAGCTGGCCCGGATCGTAGGCGAGCATGGCCACGAAATGTGTTGCCCAGATCCCGAAGCCCCCTGCTCCGCCGGAGACGATCACCCAGCCGTAGCGGCTGCGGTCGTTTGCCTGTCGTGCCCGGGCGGCAAAAACCACGGTTCCCGCATTCGCAATGAAGCAGAGCGCCCCCGCCACGACGACGAGGAAGAGATTGTGCTCATAGGCCAGACAGGACAGAACAGCGTACATGTTAGATCTTGGTCTCCGGAGTTAACACCGTCTTGACCCTCACAATTTAACAAATTCGGTCGCCCGGACCTCGCATTTATCGAATCTCGCTAATTTCGAATGAACGTCATTAATGGATGGCAAAACGGCACATACCGGAAGTTTCATATTGGCCACGCGGGTATCTGGCGGTAGGTAACGACGACGACCGGTTTGCAGAGCCAACCACGCCGCAGATCCCTTGCGTCTCCTGCCCTGATGGACTATAGGGACCCCGTCCGCGTAGACACCCTTGGAGGCAACGCGGATGGAGAGCGTCGGACGATGCCCTCCGGTTTGACGCGGCACTGTCCGCGAAGAACTCTCCAAACAACCTCGAAAGGAATTGCCATGAGCAAGGAAACTTACGTGCTCAAGGCCGAGGCGCGCGAACGGGTCGGTAAGGGGTCCTCCCGTGAACTTCGCCGCAACGGTTTTATCCCTGCAGTCATCTATGGTGACAAGCAGGCTCCTCTGTCGATCGTGCTCAACACGAACGAAGTCACGAAGCGCATTCACGCTGGCGGTTTCATGACCACCATCGCGACGATCGAATTCGACGGCAAGAAGATCCAGGTCCTCCCGAAGGACTACCAGCTGGATCCGGTCCGCGACTTCACCATGCATGTCGACTTCCTGCGCGTTTCGGCCAAGACTGAAGTCAACGTCGAAGTACCGGTACACTTCGAAAACGAAGACAAGTCGGCCATCAAGCAGGGCGCCGTTCTGAACATCGTCCGTCACACGGTCGAGTTCCATTGCCCGGCCGACCAGATCCCGGAATTCATCACGGTTGATCTGACCGACGCCAAGATCGGCGACAGCCTCCACATCTCGGCCGTTAAGCTGCCGAAGGGCGTGACACCTGTCATCACCGACCGCGACTTCACCATCGCGACGATCGTTGCACCTGCTGCAGGCGTCGAAGAAGAAGAAGCGACTGAGACTGCGGCTCCTGAAGCCGAATAAGACATTTTCGTCTTGTCTTTCTGAGAGCCCGCCTTCCAACGAAGGCGGGCTTTTACGTTTTCCGGTCAGGATTACGTAACCCTCTTTAAGATCCGCTTCGCTTTACTCTTCCCGGCTTCAGTAAAGCTTAATCAATGGCTGGAATTATCCGGCCAATTACTGTGTTGGGGAACACGCAGTCGGCGGCTAACACCGACTACAAGCAGGCGGGGAATACGGGTGGCTCATTCCGTTGAGAGTCGGTTCATAGCCATTATTTCGGGCGCGCTTCTGGCCGTCGTCGTGCCGTTGTTCACGCTGCTTTTGGCGTTGTCATCGCAGCAGGCGGTTCGGGCGCTCGAAGAGCATGTCGACATCGTTCTGGCGACGAACTCGCAAGCGCTTGCCAAGCCCCTCTGGGATCTCGATACCGAAAGCGTTCACCAGATCGCCGTCGCCATGGTGAAAGATCCGACCATCTACGCGGTTCGCGTCACCGACACGACGGGCAAACTGAATATATCGGAAGTCACGCCGCAAGAGATATCCCTGAGCGACCTGACGATCCGCTCACAGCCCATCACCTACATGTCGAACTACGGCGCTCGCGTTGTCGGTAAGGTCAGCGTCAGCATCCCGACAATCGGCTGGTTCTCGAAGCTTCACGAATTCGAGTTCGCCTTCATCTCGATCTTCATCATCGCCATCCTGACCGTGTTCGGCGCCGCCATTCTCGGCAACCGCGTGATGGTGATCAAACCTCTTCTGCGTTTGACCGCCGCAATCGAAGCGACCCGTCGCCTCGGTTCTCGTCACCATGTCGACTGGCGCTCCACCGATGAAATGGGACGCCTGGCCAAGAGCTTCAACGAGATGCAGACCCTTCTCGAACACGAGGAGCGCGAGCTGAAACTGGCACATCGCAAGACGACGCAGACCTACAATCTCACGCCGGCCATGCTGTTTTCGCTCGACGCCGACGACAGGATCGCCGCCGTCAGCGACTACTGGCTCGTTGCGACCGGGTACAGCCGATCTGACATATTGAACCTGCCCTTCTGCGAACTGGTGATGCCGGAAGACCGCAGCCTCTACCACAACAGGAAATCGCAGGTGCGATCGCGCGGACCGGCGTTCGAAGTCACCGTGCGCTTCATCTGTCAGTCCGGCAAGACGATGAACGTCCTTATCGCGGAGACCGAACTCGGTTCCGCGGGCGACGGCGAGACCGGCTCGCTGAGCGTGATGACCGACGTCACCGAGCTCAAGCAGTCAGAAATCCGCAACTATCAGCAGGCCATTTCCGATCACCTGACCGGTCTTCTCAACCGTCAGGGATTCGAGGCGGCGCTTGAGCAGAAAATCATCGAGGCGGATCGCAACGGAACCGACATCGCCTGTCTGTTCGTCGATCTCGATCGGTTCAAATCGATCAACGACAATCTCGGTCATGCGGCCGGCGATCTCGTGCTCGGCCAGTTCGTCGAGCGGATGCTGCCGCTTTTGGGCGACCACGATGCGGCATCGCGCCTGGGCGGCGACGAGTTTGCCATTCTTCTGTGTGGCGAGGGGTCGGAACGGCGCGGCACCGAGCTGTGCCAGAGAATCGTCGAGTTCTTTGACGTTCCATTCCGCATCGAGACCAACAGCGTGCGCCTTAGCGCCAGTATCGGCCTTGCCTTCTACCCTGACCATGCCGCAAGCGGCGCCGAGCTTTTGCAGAAGTCGGATCTGGCCATGTATGCCCGCAAGCGCGATGGCAAGAACGGTGCGCAGGTCTATAATTCGGCCATCCTCGACAAGACGCGGGAACGTGCCGAAATCGAGACCGACATCGAAGCAGCACTTGCCGCCAACTGGTTCGAGGCGCATCTCCAGCCGATCGTGGATATCAGGACCGGCGCCTGCAACGGCTTTGAAGCGCTCATGCGCATGCGCCATCCGCGCAAGGGGCTTGTTCCTCCGGGCGCAATCGTCAGCGTCGCCGAGGAAACCGGTACGATTGGCCAGATCGGCAATCTCATCCTTGAGGACGCCGTCGCCAATCTTGCCCGCATCTCCCGGATACCGGGCATGTCTGACACCTATGTCGCCGTCAACGTATCGCCGCTGCAATTCGATGCCAGCCTTCCCGTCAAGCTGTCAACCTTGCTCGGCCGCTACGCAATCCGCCCGTCCCGACTGGTCATCGAGATCACGGAGGCCGTGCTGATGCATGACAATCCGGAAATCCGCAGGCTGCTCGACGAGATCCGCAACATCGGTTGCCGCATCGCGCTTGACGACTTCGGAACCGGCTATTCCTCGCTCAGCTATCTCAGCCGTTTCCCGGTCGATATCGTTAAGATCGACCAATCCTTTATCCGGTCTCTCAACAATGGCGACGATGATATCGATCGTCGAAACAAGATGCTGATCGAAGGCATTGCCGCGATCTCGCACAAGATGAACTGCCATGTCGTCGCCGAAGGCGTCGAAACCGAATATCAGCGTTCGACACTCATCGACATGGGCATCGAATACGCTCAGGGTTACTACTTCGCACGACCGCAAGCGATCGGCGATGTCCTTACGATGTTGAACGCCGACCGAAGCGGCGACCGAATTGATTCTATTGCAAGCTGAAATCCCGGCCCTCGATGTGGAGCAGCAGATGTCCTCGATCAGGTGTGGCATGACAAGCGCAGCACTCGTCGTGCTTGCTCTCGCTGCAACAATCGGACCGTGGTCTTGCCTGCAGGCGCACGCCGCAGACAGGCTCCAGCTCAAGACAGAGCCCTATGCACCCTTCAGCTACCGTGATCAGAACGGTCGCTATGGCGGCGCGGGCATAGACCAGATCGATGTCATCATGCGGCAAGCGCAGATACCCTATGACGTTGAAATGATCCCTTGGGCGCGCGCCATCGCGCTCGCCGAGACCGAGCCAATGACCTGCGCCTTCTCGGCAGCGCAGACAGCGGACCGCAAGCCGCGGTTCAAATGGGTCATGACGATCTCCGTGAACCATACGATCCTGGTCAAGCGGGCGGGCTCGTCGATCCACGCCACGACGCTCGATGAGGCGAAGAGCTTTCTGATCGGAACCCATCGGCTCGATTTCACGGAAGACCTTCTGAAATCGATGGGATTTGCGAACCTCGATCTCAGCGCCGATTTCGACACGTCGCTACGCAAGCTCGTCCGGGGCCGGATCGACATGATGCCCATGTCGGAAGGCGTCTATCAGAGGCTGAAGAACAATGGCACCGACGTCGAGAGGGTGGTTCCCCTCTCCGAGGAGAAGCTCGGCATTGCCTGTCAGAAAACAGTCCCGGACGCCTTGATCGCTAAAATGCAGGCCGCACTCGACAGCATGATCCGTGATGGCCGCCAGGACACGATCTACCGGCGCTACGGCCTCAAGGCCGAACACTGAGCAAGCGATCAGCGGTGCCAATCAGTCGGCAAGGACGAAACCGGGTTGACTTCCGTTCCGTTTCGGGGTGGTGAGACCACATCCTGTACGAAAATTCGGACGCACTTCATGTTGATCATTGCGGGTCTCGGCAATCCCGGCAGCAAGTACTCCGGCAATCGCCACAATATCGGCTTCATGGCGCTCGACGCCATCCAGCGGCGGCCGGGCTTTTCGCCATGGGCAAAGAAGTTCAAGGCCCTCATTTCCGAGGGCGAGCTTGCCGGCGACAAGGTTCTGCTGATCAAGCCGCAGACCTACATGAACCTGTCGGGCGAAGCGGTCGGCGAAGCCATGCGCTTCTACAAGCTCGGGCCTGAAAATATCATCGCGATCTACGATGAGCTGGATCTTGCGCCCGGCAAGGCGCGCATCAAGACGGCCGGCGGACATGGCGGTCACAACGGCATCAAGTCGCTCGACGCCCATTGTGGCAAGGATTACCGCCGCCTGCGGCTCGGCATCGGCCATCCCGGCGCCAAGGAATTCGTCAACAACCACGTGCTCGGCGATTTCGACAAACTGGATCAGGCCTGGTTGCCGCAGCTTCTCGATGCGCTCGCCGACAATGCCGAAATGCTGGTGAAGGGCGAGGATTCGCAGCTGATGAACAAGCTCGCCCTTGCCGTCGGCAGCCAGCCGGACGAGGACGAAAAGCCGAAGCCCACCCCGAAGGCGCCAAAACCAGCGGGCAAGAGCCATATCCACCAGGCGCGCGGCGGCATGAAACCGAACATCCCGGCCACCGGCCCGATGGCCGACATGCTGAAGAAACTGTTCGGCGACAAGGACAAGTAAGATGACACCAGATATGACCGCTCTCACGACCGAACTCGTCACGCTGCGCGATTACTGGCGCTATGCAATCTCGCGCTTCAACGCCGCCAATCTTTCCTTTGGCCACGGCACCACGACGGCGAGCGACGACGCAGCCTTTCTGCTGCTCGATACGCTCGACCTGCCGATCGACGCGCTCGATCCCTTTCTCGACGCCCGCCTCCTGCCGGCCGAGCGCAGGCTTCTCGCAGAGCGTATCGAGGCCCGCGTCACGACCCGCAAACCCTCCGCATATCTCACCGGCCGCGCCTATATCCAGGGCGTCCGGTTTCTGGTCGACGAGCGGGTCATCGTGCCACGCTCGCATATCGGCGAGATCCTGTTTCGCGAATATCTCGGTCCGAACGGATCGTCCTTCCTGCCCGACCAGATGATGGTCGAGACTGCTGTGGACATCTGCACGGGCTCCGGCTGCCTCGCGGTGCTGGCCGCCAAATTCTTCCCCAACGCCGCCGTCGATGCGGTCGATCTGTCGGCCGACGCGCTGGAAGTGGCAAAGCTGAATCTTAGGGAACACGAGGTCGAACAGCAGGTGAGCCTGCATCAGGGCGATCTCTTCCAGCCGCTCGCAGGCCGGAAATACGACCTGATCATCACCAACCCGCCCTATGTCGATCACGACGCGATGGATGGTTTCCCGGCGGAATTCCGTGCCGAGCCTTCGATGGCGTTCGATGGCGGTGTTGATGGTCTCGATCTGGTGCGGACATTGCTGGCAGACGCCGCAAACCACCTCAATCCCGAAGGCGGCATGATCTGCGAGATCGGCTCCGGGCGCGAAATCCTCGAGGAGGAATTTCCGGGTCTCGACTTCGTCTGGCTGGAAACCGAGGAATCGCAGGACGCGGTGTTCTGGATCTCCGCCGAAGCGCTCGGCGTCACCGCGGACTGAGCCGACGACCGCCTATTCTTCCGGCTCGGTCGTGAACATCAGCGGGAAACCGGCTTCCTTGGCGAGATCGATCGCCTCGGTCGCCTTGGTCTCTGCAATATCCTTGGTGCATACGACCACGACCGCCACACCCATCTGGTGGGCGGTCATCATCACCCGCCGGCCCGTATCCTCGCTCATCCGGAACACGGCTTTCAGAACCATGGTCACGAATTCGCGTGGCGTATAATCGTCGTTGACGAGCATAACCTTGTAGAGCTTCGGCCGCTCCAGCTTGGGCTTTGTCGTCGTCTTCGGCGTGAGGGTGGTGTCTCCGGCCATCCGCATCTCCTGATGACGTTCGCCATGCTCAAACAGCAATGATTGTATGCTGGCTATATCGCACCGACGGGTCGGAAATTCAAGCAACTGCGGTGATTTGCCCGATTGGGACCGGTGGGTCTGATTTGTGTTTGCATCGCAAGCCGACGTCTCGTTTCCGAATTCTGTTTTGCGTCGTTACCAGCGTCCCCGCCGCCTCCCCCAAGCCGCCAACCCTTGACCGCCCGGCCTGTTTCCCCCATAGCCACGGCAACGAACAATTCTAGTCAGACGGGGTCCGTCCCATGGGTTTCAAATGCGGTATCGTCGGCCTGCCGAATGTCGGCAAGTCCACGCTCTTTAACGCTCTCACCAAGACTGCAGCGGCGCAGGCTGCCAACTATCCGTTCTGCACGATCGAGCCGAACACCGGCGAAGTCGCGGTTCCGGATCCGCGCATGCAGCAGCTGGCCACCATCGCCGGCTCCAAGGAAATCATTCCGACCCGTATCTCCTTCGTCGATATCGCCGGCCTCGTGCGTGGCGCCTCGAAGGGTGAAGGTCTCGGCAACAAGTTCCTTGCCAATATCCGCGAAGTCGATGCCGTCGTGCACGTGCTGCGCTGCTTCGAAGACGACGACATCACCCATGTCGAAGGCCGCATCAATCCGGTCGGCGATGCCGAGACGATCGAGACCGAGCTCATGCTCGCCGACCTCGAGAGCCTGGAGCGTCGCGTCGAACAGACCCGCAAGCGCGCCAAGACCAACGACAAGGAATCCGTGGCTCAGCTGCCGGTCATGGAAGCGGTCATCAAGCTGCTCAACGAAGGCAAGCCGGCCCGTATTCTTCTGAAGACGCTGGCAGCCGACGACATCGAGATCCTCAAGGAACTCAACCTTCTGACCTCGCATCCGGTCCTCTACGTCTGCAACGTCGCCGAAGGCGATGCCGTCGATGGCAACGAGCACACAAAGGCCGTGGCCGCGATGGCCAGCGAACAGGGTGCCGAATGCGTCATCATCTCGGCCGCCATCGAGTCCGAAGTCGCGCAGCTGCCGGAAGACGAAGCCAAGGAATTCCTCTCGGCCCTCGGCCTTGAAGAAGCAGGCCTCGACCGCCTGATCCGCGCCGGTTACAATCTCCTTCACCTGATCACCTATTTCACGGTCGGCCCCAAGGAAACCCGCGCCTGGACCATCGTCCGCGGCACCAAGGCACCGGCTGCTGCCGGCGTCATCCACACGGATTTCGAACGCGGCTTCATCCGCGCCTTCACCATCGGCTTCGACGACTACGTCGCCTTCAAGGGCGAAGTCGGCGCCAAGGAAGCCGGCAAGGGCCGCGACGAAGGCAAGGAATATGTCGTAAACGACGGCGACGTGATCCACTTCCGCTTCAACACCTGATCGGGAACCCGCGGAGGCGCGAACGAGATGATGGAAATCGAATATCACTTCGAGGACTTCACCCCGGATCGCACCTTCCCGCTCGCGAATAAGCTTGTGACGGCCGAGGAAATCGTCGAGTTCGCTTCCGAATTCGACCCTCAGCCGATGCATCTCGATGAAGCTGCCGGCCGCGCCAGCATTCTCGGCGGTCTCTCGGCGTCCGGCTGGCATACATCGTCGATGTTCATGCGGATGATGTATGACGGCTGGCTGTCGCTCGCCGCGTCCGAAGGCTCGCCCGGCATAGAGCTGATGGAATGGAAAAAGCCGGTCCTCGCCGGCGACACGCTGTCGGGCCGCTCCACCGTGGCCTCGACCCGCCTGCTCCGCTCCCGCCCGACCATCGGCCTCGTCAACTTCCTGCACGAAGTCACCAACCAGCGCGGCCAGATCGTCATGCGCGGTGAAAACCCGATCATGATCCGGCTCCGAAACGCGGCCGAGGTCACGCCATGAGGCTGATCGAACTCTCTCCCCCCGGCACGCGGATCGAAACCGGCACGCTCCTCTTTACCCCTGAAGACATCATCCGGTTCGCCCGGAAATTCGATCCGCAACCCTTCCATGTGGATGCGGAAGCCGCAAAACACTACGTCTTCGGCGGGCTCTGCGCCTCCGGCTGGCACACCTGCGCCGGTTGGATGAAGACGTTCATGGCCTATTGGACAGCGGAAGTCGCACGCCTCGAAGCCGCCGGCCTCGTCGCCCCCAAACTCGGCCCCTCGGCCGGTTTCAAGTCGCTGCAGTGGCTGAAACCCGTCTATGCAGGCGACCGCATCACCTATTCCGTGACCCTGATCGAATCGCGCCCGCTCGGAAGCCGCCCCGGCACCTTCATCAACCTGACGGAAAATGACGGCGTCAACCAACACGGCGAGACGGTGATGCGCTACGAAGGCACCGTTCTCGAATTCACCTGACACCACTATCGCACGGCAACAGCAGCAACGCCCGCCCCCACCATCACCGCTCCGCAGCCCCGGTTGACGCGCCGCAGAACCGCTGGGCGCTTCAGTGCTGCCCTCGCCCGCCCGGCAAGAACCACGTGGCCGCCGATCACCAGAACCTCGACGGCGACGATGACAAGCGCCAAAACGCCGGCCTGCTCCATCGTGAGATTGGGTCCAACGACGTTGGGCAGGAGCGCTATGTAAAAGAGCGGCATTTTCGGATTGCCGAGATTGAGAAGGACACCGGTCGCAAATGTCGCCACCAGCCCCGACCGGCCCGTTACCACGGCATGATCGGCCGGAACCGGCTCGGCAAACCACAACCGCACGCCCATCCAGACCAGATAGGCAGCCCCGGCATAGCGCAGCACCGTCATTGCCATGCCCAGCTCCTCCGCCACCAGCGACAGGCCGAACACGGCGAGGAACAGAAAGATCAGGATGCCGGTGACCGTTCCGGCTCCGTAGGCGATACCGGCGGCCGCACCGTGCGACACCGTACGGGCCATGATCGTCACATTGTCGGGTCCGGGACTTGCCGCGAAAACCAGAAACGCGGCGGCAAAGGCAGTCAGGCTTGCGATATCCATGGCCGTCTCCCCGAGGCTCCGGTCAAGTCCGGAACGGGTGAAGGATATCGCCTCCGCCGCCGGTCGCAATCCTCAAAACCGGCGGCATTTGCGGATTTTCGTTAGTGCCCTTCGAATTCGATCAGCGTGCGCACTTCGACGCCGAGGGCTTCCAGCTTTTTGCGGCCGCCGAGTTCCGGCAGGTCGATGACGAAACAGGCGGATACGATCTCCGCACCCATCTGGCGCAGCAGCTTCACCGCACCTTCGGCCGTGCCGCCGGTCGCGATCAGGTCGTCGGTCAGGATGACTTTCTCGCCGGGCTTGACCGCATCGACATGCATTTCCATCTCGTCGACGCCGTATTCGAGGCTGTAGGCCACGCGCACGGTCTCGTGCGGCAGCTTGCCCTTCTTGCGGATCGGCACGAACCCTGCCGAGAGCTGGTGCGCCAGTGCACCACCGAGAATAAAGCCACGCGCCTCGATACCGGCCACTTGGGCGATGGACATGTCGGCATAAGGTTTCACCAGATCGTCCACCGCCTGACGGAACGCCTTGGCATCGCCAAGCAGCGTCGTGATGTCGCGAAAGATGATACCTGGTTTCGGGTAATCACGGATGGCACGGATGGAGGCGGCGAGTGTGTCGTCACGGGAGGACATTGGGGCGGGAGCCTTGTTTGTTGTTCGTTGCTAAAGGAAAGCAATAGGCAGCTGCGGTCGACATTGTCCAGATCAAACCGCGCACTACCCGCCGACCCAACAGTGCCCCCAGCGACGCATTCTCGTCCGCCGTCTCTTCAGCCAAAACCGATCTGAGTATTCACCGCAATCGATACCTGCACTCTCGACATTCCGCCATCCATTAGAAATTACGAATAAGTAACCTGTCGCCCGGCCCTCGCATTACGCGCTGGCTCGTTTGAATGCGGAAGATCGATTTTCCGATTCATCATCACTTTATTTGATTTAGAGTAAATTAGTTACTTGTGAAAGAAACGGCATTAATGTTTCGTTAATAAATTGGGCCGCAGTCTAGGGTTGGCAACATTGCCAATTTCTATCAAAGCGCGAATGATCGCGCCCATTGAGGTCCTTCATGACGAAGACAATACTCGCGACGATTTTCGCCGCTACAGCCCTTTCCCTGACGTCCAGCGCCGCATTTGCCCAGACACTGGATGCCAACATGGATGTCTCCATGACCGTGGCTGCCGAATGCACGCTGGCCACTGATCCGGTAGCCTTCGGCAATCAGGCCCTGATCGATGTAGCCGTCGAGGTCCCCGGAAACATGACCGTGCAATGCACGGCGAATGCGCCCTATCAGATACAGCTTGGTGTGGGCAATGGCGCCCTGGCAACCGTTGAAACCCGCTTTATGACAGGCGTAGCCAACGGTGGTCTGGCGACCTATACGGTTCACCAGGGCTTGGCGACCGGCCCGATCTGGGGCGCCACCCTCGGTACGAACACGCTTGACGGCACCGCGACTGGCGCAGCAGACGTCATTCCGTTCACGGCAGTGCTTGCAGCGAACCAGAGCGTCCAGGCTGATACCTACGCCGACGTCTTGATCGCAACGATCAACTACTAAGCACGAACCTTTCGGCAAGCTCGGCGGCGCGGCGTGTCGCTAACCTAAAATAAGGATGACAAGATGATCTCCATGCGCTTCATGGCAGCGAGCCTATTCGCGTGCCTGATAGCCGGCGGTGCCGGAGCAGCTGCACTGCGGGTTTCTCCGATCAATTTGGATCTGAAAGCCTCTTCCCCCACGGGAACGGTTCGGGTGTGGGAAGACGGGTTGCGGCCGGTCAAGGTGCAGGTGCGGGTTTTTCGCTGGACGAAGGTCAATGGCAAGGATCGCCTGGATCCCACCACGGACGTGGTTGCCAGCCCCCCGGTCACCACGCTGAAGCCTGGTACTGAGAACTCGATCAGAGTTGTCCGTGTCAGCAAGAAGCCGATTGTCGGAACAGAGTCCTACCGGCTTCTGATCGATCAGCTGCCCGAGGCCGGGCGAAAGACCCCCGGTCAGGTCAGCGTCATGATCCGGCATTCGATCCCCGTTCGGTTTACCGACTAGGGGGTCGGTCGCATGGCGCGTCAGACAGCCCTGCTCCTGGCGCGCTTGTGCCTCGCCGTCCTCGTCCTGCCGACTGCAGGTCATGCGGCATCCGGGGATACGTCTCCGGATGCCGATCTGGCGGCCGACGCCGATCCTTTTGACGTCCCTGCGGCCACCGATACGGGCGGGCCGAGCGACCTCTATCTGTACGTATCGATCAACGGCGTAAAGACCAATCTCGTTGCCGCCTTCCGGCAGGCACCGGACGGATCCCTCTCGATCGATATCGAGCAGCTGCGCAATATCGGCATCAAGCCCGCCAAGACGGCAATCGGCGCCGATGGCCGCGTGACGATCGATCAGCTACCATCAGTCACCTTCGTCTACGACGATCTGCAGCAAACGATCGATTTTACCGCATCGAACGGCGAACGCGCGCCAAAAATCATCGACGCCAAGGCGCGGCGCGGCGGTGCGCCGAAGAGACCGAGACTGAAGGCGCAATCCTCGTCCGGTGCACTCCTCAACTACAATATCGTCGCGTCTTCCGACAATTCCGAAAAGGATTCGCGGTTCGGCTTCACCGGCGTGAGCGGCGCTTTCGAAGCCCTGTATTTCAGCCCGCTGGGCGTCCTCAGCAATACATTTATCGCCAGCACCTCTGACGATACCTACTACGGCTCGACGCGCCTGGACACGACCTGGCGCTATTCGGACCAGGACTCGATGATCACCTACAGCGCCGGTGACGTCATCACCGGCGGCCTGAACTGGACGCGCCCGACCCGTCTAGGAGGCCTGCAGGTGCAACGCAGCTTCTCCCTGCGATCCGACCTGGTCACCTTTCCCGTGCCGGAACTGTCGGCAAGCGCTGCCGTGCCTTCCACCGTCGATGTCTATCTCAATGATGCCAAGCGCTTTTCCAGTTCGGTCGGCGCAGGTCCGTTCGACATCACCAACCTGCCCTTCGTCGACGGAAGCGGCAATGCCCGGGTTGTCGTCACCGACGCTCAAGGGCAGCAGGTGTCGACCGAAAGCAGCTTCATCGCGTCCAGTCAGATGCTCGCCCGCGGGCTTTACGATTTCTCCGCCGAGCTGGGCTTTGCGCGACACGGCTACGGGATCGACTCGAATGACTACGATTCACGCCCTTACGGATCGGCGACCCTGCGCACCGGCGTGACCAACTGGCTGACGATGGAAGGCCATGCCGAGGGCGGCGCGGATCTCGTCCATGGCGGCGTCGGCGCCGTGTTCGCCGCGCCTTGGAGTGGCGTCATCTCGCTCTCTGGCGCTGGCAGCTATCACGATGGTGCAATAGGCGAGCAGGTTGGCATGACCTGGGAGAGACAGATGCGGGGCTTTCACCTCAGAGCCCGCATGCAGCGCAGCTTCGGCAGTTTTCAGGACATTGCCTCGGTCACAGCCGACAAGCGCAGCTCCACCGACGGGATCTTGCTCGGATCAGCGGCGCCGCCCAAGGCGCTCGACCAGGTATCCCTGTCGGTCCCAATGCCTTTCGACCGATCGAACCTGAACTTCAGCTTTACCAATGCCGAGACCGCAGAAGGTGACCGGCAGCGTATCCTCGGCCTTTCCTACAGCCGCCCGGTGTTCAATGACAGCACGTTTTCCGTGTCCGCGATCAAGAGCCTGACCGACGGCACTGTCGGAATCTATGCGAGCCTCTTCGTCCCGATCGGCAAGCGGATCTCGGCCACCACATCGGTAGCATCGCAGTCAGACGAAACCAGCGTGACGCAGACGGTCAGCCGCACGCTGGGTCAGCAGATCGGCGACTACGGCTGGAGCGTTGGCCGGACGCAGTCGGAAAACGCGATCAACTCGGCAGCCGTCAGCTACCGCGCTTCGGCGGCAAAAGTGGCGGCGCGCGTCGACCAACGCGGCAGCAAGACAAGGGCCAGTGTGACCGTTGATGGAGCTCTGGTCGCGGCCGGAGGCGGCGTCTTCGCGTCCAACCGCATCAACGACGCGTTCGCCATCGTCGATGCGGGCGCCCCCGGCGTCGAGGTCCAGCATGAGAACAGACCAGCCGGCCGCACGAACAGCGGCGGCAAGCTGCTCCTTCCGAACCTGCGCTCCTATCAGGAGAATCACATTGCGATCGACCCCGAGGATCTGCCGCTCGATGCCGTCGTCAACACCACCCGCACCGTCGTGGTGCCGGCCGACCGATCGGGGATCGTCGTCAACTTCGAGGTCGACGTCGATGCGAACGCCGCACTGGTAACCTTCTCCGGACCGGACGGAAAACCCATCGCAGTTGGCGCCAGCGGCACGACGAAGACCGGATCGGAACCTTTCGTCGTCGGCTATGACGGCCAGACGCTCGTGGAAAATCTGAAAGCCAGCAACCGCCTCACCCTGACGCTGCCGGATGAGACCACCTGCGTGGCAACCTTCCAATACAAGCCCCAGCGGGGCAAACAGGTGAGTATTACCGATGCGATATGCCAGCCTTAAGCGCCTCAGAACGCTTCTTCTCCAGGCCGGGATCGGCCTGCTCCTCTATGGAGCCGGCGCCGGCGACGCCGCGGCCGCAAGCTGTACCGTCGACATCGATTCCGCCAACTTCGGCAATGTCGATACGCTCTCGGGCGTGTCCGCCGATACGACGGCGCAGGTTTCGATCAGTTGCAGCGGCGTCAGCGCCAACGCAACAGCGGTCACGCTCTGCGGCAATCTCGGCAGCGGCAGCGGTGGCACATCCGGCGGAACCCGCACCATGCGATCGGGCACGAACGAGCTCGGCTACCAGCTTTACGCCGACGCCAGCCGCGCGACCCGCTGGGGTTCGTATGACGATACGACACTCGGCCAGCCACGGACGATCCGCATCGCCGCATCTGATGGCGAGGCGAGTGGCACCGTGACGCTTTACGGCGGGCTGTCTGCCGGCCAGACGAGCGCTGCCACCGGCACCTACCTCTCCTCCTTCACCGCCGGCGAGGTGCGGTTCTACTACGAAGAGGGAACTACCCTCGACTGCGCGGCACCGACCTCGGCGACACTGGCGCAGGCAAGTTTTACCGTCCAGGCAACCGTTGCGGCAAACTGCCTGATCGCCGTTTCAAACCTTGATTTCGGTCTTCACGGCCTGATCGATTCCGAAGTGACTGCGAGCGGTGGGGTCGACGTCACCTGCACGCCGAACTCGACCTATAGCATCGCCATGGATGGCGGCCTGGCTGCGGCCACCAACCCGGAACAACGGTTGATGCGCTCCGGTACCAACACGATCGCTTACGGCCTTTACGCCGATCAGGCCCATTCTCGACCCTGGGGTGCGACAGGTAGCGCACTGGTCTCCGGCACAGGGGCCGGCGCCGTGCAGTCGATACCTGTCTTTGGCCGCGTCGCTCCGCAACCGGCTGCCGCCGGCAACTACACCGACACGGTGATCGTCACCGTTACCTATTTTTGACCTCTGCCGAAGGACGGGGCTGCCCGGACCTCTGATCGGCTAATCGCAAGACATGAAAAAAGGCGGCCGAAGCCGCCTTTTTGGTCAAAACTTTGAAGCTCAGTGCGGCTTGCGGGCATAGACCGATTTCTTGGTCAGATAGATCAGCCCGGTAAAGATCACCAGGAAGATCATCACCATGAAACCGGTGCGCTTGCGCTCTTCCAGATGCGGCTCGGCAGTGAACATCAGGAACGCGGCGACGTCCTTCGAATACTGATCCACCGTCTGCGGCGTACCGTCGTCATAGCTCACCTGATCATTGCTGATCGGCGGGGCCATGGCGAGCGCTGAGGCATTGGCAAAGTACGGATTGTAGTGCGTCCCCGGTGCGACTTCCACGCCCGGAGGCGGATCCTGGTAGCCGGTCAGCAGCGCGTGGATATAGTCCGGGCCGCCTTCCTGGTACTGGGTAAAGATGTCGAACACGAACTGCGGGAAGCCGCGGGTGATGCCGCGCGCCTTGGCAAGCAACGACATATCCGGCGGTGCAGCACCGTTGTTGGCCGCCGCCGCCGCCTGGGCGTTCGGATAGGGCGACGGAAAGTGGTCCGATGGTACCGCCTTGCGGGTAAACATCTCGCCGTCGTCGTTTGGACCGTCCTGCACCTCGTAATTGGCCGCAAGCGCCTTCACCTGACCGTCCGAATAGCCGAGATCCTCGAGCGTGCGGAACGACACGAGACGCATCGAATGGCAGGCGGAACAGACTTCCGTATAGACCTTGAGGCCGCGCTGCAGCTGGCCCTTGTCGTAGTGGCCGAAGGGACCGGCAAAGGTCCAGTCCACAGGTTCCGGATGACGCAGCGGATAATGCGGCGTGCCGCCTTCCGCATGGTCACCGCCGCCGCCACCGGCTGTGCCGGCGCCGACGTCATGCTTTTCCTGCGCGCTCAACGATCCCATGGTGAGGCCAAGTGCCAGTGTGAGCGAAGCGAGGCCGAGTGTGATCTTCTTCATGTATGTCTCCTCCCGCCTGCGCTCAGGCATTTGCCTGAGCGGCCGCGACGCCGGCATTGGCTGTTCTGCCCTGTTTCTCCAGCACCGCTTCCGTGATCGAATTCGGAATGCGGCGTGGTGTCTCGAACAGGCCGAGCAGCGGCATGATCACGAGGAAGAAGCCGAAATAGTAGGCCGTCCCGATCTGCGACAGCACGACGAAAATGCCTTCCGCCGGCTGTGATCCGAGCCAGCCGAGCAGGATCGCGTTGACGACGAAGATCCAGTAGAACGTCTTGTACCAGGGCCGGTACACGGCCGAGCGCACCTTCGACGTATCGAGCCATGGCACGAAGAACAGGATGATGATCGCACCGAACATCACCAGCACGCCGCCGAGCTTCGAGTCGATAAACAGGAAGTTGAAGGTGATCGCGCGCAGCATCGCGTAGAATGGCAGGTAGTACCATTCGGGCACGATATGTGCCGGGGTCTTCAATGCATCGGCCGGGATGTAGTTATCAGGATGGCCGAGATAGTTCGGCATGTAGAAGATGAACCAGGCGTAGACGATCAGGAACACCGAAACGCCGAGCGCATCCTTGAGCGTCGCATAAGGCGTGAACGGCACCGTATCCGTCTTCGTCTTGATCTCGACTCCGGTCGGGTTGGTCTGGCCGGTCACATGCAGTGCCCAGATGTGCAGGATGACGACGCCCGTTATCATGAACGGCAGCAGGTAATGCAGCGAGAAGAAGCGGTTGAGCGTCGGCTGGTCGACGGCAAAGCCGCCGAGCAGGAACTGCTGTATCCATTCACCCACCAGCGGGAAGGCCGAGAAGAAGCCGGTGATGACGGTGGCACCCCAGAACGACATCTGTCCCCAGGGCAGAACGTAGCCCATGAAGCCGGTCGCCATCATCAGGAGATAGATGACGACGCCGAGGATCCAGAGGATCTCGCGCGGCGCCTTGTAGGAACCGTAGTAGAGACCGCGTCCGATATGCAGGTAGACGGCGATAAAGAAGAACGACGCGCCGTTGGCGTGCATGTAGCGCAGCAGCCAACCATGGTTGACGTCGCGCATGATCTTCTCGACCGAGTCGAATGCGTCGACCGTCGATGCGGTGTAATGCATGGCCAGCACGACGCCGGTCAGGATCTGTACGATCAGCATGACCGCAAGCATGGCGCCGAACGTATAGGCGTAGTTGAGGTTTCTCGGCACCGGAAACGAGATGAAACTGTCATGGATCAGACGCGGCAGCGGCAGCCGCTGGTCGACCCATTTTTCAATGCCGGTGGATGGCTGGTAGGACGAATGATCGCTCATGAGAATGCTCCCCTCACCCGATCCGGATCACGGTATCCGACGCAAATGCGAACGTCGGGATGGCCAGGTTTTGCGGAGCAGGTCCCTTACGGATACGGCCTGCCGTATCGTAGTGGGACCCATGACACGGACAGAACCACCCGCCGAAGTCCCCGGACTGACCAAGCGGCACGCAACCCAGATGGGTGCAGGAGCCGATCATCACGATCCAGTTTTCCTTGCCGGCGCCGGCAGAACGATCGACGCCCGATGCTTCCGCATCGGCCGGCAGGTTGGCATTGCGTGCCACCGGATCCTTGAGCGCGGCAAGCTCAACCTTATTGGCCTCTTCGAGTTCCTTCGGCGTCCGGTTGCGGATGAACACCGGCTTGCCCCGCCATTTGACGGTGAGCGACATACCCGGCTCAAGAGCTGCGACATTCACTTCGATCGATGCGAGCGCAAGCGTCGATGCATCAGGCCGCATCTGGTCGATGAACGGCCAGGCAACGGCCGCGACGCCCACGGCGCCAGCCATGCCGGTAGTCAAATATAGGAAATCGCGCCGCGTGGGTTCACCCGAATGGGGCTCCACGCGTGCACTATGCGTATCGTGCTCGCTCACGGTCAGTCATCCTCTCACGCTCCAGCGGATAAATCCGCATCGCTCCTCCGCGCGGCTCCCCCGACACACTCATGCCTTGGGAATCCCAGCAAATAGCGCCTCATGTGCTTGATCGCAGATAAAGTCCCAACTTGGCAAGTGCCTGCCCGCCACATTCTGGCCAGGATGCGGACCGTCCCCCTGTATTGCCGGATATGCGCCGCATTGGATCGAACTGCCCCACCCCGGGACGCGCGGGCGTGGCGAAGCGGCCACAACCCCAGATCGCCTGCCCTTCCTTGCCCTCGGCCGGGCCTGTTGCGTTGCCAGTGGCGGAACGGCATGCTAGGCGGCAGAAAGCTTCATGGCAGCCGGCTCGGAAATCCTGAATGAGAAAGACGTTATCGGTCGCCATCTGCGTCATCGTGTCGCTGGTCCTTCTCGCGATCTTGACACGCTATCTGCGGCCTCACTGGATCCTCGCAACGCTCCAAAGCCTGCAATTTCATGCGGCCGCGACCTGCGTCGTCGCCATGGCGGTCGCGCTTCTCATCCACCGCAACCTCGCAAGCTATGCCCTGCTTCTGGTCGCGCTGCTTTTGACCGCGCACCCTCTGTGGATGGCGCGCGAAATTGCGGCGGAGGTCACGCCTGCCGATCAGAGCGCACCGACCTTCCGGCTGATGTCCTTCAACATCCTCTCCGAAAACTACGAAAATGCCGAGGGCATCACCCGCGCCATCCTGTCATCGGGCGCCGATGTGGTGAACATCATGGAAGGCGAATCGCTTTACGAACATCTGACGCAGATCGCCACGGTCTATCCCTACCGCGTCGGTTGCGGCGTGCTCATGGAAGAGTGCGACCAGATGATGTTTTCAAAAACCCCGATCGAAAACGCTTCGGTTCGAAGCCTGAGCAATATCTTCGACAATCGCTTTATCATGGGCGAGGTCACGGTTTCCGGGCGCAAGGTTCATGTCGTCGGCATCCATACGACGAAGCCGTATTTCGACAACTTCCACACCATGGAACTCATGAATGCAGCGCTCGCCATCACTGCCACCGATGGCCCGCTGGTTCTGTCAGGCGATTTCAACGCCTCAAGCCTGCCGCCCAACATGCGGATGTTTTTGAACTCGACGGGGCTGAAGACCGCCGCCTTCGAGCCGCCCACCTGGCCAGTCCGGGCGCGGATGCTGGGTCTGGCGATCGACCACGTCTATGTGCGTGCCCCGCTCAAGATGAAGTCGCTCACCCGCATGCCGAACACCTACGGCTCCAACCACGCCGGGCTGATCGCCGACATCGCGATTACCGGACCTTGACCACGTCGCCTTCGTCTTCGATCCCCAGGAACCCGCCAGACTGGCGCGACCAGAGATCCGCGTAGAGACCGCCCGCCGCAATCAGCTCGTGATGGGTGCCCTGCTCGATGATGGCGCCCTTGTCCATCACGATCAACCGGTCGAGCGTCGCGATCGTCGAAAGCCGGTGCGCGATCGCGAGCACGGTCTTGCCCTGCATCAGCCGCTCCAGATTGGACTGGATCGCGGCTTCCACTGCCGAATCGAGCGCCGATGTTGCCTCGTCCAGCACCAGGATCGGCGCGTCCTTCAGCATCACCCGGGCAATCGCCACCCGCTGTCGCTGTCCGCCCGACAGTTTCACGCCGCGCTCGCCCACATGCGCATCGAACCCGCGGCGGCCGCGCTGGTCGGTCAGCGTCTGGATAAACCCGTCTGCCTCGGCCTTCTTGGCCGCATCGAGAAGCTGTGCGTCGGTCGCATCGGGTCTCCCGAACAGGATGTTGTCGCGAAGCGAGCGATGCAGCAGCGACGTGTCCTGCGTCACCATGCCGAGATTGGCACGCAGCGACTCCTGGCTCACCGTCGCAATGTCCTGCCCGTCGATGAGGATGCGCCCGCCCTCCAGATCGTAGAAGCGCAGCAGCAGGTTGACGAGCGTCGACTTGCCCGCCCCCGATCGTCCAACGATCCCGATCTTCTCTCCCGCCCGGATGGAGAGCGACAGGTTGTCGATCACGCCCTCGCCCTTGCCGTAGTGAAACCGGATATTTTCAAACCGAATCTCCGGCTGCTCCACCTTAAGCTCCGTCGCGCCGGGCACGTCCACGAGCCCGAT
Organism: Neorhizobium sp. DAR64872/K0K18; assembly: GCF_050500175.1. NCBI lineage: Bacteria > Pseudomonadati > Pseudomonadota > Alphaproteobacteria > Hyphomicrobiales > Rhizobiaceae > Neorhizobium > Neorhizobium sp. DAR64872/K0K18. The sequence goes on from NZ_CP191446.1 coordinate 2,195,810, forward strand.
CGGCTTTGAGATCAGCTCGGCCGCATTCTGGACGGTGCCGAAATTGCGCATGATGCCGTTGAACTGGGTCATCAGACGGCCAAGCAGGAAATTGAGCCGCAGCACCAGCGCCAAGGTAAAGGCGACCGCGCCGGAACTGATCAGCCCGGACAGCCACAGATGGATCGACAGCGCCGCCATGCTGCTGATCATGATGCCCGACAGAAGCGCCATCGACGCCCGGACGCCGGTGATGAAACGGGTAAAGTGGATGAGCGTGGTCTGATAGGTCTCAAAGCCCTGCCGCATGTAGCGGTCATTGGCCTCGTCGCGCCCGAACAGTTTCAGCGTCTGGATATTGCTGTAGGCGTCGACCATGCGGCCGTTGAGCATGGAGGCAGCCTCCGCCGTCTCGCGCGAGTGGTACCGAATGCGCGGCACGAAATAACGGGCCAGAAATCCGAACACCAGCACCCAGACGCAAACCAGTACGCCGAGCCGCAAGTCGAGCCCGCCGACCAGGACCAGCATGGAGACGGAATAGATCGTGACGAACCAGACGCTTTCCATCAGCGAGGTCACGAGATCGCCCGCCGCCTGCCCGCCCGACCAGACCTTGGTGACGATCCGGCCGGAAAAGTCGTTCTGGAAAAACGACAGCGATTGGCGCGCAACATGCATGTAGGACTGCCAGCGCATCAGGTTGTAGAACCCGGGCGTAATGATCTGCTGGTCGATCAGCGCGGTCGACATCGTCACCAGGAAGCGCACGACACCGATCAGCACAAGCATGCCCAACAGTTCGCCGCCATGCTGGTCGAGTAGCACCGTCCAGCCGTCACCCGGCTTGATCGTCGACAGGATATCCACGAGCCGCCCGACGAACCAGAACAGCGCCGCCTCGATCGCCGCCGTCAGTCCGCCGAGAATAAGCATCCCGAAGAACGGCGCCTTGGCCTGCGAGATGTAGAACCAGATAAAGGCGAACACGTCTTCGGGCGGACGCAGATCGTCCTTGCGCGCAAACGGCTGAACATAATTTTCGAAGGCGCGGAAGAGGCGAATGATCATGCCGCAGGATATAGGCGGATTTCGAAAGGGGCAAAGGCTGGGATGCGGCTGTCGCCGGATAATTCCGCAATCGCCCGCTTTTCATAAGGCGGGCTTCAAAACGAAAACGGCCGCCGAAGCAGCCGTTTCCAGAACTCATCATTTTGGCTGAGGATCAGAACTCCGACCATTCCTGCTTGGCTACAGCCTGGCCGCCGCCGAATGCCGAGGCAATCCGGTTGCCCATTGCGCGCACAGGTGACTGTGCCGGTCGCGATGCAGGCGTGGCCGAGCGGACGGCACTGCGTCCCTCTTCCAGCTTGAACTGTGCCAGAAGCTCGATCAGCGATGCAGCCTGCGCGGCAAGGCTGTGGCTGGCAGCCGTCGTCTGCTCTACCATCGCCGCGTTCTGCTGGGTGCCCTGGTCCATATGATTGACCGAGGTGCTGATCTCCGACAGACCCGTCGACTGCTCACGCGAAGACACGACGATCGAGGCGACGTTGGTGTTAATCTGCTGCACTTCGGTCACGATCGATTGCAAGGCAGCCCCTGTCTGGCCGACCAGCGCAACGCCGTCACGCACCTTTTCGCCCGAAGCACCGATCAGAACCTTGATCTCGCGCGCCGCTTTCGCGGACCGCTGGGCAAGTTCGCGGACTTCCTGGGCAACGACCGCAAAGCCTTTGCCTGCCTCGCCGGCCCTGGCTGCCTCGACACCGGCGTTCAGTGCCAGAAGATTGGTCTGGAACGCAATATCGTCGATCACGCCGATGATGTTGCCGATCTCGCCGGACGACTTTTCGATCGCTTCCATCGCAACGACGGCCTGGCGAACGATATCGCCGGACTTTTCGGCACCGTCGCGGGTGTGCTCGACGAGCTTGCCGGCTTCTCCGGCACGGGCTGCCGAATCCTTGACGGCCGTCGTTACCTCCTCGAGCGCCGCAGCGGTCTCTTCGACCGATGCCGCCTGCTGCTCGGTACGCTTCGACAGATCGTCTGCGGCAGAGCGGATCTCGTTGGCACCGGCATCGATCATCCGGGCATTGTCGCCGACCGACCGAAGGACAGTCTGCAGATTGTCCATCGAGGCGTTAAAGTTGACGCGCAGCTGATCGAGCTGTCCGGCGAACGGCTGTCCGATGCGGAAGGTCATATCGCCGTGCGAGAGGGAGTTCAGACCGTTGGCAAGACTATCGACGGCAAACGAAACCTCGGCCGCCTCATGCGCCTTCTGCTCCTCGCGAGCAATCCGCTCGCTCTCGCTCATCGAACGGTTGGCCTCGGTTTCCCGCTCCAGGCGCTCGCGCTCCAGGGCGTTGTTGCGGAACACGGAGACGGCTGCTGCCATCTCGCCGATTTCATCCTTCCGCCCCGCGTAAGGGATCGCAACCTGCGCATTACCGGAGGCAAGTGTGTTCATCGAACCGGTAATGTCGGCAATCGGGCGCGCAACGCGGAAGTAGGACAAAAGCCCTGCAGCAAGCGCGAGAAGTGTTGCGAAGACGACGACGACAATCGTCGAGATCGCTGCAAACCGTGCGGCGCTATCGGCGACCTTGCCGTATTCGAGGCTGTGCAGCCGGTTGTCGTTGATCATGTCCAGCATCACATCGCCGGCCTCGCCGCCTTTGGGCACCATCTGCGCGATGACGGCCTTGGCCTCATAGACGCGCGAGGCCCCCAGCAGGCTGACGAACTGAGCTCCCAGCTTGTCGTAATCGGCAACGATCGCCTCGAGCTTTTCGATCTTGTCCTTGGTCACATCGAGGCTGGCCGTGTCGGCGAATGTCTTGAAAGCCTCGGCACGCTCTTGCGTCTTGGCGCGGATCTGATCGAGCCACTGCTTCTGGTCAGCGGCATTGCTGGCCGAAAGCGCCATCAAATAAAGACGCCGGATATCGGACAGGATCCTGTCCATATTGGAGGTCATCACCGAGCGTTCCATGCGACGGCTGATATTGGACGTCTGAGCATCGAGCTGGTTGACGGAGCGCATGGCGAGTGCGCCCTGAAGGATCACCAGAAGAACGGTGATGCCGAAGAGAGCGGGCAGAAGAAACTTGATCTTTATCTTGCTGAACATCTGGGACCGGAGCCGAAATGAGAGGGAGTTTAATCCCTCGAGACTTGACAGCTTTATATAAAGAAAAACTTACTGCGTCTCGGCCATAAAAAAATATTAGCGTCGTCGCAAATACCTGACATTGTTGAATGTTTCGCTGGCCGCGGCGTCTTTCCCTAGGGAGCCGCCGAGAGCGTGAGCGACCATCCCGGGGTGGCTCGGAACATGCGCAACAAGTTATGAATCGTTGGCGTCGCGCCCTCCCGCCGATCGGAAGCGTCCAGCGCCCATCGGACGCGTGACGACCGTTGTCGGCCGCCGGTTTCCCCGGCGACCGTGAGCCTCTTCCGTCAACGGTTTACTCGGCAGCCTGGCCCTCGTCCTCATGCCCGATGAAGCCGCCGGACTGACGGTTCCAGAGGTCCGCATAGATGCCGCCCTGATCCGCCAGTTCGCGATGCGTGCCGGTCTCGACGATGGCGCCCCGGTCGAGCACGATCACCCGGTCCATCTCCGTGAGTGTCGACAGCCGATGCGCGATGGCGATGACCGTCTTGCCCTGCATCAGGGCAAACAGGTTTTCCTGGATTGCCGCTTCGACTTCCGAATCCAGCGCCGAGGTCGCCTCGTCCAGCACCAGGATCGGCGCATCTTTCAGGAACACGCGGGCGATCGCGATCCGCTGACGCTGGCCACCCGAAAGCTTTACGCCCCGTTCGCCCACATGCGCGTCGAGCCCCTTGCGCCCCTGAAGATCGACAAGGCTTTCCACGAAGTCCCAGGCATTGGCCCGCTTGGTCGCCTCGATGATCTCGGCATCGGTCGCGTCCGGCCGGCCATAGGCGATATTGTCGCGGATCGAGCGATGCAGCAGCGATGTGTCCTGTGTCACCACGCCGACCAAGGACCGCAAACTGTCCTGCGTCACACCGGCAATGTCCTGCCCGTCGATGGTGATCCGCCCGCTTTCCAGATCGTAGAACCGCAGGAGCAGGTTCATCAGAGTCGTCTTGCCGGCCCCGGAGCGCCCGACCAGACCAACCTTCTCGCCGGCCTTGATATCCAGCGTCAGCCCGTCGATGACGCCCGCTGCCTTGCCGTAATGGAAGCGCACGTCGTCGTAGACGATATGGCCTTTCGCCGCCGAAAGCTTCGACGCATCCTCGACATCGGTGACGTCATGCGGCTTGGTCATCATCGACATGCCGTCATAGACCGTGCCGATATTCTCAAACAGCGCCGAGACTTCCCACATGATCCACTGCGACATGCCGTTGATGCGCATTGCAAGGCCGATCGCGATGGCAATGGCGCCGATCGAGATCGCGCTGTCCAGCCAGAACCAGATCGACAGCGTCGCGACCGCAAACAGGGCTGCACAGTTGTAGAAATAGACCAGCACCTGGAACGCGGTCACCTTGCGCATCTGCCCATGCACGGTCTTCAGGAACACGTCCATCGCATCCTTGGCGTAGTCTTCCTCACGGCCGGAATGCGAAAACAGCTTCACCGTCGCGATGTTGGTGTAGCTGTCGACGACACGCCCGGTCATCATCGAGCGCGCATCCGCCTGCGCCGCCGAAATCTTCCGGAGCTTCGGCACGTAGTAGGCAACCGTCGCCGAATAAAAGGCGATCCAGACAACCAGCGGCACCGCCAGACGGATATCCGCGACCGCAACCACCGCCACCATCGAGATGAAGTAGGTTGCCACATAGACGAAGACGTCGAGCACCTTCATCACCACTTCGCGGATCGCCAGCGACGTCTGCATGACCTTGGTCGAGACGCGACCCGCAAACTCGTTGGCAAAGAATGTCATCGAGTGGTTGAGCAGGAACCGGTGCATCTGCCAGCGGGCGATCATCGGAAAATTGCCCATCAGGATCTGGTGCATGATGAGAGAATTGAGGCCGGCGACAAGCGGCAGCCCGACCAGCACCATCAGTGCCATGGCAACCAGCGTCATTCCCTCGTTCTGAAGGAACGTCGAACGCTCCGCATGCGTCAGCCAGTCGACGATATTGCCCAGAAACTGGAACAGCATCACTTCGCCGAGCGCGATGAACATCGTGCAGACCGACATGATCAGCACCCAGGGCCAGACAGGCTTGGTATAGTGCCAGAGGAAGGCGATCAGGCCGGCAGGCGGCAGGCCTGGGGTCTCCTCGGGATAAGGGTGAACCCGCCGTTCAAACCAGGAAAACATTGATAGCTCCGTCAATCGGACCCGCTTCAAGCAACGCAAACGCGCCGACGGCGAACCGGTCAGTTATGTGGTGAGCGCTGCCGGATATCGGCCGTGCAAAATACAAAGGTGAAAAGACTGCGTGAAACCGCGGACGCCTAAGCCTGTCGGACAAATACCGGGGGGCGGAGGCGCATAAGCACGGTCATATCCATGTAGGCCTCCATAGGCTGGCGTTAAAGATCGATGCCCTTTTACCCGTTGATTGCCATTTTGAAAAGTCCCAAATCCGCAGCAATCCGATCGAAACCGCCCTCAAACGCTTGAGCTCACAGGCCGGCTCGGCTTAAGGAAAACCATGACCAACCTGCGCATCGCCCTCTACCAGCCTGACATTCCCGGCAATACCGGCACGATCCTTCGCCTCGCCGCCTGCCTCGGCCTCGGCGTCGATATCATCGAACCGGCCGGCTTCGATATTTCGGATCGCAACCTGAAACGCTCAGGCATGGATTACCTGGCAAACGTCGAACTCACCCGCCACGTTAACTGGCAGCAGTTCGACGACTGGCGGAGATCCGAAAACCGGCGGCTGGTCCTCGCCTCCACAAAGGCCGCCCAACCCTACGTGGACTTCCAGTTTCAGCCCGGCGACATCCTGCTGTTCGGCCGCGAGAGCGCCGGCGTTCCGGACCTCGTCCACGAAACGGCGGATGCCCGCATACTGATCCCGATGCGCGAAGGACAGCGCTCCATCAACGTCGCCATGTCGGCCGCAATGATATCAGGAGAAGCGCTGCGGCAGACGGGTTTCACCGCATAAACGGCACGCGCATTTGGCGTCTTTTACACGCCTGAGTTTACTCTATGATGTTGCACGACTGCACTCCATAGAGTACATATTATGTACAAAATTCAAGCGAGATGCGAATTCACCACGGCCCAGGCTACCGCGTGTATTTCGTGCGGCGCGATCGCACCATTTTGCTCCTGCTGCGTGGGGGCGACAAGGATAGTCAGGCGAGAGACATCGCTGAGGCCAGAAAATTGGCTGCGTTTTGGAAAGGATAGTTCGATGCCTCTGGAGACTCGTCCATTCGATATTTCCGAACACCTGAACTCTGAGGAAGACTGTCTCGAATTCATGGTCGCAGCCTTCGAGGAAGGCGATCCGGCCTTCATTGCGAAATGCCTTGGCACGGTTGCCAAGGCCCGCAACATGAGCAAGCTTGCCCGCAAGACAGGCATGAGCCGCGCGGCGCTCTACAAGGCCTTGAGTGGCGAAGGCAACCCGGAATTTACCACCATCCTGAAGGTGATGAAGGCTTTGGGTCTCAAACTCATGCCGGTCATGGTGAAAGAGCAAGCCATCGAAGACGCCGCCTGATCCGCGCTCCGACCCCGCGCCAAAACGCGTAAAAAACTGTCGCGAACAGTGATTTGCACATCGGCGTAATCGGCCTATATTCGTTAGCCGGCAATTCATTATCGCACTTCATTCGATAGGAACCGTCCCCGGGCGAAGACAATCCGATATGCAATCCACCATCGTGATCATCAATCTTTTCGGCGCCGTGGCCCTGCTTCTGTTTGGCCTTGCGCAGGTCAAGGATGGCGTCACCCGCGCCTTCGGGACACGCCTCAAGACGGGTCTAGCCCGCGGCACCAGCAGCACCCTGCGCTCCTTCGTCTCCGGCCTTGTCGCCACGATCGCCTTGCAAAGTTCGACCGCGACCGCACTGACGCTCGCCTCGTTTGCCGAACGCGGCATGGTGCGTCCACGCATGGCGCAGATCGTGCTCCTCGGCGCCAATGTCGGCACCGCCGTTACCGCCTGGCTGGTCGCGACCGGCATCGAGTGGCTGTCGCCGCTTCTCATCCTCATCGGTCTGGTCATGCTTCGCGGTGCATCGCCAGCCCGCAAAGGCGGCGGCACGGCCATGATAGGCGTCGGCCTGATGCTGCTGTCGCTGCATCTGCTTGGGCTCGCCACCGAACCGATGCGCCAGTCGCCGGCGCTCGCGGCCTTTATCGGCCTGCTCGATGACGCGTGGCCGGTGGCGCTGATCCTGTCGGCGGTTCTGGCTTTCATCTCGTCGTCCAGCCTGGCGGTCGTGGTGCTGATCCTCTCGCTCGCCTCGACCGGAAATGTCTCCGCCGGTCTGGTAATCGTGCTCATCCTTGGTGCCAATCTCGGTGGCGCCATTCCGCCCGTCGTCGCCACTCTCTCTGCGCCGGCTGCCGCAAGACGCATCACGCTCGGCAACCTTGTCACCCGCGGCATCGGTTGCGCCATCGCGTTGCCGCTCGCGGGCCCTGTCGCCGATGCCGTTCAAGCCTTGCCGCTGTCGCCGGAAAAGCTCCCGGTCGATGCACACCTCGCCTTCAATATCCTGCTGGCGCTGGTCGTATTCCCGTTCTCAGCCCAAGTCTCCCGCCTTGCAGCTCGCCTCGTCCCTGATGATCCGCAGCGAGACGACGGCCCCCGCTTCCTCGATCAGGACGCGCTCGACAACCCTGTGATGGCGCTCGCCAACGCGACGCGCGAAGTGCTCGGCGTCGGCGACACCATCGAGCGCATGCTGATCCGCACCGAAAATGCCTTCAAACGTAACGATATCGCACCACTTGCAGACATCGCCGGGCTCGAGTCACGGGTCGATCACCTTCATCAGGATGTGAAGCTCTACCTGTCGGAACTGGGCCGCACCGGTCTCGATGCGGAGAACGCCCGCCGCTCCATCGCCATCATCGATTACGCGATCAACCTCGAACATATCGGCGACATCATCGAAAAGGGCATCGCCGAACAGGTTCGCAAGAAGATCGCGCACGGCCTCAAGTTCTCGGACGACGGCTTCGATGAATTGCAGGTGCTGCTCAGCCTGACCGTCGACAACCTGAGAACCGCCCAGACGATCTTCCAGACCGGCGATCTGGCGCTGGCGCGGCAGTTGATGGAAATCAAGGTGGAAGTCCGTCGGCTCGAAAAGCGGTCCGCCGAAAAGCATCTGGAGCGGTTGCGCGACGGACGACTGGAAAGCCTGCAGACCAGCTCGCTGCATCTCGACATGCTGCGTGACCTCAAACGCATCAACGCGCACATCGTGTCGGTTGCGCATCCGATCCTCGATGACAGCGGCGCACTGATCGAAAGCCGCCTTCGCCTCGCCGAACCCGGCGCCTGAGGGACTTCCTTAGTCCGCCGTCGGAAGTCTCCGCATGGTGAACTCGATGCGGTCGCCCTCCAGCTGGCGCCAGCTTTCCACTTCGGTCCAGTAGGCAGCCTTCGGAAATTCGTCGAACCATTGCCGCGCTTTTTCGCGGGCATCCTCGCGGGTCATCAGAAATGTCTCGCGCACGAACATACTGCCCGGTCCGCCGGCCTGTTCCTGCCGGTGGCGGTGAATTCTGCGCTTCAGCCCGTCGAGTGGCGGGGGTGTGAATTTCGCCATCAAACCCTCTTATCGGCACCTGGTGACATCAAGATAATATGGTCTCACACGCATTGCGAGTCTGTTTTCCTGTCTTAAAACGGGCGGCCTCACGCGCTTGGGAATGGCCGGCGCAAGTCTGAGATGCTAAGTGCCGCCGGCGAGGATACGGAATCAGATCAAAGGCATAGCGGAAAAGGAAAAGACCATGGAACGGCCGGCATTGCCCAAGGAACTGCCCGAAAATCTCGAAGAGAAGAAGGCAGCCGCGCGAGCCTGGTTCGAAAGCCTCCGTGACACGATCTGTGCTTCCTTCGAGGCTTTGGAAGACGAGCTGACCGGCCCGCTCTCCGATCAGCCGCCCGGCCGCTTTACCCGGAAGAACTGGCTTCGCAACGAGGGCGAAGGCGGCGGCGGCACGATGTCGATGATGGAAGGCCGCGTCTTCGAGAAGGTCGGCGTCCACACGTCCACCGTCCACGGCGAGTTTTCCGAAGAATTCCGCAAGCAGATCCCCGGCGCCGACGAAGACCCCGCATTCTGGGCGTCGGGCATTTCGCTCATCGCCCATCCGGTCAATCCCAATGTGCCGGCAGTGCACATGAACACCCGCATGGTCGTCACCACCAGCCAGTGGTTCGGTGGCGGCGCCGACCTGACGCCGGTCCTCGACATCCGGCGCAGCCAGGAAGACCCCGATACCCAGCTTTTCCACCGGGTCATGGAAATCACGTGCAATCGCCACGCCGTCGCCGATTACCCGCGCTACAAGGCATGGTGCGAAGACTATTTCTTCCTGAAGCATCGCAACGAGCCCCGCGGCGTCGGCGGCATCTTTTTCGACTGGCTCCACTCGGATGCGGAAAAAGGCGGCTGGGATGCCGATTTCGCCTTCACGCAGGATGTCGGCCGCGCCTTCAACCTCCTCTACCCGAAAATCGTCCGCGGCAATTTCAACCGGCCCTGGACCGAAGAGAACCGCGACGAGCAACTGATCCGTCGCGGCCGCTACGTGGAGTTCAACCTTCTCTACGACCGCGGTACCATTTTCGGCCTGAAGACTGGCGGCAATGTGGAATCGATCTTGTCCTCAATGCCACCGGCAGTCCGCTGGCCCTGATCATTTTGGCACGCCCGGGCAGTCTGCTCTCAAGAAATTGATGACTGTAAGGCCACTGGTAGTTGTCATCTGCGAAAAATTCGATGTTCGAATCGGTGTGTTCGGTGCTAGCGTGCGGTCTGGTTGCACGGGAGAACAGCCATGACCCCATCAAACAGCCTGACAAAACCAAGTCCATACCCCGTTTCGAAGTTGATGAAGACGCCCGAATTGGTCGAGCGTCTGGCCGTCGAAATGCGAGCTAGAAGCGGTGGCGAACTGCCCCACGCTTTCTGTGTCGAGCAAGTGAAGCGGCAGCTTGCCGGTAAGTCGGCGGAATCCGGCGCGGCCAATGCCGCTCACATGATGATTCCCGCGGAGCGGGCATCCGTGTTCCACTCCTGGGCGATCTCCGAATAGGAGGATTGATCAGGAGCTCTGTTTCACGATCTCGTCCAGCCGGGCGGCCAGCGCTGCCCGGTCGGGGTTGAAGTTACGCTCCACCCAGAAGTCCTCGATCTGCTTCAGGATCTCACCGACCCTCTTGCCGGCAGGCACACCTGCCGAGAGAACGTCGGCGCCCGCGATCGGAAAGACCGGCTTGACGTAGCCCTCGGCCCGCTTCAGAAGAACCGACAGCCTTGCCGACTTGCGCATCGCCATTGGATCGCCCTCGGCCGCTGCTCTGGCCGACGACAGCGCCAGCTTGACGCGTACAACCATGCCGGCCACGCCATTTCGGTAGAGCAGACGATCGAAGCCGACATCCGTCACCTCGTCGGGAATGGCGGGTGCGGACGCCCAGACGGCCAGCTTCGCCGCATCGGCATTCGAAAACCGCAGCCGCTTTGCCATCGCCGTCAGCCGTTCCGCATCGGGCGGCACGATCGCCGCAAGCCGCAGCAGCGGATCCGGCGCCCAGCCGAGTGCTGCTTCCGCAGCGACCAGCGGATGAATGCCGTCGATGCCCCACTTTTCCGTTTCGGGCAGGATTTCCGTCAGAACACCCGCCTGCCGCATCCACAAAAGTGCGCGAGACGGATCGGGGGCGGCGAGCAGTTTCTTAGTCTCGCCCCAGACCCGCTCGCCAGACAGCGTCGAAAGCCTGTCCTTGGCGCGTGCCGATGCCCGCAATCCGTCGGCATCCGGCCGGCCGGATCCGTAATAGGCGAAAAACCGGAAGAACCTGAGAATGCGCAGATGATCCTCGGCAATCCGCTGCGAAGCGTCGCCGATAAACCGGATCGTCCGGCTCTCGATGTCCTGCAATCCCTTGACCAAATCGACCACAGCGCCCGACGCATCCGCGTAGAGTGCATTGATGGTGAGGTCGCGCCGTTCCGCATCGGCCTGCCAGTCGGTGCCGAACGAAACCTTGGCATGGCGTCCGTCCGTCTCGATGTCGCGGCGAAGCGTCGTCACCTCGAACGGCGTGCCGTCGATCACCAGCGTTACCGTCCCATGCTCGATGCCGGTCGGCACCGCCTTCATGCCGGCAGCTTCTGCCCGCTCCACCACATCCTGCGGCAGAAGCGTCGTCGCCACATCGATGTCGGCAACGGCGAGCCCCATCAGCGCGTTCCGCACCGCGCCACCCGCCACCCGCGCCTCGCCGCCATCGGCGTTCAGAAGCGCTAGAAGCCGCTGCAGAGCGGCATCGTTGAACCATGCCTCACCGGCAACCGAGGGGGTAGCAATGGAGGTCATGCGTAAAGCCTTTCATACAACGTACGTAAAATTCCGGCGGTAATGCCCCAGATTTCCCGGTCCTCATAGGGCATGACGTAGAAGTGCCGGGTCGCGCCATTCCAGTCGCGGGTGCCGCGCTGGTGGTTCGCCTCGTCCATCAGAAAGGACAGCGGCACTTCGAAAGCCGCGTCCACCTCGTCCGGATTGAGCGTCAGCTCGAAACCGCGGCTCACAACGGCCAACACCGGCGTGATGCGAAATCCGGTCGCCGCGTAATAATCGGGAAGCCTGGCCAGCGGCTCGACGAAGCGTCGGTCAAGACCGATCTCCTCCTCCGCCTCGCGCAGCGCCGCCACCTCAGGCGATCCGTCTGCGGGATCGATCGCACCACCCGGAAACGCGATCTGGCCGGAATGCTTGCGCAGCTTTACCGTCCGCTGCGTCAGGATCACCTTGGCGCCATCGGCATCGTCGATGACGGGCACCAGCACCGCGGCATCCTTCAGCTTGGATTGAATGGTCGCGTTCACCCAGGCCGGGTTAAGCACATGATCGCCGTGATCGCGCCACGCTTCCTCGATCGGCCCGCCCTTCTGGGACCGCGAACGGCGGCGAAACTCATCAGCGGAATAAAAACCGAGACCACTCATCGGGACAACAATTCCAACTCGGCGGCCGGCATCACCGGAAACACCGCATCGCCGGAGCGGACTGCGAACATCGCGACGCCATCGATCTCGATCGTCTCGCCAAGCTCCACCAGATCATACATCACCGCCCGCGAAACCAGCGCCTCGAGCCGCCCGCGGACATGCAGGTAAGGCTTCAGCTCCTGCCCTTCGCCCGCGATCGCAAAGCGGATCTTATGGTCGCTGCCCGCCTCCACCACATCGCCGACATTGGTTCGAAACGTCAGCACCTGCTGGCCGTCGCGGAGGCTCGTTTGCATCTCCACCGCCACGAACGGCGCATCGACGACCCGGATCGCGACCTTTTCCACAGGCGTGACGAGATAGGTTCGGCCGTCCTCGTCCTTGCGCAGCACGGTCGAAAACAGCCGGACCAGCGGCGCACGGCCAATCGGCGTACCCAGATAGAACCACGTTCCGTCGGCGCGGATTTCCATGTCTAGATCGCCGCAGAACGGCGGGTTCCACCGCTCGACCGGCGGCAGGCCCGGCATTTCGCCCCGCGGGCCACCACTCGCCTGCTCCGACGCATGGGCGATCATCGCCGCGAGACCAGCGGCATCGGCCGCCGTATTAATTGGTTCTACTGCCATTTTTCAGTCCCGGTTCGACCTTAAGCATCAGCCAAGGTGAATGTTCTCACGAGATAGTCATTCATCGCGTGCTTGTCAGCCTTATTTGGCGGAATAAGTTTCAACGTCTAAGGTGACTGCTGCGACGCAGCGATTCACGGTCGGACGGATAGGTTCGGCGAAGCCTGCTGGATCTGGATACCAATCAAGGGTGATGGTGAACGACATGGGCATGATGAATTCTACGCAAACAGTCCTCGACGAGAAAGCCATCATCGCCTCGGCCGAAAAGGCACTTGCCGATATCGCCGCCATCCGCGAGGAAGTCGCCAAGGTCATCTTCGGCCAGGAACGTGTCGTCGAAAACACCCTGCTCGCGGTCCTCTCCGGCGGCCACGCGCTGCTGGTCGGTGTTCCCGGTCTCGCCAAGACCAAACTCGTCTCGACGCTCGGCACCGTCCTGGGTCTGGAGTCGAACCGCATCCAGTTCACCCCCGACCTGATGCCATCGGACATCCTCGGCTCGGAAGTGATGGATACCGATGAGACCGGCCGCCGCTCCTTTCGCTTCGTCAAGGGACCTGTGTTCGGACAGCTGCTGATGGCCGACGAAATCAACCGCGCCTCGCCGCGCACCCAGTCGGCGCTGCTGCAGGCCATGCAGGAATATCACATCACCGTCGCCGGCCAGCGCTATGACCTGCCGGCACCCTTCCACGTCCTTGCCACCCAGAACCCGCTGGAACAGGAAGGCACCTATCCGCTTCCCGAAGCGCAGCTCGACCGTTTCCTGCTGCAGGTGGACGTCCTCTATCCGGAGCTCGCCGCCGAGCGCCAGATCCTGCTCGATACGACCGGCAGCGCCGAAGCCAAGGCAAGTAGCGTCATCGACGCGACGCGGCTGAAGGGTATCCAGGCGCTGATCCGTCAGATGCCTGTCTCCGACAAGGTGGTCGATGCGATCCTGTCGCTCGTCCGCTCTGCCCGACCGGGCCACGGCAACGCTTCGACCGACAAGCATGTCGCCTGGGGTCCCGGCCCGCGTGCCGGCCAGTCGCTGATGTTGACGGCCCGCGCCCGTGCGCTTTACGAAGGCCGCCTCGCTCCTTCGCTCGACGATATCCACGCGCTTGCCGAACCGGTCCTGCAGCACCGCATGGCGCTGACATTTGCCGCCCGCGCCGAAGGCATGTCGGTGCGCGATGTCATTGCCGGCCTGGTCAAACAGGCCCGCGGCTGAAGATCGCCGGTTCAGGCTAGAAAGGAACCTCCGTGGCATCCATCGGCCAGATCGTCGATCAAACCGCCAGCAGCGATGTGCTTCATCGCGCCCAGCAGCGCGCCATGCTGGTACCCGATTGCATGGTCGAGGCCAAGCGCATCGCCAACACGGTGATTGCCGGCTGGCACGGCCGCCGCAAGCGCGGCATGGGCGAGAATTTCTGGCAGTTCCGGCCCTATGCGGAAGGCGAAAGCCTGTCGCGCATCGACTGGCGCCGTTCCGCCCGCGACGACCATACCTATGTCCGCGACCGCGAATGGGAAGCCGCCCACACGATCTGGCTCTGGGCCGACATGTCGCCGTCGATGATGTACAAATCGACATTCGGATCGGTATCAAAGGAAAGCCGCGCGCTGGTCATCATGCTGGCGCTCGCCGAAATCCTGGCCCGCTCCGGCGAACGGATCGGATGCCCCGGTATCATGGAGCCGGTCTCTGCCCGCAACGCCGCCGAACGACTGGCGACCGCCATCATGCACGCGCCGCAGGCGACCGGCCTGCCGGATACGGGCATGATCCGCGGCCAGAGCGATATCGTCCTGATCGGCGATTTCCTCGATGACGCCGACAAGGTCATGAACCGCATCACCCCGCTCGGCCGCCGCGGCCTGCGCGGCCATGTGATTGAGGTCGCAGATCCGGCCGAAGAGACCTTCCCCTACACTGGCCGCACCGAATTCACCGATCCCGAAACCGGCGAAAAGCTCGTCTCCGGCCGCGCCGAAAATATCCGCGAGGACTATCAGCGCGCCTATCTCGCCCGCCGCGATGCGCTCGGCGAGGGCCTGCGCCGTCTCGGCTGGAGTTTCGTTTTTCATCGCACCGATCGTCTCGCTTCCGAAGCGCTCGTCGCCGTCCACGGCTACCTCTCCGGCATGCCGGCGCCTAGACGGATCGATAGCGGAAATATCGAGGACAGGTCATGAGCGCGCTCGCCTTCGCCTATCCCGCCATCCTCTTCGGCCTGATCGCCCTGCCCGCCATCTGGTGGCTGCTGCGCCTGACCCCGCCAAGACCAAAGTCGGAAGTCTTCCCGCCCCTGCGCATTCTCGCAAGCGTCCTGAAGCGCGAGGAAACGCCGTCCCAGAGCCCGTGGTGGCTGACGCTTCTGCGCATGGCTCTGGCCGCAGCGATCATTCTGGCCATCGCCGATCCCGTCATCAACCCGCGCACGAGTTCGCTCAACACCGGCGGCCCGCTGGCGCTGGTCATCGACAACGGCTGGGCGACATCGACCGACTGGGAACGCCGCGTCGAGACCGCCAATCTCCTGATCGACGATGCCGAAAGCGCTGACCTCCCGGTCGCGATCGCCTTCACCGCCGATCAGAACCAGGAAGCAACGCCCGGCAGTGCCGCCGCAGCGCGCGACAAGCTCGCCGCCGCAAGCCCGCGCCCGCTTGTGCCCGACCGCGCCCGCGCCGTCACAGCACTCCGGGAAGCCCTCAACGGCACCCGCCCCGGCACGCTGGCGCTCGTCTCCGATGGCATCGCCGCCACGACCGACGCCGAAACGATGACCGCTCTTGCAGGCCTTTCGGCAGGCGACATGCGCGTCCTCGAAGGCGATGGACAATCGGTCGTCGCGATCACAGGCGCCACTAACAATTCCGCCGCAATGAATGTCAGCGCCACCCGCCTGTCCACGGCTGGCACCCAGCAGTTCACCGTCAACGCGCTTGATCCGCAGGGTCGCTCGCTTGCCGCAGGCACGTTGGCATTTGCCGATGGCGCCAACACCGCAACGACGGAGATTTCCGCGCCGTTCGAACTGCGCAACGATTTTGCCCGCCTCTCCGTCGAAGGCATCGCTACCGCTGGTGCAGCTCACCTTCTCGACGACGGTTTCCGACGCCGCCGCGTGGCGCTGATTGCCGGCGAAAGCGGCAGCGATTTCCAGCCGTTGCTGCAGCCGCTCTACTATATCAGCCGAGCTTTGCAGCCCTATGCCGATGTGATCCAGCCCAACACCGCCGATCTCTCGGTGTCGATCCCGCAGATCCTCGAGGACAATCCCTCGGCGATCATCATGGCCGATGTCGGCCGCCTGCCGCCCGAAATATCGCAGCCGCTGCAGCGATGGATCGCGCGCGGCGGCACGCTCGTCCGCTTCGCCGGACCTCGCCTTGCCGCAGCACCGGCCGACGATCCGCTGGTACCGGTCACCTTGCGCCAGGGCGAACGCGCGCTCGGCGGCGCCATGTCCTGGTCGGAGCCGCAGGCGCTGGCCGATTTCCCGAATTTCGGCCCCTTCGCCGGCCTGCCGCGCGCAGCGGATATCACTGTGACCCGCCAGGTTCTGGCCGAACCGACGCCGGATCTTGCCGAGCGCACCTGGGCAAGCCTTGCCGACGGCACGCCGCTGGTCACAGAAAAGGAAGTCGAAGCCGGCCGTATCGTGCTGTTCCACACCAGCGCCGAGGCAACTTGGTCGAACCTGCCGCTGTCGGGCAATTTCGTCGAGATGCTGCGCCGGCTGGTGCAGATGGCCCGCGTCGGCGGTGCTGCCGGTGGCAGCGCGTCCGGTGCGCCGGGAACCGAAGGTGCTGCCGCAGCCCTTCCGCCCTACCGTCTGCTGACCGCCGACGGCGTGATGACGACCGAGACCGGCGCTGCCCGTCCGATCATCATCCCGGCCAACGCAAGGCCCGTCGCAAGCTTCGATCATCCTCCGGGCCTCTACGGCACCGAAGACGGCTACTCCGCCGTCAATCTTCTTGCCCCCGCGACCGTTCTCGCCCCCTTCGATCCATCGGTCGGCGGAACGCAGGTCGCGCGCGAGCAACTGGCTGGCGGCGAGGCCGTGTCGCTGCGCCCGACCCTGTTTGCTCTCGCCTTCGCGCTCCTCGTCCTCGATAGCCTGGTAATGCTCTTCATGAACGGTGCCTTTTCCCGCCGCCCCGGGCGTTCCAAGCCGACCTCGACCCGAGCCTCCGGTACAGCCGCCTCCCTGATCCTCGGCTTCGCGCTGGCTTTGGCGCTGCTGCACCCGAGCCCGTCACTTGCCCAACAGCCACCCACCCCACCGCCTGCCGCGGCGCAACCGCAATCGGCCCAGCCGCAGCCGTTTCGCGAAATGCAGCCCGGTGAAGGCGTAAAGCCAGGCGACGACCAAATCCTCGACCGCCTCGACACGACCCACCTTGCCTACGTCCAGACCGGCGAAAGCGATGTCGACAGCATCTCCGAACGCGGGCTCGACGGTCTCACCCAGTACATGAGCTACCGCACGACGCTCGAACCCGGCGCCCCTGTCGGCCTCGACATCGCCAAGGACGACCTCTCCTTCTATCCGATCATCTACTGGCCGGTCTCCGCGACAGCGCCGATGCCATCGCAGGCCTCGATCTCGCGCATTGACGCCTATATGCGCAACGGCGGCACGGTTCTGTTCGACACCCGCGACCAGGTCTCAGCACTCGATGGCAGCTCCAGCCCCAACGGCCTGCGGCTGCAGGAAATTCTTGCCAGCATCGATATTCCGCCGCTCGAGCCGACACCGGAAAACCATGTTCTGACCCGCACCTTCTATCTCCTGAAGGACTTTCCGGGTCGCTATCGCGGCGGTCCGCTCTGGGTCGAAGCCCGTCAGGATGCCCGCAACTCCACCTCGCAGCTCTCCTCTGGCGGCGACGGCGTGACGCCGCTGCTGATCACCGGCAACGATTTTGCCGGCGCCTGGGCGGTCGATCAACAGGGCAATTCTATGCTCCCGACCGTACCGCCTGATGACATGCAGCGCGAATACGCCTACCGCGCCGGCGTCAACATCATGATGTATATGCTGACCGGCAACTACAAGGCCGACCAGGTCCACGTGCCCGCACTCCTCGAACGGCTGGGGCAGTAACCGATGACCATCGAATTCGCCCCCTTCTTTTCCTGGCCGATCCTCGCAGCCCTCGGCGCTCTGGCCCTCGTCCTTGCCGTCACCGCCCTATTGCGCGGCGTCCGTGGCGCTTTCCTCCGCACGCTGGCACTTGCCGCCCTCCTGATGGCGCTCGCCAACCCGACGCTCAACCAGGAAGATCGCGAACAGCTCTCCACCATCGTGCCAATCGTCGTAGACCGCTCCCAGAGCCAGGAGACGGCCGGCCGCGAGCAGCAGACCGATCAGGCGCTGGCGGAACTGCGCGACCGCTTCTCCCGCTATCCCCGCATCGAGACGCGCATCGTCGAGGCCGGAGACGATGTAGACAGCGACACACCTTCGACGAAGCTGTTCACTGCGCTGCGCTCCGCGATGTCGGACGTTCCGCCGGCCCGTGTCGGCGGCGCCGTGTTCCTCACAGACGGCCAGATCCATGATCTCCCCGGCATCAATCAGGATCTCGGCTTCAACGCACCCGTCCACGGGCTGATCACCGGCCAGCCAAACGAATTCGACCGCCGCATCGAAGTGCTGCGCGCGCCCCGCTTCGGCATTGTCGGCGAAGAGCAGGAACTGACACTGCGCGTGTTCGACGACGGTCGCCAGGGCGGCGGCCCCGCCGAAGTCATCGTGCGCATGAACGGCCAGCAGATCGCCACGCTGCAGGCAACGCCCGGCGTCACCACCCCGTTCTCGTTCAACGTCCAGCGCGGCGGCAACAATGTCATGGAGTTCTCGGTTGCCGAGCTCCCTGGCGAAGTGACCACCGCCAACAACCGCGCCGTCCATGTCATCGATGGCATCAGGCAGAACCTGCGCGTGCTGCTGGTGTCCGGCGAACCCCATGCCGGTGAGCGCGCTTGGCGTAACCTTCTAAAGTCCGACGCCTCCGTCGACCTCGTGCATTTCACCATCCTGCGTCCGCCGGAAAAGCAGGATGGCACGCCGATCAACGAGTTGTCGCTGATCGCCTTCCCCACCCGCGAGCTGTTCGTCGAGAAGATCAAGGATTTCGATCTGATCATCTTCGATCGCTACAAGCACCGCGGCGTGCTGCCGATCCTCTATTACGACTACATCTCCCAGTATGTGCAAAACGGCGGCGCGCTGCTGATCGCGGCAGGCCCCGAACATGCCGGCGAAGATTCGATCGCCGCGACGCCGCTCGAACAGGTCCTGCCGGCCGCACCGACGGGCGAAGTCCACAATGCCGGCTTCTTCCCGCATCTATCGGAAGTCGGCACCAAGCACCCGGTCACCCGCGGCCTCGAAGGCTCCAACCAGACGCCGCCCGCCTGGGGTCGCTGGTTCCGCACCATCGATGTCGACCCGCCGCAGGGCCAGACGGTAATGGAAGGCGATGGCGACCGCCCTCTCCTTGTCCTCAACCGTCAGGGCGAAGGCCGCGTCGCCATGCTCCTGTCGGATCAGGGCTGGCTCTGGGCACGCGGCTTTGAGGGCGGTGGCCCGCATGTGGCGCTCTATCGCCGTATCGCTCACTGGCTGATGAAGGAGCCCGAACTGGAGGAAGAGGCGCTGACTGCCCGCTCCGTCGGACGAACGCTTGCCGCCACTCGCCAGACGATCGGCGACGATCCCGGTCCCGCCACCATCCGCTACCCATCCGGCCGCACCGAGACCGTGCAGATGGCGCCCGCCGGCCCCGGCGAGTATCGCTATGAAAGCCGCATGGATGAAACCGGCCTGTTCGAAGTGAGAAACGGCGACTTCCAGACCCTGGTCCATGTCGGCGCAGTCGATTCCCCCGAGTTCAAGGCGATGATCTCCACCGAGGCGACCTTGCAGCCCTATGCCGACAAGACCCGCGGCCTCGTGACCCGCGTAGCCTCAGGCGATGGCATCACCATCCCCGACATTCTGCCCGTTCGCGGCGAGGTGCGCGTTAGCGATCCCAACCGCATGGTCATCCGCATGACCGACGAGACGGTGCTGCGCGGCATCAACACGCTGCCGCTGTTTGCAGGCTTTGCCGGCCTGTCGGTGCTGCTGTTCGCAATGGCCGCGATGTGGTGGCGCGAGGGTCGCTGATGGACCACGAGCTTTATCTCACCGACGCGCCGAGCTCAGACGATCTTGCAATCGTCAGCAGCGGCCTCACAGCCTTCAACGAAGGCGAAGTCGGGCCCTCCGACCGGAAACTGCTCGCCGTGCTGATCCGCGACGAGAGCGGCACGGTCATCGGCGGCCTCTCGGGCTACACATCCTGGGGCTGGCTCTTCACCCAGCTTCTGTTCATTCCCGAAAGCCTGCGCGGCAAGGGCATGGCGGCAAAGCTTCTGACCGAGGCCGAAAATGAAGCGCGCACCCGCGGCTGCAAGGGCGCCTGGATCGATACGTTCAACCCGCTCGCCCTCAAGGCCTACAAGAGCCACGGCTACCAAGTGTTTGGCGAGATTCCAAATTTCGTCGAAACCAGAACCCGCACCTTCCTTCAAAAAGCGCTTTAGTCTATCCATCTCGGCCGCAACTCGAGAGGTTGGATATGGATCTGGAAATCGTCGAAGGCATCTCGCAGCAGGATGAAGACATCATCCTCGACAAGCTGAAAGCCTTCAATATCGAATGCTTCGGCGCGAGCGACCGTCGCGAACTGGCAATCCCGCTACGTGATACGGCCGGCGATATCGCAGGCGGCCTCGTCGGCTATACCGGCCGCGGCTGGCTTTACATCTCGATGCTGTTCATTCCGGAATTGATGCGCGCCAAAGGCCTCGCCGCCCGCCTCATGACCATGGCCGAAGCGGAGGCGGCGAAGCGCGGCTGTATCGGAGCCTATATCGATACGATGAACCCGGCAGCACTCGCGCTGTATCTGAAGCTCGGCTACCACCCGATCGGCAAGCTCGAAGGCCTCGCCGGCGGACATGATGTAACGTGGCTGGAAAAACGATTCTAGATCAACGGCTTGGCGCGAAGTCCTGACGGATCACAGCTCCCGCCAGCCGATCACGCCCTTCAGCCCGTTATGCACACCGTCCTTGAGCGGCACGACCAGCACCCGCCCCGGATCGACCGGTCCCGGAAAATCGAGCGCATCGTAGGCCACCTTCTCGAAGCCGAGCGGCATGTAATAGGGCGGATCGCCGATCAGGATCACGGCTTCCGATCCATGGCGGCGGGCGGCATCGATGGCGATCCGCACCAGTTCGCGGCCAATCCCGAGGTTCTTGTGCGACGGCCTGACCGCCAGCGGGCCCAGCATATGGCCCTTCACGCTTCCCGCCAGAACCGGCGTCATCCGCACCGAAGCGATCGTCTCGCCATCGTCGGCGCAGACAAACGAGATCGACCGGTCATGCGGACCCTGCTCGCGAATGCGGGACGCGGCGCGCACATGCCGACCGGGGCCGAACGCTTCCTCGTTGATCACCTCGATGATGTCATCGTGAGACGCATCCTCGGTCAGATAGACGAGGTCGTGTTTCGCCATGGACTTGGGGGGGGGTTCGGACGAAGAATTCTGGGATGTTGAGGATTGCGACGCAACAAGATGCAGGGACATGGAGAACCGAAGCCGTAAGGAGAGAGCAGACAGGACGAGCGATATCGCGACGCGTTTTCAGGCGTCGTGGTCGATCTTCAGCGTCGTCGCAGTGTCCGCACTTCGGTCATTCTCTGGCTGTTCCCGAACAATCGTGACAAGCGAGCTATCAGAAAATATTCCACCCGTCCAATCCAAAAACGCAGCGTTTACAAAATCGCACCTCGTCATTGTCAGGCTTTGTCGTATCTAACAGAAAGACAACCAAGGAGATTGCAATGGGCATGTTGGTAGACGGCAAGTGGCACGACATCTGGTACGACACCAACGCCAGCAAGGGTCATTTCAAGCGTTCCGAATCACAGTTCCGCAACTGGGTGACAGCTGACGGGTCCGCCGGACCGTCAGGCACCTCCGGCTTCAAGGCCGAGGCCGGACGCTATCATCTCTATGTATCGCTCGCCTGCCCTTGGGCGCACCGGACGCTGATTTTCCGCAACCTCAAGAAGCTGCAGGATCTGATCTCGGTCTCCGTCGTCGACTACCTGATGCTGGAAAACGGCTGGGAATTCCGCAAACGCGACGGCGCAACCGGCGACGCCCTGTTCGGCTCCGACTATCTCTACCAGGTCTATCTGAAAGCCGATCCCGCCTATTCCGGCCGCGTCACGGTTCCGGTCCTTTGGGACAAGCAGCAGAACACGATTGTCTCGAACGAAAGCGCCGAAATCATCCGCATGATGAACAGCGCCTTCGACGGCATCACCGGCTCCGATGTCGATTTCTACCCAGACGATCTGCGCAGTGAGATCGATAAGATCAACGCGGTCATCTACGACACCGTCAACAACGGCGTCTACAAGGCCGGCTTCGCCACCACGCAAGACGCCTATGAAGAGGCCGTCTCAAAGCTGTTCGAAACGCTCGACAGTCTCGAGACCCGTCTCTCGAAAAGCCGCTACCTGCTCGGAGACAAGCTGACCGAAGCCGACTGGCGGCTGTTCACGACACTCATCCGCTTCGATCCGGTCTATGTCGGCCACTTCAAATGCAACATCCGCCGCATCGCCGACTACCCGAACCTGTCAGCCTATCTGCGCGATCTCTACCAGCACGAGGGCGTGGCCAAGACCTGCAATCTCCTCCACATCAAGCACCACTACTACGAGAGCCACAAAACCATAAACCCGACCGGCATCGTCCCGACAGGACCAGAGCTCGATCTCGACGCACCGCATGGGCGGGGGTAGGGAAGCGGGTAACTCTCACCAGTAGTCCCCCTTCGCGACCTCTCCTGCCAATTCCTGCAATCGCCGCGCCGTTGCCTGGGTGATCTCGGGCGGTAGCGCGTCGAGGCCAAAGAAGCCGCTTTCCGCAATTTCGTAATCCGCGGCGCGCGGCGCCGTCTGGTTGACGTGGACCTTGTAGAACAGCACGTGGTCGCGCTTTGAGGCGTTGCGGTTCAGGTAGACGTGGAACAGCTCCGGCACTCCCAGGACTTCCAGATTGCCCTCTTCCCGCAGTTCCTTGTGCAGCGCCTGAAGCGCGGTTTCGCCGCGTTCCATTCCGCCGCCGGGCATATACCATCCGGGAACATAGGTGTGGCGCACCAGGAAAATCCGGCCTTCGTCATCGAAACAGGCGGCCCGGACACCCATCGTCATGCCGCGGGTGACGATGAACGCCTTGTGCATCAGCCAGACGAGAATGCGGGCGCGGCCGCCAGTAACTTCGGGAATGCCCTGCTCAACCATTCAGGCGTTCCACTTCATAACTTCGGGAGCGGCGATAAATTCGGTACCAATTGCTCTCTCATGCGTTATGTCTTCGCCATGTTCAAGTTCGCGCATATTTCCGATATCCACCTGGGGCCCCTTCCGCGGCTGACGATGCGCGAGCTTCTGTCAAAACGCATCACCGGTTTCGTCAACTGGCACCGCACCCGCCGTAAGCATCTTCTCGTCAACACGCTGGATCTGCTGTTGAGCGACATGAAGGACCGAGAGCCGGACCAGTTGCTCATCACAGGCGATCTGGTCAATTTGGCGACCAAGATCGAAACCCGGCTGGCCCGCGAATGGCTCGACACGATCGGCGATCCCGCCGACACCACAGTCGTGCCGGGCAATCACGATGCCTATGTGCCGGGCGCTCACGACAAGTCGGTTGCCGCCTGGTATCCCTTCGTGAAAAGCGACGACGATCCGGGCGAATGGCCGAAGGACGATCACATCTTCCCGACCTACCGGGAGCGTGGCCCGATCGCCATCATCGGCTGCTCCACATCCAACGCGACGCCGCCGTTTTCCGCATCCGGCTATTTCAGCCCGCGCCAGGCGCGCGAAACCGTGAACCTGCTGAAGAAAGCCGGCGAACGTGGCCTGTTCCGCGTGGTGATGATTCACCACCCGCCGATCCACGGCGCGGCGTCATCGCACAAGCGTATGATCGGCATCCGTCGATTTGCTGCGGCCATCTCGACCGGCGGCGCCGAACTGGTGTTGCACGGCCATACGCATCTCAACACCGTCTACGAACTCAAGACCCATAACCGGCCCGTGCCGGTCGTCGGTATCGCGTCCGCCTCGCAGGGTCCGGGCGGCCACAAGCCACCTGCTTCCTACAACCTGTTTTCGCTGTCGGGCGAACCTGGCAACTGGAACCTGGTTTGCGAACGCTACGGGCTGACACAGGCAGGTGACGGCATTGCGCTGGACAGCAGCCACGTCTTTTATGGCGATCAACCGATACCTATGCCGGCGATCCAGCCCGAGACCGTCGAAATCTTGTAGATTAATTGCGTCGCCTGTTGCAAATGCATCACATTCGATTCATAGCTTAACGAGATGGCCGTAATCATAACGCATAGCCCCGTTAAGCTTGTTTCCGCATGAACAATCCGACCCAGACCATGGACATTCGCCGTGACCTCGTAGCCTTGCTGCCGAGGCTTCGTCGTTTCGCGTTGACGCTTGCAGGCACCGCCGAGGATGCTGACAGGCTGGTGCGCGAAGTCTGTTCGCGTGCAATCCAGAAAAGCCATCACTGGAAGGGCGAAGGCCGCATCGAAAGCTGGCTGTTCAGCCTGATGCGCACAGCCTGGTCCGACGAGATCAAGAAGCGCCGCAAGACCCAGCCGTCCTCCACCCCGAAGGCACAGGGCGTCGTATCGGCTACCGAAATTTCCACGATGGCCACATCGGATCAGATCCTGCTGTCCCTGCCCTCAGGCCTCGCCAGTGTCTTCCTTCTCGTGGACGTCGAGGCATTCGCCTATGGCGAGGCGGCTGCTATACTCGGCATTCCGGAACAGGCCTTCGCCGAACGCCTGTGTTCTGCACGGCTCAGACTGTCGGAAATCGCGCCGGAAGCATCGGAGCGCCGCGCATGAAAGCCAGTGCTTCCTCGTCCGCGCTCGAACAGCGCATTTCGGCCTTCCTGGATGGCGAAGCCAACGAACACGAACGGCAGGAGATCGAAGCGCTTCTGGTCAACGAGCCGCAGGCGCGGGCCCTGCATGACAACCTGAAACGCGGCACGGATTACGGCCGGCGCGTCTTCGACGATGCCATGAAGGAACCATTGCCGCTCGAACTCGTCCGCACCATCAAGAACGCACCGCTGCCGCGCCGCGCGATCAGGCTGCCTGATGACAAAAAGCGCCAGTCACTCTCGTTCAAGCCAAGCAGAACGCAGGCGCTTGTCGCAAGCATTCTCAGTCTCTGCCTCGGCGGCGGCATCGGCTATGCGCTCGGCACCCAGCCGGGATCGACCCGTCTCGGCGGCTCGGAAGTGCAGCTCGACTCGCGGGACTGGCTTGACGACGTCGTCGCCCATTACCGGCTCTATACCCGCTTGCCCGATCGTCTGGTGGAAATCGGTGCCGACAGGCCCGGCGATATTCTCGCATGGCTGACAACAGGCACCGGCATCGCCTTTCGCATTCCGGACCTGTCGCAAAGCGGGCTGACCTTCGCCGGCGCGCGGCTTTTCACCGCCGACAACCGCCCCTCCGGCCTCCTCCTCTACCGCCGCGGCGATGAAGGAGAGATCATCGCGATCACCTTCTCCAAGACCCGTCCGGACACCAACAAACCGGTCGAGGACATCCGCGCCGATACGGGTCTTGTGTCCTGGAGCACGCCGCTCGCGACCTATGTCGTCGTCGGCCCCTCCTCCGCCGCCGATCTCGACGAGATCGCCGCCAAGGCCGCGGGACTGATCTGAGCCTCCGGCCTGCTTCGAAGCCCATCCGCCCGATCTGATCCCAACAAAAAACCGCATCGGCTGGCGATGCGGCTTCTGTCTTCTAATGCCTTACAGAATCCTACTACTGGCCGCGTTCTTCCAACACCCGGTTGGCAGCAGACACGATCGCATCGAGCGATGCCGTCACGATGTTGTTGTTGATGCCGGCGCCGAACAGCTTTCCACCCGGATGCTCGACCTCGACATAGGCGATCGCCGAGGCGTTCGAGCCATGCTGCAGCGAGTGTTCCGAATACTCGTTCACCGACAACTCGATCCCGAGATAGGCCGACAGCGCATTGATGAACCCGTCGATCGGGCCCGTGCCGCGGCCTTCGATCGTCTTCGTCTCACCACCATCGGTGATCTCGGCGGAAACGACGCGGATGCCCTTGTGCTCCATCCCGGCCGGGAACGTCTGGTGATCGACGAATTTCAGCCGTGCTGAAGGCTGGTCCACATAGCGCTCGATAAAGCGCTCATGGATACGCTTGGAAGCGACTTCCTTGCCTTCTTCGTCGGTAATCCGCTGGATGTCCTCGCGGAACTCAACCTGCAAGTTGCGCGGCAGGTTGATGCCGTAATCCTGCTGCAGGATATAGGCGATGCCGCCCTTGCCCGATTGCGAGTTGATGCGGATGATCGCCTCGTAGGACCGGCCGACGTCGCGCGGGTCGATCGGCAGGTAAGGCACTTCCCACACCGGATGGTTGGCGGTCTTGATCGCCTTCATGCCCTTGTTGATCGCGTCCTGGTGCGAGCCGGAAAACGCCGTATAGACCAGTTCGCCGACGTAAGGATGGCGCTCGGGAATGACCATTTCGTTCGAATATTCGTAGACGTCCTTGATGCGCTCGATATCGGTGCAGTCCAGCCCAGGATCAACGCCCTGCGTGTACATGTTGAGCGCCAGCGTCACCACGTCGACATTGCCGGTGCGCTCGCCATTGCCAAACAGCGTGCCTTCGACGCGGTCGGCGCCAGCCATCAGCGCCAGCTCCGTCGCCGCAATCCCGGTGCCACGGTCGTTGTGCGGATGCAGCGAGATGATGACATTTTCTCTGGAGTCGATATTGCGGCACATCCATTCGATCTGGTCGGCATAGATGTTCGGCGTCGCCATCTCGACGGTCGAGGGCAGGTTGAGGATCAGCTTGTTGTCGGCAGTCGGCTTTACGACCTCGATGACTGCGTTGCAGATCTCCAACGCCACTTCCAGCTCGGTGCCGGTAAAGCTTTCCGGCGAATATTCGAACCGGTAATCGCCGCCGGCCTTGGCAGCCATGTCGGTGATCATCTTCGCCGCGTCGACGGCGATCTGCTTGATGCCGCGGACATCCTTGCCGAACACCACACGGCGCTGCAGTTCCGATGTCGAGTTGTAGAAGTGGATGATCGGATGCTTGGCGCCTTCCAGCGATTCGAACGTGCGGGTGATCAGTTCCGGCCGGCACTGAACCAGCACCTGCATCGACACATCGTCGGGAACGCCACCCTCTTCGATGCACCAGCGGGCAAAGTCGAAATCGGTCTGCGAAGCCGACGGGAAACCGATCTCGATTTCCTTGAAGCCCATATCCAGGAGCAGCTTGAACATGCGGGCCTTGCGGTCGTGGCCCATCGGGTTGACCAGCGACTGGTTGCCGTCACGCAGGTCCACCGAGCACCAGATCGGCGCCTTGTCGATCACCTTCGACGGCCAGGTCCGGTCGGGAATGTTGATGGCGGGATAGGCACGGTATTTCACCGCCGCCTCGGCCATACCCTTAGCCTTGTTGGCAGTAGTCACGTTGGAATTCTTGGCGTCCATGGTCTTCAAGTCCTCGTCCTATCCATCCGCCGCGCGCCGCACTTTTGGGGCCTGCTTGGTGAGGATGGCGACCTCTTAAGGTCTGTCTCAGCTATATCGGTAAATCTTGCGAGGAGCTCTTACGCCGGCGGGCTTTCGGCCGCCGGGCGCTCCTCAACGGACCCGGCAACCGAGTGTAAGGTCGAGGCTAAGAAGCGAGAGAGGCGCGAAAACCGTCGCCCCGGCAGCGAAGCTGCGGGTCGGCAAACGGTCGGACATGATCGCACCTGTCATGGTCATGGAAGAATCTATAGCGGGCGGGCAGAGAACGTGCAAGTGCACTTTCGAACCGCATTTGATGTTGCAACGACGGCCGCGGTTCCCTTTCAAGGGAATCTTTCGCGTCTGAGAGCCTTCTGCAAACCCATCATCACGCCACCGGCCAGCAGACCCCAGAACGCCCCCGAGATCCCGGCGAAGGCGATTCCGGAAGCGGTGACCATAAAGGTGATGGCTGCAGCCTCGCGGGTAGCGGGATTGTGGTAGGCGGCGTATGCCGCGTTCGAGAACGCGCCGATCAGCCCGAGCCCGGCGACGGCCTGCAACAGGATCGGCGGCGCGAGCGATACGAAGGCGATAATGCCGCCGGCCACCAGCCCCAGCGCCGCGTAGCTGAAGCCGCCGATGATCGCCGCTACGTAACGCCGGGCGGGATCCGGATGAGCGTCGGTACTGGCACACATCGCCGCCGTGATCGCCGCCATGTTGACCGGCACGCCGCCAAAAACGCCGACAAGCGAGGACAGGGCGCCGGTTGCCACGAACATCGGTCCGGGATGCGGCTCGTATCCGTGCGCCTTGAGGATCGCGATGCCGGGAATGTTCTGCGACGCCATGGTGACGATAAACAGTGGCACCGCCACGGAAATCGCGCCGTGCCAGGTAAACACCGGCTCGACGAACACGAATTGCGGATGGATCGCAGCGCCGATCTGGCTCAGCGTATCTGCCGGCAGGTCGACGCCGAAGATCAGCACCAGCATCATCGCGGCAAGCGAGGCCGGCACGGCCAGAAGCCGCCAGCGCGACACGACGACCGCCCAGGTCAGCACGATCGGCAGTCCCAGCATCGGGTCGAACGCCACCGCCTTCACGGGAGCAAGACACAGGCCGAGCAGGATACCGGCCAGCATCGCATTGGCAAGCGGCCCCGGGATCATTCGGATCGCGCGCCCGAGCGGCTGGAACAGGCCCGACAGCATGATCAGCCCGCCACAGATGACGAAGGCGCCGACGGCTGCGGGAAATCCGCCCTCGATCATCCCGATCCCCGAGAGAAGAGCGGCACCAGGCGTCGACCATGCAATGCTGATCGGCATCTTGAGAGCGGCCGAGAAACTCACGGCAAGAATGCCGAGCGCCAGGGAAAGCGCCAGGAGCGCGGAGGCGACCTGATCGCTATTGGCGCCCATTGCCTGCAAACCCTGGATGATCACGGCAAACGAACTGACGAAACCGACAAACGCGGTCAGCATCCCCATCGTCAGGGCGGAAAAAGAGAAGTCTTTGAACATGATGAGAACCCGACGCGGTGAAGGGTGCATGGAGCACGACCCGCCGCCGCGAGACAAGCCCAAGAGATGACCAGGCCGACTGATTTTTTCCGATTTTCAGTCATGTATAAAGGGCCGGATTTCTCAAAAATATTGGAGTGGAGACCAGTATTTCGGCTCGACGACCCGTCCGGCGCCGTTCCATCTCAGACTAAATTAAGCCTTGTCTGAAATGTTGGCGGGAGACCTGTTGGAACATTGCATGCTCTTCTCTTCCTCCATGATAAAGCCCGGCCGAAGCCGGGAACGGCGATTCTACCGGTTCGGCTGGTATTTGCCCGCCTTCATTATGGTCGCTGCGGTCATTTTCGGAATTGTCCGGGCCGATCTGGAAGAGCGCGCCCAATACATGGCGCAGCAGCGGCTCGTCGCGTCGGAACAACTGGCGCGCGTGTCCTCAAGCCTCGAAACCAATATTCGCGGCAACGTCAATCTGGTCCAGGGTCTCGTTGCCGCGATCGCTGCAAACCCATCCATCACGCAAACGCAATTTGCGGCGCTCTCGGAGCGAGTTTTCGCTGTTCCCTCGCAGCTGAAGAACGTCGCCGTGGCGCCCGATCTTGTGATCCGGTACGTCTACCCTTACGACCAGAACAAGCAGCTCGTCGGACGAGATTACACGGCCGACCCCAAACGGTCAGTGTCCGTCATGGAGGCGATCAAGCGCCGGTCCACCACGATCGCCGGACCTGTCGAACTCGCTCAGGGCGGACTGGGACTGCTGGCCCGCTACCCGGTTTTCTCGCAAGCCAACGGACATTTCTGGGGCATCGTCTCGAGCGTGATCGACGTGGAGCGCCTGTTCCGCGACATCGACCTCGATACCGAACGGCAACCCCTCAGCATCGCGATCTCCAGGCGGCCGGCACCGGTTGCGAAGGACGTCTTTACCGGTGACCCGGCGATCTTCTCCGCCGATGCGGTTCGTGCCCGCATCGAGCTCGGATACGACACCTGGTATCTCGCAGCGGTCCCGAAAGCCGGCTGGAACACGACCCCGCCGGATATCGGTTGGCTTTATGCCTACGCGACGCTGATCGCACTCTGCATCGTCGCCCCGATGATCTGGGTGGGGATCTTGATGAGGCAGCGCAATCGCCACATCGTCGATCTGCAACACCGGGAGGAGCAGTTCGAGACCATTCACCACCGGTTGACGCTGGCACTCGAAGCGTCGCAGATCGGCGTCTGGGAATACGAGGGCGCCACAGACCGCCTTTTCTGGGACGAGCGGCTCAAGGACCTGTATTCTGCGCCTCCGGGCAAGGACATCTTCACCTACGAGGATTGGCGTTCGACTGTTCATCCGGATGATATCGAGACGGCTGAAAATCGGCTGAACGAGGTCATCGGTGCCACCGAGCCCTATATTACCCAGTTCCGGATTGTCCGACCTTCGGGCGAGATCCGTCACATCCGCGCGCACGGCAAGGCCTACAAAACATCGGGAGGCGTCGAACGCGTCGTTGGCGCCAATTGGGATGTCACTGATGACGTCAATCTGCAGATCGAACTGCGGGAGGAGCGCGCCCGCGCGGAAGAACAGAACGAGCGGTTGCGCGCGACACGCCGCACGTTGCAGCACCAGTCTTTGCACGACGCCCTGACCGGCCTTCCCAACCGGCGCTTTCTCGACCAGTTCATGGAAGCCTCGAACGCGACGACGCACAGTCACCGCCTGGCCTTCATCCATTTCGATCTCGACCGCTTCAAGGAAGTCAACGACACGCTCGGCCACGCGGCCGGCGACGAGGTCCTGCGCCAGACGACGGCCCGGCTCCTGGAACTGATCGGCCATGACGAATTCGTCTCGCGGATCGGCGGCGACGAATTCGTGGTCGTCACCAGCGGCCCGGCCCCGGAAGAGCGGGCAAAACATCTCGGCCGCTCGATCGTCAAGGCGATCGCCAAACCGATGACGATCGACGGCCAGGAATGCCATGTCGGCTGCAGCGCCGGCATCGCCATGCAGACGCTTGCGTGCGAAGAACCGCGCCAGTTGCTGATCAATGCCGACGTCGCACTGTACGAGGCCAAGAAACGCGGCCGTAACCGCGCCGAGGTGTTTTCAGAGTCCCTGCTTCTGACGGCGATCCAGGTAAAACGCACGTCCGACGAGCTTCTCGCGGCAATCGAGAACGACCAGATCGTTCCCTTCTTCCAGCCGCAGTTCGATGCCGTCACCCTCGATATCGTCGGTGTCGAGGCGCTGGCCCGATGGGTCCACCCGACCCGCGGCCTGCTCGCGCCCGAAGCGTTTCTCGATATTGCCGAAGGTCTTCATCGCTCCGGTGAGATCGACGCGCTCATTCTCGAAAAAGCGCTGTTCCAGGCCACCCGCTGGCGTGCCCGCGGGCTTGCCGTCCCAAGGGTCTCTGTCAATGTCTCAGCCCAGCGCCTGAAGGACGAAAACCTCTTGGAGCAGCTGTCGCACCTGTCGTTTGCGCCGGGCAGCATTGCATTCGAACTTCTGGAATCGATCTCGTTTGAAGGAAACGACCGCGGCCTGCGCAAGATCATCGGCACGCTGAAGGATTTGGGTATCGATATCGAGCTGGATGATTTCGGCTCCGGACACGCTTCGATCGTCAGTCTGCTGGAACTCGGCCCCAAACGGCTGAAGATCGACCGGCAGCTGATTTCGCCGCTTCAGGCGTCGGGTCCCCAGCACCGGCTTGTGGCTTCGATCATCGAGATCGGCCGTTCGCAAGGGATCGAGATCGTCGCCGAGGGCGTCGAAACGGAAGCCCATATGGATATCCTGCGTGGCCTTGGTTGCCAGGTGCTGCAGGGTTATGCCTTCGCGGAACCGATGTCGCCCGATGCGTTCATGGATTTTGCCGCCCACTGGCAGCAGGGCCGCGTCCCGGCAACCGCCGTACCCACCCGCAAGCTCGCCTGATATCGCGCGGTGGCCGAAGGGGTTCGGGTCATCCGGACCTGTCGGCCCCTACCCGCGCCTGAAACGATTGCCCTCAAACGCAAAAATCCCCCGCCGGCCTGAAGCCGACGAGGGATTTTGATTTGTCAGAACGACGTCTGGATCAGATTTCGCTCTGCGACGTCACGATCTTGGATGCGAGACCATAGGCCACGGCTTCCTGTGCCGACAGCCAGTAGTCGCGGTCCGTATCGGCTGCGATCTTTTCGATCGGCTGGCCGGTTGCTTCTGCCATGATCTTGTTCAGGCGTTCGTTCATCTTGATGATTTCACGGGCCTGGATCTCGATGTCGGAGACCATGCCGCGCGTACCGCCAGATGGTTGGTGAAGCAGGAAGCGGGTGTTCGGCAGCGCGATGCGGCGTTCCTTCGGAACCGACACGTAGATCAGGGCGCCTGCAGAAGCGACCCAGCCCGTGCCGATCATCCAGACCTTCGGCTTGATGAACTTAACCATATCATGAATCGAATCGCCCGACTCGACATGGCCGCCCGGGGAATTCACGTAGATGCGGATGTCTTCGTCGCTGGCTGCGGCAAGTGCCACGAGCTGCGTGTTGACCTTCTGCGCCAGTTCCTGGGTGATCGCTCCGTAGATGAAGATCGAACGCGACTTGAAAAGATTCGCCTCCGTTTCCTTACCGAGCGGCAGTTCCTTCGTCTTGTCTTCTGTGTCGTCTTCGTCGTTCAGCACGGTCAAAGTCTCCTGCATGAAATTCATATACGGGACATAATGTGTTCGCGGTCACAAAACAATGCACCCCGGCCTGAACATGGCAAGCTTCCAGCGACTAAGGTGAATGACGTAGTCCGCATCGCCGGATCGTTACAATTGGCAATGGACGCGGTGACTGCTCTTGCCTATCGTTTTACGCTTCACGCATCATGTATTTCATCGGGGATCAAAATGTTGACCAGACCTTTCCAAACCGCCCTGAAGCATATTTCGCTCGCAACGGGCGCAGTCGTCGTTGCTGCCGCTCCCGCCTTTGCCCATCTCGATCCTGAAGCACATGGCTCGTTCATGGCCGGCATTTCGCACCCGATCTTCGGCCTCGACCACGTGCTTGCCATGCTCGCCGTCGGCCTCTGGGCAGCACAGATCGGCGGCAAGGCCATCTGGTCCGTGCCTGCCGCATTCGTCGGCACCATGGCGCTCGGCTTCGTGCTCGCGGTCTCCGGTCTCGATCTGCCTTTCGTTGAACCGGCGATCCTCGCCTCGGTCATCGCACTCGGTCTTCTGGTCGCCACCGCCGTCAAGCTTCCGACAGCCGCCTGCGCTGCAATCGTCGGCGTTTTTGCGCTGTTCCACGGCCATGCCCATGGCGGCGAACTCGGCAGTGCCGGTGCGCTTCAGTTCGGCCTCGGCTTTGTCATCGCGACAGCTCTTCTTCACGCAGCCGGCATCGCGCTCGGCCTCGGTATCGCGCGCTTTGCGCCAGCTGTAACCCGCATTCTCGGCGCAGCAACCGCAGTGCTCGGCCTGACGCTCGCATTCGGCTGATATTACAACAAGATAAGCTGCGCCGCCTGAATCATAGTGTCAGGCGCCGCATGTTCTACATGAACAAGATTTAACCCGTCAGCGGGTTTGAAATCCCGAAAATGCCGACTAACTCCTTGTCAGATGACGGCCGCTTGGGACGTCCACAAGGAGTGAGACCATGTCACCGGAAGAACGCCAGCTTCTGACCGCATTGTTCGATCGCGTGAAAACAGCCTCGACCACCCCGCGCGACCGTGATGCGGAGGCATTGATCGATGACGCGACCCGCCAGCAGCCCTATTCCGCCTATTACCTCGCCCAGGCGGTGATCGTTCAGGAAAAGGGCCTTGAGGCCGCATCCGCCCGCATCCGCGAGCTCGAAGAACAGGTCAAGCAGCTTCAGGCCGGCGAAAGCGACACCAGGCGCGACGAACAAGGCGGCGGTTTTCTGAGCTCGATCTTCGGCTCCGGTCAGGCGCCTCGCCCTCCGGCACCGCAAATGCCGTCCCAACAGGCCGGCCAGCAGCCATCCGGCCCCTGGGGTGCGCGACCGGGATATCAGCAGCCTCAGCCATACCGCGGCAACGACGACGGCTATCGCCCATCGGCCCCGTCAGGTCCCTGGTCATCACAGATGCAGGGGGCACAAGGCTATCAGCAGGGCCAGGCACCATCTGCCGGCGGCGGTTTTCTGCGCGGCGCACTTGGCACGGCCGCCGGCGTGGCGGGCGGCATGCTGCTTGCCAACTCGCTTTCGGGCCTGTTCGGCAACCACATGTCAGGCCTCGGCTTGGGCAATCCCGCAGCCGAAGCCAATCCGTTCACAGGCGGCCCAACCGAGGAAACCGTCATCAACAACACCTATATCGGCGACGACGCAATCCGTGAGGCCTCCAATACGGACGCAGATAACGGCAACGACGCAACACCCGATCCCGGTGGCAATGACGGCGGCTGGCAACAGGCCGATTTCGGCAACGACGATCAGTCCGACTTCGGCGGCGGCGATTTCGGCGGCGACGACAACATGAATGTCTGAGGCAGAATGGCCATCTCCCCGAACGGGTTGAGTGTCGCAATTAGCCCGGTGCGTGCCGGGCTAATTGCCAATAAATCTTACCCACGTCCCCGATAGGTCGCCACGCCCTGATCCGGCAACCACACGCCCTTCGGCGCTTCGCCGGTCTGCCAGAACACGTCGATCGGAATGCCGCCGCGCGGATACCAGTAGGCGCCGATCCGCAACCATTTCGGATTGAGCAGGTCAACGATCCGCTTGCCGATATAGACCGAGCAGTCCTCATGAAAGGCGCCGTGGTTGCGGAACGCATGCAGAAACAGCTTCAGCGACTTTGATTCGACCAGAAACCCGTCGGGAATATAGTCGATCACGATATGGGCGAAATCCGGCTGGCCGGTCATCGGGCATAGCGAGGTGAATTCGGGTGCGGTAAAGCGCACCACGTAATCCGTCCCCTGGTTGCCGTTCGACACCTTTTCCAGAACCGCCGTCTCGGGGCTCGTTGGGGCCTCGACCTGATTGCCGAGCTGCGACAGTCCGCTGACATCCGTCATCGTCATTTTAAATTCCCTTCAGATTCGCATGGCTTTCAATGGCAACGCGCTTGCCATGCGCGTGTTCGCTTTCCGGCTCCACATGGATGGCCAGGGTGGCACCGGGAATAGCCTCCTTGATCGCATCTTCCAAGCGGTCGCAGATTTCGTGAGCTTCGCCGACCGACATTCGCGATGGCACCACCAGGTGGAAATCGATAAACGCAGCCGATCCCGCCCGTCGCGTCTTCAGATCGTGCACATCGAGAACCCCGTCGCAATGGGCGGTGATCGCCGCACGCACCGCCGCCTCCTCCTCCGGCTGCAGCGCCTTGTCCATCAGCCCGCCCAGCGAGTGGGTGATGACCTTGTAACCCTGCCAGAGAATGTTAAAGGCGACGAAGATCGCAAGCAGCGGATCCAGGATCAGGTAACCCGTCAGAACCGCGAGCACCAGACCGACGAATACGCCGGCCGATGTCACCACATCCGACATGATGTGCTGGCCGTCTGCCAGAAGCGCCGGAGACCGGTGCGACCGTCCGACCCTGATCAGCACGGTCGCCCAGACCGCATTGATCCCGCCTGCCGTAGCGTTGATGGCAAGCCCGAGCCATGGCGTCTCCGGCATGCTCGGGGCGCCCAGAGCGCCCCAGGCTTCCTGAATGATCAGGATCGCCGCCAGCACGATCAGCGCGCCTTCCGCCACGGCGGATATGTATTCCGCCTTGTGATGGCCAAAGTGGTGGTCATCGTCCGCCGGCCGTTGCGCATAGCGGATGACGAAATAGGCAATAAATGCCGCCGCCACGTTGACCAGTGATTCCAGACCGTCCGACAGCAGCGCCACCGAGCCGGTTACCCACCACGCAGCAAGTTTGAGGAACAGCACGCCGATCGAGATCGGGATGCCCCACATCGCCAGTCTCTCGACCTTTTTGTCGTCCTTTGCCACTCTGTCCATATCGCCCATACCCGTCTTCACTAATCATCCTCCTGCATCTGCAAGCGATTTGCAGGAAGCTATGCCCAAAACGACGAAACCGCCGCGGCGAGAGCGTCTCGCAGCGGCGGTTTCGAATAATGGCCGGCTGTATGGCGCAAGCCTCGCGGTTTGTCAAAGCCGGTCTTGCGCGTCCAGTCGCCGGGTATGCTCGTCGTCAGACGTTATCAACAACGGGGCATCGTCGCAGGCGGGCATCGGGCGTCAGAGACCAGGCATCAGGTAAAGATTAGCGCCATCCGCACGCTGTCCAGGTAGCATCCGTCGATCTTCAACGCATCGCGCGCCACGCCTTCCACCTGAAAGCCCACCTTCCGGTAGAGCGCGATCGCCCGGTGATTGTCCGCATGCACGTCGAGTTCGACGCGGTGAATGCCGGACCGGTTGGCGGCCTCGACCGCGGTATCGATCAGCCGACGGCCCAAGCCTCTGTCGCGAAACCCGGGAATGATGCCCATGCCGAGCAGGCCGCGATGAGCATGCACATCGCGCTCCAGCCTTCGGATATCGCACCAGCCGACGACCTCACCGTCAGCGACTGCGACGATGTGCGGATTGCCAGCAGCCACGCTCTCGCGCACGAAATCCCGCATCTCGTCGATCGGCGGGGCACGCAGAAACACCATGTAGCGCCGCTCCCGGCAGACGATATCGAGCGCCTTGTGAAAGCCCTCGATATACTCGTCCCGGAGCGGTTCGATGGTGACGCCGTCAGCGCCACCCACCGTGTCGGCATCGTCCATCAGGCCGCCTTCGTTGCGCGCTTTCTCGAAAGCTTCGCCACCACGTTCTCGATCATCCGCATGCCGGCATCTCCGCCCAGCGTCATGATCGATTCCGGGTGGAACTGCACCGCGGCGATCGGCTCCTTGGCGTGCTCGATGCCCATGATCGTGCCATCCTCGCTTTCGGCGGTGATGATGAAATCGGAGGGCAGCGTCGACGGATCGGCAAAGATCGAGTGATATCGCCCGACCGTCACATCCTTCGCCAGCCCCGAGAACACGATGCCGGGCTCCAGAACCCGGATCCGCGAAGGCTTACCGTGCATCGGCAGCGCCAGCTGCCGCAACTCGCCGCCATAGGCTTCGGCCAGCGCCTGCAGGCCAAGGCACACGCCGAAGATCGGCAGGTCCTTCGCCCGCGCTGCCTTGATCGTCGCCTTGCAGTCGAAATCCTTCGGATTGCCCGGCCCCGGCGACAGGACGACAAGATCCGGATCGATCCGGTTGAACACCTCTTCCGGCACCGGCGAGCGAACGGTCGAGACCGTCGCTCCCGTCTGGCGGAAGTAGTTGGCAAGCGTGTGGACGAAACTGTCCTCGTGGTCGACCAGCAGGATCTTCACCCCCTGGCCCACCTTGGCGACGTCGCGCGAAGCCTTGGCCGTGTTGCCGGCCCGCGCATCGCGGATCGCCGAAATCATCGCCGATGCCTTCAGCTCGGTCTCGGCCTCTTCCTCATGCGGATCCGAATCGTTGAGCAGCGTCGCACCGGCACGCACTTCGGCAATGCCGTCCTTGACGCGGATGGTGCGCAGCGTCAGCCCCGTATTCATGTCGCCGTTGAAGCCGACCATGCCGATCGCGCCGCCATACCAGGCGCGCGGGCTCTTTTCGTTGGCCTCGACAAACCGCATCGCCCACAGCTTTGGCGCACCGGTCACGGTCACCGCCCAGGCGTGGCTCAGAAACCCGTCGAATGCATCCATATCAGGACGCAGCCGGCCCTCGATATGGTCGACCGTGTGGATGAGGCGCGAATACATCTCGATCTGCCGGCGGCCGATCACCTTGACCGAACCCGGCTCGCAGACGCGGGACTTGTCGTTGCGGTCGACGTCGGAGCACATGGTGAGCTCCGACTCGTCCTTCTTGGAATTGAGCAGCTTCAGGATCTGTTCGGAGTCGGAAATCGCATCCTCGCCGCGCTTGATCGTGCCCGAAATCGGGCAGGTCTCGATGCGACGGCCGGACACCCGCACGAACATTTCCGGCGATGCGCCGATCAGGTATTCCTGGTTGCCGAGATTGATGAAGAACGAATAGGGCGACGGGTTGATCGCCTTCAGCCGGTTGGAAATCTGCGACGGATTGCTGTCGCAGCGCTCCATGAACTTCTGGCCCGGAACCACTTCGAACAGGTCGCCGCGGCGAAAGCTTTCCTTGGCGCGGGTAACGAGGCTCGCATATTCCCCCGGCTTATGATCGCCCTTCGGCGGCGTCACCGTGGTGCGCAGGAACGGCTCGGGCGCGATATCCTGCGCCTTGCCTTCCGTCGTCACGCCGTCCTTGGCAAAGTCGTAGCGATCGACCCAGGCCTTTGCAGCATGGTGATCGACGACCAGAATTTCGTCGGGCAGGTAGAGAACCATGTCGCGCTGGTCTTCCGGCCGCTGCATGGAAAGCTTGATCGCATCGAACTGGAACGCAAGATCGTAGCCGAAAGCCCCGAACAGACCGATTGCCGAATCCGCATCCGAATGGAAGAGATCGACAATGGCCCGAAGCGCGGTAAACACCGTCGGCATCTTCGAGCGCTCTTCCTCTGTAAAGACGCGGGACGGCTGGTTGACGGTCAGATCCAGACGGCGGTCGGTGCGCTCGCCGAGCGTCAGGTCGGAAATCGTCGCAAGCTTGTCGGCGATAAACGACAAAAGCACTTCGCCGCGACCGTTATAGGCCTCGATCCACATCGCCCGGCCGTTGCAGGTAATGCCGAGCGGCGGATCGGCGATCGCCGTATCCCAGCGGGTATAGCGTCCGGGATATTCGTAGTTCGACGAAAACACCGCGCCGCGGCGCTCGTCGAGCCGGTCGACATAAGACGAGATCGCGGTTGCATATTCGGCCGGCCTGCGGGCGCGGCTGACGCTGATTCCGCCCTTGGTCTCGTAGGTCTCGGACCCGTCGTCGTGAATGATCGTCGCCATGTCTGCCTCTTGAAAGCCCTGTTGATCTGCCCGGGTCTCAGAAGCGGCCAATAAAAAAGCCGCCTCGGTAATCGGGCGGCTTGGTCATAGTCTTGTCGATGGACATGACTGGTCAAGGCCGCGTCAGCGTGCCCACCACCAGTTACCGTTGTTGCTCATCGAAATCATCATGGAGCGAATTGTTAGCGCGGCTCCGGCAAACGCGCAAGTGGATTTATTTGGCCACAATGCGACCAAAACAGGGTCATCCGCGTTGCGTCTCCGAAACATGGGAAAGGACGACCGAAGGATGAAGCATACTCTATGCCTTCTCGCTTTAAGCACTTCGCTGGCAATGAGCGCACCGCTGACACTGGGTGCAGCGCCTCTGCCCGCCCGCCCAGCACCGCAAGGCTCGACGCCGAACGTTGTCGAAATCAACATCATCGACCAGTTCATGCGCGATGCCGGACGCACCCGCAAACAGTCGACGCGCAAATCCTCGTCCGGCAAAAACCAGTCGACCCGCCCCGCACAGGGTGCCCAGAACCAGAGCCGAGCCGCGATCCCCGCCGCCCCCGCCCTCGCTACCGTTCCGCTTCCCATGGCGAAGCCGGGTGGTGAACCCGTGCCCGAGGCAACGGCGGCAACGGCCGCAGCCGCTGCTACACCTGAGGTCGCCGCAAAGCCCGTCGAAGCAAAGCCCGAGAACCCGCCCGAAACCCCTGCGGAGAAGCCTGCAGAGCGCCCCGCAGAGCCACCTGTCCCGGCCCCCGAACAGACCCAGAGCCCGGAACAGACCGGTAAAGCTCCTGAAGAAACCATCCCGACCCCCACTCCCAAGCCGGAAGAACCCGCAGAACAGAAGCCCGCCGCATCGAGCGACGACGGCAAGACTGAACCTGCCAAACCGGACGCCGCCAAGCCAGACGACAAGGCACCGCAGGACAAGGCCGCTGATGACAAAACTCCGGCCGACAAGCCTGCGGACGAAAAGCAGGAACAGGCCGAGACCCCGCCTCCTCCGCCTCTCGTCGAGGAAGACGCCGCAGAACTGAAAGCCTGCCTTGCAGACCTCGGTGCCATCGGCGCCAAGTTCGAATCCGTCAAACCGATCGACGACGGCAATGGCTGCGGCATCAAGCAGCCGATCGAGGTGGCGCAGGTTCTGCCCGGCGTCGATCTCGGCGGCGCCACTATGCGCTGCAAGACGGCGCTGACCATGGCCCACTGGCTGAAGGATACGGTCCAGCCCGCGCTCAACATCGCCATGCCAGGCCGCAAGATCACCGGTCTTGTCCCGGGCTCCACCTACCAGTGCCGCCTCAGAAACAGCGCCTCGACCGGCAAGATCTCCGAGCATGGACGCGGCAACGCCTTCGATGTCGCCGCCTTCAAGCTAGACAATGGCGAGAAGGTCGTGATGAAACGGCGTGAGGACGATCACACGCTGGAAGGTGCCTTCCAGATGACCGCCACCGCCGGCGCATGCCTGCATTTCACCACGGTTCTCGCACCCGGCAGCGATGCCGCCCACGAGGATCACCTTCATCTCGACATCATCGACAGGGATGGCGGCTACCGCATCTGCGAGTAGCCGTTGAGGGCCAGGGTCAGGCCGGCGAGGAGCCGGTCAGCCGGCTTTCCTGCGTGCCGATCGTCATGGCATTGCCGCGCCATTCGAACGATCCGGAAAGCCAGCTTCTGATCCAGATCGCCGGCAGCATCACGTCGCGCACCATCATCGCCGGCAGCGACAGGATCGACAGCCGCCAGCCCTTGGCCCGCGCAAG
Source organism: Neorhizobium sp. DAR64872/K0K18 (assembly GCF_050500175.1). Taxonomy (NCBI): domain Bacteria; kingdom Pseudomonadati; phylum Pseudomonadota; class Alphaproteobacteria; order Hyphomicrobiales; family Rhizobiaceae; genus Neorhizobium; species Neorhizobium sp. DAR64872/K0K18. Next base: position 2,236,571 of record NZ_CP191446.1, read on the forward strand.
GGCCAGTTCCGGCAGGTAGGTTGCGGCGAACACGGTTGCGGCCACCGCTGCCGAATTGAGATCCAGCAGGACGGCAGCGATCAGCCCAAGCGTCAGAGGCGGCAGCGCCCCGAGCAGGATCTCCGGCGTGAAGAACAGCGGAAACGTCACCCGCCGCAGCCGGGCCCAGCGCGTCTGGCGCGACCAGATTTCCTCCAGCCCGCGACGCCCGAGCGGCTGCTCGAACGGCGCCGAGACCAGATGGACTTTCTTGCCGTGGCGGTTGACGAGCTTGGTCGACGCCGCGTCCTCGGCAATCTCGGCGGCCAGCGCCTGGATGCCGCCGGCCGCATCCAGAAACGGCTTGTGCCACAGCATGCTCTTGCCCTGCGCAAACCCCAGCCCCAGCGCCTCGCCGACATATTGCCAGCGCGCCTGCAGCGTATTCAGGAACGCGCATTCCACTTCCGCCCAGAACCCGTCCGGCCGCGATCCGATCGGCGTCGAACAGACAAGCCCGGTATCGGCCCGCCATCCGGAGACCAGGTTCTGGATATAGTCCTTGGGCATCAGCACGTTGGAATCGGCAAGCACCACCCACTCGTGGCGCGCCGCATGCCAGCCCTTGGCGCAGTTGTTGAGCTTGGGATTGGCGCTGATCCGGTCATCGCCGATCAGCAGCCGCGCCGGCACCGCCGGATAAGCGGCGATGGCAGCACGGATCTCGGCGATGATCGGATCGCCCTCGTCCTGCACGCAGAAGATCAGCTCGTACTCCGGCCATTCAAGCTTGAATGCATGCGCAAGCGTCAGGCTGGAATAGGCCTCGATGCCGCGCACCGGAATGACGATCGACACACCGTCCGGCTTGATCACCGCCGGCTTATCGCTCGCTTTGTCACGATGCGAAAGCCGCAGGCCGGCGACCGCGATGCTGAAGAGATTGATCGCCAGAAGGGCCATGGCGAGCGTCGCAAGAACAAGATCCATCCTGATGTTCCCGATGGCCGGCCCCGAATCGTCGGGTCACCGCCAGTGCCTGAAGAGTAAGGGCAAGCAGACCATTTCGGTGTGACAGACGCATGACGTTGCCCCTCACCCGCGAAGGCGAGAGGCGAGGACGATCCGGAGAAAACCGCTGGGCAGCCTCTATGCTTAGAACAGCCCTTCAATCAGCCCATCCGCGTTGAGATGGATCCGCTCGGCTGAAGGCGCGCTCGGAAGGCCCGGCATGGTCATGATCTCGCCGGTGATCGCCACGATAAAGCCGGCGCCGGCCGACAGCCGCACTTCGCGCACATGCACCACATGCCCTTCCGGCGCACCGCGCAGGTTGGGATCGGTGGAGAACGAATATTGCGTCTTGGCGATGCAGACCGGCAGATGGCCGTAGCCGGCGCTTTCCCAGGCCTTCAGCTGATCGCGCACCGGCTTTTCCGCCGTCACCTCGCCGGCATGATAGATCTTGGTGGCGACCGCCTCGATCTTGTCCATCAGCGGCATGTCATCAGGATAGATCGGCTTGAAGGCGGCGGCACCGCTTTCGGCCAGTTCCACCACCTTGTAGGACAGTTCCTCGATGCCGGCCGATCCTTCCGCCCAGTGACGGCAGAGGATCGCCTCGGCGCCGTGATGCGAGACGTAGTCCTTGATCGCCGCCACTTCCGCATCGGTATCCGAGATGAAGTGATTGATCGCGACCACGACCGGCACGCCGAACTTGCGCACGTTTGCGATGTGACGGCCGAGGTTGGCGCAGCCGCGCGTCAGCGCTTCTACATTCTCTGTCCCGAGATCGTCCTTCTTCACGCCGCCGTTCATCTTCAGCGCCCGGATGGTCGCAACGATCACGGCCGCATCGGGCTTCAGGCCTGCCTTGCGGCACTTGATGTCGAAGAACTTTTCGGCCCCCAGATCCGCTCCGAACCCCGCTTCGGTCACCACGTAGTCGCCAAGCTTCAGCGCCGTCTTCGTCGCGATCACGGAATTGCAGCCATGGGCGATGTTGGCGAACGGCCCGCCATGCACCAGCGCCGGATTGTTTTCCAGCGTCTGCACCAGGTTCGGCTGCATCGCGTCTTTCAAAAGCACCGCCATCGCCTTGTCGGCCTTGATGTCGCGGGCATAGACCGGCGAGCGGTCGAACCGGTAGCCGATGACGATATCGCCGAGCCGCTTTTCGAGGTCGGCCAGATCCTGCGCCAGGCAGAGGATCGCCATCACTTCGGATGCGACGGTAATGTCGAAGCCGCTTTCGCGGGCAAACCCGTTCGACACGCCGCCGAGCGAGGTCACGGTCTGGCGCAGCGCCCGGTCGTTCATGTCCATCACCCGCCGCCAGGTGATGCGGCGCGTGTCGATGTCGAGCGCGTTGCCCCAGTAGACATGGTTGTCGATCATCGCCGACAGGAGATTGTGCGCAGAGGTAATGGCGTGGAAGTCACCGGTGAAATGCAGGTTGATGTCTTCCATCGGCACGACCTGCGCATAGCCGCCGCCGGCAGCCCCGCCCTTGACGCCGAAACAGGGGCCGAGCGACGGCTCGCGCACGCAGATCACGGCCTTCTTGCCGATCCGGTTCAGCCCGTCGCCGAGGCCTACCGTGGTCGTCGTCTTGCCCTCGCCGGCAGGCGTCGGATTGATCGCCGTCACGAGGATCAGCTTGCCATCGGGGCGGCCCTGGAGCGAGCCGATGAAATCGGCCCCGATCTTCGCCTTGTCATGGCCGTAGGGCACCAACGCCTCGGGAGAGATGCCAAGCGCCGCGCCAATGTCCGCGATCGGTTTCTTTTCTGCCGCGCGGGCGATCTCGATGTCGGATGGAACGGGGGCCATGCTTGTCTCTCGCTTGTTGGTTTGCGTGAACCATGGCCACAGCCGCTTCCCCACGACAAGCCCGGAACGGGAACAGCGCCCTGATTATGCACACTACAACGCGCTCATCCACACACCAAAGTTGCAATTTAATTCGATACAATCTTATATATCTCTGATCCATGGGGGATCGAGGGGGAACGACCAATGAACCTTATTCTCTGCTGCGACGGCACCTGGAACACGCCCGACGATATGGATGGCGGCCAGCCTAGCCCGACCAATGTTCGCAAGATTTACAATGCAGTCGCCGACAAGGATGCCGCTGGCATCAAACAGGATGCCTACTATCACCCCGGTGTCGGCACAGACGGAACCTGGTGGCGACGTGCGGTGGAAGGCGGTACCGGCAAGGGTCTCGCTGACAACATCAAGGGCGCTTACAAATGGCTTGCCAGCACCTACAAATCCGGAGATCAAATCTATCTGTTCGGCTTCAGCCGTGGCGCCTACACGGTCCGCAGCCTCGGCGGCATGATCTCCAAATGCGGCCTTCTGGATATCAAAGCCTCTAAGCTCGACGAAGAGGGAACCTGGAAGGCGATCGAGGCGATCTTCACGGAGTACCGCGCCGAGAGCGAAGCCGGCGCCAAGCGCAAACAGTCCGGCAAGATCCACTTCCACAACGTCGCCCCAGGCGGCACCCGCAATGCCTCAACGCTCATCCAGTTCATCGGCGTCTGGGATACGGTCGGCGCGCTCGGCATTCCCGATGACATGGGGTTTCTCAACCTTCTCGACAATCCGGAGAACCATGAGTTTCACGATACGACACTCGGTTCCGCCGTCCTCAACGCCCGCCATGCGGTCGCGCTCGACGAGTTCCGCCAAAGTTTCATGCCGACGCTCTGGGTCAAGCCGGATGGCTGGACCGGAACGCTGAAACAGGTCTGGTTCCCAGGCGTGCATGGTGATGTCGGCGGTGGCTATGCCGCAACGGGCCTTTCGGACGGCGCTCTCCTGTGGATGATGAACGAGGCAAAAAGCTGCGGTCTCGTATTCCGCGAAGGGGCTGAAAACCAGCTGAGGCCGGATCCGCGCGGCGTGCTGCATGATTCCGCCAGTGGCATCTTCGCCAAGCTGAAAACGAGACCGCGCGCCGTACCGCACGTGACCACAACGCCTTCAGAAGATTTGCACAGCTCCGCCTCCGAGCGGCACCGCACCCCGCCCTTGTCGCAGGGGCGCTACCGGCACGCCAACGCAGACCTGCCCGCAGAGGTCGACGTCTTCGCACGCGACCACTGGAACGACACCGGCATCTTTCTGCAAAAGGGCATTACCTACACGTTCGTCGCGAAAGGCGAGTGGACCGATGGCACGGTCCTGTGCAACGCCGATGGCCCGAAAGATGGAGGAAACTTCCAGGCCGGTGAGATTGCCCATATTGCCTCGAGCGGCCTTGGCCAGCTCGAGAAGGCGTGGAAATGGTCGACCGGAAACCAGCAGGTGGATTTCTGGTGGACCCGTCGCGAGGAGGAGCTTCCCTGGTTCAGCCTGATCGGCGTGATCGCCAACGACGTGCCGCCGCCCGCTCAGCAGCAGACGCCCAAGAACGGCATTCTCAAACTGCCCCACGAGGTGTTTCTCATCCGCAGCAAGGCGAAATTCACACCGAAGGGCGACGGCTATCTTTACTGCTTCGCCAACGATGCCTGGGGCGCCTACGGCAACAACCGCGGCAGCGTCAGGCTGACAGTCGCCTCTTCCCCGACTTCCGCAAACCCACCACCGAGCCACTGACCAACCACGCCGTGACGACGACCAACACTCGTCACGGCGTGCTCTCACCACACGCCGCGCAAAAACATGAGTATTACACTCAGATTCAAACTTGACTCATTTAGTTTAGATTTCTAAGGCTTTTTGCGGGGCTTCTGCTTCGGCGGAAATCAAACAATCCGAACGTTACCAGGACGCAGGCTATCGCCGCCCGATGTCTCTGCATGTCTTTTTGAGGGGAACCACCATGCCTACCCGTTCGTCGCGGCATCGCCATCTCTACGCCGGAACTGCCGCACTTCTGCTGATCACGGCCGCGCCGCCGGCATCGGCGCAAGAGACTGCCCAGACCACCGCTGGAACGACCGCCGCTGGAACGACCGCCGCGACCCAGGTTGCCGATGGCCAGGATACGACCGCCCTGAAGCCGATCGTGTTGCGCGACGGGACTTCCGTCGGCAAGTCCGACTCGCCGCTGACCGAAACGACAGATCGTCAGGTCATCCAGGACCGGATGGTCACCGATTTCAAGGATTTCTCCCGTCGCGTCGATGCCGGCGTCACCTTCAACCGGCAGAGCCAGAGCATCAACATTCGCGGTCTGCAAAACGAGCGCGTCCTGACGACGATCGACGGGATCCGCCAGCCCTGGCTGACCGACCCGCGCGATAGCGCCCGTGGCGGCAACAACGCCTTCGATTTCGACACGCTTTCGACGATCGATATCACCAAGGGTGCCGATTCGAGCCGCGTCGGTTCCGGCGCTCTTGGCGGCGCAGTCCAGCTCTACACGATCAATCCGGAAGACCTGATCGAGGACGGCCGTAATTTCGGCGCCCTGACCAAGAGCACCTATGACAGCGCCGACCGCAGCCTCGGCAACAATGCCGCCATCGCCGCACGACACAATGACAGCTGGTTCATGCTCCAGGGCGGCTACAAGCGCGGCAACGAGACCGATAACGAGGGCGAAATAGGTGGTTACGGCACCACCCGCACGGAGGCCAATCCAAGCGATTACTGGCAGCGCAACCTGCTCGCCAAGTTCCACCAGTATATCGAGGGCGGCCATCGTTTCGGCCTGACCGGCGAACTCTTCAACAAGGAGATCGACAGCGACAACATGCGCGGCACGACCACGAGCTACCAGCAGGGCACGCTGAAGAGCGGCGAAGAGGTCGATCGCAAGCGGCTGTCGGCATCCTACGACTTTACCTCCCCCAGCGGCGGCGACATCGTCGATCAGGCGAGCATCATCACCTACTGGCAAAAGCAGCGACTGAACAACACGACGGACGGGTTCCGCCTCACCGACCCACGCGGCTCAATCATTCCCGGCGACCCCTTCTTCTACGGCTCCCCAAGCGGTATCTACAGCCGAGACAACCAGCTGACACAGGATAGCTACGGCATCTCCGGCAGCGCCTCGAAGGAACTGACCATCGGCGGCGTCAGCCACGAATTCCGGTTCGGCGGCGAGCTCTCCTGGCAGAAGACCTATCAATACTCCTCCGGCGTCGACAATTGCCCTGATGTCGACTGGACGACCATCCCGCAACCCTTCGGTCCCCAGTCCTGCCGCATGCTCCATTCCAATTCGTCCGATATGCCTGACGTCGACGGGATGATCCTCGGCATGTATGCCGAAGACGACATCAAGTTCTTCGAGGACCGCCTGACGGTGACGCCCGGTGTGCGCTTCGACTGGTACGATTACGATCCGAAATCGACCGCAAGCTTCGAGGACAGCCCGAACTACGATCCGGCCTATCTCGAAAGCAACAACGACTTCGGCATCTCCCCGAAACTCCGCCTGGGCTGGAAGGCGACCCAGGAACTGGAACTGTTTGCCCAGTATGCCCGCGGCTTCCGCGCGCCGACCGCGACCGAGCTTTACCAGAATTACGGCGCTCCGGGCTCCTATGCCCGCATCGGAAATCCTGATCTCGAAACCGAAACCAGCAACGGTTTTGAAATCGGCGCCAAATACGACGCGGCCGACTATTCGTTCAAGGCGACCGCCTTCAACAACTACTACAAGAACTTCATCGACACGGTCACCATCGCGCCTCCAGGCGGTGAGTACCCGGTCGGCGGCATCACCGGCTACGAAAACCTCAACCACGTCCGCATCTACGGCATCGAGCTGGGCGGCGAATGGCGCTTCGATCCAAGCTGGCGCACTTGGGGCTCGTTTGCCTATTCGCACGGTAAGGATACCGATACCGGCGACTACCTGAACTCGGTCGCGCCGCTGCGCGCCATCATCGGCCTCGGCTATTCATCCGAGACCTGGGGCTCGGACGTCTCGCTGACGCTTGCGTCCTCCCGCAACAAGGTCAGCGGCACCGGCTTCGAAGCACCCGGTTACGGTCTCGTCGATACGACCGTGTGGTGGGCACCCGAAAAGGTTGGTACCGTCGATCTCTCGGGCCTCAAGGTTCAGGCCGGCGTCTTCAACGTGTTCGACAAGAAGTACTTTGACGCGGTCAGCGTCCCGGACGGCGTTTCGGCTTCGGCGCAGGACTTCTACAGCGAGCCCGGCCGCAGCTTCAAACTGTCGGTGACCAAGAAGTTCTGATCCCTCCCCGACGATCGCCCTTTGATCCTGGACGCCGCATTCCCCGTAGGGGGTGCGGCGTTTTCGTCAGGACAGGCATCTTGCACCGGTTTTCGGCCCGGCTTATGGGAATCTCCAGCGCCTGCAACGGAGAACGGCCCCCATGAAATCGCTGGAACTGCTTGTCGAGAAGATCATCCTCTCCAGTCGCTGGCTGCTCGTCGTCTTCTATCTGGGCCTGGTTGCCGCACTCGCCGTCTACGCGCTGTCTTTCATGTTCAAGTTCTGGAAAGTCGCCAAGGAAGTCTTCACGCTGAGTGAAGCCGAAATGATCCTCGCCATGCTGGGTCTCATTGATGCGGCACTCGTTGCGAGCCTGATCGTGATGGTGATGATCTCTGGTTACGAGAACTTCGTTAGCCGCTTCGACGAAACGGAAGCCGACGTTTCGTTCCTCGGCAAACTGGATGCCGGAAGCCTCAAGATCAAGGTCGCCTCCTCCATCGTTGCCATCTCGTCGATCCATCTCCTGCAGATCTTCCTCAATGCCAACCAGTACTCGGATACCACGCTGATGTGGTACACGATCATCCACCTCACCTTTGTGGTCTCGGCCGTCATGCTCGGCTGGCTGGAGAAGATCATGGCGACGACAAAGGCCCACAAACACGAAACCAAGCTTTGACCGACTCAGGGTCTAAATTACCCCGGATCAGGCCGGACCGGTGATTGACGAACCGCAAAAGGGCTTGCGAATGAGCCCATCTCGGCGATACATGAGACAAATATAACAGTATCTCGGAAAATTACTCCACACGGGGGCTTTTGCTCACTTTTCCGCTGGATTCACAAAGCGATTAGTATATTTGTTGCGCTTAACATAATAACCATTCACTTTTTTCGAAGCTAATATGATCACGCTGGAGCGGCAATCGATCCTCAACGGCGAAATTTCTGCAGCCTACTCCCGTGCGGAGATTTCGACGGTCTTTGAACGGGCCACACGCGAATTCGGCTTGCGCCATTTCGCTCTGGTCAAGCTTCCGCCTGCAAGCGAGACGCTTCTGTCCCGCATCATCGTCGAGACCAATCTTCCCAAGGACTATATCCGCGAATTCGATCGACTGCGGCTGCTGCCACGCACCCGGATGGCGGATGCCACGAGCGGCTGGTCGCTCCCGGACTGTTGCTGTCTCGATGATCGCAACTCGCCTGGCCAGCTCCCGCCGGACCTGATCGCCCTGCGCCGTCAGTACGGCATGATCACCAGCGTGGCCATGGCGCTTCATTCGGTCGATGGTACCGGCTTCCGCATCCGCATGTCGGGAGATCGTCCGCGCCTGACCCAGGCGGAACTGAACGAAATCGGCATGGTTATTTTGCACGCCTTCGCGGTGTTCGATCGCATCCGCCGATCGGAGCAGGCATCGACCTTCGGACCGCTGACCACGCGGGAACTTGAAGTCGTACGCTGGACGGCACAGGGCAAGACCTCGTCCGAAATCGGCAAGATCCTCTCCCTTTCCGATCACACGGTCAACGCCTACATGACCAACGCCATCAAGAAGCTCGATTGCGTCAACCGCACCCAGCTTGTGGCAAAAGCGCTGAGACTGCGGCTGATCAGCTAGCGCTGCCGCAGCCGCACCGTCTTACCGATCCAGCACGCCGCGCACCTCAACGAGGTTGGAGCGCACCATCAGCGTATGGAAGCCCATCACCGACAGATGGCTCGGCATGATCATGCCGTCTTCCGCCCCATTGGACACGATCGACGGCTGGATGCGAAGTGCTGCGCGGAAACGCGACAGCGTCTCGTTCCAAAGCTGCGTCAGGTTGCGCTCGCGTATGACCTGCGAGAAGTCGGCACCGGCTGCAGAAAGCACGGCGTAATAGCCGTAGAGCTGGCCATAGGCGAACCAGAAACGGTCGTCGGCACGGGTATCGAACCAGCCGGCCGCATGGTTTTCCGACCGGTCGCGCAGGATCGCAGCCGTCGCACCAAGATCATTGGCGATCCGGTCGACGAACTGCACGAGATTGTCGGAGCGGCTGTCGAAGGTCGCGTTGCAGGCGGTGAGATCGGCGTTGAAGGCCCGCAGCTTTTCGATCGCGGTGCGATAGTAGCTCGGCGTCGGCGTTTTGAAGCCAAACGGATCGACACCGAAATACCAGGAATACTCATCAAACTGCAGGTTGCCGCGGGCATCCTGTAGGTTGGTGTTGACACCCGACGTGCCACGCACGCGGCCGAGCGTATCGACAAGTTCGCTGGACGTGCGTCGCACCGCCTGGTTCACGCCGCGCTGGAACGAAGCCTTGTTGTCGAGAAATGGCGTGTTGTCCCAGCTGATGCCGAAGAAGCCGAGCCGGTAGAGCAGCATGGACGAGATCCACGCATTCTGGTTCACGTTGGCGTCGGTCAGATCCGCCGCCGCATCGACGATCGCCGACGACTGGCACTGGCGGGCAGCCACAACAGGCGCGGCGGGCACCGGAGAAGACGCGGCCGTCCCGTTCGATGTTTCGGCAGCAGCCGCCGCCACGGGCGCCGTCGCAGGAAGGTCCTGGCCGGCCGGCACGGTGCGCTCATTCCAGCGATAGGCATCGACAAAGCTCGGGTTGAACCCGGTCCAGATCTGGGTCTGCACGAAGAAATAGCCGTAAAGACCAAACAGGATAACGAGGAATGCCAGGATCGGCGCCTTCACCATCAGGTTCCGCTCGCCATACCAGCCGTGAGCGGCGCGAAACGGCCAGACGATCCCGGCGACGAGCAGTCCGATGCCCCTTGCGATCGCCTTGCCCAGGGTCTGAAGTGAGGCCTTGAGCCGGTCGAGCATCCTGTTCTCCTGTCTGTGGGGCCGATAGGTACGCCCGGTTGTTCCAACAGATATGGTTCCGCAAGCAGGCAAACAACCGCGCTGCACAAAAATCGGCAGCGGAGCACGGGTTTACGATCGCAGATAGCCGCCAAACGGCCAGTGCGGCATCCTCCAACGCCCGTCCCTGGCGCTCTTCACAGCCGTCACCTCTCCAGGCTCGCTCCCATCGGTCACGGACACCGGATCGGTCTCCGCCTTCGGCAGGAACCGGTCGGCAAAGGCCTGTTGCGCCGCCCGCTTTGCTTGCCCGGCACCGGAGGCCCGCCAGGCACTCTCGGCAAATACCCCTGCTACCGGAACACTGTAGGGGAGAAGACCCTGCAGCGGTGGATCGCGCTGCCAGAGCGCCTGATGAACCGCCAGCAGGTCGCCGGTGTCGAAAAGCACCTTGTGGCGCAAGATATTGAGCGTCATCACGCTGGCGTTCATCCGGTCGGTTATACCGTTCATCAGCCGGAAAAGGCCTTCCGTCCGGCCCACCGCGTCGGGTTTGGACAGATCCTCGCCCATCAACCCGCGCACCAGCTCCCTGCGGTGGTCGGCAAGGTCGAGAAGCCCCCTCTCGAACCGGTAGCGTCCCATCATCAGCGCGACACGTTCCTTGTCGAGCAGCGTGTAGAACGCATTTCCGACATCGAGGAGCTGCTTCACGGGCTCGATGCCCGTCCTGTTTTGCCCCGAACGTTGACCGGACCATTTCGTGGTCCAGCCGAGTATGCGCTTCAAACTGGTGGGCTCGACAGGATCGTCGAAGGTCTGCCGCAGCCTCGTCACCGCATCGCCGAACGCGCCGACCGCTTTGGCGAGATCCGCCTCCAGGCCGTCGCCCATCATCGTCACCCGTGCCTGCCGCTCGGCCTCGGCTTCGAGGTCTGCGACATCTGGAACGTGTCTGTCCTTCACCCCTCGCGAAAGCATCGCTTCGGATGTGGCGAGCTCGTCCCACATTGCCTGAAACGCCGTCGCGATCCGGGATATTTCCTCGTGAAATCGCCGGTAATCTCCCATGCCCTGCCCTCCCCAAAGCACTCCCGCGGCCATGCCACCGTCCGGGAGAATTTCAAGGTATCACAGGCTGGAAAAATCGCTACGTCGTTTCAACGCAAACGGGAACAATGACAGTCTTCGCGTCGCCGCTTACCAGCAGCGCATCTTTTCTTCCCAGTGCCGACGGCAAAGCGAGACGTAGCGGTCGTTACCGCCCACTTCAACCTGTGCGCCTTCGCGAAGCGCCTCGCCATCGGCATCCACACGCACGACCATGGTCGCCTTGCGCCCGCAGTGGCAGATCGTGCGGACTTCACGCAGTTCGTCGGCAATCGCCAGCAACTCCTGCGACCCCGGAAACAGCTTCCCGCGGAAATCGGTCCGCAGACCATAGGCCATGACCGGAATGCCGACGCGGTCGGTGATGCGGGCAAGCTGCCACACCTGCTCGGACGTCAGGAACTGCGCCTCGTCGATAAAGACGCAGGTCAGCGGCTCCTGCGCATGCAAGGTTGAAATTTCGGCATAGAGATCGTCCGCCGGGCTGAACGGGATTGCCTCGGACGACAACCCGATCCGCGATGCAACGCGCCCCTGGCCGCCCCGGTGGTCGAAGTCGGCGATGAAGATTGCCGTGCGCATGCCGCGTTCGCGGTAGTTGTAGGATGCCTGCAGCAGCATGGTCGATTTGCCGGCATTCATCGTCGCGTAATGGAAGTAAAGCTTGGCCATGCGGCTTTGTGATGCCGATCGGCATCGAAGAAAAGCGCCGCCACGCAAAACCCACAAAAAATACGCGAACGACCCATCAATCGGCGCCTTGTCGCAAATGGTGGCTTCAGACGCCGTGATGCACAAGCTTGCCTGTTTCGGAGAGATATTGATAAGGTTGGGCATGATTTTAATGGGGAGCATAAATATGACCATGACCGTTTCGACCAAGACCATTCTGGCCGCCGCCGTCTCCATGATGGCGCTGAGCGGAGCTGCTTCGGCCGCCGAGCCGGCAAGCTGCGGCACCGTCCGTTTCTCCGATGTCGGCTGGACCGACATCACCGCCACGACCGCCACCGCCTCCGTCCTTTTGAAGGCGCTCGGCTATGAGACGGATGTGAAGGTGCTTTCGGTGCCGGTCACCTATTCGTCGCTGAAAAACAAGGATATTGACGTCTTTCTCGGCAACTGGATGCCGACCCAGGAAGCCGACGTCCGGCCCTTCCTCACCGACAAGTCGGTGGAATCCATCGGCCCCAACCTCGTCGGCGCCAAGTACACGCTGGCAACCAATTCCAAGGGCGCCGAACTCGGAATCAAGGACTTCAAGGATATCGCAGCCAAGGCCGATGCTTTGGGCGGCAAGATCTATGGCATCGAACCCGGCAATGACGGCAACCGCCTGATCCTCGGCATGATCGAGAAGGACACATTCGGCCTCAAGAAGCTGGAAGTGGTGGAATCTTCTGAACAGGGCATGCTGGCCCAGGTCGCCCGCGCCGACAAGGCCGGCGAACCCGTCGTCTTCCTCGGCTGGGAACCGCATCCGATGAACGCCAACTTCAAGCTGACCTACCTCACCGGCGGTGACGACGTGTTCGGCGCGAATTTCGGCGGCGCCGAAGTCTATACCAACGTCCGCGCCGGCTACACGCAGGAATGCCCCAATGTCGGCACCTTCATCAAGAACCTGAAGTTCTCGCTGCCGATGGAAAACCAGATCATGGGCGGCATCCTCAACGACGGTGAAGAGCCGGAAGCAGCGGCGACCACGTGGCTGAAGGCCAATGGCGCTGCGATCACCCCGTGGCTTGCCGGCGTCACCACCAAGGACGGCAAGCCAGCCGAGGCCGCGGTCAAGGCCGAACTCGGCCTGTAAGACGCGTCGCAAACCGGCGAATGCCGGCGGTGTGATCCTCGGGCCCGTCCCGAGGATCCGCTGACGTTGGTAGACCCTTGGGGGCGCCCTCGAGGGTAACGCTTTCGCTCCTTGTATTTCCTTCCAGACGAGGCAGGCACGCGACGTGAACTGGCTAACCAACTCGCTCCCGAACTGGCTTGTGGATTCCACCGGCAAGATCCGCCTTGGAAACTGGGCGAAAGATGCGGTCGACTGGCTGACCACCAATGCCGACTGGTTCTTCAACTGGCTCGCCACCGTGCTGTCGGCGGTCATCGATGCGATCCTGTACGTGCTGCAGGGGCCGAACCCCTTCGTGCTGATCGCCATCGTCACGGCGCTCGCCTTCTGGCTGAGACGATCCGTCTCGATATCAGCCTTCACCGCAATCGGTCTGTTGCTAATCTATAACCAGGGCTACTGGAAAGAGACGACGGAGACGCTGGCGCTAGTCCTTGCAGCCACCGCCGTCTGCATGGCGGTCGGCATTCCGATCGGAATCGCTGCCGCCCGTCGCCCCTGGCTCTACGAAATCCTGCGGCCGATCCTCGACCTGATGCAGACCATTCCCACCTTCGTCTATCTCATCCCGGCGCTCATTCTGTTCGGCCTCGGCATGGTGCCGGGCCTCATCGCAACCGTCATCTTCGCTATCCCCGCCCCGGTCCGACTCACCCGCCTCGGCATCATCTCGACGCCTGGATCTCTGACCGAAGCAGCCGTCGCCTTCGGCGCGACGCCGTCGCAGGTCCTGCGCAAGATCGAGCTCCCTTACGCGATGCCGCAGATCATGGCCGGTCTGACCCAGACGATCATGCTGTCGCTGTCGATGGTGGTAATCGCAGCGCTTGTCGGTGCCCCCGGTCTCGGCGTACCGGTCGTGCGCGCGCTCAACACCGTCAACATCGCCCGCGGCTTTGATGCCGGCTTCTGCATCGTCATCCTGGCGATCATTCTCGACCGCATGTTCAGAACGGCAGAACCGGGAGGCAAGTCATGACCGACGCGATGAACCGGACAGCGCCTGCCGCCGTCACCTTCTCGAAGGTCGATATCATCTTCGGCAACAACCCGGAGCGGGCTGTCAAACTGCTCGACCAGGGCATGACGCGCGACCAGATCTCGGAAGAAACCGGGATCGTGCTCGGTGTCGCCGATGCCACGCTGTCGGTGCGCGAAGGCGAAATCCTGGTGCTGATGGGCCTGTCCGGCTCGGGCAAGTCGACGCTCCTGCGCGCCGTCAACGGTCTGGCGCCGGTCGTGCGCGGCGCGGTCAGCGTTGCCACCCCGTCCGGACCGGTCGATCCCTACAAAGCCGGCACCCGCACCCTGCGCGATCTTCGGATGCACACGGTTTCGATGGTCTTCCAGCAGTTCGCGCTGCTGCCGTGGCGTACCGTCGCCGACAATGTCGGCTTCGGGCTTGAACTCGCCGGCGTCGCCGAACCGGAGCGGCGCAAGCGCGTCGACGAACAGCTGGAACTCGTCAACCTCAGCCAGTGGGCGGATCGCAAGGTGGGTGAACTCTCCGGCGGCATGCAGCAGCGTGTCGGCCTTGCCCGCGCCTTTGCCACCGGCGCGCCGATCCTGCTGATGGACGAACCGTTTTCGGCGCTCGATCCGTTGATCCGCACACGCCTTCAGGACGAGCTGCTGGAATTCCAGCGCCGCCTGAAAAAGACCATCCTGTTCGTCAGCCACGATCTCGACGAGGCTTTCCGCATCGGCAACCGCATCGCCATCATGGAAGGCGGCCGTATCGTCCAGTGCGGCACCCCGCAGCAGATCGTCCAGGCACCCGCAAACCAGTATGTCGCCGATTTCGTCCAGCACATGAACCCGATCAGCCTGCTCACCGCCGGCGACGTGATGCGGCAAGGCGTAACCGCCGATGCCGGGGCGCCGCCGGTGTCGGCAACAGCGAAGAGCACCACGCCGCTGGTCGACATCATGGATGCGCTGGCCCGCCAGAGGGGGTCGATCGCGGTCGTCGATAACGGCGCCGTCGTCGGCGCGATTACGGCTGACGACGTGATTGCAGGTCTGACACGCCATCGACGCCGGACTTGATGCAAATCAAGGCGGACTGACACTCGTTTGTTAATGATCTGCTGTTATAGAGATTTGAAATTTAGAACTGGTGAATATTTTGACCGACGAGCTGCAGGGCGCAATGACGGTGAGACAGGCTCTTCCACCGACCTCTGCGCAGGAACCTTCGAAAGATCAAAGCGTGTTGCGCGACACGGATGAGGAAGCACGCCACCTTGCTAGGATGCTGGTGCGCGGCGCCCGTCACATGGCGCTTGCGGTGCTTGATCCCACAAGCGGTTTTCCCTCCGCGAGCCGCGTGCTGACCGGAACCGATCTCGATGGCGTGCCGGTGATTCTCGTATCGGCGCTGTCGGGTCATACGAAGGGATTGGCAGGCGATCCCCGCTGTTCTCTACTCGCCGGCGAGACCGGCAAGGGCGATCCGCTCGCCCATCCGCGAATCACCGTTCAGTGCATTGCGGAAAAAGTGGAAAGGGATAGTCCCGTCCATCTGCGCATCCGCCAGCGGTTTCTGGACCGTCATCCGAAAGCAAAACTCTATATCGACTTTCCGGATTTCTACTTTTTTCGCCTTGTTCCGCAGTCGGCCTCGCTTAACGGCGGCTTTGGCAGGGCCTATGCCTTGGATGGCAGCGACTTTGTCATCGCGAACCCTGGAAGCGGCGAGGAATGGAGTAATTTCTCGCGCGATATCAGAGAGTTGACGGACGAAGCGAACAGCCTTGCCGCACGGCTCGGCGCAAAGAATGCTGGTCAATGGCGGTTCGTCGGTGCAGATAGCGCCGGGCTAGATCTGATCGCCGGAGACACATTGCTGAGACATGAGTTCAGGACGTTGCAATCGTCCCCCGAGCACGCGTCCCAGTATATTTTCAATATGTCTAAAACAGTGTAGTCGACTACCCAAAATCTAGGGATATACAACTTTGATGTCTGCTGGTTTAGTCAGTTCCAGGGACTACGGCATTACCGGAGCACGGCATGCTCAGGAAGAGGGGATAGAGATATGATGGAAACGATGCCACTTTCAGACCACTCGAATGCAGCAGCGAATTTGCTGTCTGCGATGGCAAATCCAAAGCGGCTGATGATTTTGTGCTGCCTGGTCAAGGGCGAAGTAGCTGTGGGGGCACTGGCTACTCAAGTTGGCCTGAGCCAGTCTGCACTGTCACAGCACTTGTCCAAGCTGCGCGCGCAGAAACTGGTGAAGACGCGCCGCGATGCGCAGACGATCTATTATTCGAGTTCCGCGGACTCGGTTCTCAAGGTCCTGTCGACGCTTGAAAACATCTACTGCATCCCGGCTGAGACGAAATCTGCAGCCGCCTGAAATCTTGTCCGCTGCATGACGCGGCGGGTCAGAACGCATCCACACAGCGTTGCCGGCATGGCTGGTAGCATTTTTTCTTTTTGAAATTTGCTTTGTAAGATTTTTTGAAACCGATGAAATCTCTGGAAATGGCTCGTCTCGCGACGAGCCATTTCTGTTTTGACTATGCCTTGAAGAAGGCCAGGAGATCCGCGTTGATGACGTCGGCATGCGTCGTCGCCATGCCATGCGGCAGACCTTCATAGACCTTGAGCGTACCGTTCTTCAAAAGCTTGGATGATAGCATCGCCGAATCGGCGATCGGCACGATCTGGTCGTCGTCGCCATGCATGACGAGAACCGGCAGGTCGATCGCCTTGAGGTCTTCCGTGAAGTCGGTTTCGGAAAACGCCTTGATGCAATCGTAATGCGACTTTGTGCCGCCCATCATGCCCTGACGCCACCAGTTGCGGATGACGCCCTCGGAAACCTCAGCACCGTCGCGGTTGTAGCCGTAGAACGGTCCGGTCGGGATATCGAGGAAGAACTGCGCCCGGTTGGCCGCCTGTGCGGTGCGAAATCCGTCGAACACAGACAGCGGCAGGCCGCCCGGATTGCTGTCGCTCTGCACCATGACAGGCGGCACCGCACCGATCAGCACGGCCTTGGCAACGCGACCCTGCGGCTGGCCGAATTTTGCGACATAGCGCGTGACCTCGCCTCCGCCCGTCGAGTGACCGACATGGATGGCTTGCTTCAGGTCCAGATGCGCGGCCAGCTCGGCAACGTCTGCCGCATAGGTATCCATCTCGTTGCCGGTATCGGTCTGGCTGGAACGGCCGTGCCCGCGACGGTCATGCGCGATCACGCGATAACCCTGGTCGAGGAAGAACAGCATCTGGGCGTCCCAATCGTCGGACGAAAGCGGCCATCCGTGATGGAAGACAATCGGCTGGGCGTCCTTGCTGCCCCAGTCCTTGAAATATATCTGCGTGCCGTCGCTGGTGGTGATGTAGCTGCTGCTCATGGCTTACCCTCGATTGATATGACAGGTGAGAGGTGAACGTCTGCATTTGGCTGACCGGTGCATCGGGCAGCGCCTGCAGATTATGATTCCCTCTCGCTTTTGCAACTCTTGATAAAAGCCAGAACCGGACATTCAACAATATGGTTGACAATTGCGGCGGAGGTTCTAAGTTAAACCTTATGGTTGAATTAACGGAACATCAGATCGATGCGGTTTTCCAGGCTCTGAGCGACACCACGCGCCGGCAGATGCTGACGGCTCTTGGAAGCGGCGGGCAGACTGTCGGACAACTGGCAGCCCCCTACGACATGTCGCTGGCAGCCGCGTCGAAACACATCAAGGTCTTGGAGGCAGCCGGGCTGGTCCGCCGGGAAATCCAGGGCCGTACGCATCTCTGCCGCCTTTCGCCAGGCCCGCTCGCCGCCGCCCACGACTGGCTGGTCTTCTACGAACGCTTCTGGACCGCCGGCCTCGACACGCTCGACCGGCTGTTGCGCGAGGACGATGCGATCAAGACCACCGTCCCGCAAGGCGAGGCCACCACCAAAGCCGAAGGAAAACCGCACAGCAAACCGGGAGACGATCAATGACCGACATGACATCGTTGAGCAGGCACGCCTTCATGACAGAACCCCTCGCCCTGACGATCCAGCGCAAGCTGCCAGGGCCGATCGAACGCATCTGGGACTATGTCACCGACAGCGATCTGCGCCGCCAGTGGCTTGCGTCCGGCACGATGCCGAGCCAGCCGGGCGGCACGTTCGAGCTCGTCTGGCGCAATGACGGACTCAGCGATGATTCCGCCGGCCGCCCCGAAGGCTTTCCCGAAGAACAGCGCATGCAGAGCGAGATGATCGCCTTCGAAGCACCCCACCGGGTGGTCTTCTCCTGGCCACCTTCAGGCGAGGTCTCGATCGAACTGCAGGCCGTCGGCAAGGATGTTCTTCTGACCCTCACCCACCGCCGCATTTCCGACCGTCGAAACATGGTCATGGTCGGCGCTGGCTGGCATGCCCACCTCGACATCCTCGAGGTCAAGGCAGCGGGCAAAAATCCTGCCGCCTTCTGGCCCGCATGGCTTCGCCTGCGCGAGGAATACGAAGCCATCGTTCCCGCCTGAGATCCTCTAGCGACCACACCCCGCCCCGGCGCGAGCCTCAGGCACCGGCAACCAGAAATGGAGCAGCGTCCATGCATGAACCCTTTACCGGCGGCTGCACCTGCGGCGCCGTCCGTTACACCGTCACCGGCGACCCCGTCGCCATGGTCGATTGTCAGTGCCGTCAGTGCCAGCGCGAAAGCGGCACCGGCCACACGTCCAATCTCGTCTTTGCCGGAGCGACGGTGACGATCGAGGGCCAGCCGAGTCACTGGGAAGCAACAGGCGATGGTGGCACCGTGAAAAGACGCGCCTTTTGCCCAACCTGCGGCGCGCCCGTCTCCATGACCTTTCCGGCCATGCCGGACATGTTTGTCATCCGCGCAGCAAGCCTCGACGCACCGGACCGATATCGGCCGCAGATCATCACGTGGACCGACGCGGCCCAGCCATGGGACCACCTCGACCCGGCCCTTGCGCGCTTTGCGAAGATGCCGCCCGCGGCCTGACGCGAGGCAAACGGGACCGTCTCTGTCTCTGTCAAAAGGGCTGCCAAACCGCGGCCCTTTCGACAATCTTGGCCCTCGGGTCTTGAAGATGACAGCCGCCTGAGGCAATAGGCGCCATACGCTTTCCCAGGACCGTCACGAGGCCGACCGCACGATATGCTCCAGACACCCTACTACCTCATCGACAAGTCGAAACTTCTCCGCAACATGGAGAGGATCGCTGCTGTCCGCGAGACGTCGGGCGCCAAGGCATTGCTGGCGCTGAAATGCTTTGCCACATGGTCGGTATTCGATTTCATGCGCGACTACATGGATGGCACCACGTCCTCGTCGCTCAACGAAGTCCGCCTTGGCCATGAGCGCTTTGGAAAGGAAACCCACGCCTATTCCGTGGCGTACGCCGATTACGAGATCGACGAGGTCGTTTCGCACGCCGACAAGATCATCTTCAACTCGATCGGCCAGTTGCAGCGTTTCGAGAGCCAGTCGTCGGGCATTACCCGCGGCCTGCGCCTCAACCCCGGCGTCTCCTCGTCCACCTTCGATCTCGCCGATCCCGCCCGCCCTTTCTCGCGGCTGGGCGAATGGGACCAGAAGCAGGTCGAGCCGGTCATGGACCTGATCTCCGGCTTCATGATCCACAACAACTGCGAAAACGGCGACTTCTCGCTGTTTGATCGCATGCTCGGCGAAATCGAGCAGAAGTTCGGCCCCATCCTGAAGAAGGCCGAATGGGTCAGCCTCGGCGGCGGCATCCATTTCACCGGCGACGATTACCCGGTCGACCTGTTTGCCGAGCGCCTCAAGCGCTTTTCCGGCGAGTACGGCGTCCAGGTCTATCTCGAACCCGGCGAAGCCTCGATCACCCGCTCAACGACGCTGGAAACCACCGTCCTCGATACCCTTTACAACGGCAAGAACCTTGTCGTGGTGGATAGCTCCATCGAAGCGCACCTGCTGGATCTCCTGATCTACCGTGAAAACGCAAAGGTTCATCCAAACCAGGGACCGTATCGTGCCATGGTCTGCGGCAAGTCCTGTCTTGCCGGGGATATTTTCGGCGAGTTCGATTTTCCGAATGAACTGAAAGTTGGCGACCGCATTTCCTTTCAGGATGCCGCCGGCTACACGATGGTCAAGAAAAACTGGTTTAACGGCGTGCAAATGCCGGCAATCGCCATCCGTGAACTGGATGGCAGCCTCAGGACGGTCCGCGAGTTCGGCTACGCGGACTACGAACAAAGCCTATCCTGAGCACAAAGCTCAGCGGCTTCTGACGATTGGACTTGAAGGAACTCGTCCCCACCATGAAAAAGAACGTACTCATCATCGGCGCCGGTGGCGTCGCCCAGGTCGTGGCGCACAAATGCGCCCAGAACAACGACGTGCTCGGCGATATCCATATCGCCTCCCGCACCAAGTCGAAATGTGACGCCATCATCGCCTCGGTCCACGACAAGAAGGCGATGAAGGTTGAAGGCAAGCTCGAAGCCCGCGCCCTCGACGCCCTCGACATCGAAGCCACCAAAGCCCTCATCAAGGCGACCGGCAGCCAGATCGTCATCAATGTCGGCACCGCCTTCCTCAACATGTCGGTGCTGCGCGCCTGCATGGATACCGGCGTCGCCTATATCGACACCGCCATCCACGAAGAGCCGAACAAGATCTGCGAAACCCCGCCGTGGTACGGAAACTACGAGTGGAAGCGTGCGCAGGAATGCGAGGAAAAGGGCATCACCGCCATCCTCGGCGCCGGCTTTGATCCGGGCGTCGTCAACGCCTATGCCCGCCTTGCCAAGGATGACTATCTCGACAAGGTCACCGACGTCGACATCGTCGACATCAATGCCGGCAGCCATGGCAAGTATTTCGCCACCAACTTCGATCCGGAAATCAACTTCCGCGAATTCACCGGTGTCGTCTACGCCTGGCAGGGCGGCGAATGGACCGTCAACAAGATGTTCGAAATCGGCAAGGACTACGACCTGCCGGTCGTCGGCACGCGCCGCGCCTATCTCTGCGGCCATGACGAAGTGCATTCGCTGGCAAAGAACATGGATGGCGCCGACGTGCGCTTCTGGATGGGCTTTGGCGATCACTACATCAACGTCTTCACCGTCCTGAAGTCGATCGGCCTTCTCTCGGAGCAGCCGGTCAAGCTTGCCGACGGTTCCGAAGTCGTGCCGCTCAAGGTCGTCAAGGCCTGCCTGCCCGACCCGTCGTCGCTCGCGCCGGAATACGAAGGCAAGACCTGCATCGGCGATTTCGTGAAGGGCATCAAGGACGGCAAGGAACGCACGGTGTTCATCTACAACGTCGCCGACCACAAGGAAGCCTATAACGAAGTGGGCTCCCAGGGCATCAGCTATACCGCGGGCGTTCCCCCGGTCGCCGCCGCCATGCTGGTGGCATCAGGTGAATGGGATGTGAAGAAGATGTCAAACGTCGAAGAACTGGCGCCAAAGCCTTTCCTCAACATCTTGAACAAGATCGGCCTGCAGACCTGCATCCGCGACGAAAACGGCGAACGCGAGCTGCATTTCGACTGAGATCGGAACATCAGCCCTTCAAGCATCAAAAAAGCCCGCGAGCGATCGCGGGCTTTTTTCTTTGTAACGATGTGAAAACGAGGCTGCCCTCACCATCCAGGCAAAGTCAGGCCCGTCCACTCAGCGCCAGGACGTCCCGTCGGCGCTCGCGCAGCCATAGGGCGGCGGCACCTCGCCGAACGTCGCATGCAGCTTGTCGCAGCCCCATTTGTTCAACGGTCCCGGCAGACGGCTGTTGATCTCGATACCGACCTCGTCATACGCCGAACTCGTGTTCGACACGTAGCTATACCAGCGCTGCCCGATAAACCCGGTCGCTGCGATGAGAACAACCAAAACAACCAAAATAATTCTGCTCATGAAAATCCCTTACTTTTGAACCCCCTCCGTAAATAGTCAGGCCTGCCACCGCAAGGGTAAGCGCTTGTCTTTTCTAAGGAAAGTGTGACCAGCGGCGGGAAAAGCGAAGGGTGGCTTTAGTGGTTCCTGCTCAGCGCTGCACCGCGGCCCGGTCGAATGCGGTGCGATGGCCATCCGGATCGAACGGCGTCTTGAAGTCAAAAGCGAAGGAAGAGGACTCGTGGTCGTGCAGGTGCTCCAGACGTTCGCAGCCGTCCTGCCAGGTGGGAACATGACCTTCAGAGACCCACCACAAAACGTAAGGTGGCCATGTATGCCGGTCGAACCACTGCCGCGCATTCCGCATCGCCTCGATATGGATGGCCGAGTAGGTAAACGCGTAGAGCGCTGTCAGGTCGCGCCACAGGGAGAGGGTCGCCGGAGCCCAGCCGTCTCCATTGTCTATATGGAAACGCGGAAACACTTGAGGGCCCCAACTCTCAGGCCTCTCCTCGCCCTCGTAACCCGACCGAGCGACAAACCCCTCGCTCGTTTCCGCCGCACGAAAATTGAGGTCGTTCCTGTCGTGAAAACCCTGGTTTACCGGCTCGTCCGCGCGAACCCGGAAATTGTTGAAATTGTAGACGGCCAGGTGATGCATGCGATCCTCGTCTGCTTCCCCTTTGATGGCTTGTCTCTTTTCAAGCTACGGGAGCCATCGGCAGGCAGCAAGTAGCCTGAAATCGAAGCTACCGCGACATCAGAGGCCTCAGCCAAGACAACGGTCAGAGCCACCGCGAGGCGGTCGTGCGTCTCTATGCTTTCGGCCCGCGTCCCCGGCCCTGTCGCGGCTCCTTCGGCGGAGCCGCATACCCCGGAGGTTTTGTTTTCACCCAGGCAACGAATGTCCGTATCGCCGGGTCTTCAAGGATAGCCTCGATCGTCGAGAACTTCTTGGCGAGCTGGGCATCCGTCAAATTCACATGGATCTGGTCGTGACAGATCCGGTGCAGGCAAACCGTTTCCTTGCCGCCCTTGCTCTTGGGGACAAGATAATGCTTTTCCTGCTGATCCTCCGGGATCACCCGCTCGCACATGGGACAATACACGGGCTCCGGCGCAGCCTCGTCCCACGAAGCCGGTTCGTCTCTGTTCTTGCGGGCCATCGGTCCATCACCTGTTGAGCGCTGCCGGCCCTGCATCTCCATCTGGCTGGATCGATGCAAAGCCCTTGCCTCAGCAGATATCGCGTCCCGCAACCCGGAGCAATGCCGTTCGAAACAGACCTTGGACGTGGCATCGCCCAAATCCCGCTTCCCACGCGGACCCGCCATCACCCTCACCCCGCCCGAAAACCGTTTTCCCTTTCGTCCGCCTGCCCTACATGATGCATCGACGGATGCGCTGTGACGCACCCGGTCGATCACCCCTGCAGCGAATGACGCCACCCCCATGACCTTTTTCGAAAGCCTGCTCATCCTGATGCTGGTCGCGATCGTGCTGTTGCAGGTGTCGCGGCGGCTCTCCGTGCCCTATCCGTCGATGCTGGCGCTGGCGGGCGTCGCGGTGGCGCTGGTTCCGGGCGCGCCTTACTTCGCGCTCGATCCGGAGATCGCGCTGGCGCTGTTTATCGCGCCGGCTTTGCTCGATGCCGCCTTCGATTTTCCGGTGAATACCGCCAGGCGCTTCTGGTTGCCGCTTGTGGTCTTTGCGCTGGGCGGCGTCGTCGTCACCACGGCGACGGTCGCGGTCGCCGGCTATGTGATGGCCGGCCTGCCGATTGCAGCCGCCATCGTGCTCGGCGCCATCGTCGCGCCACCGGATGCCGCCGCCTCCACCGCAGTCCTCTCCACCATGTCGGTGCCGCGCACCACCGATGCCATCCTGCGCGGCGAAAGCCTGTTCAACGATGCGGCAGCACTTCTGATCTTCGGGGCAGCCCTTGCGGTCCAGTCGGCCGGCGGGCTTGATCGCGAGGTAACGACCCATCTCGTTCTTGCCGTTCCCGGCGGCATCCTGCTCGGCTGGGTCGCGGCGCTGGTAATCCGCCGCCTGTCGGCCTACGTCACAGGCACGCTTGGTGGCAATCTCCTGCAATTCGTCCAGACCTTCCTTCTGTGGATCCTCGCCGAACATCTGGAACTGTCTGCGGTGCTCGCCATCGTCACCTTCGCCATGACGATCGCCAGCACCAGCGAAAGCCTGTCGTCGGCGCGCATGCGGGTGCAGTCCTATGCGGTCTGGACCGTCGTCGTGTTCGTCCTCAACGTCGTCGCCTTCCTGCTGATGGGCATGCAGGTGCGCGACATCTATGCGGACATGGAGGTCGGCCATTTCGCAGAAGCTCTGCTGTTTTCCGCCGTGATCGTCGCCATCGTCATCGCCACCCGCTTCGCGCTCTGCCTCGCCTATAACCGCATCGAAGCCTGGCGGGCACGTCGCGACGGACGCGAGGAACCGGCATCGACCAGACAGGCGATCCTCGCCTCCTGGTGCGGCATGCGCGGCCTCCTCTCGCTTGCCACGGCCTACGCGCTTCCCGCCGATTTCCCCGAACGCGACATGGTCGTGCTGACCGCCTTCGCCGTGGTCATCGCCACGCTCGTCCTGCAGGGCCTGACGCTGTCACCGCTCATCCGCTGGCTCGGCCTCGACCGGCGCCATACCAGCGCGCAGGAACTGTCTGAGATGCGCCGCCGCGTCGTCAAGGCAGGCATCGGCCGCCTCGACGGCGAGACGGGAACAGAAGCCGAAAAACTGCGCGCAAAGCTCACGATGGAACACCAGGCCTTCGACGACCCGGACCGTGCTGCCTCGATGGACACCTACCGCCGGCTGGTGCTTCTCTTCATCGCCGGACAACGCACCGAACTCGAAAACCTCCGCGCCTCCTACGAACTCAATGTCGACGAATACAATCTCCTCCTCGAGGAAATCGACTGGCGCGAACTCTCGATCCTCCCCGAAGACGACCGACGGATCGAGGAGATCTGATCAGGGAAAGCGGTGCGGGATCAACGGGCGTTGGACCACCCAAGACGTCTTGCTCCCCGCACCAATTCACAGACACCGGCGCCGATAGTTTGGCGCCCACAGTCCCCTACGCTCCCTCATTCCTGTGCTCGTCACAGGAATCCAGCCAGCCCAAGTCCTTGGGCTGGAAGAACCGTCGTCGCCCCACCGACGCGTCGGCAAAATTCCTGTGGCAATCACAGGAAAGAGGGGAAGATTGCCTCCCCCTCCCATTCCACTCACACCTACGCCATTACACCCGCGCGCAGAACACATCCAGCGCATCGAGCTTCACGGCACCCGCTTCCAGCTTCGACACAAACCCCGGAAGATCGACCGGCATCACGTCGCCCATCCGCTTGGGCAGCACGAAGTTTTGCGGCTCGCGGGTCAGGTTGAACACGAACAGCAGCTTCTCACCGCCCTTTTCGCGGACGAAGGCGAGCAGGTCCTGGTTGGTCTCGATAAACGTCATGTCGCCGTCGATCAGCGCATGGTGGTTTTTGCGGAAGGCGAAGGTTTCGCGGTAGTGCTGCAGCACCGAATCCGGCATTGCCTCCTGCGCATCCACCGAACGGCTGGCGTGATCGGCCGGAATGGGCAGCCAGGTCTTGGCGCCCTCGCTGAAGCCCGCATGGGCCTCGCCCGCTTCCCACACCATCGGCGTGCGGCATCCGTCGCGGCCCTTGAAGGCCGGCCAGAAGCGGATTCCGTAGGGGTCGCGCAGATCCTCGTAGGTCAGTTCCGCTTCGCTCAGGCCCAGCTCCTCGCCCTGGTAGAGGCAGATCGAACCGCGCAAGACAGAGATCAGCGTTGCCGACAGTTTGGCGACGCGGTCCTGCTCGGACGGATCGTCGGTAAAGCGGGTCACGTGACGCACCACGTCGTGGTTGGAAAACGCCCAGCACACCCAGCCGTTCACCACCGTATCGAGCACGGTCTGCATCACCTTGCGGATATAGGCGGCAGAAAACGCCGGGCCCAGCAGGTCGAACGTGTAGCACATGTGCAGCTTGTCGTCGCCGGTCGTATAGAGCGCGAGCGTGTTCAGCGAACGCGGCCCGTCGCCCACTTCGCCCACCGAGGCGCGGTTGTCGTAGCTGTCGAGCAGCGCCCGCAGCCGCTTCAGAAAGCCGATATTTTCCGGCTGCGTCTTGTCGTAGAGATGGTTCTGCATCGAATACGGATTGGTATCCGTCTCCATGCCGGCGCCGTCGGTGTCGTAGACCATCGGCGGGTTGCTGCGCAGTTGCTTGTCGTGGAAATAGTAGTTGACGGTATCGAGCCTGAAGCCGTCGACGCCGCGGTCGAGCCAGAAGCGCACCGTATCCAGCATCGCGTCCTGCACATCGGGATTGTGGAAGTTGAGGTCCGGCTGCGAGATCAGGAAGTTGTGCATGTAGTACTGCTTGCGCACACCGTCCCATTCCCAGCCCGGTCCGCCGAAGATCGACAGCCAGTTGGTCGGAGCCGTGCCGTCGGGCTTGGGGTCGGCCCAGACATACCAGTCGGCCTTGGGATTGGTGCGGCTGGAGCGGCTTTCGATAAACCACGGATGCCGGTCGGATGTATGCGAAATGACCTGGTCGATGATCACCTTGAGGCCGAGGCGATGGGCCTCTGTCATCATCTCGTCGAAATCGGCAAGCGTGCCGAACATTGGGTCGACATTGCAGTAATCGGAAACGTCATAGCCCATGTCGGCCATCGGCGAGGTGAAAAACGGCGACAGCCAGATCGCATCGACGCCGAGCGAAGCTACATGCGGCAGGCGCTGGGTAATCCCCTTGATATCGCCCAGTCCGTCGCCGGTCGTGTCCTGGAAGGACCGCGGATAGATCTGGTAGATCACCGCACCGCGCCACCAGTTGCCGTCAACCTTGCGAGTGGTGTCCCTCGTGGTCTCCAATACCATTCCACAATGCTCCTTCTTGAAAATCGCTCATCCCGACCTTGGTCCCAAACTAGAGCCATGCCACCAAAAGACAACGCGGAAACGAAGCGCGACACGCTCTTGTCATGGCGGACGCTTCAGCTTATTCGAGCGTCAAACCCATGGGAGGGATGACAATTGGGCGGAAAGCTTCTTTCGATCGGCGAATGCATGGTGGAACTGTCGCAGGCGGGTGAAGGCCTGCTGCGCAAGGGCTTCGCCGGCGATACGTTCAACACGGCCTGGTATGTCCGCGCCTGCCTCTCCAAAGACTGGTCGGTGGACTATCTGACCGCAGTCGGCGACGATCCGATGTCGTCGGATATGCTTGGGATGATGGAGAAAGCCGGCATCGGCACCAGCCTCATCCGCCGCATCCCCGGCAAGACGCCCGGCCTCTACTTGATCACCCTCAAGGATGGCGAGCGCACCTTCAGCTACTGGCGCGACAGCGCCGCCGCAAGAAAGCTCGCAGACGACGCCGATCATCTACGCTCGGCCATCGAGACCGCCGACATCATCTACTTCTCCGGCATCACGCTCGGCATTCTGGCGCCTGAAGCCGTCGAGACGCTTCTGTCGGAACTGCGCCGCGCCAAGGCCGCCGGCAAGACGGTCGCCTTCGATCCGAACCTTCGCCCGCGCCTGTGGGTGAGCCGGGACATCATGCTGAAGACGATCGAGGATGGCGCAAGAGCCGCCACCATCGTTCTCCCAAGCTTCGACGATGAAGCGACCTATTTCGGCGATGCCACGGTGGCCAATACGATCGCCCGCTACCATGGTCTCGGCGTCACGGATGTCGTGGTCAAGAACGGCGCAGAAGGCGCAACCTTCAGCCTGTCGGGCGTGACCGGTCATGCACCGGCCGTCACCACCGGCAAGGTGGTCGACACGACCAGCGCCGGCGACAGTTTCAACGCCGGCTTCCTGTCGAAGTACTTAAGCGGCGCCGCACCGCACGAAGCCGCAGCCTACGGCGCCGCAGTCGCCGCCACCGTCATCGGCCATCACGGCGCGCTGATCAGTCCGGAGCTTCTGCCCGGCTGAACCACCGCGACCGGATGTGTCGGCTTGAGCTGGCAGATCCCTTTCGGCTCGCCCACCTTCACGCCAGCCTCGCAACCGTGTTGCGCGGCATCCGTCAGCGCGTCGTAGAGATCGAGCGTCTTACCGAGATGGATCGACCCCAGATGCGAAAAATGCTCGTCGTCGAGGAACAGCGAAACGCCGTCATCCACAACCCGGCAGCTTTTTTCGTCGCAGAGATAATCTTCGAGCGACACGACCGGGAACCGCTTCGAAACGTCCGCCATCAGCCGCTCCACGAGGGCATCATGGGCGCGCTGTTCGTCCCGCTCCATCATGCAGGGCGTGTCTGCAACATCCAGCATGGCGCTTCGCACGACACAGCGGCCGATATCGCGACCATCGCGCGGCGGCGGCGCCATGAACACCGGCCGCAGACCGATCGAGCGCAGCCAGTCGGCAGT
Source organism: Neorhizobium sp. DAR64872/K0K18 (assembly GCF_050500175.1). Classification (NCBI taxonomy): domain Bacteria; kingdom Pseudomonadati; phylum Pseudomonadota; class Alphaproteobacteria; order Hyphomicrobiales; family Rhizobiaceae; genus Neorhizobium; species Neorhizobium sp. DAR64872/K0K18. The sequence goes on from NZ_CP191446.1 coordinate 2,264,797, forward strand.
CGCCTCGACCTCGGCAAGCATCCGGCCGTAATCCGTCCGCATCGCCTGGCCTTGCGCCGTCATCACCCGGCGGTCAGATCTGAGATAGGTCAGGTACTGCGATCCGAGCACGACGGTGCGCAGCGAGGGCGTCTTTGCAAGATAGGCCTTTACCGCCTCGTTGTGACGAATGCAGTCGAGCGGCCATGACGCGGAATCGTTGAGCGGAATGGGCGCGATGCCGGTTGGAAACGCGCAGCTGTTCTTGTGAAGCTGCACCAGTCCCTCGCCCTGATCGGACGGCGTATCGTGCATGGACGCCGCCAGCCCGTCGACCAGATGCATCGCCAGCGAATCGCCCCAGACCGCCATTTCCGGGCCCTGACCGATCGTGCAGACATCCGGCCGCACTTCGCCGTTGCAGATCTTGCCGATGCCGAGGCTCGGCTCCCCCATGGCTGTGAGCACGGGATCGCGGCCCGGAAAGCCCTGCGCGTTGGTGGTCACGATGCCGAGCACCACCAGCACCGCCGCTAAGGACCCGCTGAGGGAAAACACCAAGCGACGGCCGACCTGCGGCTTCCGGAACGGCTGTTCCACCAGAAAATAGCTTGCGATTGCCAGCGCAAACACGAGCGCCACCAGCAGCCCGTAGGACCAGCCCGGCAGCATATCCATCGAGCGCAGACGGGCAAAGGCGAACACCGGCTGATGCCAGAGATAGAGGCTGTAGCTGATCAGCCCGATCGCCACCAGCGGCCGAAGCGAAAGCAGCCGTCCGGCAAGATTGCCCGGACCGGCAAAGGCGATCACCAGAAGCGTGCCGACGACCGGCGCCAGCGTCACCGGTCCCGGCCATTTCAGCTCGGATGTCAGGAACAGGCAACTGCCGACGATCAGGATAAGGCCAGCAAGCCCCAGGGCCGATCGGGTCCGCTCAGAGTAACGGGTCGGTATGCCGCCGGTCGCCAAAAGCGCGCCTGCGGCAAGTTCCCAGAAACGGGTAAAGGGGAGATAGAAATTCGCGACCGGATCGACCCTTGAAACCGGCCATGCCAGAAACAGGCTGATCAGCGCCAAAACCGCCACGATGCGGAAGATCACCTGCCGCGTCTGCTTGCGCACCATCCACAGAAGCACCGGAAACACCAGATAGAACTGCTCTTCCACCGATAGCGACCACGTATGCAGCAGCGGCTTCAGTTCGGTACTGGGCGAAAAATATCCCGTATTGTCCCAAAGCTCGAAGTTGGAAACCATCAGCAGCGAGTGGAACAGGTCCTTGCCGAAATCGTCCAGTTCCGATGGCAGCATCCACAGTGCCGCAAAGGGCAGACAGGCAATGCACACCACAAGCAGCGCCGGCGCGATGCGCCGCACCCGCCGCTCGTAGAAATTGACGATGCTGAAACGGTCTCTCGCCAGGTCGTTGAGAATGATCGCGGTGATCAGGTAGCCGCTGATGACGAAGAACACGTCGACGCCGACAAAGCCACCCGGCATTAACCCGAGACCGGTGTGGAAGAGGATGACGGGAACGACGGCGATCGCGCGCAGCCCATCGATTTCTGGTCTGTACTGCATGCCGGGGCTCTACCAATCCCGGCCGCGGAAGTCCATTGCTGAGGGATGCTGCGAGCAGCGTTCGGCTTTGACAATCAAACGTTGAGAGCGCGTCTTCATCGCCCTGTTACAATATTTTCCGATGAAGGAACGGAAAACATGGTCGGCAGCCGCGAGTCGGTTCCGGCATGGCAACGGGGCCGGGTCAAACCATGACAAGGATTACCATTGTAACCGACGCCTGGTATCCGCAGGTCAATGGCGTCGTACGTTCGATCGAAAATACCAACCGCGAACTGGCAGGCATGGGCATCAATGTCTCGATGGTGACGCCCTTGGATTTCTCGAGCATCCCCTGCCCGACCTATCCGGAAATCCGCCTTTCGGTCGCAAGCTTCCGCAGCGTTGCCGCGGCCATCGAAGGAACTCAGCCATCCGCCGTGCATATTGCAACGGAAGGACCGCTCGGACTTGCTGCCCGCCGCTGGTGCCTGAAGAACGGCATGCCGTTCTCCACCAGTTATCACACGCGTTTTCCGGAATATGTGGCCGCCCGCTTTCCGGTGCCGATCCGGCTGCTCAACGGCTTCGTCCGCTGGTTCCACAATGCCGGCAACGGCTGCATGGTGGCAACCGCGAGCCTTGAGCGGGAACTGCACAAGCTCGGCGTGAAAAATCTTCTGCGCTGGAGCCGCGGCATCGACCAGACGGTGTTTCACCCGGTGGCACTCGAGGCAAAGCCCTTCGACCTGCCGCGCCCGATCTTCATGACGGTCGGCCGAGTAGCCGTGGAGAAAAACCTGCCCGCCTTTCTCGATCTCGATCTGCCGGGCTCCAAGGTCGTGATCGGCGACGGCCCCGCCCGCGCCGACCTTCAACGGCGCTACCCACATGTGCTTTTCACGGGAATGAAAACGGGAGAAGACCTGGCACGCGCCTACGCCCAGGCCGACGTGTTCGTCTTCCCGTCCAGAACCGATACGTTCGGCAACACCATTCTCGAGGCGCTGGCAAGCGGCGTCCCGGTCGCGGCCTATCCGGTCATGGGTCCGATCGACATCATCGAACAGGGCTCAGGCGCCGGTGCCCTCAACGAAGACCTGCGGCTTGCCTGCCTGGAAGCACTGACGTGTCGGCGCGAGGACGCAAGTCGCCTTGCCCGCCGCTACACCTGGGAAGCGGCCTCGAAACAGTTTCTCGGCAACGTGCTCAAGGTACAGGGCGTCAAGGCACTGACTGCGCGATAACGGATATTGCTGCTATGCCGGGGTTCGATGCGCTAGCCTGCGTGTCGAACCGGCACGTCCCGCTGATGCCTATCCGCGCCAGATGAAATAGCCGATACCACCAGCACCAAGACCCACGGCAGTCAGCAGACCGAGTACGATCATGAAAAACCTCCCAAAAGGCCGCCCAACGCCCTCCACAGCACCGGGTCGACAAGAAGGAGTGGATCATAAAGACGAACCGAATGCAAGCAGAGCGCGAAACGCCTGAGCGGTCGCTGCGTTCAGCCCGCGTTCCGGCTTATATTTCAACCATTTGGCGAAATCGCTCGTGCTGCTGATGATCGACGTTCTGCGGTAAACGCGATCACCGAGCAGGTTTATCGCTTCTTGCGGCGGTTTTCGAACGGGTTCTCGCCCGCCTTGAAGTGAATGCGGATCGGCACGCCCGGGATCTGGAAATCGGCGCGCAGGCCGTTGGTCAGATAGCGGATGTAGCTTTCCGGCAGGGCATCGGGACGCGTGCAGGAAATCATGAAGGCCGGCGGGCGGGCCTTGACCTGCGTCATGTATTTGAGCTTCAGGCGACGGCCCGAAACGGCCGGTGGCGGATGCTGAACCTGCGTGCCTTCCAGCCAGCGATTGAGCTTGGCCGTCGAGATGCGCTTGTTCCACACCATGTCGGTGTCGATGATGCTCTGCATCAGCTTGTCGAGCGAATAACCGGTCTGGCCGGAAATCGGCACGGCGCGGATGCCGCGCGCCTGCGGCAGCAGCCGCTCGGTCTTTTCGCGCAGCTCGGCCAGCACCGCCTGCGGCTCTTCGACAAGATCCCACTTGTTGAAGGCGAGCACGGCGGCGCGTCCTTCGCGCAGCACCAGATCGACCAGCTGCAGGTCCTGCTTCTCGAACGGGATGGTCGCGTCGAACACAATCACGACCGTCTCGGCAAAGCGGATCGACCGCAGCGCGTCGGCGACGGACAGTTTTTCGAGCTTCTCCTGGACGCGGGCCTTTTTGCGCATGCCGGCCGTGTCGAACATCTTGATCGTGCGGCCACGCCACTCCCAGTCGACGGAAATGCTGTCGCGGGTGATGCCGGCTTCCGGCCCGGTCAGCAGCCGATCCTCGCCGAGGAAGCGGTTGATCAGCGTCGACTTGCCGGCATTCGGACGGCCGATAATGGCAACCCGCAGCGGCTTGGTATCGTCATAGGCCGGCTCGAACTCGTCGTCGGCCTCTTCGCCCAGCACGCTGTCGCGCACGTCGATATCCGTCTCGGCCTCGTCGTCGTCGCCTTCCGGAAACGCCCGGTCTTCGCCGATCGCCTCGACGATCGCGTCGCGCAGGTCGATCATGCCCTGGCCGTGTTCGGCAGAAATCGGCACCGGCTCGCCGAGACCCAGCGTATAGGCATCGTAGAAGCCACCGTCGGAACCCTTGGCTTCGGATTTGTTGGCCACCAGCACGACCGGCTTGCCGCTGCGGCGCAACAGTTCGCCGAACGTCTTGTCGAGCGGTGTCAGACCGAATTTCGCATCGACCACGAACAGCGTCAGGTCGGCATCCTCGATGGCGAGCTCGGTCTGGGCCCGCATGCGGCCCTCGAGCGTATCGGGACCGACCTCTTCGAGACCGGCCGTATCGATGATGATGAACCGGAGGTCGATCAGCTTGGCATCGCCCGGGCGGCGGTCACGGGTAACGCCCGGCGTATCGTCGACGAGCGCGAGCTTCTTGCCGACCAGCCGGTTGAAGAGCGTGGACTTGCCGACATTCGGGCGTCCTACGATGGCGACGGTGAAGCTCATAGTCGTTCCTTGCTGCCCTGTGGCGAAAAATCAGGGCGCCTTGCCGGATGCGGCGATGTTGTCGAGCATGATCTGGGCGCGGTTGGCAACGTTGCGCGGCGCACTGGCATCCTCGGCGATCCGCTGGAACCAGGTCTTGGCTTCCGCCATGTTGCCGGCCTTGTAGGCGGCAAGACCCAGTGCTTCGCGGGCGGAATTGGCAAGCGTCTGGCCCTGGTTGGCCATGGCCTGCGCCTGTGCAGACACCTGATCGTAGGTGCCGGCATCGATCAGCAGCCATGCGGCACGCAGTTTTGCGAGATCGCGGATCGCGGCCGGCGCTGAAGTGTCGCCGCCGATCGCGGTAAAGGTGGAGATGGCAGCACCGGTATCGCCCTTGGCGGCCTGAACCGAGCCGGCGCGCATCTTGGCGAGAACCGGATATGCGCCGGAGCCATCCTTTTCGATCGCAGACAGCGCTGCCAGCGCTTCGTCGTTCTTGCCTTTCGAGGCCAGATCGAGCGCCGCGATGAACCGGTCACCCGACTGCGACGAACCGTGGTTTTCCCAGTATTCGTACCCGCGCCAGCCGGCCGTGCCGAGGACGACAAGAACGGCAACGCCGATCAGGATACGGCTATAGCGCTTCCACACATACTGCAACTGGTCGGAACGAAGTTCTTCGTTGACCTCACGGAAAAAGCTGTCGTCGTTCTGCGCCATGATCACTCCGGCCTTGCTGGGGCCCCATCCATCTAAAGAGCGCCTAATAGCTTATTTTGCTAAGGATGTAAGGCCCCTCACGCAATTCTCAAACAAGCTTGTTGATGCAAGGAGCCTTGGTCCCTTCTATCATATCCCAATTCAAAGCTTCGCCTTAATCCGGGCGCAGGGAAATTCGCCTCGATTCTCCCCTTTGGACACAGTACCGGGTTGCCATGCGTTTGCTCTTTTCCTCCATCGCCCTTTGCCTCTGCCTCGCCTCCCCGGCGTTGAGCGCAGACGAGCGGCCGAAACAGTTGCTGATCGTCTCCTTCGATGGCGCCGGTCCCAACCACCTTTGGCAGCGCAGCCGCGATTTTGCGAGGGCCAACAACGCCCACTTCACCTACTTCCTGTCATGCACCCTGCTGATCCCGCGCGCCGAGCGGTCGACCTATCAGGGACCGGGCCACAAGCCCGGCCGCTCCAATATCGGCTTTGCCCAGACGAAAGACGAAGCGCGAGAACGGCTTTCCCATATCTGGCAGGCGCATCAGGAAGGCCACGACATTTCCAGCCACACCTGCGGCCACTTCGACGGCAAGGACTGGTCCGCGGCAGACTGGAGCGCCGAGATGACGACCTTCTCGCGCGTGCTCGGCAATGCCTGGACGGCGGTCGGTGCTGGCGAAAGCGAACCCGACGGCTGGAAGGATTTCGTGGCGAACGACATCCATGGTTTTCGGGCGCCCTATTTCTCCACCAGCGCCGGCATGACTGCCGCCGAGAAAAAAGCGGGCTTTACCTATGATGCAAGCCTTGTCACCAAGGGGCCGATGATGCCGGAAGAGGAGGACGGGCTGATCCGCTTCGGCCTGCCGCTCATTCCCGAAGGCCCGTCGCAGCGACCGATCATCGCCATGGACTACAACCTGTTCATCCGCCATTCCGGCGGCATCGACAATCCCAGCCAGTCGTCCACGTTCGAGGACCGCGCCTATTCCGCGTTCCGCGCCGCCTTCGACCGCGAATACGACGGTGACCGCATTCCTGTTCAGCTCGGCTTTCACTTCGTCGAGATGAACGGCGGTGCCTATTGGCGGGCGATGGAACGGCTGGTCTCGGAAGTCTGCAATAGGGACGATGTCGCCTGCGTCAGCTACAAGCAGGCCATCCCCATGATCGCAGAACGTCGCAAGGCCAAGGCAACGTCCGGCCTGTAGCCGTCTGCTGGACGCCGTTAACCGCGGGCGACGATTCGATTTTCGCAATGCAGCATAGTTCGGTATGACACCCTGATGACAAACCGCCTTCTCGCAAATCCGGCCAGAACCCTGGCCTGGCTGGCGCTCGCCGCAATCGTCTTCGTGACGATCTCGCCGATCGACCTGCGGCCGCACGACCTCCTGCCCGTCGATGTCGACCGGGCGGCGGCCTTCGCCGTGATGGCCTTCCTCTTCGTCGTCGCCTATCCGCGCCAGTGGATTTTTTGCGCAGTTCTGCTCTTGATCGGGGCTGGCGGCATCGAGCTGCTGCAGCTCCTGTCGCCCTCGCGCCATGCCCATATGGATGACGCATTGGTCAAGGCCGCAGGCGCCGCCGTCGGCTGCCTTGCCGGCTGGACGCTGAACCAGATGCGGTTCCGCCGCAAAGCTGTCGCCTAAAGGCGTCCGAAAAATCCGCTAATGCACGTTATCTCCGTTCGAAATCAACGGATTATCATTTTTCTGAAAACTGCTCTTCCTCACGCTGTCCGGCCGCGGGATAATGATTGCGTCATCGGGCGGGAAACCGGGTTCGCGAACCGGCATCACCAAAAGGTTCGAAAGAACAGGTTCCGATGATGGCCGTGAGGGTTTTCGGCATCCCGAAAATCATCGGAAACGGCCCGGGCAGGCGGAAAGCCTGAACTCCAAAATACCCTTATTGCGCCGCCTGCCCTTCCCCTGAACGAGAAACCGCGCCGGACTAGGCACCCGGCGCGGCCAAAACTGCTGTCTGTTATCTGGAAACGACGATCAGGTCAGGTCGGCTTGTTCGCCGCCATCTCCCCGCCTTCGGCTTCACGCACCAGATAATTCCGGTCGATCTCCGGCAGCGGGGCATTGTAAATTACGGCCTCGAAAGCTTTGAGACGCTTATAAATCGACATCAGCTCGACGATCGTCGTCCACGAGTTGATTAAGTACTGGAAGGAACCCCTTACCTGTTCGAATACGTTTCCGATCTGGGTAAAGAGACCTAGCGTGACCTTGCCTGCTGCAATCGATGGAATGAGGACGACGAGGCCGTAGAGATTGTCGGCCTGAAGGTAGAAAATTCGCGCGACGTTGAAATAGAGGTAGTGAAAATAAAGTCGGAAATAATTCTTTCTGACATTCGCAAAGAGCTCGGCCACAGTTGCTGGCTGGGCTCTATCCTCGTTGTCCTCGCCGTAAACCAGCTCCTTGCGATATGCCGCCTCAACGCGCTGATTTCGAAACTCAAGCCCCGGAAGCTTGATGCCGACGAGAGCGAGGAGACCGGTGCCAAACAGCGACCAGAGAACTGCTGCCCAGACCAAAGCATGCGGAACCTCGCCGATGATTGGCAACTCTGTAATCGTCTCGGAGAATGTAAACAACACAGGCAAGAATGCGATGAGTGTCATGATAGCGCGAACGAAACCAACACCTAGACCTTCCACGGTCGTGGAAAACCGCATCGTGTCTTCTTGTACACGTTGCGAAGCACCTTCGATATGTCTCAGCTTCTCCCAGTTAGCCATATAAAACTGGTTCATCGCAGTCCGCCAACGGAAAATGTAATGGCTGACAAAGAAAAGGTTGAGCACGCTAACCGTGACGGCAAGAAACAAGATTCCAACAACCCCAAGAAGCCCGGTGTAGAGTTGCTCGGTAGTGACCGGCGCCGTCTTGGCCAGTGCTTGTTGAATAAGGTCGTAATAGGGCCCGTACCAGGCATTCAGAGCCACGCTCACCTGCACTGAAAAATACGTGGCGAATATGATCAATGCACTACCGAGGATCGACCACATTTGCCACGGATGTGGTTCGAACCAGAACCAAAAAGCTGCAAAAATCGCCACTGCTATGCCATAGTAAACATAAAACCAGAGGAATGGCGCAGACCAGAACAGCGCTATCCCTATTGGAGCAGGGTTTCCTTCGGGCTCAGTCAAACCGAGACTCCCGCCGAGTTGGGAACCACCCGCATACCACAGGACGACCATTATCATGGACCAGATGAATGCAGAGATGAAAAACAGTTTTGGTCGGGGAAAGAAGGAGTGGAACACGGAGCGCGCGCTTTCCTGAGTTCGATTCTAGGATGATGTCGGGGTGGACGATGTGGCCGGAAACTAAGGCAGTTCCAAGGGAGCGGCAATGGTTCCCCGCCATTGTTACATAAATGTAAGCATCAGCCCTCAGGCGTCCCGTCGAGGCACATACCGGATCAGCGGCAATGCCAGCCCGACGCACACGACAAGGGCGCCGGCTGCAATCAGCGACGGTAGCGTGAAACTGCCGCTCCGCTCCGCTATAAACCCCGCCACGAGCGGCCCGACGATCTGGCCGGTGCCGAAGGCGGCGGTCATGAAGGCAAAGGCGCGGCGCGGGCTTTGCGGCGCAAGCTGGCGGCCGAGCTGCAGCCCGTAGGCGGTAACGACCATGAATGTTGCCCCAAGCAGCAACCCGCCGAACAGCGCACCTGGAACCGCAGGCAGTATCACCGAGCCGAGCACGCCGAGCCACAGCAACGCGATGGCGGCGCAATAGGCGGCCCCGAGCCCCAGCCGCCTGACGAATGGCTGCCAGGCAAACAGCGAAACCGTGGCCGCACACCCGGTAACGAACCAGGCCAGAAACTCGACCACCGACCCGGCATTGCCCATCCGCGCAATCGCGACAAGAAAGGTGGCGGTAATCACATAACCGAAGCCGAACAGGCCATAGGACAGCGTTATCAGCACGAGCGGACGGTTCCAGACGAGCCTGGGCTCGACGGGTACCCGCGTCTCCCCGGCCGGCCGCGGCAATCCGCGCGACACCAGGAGGAAGACAAGAAACGCGATTGCCGCACCCGCAAACCAGTTGATCCGCCACCCGTGCGCCGCATCACCCGCCACCGTGTTGACGATGAAGGCAAGCGCCGAAGACAGCGCGATGCCGGCGCCCACGCCACCGTAATGCAGCATGCCGACAGTCGGACGGCCCGCCGCATGCGGCAGCACCACGGCCGAGGTGAAGATCATCGAAAACGCACTAGCAAGCCCGGCGAGAAAACGGATCACCACAAACACCGTGACCGATGTCGAAAGACCCATGGCCGCCAGAAGAACCGCTGTCGCCAGCAATCCTCCGAGCGCCACCTGCCGCTCGCGACCTGACGCCCAGCCATAGGCCGAAAGCAAGGCACCGGCCAGATAACCCGCAAAGTTACCGGCTGCAATCGTACCCGCATCGGCAGCCGAGATCGGGATGCCCGCAATCATCCCCGGCAGCACCGGTGTATAGAAGAACCGCCCGAACCCCATCGCCGCCGCCATCGCAACGCCGCCGGACACGCCGATCATAAGGGGGGTTCGAACCTGAGGCGTAGAGATCTGCAACATGCCGCCTTATCCCAGCGGCGGTTGCGCTGCACAATGCAGAAATTGTCATCGCTGCGATGACGAGCGCTGATGGGTGGTCGGGCAGCCTCAAATTCGGATCACCTGCAATCCCATTCCCGACACCACAAATCACGACTTCTGTCGCTTTGCTGACACGAATGACGGGCATTATATGAAGGTCGACAGGGGCTCCGGTGATTCGGATGTCCTGGCCGGCGTTCATTTTAGGAAATCTACGCATCGTACCCTTCGAATGCCGTTTCAGGTGTTCGGATCGATTTTGTAGGGATGATGGAGTTTATATTGATGAACCAGGATCTTACCCGTTCGGACGTGATGTCCGACCCTTTGATCTCGCAGCTGCGCGAGGCCGACCAGATCGGCAACGCGGCTTTTGCCCAGTTGCTCGAAAGCGCTGCCCGTCGCCAGACCAGCCTGATGATGGACAAGCTCAATCAGGAGCGCGCCGACGCTTTCTATCGCAGGCTGGATATCGTCTGCAGCAAACACAAGAAAAGCTGATCGGATCGACACGGCCGACTCTTCGGCCGGTCTGCTGACAGAGCTAGGATAGCCTAGTCTGCCAGCGTCAGGATCAGCGGCCCGTTGCGCGTCACCACGATCGTGTGCTCGAACTGTACGGTCGGCGCCTTGGGTTCGCTGTAGAGCGTCCACGGATCGCTCTTGTCGTCGCCGTCTTCGGCCCATTCGCCGCCGAGAGACAGGAACGGCTCGATGGTAAACACCAGCCCCTCCTCCATGATACGGCTTTCCTGCGGATCCGGCCATGTCGGCACTTCACCCGGCTCCTCGTGCAGCGAGCGGCCGATGCCGTGGCTGGAAAGATTGGTGATCAGCGTATAGCGGTTCTTCTTGGCAAACGCCCCGATCGCGTTGCCGATGCCGGCAATCGGCTTTCCCGTCTTCACCTGCTGCAACCCGGTCCACAGCGCCCGCTTGCCGTCGCGGCACAGCTTTTCGACCTCGCGCTTGACCGGCGGCACGCAGAATGACGCGCCTGTATCGCCGTAAAATCCATCCTTCAGCGCCGAAACGTCGATATTGACGAGATCGCCCGCCGCAATCGCCCGGTCGCCCGGAATGCCGTGCGCCACTTCCTCGTTGACGGAAATGCAGGTCGCGCCGGGAAACTGGTAGTCATGTTCCGGGGCCGACTGCGCGCCGTTGTCTTCCAGAAGCTTGCGGCCGATCGCATCCAGTTCACGGGTGGTGATCCCGGGTTCGAGCGCCTTGCCCATGAGATCCACCGCACGGGCGCAAAGCCTGCCGATCTCCTTGAGCTTTGCAAGCTCGTCTTCGTTCGAAATGATCATCCGTCCCGCACGTCCACTCTCTGTAAGGTCGCCGGTTTCGCGCCAACGACCCGGCCCGTCAAATGCTTTTTGGGCTCCCGATCTCTTTTCTGACGATCGGCGCCACTTTCGTGCCGTAGAGTTCAATGCCGCGCATGATCTGGTCATGCGGCATCAGGCCGATCGCCATCTGCAGCATGAAACGGCTCATGCCGAACACCGTGTGGGCAGCGATGATCTTTTCCGCCACCAGCTCCGGCTCGCCGACAAAGAGATTGCCGATCGGACCACGGGCCTGGTCGAAATGCGCCCGGTTGGTCGGCCCCCAGCCGCGCTCGCGGCCGATCCGGTCCATCACCGCGGCCTGCGGCCCGTAGAACTGCTGGGCAGCCATATCGGTCGTATCGGCAATGAACCCATGAACAGCGATGCTGGTCGGCAACGCGCCGGCATCATGCCCGGCCCGCGTCGCCGCCTCCCGGTAAAGCTTGAAGAACGGCGCAAAGCGCGGATATTCCCCGCCGATGATGGCGACCGCAAGCGGCAGGCCCATGGCGCCGGCCCGCGCCACCGATTGCGGCGTGCCGCCAACCGCGATCCACACCGGCATCTGGTTCTGCAACGGCCGCGGATAGACGCCACGGCCATTGATCGGCGCACGCTTTTCGCCCTGCCAGGTCACGATCTCGTTGTCGCGCAGCGCGAGCAGCAGATCGAGCTTTTCCGAAAACAGGTCGTCGTAATCGCCAAGGTCGTAGCCGAACAGCGGGAAGGATTCGATGAACGAGCCGCGCCCGGCCATGATCTCGGCCCGGCCGCCGGAGATCAGGTCGACGGTCGCAAACTCCTGAAACACCCGCACCGGATCTTCCGAAGACAGAACCGTCACCGCGCTCGTCAGCCGGATGTTTTTGGTGCGCACGGCCGCCGCCGCAAGCACCGTCGCCGGTGACGATATCACATAGTCGGCCCGGTGATGTTCGCCGAGCCCGAACACGTCAAGCCCCACCTGGTCGGCAAGCTCGATCTCTTCGAGAAGGTTCGTCACCCGCCGTGCCGCCTCCCCACCCTTGTTGAGCGTGGTCGGGTCGAGATCACCGAAAGTGTAAAGGCCGAGTTCCATCGTCAGAAGATATCCGGTTGCTGATGCCAGTCACATAGTCACCGGACAGACATCCCGCAAACCGGATTTTCTCGAACGGTTCGTTCGATTGAGTGGATAGGCAAAAAGGAATCCGTTTTCAGACAGTTGAAGGCAAACCCGGATTCACGTCGTCAGCCGCACCGTTGGCGGATTAAGGACACGAGCAATAGGGCCCAACAGCTTGAAAGGACTCGGTGAAACCTACATCTTCTTGGCAATCTCGGCCATCTGGTCCGCAACCACGCCCCAACCCTGCTCGAAGCCCAGGTCGCGGTGAGCGATCATGTCTTCTTCGGACCAGTGAACGGAAGTCGCCGTATAGCGTGAGCGTCCGCCGCCGATATCCTCGAACTCGATAATCCCGGTCATGAACGGCTTGGCCGACGGCACCCATCCGGCCGTATAGGCATCGGTGAACACGATCTTTTTGTTCGGCACGACTTCCAGATAGACTCCGGCATTCGGCACCGTTTCGCCTTCCGGCCCCTGCATCAGCACGAAACTCTCGCCGCCGGGACGAAGGTCGGCGCGCGCCTGCGTCACTTTCCAGGGCAGCGGGCAGAACCACTCGCCGAACCGTTCCGGCGTCGTCCAGACCTTGTAGAGTTTCTCGGCCGGCACATCGAACTCGCGGACGATCTGAAGTGCATATGCGGCGTGTGTCATCCGTCTCTCTCCCGTGCGTGTTCAACGTGCTGAGGGCATGAGCCTACAACGAATGCGTCGCAAGGGAAGCGCGAATACGAGGTTTTCGGATCTATCGCAGATAGTGGATATGCGGCCGTCCGTGATGCGACGAGGTTTCCACCCGCGCATCGACCGAAAACACATCGCGCAGCAGCTCCTGCGTGATGATCTCCTCCGGTGTCCCTGATGCAACGATCCTGCCCTGCTGCAGGATGATCAGGCTGTCGCAGAACATCGCCGCATGGTTGAGGTCGTGCAGCGCGATCACGCTTGTCACCGGCAGACCGGCAACCAGCCGCATGAGGCTGATCTGATGCTGGACGTCGAGATGGTTGGTCGGCTCGTCGAGGATCAGTTCCTTTGGCGATTGCGCCAGCGCCCGTGCGATATGCACACGCTGCCGCTCGCCGCCCGACAGGCTCTGCCAGCGATCGTTTCGCTTTTCCACCATGCCGGAGCGTTCCAGCGCCTCACTCACCGCCTCGTCGTCGGCGATCGACCAGCCCGAAAACATCGACCGGTGCGGAAACCGCCCGAGCTTGACCACGTCGATGACCCGCAGGCTGGAATTGGTCGTCGCATGCTGCTCCACGAACGCCACCCTTTGGGCGATAGACCGACGGCCGATCGTGCCGATATCGCGGCCATCGAGCGTCACTTTGCCCGAATGCGGCGTCTTCAGTCCGGCGATCAGGCGCAAAAGCGAGGTCTTGCCCGATCCGTTCGGCCCGAGAAGCCCGACCATCTTGCCAGGTTCGGCCGCGAAGGACACGCCGTCGAGAATGGTCTTGCGGCCGATCTTCCAGCTGAGATTTTCCGCTCTGATACTCATGACGACTTCTGGAACCGGTAGAGAATGACGGAGAAGAACGGCACGCCGACCAAAGCCGTGACGACGCCGATCGGCAGAACCTGCTGCGGGATCAGCGCCCGCGAGGCGATATCGGCCAGCACCATGAAGATTGCACCGACGATGGCGCAGGCCGGCAGCAGCCGGATATGCAAAGGCCCGACGATGAACCTCGCCGCATGCGGCACGACGAGACCGACAAAGCCGATCGTTCCAACCATCGAGACGATCGTCGCCGTCATGATCGCCGTCAGCGCAAACAGCACGATGCGGGCCCGACCGACATTGACGCCGAGCGAGGCGGCCGCCTCGTCTCCGAAGGCAAACGCGTCGAGCACCCGCGCATAGAACAGGCAGACGATCAGGCACACGCCGACGATGACCGAGACGAGCATGAATTCCGGCCAGCGCACGCCGCCGAAACTGCCGAGCAGCCAGAACATCACGTCACGCGCCTGCTGCGCATTGCCGGATGTGGTAACGATATAGGAGGTTGCCGCGTTGAACAGCTGCGATGCCGCTACGCCCGCAAGAATGGTGCGATCCGCCCCGCCACGCGCGCCGTTCGACAGCAACGCTACGAAAAAGAACGCCGCGAACGCGCCGGCAAAGGCACCGGCCGAAAGCGACACCGTTCCGGCACCGAGGCCGAGAATGACGATTGCCACAGCCCCGGTGGAGGCACCGGCGGAAATGCCGAGCACATAGGGTTCAGCCAAGGGATTGCGCAGCAGCGACTGCATGATGGCGCCAGACAGCGCGAGACCCGCGCCGCAGAAGGATGCGACCAGCGCCCGGCTGAGGCGGTAGTCCCAGATGACCGTCTCGTGGATGCGGTTGAGCGCGATCGCCGTCCAGCCCAGCCGGTTGGTGATCGCGGCATAGGTCGTCGAAAGCGGGATCGGCAGGTCGCCGATCCCGACGCTCACTCCGACCACGAGACCGATGGCGGCGAGCGACGCCAGCAGCAGGCCGAACAGGACGGCAAGCTGCCGCCCGTTCTGCCGGCCCGTATGCCGGCTTTGCTGCGGGATCGGTCGCTGCGTTTCGCTCACTTCAGGAGACCAAGCGCCTTGAGCTGCGAGGCCACCTGTTCGGCGCCGTAGATCGTGCGGATGGTCGGGTTCATCGCCTGACCGTCCATCACCACCATCGCCTTGTTCTTCACCGCCGTGATCTGGCTGACGGCCGGATCGGTGGTCAGGAACTTGATCTTGGCGTCCGGCTTGTCCAGCTCCCAACGGTTGCGGTCGAGATTGGCGACCACGATCACATCGGGATTGGCAGCGATGATGCTTTCCCATCCAAGCGTCGGCCATTCGGCTTCCGCCGTCACGGCATTCTTGCCGCCCAAGAGATCGGCGATAAAGCCGGAGGCCGCGTTCTTGCCGCCGAGATAGGCATCGGCGGTCGGCGACTGGCTGGAGAACCAGAACAGGTAGGAGAGTGTCTTGCCGTCCTTGGCAACGCTCGAACGAAGGGCTGCCTCACGCGCCTTGAAATCGGCGATGACCGCTTCGCCACGCTCGGAAACGTCGAAGATCTGCGAAAGCTCGGCGATCTCCTTATAGAGCAGGTCCATATTCCAAAGCTGGTCGCGGCTGCCGTATTCGTTCTTCACCTTTTCGGTGGAAAGGCAGGTGCTGGGCGAGATATAGGTGGGGACGCCGACTTTCTCGAAATCCTCGCGCTTGGCAACCTTGCTGGTCGGGCCGATCAGGCTCGGCAGCGCGGCGGCGGCAAAATCCGGGTTCTGCGCCAGAATGCTCTCGAATGTCGGGAATTCGACAGTCAGCAGCTTCACCTTGGCATTGGCTTCTTCCAGTTGCGGCAGAACCTTGCTCGGCCAGAAAGCGGTTCCGACCATCCTGTCCTCGAGCCCGAGCATCAGCAGGATTTCCGCGCTGTTCTGGCCAAGTCCGACGGCCCGTTCCGGGGCCTTATGGAAGGTGACGGAAGCGCCGCAATTGTCGATCGTCAGCGGGTACTGGGTTGCCGCCTCGGCAAGATCGGCAGTCGCGAGACCAAGAGCGGCGCAAAGGCCGGAGACGGCCAGAAGAGACTTAATCGCTGTCACGAGAGTGGTTCCCTATTGAAGGACGATGGGCGCACGCGCCCTATATCCACGCCGCCGGATCAAAACAAGATGAATTCAATCATCTTTTGAAGAACAGCCGCCGCGTCACGCTGTCCTACCGACAAAATGCCGCAACGGGGGCTTGTCGGTCTATGATAAATCCCTTAGAGACCGCCGCGGGAGGAGCGAAACACCAACAATTCCGAGGTGGCGATGCCTTCCAAGAACAATAACATTTCGTCCTCCACAAGCGGCATGGCGGTCAGCCGTCGCCAGCTTCTCGGCTCCGCTGCGGGCGGCGCTGCTGCACTTGGCGCAACGACGCTTCCGAGCTGGGCGCAAACCACCTCTCCCGAAAAGACGGTCGACGTTCTCCTCGTCGGCGGCGGCATCATGAGCGCCACGCTCGGCGTTCTCATCTCGCAGCTCGAGCCGACCTGGACGATCGAAATGATCGAGCGCCTCGACAAGGTCGCGATGGAAAGCTCCAACGGCTGGAACAACGCCGGCACCGGCCACTCGGCGCTCGCCGAACTCAATTATTCGCCGATGGACAGCAACGGCAATGTCCAGATCAACCGCGCAATCGAAATCAACGAAGCGTTCCAGGTCACCCGTCAGTTCCTCGCCCACCAGGTGGATGTCGGCGTTCTGAAGGATCCGCGCTCGTTCATCAACTCGACGCCGCACATGAGCTTTGTCTGGGGCGAAGACAACACCGCGTTCCTGGCCAAGCGCTTCGAAGCGCTGAAGGCGAGCCCGCTCTTCTCCGGCATGGAATTCTCCAACGATCACGCCAAGATCGCCGAATGGGTTCCGCTGATGATGGAAGGCCGTGACGCGAACCAGAAGCTCGCCGTCACCTGGAGCCCGCTCGGCACCGACGTCGAGTGGGGCGAAATCACCCGCCAGTACGTGGCGCACCTGAAGGCCCAGCAGACGTTCACCCTGCGCACCTCGTCGGAAGTCGACGACATGCAGAAGAACGACGACGGCACCTGGACGGTCAGCTATTCCAACCGTGACACCGGCGCATCCGAAACGGTCCGGGCGAAATTCGTCTTTATCGGTGCCGGCGGCGGCGCATTGCCGCTTCTGCAGATGTCCGGCATTCCGGAAGGCGACGACTATGCCGGCTTCCCGGTCGGTGGCTCGTTCCTCGTCTGCGACAAGCCTGAGATCGTCGAACGCCACCTTGCCAAGGCCTATGGCCAGGCCGAGACCGGCGCTCCGCCGATGTCGGTGCCGCATCTCGACACGCGCGTGCTCGAAGGCAAGCGCCACATCCTGTTCGGCCCCTTCGCCACCTTCTCGACGAAGTACCTCAAGGAAGGCTCGCTGTTCGATCTGCCGGCTTCGGTCACGCTCGACAACATCTGGCCGATGGTCAAGGTCGGCACCGACGAGTTCGCGCTCGTCCAGTATCTCGCCGGCCAGCTGATCATGTCCGACGAAGACCGCTTCGAAGCGCTCAAGGTCTACTTCCCCAATGCCAAGGCCGAGGACTGGCGCCTGTGGCAGGCCGGCCAGCGCGTGCAGATCATCAAGCGCGATCCCGTCAAGGGCGGCGTGCTGAAGCTCGGCACCGAGATCGTCGCAGCCAAGGACGGCTCGATCGCAGCCCTTCTCGGCGCTTCGCCTGGCGCCTCGACCGCAGCCCCGATCATGCTCGACGTTCTGAAGAAGGTGTTCGCCGAAAAGCTGAAGACACCGGAATGGCAGGAACGCGTCCACACGATCGTTCCGAGCTACGGCCAGAAGCTGAACGAGAACCCGGACATGCTTGCCAAGGCATGGGCCGCCACGGAAGCCCGTCTGCAGCTGGCCATCGCCTCCCCGGCGGTCAACGCAGCAGCCGCCGCCAGCGCAACGGTAACTCCCGCTGGCGACGTCAAGAAAGTCCCGGACATCGCTTTGTAATCGCGGCGGCCTGGACGGAATGAATGGAGCCGGGTGTCCGCAAGGACGCCCGGCTTTTTTGTGGTGCAATTCGGGCTGACAGCCACGGAAACGTTTCCTCTTTTCCACGGACAGTCACCGAACTAGGGTGTTCTGGATAGTTCAACCCGAGGATCCCCCATGGCCGATCTTTCCGCTTATCCGATCACCACCCGCTGGCCCGCCCAAAACCCTCAAGTCCTTCAGCTCTATTCGACGCCCACGCCGAATGGCGTGAAGGTTTCGATCATGCTGGAGGAGACGGGCCTGGCTTACGAGCCGCATTTCATCAATATCGGCGCGAACGAGACCTGGGAGCCGGAGTACCTGTCGCTCAACCCGAACGGCAAGATCCCGGCAATCCTCGATCCGGATGGTCCCGGCGGCAAACCTCTGGCGCTGTTCGAATCGGGTGCGATCCTGATCTATCTTGCCGAAAAGACGGGACAGTTTCTGCCCGCCGACCCGGCCGGCCGTTACGAGGCGATCCAGTGGGTGATGTTCCAGATGGGCGGGCTCGGTCCGATGTTCGGCCAGCTCGGCTTCTTCCACAAATTCGCCGGCAAGGATTTCGAAGACAAGCGCCCGCGTGACCGATACGCCAAGGAGAGCGCCCGGCTGATCCGCGTGCTGGAAACCCGGCTCGCCGGGCGCGACTGGGTGATGGGCGACGAATACACGATCGCCGACATTTCCATGCTCGGATGGGTTCGCAACCTTATCGGCTTTTACGGTGCCGGCGACCTCGTCGGCTATGACGAGCTCGTCCATGTGCCGAAATGGCTGGAACGCGGCCTAGCCCGTCCCGCCGTGCAGCGCGGACTGGACATCCCGAAACGCCCCGCCTGACATTGCCAGCATGATCCGCTATCTCCTCGGGATCACCTGAGGAGATCACCATGCCGATCCCGAAACTGCCGATCGATGGGTCCTGCCGCTGCGGCGAAATCCGCTTCCGGATCAGTGCAGCGCCGCTGGTCACGATGGCCTGCCACTGCAAGGGGTGCCGGAAGATGAGCGCCAGCGCCTTCTCCTGCTCGGCCGCCATTCCTGCCGATGGTTTCGAGGTCACAGCGGGAAAGCCTGTCATCGGCGGCATGCATGGCGACGACGTCAATCACTACCACTGCCCGAGCTGCAAGAGCTGGCTCTATACGAAGGCGACAGGGATGGACGGGTTCGTCAACATCCGGCCGACGATGCTTGACGATGCCAGCTGGTTTGCGCCCTTCATCGAAACCTTCACCTCCACGAAATTCCCCTGGGCAAACACGGGCGCCACCCACAGTTTTGCGGAATTTCCACCGATGGACGCTTACGAAGGGCTCGTCAGGGACTACCGGGCGCAGGCCGGGAGCGACGACCGATAACCCCATCGTGAGTGCATCGTGTTTCCGTTGGTGGCGTTGATTAACGCCCTGCTAACCACGACCGACTTGAATGCCGCAGCCGGCCCTAGCTGGCTGCAGCAACGATGGCGGGTTGATGAAAACAAACGGAAAAATCGGAACGCGCGCCAGAAGAGCCTTGCCCGCTCTCCTGGTCCTGATCGCCATCCTGGCACCGGTCGAAACAGGGGGCAGCGTGCCGCAGGCGCAAGCCGCGTTCAACGACGGCTGGAAGAAAGGCCGCTCGACCGGGTTTCCGATCCCCCGCTTTGTGTCGCTGAAATCACGAACGGCGCATATGCGGGTCGGGCCCTCGCTGGATCACCCGACATCCTATGTCTATTCCGCCCGCGGCCTGCCGCTTGAGATCATCGAGGAATACGGAAACTGGCGGCGCGTGCGCGACCAGCAGGGCGCGAGCGGCTGGATGTTTGCAGCGCTTCTCTCCGGCAACCGCACCGCCGTGGTCGGCCCCTGGATCAAGGAGACGGTGCCGTTGCGCATCGCGCCCGCATCCGACGGGCGGCCGGTGGCGCAGCTGCAAGCGGAGGTGAAACTCGATATCGTCAGGTGCGACGGCCGCTGGTGCCGCGCGCAATTGCAGAACCGGCGGCTTGCCGGCTTCGTCAGACAGGCGGACCTGTGGGGCGTCTATCCCGGCGAAACGATCGAGTAAGGCCTCAGCGCACCACGAAACAGGTCATCGACTTCGCCTGCAGCGAGGCGCAGGCGCTGGCGGCAACCTCACGGCTGGCAAATCCGACAAACCGTGCGCGAAAATACTCGCGGGCGCCGTCCTTGTAACCCTCGACGCTTGGTGCCGCAGGGCCGAACCCGCCTGCGAGAACCGGCAGCGCCCGCTCCAGCATCGCGGTGGCTGCCCTGCGGCTGCCGGCGGCGGCAACCTGGATGCTCCAGCCTGCGGCGTTCGACGCGGCATCCACCTGCGACGCAGCGCTCGACGCATCGGCGACCCGCGCGGAAGGCAAGGGAACCGGCGGTTCGATACCGGTGCGCGACTGGGTTCTGCCGCCGGCACTGGCAGCGACAGTCCTCTGGCTCGACGATGCCATGCCGGGAGAAATCTGACGGCGCGGCTGTTCGGCGTAGGAGAGGACCTGGCCCGCCGCCGGAGCTCCCGCCTGGCCCCCAGGCTGGACGCCGGGACGCTTTTGCGGCTCCGCCGTCGCCACAAGCGCACCGCCTGCCGGCCGCATCGGGTTGGTATACTGATCGAGCAGCGCCGCCATCTGGTCATCGCGCTTGCGGGCGGACTTGCCGCCCATCACCACGCCGATATAGCGCTTGCCGTTGACGACAACGGCGCTTGCCAGATTGTAGCCGGAGGCGTTGACGAAACCGGTCTTGATCCCGTCCATGCCGGGATAGCGGTACATGAGATTGTTGTGGCCGCGGATGGTCCGGCCGCGGAACACGAACGACCGCATCGAAAACAGCTGGTACTCGCTCGGATAGTCGCGGATCAGCGACAAAGCCAGGATCGCCATGTCGCGGGCGGTGGTGATCTGGGCCGGATCCGGCAGGCCCGACGCATTGCGGAACACGGTCTTCGACATGCCGAGCGCCCGCGCTTTTGCCGTCATCATCGTCGCGAACCGTTCTTCCGAACCGCCAAGGCGATCGCCGAGCGCCGCCGCCGAGTCGTTGGCGGATCGGATGCCGGTGGCAAGCACAGCCTCGCGCACGGACAGCGTCTCGCCGGGCTTCAGCCCCAGCTTGAACGGGATCTTCGACGCCGCGTTCGGCGTCATGACGATCTGCTCGTCCCAGGTCATCCGGCCGCTCTTGATCGCCTCGAAGGTGAGATAAAGCGTCATCATCTTGGTAAGCGACGCGGGGTGGTTGAGCACGTCGCCATTTTCGGACGCAAGAATCTTGCCCGCGCTCACATCATAGATGAAATGCGCGTAACCTGCCTGCGCATCGGTCCGGCCGGCAGCGACCGCCAAGCATGACACCAGAAAAAACGACAGAACACGCAGCAGCCGAACCATTCTTCACCTTCTCGAATTTGCGGTGCGACCATAGGCGAGCGATACCGGCATGAAAATGGCACCGCCGAATTTTACCCGGTATGATGTGTCTTTTTATGGGACACCGGTCGGACGGCGACCGCGGCCTGCGCTGATCCAATCGGACCGGATCGTCGTGCCAAGATGATAAATAAGCAAACCGTCCGAAAGATACTGCTTAAACTGCGGGCAGACGACAGCGTGAGAAATAAATCCTGACCGATTGTCGATGAATACATCGATCTGCTAAGAACAGTTCCACAAACCGGGGGCGGTTGACGGGATTGGGGCAGCCATTGCAGACCTACAGAAAAAACAACGACGTCGACAGGCCGGCAAGCATAGTCTTGTTTGCCGCAACGCTCTTGAATACGGCCCTTGCTTTCTCCAACAGCCTTCTGTTTCCGGTCAATTCAACTATCGCGTCCGTCGCTCAATTAGCCATTACTGCAGCAGCAATTGCTGTTGCTGTCCTGCGGCGGCCGCAGCTTCCGTTGAGCTTCTGGATCGCCTGCGCCTGCCTTGGTGTTTTTGCACTCTTGGCGTCGATCTGGAACGAGCTCAATTCCAAACATTACTACGACCTGATGGTCATCCCGATCTTCATCATCTTCGGAAGTGTCATCAGGCAATTTCCGTTCAAAGCCTTCAAGCTGATCATCGCTGCGGTCGGTGTCATCTGCTTTCTGGATGCGTTCCTGGTCGGCCTCTATACCACGCTGTTCAATCCCCTCTCGTTCTTCCGCAACACCCGCGTCTGGGTCTCAGACCAGCTCGCCAGCGGCTCGGACGAGATGGGGCTTTATCTCGGCGCCAACCGCGGCGGCGGAAGTTTCTTCGGCTTCCTGACCGATCACCGGATCGGTGGACCGTTTCTGGAACCTCTGTCGCTCGGATATTTCGCAGTCGTCGCCTGCATGTTCTTCGCCGTCTGGTTCCGGCACTACCCCTGGCAACGCGCGGGCGCATTTGCCGCCTGCCTGGTCCTGGCACTGCTGGCCGACTCGCGTGTGCCGTCCGCCATGATCATCCTCTTTTTCGGTCTGTCATGTCTCCAGTCGCATATCAGAATGGCATGGTCGGCTTGGGGTCCGGCCATCGTGCTGGTCGCGGCATTTTTCTTCTACATGATGAGTGATGGCCGGCTTGCCGAGTCCGAAACCCCTCGACGCATCGCCATCACATTCGATGTCGTCACCAGTACCAACATCTTCGAGTTGTTCTCGGGCGCCTTGAACGTGAGCCGGTTCGGCGACAGCGGCATCCTCTATCTCGTCTACGCTGCCACACTGCCAGGCATGTTGCTCTGCCTCTACCTTTTCTCAGGCGTCCTGAGTTCGACCCGCCTGACGCCGCCGATCCTGCCACTGATGGCATCGATCTACATCACCACGACGGCGCTGTTCGGCGGCGCGTTTCTCTCGATCAAGACGTCCGCACTTTTGGGAATCATGCTCGGAGCCGCATCGGTCGGCGCACTCCGGTCCAAATCGAGAGCACGACTGATGAGGAACCAGCAGACTCCATTCAGCCAATCTCGCTACGCCGTCGAGCCTCACGTGACGAGTTCAACTGAATCTGGCTCACGCCGCGTCCTGCCGCCCGTTATACTCTAAAAATCCAATACAACTTAGTTCGACTAGATTTTAAACGCTAAGAAAACCGAATCCTTACGTACTGTATTTGACATTCCTAGGATTTAGACATTCGCTGCAGACGCATTTCTGCGGAACATTTGTGCGGGGGCACATGAAAAGCACTCATATTCTTTATCTGGATGGTTGGCGCGGATTGGCGATCGTCGCTGTTTTGGTCGGCCATTTTGCTCACGTGCCAGGCATCAACCTGGGCCCATTTGGTGTCGAGCTCTTCTTTGTTTTGAGTGGTCGCTTGATGGCTGAGATCCTGATCCTGAAGAGGGTGAAACTCGACACCTTCTTTTTCCGAAGATTTTCGCGGATTTTCCCCGCGCTATTATTTCTGGCGTCGACACTCTTTATGGTGTCTTCGGTCGCAATACTCTCCGGCTACAATTACGATGCGTTTGTCGAGCCCATCGACTACGTCGCGTCCATCATACTTATCTACAACTATGCATACGTCGCGGGTTACGCACGCTCGGCGCTTGATCATATCTGGTCACTGAGCGTCGAGGAACACTGCTATATATTTCTTGCGGTAACGACATGGATGCTCCGGCGGCGTCAGAACCTGGTTCTCGTCACAGTGGGGCTGGTGGGGATGACTGCGATGATATCGGGCATCATCCAGCAGCTCGCGTTCAATATTGGAGAACACCAGATGTACTGGCGGACCGATGTCAGATCAGCATCCATCTTCCTGTCATTCGCACTTTTCCTACTTCTCGCTAATCGATCAAGCCAGTCATCTGACTTCGCAAAGCTCATTAGCCCAGCGGCGTTCGTGATGGCCCTCGCCTGCAATTTGGATATTTTCCCGATCTGGGTGAAGTACAGTATAGGAACGTTGCTGCTTGCCGTATCGCTCAACTCTCTTGCAGCGACGTTCGAGACTATCAAGGGTTGGCTTTCCTCCAAGATCCTGACGACGTTTGGAATGCTATCTTACTCGATCTATCTGTGGCAGCAGCCGTTTTACTCCGTCGAAAGCAAGATTGGAGGGGTAGCTGGAATGACAGGCGCGATCGTGTGCGGCGTCCTAAGCTACTTGTTCATAGAGGGTCCATCCCGCCGCTATCTGAACCAATGGTGGGACAGGCGGATGACGCGCAGCGAGATGCGCACGGCACCTGTCTGAGCTGCCGGTTGCGCGTCGTGTCGGACCGAGCGAAGAAAGCAAACGGGGCCGTGATCGCTCAACTGAGGCCGCAATCCCCCCTCACCCCTTCGTCAACGTCCGCCTCACCGCGTCCTTCCAGCCCTTGATCTTGGCAACCCGTGTCTTCGGGTCCATCTCTGGCTCAAACCGGCGTTCTCGCGCCCAGCTTTTGGCAAAAGCCTTGCGGTCGGGCCAGACGCCGGCTTTGGAGCCGGCAAGCCAGGCGGCGCCGAGTGCGGTGGTTTCGAGGATCTTTGGGCGGTCGACCGGTGCGTCGAGGAGGTCGGAGAGGCGCTGCATCGTCCAGTCGGAGGCAACCATGCCGCCATCGACCCTCAGCACCGTGTCGCCGCTGCGGGTCTTCCAGTCGCGGCACATGGCATCCAGGAGGTCGCGGGTCTGGTAGCAGACGGCTTCGAGTGCGGCGCGGGCAATTTCCGCCGGTCCTGTCGCGCGCGTCAGGCCGAACATGGCGCCGCGCGCCTCCGCATCCCAATGCGGCGCGCCCATGCCGGTAAAGGCGGGCACCAGATAGACGTCCTGCTGCGGATCCGCCTTTGCGGCGAGATCTCCCGATTTTGACGCCTTGTCGATGACGCCGATTCCGTCGCGCAGCCATTGCACGGCAGCGCCCGCGATAAAGATCGAGCCTTCCAGCGCATAGGTCGTCTCGCCGTCCAGCCGGTAGGCGATGGTGGTGAGCAGCCGGTTTTTCGAAGGCACCATGTCGCGTCCCGTGTTGAGAACGGCGAAACAACCGGTGCCATAGGTGGATTTCATCATGCCCGGTTCGAAACAGGCCTGACCGATCGTTGCCGCCTGCTGATCGCCGGCAACGCCCAGGATCGGGATCTCGGCGCCGAACAGGGATTTTTCCGTCACGCCGAAATCGTCGGCGCAGTCCTTCACCTCGGGCAGCATGGCAGCCGGGATCTTGAGGATATCAAGCAGCGACTGGTCCCAGGCATTGTCGGCGATATTGTAGATCAACGTGCGCGAGGCATTGGTGGCGTCGGTGACGAAACTTTTTCCCCCCGTCAGCCGCCAGATCAGAAACGTATCGATCGTGCCGAAGCAGAGTTCGCCCTTTGCGGCGCGCGCCCTCGCCCCCTTCACATTGGACAGCAGCCAGGAAAGCTTGGTGCCGGAGAAATACGGGTCGAGCAGCAGGCCGGTGCGCTTCGAGAAGGTCTTTTCGAGACCCTCGCGTTTGAGCTTTTCGCAATAGGATGCGGTGCGGCGATCCTGCCAGACGATGGCGTTGTGGATCGGCTTGCCGGTCTCGCGGTCCCACACGACGACGGTCTCGCGCTGGTTGGTGATGCCGATTGCGGCGATCTGCGATGCCTCAAGGCCTGCGGCCTTCAGCGCCTGTTTGACGGTCAGGAGAACGCTCTCCCAGATCGCTTCCGGATCGTGCTCCACCCAGCCCGATTTCGGAAAGATCTGCGGAAACTCGGTCTGGCCGACACCGGCGATCTGCATTGTTTCGTCAAACACGATTGACCGTGTCGACGTGGTTCCCTGATCGATCGCCAGGATGTAACCCGCCATGCTGCCCTCCCTCACCATTTGCGCGTTGATCACGGTTTGAGCAGATGCCGCCGTCGCCGTCAAACCGCAACTCCCCGCCATGGAGGCTGGAATCGAGCGGGTGCCGCACCGTTATCCACAGGATCAGCGGCGAAACTGCTAAATTTCGCATTTGCCTTTTTGAGCGAGCGCCCTCTTTTGGACGCACCCATAGCTTTATGCGGTCTTTGGACCCCGCAGGGGGACTTGTATCTTCAAAAGGAGCCGGGATGAATCCGACCCCCCCGATGGCGCTGCAGCCTTTCAGGAAATCACTGACGGCCAAGATCTTCATGATCTGCTTTTTGTCCATCCACGTGCCCTTGATCGCCGTGATCGCCTATCTCGCGATCGGTTTCGAAACCCAGCCGCTCACGCTTCTTCTGTTGCTGCTCGGCGCCACGCTGATCGGCACCGTGGCCTGCCTTTCGGGCCTTTGGCTGCTGCTGCGGCCGCTCCGCAGCCTGACGCGCGCGGTCAAAACGTATCGCGACGAAGGCCAGCCGGTGCGGATGTTTTCCAAAGCCGATGATGAGATCGGCGTGCTCGCGACGGCTGTGACCTCGATGGTCGCCGAAGTCGAAACGCTGATGCAGAAGCTGCGCCACCAGGCGATGACCGACCCTTTGACCGGGCTTGGCAACCGCCGCTGGCTGAGCGAACGCGTTGCGCAGGAACTGGCACGCGCCGAGCGCCAGGCGGAACCGATCTCGGTCATCCTGTTCGATCTCGACAAGTTCAAAACCATCAACGACAGTCACGGACACGATGTCGGCGACCAGGTTCTGGTGGCAGCCGGCGAAATTGCCACCAATTATGTCCGCCCCTACGATCTCGCGGCGCGGATCGGCGGCGAGGAATTCTGCATCGTCTTGCCGAAGACAACCGAGACGGAGGCCGCCGATATCGCCGAGCGGTTGCGCGCAGCACTCGCAAAGACCACCGTCACGCCGCTCGCGCAAGGACGTCTCACCGCAAGCTTCGGAGTCTACCAGGGGGAGGCCGGCGAGAGCTTCGCACAGATGCTGCGGGTGGCCGATACGCTGCTCTACGACGCCAAGCAAGGCGGGCGCAACCGCGTGCGTCAGGCCGCCAGAAACACGGCCGGCAACCCGGCGCGATCCCCGTCTCATGCGCAGGCGACCCATGCCGCAACCGGTGCGGGCAAGCCGGCAAACTGAAGCTTGCTGCAAGGGCAAGGCTGGCGCCTGGCCCTTGCTCGCTCCCCTTCTTTCGGCACTCCTTGGCAATTGCCAGGGCGCAAGGTTTAAGCGTACCTTTCCGGTCGAGGCACCGCTCAAGCGCGGGCGCTTTGGCCTAGGGAGGGTTTTATAAAAATGGCAAGAACCGTCGTCGTCACCGGCTCAACGTCCGGCATCGGTCTCGGCATCGCAAAGGGTTTTGCAGCCGCGGGCGATACGGTCGTGATCAACGGCTTTGGAGAAAAGGACGCAATCGAGGCCGCCTGCCGGATGCTCGACGAGGCGGGTGCCGCAACCGTCCTCTACCACCCGGCCGACATGACCAGGCCCGGCGAGATCGAGGATCTGATCCAGAGCACGGCGAAGACATTCGGAACGGTCGACGTCCTCGTCAACAATGCCGGCATCCAGCATGTGGCAAAGATCGAGGATTTTCCGCCGGAAAAATGGGACCAGCTGATCGCCATCCTCCTGTCGTCCGCCTTCCACACGATGCGCCACACGATCCCGCTGATGAAAGCGCAGGGCAAGGGCCGCATCATCAACGTCGCCTCCGCCCACGGCCTCGTCGCCTCGCCGTTCAAATCCGCCTATGTGGCCGCCAAGCACGGCATCATGGGCCTCACCAAAAGCGTCGCGCTCGAGGTTGCGCAATCCGGCATCACCGTCAATGCCATCTGCCCCGGCTTCGTGCTGACGCCTCTGGTCGAAAAACAGATCCCCGCCCAGGCCCGCGAAAAGGGCATCAGCGAAGCGCAGGTGCGAGACGAAGTGCTGCTGCGGCTACAGGCCACGAAGGAATTCGTCGCGGTCGAGGACGTGGCCGCCGCGGCGCTGTACCTCGCGAGCGATGCGGCACGAAGCATCACGGGGACGCATCTCTCGATCGATGGCGGCTGGACGGCGCAGTGAGGGTTGGGCGTGAAAGACGATGGGGAAGGTCTCGCCCGTAGCGCATTCCTGGCACCCCCGTTTCCCTCATCCCTGTGCTTGTCACAGGGATCCAGTCACGCGAAGTCTTTCGCGTGAAAGACTCTTCCGCGTCGCGGACGCGACGCTGCTGGATTCCTGTGACAAGCACAGGAATGAGGAGAGGTTGGGTGGTTGCCGCGGCGGAGACGTCCGGGTGGATGCCGCGCCGGAGACGTTGGGTGGTCGCCGCGACGGAGACGTTGGGCGGGGGTCGCGGCGAGACGTTGGGCGATCGCTGCGACGAAGACGTCGGACAACTGCTTCGCCGGAAACGCCCACTTCCGCGTCCCAGCCAAAAATATCTCCATCGACGGCGACCGCACTGCGCAGTAGACTTGCGCGAAGCAAGCGATGTGGGTGACGGCGCCCACCCCCGCTACCCTCATTTCTGTGCTTGTCACAGGAATCCAGTCACGCGAAGTCTTTCGCGTGGGAAAAGCCCTCCAGCGTCGCGGACGCGACGCTGCTGGATTCCTGTGACGAGCACAGGAATGAGGAGAGTTGCGCGGGTGTCGCGGCGGAGACGTCGGGCGTCGCGTCGCGGCAGAGACTTTGAGCGGATGCCTCGGCATCCGCGCCAATGAAATTGACAGCAGAAGCCGGGAACGGCGGACGAAGGAGACAGATGAGTTCAGCGATCCGCTTCATTCTCAACACGGAAGAGTTGAGCCTTGGAGATTTCGGCCCCACGGAAACGCTTCTCGATTATCTACGCCTGAAGCGGCGGCTGACGGGGACGAAGGAAGGGTGTGCCGAGGGCGATTGTGGTGCCTGCACGGTGCTGGTGGGGAGGCTGAGCGAACGCGGCCTGATCTATGAAAGCGTCAATGCCTGTATCCGCCTGCTCGGATCGCTGCACGGAACCCATATCGTCACGGTCGAACATCTGGCCGCAAAGGATGGCAAGCTGCATCCGGTGCAGCAGGCGATGGTCGATTGTCACGGCTCGCAATGCGGCTTCTGCACGCCGGGCTTCGTGATGTCGCTTTATGGGCTCTGGCTTTCCAACGAACAGCCGTCGCGCCAGGACATCGAAAGCGCCTTGCAGGGCAATCTCTGTCGCTGCACCGGTTACGAGCCGATCGTGAAGGCGGCCGAACAGGTGGCGGAAAGCCGCCCGAGCGCGCTCTTCGATCCGCTGGAACGCGACCGCACCGAAATCATGGGCAAGCTTTTCTCCATGCAGTCGGCGACCGACACGATCGTCGTGGAGAAAGACGGCGCCCGCTCCATCGTTCCGGCCTCGGTCGAGGCCTTTGCCCAAGTCTTTTCCGAAAACCCTGATGCAACCGTCGTGGCCGGTGCCACCGACGTCGGACTGTGGGTGACGAAGCAGCTTCGGTTGCTCGATCCTGTCATCTTCATCAACCACCTCAGCGAACTCAAGGCGATTACCATCGAGGATGGAGGCGTCTCCATCGGCGCCGGCGTCAGTTATGCGGATGCGCAAGGCGTGATGGATGCGGTGGTTCCCGCTTTCGGCCGGCTGATCGACCGGATCGGCGGCAGCCAGGTGCGCAACATGGGCACGATCGGCGGCAATATCGCCAACGGATCGCCGATTGGCGACACACCGCCGCCCCTGATCGCACTGGGTGCCGAACTGACGCTGCGTTCCCATTCCGGTCGCCGCACGATGCCGCTCGAGAATTACTTCATTGCCTATGGCAAGCAGGATCGGCTGCCGGGCGAGTTCGTCGAGAAGGTCTCCGTGCCGCGCCCGGCAGAAGACAGCCATTTCGCCGTCTACAAGATTTCCAAGCGCCGCGACGAGGATATTTCGGCGCTCTGCGGCGCGTTTTACCTGATGCTCGACGCCGAAGGGCTGGTCGAGGAGATCCGCATCGCCTTCGGCGGCATGGCGGCGATCCCGAAACGGGCGACCCATGTGGAGGATATGCTGACCGGACAGCCCTGGAGCTGGGGCGTGGTCTCCGCCGTCCGCGACGCGTTCGACGCGGATTTCCAGCCGCTGACGGACTGGCGCGCGACCGCTGAATACCGAAGCCTGACGGCCAAGAACCTGCTGACGCGGTTCTTCCTTGAGACCGCGGGAGCACCGAGCGAGCTGCACCGGTTCGAGCTGGAGGAAGCATAAATGGACAATACAAGCTTTCCGATGAAGCCCGTGATCGACGGCCCGATGCATGTGTCGCTGAAGCATGATTCGGCGCACAAGCATGTGACCGGACAGGCCGAATATATCGACGACATCCCAGAACCCGCAGGCACGCTGCATGGCGGGCTGGGCCTTGCCGATCGCGCCCATGCCCAGATCGTCTCGATCGACCTCGACGCTGTCAAAGCGGCCCCCGGCGTCGTCTGGGTGATGACGGCAGACGATATTCCGGGCGCCAACGACGTCGGCTCGACCGGACGCCATGACGAGCCGCTGCTGGCGACCGATCTCGTGCAGTTCCACGGCCAGCCGATCTTTGCGGTGTTTGCGGAAACGCGCGGCCAGGCCCGCCGGGCAGCACGTCTGGCAAAGATCGAGTATAGCGACCTTCCCCACTGGAGCGACATCGCAGGGGCCCGTGACAACGGCGCGCCGTTCGTGACCGAGCCGATGACGCTGAAACGCGGCGAGCCGGAGGCCGAGATCGGCAAGCCGCCGCTTCGGGTTCAGGCCTCGATGGAGATCGGCGGCCAGGAGCATTTCTACCTCGAAAGCCACATCGCCTTCGCCATTCCGGGCGAGGACGACGACGTGATCGTCTGGTCCTCCACCCAGCATCCGAGCGAGGTGCAACATATGGTGGCGCATGTGCTGGGCGTGCCGAACCACGCAATCGAAGTCCGCACGCGGCGCATGGGCGGCGGTTTCGGCGGCAAGGAGACCCAGGGCAACCAGTTCGCGGCCCTTGCGGCCGTCGCGGCAAAGAAGCTCAACCAGGCGGTCAAATTCCGGCCGGACCGCGATGAAGACATGTCGATGACCGGGAAGCGCCACGATTTCCGCGTCGATTACGATATCGCCTTCGACGAAGAGGGTCGCATCCATGCGGTCGATGCGACCTATGCGGCGCGCTGCGGCTTTTCCGCCGATCTCTCTGGTCCCGTCACCGACCGGGCGCTGTTTCATGCGGATTCGAGCTATTTCTACCCGCATGTGCACCTGACGTCGCAGCCGTTGAAGACCCACACGGTGTCCAACACCGCCTTTCGTGGGTTCGGCGGGCCGCAGGGCATGCTCGGCGCCGAGCGGATGATCGAGGAAATCGCCTATGCGGTCGGCAAAGACCCGCTCGAGGTGCGCAAACTCAACTTCTACGGAAAGCCCGGCTCCGGCCGCACCACGACGCCCTATCATCAGGAGGTCGAGGACTGCGTCATCGCCCGCATCGTCGACGAACTAGAACAGTCGAGCGACTATCAGGCGCGGCGGCAGGCGATCCTCGAATTCAATGCGCAAAGCCCCGTCATCCGCAAAGGCATCGCGCTGACGCCGGTCAAGTTCGGCATCTCGTTCACGCTCACCGCCTACAATCAGGCGGGCGCGCTGGTGCATGTCTATAACGACGGTTCGATCCACCTGAACCACGGCGGCACCGAGATGGGCCAAGGTCTCTATACCAAGGTGGCGCAGGTCGTGGCCGACGCCTTCCAGGTGGATATCGACCGGGTGAAGATCACGGCGACCACCACCGGCAAGGTGCCGAACACATCCGCGACGGCTGCCTCTTCCGGCTCCGATCTCAACGGCATGGCCGCCTACGATGCCTGCCGGCAGATCAAGGAGCGGCTGGTGGATTTCGCCTGCCGGCAATGGAAGGTGGACAAGTCGGAAGTCGAATTCCTGCCCAACCGCATCCGCATCGGCGGCGACACCGTGCCCTTCGATACATTCGTGAAGGCCGCCTATTACGACCGTGTGCAGCTTTCCGCCGCAGGTTTCTACAAGACACCGAAGATCCATTGGGACCGGGCAGCCGGAAAAGGCCATCCGTTCTACTATTTCGCCTATGGCGCCTGCGTGTCGGAAGTCTCGATCGACACGCTGACCGGCGAATACATGATGGATCGCACCGACATTCTCCATGATGTCGGCAAATCGCTCAATCCGGCGATCGATATCGGCCAGATCGAAGGCGCCTTCGTGCAGGGCATGGGGTGGCTGACTACCGAAGAACTGTGGTGGGACGCCAAGGGGCGCCTCAGAACGCACGCGCCCTCCACCTACAAGATCCCGCTCGCCTCCGACCGGCCGAAGATTTTCAACGTGCAGCTGGCGGAATGGTCTGAAAATGCTGAACCGACCGTCGGCCGCTCGAAAGCCGTGGGCGAACCGCCCTTCATGCTGGCGATCTCGGTTCTCGAAGCGATCTCGATGGCGGTGGCAAGCGTTGCCGATTACGCCGCCTGCCCGAGGCTCGATGCGCCCGCAACGCCGGAAAGGGTGCTGATGGCGGTCGAGCGGATGAAGGCTTTGGGGTAAAGCGCGATGCTGCAGCCGCATGAGCCCCAACCATGACCCTGCCGCTTGCCGCGTTTCTCGCCGCCAACCCCGCATCGGTCCTCGTCGAGATCACTGAGGCGAAGGGCTCGACGCCGCGTGAGCGAGGTGCGTTCATGCTGGTCAGCAGCACTGCGATCTGGGGCACGATCGGCGGCGGCCAGTTCGAATATATGGCGATCGACAATGCCCGCTCTATCCTTGCAGGCTCAGGGGCGGTGGTGATGGATATTCCGCTGGGACCCGAGATCGGCCAGTGCTGCGGCGGGCGAACGAAACTCGTGTTTACCGTCGTGACGTCTGGCGTCGCCGTAGATCTGCAAACCCGTATCCGCTTCGAAGAGGACACGCGCCCCGAAATCTACCTGTTCGGCTGCGGCCATGTGGGTCTGGCGCTGGCACGCGCCCTCGTGCCCCTGCCCTTTGCCGTCACGGTCATCGAGACACGCGCCGAGGCGCTGGAGGGACTGCCGCTAGAAGTGTCCGCAAGGCTGATTGCCATGCCGGAAGCGCATGTGGCGGAGATTGCGCCGGGTGGCGCGGCTGTCATCCTCACCCACGACCATGCGCTGGACTTCCTCATCGCCGAACGGGCGCTTTTGCGGGGAGACCTCGCCTATGTCGGCATGATCGGCTCTGCCACCAAGCGAGCGACATTTTCGAACTGGCTGCAGCGGCAGACGGAGGATCGTGACGCGAGTGCGGCAATGATGGCCCGGCTGACGCTACCGGTCGGCAATGTCTTGGCTGACGGCAGCGTCAAGGACAAGCGCCCGGCGGTGATCGCAGCGCTGGTCGCCGCCGAACTGTTGCACCGCGTCCCGGCCCGGCATCCGGTCGAAAGTGTCTCGGCGCGTTCTTCGGTCTGACACGCGGCTCACGGAAAGCGCTGGTAGCGATCCACCTCGGCCCACGCCTCGGAACGGAAGCGACGCTTGACGGTGCTGGGCGAGATCCTCTCGTCGAGCAGACCGAAGGCCCGCAGTTCGTCCTCGCTGACATTCTCCACGTCGCACCGCTGGCGGGAGCCCGAGATCATCGATGTCAAAAAAACCACGCTTGTTTTCAGGCGCAGAAATGCAGCGCGCAAACCACTGAACATGGCCGCTTCTCCCTTGTTGAGTCATCATTGATTTGATGTTTGTGCTTGGAAGATGCGCGCAAAAATGCTCCGTTTCCAATGGAACATCCGTCTGAATGGATGAAGAGGGCTTATCCATGAAAATGTCGACGAACTTTCCGCTGAACGCCCTTCGCGTCTTCGAAGCGGCAGCGCGGCACCTAAGTTTCACCAGGGCCGGCGAAGAGCTGGGCATGACGCAGACGGCCGTGAGCTATCAGATCAAGCTTCTCGAGGAGACGCTCGGCGACCAGCTGTTCCTGCGCCGGCCGCGACAGGTGTTGCTGACGACCGCTGGCGAACGGCTGGCACCAAAAATATCGGAAGCGTTCGGCATCATGGACGAGGCTGTGGCGGGAACGAAGGAACTGTTCGAGAGCACGCTGGTCATCCATACGACCGCGACATTCGCATACCGGTGGCTCGCCCCTCATCTCGGCACATTCCAGATGCAGAATCCCGACATCGCGGTGCGGCTCGAAACCTCGCAGACCGTGGTGGACTTCACTCGGACCGAAGCCGACGTGGCGATCCGCAGCGGCACCGGCCACTGGCCGGGACTGACCTCGCATTTCCTGATGAAGAGCGATTTTACGCCGATGCTGAGCCCGGTGCTGGCCGAAACGATCGGCGGCGTTCGCGAGCCGGCCGACATCCTGAAGCTGCGGATCATCGACGCGGGCGATGTCTGGTGGCGGCTGTGGCTTGCCGCGGCCGGTATTCCCGATGCGGATCTCGGGGGACGACCGAACAGCCGTTTCGGGGCACAGGCTTTCGAGGCGGCGGCCGCGATCGCCGGCCAGGGCGTGGCGATCCTGAAGCCCGAGTTCTACGCCGACGACGTCGCGCTCGGACGACTGATCCAGCCGTTCGAACTCAGGGCCTCGGACGGCAACGACTATTGGTTCGCCTATCAGGAGACGCGGCGGCATTCGAAGAAGATCCGCGCCTTCCGTGATTTCATGCGCCTCATGATGCCGAGTTTCCGAGACTGATCATGCTGGTCGTTCAAAAGCCCATGTCGGGTGCGTAGAAACAACGCAACGTGTCTTCCGTCGGATAGAGACAGATGTGATATTCGGAATCGGTGCTGCGACGGGCCTCGCTTTGCGGCAGCTGGAAATCATGGGTGCGGGTGACCAGACGGTGGTCACCGGGCTTCACGATGATTTCGTAACCGCCGCTTGTGATCCTGACATTCCTGGTCGGGATCCTCTGGCAGTCGCCGGTATGATTGTTACCGTTGCAGCAGTAGGACTCGTATTTGAAGCCGCTCACGGCCTCGTGCGCCCGCCCCTGTGGGATGGGAATGCCGAACGTGGATACACCGGATACAAACGCAATCACCGCGCCCGTTGGAAGGCACCGCCTGCTCGGCGTCATGTCGCTACGCATAAGCCTGTTCTCCGTTGATGAATGTCATCTCCGGCGACGTGCTCAACGCAATACCCGGCACCGCCGGAGGACTTGCAAAGCTTACAATACGCGAGTCGGCTGGTGCCGCTAAACAAAATAGTGCGGCGCACAACTTACGTATTAGATTTTTCTTAAGGAAACGACACTCAGGCAGGTATTCAGAGGTGCGAGACCATCCGGTGCAGCTGGGCGGCGATCTTGGCGGCATCGTAGGGCTTGCTGTAGAACACGCTGCGGGCCGGCATATCGTCCTTGCCGAGCTTCACATGGCCAGACACGATGATGATCTCGATCGGCGGCCAGCGGTCGCGCACCATGGCGGCCAGCCGCATTCCGTTCATGCTGCCCGGCATATCGATGTCGGTAAAGACGATGCGGATATCCTTACGGTCCTGGAGAATTTCGACTGCCTGATCGGCACTTCGAGCCTCGACGGCTTCGAAACCGGCTTCTTCTACGAGGTCCGTCGCCATCATCAAGAGCAGCGGTTCGTCCTCAACTACGAGTACGACGTGCCTTGAAGGCGGGGTAAGTGATCCCATTCAGATATCTGCCTGCTGGAGCTGAGGGAGAGACGCGTGCATCTGGGCGACGAAGCCCGATGGTTCATAACGAACGTTAACGCCGCCTGTTCCGGCCAGTCCCATACGAATAAGTTTCGATCCAAACCCATTGGCCTGCGGTTCGGCAACCTGGGGCCCGCCGCTTTCCTGCCAGCTGAAGTTGAACGACGAAAGATCGCCCTCGCCTTCCACGTGCCAGTTAATGGCAACGCGGCCTGTCGTGTTAGAGAGACTGCCATACTTGATCGCGTTGGTGGCGAGCTCGTGCAGCACGAGCGACAGCGACAGCGTACCCTTGGGTCCAAGCATGATCGGGTCGCCGACAATGTCGATCCGCTCGCGCACGGAAAGACGGTCAAGCGTCTTTTCAACGACGTTGGAAACGGGGGCACTACTCCAGTTGCGCTCGAGAAGGATTTCGTGCGCGGTGCTCAGCGCATGCAGGCGACGCTCGAAAGCATCCACGTGGTTGCGTTCCTTAACCGGACGCAGGGTCTGGGAGGCGATGGCCTGCACCATGGCAAGCGTGTTTTTCAGACGGTGCCCGAGCTCACGCTGCAGGACCATCTGTTCGGCCTCGGCATGCACGCGGGCAATCGCGGCCTGGATGCGATCGCCAAAGCTGCGCAGGAAGGCCAGTTCTTCGGTGCTCCACGCATAGGGATGCGTGTGATGGGCGAACACGACCAGATTGAAACGCCCCTGATCCATGATCGGCACATTGACGAGGACGCGGATATCGAGATCCAGCAGTGCCTGCGCATTGTCGCGGGTTCTCGGGTCCTGCGTGACATCGGGGATGACGACGGGGTTGCCAAGCCTCAGATCGTTGATGAACGAGCCGTAATCGCGGAAGTGATGCCGGCCGGAAAGAGACACGACACCGGGCGCCGTCCATTCCGGCTGCATCAGCACCGTCTCGTCAGCAAGGTTGACGATGCCGAAACCGGCGCGGGTGGCATCCAATGCCTTGGCCATCAGGTCGGCCGCCGCCATCGCCATGGACTCTGTGTCGGTCAGATGATTGAGACGGTCGCCGAGATCGAGCAGAGCCTGGACGCGGGCGGCCGCCCGCTTGATGACTGTGACGTCCTTCACCGCACCGATCATCTTGATCGGCCGTCCGCTCTCGTCGTGAACGAAACTGGCGGTGCGCGAAATCCAGCGGATTCCGACATCCGTGTTGATGCGATACTCGACGTCGAGCGAATCCGTGGCCTCCCGACGGCCGAGGTCGCTCGACTGCAAGCCCCGGTCGCTCTCCACGACCATTCCCTCAAACAGGGAGGACGGATAGATTGGTGCGACGGGCAGATGGAAGATGCGGCAAAAGGCCGGCGACGTCTTGGCCTGACCGGTCTCGATATCCACTTCGAACGTGCCGACGCCGCCAGCCTCCTGGGCCGCCAGCGTCTCGTTTGCAGCGGCCCGCATATGCGATGTCAGGCTCTTCTGCCGGCGAAACAGATCGTCCTTGCGCTGCGACAGCCGGCGCGCTTCAAACAGCGCAATCACCTGGCCTGCAAGCGCGCGCAGTCCTTCGCGTTGTTCGTTGTCGAGACCGTGCGGCCGCGGCACACTGTCGATGACGCAGAGGCTGCCGATGGTGATATTGTCGGGCGTGATCAGCGGTGCGCCCGCGTAAAAGCGGATGAATGGCTCGCCGGTCACCAGCGTGTTGTCGCGCGTGCGCGGATCGTCCTTGAGATCGGGAATGATCAGAAGATCGGAACTGGCGAGCGCATGGCGGCAGACCGACTGGGAGAGCGGCGTTTCAGACGGGCTGAACCCGACACGCGCCTTGAACCACTGGCGTTCCGCATCGACAAGACTGATAAGCGCCACCGGCGCCTTGCAAAGCGCGGTGGCGATCTGGACGATCCCGTCGAACTCCGGTTCAGACGGAGAATCCATGATGTCGTAGGCTTCGAGGGCCTCGAGACGATCGAGAAGGGCGGCGTGTTCGTCGAGATCGGCGATGAGCAAGGGAAACTCTGAAAATTGCAATTGACGCTAAGATAGGGCGCAAAAATGATTTGTCACCACTGCACGGTCACTGCTGCTGCTCAACCGCGTATACCGCGGGTTGAAACAAATTGCCTAACCGATCATTCATAAGTAACAGCTAAGAAATACGCAGACAGAGACTCACATTCTGGGACATCATGGCCTTGAACGACGACGCGACGCTGCGGCAGATGGCCGGGCTGATGGAAGTTGCAGGCGTCCTGATCGCGGTGTTCGATCAGGACGACAGGCTACGTTTCGCCAATCGTGCGTTCCGGGACGCCTGGTGCCTCGACGAGAGCGAAAATCCGCTCTGGTCGGAGATGATGCGCCGCAATTTCCTGTCAGCACGCGGCACGGTCATCAAGGCGACGGATTTCGAGACATGGCTGCGCTCCACCCTTTCGCGGCGCGGCAAGACCGGCTTTCGCGCCTACGAAACCGACCTTCACGACGGCCGCTGGCTCTGGATGACGGAAACCATGCAGCCGAACGGCTGGATGCTGTGCGTTGCAAGTGACATCACCTCGATGCGCCCTGACGAAAGAACGCTCCGGCAGGACCGCGACGACGCGATCAGGGTCTCCCAGATCGACGAACTGACCGGCATTCCAAGCCGGCGGTTTGCGATGGCAAAGATCGACGATCTGTTGCGCTCGCAAGGTGGCGCGCCGTCGCAGCCGGCCGGATGCCTGGCCGTGCTCGACATCGACAATTTCAAGTATATCAACGACCGTTTCGGCCATTCGGTCGGCGATGCGGTGCTGAAGGACTTTGCCAAGACCCTGCACAGCCATGTGCGAAAGACCGACGTACTCGGCCGTGTCGGCGGCGAGGAATTCGTGCTGATCCTGCCCAATGCATCACCGGAAAACGCGCTGACGATCGTCGGCAAGATGCTGGATGCGGTGCGTCACTCGCGGCCCGTCGCGGAACAGCAGAGCTTCCGCTACACGTTTTCTGCAGGCATCGCGTCCGGCGACAGCGGCGATAGCGCCGCCGACCTCTACCGGCGCGCCGACTTGGCGCTCTACGCCGCCAAGATGCGGGGCCGCAACCAGGTCTGCCTTGATCCGGAAACACGCCTGGGACGGGTTACTGCCGCTGTCTGACAGCCTCAGGATGTCGAGTATCTGAGGACACCTGCAATCCCCGAATTTGGATCGGCACCCGTATCGGCCGGATGACGGACGCCGTCCATGACCGTCACTTCGGGGAAATCGAACGGACTGACACCTTCGATGCAGGCGACATTGATGCCGAACTGCTCCGGATTTGAGCGCCGCTGGTGATGGGTATAGATGCCGCAGGTCTTGCAGAAATAGTGTTTCGCAGTCCCCGTATTGAACTGATAGAGCGTCAGGCTGTCCTCGCCTTCAAGGATGGTGAGATCGCTCAGCAGCGCGGAGGCAACGACGGCTCCCCGCATGCGGCAAAACGAGCAGTCACAGCGCCGGATCGTGTTGAACCCATCCGACAACTTGACCCGCAAGCGCACCGCACCGCAGTGGCACGAGGCATGATGGGGTTCTGCGGTTTCGCCCATGGGTAGCTCCTCGATCCTGATACGCCCGAAAGCTAGTCCGGATGGACGGGCACGGCAACCTCGCCCGCTACCCTCATTGCCATATGATCTGTATCGGAATGACGGCGGCGTCCGCCCCTCTTCCCTCGCGATCCTTTTTTGCCCAAAGTGCGCTGCAGGGGAACTGAATCGGGAACACACGGAATGTACGAATACGCGATCGCCTGGGAATGGCTGAGCTTTGCAGCGCGCTGGTTTCACGTCATCACTGCGATCGCCTGGATCGGCTCGTCCTTCTACTTCATTGCGCTTGATCTCGGGCTGGTGAAGCGGGCGCATCTTCCCGTCGGTGCCTATGGCGAGGAATGGCAGGTGCATGGCGGCGGCTTCTATCACATCCAGAAATATCTGGTGGCGCCGGCGCAGATGCCGGAACACCTGACCTGGTTCAAGTGGGAAAGCTACGCCACCTGGCTCTCCGGCTTCCTGATGCTGTGTATTGTCTATTATGGCGGCGCAGACCTGTTCCTGATCGACCGCACGGTGATGGACCTGTCATCCCTGCAGGCGATCGGCCTTTCGCTGGCGTCACTCGGTATCGGCTGGGTCATCTATGACCAGCTGTGCAAATCGCCTGTCGGCAAGAATACCTGGGCGCTGATGGGCATTCTCTATGTGGTTCTGGTCGCGATGGCCTGGGGCTACACGCAGATCTTTTCC
Organism: Neorhizobium sp. DAR64872/K0K18; assembly: GCF_050500175.1. Taxonomy (NCBI): domain Bacteria; kingdom Pseudomonadati; phylum Pseudomonadota; class Alphaproteobacteria; order Hyphomicrobiales; family Rhizobiaceae; genus Neorhizobium; species Neorhizobium sp. DAR64872/K0K18. The sequence goes on from NZ_CP191446.1 coordinate 2,304,454, forward strand.
GGCCGGGCGGCCTTCCTGCATCTCGGCGCCTTCACCGCCACGATCATGTCTGCCAACGTCTTCATGATCATCATGCCCAACCAGCGCATCGTCGTCGCCGACCTGATCGCCGGGCGCACGCCCGATCCGAAATACGGCGCGATTGCCAAGCAGCGTTCGCTGCACAACAACTACCTGACCCTGCCCGTCATCTTCTTCATGCTGTCGAACCATTATCCGCTGGCGTTTGCCACCCATTTCAACTGGGTGATCGCGGCGCTGATCTTCCTGATGGGCGTGACGATCCGGCACTGGTTCAACACCACCCATGCGCGCAAGGGCAAGCCGACCTGGACCTGGCTAGTGACGGTGCTCCTGTTCATCGCCATCATGTGGCTTTCGACCGTGCCGAAAGTGCTGACCGGCGAGACCGAGATATCGAGCGCATCGGCCATGACGCCGATCCAGCAGACATTCGCATCCGACACGCATTTCGTCGCGGCGCGCAACGTCGTTCAGGGGCGCTGTTCGATGTGCCATGCAGCAGAGCCGGTCTGGGAGGGCATCACCTTCACGCCAAAATCGGTGAAGCTGGAAACCGATGCGGAGATTGCTGCCCACGCCCGCGAGATCTATATCCAGGCCGGCCGGAGCCACGCCATGCCGCCAGGCAACGTGTCCGCCATCACCCCCGAGGAGCGCCGTCTTCTCGTTGCGTGGTATGAAAGTGCAATAGCGTCGAAATAGAGTTTTAGATGACCGATTCCCTGATCCGCGGCCGCCTCCTGTCGTTCAAGCGCGCCCCCCTCGCGATGACCGACACCGACAGCTATCTGTACGAGCACGACGGCGCCCTGCTGGTCTCCGGCGGCCGGATCACCGCAACCGGCGACTACGCGCAGGTCAAGGCGCAGGCGACGGCCGACGTCGAAGAGATCGATCACCGGCCGCACCTCATTCTGCCGGGCCTGATCGATACCCATGTGCATTTTCCGCAGATGCAGGTGATCGCGTCCTATGCCGGAAATCTGCTGGAATGGCTCAATACCTATACATTCCCCGAGGAATGCCGCTTCGTCGAGAGCGATCACGCGACGCGCATCGCCACGCATTTCTACGACGAGTTCCTGCGCCACGGCACGACGACGGCCGTTGCCTATTGCTCGGTCCACAAGACTTCCGCCGACGCGTTTTTCGCCGAGGCGATGAAGCGCAACATGTGCATGGTCGGCGGCAAGGTGATGATGGATCGCAATGCACCGCAGGGCCTGCTCGACACGGCCGAGATGGGCTATGACGAAACCAGAGCCGTGATTGCCGAATGGCATGGCAAGGGCCGCAACCACGTCGCCATCACGCCGCGCTTTGCGATCACCTCGACGCCGGGCCAGATGAAGGCGGCGGAGGCTTTGGCGCAGGAATTCCCCGACCTGTTCATCCAGACGCACCTCTCGGAAAACCACGACGAAATCAAGTATACTGCCGAGCTCTATCCGGAAGCGACGGACTATACCGATATCTATGCCCGTTACGGCCTTCTGGGGAAAAAGACGCTGCTCGGCCACGCCATCCATCTCTCCGAGCGTGAGGCAGATGCGCTGTCGGAAGCCGGCAGCATTGCCGTGCATTGCCCGACCTCCAACCTGTTCCTCGGTTCCGGCCTGTTTCCGCTGAAAGCCTTGAGGAGGCGCGAAAAGCCCGTCCGTGTTTCCGTCGCGACCGATATCGGCGGCGGTTCCAGCTATTCGATGCTGAAGACCATGGACGAGGCCTACAAGATCCAGCAACTGCTGGGCGAACGTCTTAATCCGCTCGAAAGCTACTACCTGATGACCCGCGGCAATGCCGAGGCGCTGGGCATGGAGGCCGACATCGGCACGCTCGACATCGGATCGATGGCCGACCTCGTCATCCTCGACGCCGGATCGACACCCGCAATGCGGCTTCGGATGGAAACGGTGAAGACCCTGCCCGAAGAGCTGTTCCTGCTACAGACCATGGGCGACGACCGCGCGGTGGTGGAAACCTATGTTGCGGGCAAGGCGATGAAGACGGGGCTGGGCGGCGATGAAATGCAGACTGGTGCCGCCGTGGAGGCCTGACGTCTCGAAGTAGCCGGGCTGTCGGGACAGGATACCCCATCCCTCCGGGCGCAACCGGCGAACGAAACACCAAGTCTAGAATCCAGTCGTGATGCATTTTCACTGTAATATCAGCGCTTAATTATATTTAAACTATAACTTATTACGCCTGTCTGCGACAGAATATCCCCTGGCAGCCATGAAGGCAGAGCGCAGCTGTCATGCCACACAAGTTTGCCTGACCAATCGATCAGTTTGCATGCGCTCCAGCGATCCCGGCTGGCGCCAGCAACGCTGATGGAATGGAGGCTTCTCCGCTACTCCACGAGGGGTTCTATGTCGTTTTTGAAAAATGCGAGTATTCGCACCAAAATACTGTCTGTCCTTATCCCGCTCTGCGTCGTTGGCCTGGGCGCTACAAGCTTCGTTGCAAGCCGCTACAAGGCTGCCGATACCAGCTACTCCGATTTTATTTCGACAGACACCGTTGCGGCTGTGGAAATGGCCCGCGCCAACCGCAATCTTGCGGCGACGGGCTATGCCGCCTACCAGACCCTTGCCTATCCCAGGGGCAGCGAGGGGATGACGGCTGCCACTGCTTTCTACAAGGAAAGCAAAACCAACCTGATGGTGCGTCTCGAGCATATCCGTACACTCGTGCCAACCAGAGCGGCAGACCTCGACCCGCTCGTGACCCGCGTCAAGGCAGTCCTTACGCTGACTGACGAGGCTGTTGCCCTCGGTGAAAACGACCAGGACGAAATCGCCAAGGCAGCTCTTGTGAAGGTCGATCAGCAGGTTCTGCCGCTGGCGAAGGACCTCGCGGCATTCCTCGAGCGGCTGAGCGCAGATGTGAATACCAAGAGCAACGCGATCACCGACGAAACGAACTCGACGATCTTCAACGCACTGCTTGTTCTCGCAGTCGTGTTTTCGGCCGGTATCGTCGGAGCGCTCCTCGTCTCCGCCAAGGGCATCACCAAGCCGATTGCCAACCTGCGCGAACGCATGGCGTCGTTGGCACGGGGTGAAACAGAGGCACCGATCGAAGGTCAGGATCGCCGCGACGAGCTTGGCGCCATGGCGGCAGCCGTTGCCGTGTTCCGCGACAACGCGCTGGAGCGCATCCGTCTCGAACGCGAAGCCGATGCCAACCGCAGCCTGTCCGATCGCGAACGCATCGAACGCGACGCGCAGAAGGCAAAGGACGCAGCTGACACACAGTTCGCGGTGGACCAGCTTGCCGGCGGACTGGCAAAGCTTGCGCAGGGTGATGTCGCCTACCGCCTCGACACGCCGTTCGTCGCGCATCTTGATGCGCTGCGCAACAACTTCAACGATTCGGTTGCCAACCTTCAGGAAACCCTGCAGGCCGTCGGCAACAACGCTCGCGGCATCGACGGCGGCGCCAATGAGATCCGTGCGGCCGCCGATGATTTGTCCAAGCGCACCGAACAGCAGGCTGCATCGGTCGAAGAAACCGCAGCCGCCTTGGAGCAGATCACCACCACGGTGAAGGATTCCAGCAAGCGCGCCGAAGAAGTCGGCAACCTCGTCACCAAGGCCCGTGCCGGTGCCGAGCGTTCCGGCGCAGTCGTGCGCGATGCGGTCACCGCCATGCAGGGGATCGAAAAGTCCTCGGGCGAGATCTCCAGCATCATCGGCGTCATCGACGAAATCGCCTTCCAGACCAACCTTCTCGCCCTGAACGCCGGTGTCGAAGCCGCGCGTGCCGGTGAAGCGGGCAAGGGTTTCGCCGTCGTCGCACAGGAAGTCCGCGAACTCGCACAGCGGTCTGCCAAGGCCGCCAAGGAGATCAAGGAACTGATCACCGCATCAAGCGAGCATGTCCGCTCCGGCGTCCACCTCGTCGGCGAGACCGGCAAGGCGCTGGAAGTCATCGTCGCCGAAGTTCAGGAGATCAACCGCCACGTCAACGCGATCGTCGACTCCGCGCGCGAACAGGCGGTCGGACTGCAGGAGATCAACACGGCGGTCAACACGATGGACCAGGGCACCCAGCAGAACGCCGCCATGGTGGAAGAATCGACTGCGGCCAGCCACTCGCTTGCCAAGGAAGCAGCCTCGCTGAACGACCTCCTGTCGCGCTTCAACCTCGGCCAGAGCGAAAACCGCTCCGCATCGAACGGTCGTCGCGGCCATGCTCCGTCGGCTCCGATGGCCGTATCGCCGGCCTCGCGCCAGACACCATCGCCGGCACGAGCGCTCGGCAACCGCATCGCTTCAGCCTTCGGCGGCGGTTCGTCATCGGCCGCGGCACAGGCCCAGTCCTGGGAAGAATTCTGAGGCTCAGCCACAAAACCCGGCCACAGATTGAGTAGACTACGACGGGCGGCCTTGGCCGCCCGTTTTCCGTTGCGGCGCGGCACCTGCGGTGAGGTTGAGAAAACTGCTCCCCCAAACCGACGTTTCCGCTGGCAAGGTCGCCCGGATATGGTAGTTGTCGGACAACCATCGAGGAGGAAGTTTTGCGCATGTCCAAGCCGCTGACCATTGCCGATCTGAAGACCATGGCTCGCCGTCGTGTGCCCAAGATGTTCTTCGATTATGCCGATAGTGGCGCCTGGACCGAAGGCACCTACCGTGCCAACGAGGATGACTTTTCCAAGATCAAGCTGCGCCAGCGGGTGCTGGTCGACATGACCAACCGATCGCTGGCGACGACGATGGTGGGACAGGCGGCGGCCATGCCCGTGGCGCTCGCACCGACCGGAATGACCGGCATGCAGCACGCCGATGGCGAAATGCTGGCAGCGCAGGCGGCCGAAGAATTCGGCGTTCCCTTCACGCTGTCGACGATGAGCATCTGCTCGATCGAGGATGTGCGCTCGGTCACCACCAAGCCGTTCTGGTTCCAGCTCTACGTGCTCAAGGACCGCGGCTTTATCGAACGGCTGATCGGCCGCGCCAAGCAGGCCGGCTGCTCGGCGCTGGTCGTCACCGCCGATCTGCAGATCCTCGGCCAGCGCCACAAGGACATCAGAAACGGCCTGTCGGCGCCGCCGAAGTGGACGCTCAACAGCGCGCTGCAACTGGCGACCAGGCCGCAATGGTGCCTGGAAATGCTGCGCACCAAGCGTCGCGGTTTTGGCAATATCGTCGGACATGCGAGCAACGTTTCGGACCTGTCGTCGCTTGGTGCCTGGACGGCGGAACAGTTCGACCCGCGCCTCTCCTGGGACGATATCCGCTGGATCAAGGACCTGTGGGGCGGCAAGCTGATCATCAAGGGCATTCTCGACGAGGAAGACGCGCGGGCCGCCGCCGACACCGGCGCCGATGCGATCATTGTCTCCAACCACGGCGGCCGCCAGCTGGATGGCGCCCCCTCCTCGATCAGCATGCTGCCGAAGATCGTCGAAGCCGTCGGTGACCGTATCGAGGTGCATTTCGACGGCGGTATCCGCTCCGGTCAGGATGTGCTGAAAGCCGTGGCGCTGGGGGCCAAGGGCACCTATATCGGCCGCCCCTTCCTCTATGGCCTCGGCGCGATGGGAAAGCCGGGCGTGACTTCAGCGCTCGACATCATCCGCAAGGAAATGGACATCTCGATGGCCTTGTGCGGAAAGCGCGATATCGAAACCTGCGGCCGCGACATCATTGCCGACGTGAGGCTCTGATTTCTTCTTCTGAGCCTAGGCCCACAGTCTGCCGCAGGGCCAGGCCTGGGACGACCGGGTCGATGCCTGGGCAATCCGTGCCGCGAGCATGTCGAGCATTTTCGGCAGGTCATAGGGTTTGGGAATGAACGCGCAGCCGGGTTGAAGCTCGGCTTCGCACAGGACATGACCGCCTGACGTGACGATGACGGCGGTATCCCGGTAGCAGCTGCAGATCAGCTTCATCAGGTCGAAACCGTCGAGGGCGCCGGGCATGTCGATATCGGTAATGACCGCGTCAACGGATCGGGACTGCCCAAGGACGGCCACCGCCTCGAGCACGTTCGATGCCTCGAGAACCGTATAGCCGGCATCCTCCAAAGTGTCTGCCAGATGCAGCCGGATTAGGGGCTCATCTTCTACGACAAGCACGGTACGCTGATACAAAGCCATGTTCGCCTCCGATGTAGTTCGCTCCCTCAACGCCTGCCATCTGATTTCGATGTGTCCCGTCCGTCAGTCTTTGCTAACAATATTAATAAAATGCGAACAATCGCATATTCGCCGCGTCTGCCGGTGGAACCGCGCCCCGTTCCTGCCCGTTCGAAGCCTTGGAGGATGGCCCTAACAGCATCGCTTACAAGGAGAATTTCATGCAGCGCTTCAGCGAAAAAGTCGTCATCGTCACGGGCGCGGGATCGGGCATCGGCAAGGCGACCGCAGAACGGTTTCTGGATGAGGGCGCCTTCGTCGTGATCGCCGGCCGCACCCCCGAAAAGCTCGAGGCGGTTGCAGCGCCCTACCCCGAGGACCGCGTTCTCGTGCAGGCCTGCGACATGGCGGACGAGGACCAGGTGAACGATCTGGTCGAGGCCGCGGTCAAGACGTTCGGTCGCGTGGACACTCTCGTCAACAATGCAGGTGTAGCGGTGCAGGGCGATGTGTCATCGCTGTCGACCAGCGACTGGCGCAAGGTGATGGCGACCGATCTCGACGGCGTGTTCTTCGCAAGCCGCGCGGCAATCCCGCATTTGAAGACGACCAGAGGCTCGATCGTCAACGTCGCGTCTGTTTCCGGCACCGGTGGCGACTGGGGCATGGCGGCCTACAATGCCGCCAAGGGTGGTGTCGTCAATCTCACCCGGGCGATGGCGCTGGATCACGGCAAGGACGGCATCCGCGTCAACGCGGTCTGCCCGAGCCTGACCCGCAGCGGCATGACGGACAGCATCATGGACAACCAGGAACGGCTGGCCCAGTTCAACGCGCGCTTTGCGCTGGAAGGTCCCTGCGAGCCGGCCGATGTCGCCGCTGTGATCGCGTTTCTGGCGAGCGACGATGCGCGCTTCGTGACGGGCGTCAACCTGCCGGTCGATGGCGGGATCTCTGCGTCCAACGGCCAGCCTTCGAAGTAAGGTGGAGGCCCGGCGAAAAGCGGCTGAGGCTCAGGAGCACCAGCCGGACGTGCCGGCGCCCGGGCGCTTCGCCAGTCCCTCTTTGACGAGGATATCGGCAAGCGAGCGGCCGTTGCGGGTGACTTCGCGCAACTGGTGACCGTCCACCGCCGCATCATTGCCGCGCCAGCTCATCAGGTCGAACGGACCGGAATCGAGGAACGCGCGGACCCGCAGCTTGGCATCGCTTGCCTTGATCCGCTCGGCCTCGCACCGGGGCTTTGCGATATTGGGGACTTCGACGCCGACCAGCCGGATCTTCTGACCATGGAGGACGAAGCGGTCGGCGGACACGACGCAGTCGTCCTGCTTGGCGGTGCCGCAGAGAAAGAACTTTGCCTCATAGGCACCGGCAAGCTTTTCGCCCAGTCTCGGCGCCCCCGGCTGAGCAGCCGACTGTGCGGCAACCGCGTCCAGCCCCGGCTTGCCGATCGGCGCCGGCGGAATGATCGCGGCCGTCTGGCTCTGGTCTATCGCAGCCGCCGGCCGCGGCGTGACCGGGCGATGCAGGGGCGCAGCGGCGACGACCGGTTTCGGCGGCACCGGATGATCGTCGCGCTGGGAGGGCCGTGCCGCCGTTTGAACCGGCTTCGTGGTGGTGAGACCGGTCACGAACCGTCGCGCGGCAGTCGAATGATCATAAAGCGCGATCGAGCCGCCGACCACGACAAGGGCAGCCCCCCAGAGCCAGAGCGAACCGCCCGAACGCGAGGAAGAGCGTTTGGTCCCGGCGCTGCGCTTGCGCTTAGCAGCCGGTTTTGCGCGTGATTGAGCCATCGAATCATCCCCTGTCTCGTCGCAGGGGAGTATCTGGAAGAAGCCTTGCGGAATGGTTTCCGTCGGAATTTTTGCAGTGGATGAAGACTGGAGGGGGAGCCGGCCGCCCCTCACACCCTGCCGGTCGCGAGTGCGCTTGCCCAGTCGGGACGGTCGTTTTTCGCGGCAAGCCGCGACATTGCCATGTGGTCGTAGGCAGCGGTGCGCAGTGTGGGCGTCCAGCCTTTGTCGGTCTTTTCGATCACCGCGTAGGACGCCAGAGCATGGCCGGTTTCGACCTTGTGATAGACGGGGGCATCGTCGTCATAGGCGGGCTGGCCGACGCTGCCGGGATTGACGATCAGCCGGCCATCGGAAAGCTGAACGATCCGGGCGACATGGCTGTGACCGCAGAGGATCAGCGATTGCGCGATGCCTTCGGCCAGCGCTTCGATCTCGGCTTGCGGCCGCAGCGTCACGTGGCTGTCAGCCGACACCGTTTCGAGCCAGTAGAGATTGTCGTTCTCCGGGGTCGCGTGGCACAGGTAAACGTCGTCGCGCCAGACCTTGGTGAATGGCAGTTTGCGCAGCCATTCGAAATGCCGCGGTGCCAGCTGCCCGTGCGCGTGCCGATCCGAGGCCGCCAAGGCGTCGGGTGGCGTTTCCAGGAGGTAGCGATCGTGGTTGCCGCGCACGGTCTGCGCTGCGGCCTCATCGAGAAGCAGCAGCAGGTCACCGGTCCTGTCAGCCTCCAGTGGGCCGCTGAAACAATCGCCGAGATTGACGATGTCGCGGATGCCGAGGTCTGCGATGTCGTCGAGCACCGCCTGCAGTGCGGCGCAGTTTCCGTGGATATCGGCGATCGCTGCAAAGCGCATCAGCTTCCCCTGTAGGTGGAATAGCCATAGGGCGAGATCAGCAGCGGCACATGATAATGCGCCGAGACATCGGAAATGCCGAAGCGGATCGGGATGACGTCGAGAAAGGCCGGCTCGGTGAGCGCGACGCCGCGGGCACGCAGGTAGTCGCCCGCATGGAAGACAAGCTCGAAGATGCCGGTGACGAAGGTGTCGCCGGAGAGGATCGGTCCGCCATCAATGCGGCCATCGGCATTGGTCGTGACCGTCATGAGTTTTTCGCGGGCGTCGCCGTCGATCCGGTAGAGGTCGATGACGAGCCCGGAGGCAGGCGCACCGCTCGCGGTATCGAGCACATGGGTGGTGAGGCCGGTCATAGGCTGGGCTCCGTGATGCGATAGGGTTTGTCGAAGAAGAATTCCTCGAGGTTTGCCGCCGTGTTGTCGCGATCGACGACGAGAAAATCGCTGACCTCGCCGAGTGCCATCAGCGGATGATGCCAGGTATTGGCGAAATAGTTCACGCCCTGATGCGGCTGCGCCAAAAAGATTTTCGGACGCCCCGGCCGGCCGTCCTCGTCGTCGGAGACGCCCACCAGAAACGGCCGCCCCGACAGCGGCATGAAACTCTGGCTGCCGAACGGATGTCGCTCCATCATCCCGACCTCGTGCGGGAAACTCCGCGGCTGGCTGCGAAAAATGTTGAAGATCAGCCGCTCCGGGGCCCCGACTACGACCGGTGAGGCCAGCCCATGGTAGCGCTCCGTCGTGCCGTTGTTGATCAGCCGCATCGTCGCCGGATCGGCCTCGATCACGTCGCCATAGGCTGCGAATGCTGCTTTGGTGAGCGGGAGGATGTGGAGGGTTTCGGGGTCGGTCATATCATTCGCCTTGGGCATGGAAGTTGCGCAGAGAGTGGAGTTGGTCGAGAAGGTCGGGAATGGATGTCTGAACCGTATCCCACAGAGTTTCCACATTGATGCTGCGATAGCCGTGCGCGATGCGGTTTCTCATTCCGCGGATCTTGATCCACGGGATATCCGGATGGTCGGCCACGAATTCGGGAAACTCCTTGGCAAGCTGCATGGAGGCTTCGCCGATCATCAGCAGGTTCATCCCGATGCCCCGCTGCGCGAGAATATTGCCGGCGAAGTCCTCATAGGTCATGCCTGCGACAAACGTCCGGATCTCCTGCCCGATCTCAAGCATTTCATCGATGTAGGTCTGGAGCCGCTCGATGCTCATACCGGCTTGGCTTCCCGCAGTATCCGCTCGCGCAGGCGCTCGGGAAGATCCCCCGGTGTGAGAAGGTCGACATCGGTACCCGACATCATCTCCTTCAGCTCTTCTAGCAATCCGCCGAGATCGAACAGCGTCGTGCCGGGCAGTGCATCGACGAGAATATCGATATCGCTGTCCGGACCGTCCTCACCCCGCGCCACCGAACCGAAGACGCGCGGGTTCGCCGCATTGAAGCGTTTCGTCGCTTCGCGGATAGCCACACGGTTTTTCTCCAGCACTTCCGACGGTCTCATGAGGGCGAGAACTCCTGTTGCGGTCACTATAGGCGAAGGACAGGCAAGGGAAAAGCAAACCCCTCACGTCTCCGGCAAAAGCGCCAGCAGCCGCAGATGCGCGATCCTTTCCACCTGGGCGCAGGCGGTCTTGAACTCCTGGTCCGCATCGTTGCCGACGCGGGTCTCGAAGGCGGCGAGGATGTCGTCCCGTGTCAGGCCCTTGACGGCGATGATGAAGGGGAAGCCGAATTTTGCGACATAGGCGGCGTTGAGTTCGGTGAAGCGTGCGTGCTCATCTGGGCTCAGACGATCGAGACCGGCGCCGGCCTGTTCGCTTTTGCTCTCTTCAGTCAATCCGCCGGCGATGGCGAGCTTGCCGGCAAGGTCCGGATGGGCGTTGAGGATGCCGAGCTTCTCCTGCGGGTCCGCGGCGCGAAAAACCGCCACCATCGCCTCATGCACGCCCTTGGCGGTCAGCGGCACGAAGATCATGCCGCCGTCATAGGCGCGCTCGGCGATAAAGGGCGAATGTTCGAACACACCACCGAAGGTCGCGACGAAATCGTTGCGGGCGGTCATCGTGCAGCCACCGTGCTGGTCATCGACGCATCTGAGGGCTTGTGATGGGCGTGCCAGTGGCGGGCGATCTCGATGCGTTGCGGCAGCCAGACCTTGTCGTGGGAGAGCACGTATTCCATGAACCGGCGCAGCGCAGCAACGCGACCCGGACGCCCGACGAGGCGGCAATGCAGGCCGACCGACAGCATCTTTGCCGCCCCCTCCTCGCCTTCCCGGTAAAGTGTGTCAAACGCATCCTTTAGATAGGTGAAGAACTGATCGCCGGTGTTGAAACCCTGCGGCGTGGCAAAGCGCATGTCGTTGGTTTCCAGCGTATAGGGGATGATCAGGAACGGCTTGCCATCCAACCCGGGAACCCAATAGGGCAGATCGTCGGCGTAGCTGTCGGACGAATAGAGGAAACCGCCCTCTTCCATGACGAGCTTCAGCGTGTTGTCGGATGGCTTGCCCTGATACATGCCGTAAGGACGCTCGCCGGTAAGCTCCGTATGCAGGCGCACCGCCTCAAGAATGTGTTCGCGTTCCCGCGCTTCGTCGAAATCCTTGTATTCCAGCCAGCGGTAACCGTGGCTGGCGATCTCCCAACCGGCTTCCTTCATGGCAGCGACAGCTTCGGGATTACGGGCCATGGCAAGCGTCACGCCATAGACGGTGGTCTGCACATTGAGTTCGGTAAACAGCCGGTGCAGCCGCCAGAAACCGGCGCGAGAACCGTATTCGTAGATCGATTCCATGTTGAGATTGCGCTGGCCCGGCCAGGCGGCGGCGCCGACGATCTCCGACAGCAAGTTTTCAGACGCCGGATCATCATCCAGGATCGAGCTTTCGCCGCCCTCTTCGTAGTTGATCACGAACTGCACGGCGATATTGGCGCCGCCGGGCCATTTCGGATCAGGCGTATGGCGGCCATAGCCGACGAGGTCGCGGGGATAGTCTTTTATGGTTATGGGCATGGTCCACCTCGATTATCTCTTGTGGAAGGTAGCCCAGCCTTTCCGCCGATGTCGAGACGGAACGTGATCGCTCAGGCGATCTTGCGGGCGGAAACGCGCCCCATCGGATGCAGAGAATGGACATGGAACGGCGCACCGGGCTCATTCTCGACGAACAGCGCGATATTGGCGATTTCCAAGGGACGCAGCAGATACGGATTGAAATGGGCGCGCAAGGCCGTTTCGAAACGCGGCATCTCGGCCGGTGTCATCGGGCCCGTCAGCGTCATGTGAAAGCGGTATTCTTCCATCACGTAAGGGTTGCCCCAGCGATGAAGATTGGAAAACTGCGGTGCCGAGAGATCGCCGGGATCGGCGCGTTCCAGTTCGCCTTCCGAGAGAGGCGCCCGAAACGCATCGAATTCCTGCACGACGGCGCAGGCGAGAAACCGCATCCGCTCGCAGGGAAGCGCCGGCACGAGCCCGAAATAATTGCCGAGCCGCGCCACTTCGAGAGGCGGCAGTTCGAACGGATCATGGGCACCGGCAAAGCGCATCAGATGGCGCAGCAGCATCTGTTCGGTAATATCGGGCGCCAGCCGGAACGGCGCCTTCAGCGTGGCGTGAAAACCGCAGCGGCGTGGCAGCGCGGTATGATAGGCGATCTCGTGCAAACCAAGGTTGCAGATCTCGGGCGGCTCCATCGCCTCGCCGGAATAGGCACTGCGGCCGAGCCATTGCGCCGCAGCAAGCGTCAGCGGATCATGCGCAGGTGGCGTAAAATAGAGTGCGTAGCGCATGCGTCACCTTTTCTGCCCCTGTTCGTTTATTCACGCATGCTCATCAACCCCACGAATTGGGTTACGCGATTTGCGTGACAGATTAACGACGAGAAAGGGCCGAAACGCGCGTTTAACGCGTAGCAACCGAAAGATGATCCCAAAGTATAAAACTCTCGGGAAGCGAGTGCTCTTGACCGATGACGAAACCGAGCGCGGCATCCGCAAGCCTGTGGGCAAGCCCGAAGCTGACCTTGAAGCCGCCGGTGAGAGCGATGACGCTTGGATGGTCGGGATGCGGCCCCACCATCGGCTCACGGCCGATCGCCTTGGGCCTCAAGCCGGCCCAGCGCTCCACCACTTCCGCACCGGAAAGTGCCGGCACGAGCGCGCGGGCGCGGACCAGGAGATCGTCGAGCTTGGCATCGGTGGCAAACGGCGCGTCGAACTCCTCCTCGCTGGTGCTGCCGACCGCCACGTGGCCATCGTCATGGGCGATGACATAGAGGCCGTTGAGGAAGAGGATCGGCAGCGACGGATCGATATCGGCCTTCAACAGCGCCGCCTGCCCCTTCACCGGCTGTCCCAGCGGAACCGAGATGGATGGAGACAGGGGACCAAGCAGCGGAAACGACTGCGGGCCGGCCGCAATCATGCAATGGCCAAAACCGATCGAGCGTCCATCGGCAAATTCGACGCGGTTTGCCACCGGGTCGATCCGCTCCGCCGGCAGTCCTTCGATCAGGCTCACATGCCGGGCGTTGCCAAGGAAGGCGGCGAGCGCAGCCATCAGATGACGGGGGGAAACGCGGGCGGCAAACGTGTCGTGCACGATGCCGGCTTCGGTAAAGGCCGGGTCCGGCCATCCGTCGAAAGGCGACGCATCGAGCACATGCCAGTGGAACGGATCGCCGTCGTGCCGCCAGTTGACCTCTGCCTCCTGCTGATGGCGTAGGGCGATGGGTCTCAAGTGCGGCTTCGGCAGCGGGATCAGCCGACCGGAGCGGCGATAACCGCAGGACAGCCCGGCCTCGGCTTCGAGCCTCGCCACTTCGTCTTCGAGGGCGACGAGTGCGTCGAATTGCGCCTGTTTCTTGTCGTTCCAGCGGTCGGGCACATGCGACATCAGCGCGCCCAGAATGCCGCCGCTGGCACCCTGCCCCAACCGTCCGGCTTCGACCAAAAGGGTTCGGATGCCAAGCCGTTCCGCCTTGACCGCGGCCCAGAGGCCCATGATGCCGCCGCCGATGATCAGGAGATCGACATGATCGCCGGGGAGATGCGGCATCGCTGGCGATTGACCCCGGGGACCTCGAGGATTATCCGCATCTTCCATGAGCAATCACGATCCCGAAATTGTAAAAGACGACGCCACGCCTGAAGCCCCGGCGCTCGACTGGCATGACGGCGATATGCCGTATTCGACGGAATTTGGCGACCACTTTTATTGCCGCACCGATGGCCGGCTGGAATGCGGCCATGTGTTTCTGGCCGGAAACGGCCTGCCGGAGCGCTGGACCGAGATGTCGCCAGCTGGAGACACGTTCCGGATCGGCGAACTCGGTTTCGGCACCGGCCTCAACGCCTGCGAGACCTGGCGCCAGTGGGCGCTTTTCCGCAAACCCGGCACGCGGCTGCATTTCACATCGTTCGAGCTCTATCCAATGCAGCGCGACGAGATCGGGCGGGCACTGGCGCGGTGGCCGGAAATCGATGCGCAACGGCAGGCACTGACGCAAGCATGGCCGGATGAGCCGAGCGGCCGGATCATCATCGACCTCGACGATCAGACGACGCTGACGGTTGTCTGCGGCCCGGCGCTCGACGGCGTCACGGCTGCGGGAGACGAGTTCGACGCGTGGTTCCTCGATGGCTTTGCGCCGTCGCGCAATCCGGACATGTGGTCGCCGGAGCTGATGCAGGCGCTGTTCGACAAGACCCGCATCGGCGGCACGTTCGGAACCTATGCGGCAGCAGGCTTCGTCCGGCGCAATCTGGCGGCGGCCGGCTTCACCGTGGAGCGCCAACCCGGTTTTGCCGGAAAGCGAGAGATGCTGAGCGGACGCAAGGGCTGAGGCTCCAAGACCTCAATTGCCGTCGAGCGCCGAAACGACGACTGCCCCATCCAGCCAGTGACGGATCTTGTTCTCCAGCGCTTCAGGGCTAATTGGCTTCGACAGATAATCGTCCATGCCGACCTGGAAGCAGAGCTCGCGGTCGCTTTCGAGCGCGTGGGCCGTGACGCCGATGATCGGGACATGCGTGCCGGTCGATGTCTCGAGTTCGCGGATCTTGCGGGTCGCCTGATGGCCGTTCATCACCGGCATCGACACGTCCATGATGATCACTGCCGGATCATACTTCTGCCAGGCCTCGACGGCTTCCGCCCCGTTCTTGACGATCTGGAACAGCCATCCGGTCATCTGCAGGATCTGGGTAAAGACGATCTGGTTGACCTCGTTGTCCTCAGCCACGAGAACATCGAGCGTTGGTTTGACGATGGGAGCGACGGTGTTTTCCTGCGCCACCGGTTCTGCAGGCTTTGAGCCAGCTGTGTCGACGGCTGGAGTAGACGACGCAATGAGCGGCACCGCCTGCCCGGATGCGCGGCGCCGGGTGCGGATGACGCGGACGACGTCGATGATCGTGCTGCGCAAAAGGGCTGCGCGGGCGGGCTTCATCAGATGCGCCTGAACATTGAGCTCGGCAAACATCGTCTCGTCGTTTGCCATGTCCATCGACGTCAGGAAGACGATGCCGGTGAAATCGAAGCGCCTGTCGCGCCGGATCGCCTTGGCGCAGTCGAACCCGTTCATCTCCGGCATGTGATAATCCAGCACGACCACATCGATGACGATGCCGAGCCTGGTTGCTTCGTGCAGGAAGGCAAGACCCTCCGCCCCGTTTTCAGCGGCAACGGTCTCGAAGCCCCACATGCTCAGCTGCTCGGTGAGGATGCGGCGGTTCACAGCGTTGTCGTCGATCACGAGCACCCGGGCACCGCTGGTGCTGACCGGCAGCGTCACTTCCATCTTGCGTTCGGCAACCACGGCAAACGGCAGGTTGACGGTAAAGACCGAACCGCGGCCAAGCTCGCTCTCGACCTCGACGGAACCGCCGAACAGCTCGACCAGACCGGACGTAATCGCAAGACCAAGCCCGGTGCCTTCATGACGGCGGGTGGACGACGTATCCACCTGGCTGAACTTTTCAAACACCGACCGAAGCTTTTCTTCGGGAATGCCAAGGCCGGTATCCTCGATGCGGATCGACAGCATCAGCTGGTCACCATCGATCGGCCGCGACTTCAAGTCGATGAAGACATGGCCCTTTTCGGTAAATTTGACGGCATTGCCGACCAGATTGGTGACGATCTGGCGGAAGCGGCCGGCATCGCCGAGGACCGTTTCGCGCACCGAAACCTCGCCGCGGACAATCAGTTCGATATCCTTGTCGGCGGCGGCCGACGACAGAAGCGTCGCCACGTCCTCGATTGCCTCAACAGGATCGAACGGCGCCTTGCGCAGCTTCATCTGGCCGGCATCGATCTTGGAGAAATCGAGAATGTCGTTGATGATCGTCAAAAGCGCATTGCCGGATTTGACGATGATGTCGACGAAGGTTTTCTGGCGGGTATCGAGGCTGGACTTGGCGAGCAGTTCGGCCATGCCGAGCACGCCGTTCATCGGCGTGCGGATCTCGTGGCTCATGTTGGCAAGGAATTCCGACTTCGCCCGGTCGGCCGCTTCCGCCCGGTTGAGCAGGCGCGTCAGGTCCGCCTCGCGTTCCTTGCTCTCGGTGACATCCGTGAAGACGGCAAGCCAGTGGTCGTCCCCGGTCGGGCGGGCCTCGAGCTGGATCCAGCGGCGGTCCTCGACGCGGAACGAGGTAAATACCGGCTCTCCAGAGGCAACGCTCGCTTCCCATTCGCGCAGCGCCGCGGTCGAGGTGCGCGCATCGCCAAGATCGCCGCGTTTTGCGCAGTAGCCAAAGACGTTGCGCCAGCTTTTGCCGATCGACAGCATGTCGGCCGGCATCTCCAGCATGGCGGCAAGCGCATCGTTTGAAAAGATAATCGCGCCGTCGTGCAGGATGAGCAGCCCCTGAGACATTGCGCTGGTTGCGTCGCGCATCAGCGCGCCGTGTTTCTGCAGCGCTTCCTGCGCTTGCCGGATGTCCGCATCGCGTTGGCGCATCGCGGTGATATCGGTATGGCTGATGAGGATCTTGCCATCGGTCAGTTGCGTGCCCGAAATCAGCAGGTAATGGCCGCCATGGGTGCGGATCTCGATCGGCGGATGATCGTTGCTGGCTGTCAGTGCGGCGATGCGGGCATTGTAGATCGCATCGAAATCCAGGTCCGAGCCGGCATAGATACCGTTGTCGTAATTGACCTTCATGAAATCCCGGTAGGAACGGCCGGCCAGATCGAAGCGCTTGTCCGTATCCCAGGATGTATAGAAGGCGGGGTTGGCGTATTCGAACACCAGATCCGCATCGAGAATACCGATGCCGACGGGCTGGGCCGACAGGATCGTCTGCAGATCCTGGCTGACCTTTTCCGCCTTTTGCTGCGCTTCCTTGATCAGCGACACGTCCGTGCGCGAGCAGACCAGATAGCGGCTGCCGTCGTCGACCTCGATCGAGCGCAGGCGTGTAAGAACCGGAATGACCGAACCGTCCGGGAAGGTCATATCCTCCGACTTGTCGATCGCCTCGCCGTCCAGCACGCGGGCGTTTTCGTTCCAGAACCGCTCCGCCGCCCAGGGAAACATCTGGGCTTCCGTCTTGCCGAGATAGTTTTCCCGTTCGCTGCCCAGCATTTGCTCGTAGGCGTGGTTGGCATAGGTCAGCTCGTGCTTTTCGTTGCGAACGAACACGGGGGCCGGCAGGTCTTCCAGGATGGCGCGGAAAAGCCCGGTTTCCGCCACCTGGCTGCGCAGCAACATCTCCTGGTCCTTGAAGTCGGTGACGTCGTGGCGGATGGCGATCAGCAGGCCGTTTTCCAGCCGTTTGTTGAGACTGCGCATCCAGCGCCCATCCGGCAGCTTGTCGATCCGCTCGTGATAGGGAACGAGGAAGGCACGGAGACGCTGTTCCACCCACTTCTCGCGCGGCGCAAGCGTTACGGACGCATTGCCGCTTGCCGCACGTTCCCGCTGATCATAGGCGCGGTGGATGATGTCCTCCAGCGCTATGCCCGGCTTGATGACAATGCCACAGGCATCGAAATGGTCGACAAGCTGCGAATTGCAGTAAACGAGCACATTGTCGCGGTCGTAGATGCCGATGCCCATTTCGAGCATGTCGATCGCGTCGTCGAGAAGACCGTTCTCAAACAGCGAAAACGGCTTCGCTGTCGTTTCGAGCGGCGCGGGGACGCCATTACCCGTTGGGCGCGATGCAGCGCCGACCGGCAGGAAATGGCCGAAGACGTAGGATTGATCGTCTTCCGTCAGAAACCGTTCGATATGGATCTCGTGGGAGAAAATCCCGTCGGCGTTGAACGCCAACGCCTTTTCTTCGGCACCGAACACCAGGGCGCGGCATTCCTTTTCCTTGCGCTCGTCCTTTTCGCCATCGCTGCCGAGGCTGCGGCTTGTCTGGCCGACGAGCTCCTCCGGGCGAGCGCCGACCATGGCCGCATAGGCGGGGTTGACGGCGACGTATGCGAGCCGGCAGTTCTTGATATAGGCGGGTTCGGGGAGATCCACGATGCGGGCGCAGGCCCGCTCCAGAAACTTGCTTTCCAGGCGTTCGCTCTTCGTGTGCACCCTGCCCCGCTCACTCCCGCGCATGCGGGATCCCACCATTTTTCGGAAACCGACCCGATAACACCATAGCGAGTATTAACAACACGTTGCCCGGAACACAGGGTTGTTTAATATTTGCGTTTTCGCAAGTTCGAATGGAGTGCGGCCGGGGGCGTTTCACGCATCGAGGATCAACGCAATGACGCTAAATCGGCAGCATCAGGCAACCTTGGACGCCGACGCCGGTTAACCCTGACGTGAAGCGAACAAAGGAAATTTTCGATGATGAAACTTGTGACGATTGCCACGCTGACGCTTGGCCTTGCAACATCGGCATTCGCTCAAGGTGCACCCGGTGGATCCGCAGGTTCCGGCGCGTCTGGCGCAGGCGCTGCATCCGGAACGAGCAGCGGCACAACCGGCCAGACGCCGTCCAACACACCGTCCAAAACGCCGTCCAATAGCGCCAACGATGGGACGACCACGGGCAGCACGGATTCCAAGAGCATGACGACCGGAAACGGCACGAGCAAAGGCGGCTGCGACACGACGGGTGTCGGTGGCGCACCTTCGGCAACCAGCGGTTCGACCGACGGTTCCGGCACCACGACGAACAACTGCTGATCATCTCCGGCGCCGGGTTCAGACCCGGCGCTTTTTCTTGCCCGCCAAAACCGCCAGACAGCTCGAGCCACAATTCCTCCCGCAAATTGCCGGGTTTTCGCCGCAATTCACTCTCCGGGCAGACCCTGGGTTGCCGACACCTTTCGAAAAGCAATTTTTCCACGGTGGAGTCTGAATAGGCGTTCAGACTACGGCGATAAAACTTCCATCAATCCGCCGTGATTGAGAGCGACGCTCTGATCGTACCTCGAAACACCACGGGGAAAGGAACCAGGCATGTCGATCATGAAAAAGACCATTACTGCTGGCATTGCGGCTCTCTCAGTCGCCGGCGCACTTGCTGCGACGGCACCGGCAGCGCAGGCCCGCGATCACTACCGTCACCACGGCGACGATGTGCTGCTGGGTGCCGCGGCAGGGATTGCCGGCGGCCTGATCGGCGGCGCGATCGTGTCAGGATCGCAGCGTCCGGTCTATGTGGAGCCGCAATACGAATATGCTCCGCCACCACCGCCGCCGGTCGTCTATCGTCGCGCCTATTATGCCGCACCGCCACCACCACCGCGGTGCCACCATGAATGGGTGGAAAACGAGTATGGCGAAGCCTACCGCGCACGGGTCTGCTACTAGAGCGTCCAGGCGTCCATCAAGATTTGCGATACGGCGGTGCGATGCACCGCCGTTTTTCGTTTTGTGCCGCCACTCTGCGCGACTATTACCTTGGGGATCGCCGTCCGTGTGGCCGCCGCTCGGAGGGCTGACGACGCGAGAAAATCCCCTGTGACGTGAGTGCCTACCGGGTCGCAGCTAGCGGACAGCCTGCGTCGTTTTGCAGAAGAACCTTGACTTTCGGCGGCAAATCAACCAAATGCATGCCAGCTTTCACCTTCCGGCAGCCGCGTGAGCTGCCCCGCGTCCATACTGACAGCGCGAAGAAGGAACAAGGCGCACAGATAGATCGCCCTCGGGATGAGGGTTCAAGCGCTGGAAAGTAATTTCCAACACACAAGTTCCCAAATCACGCGGGGTTCTTGACGCCACAAGCAGCCCGGATGGCATGGTGCCATTTCGGAGCGTCCGCTTTTGGCGCCCCGAAAGGTATTCGACTTGACGAATTTTGAATCTCTTGGCGTGTCCAAGCAGATCGTCGCCACGCTCACCGAGCTTGGTTTTGAAACCCCGACGCCGATCCAGGCCCAGGCAATTCCGCTTCTCCTCGAAGGCCGCGACCTGATCGGCCTTGCGCAGACCGGCACCGGCAAGACCGCAGCTTTCGGCCTGCCGCTGATCGAGCGCCTGATGGCCGACGCGACCCGCCCCGACAACCGCACCACCCGCGCGCTGATCCTCGCGCCGACCCGCGAACTGGTCAACCAGATCGCCGCCAACCTGAAGACCTTCATCAAGGGCCGCCCGCTCAAGATCAATCTCGTCGTCGGCGGTGTCTCGATCAACAAGCAGCAGCTGCAGCTGGAAAAGGGCACCGACATCCTGGTCGCCACCCCTGGCCGCCTGCTCGACCTGATCTCGCGCCGCGCTATCGGCCTGACGACGGTTCGCTTCCTCGTGCTCGACGAAGCCGACCAGATGCTCGACCTCGGCTTTGTGCATGACCTGCGCAAGATCTCCAAAATGGTGCCGAAGAAGCGCCAGACCATGCTGTTTTCGGCCACCATGCCGAAGGCGATCGCAGATCTCGCCGCCGACTTCCTGACCGACCCGGTCAAGGTAGAAGTGACGCCTGCAGGCAAGGCTGCCGACAAGGTGGACCAGTTCGTCCACTTCGTGGCCGGCAAGGGTGACAAGACCGACCTTCTTCGCAAGTCGCTGCTCGACAATCCGGATGGCCGCTCGATCGTCTTCATGCGCACCAAGCACACCGCTGAAAAGCTGATGAAGCACTTTGAAAACATCGGTTTCTCGGTCGCCTCGATCCACGGCAACAAAAGCCAGGGCCAGCGCGAACGGGCACTCAAGGGTTTCCGTGATGGGGAGATCAAGACGCTGATTGCGACCGACGTCGCGGCCCGCGGCATCGATATCCCGGCCGTCAGCCACGTCTACAACTACGATCTGCCTGATGTCGCGGAAGCTTATATTCACCGCATCGGCCGCACGGCCCGTGCCGGCCGCGAAGGCATCGCGATCGCCTTCTGCGCACCGGACGAAACGATGCTGCTGCGCGACATCGAAAAGCTGATGAACATCGAGATCAAGACGCTGACCGGCGAGCGCCCTGAGACGATGAACCGTCCGGTTCGCGCCAACGGCAACAACAACCGTGGCGGCGCCAATGCCCGCGGCGGCAACAAGGGCGGCCGTGGCGGCCAGCCACGCGGCAATGGCGGCGGCGGCGAAGGCCGCGGTGCCGGTGCTGCCGGCGAAGCCCGTGGCCCGCGCCGCGAACGTCCGGCGCGCAAGCCGTTCTTCGCTGGTGACGGTGCAGAAGCGCCAAGAAGCCAGGCTCCCCGTTCACAGGCTGCACGGCCGGCAGCGGCAAGCGTAGCGCCCGACAACGATCTGTCCTCGACTTCGGATTTCCGTCCGGTCAAGAAGCAGTTCGGCAACCCGGGCGCAAAGACTGGCGGTCGTCCTGACAACCGTGGCTCAGCCAAGCCAGCCGGTTCCGGCAACCGCGACCATGCAAGCCACGGCGCGCATGAAGCCGGCAGCCAGCGCAAGGCCCATCAGGGCAATGCGGCCGCCGCATCCGGCGAAGCCAAGCCAAACCGGCACACGCCGGCCGCAGCCCCCAAGGGCGACGGTCGCGGCCCGGTCCGCTTCGGCAACGACAACCGCGGCCAGGCCCCCACCGACCACCGCGCCGCCGGCCATCAGGGCCGCAAGCGCACCACGCGCGCTTAACGCGAGACGCGGTTGAGAGAGTTCAGACGGCCGGGAGAAATCCTGGCCGTTTTGTTTGTGGGGTATTGGGGTTGGTTGGTGAGGCCGCTTTCACCCCGGCACTCAGGATTTCTGCGACAACCGGATCGCTCGATCACAGTTCATTCCATCCGCGCAGAAACATGTATGCGGCAATCGCAACCAGCACCACACCAGCCACCCTCCCTGTCCAGATCGTCAAAGTGGGTTTGGAGACGATGGCATCGCGTCCTCTCGCGGCGGCCAGAGCCAGTCCACCGTAGACGGTAAGCTGAACGAGCACGGTCATCAAACCCATCGCAAGTGTCTGGGGCCAGAGCGGCCCGAAAGCAGGCTTCAGGAACTGTGGATAGACGGCGAGAATGAACAGCCATGCCTTCGGATTGAGGAGGCAAGTGACGACGGCCTGAATGAAGACCCGCCCGGAAGATCGAGCCGCACCGCTGTCAACGGACCCGATCACGATCGAACTGCGGGCAAGACTGACTCCGATCCCGATCATATAGGCCGACCCGATGATGAGCATGGGGCCGGAAACAGCCGGGATCAACCTGGTAAGCCCGGCAACGGCGAAAGCGCCGAACAAGGTGTGGCAGGCTCCACCGGCCATCATCCCGAAAGTCGCTGCGAGACCGGCGCGTCTTCCACCCGCAAGAGTGTTCGCAAGGACAAACACCATGTCCATGCCCGGAACTGCGATAATGCCCGTCAGCAGAAGGAAGAAAAGCCAGAGGTTCTCGACGTAGGTCATGTCAGTTGCCCCCCGTTCCATTCGACTGACGGTCTCGATACCGCCTGTTTTTCAGCGTGTTGCGGCATGCTATACAGGGGCTCAACTGACAGGGGTGTGTCAGTTGTGATGGGGTAATCAGCATGCGCAAAGCTTCCAGGCTCTTCGAGATCATCCAGATTCTGAGACTGGCAAAGACGCCTATAACGGCGGCGAAGATGGCAGCCCAACTGGAAGTCAACATGCGCTCGATCTATCGGGACATTGCCGGCCTTCAGGCGATGCGCGTGCCGATCGAAGGCGAGCGCGGGATCGGCTATATTCTCCGACCCGGCTTTGATCTTCCGCCACTGATGTTTACGGCTGAGGAGACCGAGGCTGTCGTTCTCGGCATGGCGCTGATCGAGCGTACAGGCGACACTGACCTCAAAAAGGCATCCGAACGGGTCGTCGCTAAAATCGCAGCTGCCGTGCCCGCGCCGTTGCGCGAAGCACTGACATCGCGTGCCCTTCACGCCTGGGGCGGAAGCACTCCAGCTCCGGAAGGCATCGATTTCGGGATTGTCCGTCGTGCGATCCGCGACGAGGAAAAGCTGTTGCTCGACTACCGTGACCAGCAGAACAATCCAACGCGTCGCATCGTCTGGCCGCTGGCGTTGATCTACTATCTGGACAATGCCGTCATCGTCGGATGGTGCGAGCTGAGACAGGCAATTCGGAATTTCCGGATTGACCGCGTGGAAAGCTGCAGTTTGACGGGAAACCACTTCCCCAAAGAGGGAGATAGGCTGCGCAGCGTCTGGATTTCCGGCTGGCAGATCGATCAGAGAGACCCAGCATATCCGGCACCCCAATTGTGAACCAACGCCGCGTGTCGGGAAACTCGCGATGAAAGCGACATTTGTGTTTCTGCTTTTTGCGACGTGGCAGACTAGGGAGTTCTACGATCGTCCGCAGTGTCGCGTGTAGGGGCAGAACTGCCGAGGTCGGCTGTTGGCCCAATGCGGACGCAGACCTCCAACCCAGTAGCAGCATCAGCAATCCATGATGTCGCGTTCGTTCAATGCGTCGTATTTCTTGAGTTCGCCTCGCATCTTACCGATCCAGCGGCTGACGAACGCGATCGTGTCGGCTGCCTGCAAATGAGCGCTAAGCGCGGCCTGATCGACCCAACGTTCCGATATCAGCAAGCGACCTGATTGTGGATCGTCCACAGCAGCGTCATACGTGATGCTTCCCGGACGCTTTCGTGTTGTAGATGCCAGCGAATTCAGTTCCATCATGCATTGCGCCAGATCGGCTGGATCGACGTGCATGTAGCCGGTGATAATCAGCATGTGATAGCTCCTCTATCAGCGCCCCGACCAACTGTTCGCGGCGGCCTGGGCTTGACTGGTCAAGTGGTGATCAGATGGCGACCAGCACGATCTTGCCCTGGATGCTCCCTTCGGAAGCACGACGATGCGCTGCCGATGCCTCGGCCAGCGGATAGGTGCTGTCGATCACCACCCGTATGGAGCCGTCCTCAAGCAGGCGGCCGGCCTCTGCCAGTTGCGCGCCGTTCGAGCGCACCTGCGTCGTCGAGACGGTGATCTTTCGCCGGGCGGCTTCGTTATGGCCTGAAAAGCCCAGCGGGTTGACGAGAAACAGAGCGCCATACGGCTTAATGCTGGGGAGAAAGCGTTCCATATTCGCGCCGCCGACGGCATCGAGCACCAGATCAACATCCTTCGCCGCTATGTCGGCAGACGTCTTCGTGTAGTCGATGAACATATCGGCGCCAAGATCATTGAGAAGCGCCTCGTGTTTGCCGGAAGCGACGGCAACCACCTTCGCGCCTTGCCATTTCGCGATCTGGACTGCGAGATGGCCGACGCCGCCGCCGGCGCCGTTTACCAGGACGGTCTTGCCGTCGAGCGGAGCCGGTGCATGCGGGAAGGTCTGGAAAGGGTTCGGCGCATCGTGTCCCAGATCGACCAAAAATTGCCAGGCGGTCAGAAGCGACATCGGCGCGCCGGCGGCCTGGATGTGGTCGATCCCGACGGGCTTCAGCGCCAGGTCCGATGCGGGAACACGCACATATTCGGCATAGGCGCTGCTTCCCGTCATGAGGTCATGCGGGAACCGGACCATCGCATGGACCTCGTCGCCGACCTTGAACTGCGACACGTCTTCGCCGACGGCCGCAACCGTGCCGGAAACGTCCGTACCAAGGATCAGCGGAAAGCTTGGATTGGGCTGCCATTTCGGCGGGAGAGCTCGGTAACCGTCGCGCAGATAGAGATCCGGCGGGTTGAGGCTGGTGGCATGGACGCGAACAAGCACGTCGACAGCCGAGATTTCCGGTCGGGGCGCATCCTCGTAGAGGAGTACATCTGGTCCACCGAACTCGTGCAATCGCACGGCTTTCATCATGTCAGTCATCATGGCCTCGCTTGGATAGTCGTTTCGATGACTGAAGATACGATCAACTCCTTCGATTGATAATCACCAGATAATTCGCTTTAGTAGTGCCATGAAGGAACAAATGGGAATTGATAGGCTGACGGGGCTGATTGCATTCGCTCGCGCCGGCTCGCTCGGAAGCTACACTGCCGCTGCCCGCTCCTTGTCCATCTCACCCTCGGCGGTCAGCAAAAGCATTCAGCGGCTGGAAAAACAGCTCGGCGTTTCGCTTTTTGCGCGCACGACACGTTCCCTGACCCTGACGGCCGAAGGGCGCGATCTGCATGAGCGTGCGCTCAGGCTGCTGCACGACGCCGAAGAGATCGAGCAGGCGGCAAAAGCAGCGCGCACCGAGCCCGCCGGCACATTGCGGATCGCGGCATCTCTGCCGATCGGCCTGCACGTCATAGCGCCGGTGCTTCCTCAGTTTCGCAGGCTCCATCCGAAGGTTAACATAGACCTGCGTTTGAGCGATCACATGGTTGATCTTATCGAAGGCGGCTTCGATGTCGCGGTCCGCATTGGCGATCTGGCAGACTCGCGCCTGCTTTCACGCCGCCTCCTGCCGCATCGGCTATGCTGCTATGCCTCGCCCGAATATTTGGCCGGGCGCGGTCCGCCGACCCACCCGGACCAATTGGCAGAGCATGAAACTGTCAGCCTGCGCTACCAGAGTAGCGGCCAGCTATTCCGCTGGCCTTTCCGCGTTGGGGACAGGGAGGTCGAGATCGTACCGTCCTCGGGTATTATCGTGGACGCGAGCGAAGCCGTGCTTGCGACGATCGCAGCGGGTAGCGGCATCGGAATGGCAACCAGTTTCATGGCAAGCGCTTGGGTGAGGCGTGGAGCCCTGGTGCCGGTTCTGGCCGATTATGCGGTAGACCGGCACAATATCACGGCGCTGTGGCCCGAGAGCCGACGGTCGAACCCCGCCGTCCGCGCCTTCCTCAACACCCTGGCAGCGTTGTCGTAAAATTGGCAGTGAATGACCGCAGTTGGGCCGGAAGCGGACACGTCCATTTAGTCATCAATCCATAATGGGTGGTGGGGCAGTCTGGGGCTAACCTTATTGTTGCGTTCAATGCCGGATGCCGCTATTTCGCAATGGGTTATTTGAGACCTTTGATGATGGCCGTCGATGATGTTGGCGACCTCCGGCGGAGAGACATGAAGCATGGCTATCGGTGATATTACGGGTCTCCCGACTGAGATCAGAGAAAATACGAAAGCAGGCACGGTCGTCGCGACCCTGGGGGTCGAGGGCTACGATACGGCGGAACTGCAGTTCGATTTCAGCATGTATGCCATGGTCTGGTACGGCTCGGTCGGCAACGTAGATACATTCAGTGACCTCTTTGCTCTGGAAGGCAATCAGATCGTTGCCGTGAGGGACGTGCGCTACCAGGCTTACGACCTCAACTCTTTCCACTATGAGCTGGAAGTTTCCGCACACGACAAGGCGGGCAATCCTGTTGGCGCTCTCACGGGTTCTGCTGTGAACGTTGTGGATTATCTGGATGATATCAGGGGAACCGCACGTGCCGACACGCTGAAGGGCGACACAGGCATGAACAAGCTCATCAGTGGCGCCGGTGATGACAAGCTCTACGCTGGTCGCGGAGACGACGTGCTTTACGGTGGCGCCGGCAAGGACGTTTTGTCGGGTGGCTGGGGAGAGGACACGTTCCTCTTCAAGTCGGTTAAGGAAAGCACCGTCAAGGCGGCGGATGTTATTACCGACTGGGAGCATAATTCCGCTACGCGCGACCTGATCAACCTCACTGCCATCGATGCCGATACCAAGATCAGCGGAAACCAGGATTTTGACTGGATCGGAGCCAAGAAATTTACCGGCAACGCCGGCGAGCTTCGCTACGAGAAAGAAAAGTCGCATACCTACGTCTATGCCGACGTCAACGGCGACAAGAAGGCCGATTTCATGATCGACCTGCATGGCTCTCACAAAATGTATGCGGACGACTTTCTGCTCTGATGCGGATCGACGCTGTTACGGCGCGATGGCGGCGGGTGTATGGAGTGCGAGATCGATAGTCTCGCATGCATTGCTGATCCTCATCTTGAATAAGATGAGGATAGCCGTCGCTATGAAATGTCATGATTGCAGCGCATCCTCCCGGTTAGCGTTTTCGGTTGCCCCGCATTTGATGGTGGGGAGCCGGGGACAGTTGCCCGGAGCGCACCTTAGGCGGCGTGCGATCAATTCAAAGACATGCGCTCATCATTCCTGAGCGGCGCCTGCGTCAATCCGAAGGATCGTTCCAGAATGATCGATATTGAAGAACGCATTCGCGAAGTGCTCGTGAGAAAAGGACGAGCTTTGGTTGAGCGCAACGCTTTGAAGCTCGGTGAATTGCTTCATCCAAACTTCGTCTATCTAAATGCCAGGGGCAAGTCGTTCCATAAAGCCGGATACATCGACACGTTCTGCACATCCACATCATTGGTGTTTCTTGACCAAAGCGTGGTTGAGGTTGCGGTGAGGCCAATCGATGATTTCGCGGTGGCGACACTGGTGCTGTCGGATAGGCTGGCAATCGATGGGATCGAGCAATCCGGGCGTGTACGATCGTTGTGCGTGTTCACCAAGGCAAAAGGTGATTGGCTTTGGGCAGCAGGGCAAACAGTGTCCGAAAGTTGAGCCCTGGCCAACGTCGCCTTATGGTCCGTTGTGGACATGGCTGTGGCGACGATCTCACCTCCCTTTGCTCAATTTTGATGTGGTGAAGCCTATTAAGTTACCAAGCATAGCCGAAAGCACGGCGATAACTGGGACCATCGAAAGAAACGTCCACGGAAGCGAAAAACCACCCATCAGGTAAAACGGGAGAATAAGCGGAAAGAACAGCGGAACTAATATTACTGCTATTAGCAGCGAAGCGCCGAATAGGATGGCGGAAATCATATTAGCCATCGACTCATTTGTCTGCATCCCACTTGCATCAACAAATGGACCAATGCTTAGAATAAGCGCTGCCATTATAAGTATCAGTGCGGGCAACACAATTTGCTCGAAAACTGCAAATTTACCCAAATTGCCCCGCGCGAGACGCCTGTGCATCAATAACGCAGCGAGAGATGCGGAAACGCCTGCAATCAACCAGAGAATTAGGTGCTGTTTCCAATCCACTGTTCACCTCTTCGACGAGCAGAATGATTGCTCCATGCTCGACATTCTTCGACAACGAACCGAGCATACGCAATGGACCTCCCGCTGACTACGTCCGCTTCTACCGCGAGCGGACTTCAGACATGCGAGATAACATTGCATTTCCATTGCGAAGTTAAGAAGTTTCCAGAACAGACTCCGCTATCCTTCGCGAACGAATTCCGCGGAGAGTGTAATGAGTCGATTTGCTTTTACTCTGCTAGTTGCTCTGGCGGTCGCCGCAATTGGATTTGGCGCAAGACATTATGTTCAAGCGTTAGGACCCTACGGGCTTGTCGCTGTGATGTGGGCAACCATTGCGATCTTCATGGTGATCTGGCGTCCGCTTTCGGTCTCAGCGTTTATTTCAAGCATCACTATTTCCAGTGCGATCTGTCTGCCTATCGTTGCATACCTGATCAACCAGTGGCTAGGTTTTGGAGTAGGTGCGGTAATTTTCTATCTAGCCTCTAAATGGGCTGAAAAACTGAAGGATCGGTCGTCACCAAACGCTGGTCAATGACCGGATCCCGCCGCAAAACTGCCAAAGCGCATTCGTCCGATAGCGGCTTAAAGCCAAGTCGGCTCATTGCCCACGTGCCAGCGATCACGCCGCTTGCCCCCGCACATCCCACTACTTCTTCTTCTCTTGATCCCTATGCCACTTGATGGCGAAGAACATGCCTGTGCCGAGGACGATGATCTTGAGCGGGAAGAAGACGATCGGGAACCAATCCCACATGTCGCTGATATCCAGGCTTTTGAGTGCATTAACGGGCGTCGCGGAGCAGTACATGAGAACGGCTGCGTACAACATCCGCCATGTTGACGCAGAGGAGGTCGGAGCGAGAGAGGTTCAGCCTCAAATGGCCCTCACCCCGCCTTCGCCTTGCGGTTCACCAGATACACGCCGAGAACCACGATCGCGGTGCCGGTGACCATGGGGAGGGTCAGGGGTTCGCCAAACAGGATTGCTGCTTCGACGGCAACGACGGGGGGCACGAGATAGATCAGCGAGGCTGCGCGTGAAACCTGCCCGCGGCGGATGAGGTAGAGGAGCAGTGCGACGGCACCGAGCGAGATGCCGATGACCGACCAGGCCATGGCGGCGAGTGCCTGGGTGGTCCAGTCGAAGCGCATGGGCTCGATCAGATAGGCGACCGGCAGCGTCACGAAGAACGCTCCGACATATTGCAGCGTGCCGATGGCAACGAGGTTGCCCTGCTGCAGGTAGCGCTTCTGGTAGATCGTGCCGTAGGTGACCGACCCCATTGCCATGAGATTGAGGAGAAGCGGCAGGCCGAGCCCGGTCATGCCGGCCGACAGGCTTGCAAACAGCTGCGGCGAGATGGCGATGAAGATACCGGCAAAGCCGAGCGCGAGGCCGAGCTTCTGCCGGCGGCTGAGCGTTTCGCTAAGCAGGAACGGCGCGAGCGCCGCCGTCATCAGCGGCTGCAGCCCGGCAATGATGCCCGACAACCCCGAGGGCACGCCCTGCCCGATCGCATACCAGACGCCGGCGAGATAAAGCCCGTGCAGAAAAATGCCTGAAAGCACCGCATGGCCGATCTCGCGTCCGGTCTTTGGCCACGTGACCCGCAGAGCAAGCCCGAGACAAAGGAAGACGACGGCCGCCAGTGCATGCCGGGCGGCCAGAAAGGTGACGGGGTCCGCATGGGCGGACGCATATTTGGCGACGATCCACCCGGTCGACCACAGGAAAACAAAAACGGCCGGAGCCAGACGGTCGAGCATCGGAATGTTCCGGAGAGTGGCTTTGACAAGGCCAGTGGACGGGAAATGATCCGGCGTCTGATTAGGCTGTGGCGGCGACGCGGTCAAAGTAGAAATACTCACCGTTCCCATCAGCGCATCTGACGGTGTGCGACTAAGATCCGGTCTCCGGTGTGATCAGCGATGAGGCAGTTGCTGTTTTGACGAGCGGTCTTTCTACGACCGAAGATGAGCCGTCGCTAATTCCATCGGCAGTTGCCCTTTTTGATCGTCGTTCAGGCCCTATCTCACC
This sequence comes from Neorhizobium sp. DAR64872/K0K18, assembly GCF_050500175.1. NCBI lineage: Bacteria > Pseudomonadati > Pseudomonadota > Alphaproteobacteria > Hyphomicrobiales > Rhizobiaceae > Neorhizobium > Neorhizobium sp. DAR64872/K0K18. Next base: position 2,334,634 of record NZ_CP191446.1, read on the forward strand.
GCATCAGGACGGGTCGTATATTTGTCATACGCAACTGAGCATGGTTCTTGCATTGCCAATGCCGTTGTATTCTTATGACCAAAAATGGGGAACATACCTTTGGCATTTGATGAAATGTTAACCGCGGACGACCAGCCGCGTCTGCCCTATAAGACCTACCACGATTGGTATGCCAGCCAGGATACGGCGCATCTGATCCGCAAGACGCAGGATGCCGAAAACATCTTCCGCAAGACCGGCATCACCTTCGCGGTCTATGGTCACGCCGACAGTTCCGAAAAACTCATCCCCTTCGACATCATTCCCCGCATCATTGCCGCCCGCGAATGGCGCAAGCTCGCGCAAGGCATCGAGCAGCGCGTCGTGGCGCTCAATGCCTTTCTCGACGACATCTACCACAAGCAGGAAATCATCAAGGCCGGCCGCATTCCGCGCGAGCTGATCGAGAAGAACGTGGCCTTCCTGCCCGAAATGATCGGCTTCAAGCCGCCGGGCGGCGTCTATACGCACATTGTCGGCACCGATATCGTGCGCACCGGCGAGGACCAGTTCTACGTGCTGGAAGACAATGCCCGCACCCCGTCCGGCGTCTCCTACATGCTGGAGAACCGCGAAACGATGATGCAGATGTTCCCCGAGCTGTTTACCCTGAACAAGGTGCAGCGTGTCGAGGATTATCCGCGCCAGCTGCGCCAGTCGCTGGCCTCGCTCGCACCGCCCGGCTGCAAGGGCCGGCCGCGTGTCGCGGTGCTGACCCCCGGCATCTACAATTCCGCCTATTACGAGCACTCGTTCCTGGCCGACCAGATGGGCGTCGAACTGGTCGAGGGATCGGACCTTCGTGTCATCGACGGCAAGGTGAAGATGCGCACCACGCGCGGCTATGAGGCGATCGACGTGCTCTACCGCCGCGTCGACGACGATTACCTCGATCCGCTGACATTCCGGCCGGATTCGGCGCTCGGCGTTCCCGGCATCATGGATGTCTACCGCTCCGGCAACATCACCATCGCCAATGCGCCGGGCACTGGCATCTGCGACGACAAGGCGATCTATTCCTACATGCCTGAGATCGTCGAGTTCTATACCGGCCGCAAGGCGCTTCTGGAAAACGTGCCGACCTGGCGCTGCTCGGAAGCCGGCAGCCTCAAATACGTGCTTGAGCACCTCGAGGAACTCGTGGTCAAGGAAGTCCACGGTTCGGGCGGCTACGGCATGCTGGTCGGCCCGACCGCGACGAAGGCCGAGCGCGCCGAGTTTGCCACAAAGCTCAAGGCGCGACCAACCAACTACATCGCCCAGCCGACGCTGGCTTTGTCCACCGTGCCGATCTTTGTCAACAAGGGCGTTGCCCCCCGCCACGTCGATCTGCGCCCTTATGTCCTCGTGTCCGACAAGGTGAAGATCATTCCCGGCGGATTGACGCGTGTGGCCCTGAAACAGGGTTCGCTGGTGGTCAATTCCAGCCAGGGCGGCGGCACCAAGGACACATGGGTACTGGAAGATTGAGGGCGTAAAACATGCTGGGAAGAACTGCAAACGGCCTCTACTGGATGTTCCGCTACATCGAGCGTGCCGAAAACATCGCCCGCCTCGTCGATGCCGGCCTGCGCGTCTCGCTGACGCGGGCCGGATCCTCCGACGAGGACTGGCACGGCGTTCTGGAAAGTGCGGGCGTGCGCGATGCCTATAAGCAGGTGCATGCCAAGCTGACGGCAGCCGACGCGGTGGATTATCTCCTGCGCGACACGGCCAATTCGTCGAGCGTCCTGTCGTGCATCGAATCGGGCCGCAACAATGCCCGCATGGTCAGAACTGCCCTGACGCGCGAAACCTGGGAGGCCACCAACGAGGCCTGGCTCGATCTCAAGGCACGGCTTTCGCGCAACCTCAAGGCCACCGAACTGCCGGAACTGATCGACGTCATCAAGCACCGCTGCGCCCTCATCCGCGGTGCCTTTCACGGCTCCATGCTGCGCAACGATCTCTACAATTTTTCGCGCATCGGCACCTTTATCGAACGGGCCGACAACACGAGCCGCATTCTCGACGTGAAATATTACGTGCTTCTGCCCTCCGTCAGCCAGGTCGGCGGCGCGCTTGATAATTTCCAGTGGGAATCGATCCTTCGCTCGGTTTCCGCACACCGCTCCTATGGCTGGGTCTATGACGGCGACTATCAGGCCGGCAATATCGCCGACTTCCTGATCCTGAAAGTTCAGATGCCGCGCTCGCTTGCCTATTGCTACGAAAAGATCGTCAGCAATCTCGGCTACCTGCAGCGGGAATACGCAGAGCGGCACACGGCCCACGACACGGCCGACGCGATCCGCGCGACGCTGACGCGGGGATCGATCACCGAGATCATGGATCACGGCCTGCATGAGTTTCTCGAGGAATTCGTATCGCGCAACAACCAGTTGAGCGCCGAGATTTCGCAAGGCTATCGCTTTTACCAGTAGGACGGGCCGAGTGGCGTCCCTTGAGGATTTGAAACAATGCGCCTGAAGATTTCCCATACGACGGAATATACCTATGACGAACCGCTGCCCTATTCGCTGCAGCGGCTTCGCCTGACGCCGACCGCAGGATCCACCCAGAAGATCATCAACTGGACGGTGAGCGTGGACGGCGCCACGGTTGAGGCAGGCTATGCCGACCAATACGGCAACCGCGTCGAACTGGTGTCGTCGGAAGGCGGCGAGAACACGATCCGCATCGTCGCATCCGGCGAGGTGGAAACCGTGGACAAGGCCGGCGTTTTCGGCACCCATCAGGGGTTCTGCCCGCTCTGGCTTTTCCTGCGCGAGACCCCGCGCACGGCAGCCGGCCCGCTGGTAAAGGCGCTGGCAGAAGGCCTGACCGGCGACAGCGAGCTTGCCCGCATGCATGCGCTGATGGAAACGATCCACGAGACCGTGGCCTATACGCCGGGCACCACGACGACAGAAACCACCGCCGAAGAGGCGCTTGCCGTAAAGACCGGCGTCTGCCAGGACCACACCCACATCTTCCTTGCCGCCGCGCGGTTGCGCGATATCCCTGCCCGCTATGTTTCCGGCTATCTTCTGATGGAGGGCACGACCGAACAGGTGGCGACGCATGCCTGGGCGGAGGCGCATATTCCGGGCCTCGGCTGGGTCGGCTTCGATGCGGCCAACGACGTCTGCCCGGACGAGCGCTATGTGCGGCTCGCCACCGGCCTCGACTACCGCGACGCAGCCCCGATCTCAGGCATGCGCATCGGCCGGGTCTCCGAGACGTTCGGCGAAAACCTCAAGGTGTCGCTGACGGTGGAGGATGAGGGCCAGACTCAAGCTCAAGGCTCACAGACCCAGGGTTCTCAAAGCCAGAGCGGTGGACAGAGCCAAAGCCAAGGTGGACAGAGCCAGGTTCAGGGCGGGCAGAGCCAGACCACGCAAGGACAAAACCAGTCGTGACATCAGGATCGGCTGCCTAAGACAGCCGTCGTTGTTTACGTAAATTTAACCGACTCTCGCGCAAGCCCGGCACCATCCAGGCATGATTGTCTGCGCCGATAGCAAGGGAGCGGAAATGCTGCTGGGACAATCGATCTTCCAGTCGGTGCTGACACGGCTGAAGCGCGAGCGCGACGACGACCAACCTGTCGAGGCGGCAGCGGATTTCCGCGTCCGCGGCCTTGGAACGGGTTTCGTCATCTCGACGACCGACGAGGAACCAGAGACAGGTGCGACTGGCGACACCAACGCCTATTTCGCAGACCTCGCCGACATCTCGGAACTGGAACCAGGAGCCGGCACGCAGCAAGAGATGGAGGCGCAAGCTCCGCCTTCGCCAGGTGATTTCACATCCGAAACCCCGCAGCCGCAGCCGGTCGAACCGGTAGAACCGTCCATACCTGTACACCTGACCCGGTTGACGACGGATGAGATTGCCGGCGAACTTGCTATTGTCGACGTCGACACGGAAGCCACGCTTAACGACAAGCGAAGACGGTTTGCCAAGACCAACCATCCGGACGGCGTGGCCGAGCGGTTCCGTCCGGCGGCGACCACGCGGATGCAGATCGCCAACCTGCTGATCGACCAGGCGATCAGGGCGCGGGAAATCCACGCGCGGATGTTCGGCTGATTTTAAAGTTCAGGTCTTGTCGAACGTCCTGTCGGCAGGCTGTTCAGGCGCATTGCGCAGCTGCGCATCGTCGGCCAGCGCATCCTGGTCCTGTGCAGGGTCGGCCATCGTAACCGGTGCAGCCGGCCGCTTTTCGAGGAACAGCTTGTAGGCCGCATAAAGGCCGAGACCCCCGGAAATGACCGCCCAGGTGACCGAACCGGCATAAAGCTCGAACACAGCCCAGCCGAAGCAGATCGCCGGAATGAGGATCCGCCGCCAGAGCGGCCCATAAAACGGGTGGTTCGGATCGATCATGCGTGCCTGCTCCCCTCGCGGCCAGATACGGCCCTTCCCCGACGATATCCCTGTCCCCAGCGAAAATTGCAAGGGATCACTCCCACTTTCCCTCTCCCCGACGCAGCCCCGCGGGACGCCCACGGCCGCTATCTTGCCCACAGGCTGCGATTTCCCGATTTTGCCAATTGATGCCGCAAGCATCCTGGGTTAAGAACCGTCTCATCGGACGAAGCGAGTCATCGCTTTTCGGCATGCACCCGTAGCTCAGCTGGATAGAGTGTTGGATTCCGATTCCAAAGGTCACAGGTTCGAATCCTGTCGGGTGCGCCATTTTCTCTTTGAGTTCCTCCACATGAGAAGCAATCGGTCACCACTAGCCTATGGTGAAAATCTCGTTTTGCTTTACAACCATTAACTTGACGTTAGTCAAGTTTGCGGCACATAGATACCTGAAGTGCTCGATCTAAGATTGTAATAACGACACTCGAGCAGCCCTAGCCTCTCCGGCATAGGGACGGTCTTGCCATGATGGCAGGCACCCTGAGGGGGTTAACCGTAAACGTGATCCGATCATTGCTAGTCTTTCATCGATCTGCGGCGCAGTTCGAAGCGCTAGCCCATGCTTGTGGGGCTCTACGTGACCAGTATTTTGACCAACATCGCTGCAACAAATGCGCTTCAGACCTTGCGCACACTGAATTCGAACATGGAGCGCACGCAGCAGCAAGTCAGTTCGGGCCTAAGGGTTCAGACCGCCGCCGACAATGTCGCGTACTGGTCGATTTCGACGACGATGCGATCCGACACCGACGCCATAGCAGCCGCCAGCGATGCGCTCGGGCTCGGCACCGCCAAGGTGGACACTGCCTATCAGGGCATGGAGGCTGTGATCGATGTTCTGGATGAGTTCAAAGCCAAACTCGTCACCGCAAAAGAGACCAGCGTCGACAGGGGGCAGATCCAGCTTGAACTGGACAAGTTGAAAGAGCAGGTCGTCTCCATCGCCAACGGCGCGAGTTTCAGCGGAGAAAAGTGGCTGAACACCGACATTGCCGACATCTATGACAACACGATCAACAAGTCGTCCGTGGTGTCAGGCTTCACCCGGACTGCATCCGGGGTATCAGTTCAGAAAATGGAATCTGATCTCTCATCGATTTCTCTGTTCAACACCACCGGTGGCGGCCTGCTTCAAGCCGATGCGCGCGATGCCTATACGGTCGGCGGAATCCGCTATCCGACCTCCTATTCCAGCTACTCCGACGCGACGGTATACTATACCGATGACGGGTCTATGGATTGGATGAACCCGAGACGATCCACTGGCAGTGCCGGCCTCTTCGCTCTGAACGATTTTCCCGATGAAGCGCCTCTCGATTTCAACACGGCCGGGTCGAACATCAGCTTCACACTCCTGCGTGACAAGGAAGTGGAGGACCCAAGCCAGCTTCCCGGGCCCTACTTTGGAGGAGTGAGCACTACGATCACAATCACCAAGGCTGACGTGGACGCCTATGATGCCAGTCTTGGTGGAGTCATATCGACCAACACGCAGTTCGCAGGCGTCCTCAACAGGCAGTTGAATCCACTCGGCGCCTTGGTTTCAGCCGACTCCTTCATGTACGATCCCCCGGATTCAAAAAATCGCGTCCACGATCCCAAGAAAATGAGCATCATGACGCTCCAGAAAAATGGTGACGGATCCTATGTCGGCATCTCGAACCTGAGTAGCACTGGCGTCAGCAACGGTGGTTTGAAAGAGAATTCTGCCTATGGCTTACGTGGGTCGAGCTTAAGCCTCGAGTTCCGAGACTTCACTCTATACAATGACGGCGAGAACGAAGACGGTATCGAGATCAACTTCAATTTCGCGGTCAATGGTGCGTCCCAGAAATCCTATTCCTTTGATCGCACCTATGTGAATACGCTGCTGAACAAGACCGACGGTACGGTCGCGACCGCAGAGGAGATGGAAACTCTGCTGCACTCGCTGCTCGACGCCGATTGGCCAAACCTAGTCATCGAGGCGACGGATGCCACCCACGTCACCATCAAGTCAGATCCCGCAGTCGATCGGAAATGGGGAAGCGGAACAAGCATAACGTTCAGCCAAATCCGCGTCAGCAACGAGCCTCGTCCGGCGCTCGACTTTATCGACATCGACATCGAAGAGAACCCCGACAATATCGACAATTATCTGAGCTACATCGAAACCGCGAAATCGAGGGTTGTCGACGGCGCCGCGTTCCTTGGTTCGCTCCAGCAGCGTCTCGACATGCAGACAAGCTTCAACTCAACCCTCATGGACAATATCGAAAGCGGTGTAAGCCGCCTTGTCGACACGGACATGGAGGAAGCCTCTGCTAGGCTGTCCGCAATCCAGACGCAGCAGCAACTTGCCGTTCAGACGTTGCAGATCGCCAATAGCAGCAGCGAGACGATTATGCAGCTCTTCAACTCCTGAACGCACCTGGAGCGCTGGCCGAAGTTCTTTCACGGATCCAGCCCTCCTTTTCATTCTCTGGTCGACATCGTCATGACCAGGCGTTCGCCGGTTCACCGCGGTTCCGCTGTGGCGCGTATCGAGACCACCCTGCCCTACACCATTGCCACCATCTGGCCGCTCACGGCACCGGACGCCCTCTTGCCGTGCAAGGCGATGCCTCAGGCTCCACATCCACCAGCATGTCGTCACACTCGAGACAGGTCATGCAGATCCCGCAGCAATCCTGATCGAACTCCTCCACGGATCTTGGCTGTCGACAGCAGTCGCAGATGGGCGAGCCCGGGCCGGCGACCCGGGTGGGAGACAGAATTTCCATGACGTTGCCATCGCGTGCGTGCGCAGAGGTATCTGCCATCGCAACCTCCCTATTTCAGTTGATGATCATAAGATGGGAGCGACTAGCTCAAGAATCCAGAGAGGGCGTACAGACAGGAAGCACCTGAACCATCACGCGTTTGTTGCGTTCCTTCGGTAGATCTGGAGATGACCGCATGAAACGAACACTCATCGCCTTCGCCCTCTCGCTCGCAACCTCGCAGGTGTTTGCCATGGACAGCCTTTCACACCTCGAATGGAAAAAGCGTGTCCTCATCCTTTTCGGTGACAAGGGGAATGCATCGATTGCAAGACAGGTCGGCATCCTGACATCGCAAAAGGCGGAATTGGCGGAGCGCGACATGGTTGTGCTGCAGGTTTCCGGAGATGTCGTGGAAACGATCTATGGTGACGCCGACCGGATCGACGCGGGCAGGCTGCGCGCGGAGGCAAATATTGCGGACGGTGCGTTTCATGTCGTCCTTGTCGGCAAGGATGGCGGCGTGAAGCTGAAAAGCGATACGGTCGTCAGCGACGTCGAGATGTTCGACCTGATTGATCGCATGCCGATGCGCCGCGGCGGAAAAGGCTGAATGACCTCAGACGACATTGGGGTATCCGTGGCACGCAACGGCTCTGATTCGTTCAACTTTTCGCGACCATTTCGGAAAACGCGGGCATATCCCCGATCGACATTTGCGTTGCGACGCGTTCACCCTACCTTAGGCGCCTAGGCCATGAATTGAAGGAGACGATGACAGATGAGCGCCGAATTCGGTCCGTACGTGCAGATGGGTAAGCTTGCTCAGGTGATGGCCCACCAGTACCAGAAGGACACCAACCTCGCTTTGGCGCCCCTGCTGTCGCATTACATGGACGAGGTCGAGGTCAACGTGGCCGCCGACAGTTTCAACCACTCCGGTTTCATGAACAATATCCGCGGGCCGCTCAAGGTCACGGCTGACGCAACGACGGACGAGCGGCGCAAGGCGTTCCTGCAGGCCGTCGTTGATGCGCTTCAGGAGCGCATGCAGCGCGTATAGGCCCTGCGGCAGCAGGATTCTTCCAAGACTGAACTCATAAGATCTGATGCAACGCGCCTTTTCGCGCACGTGCCGGCGTTGCGCTGTGCACGGCGCGGATGGTCGTGGAAGACGGAGGGGTTGCCATCAGAATACGGTCTCGGCACAGCTGTTAGGCGGACGATCGGCCTTAACAACCGCCCTGATCACCGCGTCAGTTCACGAATCGACATACTTGGACACGCAAAATGAGTTCCCATTTCGCGTTTTTATGGTGCACTAGGTCTCAAAGATATTCGAGGGATCGATTCCGGTCCTTTTTGAGAGAGTTTGCGCCATGGAAAATCCGATCCCCCTGAAACGCATTTCCCAAAATGTCGTCTTTCGCAAAGGTGACGTGTTTGTTCTGTTCGGCGAGCTGTTCGGGCGCGGTTACGCGACCGGGCTGATCGAAGAGGCCAAGCGTGCGGGCATGAAGATCGTCGGCATCACCGTCGGGCGCCGCGACGAGAACAACGCGCTGCGTCCGCTGACCGATGACGAACTGCAGGCTGCGGAAACGCAGCTCGGCGGCAAGATCATTAACGTTCCGCTGATGGCGGGCTTTGATCTCGACTCACCGGCCGGCACGCCGACCCCGACCGATATTCTGGCCGACATGACGCTCGAAAGCTGGCAGACCGACAAACTGGACTGGGATCACATCGAGGCATGCCGCACAGTCGGCGTGGAGCGCTTCCGGAATTCGCTGACGAAAGTCATGGCGATCCTCGAAGACATGATCCCGGCCGGCAAGAATGTCTTCTTTGCTCATACGATGGCGGGTGGCATTCCCAAGGCGAAGGCTTTCCTCGTCATTGCCAACCGCATCTACAAGGGCCGCGGCGCCCGCCACATGTCCTCGCAGACACTGCTCGACAGCGACATGGGCAAGCTGATCCTTGCAAACTTCGACGAGGTTTCCGCCAATACCTATCACCACCTGATCGAGCTCAGCACCGCCATCCGCACGCGGATCGAAGCCGCGGGCAACCAGGTGCGCTACACAGCCTATGGATATCACGGCACCGGCATCCTGATCGGCGACGAATATCGCTGGCAGACTTACACCAACTACACGCAGGGCTATGCCAAGATGCGGCTTGAGGATGTAGCGCGCAAGGCCTGGGCCGATGGCATCAAGGCGACCGTCTACAACTGCCCGGAAATCCGGACCAACTCGTCCGACGTGTTTGCCGGCATCGAACTGCCGCTCATCCCTCTCCTTCTCGCATTGAAGAAGGAAGGCGGCGGCGCCTGGGCTGAAGAGCTGTGGCAGGCCTGCCAGGAGCGCCTGGCAGACGGCTACACGGTTGAAGACACGCTGCAGAAGATCATCGATCTTCAGGCAGACGAAGTCATGCAGCCCTTCTACGATTTCAAGCGTTGGCCGATGCCAAACAGCCAGGGCCAGTCCGATCTCACCATCGGCACCTCGGCCGAGATCACGCAGATGCACAAGGACAGCAAGGTTCTGATCAGCGATCTGCTGAGCACGCTGGTCGTTGAGGCAACCGGACAGCTGATCTTTGCGGAAACCTCGAACCCGACCGGTCCTGTCGTGTGGCTCAACCACGACATCGTCGCCCGCAAGCTCAATTCGACCCATGAGTCGAATGCGGATGCAGGCGTGACCGAAAAGGTCAGAATGCTCGCCTGAAAAAGGCCGCTGCACTCCATCGTGCCCGCCGACCCCGCGTCGGCGGCACCATCGATGCAAAGATACTCCCTGACCGTCGCCCGGCATCGCTTTGCCCCTCAGGCCCTAGTCCGGGTCTTGCCCTGACGGTTGCTCCGGCCTACCAAGCCTTGAACGATCAACCACCCTTGATCCGTCTAAGACGCCGGATGGGTGAGCCATGGAAACCGTGATGGCAGACGAGGACAGGCAGACCACATCCGGCGAAACGATTACTCTTTACGAGGCGATCGGGGGTGATGCGACGGTTCGGGCCCTCGCGGCGCGCTTCTACACCCTGATGGATACGCTGCCGGAAGCTGCCCGCTGCCGGGCCGTTCATCCGCAAAGTCTGACGGGAAGTGAAGCGAAGTTCTATGACTATCTGACCGGCTATCTCGGCGGCCCGCCCGTCTATGTGGAAAAACACGGGCACCCTCGCCTTCGCTCGCGCCATTTCGGGGCTGAGATCGGACCGGTGGAGCGCGACGAATGGTTGCTGTGCTTCCGCCGCGCCATGGACGAGACGATCGCAAGCCCGGCCCTGCGCGACATCATCTGGCCGCCGATCGAGCGGCTGGCTCATCACATGCAAAACAGGGAATAGAGCCTTGGCGAGACTCGATAAACTGCGGCCGTTCATTCTCTTTACGAGCGGTCTGATGGGCGCCTGCGGCGTAGGCCTTGCGGCTGCCGCAAGTCATGGCGGCGATACGCTTCTGCTCGGCTCTGCCTCGATGATGTGCCTGGCGCACGCGCCGGTGCTGCTCGCTCTTTATCTTGGACATCAGCAGATCCGCACAGCGACGCTGGCCGGTCTCATTCTGGGCCTTGGGACGATCGTGTTTGCGGGTGATCTGGTGGCGCGTCATTATCTCGGAAGCCGACTGTTTCCGTTTGCCGCGCCACTCGGTGGCAATCTTATGATTCTCGGCTGGCTCGCAATCGCGATCGGAGCGTTTTTGCGCGCCGTGGCCCGGCGCTAGAACGTCCGGGTTCGGCTCGAAGGTATCGATCTCGGCACAGCCGTATCCTGCGAGCGGTCCATCGCGAGCCGGTAAAGCTCGGTCACCATGCCGTCGCCGCTCTGCTCGGCGAGCTTGTGCAGGACGGCCATCGCGTCGAGATCCCGCCCCTCGCGATCGAGAATAGGCTGATCAGGATAACCTGTTTTCATCATTGCGATCCTTGATGGTCTGCAGCGCCCGCTCAAGGCTTGACTTCGACCCGTTGCGCAAGGGGATGAAGGTGACGCCGAACTTCTTGCATCCGGTCTTTACCCGCAGACACGCATCGTGGCTGATACAGTCGATCGGGCAGAACACGCAGTCAACCGAGGGAAGCACCGTATCGATGCGGGAAACCGCCTCGCGCAACCCACCGTCGTGATGGATCAGTTCCGCGCCGTGGCGGGTGGCGATGGCGCGCAGATGGGCCACCTGGCAGTCCCGACCGCCGACATAGAGAAAGCTGCGGATGTCGACCACTTCCCCGCCGATCCCGGAGGCGCCGTTGGCAGCGCTGCGGTTCGAGGATGCCGCGGCATCGGATGCGGCATTGCCGCCACTCGTGTTTTTCCGCTTCTGTTTCTTCGCCATGATGCTCTCCGTATTGGGCCGGAATAATTCGGGGCAAACCCCGTCGTTGGCGAACCATATGAAACTTGAATTTAAGAGTAAAGATTAAAGTCGACTCTTTCACACTCATATTAATTTAGGGACGCAGCCCGCGTCGTTTTCGACCGACACGCGCGCCGAATGGCAGTTTTTCTGCTCACTTAGCGTATGTTAGCGGACCGTGGTTTTCAGGGGCATCGATAGGCGAGGCCGGCGTGGGCTTACAGCTGGATCAACGAAGCCTCGGGATTCGCAGCAGTTTTAGCGTACCCTATACTGAGCATTTGCTCAAAACCGAGAATAAATTCAAACCCTGGCGTGTACTGTCAGTTTTCGCCCAAGTCCGGACAAATATTCGCCCGCTATTTTAACCAGCGATTAGCGCAATTACGGCAATAGGTTAGGTGGGCGTCCTCGCGCATGCCGAGAATTGGCGGGTTGGGATGTATTGTTGGGCAAGTTGAAGTGGTGTGCACTATGGCAATTCGGGATATGGCTATTTCGAAGAAACTCGGCCTCGTTACCGTCGTAATGGGCCTTTCTTCTCTTATTATTGCAGGCGTTGCGGGAAGCGGGCTCTATGGGCTGCAAAAGGCAATCATTTCAGTCGGCGCGCGTGAAGAAGTCGCTCGTGAAGCGATGGATCTGCGGGTCGACATTATCGCAATTAGCCGCATGACCTATCAGTTGGCCGCGGCGCCGGACAAAGCCAAGGATTTCCGCATCGACGCCGAAAAGCGCGCCGGCGAAATGCTGGCCCGCCTGCCGAAGATCGAAGCAACCGCAGACGCTGCCGAACAGGATCAGCTGAAGACGGTAAGAGCCGCCCTCGACAGCTATTTCGTCTCGATCCGCAGCATGGTGGACACCGCCGAAAAGAATGCAGCCGACACCACCGCCATCTCGGCTGCGCTGAAAAAGGCGCTGGATGGCCAGAAGGTCGTCACCGACTCCGTCAAGGTCTACAGCACCTATTCGGGCAAGGAACTGGCTGTGGCCCGCGAAGAAGCCGTTGCGTCCTCGACCACCGCCATGCTGGTTTCGGCGCTGTCGGCCCTCGCCTTCATCATCATCGGCGCCACGATCAGCACGATCGTCGCACGCCGTGGCATCGTTCGCCCCATCCGCGAGCTGACCGAAGCCATGACCCGCCTTGCCAAGGGCGATATGAACATCGATGGCGTCGACGCAAGCCGCGGCGACGAAATCGGCGCAATGGCCCGTGCCGTCGAGGTATTCCATACCAACGCTGTCGCCATGACCGACCTCAAGGCACAGGAAGCAGCCCTTCACGAGCGTTCCAGCGACCTGCAGACGTCGATTTCGAAAGTTGTCGCATCCGCTGTCGCCGGCGATTTTTCCGGCCGCATCCGCAAGGACTACCAGAACGAAGACCTCAACCGCTTTGCGTCGGGCGTCAACCAGCTGGTGGAAAGCGTCGACAATGCCGTCACGGAAGTTCGCCGCGTCATCGCAGCGCTTGCCGATGCCGACCTGACCCAGAGCATGAACGGCCAGTTCCAGGGTGCATTTGCCGAGCTTCAGACCAACGTCAACTCGACGATGGACCGGCTGAGCGCCACGATGAGCAACGTGCGCGGCGCAGCCGGCACGATCAACGACAATTCCGCCGAACTGTCTTCGGCGGCAAACGACCTCTCCAAGCGGACCGAGCAGCAGGCTGCAGCGCTTGAAGAAACGGCAGCCGCCCTCGACGAGATCACCACGACGGTGCGTGCCGCCTCTGCCCGCGCCACCGAAGCCCGCGACATGGTCTATGAGACCAAGCAGAGTGCGGCAAAGTCGGGCGAAATCGTTCGCAGCGCGGTCACCGCCATGAGCCGCATTGAAGACAGCTCGACGAAGATCAGCCAGATCATCGGCGTCATCGACGAGATTGCCTTCCAGACCAACCTGTTGGCGCTGAACGCCGGCGTCGAAGCCGCCCGTGCTGGCGAAGCCGGTCGCGGCTTTGCCGTCGTCGCTCAGGAAGTGCGTGAGCTCGCCCAGCGCTCCGCCAATGCGGCAAAGGAAATCAAGACGCTGATCAGCGCCTCGGCTTCCGAAGTCGCAGGCGGCGTTTCGCTGGTGCGCTCGACCGGTACAGCACTTGTCGAGATCGAAAGCCTGGTCAACAAGGTCAACGAACATGTGGAATCCATCGCCACGGCTGCCCGCGAGCAGTCGACGGCGCTGGCCGAGATCAACTCCTCGGTCAACCACATGGACCAGATGACCCAGAAGAACGCGGCGATGGTGGAAGAAACGACGGCGGCGAGCGAGACGCTTGCAGCCGAAAGCCGCCAGCTTCAGGCGCTTCTTTCCAACTTCAAGCTGGAAGGCGGCAGCGATCTCGGCGGCATGGCACGCCGGATGCGCGCGGCCTGATAAAAGCCTGGACAGTCAGACAGTAAATCCCGGGGGCAGCGATGCTCTCGGGATTTTTCAATTCGGATCGGCCATCCGGCGATGGCCCGCAACGCTCAGCAGGGTTTCGGTCCCTGTTCCGGCTTGGTGTCGACCAGCGCACTGCTTACTGCTTCTTCATGATACCAGCAGTGGTCCTGCACCGCGACCGGGTAGGTCCCGACCGGCACCGTGGCGCCGTTCTCAAGACGGATCCGTGGCGTCAATGGAAATTGCAGGATCTGCGCTGTCTCACGATGGATGCCAATAACCATCCTATCGCCTCCTCCTCAATGCGCACTCAAACGCATACCAACCAGAGATATGCACATTTTTTGTGCTTTCTGCACTATTTTACATCATTTGCCTGTTCGGCGCTAGGCACGAATGAAAGCAAACGAGCTCAGGGCGATATAGTTTCGTCGGCGGAACTCAGACGCGAAGCAGAATTCCTTGTTTCAAGACCCCCGGTGGGTGTGCGAAAAATCGATTGATTTTCAAACGGGCTGGGATGATGGCGTTACAGTCGTCACCCGCAGACATGTAAGCCCGGCCAATCATACGACTTTTTTATCGGGATTTTCGGGCAACGACAGAAACTGGCACGGTATGTGCGTTCTATGTCTCATGCCCGGGATGCAGCGCTTTCGCGTCGCAGTCTCTGGATGGCTCAACCATGAACACCACGGCCTGAGAGATAAAATATGACCAAGTTTAAGCTCGAGTACATCTGGCTCGACGGTTACACCCCCGTCCCGAACCTGCGTGGCAAGACGCAGATCAAGGAATTCGACACCTTCCCGACGCTGGAACAGCTGCCGCTGTGGGGCTTCGACGGTTCGTCGACCAATCAGGCCGAAGGCCGTTCGTCCGACTGCGTGCTGAAGCCGGTCGCCATCTACCCGGATCCGGCCCGCACCAACGGTGCGCTGGTCATGTGCGAAGTGATGATGCCTGATGGCGTTACCCCGCACGCGTCCAACAGCCGCGCGACCATCCTCGATGACGAAGATGCATGGTTCGGTTTCGAACAGGAATACTTCTTCTACGAAGACGGCCGTCCGCTCGGCTTCCCGGAAAGCGGCTACCCCGCTCCGCAGGGTCCGTACTACACGGGCGTCGGCTACAAGAACGTCGGTTCGGTTGCCCGCGAAATCGTTGAAGAGCATCTCGACCAGTGCCTCGCAGCCGGCATCAACCACGAAGGCATCAACGCCGAAGTGGCCAAGGGCCAGTGGGAATTCCAGATTTTCGGCAAGGGCTCCAAGCGCGCCGCCGACCAGATCTGGATGGCCCGCTACCTGCTTCTGCGTCTGACGGAACAGTACGGCATCGACATCGAGTTCCATTGCAAGCCGCTCGGCGACACCGACTGGAACGGCTCGGGCATGCACTGCAACTTCTCGACCAAGTACATGCGCGAAGTGGGCGGCAAGGAGTATTTCGAGGCGCTGATGGCGCAGTTCGACAAGAACCTGCAGGACCATATCGACGTCTACGGCCCGGACAACCACCTGCGTCTGACCGGCAAGCACGAAACGGCTCCGTGGAACAAGTTCTCCTACGGCGTTGCCGACCGTGGCGCCTCGATCCGCGTGCCGCATTCTTTCGTCAACAACGGCTACAAGGGCTACCTCGAAGACCGCCGTCCGAACAGCCAGGGCGACCCCTACGCGATCGCCTCGCAGGTTCTGAAGACGATTTCGGAAGTGCCGCTCGCGAAGTCGGCTGCCGCCTAAGATAAAGCGTCCTCCCAAGGACAACGAAGACGCCGGCCTCGCGCCGGCGTTTTTTTTGTTTCGGGGGTTCTGCACGTGAGGCTTTCCCGGCACGCTCCCCTGGATCGGCACCTCTCCGCCCTCAGGGCTCAGGGCTCACCCCTATCCGCCCTCATCCCCCTCTCCGCACCCTGAACCCTCTCCACACCCTAATCCCTGTGCTCGTCACAGGGATCCAGCAGCGTCGCGTCCGCGGCGCGGAAGGGTCTTCTCAGCCCAAGGACTTCGGCTGACTGGATTCCTGTGACGAGCACAGGAATGAGGGAGTGTGGGAGGGCCGCTCGCGAAGACGGCTGCCGCTTGTGATCCCAAGTCGGCTGTCGCTTAGGACGCTGGAGCCATTGCCGCTTGAGGCGCAAAAGCTCTCTCCACCCTCATCCCTGTGCTCGTCACAGGGATCCAGCAGCGTCGCGTCTGCGGCGCGGGAAGGCTCTCCTTAGCCCAAGGACTTGGGCAGCCTGGATTCCTGTGACAGGCACAGGAATGAGGGAGTGTGTGAGGGACGCCTCGCCAAGACGGCTGCCGCCGGAGATGCAACATCGGCCGCCGCCTGTGACGCAAAGTCCTCCGGGAAGCCCTCAAACCTTCAGCCCCTCCAGAAACAGCCCCTCCAGAAACCGTGCCGCATCCTCGAAACGGTCCTCGCCGTCCTGGTCCTGGCCGAGGACGGCGCGGACCTGGACGTCGAAATCGGCGTAATGTTGCGTGGTGGACCAGATCGAGAAGATCAGGTGATAGGGATCGCAGGTGCGGATCTTGCCGGCTTTCGACCAGGCGCGGATGACGTCGGCCTTTTCATCGACCAGGTCTTTCAGCGGTCCTTTCAGCTCGTCCTCGATATGCGGCGCGCCCTGCAGGATCTCGTTGGCGAAAAGACGGCTTTCGCGGGGGAAATCGCGCGCCATTTCGAGCTTGCGGCGGATATAGGAGCGGATTTCCGATGCAGGATTGCCCGTGGCGTCGAAAGCCCGGAGCGGCTCCAGCCAGGTGGAGAGCACCCGGTCGATCAGCTGGCGGTGTATCGCTTCCTTGGTGCGGAAATAATAGAGCAGGTTCGGCTTCGACATGCCGGCCGCCTCGGCGATCTGGTCGATCGTCGTGCCGCGGAAACCGCTGACCGAAAACACCTCAAGTGCGGCCTCGAGAATGACCTCTTCCTTCTCCTCCTGGATGCGGGTGCGCCGCTGCGTTTTCGCCGCTCGTGGAATGGCCATCCGTATCCTGCCTTGCAGTCCCAAACGCTGATCCAGATTCGTATCACGAGGCCCATTTTCAGGGCATGTGGCGCGAAAATAGGCGAGTATTTTTCGTGATTTACGGCTTGAGTGGCGGTCGGGACATTGTATGTTTTACCAGTCGGTCAAATTATCGATCACAGACAAAACAAACGCAATGCCGATATTTCAGATCGTGCAAACGTCGGTCTGGAACGCGGCTCAAGCAGGCATAACGGGTAAGGACAGGATGATGGCGGCAGCACCGGGCGAGAACATGCGTGTGAACGGCGACCGGCTGTGGGACATGCTGGAGGAGATGGCAAAGATCGGCCCCGGCATTGCCGGCGGCAACAACCGCCAGACCTTGACCGACGAGGACGGCGAAGGCCGCCACCTGTTCAAGCGCTGGTGCGAAGACGCCGGCATGACAGTCGGCACCGACAAGATGGGCACGATGTTTGCGACCCGCGCCGGAACCGATCCGGATGCGCTGCCGGTCTATATCGGCTCCCACCTCGATACCCAGCCGACCGGCGGCAAATATGATGGCGTGCTCGGTGTCCTGGCAGGGCTCGAGGTTATCCGCTCGATGAACGATCTCGGGGTGAAGACGAAGCATCCTGTCGTCGTTACCAACTGGGCGAACGAGGAAGGTGCGCGGTTTGCGCCGGCCATGCTCGCCTCCGGTGTGTTTGCCGGTGTTCATTCGCTCGACTACGCCTATAGCCGCAAGGATCCGGACGGCAAGACCTATGGCGACGAGCTGAAGCGGATCGGCTGGCTGGGCGACGAAGAGGTCGGTGCCCGCAAGATGCATGCCTATTTCGAATATCATATCGAGCAGGGCCCAATCCTCGAAGCCGAGCAAAAGCAGATCGGCGTCGTTACCCATTGCCAGGGCCTGTGGTGGCTGGAATTCACGCTGACCGGCAAGGAAGCGCATACGGGCTCGACGCCGATGGACCGGCGCGTCAATGCGGGCCTCGCCTTCGGCCGTATTCTGGAACTGGTGCAGGACGTGGCGATGGCGGAGCAGCCGGGCGCTGTCGCCGGCGTCGGCCAGGCGTTCTTCTCGCCCAATTCCCGAAACGTGCTGCCCGGCAAGGTCGTCTTCACCGTCGACATGCGCACGCCGACGCAGGAAAAGCTCGACCGGATGCGGGCGAAGATCGAGGCTGGCGCAATCGAGATCTGCGAAGCGCTCGGCGTCGGCTGCGCGGTGGAAGCCGTCGGTCATTTCGATCCGGTGACCTTCGATCCGGTTCTGGTCGGCCGGGTGCGCGATGCCGCGGTCAAGCTCGGCTACAGCCATCTGGACATCATTTCCGGCGCCGGCCACGATGCCTGCTGGGCATCCAGACTGGCACCCTCGACGATGATCTTTTGCCCCTGCGTCGACGGCGTCTCGCACAACGAGGCCGAGGAGATCTCCAAGGACTGGGCCGCCGCCGGCTGCGACGTGCTGCTGCATGCGGTGCTGGAAACGGCGGAGATTGTGGCGTGAGGAGATCCGAGCTACACTCGAACCCGGCAACAAAAGCGGAGCCAGCCGCATGTCACCCGCACCGGAAATTCTTATTTTCAAGCATCGCCGCGCCGTCAGCGCGACGGGCAAACGCGCGTGCGACGAGGTTCGAGCCATCGCATTGAGCTCGACCCGGAAAACTCGTCAGTAGCGCGGCAATGCGCCATCAGTGACAGGAGGCAATGACATGGGCAGGCCACGGGAAGTCTCTGAGGAAGAACGCGCCGAGCTGATCCGCAAGGGCTACCGGCCGATCGAGGTTTGGGTGCCGGATCTCGACAATGAGACCGTCCGCGAGCAGCTACAGGAAGAGGCCCGGAAGATCGCCGAAGCGGACAAGGCCGAAGGGGTCATGGACTGGCTCGATGCTGTCGGCCCCACGAATTGGGATAAGCCGTGAAGCTCAAGCGTGGAGATATCGTGATCGCGGTTTCCCCGGTGAGCTTGGAAAGCCAAGACCTGCCGTCATCCTCCAGCACGACGACCTCAATGAAATCCTCACGACGATCCTGGCATGCCCGATGACGACCCATGTCATCGAGACCCCCTGGCTTCGCCCGATCATCGTGCCCACCATCGACAATGGCTTGCAGGAACTGTCCCAGATCATGTCGGAGAAGATCTCGCCTTTGCGCAGGGAGGTCATTCGGCAGCAGATCGGCCGATTAGACGAAGACGATCTGAACCGGCTGGAAGTCGCGTTGCTGCACATTATCGGGCTGACGCACAAGATGCAGTTGCAGGCCCAGACATCAGAATAAGGGAGCGAGCCATGACCACCATCATCAAGAACGGCACTGTCGTGACAGCCGACCTCACCTACAAGGCGGATGTGAAGATCGAGGGTGGTCGTATCGTCGAGATCGGGCTGGATCTCCGGGGCGAGGAAGTCCTGGATGCGTCAGGCGCCTACGTCATGCCGGGCGGGATCGATCCGCATGTGCATCTGGAAATGCCCTTCATGGGCACTTATTCGGCCGACGATTTCGATAGCGGCACGCGGGCGGCGCTTTCGGGCGGCACCACGATGGTGGTCGATTTCTGCCTGCCGGAGCCGGGTCAGTCGCTGCTCGATGCCCTCAAACGCTGGGACAACAAGGCGACCCGCGCCCATTGCGACTATTCCTTCCACATGGCGATAACCTGGTGGAGCGAGCAGGTGTTTGATGAGATGAAGGCGGTGGTGCGCAACCATGGCATCAACACGTTCAAGCACTTCATGGCCTACAAGGGCGCGCTGATGGTCAATGACGACGAGATGTTCGCCTCGTTCTCGCGCTGCGCCGAGCTTGGCGCCCTGCCCCTCGTGCATGCGGAAAACGGCGATATCGTCGCCGCCATGCAGCAGAAGCTGATGGATGCGGGCAATGACGGGCCAGAGGCGCATGCCTATGCGCGCCCCGCTTCCGTCGAGGGCGAGGCGACCAACCGGGCCATCATCATCGCCGATACCGCGGGCGTGCCGCTCTATGTGGTGCACACGTCCTGCGAACAGGCGCATGAGGCGATCAGGCGCGCGCGCCAGTCCGGCATGCGGGTCTATGGCGAACCGCTGATCCAGCATCTGACGCTCGATGAGAGCGAATACGCCCATCCAGACTGGGATCACTCAGCCCGCCGCGTGATGTCGCCGCCGTTCCGCGACAAGCGCCATCAGGATTCGCTTTGGGCGGGCCTGGCGTCCGGTTCGCTGCAGGTGGTGGCGACCGACCACTGCGCCTTCACCACGGAGCAGAAGCGTACCGGGCGCGGCGATTTCCGCAAGATCCCGAACGGCACCGGCGGCCTTGAAGACCGCCTGCCGATGCTGTGGACGCACGGCGTCGAGACAGGCCGCATCACCATGAACGAGTTCGTTGCGGTCACCTCCACCAATATCGCCAAGATCCTCAACATCTACCCGAAGAAGGGCGCGATCCTTGTTGGAGCCGACGCGGATATCGTGGTGCTCGACCCGAAGGCCTCAAAGACGATCTCCGCCGCAACCCAGCAATCGGCGATCGATTACAACGTGTTCGAGGGTAAGCAGGTGACCGGCCTGCCGCGCTTCACGCTGTCGCGCGGCAATGTCGCCTATGCCAATGGCGAGATCCGCACGAAGCCGGGCGACGGCAAGTTCGTTTCCCGCCCGCCGTTCCCTGCCGTCAGCAAGGCGCTGTCGGCCTGGAAGGAAATCACCGCGCCGCGCAAGGTGGAACGCTCCGGCATCCCGGCATCAGGCGTATGAGCGGCTTGATGACAGCGGTACCCGGTAAGGCGAGGGCCGGTGGCTCAGTCCACCAACGCATCCAGCTCCGGCAGCAGGACGACGCTCTCCTGCTCGTTGGGATCGGTGCGCGCGATGATCGCGGTGCAGGGCGTGCCCGACCGGTTGGCTGGCAGATGCGGAACACCGGCCGGAATGTACATCAGCTCGCCCGCATGCAGCACGACGTGGTTCTCCAGCCGATCCCCATACCAAGTGTCGGCGGAGCCGGAGAGCATGTAGATCGCGGTCTCATGGGTTTCGTGCAAATGCGCCTTGGCTTTTGCCCCCGGCGGAATGGTCAGAAGATGCATGCAGATGCCCTTCGAGCCGACCGTTTCGGCCGAAATGCCCTGAACATAGGTGAGACCCTGCTTGCCGTCATAGGCGGCATCGGGCCTGACGATACGGCAGGTCGGTCTTGATGACGTGTCCATTGAAACTCCCCCTCTCCAGCAGAACCGCGGCAGCCTCCATGGCGCCGACGGCCGGATGTGCAGCGTGATGATACCAGAAAACCCGGCCTTTCAAACGATCAGCCACGCTTTCGACGGAGCGCGCCCATGACCTACTCCGTCGTCTCTGCGAGAAAGCTCGGCCTGACATTCGAGACCGGCGACGGGCCGGTTCATGCGCTGTCTGATGTCGATCTCGACGTGAAAAAGGGCGATTTCGTTTCCTTCATCGGCCCTTCCGGCTGCGGCAAGACGACGTTTTTGCGGGTGATCGCGGATCTGGAACGGGCAACCTCGGGCGAAATCCTCGTCAATGGAATGACGCCGGAGGAAGCGCGGAAAAGCCGCTCCTACGGCTACGTGTTTCAAGCGCCGGCGCTTTATCCCTGGCGGACGATCGAGAACAACATCGCCCTTCCGCTCGAAATCATGGGCTATTCGGCAGCGGAACGCGCGAGCCGCATCGAGCGGACGCTCGATCTCGTCAATCTCTCGGGCTTCGGCAAGAAATATCCTTGGCAGCTTTCCGGCGGCATGCAGCAGCGCGCCTCAATCGCCCGCGCGCTCGCCTTCGATGCCGATCTCCTTCTGATGGACGAGCCTTTCGGCGCACTGGACGAGATCGTCCGCGACCACCTGAACGAGCAACTCCTGAAACTCTGGGAGCGGACGCAAAAGACCATCTGCTTCGTCACCCACTCGATCCCCGAGGCGGTCTATCTCTCCACCAAGATCGTGGTCATGTCACCGCGACCCGGGCGGGTGACCGACGTGATCACGTCGACCCTGCCGAAGGAGCGCCCGCTGGATATCCGCGAGACGCCCGAATTCCTGGCGATCGCCCACCGGGTCCGCGAAGGTCTGCGCGCGGGGCATAGCTATGAGGAATAGGGATTTGTACTCTTCTCTCACGCTGAAGGCTCGGTCTCTTCCGGCGGCAAAAGGCGTTCATTGGGAGATCTCAGCATGAACGCTGCCTTCCTGCTCTGGCTGTGCGGCGCCATGGCGACATTTCTTGCGGCGGCGACCGCCTCGCGCGCCTATATCGCCTCCAGCAACATCCTCCTTCTCCTGCTATCGCTGGTGCTCTACTGCGCAGGCAACCTGATGATGGTGAAGCTGATGCGCGAGGGCGGGCTGGGGCTCGCCATTTCCGTTTCTGCGATCGCGCAGCTGCTTCTCATCAACGTCATCGCCTTTGCCGTTTTCGGCGAGAAACTGACGCCGCAGCAGCTGGCCGGAGTCGGTCTAGGGGTCGCTGCCATGGTGCTGATGCTGGTGCCGATGGGAGCGAAAGGCTGATGCACAAGGAAACCCTGTTCCGTCACCGCATTCTCCCCGTCGCAACGGTCGTCCTCGTCATTGTCGCGATCTGGTATGTCGGCGCATATTTCATGAATGCGCCGTTCCAGCGCGATCTCGACCGGCGCGCCGGTGTCACCTCGACGCCGATGGAATTCCTCGGCAAGACGATGTCGCAGCCGAAGCCGATCCTGCCGGCGCCGCACCAGGTGGCGTCGAATGTTTTCGAGAACACGTTTCTGCGCAAGCTCAACTCCAACCGCAGCCTCGTCTATCACGCCTGGATCACCCTCTCCTCGACGCTTGCGGGCTTCGGTTTCGGAACGCTTCTCGGCATCCTGATCGCGGTCGGCATCGTCCACGTGCGCGCGCTCGACCGCAGCCTGATGCCGTGGATCATCGCGTCGCAGACCGTGCCGATCCTTGCCGTCGCGCCGATGGTGATCGTCACGCTCGGCGCGATCGGGATTTCCGGTCTGGTGCCCAAGGCAGTGATCTCCACCTACCTCTCGTTCTTCCCCGTCGCAGTCGGTATGGTGAAGGGCCTGCGCTCGCCGGAACTGATCCAGCTCGATCTGATGCGCACCTATCATGCCAGCGCCGCACAGACTTTCTGGAAGCTGCGTGTCCCCGCCTCGGTGCCGTTCCTGTTTACCTCGATGAAGGTGGCGATTGCCGCAAGCTTGGTCGGTGCCATCGTTGGCGAGCTGCCGACCGGTGCTGTCGCCGGCATCGGCTCGAAGCTTCTCGCCGGCGCCTATTACAGCCAGACGATCGATATCTGGGCGGCGCTGGTTGCGGGCTCGGTGCTGGCATCGCTTCTGGTCGCAGTCGTCGGGATCGCCGGAAAGATCGTCAACCGCAACATGGGAGGAAAGCCGACATGAGCGCGCTGATGCGAACCTCCCTCCTCACGTCATGGCAGGGCTGGCTGTCCCTGGCGCTGTCGCTCGCCGCACTTGCGACCCTTCCGCTCCTCGATCCCGATGCGGTGGCGCGTTTAGCACCGATGGCACTATTTGCGATCTTCGCTCTGTCGATTGCAGGCGCGGTCGTTTCGTTTCTGCCGCTCCCGCCCCTGTTTCTCGCGGCAGCGATCTTCGTCTTCTGCCACCTCTCGACCGGCATCCTGATTTCAGGCCTTGCCGGAAACGAGGGCAAGGCGGCAATGGCGTTCTTCCTGATGATCGCCGCCAACTGGCTGCTGGCATGGCGCTGCGTCAGTCTCCTGTCGGAGATCCGGACCCGTTCCAGGTTTGCGGATGGGCTTCTGGGTCTTGCGATCCCGGCGATCTTCGGCGCATGGCTGCTGAT
Source organism: Neorhizobium sp. DAR64872/K0K18 (assembly GCF_050500175.1). Taxonomy (NCBI): domain Bacteria; kingdom Pseudomonadati; phylum Pseudomonadota; class Alphaproteobacteria; order Hyphomicrobiales; family Rhizobiaceae; genus Neorhizobium; species Neorhizobium sp. DAR64872/K0K18. Next base: position 2,358,444 of record NZ_CP191446.1, read on the forward strand.
CCTGTGGGAAGCGCTCACCCGCGGCTTCGGCGTGCCCTTCATCCTCCTGCCGCCGCCCTCCTCGATCGGGCTGCGGATTGCAGCGTCGCTGTCGATCCTCTGGGCGGACGTGCAGCAGACCATCTTCAAGGCGGTGCTGGCGGGGTACATCCTCGGCTGCAGCGCGGGCTTCGTGGTGGCGATCCTGGCCGACCGCTTCGCCTTCCTGCGCGCAGGACTGATGCCGATCGGCAATCTCATGTCGGCGCTGCCGATCATCGGCGTCGCGCCGGTCATGGTCATGTGGTTCGGTTTCGACTGGCAGTCGAAGGCCGCCGTCGTCACGATCATGACCTTCTTCCCGATGCTGGTGAACACGGTGGCCGGGCTTTCCGCCTCCGGATCGATGGAGCGCGACCTGATGCGCTCCTATGCGTCGGATTACCGGCAGACGCTGATGAAGCTCAGGCTTCCGGCCGCCATGCCGTTCATCTTCAATGCGCTGAAGATCAATTCCACCCTGGCGCTGATCGGCGCCATCGTCGCGGAATTCTTCGGCACGCCGATCGTCGGCATGGGCTTTCGCATCTCCACCGAGATCGGCCGCATGAATGTCGACATGGTCTGGGCCGAAATCGCGGTTGCGGCGCTCGCCGGATCGCTCTTTTATGGCGTCGTCGCCCTTGCCGAGAGAGCAACGACATTCTGGCATCCGTCTAACCGTGGGGGTTAGTCGCTGACGATCCGCATCCCGAAAACGGGGGCGGCAACAAAAGAGGGAAACGACAATGAAAAAGATGATCATGGCACTGATGGCGGGAGCGTTCTCGCTCGCTGCATCCAATGCATTCGCCGCCGACAAGCTGACGCTGCAGCTGAAATGGGTCGCCCAGGGCCAGTTCGGCGGTTATTTCGTGGCCAAGGACAAGGGCTTCTACGAGGAGGAAGGCCTTGACGTGACGATCAAGCCGGGTGGTCCCGATATCGCTCCGGAACAGGTGATCGCCGGCGGCGGCGCCGACGTGATCGTCGACTGGATGGGCGGCGCGCTGGTTGCCCGCGAAAAGGGCGTACCGCTGACCAACATCGCCCAGCCTTTCGCCAAGTCCGGTCTCGAGCTGATTTGCCCGAAGGACGGCCCGGTCAAGACGGAAGCCGATTTCAAGGGCAAGACGCTCGGCGTCTGGTTCTTCGGCAACGAGTATCCGTTCTTTGCCTGGATGAACAAGGTCGGCTTGAAGACCGAGGGCGGTACGGATGGCGTGACGGTTCTGAAGCAGAGCTTCGACGTCCAGCCGCTGATCCAGAAGCAGGCGGACTGCATCTCCGTCATGACCTATAACGAATACTGGCAGGCGATCGACGCCGGCTTCAAGGCCGAAGATCTGGTCGTCTTCAACTATACCAAGCTCGGCAACGACCTTCTGGAAGACGGGCTCTACGCTCTCGACACAAAGCTGGCCGATCCAAAGTTCAAGGAGAACATGGTCAAGTTCGTGCGCGCTTCGATGAAGGGCTGGAAATACGCGATCGAGAACCCGGAAGAAGCCGCAGAAATCGTCATGGACAATGGCGGCCAGGACGAGAACCACCAGAAGCGCATGATGGGCGAAGTGGCAAAGCTGATCGGCGACGGCAAGCTGGACATGGCGACGTACGAGCGCACGGTAAAGGCGCTGCTCGATCAGAGGATCATCACCAAGCAGCCGGATGGCGGCTACACGACCGATGTAACGACCGCCGCTCTTAAATAAGCAGGGCCTGATCGAGCTGATCTAACCTGCCGAAAACAGTATATGCCCGGCGCGCTGCCGGGCATATTTTATGGGGCGGTAACCATCACTGATCTTGGTCTTGGCATTTCCGCGAGCAGATTGATTTGCGGCGACGGAAGCCGTAAAAACACGGGACATGAATTTGTCGGATGACGGACTTGTGGCGGCTTTGGGTCGTCACCACCTCATCAGGAACTGCGCAGGGAGGGGCGCGGATCCCTGACAGCGAAATAAAGACCCTCTGGTGCATCGGAAGTCGTCGCATGTTTCGCATTTCGTCAAAGCTCGCGTTGTTGGCGGCGTCCCTCGCCCCTGCCCTGATCACGCTCCTCGCCTTTCCGGCATTGGCGCAGCAAGCACAGCCGACCGCACCGCAGAAGAACCTTCCGTCGATCATCGTGATCGAGGCCAAAACCCGCCCGATGACCGATAGGGTCATCGCGACCGGTACGATCCGCCCGATCGAGGAAATCTACATCCAGCCTCTGGTCGATGGTCTCTCTATCCGCAGCGTCGATGCCGATGTCGGCGACGAGGTGAAGCAGGACGCGGTTCTCGCAACCCTCAACGACGACTCGCTCATTCTGCAAAAAAGCCAGCTTGAGGCAAACAGGGCCAAGGCCGAGGCCGGCGTCGCGCAATACAAGGCGCAGGTGATCGAGGCCGAAGCCAATCTTGCCGACGCCATCCGCCAGCGCGACCGCACCAGAAAACTCGGACAAAACGGCACCAGCAGCCAGAGCCAGGTCGAACAGACGCAGGCCCAGGTTGAAGTCGCCGAAGCAAGGCTCAATGCCGCAAGACAGGCCGTTTCCGTCAGTGAAGCCGACGTCAAGGTCGTCGATGCGCAGATCAAGGACGTCGACCTCAACCTTGCCCGCACCGGCGTCAAAAGCCCGGTTGATGGCGTCGTCACGGCCAAGAATGCGCGGATCGGCGCGATTGCCGCCGGCGCCGGCGAACCGCTCTTCACCATCATCAAAGACGGCGCGATCGAACTCGTGGCCGATCTTTCGGAAACCGACATCCAGAAGGTGAAGCTCGGCCAGAAGGCGATCATCACCATCGCCGGCGGCACACGCAAGATCGAAGGCAAGGTGCGGATCGTTTCGCCCTCCGTCGATGCGACCACCCGCCTCGGCGCCGTGCATATCGTCGTCGATGACGAGAGTGGTGCCCGATCGGGCATGTATGGCAGTGCGGAGATCGTCATCACCGAAACGACGGCGCTGGCCCTGCCGCTCTCGGCCGTGACCACGGCGCCTTCGGGCTCGGTCACCCGCAAGGTGGAAGGCGACACCGTCAAGCAGGTCAAGATAGAAACCGGCATTCAGGACGGCGCCTTCATCCAGATCGTCAGTGGCATTGCCGAGGGCGACCGGGTCGTCGCCAAGGCCGGCGCCTTCGTGCGCGACGGCGACAAGATCAACCCGGTCCTGCCGGGCTCAAAGGCTGGCGCCGACAAGGCCGAAGCTGACCGGGCCCCGCCCGCCGCTGTTTCGAATTGAGGACGCGAAGATGAACTTCTCCGCCTGGTCCATCCGCAACCCGATCGCGCCGCTTCTCGGCTTTGCCCTGTTGCTGTACGTCGGCATTCAGTCCTTCTATGCGCTGCCGATCACCCGCTTCCCGAATATCGACGTGCCCGTCGTCTCCGTCACCGTCGTCCAGTCCGGCGCCTCGCCTGCCGAACTGGAAGTACAGGTGACCAAGGAGATCGAGGATGCCGTTGCCTCGATCAGCGGCATCGACGAAGTCCAGTCCACCATCACCGATGGCCAGTCGCAGACGGTCGTCGTCTTCCGCATCGAAAAGCCAACGCCCGAAGCTGTGCAGGATACCAAGGACGCGATCGACAAGATCCGCGGCGACCTGCCGGCCGGCATCGAGGAACCGATCGTCACCAAGGTCGATGTCGAAGGACAGGCGATCCAGACATTCGCCGTCTCATCGCCCAACATGACGCTTGAGGAACTCTCGTGGTTCGTCGACGACACGGTGACGCGGGCGCTGGAAGGCCAGGCCGGGATCGGCCGGATCGACCGTTACGGCGGCTCGGATCGCGAAGTGCGCGTGTCGCTCAATCCCGCCAAGCTCGATGCCTATGGTATCACGGCGGCCGACGTGAACCAGCAGATCCGCGGCACCAATGTCAATCTCGGCTCCGGCCGCGGCCAGGTTGCCGGCAACGAACAGACGATCCGCACGCTCGGCGATGCCCGCGATGTGGCGCAACTGGCCGAGACGTCGATCAGCCTTTCCAACAATCGTTTCGTGCGGCTGTCGGAACTCGGCACCGTCACCGATACCTATGAGGAGCAGAAATCCTTCTCGCGCTTCAACGGCACGCCGGCCGTCACCTTCGCGGTCTTCCGCGCCAAGGGTGCGAGCGAAGTCTCGGTCGCCGAAACCGTGGCGGAAAGCCTCGACGGCGTGCGCAAGGCGCATCCCGACGTTGCGATCGCCATGGTCGACGACTCCGTCTATTTCACCTACGGCAATTACGAAGCGGCCCTGCACACGCTGGTCGAAGGCTCGATCCTTGCCATCATCGTCGTCATGCTGTTCCTGCGCAACTGGCGCGCAACGCTGATCGCAGCCGTCGCCCTGCCGCTGTCGGCGATCCCCACCTTCTGGGTCATGGACTTGATGGGCTTCTCGCTCAACCTTGTCTCGTTCCTGGCGCTGACGCTTGCGACCGGTATTCTGGTGGATGACGCGATCGTCGAGATCGAAAACATCGCCCGCCATATCAAGATGGGCAAGACGCCATACAAGGCCGCACTCGAGGCGGCCGACGAGATCGGCCTCGCCGTCATCGCGACCAGCTTCACCATCATCGCCGTGTTCGTGCCCGTTTCCTTCATGCCGGGCGTTCCCGGACAGTATTTCATCCAGTTCGGCCTGACCGTCGCCTTCTCGGTCTTCTTCTCGCTGGCGGTCGCGCGCCTGATCACGCCGCTGATGGCGGCCTATCTTATGCGCGCCGAAGACGGGATGGAAGACCATCACGACAATGACGGCTGGATCATGCGCGCCTATACGCGCCTCGTCACCGGCACGACCCGCAAATGGTACTGGCGCTATGCGACGCTTCTCGGCGCCATCGCCTTCCTCGCCGGCTCGCTCATGCTGCTGAGCAAGGTGCCCGGCAGCTTCCTGCCGCCCGACGATTCCTCGCGCGTCGTTCTCTCCGTCGAGCTGCCGCCCAATGCGACGCTGGAGGAGACCGCCGAGACGTCTGAAAGGATCGACCACGCGGTTCGCGATATCGACGGCGTCGAAAGCGTCTTCGTGCTCGGTGGCGCCTCGCCCAAGGGTGATCTCGAACTGCGCCGCTCGACCGTCCGCGTCATCCTCGAAAACATCGACCATTCGCTGATCAAGACGCTAGTCAACAAGGGGCTGGGCGGCCTGCCGCTGATCGGTTCCTATATGCCGAAGATCGAGGAACACGGCCGCACCCGTCCGCAATGGGACGTGGAGAAGGATATCTTCGCGGCCGTCCGCGATATTCCGGACGTGCGGATTTCCAAGGTCAACGACCGGGCCGAGCGCGAGCTTGCGTTCAACTTCCTCTCCGACAACGAGGCCGACCTGAACGACGCGATCGGGCTCCTGGAATCGCGCCTGCGCGCTTCGCCGATCCTTGCCAATGTTTCCTCCGATGGTGCCTTGCCCCGGCCGGAACTGCAGATCCGTCCGCGTATGGCCGAAGCCGCGCGCCTCGGCATCACGCCGCAGCAGATCTCCGAGACCGTACGCGTCGCGACCATCGGCGATATCGACGCCAATCTCGCCAAGATCAATCTGGATGACCGGCAGATCCCGATCCGTGTCCAGACCTCGCTCGATGTGCGGCGCGATCTGGCATCCATCAAGGCGTTGAAGCTTCGGACTTCAAGCGGCGCCACCGTGCCGCTTGCGAGCGTTGCCGACGTGGACTATTCGGAAGGCCCGAGTTCGATCAAGCGAAACGACCGCAACCGCGTCGTGGCGATCGGCTCCGACGTCCCCTTCGGCACCGCCCTCGATACGTCGTCGGCCGAGTTCAAACGCATCGTCGACGAAACCAACCTTCCGCCATCCGTTCGGCTGGCCGAAAGCGGCGACGCCAAGGTGCAGGCGGAAATGACCCAGAGCTTCGGCAATGCCATGCTGATGGGCCTGCTTCTGGTTCTGGTCGTGCTGATCCTGCTGTTCAAGGACGTCATCCAGCCGCTGACCATCCTGTTCTCGCTGCCGCTTGCGATCGGCGGCGTGGCGGTGGCGCTGATCGTCACCCAGAACGCGCTGTCGATGCCGGTTCTGATCGGTATCCTGATGCTGATGGGGATTGTCACGAAGAACGCCATCCTGCTCGTGGATTTCGCCATCGAGATGAAACGCCACGGACTGGAGCGTGTTCACGCGATGGTCGAAGCCGGCCGCAAGCGCGCCCGCCCGATCATCATGACGTCTATCGCCATGTCGGCCGGCATGTTGCCCTCGGCGATGGGTATCGGCGAAGGCGGATCGTTCCGCGCCCCGATGGCAATCGCCGTGATCGGCGGCATCATCGTTTCCACCGTCCTGTCGCTCCTCGTTGTCCCCGCCTTCTTCCTCATCATGGACGATCTTTCCGGCCTGCTCGGGCGGATCTTCGGTCGCCTGGTCGGCAAGAAAGAAGAGGAGGATTTCGGCCTTTCCAACGAGGAACTGACCCAGGAGAACCGTGACCTTGGCGAGCGGCTTCGCCGGCTGGAACGCGAAAACGGCATCGACCACGATATGCTCAGCGCCTCTGGCGGCGCCAAGGTCCTGCGGCTTCCGCCCATGGCTGCGGAGTAAAAACACCGGTCCGAGCAAGCAATTCCGGGTGGGGCAGAAGACGTCGAAGGGTGCGGAAATGCAAAAGCGCATCCCGATCGCAAAGAATCTTGGACGATTTGATCGACGTCAAAACGCGCTTCGGAGCACGTGTTAATTTAGAATAATTACATTCTAGGAAGCTCCCCGCCAGAAAAGAAGAACGGACATGGGCAACGGCGACATCAAACTCAACAATCGCGACCGCGCGGTTCTCATGAAAACGCCTTTCATGCACGGCCTGACCGGTAACTCGCTGGTCAAGATGCTGTCGGCGATGAGTGTCGAGACAGTGTCCGCCCGTGACCTCATCGTGCGAGAGGGCCAACGTGCCGAAGCGTTTTACTGTGTGCTGAACGGCTATGTCCGCCTCTACCGGCTGAGCCGAGACGGGCGCGATGCGGATATCCGCATTTCCGCACCGGGAGATACGTTCGGCGAGTGCATGCTTTATGCGGACCGGAAGTATCCCTTTTTCGCCCAGGCCGCAGAGACCTGCACGCTGGTGCGTTTCGACCTGCAGACGGTCAAGGATCTGGCTGAAGAGGATCCCGGTATCTCCCGCGCCGTGATGACGACCCTGTCGCGTCATCTGATCAGCACGATGGACTGTGTTGCCAACGACCGGCTGTTCACGGCGCCGCAACGGGTGGCAAACTACATCCTCAGCCGCTGCCCGGTTGACGGTGGACCGGCAGCCATCCGCCTGCCGTTCCAGAAAAGCCTGCTCGCCGGCATGCTGGGACTGGCTCCCGAAGCCCTGTCGCGCGCCTTTTCGTCCCTGCGCAAGACAGGCGTCACGGTTCGCGGCCGCATCATCCAGGTGGTGGACGTGCAGGCGCTGCGGGAAATCTGAACCGTCGAAGCAAGTAACCCGGGAGGCCGGCCTAAGCAGGCCGGCCACTCGCGTCAGCATGGCTTGCCTCAACGGATCAGGAAACCGCAGACCTCGTCATCGCGATCTCACAGCCCGCCCTGCGTCTCCAGGAACCGCACCACATGCTCGACGCCCTCGCCGCGCTTGAGGTCGGTAAAGACATGTGGCTTCATCTCGCGCATCCGTGAAGCATCCCTGTCCATCACGTCGATATCGACATCGACGTAAGGCGCCAGGTCCTTCTTGTTGATGATCAGGAGATCGGAGCGGGTGATACCCGGTCCGCCCTTGCGGGGAATTTCCTCTCCCTGGCAGGTGGAGATCACGTAGATTGTGATATCGGCGAGATCCGGGGAAAACGTCGCCGCCAGATTGTCGCCGCCGGATTCGATGAACACGATGTCGAGATCGGGAATGCGCTCGTTGAGACCGGCGATCGCCTGAAGATTGATCGTCGCATCCTCGCGGATCGCCGTATGCGGACATCCGCCCGTCTCGACGCCGACGATCCGGTCCGACGACAGCGCCTGCATCCGCACCAGCGCTTCGGCATCCTCTTTCGTGTAGATATCGTTGGTGACGACTGCGACCGAATATTTGTCGCGCATCGCCTTGCAGAGCTTTTCGGTGAGCGCCGTCTTGCCGGAGCCGACCGGCCCGCCGATCCCGACGCGAAGCGGTCCGTTTGCCGATTTCATGAGGACATTCCTTTCGATTGCTGCAACAGCTTATCCCGGTCGCTAGGACCGGAACAGCCGCGAATGCTGTGTTTCGTGGCGAAGCGAGGCGATCTCCGCCTGCACGGCGGCACCGCCGAGATCATCGAGCGTTGCGCCTTGCGCCTTGGTCGCAATCTCGCCAACCAGAGCCTCGAGACCGGCCAGAATGCCGACGCCGTGGGCCTGACCGCACACACCAAGGCGGATGCCGGCTGAGACCGATTGCGAGACAGCCGCATGCAGATAGGCGGCGATTGCGCTCGTCTTCGGCACGCCATGGGCCGCCGAGATGGCGCCGACCGCGATCGGAAAGGGCACCTGTTTCGGCAAAAGCTGCAGCACAGGGTGCGGCCAGGCGATGGCCGCCGTGACGAAGGCCTGGCCGAGCGATAACGTTTCCGCATGACGCTCTGCCGAGCCTACCAGCGCCAGACCGAGTTCGGAGAGGTCCTTCAACGCGTCGGGTTGATCGACAGCCTCGAAAGCGCTCGAAAACAGAACCGCATCGTTCCAGAGCGAACCGTGAAGCAGGATGGTTTCGAGCCAGGATGCGAGATCCGAGGCCGATGTCACCAGCCGATCCGCCACCGCGCGCTCCAGCCCGCCCGACCAGGCAAAGCCGCCGATCGGAAAAGCCGGAGACAGCCATGCCATCAGACGGAGCAAGGCGTGCGTATCTAGCCCCTGCCCAAGCTTACCCTGCAGACCCACGTCTTGCATCATACCGGTTCAGTCATGGGCATGATGACCGTGACTGCCGTGATCATGGCCGCCATGCGCGTGATAGGCGCCGCGGGCCGGCTGGAAGGGTTCGTCAATGTCGGTGACGGTTGCGCCGAGGCCCTGCAGCATGGAACGGATGACGTGATCGCGCAGGATGAGGATACGGCCGTCCTCGATCTGCGCCGACAGGTGCCGGTTGCCGAGATGCCAGGCAAGCTCGATCAGGTGCAGCGTATCGCGCGCCTTGACCTCGAACAGCTTTTCCGGCGCCGCCTGCACTTCCACCGTATCCCCGTTCTCAAGCACCAGCCGGTCACCATGGTGAAACAGCACCGCTTCCTTGAGATCGAGCATCACCATGTCGCCGTTCGACAAATGCAGCAGCTTGCGGCGCAGGTGCCGCAGATCATGCGGCAAGGTGACGACATCCACCGGCGGATCGCTGATTTCACCGGCGGGACGATAGGAATGGATATGCTGCATTGATGTCTCCTTGAAGGCGGCATAATCACCAAGCGCGATGCTCGGCACAAGGCCTAGTTACGCTCCCGGCTGCAAAATCCGTGGCCGGGAAAAGCATGGGCCGTCAATTGAAAATCCGGAGCGACAGCGCCAGCAACTGCGGCAGTGGATTCCACAGCCCCGTGCGCAGTCCCGCGGCCCTCAGCGCCCGCGCGGTCCAGGTGTTGCAGCCGACAAGCGCGTTGAACGATCCATGCGCTTCAAAGAAGCGGTCATAGACGCCGTAGCCTGCGCCGGGGATGGGCACGACCTTGTTATCCACCTCCACAAAACTGGCACGAATGAAGTCGGACATGGCTTGGAATTGATCTGCATCGAGATCGAACGCCTGCACGGCCGGATGCGTGTCGTCTATGCCGCCGGCGACATCGACATGCATGACCGAGGAATCGATGGTCAGCGCGCGGAAGGCCGGCATGGGTTTGAGATCGGCCCAGGTCGGCGTTTCCAGATAGAAGGACCGCCCTCCCCAGCCGATCACCAGCCATTCTGCCGCGGGATCGGCGACGGGAATGCCTGATGAATCCAGAAACGAATAGGACGCCCGCGTTTCCGCATCGAGCGGGATGACGAGATCCGTATGGATCGGGTTCGAAAGAACCAGAATCCGGCGCGTGTTTTCGGAAGCGTGCGGGGGATCCGGCGCAAACAGTGGCCGCGGCACGAATGTGCCGATGGCGACCGCCAGCACGATTAGCAGGCCAATGACAGGGATCGCCAGCAGCAACCGCCGTGCAAACCTCTTCATGCGCCGTGTCCGGGAAGGTATTGCATCAGAAGAGGAAGTACCGCTGTGCCATCGGCAGAACCGTTGCCGGCTTGCAGGTCAGGAGCTCCCCATCGGCGCGTACTTCGTAGGTTTCCGGATCGACCTCCACATGCGGCGTCAGCGAATTGTGGATCATCGACGCTTTCGAGATGCCGCCACGGGTGTTGCTGACGGCCAAGAGCTTTTTAGCAACCCCCAGCCTGCCGACGATGCCTGCGTCGAGCGACGCCTGGGAAACGAAGGTGACGGAGGAATTGGTGCGCAGCTTGCCATAGGCTGCAAACATCGGGCGATAGTGCATCGGCTGCGGCGTCGGGATAGAAGCGTTCGGATCACCCATCGGCGCTGCCGCGATCGAGCCGCCGAGCAGCACCATTTCCGGCTTCACGCCGAAAAAGGCAGGGCTCCAGAGCACCAGATCTGCGCGCTTGCCGACTTCGACAGAGCCGATTTCATGGCTGATGCCGTGCGCGATCGCGGGGTTGATCGTGTATTTGGCGATATAGCGTTTGACGCGGAAATTGTCGTTGTCGCCGGTTTCATCGGGCAGATGACCGCGCTGGCGCTTCATCTTGTCGGCCGTCTGCCAGGTGCGGATGGCAACTTCGCCGACGCGGCCCATCGCCTGGCTGTCCGACGAGATGATCGAGAAGGCGCCGATATCGTGCAGGATGTCCTCCGCAGCGATCGTCTCCTTGCGGATGCGGCTTTCGGCAAAGGCGATGTCTTCCGGGATCGACGGCGACAGGTGGTGGCACACCATCAGCATATCGAGATGTTCGGCCAGCGTGTTGATCGTGTAGGGCCGTGTCGGATTGGTCGAGGACGGAATGACGTTGGGATTGCCGCAGATCTTGATGATGTCAGGCGCGTGACCGCCGCCGGCCCCTTCCGTGTGGAAGGCATGGATGGTGCGGCCCTTGATGGCGCCGATCGTGTCTTCCACGAAGCCACTTTCGTTGAGCGTATCGGTGTGGATCATCACCTGCACGTCGAAAGCGTCGGCGACTGTCAGGCAGTTGTCGATGGCGGCGGGCGTCGTGCCCCAGTCCTCGTGCAGCTTCAGCGATGACGCGCCGGCGAGGATCATTTCCTCGAGCGGCGCCGGCAGCGAGGCATTGCCCTTCCCGGCCAGCGCGAGGTTCATCGGAAACGCATCAAAGCTTTCGATCATCCGCTCGATATGCCAGGCGCCGGTGCAGGTGGTGGCAAGCGTACCGTGCGCCGGTCCCGACCCGCCACCAAGCATCGTCGTGATGCCCGACATCAGCGCTTCCTCGATCTGCTGCGGGCAGATGAAATGGATATGCGCATCCATGCCGCCGGCGGTCAGGATCTTGCCTTCGCCGGCAATCGCCTCGGTGGATGGTCCGACGATGATCGTCACGCCCGGTTGCGTATCCGGATTGCCCGCCTTGCCGATCGCATGGATCCGGCCGTCCTTCAGACCGACATCGGCCTTGTAGATGCCGGAGTGATCGACGATCAGCGCATTGGTGATGACAGTATCGACAGCGCCCTCGGCCCGCGTTGCCTGGCTCTGTCCCATGCCGTCACGAATGACCTTGCCGCCGCCGAACTTGACCTCCTCGCCATAGACGGTGAAATCCTTCTCGACTTCGATGATGAGTTCGGTATCGGCAAGCCGCACCTTGTCACCGGTGGTCGGGCCGAACATGGAAGCATAGGACGCGCGGGACATTTTGTAGGGCATGGATCAGACTTCCTGAGAAAGCAGAATGAAAGGCATGTTCTTGGCGGCGGCGTGGTCGAGTGTCACGGTTGGTGACGCGCCGGCAGCCGTGTTGAGTTCGGCAATAAAGTAATCCGCAAAACCGGCAGTTCCCGTCCTGAACGACGCAAGCGCTCTGACCACCGCATCAGCGTCGCCGATGACAAGACGATCGGACGAGATAAGTCCTTCGATAAGGCTGGCCAGTCGTTCGCGATCGTAACCGGTTTTGCGACGAAGTACCCAGACGAGTTCAACCAGCGTGATGGGATTGATGAACCCCGGCCGGCTCGTGGAAAGTCTTTCGTGAAAAAATTGCGCCACCCGTGGCGACCAAAGAGGGTCATCGTCCAGAAAATATCGAGCAAGAATATTGGTATCGAGACCGATCAAGGATCATCCTCCGAGCGACTGGGAGACGTTCGGCGGGCGACCGTCTCTGTGATCGCCTCCTCGATATCCATTGGCGGGCCGTCGTGCTTGCCGAAGATGCCGCGCAAATGCGCGAGATCGCTCTTCTTCGCCTCGACGGTGACCTTGCCCTCGTCATCAACGATGAACTGCAGCGAGCCCCCAGGCTTCAGGCCGAGCGCCTGACGCACCTCGACCGGGATCGTTGCTTCTCCATCCGTCGATGTTTTGGCTTCGAACCTGCCCATTATCGTGCTCCGGCGCTATCGAAAGCGCCTAGTTTACCGCAAAAATTCCTGCCTAACCAATGTCGCTTCTGGCGCAAAAAAGGCTCAGTTCCCCTCTTCCGTCAGCTCCTTCAGCTCGTCCGTCCGCTTCGCAGTCAGCCCCGCCTGGCAGCCATAGATCAGCATCGGTTCCATCGAGCCGCCGCGGGCCTGGAAGCCGTAGGAGGCGCATTGGGCGTCGCGGTAGGCGACCCAGGCGCGTTGCGCTGCGACGAGGGCTTTCTCCGCACCTGCCGTGGAGGGATCGGCATCCGCATCACGGGCCCGCATCAGGTCGCGGGTCTTCTTGTATTGAGTGTTGAGAAGCTTGTCCGCGGCGATGAATTCCTGCTCGGCGCAGTAGGTCAGTTCCATCTGGACCTGGGCGTTGTCGCAGTCCACGTCCGGCCTGTCCTCGCCGGATGCCGGAGCATCGATCAGGAGCACGCAGCCACAGGCGGCCAGAAGCGCCAGCGATTTCATAGGGCACCCATGATCTTCTGCTGGAACCCGTAGACCTTGCGGGCGCCGGACAGCGGGATCAGCGTGATCGACCGGGTCTGACCCGGTTCGAAGCGAACGGCGGTGCCGGCGGGGATATCGAGCCGCATGCCGCGCGCCTTGTCGCGATCGAACGCAAGTCCGTTATTGGTCTCGAAGAAATGGTAGTGGCTGCCCACCTGCACCGGCCGGTCGCCGGTATTGGAAACCTCGATCGAGATCGTCGGGGCGCCGACATTGAGTTCGATCTCGCCTGCAACGGTAAAGAGTTCACCGGGTATCATGGTCCACCTCCTCAGGCGCTCAATGCTAATTTCGGCTGGGCGAGTTTCGGCTGGCAGCCTTCGGCCTTCAGAACACGCACCGTCGAGGCCGGATTGTTGACGAGTGCTGCGGCCGGGCGCACCGGACGACGCACCAGTTCACCATTGCAATTCGGGCAGATACCGGCAAGCACGCTCGTAGCGCAATCGACGCAATAGGTGCATTCGAACGTGCAGATCATCGCCTCGCGGCTGTCGGGCGCGAGATCCTTGTCGCAGCATTCGCAGTTGGGGCGCAGTTCGAGAGCCATGGCGAACCTCTCAGCGGATCGGTTCGTGCACGGTGACGAGCTTGGTCCCGTCCGGGAACGTCGCTTCCACCTGCACGTCGTGGATCATTTCAGGGATGCCATCCATCACCTGGTCGCGGGTGATGACATGCGCGCCCTCTTCCATCAAAGCGGCCACGGAGCGGCCATCGCGCGCACCTTCCACCACATAGTCGGTGATCAGCGCGATCGCTTCCGGATAGTTCAGCTTGACGCCCCGCTCCAGGCGACGACGGGCAACGACCGCGGCCATGGAAATCAAGAGCTTGTCTTTTTCGCGTGGGGTGAGGTTCATGGGCTTCCCGCAATCGGCGTCATCAATGACAAATCAGATGTTCCAGACTTTCGGCACTGGCGCGCCGTTACGCAATACGGAAATTGCCGGTACCAGGCTTTTTCTGAGCTCGAACCCCGTCGGTGCCGTGAGACGCGCAACGATCTTGCCGTTGAAGAAGCTCGCCCCGCCGGACGTGGGCCCGAGACAGTCCCTCAGCTTCGGAAACAGAGCCTCCGCCAGCGGTCCGGAATAAAACAGCGTCGCGAAGGCGACCTGGCCCGAAAGGACGGCGGCCGCTTCCGCCAGTCGCGCGATTTCGCCGTCGAAACGCATTTCTTCCGCATGAATGAGCGAGCCTGCGCGCCGGACACGCCAGCGATCGCGGAAGAAGCCGAGATTGACCGCTTCGCCCATCATCTTACGACCGAGAATGACGGCCTCGACCGCGAGAAATTTGGCGGTTTCGGCGAGATCCACATCGAGCCGGCGGGTCAGCGAGGAACGGTCGAACAGGATGGTTTCCTGCGGCAACCAGTGGACGGAGGCGTTTTCGCCGACGGTGATATGAGTGGAGACGGAGGCAGTGTCTGCGGCTGCCTTGTATATCTTCTCGTTGGCCTGCGTGGTGACCGAGAGGCGGGTGGAATCGGATGCGGCGACGGACCAATCGATCACGTCGCCGCCCGTCAGTCCCCCTGACGTGTTGATGAGGATCGCCTCCATTTCAGGCGAAAAGGTTTCCGGAAGGCGTATTTTTGCGCAGCCTTCCTGGAAGAACTGGTCAAGCCGTGTGCGCCCGGCAAACGCCTTGGTTACAAGGCGTCCCGAACCCCTTGCCCGCTGCGGCGGGGTGTCGTCGGCTGAATGCTGCTGCACGTCGTGTCCTGCATGTTGATCTGTGTCGAGCAGTCAGACGCAACAGTCGTGCCAGACTTCGATCCGCTAGAGGATTTCGCAGGCGCGGCCGTGGCGACCATATCCGTCGTGTCGGCCTTCGAGAAGAAATCCCACATGCGGAAAGCCGGATCGACATTGGCGTCGAAGGCAGGCTTGGCCGGCACGACGCTCGAAACCTTGGTGACACCGGCAACGCCATCCTTGGCGGCAGCCATCACCGCTTCCCGGGCTTCCGAAGGCCTCGGCCAGTCATGCGTGCCCTTTTCGAAGACGTAGGTCGCGATGCGGGCGCCGTTGGTGCAGGTGCCGTACATCGTGTAGGTCACGCCTTCGACAGTCTTTGCGTTACCGTTGCCCTTGCAGCCGTCGAGATCGGTCCAGCGCTTGATCGCGGTCTTGAAACCATACTGCCAATAGGCGCTGCCGCCGCCGGCATAGGGGTTCTGGGCATCTTTTTCGCCCGCAAAGGCCACGATCGAGATCGGCTTGGCCGGATTGCAGTTGGCGGCATCGGGCCCCCACTTGCCATCGGTCTCGACGGGACGACCGGCGCGCAGCGAATTCACAAAACCTGCCGCGACGAAATCGTCCTGACCGGAGCAGACATAGGCCGACAGCATGCGGCCGCCACCGGAATAACCCGAGGCAAAGATCCGGTTCGGATCGACGCAGAGGTCATCCTTCACCTCTTCGACGGCATCCTCGATAAAGGCGATCTCGTCCTGGCCGCCCTGGGCGCCATTGGGAAGAATAGCCTGGCTCACCTGCACATGCGGAACGTTCCAGCCATAGGTGCCCGGCGCCTTGCCGGACAGGCTGCCTTGCAGCGCCACGGCGATAAACCCGTTCTTTTCGGCAACCTTGTCCCAGGAAGAGCGCTTCAACTGGCCGACCGGATTGGAGTTGCTGCCGTGAAAATCGAACACGACGGGCAGTTTGTCCTTGCCTGTATAGGACGACGGCACGAAGTAGACGGCCTGGCGTTCGATACCGTCGGTCTCGATGGTGACCGGGTGGAGACCCGGCGTCATAGGCTGGCCACAGCCGGCAAAAGCGGCACCTGCGGCCAAGAAAAACGCTCCGGTCGCGGTGGCGCGAAGGGCGGAGCGGGAACGAGAACCAACAATGCGTTCAAAGACCATCAGCGCCTCATCATGGGGTGCGGGGGTTATCTACGATGTTCGGAAGATGCGTTCATCTGCTGTTCATCTAGCACACAGGCCCAGGCTTTGAAACCGCGTTAACGAATAGAAGCCATGCAAACATTGACCCCTAAACAGTTAGGTGTCGCCTTGCTTCTGCCGTATCCAGTGTCTCAGCGGCGCCTTCGTGCACGATCTCGCCACGATCCATAATATAGACATGATCTGCCAGCTCCCGGCAGAAGTCGAGATACTGTTCGACCAGCAGGATCGCCATGCCGGTACTGTCGCGCAGGTAACGGATAGCCCGGCCGATATCCTTGATGATCGACGGCTGGATGCCTTCGGTCGGCTCGTCCAGCACCAGGATTTTCGGCCGCGTGACCATGGCGCGTCCGATCGCCAGCTGCTGCTGCTGGCCGCCGGACAGATCGCCGCCGCGGCGCCCGAGCATGGATTTGAGCACCGGGAACAGCGCGAAGATGTCGTCCGGGATGAACTTGTCCTTGCGCTCCAGCGGTGCGTAACCGCTTTGCAGGTTTTCCTGAACGGTGAGCAGCGGGAAGATTTCGCGCCCCTGCGGCACATAGCCGATGCCGTGCCTGGCGCGGTGATAGGGTGCAAGCCCGTTCAACGTCTCGCCCTGAAAGCTGATCGTCCCCGCTGACACCGGATGCTGCCCGGTGACGGCGCGCAGCAGCGACGACTTGCCGACGCCGTTGCGACCAAGCACGCAGGTGATCTTGCCCATATCGGCTTTGATCGACACGCCGCGCAGGGCCTGGGCTGCACCGTAATGGAGATTGACGTTTTCGACTGTCAGCATGGTCGGTCTCTTTTCTCTTTGTGTCGGCCGTTCGAGGATCGACAAGCTTGCCGCACCCCTTCACCTCCCCCTTGAGGGGGGAGGTCGCAGCGAAGCTGCGGGTGGGGGTGACCGCCGGGATCCCAAAGATCACTCCACCCCGGCGCTTTGCGCCGACCCTCCCCCTCAAGGGGAGGGTGAAGCCTCACCGCCCCAGATAATTCTCAATCACCTTCGGATCGTTCGACACGAAATCGATCGACCCTTCGGCCAGCACCGACCCTTCCGCGAGACACGTCACCTTGACGCCGAGATCGCGGATGAAGCCCATGTCGTGTTCCACCACCACGACCGAGCGGGTCTTGGCGATTTCTTTCAGCAGCAAGGCGGTCTCGGATGTCTCGGCATCCGTCATGCCGGCGACCGGTTCATCGACCAGAAGCAGCTTCGGTTCCTGCGCGAGCAACATGCCGATCTCAAGCCACTGTTTCTGGCCGTGGGAAAGATTGGCGGCATATTCGTTTTTGCGGTGGGACATGCGGATCGTCTCGAGGATCTCCTCGATGCGCGCCTTGTCGTCGGCAGACAGCGTATAGAACAGCGTGCCGAACACGCTGCGCGACCGGTTGAGCGCCAGTTCGAGATTGTCCCACACGGTGTGGCTTTCGAACACGGTCGGCTTCTGGAATTTGCGGCCGATGCCGAGCTGGGCGATATCGGCCTCGTCCTTCTTGGTGAGGTCGATCGTGTCTTCGAAGATCACCCGGCCGGTATCGGGACGCGTCTTGCCGGTGATGATATCCATCATCGTCGTCTTGCCGGCACCGTTCGGGCCGATGATGGCGCGAAGCTCTCCCGGTTCGACCACAAGCGACAGCGAGTTGATCGCCTTGAACCCGTCGAAGGAGACCGAGACGTCTTCGAGATAGAGCAGGCTTTTGGCGCGTGTTTCGGCAATCGTGTTCATCGTCTCACTCCGCTGCCTGAACCTGTCGGGCGACCGGGACCGCCCCGGCATCCCTGCCCTTTTCCGCCTCGACCGCTGCCTTCAGCGCCTTGCGGCCAGCAAAGCCGTGCTGGATTGTGCCGACGATACCGCGCGGCAGGAACAGCGTGACGGCAATAAACAGCCCGCCCAGCGCAAACAGCCAGATCTCCGGGAAGGCGCCGGTGAAATAGCTCTTGCCGGCATTGACGAGGATGGCGCCGATGATCGGGCCGATCAGCGTGCCGCGCCCGCCGACAGCCGTCCAGACGACGACTTCGATGGAGTTGGCGGGGGCAAATTCGCCCGGATTGATGATGCCGACCTGCGGCACGAACAGCGCACCGGCAATGCCGGCAAACATGGCCGAAACGACGAAGGTGAACAGCTTGATATTCTCCACCCGGAAGCCAAGAAAGCGGACCCGGCTTTCCGCATCGCGCACGCCGACGAGCACCTTGCCGAATTTCGAGCGGGTGATGGCCGAGGCGACCAGCAGGCAGAGAGCCAGCATGATGGCCGACATCGCAAACAGCGCTGCACGGGTGCCGCCGGCCTGCACGTTGAAGCCGAGGATTTCCTTGAAATCGGTCAAGCCGTTATTGCCGCCGAAACCCATGTCGTTGCGGAAGAAGGCAAGCAGCAGCGCATAGGTCATCGCCTGGGTGATGATCGATAGATAGACGCCGTTGACCCGGCTCCGGAAGGCAAACCAGCCGAACACGAAGGCAAGCAGGCCCGGCACGACCAGAACCATCAGCATGGCAAAGGCGAAGTTATCGAACCCGTACCAGAACCACGGCAGTTCCTTCCAGTTGAGGAAGACCATGAAATCGGGCAGCAGCGGATTGCCGTAGGTGCCGCGCGAGCCGATCTGGCGCATCAGATACATGCCCATCGCATAACCGCCGAGCGCGAAGAACGCGCCGTGGCCGAGCGATAGGATGCCGCAATAGCCCCAGACCAGATCGAGTGCGAGCGCCAGAAGCGCGTAGCAGAGATACTTGCCCATCAGCGCCATCGCATAGGTCGGGATGTGGAGCGCGCTGTCGGGCGATGTCAGGAGATTGAGCGCCGGAACGATCAAGGCGACGCCGAGCAGGATGGCGATCGCAACGACGATCTTGCCTTCGAGTGCACGCAGAATGAAGCCGGTAATCATGCTTCGATCGCCCTTCCCTTGAGCGCGAACAGGCCGCGCGGACGTTTCTGGATGAAGAGGATGATGAGAACCAGAACCAGGATCTTGCCGAGAACGGCGCCGACCGAGGGTTCGAGGAACTTGTTGAGCACCCCGAGCGAAAGTGCCCCGACCAGCGTGCCCCAGAGATTGCCGACGCCGCCGAACACCACGACCATGAAACTGTCGATAATGTAGCTCTGGCCGAGATTGGGCGAGACGTTGTCGATTTGGCTGAGCGCGACGCCCGCAATGCCGGCAATGCCCGAGCCGAGCGCGAAGGTCAGTGCATCGACCCATGGGGTGCGGATGCCCATGGAGGATGCCATGCGGCGGTTCTGGGTGACGGCGCGCATGTTGAGGCCGAAGGCGGATTTCTTCATCACCACCAGCAGCGCGAAGAAGATCGACAGCGAGAAGATCACGATCCACATGCGGTTCCAGGTGATCGTCATGCCGCCGAGCGGAAACGAACCGGACATCCAGGACGGATTGCCAACTTCCTTGTTGGTGGGGCCGAAGATGGAGCGGATCGTCTGCTGCAGGATCAGCGACACGCCCCAGGTGGCGAGCAGGGTTTCCAGCGGACGGCCATAGAGAAAGCGGATGATACCGCGCTCCACAACGAAACCGACGGCACCGGTCACGAGGAAGGCGACCGGCAGCGCGATCGTCAGCGACCAGTCGAACAGGCCGGGCGCGTGGCTGCGGATCACTTCCTGCACCATATAGGTGGAATAGGCGCCGAGCATGACCATTTCGCCATGCGCCATGTTGATGATGCCCATCACGCCGAAGGTGATGGCAAGCCCGATCGCGGCCAAGAGCAGCACCGAGCCGAGCGACACGCCGTACCAGACGTTCTGGGCCAGATCCCACAGCTGCTGCTCGTTCTGGATTGCTTTGATCGCCGCATCGAGATCGGCCTTCAGGCTCGGATCGATGGTTGACGAGACCGAACTCAGGATGCCGAGCGCACTGCGCCCGCCGAGATTGCCCATGGTCTGGATGGCGGCGCGCTTTTCGTCGAGCGAGCGGTCGGATGAGAGCACCGAGACGGCGCGCGCCTCTTCCATGCGGAATTTGACGTCGCGGTCAGTTTCCTTGGCAATAGCAGCCTCAACGAGATCGAGCGCCTCCGCACTCGGCGACAAAAGGATTGCATCGGCTGCCGCAAGACGGACACCGCGATCCTGGCTCATCAGCGTCAAACCGCCAAGCGCTGCACGAATGGCGCGCCGCAGCGTATTGTTGACGCGGATCTTGGTGACGGCACCCTTCGCGACCTGGCCGGCGCTTTCCGCCGTCACCGGATCGATCAGATCCAGCTGCGAACCGGCGGGTTTGGCCACGAAGACGGCCTTGTCGGCCTTGCGGAAATAGAGATCACCCTCGGCAAACGCCTCAAGCGCCGGCACAACGCGGATATCGCCACTGGTGGCGATCTGTGCGACGATCGATTCAGCCTGACCGAAATCGGCATCGGCGAGCTGGTTAAACAGCGGCTTTGGATCCGCCCCTTGCGAAAAGGCTGGCGCTGCAAACGAAAAGATCAGAAAAATCAGCGTGAAAAAACGGATAGGCATATCTTTGTCCCCCGGATGGCCGCGTGGGGCGGAGGGCTCGATCGCCCCTCATCCGCCTGCCGGCACCTTCTCCCCGCCAGCGGGGAAAAGGATGATCGTCACGCCCTCACCGACCCCCGGTCACGCTCAAGCGTGGCACGTCCCCTCGCCCCGCATGCGGGGAGAGGGTTAGGGTGAGGGGCAAGCTCAACTTTCGCCGAGACTGGATCAGCTGCCGCCCTTGCCGCCGCACTTGCCGGTGGCAACGTTGAAGTTGCCGCAGGACATGGGCTTGCGCCAATCGGAGATCAGGTCCTTGGAGTCCGGCAGGTAATCCGACCATTCGTCACCGACGACGGCCGGCGTTTCCTGGACGATTTCGAACTGGCCGTCGGCCTGGATTTCACCGATCAGCACCGGCTTGGTGATGTGGTGGTTCGGCATGACGGTGGAATAACCGCCCGACAGGTTCGGCACCGAAACGCCGATGATCGAGTCCAGGACTGCGTTCGTGTCGGTCGTGCCGGCGGATTCGACGGCCTTAACCCAGGCCTGGAAACCGATATAGGCGGCTTCCATCGGATCGTTGGTCACGCGCTTGTCGTTCTTGGTAAAGGCGTGCCATTCCTTGATGAAGGACGCATTGACCTCGGCATCGACGGACTGGAAGTAGTTCCAGGCAGCGAGATGGCCGACCAGCGGCTTGGTATCGAGACCAGCAAGCTCTTCTTCGCCGACCGAGAAGGCCACGACCGGAATGTCTTCGGCCTTGATGCCCTGGTTGCCGAGTTCCTTGTAGAACGGCACGTTGGCATCACCGTTGATGGTGGAAACGACGGCGGTCTTCTTGCCAGCAGAACCGAACTTCTTGATGTCGGAAACGATCGTCTGCCAGTCGGAATGACCGAACGGCGTGTAGTTGACCATGATGTCGGCCTCCGCGACGCCCTTCGACATCAGGTAAGCCTTGAGGATCTTGTTGGTCGTCTGCGGATAGACATAGTCGGTACCGGCGAGAACCCAACGCTGCACGCCTTCTTCCTTGGCAAGATAATCGACCGCCGGAATGGCCTGCTGGTTTGGCGCGGCACCCGTGTAGAAGATGTTGCGCGAGGATTCTTCACCCTCGTACTGGACCGGGTAGAACAGGATCGAGTTCAACTCTTCGAAAACTGGAAGAACCGACTTGCGCGACGACGAGGTCCAGCAACCGAAGACGGCTGCAACCTTGTCCTGGCTGATCAGCTGGCGGGCCTTTTCGGCAAACAGCGGCCAGTCGGAGGCCGGATCGACGACGACGGCTTCGAGCTTCTTGCCGAGAACGCCGCCCTTCTTGTTCTGCTCTGCCACCATCATCAGCATGGCGTCTTTCAGCGTCGTCTCGGAAATCGCCATCGTACCGGACAGCGAATGCAGAACGCCGATCTTGATCGTGTCGTCGGCAGCGTATGCGCCCGAAAGCGCCGTGGCGGACATGGCAGCGGCAAGCAGCGCGCCGGTAAGTTTCACCCTGAATGTCATTGGTCGAACCCCTCTTCTTGTTCGTTCAAGCAACCGGAGATTTAACCGTTGCTTAACCGGACTATCGGCTGCTGCACCGCAAAAACGTATACGTCGAATGACGTATCGAGAGGGGTGAACCGGCCCGTTGGAGGGCAAGCCCTCGCCAGTCTGACAGTTTGCTGACAGCGGCACTCAGTGGCCTGTCAGGGCCCCGATGGCATTCTGCACTCGTCAACCAAATACGAGAGGAAACATGCCATGAAAACGAAACTTGCTCTGACGACCTTCGCCGCCGCACTCGCCCTCACCGCTTCGCTGCCACTGGTCCAGGCAGCCGTTCCCTTTGCCGGCACATCCGCAGCCTTTGCCCGCCAGGGTGCGGACGATGGTCCGAACCATGATGCCAATGACGACAAGGGTGGCAAGCGCGGCGGAAAGAGCAGCGATGACGCCGCGACCCACGACAAGAACGACGACAAGGGCGGAAAGCGCGGCGGAAAGAGCAGCGATGACTCTGCAAACCACAACAAGAACGACCACAAGGGCGGCACGCGCGGCGGCCACAAATAGGCTTTGTCCGACCACTGTCCGCACCCCCGCCGGATGCCGGCGGGGGTGCGGCCGTTTGCAGCAACATCGCCATCATGGCAGAGTAGTGTTTCGCGGCTTAAAAGCGCTGCCACACAGTCCTATCCGGAGTATCAATGGGCGTGACCCGTCGTATCTGTCTTGCTGCGCTGCTCGCGGCCACACTCGGGTCGGCGATTGTCGCATCCGTTGCGCCCGCATTCGCCAAGGATGGCGACGGCGGCGGCGATGGCAGCGGATCTTCCGGCTCGGGCAATGACGGCGGTGGCGATGATGGCGATAACCACGGCGGCGATGACGATGGCGGTGATGACGACGGCAAGGACGGTGCGGGAAGCCATGACGCATCGGGGGGCGGCTATGGCCCAAACGATTCCGATCGGGCCCGCGATGCGGTTCGCAGCGGTCAGATCATGCCGCTAAAGACGATGCTGAGAAAGATCGACGCGACCAGGTATGGTCGCATCATCGACATCCGTCTCAGCCGCTCGCAGTCGCGCGACGTCTATCAACTGAAACTGCGCGACAACAACGGTGCCATCCGCACCCTGCGGGTCGATGCGAGAAGCGGCTCGCTTCTGGGAGGCGGTTGATATCATGAAGATCCTGCTT
The DNA here is from genome assembly GCF_050500175.1 of Neorhizobium sp. DAR64872/K0K18. NCBI lineage: Bacteria > Pseudomonadati > Pseudomonadota > Alphaproteobacteria > Hyphomicrobiales > Rhizobiaceae > Neorhizobium > Neorhizobium sp. DAR64872/K0K18. The sequence goes on from NZ_CP191446.1 coordinate 2,381,712, forward strand.
GCCGAAGACGACCCCCAGATCGCAGCGCTCGTTGTCGAGAAGCTCAGTCGCGAGGGCTATTTCGTCGAAACGCTTTCGAACGGACCAGACATTTGGGAACGGGGAGAGACAGGCGACCATGCAGCCATCATCCTCGATCTCGGCCTGCCGGGGATGGATGGGCTTTCAATTCTCAAGCGCTGGCGGGCAAGCGCCGTCGAAACACCCGTCCTCGTGCTGACGGCGCGCGGTTCGTGGATGGAGCGCGTCGATGGCTTCGACGCCGGCGCCGACGACTACCTGCCGAAACCGTTTCGCAGCGAGGAGCTGCTCGCCCGCCTGAAGGCCCTGCTTCGCCGAACCGGCAAGGTTCAGGCCCGCGTCAAATCGGCCGACCGGTTCACGCTGGACGAGCAGGCCCGCCGTGTGACGTTCGACGGACGCGAGCTGGATCTGAGCCCTCTGGAATACCGCATGATCTCGCTGTTCATCGACCGCCCGGGCGCCGTCCTGACACCGGCGGAGCTTGCAAGCCAGGTTCAGGGCCGCGACGACGACGCCGCCAAGAACGCCGTCGAGGCGATGGTTGCCCGCTTGCGCAAGAAAACCGACAGCGACGCGATCGAGACCCGCCGCGGCTTTGGCTATGTCTTGCCGGAGAAACGCCCGTGATCCGCTCCCTGCGTTTCCGGCTGGCAATCGGCGCCCTGATATCGATCGGTGTGGCCCTGTGGCTCGCCTGGTTCGTGCTCGGTCACCTGTTCGAGGATTATGTCGCCGACCAGTATTCCGCGGAGATGACGGCCGTCTCGGACGCGCTCGGCGCCCGGCTGACAATTCAGCAGAACGGTCTCTCCCTGGCCAGCGAGCCGTCCGATGCACGCTTCCAGATCCCGGCCGGTGGCCTCTACTGGCAGATATCGCCGGCCGACGGGAAACCGCCGCTGCGCTCGCGCTCGCTTTGGGACCAGGAACTTTCGCGGCAGTTGTTTTCTCCCGATCTCTATTGCGGCTTCTACCAGACCGAGGGACCCGATGGTGGCCCGATCCTGATCACGGTCAGGGAGATGTCGATCGGCGAAGGCGATGCCCTGCAGCGCTTCACCCTCTACACCGCCTTCTCCAAGAACGACATGGAGGAAGCGCTGGCGACCTATCACCGACCGTTGGTCATGATGCTGGTAGCCATTGGCGCGCTGCTTTTTATGGCCGCGCTTCTGCAAAGCCTCGTCGGCCTGAGGCCGCTCGCGCGCCTGCGCCGGGATGTGGCCGATATCCGGGCGGGCCGCCTGCCGAGCATCGGTGCGCAGGGACCAAGCGAAGTCACGCCGCTCGTCAACGAGATCAACCTTCTTCTGTCTGAGCGGGAAAATGCCGTCGAGAGGGCGCGCGCCCGGGCAAGCGATCTGGCACATGGCCTGAAGACGCCTTTGACCGTTTTGTCCCATCTCGTCGAAGATTTGCCGGGCGCCCGTCGCGAAACGGCCCTGCAGCAGATCGAGCTGGTGCGCCAGCGCGCCGACCGGCAGTTGCAGGCCGCTCGAATGGGCGTCGAACAGATGGCGACGACATCGCTTCTCGGCATTTCGGGAAAGCTTGTGAGCGTGCTGTCGCCCGTCACAGAAAACCGCGGGATCGACTGGGAGCTCGACATCGATCCGGCGCTCACGGTCCAGGCGGACCCGGCCGATGCGGCCGAAGCGATCGGCAACATTCTCGACAACGCTGTCCGTTTTGCAAGACGGCGCATCGCGCTGACGGCATCGAGGGGCGACGGCGGGATGGTGTTGCTGCGTATCGCGGACGATGGCCCGGGCGTCACGCCGGAGCGTTACGCCTCCATGCTGAAGCGCGGTGTCCGCGGCCAGCAGGAGGAAGACAACGATGGCGCCGGAACAGGCCTTGGCCTGGCGATTTCCGGCGACATCGCAAATGCTTACGGCGGGAAGCTGAGCCTCTCCCGGTCGCATATGGGAGGTCTTGAAGCCGTCCTGTGTCTGCCGGCGACCAAGGAGATCGCGGCATGACGAAGGAGCAGACTACTTCTTTTTGGTGTTGCTTTCGGCCGACTTGACCTGCGAACCCAAAGTCGGCGCAGCCGCTGGAGCGGCCTTGTCCTTCTTGGGTTTGCGCGTTTCCTTGTTGCCGCGTACCTGACCCTTGGCCATGACCTATCTCCTCATGTTGATGGTGAAGCATAGCCGCTGATCCGGGTAAAATAGCAAGCGTTATTACACCGGTTTGATAGGGCATTTTCCGACGCTTGATCGCAAACTCACAATCGGACGGGAACAATTCAACGTCTGATGCAATTGCCCCGGATCGATCGAAGCCGTGGAGCATCCCGTGATCAACGACCTCTGGTACAAAAATGCCGTCTTCTATTGCCTCAATGTCGAAACCTTCATGGATTCCAACGGCGACGGGGTCGGTGATTTTCAAGGGGTGCAGCGGCGCCTGGACTACCTCGCCGGCCTCGGCGTAACCGCGATCTGGCTGATGCCGTTCCAGGCGTCTCCCGGCCGCGACGACGGATATGATGTCTCCGACTATTACAATGTCGATCCGCGCTACGGCACGCTCGGCGATTTCGTCGAGTTCACCCACAGTGCCAAGCAACGCGGCATCCGTGTCCTGATCGATCTCGTCGTCAACCACACATCGGACGAACATCCCTGGTTCAAGGAAGCCCGTGCCGACAAGAATTCGCGCTACCGCGACTGGTATGTCTGGTCGAAGACGAAACCGGCCAATGCCGATGAGGGCATGGTGTTTCCGGGCATCCAGAAGACGACCTGGACGCGCGACAAGGCCTCCGGCGAGTACTATTTCCACCGCTTCTACGAATTCCAGCCGGATCTCAACACCGCCAACCCGCATGTGCAGGCCGAGATCCTGAAGATCATGGGCTTTTGGCTGCAGCTCGGCGTCTCCGGCTTCCGCATGGATGCGGTTCCCTTCGTGATTGCCGAAAAGGGCGCCGACGTCACAAAGCCGAAGGAGCAGTTCGACATGCTGCGGTCCTTCCGCGAATTCCTGCAATGGCGCCAGGGTGACAGCATCATTCTGGCCGAAGCGAATGTCGTTCCGAAGGAGAACCTGCAATATTTCGGCGACGACGGCGACCGGATGCAGATGATGTTCAACTTCCACGTCAACCAGTCGCTGTTTTACGCGATGGCCAGCGCCGACGTGAGGCCGCTCGCAAAGGCGATGAACGACACCAAGGAACGCCCGGCGACCGGCCAGTGGGGCATTTTCCTGCGCAACCACGACGAACTCGATCTCGGCCGCCTGACCGACAAGCAGCGCCAGACGGTGTTCGACAAGATGGGTCCGGACAAGGACATGCAGCTCTACGACCGCGGCATCCGCCGCCGTCTGGCGCCGATGCTGGGCGGCGATCCGCGCCGCCTGAAACTCGCCTACAGCCTGATGTATTCCCTGCCCGGAACCCCGGTTCTGCGCTACGGCGACGAAATCGGCATGGGCGACGACCTGTCGCTGCCCGAGCGCAACTGCGCCCGCACGCCGATGCAATGGTCGAACGAGCCTCAGGGCGGCTTCACCAAGAGCGACAAACCGATCCTGCCCGTGATCCACGAGGGACCCTACGGCTTCGACCACGTCAACGTCGCCATCCAGCGTCGCGATCCGGATTCCATGCTCAACTGGACGGAGCGGATGATCCGTATGCGCAAGGAAGCGCCGGAGATCGGCTGGGGCACATTCGAATGCCTCGATACCGGCGACGACGGCGTGCTCGCCATGCGCTACGACTGGCGCGACAACGCGCTGGTGATCCTCCACAATTTCCACGACCGGCCGGTGGAGATCACCTTCGACGTCGGCCTTGAGGATGCGGGCAAGAACCTGATCGACATCGCCGACGACTCGGACAGCACAGCGGACGACAAAGGCAAGCATCACATCGTGATCGAGCCCTATGGCTATCGCTGGTATCGCGCCGGTGGGCTGGATTACCTGCTGAAGCGCAGCGAGGTGTGAGCGGCGGTAAAACCGCCCTTGCAAAACCCTGCACCAAAGTCGAAACTGCCTAAATATCAGTCTCCCCGATAAAGGCGATCGTTTTTAGGCATGGCAGCACGCCAACGCATCATACCGGTTCGCCGTGAGTACAATCGCTGGGTCGCAAACCAGACGCTGGAAGACTATGCGCTGCGGTTTACCGCAAAGAGCGCGCGCCGTTTCTCATCCAGCCGGATTTCGCAGACGGCGATCGGTGCGATCTCGTTTCTGGCGCTGGAGGCGATCGGCGGGGCGATTACGCTCTCCTACGGCACGACCAACGCGTTTTTCGCCATTCTGGTGGCCGCTCTCGTCATGCTGGTCGTGGGATTGCCGATCAGCCGCTATGCGATCCGCCACGGGGTCGATATCGATCTCCTCACCCGCGGCGCCTCGTTTGGCTATATCGGCTCCACCATCACCTCGCTGATCTATGCGAGCTTCACCTTCATGCTGTTTGCGATCGAGGCGTCGATCATGACCGGCGCGCTAGATCTCGCCTTCGGCATTCCGCCCTGGATCGGCTATATCATCTCGGCCGCGGTGGTGATCCCGCTGGTCATCTACGGCGTGCAGTTGATCTCGCGCTTCCAGCTTCTGACCCAACCGTTCTGGATCATCCTCAACATTCTGCCCTTTGTCTTCATCGCCTTTATGGACTGGCAGAAATTCGACCTCTGGCGCGCCTTTGCCGGCATCGGCCATTCGAACGGCGAAGTCGGCGGGGCCGCGCCGTTCGATCTGGTGGAGTTCGGGGCAGCGTCGGCCGTCATCCTGGCGCTGATGCCCCAAATCGGCGAGCAGGTCGACTTCCTGCGCTTTCTGCCGCCGGAAGGGCAGCGCAAATGGCGCCACCGGTTCGCGGTCTTCCTGGCTGGACCCGGCTGGGTTCTGGTCGGCGTTCCAAAGCTTCTCGCGGGCTCCTTCCTCGCCGTGCTGACGCTCTCGAGTGCTGTGCCGGTCGAGGACGCGGCCGATCCCGCCCACATGTACCTCGCCGCCTTCGGCTACATGATCCCCAACGAGACGGCGGCGCTGATGCTGATGGCCGCCTTCGTGGTCGTCTCGCAGCTGAAGATCAACGTGATGAACGCCTATGCGGGGTCGCTTGCCTGGTCGAACTTCTTCTCGCGGCTCACCCACAGCCATCCCGGCCGCGTCGTCTGGCTGGTGTTCAACGTCATCATCGCGCTGCTTCTGATGGAACTTGGCATCTACCGGCTGCTGGAAGAAACGCTCGGCATCTTCTCGATCGTCGCAATGAGCTGGCTCTGCACGATTTCGGCGGATCTGTTCATCAACAAGCCGCTCGGTCTGTCGCCGCCCGGCATCGAGTTCAAGCGCGCCCATCTCTATGACGTCAATCCGGTCGGCCTCGGCGCCATGTTTACAGCGACCGGCATTGCGCTGACAGCCCATCTCGGCCTGTTCGGCCCGCTGATGGCGTCGCTCGCTACCTATCTGACACTGACGGCCTTCCTGGTGTCGCCGGCGATCGCGTTCGCCACAAAGGGCAAATACTACCTTGCTCGGAAACCGCGCCGGAGCTGGAAGACGCTGGGTTCGATCACCTGCTCGATTTGCGAACACCCGTTCGAGCACGAGGACATGGCCTGGTGCCCGGCCTATGCTGCGCCGATCTGTTCGCTCTGCTGCTCGCTCGACAGCCGCTGCCACGACATGTGCAAGCCGCATGCGCGGCTGAACACGCAGGTCGGCACCGTGGCGCGCACCTTCTTGACCGAAAGCGTCATCGCCAAGCTCACCACCCGGCTTGGCCGCTACGGGATGACGGCGGTGATCTCGATCTCGGCGATCGGCGCCATCCTGTCGCTGATCGCCTATCAGGTGGGCCAGGCAGCGCCCGCCAATGCCGATGTCATCTACGGCACGATCCTGATCGTCTTCTTCGTGTTTGCCATCATTACCGGCATCTTCTCCTGGTTCTACGTGCTGGCGCATGACAGCCGGATGGTGGCCGAGGAGGAATCCTCGCGGCAGAACACGCTTCTTCTCAAGGAAATCTCGGCGCACAAGAAGACCGACGCGGCGCTGCAGGATGCCAAGGAAACCGCCGAAGCCGCCAATCGCGCCAAGAGCCGATATGTCGTTGGCCTCAGCCACGAGCTGCGCACGCCGCTCAACGCCGTTTTGGGCTATGCCCAGATACTGGAACGCGACGACACCATCCCTGCCCCGCGGCAATCGGCGATCAAGGTCATCAAGCGGTCCGCGGATCATCTTTCCGGGCTCATCGACGGGTTGCTGGACATTTCAAAGATCGAGGCCGGGCGGCTGCAGGTCTATTCAAACGAGATCAACATCCAGGATTTCCTCGACCAGATCGTCGAGATGTTCAGCCTGCAGGCGCAGGCCAAGGGTCTCGCCTTCGAACACGTGCGCGCCCGCACGCTTCCGCAATATGTGCGCACCGACGAAAAGCGGCTTCGCCAGATCCTCGTCAACATCCTCTCCAACGCAGTCAAATTCACAGACGAAGGCACGGTTCGTTTCGAGATCGCCTATCGCAGCCAGGTCGCCACCTTCACGGTGACAGATACCGGCCGCGGCATCGCGGAAAAGGATCTCGGCCGCATCTATGAGCCGTTCCAGCGCGGCGAGGCGGAAAGCATCCGGCCGATGCCCGGGCTTGGGCTCGGGCTCACCATCACTCAGCTTCTGACCAACACGCTCGGCGGTGAAATCTCCGTTGCCAGCACGAAGGGCGAAGGCTCGACCTTCAAGGTGCGTCTCATGCTGTCGGCGATCGAGAGGCCGAACACGACACCGGAGGCCGAGCGCAAGATCGTCTCCTACAGCGGTCCGCGCCGCACCATCGTCGTGGTGGACGACAACCAGGATCACCGCGACCTGATGCGCGAAGTGCTGGCGCCAATGGATTTCGTCATCCTCACGGCCGTCGACGGACCGGAATGCCTGACGCTGATCGAGGGTGTGCGGCCGGATCTTTTTCTGGTCGATATCTCCATGCCCGGCATGAGCGGCTGGCAGCTGGTTTCGCGGTTGCGCGAGGAGGGCCAGACGGCGCCCATGATCATGCTCTCGGCCAATATCGGCGATGGCACGACCGCAGATGCCGGTGGCGAAGGGCATGACGATACGCTTTCAAAGCCCGTCAACCTGCGCCGTCTTGCCGACAAGCTTGCCTCGCATCTCAGCCTCAAATGGGTCTACGAGGACGAAGCACCGGCACTGGCGCTTTCGGCGCTGGTCAAGCAGCCGGTCATCAGCCCCGGGACGGGCCATCTTCAGGATCTGCTGCGGCTCGGCGAAATCGGCTACGTGCGCGGCATCGAAGCCAAGCTCGCGGATCTGGCGACCGACCAATCGCACCGCCCGTTCGCGGAAGAGCTCGGAACCTATGTAAAGGCCTTCGACATGGCCGGTTACATGAAATACCTGGAACGCATGGAGACAGCGGAACTGAAAGAACGGGAAAACAACGATGGCTGACGCGACGACACCGCGCGATATCGTCCTCCTGGTGGACGACAGTCCCGAGACGCTCGGTTTTTTGACCGAGGCGCTGGAGCAATCCGGCTTTTCGGTGCTGATCGCCACGTCGGGTCAGGCAGCGCTTTCGATCGTCGAGCGCATCACGCCCGATATGATCCTGCTCGACGCCGTGATGCCCGGCATGGACGGGTTCGAGACCTGCCGCAGACTGAAGGCGCATGCGGCAGCTCAAGTGCCAGTGATCTTCATGACGGGCCTGACCGAAACCGAACACGTCGTCAACGCGCTGGATAGCGGCGGCGTCGACTATCTGAGCAAGCCGATCAATATCGACGAGCTGCGGGCGAGAATACGGGTGCATCTTTCCAACGCCCGCTCCGCCCAGAGCGCCCGCGTCGCGCTCGATGCCGCCGGCCGGCATCTGCTTGCTGTGCGAAACGACGGTTCGATCCGCTGGTCGACGCCGCAAGCAACGCGGCTGATGAATGCCGCAACGGAAAGCGATGACGGAATCGCGATCGTCGCGGGCCGCATCGGCGCCTGGATGGCGGAGCGCGATACGGCAGGCTTTGCCCGCAACGCCGCCTTCTCCCTGTCGGAAAACCTGCAGACCAGCCTGCAGTTTGCGTTTCTCGGCGCGATCGGCGCCGACGAATTCCTGTTCCGGCTGTCGGCCGCCGTCATCAAGCGGCCGGACGACGAAATCCTGCGCCAGCATTTCCCGCTGACGCAGCGGGAGTCGGAAGTGCTCTTATGGATCGCCAAGGGCAAGGCGAACAAAGATATCGGCGATATCCTCGGCCTATCGGCCCGCACCGTGAACAAGCATCTCGAGCAGATCTACATCAAGCTCGGCGTCGAAAATCGCGCCTCGGCAGCGGTCATGGCGGCGAACGTCCTGCACGCAGGCGACCGGCCCGACTAGACGCAAACGGGCCGACCGGGGCCAGACACTTGCAGTCGGCGATGCCAAGGGATAGATCCGCGCGCACCCTCAACGGCTTAGACAAGCCGCATCCGGAACTCCGCAGTCATGACTACACAATCGCCTTCGACGGCACAGACGCCCCACGACGCAGATAACTCCCCGACGGCGGACCGGGTGAGGAAACGCGTCGTCCTGCATTTCCCGGGCTTCGAGCCGCTCGACGCCGGCATGCACCATGCCCGCTATGTGCGCGCGGCGGCACAGAGCGCCAAGACATGGAACCTGGATCTCCAGACAGGTGAGCTGCAGCGGACCGCAAAGACGGCGTACTTCGACATTACCTGTCGGGTGCGGGATGCGGGCGACGGCGTCACGCAAAGCCGGTTCTACATCTTCGACCACTGCGCGCTGGTCAACAGCCTGAACGGCAAGCCGCTGCCGCGCCGTATCCTCGACGGTTATCGAAGCGCCTTGCGTATCGTCACCCAGGGCGGCATGGCCTGCTATCTCAGGCATGCGTGGCGGTTCGGCCTGTTCTTCCTGTTTCCGTTCCTGCTGGTGGCTGTAGTCCTTGGGCTCACCGCCGTGATCGCTGCCCTGCCCGCGCTGCTCGGGCTCAATATGTTGCATCTGTTGTGGAGCATCCCGCTTGGTCTTGCGCTGTTCCGCTACGCCTTCCTCCCCTTCATGGCACGGTTTCACACGCTGCACCTGTTTGCCGACTGGGAGATGGCCGACGCGATGGGCAATCTCGACAGGCCCGATGTCAACGCCTGGCTGGCGAGCTGCATGGAGGGTGTCCGCGAGGCACTGACTGAGGATGCGGACGAATATCTCATCACCTCGCACAGCATGGGATCGGCGGTCGCCACCCACGTGATCGGCATGCTGCTTGCGGAAAATCCTGATGTACTCAGGCGGGGCGCAGATCAGAGCGACCGCAAGGTGAGCTTCGTGACGCTCGGTGGCGCGATCCTGCAATGCTCGCTGCTGCGGCCCGCTACGACATTGCGCGAATGTGTCGGCCGCATTGCGCGGACGCCCGGGATCTTCTGGCTGGAGGTTCAGTGCCTCACCGACAGCATTCATTTCTACAAGAGCCGCGTCGTGGCGCTTGCAGGACATGAAGATGCACCCCAGGCGACGCTTGCCTTCATCAGGGTCAAGCGGATGATGGCGCCCGAGCGCTACAACAGGATCAAGCGCGATTTCCTGCGCGTGCACCGTCAATACGTTCTGGGATCGGAAGCAAAGTCGAATTTCGATTTCACACTGATGACCGCCGGCCCTCTCCCCGCGGCGCGGTTCGCCAGTTTCACCCCCGAAAGTTTCTGATGGGATTTTCAGGGTTTGAGCTCGGGAAACTTAGAGCTCGATATCTGAACCCTGCAGGCATCAATGCAAAAAGCCCGGCCAATGGCCGGGCTTCCTGTCAATCGATGGTTCAAGCCTTGAAGGCTCAGCCCTGCGGGAAGTAGCTGTACTTGCCGTCCGGACCCTTCTTCCACTCGTACATGACGTAGCCTGGGAGCTTCGGGTCGCCCTTGGCGTCGAAAGCCATGTCGCCGAGAACGGTCTTGAACGGACCCTTTTCCTTGAGAGCCTTGGCAACGACTTCTGCGTCGTCAGGGCTGCCAGCAAGCTTGATGCCTTCGGCGATGACCTGAACGGCTGCGTAGGAATAGAGCGTGTAGGCTTCAGGGTTGAAGCCGGCAGCCTTGAACTTGGCAACCAGTTCCTTGTTCTCCGGACGCAGTGTCGGATCGGGGCCGAACGTGTTCAGCGTGCCTTCGACTGCATCGCCAGCGATCGAGGCCAGTTCGTTGGAGACGATACCGTCACCCGATACGAGCGTTGCCTTGAGGCCAGCATCCTTCGCCTGACGGATGATCAGGCCGGCTTCCGTGTGGAGACCACCCCAGTAGATGATCGAAACGCCGGCTTCCTTCATCTTGGAAATCAGCGCTGAGAAGTCCTTGTCGCCAACGTTGACGCCTTCGCGGATGACCTGCTTCTTGCCGGCCGCGTTGTAGGCTTTCATGGTTTCTTCAGCGAGACCCTGGCCGTAAGGTGTCTTGTCGTCGATGATCGCGATCTTTGCATCGGCGAACTTCTCGGCGAGATACTTGCCGGCGACGCCGCCCTGCTGGTCGTCACGGCCGCAGGTGCGGAACGTGTTCCACAGACCGCGCTCGGTGAAGACAGGGTTGGTTGCTGCAGGGGTGACTTCGAGCATGCCGTTTTCGGCATAGACTTCCTGCGAAGCCGGGATCGAAACGCCCGAGTTGAAGTGACCGACCACATACTTCACGCCATCGGACGCGAACTTGTTGGCGACGGAAATGCCCTGCTTCGGATCGGAAACGTCGTCGCCGAGCGCGATGACCAGCTTTTCGCCGTTGATGCCGCCGGCGGCATTGATATCGGCGATAGCCTGTTCAGCACCCTTCTGCAGCTGCGCGCCGAATGCAGCATTCGGGCCGGTCAGCGGGCCGCCAACGCCGATGATGATATCGGCCCAGGCGTTGCCGCTGAATGCGACCATCGCCGTCAGCGCGACGGCGGAAAGAAGAGACTTCTTCATTGATTTACTCCCAGTTTTTAGGTGAGCGGTTTTTTGGGACCCGGACGCAATACCCACCATCATTGCGCCGGAGAAATGTTCCACCCTCTGGTGTATTCTTATTTGACCCAACCCAATCTGAAGTCAGAAATGAGCGACTGTCAATCTTTCTTCTTCCATGAGAAAGCGGAGACAGGCTGATAGAGCCAGTAGTAGTTCTGAACCATCTGACGGGTGCGGCGAATGCGGAATCCGGAGATGGAAAACGCCATCAGCAGCACCACATCGATGATGTAATGGAACGGGCTGATGAACGGTCCCTGGAACAGCGCGTAATGCATGAACTGCATCGCGACGGCCAGCAGCAGCGTGTAGGCGATGACATGGCCATAGCCGTTCCAGCCTTCTGCGACCGCCTTGCCGGCGCGCCACGCCGTCCAGAAGCCGAGGACCATGACGAGTGCGCGCAGGAAATAACGCACGCCAGTATCGGTTTCGAAAAACAGGCCCTGCATCTCAGTGTCCCCCGGTCGCCGGAATGGTGATCATGGTGCTCAATGCCGGCCCCCCTCGAGATAGGCGGCGCGGACTTCGGGATTTGCGAGCAGTTCCTTGCCGGAGCCGGACATCGTCACCTTGCCATTGACCATCACATAGGCGCGATCGGACAGTTTGAGTGCCGCAAACGCGTTCTGCTCGACGAGGAAGACGGTGAGCCCCTCTTCCTTGTTCAGCTTCTTGATCGCCTCGAAAATGCCCTTGACGATCAGTGGTGCGAGGCCGAGCGACGGCTCGTCCAGGAGAAGCAGTTTCGGACGCGCCATCAGCGCACGGCCGATCGACAGCATCTGCTGCTCGCCGCCCGAAAGCGTGCCGCCGCGTTGGGCCTGGCGTTCCTTGAGGCGCGGAAACAGGGTGAAGATCTTTTCGACGTCCTCTTTGAAATACTTGAGGTTGTCGAGACCGGCGCCCATCTGCAGGTTTTCGTGCACGGTCATGCGCGGAAAGATGCGGCGGCCTTCCGGCGACTGGGCGATACGCCGACGCGCGATCAGATGCGTCGGCACCTGCGTGATGTCTTCGCCGTCGAAGATGACCTGACCCTTGCGGGCCTGCGGGCTGCCGCAGATCGTCATCATCAGCGTCGACTTGCCGGCACCGTTGGCGCCGATCAGACTGACAATCTCGCCCTTGTTGACTTCGACATTGACGCCGTCGAGAGCCCGGATGTTGCCGTAGTAGGTTTCGACGCCCTGGACTTTCAGAAGGGGTTCACCGGCCATCAGACGGACCCCTCTTCGATAATGCCCTTGTCGAGCTTTTCCTCGATTTCTTCAACTTCATCATCCTCGACGCCGAGATAGGCTGCGATCACCCTCGGGTCGTTCTTCACGTGATCAGGCGTTCCGTCGGAAATCTTCTGGCCGTATTCCAGAACCACGACGTGATCCGAAATCTCCATGACGACGGACATGTCGTGCTCGATCAGGAGCAGCGACGTGCCTTCGTCGCGGATGCCGCGCAACAGCGCGTTGAGCGTCAGCGATTCCTTCGGGTTGAGGCCGGCGGCGGGCTCGTCCAGGCACAGAAGTTCCGGCCCTGTGCACATGGCGCGGGCAATTTCCAGCCGGCGCTGGGCACCATAGGAAAGATCGCCGGCCGGGTCGTCGGCGCGGTCTGTCAGATCCGCCTTGTCCAGCCAGTATTCGGCCTTTTCGATCGCGGCCTTGGCAGCGTTCTTGTAGGTCGGCAGACCCAAGAGGCCGAGGATCGTGTAACCCGAAGCCTTCATCAACACGTTGTGCTGCGCGACCAGCAGGTTTTCGAGAACCGTCAGGCCGGAAAACAGCCGGATGTTCTGGAAGGTACGGGCAACGCCCGCGACCTTGTTGATCTCGAAATCGCGAAGGCGTTCCAGAAGGAACTCCCGGCCGTTGCTGCGATGCAGGGTCAGCATGCCCATCGTCGGCTTGTAAAAGCCGGTGATGCAGTTGAACACCGTCGTCTTTCCGGCGCCGTTCGGGCCGATCAGCGCGGTGATTTCGCCGCGCTTGGCTTCGAACGAGAAGTCGTCGATCGCCATCAGGCCACCAAACCGCATCGACAGATGCTCGACCCTCAGGATCGTGTCTTTCGTCATAGTCGTCATATCCGTCGCCATCAGCCGTGGCCTTCCTTGGTGAAGCTGCCGGAGATGGCCTTTCGCTCCTTCAGGAAGGCTGTCGGCTCACGCGAGCCCACGAAGCCACGCGGCTTGAACAGCATGACGATGATCATCGCCAGCCCGAACAGCAGCATGCGGTAGAGTTCCGGAGTGAAGTCGGGGCCGAAGATGATCTTCAGGAACGACATCTCGCGCAGGATTTCGGTGCCGCCGACCATGATGACAGCCGCGATCGCGATACCGGTCAGAGAACCCATGCCGCCGAGAACCACGATGGCGAGGATCACAGCCGATTCCAGGAAGACGAAGCTTTCCGGAGAGACGAAGCCCTGGCGGGTCGCGAAGAAGGAGCCCGCAAAACCGCCGAACATCGCGCCCGTGGCAAATGCCGTGAGCTTGGTGGTGACGGTGTTGATGCCGAGCGAGCGGCAGGCGATTTCATCTTCGCGCAACGCTTCCCATGCACGACCGATCGGCATGCGACGCAGGCGAATGGTGACGTAGGCCGTCAGCATGCAGAGCGCGAGGATGATGTAGAACAGGAAGATCTTGTAATAGACCGACGAAGCCGAGAGGCCCCAGGCCTTGACGAAGTTGTTCGGGGAGCCCGTATCGAACGACCAGATGCCGAAGAACGACGCCTTGGCGATGCCCGAGATGCCGAACGTGCCCTTGGTGACGTCGGTCCAGTTGATCAGAACAAGCCGGATGATTTCCCCGAAGGCGAGCGTCACGATGGCAAGGTAGTCACCCCGCAATCTCAACACCGGGAAGCCGAGGATGACGCCCCAGAGCGCGGCGAGAATGCCGGACATCGGCAGCAGCAGCCAGAACGAGAAGCCGAAATAGGATGACAGAAGCGCGTAGGAATAGGCGCCGACCGCATAGAAGGCGACATAGCCAAGATCGAGCAGACCGGCGAGACCGACGACGATGTTGAGGCCCCAGGCGAGCATCACATAGATGAGGATCTGGATGCCGAAGTTGTCGACATATTTCAGCGAGCCCTGCTTGCCGACGATCAGCAGCGACAGGAATGGATAGATGAGCAGGAAGACCAGCGCGAACTTGAGGAAGTGGCGATGGAAGAAGCTCTTCTCTTCCGAAATCTCGAGAATGCCGGCTTTGGCCTTGGCAAGTTTGCGACGGTCGAGATGGGGCTTGATAAAGGCGACGGTCATGAAGCGACCGACGGCAGCGACTGCCACGAACACCGCAAGCAGGCCCCAGCGGGTGCGCCAGACGAGCTGGTTGTTGATGTCCTGATAGGTCTCGATGCCGACGAACAGGAGGAACATCAGGAAGGCGATGACGCCCGCAAATATGCCTTCCTTGATCGCCTTGGCCATGACGTTGTTGGGAACGGTTTCCGATACGGTCGCCATGTTACACCTTCTCCACTTCAGGACGACCGAGGATGCCGGTCGGCTTGAAGATCAGCACGAAGGCGAGGATCGCAAAGGTCGCGACATCCTTGTAGGCGATCGAGAAATACGCCGACCACAGGCTTTCGATGAGGCCGATCAGCAACCCGCCGAGAACAGCGCCCGGCAGCGAGCCGATGCCGCCGAGAACGGCTGCGGTGAATGCCTTCACACCCGGAATGAAGCCGTCGTTGAACGAGGCGACACCGTAATACATCAGGTACATGGCACCGGCGACGGCAGCGAGAGCCGCGCCCATGATGAAGGTGATCGAGATCGTCTTGTCGACGTCGACGCCGAGCAGAGCCGCCATCTTGCGATCCTGTTCGGTGGCGCGCTGGGCACGGCCGAGCGGCGTCTTGTTGACGATGTACCAGAACGCAAACAGCAGGATCGAGGTGATCACGACGATCAGGATCTGCTTCAGCGACACCGTGATCGCACCGAAATGATAGGTGTCGGTGACCAGCGGCGGGATCGGCTTGTTGCGCGGACCCTGCGTCACTTGGATGAAGTTCGACAGGAAGATCGACATGCCGATCGCGGTGATCAGCGGCGCCAGGCGGAACGAGCCGCGCAGCGGACGGTAGGCGATCCGCTCGATCGTCCAGTTCCACAGGCCTGTCATCAGCATGCCGACGAGCAGCATCAGCAAAAGCAGCAGCGCCACCGGAATGCCGGCGAAGAAGGATGTGGCAAGCAGGAACACGATCAGGGCGGCAAAGCCGCCGAGCATGAAGATGTCACCATGGGCAAAGTTGATCATGCCGATGATGCCGTAAACCATCGTATAGCCGATTGCCACGAGCCCATAGATGGATCCGAGAGTCAGCCCGTTTATGAGCTGCTGGATAAAATATTCCATATATTTTCCCCTGCGGATGCGATCCTTGGCGGCCGCATCTTTCGCTTGAATGTCCCTGATAGGATCTTCAATTTTTTTGATTCCTACCGGTTTCGATCGAAATGTGAAGTGCAAAAGAAAGAGGCAGACATAATTTCAGTGGCTTTTGCAGCACGTGACGCAAATCCGCTTGGCATTGTTGAAAAAACGGCACGATTTCCACACGAATGGCAAAAACTATAGAGAAATAACCTCTGGTCTGCTTCGGTCTTGGCTTATCCGCTTCTTCAGCTTTCGACGGTCAGGACCGCATGCGCGACCCGTTGGCGTCAAAGATCGGATGCGGCTGAAGCCGGGCGATGAGCATCTCGCCGAGCACCTCGATCTGCCACCCCTCCTCCGTTCGGGAGACCTCTTTCGGCACATAGCCCATGGCGACCGACACGCCGGCGGCATGGGCGTATCCACCCGAGGTCACCCAGCCGCAGACCTGGCCGTCAAGCGAGATCGGCTCGTCGCCGAGCACGTCCGCATCTTTTGCATCGACGACGAAGGTGACGAGACGCAGCGCGCCGCCCGCCGCCTTTTCCTCGATCGCCGCGGCCTTTCCGATGAAATCGGCCTCCTTGCCATAGGCGATGAAGCGACCGAGCCCGGCTTCCACGGGACCGTAAAGCGGCCGGTATTCGCGAGACCAGCTGCCGAAGGATTTTTCGACACGCAGCGCATTCAACGCCCGAAGGCCGAACAGGGTGATCCCGAACTCCGCACCGGCCTCCATGATGAGATCGAACAGATAGCGCTGGTATTCCGGCTTCATCCACAGCTCGAAGCCGAGATCACCGGTATAGCTGACACGGCCGAGGATGACCGGGGCCATGCCGAGATCGATCTCGACGATGCCCATGAACGGCAGAGCTTCATCCGACAGGTCGAGATGGGTCAGCTTCTGCAGCACATCGCGTGACCGGGGACCCGCAATCGAAAGGCCGACCAGACCGAGATTGAGGCAATCGAACGAAACCGAATCATCGTCCGGCAGATGCGTCTCGAACCAGCGCATATGAAAGTCTTCGGCAATGCCGGAGCCGATCAGCAGGAAGGCATCGTCGCCGAGATTGGCGAGCGTGAAATCGCCAATCAGCTTGCCGGCCTCGTTCAGCATCGGCGACAGTGCCATACGGCCGACGAGCGGAACCTTGCCCGCGAGAATATGATCGAGCCAGGCATGCGCGCCCTCGCCCCCGATCGAATATTTGGCGAACCCGGATGTCTCCATCAGCCCGACACTATCGCGCACCGCGTTTGTCTCGCGGCCGACATGCTCGAAATCTGTGGAACGGCGCCAGGAAAACGCATCCTCGACGCCTTCAGGCGCAAACCACAGCGGCGTTTCCAGCCCGTAGGACGCGCCGAACACCGCACCCCTCGCCTTCAGCGCGTCGTAGATCGGCGTCGTCAACAGTGGCCGCGCAGCCGGCAGTTCCTCGTTCGGGTAGCGGATCGAGAAGCGGCGGGAATAGTTTTCGCGCACTTTCGCATTGGTATAGGCAAGCGACGCATAGTCGCCGTAACGGGTCACATCCATGGCGAACACGTCGAAGCCGGGATCGCCCTCGACGATCCAGTTGGCAAGCGCCAGACCAACGCCGCCGCCCTGGCTGAACCCGGCCATGACAGCGCAGGCCGACCAGAAATTCGTCATGCCGCGCACGGGCCCGACAAGCGGGTTGCCGTCTGGCGAAAAGGTGAAGGGCCCGTTGATGATCGTCTTGATGCCGGCATTGTTGAAGGCCGGGAAATGCCGGAAGCCAACCTCCAGCTCGTTCGTGATGCGCTCAAGGTCCTCGGCCAAGAGTTCATGGCCGAACGTCCAGGGCGTCTCGATTGGCGACCACGGCCGGCAGTCCTTTTCATAGGTGCCCATCAGCATGCCGTTGCGTTCCTGGCGAATGTAGATCTCGCCGTCGAAATCGACGCAGTGCATCAGTTCGCGGCCGGACGTCTTGTTGAAGTCGATGACCTCAGGCATGTCCTCGGTGATCAGATACATGTGCTCCATGGCCAGCACTGGCAGCTCCAGCCCGACCATGCGCCCCACTTCGCGGGCCCAGAGACCGGCCGCATTCACCACATGTTCGCAGCGGATCTCGCCCTTGTCCGTGATCACCCGCCAGGTTCCGTCGGGAAGCTGCACCAGATCCTCGACCTTGGTATGCAGGTAGATCTCGGCACCGTTCTTCTTAGCCGATTTCGCATAGGCATGGGTGGTGCCGTAGGGGTCGAGATGGCCCTCGTGTGGATCGAACACGGCGCCCACAAACTGCGTCGGGTCGAGCAGCGGCATCATCGCATGCGCTTCCTCGACCGAGACGAGCCTTGCTTCACCATTTGCGTATTTGCCCTTGGCGAGCAGCGACTTGAACCAGTCGAACCGCTCCGGCGTCGCCGCCAGCATCAGTCCGGAGGTCATGTGCAGGCCGATGTCCTGACCGGAATAGGCCTCGATCTCCTTGTAGAGTTCGACCGTGTATTTCTGCAGCTTGGCAACGTTCGGATCGCCGTTGATCGTATGCATGCCCCCTGCTGCATGCCAGGTGGAGCCGGAGGTGAGTTCCGAACGCTCGAGCAAAACGACATCGCTCCAGCCGAGCTTGGTCAGATGGTAGAGGACCGAACATCCGACGACACCGCCACCGATGACGACAACTCGAGCATGGCTTTTCATGGATCCCGTTCCCATAACTTGATGCCTGTTTGGGGTGAGCCTAGAACCTCCTGAGAATTGCCAATAGGCTGTTCTGCGAACCCGGATTTGTCGTTTCCGACATAGTCGCTGTTCGTTTCGCGCCATGTTCGAGCAAGAGCGTGAAACTTATTTTTCAATCCTTGCGTATGCCCTTTCATGAACGCCAACCGACAGGGAATAGCGCAATGACAAACGTGCTGAGCTTCGACGAACTGGTAGGCAGCGTATTGACCACGATGCGCGATGCGACACCGCGCAAGACAATCGAGTTCGGCGTGATCCAGGGCTTCTGCCGCGATTTCGCCGAGGACCTCGCCCCCGAATTCGTCGACCTCCTGAACCGGGTCGAAGGCCTCTCAAGTCTCGTCCCGGCGCTCGAAAAGCGGCCGGACCTCGTCATGGCAGCATCCGAAGAAAAGGGTCTCTGGAGCTTCGTTCGCGAGAAGCACTGAGGCGCTTCGACTTGACGCCTTTAGTATCAATGCGTGATACTAAAAGTTGGATGCACCCATGAGGCATCGAGGCGACGTGAATGGTGAACTCTGTACTCCCGGCAATTCATCCAGGCGAGATCCTGCGAGATCTCTATCTTGAGCCGCTGGACATGACCCCTTACGCTCTTGCCAAGAAGCTCAATGTTCCACGCACGCGGATTGAACGCATCGTCGGGGAGAAAGTCGGCATCACGCCGGATACAGCGCTGTGTCTCGCGAGGTTCTTCAAGACCTCGCCTGAACTGTGGATGAATATGCAGACGAGCTACGACCTGAAAACGCAGGCGCAGGCTCTTGAGGCGGAACTCGCGACTATCGAGGAATATGCCTTGGCGGGTTGAGACCTGTCACGGCCCGGACGAATTTCACCCGCCCGAAAACGATGCCGTCAGGGCGAATTCGCGGCCCATTTCCATCAGGTCCTCGTAGACCGAGCCGGCGAACGATCGGGGCGTGATGATCTCGAAGGCATCGGGGCCGGTGCGCGCCAAATTCACTGCGACGTGGCCGAACTGCATGTTTGCGGAATGCCCCTGCGCAAACGCCTGCGGATGCAGATCGACGCCGACGCATTTTGCAAGGATCTGCCGCACGCTGGGTCCCGAAATCGCCATCAGCACCTTGCCGTCGCTCTGATCAACGACGGAGGCGCCGGATATTTCGGATAAGTGACCGGCAACGGTCTCTGAGCCTGCGGTGAGCGACACCGCCAGCCATTCCGCCGGGCCGCAGAAGCGCGGCGCGATATCCGGGGCAGCCTTGAGTGCTAGGCCCACGGCCTGCTCCTGGCCCGCATGGGCAAGCACCGAAAAGATCACCGGGCGCCGCGCGACGGACACGTGGTTGGGGTTGGCGTTCGCCTCGAAGCCCAGAATGTGATCTTCGAGCGCATGGCGGTGAAGAAGTGTCAAAGCCATCGTCATGCCCTCAAAGATGCAGTTTTGTGTTTTGTGGATCGACAAAGACCGGCAGGCAGACTTCCGCCGCGACTTCGGTGCCGCGAAGGCCGTCCCAGACAGTGATCTTCTCGCCGATCCGCTCGCGGCCGGATTTGAGAAGGCCGAGACCGATCGTGTGTCCGAGCGTCGGCGAATAGCAGGCTGATGATACGAAGCCCTGGTCGCCCGCAAGCGTCGCGGCGGCGCCGTCCTTGAGCAGATGGGCGCCCGCCATGAACTGCTTGTCGGTTTCCACAGGCTTCAGGCCGACGAGCTGAAGGCGATCGGCGGCGGTGAGGCCGAAACGGGTCGAGAGGCGCTTGCCGATGAAATCCGGCTTGGTCATCGCCATCATCTTTCCGTAACCGAGATCGTCGGGTGTCGTGCGGCCTTCCAGTTCGGCATGGGTGACAAAGCCTTTTTCGATCCGCAGGACGTTGAGCGCCTCGACGCCGTAGGCACAGATACCGTCCTCGCGGCCCGCTTGCATGATCGCATCGGCCACCGCCTCTCCGTAGCCTGCGGGCACTGCCAGCTCATAGGCCAGCTCGCCCGAAAACGAGATGCGGAACAGACGCGCCTTCAGCCCACCCTTGAGCGTGACGACCTTCGCACCGAGAAACGGCATCGCCGCATCGGAAATGTCGTCTTCCACGATCCGGGCAAGGATGATCCGCGCCTTCGGTCCGGCCAGCGACATCTGCGCCCACTGGTCGGAGGAGGAGACGAAGCGCACGTCGAGATGAGGCCAGAAGGTCTGGCTTGCAAATTCCAGATGCGCCATCACTTCTGTCGCGTAAGTCGTCGTGGTGGTCATCACATAGTGGTTTTCCGACAGGCGGCTGGTCGTGCCGTCGTCGGACACCATTCCGTCTTCGCGCAGCATCAGGCCATAACGCGCCTTGCCGACCGGCAGCTTCAGGAAGGCGTTGGAATAAACCCGGTTCAGGAATTCAGCAGCGCCTGTGCCGAAGATCTCGATCTTGCCGAGCGTCGAGACATCGCAGAGACCGGCGTTTTCGCGCACGTTGCGCACTTCGCGGTCAACGCTGTCGCGCCAGGTTTTTTCTCCGTCGCGCGCAAACCAGGAGGAGCGGTACCAGAGGCCGCTCTCGACGAAGGTCGCGCCATTCTTCTTGGCCCAGCCATGCAAAGGCGAGGTCCTGACCGGCGCCGCGTGCTCGGCCCGCGATGTGCCGGCGAGCGCGCCCATCGAGACCGGCGTGTAGAACGGCCGGAAGGTCGTGGTGCCGATTTCGGCCGGCGACACGCCGCGCATGGCAGCGACGATGCCGATCGTCGCGACATTGCCGAGCTTGCCCTGGTCGGTCGCCATGCCTGACGTGGTGTAGCGCTTGGTGTGCTCGATGTGCCTGAACCCCTCGCGCTGGGCGAGGCCGAGATCGCCCACATGCACGTCGTTCTGGAAGTCGACAAAGGCCTTGTCCTTGGCCCCCGGCACATACCAGAGCGGCGCGAAATCAGGATCGTATTCGCCCTCAACCTCGGGAATATTGGCCGCGTAGGCGGCAAAGCCGAGTTCGGTTGCGAGTGCCGCCGCCTTGGACGCCCCGTCGCGAAGGCAGGCGGCGATGGTGTCGGCACCGCCTGCCGAGCCGGCAGCGACAAAGCTTGCGCCTACATCCGGTGCCAGAAACGCCTTCGCCGCGTCCGACCAGACGGGCTTGGCACCGCGCTGGCACATCAGATGCACGATCGGCGACCAGCCGCCGGCCATGGCCAGCGCATCGCAGGCGATCTCTTCCTCGAAACCGGCCCGCTCTGCCACCAGCGCATCGATGCGGTTGCGGCCCCTTGTGGCGACGACGGCACCGCCATGGATGACACGAATGCCGTAGGGTGCCGGATCGGTGGACGCGGCGCGCGCATCGATGATCGCGGCAACCTCGACGCCACGGGCGGAAAGATCGGCCGCCGTGCGATAACCGGAGCCACCGTTGGTGAAGACGGCAACCTTGGAGCCGACGGCGACGCCGTAGCGGTTGAGATAGGTGCGCGCCGCATTCGCGGTCATCACGCCCGGCCGGTCGTTGCCGCCGAACACAAGAGGCCGCTCTTCGGCACCGGAGGCTAGGATCGCCCGCTTGGCGACAATGCGCCAGACACACTCGACTGGCAGATCCGGCGACGGCGTTTCCACGTGTTTCTGCACCCGCTCGACGGCGCCGAACACCATATCGTCATACCAGCCGAACACTGTCGTGCGCGGCATCATCGTCACGTTCGGAAAGGACGCGAGTTCCTCGACCAGAGTTGCCGCGTAGTCGCTCGCCGCCTGCCCGCCAATCACGACGTTTTCAGACAGAAGCGAGCCTCCCAAGCGGGCGCTTTCATCGGCAATCAGCACGCGCGCACCGGCCCGGGCGGCAGAAAGTGCTGCCATCAGTCCCGCAGGCCCTGAGCCGACGACGAGCAGGTCGCAATGCGCCCAGGCTTTCTCGTAGCGATCCGGATCCGCCTCCATGGTCAGCTTGCCGAGACCGGCGGCACGACGGATGACAGGCTCGTAGAGCTTTTCCCAAAGCATCGCCGGCCACATAAAGGTCTTGTAGTAGAAGCCGGCGCCCAGAAACGGCGACAGCAGGCCGTTGACCGCGCCCATATCGAAGGCGAGCGACGGCCAGCGGTTCTGACTGACGGCGGTGAGGCCATTGTAAAGCTCGGCCACCGTCGCGCGCACGTTCGGCTCAGACCGGGCACCGCTGCCAACAGTCATCAATGCGTTGGGCTCGGCGGAACCTGATGTCACCGGGCCACGCGGGCGGTGATACTTAAAGCTGCGGCCCATCAGCATCTGGTCGTTGGCGATCAGCGCCGAGGCGAGCGTATCGCCGTCGAACCCGGTATAGCTTTTGCCGTCGAACGTGAATGTCAGGGGATTGGCCCGGTTGACGAGACCGCCGGCATCAAGACGATAGGCGCTCATCGGCTCCCCTCCTGAGATGCTTGCGCATCCGTCACACCGAAGACCTCATGCGTGAGGTTGTCGCGATCGACCACCAGCCAGCGGCGGCAGCCGGCCGCGTGATGCCAGTATTCCTGATATCGGCCCTTTGGATTGTCGCGGACATAGACATAGCGGTGCCAGGCCTCGTCCTTTTCGGACGCCGACGGGCGGGCAATCACGGCGCCGCGCACCGAAAACTCTTCCTTCGGCCGCGTTCCGCAATGGGGGCAGGTAATCAGGCTTGCCATGTCTTGATCTCGGTCTTTGTTCTCGGTCTTCGTCTCGGTGCGGATACGGCTCAGTGCATGTTCGGCTGCGGGCCTTTGCCACCCTCGTCGAGCACATAGCCTCGCTCGAACCGGTCGAGCCGCATGAAGCGCGAGACGTGATGGGTTTCGTTCTTGGCAATCAGATGCGCGAAGCAGAATCCTGAGGCCGGCGTGGCCTTGAAGCCGCCGTAGCACCAGCCGGCGTTGAGATAGAGATTGTCGATCGGCGTGCGGTCGATGATCGGTGATCCGTCCATCGACATGTCCATCACGCCACCCCAGGCCCGCAGCGCCTTGGCGCGCGAAAGTCCGGGGATCAGCGACACGCCCTCCTGCATCGTCTCCTCGACGGTCGCAAGATTGCCGCGCTGCGCATAGGAGGAATAGTAGTCGATATTGGCGCCGAACACGAGACCGCCCTTATCCGACTGCGAGATGTAGAAGTGCCCCGCGCCATAGGTGATGACGTTGTCGATGATTGGCTTCAGCCCCTCCGACACGAAGGCCTGCAGCACATGCGTCTCGATCGGCAGGGCAAGATCCGCCATGCGCCCGACCGTCGTCGTGTTGCCGGCCGCCGCCAGCGCCAGCCGGTTGCAGCCTATAAAGCCCTTGGTCGTCTCGACACCCTCGACTTCGCCGCCGGGGCCCCGACGAATGCCGGTCACCTCGCAATGCTGGATGATGTCGACGCCTCTCGCATCTGCACCGCGCGCATAGCCCCAGGCGACCGCATCGTGACGCACCGTGCCGCCGCGCTTTTGCAGCAGACCGCCCATGACGGGAAAGCGGCCGTGGTCGAAATTGAGATAGGGTGCGAGCCTGCGCACCTGTTCGCGGTCCAGCAGATCCGCATCGACGCCGTGAAGCCGCATGGCATTGCCGCGACGGGCATACTCGTCGCGCTGGCCGTCGGAATGGAACAGGTTCAGCACGCCGCGCTGCGACACCATGGCATTGTAGTTGAAGTCCCGTTCCAGCCCTTCCCACAGCTTCAAGGACATCTCGTAGAACGGATTGTTGCCTTCCAGCAGATAGTTGGACCGGATGATCGTGGTGTTGCGGCCGACATTGCCCGACCCGATATAGCCCTTCTCGATGACAGCGACATTGGTGATGCCGAATTCCTTGGCAAGGTAATAGGCGGTCGCCAGACCATGCCCTCCACCACCGACGATGATCACATCGTAATGCGGTTTCGGCTCCGGCTCGCGCCATGCCGGCGTCCAGCGCCGGTTGCCCGAAAGCGCCTGCTTGATGATCGATAAGGCGGAATATCGCATGCCGTGTTCCCGTGCTCGTTGCGCCCACATTCGCACATGCGGACGAAGAAACAAGGGCAATCGGGACATCGAAACGCCAGTTTCCAGCCTTGGCGAGACAAGCCCCCACACCGTTGCCGTCCCGCCACGCCGAACGTTGCGGGCGCCGATTTTGGCGCAGGCACTTATTGTATTTCAGTCACTTAACACGAGTTACATCCTCACGCGCAGGCACGGCCGTAAAATCCACGCGACCAACACAAGCCAACCTTTGGGAGCGCGACATGCCCGATACGACCACCCTTCTCGACATGCCCTTCATCCTGCCGTCGCAGGCGCAGAAACACGTCACCCATAACGAGGCGCTGCTTGTTCTGGATGCGCTGGTGCATCTGACAATTCTCTCCGAACTGTCGGCCCCACCGACCTCGCCTGCCGACGGCAATCGCCATCTGGTGGGTGCGAGCGCGACCGGGGCATGGACTGGCAAGACCGGCAGCATCGCCGCCTGGCAGGACGGCGCCTGGACCTTCCTGACCGTGAAGACGGGATGGCGGGCATGGTTTGCGGAAACTTCTCGCCTGCGTGTGTTTGATGGCGCTGCATGGCGGGATGTTCCGCTGCCGGATCAGGGCACCCTGAGCCTGCTCGGCATAAACGCTGTCGCCGATGCCACCAACCGATTGTCGCTGTCGTCTCCTGCAAGCCTCTTCAACCATGCCGGCAACGGTCACCAGATCAAGGTCAACAAGGCGGCCGCAACCGACACCGCATCGCTCCTGTTCCAGTCCAACTGGACCGGGTTCGCAGAAATGGGGCTTGCCGGAAACACCGAATTCTCCATCAAGATCAGCGACGGCACCACCTGGCGCACGGGTCTCGCCATCAGCCCGACAGGTCGCGTCAGCCGACCGAACCAGCCGGCAGCAAGGGCCTATCGCACCGGCACCACGTTCACACCGACATCAGGTCAGCAGAGCGGCTTTACCACCTATGCCCTCAACCAGGGCAGTTTCGTGCTGGGGGCTGCAGCCGCCGGCGGCGGCAACGGGATCACGGTTCCAGCAGCCGGCATCTACCTCGTCACCCTCAATCTTGTCGTCACCACATCGTCGGGACACGGAGCAGTGCTGCTGCGCAACGGTACGGAAACACTGATGACCCTCACCGGCATAACGGGTGGTGCGCAGTCGCAGAGTGCGAGCGGCGTGTTTTCGCTGAGCGCAGGCGATAGCCTGACGCTTCAGCACTCCGGCACCGCACAGGTGACACTGGGTGCCGGCAAGACGGAGCTCTCGCTGACCCTGCTCTGACCAAAATCGACGTGGCCGATTATCGCAATTCCAGTTGCAAAGATCGGCCATTTTACCCGCGCGGTGGCCACAATGTGTCCTCTTCCGGAGCAGCCATGAAATAAAACAAGAAATTTATCACTTAAGACAACTCTAACAATGCCTTGTTTTAAAAGGTTTTTGTCGGCTCGAATCAAGTGAATTGCGACCAATGCGGGTTTGGCCACAAATGGCGCGTCTCGTTTAGTCAAATGTTAAAACTGCCCCGGTAGGCTCTCGTTTGTGGTCTTGCGTTGTGTAGAGAGTCCAATGACCGAAATGATACGTCCCCGAGTTAAATATGTCATCGGTCCCGATGGCAGCCCGCTTACGATTGCGGATCTTCCGCCGGCCAATACGCGCCGCTGGGTTATCCGTCGTAAGGCAGAGGTTGTCGCCGCGGTTCGCGGCGGCCTGTTGAGCTTGGAAGAAGCCTGCGAGCGTTATACGCTCACCGTCGAAGAATTCCTGTCCTGGCAAGCGTCTATCAACGACCACGGCCTGGCCGGTCTTCGGACCACCCGCATTCAGCAGTACCGCCATTAGGCGAAGTCAGCAGACCACTGTTCATCGGTAAAATCGAAGTGCCGTTGCCTCACCGCAGCGGCACTTTTTATTTGCCCTGGTTTGAAACTTACCGGGACAAGGACGGTTCTCGCCGCGCCAGTTGCGGCAATATGCCGGCGATGATCGCCGAAGCCGCATAGAACCACAGGCCGGGTTGCGCTACTGCCTGCGCGAGGCCGGATGTCTTGGCCGCAAACACCACGAGTGCCACCAGCATCACATCCATCATCGACCATTTTGCAAGATGCGGCATCACGCGCGCAAAAAATCCCGGCTGACGATTGCCGCGAAAGGCTTGCGCGCCGAGCGCCATAAGCTTTGCAACCGGGAAGACGATCGAGAACAGTCCGACGATCAGCGAAAGCGCAACATCGCCCTGCCCCCAAAGAGCCGAAACCAGTTCGACCAGCGACGGCGTCTCGCGGAAAAAATACAGGCGGTCGAAGCGAATGATCGGCAGGGTCAGACCCAGGGCCAGAAAAACACAAGCGACGGCATAAAGCGAAAACCAGATGAGCCTTCTCATCGGGCACCCATAGCAAAGCTTGGGCCACACGTCTGCCCTGCCGCTCCGTGGAAAAAGTCGAAAAAGCAAAAACGGGGGCACCGGTCCGCGGTCCCCTCGTCAAAGTCCTCTCGCTATCGTGTGATGCGCTCGGCTGGCAACCAGCCGTAAGGCATCAGGCGCGGGCGCGCATACCGGTGTCGCGCTCTTCGAGCGCCGACGCCTTTGCAAATTCGGCTTCCGCCTCTTCCAGCGCAAGCTCGGCGGCATCCTGCTGGATCCGAAGTTCCCGGATCGAGACTTGCAGATTGTCGGCCCGCTGGCGGGCAGCCTTGGCAAAAGTTGGATAGGCGAAGTGATTCGGGTCGGAAATTCCCGATTTCTTCTCCTCGACGGTGATCTGGTGCTCCAGTTCCTTCGCCATTCTTTCGAATTCGGCCATCATCGTCTGCAACTGCTGCAGTTGACGACGCTTTTCGTTAACCTGAAAGTTCTTCAGGCGAACAAGATTGTCACGCGATTTCATACGCAATACTCCGTGGATAGCGAGACCCAGGCCGGTAAACCCCTGTTCAATACAGTGCGAGGCTCAAAAAATTTCCGAGGCGTTAACAAATTTGGCGCCGCGTTAACCTTTCATTTACAGGCATCATTAACAATAAGCCTGATCATTTAAGGGTCGGTAAATGCCAAGGCCGGTTTTCGGTCACGACAATGTCGGAGTCGTTTGAATCACTTAGCGGGGTTTCCTCCTCCGCTGAATCAAGCTGGCGATGGCCAATCCTTAAAGTAAAACAGGCTGCTACTAATTTTGCTTAACAAAATGATGCACCTTGCCAGGACCGCTCATAATTTGTTAACCAGTTTCTGGCAGCTTCCAAATCAGGCTCAGTCTGGATCCGTATCGAGTAAGGGGGCATCGGTAACCTTACGCGGCGGTAAAGGGGAAAATTATGCGGGTTCTACTCATCGAAGATGACAGCGCGACGGCCCAGTCGATCGAGCTGATGCTGAAATCGGAAAGCTTCAACTGCTATACGACCGACCTTGGCGAAGAAGGCGTCGACCTTGGTAAGTTGTATGACTACGATATCATTCTTCTTGACCTCAATCTCCCCGACATGTCGGGTTATGAAGTGCTTCGCACTCTGAGATTGTCAAAGGTCAAGACGCCAATCCTGATTCTGTCGGGCATGGCGGGCATCGAAGACAAGGTACGAGGCCTTGGTTTCGGCGCAGACGACTACATGACCAAGCCGTTCCACAAGGACGAACTGGTTGCACGTATCCACGCCATCGTTCGCCGTTCGAAGGGCCATGCCCAGTCGATCATCATCACCGGCGAACTGATCGTGAACCTCGACGCCAAGACCGTCGAAGTCGGCGGCCAGCGTGTGCACCTGACGGGCAAGGAATACCAGATGCTGGAGCTTCTTTCGCTCCGCAAGGGGACCACGCTCACCAAGGAAATGTTCCTCAACCACCTTTATGGCGGTATGGACGAGCCGGAACTGAAGATCATCGACGTCTTCATCTGCAAGCTGCGCAAGAAGCTCGCAAATGCGGCCGGTGGCGCGAACTACATCGAGACTGTCTGGGGCCGTGGCTACGTGCTGCGCGAACCTGACAATGTCGAGCTCGCAGAAACCGCCTGAGCCTGAAAACTTTTCCCTATCCCGGATTGAAGAGCACCCGCGCAAGCGGGTGTTTTTGCGTTTGAGATTGCCGAGGTGAAAGCGCTGAGGATTGACGAATTCAGCGCGGTGTCCGGATCAAGTTTCCATAAACACGGTTCGAGCTTGTTGCCACTCGTCCCAGCAGTTCTCAGGATCGATGTCGAGATAGCCGCGCTGCTCGTCCATTTTCTGAGCAACATCACGGGAAACTGCGATGACCTCACACGTGTCGGTGATTTCGAGGACCTCGTCTTCCGTCAGAGGGCTCCCCTTCGCTCTCTCGCTTTGAAGTAGCGTCGCGATGAGACTGGGTACGGGGTAGAGAACGAGAAGTTTGTCTTCGCTCACAGGACACCTCCGAGACGCGGCTTCACTCAGCGCACGCCGCAAACGCTGAAACTATCAAGCCGCAACAGCGAAGCCGCCGAACACCGATGTCAGGATCTTGCGGTCGAAAGGTTTGAGGAGAAAATCGCTGGCGCCGGCGCGTTTGCCGGCCATCATCTTCTTCAGGTCCGTCTCGATGACGCAGTAGAAGATCTTGACGTCCTTGCCGCGATCCATTGCCCGGACAGAGGCGATCAGACCGAGCGCGTCGTCGAGGCCTGCATCGACGATCAGGAAGTTCGGCAAGGTTGCACGGCAGCCGGTCAGTGCTTCCTGCGCAGTGCCCGCTTCGGAAACCAGAAAGCCGATCTCCGAGAGAATGCGCTTGCCCACTTTGCGCACGATGTCCGAACTGTCTGCAATCATCATTCGCTGCATCGTGTTTCCCCTGATGCTGTGCCCGTCCCTGGGCAACATCCACCATGACCCGAATGAAGCTAAGAAAGAGTTACGCGTCAGGCGCAGCGCGAAAAGCGCGGGCCGCCTCAAGGCAACCCGCGCTTTTCACATGTCAGAGCGCTTGATCGGGTCTCAGACCTCTTCGGAAACGGCCGGCACTTCGGCAGGGACGGTTTCCGCGATGAAGGTGATCTTGTCTTCAGACACCACGTATTTCAAATCCATGCCGCATTCGTCGGCCAGCAGAACCGTGTAATAGGGCTGGATCGTGTGGGCATCGACCGCCTCTTCCATGGCACCCGACAGCACTTCGACGAATTTCGCCGGCACGCGCATCATCCGGCCTTTGATGGTGATGATGAACTTCGCGTCGAATTCCGGGTTTTCGAGTGTCACATCGAGAGAGCCGCCGCGCGGAATGCCGCCGTAAGCGACAGTGAAGAGGTTGAGGAGCAGCTTGACCCGGTTCTTCGGGATGATGGCGCGCGGGCCGTTCCAGGAGACTTCCGTCTTCTTTTCGGCGACCGCGAACTCCTTGGCAGCCTTTTCGGCCTCGCCCGTATCGATCGATGCACCAACAGAGCCGGAGGCGCCGAAAGCAAGCCGCGCGAATTTCAGACGCACCGAGGCGTTCATGGCCGATGTACGGATCAGGTCGAGCGCATCCGCGTCGGCGGCTCCCTCATCGAGAAGCTCCAGGCCATTGTTGATGGCGCCGACCGGCGAGATGATATCGTGGCAGACCCGGCTGCAGAGGAGAGCTGCCAGATCCGGACCGCCGAGGGTTAGATTGGGATTTTTAGGCATGCGTGTCTCCGGCTGGATGAAAATATTCCCTCGCGCATGTGCCACAGCAACATTGCGCGGGGATTGTCGACGGTCAATGTGTATAGGTGCCGCCATAATGACACCATTTGTGGTAAACCGATTGTTAACGTCATGCCGCCAAGATAGAGGCGGCTTAAGCATGACGCTTGATAACGGAAGATTTAACAAACGGACTTCAATATGCGCCGCCAGAACCTTTCCGCCTTCGCTCGCTTTGCCACCGCTTTCGTGGTCATGGCAACCGCTTTCTGTGTCACAATCGAAAGGGCATCCGCCCAGCAGAATGCTTCGCAGTATTCGATGCAGGAAATTGTCGATGCCGGCCACGGCTTTTTCGGCTCCACCAGCGGCGGTCTCGCCAAGGTGGTGGAAAACGCTTTCTCGAAATACGGCCTGCCCAACGGTTACATTCTCGGCCAGGAAGGCTCCGGGGCCTTCATCGCCGGCCTGACCTATGGCGAAGGCCAGCTATACACGAAGAATGCCGGACAGCATCCGACCTACTGGCAGGGCCCATCGCTCGGCATCGATTACGGCGGCCAGGGCACCCGCGCCATGATGCTGGTCTATGACCTGCCGACGGTCGATTCGCTCTATGCCCGCTTCGGCGGCGTTTCCGGCTCGGCCTTCGTGGTCGCCGGCGTCGGCATGACGGTCCTGCGCAACAACAACGTGATCCTGGTGCCGATCCGCACCGGCCTTGGCGCCCGTCTCGGCATCAATGTCGGCTATCTGAAGATGACCCGCGAAGCCACCTGGAACCCCTTCTGAGCGGCAGGCTGACACCTCCACCGGGCGAGCCCACTTGCCGGGTGCAGGCGCCCGTGCTTAAAAAGAGCCTGTCCGCTCCAGACACAAAGAACGGCTTTCCGTGATCCAATACGCACTCCTGTTTGGCCTGGGTTTCCTCAGCGCGGCGCTGCTTGCCATCCTGATTTCGCCGGCGATCCACAGGCGGATCGTGCGCTACACGGAAAACCGCATCCGCGCGACACTGCCGATCAGCCCTGAGGAAGTGCGTGCCCAGCGTGATATGGCACGTGCCGTCTATGCGGCGGAAAACGCCCGGACCTCTCAGGAACTGAGCCAGGCGCGCGAGAAAAACACCCGCCTGATGCTCGATATCGAGGCGCTGAACGCGACCATCCGCACGCTTGAAGACGACCGGCAGGACCTGAAGATGCAGGCCGACACGCTGGATGTCGAGGCTGCCGCCACCCGCTCGCGTCTTCGCCAGGAAGACAGCTATATCCAGGAGCTGAAGGTGGCGCTGGAACAGTCCCACGACGACCTGCGGACGCGCGATGTCGAGATCGGCGAACGCCAGCAGCACGTTGCCCGGCTGATTGCCGATACGGACAATTTCCGCATCGACCTCTCGTCTCATACCGCCGAGATGGAAGGCCTCAAGGCCCGGATCGGCAATCTTCGCGACGAACGCGAGACGCTGCGCACGGAAATCCGCGACATGACCACCCGCGCCAAGGAAGCCGAGGGCAAGGTCAAGCTGGAAGAGCAACGCCGGATAGCGCTGCAGGAAAGGCTGGACCGGGAGATCGCCGAGGGTGCCGACAGGGCCGAGGCGCTGGAACGCCGTCAGCAGGAAATCGAACGGCTGCGCGAAAAACTGAAAACTGCCAATGCGGAAGCCCGTGACGCGAGCCGGGCCCTGCGCAAAACCGGGTTGCCAGCCGGATCAAAACCGAAGTCGAATTCAGGCAAGATCAACACGCCCGGTCCCGAAGAAATCGCAGCTGCGCATCTCCTCGAGGAGGGGGCGTTAGCCGTCGCCCGCCCGACGGGCATGGACCCAGAGCCCACCATGATGACAGCTGCCATGATGACGCCGGCCATGATCGATCTCGCAGACGATGCCCGCAACCGGGCGACCGCGGTGTCGGAACGGCTTTTAAAGAGCCGCGATGGCGCTAACGATGCAGCGCTTCGGCAGGAGCTTGCAACCATCGCTGCAAGTCTTGTGGCGCTCACGGCCGCGCGCGAAGGCAAGGCCTCGCCGATCAACACGATCCTGTCTGGAAAATCCGGCAACAGCGATCGCGAAAGCCTGGCTGCCAGGGCCAAGAAGGCCATGGCGAAACTGAACGAGCAGTCGTCGTCCTGAACGACACCTGAAATCCCTAGAGCCGGCCCTGCCGCATGGCGATCTCGTAGAGCGCGATCCCGGTCGCGGTTGCGGCATTGAGGCTGTCCAGCCCAGGCATCTGGGCGATGCGGGCGGTCTTCACCGCAGACAGAATATGCGCCGGCAGTCCGTCGCCCTCGGTTCCGGTGATCAGCGCCATCTTCGGATGCGCCGGCACGTCCCGGATTTCGACGTGTCCGGCAGGCGACAATCCCCAGATCGCGAAATCGCGCGCCATCAGCGCATCGAGAAGATCTGTCATCGTGCCGGTGCGCGCATAGGGCACCGAGAGAACGGAGCCGACCGACACGCGCAGCGATTTGCGATAGAGCGGATCGCAGCAGGCGGCGTCGAGCAGCACCGCATCGGCGCCGAAGGCTGCGGCATTGCGAAAAATTGAGCCGATATTGTCGTGGTTGGAAATCCCGAAGGCGGCAACGACCAGCGCCCTCTCAGGCAGGGTCTGCATGAGCTCCGCAAGCGACGGCTCCTCGGCCCGACGACCGATGGCCAACACGCCGCGATGGAGGTGAAAGCCGACGATACGGTCGAGAACGGCGGAGGATGCGACATAGACCGGCACGTCCTCGGCGAAACGGCCAAGGATCTCCTCCAGTCCGGAGACCCGGTTTTCCAGAAGCAGAAGCTTCTCCGCGACGAAGCCGGACTTGGCCCGGTGTGCCTGCGCCAGCATGCGCAGCACGACAGTGCCCTCGGCGATAAACCGCCCGCCCCTGCCCGTCAGGTCGCGATCGCGGACCGCCTGAAATTCGGCGATCCGCGGGTCGTCCGCATCCTCGATGCGGATTGTCTCCATCACGGACCGGTGGCGATCGTCACGTCGGCGACGATCCGCCCGAGCACGATGTCGAACACGAACACCTTGCGGGCGCCGTTGAGCTGGCCCAGGAACACGAGTTGGCTGCCGGACATCGACACATTTTCGATCGCAAAACCGGTCGGCAGTGCGGCGGTGGCCTTCAGCGGCTGGTCCGACGGGACGGTGAAACTTCCCGACGTGGCGACCGTTGCCGGGCCGTCTGCGGGGCGCTGGGAGATCTTGTAGACAATCGCGGCGAGGACCGCCATAAAGCAGACAAACAGGATCCCGCCCGAAACGAGCTGCAGAAGCACCATCTTCCGGCGGATTCTCTCCATCGCCGGATCAAGCGGCTCTTCCTTTTCCTCGACTTCTGGTTGGGGCATGAATTGTCCTTATGCGTGCAAGAATGCGAATTGACGGAAACCGGAATGAACGATCCCTTTAAACAAGCCGAAGCCCCGAGGAAAGTCCTGACTGCCGATGAGGCAGCAGAAGGGCGGTTGGATGCGTGGCTGACACAGGTTCTGGACGGCGAATTCTCCAGAAACCGCATCAAGGCGCTGATCGAACAGGGTGTCGTACTGCTGAACGGCAAGGCCTGCACCGAGCCGAAGAAGAAAGTGTCCCCCGGCGATCAAATCGAGATCACATTGCCGGAACCGGAGGATCCCGAACCCAAGGGCGAGGATATTCCGCTTGATGTTCTCTATGAGGACGAGGACCTGATCGTCATCGCCAAGCCGCCGGGTCTCGTCGTGCATCCGGGCGCCGGCAACTGGACCGGGACCCTCGTCAACGCGCTGATCCACCATTGCGGCGACACTCTTTCCGGCATCGGTGGCGTCAAGCGGCCGGGTATCGTCCACAGGCTCGACAAGGATACGTCGGGCGTGATGGTTGCCGCCAAGAACGATCTGGCGCATCGCCACCTCGCCGACCAGTTCGCCGACCATGGCCGTTCGGGTCCTCTGGAACGCGCCTATATGGCCGTCGTCTGGGGTCGCCCGAAAGGTTTGAAGGGCACGATCGACGCACCGCTCGGCCGCGCCGGTGGCGACCGCACCAAGCGCGCCGTCACCCGCGAGAATGCCGTGGACGCGCGCGAGGCGGTGACCCATTATGAGGTGATCGAGCGTTTTCACGAGACGCCCGAGGCAACCTCGCTGGCGGCCCTGATCGAATGCCGTCTGGAAACCGGCCGCACGCACCAGATCCGAGTCCACATGGCTCATATCGGCCATCCGCTGATCGGCGACCTCGATTATGCCGGCGGCTTCAAGACCAAGGTCAACAAGATCCCCGAGCCCGCCCGCACCGTCGTCAGCGCCTTCCCGCGCCAGGCGCTGCACGCCTATCTGCTTGTGTTCGAACATCCCCGCACCGGCGAGGTGATGGAATTCGAGGCTCCGATCCCCGACGACCTGGAACAGTTGATCGAAGCCCTGCGGCAATGACGGCCTGACCGTCGCCGGAAGTCCGATCGATCATTACGCATTTGTAATGTCATAACGTTGGTGTGAACGCTTGAATCGCTGTTCCGCCACACTTATCTGACACTTGCATTGGTGCGGGGTCGGGAACGATCCGCGCCATAATCGGTTCGCCGTAAGGGCAGATGAAATCTGCCGGGAACCGACAACGATCGGAAAGGGGTGCTTCATGGCCCGTAACAATCTGCCTTCGATTACCGCCGGCGAAGCCGGTCTCAATCGCTATCTCGATGAAATCCGCAAATTCCCGATGCTGGAGCCGCAGCAGGAATACATGCTCGCGAAGCGTTACGCTGAGCATGGCGACCGCGCTGCCGCACACAAGATGGTGACGAGCCACCTGCGTCTCGTCGCAAAGATCGCCATGGGCTATCGCGGCTACGGCCTGCCGATCGGCGAAGTCGTGTCGGAAGGCAATGTCGGTCTGATGCAGGCCGTCAAGAAATTCGACCCGGAACGCGGCTTCCGTCTGGCGACCTATGCAATGTGGTGGATCAAGGCCTCGATCCAGGAGTACATCCTGCGCTCCTGGTCGCTGGTCAAGATGGGCACGACCGCCAACCAGAAGCGGCTGTTCTTCAACCTGCGCCGCCTCAAGGGCAAGATCCAGGCGATCGAGGAAGGAGATCTGAAGCCGCACCAGGTGACCGAGATCGCCACCAAGCTGAACGTATCCGAGGAAGAAGTGATCTCGATGAACCGCCGCCTCTCCGGCGACGCTTCGCTCAACGCCCCGATCCGGGCGGCTGAAGGCGAAGCCGGCCAGTGGCAGGATTGGCTGGTTGACGATCACGAGAGCCAGGAAGCGGTTCTGATCCAGCAGGACGAACTCGACACGCGCCGCCGCATGCTCGGCAAGGCACTTGCCGTGCTGAACGAACGCGAGCGCCGCATCTTCGAAGCCCGCCGTCTGTCGGAAGACCCGGTGACGCTCGAAGAACTGTCCACCGAGTTCGACATCAGCCGCGAACGCGTCCGCCAGATCGAGGTCCGCGCCTTCGAAAAGGTGCAGGATGCGGTGCGCAAGGAAGCCCTCGCCCAGGCCCAGGCATTGCGCGTCGTCGACGCGTAACGAGAGACACCAGCACTCGCAGACCGAAGGCCGCATTTTGCGGCCTTTTTCTTTGACCGGAGCCATGGGAGTTCGCAACGGGAGGCTGGAAATGGAAAAGGGCCGCTTTCGCGACCCTTCTCGTATGACCTATGTCCTGCGACCGGTCGCTTACTGGCCCGTCTGGCCGCCGGCCTGGCCCCATTCGCGGATGGCCTCGTTGAACGCCTTCTCGCCCTCAGGCCCCTTCTGGAGCGTGAACAGCGCGCGGCGTCCGTTGCGATAGGCGACCGGGATGTCGATCCAGTTGCGGGTGCGCAGCAGCTCCATATTGGTGTTGCGAGCATCCGGGAAGTCGTTGAGCGCGATCATGTGGAAGTCGTCGGTGATCTTGGCCGGAACCGCGATCAGGGCGTTGCCGCGATCCTGCTCGGATGTCTTCATCGCAATGCGCTGGACGCTGTCGATGGCACCGCCCTCGAAGTCCGGCGGGACGGCAAAGACGATCTCGATCAGATGGCTCGCGGGCAGCGACGGATCCGAGTTGCGCTTGAACGTCACAAGCGCGGTCAGACCACGACCGGGTATGGTGATGCGGGCCTGGACTTCAGCCTGAGGCGGACCGCCGTTGGAACCCGGTTCGCGCTGCAGAGACCAGGAAACGCTTCCGTCGATCGCGGTCGGCGCGGTCTGGCCAAGACGCTCTTCGTAGAGGAACATCTTTTCGCCGGAGACCGCAGGGGTCGCTGCCGGATTGGCGTCGGGGGCAGGCGCTGCAGGTGCGCCGGGCGCGGTTGCAGCCGTCGCGGCAGCGCCAGGCGCCGCAGGCGGCGTGGTCGGCGGGGCGTTGAGCTGCGCCACCGACTGCCCTTCGGCGTTCTGGGCAAGGCTTCCGGCCGAACCCGGACCTTCATCCACCTCTGTGCCATCCGGCATCAGACGCTGGGTGAATTTCGGGCTGGCGGTCGAACCGTCCGCGGCTGGCGGCGGGCTCGTCTGACCGGCGGGCTGGCCATTTGCCTGCTGCGTCGAAGGCGTCGGGTTGGCCGGCGCTGTTGCCGGAGCCGTAGTTGCGTTCCCGGAGGCCGGTTGCGAGGTCGCGGGCGTTTCAGCGGTCGAGACCGCCGTGTCCGTCGAGGAAGACGGCATGAAGCCTTCGACCATCTCGCTCAGCGCGTCGCGGTTCATCCAGGCGGCATAACCAGCGCCACCCAGCAGCAGAAGGCCGACCAGTCCGAGTGCGAGGCCACCGTAATTGCGCTTGCGCGTCGTCGTCACCCGGTATGGCTTAGCCGGGGTCGGCATCAGGTCTTCGAGATTGTCATCCGACTGGGCCTGTCTCGGGCTCGAGGCGGCAGCGCCGGCGCCGGCAATTGCCGCGCCCTTGCTGTACCCGATCAGGTCATCCAGATCGCTCCAGGGATCCTTTTCGTGATCCTTGCCGGCAGGTTTTTGTGCCTGCTCATCCGCTTTTGCGTCAAGCTGGTAGCCTGCGAAGAAATCGTCGCTGTCGTCTTTGCGCCCGGTCTCCGTCCCGGTCTGACCGAAACTTGGGAGCTCAGCGACCGATGGCATGCGAACTGCATCGGCAGAAACATGGGTTTCCTGGTCGAAATGCGCATCGACGCGATCACCACTGTGCAGATCGGCCTGCGGCTGGTGCTGATGGACCGGCTCGACGGGACCGGCCGGCACCAGTTCCGGGACGTCGTCCCAAGCGGCTGCGGCGGTGTTTTCGGAATGCGCCGGCTCATGCCAGGTGGGCTCTTCGAAAAGCGGCGCATGTTCCGTGCGCGCTGGCTCCGCACTGGTCTGCGGTGGCCACTGGACGTGGGCGACGTCATCGTCCTGACGGGCAGCCGAGTAGGGAAGATCATCATCCCGCTCGTTTGCAACAGGCTCGTCGACAGTCCCGGGATACTGCTCGATCGGCGCGTCGACGGAATGTGCCCGGCCGTCATCGGCCACAGGTTCGTTGTGGACCTGCTCATTGCGTTCACCGACGGCAGCGACATCACCGACCGGCCATCCACCTTGATGAACAGTGTCCTGCTCCTCGGACGGCGCAGGCTCTTCGTAAAGCGGACGCTCTTCGTAGGCCGTGCGTGCCTCATACGTTTCAGGCTCTACAGCCGGTTCGTAAGGGGCAACGTCAGGTTCGCGTTCTTCGGCTGCAACAGGAGCAACAGGCTCGTGCCGTTCCTCATAGCGCGGCGGCTCGTCATACGAATAGCCAGCCGGCTCGGTAGCGGCGAGCGGTGCTGCCTGTTCGGGCTCTTCGCCCGGAGCGGGTGCCGGTTCCTGCTCGGGCTCCGCTGGAGCCGGCAACACCGTCTCTTCAGCGGGCGCAGGCTGGCCGGCGGCAAATTCGTCGTCGGCGAAACCAGCCTCGTTCTCGAACGGCGCCAGCGCCTCCGCGTGCTCGCTCTCGACTTCGACGATCGCCGTTTCGAGCTTGTCCATCTGCCGCCGAAGCATTTCTTCCGGCGGCCGCGGCTTCATGTTCTCGAGCTGCCGTTGAACGGCACCACGCGCTTTTTCATACACTTTCGCGCGGGCTTCAGGCGAGTTTGTCGCCAGACCATCAACAGCGCGGCGGATCACCGCTACAAAATCTGCCATCAGCACTTCTCATTGTCGCCGGGCTCAAGCCGGCTGAATGGATAATCAATAGTTGACATTAATCTTCAAACGGGTCCGTCACAAGTATGGTGTCGTCGCGTTCCGGACTTGTGGAAAGTAGCGCAACTGGCGCGCCAATCAATTCCTCAACCTGACGAACGTATTTGATCGCCTGTGCCGGCAGGTCCGCCCAGGACCTTGCACCAACGGTCGATTCCTTCCAGCCTTCCAGCGTCACGTAGATCGGCTCGACCCGAGCCTGTGCCGCCTGGCTTGCGGGAAGATGGTCGATCCGCTGGCCGTCGAGCATGTAGCCGACGCAGATCTTCAGTTCTTCCAGACCGTCGAGAACGTCGAGTTTCGTCAGCGCGATCCCGGTGATGCCGTTGGTCGCGACCGACTGGCGAACCAGAGCCGCGTCGAACCAGCCACAGCGACGCTTGCGACCCGTGACGGTGCCGAACTCATGGCCCTTTTCACCGAGGAACTGACCAATTTCGTCATGGAGTTCGGTCGGGAACGGGCCTTCGCCGACGCGCGTCGTGTAGGCCTTGGTGATGCCGAGGATGTAGCCCAGCGAGCCCGGGCCCATGCCGGAACCGGCAGCAGCCTGACCGGCGACCGTGTTGGACGAGGTCACGAAAGGATAGGTGCCGTGGTCGATGTCGAGCAGCGAGCCTTGAGCGCCTTCGAACAGGATGCGCGAGCCCTTGCGGCGCTCCTTGTCCAGCAGTTCCCAGACGGTTTCGCGGAACGGCAGAACCTGTTCGGCGACGGACGTCAGTTCCTGCATGATCGTCTCATGGCTGACTTCCGGCTCGCCCAGACCGCGGCGCAGCGCGTTGTGATGGGTGAGGATGCGATCGACCTTGGCCGACAGCGTATCGAGGTCGGCGAGATCCATGACGCGGATCGCACGACGGCCGACCTTGTCTTCGTAAGCCGGGCCGATGCCGCGGCGGGTGGTGCCGATCTTGGTGCCGGTGTTGGATGCCGCATCTTCGCGCAGGCCGTCAAGCTCGCGGTGCAGCGACAGGATCAGCGTCGCGTTGTCGGCGATGCGCAGCACGTCCGGGGTGACCTTGACGCCCTGCCCGTCGAGCTTTGCGATTTCAGCGACCAGCGCGTGCGGATCGACGACGACGCCGTTGCCGATAACCGAAAGCTTGCCGCGGACGATACCGGAGGGCAGTAGCGACAGCTTGTAGCTGACACCGTCGATGACGAGCGTATGGCCGGCATTGTGGCCGCCCTGGAACCGAACGACGATATCCGCCCGTTCAGAGAGCCAGTCGACGATCTTGCCCTTGCCCTCGTCACCCCACTGCGAACCAACCACGACTACATTCGTCATCTTTGCTTTCCTGCGTTTCGGGCCTGCCCTTCAAGCACGCCACGGCGCCGCGACAGCACCGCTGCTCTGAGACAGCGGCGTTGCGAGCGCCAGATAGAGTTCTCTCCCACAAGGGCGCTCGTCCGAAACCGCGCCGGACCCGCCCCTGCAAACGCGCGCATCTATAATGCCTTGGCCCGAGGAAAGCGACCTGTTTGTGAATGCTGGACGGTTTTTGCGTGACAATTTGCAAATTCCCACGCTATGGCCCACGCCAAGCGTTCCGGCCAAGGTCGGCGCCGACGAAAGACGATAGGGCAAGGACGGGCCGTCGATACGGCACGCGGAGGAGATTATCGTGTACCGCAGAGCCTATATCTTCCTGATCGTTGCGACGCTGTGCTGGGGCGGCAATGCGGTCGCGGGCAAGCTTGCCATCGGTCATATCAGCCCGATGCTCCTGACCTTCTGGCGATGGGCGTTCGCGACCGTCATCATTTTCGCGATCTCCATACCCGATCTTCGCCGCGATTGGCCCGTGATCCGGTCGAACCTGCCGCTTCTCGCCTTTCTCGGCCTCGTCGGCTACGTCGTCTTTAATGCGGCGCTCTACACCGCGGTCAATTACACCACGGCGATCAACGTCACCGTCGAGCAGACGCTTATTCCGGTGCTGATCTTCCTGTTCAATTTCGTGCTGTTCCGGATGAAAGTATCCTGGCTGCAGATCGTCGGCTTCGCGCTGACCCTGATGGGCGGGCTTTTGACGGCAGCCCATGGCGACCTGTCGACCATCGTCACGCTCAGCGTCAATTTCGGCGATGCGGTCATGATGATCGCGATCGTCGCCTATGCGGTCTATACGGTGGCGCTGCGTTTTCGCCCGGCCATCAGCTGGCGCAGCCTGATGGCAATCCCGGCGCTGTTCGCCCTGCTCGGCAGCATTCCCGCCGCCGCCTGGGAATATTCGGCTGACCGAATGATCTGGCCGGACGCCAACGGCTGGATCATCGCAGTCTACACCGCCGTCTTCGCATCGCTGATCGCGCAGGTGCTCTATATCCGCGGCGTCGAGGAGATCGGTGCCAACCGGGCCGGCCTGTTCATCAATCTGGTGCCTGTTTTTGGCACCCTGCTTTCGGTGATCGTGCTTGGCGAAAACCTGCAGGCATTCCACATCGTGGCGCTGGTTCTGGCGCTGGGCGGCATTGCCATCGCAGAATGGGGAAAGCCCGCACAGCGATAGACGCGAACGGGCGACAACCTGGAAAAAAAGGGCCGGCAGCGTCAGGGCACGTCGACGCCACCGGCCAGCAGGGTCAGTGAGCTTTAGATATCGTAATGGTCGGCAGTTACAGCTGGCGCAGGCAAAGCATCGCTAGCCTTCGTGGTCTCGGTCATCGTCTGGGCAGTCCTGTCGACCGTCAGGCCGCCATGCGAGAGCACGATGTCGCCGCGCGGCGTTGCAACAACCAGGACCCGTTCGATCCGGCCCTCGTCGTTGAGAGCGTAGCCGATCGTCAGGTTGCGGCTATCCCAGCCGATGGAAACGAGATGGTCGCGCTTGAGATCGGCGCAATCGAGGCAGAGATCCTGATCGGCAGCAAGGTCGCCGGCGAACGTGTCGAGATAGCCGTCGACGGCTGCAAGCGTGCCGTCGACCGCGTCGTTGACGCGCTTCAGTTCGCGGACCTGGTCGATAGTAAATTCGGAAATCGTGTTGGAGCCTTCAGCGCCTTGGGTACGGTTCTGGGCGACCTGCATGTGAAGAGCGGAAACGCCTGAGAGCGAGCGGGCAAACGAGCCCGGACCTGCAGCATTGGCTTCCTTGCCTGCAACCAGCGCGGTCAGTACGATCGCGGAAATGATGAGCTTCTTGATCATGGCCCGTACCCTGTTTGGCGGATGGCTCTGTTGCCATCTCGTTTCGTTATGGGACGACCATACGCAGCCAGGTTTGCGGCGCGCTTAAACGAATAGATGCAATTTTATTGAAATCCATTTTTTTCCCGCGCTGGCACACAAAAGGAATTGCCGCGCAATAGCTGGAACCAACGGCACCTGGGGCGGTTTGGTAACTGTGAGGACAACAAGAAGGAAACATTCCCATGAGCATTAAACTATTCACCGTCGCAGCCCTTTCGCTCGGTCTCGCAACCTCGGCTTTTGCACAGACCAGCGGCTCCGGTTCGGGCGGCAATGACGGATCCGGAAGCACCGGCAAGTCGATGCCGATGTCCGGTGTCGAACAGACCGCGCCGACAACGTCGCTGCCGGGCGTGGATTCGTCCTCGACCAACAGCACATCCGGCACAACGCCATCGACCAACTGCCAGGCAGGCACGATGAAGGATCCGGGCGTGGCTTCCGGCAACAACTCCAATCCGGGCGCCAGCACCAACACTGGTACCGCCGGTGGAGCCATGATGACCATGGAAACCAATCCAACTTGCTGATCGCCCTCTGGCGTATCGCAGACATGATCAAGGCCGCTCCATTGAGCGGCCTTTTTCTGTCGTTATCGGGGCTTCCGCGAACGCCCCTGTTACTGCGCTATAAAACTTCTCTGCGCAGTTCGTGTATGTGAAAACATACTCATGAATTGGAGAGATCTTCGTGCTATGTGTGCAGGCCGAGGCAACCGATCGGGCAACCTGGATGAAGCCGATGATCAACCGCATTTTATGGGCGCTGGCAGCCCTCGCCTACGGTGTCGCCACCGTGGTCGCGTTTATAGTGCTTTTGCCCGCAGCGCTGATCCAGTCAGCCTTCTCGAAAAAAGCGACGGTCGAGGACCGCGAAAGATACCTCGACGATTAGTCCTCGTCTCCGCAACCCCTTCAATGTCGACGATCGCAAACCATCGCGCCGAGGCGAGCACGTGGAGCCTTTTGGCTGCTTTCCGGGCCGTTAAACTTTTCGTTAAGTTTTAGTGGCATTGTTCCAATCTGAAACCTCAGAGATAGAGCCTTAAGTCCAAGCCTGAAAGAACGCGCGATGCGTAATGCGTTTTACATCGCCCTTCTGATGATGTCCCTCACGGCTTGCGCCTCCGCGCCGAGCCGGATCGGAGATGCCTGCGCGATTTTCGAGCAGAGAGACGGGCTTTTCAACAACTGGGCCCGCCAGGCGCGCGCGGCAAGCCGCGAATACGGCGTGCCGGTCCCGATCCTCATGGCGACGATCTACGTCGAGTCGAGTTTCCGCGCCCGCGCCCGCCCGCCGCGCAAATATGTGCTCGGCATCATCCCGTGGGGCCGTATCTCTTCGGCCTATGGCTACGCACAGGCGCTGGACGGAACCTGGGACGGTTACCGCAAATCGACGGGTCGCTGGGCCGCCAGCCGCAGTGACTTCGGCGATGCCATCCGCTTTGTCGGCTGGTATCACCACCAGAGCCATATCCGGAACAACATCCCCCTCAGCGATACCTACAACCTCTACCTCGCCTACTATACCGGCCACGGCGGCTATGAGCGCGGCCAGTTCGGCGGCGGGGTTCGCCAGACCGCAAAGAAATCTGCCGCCATGGCAGCCAGATACGAGGCGCAACTGCGCCGTTGCGGATACTGAACCTTGGTTCCCGTGCAGGCTAAGCTGCACACGGCCTAATAGCCGACAACGATGCGGGTGTTAGCGGTTCCATACCGGCTCGTCAGCGCGAAAAAGGTTGCGGCATTTTCCGGATGCAGTCTGATACAGCCATGGGAGGCTGGTCGACCGAGGCGCTTGGTATCGAACGTCGCATGCACGGCATAGCCGCCATTGTAGAACACGGCGAACGGCATTGGGGCGTTGTCGTACTTGCGCGACCTGTGGCTCCTCGAGAGCCATTTTGCGCTCCAGCTGCCGAGCGGCGTGCTGTAGCCTTTCCGAGCGGTCGATACCGGCCAGCGGTAGACATCAACACCGTCTTCGCTCACCGTCATCGTCTGGGACGACAGGCTGACGCTGGCGACCAGGCCGGCGGACAGTGCGGACGACGCA
This sequence comes from Neorhizobium sp. DAR64872/K0K18, assembly GCF_050500175.1. Lineage (NCBI taxonomy): Bacteria > Pseudomonadati > Pseudomonadota > Alphaproteobacteria > Hyphomicrobiales > Rhizobiaceae > Neorhizobium > Neorhizobium sp. DAR64872/K0K18. The sequence continues at coordinate 2,424,942 of NZ_CP191446.1, forward strand.
AAGACAAGCACGCACGTAAACAGTGCAGCTCCAACCATGTAGTGGCGCATGAAATGTCCCCCGGAAAGCCCCTTACCCTGAAGAGACATCATCACTTTGCGAGAAACGTTTCAATATAGGCTAGCGTGGCCGTCGTTGATTATTTCGAATTTTGTTTAATCGGCACAGTAAATTTCGAAAACAAGGCATCAACTGACAAGATTATTACCATTTGATCGTGATAGTATCGTGGCAAAGCGAGATCCGCCCTAAAATACCTTTGCAGCCGTCACCTCGACCTCGACCAGAAATTCCGCGCGGGTGAATCCGCCGACGATGATCAGCGTCGAGACTGGCTTTGGGTCGAGCGTGAAACGATCGCGCACCGCCATGTAGGCCTGGAAGTCCTCGCGCCTCGTCACGAAGCCGGAAATGCGGATGACGTCGGCATAGGTCATCTTGGCCTCGTCAAGGATCGCCCCAATCGCCTTAAAGCAGAGTTCTGCCTGGGCGGTAACATCGGCCGGGATCGCATCGTCAAGGCCAATGCCGAGCTGGCCCGAGGTGACCAGCAGACTGGCTCCTGGCGGCACGAGCAGACCGTGATTGTAGGCGCCGAACGGCTGACGGACGGATGGCGGATTGAATGTCGTCTTCATCGAGGAATGCTACTCTCTTCAAAGCATGGCAATGGCGCACTAGACCTCTCAACGGCCGACGCTGCAAGCCAACCCTCCCCTGAAAACGAGCCTGGGACGGGGCAAAGAGCAGGCGACCTGATCCCTTGCGGCCTCAATGCCTGATGGTATGATCGCAGCGACGAAGATACGGGGTTGGGTATGGCGCAGCAGACAATTCAATGGTGGCGCTATCCGCGGCTGGCGCTTGGCATTCTTGGCAGCGACAAGTCGTTTCGCAAAAACCCGCTGATCGGCCATCCGCACCTGAACGAGCTTGGCCTGCATCGGGAGCGGGTGCGGATAGCCGCTTGGATGGCAGACTACCGTCGCCGCATCCTGGGGTCACAGGTCAGACCGGAGGAACGCAGCGCGTTTGATCGCGACGGGTTCGTGATCCGGCAAAACGCATTGCCGCAGGACGTCTTCCTGCGCATCCGCGATTTCCTCAAGAGCGAGCCTCTGCCGGCACGCGAGATGCGGCAGGGACAGGCGGTGACGCGGATGGTTCCGATCGGCCCGACAGCGCTGAAGCGCCTGCCGGATCTGGCTCGCTTCAGCCACAACGAGTCGATCGCCGGCCTCCTGCGCTATGTCGGCGGTGCCGGCGGCGATCCGATCCACTTCATCCAGACGGTGATTGCCGAACCGGCGCTGGCCAAGGCCGATCCGCAGACCGCACTGCACGCGGACACGTTTCACTCGACCTCCAAGGCCTGGCTGTTTCTCGATGATGTGGAGGCGGACAACGGTCCCTTCGTATTCGTGCCGGGCAGCCACAAGCTGACGGAAAAGCGGATCGAATGGGAATATCGGCAAAGCCTGATCGCCAGCACGGACAACCGCGCCCATCACGCGGACGGATCATTCCGCATCACGCCTGAAGAGCTGACCACGCTTGGTGATTTCGAGCCGAAGAAGGTGACTGTGCCGGCCAATACGCTTGTCGTTGCCGATACCTATGCGTTCCATTCGCGCGCGGTCAGCTTCAAGCACACGATGCGGGTGGAACTACATGCCTATCACCGCACCAATCCGTTCTCGCCGCTGCCCTTCTCACCGCTGAGCCTGGTTCCCGGCCTGCACGACCGCCGCCTTGATCTCTATCTGGGCCATTCCGATCGCAAGGCAAAGCGCGCCGGCAGAAAGCCGACATGGCAGGATGTCGGCGAGTGCACGGCCTATTCCGAGCCGCATATCTGACGGCTAAGCCAGGCCCGCGGATCTGCGGGCCCGGCGATCTCAATTATTCGCCGCGGGCACCATAGGGCGCCAGAAACGTCTTGATCGCTTCGATCTCGTTCGGGCGAATCTCGTGGCCGCTGGCATGCCATTCTAGCGTCACCTCGTCACCGGCCGCGCGGAGATAGTCGGCAAGTGCCTGCGTCTGCGGAACCGGGCAGATCGGGTCCCGCTCACCGGCGGTGATCAGCACATGCGCCTTCTCGCCCGTCGTGCGCGCAGATGGCGTGAACGGGATGAGCGGATGCATCAGCACGCCCGCCTCGAACAGGCCGGGCCTTTCGATCATCACATTGGCGAGAATGTTTGCGCCGTTCGAAAACCCGAGGCCAAGCACGGTCGAGGATTCGTAGCGGTCGCGATTGGCCTCCACGAACTCCGACATCCGCTTGGTTGCACGGGCGAGGTCATCGAGATCGTAGACCCCTTCTGCCTTGCGTCGAAAAAAGCGCGCCGCCCCATGCTCGGCGACGTCGCCGCGCGGAGAGATGATCGTCGCGCCCGGAACGAGCCGGCTCGCAAAATCGAAGAACTGGTTCTCGTCGCCGCCCGTGCCGTGGAAGGTGAACAGGATCGGCGCACCGGGAGCACCGGGCCGCGCCCGGTGCTCATAACTGTCGAAACTCATCGTATCTCTCCTTAAGCCAGCGGCTCCAGATGCCCTTCGAGCACTGAGCGCATATGCTCGTGCTGGGTCGGCAGCTTCAGGGCCTCGCCCAGATGCGCGGGATCCTCGTCGCGATCGAAACCGGGTTCATTGGTCGCGATCTCGAACAGAACGCCGCCGGGGGTGCGGAAGTAGATGGCCCAGAAGTAATCGCGGTCGATCACCGGCGTGACCTGGTAACCCGTATCCATCAGCGCCTTGCGGACTTCGAGCTGCTTTTCACGGTTCTCAACCGCAAAGGCCAGGTGATGCACGGAGCCGGCACCGAGACGTGCGCCCGAAATATTCGGCATCGTCTCGACGTCGATAAAGTCGGCGCCGTTACCGCCGGGCATGCCGAACCGCGTGACACCGTCTCTGGCATCAACCTGTTCATAGCCCATGAACTTCAAGAGCTCGGCATTGGCACCGTCGTCGCGCAGTCTGAGCGAAGCGGAGTGAAAGCCGCGGATCGCTTCGTCGGCACCGACGCCGTTGCCCGTCCACTGGGCGCGGTCGTCATCCTTGACTTCGACCAGCGCAAACCCGTCGCCGTCTGGACCTGCAAACTGCAGGCGCTTTTCGCCAAAGGCTTCGTCGGCCTTCAAACCATCGGCACCGGCTTTCGTCAGACGATCCGTCCAGTAACCGAGCGAGCCCTGCGGCACGGAGAAGACGGTCGTGCCCACTTCGCCCGAGCCGGGACGGCCCCTGGCGATATGTGGGAACGGGAAATAGGTCATGACCGAGCCGGGCGTGCCGATTTCGTCGCCGTAATAGAGATGATAGACGTCAGGTGCATCGAAGTTGACGGTCTTCTTGACCCGGCGCAGGCCGAGCGTATCGGTGAAGAACTTGTTGTTGGTGGACGCGCTGGCCGCCATCGACGTGACGTGGTGGAGGCCCTTGATCTGGTTAATCATGACAAACCCCTTTTCAATTTGTCGGCTCGGGAGCGAGCCGTTGTCTGGGGTGATAATTGGTGATCGGATGCGAATTGGATAGAGGATCACATCCGAACGGATTGTTCATTTTTCGTTGACGAGGTGACCTAAGCGTTCACCGCTCAGACGGTTTCCGGCAGCTGCCAGTCGACAGGATCCTTGCCGATGGACTGCAGATACTCATTCGCCTTGGAAAACGGCTTGGAGCCCAGAAACCCGTTATGGGCCGAGAGCGGCGACGGGTGGGCGGACTTGATGACGAGATGCCGTTCCTCATCGACAAAGGCCGCCTTCTTCTGGGCATAGGCGCCCCAGAGAATGAAGACGACGCCGTCGCATTCCTCGTTGACGGTGCGGATGACAGCATCGGTGAAGCGTTCCCAGCCCTTGCCCTGATGCGCCGCAGCCTTGCCCTCTTCCACGGTCAGCACGCTGTTTAAGAGCAGCACGCCCTGTTCGGCCCAGTGCTCAAGGAAACCGTGCTTTGCCGGCGCGATGCCGAGATCTGCTTCCATTTCCTTGTAGATGTTGACGAGTGACGGCGGGATACGAACACCGGGCCGGACGGAGAAACACAGGCCATGCGCCTGGCCTTCCCCGTGATACGGGTCCTGTCCGAGGATCACCACCTTCACCTCATCGAGCGGCGTCAGGTCAAGTGCGCGGAAATACTCCGAACCCTTTGGAAAGATGAGCTTTCCCGCCTTCTTCTCGGACACAAGGAAGCTCTTGAGATCCGCCATATACGGATCCTCGAACTCGGTTTCGAGCGCGAATTTCCAGGTTTCCTCGAGCTTGATATCGCCGTCCGCCATACAGGTGTCCTTTAGGTGAAACGTCCGCCGCACTGGATGACTTCGGTCTTGTAGCCATCCGGATCGGTGACGAAGAAGAATTTCGCAAACGGCCGGCCCTCATGCGGCATGTCCGCAAGCTTGCCCACCGTCAGGCCCAGTTCGGAGAAGCGCTTGTGTTCCGCCTCGACATCCTCGACCGTCACCGCCAGATGGCCGTAACCGTCTCCAAGGTTGTAGGGTTCAGAACGATTGCCGTTGACCGTCAGTTCCAGTTCGAAACCGGTTTCGAGATTGGAGAGGTAGATCAGCGTGAACCCGTCGAACGGCCTGCGATCGGCGACCTTCAGGCCGAACGCCTTGTCGTAGAACTCGACCGAGCGCCCTTCGTCCAGCACGCGGATCATCGAATGCACCATCTTTGCCATCGGAGCGCTCCTTAACGAAGGATGTGGTTGGACTTGGAATGCCAGTCCCAGGCTGAGCGGATGATGTCTTGCAGGGAATATTGGGGCTCCCAGCCGAGCACGGCCTTGGCCTTGTCGTTGTTGGCGACGAGCGAGGTGGAATCGCCTTCGCGGCGGCCGACATATTCGACCGGGAACGGCTTGCCCGACACGTCGGAAATGGCGTCCAGCAGTTCCTTCACAGTGGTGCCGGTGCCGGTGCCGAGATTGAGCTCGACCGTATCGCCGCCCGCGAGCAGGTAATCGACGGCGCGGACATGCGCGTCGGCCAGATCGAGAACATGGATATAGTCGCGGACGCAGGTACCATCACGCGTGTCGTAATCGTCGCCGAACACCTTGAAGCCCTGGCGACGGCCAAGCGCTGCCTCGATGGCAAGCGGGATCGCATGGGTTTCGGGCGTGTGCCATTCGCCGATCAGGCCTTCGAAATCGGCACCGGCGGCGTTGAAATAGCGCAGCATGACCGATTTCAGGTCCTTGTAGGTGCCGTAGTCTTTCAGCGCCTGCTCAATGATGAATTTGGTGCGGCCGTAAGGGTTGATCGGCGCCTGCTTGTGCGTCTCGTCCATCGGCACCCGGTCTGGAAGACCGTAAGTTGCGCAGGTCGAGGAGAACACGAAGGCCTTCACGCCGGCGTCGATCGCGGCCGACAGGAGCGTCAGCGCACCGATGACATTGTTGTCGTAGAAGCCGACCGGGTTCTTGACGGATTCGCCGACTTCGATCAGCGCGGCGAAATGCAGGATGGCGTCCGGCTTGTGCTTGGCGAGCACTTCGTCGAGCCGTGCACGGTCGCGGATATCGCCCTGTTCGAGCTCGCCCCAACGGACAAATTCCGCATGGCCGTTGGAAAGATTGTCGAAAACGACGGGCTCGTAACCCCGGTCCGCCAGAACGAGGCACGTATGGGACCCGATATACCCTGCCCCACCAACGACAAGCACCTTTTTCTTAGACATCATCGCTCCTGCTTCTTCGAAATCGGCGGCACTATACCGACAGGGTTTCAAATGGGAAGGGTAGAGGCCATATCAGGGGTCCCGCTCCCCATGGCAGAACACCAGACAGCATCCCCGTGCAGTTGATTCTTTACATGAAGACGGGCGCCGCGAACTTGTCTATCCTTGTCAGCAGATTCCCGTAGGTCCTTTGATGCGTTACATCTTTCTCAGTCTCGGCTGGCTGTTCGTGGGGCTTGGCGTGATCGGCGCCTTCCTGCCGATCCTGCCGACGACGCCATTCCTGCTGCTGGCCGTCGCCTGCTTTGCGCGCTCGTCGCCAAAGCTGGAAGCCTGGCTGATGGACCATGAGACGCTGGGCCCGCCGCTCAGGAACTGGCGCGAGCGCGGCGCTATTTCGCGAAGGGCAAAGGTCACGGCGATCTCGCTGATGGCCGTCAGCTATACCGGCTTCTGGTTCGGCTCGCACCCGGCAGCCTGGCTCGCCATTCTGGTCGCCGCGCTGATGATCGGCCCGGCCATCTTCATGCTGACGCGACCGGACGCCTGAGCTAGCGATGCCGCGACTGCGGCAGAACGTAAGGCACATGCGCTGCCGGCACGCGACCAACGGCACCGGCGATGCCATAGACGGAAGCAATCATCTCGTCGCTCACGGTGTCATGGCACGGACCTTCCGCCACCACGCAGCCGTGGTTCAAAACCACCAAATGGTCGGCAAATTCCGCAGCGAGGTTGAGGTCGTGCAGGATGGCGAGAACCATGCCGCCGGCAGCCGCAAAATCGCGGGCCGTTTCCAGCACCGAGATCTGGTGGCCGAGATCGAGGCTGGCTGTGGGCTCGTCGAGGAACAGCGCGCACGGCACGCCGTCGACCACCGCCCTTGGCACCTGCGCCAGCGCCCGGGCGAACTGGACGCGCTGCTGCTCGCCGCCCGACATCGACGGATAGGGCCGGCTTTCGAAACCGCGCAGGCCCACCCGTGCCAGAGCCTTGCGCGCTTCCTCTCCCGGATTCAGCGAACCGTTGGCAACCGCACCCATGCGGGCGATCTCCAGCGCCGAGAAGGGAAAGGCCAGCTGCGTCGCCTGCGGTAGCACCGCTCGGCGCCTCGCCAGATCGACCGGCTTGCAGGCGGCTACATCGACACCGTAATAGGAAACATGCCCGCTATCCGGGACCATCTCGCCGGACAGGACCTTCATCAGCGTCGATTTTCCGGCACCGTTCGGGCCAATCACCACGCTGAAACGGCCGGGCTCCAGCGTTAGGCTGACTTGATCGATCAGCTTGCGACCGGCGCGGCTGACGGTGACGTTTTCTGCCCTGATCATGCCCGTCCTCCTCGTATGCCCCTCATGGCAGGTCCCGCATGCCGATGCCGTTGCGTCCGATCAGCAGGAACAGAAAGACCGGCGCGCCGAACAGCGCCGTAATCACCCCGATCGGCAGTTCCGCGGGGGCGGCAACGGTACGTGCCACGGCATCGGCGATCAGCAGAAGCGCGCCGCCGCCGAGCGCCGAGCCCGGCAGCAGAAACCGGTGCGACGGCCCCATCGCAAGCCGCAGCAGATGCGGCACCACGATCCCGACAAAACCGATCGAGCCGGCGACGGCAACCGTCGAGCCGCACGCGGCGGCAACCGCGACGATGACGATCCGCTTCAGCCGCTGCACCGGCACGCCCATGTGGAAGGCCGCCGCATCGCCAAGCACAAGCGCATCGAGACCGCGCGCGACGAAGGGGATGATCGCCATCACAAAGACGATGAACGGAAGGATCGACAGCACCCGCCCGTAGGTGGCACCGCCGAGGGAACCGAGGCTCCAGAACGTGATGTCGCGCAACTGACGGTCATCGGCCATGACGATCAGAAGCCCCATGAAGGCGCCCGACAGGGCACCGATCGCGATGCCGCAAAGGATTAGCGCCGTGGTCGAGGTGCGCCCGTCGCGGGTGGCGATGACATAGAGCATCCAGGTGTTGATCAGGCCGCCGAAAAACGCCATCAGCGGGAGGAACTGGTTTCCGAGCAGCATCGAGACCGGGGCAAGCACCGTACCGCCGAGCACGATCGCCAAGACCGCCGCAAGCCCGGCGCCGGATGTGACGCCGACAATGCCGGGATCGGCGAGCGGATTGCGAAACAGGCCCTGCATCATCGCACCTGAGACAGCCAGCCCCGCGCCGACCAGAAGGCCGAGCGCCGTGCGCGGCAGGCGGACGGCTTCGAGGATGACCCGTTCCTGGGTGGTGAGGCTGTCACCGTTGCCCGTCAGGTAGGCGAAGAGATCGCGAAGGCCGACGCCGGTCGGGCCGACGCCGAGCGAAAGAAGGCAGGCGGCGATCAGGAGCACCACGAGAAGGACGATGACCAGCACGCCCTGCGACGTGCGATCGCCCTCGCCCGTGTTGCGAAACGGCATGGCCAGCGCCTTCATCATCAGTGCATCGCATCCGGATAGAGTTTTTCGGCAAGCGCACGACCGGCCTCAGGCGTGCGCGGACCAAAGCCCAGCAGCAGCAGGCCATCCATCGAGATTAGCGACTTGGACGCGGCGGCCGGCGTCGTCTGCATCGACGGCAGCGCGAACATCTCATCCGGCGTGGTCGAATGGTCGCCGCGTGACATGGAGAGGATCACGTCAGGAGCCGCGGCAATCACCGCCTCGTCGGACAGCGGCTTGTAGCCCTTGATCGAGGGCGCGGCATTGACGCCACCCGCCATTTCGATGATTGCGCCGGCTTCCGTATCGGCACCCCCCGCCATCAGCCGCCCGTTGGCGACGGAGAGGACGAACAGCACCTTCTTCTTTTCGCCGGCAATCTTCACCACATCGTCAGCGAGCGCCTTCAGTCCATCCTCGGTCTTTGCGGCGAGTACCCCCGCCTTGTCGGCAAGGCCGATAGCCGCACCGACGTCGCGGATCTTCTGGCCGATCTTTGCCGCATCCGGCGGTGTCGGGATCACCACGACAGGGATCTCGCTGGCCTTGAGGATCTCCAGCACCGGCGGCGGGCCGGACCCCTCTTCCATCAAGATCAGATCAGGTTTCTGGCCGAGAATGCCTTCGGCAGAGAGTGCCCTGATATAGCCGACGTCAGGCTTGGAATTTGCGGCGGCAGGATAGGAACTGGTGGAATCTCGCGCTACAATACGGTCCTCGGCGCCCAGATCGTAGAGGATTTCGGTGATCGTGCCGCCGATCGAAACGATGCGCCGGGCGTCCGGATTGCCCGTTTCCGATGCCGTGGCGCTGCTGAATGCGACCGCGGAGGTGACGATGGCAAGCGCGATCAGACGTGTAACGCTTGGTGAGGAAGCCCGGAGAGAGAAAACCATGAGACCCGCCCTTGTGATACCAGAGGGCAAACTCGGTTGCGATGCGATCCGCCCCAGCCGCCCTATAACTTGAGTTGACTAGACAAGTTTTTTCCGGTTTTCAAGACAGGCATCAAGAGATAACTTGAGTGCGAAGTGAAACTTATGTGAGGATTGATTCCATGTACATCGCCATGAACCGTTTCCGCGTCGTGCCGGGCTTCGAGCAAGCGTTTGAAGACATGTGGAAAAGCCGCCAGGGCCGGCTTGCCGAAGTGCCAGGCTATGTCGAGTTTCACATGCTGAAGGGACCGAAGGCCGACGATCATACGCTCTATGCGTCCCACACGATCTGGGAAACCGTTGAGCATTTCCAGGCCTGGACCAAGTCCGAACAGTTCCGCGCCGCCCATGCCAATGCCGGCCAGAACCGCGGCAAGGTCGAATACCTCTCCGGCCCGCAGTTTGAAGGTTTCGAAGTCATCATCAGTGAAGACAAGAACGGCGTCCGCGCCGCCGACGCAGCCTGAGGTCCGCAATGGACACCCACTCGGAGATCGCGCCCGACCGCCGCGAACGCGCGCTCAAAGCCCTCTCAGAAAAGCCCGACGGCGTCGTTGAATCGATTGCAGCAGGCGCCGATGTGACGGCGGCAGAAATCCTGGCAGTCCTGCCGGAGGGGTCGGCCGTCATTGCCGGCAAGGAACGCTTCGACGAAATCTGGTCGGAGCTGACCACCTGGGGCGTCGTGCTGTTTCTCGTTCACACGGAGGACGTGGTGGCCGAGATCGACGGCATCCTTCCGGCCGGATCGGAAAGCCACGGCTGGTTCAACATCCACGGCGACAGCCCGATCGGTGGCCACATCCGCAAGGACAACTGCGCCTCTATCACCTTCGTCGACCGTGCGTTCCATGGTCGCCGTTCCTGCTCGGTCTGGTTCATGAACCAGAAGGGCGCCGCCATGTTCAAGGTGTTCGTCAAGCGCGACGCTGGCCGTGAACTGATGGCGGATCAGCTGGTGAAATTCGAGGCTTTGCGCGATCGTTACGCGAGCCTGTAAGTGATGTAGGTTCGGATTGGATAATTTCCGAACCTACACGATTTGCGCAGCAGCGCGGATCAGCGGACAACAGGCTCCTTAAAGAGCCGGCACCCATTTCCAGAACACGCCTTCCAATCTTTCCGGGTAATATTTGAACTCGCACTCGAGTTTTCGGCCGTAGGTTTCGGCCTGCGACAACGCCTCGGCACTGACAGGGCTCATGCCCGTCCCTGGCGCAAACCAGTCTTCCAGAAGATCTTCCGGCACATAGATGCCGGTCCTCAGAGGCAACGCCGTTAAGGCAGCATCGAGTTCTGCGGGTATCGTCCGTGGCGCCATTGTTTCATCCCTTCGATCGTTGATTGGAATCGCGCTCGATCTGTGAGCTTTCAGGAGGTTGTCCGTTTACAAGAATGCCCCACTGACACCGTTGCGTCGAGAAGAAATGGCGCCCGCTGTTCCCGCTCGCCCGCTGCCGACGGCATGAGCGCACAGGCAGAATGGTTCAATCTAGCCAAAAGCGCTCTGGACCCTAAGTTGGATAGAGGTGGGTGCAGCGTGTGCTAACCAATGAGGATAATGTCATGAAAATCGTCGCCTTCTCTGCCGGCCTTTTGGGACTTGCCCTGGCGCTCAGCAGTTGCACGACCGCCGGCGCCAGTGGCGGCGGATCTGACATTGCCCCGATCAAGGGGAGCATCACCTATGGCGGCCAGCCGCGTTCGAAGCTGACCAAATCCCCCATCGGCAGCACGTTTCCGCATGAGTTCATCGACCAGTTCGGCGACCGGGTGAGCGAGACCTATGTGATCGAGCCGGACCGCAGCCTGCGCATCATCGATCGGCACGTGATTTCAGAGTCCTTCTCCGACTAGAGGGCGCCCTGCGATCGACTTTTGTCGGGCGAGGCAGATTGACGCGCCTCACGCGCGCCTCTTGTGGGTTGCAGCCGTTGCACTTATTCCGTGTCGGATAGATCGATATGGCATGATTGGGAGGCAACATGGCAGACGACGGGAACTGGGCGCCGCTTTCGCCTTACGCAACGGGCGTGCGAGGGCGCTGCCCGCGCTGCGGCCAGGGCCATCTCTTCAAGGGCTTTCTGACGATCAGGCCGCGATGCGAAGCGTGCGGGCTTGATTACGCCTTTGCGGATCCCGCAGACGGTCCGGCCTTCTTCGTGATCTGCTTTGCCTGCGTGCCCTCGGTGGCACTCGCAGTGTGGATCGAGACGGTGTTTTCGCCGCCGTTCTGGGTGCATCTTCTCATCTCTCTCCCCTTCCTGCTTCTGACCTGCATCCTGCCGCTGCGACCGCTGAAAGGCTGGCTCGTCGCCAGCCAATATATCTACCGGGCGCGGGAGGGCAGATTGCAAGGAAGCCCAAACGACGTCTGATTCTGGTGCGACCGGGTGGTCTCCGACCGCCGCTCGTCGCGCGAGTACCGGAACAATTTCCCGCGCCAACCATTCGACATGACAAGCAAGGAGCCTGTCATGCCGGAAATGCAAGAGACTGAGACGGAAGCACAGCGGCGGTCGCTGGCGCTTGAGGGCGCAATGCTGCTGATGATCGACGGCCTTGCCGCAAGAGGCACCATTTCGGTGGATGAGGCAGAAGACATGCTTCGCATCCTGTCCACAAGCTCCGACGGATCGGCCCTCCGAGCCAACAATTCCCTGCGCGTCGTCAACCAGCTGAAGCGGTTGCGCCGGGGCGATGGCAGTGCAGCACCCGGCGCCTGAGGCGGACTCACATCTGTCGACGCAGAGATCACGTTTTCAGGAACCTTTTTTACGCCTCACCGTTCACCTCCCAACAGCAAAAGGAGACACTATCATGAATAGCATCGTATGGTTGGTAGGCGCAGTCGTCATCGTAATCGCGGTTCTGAACCTCGTTGGATTCGCTTGATTTGATTGCCCTTTTCCACTGAACTTCAGGTTCAGGTGGAGAAACAAAAAGGCGCCGGTTCTGATCGAACCGGCGCCTTTTTCGTATTGGTGACGTCCCGCCTGGGTGGGTCACTGCCCGCCGTCACTTCGGCGAGCAGTGTGATCAGATGAGGGCTCGCCTATTCGGCAGTCAGCAGTGCAAACGGATGATCGGCAAAGGCGAGGTTGACGGCGATGCTGTCCTTGGCCTCGACGTCCTTGCCGGTGGAGAGATCGCGGTAGCGACGGTTGGCGAGCTGTGTAGGCAGCTCCACTTCCGTCTCCGCCCAGCGCTCGCCCCGTGACGGATAGACGTCGCCGTTGAGCGCGCCGAAGACAAGCCGCGGTACGATTACGATCACGGCTTGATCGCCATCGGTGCGGGCGAAGGCCAGGATGTTTTCGGCCCGGTTTCCGGTCGCCTTGAGCGGCACGTAGTCGCCCTTGCGGAACAGGTCCGGCGCGTCGCGACGCTGGTGCAGCAGACGCTGGATCAGGTGCTGTTTCAGCCGTCCGCTCAGCCATCCGTCCTCTGTCGAGGAGTCCGGATTGTCGTTCTCCGCAGGGAGGTCCTGCAGCATGGCGAAATCCGGTTCGCGACGGTTGTCGGGGTCGACAAGGCTGAAATCGAGGGCTTCACTGCCCTGATAGATGTCAGGCACGCCTGGTGCCGTCAGCTTGACGATCGTCTGGGTCAGGCTGTTGACCAGACCGGCCCGGATGAAGGGCTGGAGCGCCGAGGAGAAGTCCGCCAGGAATTCCTGGTTTTTCGGCGACAGCATGTAACGGGCGTAGTCGAGCACAGCGTTCTCGTACGCCTCGTTGCCGTCACCCCAGTTGGTGCGCAGCTTGGCTTCCTTGATCGACTTCTCGACATAGGCAAGGAAACGCTCCTCGAGTGCCTTGAGGCCGCTCTCGTCCTTCGGCTGCAGCGTCGTCGGCCAGACGCCTGCGAGCGCCTGATAGAGCATCCATTCGACTGCAGGCTCCGGTGCCGGGCCATCATCCAGCGAGACGACCTTCGTCGCGTTCATCTTGCGCCAGCGGGCAACGCATTCCGACCAGAGTTCCGGCGCCTCGGTCAGCACGTAGAGACGGGCACGGGCATCTTCGCCGCGCTTGGTGTCGTGCGTGGATGTCCCAGACAGCGCATCCGGCTGACGCTGCAGCCTTGTTTCCATGTCGTGGTGGAAACGCTCGATCGAGAAATCGCGCGGCAGCGGTTCGGCGCCGACTTCGTTGAGTGCAAGCGCCATATGCTGACGGAAGAACAGCGTGTCCTCGACGGACTTTGCCATCAGCGGGCCGGTCAGCTGCTGGAAGCGGGTACGGAAATTCGCCGCATCATGAGAGGCCTTCTCGGAGACGTCGTTGCCGAGGATGCGGGTGATCAGATCGAGGCCTGCCTGATCCGGCGCATTCGGTCCCTGCCTGACCTTGTCGACGACGCTCTTCAGCATCTCGTGGCCTTCCGGCGGCAGACCTGTTTCCGTCCCGTAGGTCCGGTAGACCGGGAATGCGACCAGCAGTTCGCGCAGTGCAGACCTCGTGGTTTTCTCGTCCACGCTGATGCCATCCGTGTTGGCGATCGCGACGGCAAGTTTCAGCAGCGTCGTGAACTCGCCCTCGAAGTTCTTGTCGGCCATCAGAAGCTTGGCAGCGCGCAGTTCGGCCGCCATGTCGACCGGCTTGCCGACAACGTCGTCATAGGCTTTGCGCAGACCGGCGATCTTTGCACCGTCCACAAGAGCGTCGGACAGCGAGGCGATGAACTCGTAACCCGTCGTGCCTGAGATCGGCCAGTCTGCAGGGATGTGCTCACCTTCGCCGAGGATCTTCTCAACGGTGATGTAGCAATCGGGACCGGCTTCCTGGCGCAGGAGCTCGATATAGGCCTTTGGATCGGCAAGGCCGTCCACGTGGTCCACGCGCAGACCGTCGACGGCGCCGGAGTGAACCAGTTCGAGGATCAGGCGGTGGGTGTCGTCAAATACCTGTTTGTCTTCGACGCGGACGCCGGCAAGGCCGGTGATCTCGAAGAAGCGGCGGTAGGAGAGATCGCGCGGCGCTTCCCGCCACGACATCAGACGGTAGGGCTGGCGCTCGTGCAGCTCTGCAAGCGATGTCTTGTCGGTAAGTTTGATCACCTCGGTTTCGCGGCCCTGATAGGTTTCCGGCGCGAGCGGATAGTAGCTGTCGTAATAGGCGAAAGCCGGCTTGCCGGTCTTCGGGTCGGGCTTCACCGAGATGTCGCCATTGGAAAGTGCGGTCTCGAACGAGTCGCCGAGGAAAGGCAGCGTCAGCGGGCGCGACCAGTTGATGTCGAAATGCTTTGCAAACCGGCTGTTCTGGCCATTTTCAATAACATCGCGCCACCACGTGTTTTCAAGCGATGCGGCCATGTGGTTGGGCACGATATCGAGGATCAGGCCAAGACCTGCGTCCTTCAACGTTTTCACCATGCGATCGAAGCCTTCGCGACCACCGATCGAGGGTTCGATCTCGTTGGCGTCGGTCACGTCATAGCCATGGGTTGACTCCGACGTGGCCGTGAAGATCGGCGACGCGTAGAGGTGGCTGATGCCGAGGCGCTTCATGTAAGGCACGAGCTCGCTCGCGCGATCGAAAGTCATGCCGTTGCGGAACTGGATACGGTAGGTAGCTGTCGGGATGGTCACTTGATGTCTCCGGCGGGCGCGAGGCGGACGATGATAGAGTTCTGGGGCAGATCCGGCGTTTCGGACGGCCAGGCAAAGAGCGTCTCACCCGGCAGATCGGGAAGCGGCTGCGCCTTTTCGCCGATGTTGAGCGCGATCGACAACGTTCCTTTCGGGAAAGTCCAGCTAACGGCCAGGAAGCCCTCGCCGGTCTTCAGAACCTTGCCCGAGTTGCCGGTGGCCGTTGCAAGCATCGGCACGATGTGCTGCTGGCGAAGGGAAAGCAGTTCCTTCGTCAGCGCAAGCCACTCCTTGCCATCGCGGCTATCGTGCTTCTTCCAGTCGAGCTTGGAGGCGTCGAAGGTCGTCTTGGCATTCGGATCGGGGACGACATCGCCCTCGTGGCCGGCATGGCCCTGGAATTCCTTCGCGCGGCCCTCGCGCACGGCCTTGGCAAGGTCGCCGTGGAAATCGGTGAAGAAGAGGAACGGATTCGTCTCACCATATTCCTCGCCCATGAATAGAAGCGGAATATGCGGCGAGAACAGAAGCGAGGCGTAAAGGACCTTGGTGCGATCGGCACCGGCAAGCTCGATCAGACGTTCGCCCTCGGCGCGGTTGCCGACCTGGTCGTGGTTCTGGATGAAATCCACAAAAGCGACGGGCGGCTGGCCTGCGCTTTTCACGCCGCGCTTTTCGCCGGCATGCGGCGAGACTTCGCCCTGATAGGCAAACCCTTCGGCCAGAACCCGGGCGACGAGCTTTTCCGGCTGCTTGGCGAAATCCTCGTAATAGGCGTGCGTTTCGCCGGTCGCGAAAACATGGACGGCATTGTGAAAGTCGTCGTTCCACTCCGCGGTAAACAGAGGTGCGTTGCCGTCTTCGTCGCGCGGATGCAGGTCGATGATGTTGCGGGCGTCCTCGGTCGTCAGGTGGATCGGCCGGTCGGTAATCTCGGCGCGGATGCGCTCGGCGATCTCGTTCAGCACGTGGCTGTCGGAAATATCCTCGATCTGGTCGATCGCATCGAAGCGAAGACCGTCGAAATTGTATTCATGCAGCCAGTAGAGCGCGGCCTCAACGATGTAGCGGCGGGTCGCATCGACGTCATAGGCGATGGCCGCACCCCACGGTGTCTGACGCTCCTTGTGGAAGAAGTCGGGCGCCAGAAGCGGCAGATAATTGCCCTCGGGGCCGAAATGATTGAGCACGAGGTCAAGCACGATGGAGATGCCATGCGCGTGAGCGGCATCGACGAAGGCTTTGACATCATCGGGTGAGCCATAAGCCGCGTGCGGCGCATAAAGAAGAACGCCGTCGTAACCCCAGCCACGGTTGCCGCCGAACTGCGCAATCGGCAGGATCTCGACCATGGTGATGCCGAGTTCTGCGAGATAAGGCAGCTTCTCGATCGCTGCGCGGAACGTGCCGTCAGGGGTGAAGGTGCCGACATGCATCTCGTAAACGACGGTTTCTTCCCAGGGGCGACCGGTCCACTCCGTTGTCTGCCAGTCGTAACTGGTCGGATCGATGACAAGCGAAGCTCCGTTGACCTCGGACTTCTGGGCACGGGATGCGGGATCGGCGACAACGGTACCATCGGCCAGCACGTAGTTGTATTCCGCGCCTGGTTCGACGCCGGTTGCCAGGATCTCGAACCATCCGTCGTCGCTGCGGCTCATCTCGGCATCCTTGCCGTCGAGACGGAGCACGACCGTTTCCTGGCCCGGAGCCCAGAGACGGAATCTTACCTCGCCAGCAGCGACATATTCCGCTCCCCAGGTTTTCGGAAAGCTTCGGAGTTCGGCGACGGCATTGACGTCCGACATGGGGTCCCTTTCATCAGGTTGAGAGCGACCGGCAAACGAGTGAAAGGCGTGACAGTTCCATCATGGAACAGGCAAACCTTTCACGATCAGTGATTTTCGCAGGCTGATGTTTTTCAGCCTGGAAAGCGCTCAAAGATCGAGCAGCGCATAAGGCCGACCTGTCGGCTTTTCGATATGCGAAGCAACGTTATAGACCGGCGCGCCCCCTGGCGTCCTGCCTTCGTAGCGGCCGCGGTGGGCATGGCCGTGGACAACGGCCTTGACCGGGAAGCGGTCGATCGTTTCGGCCAGACGCGACGAGCCGAGGAAGGGGAAGATTTCCTCCGGTTCGCCTTCCACCGTCTCGCGGATCGGAGCGTAGTGGAGCACGACCATGGCGCGTTCGGAGCGAACCTGACGCAGCGCGTTTTCGAGCCGCATCGTTTCCTCGACGCTTTCGGCCACCATCGCCTTGATCGCCGGCTCGCCGAACGAACCCAGCATGTGACGCCCGAAGCCGCCGGCAAAACCCTTGGCTCCGGCGAAACCGACGCCGTTGATTTCGACTGCCTGACCTTCGAGAAGGTGAACGCCAGCGTCCTTCAGGATGTGGGTGACTTCCTCGACGCAGCCACATTCATAATCATGGTTGCCAAGTACGGCGACCATCGGGATCGAGCATGAGCGCAGATCGGCGGCAAGCAGTTCGGCTTCCTTGACCTTGCCGAGGTCTGTCAGGTCCCCGGTCAGGACCAGAATGTCCGCCTCCTGCGAGATCTCGGCAAACAGGTCTTTGTAGGATTCCGAGCCGTGTTCCTTGACATGAAGATCGCCCATGGCGGCAATGCGCTGCAGGCCCTCAGGCTTCTTGCGATCGCTTTTCTGTTTTTCGGCAGCCTTGTCAGACTTGCTCATACCGGGCCTCCTTCCAAAGTTTTTTCATCGACGCCCGCGCGCAGTTCTCCTTCGCCACCGACGTCGGCGAAACCCCATTCCTTGACATCGATCTCGAAATCGATGCGGCTGAACATGCGGCCACGGCAGACCTTCATCTGCGGCAGGGGCAGTTCGCGCTGCGCCTTCAGGCGGTCGAGAAGCTCGTCGAGCAGCCAATCAGGAACCTTGTCGCGCTCGGTCGGGTAGATCCAGCGGAAGTTGAGAAGGTGGATCAGCAGCACTTCCCAATGCACTTCCATATGGTTGAGCAGCCGCTCCCAGTCGATCTGGTCATGGGCGCGCAGGATCGTGTGGACGATGTCGCCGCCGTCGTAGCGGTGGCGAAGCTGGACGAAGCATTTCGACCAGATCAGCTCCGTCGGCGCGATGATGCGCACCTTGTGGCCGTTCATCTCGATCTGTCTGGCATTCTCGAACCAGCTGTCGCTGATCGGCATCGTGCCGTTGGAGGCTGCAAAGATCACATCGAAGAAGTGCTTGCCCTTCTTGACCTTGCCCAGCCAGCGGTCGTCTTCGACCTCGATCTCGTATCCCTTCTGTTTGAAATGCGAGAGGATCCGGGCGTAGTCGCCGGCCTTGCAGAAGATATCGAGATCCTTGGTCTGACGGGTAATGCCGGTATAGGCGCTGAGCGCGAACGTGCCGGCCAGAAGGAACGGGATGTGGCAATCGACCAGATCCTCCAGCGCCACGGCAACGAAGGCCTCCGCATCGGCATCGGCCAAAAACGGCGCCGCCTTGACCTCGAGATCGGGCATTGCCTGGAGCGGATGGGGCGGCGTTTCTCGCGCCGCCGTCGGTGCGGGGGCGAGCCCATGGCGCTTTTCTACATCGGCATTCATCGGTTTTCTCCGAATGTCAGTGGGTAGCGGGAACAGCGCGTTTTCTCGCTGTTTCCCGCCTGAGCGTCAGGCTCAGCCTCACGGCTTTTCCTGGTTGTCCGCATTGGCCATCGGGCTTGGGCGTCCGTCCGGCTGGTCGCCGTCTTCGCGCTGGTCGATGTCTTCAAGATCGGTCTTGACCATGAAACGGTCGATTTCGCCGCGACGCGCGGCTTCGCGCACGGCTGCCGGGTTGGTCGTTTCCATCTGCTCGCTCAATTCGTCACGAACCGGTTCGCGCGCCTTGTCGTCTTCGTGCTTTTCGTTTTCCATCAGGGTCTCCTTTGACGTCGTCAGGCCAGCAATGTGGCGAGCCGGTGGGGAAACCGCCTAGACGCTGCAGAGGTTCCGTGCTGTCGGGAACCGGGACACGGTTTGCCAAGTTTTAAGCGGAAACGAAGGAGGACGACATGCCGGCGAAATCAAGTGCGCAGCAAAAGGCAGCAGGCGCCGCGCTTTCCGCAAAGCGCGGCGAGACCAAGAAATCGGAACTGAAGGGTGCTTCCAAAAGCATGGAGAAGTCGATGAGCGAAAAGCAGCTCGACGAACTGGCCTCCACGAAACGCAAGGGAAAGCCGGAACACGCTTCCTGAAGCTGGAGCGGCAACGTCTTCTCCTTTTGCACGAATCCGTTACACCTCTGATCCCAGGTGAACGGATAAAGGATGAGCACTGTGACCAAGTCTTTCGGATCAATGTCGATTGCCGAGCTTTCGACGCTTTTGCAGCTTGGCAAGGTCGATGCGGTTGAAGTGACCGAATCGGTCCTGTCGGCGATTGAATCCTATTCCGACAAGGCCGTGTTCGTGACGCTTCTGCGGGACCGTGCGCGTTCCGAAGCACAGGCTGCGTCAAAGCGCCTGCGCGAAAACCGCTCGCTCGGCATTCTCGATGGTATCCCGATCGCCTGGAAGGACTTATTTGACATCGAAGGCCTTTCGACCACGGCAGGCTCGAGCGTGATGGCCAAAGATCCGGCGGCGACCAAGGATGCAGCGGTCGTCGATCTCCTGAAACAGGCCGGCATGGTCGCGATCGGCCGCACCAACATGAGCGAATTCGCATTTTCGGGCATCGGCATCAATCCGACCTACGGCACGCCGGAAAATCCGCGCTCGACAGACATGCCCCGCGTGCCGGGCGGATCCTCGTCAGGTGCTGGCGTGGCCGTGGCCGCTGGCCTCGTGCCGGTTGCCATGGGGACCGACACGGGCGGCTCGGTCCGCATCCCGGCTGCCTTCAACGGCGTCGTCGGCTACAAGGCGACCCGTGGCCGATATGCCATGGACGGCGTCTTCCCGCTGGCGAGAAGCCTCGATTCGCTGGGACCGCTTTGCAATACCGTACAGGACGCCGTGTGGATCGACGCGGCAATGCGGGGTCTCGGAACGCCGCTGACGCCGCGAAAGCCCACGCAGACGCTCGATATCGTCATCCCCACCAATGGCGTGTTCGACGGCGCCGAGCCGGGTGTGGTCGAGGCGTTCGAGGCAGCGATCGAGAGGCTGGCAGCAGGCGGTGCCCGCATCACCCGCCTCGCCTTCCCGTCCTTCGACGAACTGCCGCAACTGATGGCGAAATACGGACCGATGGTGACCGCGGAAGCCTTTGCGCTCCATCGAGAACGACTGGCGGGTGCGGATGCTGGCGGAATGGACCCGCGCGTCGTTGCCCGCACCAGGCTTGGCGAAAAGACCACGACCGCCGACTATCTCGCAATCATCGATGCTCGCGCCCGGATGACGGCAGAGACCGAGGCCCTGATCGCCGGTCGCCTCGTCGCCTTCCCCTCCGTCGCCCATGTGGCACCAGCCATTGCGCCATTGAAGGCCGACGACGAGGCGTTTTTCGCGGCCAACGGCAGGACGCTCCGCAATACCGGCTACGGCAATTTCCTCGACTGGTGCGGCGTGTCGATCCCCTGCGGAACCGGCGAAGCCGGCATGCCGGTCGGATTCCTCCTGTCGGCGGTTGCTCACGACGACGAGAAGCTTCTGACCGCTGCCATGGGCCTGGAAGAGGTGATCCGGGGCTGACCCCGGATCATTGTTTCGCAGGCCTCAGAACCCTTCGAGCACGATCTTGCCGCGGGCCTTGCCGCTTTCCAGCGTGGCATGCGCCTTCTTCAGGTTTTCCGCATTGATCGGGCTCATCACGTCGGTGACGGTGGTGCGGATCCGGCCGGCATCGATCAGTGCGGCGACTTCGTTCAGAAGCTCTCCCTGCTCGTCCATGTCGGCCGTTTCATAGATCGACCGGGTGAACATCAGCTCCCAATGCACAGAAAGAGCCTTGCGCTTGAAACCGGTGATGTCGAAGGTTTCCGGATCGTCGATCAGCCCGAACCGACCCTGCGGCGAAATCAGTTCGATGATCTCCTTCGTATGACGTGGCGTTTCGGTCGTCGAGAAGACGAAACCGGGCGCGCCGATCCCGAGCGCCTTCACCTGTTCGGCGATCGGCTTGGAATGATCGATGACGTGATGGGCGCCCAGTTCCTTGACCCAGGCCTGGGTCTCCGGCCGTGACGCCGTCGCAATCACGGTGAGGTCGGTCAGAGCCCGGACCAGCTGGATGGCGATCGATCCGACACCGCCGGCACCACCGATGATGACGATCGCATTGGCTGCACCCGGGACCGGCTTTTCGACATCGAGCCGGTCGAACAGCATTTCCCACGCGGTGATCGCCGTCAGCGGCAAGGCGGCCGCCTGCGCATTCGAGAGCGACTTCGGCTTGTGGCCGACGATCCGCTCATCGACCAGATGGAACTCGCTGTTAGCACCTTGCCGGATCAGCGAACCCGAATAGAACACTTCGTCGCCCGGCTTGAAGGCGGACACGTCATCGCCGACTTCGACCACCTCGCCCGCCACATCCCAGCCCAGCACCTTCCACTGGCCGTCTTCAGCCGAGACGTTCTTGCGGATCTTGTAATCGACCGGATTGACCGAAATCGCTTTCACCGCAACGAGAATATCCCGCCCCGTCGCCTTCGGCCGGTCCAGTTCGACATTTTCAAGCGCGTCGTCCCGATCGAGCGATCCGGCAGTTCTGTAGGCTATGGCTTTCATGGCGTTCTCCTTTGCGGGCAGAATTGATGTAAGCCTCATATGGCGCTATGATCATCCAAAGCCAATACGCACAAAAACAGCCTATAGTGTCAAAAAGGATACCGTGATGGCCAAGGCCCACCATACCAGGTTCGACTGCAGCCCCGGCTGCTCGGTCGAAGCGGCGATCGGCCTGATCGACGGCAAGTGGAAGTCCGTCATCCTGTTTCATCT
Source organism: Neorhizobium sp. DAR64872/K0K18 (assembly GCF_050500175.1). NCBI lineage: Bacteria > Pseudomonadati > Pseudomonadota > Alphaproteobacteria > Hyphomicrobiales > Rhizobiaceae > Neorhizobium > Neorhizobium sp. DAR64872/K0K18. Next base: position 2,446,544 of record NZ_CP191446.1, read on the forward strand.
GCTGGACGGCACGCTGCGCTTCAACGAGATCCGCCGGCAGATCCCGGCCGTGACCCAGCGCATGCTGACCAACCAGCTACGCGAGCTGGAGGCCGACGGGTTGATCACCCGCAAGGTCTATGCCCAGGTGCCACCCAAGGTGGAATACAGCCTCTCGCCGCTCGGCCTCACCATCAAACCGATCCTGACCGCGTTAAAGGCCTGGGGCGACGAGAATATCGGGCTCTACGGCAAGCCGAAACAGACCGCGACCGATCCGCAGGCGGCGTCGATTCCGGCCTGAAAGAGGGCCTGACCTGCTCCGCACCAGCTACGGGGACTATCGCAGAGAGACAGGATCGGCGGGGGCAAGACGTTGATCAGCGACTGCGATAATCGTTTCCATAGGGGGCAACGTTGAGACTTTCCGTACTGATCCGGGGCAACAATTACATCGAGAAGGACCGTTTCGGCCTGCCGATGGATGCGCGCAAGAACATCGACTCGATCATCGAGAACATTGTCGCGCCGGTGCGTGAAAGCAATCCCGATGCAAAAATCTACCTCGCCACCTATGACAGCCCGGCCCTGGCCGAGCTTCAGGATAAGCTTGGACCGTGCGAGCTGATCAAGCTGGATGCGCAGGGCAGCTCGCAGATCGAGACCTACAAGGAAGGCCTCAAGCACGTCTTCGCCCAAGACGAATACGATGCGCTCGCCGTGATCCGCTTCGACCTGCAGTTCAGGAAGAAGATCACGGACTGGAATGTCGATATCAGCCGCGACAGCATCTACTTTCCTTTCAAGGAATACAAATCCTACTGGCGTGACCACTGGCGCGTCGGCGACGCCGTGCATGTGATCGGCAAGAGCGCTATTTCACATTTCTACAATGCCATGATCATGAACCAGCTTTCGGGCCGCGCTCACCTGCATCTGATGTATTATTTCCTGCGCACCATGCACGCAAACCTGCGCTTCATCGAAGACGGCTACTTCGATTCCAACACGCTGTTTGCCAATCCGGAATGCGACAACCCGCTCTACAAGATCTTCAACCGGCCGCGACTGACCACGCCGTCGCCGTCGATGGGCATGCAGCTCGGCGAAATCCAGGCCGAATAGGCGTTTCGACCTTGCCCGCGGTCGGGCGCGGACGCTGGAAATTGACCTGTTTGACAGCTTGGCACCAGCTTCAAGCCTTAAGGTTTCAGGCACTAGATCAACTGCAAACTTTTATTTTGGATACCGCCGCAGATGCTCAATATCGTCGTGCCGATGGCAGGTCACGGAAGCCGCTTTGCAAAAGCCGGCTATACGCTTCCAAAACCGCTCCTGCCCGTGCATGACGTCGCGATGATCCGCCTCGTGATCGAGAACCTTAAACCAAAGGTCGAGCACCACTTCATCTTCATCTGCCAGGCATCGCATGTTCGGGACTACGGTCTCGACGCGCATCTGCGCCAGTGGGCGCCGGGTTGCGATATCTATCTGGTCGAAACCGTGACCGAGGGCGCCGCCTGCACCGTGCTTCTGGCGCGCGACGCGATCGACAACGGCAACCCGATGATGATCGCCAACTGCGATCAGTATGTCGATGTCGACATCAACGCCTACCTTGCCGCCGCAGACGGTCTCGATGGCCTGATCATGACCATGTCGGCGGACGATCCGAAGTGGAGCTTTGTCTCCTTCGGCGACAACGGCTTTATCGACAACGTCGTCGAAAAACAGGTGATCTCCAACCACGCCACCGTCGGGATCTACAATTTCGGCAAGGGATCGGATTTCGTCGCCCATGCCGACCGGATGATCGAGCGCGACTTCCGCGTCAACGGTGAGTTCTACGTGGCGCCCGTCTACAATTTCATGATCGAGGACGGCATGAAGATCGGCGCCTACTCGATCGGCTCCGTCGACAAGGGCATGCACGGCCTCGGCGTTCCCGACGACCTCGAAAGCTTCCGCAATCTGCCGCTGTCTCTGAGAGTGACGCAGTCCATCAAGGAACCGGCATGATCCAGATCCTCAGTCATCGGGGATACTGGAAATTCCCCGAAGAAAAGAACACGGTCGAGGCCTTCGTCCGGTCGTTCTCGCTCGGCTACGGCACCGAGACCGATGTGCGCGACTGCCTCGTTGGCGGCAAGCCGCGGCTGGTCATCTCGCACGACATTCCGAACGGTACCGAAATCTCCTTCGCTTATCTTCTGAGCCTCGCCAGACAGCACGGGTCTCCGACGCTTGCACTCAATATCAAGGCCGACGGGCTGCATGATATGCTGGCCGAAGTGCTGACCGCCGAAGGCTACGACAACTATTTCCTGTTCGACAGCTCGGTTCCGGACCTGATCCAGGGCGTGAAGCGCGGCATGACCTCGTTCACCCGGCTGAGCGAATACGAGCGCGTGCCATCGCTATACAGCGAGCCCGGCATCACCGGCGTCTGGTTGGACAATTTCCTGCCCGGCCGCTGGTACGAAGCGCCGCTGGTCGAAAAACTGCTGGATGACGGCAAACTGGTCGCGCTTGTCGCGCCCGACCTGCATCGCCGCCACGACGAATACGAACCCTTCCTGCACTGGCTGGTCTCGTCCGGCCTGCGCGATCGCGAAGGGCTGATGATCTGCACCGATTTTCCCGAGAAAGCCAAGGAACTGCTGCGCGTATAGCGCAAAGTCTGGCGCACGAGGTTTGATGACGATGATTAAGGCTGTAATTTTCGACATGGATGGCGTGCTGATCGATGCCCGCGAGTGGCATTACGAAGCGCTCAACCGCGCGCTGGAACTGTTCGGCTTCACCATTCCGCTTCACGAGCACCTGACCACGTTCGACGGCCTGCCGACCCGCACCAAGCTGCAGATGCTGACTGCCACCCGCGGCCTTCCGGAATCCCTGCACGGCTTTGTCAACGAGATGAAGCAGCGCTATACGACCGAGCTGATCCACACCAAGTGCAAGCCGGTGTTTCGCCAGCAATACGCGCTCGCGCGGCTGCGCGGCGAAGGCTACCGTCTCGGCGTGGCCTCGAACTCCATCCGCAGCACCGTCAACCTGATGATGGCAAAGGCCGGCCTCGAGGACTACCTGGAGTTCCAGCTCAGCAACGAAGACGTGAGCGTCGGCAAACCCAGCCCGGAAATCTACCTGAAGGCCATCGGCATCCTCGGCCTTTCGCCCGAGGAATGCCTGATCGTCGAGGACAACGACCACGGGATCCGGGCAGCGCGTGCCTCCGGTGCCCATGTCATGGTCGTCAACGACGTCTCCGAGGTGAACTACCAGTCGATCTGCAAGTCGATCGACAAGCTGCAGGCATCGTTCGAGCTTCCGGCATTGCAGGTGGTCGCATGAACATCCTGATCCTGATGGCGGGCGAGCCCCGCATCCTTTCCGCAGACAGCTTCCCGACCCCGCTGGTCGAGGTGGACGGCATGCCGCTGGTGCAGCGCCTGCTCGAACAATGCGCGCGCATCACCGGCCACCGGGTGATCATCGCGATGCAGGAAAAGGAACTGCGCCGCTACCATCTCGACGACGTCGTGCGGCTGATCGATCCGACAGCCGAGATCGTTGCCGTCAAGGACAAGACACAGGGTGCGGCCTGCACCGCACTGCTTGCCGCCGGCAGCATCGACAACGACACACCGCTTCTGATCCTCAACGGCGACGAATTCCTGACCGTTCCGATGGAAACCATCATCGCCGATTTCAGCCGGCGCGAGCTCGATGGCGGCACCGTCACCTTCCGGTCGGTGCATCCGCGCTATTCCTTCGTCCGGCTCGACGAGCGCCAGATGGTGGTCGAAGCGGCCGAAAAGCACCCGATCAGCGACAATGCGACGGCGGGCTTTTACTACTTCCGCAAAGGGTCCGATTTCGTCAAGGCAGCCAAGGCGGCGATCCGCAAGGATGCCCGGCACAACGACATGTTCTATGTCTGCCCGGTCTATAACGAGCTCGTTCTCGAGGACAAGAAGATCGGCGTCTACCCGATCGACGCGAAGGACTATCATCCGATCAAATCGGACCGCCAGCTGAGCGAACTGTCGATCTGAGAGGGCAAGATGAGCGAAGCTTCCTATAATCTCGACGACATGATCGGCGGCTGGTTCGTCGGCGATTTCGATCCGAGCGTCGTCAAGACCGACGCGTTCGAAGTGGGCGTCAAGAGCTACAAGGCGGGCGATCGCGATGCCCGGCACTACCACAAGATCGCCCGGGAAATCACGCTCGTCGTCTCCGGCCGTGTCCGCATGCTGGACAAGGAATGGGGCGAAGGCAGCCTGATCGTGATCGAGCCCGGCACAGTCAACGCGTTCGAAGCGCTGACGGACGCGACGCTGACGGTGGTGAAGATACCGAGCGCGAAGAACGACAAGTATCTCGTCGACTGACGCAAAATCCCGACCTCTAAACGAACGATATCAGCAGGTTAAGCCTACCTGCTGAACGGATACCTTCGCGCCGGGTCGGGATATTGCCCGCAAAGCCTTGACGGACGGCTCTGCGTTCGCGACGATCTCCACCCCGCTGAACCACAGCGAAACGCTGGCGAGAGCCCAAAAAAGCTCAGCCGCAAATCATTCGATCGGAGACATTCATGGCCGAACTCTCAACCCAGGCGTTCAACCCCGAAACGCTGGCCGAGAGCCTGATCGCGCTGCGCAACGAAGGCCGCAAGGCGCCGTCCGCAAGCTTTGCCCTGCCCCAGGATTTAAGCGCCGGCATGGCGGCACAGAACGCCGTGGCACAGAGGATCGGCGCCAGCGCGAAGATGATCAAAGTCGCGATGTCGACGGACAAGCAGCCGGTGATCGCGCCGCTGTTCCCTTACGTGGAAACGACCAGCGAAGCGAAGCTTCCCTATTCCCCCGGCACACGGTTCGAGGTCGAGATCGCCGTCAAGCTCGGCGCGGATCTGCCGGTAAGATCCGAAGCCTATACAAGGGCGGAAGTGCTAGACGCGGTGGCGGATGCCTATCTCGGCTCGGAACTGCTTGTCACCGCAGTCGAGGAAGGTGGCAGCGTCTCCTTCCCTCTCTACCTCGCCGACCGCATCGGCAATGGCGGCTATGCGCTCGGCCCGAAGGTCCCGAAGACGCTGATCGACACGGTCGGCGGGCTTGTCCTCAAGGTCACCCACGACAGCAGCCCGGTCTATGACGGACCAGTGGCCCATCCGGTCGGAGACGTGCTCGCCTGGCTGGTCGCCTATGCCAATGACGCCACACGCCCGGCCACATCACTCACGTCAGGCATGGCGGTGACGACAGGTGCGCTCTCGGGCGCAATGCCGCTGCCCGGCGCCGGGCGCGTCGTGGTGGAACTCGAAGGCGGTTATCAGATGAGCGTCCTGCTCACGGCTTAACCGGAAATCTGCAGCACGCGACCCCAAGGCTCGCGTGCTGCCTTCACGACGTGAGGACTACGGGCAGGTGTTGACCGGTGCTGCCTTGACGATCGGGAAGCAGCCCTTCCACTGTTCGGTGCGGGCCGGCCATGGCGTCAGCGTCTTCGGGCTTTCCTCGAGCTGAAGCACGCCGAGCGCCTGCAGATCCTTCACCCGGCCGTCGAGATATTCCTTGATCACCGAAATCTTGCCGTCCTTGACATGGGCGATCCAGACATCGTTGACGACCTGACGGTTGCCGCGCTGGAACGTGCGGAACTGCAGCTCGACCGCGATGCGGCCGGTCGTCGTATCGATGAAGAACGCGTCTTCCGGAAGGTAGATGCTGGTATCCTTGGCCGCCTTGCAGAACGTGTCGAGGTCAGCCAGCATCTTGTCACGGCCGGTAACGCTGCTGGTCGGATAGGAGAAGGCGACGTCTTCGGTGACCGCATTCTTCAGGAGGTCGGCGTTGCAGGAGGCCCAGGCGGAGGCGAGGTCGAAGACCAGGTTCTCCATGGCGGCACGCGCGGGATCGGTGGAGGGCGTGCCCGCGTAGGTCACACCGGGACGGATGTCTGCCGCCTGAGCCGAGCCGACGGAGGCGACGACGAGAGCGGCGGAAAGCGTTTTGAGCACGAAGCTGCGAAGATGGAAGGTCATTACGAGTTCCCCGTTATTGTTCGTTTATCGAACTTGTGTTCGGATATGAGTAGAGAAGCGCAAAATCTGGTGCAGTGCAATATCACCGCACTGATTTCCGTCAGGACACTCCAAGTGCCGCATCCGCGACATTGCGCATCAGGCAGGCGGTGGTGACCGGACCGATGCCATCGGGCACATGCGTCACCGTGACGTTGCGACCGGCAACCGCGTCGAGATCGACATCACCGACAAGTCCGACCGGGCCGCGATTGATCGAGACATCAAGCACGACTGCACCATCTTGCAGATGCTCCGACCCGATCAACCCGGCAACGCCCGCAGCCGTCACGACGATATCGGCGCGGCGGCTATGAGCCGCCAGATCCCGGGTCGCCGCATGCGCGATCGTCACGGTCGCCTCCGCATCCAGCAGCATATTGGCGAGTGGACGACCGACGATGCGCGATGCGCCCACCAGCACGATCTCGCGTCCCCCCAGCGAACCGGCCAATGCCTGCGCCATCAGGAAACAAGCCTTCGCCGTCGCCGGCGGACGGGTCACGGCGCCGAGCGCCAGGTCACCGGCATTAAGGGGGTGCAGTCCGTCCACGTCCTTGCTCGGCCCGATCAGAAGCGCAGCCGTGCGCGCATCCATGCCCGCCGGCAACGGATAGAGCGTGGCAACCGCATCGATCTCATCCACCGCTGCCAGTTCCTCCAGCTGCGCAGTCAGCCTCTCGACATCCGACGGATAGGCTTCGAGCTGCAGGTCTATGCCGACCTCCCGCGCGGTGACCTGCTGCCGACGCGCATACGCCGCCATGCCGGGGTTGCTGTCATCGAGCAGCACGACGTAGCGAACCGTCCGGTCACTTGCCGAGATACGCCGGCGCGTTTCAGCGTTGATCCCGGCGGCAATTTCGAACCCGGTGACGATCTCAAGCATGTGACTTCCCTAGAGTGTGGAGGCAATCTGCCCGGCGCAGACCTTGAGCCGTGCTGCCATCTCGGCCAGCGCCGCCTCGTCATACTGCCCATGCTCGAAGATGATCGATACGGCACCGACGACCTCGCCGATGCCGGGGTGAAACACTGGCGCCGCGAGCGACGCGACGCCGCTCACATATTCGCTATCGGTCAGCGCATAGCCGCGCTCGCGGATCTGTTTCAGCGCGTCCTCCAGGCGATCCCGGTGGGTCTCGGTCTGGTCGGTATGGGCAGAGTAGGCGGCACTGTCGAGGATCGCATCCAGCCGGACGGTATCGAGGAATGCAAGGATCGCCCGCCCCGAAGCCGTCGGCAGCAACGGCACCCGCGTGCCTGTCGTGACCCGGTTGAGCGTGAATTTCGACGGTAGGAAAGCATGGGCGACATAGACGGCATCCGTCTCGTCCAGCATCGCATAGGACACGGACTCGCCGACCTCCTGCGCCGCATTGCGCAGCACCGGCTGGATGATCTGCGGAATGCCCCGACCCTCGATAAAACCCTGGCTCAGCCGCAGTACATGCGGGGTCAGCTCGTAGCGGCCGCGATCGCAGGCGAGATAGCCGAGCTGTTCCAGCGTCCGCACCAGCCGCCGTGCAACGGCGCGGTTGAGCTGGACCTTGTCGGCAATCTCGCTGATCGTGATGGCGCGATCCTTCGCATCGAAGGCGAGCAGGACCGCAAGCCCCTTGGCGAAGGTCAGCGAGACTTCCTTGTCGTTTTCATCCAGCACCGGCGCTCCTTCCAGACCCGAGGTTGAACTCGTGTGCCTATCTTTTCCGCACCGCAACATTTTTCACCTTGACGAACCGGCGACATAAGTTACGATTTAGCGAACAATTGCTCGATAAGCGAACAAACCATGCCGTTTCAGTTTTGGCAAGACCTCAAGACCACCGATTTCGCAGCCATCGACAAAGGTCGCGCTGTCGCGGTTCTGCCTGTCGGCGCAACGGAGCAGCACGGCCCGCACCTGCCGCTGGCGACCGACAGCATCCTTGCCGAACGTATGGCGATGGAGGCAGCCCAGCGTGTCGAGGATGCTGATGTCTACATCCTCCCGACCATCACTTACGCGAAATCCGACGAGCATCTGTCGTTCCCCGGAACCCTCACGCTCGATGCCGCGACGCTTCTGGCAAGCCTCACCCAGATCGGTCACAGCGTCGCCCGCGCAGGCTTCTGCAAGATGGTATTTCTCAATGCCCATGGCGGCAACGTTCCGGTCCTCCAGATCGCGGCGAGAAGCCTGCGGCTGGAAACGGAGCTGTTCGTGGTATCCGCCGGCTGGATCTCGATGGGCTTTCCGCCGGGCCTCGTCTCACCGCTCGAACAGCGCGACGGCATCCATGGCGGACTGGTCGAAACCGCGGCCATGCTGCATTTCCGGCCCGATCTTGTCGATATGAACGAAGCCCGCAATTTCGTGCCGGCCTCGGCAGCCATCGCCGACAACAACGAGGTGCTTCGCCTGCTCGGCCCGATCAGCGCCGGCTGGGTCGCGGAGGATCTGCACCCGGCAGGCGTCGCCGGCGATGCCGCGTCCGCAACGCCCGAGATCGGCGCCGCGATCGTTGCCCATGCGGCAACCCGCTACGCCAAGCTTCTGGACGAGGTCGCAGCGCATCCGGGAACGGCTGCCATCGGGACACCGCCGCTATGAGCGCCGTTATCCCGCCATTCGGGGACGCCCCGCTCACCATCCGCAATCTGCGTGCACCCGCAGCGCTGGTCGATGGCCTTCCCCACCACGCAGCAGACAGCCGCAGCAGCCTTGTCACCTTCGACGTAACGATACGAGACGGTCGCTTCCATGCGCCAACCTCAAGCGAGCGCGAGTGGGATGCGCAGGGACGCCTCGCTTTGCCCGGCTTCATCGACATGCACGTCCATCTCGACAAGGCTTTCACTTCCGAGCGAACCGGCTTTTCCGACAACGGCCTTGCCTCGGCGGTCGAGCTGGCGATGGCCGACGCGCCCAACCGGACGGTGGAGGATATCGTGGCGCGCATGGACCGCGCACTCGTGAGGGCCGAACAGCATGGCACGGTCGCGTTACGCACCCATCTCGATACGTTCGAGGAACCCGACACCAGCCCCGCCTGGATCGCCTTTGGCGAAATCCAGTCCGCCTGGAAGCACCGGCTGACCCTGCAGGCTGTGGCCCTGATGGCATTGTTTCGGGTGGAGCAGGACGGTTTCGATCGACGCTGCGCGCAGATCGCGAAGCGCGACGGCGTGCTCGGCGCCTTTATCGGACCGGGCAGCGCCACGCCGGAGCGGATCGACAGGCTGTTTCTGGCAGCCACAAGACACGCGCTCGACCTCGATCTTCACGTGGACGAAACGACGGACGCATCCGCTGACGGCCTTTCGCTCATCGTCGAAACGGCCCTGCGGCACAAGTTTGCCGGACGCATCGTCGCCGGACATTGCTGCGCGCTTGCTCAAAAGAACGAGATCGAAGCGCAAGCCCTGATCGCTGGCATTGCCGAAGCCGGCATCCATGTCGTCGCGCTGCCGCTCACCAACGGCTTCCTGCAGGACCGCAAACCCGGCCGCACGCCGCGTCTGCGCGGCCTTGCCCCGGTCACCGAACTGCGCGCTGCCGGCGTCAACGTCGCCTTCGCGTCGGACAATGTGCAGGACGCATTCTACCCCTACGGCGATTTCGACATGCTGGATGTGATGCGCCAGGCGCAGTTCCTGGGCCAGCTCGAAGGCGATCCCGCCGGCTGGGCCACCGCCTGCAATGCAGGACCGGCGGCCGCCATGGGTCTCGACGGCGCCGGCATGATCCGCGCCGGCGGTGCGGCGGATGCGATCATCTTCGAGGCAACCGGATGGACCGACCTTTTCTCCCGCACCAACACCGCCCGCACGGTTATGCGCAACGGCAAAGCCTTGGGTGCTGCCACTGCCGAGGCAGTCGGGATCGAACGGAGGCGCGCGTGAGTGCAGATCTCGAAGCCTGCCGGACAGCGCTCGCCCGGTTCGATATCGACGACAATCCGCGCACGGTTCAGCAGAAAAGCCGGGACTTCTACTGGTATAGCCCAATCCTGAAGGATCTCCTGAAAGACGTCTGCGGCGATCTGGTTGTTGCGCCCCGCAGCGAGGCCGAGGTGATCGAGATCCTTTCGATCTGCCACCGCTGCAACGTGCCCGTCACCGTCAGGGGTGCCGGAACCGGCAATTACGGCCAGTCCATGCCGCTGCAGGGCGGCGTCGTTCTGCATATGAAACACATGAACGAGGTCGTTCGCATCGGTGAAGATCATCTCGTTGCCCAAGCCGGCGCCGTCATGGCGGATCTCGAACAGGCGGCGCGCGAAAAGGGCCATGAAATCCGCCTGTTTCCCTCCACCACGGCAACCGCGACGCTCGGCGGTTTCATCGCCGGCGGATCGAGCGGCGTCGGCGCCATCCGCTGGGGCGGCCTGCGCAACCCCGCCAATATCCGCCGCCTGCGTCTCGTGACGATGGAGGCAGAGCCTCGTGTCCTCGACCTTGTCGGCGACGACATTGCCAAGGCGGCACACGCCTACGGCGTCAACGGCGTCATCATCGAGATCGAGATCCCGGTCGACCCGGCCGGAGACTGGGTCGACGTGCTGATCGGCGCACCCGATTTTGCCTCCGCGAACCGTCTTGCCTTTCGTCTCGGTGAAGATGACGCGATCACGCTGCGCATGCTTTCGACCTTCGAAAGCGCCATCCCCGATCGCTATTTTACCCGGCATGCACCGTTCCTGAAATCCGGCGAAGCCCTGGTTGCGGTCATGGTTGCAAGACAGGATCTCGATAGGCTGGTGACCGCAGTCGAGGAAGACGCCGGCGCCGCCATCCGCTTCCGCGCCGACCGCGATGGTGCCGGCATGCGCCTGCCTCCGGCCTATGAGCTGGCCTGGAACCACACGACGCTTCGGGCAATCAAGATCGATCCGTCGATCACCTACCTGCAGATGATGCTGCCGCAGGACGATCTCTACGGCGCGATCGACCGCATCGCTGAAACCTTCGGCGATGAGCTGATCCTGCATTTCGAATTCACACGGTTTTCCGGCAAGGTCGCCGCCGTCGCCATGCCGCTGCTGCGCTATGAAGGCACTGAGCGGCTCGAAGAGGTGGTCGAGATCCTGGAAACACGGCTGGGCGTCACCGTGTTCAACCCGCATCGGGTGACGCTGGAGGAAGGCGGCATGAAGCGCACAGATCCCGCCCAGCTCGAATTCAAGCGCCAGACGGATCCCAAGGGCCTGCTCAACCCCGGCAAGATGATCGCCTGGACGCATCCTGACTGGGTCCCCGCTCCCGGCCGCATCTTCCTTTTCAACCGATAACGAGAATTATGGACCGATGAAGGTACATGTCATTTACGCCCACCCGCTGAAGGAAAGCCTCGCCTCGCGCCTGCACGATACGGTGGTCGCGAGCCTGCTCGAGGCCGGGCATACGGTGGACGACCTGGATCTTTATGCCGAAGGTTTCGATCCGGTTCTGTCGGCCGAGGATCGGCGCGACTATCACGACCTTTCCATCAATCGCAGCCGCGTCGCGCCCTATGTCGACCGGCTGATGTCCTGCGACGCGCTGGTTCTCTGCCATCCGGTGTGGAATTTCGGCTGGCCGGCCATCCTCAAGGGTTATTTCGACCGGGTGTTTCTGCCCGACGTGTCGTTCAAGCTGCAGGACGGTCAGCTTTCTCCTGGCCTCACCAATATCCGCAAGCTCGCGACCGTCACCACCTACGGCTCGAAACGCTGGCGTGCGATGGTTCTCGGCGATCCGCCACGCCGCAATGCCACCCGCTTCCTGCGCGTCGTCTGCAATCCGCGGGTGAAGGTGGAATATCACGCGCTCTACGATATCAACAACGTCACCAATGAGCGCGCGGAGGCCTTCATCGAGCAGGTCCGCATGTCCATGCTGCGGTTTTGAGAGACGGGTCTGAGATGAGAAAAGGGGATTTGTCATGACGGGATCGCCGACAGTCGCCGCCACCGATATTGGTGCACATCCCCATCCGCCCCTGCCCGGCGGCAATGCCGTGGTGTTCGAAAAGGTCTCGATGACCTTCCCTGATGGAACGGAAGCGCTCTCCGATGTCGACCTCGCCATCGGCCACGGCGAGTTCGTGTCGATCGTCGGCCCGTCCGGCTGCGGGAAATCGACGCTGCTGCGGATCGCGAGCGGCCTGTCGAGCCACAGTTCCGGCGATGTCTGGGTCGATCGGCAACAGCTCGGCTACACGTTCCAGGATGCGACCCTGCTGCCATGGCGGCGCGTGCAGGGGAATGTCGAACTGCTGATGGAGCTGCGCGGTTACCCGGCCGCCAAACGCCGCGAAATCGCGAAGGAAAAGATCGAGCTTGTCGGCCTTTCCGGCTTCGAGGCCCATTATCCGCGCAGGCTTTCCGGCGGCATGCGGATGCGCGCCTCGCTGGCACGGTCGCTCGCGCTCAATCCCAATGTCTTCATGTTCGACGAACCGTTCGGCGCGCTCGACGAGATCACCCGCGAACGGCTGAACGACGAGGTGATCGACCTTCATTGCCGCGAAGGTTTCACCGGCATCTTCGTCACCCACTCCATTCCCGAGGCCGTCTACATGTCGAGCAAGGTCGTGGTGATGTCGCGCCGGCCCGGCCGCATCATCGATACGTTCGACATCGGCTTTCCCTTCCCGCGCCAGCCGGACCTGCGTTACGTGCCGGAATTCTCGAAACTGTGCGGAGCGGTATCGCGTGCCCTTCGCCATGCCATAGAGGCCTGAGCGCCATGTCGGATCCTATTGTCGCCGCTTACAAATCGACGCCGCTGAAGGCGCAGGTCGAGCGCTACAGCCCCGTCCCGCTTGCACCGGCACCAAGCGTCGGCCGCCGCCTCGTCTTAAGCTTCGCACCGCCTCTCATCCTCGGCATCCTGATCGTCGCAGCCTACGCCCTGATACGTGCTGACCTTCCGGCGCATCGCCAGTTCCTGATGCCGAGTGCGGAGGGCCTGTGGAACCAGGCATTTGGCATTGCGAGCTTCCGCAGCGAACTGCTCGTGCGGGCGCTGACGACCATCTCGATCGCCATCACGGGGCTCGCCGTCTCGATCCCCGTCGGCATCATGCTCGGCATCGTCATGTTCCGCGTCTATGCGCTGGAAAAGGCGGTCTTCCCCTATCTCGTGGCGCTGCAGTCGATCCCGATCATGGCGATCATCCCGCTGATTCAGAGCGCGCTCGGCTTCGGCTTTCTGCCCAAGGTGCTGATCGTCGCGCTGTTTACCTTCTTCGCCATTCCGACGACGCTGCTGCTTGGCCTCAAAAGTGTCGACCGCAATATTCTCGAATTGTTCAAGCTGCAGAATGCCTCGTGGTGGGTGATGCTGCGCAAGGCCGCGCTGCCGTCTGCCGCGCCGACGCTGTTTGCGGGCCTGCGGATTTCCGGCAGTCTCGCCGTCATCGCCGCGATCGTTTCGGAACTGTTCTTCCTGTCCGGCAAGGGAGGCCTCGGCCAGCTGCTGATGAACGCCAAGATCGATTTCAAATACGAGCAGATGTATGCCGCGCTGATCGTCGCCTCTGCCCTGTCGATCACCGTCTACCTGACCTTCAACTGGCTCGGGAACCGGCTGTTTGCGCATTGGCACGAATCGAGCGACAGGCAACGCTGACACCGCCGCTGAAATGACCTAGAAAAAAAGCAATCAGGGGAACGAAAATGACAAAAAAGCTGACTGCCAGACTGACCACCGCCGTGGCGATCGCCACGTTCGCAACGGCTTTGTCTACAGCAAACAGTGCGACTGCCGGCGAGTTCGCCAAGACCCGCTACACGACGCCGCTCGCCGATGTCTGCCCCAGCCCGTTCATCATCCAGAAGGACTGGCTGGCCCAGGCCGAGCAAGGTCCCCTCTATCAGCTGATCGGCTCGGGCGGAGAGATGACGTCGGGACAATATACCGGCCCGCTCGGCTCGACCGGCATCGAGCTCACCATCCTCGAAGGTGGCGGCGGGCTTGGCATGGGCGATGGCGAGACCGCCTATTCGGCGCTCTACATGGGCAATTCCAAGGCCGGCGTCACACCGCATCTCGGCTATCAGGAACTGGACAACGCCTTCATCTTCTCTAAGCGCTTCCCCGTCGTCGGCGTCATGGCACCGCTCGACATCGCCCCGACGGTTCTCCTGTGGGACAAGGCTACCTATCCTGACGGCTTCAAGTCGATCGCCGATCTCAAGACCTTCTCGGAAAGCGGCAAGGGCAAGATCTACGTCTCGACCACTAAGCGCACCTTCGGTCTCTATCTCGTCGAGCAGGGCATTCCCGCAGACGTGTTCGTCGAGGGCTATCGCGGTGACGGCGAGAATTTCGTCACCAACAACGGCACATGGCTGAACCAGGGCTTTGTCACCAGCGAAGTCTACAAGTTCGAGCACGGCAACAACTGGGGCAAGCCGATCGGCTACCTCAACATCAACGACCTCGGCTATCGCAACTACACCGGCATGCTGTCCGTCGCGACAGCGAGGATGGAAGAGCTGGCGCCGTGCCTGGCAAAGCTCGTTCCGCTTCTGCAGCAGGCGACCGCCGACTATGCCAAGGATCCGGCCGAGGCGAACAAGGTGATCGTCGACTTCAACACTGCCGGGCACGCGGCAAGCTGGTGGAAGACCGCGCCGGAACTGATGGCCTATGCCGCAAAGACGATGGTCGACACCGGCATTATCGGCAACGGCCCCAACGCGACGATCGGCGATTTCGACATGGACCGCGTCGCCGAGATGCTCAAACTAGTGAAGCCGCGCTTCGACGAGCGCGCCGATCCGGATGTGAAGCCGGATCAGGTCGTCACCAACCGCTTCATCGATCCCTCGATCGGGCTGAAATGAGCGTGACCACGCCAAGAACGCCCGCAACACTGCTGGACGGCGAAGCCCTCGCCGCCCGGCTGAGGCGCGAGATGGCAGCCGAGGTTGCCGGTCTCCGCGCGCGCGGCATTGCGCCGAAGATGGTGACGGTGCTGGTGGGAGACGATCCGGCCAGCGCCACCTATATCGGCCGCAAGCATGCCGACTGCGTCGAGGTCGGTATCGAAGCGATCGACCTGCGCCTTCCCTCGGATACGACCACCGAAGCCCTGCTCGAACGGATTGCCGCCGTCAATGCCGACCCCGCCATTTACGGGCAGATGGTGCAACTGCCGCTGCCGCCTGACATCGACGAGACGAAGGTGATGACCGCCGTGTCGCCGGCCAAGGATATCGACGGCCTGCATCCGCAAAACCTCGGCCTCCTTCTGGCGGGAAAGCCGGGCCTCCTGCCCTGCACGCCAGCCGCCATCCTCGCGCTTTTGCAGGGCAATGCCGTTCCGCTTGCCGGCCGCCGGGTGGCCATCATCGGCCGCGGCCAGCTCGTCGGGCGCCCGCTCGCCATGCTCCTCTCGGCCAAGGGAATCGATGCGACGGTGACCCTGCTGCATAGCGGCTCGCGGGATATCGCCGAGGACGTCAGGCGCGCCGATATCGTCATCGCCGCCCTTGGCCAACCCGGTTTCGTCACCGCAGACATGGTCAAGCCCGGTGCCGCCGTCGTCGGCGTCGGCATCAGCTACGGCACTGACGGCTCGATGATCTCGGATGTGGCCGCCGATGTCGCTGATGTCGCAGGCTGGGTAACGCCGCCGCAGGGTTCGGTCGGCGCGCTCACCCGTGCGATGCTCTTGCGCAACCTGCTGCAGATCGCCGCCGCCTAGACCGGTTCACATCAGGAACTGGATATGCAGCCGGCCGTGATGTGGCGAGGTCGCGACATGGGCTGCAACGCCGAACACATGGGCGATCATCTGCTCGGTCAGAATATCGGTAGGCGGACCGCAGGCGACCAGACGTCCCTCCGAAAGCACGGCAATCACATCGCAGAACCGGGCGGCGAGGTTGAGATCGTGGATCGCAACGACCGTCGTCAGCGGTAGCTCGGAGACCAGCCTCAGAATGTCGATCTGGTGCTGGATATCGAGATGGTTGGTCGGTTCGTCGAGGATCAGCACCGAAGGCGACTGTGCGAGCGCCCGGGCCAGCTGCACGCGCTGACGCTCTCCCCCCGACAGCGTATGCCAGAACTGCCCGCGGCGATCATCCAGCCCGACGCGGATGAGCGCTTCGGTCACGATCCGGTCGTCCTCCTGCGTCCACGGCGACAGAGCCGACCGGTATGGCGTGCGTCCAAGCCGGACGACATCGATGACCGTGACATTCGCCTCGGTTGCCGAATGCTGTTCGACCACCGAAACCCGGCGCGCGAGCTCCCGCCGCGCGAAACCGCTCATCGGCTTTCCATCCAGCGTGACATTGCCGGCGGCGGGTGGCCTGAGACCCGCAAGCAGCCGGATCAGCGACGACTTGCCGGAACCGTTGGGTCCGATCAGCCCGAGCGTCCGGCCCTCATCGACCGACACGGTGACGCCATCGACGATCACCTTGCGCCCGGCGAGCCAGCGAACCCCACTGGCGGCCAAAACCGGGCCGGAGACGGTATCGGTTGTCATGCGACCCTCCTCGCCCGGTAGAGAATGACGCAGAAGAAGGGAACGCCGACCAGCGCCGTCACCACCCCGATCGGCAGGATTTGCGGTGCGATAACGATGCGCGACACGATATCGGCGAGCACCATGAACAGCGCCCCGATCAGCGCACAGGCAGGCAAAAGCCGGATATGGCCGGGACCGACGATGAACCGGGCCGCATGCGGAATGACCAGCCCGACAAAGCCGATCGCACCCACCATGCTGACGATCGTCGCCGTCATCAGCGCCGTGACAAGCAGCAGCACCACGCGGACCCGCCGCACCGCGATGCCGAGCGACCGCGCCGCATCCTCGCCGAAGGTAAACGCATCGAGCGCCCGCGCATGCCAGATGCAGACGATGAGCCCGACGGTCACCACCGATGCGGCGAGCGTCACCTCCGGCCAGCGGACGCCGGCAAGGCTGCCGAGTAGCCAGAACATCACGCTGCGCGCCTGTTCGGCATTGGCAGACGTCGAGACGATGTAGGAGGTCAGCGCATTGAACAATTGCGAGGCGGCAACGCCCGCAAGAATCGTCCGGTCCGCCGTCTGCCGTCCGCTCGACAACATCACCACGAAGACAAAGGCTATCAGCGCGCCGGCAAAGGCACCGGCCGAAAGCGAGATCGCGCCCGCCCCGAACCCGAGCAGCATGACGCTGACCGCACCGGTCGAGGCTCCCGCCGAAATCCCGAGAACATAGGGTTCGGCCAGCGAGTTCCGCAGCAGAGACTGCAGAATCGCCCCCGATAGCGCCAGTCCGGCGCCGCAGAATGCCGCGACCAGCGACCGCGACAGGCGATAATCCCAGATCACCGCTTCCTGGATGCGCGGCAAGGCCACGGCCGTAAAGCCGAGCCGGTTCGTCACCGCCGCAATCGTCGTCTCCATGGGAATGGTCATCTCACCGATCGCCACCCCGGCAACGATGGCGACGAGGAGCGCTAAGAGCACCAGGAACACGCCTGCGGCACCTAGCGCCCAACGTCCGATACGGGATCGCGTCACTTGGGGCGCCTGGGCAGGTCGGGCAAATTCGCCTCATCGACGATGGCGGAAACAGGGAAAGATATCATCTCCCGCCGCACCCTAATTCGCAAGGCCGAAGGACTGGATGCCCCGGGCGAGCGTCTCGATGCCCTCGATCGTGCGGATCGTCGGGTTCATCGACTGGGCGTCCATCATCACGAAACGCTTCTTTCTCACCGCATCCAGCTGGCTGACGACGGGATCAGTCTCGAGGAACTTGATCTTCACGGCAGGATCATCCGCGGCATAGCGGCGACGGTCCATGGTGGCTACGACGATGACGGAGGGGTTGGCCTCAGCAATCGTTTCCCAGCCGACCAGCGGCCATTCTTCTTCCGTCGTCACCACATTGCGGGCGCCGATCGTCTCAAGGATATAAGCCGGTGCGCTGTTCTTGCCCGCGATAAAGGCGTCGCCCTTGGTCTCTTTGCTGGAATACCAGAAGACGATCGGCAGGTTCTTTAGCTCAACGCCCTTGATCGATGCGACGGCTGCGGCTTCGCGCTGTTTCAGGTCTGCGATCAGGGCCGTGCCCTTGTCCTCGACGTCGAAGATCTTCGAGAGCTCGGTAATCTCGCGGTAGATCAGGTCCATCTTGAACAGTTCGTTGCGAACGCCGTCCCCGCCATCGACATTGGTCTTGGCGACGCAATCGGCGGGCGAGACATAGGTGTTGATGCCGAGATCGGAAAACTGCTCGCGCTTGCCGACGGATCCCATCGGCCCGACATGCCACTCGAACTCGGCAGCAACCAGATCCGGTTCGAGACCGACGACCGATTCAAAGCTCGGGTCGTTGTCGGCAAGCCGTTTGATCTTCGCATCCACCTCTGCATAGGGCGAAAGCACCGGCCCGACCCAGACGGCAGTGCCCGCCACCTTGTCGGCCAACCCGAGCGAATAAAGCACTTCGGTCATGCCCTGACCGATCGAAACGATCTTCTGGGGCGCGTTCTCGAACGTGACGGAGCGACCGCAATTCTCGATCGTCAGCGGGTAGCTGGTCGGTGCGGCAAAGGCGAATGTGGGAAGTGCCGCAACTAAGGCGGCGATAAGCCCTGATTTCATGTCCTGTCCTTTAATGATCGGAAAAAAGGGCAGGACGACCTGAAGCCGCATCGCGGCTCGACGTCAAAATGGCGCACGAGCGCATTGCTTGCGTCATAATCATCTCCCTGCCGGAACCCCTCGTCCGGTGTTGGTTGTCCATGCCACGGCAGGTCTCCTGACTTGCGGCTCGAACGCCTTCCATCGCCTTCCCGATCGGATGATCAGTGGTATCGATGGCTGGCTCGCCGCTTACAGTTGCGAGGGCAGTCGCGGACTTGGCCCGAAAGCCTCACCGCATTCCCTTTTCATCTGCGATTGCAGAACCGTAGCGCCCCAACTGATAGGGAACACGCCGGTGCTTGTCCAGAGCGATCCCCGCGCGATCTCTGTCGTTGCCGAGTGTAATAGTATAACATACCAATTTACGCAACGGTCTATTTTGGATTGGTCGCGACCTTCGTGAGGCGCTCAATTCAGGGATGCTGTACATTAAATTGCGATGACATCGCCCTCACCCTACTCCTGCCTCTTTGGCCTGACAGCGCTCTGGTCTATGACCTTGCGGACAGATAGCCTGCGGGGCGATTCGCCGTCCTTCTGGTATGGGACGACCGGAAGGAGCTGAAGGAGACGAAGATGACGGATATTAAGAGCGGCTTGACCGAATTGAAACCGCAGATAACCGTGATCGGTGTCGGAGGCGGTGGCGGTAACGCGATCAACAACATGATCACGGAAAATCTCCACGGCGTGGAATTCATCGCCGCCAATACGGATGCCCAGGTTCTGGCAACATCCAAGGCGTCGCGCCGAATTCAGCTGGGTGCGCAGGTGACCGAAGGTCTCGGTGCTGGCTCGCTGCCGGATATCGGCCGCGCGGCGGCCGAAGAATCGATCGACGAGATCATGGATCATCTCGCCGGCTCGCACATGTGTTTCGTCACCGCCGGCATGGGTGGTGGAACCGGAACCGGTGCCGCGCCAGCGATTGCACGCGCAGCGCGCTCTGCCGGCATCCTGACGGTTGCGGTTGTCACCAAGCCCTTTTCGTTCGAAGGGCATCGCCGCATGAAGACGGCAAACGAAGGCATCGAGGCCCTGCGTGAGGCCGCCGACACCGTCATCGTCATTCCGAACCAGAACCTGTTCCGCATTGCCGACGCCAAGACCAGCTTTGCCGACGCGTTTATGATCGCGGACCGCGTGCTGTTTTCCGGCGTCAGCTGCATCACCGACCTGATCGTCAAGGAAGGCCTGATCAACCTCGACTTCGCCGACGTGAAATCGGTGATGAAGGGCATGGGTCGTGCGATGATGGGAACCGGCGAAGCCTCCGGCGATGGCCGCGCGCTGATCGCTGCCGAAGCCGCTATCGCCAATCCGCTGCTCGACGACATCTCGATGAAGGGCGCCAAGGGCGTGCTCATCTCGATCTCAGGCGGTACCGACATGACACTGTTCGAAGTCGATGAAGCTGCGAGCCGCATCCGTGACGAAGTCGAAGCCGAGGCCGACATCGTCGTCGGCGCGATCTTCGACAAGAACCTCGACGGCAAGTTCCGCGTGTCGGTCGTCGCAACTGGCCTCAACGGCAACCAGCAGGGGTCTTCATCCCCGACTGCGCAGTACTAAGACCAGTCTCAGCCAATAAAAAAACGCTCCGTGGACATCCGCGGAGCGTTTTTTGTTTGTCGGATCCGAAGAAATCAGCTTCTCGGCTTGAGGTTCTCAGGATCGTAGAGCGGCTTGTAACCAACCGCTGCGACTTCCACCGGGAAGGCCTCGTTGAAATAATCCACCGTCAGTTTGCGACCGACCTGGCAATGCGACCAGGGCAGATAGGCGAGCGCGATGTTCTTGCCGATCGTCGGGCCGTAGGCGATCGACGTCGTATAGGACCGCCGTCCAAGCTCATCGATGAGAACCTCGCCCGTGTCAGGATCCATCACCGGCAGCGAGCCGACCGGATAGCGGGCCACACCGGACGCATCGACATTGTCGGTCATCACGAGCGTGCAGAGCATCGCCGGCTGATGGTCGCGGGCCTTGTATTCGAGATGCTTCGCCTTGCCGCAAAAATCGGCTTCCTTGACCTTTGGACGGGCAAGATCCGCTTCGATCAGGTTGTACTGGGTCAGGAGATCGCCGTTCTGCAGGCGCAGGCTCTTTTCCATGCGGCGTGAGTTGGCATAGGTCTCGACGCCGAAGGCCATCACGCCGGTGGCGCGCAGCGCGTCCCAGACGGCAACGCCGTCTTCGTATTTCATATGCAGTTCCCAGCCCTGCTCGCCCACATAGGAGATGCGGAATGCCGTGACATGCTTGCCGGCGATCTCGATAGGCTTGATCGCGGCGAAGGCGAAGTTCTCGACATTAAGACCATCGGGGTCGGCCACGACCTTCTTCAGCGTCTCGCGCGCGTTCGGGCCCCAGATGCCGATGGTGATGTACTTTTCCGAGACATCGGTAATCGTGACGTCGAGCCCGCGATCCTGCGCGACACGCTTCATGTAGAGCAGGTCACGCGGCCCTGCATCCGCGCCGTTGACGAGACGGCCGCGATCAGCCAGGCGGAACACGGTGAAATCGGCCCGCACCATGCCCTTGTCGTCGAGGAAGTGGGTATAGATGCCCTTGCCGATATTGCCATCGCCGCCGATCTTGGCCGCACACAGCCATTCGAGCAGCTCGACATGATCGGGCCCCTCGATATCGACCATGTGGAAATGCGACAGGTTGACGATGCCGCAATCCTCGCTCATCGCCAGATGCTCGGCGTTCGACACGCGCCAGAAGTGGCGGCTGTCCCACTCGTTTTCGCGCTTCGGCACCCGGTCGCCGTATTTCTCGAGAAGATGCTCGTTGGCGGCGTAACCGTGGGCACGCTCCCAGCCGCCGAGTTCCATGAAGTAACCGCCCAATTCCTTTTCGCGGTCGTGGAACGGCGAGCGCTTTGCGCCACGGCCCGTCGCGTAGGGTTCGCGCGGGTGGACGGCCGGGAAATAGATCTTCTGGGCAGCCTCGAAGGTGCGGCCCTCGATGAACTCTTCGGTCAACTGATGGGGATAGAAGCGCGCGTAATCGATCGAGTTGTGGTCGATCTCGGTGCGACCGTCGGTCATCCAGTCGGCGATCAGCTTGCCATAGGCCGGGCCGTCCTTGACCCAGATGGCAACGCAGTACCAGAGCCCGCGCACCTTCTGGCTTTCGCCGCAGGAGGCACCGCCGCCGGCCGACACCTGCAAGAGGCCGTTGAACGAATGCCCTTCGTTATAGCCGAGTTCGCCGAGGATCGGCGTCAGCTCGATCGCCTTTTCCAGCGGCTCGATGATCTGTTCCATGTCGAGATCGCGCTGCGACGGCGACAGCCGCGCTTCGTGCTTTTCAAGAATGTCGCGGGGATGACAGAGGCGCGGATGGGTGGTCTCGTAGTAACCCCACTCGATCTGACCACCCTCGGTCGTCTTCGGATCGCCGGTGTCGCGCATATAGGCCGAATTGCCCTGGTCGCGCAAAAGCGGATAGCCGATTTCCTTGCCGGTGCCTTCGAACTCGTTATAGGGCCCGAAGAAGGTCAGCGGATGATCGACCGGCATGACCGGCAGATCCTCACCCGCCATCTCGGCAATCAGCCGGCCCCAGATGCCGGCGCAGACGACGACATGGTCGGCCATGATCGTGCCGCGGTGGGTGACGACACCCTTGATGCGGCCATTCTCGATGATCAGCGACTGCGCCGCCGTATTGCCGAACACACTGAGCTTTCCGGCCTTCTCGGCGGCATCCACCAGCTTGCCGGCAACCGTCTGCGAACGTGGAATGACAAGACCTGCATCCGGATCGAACAGACCGCCCTGCACCTGATCCTCCTCGATCAGAGGAAACAGCGCCTTGATCTCGGCCGGCGACAAGTAGTGCGCCCGGGTGCCGAAGGCCTTGGCAGAGGTCAGCTTGCGCTTGATCTCTTCCATCCAGGCATCGTCGCCGGTGCGCGCGACTTCAAGACCGCCGATGCGGGCGTAGTGCCCCATCTTCTCGTAGAAATCGATCGAATACTGGGTGGTCCAGACCGACAGGTAGTCATGGCTGGTCGTGTAGCAGAAGTCCGAGGCATGCGCGGTCGACCCGATATCGGTCGGGACCCCAGACTTGTCGATGCCGACGATATCGTCCCAGCCGCGCTCGACAAGGTGATGCGCGATGGACGCACCGACGATGCCACCGAGCCCGATGATGACGACCTTAGCCTTTTGCGGAAATTCTGCCATTGCATGCCCCAACCGAGTGAAGCCGCGATACTAGAGGGACAAAAGCGACAGGTCACCTCAGATTACGACATCAAAAACTGTTGCAGCGCCACGCACGCCCGAAGAGGTATATGAGGAACTTCTTGGCCCCTTCTCCTGTTTAGCACTCGATAAAATGGTAACAGGGGCAATCACATGAAATTTAGAGCATTGAAGGCGGTGACCGCTGTCGGTCTTGCCTGCCTGATGCTGGCGGGCTGCGTCAGCGAAGGCGGCACCTACACCGAGTATCGTTCGTCCGATCGCTACGACCGGTTCAACCGTTACGACGGTCCGAACTACCGTTACCGTCATCACCGCGACCGCGATCGCCACCACGGCCGTCACGACGGCCGCCGGCCCGACCGTGACAACGATCGCCCGCACCGGGACTGGAACCGCGGCGACCGCCCGGAGCGCCCCGGCTACATCCGCAACGACCGAGACGGCCGCAATGATCGGGGTGGTCGCGATGGCCGTGACCGTTCCAGCGGTCGTGGCGGACCGGACCGTTCAGACCGCGGCTCAGGCGGCGATCGCGTCGTCGTCCCGCAGAACTAAAGTGATCCGTCATCGACGCGATCTCGTACCATGTATGGCATAAACCAACGGAGGAACTATCCATGAGCATATTCAGCAAGATCAAGGACGCCATCTTCGGTCATCCTGCTGCAGCAGCACCGGCTTCGCCAACAGGCGCCGAGCCGACACCGACGTCCATGGCAACGCCAGAACCTGCTGCGACCACAGCCCCGCCGGTCGGCGGAACAGCCCAGGCTGCTCCGAAGACCGCAGGCGCACCGCCAGTCGCAACTCCAGGCTCGACCTCTGCCACGATGCAGACCGTCGATATCGCACCAGTCCTCGACGCAGCCGTCAAGAAGAGCGGCCAGAAGCTCGACTGGAAGCATTCGATCGTCGACCTGATGAAGGCGCTCGGCATGGACGCGAGCCTTTCGGAGCGCAAGGAACTGGCCGAAGAACTCGGCTACACCGGCGACCAGAGCGATTCCGCCACGATGAACATGTGGCTGCACAAGGCGCTGCTGAAGAAGCTGTCCGAAAACGGCGGCAAGGTGCCTGCCGAACTTCTCGATTAATGGTTTCGGGCGCTCCACTGCGGGCGCCCGAACTTCTATCTGATGAAAACTGCTTGCGATTCCCGTCATCCGGACGGTTGAGACATGACGAAGGCCCGGCTGAGACCGGCTTCCGCGTCATGTCTCAGTAGGCGAGAGACGTACTCCAGAGAAAAATGTCCTGCTGGTCGGTATCCGTCAGTCGATCGGCATCAGTCTCCTCGACCTTCTGCGTCTTGAGCCGTGGCAATGCCGCGGCTTCTTCTTTTCGGTCACCGGCCAACTGCCTTGTCGATCCGAACAGATCGATCCCAAATATCGAAAAGCCGCCACCAATCATCACGCTCTCCATTCCTTCCCGATCTTTGATGTGTAATGTCGCGTCAGAGGGAGTCGTGAACAATATTGCCTGCGAGAACCCTGGACTAAATTTTGCCGCGCGAAGGGATAAACGTGCTCCGTTTCCGATGCCTTGGAAAAAGCCCGTTTTTGCAAGCGCAGCGCCTATCGATTTTTGATTCAACGACGTGCCGTGCGAATTTAAGAGAGCGGCCGCGTCTAACCGAAGTGACTGACAGTGACAGCATCGAAGACGTCTGAACGGCCTGAACCAACACGATCTTCAATCGTCATTATCGGCGGCGGCGTGACCGGGGCAGCGGTCGCTTTCCATCTCGCGACGGGCCACAAGGCGGACGCCGTCGACATCACCATTTTCGAGCCGCGTGCCGAAATCGGCAGGGGCCTCGCCTACGATACGCGCGACCCGGTGCACCGGATCAACGTCCCGGCAACGCGAATGAGCATACTTCCTGGCGATCCCGAGCATTTTTCGAGATGGATGGAAACGACCGGCTCCGTTGCGGAGGATGAGGCGGCATTTCGCGCCGATGGCAACGTGTTTCCGCGCCGGGGCATCTTCGGAAACTATGTCCTGTCCAACCTTCAACCTCTTTTGGCATCAGGAGCCGTCCGCCATATCTGCGCCGCGGTGACCGGCGTCGAAAAGCGGCACGACCAATGGCATGTCACCGATACCACCGGGCAGACGCTGGTTGCCGATATCCTGGTGATCGCTGCCACCCACCCTGCTCCCGTTGCCCCACGCTCCTTGCGACGACTGGCCGAGCATCCGCGCTATGTCGCGGACCCGACAGCGCCGAACGCATTGACGCCGATCCGGGCCGACGATCGGGTCCTCGTCGTCGGCAACGGGCTGACCTCCGCAGATGTCATCGCTTCGCTGAAGCTTTGCGGGCATAGCGGCAGCATTACCGCCCTCTCGCGCCGTGGCCTCCGCTCGCGCGGACACGCCACCTTCGCGCAGGAACCGTTCGGCGACTTTCTCGACCATCCCGCCACTAGCGCATCCGAGATCCTACACCGCGTGCGGGCCGCGATCAGGGAAGCACAGGCAGATGGTCAGACCTGGCATGCGGTTCTCGACCAGTTGCGCTCGCAAGGCGGCGGCATCTGGAAGCATCTGCCGCTCGAGGCACGCCGCCGGATCGTGCGACACCTGCGTCCCTATTGGGACGTCCACCGCTTCCGGATTGCGCCGCAGGTGGAAGACGTGCTCGACGCGGAGGCGGCAGCCGGCAGGCTCGACATCCTCGCCGCAGGCATCGTCGACGTCAGCACCGACGGAGACATCATCGATGTCACCATCAAGCGGCGCGGGAAGAATGGTGTCGAAGTCCACCAGTTCGATGCCGTCGCGGTCACGACCGGCCCGGCCCACGGCAACGTGCTGCAGAGCCAGCAATGGCTGCGGCAACTCGGCGATCACGGCTTTCTGCACCTCGATCCGACGGGGCTTGGTCTTTCCTGCAACGAGCAGTCCAACGCGATAGACGCGGATGGCAAGTCCGAACCAAGGCTTTTCATCGCCGGCCCGCTGGCACGCGGACATTTTGGCGAGCTGATGGGCTTTCCGCAGGTTGCGGAACATGCGCTGCTCGTCGCCGATTCGATTGCAGCAAACCTCTGAGCCCACCGCCATACGGAGCCGGCTGAGAGCCGGCCCCTTGGTTCGCTGAAATCAGCGGCCGGTGACCCGTATCGCGCCTGCTTCGCCAAAACTCTTTTGCACCGCGGCCATCTTGCTCTCGGTGATATCCGCCGAAACCTCGATCTCGCCCTCCAGCGGGCCATCGGTGCGCTCTCCGCCATCATGCGACGCATCGCCACCCGACGGAGCGGATCCGACCGTGTTGTCGGCACCGACGGACTGGATGAA
Organism: Neorhizobium sp. DAR64872/K0K18; assembly: GCF_050500175.1. NCBI lineage: Bacteria > Pseudomonadati > Pseudomonadota > Alphaproteobacteria > Hyphomicrobiales > Rhizobiaceae > Neorhizobium > Neorhizobium sp. DAR64872/K0K18. Next base: position 2,472,794 of record NZ_CP191446.1, read on the forward strand.
GATATCCGGACGCGAGATACCGTGCTGCTGAACCAGATGTTCGACCGCAAGGTCTGCGGCCGCACGGGTGTCGAAAGTCGCTCGAATGGTTGTCGTGCTGTCGTCAGCCATGAAACTGTCTCCTGTTGATAGATCACCAGAAGCAAACGCCTTCAAAGCCCGCTTGTTTCCCTCATGCACAGGAAGCTGGGCAGAGAGCTTGGATATTTGTCGCAAGACTGCTATGTTCTCTTTTTGTTTCTATCTCATCCTGCAAACTCGCATGAATGTCACGGTTCCCATATCCACCCGCAAGATCATCCATGTCGACATGGATGCGTTCTATGCATCCGTCGAGCAGCGCGACAATCCTGACCTGCGCGGCAAGCCGCTGGCTGTCGGCGGTTCCGCGGCACGCGGCGTGGTGGCCGCCGCAAGCTACGAGGCACGCGTGTTCGGCGTCCACTCCGCCATGCCCTCCGTCACGGCCAAGCGCAAGTGTCCGGATCTGATCTTCGTGCCGCCGCGCTTCGAGGTCTACAAATCGGTATCCCAGCAGATCCGAGAGATCTTTGCGGAATATACGCCGCTGATCGAGCCTCTGTCGCTCGATGAGGCCTATCTCGACGTCACCGAGAACCTCAAGGGCATGGAGATCGCCACCGAGATCGCGCTGGAGATCCGTGCCAAGATCAAGCAGGTCACCGGCCTCAATGCATCGGCCGGCATCTCCTACAACAAGTTCTAAGGCACATGAAATCATCTCTGTGTAAACTAGACCGGATAAGGCGATGAAACTACAATATGATTCGTTATGTTTACAGGTTACTTTAGAAGGAAATGATTTAAAAATGACTGGGCGGCTGGAACGAAGCCCCACTCAGCCGAGGATCGAACTCATCGTGTTCTCCAACGGAGAGCGCTGCCCGATGCTCCTCGATGGGATGGGGGTACCATTTTTTGACGCGACTGTATGGACGCTAACGAGCTACCGCCACAAGAGCGCATCTACAGTGGAGCAAGCCCTTAGAGGCGCTATGCTGCTACATTTGTTCTGTTGGCGTGCTGAGATAGATTTGCTTCAGCGTGTGAGAGACGGCGTGTTCTTTGGCTTGGGCGAGCTAGAAGCTCTCGTCACGGCCGCCCACCAGCCCTTCGATGCGCTACGGAAGCCCCTTGCCAAGAAATCCAGACGCCGAGCGCGGACCGATGACAATGCAGGCCGTGCGGCGCTGGTTCGGCGTTTACCATCTGCAAAGCGGGTCCGAACGGTAAGTTCGCAGACCACTCTGATAAGACTGCATTATCTGCGCAGCTATCTGCGCTGGCTTGGTGAGCGACAAAACAGCCGCTTCGGCTATGAAGGCGGCGAGAGCGCGTTCTCCCGTGCGCACGATTACGGAGCACGCTTGGCTGAAGTCTTAAACCAAATAAGGCAGAGAGAGCCATCTGTAAGCCCGAATGGTAGGCAAACTCTTGATCCTGCTGCTCAGGCCCGACTGTTAGCCGTTGCTGAGCCGTCAAGCCTCGAAAATCCTTGGAGCAACCCATTTGTGCGCCTCCGGAATTGGACAATTGTAAAATGGCTCCTGGGCACAGGTATGCGAAAGGGTGAACTGCTTGGCCTTCTGGTTAAAGATTTCAATCGAGGACAGTCCTACTGCGAAATTCGCCGTAGACATGACGACAAACGAGACCCTCGTCGCAGGCAGCCAGCAGCAAAAACCCTTGAACGGCTCGCGCCTCTCAACGCGATCCTAGCGGAGCTAGGTGAAGACTACTTGAAGGCTCGCTCCAAGATCGAGGCCGCACGAAAGCACGGCTATCTCTTTGTTGCGACGGATGGGAAGCCCCTTTCTGGAAGCGCCGTGACTGAACTGTTCGCAACTTTGCGCAAGAAGTTTCCTGAACTAGCTGAAGTCAGCGCTCATGTTCTTCGCCATCAATGGAACGAGAATTTCTCTGCCTACGCCGATCTCATTGGGATGAAGCCCGAGGATGAATTGAGGGAAAGGGCTTGGCTAATGGGGTGGTCTGCGAACTCTACTATGCCCGGTCACTATCTAAAACGGAGGACGAAGGCGAAAGCAGACGAGCACAGTCGTCAGATGCAGGAACGTCTGATGATGCATGACGAAGAACTAGAGGCGCAGTGAATCCACCATTGACGCCCTGCCCCGAGGGTAAGGCGCTGCGGTTGATAATTTCGAGGATACTACTTTGCTTAAGACGTCGTCTAGCAGACTGGCCGCCGAGAATATCGAAGATGAATTGCCCGACGAGGCAATCACACTTGATGGCTTTTCCTACTTACCCCGTTTAGACCACTGGATCATTGTGACCGCAACCGGAAGAAAACATTTCCGCTTTCATGATCTTCATGTGTCAGCAGAACTGATTACCTGCTGTAAGCGTTTTGCCGCATCTCTTCTACTATCAGAGAACCCTACATCAGCCTATACAACCTTCCAAACCCTCAGGTACTTTTTGCTGCATATTGGAGAATATGACAGCTCCTCAAAAGAGATCATGCCAGCGCACCTGCTGAATTTCAGAGGCTCACGGGCGCAAAAACAGCTCTACCGTTCCACAACAGTGAATTACATTGTTCGGCTTTGGGCTCAATTGGGTATTCCTGGTGTTTCGCAGGCAGCGTTCGTGACGGCTACCGAAATGCCTTCCGACGCGCCGAAGCGGGGACTCGCTGTTCGCCTGCTAGACCCTGAACTGGGAGCCTATACAAACCTCGAATTCGATGGTCTGCACAAGGCTCTGCACGCGGCGTTTGCAACAGGATCGCTCTCCCTTAGCAACTACGGTATATGCCTGCTGAGCGCCGCGTTAGCACCTCGCCCAGTTCAGATCGCAAGTCTTCGGCTGTGCGACCTCAGGATACGCGAGAACAATGGCGTGACCACGTATCTACTGAGTGTGCCCCGCGCGAAGCAGGGAGGGACGGCGTATCGCTCCCAATTTACGGATCGGCCACTTATAGAAGACATTGGCATCGTTTTGCTAGCCCAGGCACGTATCGTGCGCAGACAGGCCGAAGCTTCCGGTATGGATGACCCAGATCAAGCCCCGCTCTTTCCGGCTCAGCACGTAAATAGCACATTCTACTCCGACAGCGGTACACCTGCGGCTCCAACACGTGCGTCCATCGGAATGCGCATCATTAACGTCATGGAGGCTCTGGAGGTTAAATCGGAAAGGACGGGAAAAGTCATCAACGTTAATGCCAGACGAGCACGTCGGACGTTAGGGACCCGGGCAGCTCAAGAAGGCCGTACGCTTGAACAGATTGCCCAACTGCTTGATCATTCATCTCTGACAGCTGCTCGCAACTACATTGAGGTGAGTTCGAAAACCCTCCAGAACATTGACAAAAAGGTTGCGATCCTACTTGCGCCTCTGGCTCAGCGCTTCGTTGGGTCAGTCCGCGTTAAAAGTGACAGCCAAGACCAAAGCATTCAGAAGCATGTGTTCGGCGCTGGCGATGGCGGAGCCCCTACCGATATCGGTGGATGTGGCAAGTTCGGCTTCTGTGGGCTTGGAAAACCGCTAGCCTGTTATACGTGCCGATTATTTCATCCTTGGACTGATGGCCCCCATGAAGAGATTTTGGAAAGCCTTCTCGCACGCCGCACAAGAATGGCGGTCGAAGGCTCTGCTATCGTTGCTCAATCCCTTGACGATACAATAGTTGCTTGCGCCGAAGTTGTCAGGCTGTGCCGAATGAATGGGCGGGAGATGGTTGAGTGAATGACCTGATCCCCTTTATCCCAAAAGCAGATCGCTCTGCTTCCAAGAACATGATTGACTTCATCTCCTTCAGCCGAAACCACCTTACAGTGTTCGGTACCCAGCTGGAGTTTGATGCCGTAACCTGGGACGTCAGCGAACGTTTCCAGCGTCGAGGTCACTCAGGAAGAATCCTGCTGAACTTCACGAAGATCAGCCCTTCTAACGGTTTTCTGGGTGAGCCATTTCCCGAGCCTTTCGCTAGTCAGTGTAGAGCCTACATTCGGTATAACGCTGCGGCGAATGTCAATGCAGGCCCTCCCCAAAACACCATCATGGCCTTTCGGGAACTACTCCGGGTTTTCGAAGGCAAGAATATGGTCGCAGATTTGTGTACGATTGATGCCCATATTTTGGACAATGCTGTGGCAATGGCAAGTTCCAGGAAATCAGGCAACTACGCCTCGACAATAGGTACTCTGCTTCGTCCACTTGCAAAGTTCCTCCGTGACAAGAAGCTTGCTGTCCATGCTCCGATAGACTGGAAACACGGCCGCCCGTGGAAGACTCAAGTTCGAGGAATTGGTGCGAAGTCTGATGAAAGACGTGGCGCATCACTACCGTCTCAGGAGGCGCTCGACGCTTTACCAGAAGCCTTCCTTCTCGCGAAAGAGCCCGGCGATATTATCCTGTCGTCGGTCGTCGCCCTCCTCGCATGCGCACCAAGCCGAGTGAACGAAATTTTTGCGCTACCAGAGGATTGCGAGATAAAGCCTCTTGTAGAGGGCGAGGAAGGGTACATGCTCCGTTGGGCGGGCTCGAAAGGGTACCATGACTTCGCAAAGGCGATCCCTGAGGTTATGACTGATTTGGCACAACGTGCCATCGAAAGAATCAGGGCCGCAACGACTGAAGCCCGTGAGATTGCGTTGTGGTATGAATCAAATCCAGACAAGCTGTACCTGCCCCCCGACTGCAGCCATCTACGAGGTCAGATGCTGTCGTACCGCGACCTCGCGCAGATCATCGGCTACACCGCGACTGATAGCGCGGGAGACTGGGTGCGTAGCCGGAAGATCGTTCCAGTCTTTGGTCACGACTCAAAAGGTCGAAGACTCAATCTTCTTCGATTCGAGGATGTTGAGCGGGAGATAGTCGCGCTACTCCCGCGCGACTTCCCGATTGCCGACAGAGCAACAGGACTTAAAGTCAGTCAGTCTTTAACAGTCGTTCGGCGCAACGAGTTCGGGGACGAAGGCAAAGGCCGATGGCGTTGTATGATCTCACTCCTTGGCTACAACAATATCCAAAATAACTTTCACCACGCCTATCCGAACATCTTTTCTCGGCTCGGCTTGTCTACGCGCGACGATCCGATAACGATCCGGACACATCAGCTCCGCCACTACCTCAATACGCTCGCCCAACGTGGCGGGTTATCAGAAGTCGAAATAGCGGCTTGGAGCGGACGGAAGGATATTCGCCAAAACGCCGTCTACGACCAACGGTCACCTGAGGAAATCCTCGCCTCTATACGCACCAGAGAAAAGCAGCTGCCCGCACACGGAGCAGGAAAAATTAGCATCAATGCGCCGGTCAGCCGTACGCAAGCAGCATCGATAATCGGCCACGGCCATGCGACCGATCTAGGCTTTTGCGAACATGACTTCGCATCCTCCCCCTGCAATATGTTCATGGAGTGTCTGCAGTGCACGAAGCACGTTTGCGTAAAAGGTCATGATCCGAGACATTTGGAACGAGTGGCGATGGCGTTAGAGCATGCCCGCAAGAGCATGAAGGCGGCGGAAGCCGGGATGGCGAACGAGTATGAGGGAGCTGCTGAATGGTACGAAGCTCACACCGAGATCATCAGACGCCTCGAACAGTTGCACGCCCTGCTCTGCGACCCGGAAATTCCGGATGGCTCTGTCATCCGTTTATCGAAATCGGGACGATTTTCAGCGGTTGAGCAAGCGATGCACGATCAGGGGCTGACCCGAGACGCAGACCTGGTCTTGCGTCATGGTTTAGGTGAGACAGCCTTGCCTTACGGGAACTTATGATGGCAAAGCGCAAGGTACTCAAGAAGCGACCCTCAAGGCGCAGGTCACCTCCGCTTGATGCAGTCCGCATTACCGAAATCCTCTCAATCATGACCGCATGGAAGGGTCGTATGACCTGGAACGGCCTCTGCAACAGTATCGCGGTTCAAACCGGCAATCTTTACACCAGGCAAGCCCTCAATAACTACATCGAGATCAAAGCAGCATACGCCGCCTACCAGACGAAGCCGGGGCGTTCGGCAGCTTCCAAGCCTTTGTCTGGTGCGCAACAACGGATTGTGGAGCTTGAACGGAAGGTTCTAGAGCTTGAAGCGGTTCGCAATGCCCTTCTTGAGAAGTTTGCCCGCTGGGCAGTTAACGCAGCTACGCGAAATCTGGATGAGGATTTTTTAAATCAACCGCTTCGACAGATCAGTCGCGCGGACAATCACTGAGGGCCTCACGATACTTCCTAATTGGAATGGAGCTGCGCGTTCCTAATGAACGCAATTCGTTCAGCGGATATGACTTAATACCGAGGTCATGCATGGCTTTCCTCACGCCGCGACTGCGGACGGCTCCGTCAGGACCTATCGCCTGGACGCAAGCAGACGCCAGCTTTGCCTCTGCTTCTTTTCAGCAGTTCGTTATATGACGTCCGTTCGGTTTAGTCGACAGAGCCATTCTTGCTGCCAGCCCTCCGAGGAACGATAGATGTCGCCTGGAAATGTTCATCCTTGGAAACGGTCAAGGTTGCCGGGCATAGTTCCACAGCATAGGTGAACTATCTCGGGCGCAGACTTTCAAGTAATCAGGCTGAAGCTGCGCGTCCTCAATAACGCTGTAGCTGCTTCAGCCTAATAGGGCACGACGCCGACGGACCCTGGCCGCGACGCGGACAGGGCTTTCTCATTGTGATCGGGCGATTGGTACGGGTTTGTTAAGGCGAATGCCAAAACCGCTGTCCTTGGTATCATTCAGAAACTGAATTCCTTCCCTTTCCAACACTGTGAAGGCCAACGCTAGAAACTCTCTCGGCGGGACTTTCAAGATGCCGGACTCGAACTTTGTTATGTAGTTGCGAGTGACATTTAGCTTCGAAGCGAAGTCGCTCTGGCGCAGGTCAGCCGCGACGCGCCCTGCTTGAAGATGCCTTCGATTAAATATGTCCCGAATACCGCGATCTCGCCAACGGACGCCTGGCCCCAGCCCGTTTGCGGCATCCAGGAATTCAAGGCCTCGGTCTTCATAGAACAGCCACACTTTGTGGGCCGCTTCTGTGGGCTCGCGATAGCCTGCCCCCTCAAGCTTCATGACCACGCGCGGACCCACTCCGGCAACGGAAGCTATGGTTGCCTGGTCCTCACCGATCAATGCTCTCGCGGCTCTAAACGAGCTTGCCCAAAACTCCATGATCGCGATGAGCGAAAAAACCACGAAAATGTCAACATTACGTATTTCAGGCTCTATTAAAGGGAGGAAAGTTCTGCTTATTGACAAAATGTTCCTATCCGTGATTTGTCTGGTATCTCCTTAGGGAGTCAAAAATCGAATCGGAGAACGAATTGCCGAACCCTTGGCTTGGACAAAATCCGAGTGACCTAGTGCGGTCGCTGCGTGCTCTTGCTGATGATCTGGAGAACCTCGCGGAGGGTCGTTCACCTGTGGCTTCCAACAGCATGGTAAAAATACGGGAGTACACGATTTCCCAAAGGACAGTTCCATGCCTGATTGGTCGCATGTCAGGACATCCGTCCATTCGCGATGGTGCCGCAGGTATGTCGACAGAACTCTACTATGTAAACGAGAAGCAGAAGCTCGTGAGATCGGCCAACCGGTTCTATCGGCTGGTCGGCAATCCACTCTGACGGTCAGAAAGCGGTGAAGACATCTTATGGCGTGGGACAGTTGGATGGGGGCCATTTTGACGGACAAAGAAGAATTACTTAAGCGTGGGTATCTTTTGACAACCACCGTGAAGATCGACACAGGCCGGGCTCGACTTGCTCTGAACCATTCGGCCCCAAGATTTTTGGCCTACTGCGCGTTCGCCCGCTTCGCGCGAAAGAACTTTTCCCTGCTCTTACAGCGATCATTTCTAATTGTAGTCCGTTTTCCCGAGAACTGGGAACCGACGGAACTTGTCACAATGGCGAAGCTCGTCCTTAAGGCGAGCCCTGAAATTGTGATCTACAACCACCCCAAAAAGGAAAAGCGTGGGCACGAATTCGACGCGGACGATGTATTGCGATTCTCGCGAATTATCCTTTTTGCGCGTGAAGGGATGGAAGTTCACCCGGACGCTCTTGTTGCAGCGACCGCCGACCTGCCCATCGAGATTTGTCTTCCGAGCCATCTCTTGGCACTTAGCAGACTTCTCGGGTGTGGCGAGCTGAGTGACCCGGAACTGGCTGCACTAAAGGACGTTCCCAGTGAGCGATTTAATGCAATCTTCCGCATAAGCCGAAGTGCCTCACAGGCATTGAAGCGACTCACTTCGCCACTCAAGGAGCAAATCTCAGTATCGCCTGACTTTGTGATCGATCCTTTTAAAGGCTTCGGCGAGGCGAGCATGTGGGCCAGGAACCTTCGGGACGACTTGGCTGCCTGGAGAGCTGGTGAGATGGGCTGGTCTGAAATAGACAAAGGCATCCTTATCTACGGTCCGTCGGGTACCGGAAAAACGATATTCGCAACAGCGTTGGCCAAAGCGCTCGACTTAAACTCGGTAGCGACCTCTGTGACCCGTTGGCAATCGGCACGGGACGGCCACTTAGGCGATCTGCTCAAGGCGATGTACTCCACGTTCTCAAATGCCACTGAGCAGGCACCTTCCCTCTTGTTTCTCGATGAGTTCGACAGCATCGGTCACAGAGGCCGCTTCCCGGCAAAATGGGAAAATTACTCGCTGCAAGTTGTAAATGGATTACTGGAGTGTCTGGATGGGGCCACCGGCCGAGAAGGCGTAATAGTCATCGGTGCGTGCAATTTCCCGGAAAAGATTGATCCAGCCCTTCTAAGGAGCGGGCGTCTCGAAAAGCACGTTCACTTTCCCTTGCCTGACGCCGACAACAGACTTTCGATCTTCGAAAGCTATTTGCCTCACCTTGCAGGCGATGATCGTCTTCGAAGAGCGGCTGAACGGTTGCCGGGAAAAACGGGTGCCGACATAAACCAGATGGTTCGAGGAGCCCGACGTCTAGCCCGAAAGGGAATGAGAGACGTTACAGTTGCCGACATTGAGTTCCTGATGCCTGAAACTCTGGTCCTGAGCGACGAGGAGCTATTCCGGGTTTCCGCGCACGAGTGTGGTCATGCGATCATAGCAGGCTTACTCGATGTCGGAGTGGTTCATGCCGTCGAGGTGTACGACTACGAAAATACCTACCCCACGGAGGTTCAAGCACACGGCCTCACCGTAGTCTCACCACCGCGCCGCCAAATCTCGACGCGGTCAAAGCTGATAGCCGATATTGCGGTGCTTCTTGCGGGCATAGCGGCCGAAGAGATTTTGTTGGGAGACCGGTCCAACTCAGCAGGCGGTAGCCAGACTAGCGACCTCGACCGCGCGACCAGATTGGCGATGGAGTTTATTACTAAATATGGCCTCGGCAACAGTCTTACCGCCTCGCATGACGCCATTGATCGACATGGAATGCACGAACTGTGGCGAGATCAGGCGCTGAGGGAAGAAGTGAACCGTCTGCTCCAGACAGAATTTCGGCGCGTCAAAGATTTGTTGAACGGTCGTAAGCGGCCTCTCCTAGCCATGACCCTTGCGCTCAAGGAGAAAAAGACCCTATCAGGCAACGAACTTGGGGTCTTCATCAAGCCAATGGACGATACCGCTCACAAAGCGCGTTCTGGCTAAGCAGCACCTGAACTTTCAGTCGACTTCTTTCAGGACTCGGGGATCACCCCCGCGTCCACAACCTCGGTTGCCCGCGAACAAGGAAAATCGAATGAAAGCGTGGATAGTCAGTGACATACACAATTCGCCCATGGACCTCTTATGGGGAACGAAACTACAGGTGCCGGAAGCTGACCTTTGCATCTGCGTTGGCGACATCAGCAATCTCATCTCGACCAGCATCGGATATCTACAACGACACATTGCTCCATACATGCCGGTCCTATTGGTCCTGGGAAATCACGACTTCTACGGGTCCAGCATCGATCACGCATTTGAAAAGGCTCGTCTCCTGACGCTGGGCACCGAAATCCAACTACTAGAAAACCAACGCGCCGATGTAGGTGGCTGCCGTTTCCTTGGCGCAACACTCTGGACTGATTTTTCGGTCTCAATAGGCGGGGACGAGCATCTCCAGCCAGAGGAGCGTAGAGCCAAGGCTTTCGAACTGTTGCCCCATCACATGGCCGACTACAGCAGCATATTCAGGTCTGACGAGCGCCACCGAGGCGAAAACGGTATGGTCACGGTGCGGGAAATCTTTGCGCGACATAAGGAAAGTCGACGCTTCATTGATCTAGAGCTGTCGAAACCCTTCGACGGCCGCACAATCGTTTTAAGCCACCATGCACCTCTTGCTGAGAGCTTTGACGAACGATTTCACGGCAACCTAACGAATGCGGGTTTCGGGAGCGATCTCTCTGATATGATCATCAGGCACAAGCCATCAATTTGGGTGCACGGGCACATCCACCGAGACCGCGACTATTTTTTCCACAAAACCCGAATTTTATGTAACCCCAGAGGTTATGGTCCTGAGAGGGAAATGAACGGGTTCAGGCCTGGCCTTGTAGTCGAGCTTTGAAGTCCGGTGCGGCATCATAATTGAGCTACAGTTCGCTACTAAGACTGGTGGCCGAGCGCCCCTACCTCACAAAATGGCGACAATGGCGTCGATTAAGGACAGGCCTCAATATCCTTCCAATGTCTACACCACGCATCTCATTGGACAGAATGAAATGCTAACGCTTTGGAGCCGTGCACACTCGATCAGATCGGATGGCGCAGCTGATTGACGAACTAGAAATCCCACTGGACATCAGCAAACGGCAGGGAGCAGAAGGAATGTGGCCTAGTCCTCATCAGTCTCCGCCATTGTCGCGGTTTGCCTATCAGCTCTTGCTAGGCCGAACGCTCATGTAGATCGCTGTGTCACCACTCTTGCCCACGCTCCAGACGTCGTAGGATGCCACCTTCGGGTTACTGCCCATGCCGAGCGACCCGACCGGCATACCGGCCACGGCAAGTCCTGCAATCGCGGGCGCTTCATTCAGAAGTTTCTCAACCGCTTCAAGAGGAACGTGGCCCTCGATGAAATACCTGCCAATCACTGCGGTGTGGCAGCCTTCCACGGATTTCGGTACTCCGTACTTCCGTTTGATCGTGTTGATGTCTTCCACCTCCTCGACGTCGACCGCAATGTCGGCTTCTCCAATGGCGCTTGCCCAAGCGCCGCAACAGCCGCAGGTCGGGTCTTTGTAAACGGTCATTGTCGGCTGCGACGCATGCGCCGAGGGTACGCGGCCAGCCGCAAAGCATGCCGCTGCCGCGCAGATAAGCTGTCTTCTATTCATGCGAGAACTCCTTTTTGTTCTGTCCCAAATGGTGTTGCGGGAACTTAGGCCCTGGTGCTGGGAGACCCCAGCCTTTTACCAGTGCATAGACGGCGGGAATGACGACAAGCGTCAGAACCGTCGACGAGACCATCCCGCCAATCATCGGGACGGCAATGCGCTGCATAATCTCGGAGCCTGCTCCTGTGCTCCAGAGGATTGGGATCAATCCCGCCATGATGGCTACAACGGTCATCATCTTCGGCCTCACCCGCTCAACAGCGCCGACCATAATCGCGTCCCGTAAGTCATCCCTGTTCAGCTCCCGCCCCTCTGCGTTGCAAAGGTTCCGTCGCTCCTCAAGAGCGTGATCTAGGTAGATCAACATGATGACACCGGTTTCGGCGGCCACGCCAGAGAGCGCTATGAAGCCGACCGCCACGGCGACCGATACGTTGAAGCCAAGCCACCACATGAGCCAGATTCCGCCAACCAATGCGAATGGCAGCGACAACATCACGATCAACGTTTCCGTCAGCGCCCTAAAATTGAGGAAGAGAAGCAGGAAGATTAGGGCGAGCGTCAGGGGAACTACGACCGAAAGCCGCGCCTTGGCCCGTTCAAGGTATTCAAACTGGCCGCTCCATTCCACCGAGTAGCTGGATGGCATCTTCACGCTCTTCTCGACTGCCTCGCGTGCTTCAGCGACATACCCACCCAAGTCTCGCCCTGCGATGTCGACGAAGACATAGACGGCCAGCTGACCGTTTTCAGTACGGATGCTGGTTGCTCCTCGGCTGAGCCCGACATGGGCGACCTGTCCGAGGGGAACGGACCCTCCACCGGGAACTGCCACCTGGACATCGCGAGCAATAGCCTGGGGATCGCTTCTGGAGGCTCGCGGGTAACGCAACGCCACGCCGTATCGCTCACGGCCTTCTACCATGTTTGTCAAGACTTCCGATCCAAGGGCCATGCCAACGACGTCCTGCACATCATCGACAGACAGGCCGTAGCGACCAAGCGCGATGCGGTCAGGGACGATGTCGAGGTAATAGCCACCAATGACCCGCTCGGCATAGGCGCTGGATGTGCCTGGGACTGCCTTCAAAACGGTCTCGACATCGCGGGCGATACGCTCGATCTCCTTCAGGTTCGATCCGAAGACCTTCACTCCGACCGGCGTTCGGATGCCCGTCGAAAGCATGTCGATGCGAGCGCGGATAGGCATCGTCCATGCATTTGAAACACCAGGAAACTGTAGTGCAGCGTCCATCTCCTGCTTCAGGCTGTCAATCGTCAGCCCTGCTCGCCATTTGGCTTTAGGCTTGAGGGTAATAATGGTTTCGAACATTTCCATGGGCGCTGGATCGGTTGCCGTCAGTGCCCTTCCAGCCTTGCCGAAAACGGTCAGGACCTCCGGGAAAGATTTGATGATCCTGTCCTGCGTTTGCATCAGTTCCGCCGCCTTGGTGACGGACAGGCCGGGCAAAGTGGTTGGCATGTACATGAGAGTGCCCTCGTTCATGCTCGGCATGAACTCCGTTCCCAGCTGCCGTGCGGGCCAGACCGTTGCTGCCAACGCCGCTAGAGCAAGGAGTATCGTTAAAATCTTCGCCCGCAGGACCAACTTGATAATGGGACGGTAAAGCCAAATCAGCAACCGGTTCAGCGGGTTGCGGCGCTCCGGTATGATCTTGCCCCTTACGAACAAGATCATAAGAGCTGGCACGAGGGTGACCGACAGCAGCGCGGCAGCCGCCATCGCGAATGTCTTTGTGAAGGCAAGCGGCCCGAACAGCCGCCCCTCCTGGGACTCCAGCGTAAAGATCGGCAGAAACGAAACCGTGATTATCAGGAGGCTGAAGAACAGGGCTGGACCAACCTCAGTGGCCGCCTCGATCAAGACTTCTGATCTGCTCTTATCCGGGGGCGCACGTTCAAGATGCTTGTGCGCGTTTTCTATCATGACGATAGCAGCATCGATCATCGCGCCGATGGCGATGGCAATTCCGCCGAGGCTCATGATGTTTGCGCCGATGTTCAGGGACCGCATGGCTACGAAGGCCAGCAGGATTCCGACGGGCAACATAATGATAGCGACCAGTGCGCTACGGACATGCAGCAGGAACGCGAGCGTCACCAAGGCCACGACGATGGACTCTTCAATGAGCGTCCCTCTTAGAGTTTCGATGGCGGCCTCGATAAGCTGTGACCGGTCATAGACCGGAACGATCTCGGTGCCCTCAGGCAGAGTCTTGCTGATGTTGGCCAGGTTCTCCTTGATCCCATCGATCACCGTCAATGCGTTGGACCCGAAGCGCTGCAACACGATGCCGCTGGCTACCTCACCGTCGCCGTTGAGTTCCGTGATACCTCGTCGCTCGTCTGGAACTGCTTCCACCCGAGCCACATCCCGAAGCCGAAGCGGGACGCCCCGCTCAGACATGAGGACAATGTTTTCGATGTCCGGGATGCCGCTTAAATATCCCTTCCCTCTCACCATGAATTCGAACTCTGACAGCTCGATAGTTCGGCCTCCGACGTCGCGGTTACTCGCTTTAACTGCGTCCGCAATCTGCTTGATCGTGATGTTCTGAGCGCGAAGCCGGATTGGATCGACGACAATTGAATACTGCTTTACGAAGCCGCCGACGCTGGCAACTTCAGAGACGCCATCTGCCTTTGCCAAGCCAAAGCGAACGACCCAATCCTGAAGAGACCGAAGTTCGGCCAACGAAAGCTCTTTGGCGAGCAAGGCATACTGATACACCCAGCCCACGCCCGTCGCGTCGGGCCCTAGACTTGGCGCGACGCCTTCAGGTAGACGGCGGGCAGCCGCATTCAGGTACTCCAGCACACGGCTTCGAGCCCAGTAGGGGTCAGTCCCATCATCGAAGATGACGTAGACGAACGACACTCCGAAGAACGAGAAGCCCCGAACGACCTTTGATCGTGGAACGGTCAACATCGATGTTGTCAGAGGATAGGTGACCTGATCCTCAACAACCTGTGGTGCTTGCCCAGGATAGTCGGTGTAAACGATAACTTGGACGTCAGAAAGATCAGGAATTGCGTCTAGAGGGAGCGTCCTGAGTGAGTAGACGCCCGCCGCTATCGCCAAGGCTGCGCCCACGAAGACCAGGATCAGGTTCCTGGCGGACCACGCGATGACAGAGGAGATCATGGCGTGGGTGCCTGTGGTGCAATGGCATTGAGAGCCGAGATAAGGTTGCTCTCTGCATCCAGCAAGAAATTAGCCGAGGTGACGACTACGTCTCCAGGGGCGAGACCATCGCGAACTTCAACCAGGTCCCCTCCCCGCATGCCAAGCTGCACGTCCCGCGCTTCGAACCGACCCTCGCCTTTGTCGACGAACACAATCTGGCGGCTACCAGTATCGATAATCGCAGAGCTTTGAACCGCAACGACCGGAGCCGCATCGCCACTCTCGATCTCGACCTCGGCAAACATGTTGGCGAGCAGAGTGCGGTTTGGGTTGGGCACCTCTATTCGAACTCTGCCCGTCCTCGTTTGTGTCTGCAGGTCAGGGTAGATCAACCCAATAGTCCCGAGATACTCCTGCCCCGGACCATTAGTAAAGCTCATCCTGACTGGCTGGCCTACCCGCACCGCCGAAAAATCGAATTCCGGAACGTCCGCAACAACCCAGACGACGGAATTGTCAACCATTCTGAAAAGGATGTCTCCGGCTTCAGCCATCATGCCGGGTACTGCCGGTCGCTCAAGAACGACCCCGTCCATCGGCGATACGTACTGCAGCGATCTGGGCACTGACTTCTCTTTGGCAATGTCACGAATGGTTTCGTCGGGCACGCCGAGGTTACGCAGCTGCAATCCCACACCGCTACTGAGGCCACCACCGCCCGTTCGCAAAGAGGCAGCAAACTCGGCGGCCGCTCGCGCTATATCGCCCGAATAGAACGAAAATAGCTTTTCCCCTTTCCGGACCGTGTCGCCGGTCGTTACCATCGCGACTTCATTGATGAAGGCGTCGGTCCGCATAGAGACCACTCGGATGCGTCGCTCATCGAACTGGACGACGCCGGGCACCCTGATCTTCTGCTGGATAGGCTGACTCACGACGGCCGCCGTCCTGACGCCGGTTCGCTGAAGCTTACCGAGTTGAACCCGCAACTCACCCGCCTGGGGCTGGTCCCCTTCATAAACGGGCAGGTAATCCATGCCCATGGAATCCTTCTTCGGGATTGAGGACGTATCCGGAAGGCCCATCGGGTTTCGGTAGTAAAGAACCTTCCTGCTCGGTTCTGCATCAGACCGTACCTGCGAAGGTGCGACCGGCTCGAAGCTAACATCCTCGCTCTGCCGCACATCCCGGAAGGATCGTCCATCAAACGTCTGCTTCGGCGCTGCAGAATACTCCGGCAGTCCGTCGGGGTGCTGGTGGTAGATGATACTGCCGGTCGCCGGAGATCGTTCGCCGCTGGAAAGACCTATGACAGATGAAGCCCTTGCGAAATGCTCTTTCCCGTATCCCAAGCTTCCAGCTGCGTAGCCCGCTACCGCAACTACGGAGAGTGCCGTCGTGGCGACAAGCAATGTGCCGGACTTCATGGCTTCGCCTGCAGCACGAGTTCGCCCTGGACGGTCTCAAGCTCGCCTTGGACCTTCATCGCCAGCTTGAGCCGCCATCCGCCTTCCATCGAGAGGTTTGTCTTGAAACGGTAGATGCCTGTTTCCTGGGATGGCATCGGCTCGATGCGGGTCGTCATCGCCTCCATCCCCTCTGGAGCCATGTCGAGACGCGTCGCGAAGATGACTGCATCCTCAACAGGCTTTTCCGTGCGTTTGTCTATGAGACGGACAGCAATGACAGCGTCCGGCCCTTGGGCGACTGCTGTGTCGACAAGCTGTAGCTGGTAATCCTTTGAACCAGCATAGGCGGCGGCAGGAAGACAGAGTGCGGCGACGGCAACCAGTTGCCGAAGGTCAGAAGAAAACAGTCTCATAATAATATACTCACCTGAGCCTACGCGCAGCGTGGCTCAACAAACCTGACAAGCTCCCGACACAAGGAAGCCAATTTGGGAAATGGGTGAGATCAGACCTTAGGAGGTCGTGCAGGTGGTTCGGTCATAGCGGAACGTAGTTGGCCTTCCTCAGGAATGAAGAAGATTGAGCTACTCCTATCGGCAGGAACAGCCCAGCTTGCAGTGGTACCGAAGTTGCAAAGCAAGCTGGTTGAGCAGATCAATGCCAAAGGACATGCCTTGTTGCAATCAGGCGTCTTAGCTGGCTGCACGTCTGGACAGCAGGGCATTTCGTCGCCCATCGCCATCTCGACTTCAGAGGAGGCCGACGCCGTCATCGATGCCATGGCCGTGCCAATGCTGGCCGGGGCAAAAACAAGCCCCAGAACGCTAAGCATCAGACAGAAGCGCCGTAACGCGTGAATAACGACCATAAGGGAAGCCTGACACACATCCAGAACGCTGTGAAGTCACGTCTGCATGTATGGTTGCGCAAGTTGCGCGAAAAACTCGCCATGTAGCCTTGACCTTCCCACCGTTGGAACCACCAGATATGGGAGGTCAACTACCTGGAGACCCCGATGATGAAGTTCGAAATCCCCGACATGACCTGTGGCCACTGCGTGAGCACAGTCGAGAAGGCCATAAAGGCCGCCGATCCCAATGCATCCGCGAGCATTGATCTGGCGAGTAAAACCGTCTCAGTCGAGACTACGCTTGCTCCGGAAGTGATTGGGGCATCGATTTCCCAAGCTGGGTATTCCCCCTCACTCGCCAAGTGATGCGTCTCAACGAGCTGCGACTGGTCGCAGCTCGTTGTACTTCTAGGTCGACGAGTTCTGCCGCCTGTGCTTCATCGACCGAAGCCACAAACAAGGCCCAATTTGCGCGGACAAGAGTGGAATGAAAGCAACAGCGTACCTTGCCGCCATTCTTCTCGCTGCTTTCCCGGCCATGGCTGATGACAGGGCTCCCGCGCTGGAAGCCTTTCTGACCCTCTGCTTGGCAACAGGACCGCATTATGACCAGGTACTGGCTGCTTCTAAGTCAAAGCAGTGGACGCCGTTGGCCGCTGACATGGCCATGGCATTTACCCCGGTGCGCGATCCATCATCCATAGAGGGTTGGCTTCTGGAAGGTCGTGAAGACCATCCGTTTGAAGCGCTGGTGACTTTTAAGGCCAAGGTATCTGAGAAAGCTGTTGAGGGATGCACCGCAGCGGTTTCAAGCATGGATGGTCCATTAGTCGAAAGGCAGATCGTCGATCCAGCGGCCGCTAAACCGGCTGGCGAGGAGCAAAGCGATGATTCCACCTACAAGCGCTTCTCTGCAAAAATTGATGGCCGCGATAATGCCATCACCGTGACTGTGCCCCGCTATCCCAAGGGCTCGGACCAGGTGGTGGTGAGCGTCGTTGCTGTTGTAGCGGTCGACAACTGAGCCGCGCATCCTGATCCTGTACGGGTCTCTGCGCGAAGTTTCTTACAGCCGCCTCCTGGCGTTTGAATCCAAGCTTCTGCTGGAGCATTTCGGATGTGAGGTACGCGTCTTCGATCCTAAAGGCCTGCCGCTTCCGGATGAAGAACCAGCCTCACATCCGAAAGTTCAGGAGCTTCGTGATCTGTCCGAATGGTCTGAGGGCCAAGTTTGGATCAGTCCCGAACGTCACGGTGCAATGACCGGCGTCATGAAATCTCAGATCGACTGGATTCCTCTGGCGGTCGGTTCCGTCCGACCGACACAGGGCATGACGCTCGCGGTCATGCAGGTTTCAGGCGGTTCGCTGTCATTCAACGCGGTCAGCCAGCTTCGTATTCTCGGCCGCTGGATGCGGATGATCACGATCCCAAACCAGTCATCCGTTGCAAAGGCCTTTCAGGAATTCGATGACAATGGCCGGATGAAGCCCTCTTCTTACTACGACCGCGTCGTCGACGTCTGCGAAGAGCTGGTCAAGTTCACGCTGCTGACGCGAGATGCGTCGTCTTATCTCACTGATCGATACAGCGAGCGGAAGGAAGACGCCGAGAAGCTGGAAAAACGGGTCCAGCTGGGGTCCGTCTAGCGCTCTTCTGACGAAAGATATAGGAACAGGCTAGCTCCTCCTGATGACGGCGAGCCTTCGGGACTCTACCATCATTAAATGAACGCGGATTTAGGTTGACAACTCCACCGACTTTGCATATGTTCACGTTAACAACGCCTGCACACTTGCGGTGAGCATCTTCGGAAGCGAGCTGTAAGGGGTAGCAGGCTTTTTCTTTGTCTTTTTGCAGGTTTTAGCATTGCTGCATAAGCGACTTCGGTCGTGGGCAAGACGGCAGTACAAGCGCCGGTTCCCACTGCATTACGCGAAAGATAAAGGGCTTCAGCCTTACGCGAAGCCATTCGCCGACTCCCTGGTGCTGGTGCAAAAGCTTCAAGCCGACGGCCTGATTGTAGCAAATGCTCCCGATGCAGCGCAGTTCATCGAACGCAATAACTATTATCGCTTTAAGGTCTATTTACGACCGTTTCTCACCTCCCCCGGTGCAAAAGATTTCATTCCTGGCAGCAGATTCGAAGACGCTCTTGAGCTTCACGAGTTCGATGAAGAGCTGCGAAGATTTGTCTTGGGCCTTACATCGACTATCGAGCTGCAGCTTAGGCATAAGCTTGATCAACGGATAACGGTCTACAGCAGTGATCCATTCTGGTATCTGCGCAACAAACACTACCGCACTTTTCCTGCGCAAACCCTCAGGATGGCCCGGCATACTTTGGAGCGGTCTCACGAAGAGTTCGCCCAACATTACCTGAACAAGTACCACAGTGGCGTTGGTGGAGAGTTCAATTTTCTGCCGCCTTTCTGGATTGTGTCTGAATTACTTACCATCGGACAACTTGACTATTTGATCCGTAACTTCGACAAATCGTCCTTTGACAACCCAACCCCCACACCAAACCAGCTGGATTTATTGGCCCGCGACTTCGGGGCCTACAACATTGGTTACCTGCAAAAGTGGGTAGAGTACGTTCGCAACATCAGAAACTGGTGCGCCCATCATTCTCGTCTTTGGAACCGACATATGGCTACACCGCCAAATGTTGAGCGAAGCCTGTCCAAGTCGATAAAGGCGGCCAGTAAACATCGGCTTTACCACAGCCTCGCAATGCTGCGGATTATGATGAAGTCGCGAGGTGTCGATGACGACATCAAGTCAACAATGATTATGCTCTTTACCAAGTATCCAGCAGCGGATGCCAACAAAGACAAAATGGGATTTCCTTCAAATTGGCAAGCCGATCCCTTCTGGTAACCTCCTGACTTCACGACGACCATCAAGGGCTACGTGTTTGAAGCCGCCTCCCAAAGCGGAACACCGCTACTTGGCGAAACTGCCGTGCGTCCGGACAAAATACAAAAATGGTGGGGTCACGCTCCGAGCGCCCGCGAGCTTATGGGTAACGGAAGCGAGCCTGACTAAAACGGCGAAAGGGAGCAACTTTCGTGGCCCCCTTCGACGTTTAGTTCCCTTGCGGGACGTGGACACCGAATTGCGTCGGGCCATAGACAACCCAAATGTGCCCTCTCTAATCGCCGCCTCATCCACCCTTTGTTGCTCGCAGTTTGTTCGGACGACGGGCAACTATTGGAACGCCTCCAAATACCGGGGTTCTACTCAATTCAAGGAGATGTCTGATCCTGGGTTTCGCCCTGGCTACGATCCGAAGATAGGATCACCAACGGCATCATCCTTTCTTTGTCGCCAAGGTTTCTACCAGGAATGTCGCAACAGCCCCTGCGGTGTTCACAGCGAGGCTGGCGTGGCGAGGTGACGGTCGAACTGGTAAGGCCCCGCCTCGTCCATGCGCATCGCTCAGGCGGTTTCGTAACGTGCCAATGCTTGATCGGCTCCTCCGTGTGTTGGTCCGGTGCCAAATTTAGTTCCTTGGCCGCCATCCGATAGAGCTGCGGAAGGTCCTCCTTATCGGTGTATGTCACCTGCAGTTCATCCAGAACCCGCTTACACACCGTCTCCAGGAGCGTTCGAGCGATAGTGATCGCACCCTCAGGGTCGCTCTGCCGCCTGGCAAGCGCCTTGTTCCAAACCGCGTGGACGCCATCCGCGTCAAAACTGACGAGAGCGTCGGACGTGACGTTGTCCCCGGGATGCCGGTTGCGGCCTTCCAGATGCTCGATAAGCGGCAAGAACTGCTGGCTGATGAATTCTCGGCGTTCAGCATAGGACGCCGCTGTTCTTTTTATAAACGGCCAGAAGGTGTCGAGTGTACGACTGGTGCGAACGAACGAAGGTAAAAGGTTCTTCAGTTCATCCGACTGCATAAATTCCTGACGGAGATACTCGTAGATACTGGTGTCGGCAGCGCTTCCCGTTGCACTGGCTGTCAGCAACTGCTCCATCATCAAAGCCCGTTCGAGCGGAGACCTGGGCAATTCCTCTTCATCGACCACTTTTTCAGCCCTCGTTGGAAAACTACTCGCCACGCCCTTGACCTTACCATATTGGGAAGGTCTACCTATCTATGCAGTTGAGGAAAAGGATTCCCGCGATGACTGCGATATCGAAAATCACGCCTGCCTCCCCTCTGCCGGTTGCGACCGATTTCGGCATTGAAGGGATGACTTGCGCATCCTGCGTTCTGCGCGTTGAAAAAGCCATCGCTGCCGTGCCAGGAGTAGCATCTGCCCACGTAAATCTCGCAACAGAGCGAGCGACGGTACAGTTTGCTAGCACCCCGGACGCACCTGCCGTTTTGAGAGCCATCGAGCGGGCGGGTTATGAACCTAAAGTGGCGATCCAAGAGTTCGGCGTCGAAGGAATGACGTGTGCGTCCTGTGTCGGGCGAGTCGAGAAGGCGATAAAGGCAGTGCCAGGCGTCATTGATGCCTCGGTTAATCTTGCCACGGAACGAGCAACCGTTCGGTCCCCGGCTGGTGCCGTTGATATGTCGGCGCTTGCAGCCGCCGTCGAGAAGGCAGGTTACGCAGTTCGCCCTTTACAGCAGGTGCATTCCGCCGGAGAGACAGGAGACCAACGCGCGGCGGAGGCGTCAAAGATCAAGACGCTTCTGATCTTCTCCGCGATCCTAACCCTGCCGCTATTCCTGCTCGAAATGGGGTCTCACTTCATTCCAGGTGTCCATGTTCTGATCATGAACACTATCGGGATGCAGAACAATCTCTACCTCCAGTTCGTGCTAGCGAGCATTGTCCTTTTTGGCCCAGGCCTCAGGTTCTTCCGGAAAGGTGTTCCAAACCTCTTGAGGTGGACACCAGACATGAATTCCCTGGTCGTCTTGGGTACAACGGCAGCTTGGCTATATTCAGTCATCGCGACATTTGCACCAAGCCTCCTGCCAGCGGGCACCGCCAATGTCTACTACGAAGCTGCGGCCGTGATCGTCACACTTATCTTGCTTGGTCGTTTCCTTGAAGCGCGGGCGAAGGGGCAAACCAGCCAGGCGATCAAGCGTCTTATTGGTTTACAAGCGAAGACGGCGTTCGTGTCGCGCAATGGAGAGTTTGTCGAGACTGAAATTGCGGAAGTTGTAGTCGGAGACGTGGTCCGCATCCGCCCTGGTGAGAAGGTGCCTGTCGACGGCATTGTTGTAGAAGGCAGCTCCTTCGTTGATGAGTCTATGATCACGGGCGAACCGGTTCCAGTTGAAAAGGGTGCCGACAGCGAAGTCGTTGGCGGTACAATCAACAAGACCGGCTCGTTCTCCTTCAAGGCAACAAAAGTCGGTGGAGACACCCTGCTTTCGCAGATCATCAAGATGGTTGAAGCCGCACAAGGGTCAAAGCTCCCGATCCAGGCGCTGGTCGACAAGGTCACGGCGTGGTTCGTACCAGCTGTCATACTTGCTGCTGTGGTGACGTTCGCAGCGTGGTACGTATTGGGCCCCTCACCCGCCCTCAGCTACGCGCTTGTGAACGCTGTAGCGGTCCTAATCATCGCTTGCCCGTGTGCGATGGGCTTGGCCACACCAACTTCAATCATGGTTGGCACCGGCCGCGCAGCAGAACTAGGCATCCTCTTCCGAAAAGGTGAAGCTCTGCAAAGCCTTCGCGAAGCCGACGTAGTTGCTCTCGACAAGACGGGGACACTGACCAAAGGCAGGCCAGAGCTGACAGACTTCATCGTGCAAAATGGCTTTTCTGCAGCCGAGGTCCTTCGTCTGGTTGCGAGCGTAGAAGCTCTGTCAGAACATCCAATTGCCGAAGCGATAGTTGCAGCGGCAAAAGCCGACGGGCTTGATCTCCAGCAAGTGACGGGTTTCTCAGCTTCTCCGGGCTTTGGTATCGAAGGGACTGTCGAGGGACGCCGAGTTCTCGTTGGCGCGGACCGGTCCCTGCAGAAGGCTGGGATGGATTTGTCCAAAGTGAGAGCAGAGGCATCTGCTCTGGGTGATCAGGGCAAGTCGCCGCTTTACGCCGCAATTGATGGAAAGCTTGCTGCCGTTATCGCAGTCTCCGATCCGGTCAAGGAAACGACGCCCGCAGCGATCCAGGCCCTGCATTCACTCGGGCTAAAGGTCGCAATGATCACTGGTGACAACAGACGTACAGCGGAGGCAATCGCTCGCAAGCTTGGAATCGATGAAGTCGTGGCGGAGGTTCTGCCCGAAGGAAAAGTTGATGCCGTGAAACATCTTCGTAACGGAGGGCGGACGGTGGCCTTCATTGGAGACGGCATCAACGATGCTCCTGCCCTGACGGAGGCCGACGTTGGATTGGCCGTCGGAACCGGCACTGACATTGCAATCGAGAGCGCTGATGTTGTTTTGATGTCTGGCGACTTGAACGGGGTGCCGAAGGCAATCGCCCTAAGCAAGGCTACAATCAAGAACATTAAACAGAACCTGTTCTGGGCCTTCGCCTACAATGTCAGCCTGATTCCGGTGGCCGCCGGGGCTCTCTATCCGGTGAACGGCACGTTGATGTCGCCGATCTTCGCGGCAGCAGCCATGGCTATGTCCAGCATCTTTGTACTTGGCAACGCACTGCGCCTTCGCTCAGTGAACCCGTAGCGGTCATCGGCTGTCCTCCGGACAGCATTCATCGGAGAGAAAATATGAATATCGGAGAAGCTGCAAAGGCAAGCGGGGTCTCAGCAAAGATGATCCGCTATTACGAGCAGATCAAGCTGATCAGTCCCGCTCACCGTACCGAGTCGAGCTACCGGACCTACAGCGAGAACGACATTCACACCCTGAAATTCATCCGCCGGGCGCGTGACCTTGGTTTTTCAGTCGAGCAAATGAAGACGCTACTGACCCTGTGGCGCGATAAGTCTCGAAGCAGCGCGGACGTCAAGACCATCGCGCTGCAGCATGTGGCAGAGCTGGAGCGAAAGGCTGCTGCAATTCAGGTGATGTCGAAGACGCTCAAGCACCTGGCAAGCAATTGCCACGGCGATGACCGTCCGGAATGCCCGATTATCGATGACATCGCCAACGCACCCGATGATGGTCTGCCGCCCGTTGACGCGAAGTTCGGGGTGCACGCTCGATAAACAGAAAGGAGCACATGTCGTCGAAAACGTAGGCGCGTCTGGTTGGATTGTTTCGCGCAAGCCTACGATGTTCCCTGTTGATATCTGGGAAAACAGCATCGGCAGGAACGATATGACTCGACCATGTCGCCGCAATCCGCTTGATGCCCCCCACAACGCGATGGCCGATATGCAGATTGTTTGGATTAATGCAGGCGACAAGTTTGAGGAGCTGGCTATACCTTCAGCTGGGCAGGAGGTTGTAGCAGGTGTTCCATGGGGTGCAGTCGACCAATTCTACACGGCGGCATTCTGGAAGTGCCAGACCGAACTTCATGTCCGCAAGAACCAGTACACGAGCCATCAACTAGGACGAAACCTTACAGAAGAAGTCGCAGTCTGTCTCCTTGGAGGATACGGCATCCCGGCGGAGATGGGATTGCTTGCTTTCGACCGGCTTCGTGCTCAAGACCTTCTGAAGCCGGGAATATCGGAAATCGTATTGCAGGAGCAGCTGGCTGAACCGTTCTGCATTGGCGGCAAGAGTAGACGCTATCGCTTCCATTCGCAGAAGGCACGATACCTGTCACTCTGTCTGGCTGCGCTTGAGGACATACCTACTGACTGCTCCGACCTGGAGCTTCGAGAGGCTTTGATGGGGTTGCCGGGTATCGGCCCCAAGACAGCTTCGTGGATTGTCCGAAACCACCGATGCTCCGACTCTGTTGCGATCATCGATATCCACTTGCATCGCGCCGGGCAAATAATGGGGTTGTTCCCGCAAAACTCGGAGCCTACAAGGGACTACCTGAAGCTGGAAGCCAGCTTCCTCGACCTCTGCCTTGCCATTGCCGTGAAGGCCAGCGTTCTAGACGCTTTGATCTGGGACTATATGAGACGAGCCGGTCCAACCTCGGGCTTGACGGCACCTGCAAAGCAGAAGAGCTACCAGTCGACCCAACTGGCCCTCGCCATCTGACCTCAGCCCTTCCTACCTACAGCAGCAACCCCAACCGCCAAGAAGTTCGATTGATCCTGCAGCAGCGCATCTACGCCTTGCTGCCCGAGAAGGCCTAGCGGGCAGAAGGCAAGGCCTGCTGCCTCACAGATCAATGCCATCGCCTGGAGCACTGCCCCCGCATCTCGCCATAGCAGGGACTCAGGATTGTCGTAGGCCTGAGCCGTCTTGCCACGGTCCGCAATCAGCAGCAACCAATGCCCGTCGCAGTCCGGCAGCACCGCCCGGCAATCATTGATAAACCCTCTCAACGCCTCTTCATCAAAAGCAGCGACATGCATGAACAGGTCATTGTCATCGTCATAGACCATGACATCCGAAACCGAGCGAAGGAACACACAACGTAGCGGGTGAAGAGCCCCGGCCGACAGGACAACCTTTTGGGCTCGCTCTGCCGCTAAAAACCTTTTCGAAAGCGTCTCGCGAACAATGGAAGCGACGGCGGGCGTGGCAGCGGCCGTAATTGCTCGCGATGAGCGCCTTCCTGTCAGAACATCGCCGAATTTGGTGTCGCTCTGCCACGGCTGCTGGTGCACAAACTCCACCACCCGAATGGAGGTGAATGGCCATGGACGGGTTGCGAACTGCTGGCTCGCCTTCGGCCTTGGATCACCATGGCTCATGGCCAAGAGCCTTCATCGTACGATAATGTTTTTCGCATCCACGGCATGTACCGCAGGCGTAGTCGCTGACATGGCAGGAGTGCGACCAGGCGAGCAATTCCATCGGTATCTTCGACTCGACGACCAACTCTTCGGCAGAAAGGTGAACGGCTGGCGCTGAAAGCCTTAGGCTTCCTTCCTGCATTGCAAGCAAGCTGCTCAAGGTCTCAATGAACTCTACGCGTCCATCGACGTGAAAGCCGTCTGTGCGAAGGGCTCCGATCTCCAAACATTCCATTCCATGCTTGGCGCATACCATCGCTGCTAAGGTGACGAGCATCTGGTTCCTGTATGGCCACCACTCGCTGGCAGGAGCATTGGCATTCGGTTCCGAACCGGCCAAATCGCCACTCCCGAGCAGAGACAGGTCACATGAGATGACTTCATGTGGGATGCCCACGGCCTGACAAATGGCGGAGGCCGCGCGAAGCTCACCAGCCGCAGGCCGCTGACCATAATCGATGGTTATCGCCAGATCGGGCGGTCGCCAAAATGCGATGGACGTTGAGTCCATTCCACCGGAGAGAAGTAGCGCTCGTTTCATGTTGATCGCCACGCAATTTGGAAAAGCACACTGACGTAGTCGTCGTGCATGTAAGCGCCCGATCCGCGAGGCAGTTTCAAGTCGCCATGCCGCAGGTTTTGGGCGACGCAGAACACTGGCTTGTCGAGCGCTCTTGCAAAACCCACCTCAAAGACCGTCCCTGGACTGCTCCCGTTCAAGATCGCAAAGACTGCGTCGCACTGGCGGATGGCATCGAGGTCCTTCTCAACCACCACCTCGGCCTCTCCTGGGCCAATATCGTGGATCGGACTGAAGACCTTCATCTTCAGCGCCGAAAGGTGGTCCAATGCGTCATCGATCAGCATCCGCTGACCAACCTCTCGGAATGGGCCAGCCAGATAGATGTTACCACCGGCCAGTTTCACTGGTTCACGATGCTTATTCTGAATAGCCTCCGGCAAAGGTATTGGCAGATTTCTGGATTCGACGTATTCGGCGGTTGCCAGGGAGGCGTAAGTCGCTGCCTCTTGTGGTGAACGGCGTTGAACTGCCCAAGCCAATGTAAAGGCGGCGACGAATACGTCTCCAGAGCCAATTGTAAAGACACTGTTGGTCTTGAAGGCTGGAATCGCGTGTCTCGTCCCTGAAGCGTAGACCGTCGCGCCATTGAGACCGTCCTTAACGACGACCAGGTCTGCCTTGTCGGTTTGGAAGACCTGCTGGACCGCGTCATCAACGTCTTGCAACGACGTCATCTTCAAGATTTCAGATTTGTTTGTGATGACGGCCAAATGAGACGCCGTCGAACCCGAGGCGGTGAAAAACCTTGGCGAGAACGCGGACTGAGGATCGTAAACGCACCAATTTGCTTGGACGCAGGGATCGGTCTCTAGCATGCCGAACTTGATGAGGATGTCTCCGGCGATCACGCCACTAAATGTGCCGTCGCTGCGCCTCGGTGTGATAATGGGTACCGACAGGCAATGCACATAGTCGAAGCTGATCGGCGCATCACGATCTCCAGCCGATACTTCAATTCCCCTTGGAATGAAGATCGCGTCTGCCAACCTCCTTTCCTTAGGCGCAAGCAGTGTGTGGAGCCGCAGGGCAACGCCCTTCTCACTGAGAGCCAGCGCTGCTCGTCCTGCGGAACCTAGTAGCTCATCCCAGTACGGGAAAGCGCATCTCTCGGTGTAAACACCTCCGACGACATCAACTGAAATCATGCGGGATGAATCTCGACCGTTACCCTGCCTCCAGCGATATCTCTAACCGTGGCAGCGTAGTTGTAACCCCGTCGGATACACTCCATCATGTCGAGAAGCTTCGCCGACGTAATGGAACCCGCTATACGGTGGCCTCCGGTCATCACAATGAGCCTGGGAACCGGTTGCGTTTCCATCACCACGGCTAGGACATCTCCGACCGACAGACCAGCAACGACTGCTGGATCAGGGGAGCTGAGAATGGTGATTTCGGTAAAGGCGCATTCGCCAAGCGAGCCGCCTCCACCGCCGCCACCCCCATCTCCAGTCGAGGTAGGAGGCACTTTCGTCGGCACCGGCCTAAAGGGCTCACGCTCTGAACTTGGACCACCACCGGACATTTAGCTCTCCCCTACCATCGTCGATGGAGAGTAAGCTGAGTCTCACTCAACAGGCAACCTGGCGTTGTCAGAATTGCTTGGCTGAATTGGAGGCTGCCAGTTAACAGTCAACGCACCTACGGCTCCAGGATTAGTTCAAGCGACGGGCCCGACGATTGACATCCCAATTAGACCGACCAATCATTTATCACCGCCAGACGTCCATGTCCCAAGGTGCACTCGACGGGACGTGGATTCGAATTCGGGTGAGGGTAGTTCACCGCTAGCGAATGCGGCATCAACAGCTTCATGCGGTGCACAAGATAGTTCTACTTTTACATTTAATTTACGCTTTTTGGCGACTTTTTGTTTAGCGACTTCCCTCGAACAGCTTGATCGGTAACTTGACGGCACCTGTTCACGAAAATCACGGGATGTGGCCCAATGACGGTATTTGCCAGCACCGACAGCACGCAAGGTAGTACAATCGCTTTGGGCGGAAGAGCAGCCGTTGGCACAGCGAGCGAGCGCCAATCGGGTCCTGACATTCTGCGCTCGATGGCGATTTTACTCGTCATGCTGGTTCATCTACCGCTAAATGCAACGCCAAACGCGCTCGTGTCGATCCGCGAATATGCGTGGCTCGGTGTCGACGTCTTTTTCGTGCTCAGCGGGTACCTGATCGGCACACAACTGTTCAAAGAAATCACGCGAACGGGGACTGTCGATTTCAGGGCGTTCTACCTCCGCCGAGCCTTCCGAATATTCCCTGCTTTCTTTGTCGTCCTCGCGCTATACGCCGCCTTTCCGATCCTGCGCGACGCGCCGACTATGCAGCCCATTTCGAAGTTTGCCACCTTCACTGTAAACCTCGGCTTCGACCCGAGAGAAGGCAACGCCTTTTCCCAGGCATGGACGCTTGCTGTTGAAGAACAGTTCTATCTCCTCTTGCCGTTGTTGATCTTTCTCCTTTACCGGCGGGTCCGCACGAGTTGGGTCCTCACTCTTGCGACAATGCTGACAGTGGTCGGGATCGTGCTGCGTTACGTGATCTGGGACGCTCAGATCGGTGGACTGGTGAGCGAAGGACAGTTCCGTCCGGCTTTTGCGACATACCTTCGTGAACTTTATTACCCGACCTACACGCGTTTGGATGGGCTGTTGTTTGGAGTGGTGCTGGCGGCGGCTCGTTTCTTCAAACCAGAAGTCTGCCGAAGATACCTAGCGCCCAAAGCGACTCTTCCTTTGGGACTGGCTCTAGTGATCGCAGCGCTGCTTTGCTTCACGAGCCGTGGGCCTTTAGGAGGTGCAGGTGTCTTTCCGGTGTTTCAGGCCCACCTTGGGACAGTAGCTGGGTTCCCGCTCATCTCTGGCGGGATCGCCCTATTGTTTTGCGCGATGCTGGATTTAGAGCGGTCCTTAAGCCGCTGGACCCCGCCCGGAACAGCTTTGATCGCCACCCTTTCGTACAGCCTATACCTTACCCATAAGTCGGTGTTCCATGTCCTGCGCCTGGTTATTGGGGAGCAGCATTTGCAAGGCACCTTCGGCTTTATTGCATATTGGACGACAAGCTTCATAGTCGCAGCCATCCTGTGGTTTTGCGTCGAGAGAACATTTCTCCGTCTTCGAGACTGGGTGCTGTCGAAGACGCAATAATTTTCATAATGGTGTGCTCTATCGCTTCAAGGTGAGCAGGCGGATGTGCGCAGCGGTCTCGGCTCACACGCTGCGATCACTGGAAGTGAGGTCGGCGAGATACTGAGCAGCAAAACAAGTTGCTCCTGTGGCGGATGTCCCGGCGGCGGCGATGGCGGTCAGGGCAGCATCAGCAGTCGATGCGTTCGACTTCAGTTACTCCGGCGAAAACGGGAATGACAGGCTGTACAGGTCTGCAACATCAGGTGAAACGAGTGCTCTGCTGACATCGAGGAAACAGATGCCTCACTCCTCATTCGGGTCCCCAGTGGCCCTCCGCCCATTGGCTCCTTGTCGGTCATCCGCATATCTTCGGTCATCTTGTCTGGATGCTCGTCAGCTGCCGTCGCCAGTCTGTCCGCGTAGGTCTTCAGGTCTTGCGCGAGATCATCGAAGCGGTCACGAGCCCCACCTATCGCTTCAGTAGCCTTCGAACCGTCGGCTGTCGTGACCATGTCGAAATTTTCGACGAGCCGTTGACCGGCACGATTACTAATTGCTCTGGCCGCCTGCTTGAAGTCCTGAGAGGAATATTTTTCTGGAAATTTGAACACGTCAGCAATGATCTTGGTAGCTGCCGCGATCTCCTTCATCTCCCGCTGGCGAATAGCCACAGTTTCGTCGAGCCCCGCCGCGACAGACATGAACATGAACGGGCCAGTAAACGCTATAATGGCCCCGAAGAATCTTAGCCGAAAGGCGATTTGCCGGTGGGGAAGTGGGGCTCCAGGTTGGGCTTTTAGGTGGTTCACCAGTCCATTACTCTGCTGCATCGTTCAAGAATGTCATCGACTGCGAGATCAAGCAGTTTTGGGTACGCTTCCGTTCCTGTGAAGCTTTTCCGCGTGGCAGGTACGGCAGTGATCATCTGTCTGGCCATGCTCAACAGGACAATGGCTGTTCCTATCTCCAAATCGCGGGCAAATCTTGTCCAATGTTGGACCCGTGAAGTCACGTTCGGCTTTAACACCGAACGGTTCTAAATGAACGTGCATACCAGCTTTTATATCGTTCAGTTACAAAACATAACGCTTGACCTTCCCACTGTTGTAGGGCGCACAGATTGACACGCCTTTGGCAAGTTGACGGACATCAAGGGCGATAGACCTGCATGCGGCATCTCTCATCAAAGGCAGACGATGATGTACTTGCAACATTTGAGAAGAATGAGCTGCACCAGGATGCGGAAATGAGTGACTCCATCACCTACAGTGGCGGGATTCGAGGAGGATTACATGACCAACGAGAACCACGGGCACTCTCATCATCAACATAATCATGATCATGGTGATCACCATCACCGTAGCGATGCCGCAGCTTCGATAGGGGTAGCGCCGGTTACCGGAGAGGGTGTTGTCTATACGTGCCCCATGCATCCACAGGTTCGACAAATCGGCCCAGGCAACTGCCCGATATGTGGGATGACCCTGGAGCCCGAAACGCCTGTCGTTGTAGACGGACCGAGCGCTGAATTCGTCGACATGACCCGCCGCTTCTGGATTGGTCTTGTACTTTCGCTCCCAGTTCTCGCACTGGAGATGGGCGGGCACCTGACCAACCTCCATATGCTCATTCGGCCGCAAACCTCGAACTGGGTTCAAATGGTGCTTGCGACACCCGTTGTACTTTGGGCTGGCTGGCCGTTCTTCGAACGCGCGTGGCAGTCGCTCGTCAACCGTCACCTGAACATGTTCACGCTCATCGCAATGGGCACGGGCGTAGCGTGGATATACAGCGTGGTCGCGACGCTCACACCTGGCATTTTTCCTGAAACGTTCCGATCCGGCGAGGGTGCGGTAGCTGTCTATTTCGAGGCTGCCGCCGTGATCACTGTTCTCGTGCTCCTCGGCCAAGTCCTGGAACTCCGAGCACGAGAGCAGACGGGTGGCGCAATACGCGCCCTCCTTGATCTCGCACCCAAGACAGCACGACGGGTAAAGGATGATGGTACCGACGAGGACGTCACTCTCGACGACGTTAGCGTCGGAAACCGGCTGCGCGTTCGCCCTGGTGAAAAGGTCCCAGTCGACGGTTCGTTGTTGGAGGGCCGTAGCTCCGTCGATGAGTCAATGATTACCGGCGAATCGATGCCCGTGACCAAGGAAGTCGGTTCAAGGCTAATCGGCGGCACGATGAACCAGACGGGCGGTTTCATCATGGAGGCGGGCAAAGTCGGCAAAGACACGATGCTTTCTCAGATCGTGAAAATGGTAGCTGAAGCCCAACGCTCCCGCGCACCGATACAGCGGTTGGCTGAC
Organism: Neorhizobium sp. DAR64872/K0K18; assembly: GCF_050500175.1. Classification (NCBI taxonomy): domain Bacteria; kingdom Pseudomonadati; phylum Pseudomonadota; class Alphaproteobacteria; order Hyphomicrobiales; family Rhizobiaceae; genus Neorhizobium; species Neorhizobium sp. DAR64872/K0K18. The sequence goes on from NZ_CP191446.1 coordinate 2,504,316, forward strand.
GAGGTTTCCGGGTGGTTCGTGCCCGTAGTAATCGCCGCCGCCATCCTGTCCTTTTTCATATGGTTTTTCATCGGTCCGGAACCGAAATTCGCACATGGGCTGGTTGCTGCAGTCGCCGTTCTGATTATCGCCTGCCCTTGCGCCCTCGGACTAGCAACACCGATGTCCATTATGGTCGGCGTCGGCCGAGGTGCGAAGCTGGGGGTCCTGATCAAAAATGCTGAGGCCTTGGAGCGCTTCGAAAAAGTCGACACGTTGGTCGTCGACAAGACCGGCACCCTTACTGAAGGTCGACCAAAGGTCACCGCCATAGTACCGACGGAAGGCCTGTCGGAGTCTGAGCTGTTGCAGGCGGCGGCATCAATTGAGCGTGCGAGCGAGCATCCTCTTGCGCTCGCCATTGTCAATGCCGCTGCCGAACGGGACATTCAACTCGGTGACGTCCAGGATTTCGACAGCCCGGTGGGCAAGGGCGTGACCGGAACCGTCAACGGCAAGACGCTGATCCTGGGGAGCCATCGGATCATGGAAGAAAGCCACGTCGACATATCCGCGATGACTGCCAAGGCTGAGGACATGCGCGACGAAGGGGCAACGGTCATCTTCATGGCATCTGATGGTCAACTAGCAGGGCTATTTGCCATCGCCGACCCAGTTAAAGCAACGACACCCGAGGCCGTGAAGGCGCTCGTTTCGGAAGGCATCAGGGTCGTCATGCTGACCGGCGACAACAAGACGACAGCCCACGCGGTTGCACGGAGGCTAGGAATTTCAGAGGTGGAAGCCGAGGTTCTACCTGAAGACAAGAGCAAGATCGTATCGAGGCTCAGGAGCGAAGGCAAGATCGTCGCCATGGCCGGGGACGGCGTTAACGACGCCCCTGCCCTCGCCGCCGCCGACGTCGGTATTGCCATGGGCACAGGGACTGACGTAGCTATCGAAAGTGCAGGCGTCACCCTGCTCAAGGGCGACCTACAGGGCATTGTGCGAGCGCGTCAGCTGAGTCGGGCGACAATGGCTAACATCCGGCAAAACCTATTCTTTGCGTTCATATACAACGCTGCAGGCATCCCAGTTGCCGCCGGTCTGCTTTATCCTACGTTTGGTATCCTGCTTTCGCCGATCATTGCCGCCGCAGCCATGGCTTTGTCCTCTGTGAGCGTGATCGGCAATTCCCTTAGGCTCAGGAGCATAAAGCTCTGATGGCAAATGCGAACATGCCTCCTCGTCGCGGCGTCGGTGGCAGTCATCGCCATCTTCTTCATACTACAAGAGCACTAGGCGGACGCGCTCGGGCTACGTCCCTATCTTCTGCTTGTTGCTTGCCACTCCTGCAGCTTTTGCACGGTTATGGCGGGCGTGATGGACATGGCCCCAAACCTTGACGCAGCAGCGCTAGAAAACCCGTGATACCGACGTGGAATAGTTGAACAGTAACCGGTGTTCTGCCCCCACATTGTCCGCCGTCGCCTGATATGTGATCGACGTTCCATGGATGAAGAACGGGAGTTTCTCCATGGAGACTACATTGGAGTTTCTCACAACCGGCAAGACCGGACGTGAGGTTCACCGACATTGGCCTGATGAGGTCAAGGCGCGGATCGTGTCGGAGAGCTTGAGGCCCGGCACGACAGTCAATGAAGTTGCGCAGCGCTATGGATTACGAGCCAACAGCCTTTCCACCTGGCGGACGATGGCACGGCAGGGCAAGCTAATCCTGCCAGCACCGGAGGATGCGGTAGAGTTCGCGGCCATGGTTGTCGAGCCGCCGTCGCCTGAGCCGCTGACGGTCAAGGCCGCGACACGCGCAGAGATTATCGTCGGTCCGGTGACGATCCGTCTTGAGGAAGGTGCGTCTGCTGCCAGGATCGCTGCCATTGCTCGCGCCCTGGCGGCAGCGGCATGATCTTCCCGTCGAACCGCGTCAGGATCATGGTGGCGACCAAACCCGTAGACTTCCGCAAGGGGCATGACGGACTGGCGGCGCTGGTGAAGAACGAACTGCACAAGGACCCGTTCACCGGAACTGTCTTCGTGTTCCGGTCACGCAAGGCGGATCGGCTGAAGCTGATCTACTGGGATGGCTCTGGGATCGTCATGGCCTACAAACGGCTGGAAGAGCACAGCTTCACCTGGCCCGGCATCAAAGATGGATTGATGACGCTGACCCATGCCCAGTTCGAAGCCCTGTTCGCGGGCCTTGATTGGCGGCGGGTTCATGCCGTCCAGACGAGAACACCGGAGGCCATCGAATAGCTGCGGCACGATGACTCAGCACCCCAAATTCCAAAGGCAATTCGGCTTGGGATTTGGTAGGTTCCGACTATGCTTGATGCCGCCGACCTTCCCGATGATGTTGCCGCCCTGAAGGCGATGCTGATCGCGGCGCAGGCCCGCGAGGCGGCCAAGGATGTCGCGATAACCAGTAAGGACGAACATATCGCTCGCAAGGACAAGCGGATCGAGCGGCTTGAGAAGCTCGTCGCAGCATTCAGGCAGGCAGCCTTCGGGCGCAAGTCCGAGAAGACCCATCCCGACCAATTCGATCTGGCACTGGAAGACCTGGAAACGGCCATGGCGGCGATCCATGCCGAAGACGAGGCGGACACTCCTGCCGGGACCAGGACCACCAAGCCACGCGCGATCAATCGTGGCTCCCTTCCAAAGCATCTTCCGCGTGTCGAGGAGGTGATCGAGCCAGAAAGCCTGATCTGCACCTGCGGCGGTTGCCTGCATTGCATCGGGGAGGATGTCTCCGAACGGTTGGACGTCGTCCCCGCACAGTTCCGCGTCATTGTCACGCGTCGCCCCAAATATGCATGCCGAGCCTGCACAGATGGCGTCCTTCAGGCCCCAGCTCCGGCTCGCCTGATCCAGGCGGGGTTGCCGACGGAAGCGACCGTCGCCCATGTGCTGGTCTCCAAATATGCCGATCACCTTCCGCTTTATCGGCAGGCCCAGATCATGAGCCGCCAAGGGATCGATCTCGACCGCTCCACGCTGGCCGATTGGGTCGGTCGGGCAGCCTATGAACTGCGGCCTGTCTTCGATGCGTTGATCGCCGACCTGAAGCGCTCGACCAAGCTGTTCATGGACGAGACCCGTGCCCCGGTTCTCGATCCCGGCTCCCGCAAGACGAAGACTGGATACTTCTGGGCGCTGGCGCGGGATGATCGCCCTTGGGGCGGCGGTGCTCCACCGGGCGTGGCCTTCACCTATGCGCCTGGTCGCGGGGGCCTTCATGCCGAGCGGATACTGCAGGGTTTCTCCGGCATCCTGCAGGTCGACGGCTATGCCGGATACAACAGGCTGATCGCGCCAGAGCGAATTGGCCTAGACATTCGGCTTGCCTATTGTTGGGCACACGCCCGTCGCAAGTTGGTGGAGATCACCCGCAACGGAGCAGCACCTATTGCCGAGGACGGCGTCAAACGCATCAGCGAACTGTATCAGATCGAGGTCGAGCTACGAGGCCTTGATCCGGAGGCTCGCCTCGCAGGACGGCAGGAGCGGTCAGCGCCACTCGTCACCGACATGCAGGCGTGGCTCATCCATCACCGCGCCCGCGTGGGTACAAAGTCCCCGCTCGGCGAGGCTTTGGCCTACATTGCCAAATACTGGGATGGTTTGAGGCTCTTCCTGACCGACGGCCGTATCGAGATCGACAACAATAGCGTCGAGCGAACCATCCGGCCGATTGCCTTGAACAGGAAGAATGCTCTCTTTGCAGGTCATGATGCTGGTGCGGAGAACTGGGCGACCGTCGCCTCGCTCATCGAAACCTGCAAGCTCAATGCTATCGATCCCCTGGCCTATCTGACCACCGTGCTCGCTGCCATCGTCAGTGGCCACAAGCAGAGTCGAATTGGTGAGCTTTTACCGTGGAATTTTCGGCCTCAAGTGGGATAGCCTGACCGCAACAATGCACTTGGGCCAACCGCACCTCCCACCAAGACAAAAGACGATTTTTCTTACGACGTCGTATTGGGTGGCAGGCAAGGAACACTCGCGCCATTGCGAGATCGAAACCTGAAGGCCTTTTCCACCCGGTGGATTTCAATCCTTGGCGCTTTGTTTTTCTCCAGGATTACGACGCCAGCGCCATCGTCACTCCCTGAGCACGCTCTTCGAAAGGCCTTCATCACAGGGCCATAAATAAACAGGTAGCGACCAAGGTCGATGCAATTTGGTTCGCCCGTAGTCGTCGGGTTTCCATTGGCATCACACTTTTCTGTATAGGAGAAGTTGCTTGCCGCCGCTGATAGGCGGCTGAGGGCGGCGCTTGAACTGTAGGTTTCCCAAAAGAAGAACAGGATCAAAGCGACACATCCAAAGAGGACGCCGAGTCTGAAAAGACCACGAGCTAGGCTAGGGTTGGTGTCGTCATCCTGCAATTTGATGCTCCTCTCCCAACGCTGCAAGTGACCGCAATCGGCACGTAACTGCTTTGCCATGTTGGCTGTAGATGCTCAACACCGATCAAGCATTTGCTGTCAACGTGGGAGTGAAACACCGCTTACGTTGAACAAGGGCGAGACAGCAATTATTCCCCGGCGCACGTCGCCAGCTTCATGAGAGAAATCTCGCGAAAGCGGTGCCGCAGCTCCGTTATGCTCTGCCTCGTCTTCACGAGGAGGCAGGCTGTCTTCGGCTGGTAGGCTGTCGATGCCTTTAGGTGACGCTGGGTTAATTTCGGCGATTCAAATCAGCGATGAGGGTTTTCATCTCTGAAATTTCCCGTACCTGCGCCTCGATAATTCCATCGGCCAACTTGCGGACACGAGGATCGGAAATTTGCGCTCGCGTGCTCGTCATGATCGCGATGGAATGATGCGGTATCATCGCACGCATGTAGTCGACGTCGTCAACAGTGACCTGGCTTCGGACGAGCCACAGTGACGCGGCGGCTACAGCGATTGCTCCACCGAAAACGATCATGTTGAGGGCCTTGTTCCTATACATGCCGAGCATGAAGGCCAGCATTATGACGGCCATGACTGAACCCATCATCAGAGCCATCCAGGCCCTTGTTTCGCTCCAATACACATGCTCCCAAGCGTAGGTGTTTAAATACATCATCAGATACATGACGATGGTTGATGCCGCGATCATTGCGGCAAAACGCCAGTAGGACATTGTCATAGGTGACCTCCGCGCTGTCAAAGCGCATGGTGGTGTTTCAGTGTGCCTTAGGGAAGGTTGGCGAACAGTGGTCGCAATAATCTGTTTTTCCGCCGAAGCGCGAAAATCGACGGTCCAGTAGGCGGCTTGATGACTTGACGCGCTCGCCTTTCCGGCACTGAATTTTTTTCAGCCCTGGAACGGCCGTAGCGGCCTGGACCTAGCAATCCCTATGGCGGTTCAAGACGTAGGAGGCGCTAAGCGCCCCCTACTCGGTATCAGGCCGCCATCTTTTCGCAGCTCTCGGCACACTTGCGGCACGCGTCGACACAACCTTGCATGTCGCCAACGCGTTCGCAGTCTTCCGCGCACTGGCGGCATATCTCTGCGCACTCACGGCAGGTGTGCTTATGATGCTCTGAGCCTATCAGCATGAAATGCGCTGAAGTTCTGCACATTTCCGCACAAGCCATCATCAGTTTAAGATGCTTTGGCTCAGTATGCTTGCCACCCATCTCCAGGCAGTGTCCCATGGCCATCGACAAGCATTCGCTGTAGCACGCGAGGCAGTTGTCGACGCAGGCCTTCATCTCGGAGGACATGTGGTGCATCACTTGGCCTCCTTCTCGACCCAGGCGGTCAGTTCCTTGATCTCCTTGGTCTGGTCGTCGATGATCTTCTGAGCCTTGGCCTTTGTCTCGTCGTTATCCCCGTGTTTCAACTCGACTTGGGCCATACTGATGGCCCCCATGTGGTGGGCGATCATCCCGCAGGCGAAGGACACATCGGCGTCCTTTTTCATCATACCCTGCATCATGTTCATGTTCATAGCCTTCATGCCGTCCATCGATTCTTTTTGATAGTCGGTCATGTCGGCCATCGCCATGTTGTGACCTTGCATGGCCATATCGCCGGACATGGGCATCTCTGATTTACATTTGTCGGGGTAAGCCATCTGAGCTGAAGCAGTGCCAGACAGGGCAGCGGTGGCAGAAGAGATTGCGAAAGCTGCGAGCGACATCTTGATAAGCGTTCTCATCGCTAAAAATCCTTGTTGTGATGTGTTGAAAGAAATCCTCTTCATCTCGCAACAACGCGTGGAGGAGGATCAATCGGATTCACGAGGAGGAGCGCTTGCTCTGCGCTTTCCATTGCCACTGCCTGGAACTTCACGGCCATTGGTACCATCGGGTCAGGCTGGTACGATAGCATCGGGCAGCAATGCATATCGCTGCAACAATTGCCAGAAGCATTAGATTGCTTGGGATGATCCGCGATGAATCCATCAACGGCAATACACGGCCGCGATGGCGATGCGCTCGCAGGTAAGATCGCTATCATGTTTACCAGGACCAGAACTGATGCAAAAACTCCGATGACGGTCCGGAAACGGTGCATGTAGGTCATATTGCTGCTCCTTTCCAATCGGGAACACCACAGATCGTTGAAGGTTCCCATTGCGACATCAACGGCTGAGAGGGGTCGCAGCAGCGTCGAGGCACACGGATGCGCCACGGGCGGTAGTATCGGTGGAGCAAAATCCAGGATTTAAGGCTCCAGTCCCCACGACTCGTCCGATGGCAAGCCCCACTCTGACAGCTTTTAGTCCGTCTGGAAGGACGTGTTACGGACGCTTCTGACCACAATGCCGGTATCCCTATTCCGTCTGCGAACCCTCGATCTACCGTGACAATGGCGGTTACTACCTCGGCTGCTCTGAGCATGAACGAGATGTCAGATACACCCAAGGTGGTTACGGCACCCGCCGTTACACATAGTACGGTAGCGTCTGCCTTTGTCGCGCCCAGCGCGGGCCGCAGCGCCACCACCACGCTCAGTTCAACCTATCCGACCGGATACCCTGCAGAAGGGTCGTCAAAACCGGTTGCCGCTACCGCGTCCTTCGACTTCGGCCGCTTTGGCAACCCGTGAAGAGGTCAATCAACGCGAGGCTTAAAGGTCATGATAACCTTGAGCCCAGGATGATTTTCGAGAAGCTGGATTTCCGCATCGTGAAGATCGCATATTGCTTTGGCCAGGCTCAGACCCAACCCTGAGCCTGCCGTGGTCCTGCTTTTCTCTAGACGATAGAACCTGTCGAAAACCCGCGAACTCTCCTGCTCCGGTATGCCGGGACCATTGTCCTGAACCGTCAGGATGATACTTTCGCGCTGTCGGATCACCGAAACGTCAATGCGTGAGCCTTTCGGAGTGTGACGCATGGCGTTCGACAAGAGGTTTGCCAAAAGCTGACGCAATAAATCTGGATCACCCTCGATTTTTGTATCAGCTGGCTCTTCGTGCCAGTACAATTGATAGCCGTCATCCTGCGCAATCGCCTCATACGTTTCGCAGATGTCCTTGGCGACAACGCTCAGATCGACGGCGGCAAAATGAGCCAATCGGCTACGCGACTCGATCTGCGCGATCCGCAGAAGAGCATCGAATGTCTTCGCGATTTCACCTAATTCCCCTAGCGCGGTACTCACCGCGCTCTGCATCTGCTCAAGGTCTGGAGACTGTAGCGCATCGTCGAGCATCAAAAACGTTCGGCCGATGGGCGTCTTGAGATCATGGGCGATATCGATGGTCACTTGCTTCAAAGCCGAAACACTCGTCTCCAACCGCGTCAGCGCCACATTGACCTGTGTGGACAGCACATCAATCTCATCCATCCGCGCTGAAACCGGAAGTCTTTTGGAAAGTTCACCGTGGCCAATCGCATGGGCGGTCTGTGACAAGACAGATATTCGACGGCGGGTTCGATATGACAGCACCGCCGCACCACCCAAACCGACTGCGAAGACGATGGCTGTTGTCCATCCGAAGCTCATGAGCACTATACGCGCGAGCTGATCGGTGTCGCTATAACTGATACCGACAATCAGATCGCTGTCGCCGATCTCCCCGCGAAACAGTTTATAGTTGGTGTCTTTGTCAAATTGGTCCCGGGGACTCATGACAGAGTACCCATCAGGAACGCCGCCGAGCGAAGTGTTCCCAGCGATCAGACTGCCTGCCGGGTTCCTGAGCGTATAGATTGTCTCCTGACCCCGAATTGCGGGGCCATGACTGTTGATCATATCCACTGCCCCAGGCATCCCTCGGGTTTGATAAGCAGTTTCAATCTCCCGATACCGCTCCATCACGTTGGAGTTTAGGCGGCCATCCAGGTAGGCCAGCACCATCTGGTAGGCAATCACGTTCGCGCCGAGATAGGAAACCACGAAAAGGCAGATATAGATGACCGCCAGCCGAGCTGCTGTGCTTTTAAAGAAGCTACCTTCGCGCATGTAGGGAATAACCTGTATTGCGGACGGTATGTAGCAAGGGGAAACCAAAGGGTCGGTCGATCTTTGCCCGCAACCTGCTGACATGGGTTTCGACCACAGAGCTTTGGGGGTCAAAGTTGAAGTTCCAGATTTTCTCCAACAGCATTGTCTTGGTCAGCACCCTGCCCTCGTTCCGCATGAGAAGTTCCAAGAGGGCAAACTCGCGCGGCAGCAGATCGAGCGGAGTTCCAGCTCGGTCCGCAATGCGCCTCACGAGGTCGATCTCAAGGTCGCCAACCCGCAGTTTGGTCTTCTCAGTGGCAATCGGTGGTCGCCTTACCAACGCATTGATTCGCGCCGTAAGCTCAGAGAAAGCAAATGGCTTGACCAGATAGTCATCACCCCCGGCCTCCAGGCCTTCAACGCGATCATCAACCCCACTCATCGCGGTGAGGAAGAGGACAGGCGTACGGATCGAGGCGGCACGAAGGCTCTTCACCATTGTCAGCCCGTCCAGCCCGGGTATCATCCGATCAACCACCACGACATCATAAGAAGCGTCGAAACCAGCACTTAGGCCGTCTCTTCCGTCCCGAAGCCAATCCACTACATGGCCCGCTGACGTCATTCCCTTTGAGATGTATGCGCCAGTCTTCTCGTCGTCTTCAATAAGAAGGATTTTCATGCCGCGTCCAAATGATTTGCTACAGGAAACCCGAAGGCATCAATTCCGGCTTTGTTGCGGCGACTGCTCCCTTCCAAGTTTACAAAAATGTAAAGTACGGGAAAGGTAGCTGACAATCCCACGATCTAACTTCCTCATGCTGCACCTCCGCAGCTTACATCGAGGAAAAGATCATGAAGTTTCAACTCGCCATCGCTTTAGCTGCCCTTGCTGCAGCCACCTCCACAGCATCCGCCAACGGTCCGATCAGCGCACGAGCGTCGGATGTCGACAAAATTGTTCAGGGCCACGGTAAACCCGGCGATACAGCAAACGCGAAGTCCGACGCAGTAACGTTCGAGGTTCTGGGTAACGGTTTGGTCAAGCGCACCAACACGAGATACGGCACGGTGTCTGTGATCGATCCTGCGGAAGACCTTCGAAAATCTAGTAAGAATCGTTGATCTCGCAGAATCGAACCCGACACTTAGTAGAAGCAAGGCTTACTGAAATGCTGACAACACGCATCAAAACCGCCGCTGGTACCATGGTAAAGGTCCTGTCCCTGGTCATAGCGCAGACGGCCTGGGCGGAGCACGAACAAGCCTACCGGGCAGAAGGGCCTAAAACATCTAGCCGAAGCATCGATAGAGGCCGGGTCCGGCTGTAACGGTTGAACAAGTCGAGTCCGCTGTGCTCAGAGCAGCGGGCCGCTGACCTACAACCAGAAAGCGTTGTGGCAAAGCCACACAAAGGACGCGAATTCGTGGTGGAAGATGGCAACGATTGACAACCTTGAAGGCACTGGCAATCCTATTGGGCATGGGCGGGATGTATCGAATCACATCTAGAGTGTTGGCACTGCTGGTAAGACTGGTGATGGTTCTGTCACTGGCTGGATACAGCTTTTCTGCCGTCAACGCCGCGATGCATCCAGATGCGTCTGTTAACGTCTCGCAATCGGATGAACATTCGTCAGATCATAGTGATGATCACGTCACCGTAAGTGACGCAGGGGCTCACGGTGACCAGCACGACCATAGCAAGCCTGAAAAGTCCAAAACCTCTTGCTGTCAGGATTATTGTGGCGTGGCCGCAATAACTTGCCCGGGTTCCTTGATGCCCCACCCGATAGTCGTCGCGATCCGCGAATTCATTGACGACACGGAGACTGTTGGTCAAGCACCGAGCCTTCATCGTCCTCCTAATATCTGAGAACTAGCACCCGCACGGCGGGGCTTGCTGTGCCTTTGCGCGACTACGCGCGGCGGCACAATCGCATTCTTATTCTCGGATTTTCATCATGAAACTTTTGTTCCTGGTGGTTGCCTTGCCGCTCGTCGTCAGCGGATGCGCTTCCACATTGCCCGAAGTCGTGGCTTCGAACGACAACCCTGACACCTTGTCCGTCAGGCCTGTTCGGTACCAGAGCCCTATCGGCGGCTACACGCATCGTATGCCCGTTGATCCGAAGCCTTGGCGTGGTCTCAACGACGCCCAAGCTCCGAAGAAGGGATGATCATGATGACAATGCGTCATACCAAGTTCATTTCAGCCGTCGTTCTCCCGCTGATTGCAGCAGGTTGCGTCACGACAGACTATGCTGCCAAAGATGCTGGGTTCACCAATGCATCGCTCAAAAGCAACGAGGCGACCGGAAAACAGACGGTTTGGGTTCAAAACCGGCAGCAAGCCGAGGCCGTGCGATCTCGGGTGAAGTCGCTGATGGCAAAAAAGACCATCGACGTCGAGACCGCCGTGCAAGTAGCTTTGCTTAACAATAAGGGCCTTCAAGCTGCTTACTCGGAGCTTGGCGAAAGCGCCGCAGATGTCTGGCAAACTCAGCTGTCCGTCTTCCCGACTTTCTCGGTTGGCTTAACGGGCATCGGAAGTCCGGGGCTCGAAGCTTACCGCGTTATCGAGGGAGCTATCGCCGCCAACATTCTAGCACTGGCGACGTACGACAAGAACATCAAGCTTGCGGAAACCCGCTTCCGCCAGGCTCAGCTAACGGCAGCACTGGAAACCATCTCCCTGGCATCGGAAACTCGCCGTGCCTGGATCACGGCCGTCTCCGCCTGGGAAAATGTCGGCTACCTTAACCAGGCTAAGGTGGCGGCAGACGCTGCATCTGACCTTGCAAAGAAAATTGGCGAAGCTGGGTCCTTACCGAAAGCAGATCAGGCCCGCGAGCATGTCTTTTATGCCGAGCTGACGGGGGAGACCGCAAAAGCACGGCTTGAAGCAAAGCTGGCCAAAGAAGAACTCGTCCGGTTGATGGGTCTCTCAGGCTCCGATATCGACTTCCAGATTCCAAACCGCTTGCCCAACCTGCCTAAGGCACTGATCAAGCGGGACGACATCGAAGCGGAAGCTATTCGCAAACGGATGGACCTCCAGGTGGCTCGACTGGAACTTCAGGCCACGGCGCAATCCTACAAGCTGGAGGACGTCACCCGCATTGTGACGGATATCGAGTTGGTCGGCACATGGGAGAAGGAGCGTGAACGAGAAGATGGGAAAGTTGTTTCCGAGACCACTCGCACAGGTGGCCTAGAATTCACGATCCCGATCTTCGACTCCGGCCAAGCTCGTCTTCGTAAAGGCGAACTTGCCTACATGCGAGCAGCCAACCAGCTCGCGGAGCTGGCAGTCAACGTGCGTTCGGAAGCCCGCTCCGCTTACGTGTCGTACAAATCGAACTACGACATCGCCCGCCATTACCGCAACAGCGTCCTGCCGCTGCGCAACGCAATCGAAGAGCAATCGATGCGCAGCTACAACGGCATGATTACCAGCACGTTTGAGCTGATCTCGGACACCAGAGAGAAGATTGAATCCACCATCCTCGCCGTCAACGCAAAACGGGACTTCTGGCTGGCTGAAGCAAATCTAGCCCCCGTGATCTACGGCGGCAGCAAATCTTCAGAAGCAGAAGAGACCGAAGTCGCGTCGGCTGATGCGGACTAAGAAAGGAAACACGATGTTTAGCAGACGACAGTTACTCGGAGCGGGCGCAGCCAGTGCCGCCCTCGTCTCCTCCCAAACATGGAGTCAAACCTCAAACATGGGCCTGCCGGAAGCGGCAGTCATGGAGTCCCCTACAACACAGAAGCCTGTGAAGCCTTCAGTTGGTCCTGATTACAATCCGGTCGTTACATTGAATGGCTGGACCGCACCTTTCCGGATGAACAACGGCGTCAAGGAATTTCACCTTGTTGCTGAGCCGGTTGAACGCGAGATGGCAGAAGGAATGACTGCCTATCTTTGGGGTTATAACGGCCAGTCTCCGGGGCCCACCATCGAGGCGGTTGAAGGTGACCGCGTACGCATCTTCGTCACCAATAAACTTCCGGAGCATACGACCATCCACTGGCACGGCATGATCCTGCCATCTGGTATGGACGGCGTTGGCGGGCTGTCGCAGCCGCATATCCCTGTCGGAAAGACCTTCGTCTATGAGTTCGACCTCGTGAAGTCTGGTACCTTCATGTACCACCCGCATTCGGACGAGATGGTGCAGATGGCGATGGGCATGATGGGCTTCTTCGTGGTCCACCCAAAGGACCCGACGTTCATGCCCGTGGACCGGGACTTCGTCTTTCTCCTCAGTGGGTATGACATCGACCCTGGCACTTATGTCCCGCGCGTCATGGAAATGACAGACTTCAACCTGTGGACATGGAACAGCCGCGTGTTTCCAGGAATCGATCCGCTGGTGGTTTCCAAGGATGACAGGGTGCGTGTCCGCGTCGGCAACCTGACGATGACGAACCATCCGATCCACATGCACGGCTACGACTTTGAGGTCACCTGCACCGATGGGGGATGGGTGCGGCCAGAGGCTCGGTGGCCCGAGGTCAGCATCGACATCCCGGTCGGCGCAATGCGTGCCTACGAGTTCGATGCGAAGTATGTCGGCGACTGGGCCATTCACTGCCACAAGTCCCACCATACGATGAACGCCATGGGCCACGAAATTCCTACTTTTATCGGCGTCGACAAGAAGGAAGTGGCCAAGAAGATTCGACAGTTCCGTCCCGAGTACATGCCCATGGGTACCGCCGGTATGGCGGATATGGGTGAAATGTCGATGGAAATCCCGGAGAACACCGTTCCAATGATGACAGGCTGGGGTCCGCACGGCCCCATCGAAATGGGCGGCATGTTCTCCGTTGTGAAGGTCCGCGAGGGTATCTCGGCGGGCGATTACAGCGACCCCGGTTGGTATGAAAACCCTCCGGGCACGCAGGCCTGGGAGTGGACGGGAAGTCTTCCCGACGCGCCCAAGGCCAAAGACTCCAAAACTAAGCTGTCTCCGAAACATTCGGACCACGGCTGATTCCACCTCAGTAGAAAGAAGGACTACAACAATGAAGACAGCTATTTTCGGCCTACTTCTGGCCTCCCTCGCGACTCCGGTTCTCGCTTCCGGTAGCCACGCTGGCGGCCACGGCGAAGCCATGGTCGTTGGCGAAGCTGGTGACAAATCCAAGGTCACCCAGACGATCCGCGTCAGCATGAAGGAGACGCCCGACGGGAAGATGATCTTCAGCCCTAACAACTTCAAAGTCCGGAAAGGCCAGACCGTCCGCTTCACTATCAAAAACGAAGGCGAACTAGATCACGAATTCGTCCTCGACCAGGAAGACAAGGTCATGGAGCACAAAGCCGTGATGGAGAAGTTTCCTGAGATGGAACACGATGATCCAAACGCAATCCGCCTCAAGGCGGGCAAGTCTGGAGAGATCGTCTGGAAATTCACGAACGACGGCGTCTTTAAGATCGCCTGCCTCGTTCCCGGTCACTACGACGCCGGGATGCATGGCGACGTCGCTGTCGCAAAATAAAAGAAAAGGAACCCAATATGAAAACCTTTACCAAAATCGCGCTTGCCGTAGCACTCGCGGTCGCTTCTGCGTCCGGTGCGTTCGCACAGGAGTTTACGAACGGCACCGTCAAGAAGCTCGATGCGAAGACCAAAAAGGTCACGCTTATCCATGAGGAGCTGAAAGGGCTAGAAATGCCTGCAATGACAATGGTCTTTGAAGTGAAGGACGACGCACTGCTCGCAAAGCTGAAAGAAGGTGCGAAGGTCCAATTTGTGGCCGAGCGGGTGAACGGAAAGCTCACTGTAACACAGGTGAAATAAGATTTCGGGCCGCGCCCCACTGCGCGGCCCGAAATTACCACCACGCGATTGCAACAATTGCAAAATCGCCGCTTCCCTGGGATGTTCCCGCGATCAACTGGTGAACACCTTAGGGACATTTGACACTTTTGAGGGCGAGCCACCTATTCCACTTTGACAATCCGTTGGGCGACGCCGCGAGATCGTGTTCAAAGTCTCTGGCGTTCAGAGCAGAAATTGCTGCTGCACGTTACCGCTTCCGAGCGTTGAATTTGTCCAATACGCGCCAAGCAATTCATTCGGCCGGTCCGCTCCGAGTTTCGGTTCGCTCCACGGACCGGCCGAATTACCGTCGTGCCTGACGTCGGCGAGCCTCCAACCTCGCGCCCGAGAAAACGAAATATTATTTACAGCTATTGACATCAAAGCTGATATTTGATTAGTGTTCACAGAGACTTAAGGGATGTAATTTACAGCGATTTTGTGCTGAAAAATTCCTCGCCAAGATGGCAAGCGACCTCAACAAGCCGAACGGCCAGGCCGTGATCACGCCAAAGAACGGTCCGGGCTTCGTGGAATCGCTGCCTGTCAAGAAATTCCACGGCGTCGGGCCGGCGACTGCCGAGCGGATGAAAAAATACGGCATCGAGACCGGTGCCGACCTCAAGTCGAAGTCGCTGCAGTTTCTCGCCGAAAGTTTTGGCAAATCCGGACCCTATTTCTACGGCATCGCACGCGGCATCGACGAGCGCCAGGTGCGTCCCGACCGCATCCGCAAATCCGTCGGCGCCGAAGATACGTTCGTCGAGGATATAGACGCCCTCGACCTCGCCACGGCCGAACTGAAGCCGCTCGCCGAAAAGGTCTGGCGCCACTGCGAAGCGCATCGCATTTCGGGAAAGACGGTCACCGTGAAGATCAAATATTCCGACTTCACCCAGGCGACCCGCAGCCGCACGGCGTCCCTCCCCTATGCAAGCGTCGCGGAAGTGCTGGCGGCGGCATCCGGGCTCCTGGCTACCGTCTACCCTTTCCGGCGTTCGGTGAGGCTGCTGGGCGTATCCCTCTCTTCGTTGGTCGGCGCCGGGCCGGATGACGTGGAACAACCGCAGCTCGGTCTCGATTTATAATCGACAAGCACACAAAGAGCGCGGCCAATAAGCGTCGACAAGGACTTCGACATGAGCAATCCCACCATCCGCGTCATCGACCTCGAGACCGGCGGCAACGGACCGAACGACGTCTGCGAGATCGGCTGGCAGGATGTCACCCTAGGGGCAGACGGAAGATGGCAGATTAACGAGGACCGCGGTGCGCTTCTGGCCAATCCCGGCCGTCCGATGTCGCCCGACACGATCGCGATCCATCATATCCTCGACAGCCATGTCGCCGACGCGCCGTTCTGGAAGGATATCGCACCGACTGTCCTGCGTCCCCCGCACCGGATCGAAGCGCTTGCCGCCCATCGCGCCGCCTTCGAACAGCGATACTGTACACCGCGGCTAACGGGCGGCCTGCCCTGGATCTGCACCTGGAAATGCAGCCTGCGGGTCTGGCCCGAACTGCCGCGGTTCTCCAACCAGATGCTGCGCTACCTGCGCATGCCCGAAGGTCTGGTCCACGAGATCGGCCTGCCGGCGCATCGCGCCATGCCTGATGCCTATGTCACGGCGCACCACCTGCGCGACCTCCTCAACGAGGCATCACTCGAAGAACTCCTGGCCTGGAGCAGCGAGCCGGGTCTGCTGCCGCGCGTGCCGTCAGGCGCGGATCGCGGCAAGACCTGGGACCGAATCAGCGAAGATGCGCTTCGGGACCTCGCGGAAGACCGGGATATTGATATCCGCTTCACCGCCCGCGCCGAATTGACGCGCCGCGGTGAACAACCACAGCCGCCCGTCGTTGACCCTCCGCAGGGAACGCTCCTGTAATCGGTATGGCGAAAACCGGGGTTGGACGATGAGCGAGACGTATCCGGATACACCCGACGGCAAATACTTCGTCGTCCGCGGCAGGCTCTGGCGTCGAAGCAACCCGGCACTGGACGCCGAGACGCGTCAGGAGCTGGTCTCGGACCTGATGTCGGCACGCCGGGCCGTCCGCGATGCGAAAGGCAAACCCGACGCGATGGCCGAAGCGCGCCGGCGGGTCGACGATGCCAAGGTTCAGCTTGGCGAACGCGGCCCTGTCTGGTGGGATGACGGCGAGCCGGATCTCAACCGGCATATGGCCAAGAACACGCCCTATGCCGACTGGTTCGCGCAACTGAAGGATTGATATTGAGGGCCCGCATCCCAGATCTCGGCTTCGAAGACCCGTTCGCAACCTGGCCCGAAGGTTCATCGCCGTGAAGACGCTTCAACCGCTGATCCTGACAGCCCGTATCGCGCAAGCGGACAAAGCACCTTTCGATCTGTTGCGGAAAACCCATTTCCCGCCCGACCGGAATTTTCTCGATGCGCATCTGACGATGTTTCATCGGTTGCCGGGCGAATATACCGACGGGATCGTCGAGCATCTCAGACAGGTCACTGAGGCAGGGTCATCGATCAAAGCCGAGGTCAGCGGCGTCCGCCATCTCGGTGCGGGCGTCGCCTTCACGATCGACAGTGCCGCGCTTCAGGATGTGCGAGCCCGGTTGAAGGAGGCCTTCCTTCCATGGCTCGGCCCGCAGGACATGCAGAAATGGCAACCGCATATCACGATCCAGAACAAGGTATCGAAGGACCGGGCCGACCGGCTGTATCAAGAGCTTCGTGCGGAGTTTCAGCCATACACAATCGAGATTACAGGTGTTGATCTGTGGAAATACCTCGATGGACCCTGGCAGCATGAATCCTCCGCGATATTTGCGGAAGATCGAGACGCCGTTGTTTCCGGTCGCGATCAAAGAGAGCGTGCCCGCGTCCAAAGCCATATCAAGGAATGAAAACTGATGCCCGGAGCGTTCAAATCTATCTTCGTCCTCGCCTTCGATCTCGATGAGAGAGGGCAGACAGTTCCGGCGTTCGCGGTAAGGGAAGCACAAGACGAGACGGCTGCGATCGATGAGGCCCGCAAACTCGGCGATCGACATGCCGGCGTGGTGGTCTGGAAGCGCGAGGCATCGCCAGCTATTGGTGAGGAAGGCGAACCGGTGATTATCTTTCAAACCGGAACGATCGGCGATTTCAACTGAGACGCCGGCCCGTCTATGCGGGCCGCAGAAGAATGGCGGACGGTTGCCCGTCCGCCATGAAGGTTACATCTGAACCTTGGCATTGTCGCCCATGTCGGGCTTCGAACTGGAAACGGCGGCTGCTGCCATCTTGATGTAGCTGATGACGGTGCCAGGGCTATCCCAGTATTCCGCTGCTGACGGCGTGATCTTCAGGACGCGGATCGAAGGATCCTCGGGGCTGTCCCACCAGGCCTTTGCCGGTGTCGCCCAGAGGTCGCGGATCTTTTCGCGGTCGTTCTGGACTTCTGCGGTCGCCGAAATCGACACGTATTTCTGGCCCTTGGAATCGGCAAACGCCAGGCAAACGTTCGGGTAGCGCGCGATTTCCTCGTCCTTGTGGCTTGCCACATCCGTCAGAAAGTAGAACGCATTCTCAAGACGCTCGGCATAGGCCGCCATCGGCCGTGCCCGCAGATCCGTACCCGACTGGGTCGTGAGCATGCAAAATCCGATCTTCTCCGCAAGGTCCCAGACCTTCTCGTGTTCGTCTTCGATGTGAGCCATGCGATTTCTCCTTTTGATGACGCGGGTCAACTGGCGAGCTTGGCTTCTGTTCCAGACCCGCCGATATCTTGCACCGGAAACGTGCAGCGGCAGGAACAGGATGACCGGGGCGCCGTTAATCTAACTCAAGGTCCGATCTTACGAGCGCTTGCGACAGCGCTTGAGCGGGGTCGAGGCGACTTGGCACACGATTGACGCAACGGGAAGGAACCGGTTCATGACCGATCAGGAAACCTCGACCAAGAAACTCGCGATGAAGTATCTCGAACTCGGCGGCACACGCCGCGCGAAGCTCGATGACAACATCGCCGACGTCCGCAAGTGGGATGACGAACCGGCCGAGGCAGACGAGTTCTGGAAGACGCAGATCGAACCGCTCGAAGCCGCGCGCCTGCGAGAAGTCGAAACCCATCTGCCGACCATCAACTCCGACTGACGACGCCTACCCAATACCGTGGAGTTCGGGCATAGTGCGATGAAGAAGCGACCTACACGCGCGTATCTCGGATATGTCAGACATGGCAGGCACTGAAACCAGTCTTCTCGCATCGCTGCCGAACGGGTTCCGTGCGGCAGTGATCGGGGCAAGCGGCGGTATCGGTTCCGCGATCTGCGAGTGTCTGCAAAACGAGCCGCATCTCGGCGAACTGATCGCCTTTTCCCGCAGCCGCGACGGTCTGGACTTCGCCGACGAGACGAGCGTGGCTGACGCTGCAGGCTCGATCTCGGCAAAGCCGATCCACCTCCTCATCTGCGCCACTGGCATCCTCACGACCGATGGCCGCGGGCCGGAAAAGTCCCTGCGGCAACTCGATCCCGATACGATGATGGCCCAGTTCCGCACCAATGCCGTCGGCCCGGCGCTTGTGGCAAAACACTTCCTCCCCCTTTTCGATCGCGAAACCCGCTCGATCGCGGCATTCCTGTCGGCCCGCGTCGGATCGATCGGCGACAACAGTCTCGGCGGCTGGGTGTCCTACAGATCAGCCAAGGCGGCGCTTAACCAGATCGTCCGCACCGTTGCAATCGAATATGGCCGCACCCATCCGGCAGCGGTCATCACCGCCATTCATCCGGGGACGGTTCGCACGGGTCTATCAGACCCCTATTCACGCGGTCACAACACGGTCAGCCCGGAACAGGCGGCAGCGTCGATCCTCTCAACGCTGGACAGCCTCGCCCCGGATAATTCCGGCTCCTTCGTCGCGTATGACGGAAGCGGTATTCCCTGGTAAGATCAAGCGTTCAGGATTTCGTGGCCGCCGAACGCTCCGCGACGCGCTGCCGGATTCTCGCGGCCATCGCCGGATCGACCGGGTTGTAGACCATCATCCCGAGATCCGGACGACCGTCGACGGAGAATGCGGAATATTCCAGCTCGACCGTGCCGAGATCCGGATGTTCGATCCGCTTCAGGCCATCGCTTTGAAGCCTCACGTCGTTTTCACCCCAGAATGCCGCAAATTCCGGACTGGACTTCGAGAGCTCGTCGACGAGATCCGAAACCTCCGACATCGCACCGGCCCGTGCGGCATCGGCGCGAAAGGCGCCGACGACAAACCGGGCGAGCCCTTCCCAGTCATGTTGCTTGGCGCGGAGCGACGGGCTCGAGAAAATCTGTCGCAGGAGGTTTCGCTGGCCTTCGGGCAGTTTCCCGTAGTCGGTCAGAACCACGGCCGCCGCCGCATTCCACGCCACCACGTCCCATGTCGCGGTCTTGACGAAAGCGGGGCTCGCATCGAGCGTATCCAGCAAACGCTGGAGCCTGGGCGTGATTCCCTCCGTGGACTTGTAGCGAACCTCCGGCGGCCGTCCGAGACCGAGCATGAAAAGGTGTTCGCGTTCCGGCTCCGTCAGCATCAACCCAGAAGCGATCCGGTTCAGAACGTCCGCCGAGGGCGCGCCGCCGCGGCCCTGCTCCAGCCACGTGTACCAAGTCGGGCTGATATTGGCGCGTTGAGCAACCTCCTCCCTGCGCAGCCCAGGCGTCCGTCGTCGTCCCGAAAACCCGAAGGCAGCAGGGTCGAGCCTCGTGCGGCGATCTTTCAGAAACGCTGCCAATGAATTCGGCGTGATGTCCGGCATCGATACCCTGTTAGCAATTATACCCTGATACGGTCACTACTTTAACGGAATAACAAGAGCGCAGATAGTCCCGGTGTGAAAGCAACTGGAGAATGACAATGCGTGTGTTTCTCACCGGAGCCACGGGCTTCATCGGCTCGGCACTGGTTCCTGAACTTCTCGACGCGGGCCACGAAGTCATCGGCATGACCCGCTCGCAGGCAGGCGCCGAAAAGCTGATCGCATCAGGGGTCGAGCCACATCTGGCGACGCTCGAAGACCTCGAAAGCATCGAACGCGGCGCCCGGAATGCGGATGCCGTCATCCATACGGCGTTCGACCACAACTTCGAACGGTTCGCCGAGAATTGCGAAAAGGACCGGCGGGTCATCGAAGCGCTGGGATCAGCCCTTACCGGCTCCGACCGCCCGCTGCTGATCACCTCGAGCATCGCGATGGGCGCGCGCGGCAAAGGCGAGCTCGCTGTCGAAGACGTCTTCGATACGGATCACCCAAACCCGCGCATTGCTTCTGAGCGCGCTGGAAACCGGCTTCTGGACGGAGGGATCAACGTCTCCGTGCTCCGTCTGCCGCAGGTCCACAAC
The DNA here is from genome assembly GCF_050500175.1 of Neorhizobium sp. DAR64872/K0K18. NCBI lineage: Bacteria > Pseudomonadati > Pseudomonadota > Alphaproteobacteria > Hyphomicrobiales > Rhizobiaceae > Neorhizobium > Neorhizobium sp. DAR64872/K0K18. Next base: position 2,524,897 of record NZ_CP191446.1, read on the forward strand.
ACGTTCAAGCAGGGCCTCATCTCGCCGCTCCTCGACATTGCCAGAGCAAAAGGCGTTTCAGCTTACGTGGGGGACGGAACGAACCGCTGGTCGGCCGGTCACCTTGGCGATGTTGCGCGCCTCTACCGCCTTGCCATCGAGAAAGCGGAACCAGGTGCGCGCTATCACGCGGTCGGAGAAGAAGGCGTGGAGATGCGCCTCATCGCCGAAGCGCTGGGTCGCGGCTTGAATGCCCCTGTTGTTTCCCTCTCAGCCGACGAGGCTTCGGAGCATTTTGGCGCGATGGCACGGTTCGTCGGTCTGGACATGAGGGCGTCGAGCGCAAAGACACAAGCAAAGCTCGACTGGCACCCGACCGGCCCAACGCTGATCTCCGACCTCGATGCGATGGTCTATTGATGGACTAGCCCGCAAAGCGCGCCAGCGCCTCATTGGATGAGAAGGACTGCAAGCGACAGGGCGAGCGCCGGAAGCATGACGACGGCGCCCAGCTTGAGAAAGCTCAGGGCGCCGATGTGCAACCCTTCGCGCTTCAGCGCCGTCAGCCACAGAATGGTCGCGAGCGACCCGGTGACCGAGAGGTTGGGGCCGAGATCGACGCCGATCAGCACCGCGCCGGCGATCTTGTCGGACACATGCGCCAGTTCCACGGCGCTTCCGGCAACGAGGCCGGCCGGCAGATTGTTGACGAGATTGGAGCCGAGCGCCACGACCGTGCCGGCGAACGCTGCCGTCTGGGCGGGATAAAGCGAGGCATTCTGGGTCAGCTGATGCGCCAATGCATCGATCAGGCCCGTCCGGTTCAAGGCTTCGACCACGACGAACAGGCCGGCCACCAACGGCAGCACGCTCCAGGACACGCCCTTCAGCGTTTCGACAGGGTTCTGCCGGGTGATCGCGAGAACAGCCGCCGTCGCGATGCAGCCGGCCACAAAGGTGGGCAACCCGAGATCGAAATGCAATGCCGATGCGCCGAGCAGCAGGACCGCCGTCGCGCACAAGGCAATCCCCGTCAGCCTTGCGCTATGCGACAGCGGCACGCTTTCAACCACGGGGGACACGCTGTCGGCCGCGATGGTCGAGCGCTGCGTCCAATAAAGTGCGATAAACGTAACGACGATCGAGACGATCGAGGGAAGACCGAACGTGGCGAGCCAGCGCGACAGAGGCGGCATCGTTCCGCCGCCGAAGATCACCAGATTGGCCGGGTTGGAGATGGGCAGCACGAAGCTTGCGGCATTGGCGATGAAGGCGCAGATGAGAAGATAGGGCATCGGATCCTTCACCTTTGCCGTGCGGCACGCCGCATAAACGGCAGGCGTCAGCACGACCGCGGTCGCATCATTCGACAGGAACGCGGTGACGACGATGCCGACCCCATAGATCAGGACGAACAATCGCTTCGGCGAGCCTTTCGCATAGGCGGTCGCAATCGATGCCAGCCAGTCGAACAGCCCTTCCCGTCTCGCGAGTTCCGATAAGAGCATCATGCCGATCAGGAACAAGTAGACGTCGAGCCCCTTGGCAACACCGGCCCAGGCATCCCAGGGGGCGATCAGGCCGAACATCAAAAGGAGCGATGCGCCGAGCACGGCCCATATCGCTTCCGGCCAGGCAAACGGCCGGGTAATGACGCCGAGCGCTGTCAAGCCGGCGATGCTCCAGGTCATGGTCAATGCGTTCATGGATGGTCCAACCGAAACGATTATGGTGCGACAGGGATCTGGCGATCGTCTCCTGCCTTGTTCGCACCTTTTTGGGAAGGGGCAATCCTCTTGCGCCCGGTGAGAAAGGCCGCAACCGCCAGCGCTGCAACGCCGCCATGCACCCAGTAGGCGAGCGCATAGCCGCCGACATTCGTCAGCCAGCCGGCCACCACGTTGCTCAGCGACGCGCCGATGCCCTGAACGGTCATGACCGCAGCCAGTCCGACATTGAAACGACCGGTCCCCGCGAGGATCCGTTCTGCCGCAATCGGGGTCGCGATACCGATCAGGCCTGCGCCAACTCCATCGAGGATCTGCACCGGATAGATCACAGCGAAATTGCTGAAGGAGCCTGCGATCGCACCGCGGATCGGCAATGCAAGCAGCGCGATGAGGAAGACCGTCGCCAGCCCGAACCGTCGGATCAGGAAAGGCGCCGCTAAAGCCATGACGATCATCGACAGCTGCGACACGCCTGTCGTCACCGCCGTCGTCTGGAACGGCGTCCCGAGATGGATCGAGAAGTCCTGGGCAATGAGGCGGCTGATCGGCGCGTTGCCGAAGTGGAAGATCATCAGCGTCACGGCAAGCAGGATCAGCCCCTTGCTGCCCACGAGGACGGAATAGCCGGAGGGACCGGGCGCTCCATCGTCATGCGCCAGACCGCGCGCCGCGTTGTGATTGATCCGCTCCGGGTCGATCGCAAGCGCTGCCAGAATGGCGGCGACCGCCGTAACGATCATCAATCCGATGACACCGCTGACGCCGAAGTAGACCGTCGCTAAATAGATGCCGGCGAGCGAGACGACGTTGCCAAGATGGTTCCAGAACTCGTTTCGCGACACCTGACGGGAAAACGCCTTTTCGCCGACAAGGCCAAGCGTCAGCCCCATCAGCGCCGGACCGACGACGGCGCCAACGATGGCGGTTGCCGACTGACCGCCGAACACCGATGCGTTTCCGGGGCTGGCAAGCGTCCACAAGGCTGCCGCCGTCACCAGGATCACCGGGATGATGATGAGCGTGCGTTTACGCTTGGAGGCGTCCACCCATGCGCCGAACAGCGGTGTCGCGATCATTCCGAGTACACCGCCAAGCGTGGCGATGAAGCCGAGCGTCATCGGCGACCACCCGTGGGTAGCGAGAAACCCGTCGAGAAACGGTCCAAGCCCGTCGCGGGCGTCGGCGAGAAAGAAGTTGAGGACGGCAAGTGCCACCAGGGATCGATCAGTCAGGCCTGTCTGTAGGTTGGATCGCATGCCAGCCTCGCTTCATCATGCTACATGCTTGAAAATTGTGGCGTCCAACGCCGGTGGCGGACTCGGGGTTCCAGCGTGCCCGAAAGAAGATCGGGCAACGCTTTCCTGTTACAACCCTGCCGTCAGGGCTCCGCCACCAGGTTTCGCAACCAGAACTTTACCCTTTTGGCGCAGGGGGTGTCGGCATATCACCGCGCGGACCGTCATACGGAGGAACGCCGGCCGGGCCATGAGGCGGAGGGCCACCAGCTGGTCCGTGACGCGGAGGGCCGCCGGCCGGGCCGAGCGCTTCCATGCTGCCGTCCTGGCGAACGATATAGGTCGCGTGCAGGAAGCCGTTGTCGAAGCGACCCTGGACGCTGACGGCTTCGTTGAGATCGACAAGCTTGCCGTCGTCACCCGATGGCCCGGTTTCAACCAGTGCCCGTCCGCTGTCGTCCTGAACGACGAACTTGTTGCCGAATACCTCGGCTACCGTCCCCTTAACCGTCACCAGGCTGTCCTCCTTGACGGCGGAGATGGCGACCGGGTTCATGGGCGCAAGCTCGACGCTCGGCCCGGTCAGCTTCATTGCGCCGGCTCCGGCCGCGGCCCCGATGGCAAGGATCGCCAAGGCCGTGACGCCGAAGGTTGCCATGCGCCCGTTGCCGGTCTTGTGCGGGGGCTTGGGTGCATGCGGCTTGTCGGCCGAACCATCCTTCTGATCGACGGTCGTGTTGTTGTCCGAAATTGACATGGTCTTCTCCTGTTTTGGTATGCCAGGAGAGATTTATCAGCCGACGACCGATAACAGCCTGAACCTTGTGGTTCAGTTTGAGTTAAGCCTTGCCGCCATAGGACAGCGTCTCTCCACCACGGCAAACGGGTTGCACATGCGCGTACTTCTGGTCGAAGACGACACCGATCTTTCCAAACGCATCGCAGCCAGCCTGCGGGCCGAAAGTTTTGTCGTGGACATTGCAAAGAACGGCGAGGATGCCGAGCACGCAGGCCTGACCGAACTCTACGACGTTGCCATTCTCGATCTGGGCCTACCGAAGATCGATGGCGTGTCGGTTCTGAAATCGTGGCGGGCCGCGGGCCGCACCCTCCCCGTCCTGATCCTGACCGCGCGCGACGGATGGCCGGACAAGGTCGAGAGCTTCAAGGCGGGCGCCGACGATTTCCTCACCAAGCCGTTCAAGATCGAGGAACTGGTGCTGCGCATGCGCGCCCTCGTCCGCCGCGCCACGGGCCATGCATCCTCCAAAATCCTCTGCGGTCCCCTGGAGTTCGACGCCCAGCTCGGCACCTTCCAGTTCAATGGCCTGTCGCTGAAGCTGACCGCGCTGGAATGGCGCGTGCTCTCTTGCCTGATCCTGCGCAAGGACGTCATCGTCGATCGGCGCGAGCTGATCGAGCGCGTCTACGAAGGCGATGCCGAGGTCGATTCCAATTCGATCGAGGTGATCGTCGCGCGACTGCGCCGCAAGATCGGCGCGGAACTGATCGAAACGGTTCGCGGCCGCGGCTACATGCTGACGGCAGCGCCATGAGCGGGCTCAACCTATCCGGCCAGGCGTCGATCGCCCGGCGGCTGGCCGGCTTTTCCATCATCTTCGTGACGGCGACGGTGATCGTCGCATCCGTCATTCTCTACCTGATCGTGGCGGGCGTGGTGAGGGAACAGATCGATCAGCGGCTCGACACCCAGATCGAGGGATTGCGAAATGCGCTGACCACCGACAGTGCGGGCGACGTCGTCCTCTCTGCAGACCTCGACGGCCCGCCATTCGATCGTCCGCGCTCCGGTTGGTACTGGCAGGTGTCCGAGGATCGGACCCGCATAACCTCCCGCTCGCTGGCCGAGGAAACCCTGGAAAGCCCGCCTCGCCCTTTCGACTGGCGCCACGCGGCGAGGCCCAAGCCACAACCGGCCGATCGCATCGCCTTCCGCGACGAGACACTGTATCTGCGCACGCTGGAAACGATGGTCGGAGATCGGACGGTCGAGATCATTGCATCGGCGCCGCAATCTTCCCTGAGCGCACCCGCCGGGCGGGCATTGTTGTGGCTGGTTCCTGCGATGCTTCTTCTGGGTGGCGTTCTCGTCGGCGGCATCCTGCTGCAGGTCCGCTACGGGCTTCGACCGCTGAGACAACTGACGTCAGACATCGCATCCATTTCCGCAGGCGCGCTGCCGCGGTTGCCGGATCAGGACGTCGAGGAGTTGCAGCCCGCATCCCGCGAGATCAACCGCCTCGTGGACAAGAATGCCGAGAGGCTCGCCGAAACGCGCCTGCATTTCGCAAACCTCGCGCACGGCCTGAAGACTCCAGTCGCAAGCCTGCAATTAGCCTTGAACGGCGCTAACGATCCCACCAACGAGATGCGCGATCTGGTCGACAGGATCGACCAGCGCATCCGCCACCATCTCGCCCGTGCCCGCAAGACTGCCTCCAGCGGCACCGTTTCGGCAACGCAGGTGAACCCCCGCATAGACGATCTTGTGCTCGTCATGTCGCGCATCCACGCTGACCGGGGCATCTCGGTGCAATGCACGATCGAGCCGCAAATTTCGGTTGCCTGTGCGGCCGAGGATTTCGACGAGATCGTCGGCAATCTCCTAGACAACGCGTTCAAATGGGCCGGCAGCCTTGTCGCGATCGATGCCCGCACGGACGGACGCTCGATCGTCATCACGCTCGAAGACGATGGCCCCGGCATCTCCGACGATACGATCGAGAAGGCATTTCTGCCGGGTGTGCGGATGGATGAGACGGTCGCTGGAGATGGGTTCGGCCTGACGATCGCCAACGAACTCGCACAGCTCTATGGCGGAAAGATTGCGCTTCGCAATCAAGACGATAAGGGACTGCGCCAAACCATCACATTGCCGAAAACGGCCGCAGGATCGTCACCCGTTCCAGCCTGAATCGCCTCTCCCCCGACCCCTGGAACAACAATGGCCGCCCCGTTTCCGGAGCGGCCATTGTTTTAAACGTCTCGACATTTACCCGGCCTGCTGAGACGCAGGCTCCAGATGCTGCCCGCCTCAGTGAGCCGCGACGAGCTTCGTCACGTGCATCTTGTGCGTTTCAAGCTTCGGCAGAGTCTTGGCCGCGAACTCCTTGACCGCCGCATCGTCACCGCCCTTGGCATAGGTCGCAAACAAGCTGACCGCTTCCATATGCGCTGTTGCCTGCATGTCGATATAGAGCGGCTCGAAGTCCTGGTCAGATGCACCCTTCAGCATTTCAAGCATGGCCGCGTGCTTTGGCGACATAACCGGTGCCTCGTCTCCGAGCTTGGCCGCCTTTTTGAGTTCTTCGCCCGCCATCGTATGATCCTTGATCATCTCTGACGCGAACTTCTTCACGTCGGCATCCTTGGCCTTTTGTTCGGCAAGCTTGCTCGACTCGATCTCGAAGGCGTTGGAGCTGGTGACGGCTTTGACAAAGGAAGCCTTGTCGACGTTGAACGCGGCAGCGGCTTTGTCGGCGCTGGCGGGCTGTGCCGCAAAGCTTGCCGAGGACATCAGAAGCGAGAGCGATACGAGCGAGGCTGAAATCATCTTGTTCATAGGGGCTCTCCTTACTTGGCTTTGTCGAAGGCTGCGGTGAGATCGGCGACAGCGAGATCCAGTGCCTGCTTGGCTTCCGGAACCACCTTGCCCATGCCGAAGAACTCGTGTGTCACGCCGTTATAGGTCTTGGTATTTACCGCAACGCCGGCGTCCTTGAGCTTGGACGCATAGGTCTCACCGTCGGAGCGCAGCGGATCGATCTGGGCGAGGATCACGGTTGCCGGAGCAACGCCTGCAAGGTCGGAGCGACCGTTGAGGTTGATGCGCGGGTCCTTGGTCTCATCCATGGACGTGACCGTGTTCTTCACGAACCATTCCATATCGGCCTTGCCGAGCGGCTTGGCATTGGCGTTTTCCTTGTAGGACGCCGTTTCCATGTCGTTGCCGGCGACCGGGTAGACGAGAAGCTGGTGAACCGGCTGCTTCGCCTTCATCTCCTTGGCCATCAGGGCGACGTTGGCCGCCAGGTTGCCGCCCGCGCTTTCGCCCGCAACCGCGATCTTGTCGGAGTTGCCGTTCATGTCGTGAATGTTCTCGACAACCCACTTATACGCCGTCCAGGCATCGTTATGAGCAGCCGGGAACTTGTGCTCCGGCGCATGACGGTACTCGACGGAGACGACGATGGCTTTGGCGCCGAGCGAGAGGGCACGCGGTGCGCCGTCATAGACGTTGAGGTCGGCAACCACCCAGCCACCGCCGTGATAGTAGACGACGACGGGGAACGGACCCTTGCCGGCCGGCATGTAGACGCGCGCGGCGATACCGCCTTCAGCCGTCGGAATGGTGATGTCCTTGGTGGTCACCTGGGCTTCGGGATTGGACGACAGGCGCTTTTCCCACTGGACAGCCTTCGCAGCATCGGCAGGGCTTGCCTGTGTGCGGGCTTCCGGAACGCTCAAGCTCGAAAACGGCTTGGCGTCTAGCGCACCAAGCTTGTCGAGCACCGCCTGCATATCTGTGGTGGGTTTTGCCATCTCCTGCGCAAACGACGGGGCGGCAAGCGGGGCGGCCATTACCAGTGCGAGAGGAAGTGCTTTCGCAAACATTGAGGACTTCATGTTGGGTCTCCGGTTTAGATGGCTAGCTAACCGGGACGATGGCCTTATGTTCCAGATAATGCTGTTTTTTCAGATACTAATTTACAGATGCTGATTTTCGGCGGACACCGCTTGCGGGATGCGGCGACGGCGAGTTGCGGCCAAAACCGACAGGCGACCGTTGCCGGCCGCCTGCGATAGTTGTCAGATAGATTTACTGGTGGGCGGCGTTATTCCAGAGCCGTCCATCACATTTTCCCAATCGAACGACTTCCGTTTTCGATCAGGTGCGGATCGTAAAATCGACGTCGACGCTTGCCTTGATCGCGTTGGAATACGGGCAGATGTCGTGGGTGACCTCGACGAGCTTCTGTGCGTCGGCTTCCGACATACCCGGCAGATAAACATCCAGGGCAGCGGTGATGCCAAAGCCACCTTCCGAGCGCGGGCCGATGCCGACGGTTGCATCAACGGTCGAACCATCCGGAACCTTGGTCTTCAGCTGCGTAGCGCCGACGCGCAGGGCGCCGAGGAAGCAGGCCGAATATCCAAGTGCAAACAGCTTCTCCGGATTGGCGCCATCACCACCGGGGCCACCGAGTTCCTTCGGCACGACCAGCTGCAGTTCCAGCGTCCCGTCGGAAAGCGCCGTCTTGCCGTCACGGCCACCGCCGGATGCAGTTGCGCTGGTCTTGTACTTCGCGTCGACAGACATAGTCTTCTCCTGGGTTGGGGCGGATCAATTTTCTTAATTCGCAACTCAATTGCACGCCATTGATATCGCTCTCGGCAGTGCATGTCAATTGCTTGCAATTACCTTGCGCACAATATAGATTGCGCTAATGACAGATATCCCTGAAAAACCGGCATCGGTTGAACTCGACCAAATGCTGTGCTTCGCCGTCTATAGAGCCGAACAGGCCTTCAACCGGGTCTACCGGACTGCGCTGGCGCCGACGGGGCTGACCTATCCGCAGTTTCTCACGATGAAGCTTCTGTGGAGCGAGGGCAGCCTTTCCGTGGGCGAGATCTCGCTAAGGCTCGGCGTCGATTCCGGCACGACCACGCCATTGATCAAGCGGCTTTCGCTGATGGGTCTCGTGACAAAGATGCGCAGGGACGACGACGAGCGCCGCGTCGATATCTACCTGACGGAAAAAGGCCGCGCCCTGCAGGAGAAGTCGGACGCCGTGACGAAGTGCATCGTTGATGCCGTCGGCATGGATCAGCCTCAAGTCAACGCGACCTTGGCGACCATAAACGCTCTCAGCGCGAAACTGAGTGGAACCACGTCCGACCTCTAAGGACGCAGGCGCACGACACCCTCCTTAAAACAGGCTCACGGGATCGTGCCCTTCCCGGATCCGTCAACTGTCTCATCTACGTCCTCGCCGGACACGATCGACAGGAGGATGTCATGTCGGACACCAATTCACTGCCACCACCGCCCGACCTTTGCGAGACGGTCTTTTCTGCCTGCGAGGACAAAGCCGGCCTTCCCCTCAGTAAGATGATCATTCTCGGCATGCTTGCCGGCATTTACATCGGCTTCGGTGGACTGTTTGCGACGGTGGCACTGGCTGGCGCCGACAGCCTTCCCTTCGGCGTCGCGCAGATCCTCGCCGGCACGGTGTTTTCGCTTGGCCTCGCACTGGTGATGATCGCCGGCGCGGAATTGTTTACCGGCAACACACTGATGATCGGTCCGGTGGTTGCCGGACGGATCCCCGCTGGACGGGCGGCGGGGGCGTTGACGACTGTCTATCTGGCCAATTTCGCCGGTTCGATTGCGCTCGCTGTCGTCGCGGTTTTCGCCGGCTTGCATGAGGCCGGCGACGGAGCGGTCGGTCGCGCGGCAGTCGAGCTTGCTGAAACGAAGACTGCCAAGGGGTTCGCAACGACGCTTGCAAGCGGCATCCTTGCCAACACGCTTGTCTGTCTCGGTGTCTGGCTCGCCTATGCGGGCCACACGGTCACGCAGAAGATTTTCGGTCTGCTTCTGCCGGTCGCAGCATTTGTCGCGGCAGGCTTCGAGCACTCCATCGCCAACATGTATCTGCTGACCTATGCCACTCTCGTCCAGGGCATGCTTGAACCCTCGACGGCGCTGTTGGGCACCAGCGACATCTTCGGCAACTTGCTGCCGGCAACGATCGGGAATGTGATCGGCGGAGCCTTCGTGGCCCTCGCCTATTCTGCGGCTTACGGAAAGCCGGCTAAGAAGTGACCTCGGCTCAGAGGGTCTTGAGCAGTCTCAAAAGAGCAAGCATCTCCAGCGGGCTGCGACGCTTGAAGGCGATGTAGGTCGGCTCTTCGGCGCCATGGAACCGGCGCTTGAATGCCGCCTGTCCCTGCAGGTTGAAGATCCTCTTGTTGATGGCAGGCGACTTGTAGGCATATTCGAACCTGCCGCGCCAGAACGCGCTTTCCGCAAACCCGCTTGTCGTGATCGCCGCAAGGGGCGAAAGCCCAAGCGTCACCAGCGACCTGCCCTCTTCCCTGAAGCGGTCCGTCGCGAACTTCGTCAGACCGATCTCGGCATGCGGGGTCGTCCCTGTCTTCTTCCGCTTGAACGTGGACGTGTATCCCGTCACCTGCCCCGCATCGAAAATTGGATCGAAATCGAGCACGGCGATGGTTTCGCCTTGCGGATCGAGGATCAGGAACCGGCGCATATGCGCCGACAGCTCGGCTTTGAACGGCCTGTTCAGGAAACACATTTCCCGCCGACGGACGATGCGGCCAGCGCGCCATTCTTCGGAAACGGCCTTGATCTGGTCGGGCCTGGCCAGACTGCCGTCACACTCGACAATCCGGTAACCGTTCTTCAGCAGCCACCGCTCCGAATAGCGGACCGTCTCGTTCTTCTTTCCGGCAAACGAATGCTCGTTGAGCACGAGACGGGTATCGACGCCCATCTGATTGATCCGGTAGCCGAGCCGAGACAGTGTCTCTGCCGTCTGCCGGCCGATCTGCACGAAACAGGGACGTTCGGCCGCTGCGACGAAATCAGACACGTACCGGGCACGATCGGCCTTGTCGGCGACAGGATCGCCCAAGGCAAACATGTGCCCCATCTTCGTCGCGTAGGCGATATATCCCTTGTCGTCGCCGAAGTGGCTGAGGTTCTTCTGAACCGCCGTCGAATACGCCAGCGAGAAGTCGCCGTGTTGCCGGCAAAGCTCCATCCTGCGTTCATCTGACAACTGAGCGGACGCGAGATGCGGAAGGCCACGGTCAAGAACCGAGTCGATATACCCGCGGAGGCCTGCCATACGATTTTCCTCAAAGTCGATGTCCGTACTTTTGGCATGCGCGTCTTACGGTACATAGAGATATTCTAAACTGGGAGGGCATCTCCCCGCTGTTTCAGGATTGGGTGTTGCAGCAGCGCATGTTTTTCAGCATTGTCTGGCCATGAATCTGCCCGCTGAGCCTCTCCAAATCGAAGATGTCGTGGTCATTGGTGCCGGGCTTTCTGGAATGACCGCCGCCTGTGAGCTGGGAAGGCGCGGCATCCGCGCCCGAATCATTGCCCGTGAAGAGCAGGTCGGATCGACCTGGCGCAAGCGCCATCCGCAGCTCTCTCTCAACACACATCGCGACATTTCCCACATGCCGGGGCTGCAATACCCGAGCGGAACCTCGGCTTTTCCCAAACGGGACGTTGTTGCCGCTCATCTGGCACAGTTTGCCCGTGACAACGCCCTTGATATTGAACACGGCGTTTCGGTTGAGGCGTTGAGCAGACGCGACGGCGTCTTCCATCTTGCAACATCCGCCGGTCCGGTTTTGTGCCGCAACGTCGTGGTCGCCACAGGACGCGATGGCGATCCGTGGCAGCCTCTGTTCAAGGGTGCGGAAAACTTCGGCGGACAAAGCATACACGCTTGCGACTTCGGGGATGCGAAGCAGTACCGGGGAAAGCGGGTGCTGATCGTCGGCGCCGGCAATTCGGGGTTCGACATTGCCAATCACCTGGCGAAGGTCGGTCTGGCCGACTGCTGGTTTTCCGTTCGCACCGGTTCATCGGTTCTTCCCAAGCGTTTGTTCGGCGTGGCCGTCCATAAATTCTCGCCATGGCTGGCACGTCTTCCCACGCCTTTGGTCGATATCGCGATCTCGCTGACGGAACGCATGGCCTTCGGGGATCTGACCAAGCTCGGGTTTCCCAGATCATCGCACAAGGCCGCAACGCGGCTTGCCCGCGATCATGTGGCGATCCCGGTGGATGACGGCGCTATCAAGGCCGTACGTGAAGGCCGCATCAAGGTTGTCGGCGAAGTTGTCGAATTCACGCAAGCCGGCACCGTTCTGCACAAGAACGGCGTGGTGACAGCCCCGGATGTGATCATCTACGCGACCGGTTACGGCGCGCAGCATCAATCGCTTCTTGGCGAACTGGCCATCGAGAACAGTCACGTCCCATCCCCGAGCGGCCCTGATATTCCAGGCCTCTGGTTCATCGGCATGACGCCGGGCCTTATCAGCTATTTTCACAATGCCAGAGAAGAAGCCGTAGAGATGGCCGCCGCGATTCGATCGCGCCTGGACACGGACGCGCGCTCAGGCCGTTGACACAGAGTTTTGCCAACCGGTGATGCGGCGGACAACGGCCCCCGTGGAACATTTTGCCGTGCCCACCCATTCCTGACTGAGCCTCTACAGTCTTGTAGCAGCCGAATGGGAGATATCATGGACGATAACAAGAACGCTCAGGAAGCCGTCGAAGAAACTGGCAAGAAAGCGCCGGCGACATCGGATAGCCCCGCCGCCGGTCCGCACGCCAAGCCTGAACTGATGGATGAGAGCAAGACGCCTGGCACAGGCTCGTTGCCGGATACGGATGACGAGAGCGTTTCGCCGGGCGGCGGCTGAGGACCGCGAAAATAATGACAAAAAGCCCAGCGCAGGCATTGCAGGATGAAAGCGCCGAGTGGTTCGCGTCCCTTGAGCCGGTCAGGCCACAGGACATGGTCGGCCTGTGGAGAGGCCGCGGCCACCCGTCCGGCCATCCGCTCGATGGCGTCCTTGAAAACCTGCGCTGGTTCGGAAAGCGCTTCCATCCGGACGGGCGGGCTGATGCGCTGCTGTTTGAGAGCGCACCGGGCAGGCTGGTTGCAGTCGACCCGAAAGTGTTTCCCATCCGGTGGGCAATCCGGCTTGCAAGGTTCGGCCGCACCTCGAGCGCGGTGAACCTCTTTTCCCACATACGCCCGCGCGTGCGCGCAAAATCCACCACCGCATCCCTGGAAAACAGGATGGATCGCGACGTGTTGACTGCTGCGATGGTCTACGACCAGCAACCGATTACCGACATTTTCCGGCGGATCTCCGATACAGAGATCGCGGGCAAGATGATCATCGAAGGCGACCCACGCCGGTATTATTTCCGTCTCGAGAAAGTCGTCGATTGACCGCTGCGCAAACGGTCCTCGCCGCCTGCGATCACAACCACATTGGTCGGGCGGAACAAGGTGAACAACACAGGGTTATCTCTGCACTTCAACCCTGATGTGGAACGCCTCATGAAATCTCTCGCCATTGCCTATGTGGCCACTCTTGTTTCCTTTCTCGCAATCGACGCTGTGTGGCTCGGCCTTGTTGCCGGCAAGATGTACCGGGAAAAACTCGGCGACCTCATGCTTCCCTCTCCCAATCTCGGGATCGCTGCGATCTTCTACCTCTTCTTCGCGGTTGCGATCGTCATCCTGGCGGTAAAGCCGGGTCTCGATGGAGGTTCCTTGTGGGTTGCGATCGGATGTGGCGCATTGCTCGGTCTGGCCGCCTACGGCACCTATGACATCACCAATCTCTCGACGCTGAAAAACTGGCCGGCCTCGCTTGTCGTCATCGACATGATCTGGGGAACAGTCCTGACGGGCATCGCCAGCGCCTGCGGTTACATCGCCGCCCGCTCCATGAGCTGAGCTTGATCCGCTCAGTCCGCCCCCGTACGAAGCAGCTCCGTCGTTGCTACCTGCTTCCCAGCCATTGGAAGCAGGGGAAAGTTATGATTTATGGGCGGCCGTAGAACACTCTTCTAGCACCTGGAACAAACGACCGGTAACCGCGTTCCTGTGCGCGCGCTGATGAAGGACGGTAAGGAATTGACGCTGGAAACCAATCCAGAGTGTCGAAATCTATTCGACGTATATGACTGGGAATCCTCAGATATAGGCCCGAAGGATCGCTGGGCCGTGGAGTTGCGGACTCTGGTGAACGTCATGCTCGGGTCGCTGCAACCGATGCTGATCGTGTGGGGCCCTTCACAGACGACGCTCTACAACGACGGCTACGCCGAAATGTGCGGCAAGCGGCATCCGGCCGCATTCGGAAAACCCTTCGGCGAACTGTGGCACGACATCTGGGATCAGGTGGAGCCGATCATTTCTGCAGCCTATGCCGGACAAGGTACGTCGATGGACGATATCGAGTTCGTCATGCATCGCAACGGCGTTCCAGAAGAGACACATTTCGCCTTTTCCTACACGCCGGTCCGAGACCCCTGGGGAACGGTGCTGGGAATGTTCTGCGCCTGCACCGAGCAGACATCGACCGTGGCGGCACGAAACGCCGAACGGACCCTGCGAGAGCGCTTCGAGCAAGTCTTCGAACTCAGCCCCGGCGGTATCGCCATGCTGACCGGACCCAATCACGTCTTTGAATACGCCAACGAAGTCTACTACTCGATGATCGGCAGCGGCCGCGACATCATCGGCAAGACGGTCGCCGAGGCCGTGTCGGAAGTGGTCCGCCAGGGTTACATCGACATCCTCGACAGAGTTTACCAGACGGGCGAACCCTTCGTTGCGAAAAACCTTCGGATCGAATTGAACAGAGGAACCGCCGGCGAAAAGCAGGACCGGGTCATCGATCTCGCCTATCAGCCCATGGTGGAGGATGACGGCAAGGTCATCGGCATTCTCGTTCAGGCAATCGATGTCACGGAGCTTCGAGCGGAGGAGGAAAAACAGGCACAGCTGTCGCATGAACTGGGGCACCGCCTGAAAAACCAGCTTGCAATGGTGCAGGCGATCGCATCGCAGACGCTTAGAAATTCGACAGACCTCGCCAGCGCCAGGGTCCGCCTATCGGACCGGATCGCCGTCCTTAGCGCCGCCCACGATACCATTCTGCTAGGCGGTATGGGCGCCTCGACTGTCACGCAGCTCGTCGACAAGATGACGTCCCTTCACGACGACCCTGCAAATCCCCGCATCACCGTTACAGGCACGAATATCAAGGTCGGCTCGCGCCCTTCCCTCTCTCTCTCGTTGATCCTTCACGAGCTGGCGACGAATGCGGTCAAATACGGAGCCCTTTCGCTTCCGGACGGGCGGGTCAATATCCAGTGGAAGATCGCCGGCCCGAAATCGGATCGCTTCGAACTCATCTGGACCGAGACAGGCGGACCGCCGGTGCAACAACCCGAAGGCCCCGGTTCCGGTTTGCGTCTGATCAATGCCGGGCTCAACGGGACCGCAGACAGTACCGTCGCCTTCACATTCCAGCCTTCAGGTCTCACCTTCCGGATTGACGCAGACCTCCAGGGTTTCCAGCAGGAACATTGATGAAACATCATCCCATCCTCGTGGTCGAAGACGACGGCCTGATCCGCATGGATCTGGCGGACGTCCTCAGCGACAGCGGCTTCGATGTGGTCGAAGCCGCCAATGCCGATCAGGCGCTTGCGCTTCTGGAGGCCGGCATTCCGGTCAAGGCGATGCTGACGGATATCGACATGCCGGGATCGATGAACGGCATCAAACTCGCAAACCTGACGGCTTCGCGGTGGCCGGAATGCAGAATCATCGTCATCTCTGGACGTTTCTCGCCCGATCAGGGTAGTTTACCGCAGGGAGCACGCTTCCTGTCGAAACCGATCTCGGAACGCCAGCTCAGCGTCGCGCTCTTCGAATTGGGATTATCTTCAACGATCTGAATGAGGTACATCGAGATCGCCCACCGCGAAAGAACCACGAGATGACAAGACCTCTGTCCAATATTGGCAACGGCCGGATGGCGAGGCTGACGGCTGAATACGACTGGTCGCCAACATCGCTGGGACCGATTTCGTCATGGTCCGAAGCGCTGACCTCTGTCATCGAAATGATGCTGGGCCAAAAGCATGCGATCTGCGTGTTCTGGGGGGAGCAACTCAACATCCTCTATAACGATGCCTACGCACCGCTTCTGGGCGCAAAGGAAGCCGGCGCCCTCGGTCAGCCTGCCAAACAGGTCTGGTCGGAAATCTGGCCGGATATCGAGCCTTTCGTCAACCAGGCGCTGTCGGGAGATGGAACCTGGGCCGAGGAACTTCCTCTGACGATGCGGCGCAACGGATACGACGAAGAGACCTTCTGGACCTTTTCCTACAGCCCGCTCTACGAGAAGGGCGAGATCAAGGGCATGATCAACATCGCCCTCGACGCAACGCCGGGAGTGCTCGCCCGCAGGAACCAGCGCGCATTGCAGCGCGAGCTGGTACACCGCGTCAAGAATACGCTTGCGGTAACAGCCGCGGTCGTTTCCTCGACGCTGCGTCAGGCAAGCAGCCTCGACCAGGCAAGGGCCACCGTCTCGGACCGGATCGCCGCGCTTGGGAGCGCGCAGGAACTTCTGCACGATTCTGCCGACAACACCCCCGTCCGGGGGATCGTCGAGGCAGCCCTTGCAGCGCATCTCGATCGGTCCGATCGTGCGGTGATCTCCGGGCCGGACCTCTACGTGGCATCGCAGCAGGCGATCGGACTCTCGCTCGCGGTCTACGAACTTGCGACAAACGCCGTGAAATACGGCGCCTTATCCACAGAGACCGGGCGGATCGGAATTTCGTGGGAAGTGACTGCGGATGGGACGTTCCATTTGGTCTGGCAGGAAACCGGGGGCCCACCCGTAATGGCTCCGGCCAGGACGGGATTTGGATCACGGCTGACCAACAAGATCGTGCCCGCGTATTTTGAAGGCGAAGGCAAGACCCTCTACAACTTCGACGGCGTGCGGTTCGAGCTTCATGGCAAGATCCAGACCAGGCGCCTGAACAGCGCCCGGGAGAACGCTGCCGCCCTGGTCTGACGGGGCTTCGGCAGACGGGATTTGGCAGACGGGATTTGGCAGCGATGACGATCTCGACATAAAGTCAGGCGGGCTCAACGTCGCTCGGCGTTGCATCAACCGCACGGGTATCGACTTTGGCGACAAGCTCGCGAGGATCGAAATAGGCCCGGAACGACTTGATCTTTTCGCCATCGCTTTCGAGAACGCTGACGCCTGAATAGGCCACGGACTGCCCCTCGACAACCGCGTCACTGCGCCATTCGAGTATCGCGACGCCATCGTTTTCGACGACGTTGATGAATTCGGACTCGATCGTTGAAAACGCGGCGCGATAGGCCGTCCAGAACGTCTGTGCGGCTCCCGACTCGGCTGAATCATGGATCGACAACGGGTTGGACAGGACAGCATCGTCGCGGAACAGGCGGGCGATGGCATCGACGTCGCTGGACTTTTCCAGACGATGAAGGGCAGCGATGAAATTGTCGGTCAGTTGGGTCATATCGGTTCCTTTTTAAATCTTGCAATTTGAACCAGCACCGGACGATGATGTTCCGGACAAAGACGAAGCGCATTCTGGAGGAGGTCGTCATGACGGTCGTGCGAAAGGGTGGATGCCTCTGCGGCAAGGTGACATTCAGTGTGGCGGGCGAACCCACGCGGGTTGGGCTCTGTCACTGTACCGACTGCCGTCAGGAGAGCGGATCGGCTTTCACCTATTTCGGCATCTGGCCTGCTCATGCTTTCTTGAGTGAAGGAACGACGGCCGAACATGGGGGACGGCGCTTCTGTCCGTCGTGCGGTTCACGGCTTTTCGTCTGCGACGAGCACGAGGCCGAGGTCAAGCTCGGAAGCCTGCACGACGCGCCTTCGGGTATCGTGCCGACCTACGAACTCTGGATCAAACGACGGGAGCCATGGCTTGCCGCGCTGCCGGACGCGGAGCAGTTTGACGAGGACCGACCTTAGCACCCGAACGGTGCCCCGTGCTTGTTGCTAGCGATCAAACCGGTCGCGCAGAAAAAGCACGGCTTGCCTCGCCTCTTCGGACGAGATCGTGTGCCCGACCTGGGGATAGAGTTTCAAAGTAACGTCGTAACCCGCGCCCCGCAGCTGGCCGGCGGCGGCAACGGATGCCACGGACGGGATCGTCTGATCCGCCTCGCCATGCATCAGAAGAACCGGTATCTTCGAGGCCGAGGCCTTGGGCGGCAGCGGCAACAGGCCGGCGATACTGACGACTGCGCCGACCTTCCAGCGCCCGGAGGACACGGCATCCAGCGCCATGATTGCACCCTGAGACACGCCGACAAAGGCGACACTTTCCAGATCACTTTTGAAACCTTCGCGTTCGACGATGCCGGCCATCAGCTTGTCGAAAGCCTTTCTGGCACCTTCGATACGATCCGGCCGCAGCACCTGATCGTCGACCGCAAACCACTGACGACCGCCGGATCGATGCGCAAACGGCGCATCCGGCGCGACGAACCGCGTGTCCATCAGGCTTGACTGCCAGGAATTGCCGATGGCCGCCATGACCGAACCGGAGCCTCTGATGCCGTGCAGGAAAATCACCAGACGACGCGGTTTCGTTTGAGAGGTTTTGATGGCAACTTCTCCTTTCGCCTGATCGACAAGAGGGACGCCCGCCTCGATCGGCCCTGCAACCGGTTTTGGCGCGCGCAGGTCAGCGCGCGCTCCCGAGGCATCCAGGGCATGAGCCGGGCTGGACAGAAGCATCATCAAGAAGATGGATGCAGATTTGAACGGGACGGCGAAGTTCAGGCGCGGCATGGGTATTCCTGATTGATCCCACCCGAAACCACAGCCATTCCAAATCGTTCCGGAAACCCGCGGCAACGATTGCCCCTCGGCGATTACACTTTCGTGTGCAGTCCGGCGGCGGTTCGGCCAGAGCCGGTGCGAACCGCGTCCCGCATCGCCTGAGGTGGCGTCAAAACAAGACGGGCAGCGATGGAGGGGGAAGATACCCAACCCCTAAAACGACAAAACCCGCCGTGGTGAACGACGGGTCTGATCAATAGTGTGGTAGCCCGCTTACTTCTTGGCGGAGCCGCCGCGGGGCGACGCCTTGCGGCCCTGGCTGTGCGCGCCGGTCGTCTTGGCATCATAGCCTTGGCCGTGATTTGTGCCACCGAGATGACCACCGCCGCTGGTATTCGCAATCTGTCGCTCAGCCTTCTTGAGAAGCAGCGCCGCATCGGTCTTTTTCATGATTGTCTTTCGGTATGTTTAGAATGAAAAAAGGCCGGGCAAAATTGCACCGACCTTCCTCATCGTCGCTTCATTCACCGGTGCCAGTACATCCGTGGTCAAAGGTAGGAAGCGAAAGCGGCAGTTGCGAACATCGAATAGCCCGACGCTCATCAGCAATGCCGATGCGCAGACCATGTCATGAGAATGTGTTCCTAACAAGTTGAAGGCACTGCTCGTCTGGCAGGACCTCAGATGAGTCATTTCGCACCAGGCATTCATCCGGCGTGCTACAGCCGAAATCGGCATTGACGCTAGAGGCCCCGCGGACCATCTATCCCTGATGCCAAAACAAAAGACGAATGAGGCGCCGGAACTGTTCAAACAGTGGCCCCTGCCTCCCAAGGCAACGCTCGGCTCGGCGGTCCGCGCCAAGGGGATCCTGCTGGAGATCCGCGCGCGCCTGCCTATGGCGTCGCGCAAGTTGCTGGATCTCGATGGAGGCAGCCTTGTGCTTGCGATGCCCGAGACGTCGAAGACCGAATTCCGTTTTGTGTCGGGCGTTGTCAGCCAAGCGCTCGTCGGCATCGAAAGCCTCGCCGTGATACCGCGCGAAATCCAGGATATCCTAACGATCTCCCCGACCGAGCGACTTCGTTGGCTCACCGATGGCCGCTTGCCCAGCGCCGGAACTCGCACCGTGCGGCTGGCGGGACGCGCGAAGAAGATCACCTTCCATGTCTTCGATCCCCGCCTCGTCGAAGAACTCCTCGACGGTGGCACGGTCGACGAGTGGCGTGAGGACGACAAGGCGATGGCGGCGGAAAACAGACGGCGGGCCGCGCTCAAGACGAAGCTGACCCGATCGCTGAAGACCGCCGCCAAACGCCAATCGACGGCTGGAAAAACGGCTGATGACAACGAGGGCGCGGGCCTGTCGGGCTGGGAAGAATTCGGGCGCGACGGGTTGCTCGGATAGTCCCACAGCCTTCGATCTCCCCGCGCACGGACGGCCGCTACGAGGTCCTCACAGATTCGTGTCCTGGAAAGACGGGTACACGGCTCCATTTACGCACGCTTGCACCACATCCGTCATGCATTGGGCCGGTATTGATCATCGCATTCCTGAAATTCGTTCACATCACCACGATTGCCATCTGGGCAGCCGGGTTGATCAGCCTGCCGGGCCTTTACGTGCAACGTGCCCATGTGAAGGATAAGGATGCGCTTTACCGTCTTCAGATGATCGTACGCTACGCCTATGTGGCGATCATTTCGCCCGCGGCTTTCGTGGCGGTGGCCAGCGGCACGGCTCTGATTTTTGGACAGCAGACGTTTGCTGGCTGGTTTTCGATCAAGCTGCTGTTCGTTGGCCTGCTTGCCATCTTGCATGTCCTGACCGGCCTGATCATCATCCGGCTTTTCAAGGAGGGAGAGACGTATCCCGTCTGGCGCTTTGTTGCGGCAACCATCGTCACCACCGCGGTCGTCGGAGCAATCGTTTTCGTCGCACTCGCCAAACCGTTTATCGGACTGGAATTGCCCGGCGAATTCATGCGCCCGGGCGGCCTGCGCACGCTTGCCGAGCGCATCAGTCCTTGGCCGATACCATGAGGCCGACACCATGATCGAAAATCAGCTTGCCGCCATGCCATCCAGCCATGCCCGTCATGATGCAGGTGAGCAGAGACACAAGAATTCCATGCGGCAACACGTCGCCGGCGCCAGTGACCCGCAGACCCCAGTTGAGACCGGCGCAGGCGATGAGCGTCACCGCGGCGATCGCATGTGCCCAGCTGGCGACGCGGCCGCGAATGCCCGGCACCGACAAAAGCTCGATCGTGCCGACAGCACCGGCTGCGAGACCGAAGAAAAAGACGCCACCGGAACTCCAGAGACCGGCCCGCAGCCAGAACGGATCGGCGGACCACCAGAACAGCGCATCGACCGCAAGCGTTATGAAGGCAAGGGCGATCGGGAAGTGCACGCTCATCGCATGCAGCGGGTGCCCGGCGACGGCAATTGCCGAGCTGGCATCCTTGTCCCTGACATCGGCCACGACCGGGTTCGTCGTTTCGGTATCGTCTTTCATTACGTCCCTCCGTTCGCAGGGCAA
This sequence comes from Neorhizobium sp. DAR64872/K0K18, assembly GCF_050500175.1. Taxonomy (NCBI): domain Bacteria; kingdom Pseudomonadati; phylum Pseudomonadota; class Alphaproteobacteria; order Hyphomicrobiales; family Rhizobiaceae; genus Neorhizobium; species Neorhizobium sp. DAR64872/K0K18. The sequence goes on from NZ_CP191446.1 coordinate 2,545,854, forward strand.
ATCCATCAGGTCCGCACTTGGTTCCGCGTCCTCGCGCTGGCCTCTGTTTCTGCAGCGCTCAGCAGTTGCACCGGCGACCTCTCCGCGCTCGACCCCGCCGGACCATCCGCGGGTTCGATTGCCCAGCTGTGGTGGGTGATGCTGTGGGGGTCTGTCGTCCTCTTTACCCTCGTCGTCGGGCTCTTTGCCGCCACCCTGTTTCGCCCGCGCTTTGGACGCGGCCTCTCCCAGAGCGGCTGGATTGTATGGGGCGGCCTCGTTCTTCCCCTGCCCGTCCTCACCGCACTGACCTTCTACGCGTTTTCTCAAGGCGAATTTCTGTTGAGCGGCGGCAGCGCGAAGACAGAGGATGTGCTGGAGGTCAGGGCTGTCGGCAGCATGTGGCAATGGCAGTTCTCCTACCCGTCCCTGCCGGGCAGCCGGACCGCAACAGGCCTCCTGCATATTCCGGCGGGCCGAACTATCGAAATCATCGCCGAAAGCGAGGACGTCATTCACAGTTTCTGGGTTCCCCGCCTCGGCGGCAAGATCGATGCCGTTCCCGGCCATGCCAACCGGCTGCGCATACGCGCCGACCAGCCCGGACGATATGGCGGCGTCTGCTCGGAATATTGCGGCACCGGACACGCCGGCATGCGCTTCGAGGTACAGGCGCACACGGCTGACGATTTCGAAAAGGCAATCATTGGGGAAGTCACCCGATGAACGAACCCACGTCACCCGGCCACAATCCGATCGAGCTGCATCGCGCGCTGGACCGCTTATGGGCTGGAAAGCCCGGCTGGGGTCGTCTCGCTGCCGTCAACCACAATGTGGTTGGCGTCCGTTTCATGCTGACCGCTCTCGTGTTCTTTGCGATCGGCGGCATCCTGGCAATGTTGATCCGCACCCAGCTTGCCTCCGCCAACAGCGTGTTCATGGACGCCGAGACCTACGGTCAGGTGTTCACGATGCATGGCACCATCATGATGTTCCTGTTCGCGATCCCCTTCTTCGAGGGCATGGCGATCTACCTCTTGCCGAAACTGCTCGGCACCCGCGACCTCGCGTTTCCCCGTCTCGGGGCCTACGGCTACTGGTGCTACCTGTTCGGCGGCACGATCCTGATCGCAGCGCTCATCGGCGGCGTCGCGCCGTCGAGCGGCTGGTTCATGTACACGCCGCTGTCCTCCTCGGTCTATGCGCCCGGCATCAACTCCGACGTCTGGCTGCTCGGCATCACCTTCGTGGAAATCTCCGCTCTTTCCGCCGCGGTCGAGATCATCGTGTCGATCGTAAAAATTCGGGCCGCCGGCATGTCGCTCGACCGGATGCCGATCTTCGCATGGTACATGCTCGTGGTCGCAACCATGATGCTGGTCGGGTTTCCGCCACTGATCCTCGGCTCTATCCTGCTCGAGGTGGAACGCGCCTTCGACCTGCCGTTCTTCGATCCCACCCGCGGCGGCGATCCGCTTCTGTGGCAGCACCTTTTCTGGCTGTTCGGTCACCCGGAAGTCTACATCATCTTTCTGCCCGCAGCAGGCGCGATCTCGACCATTCTACCCGTACTCTCGGGCACGCCACTTGCGGGTTACCGGGTGATTGTCGCCGCCATCGTGTCGATGGCGTTCCTGTCCTTCGGCCTCTGGGTGCATCACATGTACACGGTCGGCATACCGCATGTGGCGCTCTCCTTCTTCTCGGCGGCAAGCGCGCTGGTCGCGGTGCCGACGGCGATCCAGATCTTTGCCTGGCTCGCCACGATGGCGCATGGACGCCCGCGCTTTTCCATTCCGATGCTGCATATCTTCGGGTTTTTCTTCGTCTTCGTCATCGGCGGCCTGACGGGTGTCATGCTGGCCATGGTGCCGTTCGACTGGCAGGCCCACGACACCCATTTCGTGGTTGCCCACCTGCACTACGTTCTCGTCGGCGGTTTCATCTTCCCGATGCTGGCCATGGCCTACTACTGGCTGCCGCATCTGACCGGAAAACAGCCCGTTCAGCACCTGTCGAATGCGGCGTTCTGGATGATCTTCATCGGGTTCAACGTCACCTTCTTCTTCATGCACCTGACCGGTCTGCTCGGCATGCCGCGGCGTGTCTTCGAATATCCGACCGAGTTCGGATGGGAGACCCTGAATTTCATCTCGTCGATGGGAAGCTTCATCATGGCGATGGGGTTCGCGCTGGTGGCGCTCGACTTCATCCTTCTGTTCAAGTTCGGTCGGCCGTTCAGACGAAATCCCTGGAAGGCCGGCACGCTGGAATGGGCGATGCCGACACCGCCGCCATCCTACAACTTCGCTTCCCTTCCGAGGATCGACAAACGCGCAGACCTGCTCGATCCGGATACGCTCGGCCCCTACCTAGCCGCTGGACGCGGTTATCTCGGCATGCCGCGCAACGATCGCATGGAAGTGCTGGGCGTGGATCCGGTAACGGGAGAGCCGGACCAGGTGGTGATGCTTCCGCGCCAGACATACCTGCCTCTCTGGACCGCGATCGCCACAGGCGCATTCTTCCTGATGATGCTGTTCAAGATCTATTGGGCGATACCGTTCGCGCTGATCGCTGTCATCGTATGTTTCTGGCTCTGGACGCGCCGCGATCCGCTGCCCGTGGAAAATGATCTCGTTCCGATCGGGCATGGGTTAAGCGTGCCGGTTCACCTCCATGCGAGCACGCCGCCATCCTATCTGGCGATGGTTCTCACGCTTGTCGCCGATGCGACGCTCTACATATCCCTGTTGTTCGGCTGCCTTTTCCTGTGGGTTTCCGCCCCCAACTGGCCGCCGGCCGGCTTTGTCGTCGACGTGAAGCTGTTGGCGCTCGCCGTCGGCGGGGTGATCATGAGCTGTGTTGGAGGTCGCCTGGCCGCAGGTCGCAACGGGGCAGTGACGGTGGGCAGCGCGCTGGCGATGCTCGGACACTTGATCTCGACCGGGCTGTTCCTCGCCATCGCATTGCTGGTCCTCCCCGCGCCGTCAGGCCATGCCGCGATCGCCTCCGTGTTCGTGATCTTCAACTATGCAGCCCTGCACGGGACGATCGGCGCGGTGTTTGCAGCCCACGCTCTGTGGACGAGCCTTGGAAACAGGAAGGCTATTCTCTCCATCGATCTCAGGATTGGCAGGCTCTGGCATGACTATACGGCAGCAGCAGGCATCAGTGCCGCGGCATTCTATCTGGCGCTGCAAAGCCTGATCGGCGAGGGAGGCCTCTAGATGCGCCACCCGCTTCTGCTTGCTATCTCGGCGTTCGTGGTCTGGAGTGGTGCATTCCTGACGATCTACGCGGTTCAGGCGACCGGCTGCAGCCTGGACTGGCAGAGTGGCAACCTTGGAGCCTGGACATCGCCGCTCCGGCTGCTGTTGATATCGATGATGATCGCAAGCGTCATGGCGGTTGTCGTAATTCTGCTGCGCCAGCTACGGTCGAGCCGGACGTCACCCGTTTCCGAGACGTCCAGCTTCATGAACCGTGTGGCGATCTACGTCTCGATAGCGGCCCTGTTCTCGACCGCCTTCTGCTTCACCGGCGTCGTCTGGCTGACACTGTGTTCAGCCTGACGATATTCGGTCACGGTGGCGCTCAGATCGACGCCACTGTGGAGACAGTCTCGCCCATCTGGGCTGCGAGGAAATGCCTGGCACGGCTGATCCGGCTCTTCACCGTACCGACGGCGACATTGCATTTATCGGCTGCAACGTCATAGGACTGACCGTCCTCGATCACCAGCTTGTAGGCATCCCGGTACGTCTCCGGCATCGCCATCAATGCCCGGTCGAACTCGCTCTTGCGGATGGCCCACTCCTGGGGCGAAGACGCTGCAGGCATGAGGTGCTCGAGATTTTCGGTTCCGATGCTCATGCGCTTTGCCCGCTGAAAGGCGGTATGATGGGTGTTGCGCATGATGGTGAACAACCATGATTTGAGGTTGGTCCCGGTGGCGAACGAAGGCAGCGCCGCGAGGCCCCGGAGCAAGGTTTCCTGGACAAGGTCGTCAGCATCGGTCGCGTTTCGATGGAAGCGCATCGCAAAGCGCCTCAGCGCTGGAATAAGTGCTACGACTTCGTGGTGCAATCTGAGATCGGCATCCATTCTCGTCTCCTCCTACTAGAGGTAACTCAAGTCGCAGTTGCGCTCATCGTTCCGTTCGATGACGCCCAATCCGGGAAGGGTACGTTAACGTACGTAGGTAGGTGACCGGATGCCGGTCTATGGCGCCCGAGACTGGCGCACCGGAACCAACGAGAGAACCGCCAGTTCCTACTCCATTCGAGCAACACCTGGAGCAACCATGTCCGAACTTACGCTGCACGACCTGTCGAAGAAGATGGCAAAGCTGGACTTTGCCATGCTGACCACCACGACATCATCCGGCAACCTCACTTCGCGGCCGATGAGCAACAACGGCGACGTCGAGTACGACGGCGACAGCTATTTCTTCGCCTACGAGCAGTCGAGAAAGATTGCGGAAATCCGCGCCGACAGCGCAGTCGGCCTTACCTATACGGGCGCAGTCGGCATGCTGGGTGGTTCGCCGCTCTTTGTCGGCGTTGAAGGCTCGGCAACGCTCATCACCGACAAAGCGACATTCAAGGATCACTGGACCAAGGACCTCAACCGGTATTTCCCGGAAGGGATCGACACTCCCGGTGTCGTGATGATCCGCGTGACGGCTAAGACGATCCGCTATTGGGACGGCAGCGACGAAGGCCAGATCTCGCTGTAAGCTGATCTGTCCTTACGTGGGATGGCATTACGACTTGGGCCCGGTGTTTCCACCGGGCCCAAGTGCGTTTCGGGATAATGTTATCGGGCGACCCGTTACGCTGCACGCTTCGGCAGCCGCCAGTTGGGCCGCGGGAAGTGGCAGGTATAGCCATTGGGGATTCGCACCAGATAATCCTGATGCTCAGGCTCTGCCTCCCAGAATTCTGCCTCAGGCACGACTTCCGTCACGACCTTGCCCGGCCAGATACCGGACGCATTCACATCGGCGATCGTGTCAGCGGCAACATTCTTCTGTTCGTCACTGGTGAAGAAGATCGCGGAGCGATAGCTCGAGCCGACGTCGTTACCCTGCCGATTGCGGGTGCTTGGATCGTGGATCTGGAAGAAGAACTCCAGCAGGTCGCGGTAGGTCGTCTTGGTCGGATCGAAATTGATCTCGATCGCCTCCGCGTGACCCTCGTGATTGCGATAGGTCGCGTTTGCAACACTTCCGCCCGTATAGCCCACGCGTGTGGATTGGACACCGGGAAGCTTGCGGATCAGATCCTGCATTCCCCAAAAGCAGCCGCCTGCTAAAACTGCGCGTTCGGTTGTCATGATGTATCTCCTGTTCGTCCGTCTCGCCAATATATGGTGTCGCCTTCCGCATTTAACCAGACGGCTCGAACGACTGATCGCAGCACTTGTCGGTAAACGAGCAGAGCAGTGGAACTGTGCAACCCGCCGGCAGTTCGGGAACCTTGCAGGAGAAAACGCAATGTCTGATATCGACGACATCCACGGTGACAAATTCTCGGACACCTCGATCAGCGAGACAAGGGTTGGGCAATCGGTCGAAAGCGAGGCCCAGATCAGAGACGCGTCGGTGACGACCACGCCCGGCGAAACGCTCAACATCTACAGGCTCGAACCGACCGCCCGTAGCGACGATCCGCGGTGGCAGAATGCTCCCATGCAGGGCGCAGTCACGGTTGCCGCAAGGACTGCCGGCGATGCAAGGATTGTCGCGACCAGCCAGGAAGTTGACTTCCAGCAAGTTGACTCAGCGCCTGCCGAAGGCGTCAGCACCGACTTCGCCAGCGCGTTCCGGGACGAAAAGCTCTACACCGTCATTGAAATTGCGCGTGGCCGAACCGATCTCTCTCGCGGCGTCATCGACGCCGGTGGAGTGATCGAGATGATCAAGCCGCTTCAGGACTGAGACCCAAAACCTTTGCCGGGAGATTGCAATCATGGGCCTTTTTGACGGATTTCTGGGCCATGGATCGACAGTCGACCCGGCAGACCTGAACAAGCGTCTCGATGGCGTGCTGATCGAGGGAGAACAGCCGCAACTCGCCTTCAAACTCATCCGCGATTTCTTCGTCTTCACCCAGTATCGCATCATTATGGTCGACATCCAGGGGATGACGGGAAGTAAGGTCGACTACATGTCGATTCCCTACCGGTCGATCACCCGGTTTTCGGTCGAGACTGCGGGAACGTTCGATCTGGATTCGGAGCTGAAAATCTGGGTATCGGGTAGCGACAGCCCGATTGCGAAAACGCTGAAAAAGGGCACCGATGTGCGCGGCATACAGCGCGCGCTCGCGACCGGCATCTTCCGTTAAAATCAAGGTATCAAAACGACAATGCGGCTGAATGCACGGTACGCGCCCGGTGCTTCGCCGCATCCTCTTCATGCTTACAAGAGAATGGCCTGCGGCAGATGCCGCAGGCCATTCGATCTGATTAGCCGTTCGGGCGTATCACGACCTTGACGCAGCCGTCCTGCTTGTCGCGGAACGTCTTGTAGGCCTCCGGACCTTCCTCAAGTCCGATGCGGTGCGTGATCAGGAATGACGGATCGATCTTGCCATCCTGGATCAGCTTCATCAGCGGCTCGAGATAACGCTGAACGTGGGTCTGACCGGTCTTGAGGGTCAGGCCCTTGCCCATGAAGGCGCCCAGCGACGTCGGAACGGCCGGACCGACAAACACGCCGGGAAGAGAGACCGTACCACCGGGCCGGCAGGCGAGGATGGCCTGGTTGAGCGCGTAGGGACGCTCGGTTGCCGACAGTTTGGTCTGAAGCGTTTCCATCACGCCACCGGCGCCATGGCTCTCAAGACCCACCGCCTCGATGACCGCATCCGGCCCAAGACCGTTCGTCATGTCGAGAATGCGCTGCTGCAGATCCTCATCCGCATAGTCAAGCGTCTCGGCACCGGACTGTTGCGCAAGCGCTAAGCGCTCCGGCACGGTGTCGATCGCAATCACGCGCTCTGCACCGAGCAAGAACGCCGACTTGATCGCAAACAGGCCGACCGGACCACATCCGAACACGGCAACCGTCTGGCCCTGCTTGATGTCGCAGTTTTCGGCCGCCATGTAGCCTGTCGGGAAGATGTCGGAGAGGAACAGGACCTGTTCATCGGTCAATCCATCCGGCACCACGATCGGCCCGACATCGGCGTAGGGAATGCGCAGGTACTGGGCCTGGCCGCCCGGGATCTGGCCGTACATTTCCGAGAAGCCGAACAGGCCGGCCGTCGGATAGCCGATCTGCTTGGCCTGCATCGCGCCGTTGGGGTTGGATCGTTCGCAAAGCGAGAACTGACCCCATTTGCACTGACGGCACTCGCCGCAGGAAATCGTGAACGGCACGACCACGCGGTCGCCGACCTTGAGCTTCGAGTTTCCGCGGCCGACTTCGACCACCTCACCCATCGTTTCATGGCCCATCACGTCGCCTGCGTGCATGCCGGGAACGAAACCACCATAAAGGTGAAGATCCGAGCCGCAGATGGCGCAGCTCGTGACCTTGATGATCGCATCGCGGTCATGCTGAATGATTGGATCGTCTACTTCTTCGCAGCGGATATCACCGCTGCCGTGCCATGTAAGAGCTTTCACGTTCTAACCTCCGGTCGTGTTGCATTCGCGTTGGTGTTCATGCGCATGTTCATGTTCAAGGTTGCCCGCTGCCACCGGCAGCACCGTAGATCTGTCCCGTCGAGAAGCTTGCGCCGTTGTCGGCAAGCTGGACGTAGATCGACGCAAGCTCGGCAGGCTGACCCGGTCGGCCGAGCGGCGTATCGCCACCGAACTCGACCAGCTTTTCCATCGTCGCACCGCCCGACACCTGCAGCGGCGTCCAGACCGGGCCCGGCGCAACGCCGTTGACGCGGATGCCTTTCGGGCCGAGCTGCTTGGCCATCGACTTCGTGAAGCTCATGCCGGCCGCCTTGGTGATGGCATAGTCGACCAGGTTCTCGGACGGATCGTAGGCCTGTTCGGACGTCGTCTGGATGATCGACGATCCCGGCTGCAGATGCTTGAGCGCCGCCTTGGTCAGCCAGAACATCGCGTAGATGTTCGTCTTCATCGTCGCGTCGAAGGCTTCGGTGGTGATATCCGACAGCGACTGGGCCTGCTGCTGACGGCCCGCATTGTTGACCAAAATGTCGAGACCACCCAGAGCCTTTGCGGCATCTTCGACAAGCTTCACGCAGAATGCCTCGTCGCGCAGATCGCCGGGAAGCGCGATGCCCTTGCGACCTTCCTTTTCGATCAGGGCGATGACTTCTTTGGCATCCGGCTCTTCATCGGGAAGATAGTTGATCGCGACATCGGCACCCTCGCGGGCATAGGCGATGGCAGCCGCACGGCCCATCCCGGAATCGCCGCCGGTGATCAGAGCCTTGCGACCGGCCAGCCGGCCCGAGCCCTTATACGAGGTCTCGCCGTGATCCGGCTTCGGCGTCATCTTGCCGGCCAAACCTGGGAATGGCTGGGTCTGCTTCTGAAACGGAGGCTGCGGGTACTTGGTCGTCGGGTCTTCCATAATGGATGCCTTTACAGTCGTATCTTGAGAAAATGCCGGCAACGCCGAAGCGGCGAGCGCCGCTGTGGTGGACGCAAGCATGTGTCGGCGCGAAAGAATGAGCGGTGGGAATGTCGGCACGATAATGTTCCTGGATTATAACCCAAGAACTAAGGTGGACGGGGAGTGTTCCCACATTCGCCTGTCTATCTTCACGGGAGGCTTCGTTCAGCCACCAGACCAGGCGTAATCCATGCAAAGAATGCACCGGCCGCAGCTCTGCCGCCGGTGCAATATGTCAGTGGTTCAGCGGATACGGCTGAGAAGCTGTCCGGCGATCAGCGGAACGGCAGCCGTCCCCACAGGTCCAAGCCGCAACCGTTGTGCAAGCCGACCAAGAACGAAGGTTGCGGTGGCGGTTCCGATCAGCTTCACCCACGAATTTTCTGGGGTCTGGGAGGACGGCGATGCACGCCGGGTCTGGCCCTCGCCTTCGATCTCGGCAATCCGGTTGCGCAGATAGACGACTTCCCGACGCAGCCGCTCCATTTCGGCTTCGCTGCCGGACATGGCCCCGGCCGATGCGCCGCGATCGCCATAGGCGACGTCGTCCAACTCGTCGAGATGTTCATTTAGAAGAGCGGTGCTTTCGAACCCGCGTGCTTTGATATTGGTCATGGTTGTCCCTCAGATCGCGCTTGGAGCATAGATACGGTTGTCGACGTCGAACCGGTTCTGCTGAAGCCAGCCGTCGATATAGGCGGCGACCTCTTCCCAGCCGGGTTCGCCGCAGATGTAATGGCCACGGTTGGGGAACTCGCGGAAGTCGGTCACGCTGCCGGTATTCTCGTAGGCCTTGAAATTCTTCTCGTTGAGATCGGCGGGAATGATCTCATCCTTCTCGCCGGCAACCAGAAGCAAAGGTTCATGCGGACGGCTGAGATCGATCTTGCCGGACGAACCCATGCAGTCGCGCAGAACGTTGCGGCTGTCGTGGGTCGCCGTCTTCTCGAACTCGACAGCCGCCTGCTCTTCCGACAGCGTGTTGGCGAAGGAGCCATGGAACGTCTTTGCGTCCATGTAGACCGGCTCGTCGCCCTTCAGCGGATTGGTGATGATGGCGCTGTTCTTGATGAAGCCCCAGTCGAAATCGAGCATGGCATTCGGCGCAACCGACGAGATCGCCACTGCACCCGAGACGTGGCCATCCGCGAGCAGCTTCTGCGCGATGAGACCTCCGACAGAGTGACCGATGACGACAGGCTTATCGAGGCCTGCGACCGCCGATTTGATGGATGCATAGATGGCATCGAGGCTCAGCTCACCGAGCCCGGCTGGCGGGTTGTCGCGCAATGCCTTCGGATCGCCATCGTGGAGAGGCCATGCCGGGGCGCTGCAGTCGTAGCCTTTGTCGCTGAAGTAGCGAACCCAGTTGTCCCAGCTTTTGGGATTTTGAAACATGCCATGCACGAAAACGATCTGCGTCATCGATAATCCTCTCTTTTCTGAGAGAGAGGAACCGAAAACCCGCGCCGTTGTTCCCACGCGCTGAAAGACTTGGGCAAGCAGATCGCAGATTGCTGAGTCGAGAGCTGTAAGGCCAGTCGTGCGACTGGCCTTATGCGATGTCGCCCCGGATGGGGTATGCCGGGATTACGCTCCGAACGCACCGTCGATCGTGTGCATTGCCCCGGTCACGAACCCCGCCTCCGGGCCGGCGAGCCAGGCGACCATTCCAGCAACCTCTTCCGGACGACCGTGGCGCTTGATCGCCATGAAGCTGTGCATCAGGTCTTTCATCGGTCCGTTTTCCGGATTGGCATCCGTATCGATCGGCCCCGGCTGAACGACGTTGATGGTGATGCCGCGTGGCCCGAAATCGCGCGCCAGCCCGCGGGCCAGTCCCTGCAGGGCAGACTTGCTCACCGCATAGGAGGCCATGCCCGGAATGGGCATCCGGTCACCATTGACGGAACCGATGACGATGATCCGCCCGCCGTCCGGCATCTGACGCGCCGCTTCGACCGAGGCGTGATAGGGCGCATGGATATTGATCTGGAAAAGCCGGTCGATCGCGTCCGGATCCTGTTCAAGCGCATCGCCGAAGACAGCAATTCCGGCATTGACCACCAGCACGTCCAGCGGGCCGCTTTCTCGCACCCGGGCAATCACGGCATCGCGGCTGGAGCTGTCGGTCTGAACAGCCGTAGTCTTGGTCTCTGCCGCCAGCTCATCCGCCGCCGCGCGAGAGCCGGCATAGGTGAAGGTCACGTTGGCACCGTCGTTTGCAAACCGCCGCACGATGGCGGCGCCGATACCCCGGCTACCGCCGAGAACCAGAACGGATTTTCCCTGAAAAGTCGTCATCTGAGATCCTTGAGAAATACAGTAATGACTGCTACATAAATCATCAGGGTTCATCGTCAAGGTATTTTGTAATAATGACTACAGATATTCCGCGTACCCGCGGTCGCCCACGTCGTTTTGATGCCGACCAAGGTGTGGAGATCGCCCAAAAGCTGTTCCATGCGCGCGGCTATGATGCCGTGGGGGTTGCCGATGTCACGCAGGCACTCGGCATCAACCCGCCCAGCTTCTATGCCGCATTCGGCAACAAGGCCGGCTTGTACGCGCGCGTTCTTGAACGCTACTCGCTAACGGCGGCGATTCCGCTTGCTGATATCCTGAGGCCCGACCGCCCGGTTGCCGAATGCCTTGCGGCCGTGCTGGAAGACGCCTGCCGGCGCTATGCGTCCGACCCGGCTACCGCTGGCTGTCTCGTTCTGGAGGGAACCCATTGCGATGATCCGGAGGCACGCGCGGCGACCCGTGCATTGCAGGCAGCAGCGGAGGATGTGATCCGCGGCTTTATCGCAGCGCGGCATCCGGAAAAGGCGGAAAGCGTGACCGATTTCGTCTCGACCACAATGACCGGCCTCTCCGCCAAGGCCCGCAGCGGATTGGAACTGGACCGCCTCATGGCCATTGCCCGCCTTGCCGGACGGATCCTGACGCAAGAGCTTGCGGATTGATCATCGCCGCTGCGGTCGGGCCTGCAGCGACGGAACGCGATTGCTGCGCACCCATCGGGTGGCACGCAGCAATCAACTCAAATGTTCTACGTCGCGCGATCAAGCGCCGGTGACGCGCCAGATGACATCGCCCACATCGTCCGCCATCAGCACGGCACCGTCGGCGGCGAGAGCCACTCCGACCGGACGGCCGAAGGAGTGCTTTTCGTCCTTGGACAGGAAGTCGGTGAGGATTTCGCGCGGCATTCCCACGGGCTTGCCGTTCTCAAAAGCGACGAAGGCGAGCTTGTAGCCGGAAAGCTTGGACCGGTTCCACGACCCGTGCTGGCCAATCGCCATCCCCGCCGGAAAGCCGGGCAGCGTGCCCGCCGGCAACCAGCAGAGCCCGAGCGACGCCGTATGGCCGCCCAGCGCATAGTCGGGCTGCTGCGCGGATGCCACCTTGGCGGCGTCCTGCGGAACCCGGTCGTCCACGACCCGGTTCCAGTAGCAGTAGGGCCAGCCGTAGAACCCGCCGTCGCGAACCGATGTCAGATAATCCGGCGGCGTCTCGTCACCCAGGCCGTCACGTTCGTTGACGACGGTCCACAGCATGCCGCCCTCGGGCTCGAACGCCATGCCGACGGGATTGCGAAGACCACCGGCAAAGATGCGCGACTGGCCCGTCTGAAGGTCGTATTCGTGAATGCAGGCGCGATTTTCTTCCACGCCCATGCCTTCGTCGGCAATATTGCTGAGCGATCCGACGGCGACAAAAAGCTTGGTGCCGTCCTTGCTGACGATCAGGTTGCGCGTCCAGTGTCCGCCAGGCACCAGATCCATCAGCTTCTTCGGCTGCGCGGTAATCTTCGTCGCGCCGGCCTCGTAGGGATAGGCCAGAAGCGCATCGCTTGCTCCCACATAGAGCGTGTCGCCGACAAGCGCGATGCCATAGGGCTGGCGTACGTTTTCGATATAGGCGAAACTTTGCTCGGCCACGCCGTCGCCATCGGCGTCGCGCAGCAGCGTCACGCGGTTGGGGCTGTCGCCGGAAGCGCGCGCCCGCTGCATCGTCGCCGACATCGCATGGTCGAACAGGCTGCGCGGATTGCCCCGCTCGCCCATCGATTCCGCCACCAGCACATCGCCATTCGGCAGAACATGCATGTTGCGCGGATGCACAAGCCCGCGCGCAAAGGCGTTGACCTTGAGGCCCGCCGCTGCCGTTGGCTTGTGATCGCCCTCCCAGCCTTTGGCTGTCGGCATCTTCAGCGTCGGGATCTTGCCCTGCGGCTTTGCGGCCGGAATGGCCGGCGTCGTGCCGAACACCGGCTGCCGCGGGCCATCCCCCGAATGACGAATGAGAACAGCGCCCTGGCCGATAAAGGCGACGACGCGGGCAAACAGAGAAGGCTCAGTCATGGGGGAACTCTGACATTGAGGAATCCGAAGAGCAGAACGCTAAAGCCTTTATGCAACAGACACTAGAGGGCAAAGGCACAATTTATCAGAGCATCCACCACCACTCGGGTTGCCGCCCGGGTGACCCTTCGGCCACCGGATGCGGCCGCCTTCAGCCTATGGCTGAAGGCCTGCACAGCGCGCGGTGTTGCGAATATGCGTTTCCATTTCGCTCTTCGCCAAAGCCGCATCATTCGATCTCAGGGCCGCAATGATGCGCCGGTGCTCGGCGATCGACTGTCGCATGCGCTCGGGATCCGTCATCGGGATCGGTTGCCGCTGGGTTTCGGTGACCTGATCGCGCACCGTCTGGTAGAGCGCCTTCAGCATGGTGTTTGCGCAGGCTGAAACGATCGTGCCGTGAAAATCGAGATCCGCCTCGACGTTTGCGAGCAGGTCCTGGCGGGCCCAGCAATCCTCCATCGTCTGCGTCGCCATTTCCATCTTCTCGAGCTGCGCCTGCGACAGGCGGCCCGCGGACAGACGCGCGATCTCCCCTTCCAAGAGGATGCGGGTCTGGAACACGTCGAACACCGAATAGCTGTCCGAGTAACGCCACGGCGCCATGTGACCGGACTGGCTGATGGCGCCGTCCGAGACCGAGCTCGAACCCGCCGTCACGAACGTGCCGCGACCGGCTTCGGTCTTCAAAAGGCCTAGCGTTTCCAGGGTCAGCAGCGCCTCGCGCAAAGACGCCCGGCTGATCCCGAACTTTTGCGAAAACTCACGCTGTGACGGGATCTTCTCCCCGGCCTTCAGCTGGCCGGCCTGGATCATCGTCTGGATTTCGCGGGCCACCGACTGCGGAACGAGCGTTTTGTTGAGCATGCGAACCTATTCCAGCTGGGCCCCTGCGGCCTGTCAGATATATTTTTCCCCGACCTATCTTGCAAAGCCCAAAGTGCCGTGCTTGTTTGGTCGGACTGGTCTGACCAGTTAGACCAACATAGATTGCGTCTCATCATAAAAACAAGGGGTTCTTCAATGCTACATGCGTCACGCATCAAAACCACTGTTCTCGCCAGCCTGTTTACAGCGCTTGGCGCAATCGGCGTTCATGCCGCCGATCTTACCGTCGGCGCCAATATCGGCAATGTGCCCTGGGAATTCGAGGATGCCAGCGGCAAGGTGACCGGTTTCGAGATCGATCTCGTCAACGAAATCGCCAAGCGCCTCGGCAAGACCGTCGAATTCGTCAACACGCCGTTCAACGGCCTGTTCCCGGCCGTCCAGTCGGGCCGCATCAACATGGCGGTGTCATCGATCACCATCACCGAGAAGCGCCTGCAGTCGGTGTCCTTCGCCCAGCCCTATTACGATAGCGACCAGTCGCTGACCGTCACGGCCGCTTCCGGCATTACCGGCCTCAAGGGCATGGATGGCAAGGTCGTCGGCGTCGATACCGGCTCGACCGGCGACATGTGGGCAGACAGCCACAAGGGCGAATACAAGCTCGGCGAAATCCGCCGCTTTGAAGGCCTTCAGCCGGCCATGCTCGATCTCGTCGCCGGCCGCGTCGACGGCTACATCTCCGACATTCCGGCCCTGCTCTACTACGCCAAGGACAAGCCGGAACTGAAGGTCGTCGAGCGCATTCCGACCGGCGAAAAATACTCGATCATGTTCAACAAGGGCGATCCGCTGGCGACCGAAGTCAACGCCGTCATCACCACGCTGAAGGGCGAAGGCTTTATCGCAAAGCTCCACCAGACATGGTTCGGTGCAAAGGCCGAAGACACGACCTCGACCGTCGCCGTTCTCGACATGCCGAAGGCCAAGTAAGGCTCACCCGAGCACGCTTGAATTGCATCCGGCGGAGCGCAAAACGCTCCGTCGGCTTGCCAAGGGAGCCGATCCGGCATGAACCTTCTCAATACATTCTTCAACATACCGGTCTTTCTGAACAGCCTGCCGCAGCTGCTCTGGGGTCTGGTCGTCACGCTGCAGATCGGCATCACCAGCATTCTGGTCGGCCTTGGCGGCGGACTGTTTCTGGCAGTGGCACGGCTTTACGCTCCGGCATTCTTTCAGGCCCTGATCCGCATCTATATCGACATCTTCCGCTCGATACCGCTGCTGGTTCTGCTGATTGTCGTCTACTACGCCCTCCCCTTCGTCGGCATCCGCCTGTCGCCGTTCCTGTCGGCCGTAACCGCGCTGTCGCTTGTCTCGGCCGCCTACACCGCCGAGATCTTTCGCGCCGGCATCGAGGCCATTCCGCACGGGCAGTTCGAGGCGTCGGCAGCGCTGGGCCTGTCGGGTCGCAGCACGATGATGGATATCATCCTGCCTCAGGCGATCCGCATCGTTATTCCGCCGCTCACCAACAATTGCATCAACGTCATGAAAGACACGGCGCTTGCCTCCGTCGTCGCCATGCCGGATCTGCTCAAGCAGGCAACCCAGGCGCAGGCGCTCAACGCCAACCCGACGCCGCTGATCGGGGCTGCTCTCATCTATATCGCGCTGCTCTGGCCGATGGTGGCCGTCGTTGCGCGTCTCGAAAAGCATTATAGCCGGGGGAAACGCTGATGGCGAAGACAACCGGCCCCCTCATTTCGATCCGCCGCCTGAACAAGGCCTATGGCACATTCACCGTTTTGCACGATATCGATCTCGATGTGGCCGAAGGAGAAGTGGTCTGCATCATCGGCCCCTCCGGCTCCGGCAAATCGACGCTGATCCGCTGCATCAACCACCTCGAAGCGTTTTCACCCGAAAGCACCATCACCGTCGACGGCACCCGTGTCGCGCCGGGCCCGGCTCTTGCGAAAGTGCGCGCCGAAGTCGGCATGGTGTTTCAGTCGTTCAATCTCTTCCCGCATATGACGGTGCTGAGAAACGTCATGCTGGCACCGATGCGCGTCAGGAAGGCATCGCCAGAAGACGCCGAGCGCAAAGCCCGCGAACTACTGGCGCGGGTCGGCATTTCTGAACAGGCGGAAAAGTTCCCCGGCCAGCTCTCCGGCGGCCAGCAGCAACGCGTGGCAATAGCCCGGGCGCTCGCCATGGAACCCGGCGTGCTGCTGTTCGACGAGCCGACCTCCTCGCTCGATCCCGAAATGGTCGGCGAAGTGCTGGACGTGATGCGCAAGCTCGCCGGCACCGGCGTCACCATGATCATCGTCACCCATGAGATGGGATTTGCTCGCCAGGTCGCAGACCGGGTGATCTTCATGGATGCGGGACGCCTTGTCGAAGCGGGCACGCCGGCCGAAATCTTCGACAATCCTAGGGAAGAACGGACACGCAGTTTCCTGCGCGCCGTGCTCAATCATTGACAAGAACAACAAACGCAGGACCACAGGGATGAACACCACCTCTCCACTCGATCTCGACTACGTGCGCAGCCAGTTTCCCGGCCTCGCGCGCGGCTGGACGCTGTTCGACAACGCCGGAGGGTCGCAGATCCTCAAAGGTGCGGTTGAGCGCATCAACACATTCCTGATCGAGAAGAACGTCCAGATCGGCGGTTCCTACGCGGTCTCGCAGGCAGCGGCCGCCGCACTCTACGAGTCGCGGACTGCTGCCATGCATCTGGTCAACGCATCGCGTCCGGAAGAAATCGTCTTCGGCGCTTCCACCACTCAGCTGCTGCAAAACCTTGCCCGTGCCATGCAGAGCCAGCTCTCGCCCGGCGACGAGATCATCGTCACGGTCAGCGATCACGAATCCAATATCGGCCCCTGGGACCGGCTGCAGGAGCGCGGCATCACGCTCAAGTTCTGGCCGCTCAACAAGGACACGCTGACGCTCGATCTGGCCGACCTTGCACCGCTGATGAGCGATCGCACCAAGCTGGTCTGCGTGACGCACGTGTCGAACATCCTCGGATCGATCAACCCGATCAGAGAGATCGCCGATTTTGTGCATGCCCGCGGCGCAAAGATCTGCGTCGATGCCGTGGCCTATGCCCCGCACCGCGCCGTCGACGTGCAGGCGCTGAATGTCGATTACTACGTCTTCAGCCTCTACAAGACTTATGGTCCGCACTACGCGCTGATGTATGGCAAATACGATCTGCTGGCCGAGCTCGACACGCTCTACCATTACTTCTACGGCAAGGACAAAGTGCCGGGCAAGCTGGAGCCGGGCAACCCGAATTACGAGCTCGCCTATTCAACCTGCGGCATCGTCGATTACCTGACGGCGCTCGGCGAACAGGCCGGCGAGACCGGCACGGTGCGCCAGAAGATCGAAGCGGCCTTCGCTGCGATCACCGCTCAGGAAAACCTGCTGGTGGAACGCCTTCTCGCTTACCTGCGCACACGCAACGACTGCCGCATCGTCGGCCAGACGACAAACAGCGGTAGCACGAGGGTCCCGACGATCGCGTTCCGCTTCGATGGCCGCGACGCCGGCGAAGTCTGCAAGGCGATGGACGGCGACAAGATCGCCATCCGCTTCGGCGATTTCCACTCGCGCCGGCTTGCCGAATATCTTGAGCTGACCGACCACAGCGGCATGGTTCGCGTGTCGATGGTGCACTACAACACGCTGGAAGAGATCGATCGCTTCACCGCAGCACTCGATCGGATCCTCGCAACCGACGCCGGTCGCGCGGCCGCCGCCGCTTGAAGAAGGAACGGATCATGCGCTTCGATACGGTCATCAGACACGGCACGGTGGTCACAGCGAGCGACACGTTCGTGAGCGATGTGGGCATCAAGGACGGCCGCATCGCTGCCCTTGCGGCAGAGCTTACCGAAGCCGATGAGGTGATCGACGCGACAGGACTGTTGGTCCTGCCGGGTGGTATCGACAGCCATGTCCATCTCGACCAGCCGTCCGGCGACGGCATCGTCATGGCAGACGACTTCGATTCAGGCACCCGGTCGGCGGCGATCGGCGGCAACAGCACGGTTCTGGCCTTCTGCATGCAGGAGAAGGGCCAGAGCCTGCGCGAGGCGCTGAAGATCTATCACGCCAAGGCCGAAGGCAAATGCCATGTCGACGTCGCCTTCCATCTTGTCATCACCGATCCGACCCCTGAAGTCCTCGGCCAGGAACTGCCGGCACTCGTCGAGGACGGCTACACCTCGCTCAAGGTGTTCATGACCTATGAGGGTCTGCGGCTGCGCGACGACGAGATCTTGGCCACGCTCGACACCGCACGGCGCACCGGCGCGCTGGTCATGGTTCATTGCGAGAACGAGGATGCGATCCGCTACCTGATCGGCCGGCATGAGGAAGAAGGCAAGTTCGCGCCGAAATTCCATGCCACGACCAGACCAATCGCCGCCGAACGCGAAGCCACCCACCGAGCGCTGTCGCTGGCCGAAATCGTCGATGTGCCGATCGTCATCGTCCATGTCTCGAACAGAGAGGCGATGGAGGAAATCCGCCGCGCCCGAAAGCGGGGCCAGAAGATCGCCGGCGAAACCTGCCCGCAATATCTGATGCTGACGGCTGATGATCTCGACCAGACGGAGATGGAAGGCGCCAAATTCGTCTGCTCGCCGCCGCCGCGCGACAAGGCGAGCCAGGATGCCTGCTGGGAGGGACTGGAACAGGGCGTCTTCGACCTGTTCTCCTCCGACCACTGCCCTTTCCGCTTCGACGATCCGGAAGGCAAGCTCAACGAAAAGGGCAAGCGGAATTTCCGCTGGATCCCGAACGGCATACCGGGCGTCGCCACCCGCCTGCCGATCCTGTTTTCCGAAGGGGTCATGAAGGGGCGCATCGACATCAACACGTTCGTTGCCGTGACCTCGACCAATCATGCCAAACTCTACGGTCTCTATCCCCGCAAAGGCACGATCGCGATCGGCGCCGATGCAGACATCGCGCTTTGGGATCCGGACAAGCGCGTCACCGTCACGAACGACCTCCTGAAACACGGCGCGGACTATACGCCCTATGAAGGGCTCGAGATCCGCGGCTGGCCGGTGCAGGTGCTTCTTGGCGGCAGGACCATCGTCAAGGACGGAGAGCTGACCGGGCCCGAAAGCCGCGGCCGCTATCTCCCGCGAAACCGCTCGTCCCTGACATCGAGCCGCGGTTCAACCTGAGGCGTTGCACAGCTGCAACGCCTTTCGCTGGCCACCACGTCTGCCTGACGGTCCGATCGTGACTTGACCGCCGCTATGAGGCGGCGGAGCCCACACGCAAGCGGTGATTACTTCGTCACCGTGAGGGTCGCATGCATGCCGGCTTCGTAATGGCCCTTGATGTTGCAAAAGAGCATATACGTTCCGGGGACGAGCTTGGCCTTCAACTGGCCGTCGGCACCGGGCTTCAGATCGGCAACTTCGCCAAGGCTTTTCAGCGTCTTCTCATCGACGCGATGTTTGGCCTTGACTACGGTGAGTGTCTGATCTGGCGACTTCAACTTGACGAGCACCATTTCGTGCTCCTCGGTCGTCGCGTCGTTGTGGACCATAAACGTTGTGTCGCCTGCCGGAACGGTCGTCTGATCCATCGTCAACGTCATCGGCTCACCCGCTTCGCCGGACTCGACAACCTTGACCATAGAGCCGGCCAGTGCAGGCGTTGCAGCAACGAAAAGGGCAAGTGCAATAGCGGTGTTTCGGATTGTGAGCATGGGTTTACCTCCGGTTGTCATCACCGGATGGGTATGACGGCAAGCTGACAGCGGCCTGAACGAATTGGAGCGTGTTCTCACCGCCTACCGGAGCAGGCCGTTACATCGTGGCCACCTTATGGGCGTCGAGAATGACCGCGATGTCTTTGCTGTGAACGACACAATTGCGCCCGGACGCCTTGGCAACGAACAGCGCCTTGTCGGAGGCCTGGTAGAGAGCCTCGAACGTAGGGTAGTCCTCCTGGTCCGCAACGCCACCGGACACCGTGATATCGACCTGCCTTTTGCCCGCTTGTATGGGCCGCGCAGCAATCAGGGCCCTGCAGCGGTGCGCGAGCGAGAGACGCTCCGTCGGCGAAAGCGCTGACACGAGGACTGCGAACTCCTCACCACCGATCCGGGCAACGGCACGACTTTGCGAAAAGATCTCGGCGAGCTGATGCGCAACTGCAATGATGGCCTGGTCCCCGATATCGTGGCCAAAGCGGTCGTTGATCGCCTTGAACTTATCGATATCGAACAGGATGAGAGAAGATGCGGCGGGAGCGCGCGTCACCTCATCCAGGAACGCTCGCCGATTCATCAGCCCCGACAACATGTCCGTCCGGCTCAAATGCTCGAAAGCCGCCCGGGAGATCGTGAGGTGATGAATTGCTAGACCAACGATATAGACGATCGAAAATGTCAGCGCCGATGCAACGACAGTCGAGATGATAACCCCAACCGTTGCGGCGGGCACGACGTCATACGGCAGCCATCCCAAGGCATGAAGCGTGTAGTGGGCCGCAACGTTGAGAATGTCGGCAACAACGGTGACGCAAACGGTCATGAGCAATGCGAATGCGAGGACTTTGCGTCGCGTCTCGAACCGGTCCGACGCACAGGCCTGCTTGATGTAGCGGTCGATCAAAGCAAGCATGCGGTAATTCCAATACGGTTCGAAACGACCACGCGGACGCGCCTGGCGGCTTTCAGCTCGCCACACTGAACTACAAACGCATTGAGACTTCGTGAATCCGAACACAAGTTAATTCGCGATTAAGTGTCGCAAATAATTCTCGCATTTCCTCATAAAACTGATGCAGCCATGGAACATTGGCGTGGTCGTGGGAGCCCCTGCCGGTAATCAAACGTCAGAAGACCGGGGATCCGGCTGGGGCCATCTCTCCAGTGCTTCACGGCCAGCGTCGGTGAGGCCGTAGACGCCTCTGTCGAGCCGCTCGAACCATCCATAGACGTTGGAAAGCAGGATCTTGCCGGCATCCGGGGCAACCGCCCTGATATCGCGCACGCGGGACGGACCGTTGGAGACCATGGCGGCGCAGCTAAGCGCCTGCTGGCGATAGGCGGTCATGACGGGAACCCGCGTACTGCCGCCCAGCACGGGATCGCCGCGTCTCTTCTGGTGTTCGCGCATCAGCCTGGAACGTCGTTTCGGATTGGTCCGCGGCATCGGCGACACGGAGCCGACGATGACGCTCACATCTCCTGCGGCCGAAACGCCGAGAATACCGATGCCAAGCCGGCGGCAGAGGTCGCGGTAGCGCTTGTCGGTTTCGCGGCCCTTGCCCTTGAGCGAAAGTTTTGCCGCGATCCAGACCTCGTCCGCGATTGCCGCCCTGTCCACCGCCTGGAGAATAAGCTCGAGATTGAAGCTCAGCTTGAGCTCGCAAATGACGACGACCGTGGGATCGCCCTCGCTCAGGCCGACGAGATCACAGCCGCCGACTTCGCCCTTTACCACATAGCCTGCAGTCTCGAGGAAGGATTTGACCGGTCGATAGAGGGAGGTTTCCATGGATGCGCATCACAGTCGGGAATCAGGCTGCAGACATACACCGATCAACCGGCCAGATCACCCCGCCGCCGGATTTCAGCTTTCGGTCAGCCGGTAACCGACGCCCGTTTCGGTCAAGATATACCTCGGCTGGTCGGGCATTTCCTCGATCTTCTGGCGGATCTGGCGCACGTAGATGCGCAGGTACTGGATGTCGGTGACCTCCCCCCAGACCTGATCGATCAGGTACCGGTGGGTCAGCACGCGCCCCGCATGCTGCACGAGGATCCGCAGGATGTCGTATTCCTTGCGCGAAAATTTTACCTCCTCGCCCTTCACCCTGACCACGCGCCGCACGAGATCGACACTGAGATCACCCGTCTGGAAGATCGGTTTTTCGCCCTGGGTCTGCAACCGGTGACGCAACGCAACCCGGATCCGCGCAATCAGTTCGTTCATGTTGAACGGCTTGGTGAGGTAATCGTCTGCCCCCATTTCCAGCGCCTTGACGATCCCTTCCTCATCCGTCCGGCTCGACAGGATCACGATCGGCAGCGTCAGCCCCTCGGCGCGCCATTTCGCCAGAAGATCGTGCCCGGCCATATCGGGCAGGCCGAGATCCAGCAGAACGAGGTCGGGCTGATCGGCAGCCACGAGTTCCATTGCGGTCTTCGCGTTCGGTGCTTCGATGATGACGAAATCCTGCGTCGAAAGCCCGACCCGCAACAGCTTGCGGATCGGCGGCTCGTCATCGACGACCAGAATTCTCGTGGCGGCCTGGTTCATCGCATGTCTCCGTCAATCTGCAGCTGGGCCGGAATTGGCATACGGATCGTAAAGATCGCTCCCTCACCCGCTGGTCTGTTTCCCGCCGTCAGACGCCCACCCATCGCTTCGATGAAACCGCGGCTGATGGACAGTCCAAGGCCCGTGCCGGCCTTGACATGATCGATCTTGCGCACCCGGTAGAAAGTGTCGAACACCCGTTCCAGGTCGGCATCGGGGATCCCCGGCCCCTCGTCCAGAACGGCAAGGGTGACGTATTTCGCATCTGACCAGCCCAGAACCTCGATCGTTGTACCCTCTGGCGCATATTTGGCCGCGTTGTCGATGAGATTGAAGAGTGCCTGCTCCAGAAGCACCGGATCGCTTCTGATCATCGGCATTTCGGATGGAATAGCCACCTTCAGCTTGTGATCCGCGGTGATTTTCTGTGCCCGCTTCAAGGCCGTCCCGACGATATCGCCGACATAATGAAGCGCAAAGTTTGGCTCCATGGCGCCGGAGCCGATGCGCGTCATGTCGAGCAGGTTCACGATGAACCGGTTAAGGCGCTCGGACTCCTCGATCACGGTGGTCAGAAGTTCATCTCGCGAATGATCGGTCAGGTTCGCCCCGAAATCCTTGAGCGTGCTCGCCGACCCGAGCACGGCCGAAAGCGGCGTCTTCAGGTCATGCGAAAGCGAGGTCAGCAGTGCGGTGCGCAGTTTGTCCGTTTCGGCGGCAAGCTTTGCCTTGTCGACATCAGCGACGAGTTGAATACGCTCGATCGCGAGTGCGGCCTGATCGGCCAGCGCATCGAACAGACGCTGCTGGTCCGGGGTGAGCAACGGTCCCTGCCGGTCGTTGTCGAGCCCGACAACGCCGATCGCCCCGCGTCCGGTGCGCAACGGCAGGTACAACCGCTTGGCGCCGGGTAACGTATCGGCCGCGCGGCCGGCCGGACGATTGTGTTCCCATGTCCACTTCGCCGCCGCGATGTCGGCATCGACAAGCGTGTCATCAGGCGGATAGCCGGCCCGGACGGCAAGGGTGTCGTTCTCGGGCAACAGAATGACGACCCGAACCTTCAGCATGGAGGCGATCTGGAACGCGGTGGCCCAGAGCACGTCGTCAAGCGTTCCCGTGCCGGCAAGCTTCTTCGAGAACAGGTAGAGATCCTCGGTCGTGCGGGCTCTCTGCCGGGCGGCGATTGCCTGCCGTTGAACCGACGCGGCCAGATTGCTTGCGACAACTGCGGTTCCGAGAAACGAGAGAAGCGCTACGACGCTTTCCGGATCTCGGATCGTGAACGTGAAGCGCGGCTCGAGAAAGAAGAAATTGAAGGCGAGAGCGCCGATGAAGGACGCATAGAGACCCGGCCCCAGCCCTCCCCGGATTGCCGAAGCGAGCACGCCCATCAGGAAGACGAGTGCCAGGTTCTGCACGTCGAGCGCCTGGTCGAGCAGCGAGCCGACCACAACCGCTGCCGTCATGAAGAGGGTGGCGCGGATATAGTGTTTCGGGTTGATCTTCCTTGCCGGCTGCGCCGAACGGACGCCCGTCGAGACAGCCTCCTCGCTGCCGCCGGACATGACATGAACGCTGATTGCCCCGGAATAGCGGATCAGATCGTGCGTGATCGACCCATCCCACAGCTCCCGCCAGCGCGGCTTGGTCGACTTGCCGATGATCAGGTGATTGAAGTTGTGAGCATTGGCGTAAGCGATGATTTCGCGCGACACCCTTGAGGCAGGCAGCGTCACGGTTTCGGCACCGAGCTGTTCAGCAAGCCGCATCGCCGCCGAAAGACGGTCCTTGTCGGCCTCGCCCAGATTGGCAGATCCGGGCGTCTCCAGATGCAGCGCCGTCAAGGGTGCCCGCAGCCTGTCGGCCTGGCGTCTGGCGTAGCGCACCAGTGCCGCGCCGTTTCGGCCATGATCGAGGCAAACGAGAATGCGTTCGCCCGCGGCCCAGGGACCCGCAATGGCATGCGCCTGCATGTGATTGAGAAGCTGATCGTCCACCCGTTGCGCGGTGCGACGCAGCGCCAGCTCGCGCAGAGCAGTCAGGTTGCCGGGAGAAAAATAGTTCTCGACCGCACGCCGCGCGGTCGTCGGCAGATAGACCTTGCCGTCATGCAGCCGCTTGATCAGATCCTGCGGCGTAATATCGATGATCTCGATATCGTCGGCGCGGTCGATCACCGAGTCCGGCACTGTTTCCCGAACACGGATACGCGTGATCTGCGCGACGATGTCGTTCAGGCTCTCGACATGCTGGATATTCAGCGTCGAAAATACGTCGATGCCACTGGCGAGAATTTCGAGGACGTCGAGGTAGCGCTTGGGATGGCGGCTGCCGGATGCGTTGGTGTGGGCGAGTTCATCGACCAGCACCAGCCGCGGCTTCCTGGCAAGGATCGCATCGAGATCCATCTCGTCGAGCTGCTGGCCGCGATAGTCCAACACGCGGCGGGGAATCATTTCGAAGCCCTCGACCAGCGCTTCGGTTTCTTTCCGCCCGTGGGTTTCGACCACGCCGATCGCCACATCGATGCCGTCGGCCTTTCGGCTGCGGCCGGACATCAACATTTCATAGGTCTTGCCGACGCCGGGTGCGGCCCCGAGAAAGATCTTTAGCCGGCCACGCCCCTCCTGCCGGGCGTACTCGAGAAGAGCGTCCGGTGATGGTCTGCTAGCGCCTTCGTGTTTTGCGTCCGGCATGGAGGTCTTTCGTTCCGCAAACGAGCGGCGGCCAAACTGACCGCCGCTCGTTCAACTACGACTTCTCGGCGTCGAGCGCCATATTGAGCGCCAACACATTCACCACTGGCTCACCCAGAAAGCCCAGTTCCCGCTGTTCGATATGACGCTCGACCAGGGCGCGAACCGCGGCTTCATCCATGCTGCGCGCCCTTGCGACACGCTGCACCTGAAACAGCGCCGCTTCCGGCGAGATATGCGGATCAAGACCACTGCCCGATGCGGTGACGAGGTCGATCGGCACATCCGCGCCCGGGTTGGTCGCTTTCGCAGCTTCCGTGTCGGCCTTCACGCGATCGATCAGCTTCTGACTGGTCGGGCCGAGGTTGGAACCAGACGACGAGGCCGCGTTATAGCCATCGCCTGCAGCCGACGGGCGACCATGGAAATACTGCTCGCCGGTGAAGGCCTGGCCGATCAGCGCGGAGCCGACGACCTTGCCATCCTGTTCGATCAGGCTGCCATTCGCCTGGACGGGGAAGATCGCCTGGGCGATGCCGGTCATGGCAAACGGATAGATGAGGCCGGTGATGACGGTGACGGCAACGATCATGACGATTGCCGGACGGATCTGTTTCAACATGACGAAAGCTCCTTAGGCAAGACCGATGGTCGTGATGACCATGTCGATCGCCTTGATGGCAAAGAAGGGAAGGATGATACCGCCGAGGCCGTAGATCAGCAGGTTGCGCGACAGCAGAGCGCCGGCACCGACGGCGCGGTATTTGACGCCGCGCAGCGACAGCGGGATCAGGGCAACGATGATCAGCGCGTTGAAGATGATCGCCGACAGGATGGCGCTTTGCGGTGTCGCCAGTCCCATCACGTTGAGAACGCCGAGCTGCGGATAGAAGGCCAGGAACATGGCCGGAATGATCGCAAAATACTTGGCGATGTCGTTGGCGATCGAGAACGTCGTGAGCGCGCCGCGGGTCATCAGCAACTGTTTGCCGATCTCGACGATTTCGATGAGCTTGGTCGGATCGCTGTCGAGATCGACCATGTTGCCGGCTTCGCGGGCCGCTACCGTGCCGGTATTCATCGCCACGCCGACATCGGCCTGGGCGAGCGCCGGCGCATCGTTGGTGCCGTCGCCGCACATGGCGACCAGCTTGCCCTTGGCCTGCTCCTCGCGGATCAGCGACAGTTTGTTTTCCGGCGTTGCCTGGGCGAGGAAGTCGTCGACCCCTGCCTCGGCCGCAATCGCTGCCGCAGTCATCGGATTGTCGCCGGTGATCATCACGGTGCGGATGCCCATGCGGCGCAATTCGGCAAACCGCTCGCGAATGCCGCCCTTGACGATATCCTTGAGCTGGATGACGCCCAGCAACCTTCCGCCGCGGGCAACGGCCAGCGGCGTGCCGCCGGCCTTGGCGATCTCGTCGGCGATCGCCTGGCATTCCACCAGGACGGCGTCCTGCGTGACGGGCCCACCGGCCACGGCATTCTGGCGGATATAGGAAAGGATGGAATCGACGGCACCCTTGCGGATCTGCTCTCCGTCCAGATCGACACCGCTCATGCGGGTCTGTGCCGTGAACGGAACGAAGGTTGCCTTGAGGCTCGCCATGTCGCGGCTGCGGATGGCGTATTTTTCCTTGGCAAGCACGACGACGGAACGTCCCTCAGGCGTTTCGTCGGCAAGCGAGGCCAGTTGGGCTGCATCGGCAAGATCCTGTTCCGATACGCCCTTGACCGGACGGAAGGACGTCGCCTGGCGGTTGCCGAGCGTGATCGTGCCGGTCTTGTCGAGCAGAAGCGTATCCACATCGCCGGCAGCCTCAACCGCGCGGCCGGACATGGCGAGCACGTTGAAGCGCACCAGGCGGTCCATGCCGGCAATGCCGATCGCCGACAACAGCGCGCCGATCGTCGTCGGGATCAGTGTCACGAACAGCGCGACCAGCACGATGACCGGAATGGAGCCGCCGGCATAGGAGGCGAACGCCGGAATGGTCGCGGTTGCCAGAACGAAGATCAGCGTCATGCCGGCGAGAAGGATGTTGAGCGCGATCTCGTTCGGGGTCTTCTGACGTTCGGCACCTTCGACGAGCGAAATCATCCGGTCGATAAAGGTCGAGCCGGCAGCGGCCGTGATGCGCACGCGGATCCAGTCGGAGAGGACCTGCGTGCCGCCTGTGACGGCCGAGCGGTCACCACCGGATTCGCGGATGACCGGCGCGGATTCGCCCGTGATCGCAGCTTCATTGACGGAGGCGACGCCTTCGATCACCTCCCCATCGGAGGGAATGATGTCGCCGGCTTCAACCAGAACGATGTCGTTCAGCTTGAGGGTGGTGCCGGCAACCATCTGGTAGTCGGTCCGCTCTTTGCCGGTGAGAAGTTTCGCCTGGACCTCGGTGCGGGCCTTGCGCAGCGATTCCGCCTGCGCCTTGCCTCGTCCTTCGGCAACGGCTTCCGCGAAATTGGCGAACAGGACGGTGAACCAGAGCCAGATGTTGAGCTGCAGGGAGAAGCCCAGGTCGTCGCTGCCGGCGGCAAGATCGCGCAGGAACAGAACGGTGGTCAGCACAGACACCGTGGCCACGACGAACATGACCGGGTTTTTGACGAGGGTTTTCGGGTTCAGCTTGGTAAAAGCACCGCCGATTGCCGGAACGAGGATGCGCTTGTCCAGGATACTTGCGGATCTTGGTGCGCTATCGGATTTTGCCTGGCTCATATGAGGCTCCAGCCTTGGAAAGGGAGGCGACCGGGGAAAGGTCAGCCACGAAGGATTTCTAGTGTTGCGACGATGGCGAGCACTGCCGTCATCATCACGAGAATGGCGTTCGATCCGCACCACCAGCGGGGGACCATCCCGCCACGCTTTGGCGTGACGGGAGGTGACTGTGCGGGGTGCGTCTGACGGTTACGCATGGTGCGACCTCAGAACGTCTGGCCGGCGATCATCATCAGGTGCTCGACGACGGGACCGAGCGCCAGTGACGGCAGGAAGGTAAGGCCACCGACGATCATGATCGTGCCGACCAGCAGACCGACAAACAGGGGGCCGTCGGTCGGGAACGTGCCGGCAGACGCCGGAACCGTCTTCTTGGCGACCAGCGAACCGGCAATTGCCAGCGCCGGAATGATGACCAGGAAGCGGCCCATCAGCATGCCGATGCCGAGCGTGATGTTGAACCAGGGCGTGTTGGCGGACAGTCCCCCGAAGGCGGAGCCGTTATTGGCGGCAGCCGAGGTATAGGCATAGAGGATCTCGGAGAAGCCGTGCGGACCGGCAGTCCCGATCGAGGCGACCGCCGACGGCAACACGCTGGCGACAGCCGTAAAGATCAGCATGGCGAGCGGCAGGCAGAGAATGGCCAGAAGCGCCATCTTCATGTCCTTGCCCTCGATCTTCTTGCCCAGATATTCCGGCGTACGACCAACCATCAGGCCTGCCACGAACACGGCGACGATGATGAACAGCACGATGCCGTAGAAGCCCGCGCCGACACCGCCGACGATGACTTCGCCGAGCTGCATGTTGATGAGCGGGATAAGGCCGCCGAGTGCCGTGAACGAGCCGTGCATGGCATTGACCGCGCCGCAGGAGGCCGCCGTGGTGATGACCGCAAACAGCGACGACATGACAACGCCGAAGCGGACTTCCTTGCCCTCCATGTTGCCGCCCGAAAAGCCGAGCGTATGCATGATCGGGTTTCCGGACGCTTCTGCCCAGTAGACAACGGTGACGCCTGCCAGAAACAGGATGCCCATCGAGGCGAGGATCGCCCAGCCCTGGCGCTGATTGCCGACCATCCGGCCGAACACGTTGGTAAAGGCGGCACCGATCGCAAAGATCGACAGCATCTGGATCATGTTGGAGATGTTGTCGGGGTTTTCGAAAGGATGCGCCGAGTTGGCGTTGAAGAAACCGCCGCCATTGGTGCCGAGCATCTTGATGGCAAGCTGCGACGCGACAGGGCCGACCGCAATCGTCTGCTGGACGCCTTCAAGCGTCGTGGCATTGACATAGGCCGAAAACGTCTGGGGAACGCCGAGCGAGACATAGATAAGCGTCAGCACGACGCAGAGCGGCAGGAGGATGTAGAGCGTGGCGCGGGTCGTATCGACCCAGAAATTGCCGATCGCCTTGCCCGATGCCCGCGAAAACGCGCGAATGAGACCGATGGCGATCGCCATGCCTGTCGCAGCCGAGGCAAAGTTCTGCACCGCGAGCCCAGTCATCTGGCTGAAATAGGACATGGTGCTTTCGCCGCCATAACTCTGCCAGTTGGTATTGGCGACAAAGCTGACGGCGGTGTTGAACGACAATTCCGGTCCGGGCGATGCGAGACCTGCCGGGTTCATCGGCAGAACGTCCTGGAGGCGCAGGATACCGTAGAGCAGCAGGAAACCGGCAAGATTGAACATCAGCACGGAAAACGCATAGGCGGTCCAATGCTGCTCTTCACGCTCGCTGGTGCCGGCCAGCGCGTAAAGCCCGCGTTCGATCGGACCGAACACGGGGGAGAGAAAGGTGCGCCCGCCGGAAAACACAAGGGTCATATAGGCCCCGAGCGGTTTGACGAGCAGAAGGAGGATCCCGCAATAGACGAGGATCTGTAGCCATCCGTTGAAGGTCATGGGAAGAGACTTTCGGGCAAGCTGAAGCTTTGGTCAGAAGCGTTCGGGGCGAATGAGAGCATAGGTGAGGTAGAGGGCGAGGAAGACGGTCACACCGCCGCCGAGGATATAATCGAGGGTCATGGCATCCCTCTCAAAGCCTGTCGCAGGCGCGGGTATAGACCGAGCAGAGACCGAAGAAGCCAACAGTCGCCGCGACGAGAATAAGGTCCATCATTGTTCTGGAATCCTGGTTGTTCGTGGTGTCAGCCAGGAAGGGCGTCGTTCTGATAACGCGTCATTCTCTCTCCGGCTGGAGACGATCACGATCCGTCTCGTCCTCAATATGCGGCGGAACCCCATAGGGATTCGAGATGGCCCAGAAGCCTAAGAAATATAAACCGCATAGGAATTTGCCCGCACGCTCGCGTGTCGGTACCTTGCCGTCGGCCGCTTAGGGCTTGGCCTTTGCGGAGTTCCCGTTGCGGTTTAATCTCCAAATCCTTACATATACGGAGTTGATATCACTCCGGAAAAGACAGGTGCGCGATGATTTGGGTAATAGGCGCAGCAGCCGTCGTGGTTCTCTACCTGTACTCGCGACGGGCGGGGATAGTGGCGGTGGCCGTTCTGGCTGTGCTTTATGTCGGCCTCTGGCTGATGTCGGGACAGATCAACTCGAAAGTGCCGACCAACCAATCCGTCGCCGTGGTCGCAAGCTCCGGAGGCGAGACATGCAAGGCACCCGGCGCGCCCGTCTCCGTCACCTTCACCAACAACGCGGACAGACAGCTGCTCGCGACATCCTTCACGCTGAGTGCACGCCAGGCGGGTCACAGCTCGCTGATCTACAGGGCAACGCTTCGAAGCGACAAGATCATCGAACCGGGCGGCAGCTGGACCGAGTGCTACGGCCTCAATCCGCTGTCGTTTTCCGAACGGGACGTCCACTACAACCCCAGCGACCTCGAATGGTCGGCCGAGGTCTCGCTCTCGCGATTTGCGTCCAGCTAATCGTTTCTGGGACAAACCGTGCCGCAACGACTTGCGGTTTTGCTTGGCTTGAATGCTTCCAACTTCCCCGTCAGCGTTACACGCAAACGGCTCTCGCGAATTATTTTCGCGTCACCGCTCGATAAGTTTTGTTCCAAGCGCATTTACACTGACATGCCTGGGTTCTGGCAGCAGCGCATTCAATCGGGGACGGCTATGAGCGACATGAGTAAAGGGGCTATCGCAGCGGCGGGGATCGCGAACAAGCCTGTCGGGCTGAGCGCGCCGACCCTTTCGGGCCGAACGATCCTTATTCTTATCGGCGTGGCGGTAATCCTCTATGTCGGCCAGGAAGTGTTTGTGCCGCTTGCGCTCGCACTCCTTCTCACCTTCACGCTCGCACCCATCGTCAGTTTCCTGCGCAAGCGCTACGTCCCGCGAATCGCCGCCGTCCTCCTCGCCGTCGCCACCGCGTTTTTTGTCATTGCAGCCTTCGGTTTCATCGTTGCCGGACAGGTCGCCAATCTGGCGGACAATATTCCGACCTATCAGCGCAACATCGTCGCTAAGGTGCACTCTCTCAGCCAGGCGGGCTCCGGCAACGGCGTGTTCGAACATCTCAGCAAGGTCGTCGAGCGCATCGGCTCGGAACTGCAGGACAACGCGGAAGAGAGCAAGGAAGACGCGCCGCCACAGATCAAGCGTCGCGATCCGATGCCTGTCGAGATCGTAACCCGCGCCAACCCGATCGAAACGCTCGGCAATTTCATTCTGCCACTCATCAGTCCCTTTGCAACCGCGGGTCTGGTTATCGTCCTCGTGATTTTCATGCTGCTTGAGCGGGAGGAACTGCGCGACCGGTTCATACGCCTTGTCGGCCTCGGCGATCTCCACAGGACAACGGCGGCTCTTCAGGACGCGGGAAAACGCGTCGGCAAATATCTGCTGATGCAGTTGGTCGTCAACGCGCTGTATGCCTTGCCGATCTCGATCGGCCTCTGGCTGCTCGGCATTCCGAACGCCATCCTGTGGGGACTGTTGACGCTCGTCCTGCGCTTTGTCCCCTACATCGGTCCGGTCATCGGCATGATCCTGCCGCTGTTTCTGGCACTGGCGATTGCCCCCGGATGGTCGCTGGTTGCCTGGGTCGCCGCACTGTTTATCGTCACCGAACTCGTCAGCAACAACGTCGTCGAACCGTGGCTCTATGGAAGCCATACGGGCCTTTCGCCGCTCGCCATCATCGTCTCGGCCATCTTCTGGTCGTGGCTCTGGGGGCCTGTCGGACTGATGCTGTCGACCCCCCTTACCGTCTGTCTCGTCGTTCTCGGTCGCTACGTCCCGCAGTTCAGCTTTCTCGACGTGCTGCTCGGCAACGAGCCGGTTCTGCAGCCGCAGGAAAAACTCTACCAGAGGCTGCTTGCCGGCGATCCCAACGAGGCGACCGACAACGCGGAGGATTTTCTCGAGGAGGAGTATCTCGTCGACTATTATGAAAAAGTCGGACTGCCTGCACTCAGGCTGGGTGAACTGGACCGGCAGCGCGGCGTGATGAGCGAGGCCCAGATCGCCCTGTTTGCCTCCACCACCCAGACGCTGATTGGCAATCTGGCGGAGATCGCGATCGAGGAAGAAGCGGAAGACGATCCGGTCGAAGGGGAAGCCGCTGTCACAGAGCAGATCACCGGTGAAATCGACCTGCCCAGCGGCGAAGGGAAATCCGTTCTCTGCCTCGGCGGCAGAGGCGCGATCGACGATGCCGCGGCCGCCATGTTGTCGCAGGTTCTCGCCATTCAGGGCGCCACCGTGTCTCAGGCCGACCACACGGCCGTGAGCGGCAAGACGGTAAGCCTGATGAACCTGACCGATGTCGACACGGTTCTCATCGCTTTCCTCAATGGCGGCTCCAAAGCCCACGCCCGCCAGGCCGTCCGCCGGTTTAAGCGACAGAAGCCGTCGGTTCGGGTGGGGATCATGATCACCGGCGTTGACGGTCAGCGGGAAAGCCCGCTTGCGACCGAGGATATCGATGCAGACTTTGTGGTCACCACCATTTCCGATGCGGTTCGTGGCGCGCTGACCACAGCCCAGGCGGTCGAGATCAAGGCGCCGAAGCGGATCGGCCGGCCTCGCGAGCGCAAGACCACGCCGCTCGTCGCGTGATCGGAGCACCCCGCAGGCAGGCCTAACCTGTGGGGTCCTCGATGCCGACGCGCCTGAGTGCATTGAGATCTGGATAGACAAGGATCAACTCGTCAAGACCTGAAGAGCCCGGGAGGCATGGACATGACCGAGACATTTACCGCCATGGTGATCGATACCGTCGACGGCAAGCCGAAAGGCGCCTTCCGGGAAATCTCCCTCGCCGATCTGCCTGACAATGACGTTCTGGTCGAGATTGCCTATTCGACGGTCAACTACAAGGACGGTCTGGCCATCACCGGCAAGGGCCGGATCGCTCGCCGGATGCCGATGGTCGGCGGCATCGATCTTGCCGGAACCGTGGTCGAATCACGCTCGCCAGATTGGAAGCCGGGCGACAAGGTGGTCGTGAACGGCTGGGGCCTGTCAGAAACGGAATGGGGCGCCTATGCCCGCTACCAGCGGGTCAAACCGGAATGGCTGATCCCGCTGCCCGACGCCTTCACGATGGAACAGGCGATGGCAATCGGCACGGCCGGCTATACCGCGGCGCTCTGCGTCGACGCGCTTGAAAAATGGGGCTCGATCAAACCCGGCGCGGGCGAAGTCCTGGTGACCGGCGCCGCCGGTGGCGTCGGCTCGGTGGCGATCGCGCTTCTGGCGGCGCGCGGCTACGTCGTCACAGCCTCGACCGGGCGTCCGGAAACCCACGACTATCTGGCCTCGCTCGGTGCCACCAGCTTCATCGATCGCGCGACGCTTGCCGAAAAGGGCGGCCCGCTGCAGACGGAGCGCTGGACCGGCGGCATCGACAGCGTCGGCTCGACGACGCTTGCCAACGCCCTGTCGCAGACCATGCGGGGCTGCGCAATCGCAGCCTGCGGCCTTGCCGGCGGACCCGACCTGCCAGCGACGGTCCTTCCCCATATCCTGCGCGCCGTCACGTTGATCGGGGTCGATTCGGTCATGGCCTCGCGCCAACAGCGCCTCACCGCCTGGTCGCGCCTTGCCCGCGATCTCGACAGCCGAAAGCTTGCCGCCATGACCAGAACGGAACCGATGTCCAACCTGCCGCAACTGGCAGAAGAGATCATCGCCGGCAAGGTGCGCGGCCGGATCGTGATCGACGTCACGAGGTAACCCCGCGCACCGTCCGCATTGGCCAGCCTCCCTCTTCAGCCGCGTTCGCGCTAGAACGGATAGTGCTGGTGCGGATCCTCGATGGTGATCCAGCGCAGATCGGTGAATTCGTTGATCGCCGCCCTGCCGCCGAAGCGGCCATAGCCGGAGCCCTTGACACCGCCGAACGGCATCTGCGCCTCATCCGCGACAGAGGGGCCGTTGATGTGGCAGATCCCCGATTGGACCCGGCCGGCGACGGCGAGCGCGCGCTGGATATCGCGGCTGTAGACCGAACCCGAGAGACCGTATTCAGTATCGTTGGCGATCCGGATCGCCTCCTCCTCGTCCTTGACCCGGATGATCGGCTTGACCGGACCGAAGCACTCCTCGTCATAGATGCGCATGCCGGGCTTGACGTGATCGAGCACCGTAGCCTCCACGACGCTGCCGGTGCGCTTGCCGCCCGCGGTGAGACTGGCCCCCTTGGCGATCGCGTCGGCAATGATCTCTTCCATCTTCTCCGCGGCACCGATTGTCACCAGCGAACCGAGCACGACGTGACCGCGGGGATCGCCCGCCGGAAGCTTGGCTGCGCGCTCGGACAGTTTAGCCACGAATTCATCGGCGATCTTGTCGTGGACGATCAGCTTTTCGGTCGCCATGCAGACCTGGCCCATGTTGATGAACGAGCCGAAGATCGCGCCGTTGACGGCCGCATCGATATCGGCGTCCTCAAGCACGAGCATCGGTGCCTTGCCGCCCAGTTCGAGAAGCGCCGGCTTCAGATGGCGGCCGCAGAGTTCGCCGATGATGCGGCCGACCTTGGTGGAACCGGTAAAGTTGACGCGGCGGACTTCGGGTGCCGAAACCAGCGCCTCGACAACGACGGCGGCATCCTCGGGTGCATTGGTGATGACGTTGACGACTCCATCCGGGAAACCGGCCTCGATAAACACCTTGCCGATCGCGACATGCAGTCCGGGGCATGCTTCGGAGGCCTTGAGGATGACCGTGTTACCGCAGGCAAGCGCCATGGCGATGGCCCGCACGCCGAGAATGATCGGTGCATTCCACGGCGCGATGCCAAGGCAGACGCCGACCGGTTGGCGCATCGCCATCGACAGGTTTCCGGGCTTGTCCGACGGGATGATCTCGCCCTGGATCTGGGTCGTCATGGCCGCGGCTTCCCGCAGCATGTTTGCCGCAAGATGCGCGTTGAAGCCGGCCCATCCGCCGGTCGCGCCGGTCTCGGCGGTCATCAGCTCGGTGAGCTCGCCACCCTTGGACGCAAGAACATCGGCCGCCTTGTTGAGAAGCGCGCGACGCGCACCGGGACCGGTCGTCGACCATGCCGGAAAGGCGGTCTGCGCTGCGGCGACGGCTGCCTTGGCATCCTCGATGCCGGACGCCGGCGATCGGCTCGCGACATCGCCCGTAAAGGGATTGATCCGTTCGAACGTCTTGCCCGAAATGGCGTCGGCCAACTGGCCGCCGATGATCTGTTTGATGTCCAAGGTCGCGTCCTTTTTTTGGGAAAACAGATAGCCAGCTTTGAGGGATGCGCCACAGCCGTAAACGACGGCATCACACGTCCGCTTTCTCGACCGATCGCGCGAACAAACAGTCAGCCTGCGCATGACTTCGCACAGTCTGACCGTCAGTTTCCGCGGTTTCCATCGAGAAGCGAAGCCCCTCCTCCAACAGGCATGTTAACGAACTCCAGCCGCGACTCAAGGGGAGGATCAAACAGCCGCAGCCACGAACATGGCACTTGCCTCAAGCCGTCAAACGGAAAGATACGGGACTGATCTGCGCTACTTCGAGCAGACACGGCCCGCTCGGCTCTTTCACACCCTATCGACGAGGGATAGGTAGGATTGCGGAACCGGCGCCGCAGTCGACATGCGCAACTGAAAGTACCCAATGTTTCATCTCATCTTTGGACTGCCCTGGCTGATTGTCGTCCTCCGCTTCATTCAGCCGCTGCCCTGGCACTGGTCGGCGAAGGTGGCAGTGGCGGTGCTTCTGCTGATCGCCTCGCAATACCATTTCTTCAGCCGGCTCTCCTCCGGCTCGGTCTTTTCGCCGGAGTTTCCGCGACCGCTGATCATTGCGTTCAACCTCCTGTTTGGCGCGATCGTTTTCGTGGCCGTCTTCCAGATCGCACTCGATGTCGCCTCGCTCCTGATCATGCCCTTCAACGGACACTTCCCCGCCGCACCCGCCGGGCTCCGTTATGCCATGGGTGGCGTCGCGCTCTGCCTTTCCGCCTATGGTGTCAGCCAGGCAATCCGTGTACCGCCACTCAACGACATCGAGATTGCAATCGCAAACCTGCCGCCGGAATTCGAGGGCTATCGCCTCGTCCAGCTGACCGATCTCCACATCAGCCGGCTGTTCCCAGCGAAATGGGCCGAGGCGGTCGTATCGAAAACCAACGCGCTCGATGCGGACCTCATCGTCATCACGGGAGACTTTATCGACGGAAGCGTCGCAGACCGCCGCGGCGACGTCGCATCGCTGGCAAGCCTGCGGGCGCGCGATGGGGTCTATGCCATCCCTGGCAACCACGAATACTTCTTCGATTACCGGGACTGGATGCGCCACCTCGCAACCTTGAACATGACGATGCTTCAGAATGCCCACGTGGTGCTGACGCGAGGGAGCGGCAGGCTCGTGCTGGTCGGTGTCACGGACCTTTCGGCACGCGGCCACGGAGCGCCGGCCCCGGACCTCGATACGGCTATTGCGGGCGCTCCCGCCGACGCGCCGATCATTCTTCTCGACCATCAGCCCAGGTTGGCACAGAAAGCCGCCGCATCGGGGATCGCCCTCCAGCTGTCGGGACATACCCATGGCGGTATGGTTTTCGGTCTTGATCGCGTGGTCGCACGCGCCAACAACGGCTTTGTTTCGGGCCGCTATCAGATCGGCGGGATGACCCTCTACGTCAACAACGGCACGGGGATTTGGCCCGGTTTCGCGCTGCGGATCGGTGTTCCCTCCGAACTGACCCGGATCACGCTTCGGGCCGGTCAGCCGCTTTGAAGGCTGAAGTGACACCGCTTCATCTGCTTTCTCTATCCACAACCATCGGCCCGCCGCGAACGACAGTTGTTGACGCGGGCGCTCTCGCCAACACATAGTCGCCGCCAATGCGCCGTCATCGACACGGTGCGTCGATCGGGATTGGAGGATCTCGACCGGTATTCATGCCAAGGGAGGAATTTTCATGAAAGTCATTACAGGCTCGGCAATTCTGGCGACCGCATCGTTTCTGATGGGATCAACCGCCATGGCCGCGACGGAAATCTCGTGGTGGCACGCCATGACCGGCGCCAACAACGAGGTTGTCGACCAGCTCGCCAAGGAATTCAACGAAAGCCAGTCGGACTTCAAGGTCATGCCTGTCTTCAAGGGCACCTACCCGGAAACGCTGAACGCCGGCATCGCCGCCTTCCGCGCCAAGCAGCCACCGGCCATCATGCAGGTGTTTGACGCCGGCAGCGGCGTCATGATGGGCGCCCAGGGCGCCATCGTGCCGGTTGCGGACGTTCTGGAAAAGGGCGGCTTCAAATTCGACAAGAGCCAGTACCTGCCGGGGATCGTTGCCTACTATTCGAAGCCTGACGGCACGATGCTGTCCTTCCCCTACAATTCGTCCTCGCCAATCCTCTATTATAACAAGGATATCTTCGAGAAGGCCGGGCTCAACCCCGACACGCCGCCGAAGACCTGGGGCGAGGTGTTTGACGCTGCCAAGAAGATCAAGACCAGCGGTGCCGCTCCCTGCGGCTTTACCTCGACATGGCTGACCTGGATCCAGACGGAAAACTTTGCGGCGTGGAACAACCTCTCCTACGGCAGCAATGAAAACGGCCTTGGCGGCACCGACGTCAAGCTTGCCTTCAACGCCGAACCCTTCGTCAAGCATTTCCAGGCTATCGCTGATCTCGCCAAGGACGGCACGTTCCGTTACGGCGGCCGCACGTCTGAAGCCAAGCAGTTGTTCACATCAGGCGAATGCGCCATCCTGACCGAATCCTCCGGCGGTCTGGGAGACATCGTCAAGTCCGGCCTGAAATACGGCATCGGCCAGCTGCCCTATGCAGAAGGTCCGGGACGCCCGCAGAACACCATCCCCGGCGGCGCCAGCCTCTGGGTCTTCGGCGGCAAGAGCGATGCCGAATACAAGGGGGTCGCGACCTTCTTCAACTTCCTGTCCCAGACCAAGATCCAGTCTAGGCTGCACCAGGTTTCCGGCTACATGCCGGTCACGATGGCAGCCTATGAGGATACGAAGAAATCCGGCTTCTACGAGAAGAACCCGGCGCGCGAAACGCCGTTGCTGCAGATGATGGGCAAGGCTCCGACCGAGAACTCCAAGGGCGTTCGCCTCGTCAACCTGCCGCAGGTCCGCGACATCATGAACGAAGAGTTCGAATCGATGCTTGCTGGCAAGCAGGATGCCAAGGCCGCCCTCGACAAGGCTGTCCAGCGGGGCAATGCCGCCATTCAGCAAGCCATCGGCAAGTAAGCGGTAAGCGTAAGGGCCGCCCCGGCGACTGTCGCGGGCGGCCTGCAGCATTTCAACGGAGCCTGCCCGTGCAAAGCGTCGTATTTCCCAACAAGGTGCTGCCCTATTTTCTGGTGGCGCCGCAGATTGTCCTGACCGTCGTGTTCTTCTTCTGGCCGGCCAGCCAGGCGCTCTACCAGTCGGCCATGCGCGAAGATCCGTTCGGGCTGCAGAGCAGCTTTGTCGGCTTCGCCAACTTTTCCGCCATCCTGGCCGACGAGAGCTATCTTCACGCGCTCCGCGTCACCGTCGTCTTCAGCGTGGCAACCGCGCTGCTTTCCATGGGTGTCGCACTTCTGCTGGCGACAGCTGCCGATACCGTCGTGCGTGGTAAGGGTTTCTACCGCACGATGATGATCATCCCTTACGCAGTGGCGCCGGCCGTTGCCGGCATGCTGTGGCTGTTCATGTTCAACCCGGCCATGGGCACGTTTGCCTATATCCTGCGGCGCAACGGCATTGCATGGGACCCGCTGCTGAACGGCGACCAGGCAATGTCTCTGGTCGTGGTGGCAGCCGCCTGGAAACAGATCAGCTACAATTTCCTTTTCTTCGTCGCCGGCCTGCAGGCAATCCCGAAATCCCTGCTCGAAGCCGCCGCGATCGATGGCGCGCGAGGCAGCCGAAGGTTCTGGACGATCGTCTTCCCGCTGCTTGCACCGACCACCTTCTTCCTTCTGGTCGTCAACACCGTCTACGCCTTCTTCGACACGTTCGGCATCATCCATTCGGTGACCGGCGGCGGACCGGCAAAGGCTACCGAAACGCTGGTCTACAAGGTCTATAACGACGGCTTCGTGAACCTCAACCTCGGTTCGTCTGCGGCCCAGTCGGTGATCCTGATGGTCATCGTCATCGCGCTGACCGCCTTCCAGTTCCGCTTCGTCGAGCGACGCGTCCATTACGGGTAAATTATCAGATGATCGAGAACCGTCCTGTCGCACGCCTGATGGCGCATCTGATGCTGATCCTTGGGATCATCATCGTCGCCTTCCCCATCTACTACACATTCATTGCCTCGACGGCGACGTCGAGCGCGATCATCCGACCACCGCTGTCGCTGCTGCCTGGCGGCCATATGGTCGAGAACTACAGCGAGTCCATCTCCGGCGGCGTCGAACGCGTCGTCGGCGTCAGTCTGGAAAGACTGCTGTTCAACAGTTTCGTGGTGGCGGTCGCAATTGCCGTCGGCAAGATCATCATCTCCTTCCTGTCGGCATTCGCCATCGTCTTCTTCCGCTTCCCGTTCCGCATGGGTTTCTTCTGGATGATCTTCATCACCCTGATGCTGCCGGTCGAAGTGCGCATCCTGCCGACCTACAAGGTAATCGTCGATCTCGGCCTGCTCAACACCTATGCCGGCCTCACCCTGCCGCTGATGGCATCGGCGACGGCGACCTTCCTGTTTCGCCAGTTCTTCCTCACCATTCCCGGCGAAATGGTCGAGGCGGCGCGGATCGACAATGCCGGACCGTTCCGCTTCATGCGCGATATCCTGCTGCCGCTGTCGACGACCAATATCGCGGCACTGTTCGTCATCCTGTTTATCTACGGCTGGACCCAGTATCTCTGGCCGCTGCTCGTCACCGACCGCGCGGAGATGAACACGATCATCATCGGCCTGCGCCGCATGGTCGATTTCACTGATGCATCAACTCCTTGGAACTACGTCATGGTCACGGCGATCCTGGCAATCATCCCTCCCGTCATCGTCGTGGTGCTCATGCAGCGCTGGTTCGTCAAAGGTTTGGTGGAGACCGAAAAGTAATGGCAACAATTGAACTGAAAGACGTCCGCAAGGTCTATGGCGGCAATATCGACGCCATCAAGGGCGTGTCACTGGACATCGCAGACGGCGAGATGATCGTTCTGGTCGGCCCATCCGGCTGCGGCAAGTCCACGCTGCTGCGCATGGTCGCCGGGCTCGAAAGCATCACCGGTGGCGACGTCATCATCAACGGCAAGCGCGTCAACGACATGGAACCGGCCGAGCGCGATATCGCGATGGTGTTCCAGAACTACGCGCTCTATCCGCACATGACGGTCAAGCAGAACCTTGCCTACGGTCTGAAGAACCGCGGAACCTCGAAGGACGAGATCGAACGGCGCATCACCGAGGCCGCGCGCGCACTCGAAATCGAGCCGTTCCTCGCCCGCAAGCCACGGCAGCTTTCCGGCGGCCAGCGGCAGCGTGTGGCGATGGGCCGCGCGATCGTGCGCAAGCCCGCAGCCTTCCTGTTCGACGAGCCGCTGTCGAACCTCGACGCGAAACTGCGCGTGCAGATGCGGGTCGAGATCCGCCGTCTGCAGCGGTCCTTGGCCACGACGTCGATCTACGTCACCCACGACCAGATGGAAGCGATGACGCTCGCCGACCGCCTCGTCGTCCTCAATGCCGGCCGGATCGAGCAGGTCGGCACGCCGATCGAGCTCT
This sequence comes from Neorhizobium sp. DAR64872/K0K18, assembly GCF_050500175.1. NCBI lineage: Bacteria > Pseudomonadati > Pseudomonadota > Alphaproteobacteria > Hyphomicrobiales > Rhizobiaceae > Neorhizobium > Neorhizobium sp. DAR64872/K0K18. Next base: position 2,586,537 of record NZ_CP191446.1, read on the forward strand.
ACGAGAAACCCGCAACGACCTTCGTTGCAACCTTCATCGGATCGCCCTCGATGAACCTGATGACGCTCGGCAAGGCCGGCGGCTGGAGCGTGGCCGAAGGCCTTCCCTCCACTGTCGCCACCGTCGGCATTCGTCCGGAAGACATCGTGATTGCCGAGGGAGAGGTTTCCTCGCCTTTCAGAGCCGAGGTCGAGGTCATCGCCGTCGAACTGGTCGGAGCAGAAAGCTACGTCCATGGTGCGACGTCGGACGGAAGCCCTCTTGTCTTCCGGGTCCCCGGGCGCTCCCGCATCGCGATCGGCGAGAAACTGCCCGTGACGACAGCGCCCCACCACCTTCATCTTTTCGACAGCGCCGGAAAGCGCATCGAACGTACCGGTTGATCCGGGATGCGCAGGAGTGCGCTCTCGACGGACGCCTGCGCACTCCTGCAACTTCGCGACATTGACCCTATCGGAAAGTGAGCTATTACTCATGCGAGCAAAAAGGTTCGCATCGCAATAATGGTCACCATTCTCGTAACACTGCTGGGTTTCCTGGTCCTTCTGATTGCAGCCGTGTTCTTCGCAGTTCGCGCGCGCGCGCTTGCGTACGACAAGCACTTCCGCGATCAGGTCCGCCTGCAGCGAAGACTGGAGAACCGGGAGGCCAAGCTCAAGATCAGAGCTCGCAAGCACCGCCGCAACCTCGCAAAGAAACGCCTCGCCAGGATGAAGCGGGCGAAGGCGTTAGCCGCGCGCGCGAAGTGATCGAGCAGAACAGCCGCTACCTGTGAAAACTGGCCAGCTGCAGGATTTAGCACGAGACCGTGCTGAAGAACTCAGCCGAGCGAACGCTCGCATATCTCGAGCTTGAAGCAGCAGAATATCAATCGGACAATCTGGGAAATTTGGTAGCGGAGGGCAGAATTGAACTGCCGACCTCAGGGTTATGAATCCTGCGCTCTCACCAACTGAGCTACCCCGCCACAGGGTGGATCGAGTGTCTCGATCCGTTTGGATGTGCGGCTTATAGAACCCGCGTCACTGAAGTGTCAAGCGCAGGATGGGAGAAAAACGGCGAGATTTGAACCGCTATTTTCCCGATCCCTCGTTCATTCTCCAGGCCGAATAAAACCGGTCTTTCAAGCGGCTACAGGGGTCGCCAGAAGCGCCCGCAACGATGCCTCGGCATCGGCCGCCCGTTCGGACCGTTCGACGAAGCCGCCGCCGTGGACGCGCGCATCGGCACCTTCGGCGGAATAGAGAACGCAGGCCTGACCGGGTGCCACGCCCTGCTCGCCGATCGCCAGATCGACATAGACGCCGCGCTCATCCGTATGCAGCGTGGCAGGTGACGGCGGGCGCGTCGAGCGTACCTTGGCAAAGCACGCAAAGCCGTTGCCCGCATCATCCTGCAGCGTCCCGTCGCCGATCCAGTTGACGTCGCGCAGATAGACCCGGTGCGTATCGAGCGCTTCCTTCGGCCCGACGATGACGCGGCGCGAGCGGGCATCGAGATAAACCACGTAGAGCGGCTCGCCGGTCGCAACGCCCAGACCCTTGCGCTGACCGATCGTGTAATGGACAATCCCCTCGTGGCGGCCCAGCACGCGGCCGTCCATGTGGACGATATCGCCCACCAAAGCCGAGTTCGGCTTCACCTTGGCGATAATATCGGCATATTTGCCGGCGGGGACGAAACAGATATCCTGGCTGTCGGCCTTCTTGGCAACCACCAGCCCCATGTCTTCGGCCAGCTCGCGCACCTGCGCCTTGCCCATGCCGCCCAAAGGAAACCGCAGGTAGTCGATCTGCTCCTGCGTGGTCGCAAACAGGAACCAGCTCTGGTCGCGGTCCGCATCGATCGGCCTGAACAGCGCACGGCGGCCCGGATTGTCCGCCGTAGGGTTCGGCGCCGAACGGATGTAATGGCCGGTTGCCAGCGCATCGGCGCCGAGCTCGCGCGCGGTCGCCAAAAGATCGGCAAACTTGACCGTCTGGTTGCAGGCAACGCAGGGAACCGGCGTTTCGCCCATCGCATAGGCTTCGGCAAATGGATTGATCACCGTCTCGCGGAAACGCTTCTCATAGTCGAGCACGTAATGCGGAATACCAAGCGTCTCGCAGACCCGGCGCGCGTCGTCGATATCCTGGCCGGCGCAGCAGGAACCCGCCCGGTGCACGGCCGCGCCGTGATCGTAGAGCTGAAGCGTGATCCCGATCACGTCATAGCCTTCGCGCTTCAAAAGGCCTGCCACGACTGACGAATCCACGCCGCCCGACATGGCGACCACGACGCGCGTATCTTCCGGCTTCTTGTCAAAATCCAGCGTATTCACGGGGTACTCTCTTAAAGTCTCTCAGGCCGCGGCAGCAAGCACGCCGGCAGAGTGGCACCAGATGTGCGGGATCGTCCGCGCAAAGGCTTTCAGAAAGAGGATATAGAAAGGAATGAGCTGGCGCGCAAGAGAAGCGCACTCAACCCATCTGCGCCCTCAGTGTCAGAGAGCAGCAACATCAGGACTGGAAGTTCGCGTGACGCAGGGCCGTATCCGCGACGGCGCCGTTTGCGTGCCCGTTGCTGTTGCTCGCACCTTCGACCCTTAGACGAGGCAGCGCTGCCGGATATTCCCGCTGAACGAAGTCGATGATCTTCTCGCGCATCTCGCAACGCATGTCGAACGTCTTCGGCGCGTTGTTGGCGGAGATCAGGATACGGATCTCCATCACGCTTTCCTTGAAATCCGTCACCTGAACATTGACCACGCGCCTGTCCCAGATCTTCGACTCGTTGGCGATTTCCTCGACCCTGCGCCTGATGGCGCTGACGGGAACGGAATAGTCGAGATAGATCATCACGGTGCCAATCAGGGCCGAACCTTCGCGGGTCCAGTTCTGGAACGGATTCTCGATGAAATAGGAGAGCGGCAGGATCATGCGCCGCCAGTCCCACAGCTTCACCACCACATAGGTCGACGTGATTTCCTCGACATTGCCCCACTCCCCTTCGACGATCAGCGCATCGTCGATGCGGATCGGCTGCGTGATGGCAAGCTGGATGCCGGCAAAGATGTTTTTAAGCATGGGCTGCAGGGCAAGGCCCAGCACGATACCGGCGACACCGGCGGAGGCGAGCACACTGACGCCGTATTGCTGGACGGCCGGGAAGGTCATCAGCATCGCGGCAACCGTGACGATGACGATCATCGCGCCGGCAATGCGCTCGGCAATCCGCGACTGGGTCACGTGGGTGCGGGCAAGAAGGTTGTCTTCCGCATCCAGCTTGAAGCGGCGCAGATAGACCGTCATCCAAATATGCAAAGCCGTCTTTGCGACCCAGCCGAGCACGAGGATGAAACCCAGCAGCAGCACATGCCGGATGATTTCGGCGGGTCGAGCCGCAAGCGGTGCGATAGATGATGCAAACGATACAGTGAATGTCAGAACCGTCAAACGCATCGGCCGGCGCCCGCGCGACACCAGCGATCGCCAGAACAGGTCCTTGTCTTCCACCAGCCGCTTGAAGATACCGAACGCGAAACGGTGGATCGCCAGACCAATCAGGACCGCGCCCACGAGAAGGCCGACGCTCACCATCCAGTTCGGCAGCCAGTCGGTATATTGACGAAACTCTGTAATCAAAAAATCCATCCAACCGATTTAGGGTGCAGTGCAGCATGAAACACCCCTGCCGCAAAAATTTCACAGTTGCGGTGTCTTCATGGCGGCCGTTGGGAGATGATGCGAGGAGCGCGGCATGACTGTCGATAACGGAAAATCCGACCTTACCCGGTTCGTGGATGCACAAGACCCGGTCTACGCGCAGGTCATGAGCGAACTGCGAAACGGCCGCAAAGAGTCGCACTGGATGTGGTACATTTTCCCGCAGATCGCCGGTCTTGGTCCCTCGATCATGTCACAACGCTTCGCACTTACCTCCCTGGAAGAAGCCCAGACCTATCTCGACCATCCGGTGCTTGGACCACGTCTCCTCGAATGCACGCACGCCATGCTTCCGCATGAAGGACTTACGGCGCGCACCATCCTCGGGTCCCCCGACGACATGAAGTTTCGCAGTTCGATGACGCTGTTCGATAAAGCCGCAACAGAAAAGGGCTCGCCTTTCGAGCGAGCCCTTGAGAAGTTCTTCGGCGGTCAGCGCGACGACAAGACGATCGCGCTGCTGGGAATTGGCTGATCAGGCAGCCGACTGGATGGCCGAGACCTTCCAGTCATTGGCCGGCTTGCGCACGAAGGTCCAGATCTCGACCGTTTCCGTCACGGCATTCGGATCACCTTCGGCGACAGCGCCGGTGTTGCGATCGCTGAGGAAGTCGACGCTCGAGTAGCGCATCGCAACCGTTGCGTATTCCTGGCCGTTTTCGCGCCAAGCTTCCGAAAGGTCGCCCTGCAACAGGGTCACGTCGCGGACTTCGTTCTTCACGCCATTGGTGGCGTTTTCACCAAGCTCTTCGGCCAGATAGGACATGGCTTCCGGCGTGGTGAGATTGCGAAGCTTCGCGTAGTCTTCCGCGCCATAGGCAGCCTGGACATCCGTCAGCATCTTTTCAAACAGGCCGAGATCGCGACCGGTGATACCGACTTCATCCGTGTCGGGACCCGCCTGACGCGGAGCAGACGCAGCCTGCGTGGCACCGAAGCCACCCATCGCACCGCCGCCAGAACCGATCTTAGGGATCTGGAAGCCGCCACCGTTGTTCTGCGGTGCCTGATAGGCATGGTTGTTGTTGTCACGGCTGTTACCGCCGAAACCGTTATCGCGCGCGTTGCCGGCAGGACCCGCCGGGTGCTGCTGCTGGCGACGACGGGCGAAGAAGCGGAAGGCCAGCATGGCAAGACCCGCGATCAGCGCGATCTGCAACAGCATGCCGAACATGCCGGCCATACCGCCAAAACCGTTGCCCATCATCATGCCGAACAGGCCACCGAGAGCCAGACCGCCGAGAAGACCACCAGCCATGCCGCCGAACAGGCCACGACGCGGCTGAGCCGCCTGGGCGCCTGCGCCGTTAGCAGGAGACGCTGCGTTCTGCTGCGTGTTGGGCGTCATCGAACGATTGATGCCGGTCGCCGTGCCCGGTGCCGTGTTCGTGGTCGGCGGCGGTGCGAATGTGCGTGTACCGCGGCTGCCGAAGCTGGAACCGCCGCCGGCGCGGCGCGCCTCCGCCATATCGACGGCTGTTAGCGAAACTGCCATTCCGACCGCGAAGATCGCGAAGAGTTTCTGGAAACGCCGAAGCTTGGATAACATTGGTTTCTCCTCTGGCCGCCCGATGCGGTCGTGATCCTAGATATAGAGAGTGGCAGGCAATTATTTTAGAGCCACCACCATCTTTTCCCGTCGAAGTAGATATCGGACGATGAAACGGGAGCCAAGCGATGCAAATACAACCAGCGGGAGATTTAGCGTATGGACCGATCACATCGGCTTGATCACAACGAAAAAGCCCGGCGCGCTGGCACCGGGCTTTTTCTTGGTCAACCGGGAGGATGGTTTACTCGACGTTGAAGACCAGCTGGCGGGCCTGACGGATCGCCGGGTTGGCGGTCAGGCGGGCAAGCACGTCGTTCGAAACAGGACCATCGACATAAAGCAGCGCGATCGCATCGCCGCCATCCTTCTCGCGGCCGAGATGGAAGTTGGCGATGTTGACGCCGGCATCACCGAGCGTGGTGCCCATGAAGCCGATCATGCCGGGTACGTCGGTATTGGAGATGTAGACCATGTTGGCGCCGACATCGGCGTCCATGTTGATGCCCTTGATCTGGATGAACCGCGGTTTGCCGTCCGAAAACACGGTGCCGGCGACGGAACGGCTCTGCTTGTCGGTGGTGACCGTCAGCTTGATGTAGCCGTCATAGACACCGGTCTTGTCGCGCTTGACCTCGGACAGGACGATGCCTTTTTCCTTGATCATGATCGGCGCGGAAACCATGTTCACGTCTGCCACCTGGTTACGGATCAAACCAGCCAGAAGCGCGGAGGTGAGCGCCTTGGTGTTCATTCCGGCCGTTGCGCCATCAAACAGGATCTCGATTTCCTTGATCGGATCTTCCGTGACCTGACCAACGAAGGCACCGAGAACATCGGCAAGACGGATGAACGGCTTCAGGATCGGTGCTTCTTCAGCGGTGATCGAGGGCATGTTGATGGCGTTGGAAACGGCACCCTTGACCAGATAGTCCGACATCTGTTCAGCCACCTGCAGCGCAACGTTCTCCTGGGCTTCCGTGGTGGAGGCGCCCAGATGCGGCGTGCACACGACGTTGTCGAGACCAAACAGCGGGCTTTCCGTCGCAGGCTCGACTTCGAACACGTCGAAACCAGCACCGGCGACATGGCCGGACTTGATGGCTTCAGCAAGCGCTGCCTCATCGACGAGACCGCCGCGGGCGCAGTTGATGATCCGCACGCCCTTCTTGGTCTTGGCAAGGTTTTCCTTGCCGAGAATGCCGCGGGTCTTGTCGGTCATCGGAACATGCAGGGTGATGAAGTCGGCGCGCGCCAGTAGATCGTCCAGCTCGACCTTCTCGACGCCCATGTCCAGCGCGCGTTCAGCCGAGAGGAAGGGGTCGTATGCGATGACATGCATGCCGATGCCGATTGCCTTCTTGCAGACGATGCCGCCGATATTGCCGGCGCCGATGACGCCAAGCGTCTTGCCGGTGATTTCGACACCCATGAACTTCGACTTTTCCCACTTGCCGGCCTGCGTCGAGGCATCGGCCTGCGGCAGCTGGCGGGCAACCGCAAACATCAGGGCAATCGCATGTTCGGCGGTCGTGATCGAGTTGCCGAACGGCGTGTTCATGACGATGATGCCGCGCTTGGAGGCAGCCGGGATGTCGACATTGTCGACGCCGATACCGGCGCGGCCGATGACCTTGAGGTTGGTCGCAGCAGCGATCAGCTTCTCGGTCGCCTTTGTGGCGGAACGGATGGCGAGGCCATCGTAATTGCCGATGATTTCGGCGAGCTTGTCCTTGTCCTTGCCGAGCTTCGGCTGGAAATCGACTTCGACGCCGCGATCGCGAAAGATCTGGACAGCGGTTTCGGAGAGTTCGTCGGATACGAGAACGCGAGGTGCCATGGGTTGGGCTCCTGATAAGGGGTGTAATCTCTAAATGCGGATGAAACGGTGCCGCGTCCCTAGACGGGTGAGCGGCGGCACCGGAATTCGATCAGGCAGCGGCCTTGGACAGCGCGGCCTTCTGCGTTTCGAACGCATAGGTGAGCCACGGCATCAGCGCCTTCATGTCCGCCTCTTCGACGGTGGCGCCAGCCCAGATGCGCAAGCCCGACGGTGCGTCGCGGTAAGCGCCGACGTCGAGTGCGACGCCTTCCTTTTCGAGGATTGAGGTCACGCCCTTGGCAAAGGCTGCCTGTGCGTCAGCGTCGAGAGCGGCGACATCGGCATCGGCGATCTTCAGGCAGACCGAGGTGTTGGAGCGCGTCTCATCGACCTGCGCCAGATTGGCGATCCAGTCGTTGGCCGCCACGAAATCGAAGATCACCTTCGCATTGGCGTCGGCACGGGCGATCAGCGCCTTGAGGCCGCCGAGCGACTTTGCCCACTGCAGTGCATCGATATAGTCCTCGACGCAGAGCATCGACGGCGTGTTGATCGTCTCGCCCTTGAAGATGCCTTCGGAAATCTTGCCGCCCGAGGTCATGCGGAAGATTTTTGGAAGCGGCCACGCCGGGACGTAGCTTTCAAGACGGGCGACAGCGCGCGGCGACAGGATGATCATGCCGTGGCCACCCTCGCCGCCCAGCACCTTCTGCCAGGAGAAGGTGGTGACATCGAGCTTGGCAAAATCGAGGTCCTGCGCAAATGCGGCCGACGTTGCGTCGCAGATGGTGAGGCCCTTGCGGTCATCAGGGATGAAGTCGGCATTCGGAACGCGAACGCCAGACGTCGTGCCGTTCCAGGTGAAGACCACGTCACGGTCGAAATCGATAGTGGAAAGGTCGGGAAGAACGCCGTAATCGGCCTCGATCTTGCGGACATCCTTCAGCTTCAGCTGCTTGACCACGTCGGTGACCCAGCCGGCACCAAAACTCTCCCAGGCGACCATGTCGACGCCGCGTTCGCCAAGCAGCGACCACATCGCCATTTCAACGGCGCCGGTGTCGGATGCGGGAACGATGCCGATACGGTAATCGGCCGGAACGTTCAGAACTTCACGGGTGAGATCGATGGCCTGCTTGAGCTTGTCCTTGCCAACCTTGGCGCGGTGCGAACGACCGAGCGGGGCATCGGAGAGAGCGTCGAGCGACCAACCGGGGCGCTTCGAGCAAGGGCCAGAAGAAAAATGGGCGTTATTCGGACGCAGGTCCGGCTTTGCGGCAGTGGCCATATGTATACCCTTCCAGGTAATTGGCTCCTCGTTGGGGAGGAGTGTCCCGCCGCCGTGGATAGTGGAAAGATGAGAGAAGCGCAAGTGGAAATGGGTTTCTGGAGAGTGCGGCTAGCAAGATCGCGCTGATGGAGCCGGAGTAGCACAAGACCGGGATCGGTCTGCTAGCATATGTTTGATATGCCGATTCCCCGACTGATCACCCTTGCAAAGTTCAAAGACTATCGCGCCAATACTGTCGAAATGGCGTGCAGCCCTGCAACGTCAGTGCGTCTTCAGCAATATGAGTTTGAAGCCCGCAGCCTATCGGGAAACTTTTCTCCGCCCTGGCTGTTTGACAGCTTACCTACAAATCCAGGAGCAGACCATGAAACGCTTTCTTGTACTGGCTGCAGCAGGCCTCCTCACGGCCTGCTCGACATCACAGGTCGACCTTTCCCCCATCCCCGGGAGCATCACATACAAAGGGCAGCCTCACACGCGGCTGAAAAACGCACCGGTGGGCAGCAGGATACCCCATGAATTTCGCAACCAGTTCGGTGAACGGATCAGCGAAACTTACGTCATCGAACCTGATCGTAGCCTGCGCATAATCGACAGACACAGGATCGACGGTCCGTTCGATGACTGACCGTCGATCAGACTTCCCTGTTGTCAGTAACGTGGCCGACGTCTTGGATCACAATCCTGGCGATCAAGCCTGTCGATGTCGTCGATCACGCCTCTGCCTCCGTGCAACGCGAGGCAGGTTCGGCCGTCGAACATGAGTGCGTAGCTGCCGCGCCGGTCCGAAATGCGTCCAACATCGCGAAAGCCCTGGTCGCGCAGATCGTCTTTCACGGCATTGATGCGCCGTCCAACGTAGTCATCAAGGTATCTCTGGGCCGATGCCGAACCGGCAAACGCTGATACTGCAAGGCCAGCTACAACCGTCGAAACAAAATACTTCTTCATTCATCCTCTCCCACTGCGCGATCAAAATCGCGTTTATCGACAATTTGGGCGGAGAGTGCGTTCGTCAAGAGTTCGTGATTGGCTGCCGATGCGGTTGGTGCTGTGACCGCTCTATCGCGCAGTCCTCGTAACGATCCCGGTGTCCCAGTGAGATGATAGGGCGAAAGCAGCCGGGCCAAACGGAAATTCGTCTTCGTCGGGGCCGCCAAACGAAAAAAGGCCGCCGGGAAGGCGACCCTTTTTCTCGAGATCGAGATGAAGCTTACTTGTAGACCAGCGGAGCCGGTTCCGGCTCGTAGGCGACGGGTGTCGCGCAGCCGCCGAAGACGTAGCGAGCGCCAAGGCGTGCTTCGTGGCTGTAGAAGCCCTTGTCGCGGCCCGGGCCACCATTCGAGGCGTAACCGAACATGTCGCCGCCGTCGACATAGCGGAAGCGGTAGCCGACATCGGCCTTGACGTTGCAGGTCACGTCGATGGTCGCGCCAGCCATCAGGGCACCGGTCGCGCGCCACGAGCCCTTGCCGCCGTGTTCAACCGAATCATCGCACAGCGCCGGGTTTCCGGTGGCGCAGGACGTGTTGCGCAGCTTGTCCCATTTCACGTAGGTCGCACCGATACCGGCGCCGACATAGGGCGTGAAATACGCATAGGTGCCGAGGTCGACATAGACGTTGGCGAGAAGGCTATACGCCCTCATCGAGGCGCGATCCTTGGAAATGCAGTCCGTCGCCACGCCGCAACTGCCGCTTGTCGACCCCTCGAAGTCGCTCTTCGTCAGGTAATCGAATGTCACGTCCGAGCGCAGGTAGTTGTTGATCTGGTAACCGACACCACCGCCGAACGTGAAGCTGTCGTCGATATCCGTCGACCGGAAATCCGTTTCGCTTTCCGAGCTGCCGCCTTGAAAGAACTTGGCGCCGCGCAGCTTGTTGAAGGAATAACCGACGTCGCCGCGCAGGTACCACCCGGTCGACTCCTGAACCGTCACTTCCGGTGCATCCTGAAAGGCTTCCGGCTGCGGCTGATAGACATCCGCGGAATAGGCAACGGTGGTCGTCAGCAAGAACGCCATCGTGGCTGCTAGGCACTTCTTCATGGCTCATCTCCAAGCTTGTCGCGTCAATGGCAGGCACGACGCCCGGCCACCTCTTTGACAATGAAGAATGAAGAAAAAAGGTTAAATGCTGATTAACTATAACCCCAGCAAGGTTATATTCGTGAAGATTTGCGGTTAACAGCACACTGCTCTTAACGACATGTTCACATTATATAAGTGAATTCTAAAAAATTATGGGCGAATTTTTCGTGAATGACGCCCTCGCCTGCCGCCCTCTCGCGTCGGTCAGCCTTCCCGGTCCGCTTTGGCTTTGCGTTTCAGCTCGGCCACGGATCGAAGATGGTCGGCGAGCGCAGTCCTCAGTTTTTCCTGCTCATGCCTTGCGACAAGTTTGACCGCTGCCCTGCGGACAGCTTCGATTTTCACGTGCTGCATCTCTTCCATCCCGTCCTTGCGGGAAAGAGAACGCACCATCTCGAAGTTCGATCCCTAAAAAATCAGGGGTAACTTCTTGGCGAGCCGAGACATTATCGGCGAACCGATCTGCTGCTTCGGAGTTGTCCGTTTTGCATAGGAAAGGGTCAGGTTTTGACACAACTGAATACCGATACTGGGAAATCATTGGCGGTCCACGCCAACGTGCCGCGACCGATCGCCGAACATGGTGCGGTCGGCAATCTGAGAACCCTAGCGCTGGTTGCGCGCGATGGTGCGATCGATTTTCTCTGCTGGCCGGATCTGGACAGTCCCAGCATCTTCGCCGCACTCCTCGATCCGGAAAAGGGCGGCGCGTTCGAGCTTTCGCCTGACATCGACGATGCCCGTCGTCTGCAGATGTATATCCCCGAGACCAACGTCCTCCTCACCCGCTGGCTCGGACAGCACCAGAGCGCCGAAGTGGTCGATCTGATGCCGGTGCCAAAAACCGAGGACGGGGTAGAGAACCTGATCCGCCGGGTTGAAGTTACCCGCGGCGAGATGACCTTTTCGCTGCGTTGCTGGCCGCGCTTCGACTATGCCCGCAAGGTGCCCGAGGTCACGGTCGACGGCGGCGTGTCAACGTTCCGCTGCGGTGATTTCACCCTTCGCCTCTCGGGCCCGGTGACCTTCGAAAACGAAGACGGCGGCGTCAGCGCCAGGTTTTCGTTGAAAGCCGGAGAGACGGCCGACTTTGTTCTGGACGGAAATGACGGCGACGTCTGGGATAAGGACGCTGTCAGCGCTGCAATCGAGGACGCCATAGAATACTGGCAGGGCTGGGCAAAACGCTCGACCTATACCGGTCGCTGGCGCTCCTCCGTCACCCGCTCGGCACTGGCGCTCAAGCTTTTGACCTCGCAAAAGAACGGTTCCATCGCCGCAGCGGGCACATTCGGTTTGCCCGAAGCTCCGGGCGGCCCGCGAAACTGGGATTACCGTGCGACCTGGATCCGGGATGCCTCCTTCACGATCTACGCGCTGATGCGCCTTGGCTATCAGGACGAAGCGAACGCATTTTCCCATTGGCTCGTCGACAGGACGGACCGGTCGCCAGGTGGGGAAATACAGATCATGTACAATCTCGATGGCAGTCGCGTCGACACCGAACAGGAACTCGACCACCTCTCGGGCTATGGCGGTGCCAAACCCATCCGCGTCGGCAACAATGCCGCCGAACAGATCCAGCTCGACATCTACGGCGAGCTTCTCGATTCGGTCTATATAAGCAACAAATACGGCGAGGCGATCTCCCACGACAACTGGAATGCTGTCCGGCGCATCGTCGACCATGTCTGCGACATCTGGCAGGACGCCGATGCCGGCATCTGGGAAATCCGCAGCGAGCCGCAGGAACATCTGCATTCCCGGCTCATGTGCTGGGTCGCTGTCGATCGCGCCATCCGGCTGGCTCAGAAGCGGTCGCTAACAGCTCCGTTCGGACGCTGGGTCGAGGCACGCAATGCCATCAGCGACGACATCTGGGCAAACTTCTGGAATGCCGATCTCGGGCACTTCGTTCATGCCAAGGGCGGCAGTGATCTCGACGCGTCCATGCTGATGATGCCGCTCGTGCGCTTCATCAGTGCCACCGACCCGGCCTGGCTGGCGACGCTCGATGCAATCGGCAATGAACTTGCCGATGATGCGCTCGTCATGCGCTACAAGCGCAAGGACGGCCTGGACGGCGATGAAGGCTTCTTCGCCGCCTGTTCATTCTGGTATGTGGAGTGCCTCGCCCGCGCCGGTCGCCTGGCGGAAGCCGAGATCAACATGGAAAAGCTGCTCCTGTTCGGCAATCACCTGCAGCTCTATGCGGAAGAATTCGATCCGCGCGGTGAGTTCCTCGGCAATTTTCCGCAGGCCTTTACCCACCTCGCCCTGATCAGCGCCGCCTTCTACCTCGACGGCGCACTGGACGGCAAGTTCAGACAGTGGCGGCCGTAACCAGCGAACGGCCACGAGGTCGCGCCCCCTCTCCCGTCATAGCCGGGAGAGGCTAGATCCGAACGATCCGTCAGGCCGCTTCCGGTCTGGCGTTGGCAATCACCGTGACGAGATCGCCGACGATGCGCTCGACCTGGGCCCGGTCGTCGCCTTCAGCCATGACACGGATCAGCGGCTCGGTGCCCGACGGGCGGATGACGAGGCGGCCCTTGGTGGCAAGCTCGGCTTCCGCATCCGCGATCGCCTGCCGCACAGCGGCATTTTCCAGCGGCTTTCCACCGGCAAAGCGTACGTTTTTCAACAGCTGCGGCACCGGCTCAAACCGGCGGCAGACTTCGCTCACCGGGCGATCGAGCCGCTTGACGCGGGCAAGAATCTGCAAGGCTGCGACAAGACCGTCACCGGTGGTGCCGAAATCCGACAGCACGATATGACCGGACTGTTCGCCACCCACGTTGAAATCGTGATTGCGCATGTGCTCGACCACATACCGGTCGCCGACCTTGGTGCGCGCAAGCGTCAGGCCCTTCGTCTCCATGAAGCGCTCGAGCCCGAGATTGGACATGACGGTCGCGACAATGCCGCCACCGGTCAGCTTGTCGTCTTCCGCCCAGCTTTCGCCGATAACCGCCATCAGCTGGTCGCCGTCGATGATATCGCCATTCTCGTCGACGATGATGACACGGTCCGCGTCGCCGTCGAGCGCAATGCCAATATCGGAGCGCGTCTCGTGGACCTTGCGCTGCAGCGCCGCCGGGCTGGTTGAGCCGCAATCGAGATTGATGTTGGTGCCGTTCGGCTCGTTGCCGATAGTGACCACTTCGGCGCCGAGCTCCCACAGAGCCAGCGGCGCGACCTTGTAGGCGGCACCATTCGCACAATCGATCGCGACCCGAAGACCGTGCAGCGTCACGTCACGCGGGAGCGTGCGCTTGGCCTGTTCGATATAACGGTAGATATCGCCCTCGACGCGCTTGGCGCGACCGATATCGGCCGATTTTGCCAGCTGCGAATGGAGGTCGCTGTCGAGCAGATCCTCGATCCGCATTTCCAGCTCATCGGAAAGCTTGTAGCCGTCGGGGCCGAACAGCTTGATGCCGTTATCCTCGAACGGGTTGTGTGAAGCGGAAATCATCACGCCGACATCCGCACGCAGCGAGCGCGTCAGCATGGCAACGGCGGGCGTCGGGATCGGGCCAAGCAAAAACACGTCAAGGCCGGCTGCGGTAAAGCCCGCGACCATGGCATTTTCCAGCATGTAGCCGGAAAGACGGGTATCCTTGCCGATCACCACGCGGTGGCGGTGCGTTCCGTTGCGAAAAATTGTTCCGACGGCAATACCGACGCGCATCGCGAGATCTGGCGTCATCGGATAGACGTTAGAATGCCCGCGGATGCCATCAGTCCCAAAATAGCGGCGTGTCATGTAAGCTCCCTGGTACACGCGCTCTCAAAAGCGCGGTCTTCGCCCGGTTATGTCTGTATGTGCAACATGCCCGAGCGGATCGGCGGCACTGCCGTCCAAGATCGGCTCATGCCACAGTTCATCTGCGTTGGCACCTAAATTACCGTCAAAATCGCTTATATCCCGTTACCGAACCAGCCCCGCTGAAGTCTATAAGCAAAAGCCGCCGCGGATGTTTCCGCAGCGGCTTCAATAGGTTTGATGCAGTAGAGATTAGTGCGGCTGAGGTTCAAGACCGCCTTCGGGCGCATCGCCCTTCGGCTCGTCCTTCTTTGCACCGGCGCTCGGCACAGCCGAACCACGGCTTGGCGTCGAATCGTCGCCAAGGTCGCGCGACGGCTTCTGGCCGAGAATCAGCGCTCTGATTTCGTCACCCGAAAGGGTTTCGTACTCGAGAAGGCCCTCAGCGATGGCCACGAACTGATCGTGGTATTCGGTCAGGATATGGCGCGCTTCCGTATAGGCTTCGTCGATCAGACGGCGCACTTCGCTGTCGATCTTCTGGGCCGTCGATTCGGACACGTTCTTCGACTGCGAAACCGAATGTCCGAGGAAGACTTCCTGCTGGTTTTCACCATAGGCGACCTGACCGAGGATGTCGGAGAAGCCCCACTGGGTGACCATGGCACGCGCAAGCTTGGTCGCCTGCTCGATGTCAGAGGATGCACCGGACGTGATGTTTTCCTTGCCGAATGTCAGTTCTTCGGCAACGCGGCCACCCATCATGATGGTCAGGCGCGACACCATCCACTTGTAGCTCATCGAATAGCGGTCGCCTTCCGGCAACTGCATGACCATGCCGAGCGCACGGCCGCGCGGAATGATGGTCGCCTTGTGCAGCGGATCGGCAACGGCCACCTTGAGGGCGGTGATCGCATGACCGGCTTCGTGATAGGCGGTAAGCTTCTTTTCGGCTTCGGTCATGGCGGACGAGCGACGCTCGGCACCCATCATGATCTTGTCCTTGGCGTCTTCGAATTCCTGCATGGTGACAAGGCGCTTGTTACGGCGGGCTGCCATCAGGGCAGATTCGTTGACGAGGTTCATGAGGTCGGCACCGGAGAAACCGGGCGTACCGCGGGCAAGAACCTTGAGATCCACATTCGGAGCGAGCGGCACGTTGCGTGCATGCACCTTGAGGATGCGTTCGCGACCGACGATGTCAGGGTTCGGCACGACGACCTGACGGTCGAAACGGCCTGGACGCAGAAGAGCGGGATCGAGAACATCAGGGCGGTTGGTCGCGGCGATGAGGATGATGCCCTCGTTTGCCTCGAAGCCATCCATCTCGACCAGAAGCTGGTTCAGCGTCTGCTCCCGTTCGTCGTTACCACCGCCGAGGCCTGCGCCACGATGACGGCCGACGGCGTCGATTTCGTCGATGAAGATAATGCAAGGCGCATTCTTCTTCGCCTGCTCGAACATGTCACGCACACGGGATGCACCGACACCGACGAACATTTCGACGAAGTCCGAACCGGAGATCGTGAAGAACGGCACGTTGGCTTCACCTGCCACCGAACGGGCGAGCAGCGTCTTACCGGTGCCCGGAGGGCCGACAAGCAGCACGCCGCGCGGGATACGACCGCCGAGACGCTGGAACTTCTGCGGATCGCGCAGGAATTCGACGATTTCCTCGAGGTCAGCCTTGGCTTCGTCGACGCCGGCAACGTCCTCAAACGTGACGCGGCCATGCGCTTCGGTCAAAAGCTTCGCCTTCGACTTGCCGAAGCCCATCGCACCGCGTGAGCCACCCTGCATCTGGCGCATGAAGAACAGCCAGACACCGAGGATCAGCAGCATCGGCAACAGCGTGCCGATATAGCTCAGGAAGCCAGACGATCCGTCTGTCTCGGGGCGAGCCATGATCGAGACGTTCTTCGACTGAAGACGCTCCATCAGGCTGTCATCGATGACCGGGGAGTATGTCTGGAAATTGGTGCCGTTCTCGGTATAGGTGCCGAGGACACGATTGCCGGTCACGACGACGTCGCGAACGCGGCCGGAATCCACGTCACGCAGGAACTGCGAATACGGAATTTCGCGCGAGGACGTCTGCGACGGCGCCGTCTGGAACATGCTGAACAAAGCGATCAGCAGCAGGGCTATAATGGCCCAGAGGGCAAAATTGCGAAAATTTGGGTTCATCGAACTCCCCAGTATGCCAACGGTCACATCATGGCGACCGCCCTTCTTGGAACCTAACATAGGGTTGAGCTTTGGCATTGCCAAGGCGAACCGGCACGGACGCCTAGCTTTTCCGCTGCGAAAGCTTAACCGGAAGCGGGGGTATATCGTCGCATCCGACCAAATCGGCGAACTGGGCTGCAATCTCGAGCTCGAACTGCGACAGGAAGCGTTCGAACGTCCCCAGGACCGGGTGCATGTCAATCGCGTGCAGCAGGCCAGTTTCGAGTGTTTGCACCTGTGGCATTGCCGCCATGGCCCGCATCGCGACCGACCCGGGCGCATTCGGGAAAAGCGAGCCCGCCAGCGTGCGATCGGGAATGGTCGGCCCGATCACGATTTCGCTATTGGTTGGGTTGTGGACGCGGTATCGGCCATCGCAGACCTTCACCGCCCCCGCCGCGATGCGAACAGGGTTCAGATTGCGGCTTTCCCGGTAAAGATACAGCCCATCCCGACGCAGATCGAGGATGACCCGCCCTCCAGACATTCGGCCGAGGTGCCGGCCATCCAGAAATGCCGCGACCCGTGTCATCGTCTCGGTCGAAGGAATGTGTTCCCGTCCGCCCAGGAGCGCGATGAGATGTCCGAGCAGATGGTCCCGAGCCAGTGGATCGCCGCCCAATGCTTCGACCGGAAGATAAGCCAGAACCCCATGGCTGATCGTCAGCTGCTCGCGGGCCAGTTCCGCCGCGAGACTGGAAAGGGACGTTCGCGAAGCGCCGGCCGCAGCGATCTCGTCCATCGTCACCGTTTCGATGCCCGTCAGAGCATTTCGAGTTCTGACCCTCTCGTAATGGCTGTCGAGGTTGCTCGGGTCGTCGATCCAGCCCTCGCCTCCCGCTGCAAGAAAATCCCGGATCGCTGAGCGACGCACAGACAGAAACGGTCGCAGCAGCCAGCGCCGTCTGTCGAGCAGGACTGCACCTGCCATGCCCGCCAGACCCAGGTTGCCCTTCGTGCCGTTGCGCACTGCGCGCATCGCCACCGTTTCGATCTGGTCATCCAGCGTATGGCCCGTGAGGATGGCGGTGGCTGCGATCTCGTCAGCGATCTCCATCAGCAGCCGGTAGCGAGCTTCTCGTGCAGCAGCCGGAATGCCGGTCGTTGGTTTGTCGCCGTCCCAGCGGCGGATTGTGTGGGGAATGCCCTTGCGTGCGCAAAGAGATGCCACCGCGCCGGCCTCCGCGCCTGATTCGGCTCGCAGCGCATGATCGATCGTGGCAGCGGCAAGTTCGATCCCGCCTTCCGGGTCAGTAGCCAGCGCCTCCTGAAGCGCGAGCAGAAGCCCGGTCGAATCACTGCCGCCGGAGATCCCCACAAGCAGTTTCGCCGGCCTTGAAAGACCGGCGAGAAATTCACGAACCGCTGACTGCGGGGATGGATCCGGGGTGGTCACCGCCGCAGGATCAGCAGGACAGCCGCTTCTGCTCGGTCGTCACCTTGCCGAGCACGGCGCGCTGCGCATTTGGATAGCGCTTGGGTACCTCGCGAAGCGTCGCGCAGGCCGTATCCTTGTTGTCGAGAGCCGCAAGCGACATGCCGAGCTTCAGCAGCATTTCCGGCGCCTTGGCGGACTTGCCGTAGGTCTGGTGCGCGTTGAGAAAGGTCTTTGCCGCATCGGCATATTTCGCCTGCGAGAACTGCGCTTCGCCGAGCCAGAAATTGGCGTCTGCGGCCCTTGAGCTCTTCGGGTAGCTGGCGAGGTAGCTGGAGAATTCTTTCTCGGCGAGCGGGTAGTCGCCGGAAAGAACATGGTCATAGGCGATCTTGTAGCTGTCGCCCTCACTGCCAAGCGAGGCCGTCTGCTGCGGATCCTGCGACCCACCGCTGCGCGACGAGCCGGAAGCAACACCGGGAAGACCGGCCGAATTGCGGGCATTGTCGTTGCGGGACGCACCGACAGTATTTCCGCTCGTGTCGAGATTCATCGATCCAAGCGTTGTTGGCGCAGGTGCGGCGCGGTTGCCTGTGGTCGCGGATGGGCTGGATGGCTCACCGATGATGCGAGCCACGTCGTCGGCGCCTTGCGCGGCGGGTGGGGAGGTTTCGCCGGAGGAAGCCGAAGACGAAGGGCGGTTGGACGCCACGGCCGGTTGCCCGCCCGTGTCGCCCAAGTCGCTTCTCTTCTTCTTTTCCAGGTCCTGGAAACGGAATTCGTTATCTTCCTGCGTTTTGCGCAGTTGTTCCTGCATCTGCAGGAGCTGATAACTCATTTCCTCGATACGGCCGTTAAGCTGCCGTACCTCTTCCTGAAGCTGCTGCGTCCGGACGGCATCGCCGCCCTGCGCGAGGATCACAGGCCGTTGTTCGGCCTGCGGCTGTTGCGGAACGCTTTGCTCGCCCTGGAAGAGTTTCGGAAATGAGAAGGCCCCAGCAGGGCCCGCCATCGCCGCCAGCCCCAGCATCGCTGCCAAGACAATTTTCTTCATGTCGTCCGTCCTGCTTCCCGCGCTTCGGCCCTTAAGCCGGAATGGCTTTCGGAAAGAACGAAGCGCAACCTATGTTCTACAACGCGCTGTGCGCATCGGAAACCCGGTGCGCGGCGCTGTAGCTTGCGCCGGATTGGCGCAATACGGATTTTTCTGAACTGCCGTCAAAAAGCAACCAAGTCGACGTTCAAAATCAAGGGAAACGGGGCCAAACTAAGGAAAAACAAAAAAGGTGGCGCGAAGGCCACCTTTTCTCACCAAAATGTCATGTGTGGAACGGGGACTGGCCCCGCCCCTCACCGGCATTACATGCCAGCGCCACCGAGAACGGTAACCGCGCGGCGGTTCTGCGACCAGCAGGAGATGTCGTCGCAAACTGCGACCGGACGTTCCTTGCCGAAGGAAATGGTCTTGATGCGGTTGGCAGGAATGCCGCGCGAAGCAAGATATTCCTTGGTGGACGAAGCGCGACGGGCGCCGAGTGCCAGGTTGTATTCGCGTGTACCGCGTTCGTCGGCATGGCCTTCGACGGTGATCGCGTAGTTCGGGTAACGCTGCAGCCACTGAGCCTGACGATCGAGCGTCTGCTGGGCATCTGCACGGATCGAGGTCGAGTCCGTATCGAAGAAGATCCGGTCGCCGACATTGACCGTGAAGTCCTGGCTCGAGCCAGGTGTTGCCGAGCCGCCGGCACCACCGCCGTTGAGGCCAAGGTCACCCGCGTTGTTCGGAAGGTTCTTCTTGTTGGCGCAGCCTGCGAGAGCGAGGGCCAGCGTCAGAGCGATGACGGCCGGGTTGCGAGCGAGGGTCTGCATACGGCTCATCGCCGGGGTATGAATGCGGCTCATGGCCGTTCTCTCCTTGATCATTTAATTTAAGAGTTGCCGAACTCTAACGGATTTAGGTTAACCATGATCAAACGCTTATGGTTAACGAATTCCTTCCGGTGCCCTATTTTTCAGTCGTTCGCTGCCGGTTGGAACGCAAGCGCGGCAGATCTGCCGCGCCTCAAACGTGCCTCCTATTCAAGAAGCGGCGACCAGGCCGGGTCGGACCCGAATGCCGGTGTCTTGACCATCTGCTCGTTATAGCCGCTGAGATCGATCGAATACAACTGCGGACCACCGGCGCCGGCGTTCTGGCGGAAGAACATCAGAACACGCCCGTTCGGTGCCCAGGTCGGACCCTCGTTATGGAAGCCCGATGTCAGAATGCGCTCGCCAGAACCGTCCGGACGCATCACGCCGATCGAGAACTTTCCGCCCGACTGCTTGGTGAACGCGATCAGATCGCCACGCGGCGACCAGACCGGCGTCGAATAGGAACCATCGCCGAACGAGACGCGGCTCTGGCCCGAACCGTCTGCACCCATCACATAGATTTGCTGGCGGCCGCCACGGTCGCTTTCGAACGTGATGCGCGCACCATCGGGCGAATAGGATGGCGCGGTATCGATCGCAGCCGTCGACGTCAGGCGCGTCGTCGTGCGCGAACGCAGGTCCATCGTGTAGATATTGGCGTTGCCTTCCTGCTGAAGGCTCATGATCACCTTCTGACCGTCAGGCGAGAAGCGCGGCGAGAACGTCATGCCGGGGAAATTGCCCACCACTTCGCGCTGTCCGGTTTCCAGCTGCAGCAGGTAGACCCGCGGCTGGTTGCCCTCGAACGACATGTAGGTGACTTCCTGGCGGCTTGGCGAAAAGCGCGGCGTCAGCACGAGATCCTTGGTGCCGGTCAGCATGCGGACGTTGAAACCGTCCTGGTCCATGATTGCCAACTGCCGCTGACGGGCAGTCTTCGGACCGCTTTCGGATACGAACACGACGCGGGTGTCAAAGTAGCCCTGCTCGCCGGTGATCTGCTTATAGATCGCGTCGGCGATGATGTGCGCCAGACGACGCCAGTTTTCCGGCTGAGTAAAGAACTGCTGGCCGGTCATCTGCTGGCCGGCAAACGTATCCCAGAGACGGAATTCGGCGCGCAGACGACCGTCGCCTTCACGGCTGACACGGCCGACGACCAGCGCCTGGGCGTTGATCGCCTTCCAGTCTTCGAAACGCGGCGCGCGGCCCGGATCGGTGATCTTTTCGATGAACGCCTGCTTGTTCACAGGCGCAAAGAGGCCCGAGCGCTGAAGATCAGCGGCGATAACCTGCGAAATCTGCGGTCCAAGCTCGTTGTTGGACAGGAAATCGGTAATCGCGATCGGCAGCGGCTCGACATTGCCCTTGTTGATGTTGATCTCGACCACCGCGTTTGCGGGGTTGGAGATCGCGGCAGCACCGGCGGACGCCATCATGAGCCCGAGGAAGGAACGTCTGATCATGGTTTGGCCTTTCAAAGCATATCAAGATCGCTGGGGCTGAAGTTCACGATGACTTCGCTCCACGCATCGTATTTGTCTGCCGGCAGGTTCTTGAACGGCGACGAACGCAAGACAGCGCGGCGCGCGCTGGATTCGAGCGTCCGGCGGGCCGTATCTGAACCGCCGCTTGAGGAAACTTCGGGTTCGCCGACGATCATGCCCGACTGGTCGAGCCGCATATGGACGCGGATGACCACGCCTTCTGCACCTTCGATGCCGGCGATATAGGACCAGTTCTTGCCAATCTGGCCGCGCAGTGCGTCCATTTCGCTGACGCTGAGCTTCGAACCGGTGGATGGCTTCGTGCTGCCCGTGGAAGCAGGCGAAGTCGAACGCTTCGCACCGCCGCCGGACGCGTCCTGCTTGTTGAGGAGCGCTGCGATCTGGTCGGCATTGAAGTCGCTGGCCTTGGAAGACGAGGACTTGGCCGTCTCCTGCTTCTTGCCTTCCTTCTTGTCGGTCGGCTTTGAAGCTTCCGTCGCCTTGGTATCCGCCTTGGCGGTTTCTGTCGGCTTCGGCGGGTCAGGCTTCTTCTCGACCGGCTTTTCGACGGGCTTTGCCTGCTCCTTCGGCGGTTCCTGCTTCGGCTTGGCGGCCGGCAGCGGAACGCTGTCGGGAAGCGGCGCTTCCTCGGTCTTGGCTTCGGTCGGAGTTGGGGTCGGTGGCGGTGTCTCGGCCTTGGGCGGCGTCGGCTCGGGCTTTGGCGGGGTCGGCTCCGGCTTCGGCTGCGGCAGCGCTGCCACTTCCTGAGGCTTCGGCGCCGTCTCTTCCTTGACGATATCCTTGACCTGGTTGTCCTCGTCCGTCGGGGTCGGCGTCGGGCGCTCCACCGGCTTTGGCGCGGCGGCGGCTTCGGTCTTCAGGGGCTTCTTGGCGGGTGTCGGCGGGGACTTCAGGTCGATGTCGCTCTCGCCGGCATTCTCGGCGTTTTCGACGACCTTCTGGTTCTTGGTTTCCTTCACCGAAGGCTTTTCGGTGAGAGGCGCCTTCTTGTCACCCTGCTGCATCTGGGTGATCGATTCCACCGGGACGATGTCGACCGGAAGCGCCTCGACGTCGGCGACGTTGAGCTGCATCGGTGAACTCAGCGAGACAAGCGCCCAGCCGAGAAGCACCGAATGGAGAACCAGCGATGTGCCGATACTACCCTTCATGGCGTGGGATCACTGCTCCTGTTCCTGAAGGGTAACGAGGCCGAGGTTCTTGTAACCGGCAGACGAAATGCGGGCCATGACCTTCATCACCACGCCATAGGCAGCGGCAGTGTCGCCACGCACATAGATGCGCTCGTTATAGCCGGTCGTGGCGATCGCCTGCAGCTTCGGCAGGATCTCGTCGATCGTGATCGGGGTTTCCTGCAGGAAGATCTGCCCTTCCGGATTGACCGAAACGGTGATCGGCTGCGTATCGGAATTCATCGCCTTGGCCTGGGTTTCAGGCAGGTCGATCGGCACGCCGACAGTCATCATCGGTGCGGCGACCATGAAGATGATGAGAAGCACGAGCATGACGTCGACAAGCGGCGTGACGTTGATTTCGCTGATCGCGCCGCTACGGCTGCGCCCACCGCGACGTCCGCGACGACCGCCTCCCGACTTTGCTCCTCCGGCCGACATGCCCATGGTGCTTACTCCTGGCGTTGTGCCTGATTACTGAGCGGCCTGGCGTGGCTGCAGCTTCTCGTCGATCTGGCGCGAAAGGATGGCCGAGAACTCATCGGCAAAGCCTTCCATCCGTGATGAAAGCTTGCCAGCCTCGCCCATGAAACGGTTGTAGGCGATAACCGCCGGGATAGCGGCGACGAGGCCGATGGCGGTTGCCAGCAGCGCTTCGGCGATACCCGGTGCAACGACCGCAAGGTTGGTGGACTTCGATCCTGCAATCGCCTGGAAGGAGGTCATGATACCGATGACGGTACCGAACAGACCGATGAACGGACCGGCCGAACCGATGGTCGCCAGCGAACCGAGACGCGCCTCGTAGGCTTCGCCTTCGCGCGACATCGTCACGTCCATGGCGCGGTCGATACGCATCTGCAGACCGATCGGCGAACGGGCGCCGCGCTCAAAGCTTTTCTTCCACTCGCGCATGGCAGCGACGAAGATGGCGGCAAGGCCGGTGTTCTGGCGCTCGCCAAGGGTGCGGTAGAGTTCTTCGAGCGACTGACCCGACCAGAAGACCTGTTCGAACTGATCGAACTGGCGCCGCGCCTTGGCAAAGCTCATATATTTGTCGATGACGATCGCCCAGGTCCAGACCGAGGCACCCATGAGCCCGATCATCACCATCTTGACGATCAGTCCGGCCTGCATGAACAGCGCCCAAAGGCTCACGTCATGCGTCGCAGCTTCCAGAGCTACCTGTTCCATCTGTCTTCAATCCCCGAATCCAAACGCCCGGCATTTCACAACCGGGCGGGTTCCAAAGCGCGCTCTCGCGAGAATGTTTCTGTCCGCCGAGATCGCCGCCTAACGCCCAAGATGTCCTGAGTTTTCAGCTTGGCTTCTCGCCTTCAAATTTGGTCAAAGGAAGGCGTGCGTTGCACAAATTCCTCACGGGTTAGTAAGACTACATTATCGTTAATAATGTGTTACGGCCGCAAGCTTGATCAGCGCTTTGGCTCTATTGTCTAAAGCTCAGATCGGCGCTGTCAGAAACTTCTCCGCGATCGCCTCCGGCAGTCGTCGTGGACGGCCGTGTCTGTTGATGACGGCGATGACCACCTTCGCCGCGATCAGCAGCGTTTCGCCGCGGCGGATTTCCTGGGTCAGCACCATCTTGGCGCCACCGGCCTTTTCGGTGATCGTCCGGATCGTCAGGATATCGTCCATCTGGGCCGGTTGCTTGAAGTCGATCTCCATGCGGTGCACGACGAAGACCAGCCCCTCCTCATCCGCCGACAGAAGCACGCTCTGTTCGCAGCCGAGGCAACGCAGATAATCGGTTCGGCCGCGCTCGAGAAAGTGCAGGTAGCGGGCGTGATAGACGAGGCCGGAGAAGTCCGTGTCCTCGTAATAGACCCGCTGGACGAGGCTGTGACCGCCCTCGATCAGTTCTCCGGATAACAAAAAATTCTGCTCTGTCATAAGCTTGCCTTGAAATTCCATCTTCATCCCCTGGATAAAGGCGGAATACCGATCCACTTTCGGTGTCCTGTCATACTTCCCGCCCGCATAAAATAGGGCACCCGCGAACGGAGAGAACATTCATGAAGATTGCAGTCCTTGGCGGCGATGGTTTCGTCGGCTGGCCGACATCGCTTCACCTGTCCGATGCCGGCCACGAGGTGCATATTCTCGATAACCTGTCGCGCCGCTGGATCGATACGGAACTCGGTGTTCAGTCGCTGACGCCGATGGACAGCATTCAGGAACGGACCCGCATCTGGCACGCCGAGACCGGCCGCCGCATCCACTTTCACCTGATCGACCTTGCCAAGGATTACGAGCTTCTGAAGGGTTGGCTGGCGGCAAACCGTCCAGACGCCATCATCCATTTCGCCGAACAACGGGCAGCGCCCTATTCGATGAAGAGCGACCGCCACAAGAACTACACTGTCAACAACAACGTCAACGCCACGCACAATCTGTTGAATGCCATGGTCGAGCTCGATCTCGACGCGCATCTCATCCACCTGGGCACAATGGGTGTCTATGGCTACTCGACCGTCGGCGCGGCGATCCCGGAAGGCTACCTTCCTGTTGGCATCGAGACGATGGATGGGCGCACGGTTAGCCAGGAGATCCTCTATCCAAGCAATCCCGGCTCGATCTACCACATGACGAAATGCCTCGATCAGCAGCTGTTTGCGTTCTACGCGAAGAACGACGGCCTGCGGATCACCGATCTCCACCAGGGCATCGTCTGGGGAACCCACACGGAGCAGACCCGCCGCCACGAGCAGCTGATCAACCGGTTCGATTACGACGGCGATTACGGCACGGTTCTCAACCGCTTCCTGATCCAGTCGGCGATCGGCTATCCGCTGACCGTCCACGGAACCGGCGGGCAGACCCGGGCCTTCATCCACATCCAGGATTCGGTACGCTGCATCGAGATCGCGCTCAACACACCGCCCGCCCGAAACAACCGGGTCGAGATCTTCAACCAGATGACGGAAACCCACCGGGTCCGTGATCTCGCCGAAATGATCTCCAAGATGAGCGGCGCCCAGATTGCCTGGCTGCCCAACCCGCGCAAGGAAGCCCCTGAAAACGATCTCGTCGTGAAGAACGACAAGTTCCTGAGCCTCGGCCTGCAGCCGACCACGCTCGGCGAAGGACTGCTCGCCGAGATCGTTGATGTCGCGAAGAAATATGCCTACCGCGTCGATCGCAGCCGTGTGCCCGCCGTTTCCGCCTGGACGCGCGATATCGCCGCCAAGGTCGAGCACGATCCGGAAGGCATGCGGCTGAAATCCGTCTCGTGATGGCGCAATGAAAAACGCCTTCGTCACCCTCGTCACCAATGCCGATTACGCGATGGGCGCGACGGCGCTGGCCCGATCGATCAGGTTGACCGGGACCACGGCCGAGATCGTCGTGCTGTATACGGCTGCGGTCTCAGCTTCCGACCTTGGCCCGCTCGAGGCCCTAGGCTGCAGGCTGGTGGAAGTCGCGCACCTTCCGCTGTCCGACGCGTTCAACGACCGTCACGCCCGAAAGAACCTGCATGGGGCGGCGCCCTTTACCAAAGGCAACAAGCCGGAGTTCCACACGCCGCTCGACAACTTCTGCAAGCTGCGCCTGTGGCAACTGACCGACTACGACACAACAGTTTTCATCGATGCCGACGCGCTGGTGCTGAAGAACATCGACAAGCTGTTCGCCTATCCGGAGTTTTCCGCGGCACCGAACGTCTACGAGAGCATGGCCGACTTCCATCGGATGAACTCCGGCGTGTTTGTGGCCACGCCATCGCTGGAGACCTTCGACGGTATGATGGCGGCGCTGGACGTTCCCGACGCCTTCTGGCGGCGCACCGACCAGACGTTTCTGGAACACTTCTTTCCGGACTGGCACGGCCTGCCGGTGACCATGAACATGCTGCAATATGTGTGGTTCGCAATGCCCGATCTCTGGAACTGGGAAAGCATCGGCATCCTCCACTACCAGTATGAAAAGCCCTGGGAGAAGGATCACCCGAAGGCGCAGCAGTTGAAACCTCTGATCGATCTCTGGTGGAACTTTTACGAAGGGCGCTCGCCCGACATCACCGCGCTGCCCAATCCGGCGCCGTTACCATGAAAGTCCTCGTCTCGGGCGGGACCGGGCTTGTGGGCCGCTATATCATCGAAGCGCTGCTGGACGCTGGTTATGAGGTGATCGTAGGAGGCCGGACACGACCGGGAATCGACCTTTTCTCGAAACCCGTCGAGTTCGCCCCCCTCTCGCTCGATCCCGATCTCGACCAGGTTGATGTCTTCACCGGTGCCGATTTCTTCGTCCACGCCGCCTTCGACCACGTCGCGGGGAAATACCGGGGCGGCGAAGGCGACGATCCCAAGCGGTTTGCCCGCATGAACCTCGATGGCACGATCAAACTGTTCGAGACTGCCAAACGAGCCGGTCTCCGCCGCGCCGTCCTCATCTCCAGCCGCGCTGTCTATGACGGCCTGCCTGACGGGTTGCCGCTGATCGAAGACACGGATCTTTCACCGACAAGTCTCTACGGCGAAATCAAGCATAAAGGCGAATTGGCAGTCGCCGGGCTTTGCGACCCGGACTTTTCGACCGCAAGCCTGCGGTTGACTGGTGTCTACGGAGATCTGAGACCCAACAAATGGGATCAGATGTTTGAAACCTACCGTTCCGGCGGCGTCATCGAACCGCGTGCGGGAACGGAAGTAAACGGCAGCGATGTCGGCTCCGCCGTTCGTCTGATGCTGGAAGCCGAGGCCTCCAGGATCGCCGGCGAAAGTTTCAACGTGTCAGACATACTCACCGATCGAAGCGAGATCCTCAGTCACGTCGACAATGGCCGCCGCTTGCCCGAGAAGGCTGATCTGTCGCAAGTGCGCGTCATGCCGACGGCAAAGATCGAGGCGCTTGGCTGGAGAGGCGGTGGCAAACCGCTGCTTGCGCAAACAATTCGCCGCCTCGCCTCCTCCTGATCTCATCCACGCTACGACCTAGTGGGACGAGGCGCGTTGCGTCTTGGCCTCTTGCTTCGTCTTGTCGATCTGCTTCATGTGCTCTTCAGCCCACTTCTGGCCGGCGTCGCCGCCCCACAGAAGCCAGGCAATGTAACCAGCAGATGGGTTGCCGTCGTCGCCGAAATTGTCGGAGCGCTTGTCGACATTGTGACGCTTGAAGTAGCTCACCATCCGCTTCACCGTCTGTTCCGACAGATGCTTGCGATGCTGAAGATCGCGAGCGCGTGCTATCCCGACCGTCGTGCCGCCGCGGCGGTATTCGGCGCGCAGCTTCAAGCCCTTCTCGGCCGCAGCCGCAACGTCGGCCGGCGGCTTGTGGTCAAGCTGCGATGGTTTGGACGGGCTGCGCGCGCGAGTCTTAGACTGCTCGTGCTGATGTTCGTGCGAAGATCTTTCAGCCATCGGTCTTCTTCAGCTCCGATTGGCTTTTCAGAACCTTGTCGCCGTCTTCCTGCTTGACGAGGAAGGCGGGCTTGTCGGCATCTGCCTTGCGCTTGATCGTCTTGCCCTTGATCTTACGCTCGACATCCCTGGTGAACTTCTCGGCGACCTTACCTTCGGCCTTCGACTTTCCCCATTTCCATTCGACTTCGTTTCCGACGCTGATCTTCTGCATGGATCGTCTCCTTCTACTCCTGAAAAAACTCAAGGGAGCAAAGGATGTTCCAACATCAGTCCTTCAGATCGAGATCGCCATCGCGCCAGACCACGTGTTTCGGGCTCATGGGCAGATCTTCGATCTCGTCCGCGATGAAATAGGGCGGGATATCCAGCGCCTTCAACGAGACCCTCGTCGCCTTCACCCACTTGAACTCGAGTTCGTGCGTGTCGACGATCCGATGGACGATATCGGTCGGATGAAACGGAAAGCTCTCCGGCAGCTCCATCAGGTAGTAGAAGCCGAGTTCGTGCCAGTCGCGGTCTTCGTAGTGGAAGAAGTTCTCGACCGCCCAGAGCAGCCGTCCGACCTTCACCTCGACCCCGAGTTCCTCGACCATCTCGCGTTTCAGGGTCTCCTCGGAGGTTTCGCCCACTTCCGCGCGTCCGCCGGGAAAGGTCCAGAACGTCTCATGCACGGCGCGGTGCACCAGCACATGGCCATCGCGGAAACCAAGCCCCGCGATGCGCATCTGAAAAATGCGCTTCGGCTTGAATTTCATCCGGATGCGCAGATCCTGGGGTTCGTCGCTTTTACTCATCGTCGAAACTGATCCTGAACTGGGCCGCTTCCATATCCTTGGGCGGCTGCAGGCCGAGATGCTTCCAGGCGACTGCCGTCAGCACCCTGCCCCGCGGCGTGCGCTGGATAAAGCCCTGCTGGATCATGTAGGGCTCGATAATGTCCTCGATCGCGTCGCGCGGCTCCGAAAGTCCCGCCGCGATCGTCTCGATACCCACGGGCCCGCCGCCGAAGTTGACGGCGATCATGTTGAGATAGCGCTTGTCGAGCTGGTCGAAACCGGCGTGGTCGACATTGAGGCGGATCAGCGCCTCGTCGGCGATCTCCTTGGTCACGGCTTCCGCACGCGCCACTTCGGCAAAATCGCGCACACGGCGCAACAGCCGGCCGGCGATACGCGGCGTGCCACGGGCGC
Organism: Neorhizobium sp. DAR64872/K0K18; assembly: GCF_050500175.1. Classification (NCBI taxonomy): domain Bacteria; kingdom Pseudomonadati; phylum Pseudomonadota; class Alphaproteobacteria; order Hyphomicrobiales; family Rhizobiaceae; genus Neorhizobium; species Neorhizobium sp. DAR64872/K0K18. The sequence continues at coordinate 2,615,533 of NZ_CP191446.1, forward strand.
GCCTCGCGATTTCGCGCGCACCGCCATCGGTCATCGGCAGGTTCATCAGGCGAGCGCCACGCCGGACGATGCCTTCCAGCTCTTCGACCGTGTAGAACGACAAGCGCACGGGAATGCCGAACCGGTCGCGCAGCGGCGTGGTGAGGAGCCCGATGCGGGTGGTGGCAGCAACCAGCGTGAATTTCGACAGGTCGATCTTCACCGAACGTGCCGATGGCCCTTCGCCGATGATCAGATCGAGCTGGAAATCCTCCATCGCCGGATAGAGGATTTCCTCGACCGCCGGGTTGAGACGGTGGATTTCATCGATGAACAGCACGTCGCGGTCTTCGAGATTGGTCAGAAGCGCCGCCAGATCACCGGCCTTGGCAATGACAGGACCGGAGGTCGAGCGGAAATTCACGCCCAGTTCCTTGGCCATGATCTGCGCAAGCGTGGTCTTGCCGAGACCCGGCGGGCCGACGAACAGCACGTGATCCAGCGCCTCACCCCGGTTCTTGGCGGCCTCGATGAAGATCTTGAGGTTGGCGCGAGCCTCTGCCTGCCCGGTAAACTCGTCGAGCGACTGCGGGCGCAGCGCCGTATCGAAATCTTCGCCCCGTTTTTCCGGCGAGATGAGGCGGTTTTCGTCGGTCATGCAAGAATTTCCATCTCGGGCGCGCAGGATGCGGCCTTTATGTCTGATGTCATGGAGCAGTCGAGCCAGACATGCGGGGCGGCAACTCTCGGCACGTCGCGATCCTCGATCGCTATCCCAATCTGACCTTCAAGAGCCATGGTCGTGAACGCACCCAATCTGTTACTTCCCGCAATTGTCCGGCCCTACCGATATCCCAGTGCTTACCCCGGATATCACGACCTCGCCAGTTCCTTCAGACCCAGCCGGATCAGCTTGGCGCTGTCGGCATCCTCACCGGCTGCCTTCAGAGCAGCGGCGACGGCATTGGCCGCCTGATCGCGAGAATAGCCAAGATTGGTGAGCGCCGAGACCGCATCGCTGACGGGCGCAGACGCCACGCCCTCGCCCAGTTCCCGCTTGAAGCCGATATTTGCGGATGCCTCGCCGGCAAAGGCGGGCGCCTTGTTCTTGAGTTCGGTGACAATGCGGACGGCGACCTTGGGGCCGACGCCGGGTGCCCGCGAAACTGCGGTCTTGTCCTGCAGCGCAATCGCATTGGCCAGTTCGCCCGGTGTCAGCGTTGAGAGCAAGGCCAGCGCCACCTTGGCGCCGACGCCCTGCACGCTCTGCAGGAGGTTGAACCACTCGCGCTCCAGTGCCGACAGGAAGCCGAACAGTTTCAACTGGTCCTCGCGCACATAGGTCTCGATAAACAGCACTGCCGCTTCGCCCACATTGAGGCGGGCCAGCGTGCGGGCCGAACAGAAGGCTTCGTAGCAGACGCCGTGCACGTCAACGAGCGCGTAGTCCTCGCCGATCTCGTCGATAGTGCCTTTGAGCTTGCCGATCATGTTTTAGGTCCGCCGCTGAGGATGAAGGAGAATGGGTTCCGGAAATCATGATGCCGAGCATCGGGAAACAGGCACGATAGCGCGCCGCATCGCGCGTCAGAAGCCGATGCGAGCGTACGGCCTCTGCCGAAATACCTACTGAGGGCGTCAGAACAAGTCAAGAACAGAGGAGGCTGATGCGTCAGCCGGCCAAAGCTTGGCGCATGCGGTTTGCAACGCGGTTATGGGCGTGGCAGATGGCGATCGCCAGCGCGTCGGCGGCATCGTTACCCTTGAACTCCGCCTTCGGCATCAGGATCTTCACCATCATGTGGATCTGCTGCTTCTCGCCGTGGCCAACGCCGATGACGGCTTTCTTGACCGCGTTTGGCGCATATTCGGAAACAGGCAACCCGGCACGCGCCGGCACCAGCATCACGACGCCACGCGCCTGACCAAGCTTCAGCGTCGCCACCGCATCCTTGTTGACGAACGTCTGCTCGACCGCCGCCTCGTCTGGCGTGTAGGTATGCACAACTTCGGCCAGACCATCGTGCAGCTGGCAGAGGCGCGAGGCGAGGTCGATGTCACCGTCGGACACTACCGTCCCCGATGCCACAAAGCGCAACGAGTTTCCCAATGTCTCGATAACACCCCACCCTGTGCGGCGAAGCCCCGGATCGATGCCGATGATGCGAATCGGTTTTGTCATGGCAACTGTTGTGTCACGCCGGGAATCCTGCGCCAAGGCCGAAACGCGGAGTGACTCTGCAGGCCAACATGCGGACCGAAGCCGTCGGAAGCGTTCATATTTTGTTAACCATAACCGCATCGTTTTGGGCAGAAGTGGTGATCCAACCGCAACAACCTTTTCCTAATGGCGTTGGTTCGTCACAAAGGGTTTCTTAAGAATCACGAGGAGGCGCCCGAATGATACGGGACTATGATCGGAATGAGACCGAGCTGCGCGATCTTCGCAGAACCGCCGACATCCTGGACGGCGGTCTGCGCCGCTTTGCAAGCGGTGATATCCGCACCACACTTGATGAACCCATGCCCCTGCGTTTTGAGGGCATGCGCCGCGATTTCAATCGTGGCCTCGCAACAATCGACCGGACCATCGGCACCGTCGTTTCGAGTGTCGAGACGATGCGGGCCGACACCGAAGCCATGGCCGCCATCCTGCGCAGCCAGGCTCAGGCCCGCCAGGATCAGGCAGACAGGATTACCCGCGCGAAGTCAAAGACCAGCGCGCATGAGAGAAGCGCCAAGCAGCGTCAGGCAATCACCCGTCATGTCGGCACGATCGCCCACAACACCAAGCTCGACATGCGCCGACCGCGCGAAGCGGTTGCTGCCGCGTTGAAGCTGATCGAGACGATGGAACTGTCGGCCGGCACGTCTAGTGCTACAGGCATGAGCGCAATCCGCGCCAAGACCGAAGAGATCGAGCGCGAACTGCGTGCGATCGGCCTTTACGTCGATGCATTGGCCCAGAATGTCGAGGAACTGACCGAATCCGCCGATGCTCAGGCGGCCGAGGCCGAGGCTATCCGTGGCGAACTCGACGAAATGGCCAAGGCAAAGGATGCCCAGGCCCCCGAAATCCTGACCACGCCGCTTGTTCTCGACAGCCTGAACCGCAGCATCGGCGAGATCGATCGCGCTGCCGCACGCTACTCCGACGTGACAATTTTGCCGGCGCCGCCAGTCTTTCCGCCTGAAGGATCGCCCCCGTCGTCGGGAGGTCGCAAGCCCTTCCTGCGCCTGATCAAGACCTGAGGCAGCGACCTCACTGTCGGACCTCCACCGACCCCGCCTAGCGACTTTCATCGCCGGCGGGGTCGTATTTGCAAGACCGGCTGCCTAGATAGGGAGAACACGTTTTCCTATCCATTTCAGGATATGCCGATGATCCCGTTTTCCATTCTCGACCTTTCGCTGATCGGCGAAGGGTATTCCGTCAGCCAGGCTCTCGACCAGTCCCGCAGGCTTGCGATCAAGGCCGAACAGCATGGCTATAACCGCCTCTGGCTTGCCGAACACCATGGCATGCCGGGCATTGCCAGCGCGGCCACCGCGCTCGTCATCGCCCATGTCGGCGCCGCGACCAAAACCATCCGGGTTGGCTCCGGCGGCATCATGCTGCCGAACCACTCTCCCCTCGTGATCGCCGAACAGTTCGGCACGCTGGAAGCGCTGCTCCCCGGCCGCGTCGATCTCGGCCTCGGCCGAGCGCCCGGAACCGACATGCGCACGGCAAATGCGCTGAGACGCAATCTCGATGCCGGCGCGGAGAACTTTCCGCAGGATATCGTCGAGCTCAAGCATCTGCTTGGAACGCCCGTCCCGAACCAGGCGATCCTTGCCGTGCCGGGAACCGAGGCGAATGTGCCGATCTGGCTGCTCGGCTCCTCGACCTACAGCGCCCATGTGGCGGCAGCTTTGGGTCTCCCCTACGCGTTTGCCTCGCATTTTGCGCCAGATATGCTGCTCGACGCGATCGCCATCTACCGCGATCGCTTCCAGCCCTCGGCGGATCTCGACAAACCGTATGTGATGGCCGGTGTCATGGGTGTGGCAGCAGATACGGATGAGGAAGCAAACAGGCTCTTCACCTCGTCGCAGCAGCAGTTTGTCAACCTTCGCAAGAACGTCCGCGGCCTTTTCCCGAAACCGCTCGATACGATGGACGGTTTCTGGACGCCGATGGAGAAGATGAATGTGGAGCACACGTTGCGCTACGCAGCGGTCGGCTCGCCACGAACCATCGAACGCAAGCTCGGTGAGTTCCTGGCCGAAACCCAAGCCGACGAGCTCATCATCTCGATGCCGATCCACGATATCGACAAGCGTCTCCGCTCGGTGGAATTGTTTTCGCAGCTGTCGCTGATGGATAGCCAGCTGCAGCGAGCCGCGTAAACGAATACGGGCCGGTCTCAACGACCGGCCCGCTTCATTTCAGGACTAGAGAGGCGATCAGGCCGACAACTTGGCCATGACCTCATCCGAGACTTCGAAGTTCGAATAGACGTTCTGCACGTCGTCGTCGTCTTCGAGATTGCCGATCAGCTTCATCAGCGACAGCGCACGTTCCTCGTCGACTTCGATCGTATTCTGCGGCTTCCAGATCGACTTGACGGTCTCGGCACCGCCGAGCGTGGCGTCGAGTGCCTTGGAGACTTCACCGAGCGCCTCGAACCCGCAGATGATCGTGTGGCCTTCCTCGTCGGAAATCACATCGTCCGCACCGGCCTCGATCGCAGCTTCCATGACCGTATCCGCATCGCCGACTGACGCCTTGTAGGTGATCTCGCCGACATGGTCGAAGGAGAAGGACACCGAACCGGTTTCGCCAAGAGCGCCGCCGGCCTTGGTAAAGATCGAGCGAACGTTGGAGGCGGTACGATTGCGGTTATCGGTCAGCGCTTCGACGATCACGGCTGTGCCGCCGGGACCGTAGCCCTCGTAACGCACCGCGTCGTAGTTCTCGGCGTCGGCGCCCGAAGCCTTCTTGATGGCCCGGTCGATATTGTCCTTCGGCATCGACTGAGCCTTGGCGTTTTGAACGGCAAGGCGCAGCGCCGCGTTCATATCCGGGTCGGGTAGACCGGATTTTGCCGCAACGGTGATTTCGCGTGCAAGCTTGGAGAACATCTTGGAACGGATACCGTCCTGCTTGCCCTTGCGGTGCATGATGTTCTTGAACTGTGAATGGCCAGCCATGGCACCCCTGTCTGCATCATTATCTGGAATTGTGCCGCCTTATAGTTTCGAAGCGGAGGCCGTTCAAGAGCCTTTCGGATGAGGAACAAACCCCGCCCCGCCTCCGTTCTTCAACCGCACGACAAAGAAGGAGAATTATAGATGGCGAGCCTTACCGAAGCACGCGAAGCCCCCGAACGTCAGATGTGGGACGAAATCAACGGAATCCATGCGGGCATGCTCGGCATCGAAGGTGCGCACATGCACTTCCAGCCGATGGCGCCGAATGTCGATTCCGAGACCAACACGATCTGGTTCTATACCAGGACCGATACGGATCTGGTGAAGGCGCTCGGCACAGCCTCCCGCGCCCACTTCAACGTGGTCGGCAAGGATCACGATTACCACGCCTGCCTCTCGGGCACCCTGGAAGTCCGCAAGGACGAGGCGAAGATCGATGAATACTGGAGCGCCGTGACGGCTGCCTGGTACGAACACGGCAAGTCCGATCCGCATCTGACCATGCTGGCCTTCCGCGTCGACGACGCCGAAATCTGGGCGTCGACCGACAGCACGCTCAAGTTCGGCTGGGAAATCGCCAAGGCGAACCTCAACGACGAGAAGATGCCGGAAGTCGGCGTCAACAAGCGCCTGACCTTCACGCGTCACGCCTGATCAAACGAAAGACAGGGGCTTAAACAGCCCCTGTCACAGCCCTCGCGGCACCATGATCGTCGGCTTCTTCGGCAGGCTGCGCATCGACACGGTGATCGTCTCGCTTGGCGCGTAGGCGATCTCGAACTTGCCGTCGAACATCGACAGGAACCGCTCGAGCGGCGGTCCGAAACGGTGCATCGGCAGGATCAGCGACGACCGCAGCCGTTGAACGACGCGGCTCATGCTGTCCGCCCCCATCGTCAAACCACCATCGACCGGCACCATCAGAATATCGAGCCGACCGATCTGCGTGTACTGCTGTTCGTTGAGTTCGAAATGCAGGTGGCCGAGATGCCCGATGCAGAGACCGGCGACTTCGAAGATGAAGATCGAGTTGCCGTCCGGCTCGATCCCGCCGCCCCAGTTGCGGATATCCGAGACGACATTGCGGATATAGACATCCCCGACCATTTCCCGATGCTCGGCCTTTTCACCCGGCACATCGCTCCATCCGCGCATCACGTGGGGGATCGCAGGATCCGGCATCATCGTGTAGTGGGTGGAATGCGCCTTGTTCATCGTCACCACGTCAGGCATCCGCGACGGCTGGTGAACGCCGCTGTAATCGGTGGCGATGCCGATACCGTCGGGGCTCTCGATAAAATAGGTCGAGTGGCCGACGAAGGTTATCTTCACCTCTTCCCGCGCCGACAGGTTTACCGGTTTGATGACTGGCGCAAGCGTGGGACCCGAGGGATTGAAGCTGGCATAGCGGACATGGGGGAAATTCTCGCCCGGCAGGTTCTGCGCAATCGCCTGGCATTGGCTGACCGGCAACCCGCCCTCCTGCGCCAGCGCCGATATGGCGGATAGAATGAGAGCCGAAAAACCGAATGCCAGCGTTCGCAGCTTCATGCCACACCCCGAACCGCGTTGCGAAAAATCGAGCCGATGCGTTCATGCCATTCCGGGGCTCAGGATGCGGCAAGCATGGCGAAGCGTCCAGCGACGAAGCGCCGTGGTCGTCTCACAATCATGTCATTGAGTGGTTAGCGCCTCAACGCGTCCGGCAGACGAAGGGCAGAAATGAGCTCGCTGTCCCAAAGTTCATCGCGGCCATGGTGAGGCGATTGGCAAGATCGATATCACCCTTGGACGACGGGCACACATCCGCACCGTTGGAGCAGCCGGCTGCAATGAAAGCATTGTTTCCATCGATAAAGGCGCGGGTAATGTCCCGATCTTTGGACATGGAAAGCAGGTCTTGCCAGGCTTTGGCGTAGAAACTGCACTTCTTCTGAGCCCACGTTCCGGCTGAAGGCTGGACGCTTTGCTGTGCCGATGCCCCGAAAACCGGAAGCATCAGAACCGCAAACAGAAGCAGCGCCCGAACCATTCTACCGCCAGAAGCTCGGAATGGTCTCCGCGAGCCGCGGCCCGATCCGGAGCGGCTCGATCTTCTCGGCCAGTCCCGTGGTGTCGGAAATCTCGATGCCGAGACCGCAGATCGTTGCGGGGCCGTTTGCCGCCTCGAAACGGCCTTTCGGCATTTTCGAGATGAACCGGTTGAGCGGCTCTTCCTTGTCCATGCCAAGCGACGAGTCGTAGTCGCCGCACATTCCGGCATCCGACATGTAGCCGGTGCCGCCGTTCAGGATCTGGCAGTCGGCGGTCGGCACATGCGTGTGCGTGCCGACGACGAGCGACGCACGACCATCGACGAAATGGCCGAAACACTGCTTTTCGCTGGTGGCTTCCGCATGGAAGTCGAAGATGATGGCATCCGCCTGTTCCTTCAGCGGGGCCGCGGCAAGGATCGCCTCGGCGGACTTGAAGGGATCGTCGAGTTCCGGATGCATGAAGACCCGGCCCATGATGTTGGCGACGAGGATGCGGGCGCCGTTGCGGCCGTAGAAGATGCCGGATCCCTTGCCGGGCGTGCCGGCCGGATAGTTGGCCGGGCGCAGGAACTGGTCGTGGCGGCCGGCAAACCCGACGGCTTCCTTCTGGTCCCAGACATGGTTGCCTGTCGTGACGACGTCGGCACCGGCATTGATCGTCTCGAGAAAGATCTCCTCGGTAATGCCGAACCCACCAGCGGCATTCTCGCCGTTGACGATGACGAAGTCGAGTTTCAGGTCGGACACCAGCCCCGGCAACTTGTCCCAAACCGCCGTACGGCCGGTTTTGCCGACCATGTCACCCAGAAACAAAAGACGCATGCTTGTCCAATCTACGCGGGCATATCCGCGAACGGCCGATAGCCGCTTTCGGTCAAGACGGCATCGAGCTTCATATCATGAGGTTCTTCGGGCACTGATGCCACTTCCTGGCAGTCGAATGCAATGCCGATCAACCGCGGGTTCAAGCCTTTTTCGCGCAAACGGTGAATGGCACGGTCATAATATCCGCCGCCATAGCCAATTCGGTGGCCACGCGCATCGAAGGCGGCAAGCGGCACGAGCATGATCTCGGGCTCGAGTTCGGCCGCCTCGGGTCCGGGACCCGATGTCCCGAACGTACCGGGCACAAGCACCGTCTCAGGCGCCAGTTCGCGAAACACGATCGTTTCCTTGTCGAGGACGACGGGCACGCAGATGCGCCCGCCGCGATCCCGCAGCAATGCCATGAGAGGATGGAGATCCACCTCGGATCGGATCGGCAGAAAGCCCGACACGATCGCTCCGGTATGCAACTCGATTGCCCCGGCGCCATGAACGGCAAGCGCTTGGCTCTTTCCGACCCTATCCGAAACAGACAGAGCGTCTCTCGCGGCGAGGCTCTGGCGCCGCAGTTCGGTCTTGCGTAAGCGATTGTCGGAAAAAGCCTCGCTCATCGGTCCCGTGCCGTCAGTCTGGTGCTCGGCTGAGCAGCAGCTTGTCGATACGACGTCCGTCGAGATCGATCACCTCGAAGGTCCAGCCTCGCGTGGTGAACTTCTCGCCCAGTTCCGGCAGATGCTTCAGCTCGTCGAGAACGAAGCCTGCAACGGTCTCGTAACCCGGGTCATCCTCGATCGGCACGCCCATCTGCGCGGAGAACTCGTCGACTGCCATCCAGCCGGCGACGAGATAGGATCCGTCGTCGCGCGCGACGATGGCGGGTTCTTCAACCTCGTCCTCCTGGAACACACCGGTGATGGCTTCGAGCACGTCGCCGGAGGTGATGATACCTTCGAAATGGCCGTATTCGTCATAGACGAGAACCATATGTGCCGGTGACTTGCGCAGGGCCTGGATGACGTCGAGCGCGCCGGTCAGGTCGGACACGACAGGCGCTTCGCGCATCAGCGAGGCGGGATCGCCGCCCCTGCCGCCGGCCATGAATTCGTAGGCGTCCTTGACGAAGAGCACGCCCTGGATCTCGTCCGACGAGCCCTTGCGTACAGGCAGACGCGAGCGTGTCGTCGCCCGCAGCTGCGCACGAAGCTCTTCCGGCTCATCTTCGGTATCGAGCACCTCCACATCGCGGCGTGGCGTCATGAGGCCGCGCGCGGTACGGTCGGCCAGTCGCATGACGCCGGAGATCATCGCCGATTCCTCGGTCTCGATCACGCCCGCGCTATGCGCTTCGGCAAGCACGGTGCGGATTTCCTCGTCGGTGACTTTCTCGTTCGATTCCCCGCTCTGGCCGAGAAGGGCCAGAAGAAACCGACCCGAGATGTCGAGAAACCACACGACCGGGGCACCGATTGTCGCGACCATCTTCATCGCCGGCGCCACTTTGGCCGCCACGAGCTCAGGCGCCCGCAATGCGATCTGCTTCGGCACGAGTTCGCCGACAATCAGCGACATATAGGTGATGACCACGACGACACCGCCGACGCCGAGCCAGTCGGCGAAGTTTTGCGGCATACCCTGCTCGGACAGCCAGTTGGTCAGACGGGTGCCGAGCGTTGCACCGGAAAACGCGCCGGAGAGAACGCCGACAAGGGTGATGCCGATCTGAACGGAGGAGAGGAAGCGGCCCGGATCTTCAGCCAGCTTGATGGCGGCAGCTGCGCCACGATTTCCCTGCTCTGCCATGACCCGGAGGCGCACGGGACGCGAGGACACGACGGCAAGTTCCGACATTGCGAGGACACCATTGAGAATGGTGAGTGCAACGACGATGAATATTTCGGTTAACAAAAGGGGCTCTTAATCTGGAACAATATCCTGCCTGCAAAAATGACGCCACGGCCCACTTCAACGAGAACCGTTATCGAACGCACCCTATGGGCGCGTCGGCGCTGCTTCGCGCACAGTTCGGAAAACCGCCCGCAATCCTTGGGGGTTCTCGGAGCTATGCACCTTCGCTCGCGGTGGAAATCATAGGGTCAGCATGCGTCCAATGCAATGGCCGTCACTGTGGAACTTGCGAGCGTCCGGTCGGAAAGGGAGAAATCACGCCGTCAGGTCGATCAGCAGTTCGGCGCGGGTGCCGCTTTCGCGCGGCACATACTGGATGGAAGCACCAAGCGTTGCCGCCATCGACTTGACGATTCGACTGCCTAGACCCGTGCCCTTCGGCATGTCGCCTTCCTTCCAGCCGACGCCGTCGTCCTCAACCGCAAGCAGCGCCTTGTCATCATCCTGCCGCTTGAGAAGCACACGCACCTCGCCCTCAGCGCCCGGCGGATAGGCATATTTCAGCGCATTGGTGAGAAGTTCGGTCACGATCATCCCGACGGAGACGGCCCGGTCGGACTTCAGCGAGAGTTCGTCGGCCTGCAAAAGGATCGTCGCGCTCTGGTGATCGTTGACCGTACCCTGCACTTCCTTGACCAGAGTGCCGAGATACTTGTCCATCTCCACCTGGCGCACGTCGTCGGACGTGTAGAGGCTGCGGTGCATGCCGGCGATCGCGGAGATGCGCGCCTGCGTCTCCGACAGGGCCGCCTTGACGTCGTCGTTCTTGCTGCTCGACACCTGGAGGCGGATCAGCGCGGCGACCAGCGCCAGGCTGTTGGCGACGCGGTGGTTGACTTCCGTCAACAGCACCTCGGCGCGTTCCTTGCCAAGCCGGATCTCCTGATCGGCGCGCTCCTTGGCGCGGCGAAGCTCGGCGGTCGCAATCCCCTGGCCGATCGCGCTCTGCATCAGCGGCCAGAACTCGTCGCCCACCGTCTTGATGACATAGTCGGACGCGCCGTTCTTCAGCGCGTCGATCGCGATCGTCGCATCGCTCGAACCTGTGACGTAGATGACCGGGAGCCCCGCCCCCATCTCGTTCAGCCTGTGAAGGATTTCGAGGCCGGTACCGGTGCTGAGATAGTGGTCGAGAACCACTGCGTGCACGCCACCCTTCTCAACGGTCTCCATTGCCGCGGACAGATCCACGGCATGGACGACCTGATAGCCGAAGCGACCCAGATTGCGCACGGCAAGCCGCGCAAGGGCAAGGTCGTCATCGACGTAGAGAATGGTGTGCTGCATTACGTCTCGTCATTGTCCGGGAATTTGCATCACGGCAAAGAACAGACCGAGCTGTCTGATGGCGTGCGCGAAACTCTCATAATCCACTGGCTTCGTTATATAAACGTTGGCACCGAGATCGTAGCACCGCTGGATCTCTCGCTCGTCGTCGGTCGTGGTCAGGATGACCACAGGCAGTCGCTTCGAGTGAGGGTTGGACTTCACCTTCTCAAGTATGTCAATACCCGACATATCGGGGAGGTTGAGGTCGAGAAGGATCAGCAAATACCGATCCGCATTGGCCGCTCCCAGGCGGTCAGCGCCGAGAATATAATCGAGCGCCGCGTTTCCGTTTGTGAACGGTACGATCTCGTTGTTGACGCCTGCTCGACGGACATTCTTTTCGATGAGGCGCGCATGCCCCTCGTCGTCCTCGACCATAACGATGGTAACTTCTTTGCCGGCAGCATTCATGACCCATGACTCCTGACATATTGGGACAGATCGGTGGGCAGACGGATGATGAATGTCGCACCGCCGCCCAAGGTTGACGTGATCGTAATCTCGCCACCTAAATTTCTGACTAATGATCGCACATGCGCAAGTCCGATGCCCTCGCCGGGCTGGTTCTGCACGCCGGAACGCCGGAACAGCTCGAACACCCGTTCGTGGTCTTCCGGCGCGATGCCGCGCCCGTTATCGGCAACCTCGATCCGGACGAAGCTTCGCCCGAGCGGCGTTGACGTGATCGACAGCGCCAGCGGCCGGTCGGGATGCTGGTATTTGACCGCATTGTCGAACAGGTTACCGAAAACCTGCTCCAGCGAGAACCGGTCGGTGACGAGGGTCTTTGCGGCCGACGTGGAAATCGCCACTTCGCCGCCGCCCTCGTTGACCTGATGGTAGACACTCGCGGCAGTTGCCTCCAGGAGTTCGCTCAGGTCGATCCGCTCCGGCTTCAGCTCACGCCGACCGTCGCGGGAGATCTTCAGGATGGCGTTGATCAGGCCATCCATCTTCTTGGTCGAGGACCGGATAAAACCGATTGCCTCTGGAAGATCTTCCTCGACTGCAAGCCGGGCGTCCCTCACCTGAAGTTCGCTCGGCTTGACGTCATCGGCCAGCACGTAGGCGGAGATCGATTTGAGCGAACTATCCAGCTCGCTGGTAAAGCCCATGATGTTGACAAGCGGCGCTCTCAGATCGTGCGAGACGATATAGGCGTATCGCTGGATCTCGCGGTTTGCCTGGATGAGGTCTTCGGTACGCTCGTTGACCCGCTCCTCCAATCCGGCATTCAAGGTTTCCACCTCGGCACGGGCCTTCTGAAGCTGGCGGACATGCTGGAAGACGATGGCAATCGCGCCGCCGAGAACGAGAATGATCAGGATACCGCCGCCGACGGTAAACCACTGCAGCTTTTCGGAACTTCCGCGAATCTCGCCAATGCCGGAAATCAGGTGTCCATCCAGTTCGCCGATCACGCCGCCAAGCAGGGCGCGCAATTTCTGCATGGCCTCAAGGCCCGACTGGTTGCGAACGATGGCGACTGCCTGCTCGACCTGACCCGAACTTGCGAGCGACAGCGTCGCCTGCATCTCATTGGTCTTTAGCGCGATCAGGCTGCGGATCTCGTCCAGCGGAACGCTGACGATGTCCTGATTGGCCGCCGTCCGCTCCACCTTCTGCAGCTGGAGCGGCAGCGCACCGATGGATGTCCGGTAGGGTTCGAGGAACAGCGGATCCTGCACCAGCAGGTAGCCGCGCTGTCCGGTCTCGGCGGTTTGCACAAGCAAAAGCAGATCGGCAGTGGTCGCGCGCAATGCTCTCAGCTTCGTGACGTCATCGAAATAGGTCCTGGTCATCTGCGCCAGGAAGAAAGAAGACATCACGATGCCGAGCAAGATGGCCGCGCCGATGACGAGCATCAGGAGCGACGAGCGGGCGAACGTGGCTTTTGCGTTGGGCATGAAGAAGTCCGCCGATTGAAAACACGCAGACTTACTCGGAAACGGCGCGGCCATTGTCAAGCGTCAGACAGGGGCGCCTGATGCCACATCAGGGGAAAACCGGACTGGCAATCTGACGAACTCGTGTACTGGAAAAAGAAATTAGAAAAAGCGCGGACACATTCGGAACATAAACGTAAGACAACAGTTCATTCATCAGACGTTCATGTTGGGAGTTTCGACAATGTTCTTGAGCAGCCTTCAGCCTACCGCTTCATTCGCCTTTGCCCATGACCACGGCATGATGATGGAAAAGACCGCTATCGAAACGGAACTGAGTTACCTCCCCAACTTCGACAGCAGCAATCTCACCGTCGACGTGACCGGCGACTTCATTGTTCTTGAAGGCGTTGTCAGCTCCAGTGGCGATCATGCCCGCGTTATGCGGATCGCCCGCGAAATCGTCGGCTATGAGCGCGTTCTCTCCCGTGTTCTGGTCTGCTCGATCGAAAAGCGCTCGTAAGCATCCCATCGACTAGACGTGCAAAACCCCGCCTTGAGCGGGGTTTTTCGTTTTTGGGCCCGACCATTATGAATGATCGAGCCCGAATTCTGTAAGGTGCGATCCGCGGCGACCGATGGATTTTTACGATCCTGGGTGCCTACAAACGTAGGTGGGCGCCATATGTCCAAGCCCACGGGCCTGGCCAGGGACAGCTCCCTTTGGATCGAGTATGGCCCCAGGGATTGTGGTTCCTGTCGAGAAGCGCAGAACGCATTTTCAATATAAGGCTGAAGTCGATGGCGCGCCAGTGGCATCGCGAGGCATTTTTTTCTGCAGGCTTTCAGCGACGCTGAACACCGGCGTGAGACGGTCTTAGTTCGCCGGCACACGGCCGTTGAGCTTCGCGGTCAGGCCTTCCAGCCTGGATGAAAGCTCGCTCAGGGCGGAGACGACAAGCTCGTCGCTGCGGCTCTGGTTTTCAGCGGCACCGGCGCGGTTGGATTTCAGCGACTGCACCTCGCCTTCGAGCGCACCGACCTTGCGGGTCAGCTCGGAAAGCTCATCCATGATCATGATCCCGGCCATGACCGTGATGCGAAGATCACCGATCTCGCCGAACTGGCCCTTCAGATGTCCGACATAGCGGTCGAATTGGTCGGCGAGATCCGTCAGGTGCTGTTCCTGACCTTCTTCGCAAGCCATCCGATAGGCTTTGCCGTCGATCGTTACCGTTACCTGGGCCATCTCTTTTTCCTTACCGGTCCAGAACCGCGCGGATCGTCTCCATCGCCGTCACCAGACGGCGGGAAACCTCGCGGTTGACCTCTTCGAGACGATTTGCCCGAAACTGCGACTGATCCAGCTCCTGCGCCAGGCGCGATCGATCGGCATGCACGCGCTTGACCTCGCCTTCCATCTCGCCCTGGTCTCTTTGCTGCTCGATGCGCACATCGACGGCATTCTCCAGCCCGCTTATCGCAGCCCGAAGTTCCGAAAGCGCCAGATCCACCGTCTTTTCTGCCGGCATGCGTATATCCCGTGAGGTCGCGATCGGCGCCGAATCGTACGGCAGCGCCTCGCCAACAAGCGCCGTAGACTATTCACCGCTTGAAAGCCGGTCAATAAAACACGCAGACGATACCGCATCGAACTGTGGATCGTCGCTGATCAAGGGCACTCGGCGGCGCTGCCGAAATAGCAGGCAGACTGTGCTAAACCCGATCAATATGTGCCGCCGGTGGCCTGCCTTTTGTTGACTTGCGCGTCCCAACTGATATGGATCGGACGCTTCCTTACGAGGCCCGATCAAAGGGCCTGACCGACACTCGGACGATAGTGGATTAGCCATGATTTCTCGCGAACAACACGACCGGATGGCCAATGCGATCCGTTTCCTTGCCATGGATGCCGTCGAAAAGGCGAATTCCGGACACCCGGGCATGCCCATGGGCATGGCTGACGTCGCAACGGTCCTGTTTACCAAATACCTGAAATTCGACCCGACCAAGCCGCATTGGCCCGACCGCGACCGCTTCGTGCTGTCGGCCGGCCACGGCTCGATGCTGCTGTACTCGGTACTGTATCTGACCGGCTACCCTGACATGTCCATCGACGACCTGAAGGGCTTCCGCCAGCTCGGTTCCAAGACTGCCGGACATCCGGAATACGGCCATGCGACCGGCATCGAGACCACCACCGGTCCACTCGGCCAGGGCATCGGCAACGCCGTCGGCATGGCAATCGCCGAACGCAAGCTGCGCGAAGAATTCGGCGCGGACCTGCAGGATCACTACACATACGTGATCAACGGCGACGGCTGCCTGATGGAAGGCATCTCCCACGAGTCGATCGCGCTTGCCGGCCACCTGAAGCTGAACAAGCTGGTCCTGTTCTGGGACAACAACTCAATCACCATCGACGGCGCCGTGTCGCTGTCGGACTCGACAGACCAGATCGCCCGCTTCAAGGCCGTGCACTGGAACACGATCGAGATCGACGGTCACGATCAGGCCGCCATCGCAGACGCGATCGAGCAGGCCCACAAGTCTGACCGCCCGACCTTCATCGCCTGCAAGACCACGATCGGCTTCGGTTCGCCGAACAAGGCCGGCAGCCACAAGGTTCACGGCTCGCCACTCGGCGCCGAGGAAATTGCAGCGACCCGCAAGGCCCTGAACTGGGAATACGAACCCTTCGTCATCCCGAACGACGTTCTGTCCGACTGGCGCGAAGCCGGCATCCGCTCTACGGAAGCCGTCAAGGCCTGGGAAGGCCGTCTTGCCGCGTCTGCCCACAAGGCCGAGTTCGATCGCCGCTTTGCCGGTGATCTGCCGGAAGGCTTCGACGCTGCCATCAACGACTACAAGAAGAAGCTTGCCGAAACCAAGCCGACTGTCGCGACCCGCAAGGCGTCCGAGGACGTGCTGGAAGTCATCAACGGCTTCCTGCCGGAAACGCTCGGCGGCTCCGCCGACCTGACGCCGTCGAACAACACCAAGACCAGCCAGATGATTTCGGTCACGCCGACCGACTTCTCCGGCCGCTACATGCACTGGGGCATCCGCGAACACGGCATGGCATCCGCCATGAACGGCGTCACGCTGCATGGCGGTCTGATCCCCTACGGCGGCGGCTTCATGATCTTCTCGGACTACTGCCGTCCGCCGATCCGTCTCGCCTCCCTGATGGGTATCCGCGTCATCCACGTTCTCACGCATGACTCGATCGGCGTTGGCGAAGATGGTCCGACCCACCAGCCGGTTGAACAGGTGGCAAGCCTTCGCGCCATCCCGAACCTGATGGTGTTCCGCCCGGCCGATGCGACAGAGACGGCAGAATGCTGGCAGATCGCGCTCGAAACCAAGGACCGTCCGTCGGCTCTTGCACTGACTCGTCAGAACCTTGCACCGGCCCGCACCGAATATTCGGAAAAGAACCTCTGCACGCTTGGCGCCTACACGCTGTCGGGCAATGCGGATGCCAAGGTCACCATCTTCGCATCCGGTTCGGAAGTCGAACTGGCGATTGCGGCGGCAAAGACGCTTGAGGAAAAGGGCGTCAGCACACGCGTCGTTTCCGTGCCCTGCACCGAACTGTTCTTCGAACAGCCGGACGACTATCGCCGCGAGATCCTCGGCAACTCGCCGGTCAAGATCGCGGTTGAAGCCGCTGTCCGCGAAGGCTGGGATGCCTTCATCGGTCCGGAAGGCACGTTCGTCGGCATGAAGGGCTTTGGCGCTTCGGGTCCTGCCAAGGATGTCTTCAAGCACTTCGGCATCACGGCTGACGCCGTTGTCGCCGCAGCGCAAGCAAAGCTCGCTTGATATTTTCGATGACGGGGCGACGGTCAAACCGCCCGCCCCGTCCTGCTTGCCATAATTTTCTCGGGAGAACTCTATGACTGTAAAGGTTGCCATCAACGGCTTTGGCCGTATCGGCCGTAACGTCCTGCGCGCGATCGTCGAATCCGGCCGCACCGACATTGAAGTCGTCGCGATCAACGATCTCGGCCCGGTCGAGACCAATGCCCACCTTCTCCGCTACGACTCGATCCACGGCAAGTTCCCGGCGGACGTCAAGGTCGAAGGCGACACCATCATCGTTGCCGGCGGCAAGCCGATCAAGGTCACCGCAGTGCGTGACCCGGCCCAGCTGCCACACGCCGAAATGGGCGTCGATATCGCGCTCGAATGCACCGGCATCTTCACCGCCCGTGACAAGGCCGCCGCCCACCTGACGGCTGGCGCCAAGCGCGTCATCATTTCGGCGCCTGGCGACAATGCCGACCTCACGGTCGTGTTCGGCGTCAACGACGATCAGCTGACCAAGGACCACCTGGTCATCTCCAACGCATCCTGCACCACGAACTGCCTGGTTCCGGTCGTCAAGGTGCTGAACGACGCCGTCGGCATCGACCACGGCTTCATGACGACGATCCATTC
This sequence comes from Neorhizobium sp. DAR64872/K0K18, assembly GCF_050500175.1. Classification (NCBI taxonomy): domain Bacteria; kingdom Pseudomonadati; phylum Pseudomonadota; class Alphaproteobacteria; order Hyphomicrobiales; family Rhizobiaceae; genus Neorhizobium; species Neorhizobium sp. DAR64872/K0K18. The sequence continues at coordinate 2,633,135 of NZ_CP191446.1, forward strand.
CTATACCGGCGACCAGCCGACCCTCGACACGATGCACAAGGACCTCTACCGCGCCCGTGCAGCGGCTCTGTCGATGATCCCGACTTCGACCGGTGCAGCCAAGGCCGTCGGCCTCGTTCTGCCGGAACTGAAGGGCAAGCTCGACGGCACGTCGATCCGCGTTCCGACCCCGAACGTCTCGGTTGTCGACTTCAACTTCGTTGCCAAGCGCGCCACCACCGTTGCCGAAATCAACGATGCCATCAAGTCTGCCGCCGACGGCAAGCTGAAGGGCATCCTCGGCTACACAGACGAGCCGCTGGTTTCCCGCGACTTCAACCACGACAGCCACTCCTCGATCTTCGCTTTCGACCAGACAAAGGTTCTCGAAGGCACGTTCGTGCGCATCCTGACCTGGTACGACAACGAGTGGGGCTTCTCCAACCGCATGTCGGACACCGCAGTTGCCATGGGCAAGCTGATCTAAACACAACGCCAATCCCGGTTCTCACGGACCGGGCCTGACGCTCAGGCTTTTGACCCCCTCCCATTAAAAGGAGGGGGTTTTGCGTTATGGGACATGGTCGGGAGAGAGATCGCCCGCGCGTAAATCCCTCAGGACGCCGTAAACTTCACCGTCACGCCGCGCTGGCGAAAATAGGCCTGCATCAGCTTGCGGCCCTGACGATTGTTCTGCACGATCCGCGCCGGGTCGAACTCAGCTTCCTTCTGGCCAGCCTGGGTCAGCGCTGCCTTGAGGGTGGCGATATGCGTATCGAGATCGGCATTGTTGGCCTGAAGCGATTCATAAATGCGGTTTGTCGCTTCGGCTACGGTCGGTTCGCTCATGTCATGCTCCAGTCATTGTTTCGCCGGCGCTTAGCACACTTTCTGGCACGACCCAATTGCGATCATGACTGCCGGCGTCGGTACATACCCCATCCAAGGGATGTTATTTTCCGTGAGGGTGGAAACCACGCAGTATCATTGCACGTATTGGCTTTGGACAGACAAACGCCGGCACCACTTGGAGATACGCCATGTTTCTGCGACGCCAGTTGCTGATCGCCTCCGCTCTTGCCCTGACCAGCAATGCAAAGGCGCAATCCGATCCATGGGCAGAGCTTCGCACTGGCGCGGCTCTGGTGCTGCTTCGCCACGCGATTGCGCCCGGAACCGGCGATCCGGCGAATTTTGCCGTCAATGATTGCAGCACGCAGCGCAATCTCTCCGCGCAGGGCATCGCTCAGGCGAGCCGGATCGGCATGCTCTTCCGAGAGAATGGCGTGGCGCAGGCGCGGGTCTTTTCCAGCCAGTGGTGCCGCTGCCTCGATACCGCCAAGGGTCTTGGTCTAGGGTCGGTCGAGCCTCAGCCGTTGCTCAACTCTTTCTTTGGCAGTTCCGAAGATGGCAGGCCGCAGACGCAGGCCCTGCGCGCCTGGATGACGGGCTTGCAACCCGGCCGGCCGGTTGTGCTGGTCACCCATCAGGTCAACATAACAGGCCTTACCAACATCGTTCCTGCCAGCGGCGAACTCCTGTTCGTCACGGCCGGTGCGGCCGATCCACTGACGGTGATCGGCAGGGTCGCCGCTGAGTAATAGGCAGCGACCGGCAACGTTTTCCGGCTCGTTGACTCGGTCCTGGGGTCAGCTCTTCGGCGTGTCCGCGACCACGCCTACCTTCACGACGTGCTGACCGACATTGACGCCATCCTGGCCGAGGTCGCTGCCGATCGGGCCTGCGCCAACCATTCACTTCGCACCGGCGTGATTTTTCTTCAGCCCGGCCCTTCTCTTGCCGGATTTGTTCCCGTCTATTTGAATATGCACATCGAATCGCCCGGCCACTGACCGGGATCTGCTCCATGGCTATCTTGCCGCATCGCGGCAGCGGCACAGGATCCGGCAATCGCCGGACCTGCTGATGGATGGATTTCCGTAAACGGCGGCGAGAGGAAGGACGGGGACTTTGGAGGCTTTCTACATCATCCTGCTGGTCGGCACGGTTCTGGTGTTGGCTGCGGCCTTTTCCAGCCTGCTTGCTTTCCGGTTCGGCGCTCCCCTGCTTCTCGTCTTCCTGTCGATCGGCCTGCTTGCCGGTGTCGATGGTCTTGGCATCCGCTTCGAGAACTACTCCTTCACTTTCATGCTGGGGTCGTTGGCGCTCGCCATCATCCTGTTCGACAGCGGCTTCGGCACCTCGCTCCACTCCTTCCGAATAGCCGCGGTTCCCGCCCTGACGTTGGCGTCCGTCGGCGTGCTGTTGACCGCCGGCGTCTTCGGTGTCGCGGCGAAGTATTTCCTGGGCTTTAGCTGGCTAGAAGGCTTTCTGCTCGGGTCGATCGTCGCCTCGACTGATGCCGCCGCGGTGTTCTTCCTGCTGCGCATCGGCGGCATCAACATCCGCGACAAGGTGCGCTCCACGCTCGAAGTGGAATCCGGCACCAACGACCCGATGGCGATCTTCCTGACGATCGCGCTGTCCGAACTGCTCGCCACCGGCCAGGGCTTCGGCGGCCTCGACCTGCATTTCGCCGTCATGTTCCTCGAAGAAATGGGGCTCGGCGTCATCTTCGGCCTGCTCGGCGGCTTGATGATCGTCTGGGTGCTGAACCGCTTCACCTCCGATCGGGGTCTGGCGCCAATCCTCGTCCTGACGCTTGCCCTGCTCGTGTTCGCCTTCACCGGCGCGATGGGCGGCAGCGGCTTCCTTGCGGTCTATGTGGCCGGCATCTACTCGGGCAATCGCAAGATGTTTGCCAAGCACCAGATCACGCGCTTCAACGAGGGGCTGACATGGCTCGCGCAGATCATCATGTTCCTGGTGCTCGGCCTGCTTGCGACGCCGTCTCAATTTCCGATCCTGCTCGTGCCCGCGATCGGTCTGGCGCTGTTCCTGATTTTCGTCGCCCGCCCCATTGCCGTCTGGATCAGCCTGATGGCCTATGACTTCACGCAGCAGGAAATCGGCTTTCTGTCCTGGGTCGGCCTGCGCGGCGCGGTCTCCATCCTGCTCGCCATCACGCCGATCCTGTCGGGCGCCGAAAACGGGTCAGTCTTCTTCAACGTCACCTTCATCATCGTGCTCGTCTCGCTTCTTCTGCAGGGTTGGACGATCAAGCCGGTGGCGCGGTATCTCGGGTTGATCATTCCGCCGCGGATCGGCGCCGTCGACAAGCTGGAACTCGATCTTCCCGGCAAGGCGACGCATGAGCTGATCTCCTACCGCGTCCTCAAAGACAGCCCGATCCTGTCCGGCGAGCGCATTCCGCGCTGGGCCATGCCGTCGCTCGTGATCCGCGACGGCCGCAGCCTGCGCTACCAGTATGCCGGACGCCTGCGCGAGAACGATCAGGTCTACCTGTTCGTGACGCCGAACTACACGAAACTGCTCGATCGGCTGTTTGCGAGCCGCGTGCCTGTCGATGATGACGACGCGGAGTTCTTCGGCGCCTTCGCCATCTCGCCGACACGGCCTGCAACCGAACTGGACCTCGCATACGGCCCGGGCCTGCTCTCAACAACCGAACAGGCAATGACGATCGGCGAACTGATGCATTCGAGGCTGGGCGGCAAGACGGAATATGCCGACCGCGTGCGCTTCGGCTCGATCGTTCTGATCGTGAGAGAAACCGACGAGCTCGATCATGTCACCAAGATCGGCGTCTCCCTGGAGCCGGTGGAGCCCGCCACCAAGCTGCCGATCTTCATCAACATGCGCGAAATCGCCCACCGCATCCGTGACCAGATCCGCAAGTATCGCGGCAAGCCGGTCCCGACCCGCCGGTCCGCCTGAGGTCGGGCGACCTCCGGCGACCGGTGCGCAGGTCATTTCATTGACCCGACAGCCTTGCGCCGTCGGACAAGCATAGTATGGTCCCGCCACCCTTTATCAAGCAACGGGATCAGTACCATGCCGGCCTTCAAGACCCTCGACGACCTCACCGATATCGCAGGTAAGCGCATTCTCGTCCGCGTCGACCTCAACGTTCCCGTGAGCGACGGCAAGGTGACGGATGCAACCCGTATCGAGCGCGTTGCCCCAACGATCACGGAACTGTCGAAGAAGGGCGCCAAGGTCATCCTGCTCGCCCATTTCGGCCGCCCCAAGGGTGAACCGGTCGCCGACATGTCGCTGTCCCAGATCGTCATGGCCGTCAATGAAGTGCTCGGTCAGAAGATCCTGTTTGCATCCGATTGCATCGGCCCGGAAGCCGATCAGGCTGTCGCCTCGATGAAGAACGGCGATATTCTGCTTCTCGAAAACACCCGCTTCCACAAGGGCGAGGAAAAGAACGACACCGGCTTTACCGAAGAACTGGCTAAGAACGGCGACATCTATGTCAACGACGCCTTCTCGGCCGCCCACCGTGCCCATGCCTCCACGGAAGGCCTTGCCCACCGCCTGCCCGCCTATGCCGGCCGCACCATGCAGGCTGAACTCGAAGCGCTGGAAAAGGGCCTCGGCGATCCTGCCCGCCCGGTCGTTGCCATCGTCGGCGGCGCCAAAGTGTCCAGCAAGATCGATCTGCTGCAGAACCTCGTGAAAAAGGTGGATGCGCTGGTGATCGGCGGCGGCATGGCCAACACGTTCATTGCCGCACAAGGCATCGATGTCGGCAAGTCGCTCTGCGAGCATGATCTCGCAGACACTGCCCGCGCCATCATGGCGGAAGCCGAAGCGTCCGGCTGCACGATCGTGTTGCCGACCGACGGCGTTGTGGCACGCGAATTCAAGGCGAATGCCGCAAACGAAACTGTCGCGATCGACGCCATCCCCTCCGACGCGATGATGCTCGACGTCGGCCCGAAATCCGTCGAAGCCGTCAACGAATGGATCGGCAAGGCCTCGACGCTGGTGTGGAACGGCCCGCTCGGCGCCTTCGAGATCACCCCGTTCGACACCGCGACGGTCTCCGCTGCAAAATTCGCAGCAAGTGAGACCAAGGCCGGCAAGCTGGTTTCGGTCGCCGGTGGCGGCGATACGGTGGCGGCGCTCAACCATGCGGGCGTTGCCGACGATTTCTCCTACGTCTCGACCGCAGGCGGCGCCTTCCTGGAATGGATGGAAGGCAAGGAACTGCCCGGCGTCTCGGTGCTGACCAAGGCCTGATCGACCGGCTTCCCAGAACGCAACCCTCGATGGGTTCAGTGGCGCGGGAAATAGGTTTCCGCGCCCGATCTGCAAGCTAAGTTTAAATAAATTCAATATTTTAAACGATTGAAACCATTTCAATCGTTTCAATGGCTTAGAGCATCATTTCCCTTTAAAAGAACTTCTGTTATCGGCGGGAGAGAACTTCGGATATTGCTTTTAATATCGGATTTTCCGAAGATTGAATGGGCATAAGCGCGCAACGCGCCATTGTGAGGGATAGGAGCGATTATGGTAGACGCGAAGATGTTGGACAAAGTCAGGTCGGCGCCCGGTTTCATTGCGGCGCTTGATCAGAGCGGTGGTTCGACACCCAAAGCGCTGCTGCTCTACGGCATTGCCGAAACCGAATACCAGGGCGACGAAGAGATGTTCCGCCTGATGCACGCCATGCGCGCCCGCATCATGAAGGCACCGGCCTTTACAGGCGACAAGGTCGTCGGCGCCATCCTCTTCGAGCGCACCATGGATGGCGATGTCGATGGCGAACCTGTTCCCTCCTACCTCTGGGAAAAGCGCGGCGTCGTCCCTTTCCTGAAGATCGACAAGGGCCTTGCTGCCGAAGAAAACGGCGTGCAGCTGATGAAGCCGATGCCCGATCTTGACGCTCTCCTGATCCGCGGCCGCGAAAAGGGAATTTTCGGCACAAAGATGCGCTCGGTGATTGCCTCTGCCGACAAGGCCGGCATCGCTGACGTCGTGCAGCAGCAGTTCGAAGTCGCGCGCCAGATCATCGCACAGGGCCTCGTTCCGATCATCGAACCGGAGATCCTCATTAACAGCCCGACCAAGGCTGAAGCTGAGACTATCCTGCGCGACGAGATCGCCCAGCAGCTCGACACGCTCGGTCCGGGCGAAGACGTGATGCTGAAGGTAACGATCCCAACGGTCGCCGACTTCTATGCGGATCTTGCCGCTCACAAGTCGGTCGTTCGCCTCGTCGCCCTGTCCGGCGGCTACAGCCGTGCCGACGCCTGCGAAAAGCTCAGCCACAACCGCGACATGATCGCGAGCTTCTCGCGCGCGCTCACCGAAAACCTGCGCGTATCGATGAGCGATGCAGATTTCGACGCGAGCCTGGCTGAAACCATCGACGGGATCTATTCCGCAAGCGTCAACAAGGCCTGATGCTCTAACCCTGATGCTGCGGCATCGGGAACACGAACCTGGAAAAGGCCGCCTCAGCTTTAATAGCTCTGGCCCTTTTCACGGGAGGAAGAGGCCGCACCGGGGGGTGCGGCCTTTCTCGTTTCCAGACCCTGCCCAGACAATCAGGATTGATGTCTTCCATCAAAACCATTGTCTGGTGATGGGAGATCGCAGGCTCTAGAAGTGGGGCCTCAACTGAGGAGCCTGTCCATGCCTGTTGCCGATTTCGTCACCGTCGATGTCTTTACCGACCAGCGCTTCTTCGGCAATCCGCTTGCGGTCATCACAGACGCCCGCGGCCTTTCGGGCGATGAGATGCAGGCGATCGCAACGGAGTTCGGCTATTCCGAAACCACGTTCGTGCTTCCACCGGACAATCCAGCCAACACGGCGCGCGTGCGCATCTTCACGCCGACGACAGAGGTTCCCTTTGCCGGCCATCCGAATGTCGGAACTGCCTTCGTCCTTGGCAACCTGCCCGACCTGTTCGGCAACGCTTCAGGCAACACGCTCCGCTTCGAGGAAATCGCCGGACTGGTCGAGATCGACCTGATCCGGGAGGGCGATGTGGTTGTCGGCGCAACCATCCGGGCACCGCGGCCACTTGAACTGGGCGCCGAGATCGAACCTGAACGTATCGCCGACTGCGCATCGATCGGCGTCGGGCATGTCGTCACGCACAATCACGCACCCGTCTTCGCATCGGTCGGCTTGCCATTCGCAATTGCTGAGTTGGACGGCCTGCAGGCGCTCGCCGCGGCCAGGCCGGATCTCACGTCATTCCATCGCGCGGCCGAGATCAGCCCGGGCGATCAGATGGAGTTTTCGCTGTTTCTCTATGTCCGTGATGCCAAGGATCCCCTGCATATCCGTGCCCGCATGTTCGCACCGCTCGACAATGTGCCGGAAGACCCGGCAACGGGTAGCGCGTCTGCAGCGCTCGGCGCGTTCCTCGCGACGCTTGCCCCTGAAACTGACGCCGATATCCGCATGACCGTCGAACAGGGTGTGGAGATGGGCCGCCGCAGCGTGATCGAGCTCGCCATGGTCAAAAGACAGGGTCGCGTCACCGATGTGCGGATCAGCGGAAGCTGCGTGAAGGTGATGAGCGGCCGGATCGAGCTGTAATCAGCCGACGAACTCGCGCAGCAGCAGTGCTAAGGACCAGAGCGCGAAGGCGACCAGCGCCAGCTTCCAGAAATCCATCCGGCGCCTGAGGCCCGGGAGGTTCAATGGCTTGATGATCTGCACGACCATGGCCAGCATCAACAGGACGGAGATTGTTTTTGTCATCTGTCTTTCGTCACTGTTTCAAAGGCTCGCCACAGGCTGGACATTTTTGCTCTCCACCACAGTTAGACCGGGAGGAGAATCGGGGTCTGTTGCGTCATGATCTCTGATCTGCCTTACCTTCGTTAACGTCCTGTGCCGGTCTGCGCAACATCGCTCCGGCACGGCAGGGCGGATCACCGACCACGAAGAGAGCTGACAGTATAGACGATGAGCCGTAATCTCCTTCCCGTTCTCGCCCTCCTCACTGGTACGCTCTTTCTGTTCCTCGGCAATGGCCTGCAGGGTCTTTTGTTGCCGGTGCGCGGTTCGATCGAAGGCTACTCGAACGAGGTTCTCGGCCTGCTCGGCACAACCTGGGCCTCAGGCTTCGTCATCGGTTGCTTCGTGGCACCGAATGTCGTGCGCCGCATCGGGCACGTTCGGGCCTTCTCCGGCTTTCTGGCCCTGATCTGCCTCAACGTGCTTATGACCGGCCTGCTGGTCGATGACGTCGCGTGGCTCATCCTGCGGGCAATCACCGGCTTTTGCACTGCCGGTACGTCGATGATCATCGAAAGCTGGCTCAACGAACGTGCCACACCGGAAAACCGGGGCACGATCTTTTCCTTCTATATCTCCATCACCCTGTTCGGCGTTGTCGGTGGCCAGTTGATGGTGCCGTTTGCCGATGTGACGCTGCCGACACTGTTCATGGTCTGCGGCATCCTCTACTCGATCGCCGCCCTGCCGACGACGCTGTCCAAGGCTGCGTCACCACAACCGCTGAAACGCGCGCGGCTGGATCTCAAGGGACTGTTTCGAAACTCGCCGATCTCCTGCGTAGGCATTCTCTTGGTCGGCATCGCCAACGGCGCCTATGGCACCCTCGGCGCCGTGTTCGCCACCAAGGTCGGCCTCGACAAGGGATCGGTCGCCGCAATGGTCTCGATCACCATCTTTGCCGGCGCGATCATGCAGTTTCCGGCGGGCCGGTTGTCGGACAGGCTGGACCGCCGTCATGTCCTTGCAGTCCTCTCCGGCGTCAGTGCTCTGGCAGGCCTTGCCGTTGTGCTGGTTGCGCCGACCAACGTCTACACGATCGTTATCCTCGTCGCGACCTACGGCGCCGCCGCAAACGCGCTCTACCCGATCGCCGTTGCCCATGCCAACGACTTCGCCCAGCCCGAGGACTTCGTAAAGGTCTCCGGCGGCCTGTTGCTTCTTTACGGCATCGGGACGATCATCGGCCCGACGCTCGGAGGTCCTGTCATGACCTGGGCCGGCCCGCACGCTCTGTTTGGCGTCACGGCTGTCGCCCATCTGCTGATCACCGTCTATGCGATCGTCCGAAGCCGGCAGCGCGCACCCGTCCCTGCCGGCGAACGCGACGCCTACACGACGGTGACAGGAACCAACGGACCACTCGCGACACCCGAGGGCCTCTCGCTCGATCCGCGCGCAAGACCCAAGGATGCAGCCGCGTCTGAACAGCAGACGACGCCATAACGGCCAAGGAGCCTTGAAATGTCATTTCTTGACGACGACCGCCCGAAGAAACCCGCAGCCCACGAGATCGGCGCCGATCTCTCGCTGCTCTCTGCGGACGAACTGCAGACGCGCATCACCATCCTGCAGGAAGAGATCGCGAGACTGGAAGCAGAGAAGGCGAGGAAGGCTGAGGGTCGCAAGGCCGCTGACAGCTTTTTCCGGACCTGATGTGCCGGACTAAGAATAAACCGCAAAACCACGATCAATCTTAAGCAAACATTAATCATTAACAGAGAATATAGCGATGTTCGGTTCTGCCGGACTCAGACAGTTTCACCGCTCGGCGAATGGTCTGATTTCTCCCTGTTTTACCTTGAGAGCCGCTTTTGCGGCTCTTTTTTTTGGCTGTCAGTCCGTACAAGCTCACGCAGCAATCAAAAACCCGTGCCAAAGGCCATTTTCAGGGGACTTGCGCTTTCGCAAGATCTGTTTCATTTCAAGAAGATCGAGGGCGTTTACCGGTTCCTGTGGGTATTAACCTTTCATTAAGAAACGCCTTGCGGATTTCCAGTATAAGGATCATGTTCACTTCATTCAGCGGGCCAGATGGAACTTTTTGAGCCACTTCGCCATTGCCTGAGTAAGAAAGCATTAGCAGGAATGAATTCGATGTCCGAGCAGGGATTGAACACAGTGAGTTTTGCGGGCCGCGCCGCAAGCTCTGCCCAGTTCAAGTCACTATACTCCGAAGGCATGGCTCTTGTTGAAGAGACAGCAAGCTATCTGGACGGTCAGGGTCGTGCTGCATCCAAGGTTCTGCCGCGCATGGCCTCGGTTCTGTATGCAGCTGAATCCATGCGTCTGACGACTCGCCTGATGCAGATGGCATCGTGGCTTCTGCTTCAGCGTGCCGTCAACAACGGCGAGATGAGCCGCGATCAGGTGCTTTCGGAAAAGAGCAAGGTGCGTCTCGACGGCTTCAATGTCGATCGCAACGCTCCGGGCTGGCTCGATCTGCCGGAAAGCTTCCGTGATCTTGTCGAACGCTCGCTTCGTTTGCAGAACCGCGTCGCTCTTCTGGACCGCGAAATCTATCGCGCCCCGGAAGCCGTTGTCATCTCCGACAACGAAAACAGCGTTCGCGCCCAGCAGAACCTGCTTCACACCGCATTTGGTGGCTGAGATCTGAACGTCGACAGTCCAAAGGCAGGCATTGGCCTGCCTTTTTGCGTTTGGAACTATGGAGATAGCGACGCCAGATAGGCGTTGACACTGTCACGACAGTCCAGCCGGTGTTTCGGGCCCTCGAAGGCGCTGAACATCCGGTCATGCGCCTCGAATGAATTCCAGTTGTTGTGTCGGAAGCGATAGCCCGCCACCCAATGGAGTAGCTCTTCGAAGGACGCAACGCTTCCCCCACCCTGAAGACCGCGATGGCGAATGTTTTCGAGGCAGACGTCGTCGGCGATGTCGAGGAAGATCAGCGTCGTTGCCCGGGTGATGGCGAGACTGGCAAGCCGGCCATAGACGCCCTCGATCAGCCAGACATCCTGTGCTGCAATCCGGCAAACGTCGTCGTCAACGACCTGCCTGTCACGGGCGATGCCGTAACGTCCCGGCTCCCAGTGGACGTCGTCCAGATGAATCGGGTGATGGCCGAGCGCCTCCCCCATCCTTGTCGCAAGCCACGTCTTACCCGATCCGCCATTGCCGAAAATGAGCACGCGGCAGAGCGGAAGCGGTAGCTTGGACAGACAGTTGGCCTTCTCCTCCATGCCTCCTAGAAAAACAAAAAAGCCCGGCTTTCGCCAGGCTTCTTTTGTCAAAATGCAAAAAGCGATTAGAGGCCGAGACCGCCGAAACGCTTGTTGAACTTGGAAACGCGGCCACCGCGGTCCAGCATCTGCTGGTTGCCGCCGGTCCAGGCCGGGTGCGACGTCGGGTCGATTTCGAGGTTCATGGTGGCGCCTTCGGTGCCCCAGGTCGAGAACGTCTCGTATTCGGTACCGTCGGTCATGACGACCTTGATCTTGTGGTAGTCGGGATGGATGCCAGCCTTCATGTCGATATTCCTGCTCTGCGAGGTCCATTCGTCGCATTGCGCGAGCAAGAACCGTCTTTAATGAATGAAGCCGCAAACCGGCGCGGTCACGGCTTCCCAATTGGATGCGGAGCCTATACAGGAAGGGCGCCGCAAGTACAAGTCCCCGAAAGGCTGAGATTCCGCTGCCCGGGGGCCATGGAGACGACATGGCCGAAAGCCGAGAAAATCAGAAGAAAAACCGCAGTCTCAAGCCGCTTTCCCGACTGCTCCCCTATCTTTCCCGCTATCGAGCCATGGTCGCCGGCGCGACTTTTTTCTCGTCCTTGCCGCCTGCACCACACTTGCGCTGCCGCTGGCCGTCCGCCGCATGGTGGATCATGGATTCGCGTCATCTGACGGGCATTTCATCAACAACTATTTCGTGATGCTGTTCGTTCTGGCGGTGCTTCTCGCGATCGCAAGCGGCATGCGCTACTATTATGTGATCACCATCGGCGAGCGCGTGGTGGCGGATCTTCGCCGTGAGGTCTTTTCGCATGTGACGCGTTTGTCTGCTTCCTTCTTCGACGTCAACCAGTCCGGCGAGATCGTCTCGCGACTGACCGCCGATACGACCCAGATCAAGTCCGCCTTTGGTTCTGCCGCATCGCAGGCCCTGCGCAACACCATCCTCTGTCTCGGAGCGATGGGCATGATGGTCTATACGAGCCCTAAACTCTCGGCTCTGGCGCTTGGCGCCATCCCGCTGATCGTGTTCCCCCTCGTTGGCTTCGGCCGCTCGGTGCGCCGCCGGTCGCGCGCCGCACAGGACATGCTGGCCGCGACCTCGGCATATGCAGCCGAAACGATCGGCGCCACACGCACCGTTCAGGCCTTCACCGGCGAGGCTGTCGCCACCTCGCGCTACAGCGACACAGTCGAGAATGCCTTTGAGGCCGCCCGCAAGTCGATCCGCGCCCGAGCGCTTCTGACCGGCTTCGGCATCGTGCTGATCTTCGGCTCGATCGTCGGCGTCCTCTGGTACGGCGCCCAGAGCGTGCTTGCCGGCACGATGACACCGGGCACGCTCGGCCAGTTCGTGCTCTATTCGGTGATTGCGGCAAGCTCGCTCGGCACACTGTCGGAAGTCTGGGGCGAACTGTCGTCTGCAGGCGGCGCCGCCGAACGGCTGTCCGAACTGCTGGATGAAGTGTCCGCCGTGCGTGACCCGGAACACCCGAAAGCGCTCCCCTCACCCCCGCTCGGCGATGTCGCGTTCGACAGCGTCTCGTTCGCCTATCCGGCACGCGTCAGCGCCATCACGCTCAATGCGCTTTCCCTGCATGTGGCACCGGGAGAAACTGTCGCCATCGTCGGTCCCTCCGGTGCCGGCAAGAGCACGATCTTTTCGCTGCTGCTGCGCTTCTACGATCCCACAGCCGGATCGATCCGCCTCGACGGCGTCGACCTCCGCCATGCGACCCTTGAAGACATCCGCTCACGGCTTGCGATCGTACCGCAGGACGTGACGATCTTTGCGGCCTCCATCCACGACAACATCGCCTTCGGCGTCCCGAACGCGACTCGCGACGCCGTGCGTGCAGCAGCAATCGCCGCACAGGCGGACGAGTTCATCGCGAAGCTCGACAACGGCTATGACACGCTCGCCGGCGAACGCGGCATCACCCTGTCCGGCGGCCAGCGCCAGCGGATTGCTATCGCCCGCGCGATCCTGAAGGATGCTCCGGTCCTGCTGCTCGACGAAGCCACCTCGGCGCTCGATGCGGAAAGCGAAACACTGGTGCAAAAGGCGCTCGACGGTCTCATGCGCAACCGCACCACGCTCGTCATCGCCCATCGCCTTGCGACGGTGTTGAAAGCCGACCGGATCCTGGTCCTGGAAAACGGTCGCGTCGTCGAGGAAGGCACGCACCAGAGCCTGGTGGCGGCTGGCGGTCTCTATGCCAAGCTCGCGCGGCTGCAATTCCATGATCTCGAGCAAACTTCCGTCAGCGCGATCTGATGGACGCGACCCCCATCATCTCCGCAGATCTGGATAGTCTGCTCGATGACGTTCAGCAGCGCACCTTCCGGTATTTCTGGGATGGTGCCCATCCGCAGAGCGGTCTCCCTTATGACAAATGCCTTCTCGACGGCACACCCGGCATCGATGCGATCTCGATCAGCGGCACGGGCTTTGGTCTGATGGCAATTCTGGTCGCCTGCGAGCGCGGCTGGATCACCAGCGACGAGGCGCTGGTTCGCATTACCACGATTGTCGAGAGCCTCGAACTGGCACCGCGCTACCACGGCGCGTTCTCTCACTTCATCAATCCCGCTACCAGCGCAATGATTCCGTTTTCTGCGCTGGATGATGGGGGCGACATCGTCGAAACGACGCTTCTCCTACAGGGCCTGATCTGCGCGCGTGAATATTTCGCGGCAGAGACCATTTCCGAGAAATCGCTGCGCACCGCGATCACCCGGCTGTTCGACGAGGTCGAGTGGACCTGGTACACCCGCGGCAAGACCGACGGCCCGATCTACTGGCACTGGAGCCCGATCAACGAGTGGGCGATGAACCTGCCGATCACCGGCTGGAATGAGGCGCTTTCAACCTATGTCTTTGCCGCCGGGTCGGACACGTTTCCGATCGATCCGCAGAACTATCACTGCGGATGGGCACGCAACGGCGCTATGAAGAACGGCGAAGAATATTTCGGCATACAGCTGCCGCTGGGCGAACCCATGGGCGGGCCGCTGTTCCTGTCGCAATATTCCTTCTGTGCGCTCAATCCACGCGGCCTGTCCGATCGCTACGCCGATTACTGGCGCCAGGCGGTCGCGCATTCACGGATCAATCGCGCCTATTGCCTGACGGTGCCGGAATATGCCGCAGCCGGCGTCTGGGGCCTGACGGCATCGGAAGCCCAGGCCGGCTACGCCGCCAATTCGCCGCTGGTCGATTTCGGCGCGATTGCACCGTCTGCAGCACTGTCGAGCTTTCCTTTCGTGCCCGGCCATGCGGAAGAAGCCTTGCGCGCGCTCCTTGCCTACGAGAACGGACGGCTGGTCAACCGCTTCGGCTTCGCCGACGCGTTTGCGCCGAAGACAGGCTGGGTCGCATCGACCTACATCGCTATCGACCAGGGTCCGATCGTCGCGATGATCGAGAACCACCGCTCGGGTCTGTTGTGGAAACTGTTCATGGCCGCTCCGGAAGTGCGCCGCGGCCTCGACCGGCTGGGATTCCGCTATCCGGCCACTCCGCCTATGCACAAAAACGTCGGCACCTGATCACTTCGCGCGTTTGAACGTCCATTTGACGACATGATCACCGTTGCGCTTGATCTTGGTCTTCATCTTCAGCTGCACCGATTGCTCGCCGAACGCAGCCTGCGCCTCCTCGAACGCCCGCCGCGCCTGCGCCATCGCCTCGTGATAGGCGGTATTGTCGCGGCGAGGCGTATCTGCCACCGCCTTGGCGATCGCGTCGATGTCGGGTTTGCTGTAGGTCATGTCAGCGTTCGGTAAGCTTCAGTTCGATGCGGCGGTTCTGGTTTCTAGCATCCGGCGTATCGCCAGCCGCGATCGGCTGGAACTCGCCAAAGCCCGCGGCCACCAGGCGGTTGGCCGGCACGCCCTTCGAGATCAGATACTTGACCACGGACGTCGCGCGCGCAGACGAAAGCTCCCAGTTGTCGCGGTAGCGCCCGGTGCCGGAAAGCGGCGCGTTGTCCGTATGTCCGTCGACCCGCAGCACCCAGTTGATCTCGGCCGGAATTTCCTTGGCGAGATCGAGCAGTGCGGCGGCAAGCTTGTCCATCTCCACGAGACCGGCAGCATCGAGTTCGTTGCCGCCGATCGGGAAGAGAACTTCCGACTGGAACACGAACCGATCGCCGACGATGCGGATGTTTTCGCGATCGGAGAGAATCTCACGCAGACGCCCGAAGAAGTCGGAGCGGTAGCGATTGAGCTCCTGTACGCGGGCCGCAAGCGCCACGTTGAGGCGACGACCAAGATCCGAAATCTGCGCCTGCGAGTTGGCGTCCTTCGTTTCCGACGCCTGCAGCGCCTGTTCGACGGCGGCGATCTGGGCCCGCAGCGCCGCGATCTGCTGGTTGAGAAGCTCGATCTGGCTCATCGCCCGGGCGCTAACCTGCCGCTCGTTGGAGAGTTCACCCGTCAGAGTGGTCACGCGGGAATTGGCCGCGTCGCTTGCACCACTGCCCTGGTTGAGAAGCTGCTGCAGCCGCGACCGGTCGCTTTCAGCAACCGCCAGCGACGATTGCAGGTTGGCGAGCTGGTCTTCGATATCCTGATTGTTGCCCTTTTCCAGCGCCAGAAGCTCTGTCAGTTCCGCGATCTGGCTGTTCAGCCGGTTCAGAACCTCGTCGCGACCGGAAATCTCGCGGGTGAGCAGAAACTGCGCCAGCACGAACACCGTCAGCAGGAACATGATCGCCATCAAAAGCGTGGTCAGCGCGTCGACGAAGCCCGGCCAGTAGTCCACGCCGTGCTGGCGGCGACGGTTCTTGCCCAGCGCCATGGTCTACTTGCTCCCGATCTTGTCGGACTGACCGATCTTGTCGGAGAGCCGGTCCAGCGTGCGCCGCAGGGCCTTCGATTCTTCCTGCTGCGCCTCGATCCAGTCGCGCAGCATCTGCTGCTCGTTGCGCATGTTCTTGACCAGCCCCTGAATGCCTTCGGCAAGGTTTGCCATGGCAGCAAGCGACTTCTCGTTCTGCTGGACATCACCGCTGCCGGTTCTGCCCTGAGCCGCCGCAATCTTGCGCAGCTCGTCGGCAAGCGTCTTGAATTCGCCAGAGGAACCAGCTGAAAGCCCTGCCGCCGCAACCGGCGCGTCCGATCCCGTATCGGTCACCGATGAGAGCCAATTTTCGAGTTCCGTATAGAACCGGTTCTGGGCACGTCCTGCCTGGAGATCGAGGAAGCCGAGGATCAGCGAGCCCGAGAGGCCGAGCAGCGACGAGGAGAACGCCGTGCCCATACCGGCAAGCGGCTGCGCAAGACCGGTCTTGATAGCCGACAGAATGTCGTTGGAGCCGCCGGCGCCCGGATCGAGCGCACCGATGACGTCGCTGATCGAGCCGATCGTGCCGATCAGGCCCCAGAACGTGCCAAGCAGGCCGAGAAACACCAGGAGCCCGATCAGGTAACGGGACGTATCCCGAGATTCGTCGAGGCGGGTGCCGATCGAATCGAGAATGGAGCGCAAGGTTGCGGTCGAAAGCGCCGTCTTGCGGCGACCACCGATCAGCGAGCGCATCGGCGCCAGAAGTTTCGGCTCGCGGCCCACCTTGTCGACGGTGCCGGCAGCGCGGAACGAGTTGAACCAGCGCACTTCCGGAATGAGGCCGATGACCTGCAGGAAAACCAGGACGATACCGATCAACAGGACGCCGAGGATCAGACCGTTCAGACCCGGATTGGTCTGGAACGCTTGTGCGGCCTGGCGGTACAGGATCGAGCAGACAAAACCGACGATGATCAGGAAGATCAGCATCGTCCAGAGGAAGGAAGCCGGGTTGGAAAGCTTTTCGGTAAAACGGCGGCGGTTAGCTTCAGTTTCGTCCAGATCGTCCACTGTCGCATTCGCCATAATAAGCCTCGCCTCTGGGTCGCGTCGCGCGGAGGCTAGAGCAAAATTGCGACGAATTGAAGTGTCGCCACGGTGCAAAGACCGGGACAAGCCGAAGTTTTTTCCTCGCCATTTCAAATGACAAGCAGCACTCCGGCCGTCACCGCATCAGCAATCAGCGCGACGGAACCGGACGATTGGAAACTTCCAGCAGCGCCTTCTGGATCAGCTCGTTGCCGGCAACAATGCTCTTGGTGCCGAACATGTCGGTCGAGCCCTTGATGTCGCTGACAAAGCCGCCCGCTTCGCGGATGAGGACGAGGCCGGCAGCAATGTCCCACGGCGAAAGACCAATTTCCCAGTGACCGTCGAAGCGACCGGCAGCGACATAGGCAAGATCAAGCGACGCAGCGCCAAGGCGACGAACGCCCGCCACTTCGCCCATCACATGGCGCAGTTCGACCAGGAACTTGCCGTGATCGCCGCGGCCGAGATGCGGCACGCCGCAACCAACCACGCAATCGGACAGGACCCGGCGTGCGGCAACGCGAATGCGACGGTCGTTCAGGAACGCGCCGCCGCCCTTTTCTGCCGTATAGAGTTCGTCGGTGCCCGGGTTGAAGATCACGCCGGCGACGATTTCGCCATTGCGCTCCAGCGCGATCGACACCGCGAACTGCGGAATGCCGTGCAGGAAGTTGGTCGTGCCGTCGAGCGGATCGACGATCCAGCGATGGGCGCCGTCCGTGCCCTTCTCCTCCTGGCTTTCCTCACCGAGGAAGCCGTAGGTCGGGCGCGCCTTCATCAGCTCGTCATGGACGATCTTTTCCGCCTTGAGATCCGCCTGGGTCACGAAATCGCCCGGTCCCTTGACCGAAACCTGCAGGTTCTGAACTTCGCCGAAATCCCTGGAGAGCGACTTGCCAGCCTTGAGGGCGGCCTGAACCATGACGTTGAGAAGGGCTGAGCGGGCCATGCGGGAAATCCTGATCGTATGGTCCCGAACATGCATCAGCCGGGACGTGTCTGTGGCGAATTGTCTTGATTGGCCGGTTCAAGACCACAAAACCAAGGGAAATTCAAGTCGAAGCCGACAAAGCCCGCGTGAACGGACAAAATGCGACATTGCCCGCCTGCCTGCGATCTGCCAGAACGCCGGCTATCGAGATTTTAGGAGTATCACCGTGAAGATCGCATTGCCATTCGGCATCAGCCTCGGACTTGTGGGCGTGATGACCATGCTGTCGCTGGGTCTGATCTCGGCGCTGCCGGCCGATACCCAGTTGCCGATCCACTTCACCCTGACCGGCACACCGACCAGCACGGCACCGGCCATGATCGCGCTGCTGCTTCTGCCGGCCTGCGCGCTCTTCGTGACAGCCATGTTCGCACTTGGCCCCCGCATGGGCGGCCGTATCAAGGCCTCGCCGGGCATCTACCTGATCGTCTGGCTGGTAACGCTGCTGATCCTGGCGCTTGCCCACGGCTTTATCATCCGCCACGCCCTGTTCACGCTGGCGGCGATGAAGGCAACCGCCTGACCACTTGAACTACTGGCGGTTGACTACTGGCGGCGGAAGCGGTTCGCCGCGTCGATCGCCTGGCGCTGCTGCTCGTCGTTGATGCCGAGGTAGAAATCCTCAAGCGCCGCATCCTGCAACCCGGCACGCCTTGAAAGCACATACCACTTGGCGGCCTCGACCGGGTTCGGTCGTGTCCCCAGCGCCTCGATATAGAGATGCGAGAGCTTGTTCTGGGCAACCACATTGCCGCGATGGGCCGCAATCCGCAGCCATTCGAAGCCCTTGTCGTAGTTGCGTTCGCCGCCGACTCCGTTGACGAACCAGATGCCCATGTCGAGCTGCGCCGTGTCGAACCCGGCCTTCGCCGCGCGCTCCAGCCAACGGCGAGCCTCGGCCTTCTTCTCCTCGGGCACGCCCTTCATGTTCACGTAGAGCTGGGCCACCGCATATTGCGCATCCGCCACGCCCTGCTTTGCCGCCCGCTCGTAGAAGGGCAACGCCAGCTTGAAACCTTTATCGCCGGGATTGTCCGACACCAGGATCTGGCCCCAGTTGAACTGCGCCGATGAATTGCCGGCTTCCGCCGCCTTGCGCATATAGTCGTCGGCCTTCTTCTTGTCGGCGGGCACGTAACGGCCGCTCATCAAAAGAAGCGAATACTGGAACATGGCGGCAGGATCGCCGCGCTCGGCAGCCTGCCCGTACCAGAAGGCCGCGGTCTTTGCGTCGCGGTTGATGCCGAGCCCCTTGCTCATCATTTCGGCGACAAGCGTCTGCGACGCCGCATCGCCGGCCGACGCACGCTTCAGTGCGACATCGAGCGCCTTGACGTACAAGCCGCGCTGGAACGCACCATAGGCCTCGTCGATCGGGCCCGTATAGGGCTTCTCCGGCGGCAGTGGCGGCAAGGTCACGCCCATGCGCTGATAGAGTTCGACACCGGCGGACGGCACGATGCCATCGGGCTGTGCACCGCGTTCGACGCCCATTGCATCCGGCGCGACCGGTCTCGTCACCACTTGACGCGACTGCGCCGCCGTCGGCCCCTCCTGCTCCACCGCACCGGGTTGCTGCACCTGCGCAATTGCCGAATGCGGCAAGACGGCCGACGCGGAAAGGCTGGCGGCAAGCATCAGGACGGTGGATGAGGCGCGACGAATCGATGGCATAGAGACCATCAAGCCTCAAACCGTGGCGCTTTTTCGTCCAGATCGGCGTTGACCAGTCGAACTGCTTCCTGCGGTCCTTCGGGATGATCGAAGACAGCCAGTCTCAAAGCCACGAATTCCGCTCCGTTTTCGGCAACCTCGAGCGCCGAGGAAATGTCCGTGCCGCCCATGGCGATGCAGGGAATTTCCACCATCGAAGCCCACCATTCCGCAAGCGCGACGTTCTTCGGATGCGCCTCCGGCTTGATGTCGCCATCGAGCTTGCCGAAGAAAATATAGTCGGGGCGGCGCTCGCCCACTTCGAGCGCCGTGTGACGCTCGGATGCACCACCGGCGCCGACGATCATCTTCGGGCTGAATTTCTCGATCGTTTCTTCCAGCTCTTCCATCGAACCGGCCATATGCAGGCCATCTGCCTTGACGCGACCTGCGACGCGGCTGTCTCCGGCGATCAGCGCTGCGGCACCCGCAGCCTGGATCATCGGCACCATGAGTTGGGCGCGGTCCTGGAACGCGGTATCGTCTTCATCGTATTGCGGCAGGATCACCGAGGCGACATCGCCGCCCGCAAGCGCCTTCTCCAACCGGTCCGCCTGCGCTTTCGCATCCGCATCCTGCGGCACGATCAGCACCAGACGGCAACGCTCTTCCTGTTTCTTCATGTTTCTTCCCATGCAGCGAACCGCAACCCGGCGATCCGCACTCGTTTTCTCTTGAATGATTCGATAGACCGGAAGGATTGCGCAATCAACCGCTCATCCCATCTGCCCGCCTCAACGGTGCAAGCCTGAAGTGCCCATGCCAGACATATTTTCCTCCGATACGCTCAGCCTCGCCTTCTTTGCAGCAGCGGTGCCCGCCGTGATGCTGGTCGGGCTTTCCAAGGGCGGCATTGGCGGCGCGATCGGCCTGATGGGCATGCCGCTGATGTCGCTTGCCGTCGACCCGGTCAAAGCGGCGGCGATCTTCCTGCCGATCCTGATCCTGATGGATATCGTGGCGCTTTGGTCCTGGCGCCATTTCAACGACAGTAAAACCCTGCTGATGATCCTGCCGGGCGGTGTCATCGGCATCGCGCTCGGCTGGGCAACATCGGCCTATGTCTCCGACGACGCATTGCGGATCGTCATTGCGGCAGCAACCATCTTCTTCGCCCTCCGCTACTTCTGGCAGGTCTACGGCCCGGATAAGAACCGTCCGGCCGCCGCACTGCCGCATCGTCCGGCGGCCGCCACGTTCTGGGGCGCGCTGTCGGGCTATGCCAGTTTCGTGGCGCATGCCGGAGGCCCGCCCTTCCAGATCTACGTTCTGCCGATGAAGCTGGATCCGAAGAAATACACCGGGGCCAGCATCCGCTTCTTCGCCATCGTCAACGCCGTCAAGATCATCCCCTATTTCCTTCTTGGCGCATTGGGGGCCGAAAACCTGACGATCTCGGCGACATTGCTGCCGGCAGCCCTGGTCTCGACCATGCTCGGTGCCGCGATCGTCAAGCATCTGAAGTCGGAAGTGTTCTATCCGATGACCTACGCGCTCGCTCTCGTTGCCGGCGTAAAGCTTCTGTGGGACGGCCTGCCGATCTGACCGGTCCATCCGAACATCATAAAAAACCCAATTACAATAAGGCCTTCCGCCGGTCGCGAGACACGAAAACGGTTGATGCTTCGTCAAGTTATGCTTAGCTTCAAACGATGACACTCGATCCGTTTTCAGCCATTGCCGACCCGAACCGGCGCCATCTCCTCGAAGAGCTGAGACGCGCGCCGAAAACCGTGAATGAACTTGCACAAGGACTGCCGATCAGCAGGCCGGCCGTCTCGCAGCATCTGAAAGCACTGCTGGACAGCGATCTCGTGACTGTCACACCAGAGGGAACGCGGCGCATCTATGCCGTGAACGGCAGCGGCTTCACCCGGCTCAACCTGTGGCTCGACCAGTTCTGGACGTGAATTCTGGCCGCGACTGTGACGTTACGACCAGAACTGTTGCTTTTAGTCTTGGAATTTATCGTGCCGCTGTGGGCACCCTCTCACGAATGTACGTGAGGCGCGTGGCGCTTTTGATCGCCTAATGACGGGTGTCGGTCTTTAACCGCTCCACCTCGTCTTTGATGCGCAGCTTGCGGCGCTTGAGCTCTGCGATCTCACGATCGTCGGCGGATGGAGATGCGAGAACGGACTGGAGTTCCTCTTCGAGGTCGCCGTGCTTCTTTTCAAGCGATGCGATATGCGCCTGGACGGTCATGTGGCATGTTCCTTCCTTAGGTACCTGCCTTGGCACTCCTCTGAGCCAAGGCTTCAGGTTTGCAACAGAAGTGTGACACGGTTGGTCCGCTTTGTCGAAGGAGAAATCATGGTCTCTCAGCGGCAAATTCGTGGCGTCGGCTAACTTCCAGTTAACGCGGTTTGATGGTAGGAGCTTGCGGATGAAGCCGGGGTTTGCAAAAAGCCGGCGTAAAGAATGGGGACTGAGCATGCGTGATCAGGAACAGGCGGATAACCGGCTGGTACTCGCGAAACTTCGCCAGGAACACGAAGATTACGACGCCGCGATCAATGCCATGATCAAGGTCGGCTGTGAGGCTCTTCGCATCCAGCGCATGAAGAAGAAGAAGCTGGCCATCAAGGACCGGATGACCCAGATCGAAGACCAGATCATTCCCGACATCATCGCTTGAGTTCACCTTAAAGGGCCTGGAATGTCAGAAAGACCCGCAGTCGCCATCATCATGGGCAGCCAGTCCGACTGGGAGACCATGAAGAACGCCGCCGACACGCTTGATACGCTCGACATCGGTTACGAAGCACGGATCGTCTCGGCACACCGCACGCCGGACCGGATGTACGAATTCGCCAAGAGCGCCCGCGACGAGGGCTTCAAGGTCATCATCGCCGGTGCCGGCGGCGCTGCCCACCTGCCGGGCATGACGGCGGCCCTGACGCCGCTTCCGGTGTTCGGCGTGCCCGTCCAGTCGAAAACGATGAGCGGCACCGACAGCCTCTACTCGATCGTCCAGATGCCGGCCGGAATTCCCGTCGGCACGCTGGCCATCGGCCGAGCCGGCGCGATCAATGCCGCCCTTCTTGCTGCAGCGGTGCTTGCCCTTTCCGACGATGACCTTGCCGACCGGCTCGACGCCTATCGCGCGCACCACACCGCATCGGTCGCCGAATATCCCATCGACGAAGCACCCTGAGAAACATCATGACGATCCGCACCATCGGCATAATCGGCGGCGGCCAGCTCGGCCGCATGCTGGCGATCGCTGCCGCACGCCTGAACTACCTCATCATCATCCTTGAGCCGCAGGCCGACTGCCCGGCCGCCCAGGTCGCGAACGAACAGATCACGGCGGCCTACGACGACAGGACGGCGCTGGCCGATCTCGCCAGCCGCTGCGACGTCGTGACCTACGAATTCGAAAACGTACCGGTCGAGGCAGCCGAGTTCCTGCAGCAGTCGGTTCCAGTCTACCCGCCGGCCAAGGCCCTGGAAGTGGCGCAGGACAGGATTGTTGAAAAGCAGTTCCTCAACGGCTGCGGCATCGAGACCGCAAGGTTTCATTCCGTCGACAGCCAGTCCGATCTCGAAGCAGCGCTTGCAGACTTCGGCGGCAAGGGTGTCTTGAAGACCCGCCGCATGGGCTACGACGGCAAGGGCCAGCGCGTGTTCCGCTCCAGCGACGACAAGGCCGACGGCGCTTATGCGGACCTCGGCTCGGTGCCGATGGTTCTCGAAAGCTTCGTGCCCTTCGAGCGCGAAATCTCGATTATCGCCGCGCGCGCCAAGGATGGCACGGTCTCCTGCTACGATCCGGCCGAGAACATCCACCGCAACGGCATCCTTCATACCTCCACCCTGCCCGCGACCATTCCAGACACGACCGCGCAGACCGCGCGCAGTGCCGCCGAAAAGCTCCTCGCTGCCCTCGACTATGTCGGCGTGATCGGCATGGAATTCTTTGTGATGGCCGATGGCACCCTGATTGCCAACGAGATCGCACCGCGCGTGCACAATTCCGGTCATTGGACAGAGGCTGCCTGCGTGGTCTCGCAGTTCGAGCAGCATATCCGCGCGGTGGCCGGCGCAAGCCTCGGCGATCCGCGCCGTCATTCCGATTGCGTGATGACCAACCTGATCGGCGACGACATCCTCGACGTGCCCGGCTGGCTCGCCAGGCCCGACGTGCTGGTCCACCTCTACGGCAAGACAGAATCCCGTCCGGGCCGGAAAATGGGCCATGTCACGGAGCTGAAGGGGCGGAAAACCCGGTCATAAAGTGCGTCACAAGGTTGACACGCATCCAGCCACGGGTTATCTGCACGCCAACCTGAGCGCGCCCCTCGTCGACAGATAGGCGGCACGCTTTCGATTGATAGAGACAAGCGGCTCTTTGAGCCCACAGACTTCTGGACCAGTACAATGAAGATCAAGAACTCGCTCAAGGCGCTGAAGGCTCGTCATCGCGATAACCGTCTGGTTCGCCGCAAGGGCCGCGTTTACATCATCAACAAGCAGAACCCGCGCTTCAAGGCCCGCCAGGGCTGATTTGCGCTGATATCGACGTTTTGTCCGGGCACGCCTGAGACGATCAAATTGTCGGTAGCGTGAAATTTCGGGTTTGACCTTCGGCGCATGCGGATTACTTTATCCGCATGCGCTATTTTCGTTCAAGCTTCGTGATCCTTGCTGTGTGTGTTGCGGCGCCTGCCTTTGCGCAGACGCTGCCCCAGCCCATGCCGCCATCCCAACCGATGCCTCCCGCTCCGCCGCTGGAAAGTCCGGCGCAGGGAGGTACGCAGGCAGCACCGAATGCCGGCCAGCCTCTCAACGCCAGGGTCGACCCGCTATTTGCGGCGCTGAAACGTGAGCGCAATCCGGAAAAGGCGCGCGGCATCGCCACGCAGATCGCCATGAACATGGGTGAGTCGGGCAGTCCCACAGTCAATCTCCTGATGGGCTGGGCGGCCACGGCCGCCAAGGAAAAGCGCAACGCCGCCGCCCTCGACTTCCTCGACCGCGTCACTCTCATCGATCCCGCCTATGTCGAAGGCTGGAACCGCCGCGCCACAATGCATTACGCGATGGGCGACCAGCGCAAGGCGATGGCCGATATTGCCGAAGTGCTGAAGCGTGAGCCTCGCCATTTCGGCGCGCTGGCCGGTCTTGCCGGAATCCTCACCGAAGCCGGACGGGACAGCCAGGCGCTGAATGCGTGGGAGCGTTATCTCGACATCTACCCCGCCGATCGCGAGGCGCAGGAGGCTGTGACCAAGCTATCCGAAAAGATCGCCGGCAACCGAACCTGATGGGCCGCCATGGGGATTGTACCTCTCATCTTGTCTCTCATCGCATTCGGCTTCGGCTTCACGGCCTGGAAGGCGAAAGCGATCGAGGCCAACCTGCCGAACGACGGTGAACTTACCGATCTCGGCGATATCCGCATCAACGCCCTTCACGTCGCAGCACCAGCCGAGGGCGACCTTCCCCCGATCGTCTTCATCCACGGCGCCAGCGGCAATCTGAAGGACCAGGAAGCAGCGTTCCGCAGACCGCTAGAAGGGCGCGCCGAAATGCTGTTCGTCGACCGTCCAGGTCACGGTTATTCCGAGCGTGGCGGAGAAGAGAACGGTTTCCCGGATGGCCAGGCCGACACGATTGCGCGCCTGATGGATCGTTACGGCATCGACAAGGCAATCATCGTCGGTCACTCCTTCGGGGGCGCGATCGCCACATCCTTCGCGCTTTACCACCCGGAAAAGACAGCGGGCCTGCTTCTGCTTGCGCCTGCCACCCATCCATGGCCGGGCGGCGTCGACTGGTACTACAATCTGGCAGCCCGCCCTTATCTCGGACGCCTGTTTACCCGCTTCCTGGCGCTGCCTGCCGGGCTGGTGCTGATGGAGAAGGCAACCCATGCCGTCTTCCATCCCAACCCCCGTCCGGACCGCTATCTGGACGGCGGCGCCACCGCACTGGTGTTGCGGCCCGAGAACTTCCGCAACAACGCGATCGACGTCGCCAATCTCAACGACTACGTCACCAGGGTCGCACCGCGCTACAGCGAGATCACCGCACCGACGCTGATAATCAACGGCGACAGCGACAAGATCGTCTCGATGGATATCCATGCGAAGGCGCTGACGGCCGCCGTCGCCGGTGCCGAACTGGTCGTCATCCGCGGCCTCGGCCACAAGCCGGATTACCTCGCGACCGATCTCGCCATAGCCGGGATCGAAAAGCTCGCAGGCCACCACCGCGACCTGCAGTCCGTTGCCCGCAGGGTCGAGGCGCGACTGGCGCAGGTGGTCGACGAGCCCATGCCGGACATGGATTTCTCGATCGAGAAGACCTGAAACGACAAAGGCCGCCGGATCACTCCGACGGCCTTTCATATTTCGCACTGTTGAAAGCGGGTTTACACCCCACTCTGTCCATCTGCGCCGATATAGGCGATGCGCAGCATGTTGGTGGCGCCCGGTGTGCCCAGTGGCACGCCGGCCGAGATAATGATCCGGTCGCCTGGCTTGCCGAAGCCTTCGGAGGCGACGATGCGGCAGGCGTTGTTGACCATGTCGTCGAGGTCAGTCGCGTCGTGGGTGACGACGCAGTGCATGCCCCAGCCGATCGACAGTCGACGCGCGGTCTTGACGCTCGGCGACAGTGCCAGGATCGGAACGTTCGGACGCTCGCGCGAAGCGCGAAGGCCTGTTGTGCCCGACGATGTGTAGGTAACGATCACGGCAAGCCGCAGCGTCTCTGCAATCTGGCGGGCAGCAAGCGAGATTGCGTCGGCACCGGTTGCTTCCGGCGTCGCGCGCTGCGCGTAGATGATGCTCGGATAAAGCGGATCGTCTTCCACCTTGCGGGCAATCGACGCCATCATCGAAACGGCTTCGACCGGATACTGACCGGACGCCGATTCGGCCGACAGCATGATCGCATCGGCACCTTCGAACACGGCAATCGAGACGTCGGAAACTTCGGCGCGGGTCGGAACCGGCGCGCTGATCATCGATTCCAGCATCTGGGTCGCGACCACGACCGGCTTGCCGGCGCGGCGACATGCGCGTGTCAGCTGCTTCTGGATGCCGGGGACCGCCTCGATCGGCATTTCGACGCCAAGATCGCCACGGGCCACCATGACGGCGTCGGAGAGATCGATGATCTCGTCGATCCGCTCGAGTGCCTGCGGCTTTTCGATCTTCGACATGATGCCGACGCGGCCGCGGGCAATCTTGCGAACTTCGGCTAGATCTTCCGGGCGCTGAACGAAGGACAAAGCGACCCAGTCGACATCGTCGGTCTCAAGCACGGCATCGAGATCGGCGCGGTCCTTGTCGGTGAGCACGCCAACGGCGAGCAGCGTATCGGGAAGGCTCACACCCTTGCGGTCGGAAATGCCGGTGCCGGCCACGACGGTGCAGGTGATCGACGTTCCGTCAACCTTTTCGGCCCGCAGCGCCAGCTTGCCGTCATCGATCAGCAGGCGATCGCCGACCTTCACCGATTCGAGAATTTCGGGATGCGGCAGGAAGACTCGGTTCTCGTCGCCGGGAGCCTCGTTATTGTCGAGTGTAAACGTCTGGCCTGGGACCAGCGTCACCTTGGTATCGGCAAACTTGCCGACGCGCAGTTTCGGACCCTGGAGGTCGGCGAGGATGCCGATCGGGCGACCGGACTTCTTTTCGACGGAGCGAATACGCTCGATCAGCGTCCGCATCATCTCATGGCTCGAATGGCTCATGTTGATGCGGAAAAGATCCGCGCCTGCCTCGTGCAGCTTGGCAATCATCTCCTCGTCGGAGGATGCCGGGCCGAGTGTGGCAAGGATCTTAACTTTGCGGTATCGCCTCATCAATTCTGGCCTTCCTGGGATCCGGACGTGTCTGAAAGCTGGACCATCCAGCTGCCCTGACGGCCCGTGTCATATTCCTTGAAACCCATGCGCTGGAAGCCACGGGTGAAGCAGTCGTCGACGCCGACGACCTTGAACTCGTTCTCGGCAACGCACATGTTGACGCCGCCGGTCCAGCGGCCGCCGCGGGCCGCGTCCTCGGCATACAGATAATAATAGCGGGACTGCAGCTCGCCTTCGATCAGCGTCGCGCAGGTTGATGCGGGTACCTGCCACCAGCCTTCGGTGTTCCAGCCATCCTTGGCACGGTAGCCGATCGCCACGCCGACGAGGTTCTGGGTTCCGTTGCAGACGCGGAAATCCGCAAGTGCCGGAGACGCCATCAACAGCGGCGCACTGACGCAGAGCGCGGATGCCACGGCAGGCACAGAAAACAGGGCGGAAAGATATGTTCTAAGGGATTTTTTCGACACGGTTTCCGTCAGGACTCCATGGTTATTCGTGATGCACTTTCTCGCGCGGCAGGGTTTGAAAGTCAACGCAATCTAATCGATTATATTCTGAACGCCCGCCGGGGGCCGCTTGCCTTGTCCGCGGCGACCATGGCAGGAAACGGCCGAGATATCACCGGGACAGGCTGCGCAAAACAATGGTACAAGCCCCGATGGACACAGACGACTTCCAACCGTTCGAAATCATAGACGGCGATTATGACGGCGGGATGGTTCTTCTCGCCGACCACGCAATGAACCGCCTGCCCGCCCGCTACGGCGATCTTGGCCTGCCAGAGGACGCATTCCGGCGCCACATCGCCTTCGATATCGGCATCGAGGGATTGACCCGCCGGTTGGCCGACATTCTGAACGTGCCGGCCGTGCTCGGTTGCTTTTCCCGCCTGCTGATCGATCCGAACCGCGGCGAAGATGATCCGACGCTGATCATGAAGATCTCCGACGGCGCCATCGTTTCCGGCAACCACCCGATCACCCAGGAAGAATGGGATTTCAGGCTTACCACCTACCACCGGCCCTATCACCGCGCCGTCGAACAGACGATTTCAAGGGCCAGCGCGTCCGGCCGGGCACCGCTTGTTCTGTCGCTGCATTCCTTCACGCCGTTCTGGCGCGAAACGCCGCGGCCCTGGCATGCAGGCGTACTGTGGGATACCGACGATCGGGTCGTGGTGCCGCTGATCGAGCAGCTTCGCCTTCCCGGCGATATCGTCGTCGGCGACAACGAACCCTATGACGGCGCACTCAGGGGCGACACCATGTACCGGCACTGCATGATCCCGGGCATTCCGCACACCCTGCTCGAAGTGCGCCAGGACCTGATCGGCGACGAGCAAGGCATCGAGGACTGGGCACAAAGACTGGCGCCGATCTTCACGACGCTCAATGCAGACCCCACATTGCACGAGTACAAAATCTTTCCGTCGCGCACCGGCCCCTACCCCGCGTGAGCGTTCAGACAAAGGAGGTCACGATGACCGAACTTTCCAAGGAACAGCAGACCGAGCTCGAGGCTGCAGCCTTCCGTCGCCTCGTGTCACATCTGCGCGAGCGGACCGACGTTCAGAACATAGATCTGATGAACATGGCCGGCTTCTGCCGAAACTGCCTGTCCAACTGGTACAAGGACGCAGCCGACGAGGCAGGCCTTGCGCTCACGAAGGATGCATCCCGCGAGATCGTCTATGGCATGCCCTACGAGGACTGGAAAAATCTGCACCAGGGAGAATCCACAGGCGCTCAAAAAGCCGCATTCGAGGGCAACAAGCCGACCCATGGCTGACGCCCACGGACAAGGCCCGCGTATTTGGGCCTTGACCTTGCCGCCGCTTTTCGGCAGGTGACAGCCAATCAACACAGATCAAGATCAGGAGGCCCCGATGTCTGATGCTCATGGCGTCGCCCGCGACCAGCTCCGCGCATTTATCGAGCGTATCGAGCGACTGGAAGAAGAGAAGAAGACCATCGCCGACGACATCAAGGATGTCTACGGCGAGGCAAAGGGCATGGGCTTCTAAACCCCCTCAGATTCTATGTTATCAAAGCAAATTCAACAACTTGGTCGAAGCATATATGGCCGAGACGGTATGTGCGGTCGCCAGGACGGCCGACCCGGAAAGAGAAGTCAGACATGAGCGAGATCGAGACAAGCACTACGAACGTCGCCGCCGCCGAACTGCGCCAGTTCATCGAACGCATCGAGCGCCTGGAGGAGGAGAAGCAGACGATCGCCGATGATATCAAGGATGTATTCGGCGAAGCGAAAGGCCGAGGCTACGATACAAAGGCGATGAAAACGATTATCCGGCTAAGGAAAAAGGACGCCAACGAGCGCATCGAGGAGGAAACAATTCTGCAGACCTACATGGCTGCGCTTGGCATGGAGTGATAACTGGAGCGTCGATCCGGCTCGTCGGCCGGCGGCACTTAGGCTCGTCAGCCCACGGTATTGGACTGGGCGTCGAGCCCTGCCAGCCGGACCAGCACTCTCAGCTCGTCGGTCTTCACAAGGACGGCATCGCCGTAGTCTGTCCGGATGCGTCCCGCCTCGTTGATAAGTCCCATGGTCACTAGAAGCTCGTTGTCATACAGTCGAACCGCAAGTCTCGCGAGTGCCTCGCGATCATCAGTAGATATCTGGCCCCTGATCGAGCTGGCGACGTCTTCGAACGAGAAGCTCTCCCGATTCCCGAGGTCGATTCCTGACAGCCTATGGAAGAACGCTGCGAGCGTATCAAACTTGAGCTTTGCAAGCCGGCCTTCGATCAGCTCCGTCCTTACGATGGCTTGATCAGTAAAATCCAGTTTCTCCGCAATGATGTCGTCAGATCTGCGTGCTCGCGTACCGGATCTCGGCCGGGGCGGTCGGTTCACTGCCATGCGCTCACTCTCGCGCGCTTTCACGTAGGACGAAAGACCATGGTCATGTGCGATCGTGTCTCGCGTCGGGCCCGTCGGCTCAGTGCGCGGAGACCTGTTGTGCCTCATTTTCCGATACTCGTGAACGCTGCGGACGACAAGCGGACGATTCGGCATAAACCAGTCCTTCCTCCACCCTAACTCCCGCGCCAGCTTGAGCGCCTCCCCGGAGAGCACATCGTCGCAGGCTTCCTTCAGCCTCGACAGCGTGGCCAGACGAACCTCGCTCCCGTTGTTCTCGGCCTCTAGCACCAGCGCCTGCAGAATTGCTTCCGACTCCAATCGCTTGTTCAAGATGCGTTTCCTTCCAACGCATTGAGTAAACGCGCGGCCTGGAGCGTTCCATCACGCCGCGGCTTCGTCGCCGCTTCCTCGATGGCGGCGGCAAGGTTCTCGATCGCCGGCTGCGGCATATCTTTCGCACTGTCGTCGAGGACCCGTTGGAAGTCCTCCACCTCTCCAAACAGATCGAGGAATATGTCGCCGATGGCGACGAGCGACTCGATCTTCTCGCCTTCCGGAATCCGGTGCAACACATGCTCCAGACGGTTCGCCCGGAGGATGGATCGGACCTGCCGCTCAAGTTCGAATGTGACGACGGGTGGCAACTCCACGCGCGCCGCAGGAATAAGGACGGCATCCTTCATGACGATCTGAAGCATTTCGAAGTCGTGGACACGGCGCTCTTCGGTTTCTACCTTACTTAAATCGAATTCGGAGTTCAGCAGCACCACCGAGCTCGGCGAGCGGCCGGCGAGCCGCGCCGCTTTCGCAGCAATGTCAAGGCGTTTGAGATGATCCTGCTCGAGGCGCAGTTCATTGGCCAGATTGCGACGAAGTGTCTCCTCGGAAGCCGCATTGCGGGCTAGTGCCTGAACGGGCTGCCCATCGGCCTCAAGCCGGGCGATCGTCCGGTTAAGCTCTGCGCTTGCATTCCCGGACATTCGGAGTTCGATCTTGAGGAGGTTGATACGATTGACTACACCAGCGCGCTGAGCCCATGTCCTGCCGCTATATGTACACCCACCGCACGCCCGTGGACGAAAGACCGGAATGGCTTGGCTACCTTTTCTACCTCCCGTCGCACAGTCGCCTCCCAGACAGAGGCAGTGCATGAAGATGTCGAGGGGCGGGAACCGTCCACCCTTGCGCATTTCGCGAAATCTCGAAGCCTGAGGAGAGTCCTTTCCCGAAACTGCTTCCACCTGCGCACCGATCTGCTGAAGAGCGTCCGGCCGGTTGTCAGCGAGGCCCTCGAGCAGATCAGCGTCGTAGGTAGCGAGTTGACCGAGGCCATGAATGCGCCGGTCCCGCACGCGATTGTACTTGTGCGTCGTAGCATCGGCCGCGTGTCCAAGATGAACCCTGCTGACAGCGATAGGAATTCCCGCCTCATCATTATTAGTGACAAAGCTTCGTCGATTGTCATGATAGGTGGCCAAAACGAGATCAGCCTCAAGATCCACCAAAGGATAATCCCGACCCAGCCGCTTGTTGACGATCGGCTGGGCCATTTTTAGTAATGCCTTGTAATAAGCTCTCGCCCTAGCGTCGGAAACGACATCCTGAAAGGTCCCAGGAAATCGAAGCACCGGGAAGACGGGCGCAAACAGATCGTCCTGGGTCTCTGCCACCCTGTCCTTATTGTCGATGGAGGCCACAGGCGCCTTCATCGGATTGAACCTGATCTGTAGGTCACGCATTTTGCAGATGGGCTCGATCAGTTCTGGCGGAAGATAGGCAGTTTCATAGGGCCCACCTTTCGCGACGCACAAGTACATCGCATTGACTTCGGTACGTTTGTCATCATCCAATCGAAGTCGGCGGACTGCAAACATCTGCCTTCCGGGCATAGCACAGGAGAGCATGTTAGGCTGGTCAGTCATCGTAACCGGATCGTACAGCCGCTCATCACCCTCCCCGGAGTCAAGCCAACGGATCGACCGCAGCCGGTGTCCGGTCCGCAACGATATGTCCGCGGCGATCGCGACGGCCGGCCAGAAGACGGTCGAATATTCGCCTGTAGCGACGTCCCTGACGTTGAATTCGTACAAACCCAGGCTGCGGGCGAACCCGTAGTCGTCCTTTCGGTTCAGCTCGATCAATATGTCGACCACCTCCTGATCCAGAGCCCTTCCGGCCCTGCCCTTCCTTCCACCCTTCTTCGGCATACGGTCGAAAGATGTGTCGAAGGGGCACGGAAGGTCTCTGTCGTAACCGTCCCTAAGAGCGCCGGCCTTCCATAGCTGGCTCATCTTGCTAATCGACGCGCGTGCGGAGTGAGAGCCGACATCGCTGCATCGCGTCAGCAGAAATTCGAAGAACGTCTCCTCCATGGTCGTCTCCGACCGGACATGGTCATACCGACGGATGTCGCGGAGGCGGCTCACCCTGCGGTCCTCCGTAAGCAGCAGCGTGTAGATCAGGAAAAGTTCAACCGCGTTCCTGACTTGTTTCATGTGCTGTACCTTGAACGTCGGCAGCAACTCGCGGATTTCGGCGGCGAGTAGTCGGGTGTGCTGCGGAACGGCCACGTCGGACCACTCCCGTTCAAGGATCCTACAAACTTTGCGCAGGTTTGACTTTGATGGATAGTCGACCCAACGGAAGGCCTGTATCGACGACAGGTTTTTGCGCCCGTCCATCAGACGGGCTTCGTCCCGCTGGAGCACGTCCACATCGAAGCAAGACATTAAGAACTTGTAGACATGGTTGATCGATGCGGACCGTCCACCGTCGGGGGCACCCAAGTGGGCCTTCATATGGAAAAGACCCGCTGAGCAGAAGCGGCGCTCCGACCACATATTGCTGGAAAGCGCTGCCATCGCGAAGACGGCGGGAACCTGACGGAGAGACGTCAGATCCCGCGATATGCTACCTAAAACAGCGTCAGCTATATCGCGCGAGTGCGCTGGAACGGACATGGTCAGCAGAAGTGGCCGGAAATGGTCGGGCCAGAAAGCAAGGAGCCTGTCGTACATTCGCATTGGAAAGAGCCAGATGCCTCGCGCAGCCAGGAACTGTGAAAACCAGATTGGAGCATAGGAGCGGCCGGTCCCCTTCGCAGCAGAGGCGCCCTTGATCTTGGGGACTGGAGCGACGTTTCGTTCCATCTGGTCCGCGATGTGTCGTAAGGCCTCAACGGTGCTGGTGTCGCGTGACAGCACCGTTCTCTTAAGGGCCGAGAGACCAAGGAGATCTCGTTGGCTTAAACGAAACGCGTCATCGAGATCGCCGCTCAGGACGAGGTCAATGACTTGGATGCGCGTGTCGGCAGGAAGACCCGCAAGGACCTGCGTCACAGTTCCGGACTCTCGTGGAATATTCTGTCGCGGGCGCCCGTGAGGCGTGAGCGCCGGTACGACCCCAAGCTTGATCAGCGCCTGGACCACCGCACGGTTCTCTAAGATGTGAAGTCTGTCGTCAACGCCGCGCGAAAGTAGTCCGAACGGCGTATGCCAACGATCCTTGATATGCTTTTCATTGAGATTCAAATTACCGTACCGCTGCACCACCTCACCGTATTCCATGACGAGCAGAGTTCGGAACTCTTGGCGCAAAGTTTGCGTGAATTCCTGCCAAAGCATGGAGAGGTCGATCTTACCGGGCGGGTGAAGGAGTACAAAATTCTCCGACACGTTGATTGCGCAACCACCATCTGAGTCAGAAAAAGACAGATGTTCCTCGGGATATACCTCCAACATCAGCACCTTCCCTTGAGCTTAGTGTGCACGTCGGCCAACCGCCGGCCGTATGTCTCCTGCGAGTTGACGCTCTGATGGCGAAGCACTAACTGAACTTCCTCAGGCGACATGCCGATTTTCTTCTCGGCGTACCATTCACAAAAATGCCTTAAGCCATGGCCGTGGCCGCCGTCATCGAAAACAGGTTCGATGCCCACTCGTTGACACGCGACGCCAATAATCCGTCGTAGGTTCCTCTTTTTCATCTTGTTGCCACGATGTTGAGGATCGCTGGGGTTGATCCAGAAGTAGGGGTGACGAGCCTCGGTTTCGAACTGTTCGTGCAGCCCGAAGATATGAGGAACCAGACGCGCGAATTCTTTCGCATAGCGGTCGACCACCCAGAACCCCCACGAGAGCGCCCTCCGATCGAACAGCAGCATGGACTTCCATCCGTCCCGATCCTTGCGAGTGTGTTTCCAAGGGGACGGCGTCGTCGACCACTCGCGTTCCAGCACCTCTTTACGAGTTTCGTTGCCTCGTATTGCAAAGCTTTTACCGGTCCAGATTGACGCCGAGGGATGGGCATAAATGATGAAGGGATTGCCGTCGTCCGACGCGCCGAACTTGCTTGCGTATACTGACGGCAGCACGTCGCATCGCCACATTTGGAGACACTCCGATAGCCGTGCGCCGTGTGAGGCGAGCAGACACAACAGCGCGCGGTACAGCGGGTTTGGCTCAAGGTCGATCATGTCGTCCATCTGAAGCTCCGTCGGGAACCTGACGAGCTTCGTTCCCGACTTGACGGAAGGGCCGGATAGCTTCTTCAAGTCCGTCGGAAAGGCCGCTTCACTTTCTTGCAGATCAGCCCAGCGGCGTCGCTGAACGTCAAGATGCTGCAGGAATTCCGCGGTCGGCCGCATCGGCAATCTCTGACTGAAGAGCTTGCTGTCCGCCTTGAGCGCGCGTGCGAAGGGAGAATCGCCCCGGTCCTGATCGCGGCAAAAGCGTGCATAGGTCCGAATGTCGCCAAACTCGGCTCGCACCGTAGAATATAAAACGGAGGCCAGACGCTCCGCCATATAATTCCAAATGGTCAGGTCCGCATCTTCTCCATCCTCCATCGGACGACCTGAACGTCGCCAGAAATCATGTAGCGAACCAATTGCCACAAACATACGTCGCAGGGCGTCGAATTTTTCTACCTTGGCGCGGTTTAACGCGAATTGGAAAACGTCATCCGGGACCTCCACTTGACCGTCTTCAGTCGGAACAATCAGGAGCGGAAACGGAACCAGCATGGTATCCCTTCCCCTGCGGATCCGTACCGGGATATCAAGCACGACGCTTACTGGTGTCGAGTCCGTTTCCTCGGGCGCACATACCGCACTAAGCGAAGCGCCTAGCTGACCAGGCGCAGCAACTTTATAATTTTTCATCAGTTCAAACCCGTTTCACCGTCGGACTGTCTCCGGATTGACGTGTCTTGGATCGCCCAGTCGGTACGCGAAGAGACATCTGACATATCGTCGGATGATCGATCTCTTATTTTCATCACGTCATCTCCCATCAGGTAAGGCAACCAAATCAAGGAGCAGCGGTCGGATGTAAAGATCCACCGCCGTCACAATGTATAACGGCGATGTCTCGCTTATTCATTTGATTTCAACGTATATATATGCTATTCACGAAGTATAATTGTTGACAATATTGCGATCTAAGAATATTTCGAATCCTTTAGGTAGCCTCCTGCGACCTCATCAGAGGCGACAACACGACCCCATCGAATCCTTCGGCTTAGTCGTCGCCTCCAAAAAAGCTTGTTGATTTTTCGGTGCTTCTCGCGTTCCTAATGAAACCGGGAGTCCTTGAATTTAAAGCTTCTCCCGAGCGAAGGCGGGAGTGAGAGGCCCCCCTCAGGTGCCGCATGAACGGTAAGCGGTGTTTCCTCGCACACTGACCAAAGCTCGATTGGGCTCTCCGAAAAATGCCGCTACGATATTGATGTCAAGAATGCGCCATAAGGAGACATGAACAGCGTCGAGTTTTACGGCTGTTACGGCCGGGGCGGACTGGCGGGTTTTGGCGTCGAAGATGGCGGATGCGGAGGGAACCTCGCGCAGGAGCTGAGTTATTGTTGCTGCAACCACTACAAAGCCAACGGCACGAGCGTTACCGTTACGTCGCAGGCGACGAGGAGGGATAGCGGAACATATGTACAATCCAAAAGCAATCGAGACCATTAAGAAGCTCTTGCAGGAAAACACCGAGGCCAGTCTCACGTATGCAGCCTTAGAGTGCAGGCTCGCTATCGAGCTAATCTGCTATTCTCGTCTTCGAGTTGCACACGACTACATTTCGCATGATGATTTACGGGCATGGCAACCACGACAAATTATTGATGCCTTAATACAAAATGTTGATCCGCGTGCCGCTTCGATCTTTACGCTCAGCATTTCAAAGGAACCCCTGGGATCAAATGCTGACGACCCAACGGCAGAAGACTATTCGGAGACGAACTGGGTTGAAGTAGGAACCCAAGTAGGTTTTGATCCAAAAAGGCTCGGCAAGCTTTGGAACAAACTTGCCAACGCAGCACTGCACGTAAAAATTCCCAAAGGCAGCGCAGATGAGCTTCGGAGGTACGGCGACCCGGAACTAATACGGGAGGCTGTGTTGGACGCTTTGGCCGAAATTGAAAGAATTGATGCAAGTACACTCACTTTGGGAGGAACTGGTGCTTCTATGTCCTTTAAATGTTCATGCGGGATAATGAACAAGCGCCGCCTCGCGCTGTTAAAGGACAGGCAGATTGTAAACTGCATTAGCCCAAGATGCTACGAAAGCTATGTCTACTTAAGTGAAACAAAAGAATTCCAGAGGAGAAATTTCCCAGTACAATGTGTGTCATGTGGCGAAGAGAAGTTCGTCCCCATTATGTACATGGAGAAAGAGCTTAAAGTTGGCTCCCGCCTTGGCGTCCGTTGTGAATGCAGCGGCGAAACATACATCGAATGGCGACTTATGCAGGCACAAAAACCCACCAGTGCTTAAAGCTTGCGGTGCGGCCCGGATCGGGCCAGTGAATTTGCGAGGGGATATTTAAGTCCCTTTGCGCTGCCATTCCCCCCATGGGGTGCGGCTGGTTTGGTAGCGTTCAAGCCACTCCTGTGGAACGCATACGATCTTCCATTACCCGTTTCATCCTCGACGGAAGGGGACATATGGCGGGGTACAGAGGTTGGTCTGCACGGGTATACCTTTGTGGAAATCGTTTATTGCCGCAGTTGCCTGTCCGCAAGGTACACATTTTATTATCGGACAGCCGGTTTAGCGGACAGGACCCTTCTGAACGCACGACCAACCTGGATCGGAGTCCGGTCTTGATACACCGTCGTAAATCCTAGGGCCGAGATGAAGGCGAGGCTGTGCCATCGCATTCGGCCACCAATGGCCGGTTTGGGCCGAAACAGACCAGTACCCGAGTCTTATCTGCGCTGCCGGAAGTGTGGCAACACTCAGGGCAAATGCTTCCTGTTCAGCTCCGTGCCGCGCTAGTCGTTGCTTGCTTGACCGGCTAGGCGGGCTTCGCGCTCACGCATTCCCAGCAGCGTGCCGTGGGCTTCACGCAGCACCGCTTTTAGGTTGGCCGGGTCATAGGGTTTGGTCACGAGGAACGAAGGCTCGGGGCGCTTCACGCTCAAGAGCCGTTCCGGATAGGCTGTGACGAATACTGCTATCGTATCGAAAATGGCTTGTATCTCATGGACGGTATCAACGCCGTTGCTTCCGTCAGCCAGGCGAATTTCGGTAGTCATGAGGTCGGGCTTCAATCTATTTGCCTGCACCATAGCTTCCGCCCCCGTGCGTGCGATGCCAACGGTGTAACCTTGCTTTTCCAAGATAGAGGCAATGTCTTCCGCTATAAGAGGCTCACTCTCAACAACAAGCGCAACTGGCCTTATGGACTTCATTGCCTGAAGCTGCGCACGGGCTTCTAAAAGCTCCTGCCTACGCTCCGCAAGCTTTACCTTTAGCACCTGATTATCATCCTTGAGTTCCTTATACATCTCGGCGGGAATTTTCGGAGAGGGCGCAAGCCGTTCCAGAGCTGCCGCAAGGTCTGCCTCCCAACGCAGTCGCTTCCGTTGAAAGTTGTGGTTGCCGCGTCCGGGGGTGTCCAACGTCTTCAGAACGGTCTGCCGGAACGTCTCAAGGCCTTTGTTGTCGGTGATGTTCCAGCCCTGTATCTGGCCGATGGTGTTGGTCACATCCGCAAAGGTAATCGGCGGCACGATAATCGGCAGAGGCCTCAGCTCTAAGGCCCACGTTCCGCCCAGCTCCATGACACAAAACCGACTGTCCAAATAGGCTGGAGTCATCAGCAGAATGACGAGCTTCGGGTGCTGTATCTGCTCCCGCATGTTCTTGTTGAAGTCGTGCGTCAGCGGGTTGCCGTGACCCTCAAGGCTAGAACAAAAAATGCTGGTTTCTGGTACGCCGATGGCATCAGTGAGGAAATCAACCAGCAGCTCGGCAAGGTCCCGATCGGCAGTGGCATGGCTTATGAAGATGTCGCTCATCAGATGCTCTCAATGTGTTCAGTATCTATATCTGATGACCGTACCGGTTTACTTGCAAGGGGCGGGGCCGGCATGTCCACAGTAGGCGGGTACCCGTATCGAAGATGGGTCCGGAAGAGGAAGCGGATGCCCAGGACGCCGTAATGGACTGGGCGCTCTCCGCGCCGGGCGCAACGACAGGATTGACTGCGCCGTCGTTCGCGGCTCGAATGGCCATGGATGGCAACGGATCGGGAGAAGTCATGCCGCAACCCGCTGCTGAAGCATTCGACCATGTTCGCTTCTCGTCGGACGGCTAGAAGGCGGCTTACGACTTCGCCAGTTCATGGCCTACTGTAAGCACGGCACGCCTTCGTCTTCCACGTAAGTCCGCGCCGGCTCCTTTTCTTCCGTCAAAGCACAGGTGGAGCTAAATAACATCCTCTTCCGGAGCTTGACCGAATCATCAGCCTCATCAACTATCCTCC
The DNA here is from genome assembly GCF_050500175.1 of Neorhizobium sp. DAR64872/K0K18. Taxonomy (NCBI): domain Bacteria; kingdom Pseudomonadati; phylum Pseudomonadota; class Alphaproteobacteria; order Hyphomicrobiales; family Rhizobiaceae; genus Neorhizobium; species Neorhizobium sp. DAR64872/K0K18. The sequence continues at coordinate 2,672,024 of NZ_CP191446.1, forward strand.
TAGTTTCAAACAACTAAGCATCCCTACGTTTTGAGGCGGAAGCCTACGATGGATGCTTCAAGGATTCGGAGTGGCTGTGGCAGACCGATGGCTGGGAGTGCATGTTTCCAGAGACGGACTCGTCATTGTGGACGCGGAAGTCCCTCAAGACGGTCCGATTGTGATAGTTGCCGACGAATCCTGGAAGCTGGAAAACGGTGGCCGCCCCAAGGCCTTCCAGACGATCTACAAGCGTCTGTCGGACTATGTCCGCGACAAGGGAATTGCGAAAGCCGTGATCAAGGAAAGTGCAGCGAACGCGCGCGGGATGGGGTTGGCGCATCTGCAGGCCGCCGAGCTTCGCGGGGTCGCCATCTGCGCCCTGGCTTGCGGATGTCCGGTCGAGCAGGTCTCGAAATCAACGATCAGCAAGGGTTTCGGCAAGCGAAAGGCCGACGAATACCTGAAGGACAATGACTTCTGGCAGGAGAACCTGGGCGGCGTGGCAATGCGCGCGGGAAGTCGCGAAGCCGCTCTCCTCATTCTGGCGACGCGCTGAATGAGCGGGTTCACTTCGAGTCTCAAGGTCGGCCCCAAGCTTGGAAACGGGCATTTCGGCGACGTGCACCTGGGAAGCGACGACATTCATCCAGAGCTTGCCGTAAAGGTCATCCGGCCCAAGGATACCGATACTCCCGAAAAATGGCAGCAGCGAAAGGAAGACCTCGTAAAGGAGGGCGCTAACCTCAAGAAGGCGACACACGACAACGTCGTCCAGGTCTACTATGTGAACCGCTCGACGACCGAGGACGCGATCTACCTTGTCATGGAACTGTGTGAACGCGGATCGCTCCAGAAGCCTTATGAAGCAGGACCGATCTCGTCACCGGAAGTCCACCGGATAGCGACGCACATCTGTCACGGTCTTGGATCCCTGCATGATCGCGAGATGCTCCATCGCGACCTCAAGCCCGGAAATATTCTTGTCACAAAGAACGGCATCGTGAAGCTGGGCGACTTCGGTCTCGTGACTGACGAGATGGTGCTGGGTTACGCCGATCTGGGCTACTCCTACACCGACCACTTGGCTCCGGAATCCCATGGGACGGGGCTTTCCAGCAAGAAATCAGACTTCTGGGCCCTTGGGATGACCCTGTACCGACTTCTTCATGGTGATGCCTGGTACAGGCAGGGTCCCCTTCCCCGATACAGTGTCAGGGAAGGCGGGTACGCCGACAGGCTGACATGGCTTCCGCACATTTCCGGAAAATGGCGTCGTCTCGTGCGGGCGATGCTCACCGATGACACTGAGACGCGGTTGGCGACCAGCAGAGGGGCGCTGGACGCGCTGGCCGTGATTGCCGGAGAGGTTGCATGGGAATGCACCCTCAACGAAGGCAGCGTCAGATGGACCCGCGAGATCAAAGGTCGCCGGATCGAGGTCGATCTCGTCAGGCAGGGCAAGCTTTGGAGCTGGGCAGCGGTGAGCCATCCGCTTGGCAAGGGTTCGAAGAAGACCCTAGGGAGTTCAGGCGGTCCCGTCGCCAAAGCCCTGGCAGACAGTCAGCTCAGAAAATATTTAGGCGGCTAGGCTCGTACTGGGGAGCGTTTCAGATACCTGCCGGACGCTTCGATTTCAGAACGCGACACCGGACGAGCCTTCAGAACTGCCGCCGCGATTGCCCTTCGGTCACCACTGCATGCCGCACAAAACCGGTCAGGCAAGAAGTCATCGCCATCACGAAGGTGCTGTCGGTCGCAGTGCTCGCAGGTTCTGTAGAGAATCGCCAACGACATGGTATTTTCCGGGTGCGTGTAGTCAATATAATGCGAACTGTTTAATAGTCAATCAAGACCATCGCCGCAGACAGACTGCGGCGCATCATGGGATCTTTCGGCCGGAATGGTTCTCACCAGACGATGGCTTCGGTTTTTGCACCACGAACTCCACCGCCACTGATCCAGCATTTTCGAACTCAAGCGTCCCCTGAACTTCTCGCCTGATTGAAGACAACCCAGCCGCCCCTAACAGCAATCAAGCCGAACACTCGTCGTCGTCATTATCGAATTCTATTTCGCGCAGCGCCTTTCGGGCGTCGGCACCTCGTTTCTCGGAGAGGATCGAGCGATCCAAAACGCGCGTCTGTTCCGCAGCAAACTTCCCGACGGCGCCACCTTCTTCCAGCCACGGCTGGATCAGTCCTTTCTTCGCCCGAAGCGTCTCGACGAAGCCGTGAACAACCCCGGTGTTGCGAATGCTATCCCGGAGATCCTTCACTGGACCCAATCTGCTTTGCGCCTCGAAGTATATCATTCGATGCCGTTTATGGTGATCCCTAAAGCGGCCTTCACTTCATAATGGTCTAACCGCCGAAACTGCTCAATATCGTTGGTTCGTCGACGCCGCCCGGAGCTTGTCCTGTCCGAGCTACCGCCCGCGTCCTATGCGTATCTTGGAGTGCCATTTCGAGTAGAGGAATTTGGTCTCTTCGGCGATCTCTCCGTTGCCATTGTTGCCAATACTGCTGGCAAATCCGATAAACTATCCGTACTCATTCTCCTTACTCAATTCACGCTTGCTATCTGCTACAGGATTCTCCTACCGGCTCCGGCGCAGCAAAAGGCATTTTAGGCACGATTGAAATGGCAAAAACAAACCTCGTCCGCCCCAGCCGCGATGGCGATCAGTTTCATTACCTCTGGGCAGCGCGACGATGCTTGAAGCTATTGTCCGCCACCAGCGACCTAGTGGCAGTCACTATTGAGGGAATATCACCGAGAGAAGCTGGTAGCGCCGAAGCCGTTACGGCCGGAGAAGACGTTATCGATATCGCCGAGTACTTTGGCAGCGAGGATTTTTCTGACGCACGGCTCGTGCGCTACATGCAACTCAAGCATTCAACCTTGCAGGCGCATGAAGCGTGGACGGCCAGTGGACTGGAGAAATCGATTACGGGCTTCGCCGAGCGGTACAGGGAATTGCTTAAGACCTTTGTTAAAGATGCCCTAACTGGAAAGCTGGAATTTTGGTTTGTAACGAATCGACCAATTAGCGGTGCCTTCGCCGAGACCGTCGAAGACGTTGCGGAAGGGCGTACTGTTCGCCACATCAAAGAAGTCAAGAAAATCAAGCGTTTCACAGGCCTTTCCGGCGATGATCTTGCGGTGTTCTGTAAGCTTATACATTTTGAAGGGCGACAGGATGACTACTGGGATCAACGCAACATTCTATTCCAGGATGTTGGTGGCTATCTCCCAGATTCGGACGTGTATGGTCCCCTGAAGCTAAAAGAGCTTGTGACGCGCAAGGCGTTGTCGGAGGGAGAGCGCAATCCTTCCATTACAAAGATGGACGTGTTCCGCGCTTTGGATACCGATGAGAGCGCCCTCTTTCCGGCTGCGAACCTCATTGCAAAATTGGACGGCTCGGTGGCTCGGGATCAAGAGCTTGGCCTCGTCGCCGAAATTATTGCGGCCAAAGCCCCGGTGGTGATTCATGCGCCTGGAGGTATCGGCAAGACGATCTTCGCGAATAGAATTGCAGACAATCTTCCCAGGGGCTCGAAATGCATCCTCTACGATTGCTTTGGAAACGGCCAATATCGCAATGCATCCGGCTATCGTCACCGTCACAAGGACGGCTTGGTACAAATTGCAAATGAGTTGGCGAGCAAAGGGCTCTGCCATTTGCTTATTCCGACCGTTCATGCGGATTCGGCTTCTTACGTCAGAGCCTTCGTTCATCGCATAGGGCAAGCTTCGAACTTCATACGGCTTCAAGACCCCAAAGCGTTGCTGTGTATCGTAGTCGATGCCGCAGACAACGCCCAGATGGCCGCTGAGGAGATTGGAGAAAAGAAATCATTTGTGCGCGACATTATCAGGGAAAAGATGCCGGATAACGTCCGGTTGGTATTCCTTTGTCGCTCACACCGTCAGCACTACCTCGACCCACCTAGAGAAGCGTTGAGTCGTGAACTGGAACCATTCAGCCGCGCAGAAACGGCAGTGCATCTTCGACTGCGTTTTCCCGAAGCCAATGAACATGATGTGGACGAGTTTCATCGTCTCAGTTCATGCAACCCCCGCGTTCAGGCTCTTGCCCTTTCTCGTAACGAGACCCTGCCCATTACACTTCGCTTGCTTGGTCCCAACCCCAAATCAGTTGAAGACACTATCGGCAGCTTGCTCGAAGCAGCCATAGACAAGCTGAAAGATCACTTGGGGCCATTAGAAAGATCTCAGGTCGATAGTATATGTACCGCGCTGGCCGCGCTTCGCCCGCTCATCCCTTTGTCGGTCTTGTCTGCGATTTCGCACGTTCCCGAGTCAGCAATAAAAAGCTTCGTCATAGACATCGGAAGGCCGCTGCGTTTGGCAGGCGATTCTGTGCAATTTTTCGATGAACCTGCAGAGACGTGGTTTCGAGAGAGATACAAGCCAACGAGCGCCTCGATGGGCGGCTTCATCAGTATTCTGTATCCGCTCGCCTCAAAAAGCCCCTATGTTGCATCTGTTTTGCCGCAATTGATGCTGGATGCCGGGCAATTCTCCAATCTTGTTGACCTTGCGTTGAAGTCCGATGCCCTCCCAGAGACGAGCCCCCTAGAGAGGCGCGATATCGAACTGCAGCGACTACAATTCGCGCTGAAAGCAGGACTACGTTCGAAACGCTATCTTGATGCGACCAAACTCGCGCTGAAAGCGGGCGGTGAAACGGCGGGAGACGACAGGCAGAGGAAGATTTTGCAGGCCAACACTGACCTGTCTTCGACGTTTCTCGACGTTGACCTAATTCAGGAAATTGTGTCGCGAGGAACGTTCGGTTCAGGCTGGCTTGGATCGCATCATGCCTACGAAGCAGCTCTGATGTCAGGGTGCCCGGCTTTGGTGGGCGATGCTCGGAGCCGTCTGCGCATGGCATCCGAATGGCTTAGGAACTGGAGCAGACTGTCTGAAGAAGAGCGAGGGAAGGAACGAATTTCGGACGAAGACATCGTTGCATTGACCTTTGCCGAAATTAATATCCATGGTGCCGAAGCTGCAGCACACAGCCTTGGCCGCTGGACACCAAGGGAGGTTTCGTTCCGCGTAGGGCTTGCTGTTGCCAAACGACTTATCGATCACAACCGCATAGATGATTTGAATGCTTTCGCGGTAGCCGCTGACAACAATCTGTGTTTGGTGCTGGGGATCGCCGTAGCATTGCAGCGAATTAGAAAGGTGCCGCCTTTCGAAGTGACGCAAAGAGCGTTCCGATTGCTTGCCAGTACCCGAATAAGCCTTAGCGATGGCGGTTCGTTTACTGATCGCTATTCTGCCCTGAATGCGGTAGTTATTCTCGTGGAAGCGGCTTTAGAGCACTCACATTGTTCTAAAACGGAGGCTGCATCAGTCCTTTCGCGCTACCTGCCAAGTGAGCCTCCGTCAGATATTGCGTCGCGTTTCTCTAACACGCGATCTTATCTCCTACGTGGCTATAGCCTACGTGCTACGCTGATCGATACGCCCCTCAAACTCGTGGATCTTGCGCATGGTTCTCTCCGACAGGAATTAGAAGGGAAAAACCAACATTCGACGTCTCGCGATCTTCAAGAATTCAAAGAGGACATCGGCGCGCTCCTGCCTTGGCACAACCTAAGGGCAAGGGTTGTTTGCGGGATCGTTACCGGCCCTACGCTGAATAACGAGCTTGCCTTAGCGCGTGAGGCGTCAAACACGGCAGCTCGAATTCATTACCGCGACGACCATTACACTTCGAACGAGATAGCTTTGCTATGGTTCGAAATCCTATTCAGACTGCAGGCCGCCGACGAGACAACGCTGGGCGCGTTCTCCAGTTGGAAAAGCAGTTTGAAACGACCGCTCTTCACGCGCACTTTGACCACTCTGGCAAGGCTATGTTGCGAAAATCCCAATGGGAGGAAAAACGCGCTCGAGTTTGCGTTGGAGGCATTCAATCTTACCAATGATGAAAGATCCGATGCTGAACAAAAGTCGGATGGCTTTATCGAAGCGTCACGTGCGATCCTTTGCCTTAGCAAAGGAGAAGCCCACGGATACTTCAACGAGGCGGTGGAAGTTGCGAGTAAAATTGGCGATGAGAATTTGTCACGGTGGGATGCCATCCTCGATCTGGCTGATCGATGCTCTCGCACAGACCGCCCAGTTCCCGAGACAGCGTACCGCTTTGCGCGCTGTGCGGAGCTAACCTACGACTACGTTGTTCGAGACAAGCATTTCGATTGGCACGCAACAGTTAAGGCTTTGACCGGGCTGTGCCCTCCCTCATCGCTGGCGGTTTTTAGCCGTTGGCGGGACCGTGGTTTTGGATCGTCCGAACGAATCTTCCCTACAGCAGTAAGAAAGCTCATTGAACGGGGCGCACTAGATCCGCTTGACGCACTCCCATTGATAGGCTTTCGAGGGGGCTGGCGACATGAGAAGCTCCTTGATGAGGTGCTTAACGCTTGCAAGTCCTCAGACGAAAAAGCATCTATAGCTGCTCACTTTTTCCGCTATTCTCAATTTAATTCTAGCAACTTTAAAGAACTGCAAGAAGTCATACGTCGCCACGGGATGCTTCTGGAAGGGCTCGACGAAGCCGTTCAGTTCAATGACGACATGGAACTCAAGCGAAAGTCGAGGAAAGTCGAAGAAAACGGCCCAGACTTAGTGGCCGTTTCGGTGCAGCCCAGAGATTGGAACAGCGTTTTCGAAGGGATAAATCTGGCTAGTGCCAACGGTATTTCCGAGAGCTACAGGAAATATAAAGCCTCAGAGCGCCCTTGGGATCACGAGCATTTCTTCCAGCAAACGCTCATCCGCGTACCTATTGGTTCGGAAGTCGAATTCATCCTGTCGTTTGGCGAAGTGCCCGAATTCGAACTCTATCATCTGAGAGTTTTCTTGGAGCAATGCCCGAGGGAGTGGAGTCAGCGCCCAGCAATCAGGCGCGCCTTCGAGACTATCCTCAAAAAGCTTTGCCGACGGTATTGCCTTAACGTAGCAAAGTATCGGCATTACGAGATTTTCCCGTTCAGGACCGCATGCCTTCTCAGCGGAGCGGACGAAGCCGATATTGTCGAAGTTGTCCTGGATGGTATCGGTGAAACAGCAGACTCGGCCGATGCGGCAAGGCTATTTTCGCTGGTCGGGCTTTTGGCAATCAAGCTCTCAGAAGATGAAGCGTTAGAAGCGCTCAATTTTGGACTGGAACTTTTCTCCAGCTCTTTGGAGGAGAAAGACGGCGATGGTCCTTGGTCGACTGGTCTTCTGCCACCTTCAGACATCAATGCCGCCGTGGCGGGCTATGTCTGGGCCGCAATGGCCGCGCCAGAGGCCGTCACGCGTTGGGAAGGCGCGCATACCGTGCTGGGCTTTGTCGCCCTCGGACGGAAAGATATATTAGAGCACCTGTTTAACTTCAGCTCTGAGAATGTAGGAGGCCCATTTGTCGATGCCAAATTGCCGTTCTACAGCCTGCACGCGCTCCAGTGGTTTCTGATCGGCGTAACTCGAGGAGCAATGGCAAACCCTGCGGCGCTGGCCTTATATGGCCAACGTCTCATGGACTTGGCACTGAAAGGAGAGCCACACATCCTCATCAGGCTTTTCGCAGCTCGCGCGGTCCGCATCTTAATGGACCACGGGGTGGTCGACGATCAAGCGACTCTTCGGCACGACTTAGAGCACGTCGCTAAATCACCATTTCCTGCCGTAGAATCTAAATCTTACGATCGCTTCACCAGAAGCGATGAGGCAGGAGATGGGAATGATGATGACAGCTTCTATTTCAGCTTGGACATCGGTCCGTATTGGTATGCACCGTTGGGAAGAGTATTCGGTTTGTCGCAAGGGAAAATCGAATCAGAAGCACTGACCGTTATCCGGGGGCAGTTGAGATTTGCTGGCCGCGGACGCTGGGACGAGGACGAGAGATCTCGCCGTAAACTGTACCAACAGGACCACACCTACCACTCACACGGTTCTTACCCTCGTGCAGATAGTCTCAATTTCTATCAGGCCTACCACGCTATGCTAATCGTCGCGGGCAGAAATCTGGCATGCGGGCCAGTCCATTGCGACTCGGAATATGGTGTCACGGATGAATTTGCTGATTGGCTAGAGAGGCATGACCTGTCGCGTCAAGATGGACGCTGGCTTTGGGACCGGCGAGACCCAGAACCGCTCGAACAGCTATCTTGGTTGGATTGCGACAAGACAGACGAAAACTATAACATCGTCACGACAGCCGATTTTCATGAGGCATTACATGGCGGTGCAATGACCAGCGTCTGGGGCCATTGGACGACCGCAGATGCCGAGCGCGAGCAGTCTGTCGACGTCCATAGCGCTTTGGTATCTCCGGAACATTCGGAGGCCTTGTTACGCGCACTTAGCACGGCCGAGAATAGATACGATTACGCTATTCCCGCTGCCGAGAGTGATATGGAAATCAAGGAGTTTGGATACTCGCTGAAAGGTTGGATCATCGACCGCAGCGGCGACAGGGGGCTGGATGGCCAAGATCGGTGGGCCGGAGGTATCAGTTACCCAGCTCCACGTCCGGCGGAAGAGATACGCGACTTGATGGGTTTGCAGACAGATACCGATCAACGGATGTGGATTGGCAAGGATCATTCAATTGCGATGATATCCCAGGTCTGGGGCAACTTCGACGATGGGAACCGTCACGAAAACGTCAGCCCGGAACGCGGAAACCGCATCAATGCATCGCATGACTTCCTGAAAGCACTCCTTGGCAAACTGCAACGGGATCTGATTATCGCAATAAACATCGATCGTCGGCGACGTTACAGATCATATGAAAGCAGTATAGAAAATGACAAAGATAGAATCCCAACAAATTCAAAAATCTACCTGCTCAAAGCCGACGGAAGCTTGCACACAATCTGACGCAATACTGGCTTTGGGTCGAAAGCTGGTGGATGCAATGAATATCGACGGATCTGCAGATACGCTTGGCAGGTGGATGGCCCACTATGTTGCTGAGTTGATCGATGAAGCAGAGAGAACCTTTGGTCCCGAGAAGGCAGCAGCCCAGCACAGATGCTTTACGGCAATCCTTGAGCTATGGAGTCACCGAGCGGAATTTCCTAGAGGAATGCGGCCGCACCAGGCGTTGGAGCCGATCTTGCGGGTAATGGAAAGTCTCGACATTGCGACTGAACACCCAAGGTATTACCCATCCGCACAACCATCGGAGAATGATACTCAAAGCGCTGAAGCAGAAAATTGGCTCGATCTGGCTCGGGGCCTCGACTATTCAGCAAAACTCCTGATCAGGTACTGCCTGTCTCAGGCAGCCGATTTGGCAACGGACAAGTCGAAAGAGTGGGTAAAGCTTGCCGAAGCTGCGGGAGCCAACTCCGGTATCTCCGAAATTTTCATCCGTTTCATATCCACAGTCGAGGATCTGGACGACGAGGGCGAACTCAACAAAGGGCTGCGAAAAGACCTTGAGGATAGATTGCAGCGCCTCCAAGGATTTAGGACATTAACGGAAGGGTTGGCGGAACATCTTCAGGCTGAACTCGATAAATTGCCGCAGGTGGATGACGCAAGGGAAGATGAATTGCGCATTACCTTGCACTCCTTCCCCCCATTGCCCGAGTCAAACCTCGACTAATGAGCTGTATGGTGTGTAGAATTCAGGCCAAGAGCTACGCTGACACAGAGACGGGAAACATGGACTAGCCCCGTTCAAGGCGCCAGAGAAATATCTGCGTGACTCTCACAGCGTACGCGGGCGGAAAGGATTTGGCAGTCTCGTAAACGTCCGACCTGACCGCATATCTCGCAGGTTACGAGAGATAAGATGCGCGCGCGTTCTCGGAGTTCAATAAAGGCTTTGAAGGGATGCGGTTCCGCACTACCGACGGATACGTCAGGAGAGTGGAATTGGGCTAGAAGTTGCAAGGCGCCTTTTCGACGGGTCGCTCCCGTGAGCTCAAAACACCACTCATCTGGAAAGCGAGCTGCATCGTCGATCATGGCAGCCAGAATAGGCCACCAGCCGTTCCCAACGGAAAAATCATTTATCATGACTACGCCTTTACAGATCTAGGGCTTTTTGGAGTGTCTCACACTTCATTGCTTCCTCGACTATGGCCAGAACTCTTTCACCGGATAATTCACTGTGCTCAAGCAACTCACCATGGAGCTTTATCGACGCTCCACGGTGACGTTCGATAATCTTGCGGGCTCTAGCGATTTGCTCACGCAAGATTCCATCGACCCGTACGCTAACACTCTGATCAACATGTCCGTACTCCTTCATACCTCGGTCGATATTCTTGGAGTGTGCAAAGAGATGCTCGCCTAATCCAAGGACGAGTTCCATGTCGATGGCGAGCCTCGTCGCTCGTTGTAAATCGGATGCTTCGCCTATTGCCCACCCGTCATCGTGACTGCCAAGAAAGATATCCTCCGCAACGGACCCGGCCACGTAAACCGCAATCATATCTAAGTAATACTGCCTTGTTCGCCGCTCCCACGGACGGGAAGCAAAAATCACGCCGCCTAGTCCTTGGACGTCCGACGTCAGTCGTACAACGGGGCAGATCGTTACTTGACGCAGTTCTAGGCCAAGAGCAACGCCGGCGATGGCGTGACCGACCTCATGTATTGCGGTTGAATAAAGGTTCTCCGGTGGGATCACCTCTGATTTCGGCATCACGGCTCGCAGGTCCTGCTGAAGCATTGGTCGTCGTTTCCGCCGCGCGAGCCTTCGCGCGTCTCGGATCAGTCGTGCAATATCGGCTCCAGTCGCGCCGCCAGAAGCAAAAGCGAATTCAGTGATGTCCTCAAGTGCAAGGTCACCACGGAGATGAATGCGAAAAATTGCTTCTCGTGCTTCTGCATTCGGAAGCTCGATCCTGATATGCCTGTCCAGCCGTCCGGAGCGCAGGATGGCATCATCAATCCTGTCGGGAAAGTTACATGCAGCCACGACCACGACACCGTCGCGGTCTTGTGAGCCGTCCAGGCATTCCAGAAACCCATTGATAGCCTTGGTGTCATAGGACTGATTGTCGCTCCCGTCGTTTCGGTCGCCAAAAGAGTCCAGTTCGTCGATGAAGAGAATGGCTGGGGCTAACTTCTTGGCTTCCGCAAAACTCGTGCGCATGGCTTTAAGAAAATCCCCCAGATGCCCCCGAGCCTGCCACTGCGCGGCCGATGCATTAACGACGGGCACGCCGCACGTTCTCGCCAGCGCATTAGCGTAGATAGTCTTTCCTGTACCTGGAGGCCCGGACAGAAGCAGCCCTTTGTCAACATCATTCCACTTGATCAGCCCTGCTTTCCAATCGCGGATGTCGGTGGCCAATTCCAAACCCAGTCACGGGCCTCGCCGTACCCTGCCATGTTCTGGAGCAATAGTTCCGAATTGTTGGACTCCGACAGAACCGATGCAGCCATAGTATTGGAATTAGTCAGCATCGACAGCACACGCGAAATCGGGCGACCGGGCCGCACAACGTGCCGCAGCCTCTCCCAATCATGAGCAAGAAGCTCCTTGGCCTGAAAACCAGAAATCTCCGTGTGATAAACCCAACGCATTACACCTCTTGCCTGTTCAGGTGTCGGCTTCTCGATGCGCACCACTAGGTCTAGCGCGACGCGGATATCACGAGGAATACCGTCCTCCCGTTCGAAGAGAATGATAACCTTATCGTTTTCAAGCGCCTCAATGGCGTTACTGTGCGACGTTTGAGGCTGTGCATCTTTGAAAATGATTGGAAGTGTTTTTACTTCAGAGTTTCGCCTACCGTTGCCAGGTTTCAATACAGCGTGGGCCGCGCGGTAGTACGTATCAATTTCCGCCCAGTGGCTGACAACGAGGCCCACTGCATAGTGAGGTGCTCTGCGGATGTGACGAACAGCGGCGGCGACGCTGCAGTGCGCGAGGTAGTCCGGCAAGCAAAAATTCGGCCGCGTCCGCGATATGAACTTCATCGCCGCACCAGCTTCTTAGCTACCCAGCCCAACAGTGAGGCATTCAGGATCGGATAAATTGGTTTCACTTTAGGTACTCTAGGCTGCCTAACCGGTACCAGCGACTGAATGTGCGCGCTGCTCGCTTGTGAGGATCCATGTAGAAGATCTGACTGGTGACCGACGATTTCCCATCTCTCAGCAAAGGGTGATTAGAGATCTGGCCGGCCAAACATGGGATTGTCCGATGAGCTATTCGGAATTCATCGATTATGGGCGCCGATCCAAGAACGGAAAAATCAAAGGTGCCGTTTTCGAGATCGTTCAGATCTCTAGCAAGGTCAACAACAGCCGCGAGGTTGGCGTAAATATTGGTCACAAGACTCTCCAAGTTAGGCGAATCTGATTCGAGAAATTGCAATCACAATATGAAATCATAGTGCAATTTGACTGCATGATCGTGCGAATCAGTTGCACTATCGTGCGATATTTTCGCACGTTGTCAACAATATTTGCAAGGAGCAGGTTTGCGTGACATTGAATCCTTATGAGGCCTCCATCGAAGATACTAATTGCGGCACGCGTGCTCCTCGGTCGAACTCAGGCCGAGGTCGCTAAGGAATCTGGAATTGGCGCACGGACAATTTTCAAGGTGGAGCACGGCGCGGGCGATGTCGTGACTGTCGAGAAATTGGTCCGCCACTACGAAGAGAATGGAATTGAATTCTCATTTCCTACCGGCGGAAAAGGTTGGGGACTGTCGAGCCTCCATCTACTGGAATCCTTCGACCAAGAAAGATACCGGCACCGTTCGTCCAAGTCAGTTAGTGCATAGTATACCGAATTCTGACTTGAATGTCCTAGCCAGCGGTAGCCTCATTTGAACTAGCCGGCATACAGCAAGGGTCCGTCGCCCAAGGCGTGAGAATTTCGAAGCACTCAATCCAGCGTCTTCAAATAATCGAGCACGATCCGGTACATGGAGCTATCCTCCTGTAGACCTTTTACGGCTGAAAGGGGATGATTTTTGTTCGCTCAGCAGATCAAAATAGCTAGGTTGTTCGACATCGTCTTTTCACGGATGTTCCAAAACCTAGTTGCCGGTAGGTTTCTACGTAACCGCTACAACGTTCGCTAATTTCGGAAAATCGAAATGCTGAGAATAACGAGACGCAAGCCGAATGCTAACTTCTACACTCTTGTAGAGGAGCCTAAGAAGGTCCTGTTCAACTGGGCTCGTCGGCCTTCAACGCAGCGAGAGCAACTTCGGGCACCCATTGACCATGACATGTTCCGGTATGGTTACCTTGTCGACGTTGTTGCTAAAGCATTCGACGGCAGATGCGCCTACTGTGAACGTGAGATTGGTACTTCAGAAGGCATCGGACACTTCAGGCCACTGAATCTGACCACGCGCTATGCGGCTGGAACTGTAGATCACTACAGTTGGTTGGCGTATGAATGGCGTAACCTCGTTCTATTATGCAAGCGATGCGAGTCGGCTAGGGAGGATAAGTTCCCCGTGGAGGGACGTCACTCGCCATTCCTTGCCACGCTTGATGAAATTGAGGCGATCGAGCGCCCGCTTCTTATCGATCCAACCCGTGAAAATCCTCTTCACCATCTTTCTTACCTTGTCACAGGTGAGTGCTTTCCTGACTGGAATTCGCGCAAAGGTAAAGTCACGGCAGATATCTTCCGACTCAATGAGGAATTCCTTATCCAGGAACGCCGAACTGCAATTGAACACACCATCTCGGTATGGAGGAAGATAATCGAAGCAGGCAGTGGACTTCCCGACGATTTCCTTAAAGGAGGCTCGTATCTAGGTGCGTGCCGTAATGTCGTTTCCAGGGCCATCGCAGAGTTTGGTATCTCGGGCGTTCAGGTAAGGCCGACATCATCATTTCATCGGGCACTACGCACGCTGTTGGCATTAATCCGGCCGAGTGAGCGCGACCGTATGCTTGCCGCGATAGATTCACTCGAAATCTCTGACAGAAAGAAGCGCTACGAACTAGAAGACCGCCGCTCGCATATTTCTCCGACAAATAGCGCCCTTCCCGCGTCGCTTCCTCTGACACCTAAACCTGCTTTCCGCTCAGAAATTAAAGACTTCCGGATATCAAACCTGCGCGCCGTCGACGAGCTGGAAATTAGATTTCCGCAGGTACGATCGAAAAAAGCTGGCGCACCCTGCCTACTTTTTCTTGGGGAAAATTCGGTAGGCAAGTCAACGTGTCTCTTAGCCCTTGCGCTTGCCCTTGTGGGAACAAAAGAGGCGAAGAGACTGAACCTGCCCTATCGCGATTTTGGAAGGAGCTCGGCGCAGGATGGATGGGATCTTTGGGGAGGGCAAGCGGTCAGAGTGGACGTAACCTTCCACGACCGCGCAGAGACTGCGGCATTTCGATATAATCCGACGCGCGAGGAGTTCGGCGGAACTGAAGACCCTGCTACAATTGTTCTTGGCTACGGTCCTCACCGGTATATTGCAGACGTAGCAACCGAGCGACGAACGCGCCCTGCTGACAGAGTTAGAAGCCTTTTCGACCCGCTCGCATCAATCCCGGATCCTTCTCCCTGGCTGATTGAGCTTGCAGAAACAGACAGCGAAAAATTCGATCAAGTTGTTCGCGCGATACGAGGAATTTTGCCTGTAGGTGATGATGATCGTCTCGCTAATGATGCTGCCAGAGGAATCGGTGTCTTTGCCCACAACCAGTTTACGCCGATTAGCCAGTTGAGCGAAGGGTATCGGTCAATGTTCGCGATGATAACCGATGTCTGCCGATCGCTGCTAGATCATTACTCCAACCTTGAGACGGCGAGAGGGGTAGTACTCATAGACGAGATCGAAACTCACCTGCACCCCCGATGGAAGATGCGCGTAATGACCGCCTTGCGGCAGGCTTTTCCCCGCGTCCAGTTCGTGGTCACTACCCATGATCCGCTTTGTCTTCGTGGAATGGATGACAACGAAGTCATCGTCCTTACACGTGATGACGCCGGTCGTGTTCAGCTCGTGGAGGATCTTCCGCCCATCGGCGGAATGAAGATTGAGCAAATCTTGACCTCAGAGTACTTCGGTCTGTCGAGCACAGTAGACCCAGAAACTGAGCTGGAAATCGTAAGGGTGGCTGACAAGATCGCTGATGGCTCGAGTGCATCAATTGGACTTCGCGCAGCAGAACTCGTTTCAAAGATCACTGTCGGGGATACCGCTACAGAGCAGATCATACACGAGGCGTTGCGAAAATTCCTGATTGATCGAGAGAGGCCGAAAGACGGCCTCACCAGCACCGCACGACCAGCCGCGGTCGAGGCTGTAGTCCGCGCATTGCGTGCGGCTAAAGCGAACAAGACTGCGATCGATTAATGCGCAAACTTGACCGTACAGTGCTCGCCGCGCCGGCATCCATATCGACGCCTATCGCATCCGTAGAGGCTGAGATCAATGACGCCGCCGTCTACTACGAAGCAAGAAATCCGTGGGTGACCGGATACACTGCGTATTCGTTTAAGATGTACAAGCAATACGACGTAAAGGCAGCTTTAAAATTACTCACGCATGGAAAATGTGCCTTCTGCGAAAGCAAAGTCAACGTGGTAGGAGCGCGGGAAGTAGAGCACTTTCGCCCTAAGGGGGGGATCAAAGGATTGACTGGCCATCCTGGATACTGGTGGCTTGCCCATAGTTGGGATAATCTGTTGCCAGCATGCATCGACTGCAACCGGAGCAAACGGCAGCATATTGTTACTGCCGAAATGACGCGTGCTGAGGTCGAAGAACTACAACTAAGACGACCGAGCTCGAGCTTTGGGAAGAAAAATCAATTTGATATTAAGGGCGTTAGGGCTTCCGATCATACCGGCGACCTAGAAGCAGAAGACCCGTTGCTGATCGACCCGACACTTCGCGATCCGGCTGACCATCTCACTTGGAACTTCGACACCGAACTTACTATCGTGGAACCGCGAGGCGGCTGTGAATATGGGAACTATACGATCAATACATGCGCGCTCAACCGGGCGGACCTTGTACTAGCGCGGATACCCGCACTTAGGCCAATGCGCGCCATTCGAGTTCAAATTCTCAACCGCCTCAAGCGGTGGGCGGGCAGCGACGACGAACTTCATGACATCTTAGAGACCGTAGGCGTCCTGGGCGAGTTCGCCGAACCGGATCAGCAATACTCCGCAATGGCGACCGACTTTATCTCAGGTTTGGAACAAGAACTCAGCGCCTGGCTCAACGATAGAGGTATCCACCTATGACCCCTCAGTAAGTGATAAGCGGCGAAATTTCCGAGGTGAAGCTACGGCCGACATATTGCGGAATGATTCGGAATAGCCAAAAATCCTTGGCTGGATCTACGGTACGTGGTATATTAGTCGCACGGTACAGGCAGGGATGCCGATGACCGTGAAGGGTTATGAGGATTTGATTGTTCCTGCGGTGCAAAAAGCACGTTGCGGGATTTTTGCGTTTTGCGCTTTGCCAGGCAGCCGTACGTATTGAAAATTAAATGCCCGCGCGCAAGACCGGGGGCTTTCTGCCCCCGGACCCCCGAGGATATTTCACGAAGGGTTATAGAATGACCCGTGCCTGGTGAAGGAACCTCGTTAATACGAACATATAAACCGTACAGGGGTATAAGGCTACGATACCAAGATCATGAAAAAGGTCATCGCCCTTCGCAAGAAGGACGATCAGGAGCGGATGGAAGAGGACCTCATCCTCGACACCTATCTGGCCGCCCTCGGCATGATCGAAAGCCCGGCCGAACAGGACGCCGCTTAAACAATTTCGAAGACGACAAGGAACCCGCCGGCCACGGCGGGTTTTTTCATGGGCGCAAGCATCGCATCTTCCTCAGAGACGCTCGGAATCGGTCATGGATTATGATGTCATCGTCGTTGGCGCCGGCTTTACCGGTCTGACTGCTGCAACGCAGCTGATGAAAGCGGGCGTGAACGTTGTTCTGCTCGAAGCGCAGGAGCGCGTCGGCGGCCGCGTCGAGGCGCAGGTTTTTGAGGATGGCACGGCCGTCGATGCGGGCGGACAGTTCTTTTGCCGCGACATGCCGGAAGTGGTCTCATTGGCAAGAGAGTTCGGCAGGACATTTGTGAAGACCTATGCCGAGGGCGACACCACATACTTTCCCGAAGTCCCCCGCGGGCGGGCAGAAGCGATCTGGAACGGCGTCGATGAACTGCGCGAGACGATGATCGCGAGCGATCTTTCCGATCCGGCGCTCAGAAAGCTGACGGCTTACGACTGGGCGCAGAGACAGCCGGTCGAGGACGATATACGGCAGGGGTTTCTGCGCATGGTGACAGGCCTCTGGTGCCGCGCGCCGGAGGAGATTGCCTTCACCTATCTCGCGGCAAACGACAGACGCATCACCAACACCACGTCCGAGCTCGAGCTGTTTCTCGCCGGCACGATGCATGCGCTGGCCGACGATCTGGCGGCAACTCTCGGCGATCGGCTAAGGCTTGGCACGCCTGTCAATGAGGTTGCCATTTCCGGTGGCGGTGTCACGTTGATGACCGGCACGGGAAAAATGACGGCCGCGCAGGTCGTGCTCGCAGTGCCGCCCATCATGGCGCGCCGCCTGTCCTACGCCCCACCACTCCCGCCGCATCTGACAAGAGCACTGGATGCGTGGATCCCCGGCATGGTCATCAAGCTCAACATCCGCTTTGAGCGACCCTTCTGGCGAGACCGGGATCTCAGCGGCATGACCATGTGGAATGATCCGCAAGGCCTGTTTGCCTGCGACGCCAGTCGCGACGGTTACGCCGGACTGATCGTCTTCGTTAGCGGACCTTTGGCGGCGACGTGGCACGACAAGCCCGCCCGTGAGCTTGAAACGTTCGTAATTGAGAAACTGGCGGAGGCGTTGGGCGACGAGGCCAGACACAGTCTGGACATTCGCATGCGTGACTGGGTCGACGACCGCTGGAGCGACGGCGCCTATAGTGACGTGATCACCAGTCTCGACGCTACCGACGCGGAAGCGACCCTGACAACCGGCATGCCGCCGGTACATTTCGCATCGTCGGAACTGTCGCCGTCTTTCCCGGGCTACGTCGAGGGGGCAATCGTCGCCGGCAAACAGGTGGCGGCCAAAGTCCTGAAACTCAGTCCTGGCCGCTGAACCGGTTGGGATCGATGGCGACGGCAGCACTCACAGGCTTGAAGCCGCTGCTGGTGTAACCGGCCGAATAATCACGATCGAGCGTCCGGCTGACCACGCGAGGCGCCTTCATCGAAACCGGGTTCTGACCTTCGGCGCGATTGTTGTTCACCGCCCATTTCGCCACCATGTCACCGGTCAAGCCGTTCTTGCCAGCTTTGGCCTGCCCCTGTGCAGTCGCAGGCTTGCCAGCGCGGCCGCTCTTGGCGGTGCCGTAGCTCGGCATGGTACCCAGCGACGCCGTTGCAGGACGCGGCGCGTCAAACCCGTCGCCGAACTGCATCTGCTTGGTGGACGGCTGAATCACCTTGGGCGAAAGAGCCGCCATCTGGCGCTGCGCAGGCGCGGCCATCGGCACCGGTGCCGACACGGCGACCGCCTGGGCTGGCGCTCTTGCTGGCGCCGCCTGCGGTGCCGGAACAACCGGCGCTTCGACGCTTCGCGACAGCGCTGCCACCAGTTCCGGCGTGAGGCTCTGCTGATCGCTCTGCGGGCGCGATGCAACGAGCGGCGCTGCTGGAGCACCCGGGCGGTGGATCGGAACTGGCACGGAGCCAAGGTTTTCGAATGGCGCCGGCTCTATCGAGGCAGTCAAGACGCTGGTTTCCGCATCACCCTTCAGCCCGCGAGGGCCAAGGAGGGTCGGAACCGGAATGGCGTAACCGGACAGATCGGCGAAATTTTCAGCCCGCTGCACATCGGCTGCAGCAGCCGTCTGCATGGCAAGCGCGTCCTGCGCCGCATTGCGGGTCGGCTGATAGAGCGCCGTGGCAAGCCCACCCGGACCCGCGGTGCTGGAATCGGAACGGAAGGCCGGCCGTGACAGCGGCACAGGCGCTGCAATCGCCGGCTCGACCGGCTCAGCAGCAGCAACGAGTGTCGGTGCAGTCGGCGTCGGGGCAGTCGGCGTCGGCGCAACCCGTGCAGTCGCGACCGGTGCCTCTTCGCCATCGTCGGCAGCCGGCGCGGAGCGCGGTGCTCCACGGCTGGCGACCATTGGTGCCTTCATGTCTTCGTTGTCTTCGACCTCGTCGGCACCACCGCCGCCAAACAGTGCGGCAAGGAACCCGCGACGCTTGGGTGCTTCGCCGCGGATCGAGCCGCCGGCTGTGCTGGCAATCGCAATCGAATCAGAACCAACGCGCTTCTTGTAATCGGCGAGAGCGACCTCGTAGCCCGGCAACGGATTGCCGTCAGCCGGAAGATGCAGCGTGTTGCCCTTCGGGAAGATCTGAACCAGTTCCTTGCGGGTCATGCGCGGCCAGGCACGAACGCCGCCAACATCGAGATGCACGAAAGGGGAACCGGAAGTCGGGTAGAAGCCGACGCCGCCCACCTGCATCTGCATGGCGAGCGCCCGCAGGGTCGAGAGCTTCACGCCCGGAATGTAAAAGTCCATCGCCTTGCCGAGCATGTGCTGGCTGTTCTTCGCGACGCCGGTCTTGCGCGAGCGACCGCGCAGCATGCCGTTTGTGGTCGGCGAACGGAAAGCGGAGACGATGTGGATGGAATCGGTGGCGCCGGAGCGCTGGTAGACTTCCCAAACCAGGTCGAACAGGCGCGGATCCATCTTCGTCGGCTGGTTCTGGCGCCAGTCGCGGAGGAACTGGTTGAGCTGTGCCAGACCGCGCGGATCGAATCGTCCATTGCGCTTGTAGGTGATGGTGGCCTTCTCGCCGGTGTGGACGAAATAGAGCTTCAGGCTGCGGGTATCGCCAGCGGCCTCTGCCTCGTGCACCGAAGCTGGAAGAATCGTAAATGCGATTGCAGCAAGGGTCGACGCCACGACGAAACGCTTGGCGATCCGCTTGAAGATCGACGATCTGATCCCTGCAAGACGACCAGATCCGGCGCCAACGCGCGCCGCACGGTCATCGTCAGAGCGCACACCCGAAGGCGTTTTCTGAACTTTGAAATACGGCAAAGCGTTCCCCGTCCTGTCGACAACTACCCTCGTCGTCTCATCTGACTGCTAAATGCGGTGACAGCATGGCAAATGTGTCACACAAGCACAAGCACCTCTCGTATAGTCAATGAATTGCTAATGAGAGATTGACAAGGTTAGGGGAAGAGGCTTGCGCGAAGACTATCGTCATTAAAATCCCGATTTCGCGCCGATTCAGGCCGCTTCCTTCAGCGGATCGTCGGGATCGATGCCATAATCCTTGAGTTTTCTGTAGAGGGTCGAGCGCCCGATGCCGAGTTTGCGCGCCACCTGGCTCATCTGTCCGCGATAAAATTTCAGTGCAAAACGGATCAGCTCTTCTTCCACGTCGGCCAGTTTACGCACTTCGCCGGTGTCGTCCGTGCTGACGATGACGTTGTCGGAAGCCGGATAGGCGGCCGCCAGCAGCGCGCGCGGATCGGGCCGCATTGGCTGGGTATGCATGGCGGACCGTACCGGGATCGGGAAGCCACCATCGACAACGGCCTCGTGCCGCAGACGCGGACGCGGATCCATCTCGAGCGATGAAGGCTGCACAGCAGCGCCGGTCGCGGCCAATTCTTCGCTGCGGAATTCCGGCAGCTGAGCTGCAATCTGCGGGAAATCTTCGTCCGTCAGCTTGTCGCCCTGGGTCAGAACCACGGCGCGGAAGATCGCGTTTTCCAGCTGGCGGATATTGCCCGGCCAGTCGTAGGCGGTCAGAAGTGCCATCGCGCTGGCGCTGATCCCGACACTGCGTTCGAGTTTCTGTTCCGCCGAAAAGCGCTCGGCGAAAACCCGGACCAGATGCGGAATGTCTTCCTTGCGGCGACGCAGCGCCGGGATGGTGATGGGGAAGACGTTGAGACGGTAATAGAGGTCCTCGCGGAACCGCCCTGCCCGGACTTCCTCGATCAGGTCCTTGTTGGTCGCCGAAATCAGCCGCACGTTGACCTTCTGGACCTTGCCGGCCCCGACAGTCTCGATTTCGCCCTGCTGCACGGCGCGCAGAAGCTTCACCTGAACTTCAAGTGGAAGATCACCGATCTCGTCCAGGAACAGCGTGCCGCCGTCAGCCTCGACGAACTTGCCCGTGTGCCGCTCGGAGGCGCCGGTAAACGCGCCCTTCTCGTGACCGAACAGGATGCTCTCGACAAGATTGTGCGGGATGGCACCGCAATTGACGGTGATGAATGGCTTTCCTGCGCGGTCGCTGGCGGACTGGATGGCGCGGGCCACCATTTCCTTGCCAACGCCCGATTCGCCTTCGAGCACCACCGGAATGTTGGAATGCGCGGCGCGCTGGGCCAGATCGATGACGCGCAGCATGTCCGGGCTTGCCGAAACGATATCGTTGAAACCGACGATGCCGGCGCGGCGGCGACCGGTGCGCGACTTGGTTTCCTTCTGGCCAACCTTGAGGGCATTGCCGATCGACGCGCCGATCCGTTCCGGCGAAACCGGCTTGACGACGAAATCGAAGGCACCGGCGCGCATGGCTTCCACCACCGTTTCGATGCCGCCCTGGCCGGTCTGCACGATGACGGGCGTATCGATGCCCATGCTGCGGATGGTTGAAAGAAAGCTCAGCCCGTCCATTTCCGGCATCATCAGGTCAAGCACGATGACATTGACCGGTCCGCTGAGGTTCTGGAGAAAGTCGAGAGCAACGAGGCCGTTCTCGGCGAGATGGGCGACATGTCCGAACCGTTCGACGGCATTCTTCAAGAGGCGGCGCTGGATCGGATCGTCATCTACGACTAGGACATGGGCAATCATGCTCGGCTCCTGCAACGTTCATCGTGCACCCTTGATGGGCTCTTATGCTGCAAGTTGTGTCAGAGAGGCTTGAACATCCCCTTTTGAGAAAAGCTTGCATTTTAACGGCCGAGGGGGAAAACAGTCGGTTCTGGCACAGGATCGCCGTCGACAGGAGAAAACCGTGAGAAATTTCCGTAACTGGCACACCATGACCGCCTCTCCTGCTTTTTCCGGCGCGTCGCCCGCTGCTTCGCCCGCCGACCCCGCGCTAGGTGGCCTGCCAGTCTGGAAATTGTCCGATCTCTACGCTGCCAAGGACGCCCCGGAATTTGTGGCCGATCTGGAAAAGGCGCGCACGCTGTCGCTGGCTTTCGAGGAAAAGTGGAAGGGCAAGCTTGCAGACGCTGCCGCAAAAACCGGTGCCGGCGGACTTGGCGAGGCCTTGTCGGAATATGACGCGCTCGACGACCTCCTCGGCAAGATCGGCTCCTTCGCCGGCCTCACCTATTTTTCGGACACGTCCAACCCCGCAAACGGCAAGTTCTACGGCGACATCCAGACAAAGCTGACGGATCTCTCCTCGCATCTCCTGTTTTTCGCGCTGGAACTGAACCGGATCGACGATGCGGTCATCAATGCGGCGATGGACCGCGATCCAGCAACCGGCCATTTCCGCCCCTGGCTGGTGGACTTGAGAATGGACAAGCCCTTCCAGCTGGACGACAAGCTGGAACAGCTCTTTCTCGAGAAGTCGATGACGTCGGCCGCAGCCTTCAACCGCCTGTTCGACGAGACCATGTCGGAGCTGCGCTTCGAGGTGGACGGAGAGAAACAACCGCTCGAAATCACGCTCAACATGCTGGTAGAGCCCGAGCCGGAAACCCGCGCCAAGGCGGCCGTAGCACTGTCGAAAACCTTTGGCGAAAACCTGCGCGTCTTCACGTTGATCACCAACACGCTCGCCAAGGACAAGGAAATTTCCGACCGCTGGCGCGGCTTTGATGATATCGCCGACAGCCGTCACCTGGCGAACCGTGTCGAACGCGAGGTCGTCGACGCGCTTTCAGAAGCTGTCACGCAAGCCTATCCGCGCCTGTCGCACCGCTATTACGCGATGAAAGCGAAATGGCTCGGCGTCGACCAGTTGAACTACTGGGACCGCAATGCGCCGCTGCCGGAAACGCCGAAAGGCCTGATTTCCTGGCCGGAAGCAAAGGATACCGTCCTGTCCGCCTACGGCGCCTTCTCGCCCGAGATGGCCGCCATCGCCGGCCGCTTCTTCGACGAGGAATGGATCGACGCGCCGGCACGGCCCGGCAAGGCACCGGGCGCGTTCGCGCATCCGGTCGTGCCGTCTGCGCACCCTTACGTTCTCGTCAACTATATGGGTAAGCCGCGCGACGTGATGACGCTTGCCCATGAGCTTGGCCACGGCGTGCATCAGGTTCTCGCCGGCGGCCAGGGCGCGCTGATGTGCCAGACACCGCTGACGCTTGCCGAAACCGCCTCCGTGTTCGGCGAGATGCTGACGTTCCGGGCACTCTTGGAAAAGACCAGGGACAAGCGCGAACGCAAGGCGATGCTCGCCCAGAAGGTGGAGGATATGATAAATACGGTCGTCCGCCAGATCGCCTTCTACCAGTTCGAGCGCAAGATCCACACGGCCCGCAAGCAGGGCGAACTGACGTCGGAGCAGATCGGCGAACTGTGGCTGTCCGTCCAGAACGAGAGCCTCGGCCCGGCAATCCGGATCTCGGAAGGCTACGAGACGTGGTGGACCTATATCCCCCACTTCATCCATTCGCCCTTCTACGTCTATGCCTATGCCTTCGGCGACTGCCTGGTGAACTCGCTCTACGCGGTCTACCAGAACGCCGCCCCCGGCTTCCAGGACAAGTATTTCGACCTTCTGAAGGCAGGCGGCACCAAGCATCATTCGGAATTGCTCAAGCCATTCGGCCTAGATGCCACCGATCCGTCCTTCTGGTCGAAGGGCCTGTCGATGATCGAAGGTCTGATCGACGAGTTGGAAGCTTTGGACAAGGCTGTCTGATCAACGGACGGTCAAACGCAGGTCGGAGGGGTTGCGATGTCTGTGAAGGCCAAGGGTCGCGGTGCAAAACCGGTGGATCTTTCGCTGATCGAAACCATGCGCTGGGAGCCGGGTTCCGGTTTTACCCGGATCGACCAGCATTTGCGTCGGCTGAACCGTTCGGCCGATGCCCTGGGCTTTCGCCCGGCCCCGCCAGACCTGATGAAACAGCTCCAGGCCTCGGTCGAAGGAGAGACGCCGCTTCGCGTGCGGCTGGAAATGACGTTCCGCGGCAAGGTCGAGATCGTCGCCACGCCGTTCGCGCCCGTTGCCAAGGATGCGATCTGGCGGATCGGGATCGCGCAGACGCGCCTGCCCTCGGATGATCCGATGTATCGCCACAAGACATCGCGCCGCGAAGTCTATGACGCCGCCCGCGCCGAATTCCCTGAAGACGTGGACGAGGTGATCCTGCTCAACGAACGCGCAGAGGTCTGCGAAGGCACGCGCACCAATCTCTTCGTGGAGCAGGCCGACGGCACGCTGACGACACCGCCGATCTCATCCGGTCTGCTTGCGGGGATCCTGCGCGGCGATCTGATCCGCGAGGGCCGCGCCAAGTCTGGCCTTGTGAAACAGACCGACCTTGCCGGGAAACGCCTCTTCGTCGGCAATTCCCTGCGCGGCCTGATCCGGGCCGAACTGGTCTGACGCGAAGCCCCTACTGTTCCCGGTAGAGCACCATCCCCGCATGATGCAGCACGCCGTCGATGAAGTCGCCATCGGCGGTGAACCCGGTATCGTCCCAATAATCGATGTGATCGCCGGTGACGAGATACCGGCCCTGATACGCGCTTTTGCGAGAGCCGCGTGCTTCATCATAGCGGTTATCTTGCTGCAGCTCGTGGCGGATATGTCCGTCTGCCGTTACCCACATTCCGACGTAGGGATGACTCGCGGGTTGGATCTTGTTGTCCATGATGTCCTCTGCATGGGAAGGAAGCGCCGCGCCGAAAGACGCGGCGGCAACGAGGAGGAGATGGCGGCGGTTCATGGCAGCCGTACCCTTCACTGCGCCCGCGTCGGGCGAACGACAATCTCGTTCACATCGACATCGTCGGGCTGCTCGATCGCAAAGCGCACAGCGCGACCGATCGCATCCGGCTTCAGGGCAATGGCGCGGTAGGTCTTCATGGCCTCGGCAGCCACGGCATCGGTGATGGTATCGGCAAGCTCGCTTTCCACCACACCCGGATGGATGCAGGTGACGCGCAGGTTGTCATGCTCCTGCCGCAAGCCGTCGGAAATCGCCCGCACCGCATATTTGGTGGCGCAATAGACTGCAGCCGTGGGTGAAACACTGAGAGCGCCGACCGATGCGATATTGATGATCTGGCCGGAACCCTGCGCCATCATCAGAGGCAGCACGGCAGCGATGCCGTAGAGCACGCCCTTGATATTCACGTCGATCATCCGGTCCCACTCGTCGACCTTGAGCGAAGACATCAGCGATAGCGGCATGACGCCCGCATTGTTGACGATAACGTCGACGCGGCCGAATTGGTCTTCCGCCACTTGCGCGAACGCCGCCACATCGGCGCGATCGGTGACGTCAAGCCTGCGTGTCGCGACCTTGGCGCCCAAGTCCCGAAGTTCCCAGGCGAGCTCCTCCAGCCGGTCCGTGCGGCGGGCGCCCAGCATCAGTGTCGCCCCGGCTTTTGCCAGTTCGCGGGCGATACCTGCACCGATCCCGCTCGATGCGCCGGTGATGAGAACAACCTTGTCCATGTGATTAGCTCCTTCGCTCTCCGCTTGCCTGCGGATTGCAAGGACCCTATTCCTCCTCCATTGTCGCGATAAGCCGCCTAGTTGTTTCCACAGTGGCAAGGAATTCTAACCAATGCCGACTGATTACAATGCGCTCGCGGTCTTCACGCTGGTTGCAGAAGAAAAAAGCTTTCGTGCCGCCGCCGACCGCCTCGGCGTCACCCGCTCGGCCGTCAGCCAGACGATCCGCCGGTTGGAAGAGACGCTCGGCATCGCGCTCGTTGCACGCACCACCCGCAGCGTTGCCCTGACGGAGGCGGGCGAGCGGCTCTATTCCGAGGTCGCGCCAGCGCTGTCGGAGATGCGCAGCGCCACCGAGGCGGCAGCAAACCTGCACGGACGTCCGCGCGGCCGCCTGAACCTTGCGGTCTCCTCGATTGCCGAAAGCTTTCTATCCGGCCCCGTGCTCGCGTCCTTCGCCGAGGAACATCGGGAGGTGACATTGCATATCACTGTGACCGACGAAGAATTCGATATCGTTGCGGAGGGCTATGATGCGGGCGTGAGGCTCGGCGAAGTCATCGCGCAGGACATGATCGCCGTGCCGGTTTCCGGAAACCAGCGCCAGATCGCCGTCGCCTCGCCGGCCTACCTCAAAGGCTACGGCACCCCGGCTCACCCACGCGAACTTGGCGTTCACCGTTGCATCGGGTGGCGGGCCTCCGTCCATCAGGCGCCCTATCGCTGGGAGTTTTCGCAAGACGGCAAGGAATTCTCGGTCGCCGTTTCTGACACGATCACCACGACCGACATGGCGCTGATGGTTCGCCTGGCCATCGCCGGCGCGGGCATCAGCTTCGGCATGGAAGAGAGCTTCCGCCCGGCGATCGCCACGGGCGAGCTGGTGCCGGTGCTCGAAGAATTCAGCCCGTGGTTTCCGGGCTTCTATCTCTACTATCCGAGCAGGCGGAACATGGCGCCAAAACTGCGCGCTCTGGTGGATCACCTGCAAGGGACCAGATGAGTGATGTCAGGCGGGCGACCGGGCGACAGCCACCGCCATGGTGCACCCAAGCGCCAGCACCAACCAGAACACGACCCACAATCCCCACGCCGGAAAAGCACGTCCCATCGACACATTGCCGCGACGGATCCTGCTAAGCTTCGACGGCACCACGATCGCCCCGATGCCCCCGCGCCCTGACCTATTCGGCGACAAACGCAAACCGAATTTCAACATGACATTCCCCTGGTCGTTCCCAGCAGATTTTAGGGTGCGCGAAAACGGTTCCAAGGGACAGGTGCTAGATTTAGCATTATCCACGCAAAACGGACCAACCGAGCGGAAACCACATTTTGGGCGCCCGGCGCGCCGGTCGGGCGAAAACAACCTCGGGACCGTTATTCCAGCGTACGCCTCAAACGCGACCCCTTTATTGTGACGAAATTTTGTGATCTAGGCCGGGCATCAGATGCATGTCACACGGGTCCGTTACGCCTGCAAAACGCAGGCTGCGGCGGTGGAAGAGCAGTCGACCCATAGGGAGAATACGATGAAAGACGAGACCTATCCGGTATATGGCGAAATCACCGGTCCGATCGTGATGATCGGTTTCGGATCGATCGGCCGCGGCACGCTGCCGTTGATCGAACGCCATTTCAAGTTCGACAAGAGCCGGATGGTGGTTATCGACCCGCGCGAAGAGCCCTCCGACATGGAGATCCTCAAGAAGCACGGCATCCGTCACATCAAGGACCATGTCACCAAGGAAAACTACAAGGAGCTGCTGAAGCCGCTTCTGACCGGAGGCGAAGGCCAGGGCTTCTGCGTCAACCTGTCGGTCGACACAGGCTCGCTCGACCTGATGAAGATGTGCCGCAAGCTCGACGTCCTTTATATCGACACGGTCGTCGAACCCTGGCTCGGCTTCTACTTCGACAAGAGCATGAAGAACTCCGAGCGCACCAACTATGCGCTGCGCGAGACCGTGCGCCACGAGAAGAAGAAGAACCCGGGCGGCACCACGGCCGTTTCCACCTGCGGCGCAAACCCGGGCATGGTTTCCTGGTTCGTCAAGCAGGCGCTGGTCAACCTTGCCAATGACACCGGCCTCAAATTCGACGAGCCGGACCAGCACGACCGCGAAGGCTGGGCTAAGCTGATGAAGAAGCTGGGCGTCAAGGGCGTTCACATTGCCGAGCGCGACACCCAGCGCACCAAGAACCCCAAGCCGCTCAACGTGTTCTGGAACACCTGGTCGGTCGAAGGCTTCATCTCGGAAGGGCTGCAGCCGGCCGAACTCGGTTGGGGCACCCACGAAAACTGGATGCCGAAGAACGCCAAGAAGCACAAGAAGGGCTGCCAGGCCGCAATCTACCTCGAACAGCCGGGCGCCAACACCCGCGTTCGCACCTGGTGCCCGACGCCGGGTCCGCAATACGGCTTCCTCGTTACCCACAACGAGTCGATCTCGATCGCCGACTATTTCACCGTCGAAAAGGACGGCGAAGTCATCTACCGTCCGACCTGCCATTATGCCTACCACCCGGCCAATGACGCGGTTCTGTCGCTGCACGAAATGTTCGGCAATGGCGGCACGCAGCAGCCCGTCCTGCACGTGCTCGACGAGCATGAACTGGAAGACGGTGTCGATGAACTCGGTGTGCTGCTCTACGGTCACGAGAAGAATGCCTACTGGTTCGGCTCGCGCCTGTCGCTGGAAGAAACCCGCCGCATCGCGCCTTACCAAAACGCAACCGGTTTGCAGGTAACTTCGGCGGTTCTCGCTGGCATGGTCTGGGCGCTCGAAAACCCGAAGGCCGGCATCGTCGAAGCCGACGAGGTGGATTACAAGCGCTGCCTCGAAGTGCAGATGCCGTATCTCGGCCCGGTCGAAGGCCACTACACCGACTGGACCCCGCTCGAAGGTCGCCCGGGTCTGTTCCCGGAAGACATCGACGAAAAGGACGCCTGGCAGTTCAAGAACATCCTGGTTCGCTAGGAATCAATGAGGGGGCTCGCGTCAGCCGCGGGCCCCACCCCCTCTCCCGCTTGCGCGGAGCGGAACCCCGCCTCGATCGCGCCTTGCGGCGGCAACTTGCGGCCTCTTCCAGGCCATGACGGGAAGAACCGGCTGGAGCGTATAAAAGCCACACCCGCGCCCGTTCTTCACAAAGCGAAAACTCCTGCCTGTCCCCAGTCTTCCCAATCCGCAGTCTTGCTTTACATAGGCTCCAGAAGGCATGGTTGCAGACCACAAGCCGGACCGAATCGCGGGAGACAGATCATGAACTTCAAAACGGGCCTCGTGCTCATTGCGGCAGCCAGCCTCACGGCCTGCGTCTCTTCTCCGCCGCCACGCATGGTATCAGCACCAGTGCAGCCGCAGGGCGTCGAGGGTGCATGGGTCGATCCGAACGGTATCGTCTCCACCTTCCAGGCGGGCACGTTCAACACCCGTGCAAGCGACAGCAACGCGCTTCTCGCCTCCGGCACCTATAACAAGCTCTCGCCGACGCTGGTCGAGATCAACATGACCTCGCTGGTGCGCAAGACGCAGTCGCGCGTCAACTGCTCGTTGGTCACGCAGAGCCAGCTGAACTGCACGCAGGATAGCGGCGCGCAGTTTTCGCTCGCCCGCCGCAGCTGATCGCCCAGCTTCACAGTCATTCCAGAGTTAGGGAGGGCCTCGCTTGATGCGGGGCCTTTCGCGTTGTGCGCGAGGGCGAATAGCTCCGGCCTTGTCACATTTACCTTGAAACCAGTTTTGCTTGGTGAAAACATGCGCTGCACAACGATCGTCACCATGGCGTGATACAAAAATCGGGAACATGCACGCCCACACGCGCGCAATCATAAAAGGAGAGAGATGATGATGAGAACTATCGGATTGGGGATCGTGACCGCATCGGTCATTGCCCTTTCGAGCGGCGTCGCAATGGCCGACTTCGAACTCAACATTCTCCACATCAACGACCTGCATTCCCGTATCGAGCCGATCAACAAATACGATTCCACCTGCACGCCGGCC
The DNA here is from genome assembly GCF_050500175.1 of Neorhizobium sp. DAR64872/K0K18. NCBI lineage: Bacteria > Pseudomonadati > Pseudomonadota > Alphaproteobacteria > Hyphomicrobiales > Rhizobiaceae > Neorhizobium > Neorhizobium sp. DAR64872/K0K18. Next base: position 2,701,685 of record NZ_CP191446.1, read on the forward strand.
GAGACCGAAAAGAACGAATGCTTTGGTGGCATCGCGCGCGTGAAGTCGGCCATCGACGCCCGCCGCAGCGAATTGCAGGGCAAGAACGTTCTCGTTCTCGATGCCGGCGACCAGTTTCAGGGTTCGCTGTTTTACAGCACCTACAAGAGCGCACCCGTTGCCGAATTCATGAACGGCATCGGCTTCGATGCGATGGCGATCGGCAACCACGAGTTCGACGACGGCCCGCAGGAACTGCTGAAGTTCATTACCGCGCTGAAGTTTCCGATCATTTCCGGCAATACCATCGCCAAGGCTGGAACACCGCTGGCCGACAAGTACAAGGGTTACGTGATCAAGGATTTCGGCGGCCAGCGTGTTGCCATCGTCTCCGTTCTCGCGAAAGATACGAGCGAGACCTCTTCGCCGGGTCCCGACATCACCTTCGAGGACGAGATCACCTATGTGAAGAATGCCGTAGCGGACCTTCAGTCGCAGGGCATCAACAAGATCGTGCTCCTCTCCCATGTCGGCTACGTCAAGGACAAGGAAATCGCGGCAGCCGTTGCCGGCATCGACGTGATCGTCGGCGGCCACAGCCACACCTACCTGTCCAGCACCGACCCCAAGGCATCCGGCCCCTACCCGACCATCGTCAAAAGCCCGGCTGGCGTCGATATTCCGATCGTGACGTCCTACGCCTATTCCAAATATCTCGGTGATCTCTCGGTCGTTTTCGATGACAACGGCGTCGTCAAGTCTTCCGCGGGGGCACCGAAGCTGCTCGATTCCAGCGTTCCGCAGGACGCGGCGTTTGTCGCCAAGGTCAAGGAACTCGGCGGCCCGCTCGAAGAGATCAAGAAGAAGGTCGTCGGCTCAACCGAAGGCGTCATCGATGGCGATCGCCTCAACTGCCGCGCCAAGGAATGCACGATGGGCAACCTGCTTGCCGATGCACAGCTTGACCGCGTCAAGGATCAGGGCATCACCCTTTCCATCCAGAACGGCGGCGGCCTGCGTGCCTCGATCGATTCCGGCGAAGTGACGATGGGCGAAATCCTGACCGTCCTGCCGTTCCAGAACACGATCGCAACCTTCCAGCTGAAAGGCTCGGATGTCGTCACCGCCCTCGAAAACGGCGTCAGCCAGATCGACGACGGCGCCGGTCGCTTCCCGCAGGTGGCAGGCATGAAGTTCTCCTTCGACCGGTCGAAGTCGAGCGGCAGCCGCATCAGCGACGTTCAGGTCAAGGAAGGCGAGGCCTTCGTTCCGATCGACCCGAACAAGACATACGGCGTCGTTACCAACAACTACGTCCGCACCGGCGGCGACGGCTACAAGATCTTCAACACCGCGGCCGTCAACGCCTACGACTTCGGACCCAACCTCGAAAACGCCGTTGCCGACTACATCTCGGCCAACAGCCCCTACAAGCCCTATACCGATGGCCGCATCATCGACCTGACACCGGCAGACTACAAGCCGTTACCGAAGGCAGCTGCCGCCCCGGCACCGGCACCGGCTGCAACGCCTGCTCCGGCGCCTGCTACAACTCCTGCCCCCGCTGCCCCGGCTACCCCTGCACCGGCCACTCCTGCTACTCCTGCTCCGGCCACTCCTGCGCCAGCGGCACCGGCAACCCCGGCACCTGCGACCCCCGCACCAGCAGCACCGGCTCCTGCACCAGCCGCTCCAACCGCTCCCGTGCCCATGACAACGGAACCGGCAGCACCTGCACCAGCCGCACCGGCACCGGCCACCCCTGCACCGGCCACGCCGGCTCCGGCAGCTACAACGGCGTCCCCGGCTCCTGCTGGCCCGAGCAAATACACCGTGGTCAAGGGTGACTCGCTGTGGAAGATCGCCGAAAGCACCTATGGCGACGGCGAGAAGTGGATGGACATCTCCAAGGCCAATAGCCTTCGCAACCCGGATGTCATCCAGATCGGCAAGGAGCTGGAACTGCCGGCCAGATAAAATCGAAAGCGGGACAATTTGTCCTGATGCAACCGACGGCTCGGGGCTTCCCCGGGCCGTTGATTGTTTCTAAATAGAGCCAGACAATCCTCCGGCCGCATCCTGCGGTCGAACCCGATCGGAAGTGACCGCATGAATATCGTGCCCTCAAAACTGCCCACCGGTCATCCGAAGGTTACCTTCGGCAAAGTTGGCGTCCTGCTCGTCAATCTCGGCACGCCCGACGGCACGGACTACTGGTCGATGCGGCGTTATCTCGCCGAATTCCTGTCCGACAAGCGCGTCATCGAATGGTCGCGGCTGTTCTGGTATCCGATCCTCTACGGCATCGTCCTCAACAAGCGTCCGCAGAAGGTCGGCAAGGCCTATGAGGAGATCTGGAACAAGGATCTCGACGAGAGCTATCTGCGCACCTACACCCGCAGCCAGGGTGAGAAGATGGCCGAGCGGCTGGCCGATCTGCCAAACGTCGTGGTCGACTGGGGCATGCGCTACGGCAAGCCCTCGATCGCCGAGCGCATGGACGCGCTGAAGGCGCAAGGTTGCGACCGGATCCTGCTGTTTCCGCTCTATCCGCAATACGCGGCGGCAACGACGGCGACCGTCAACGACAAGGCTTTCGAGTACCTGATGAAGCAGCGCTGGCAGCCGGCTCTGCGCACGGTGCCGACCTATCATGACGACCCCGCCTATATCGTGGCGCTGGCCAATTCCGTTCGCCAGACGCTGTCGACGCTCGAGTGGGAACCGCAGTTGCTGATCACCTCGTTCCACGGCATTCCGCAGTCCTATTTCAAGGCCGGTGATCCCTATCACTGTTTCTGCTACAAGACCGCGCGGTTGCTGCGCGAAGAGCTTGGCTATACCGAGAAGCAGTTGCGCCTGACCTTCCAGTCGCGCTTCGGGCCCGAGGAATGGCTGCAGCCCTATACCGACAAGACGATGGAAACGCTTGCCGCCGAAGGCATCAAGCGCGTCGCCATCATGAACCCCGGCTTCGTCTCCGACTGCCTGGAAACGCTTGAGGAAATTGCCGGCGAGGCAGGCGAGATCTTCATGCATCATGGTGGCGAGAAATTCGTCCATATCCCCTGCCTCAACGACAGCGTCGACGGCATCAATGTGCTTGAGGCGGTGGTTCGTCGCGAGTTGCAGGGCTGGGTCTGAGCATTAGGGAGATCGCGATGAAGCGAGCCATCGTCACTGGCGGTGCCGGCCTGATCGGAAGCGGGATCTGCACTGATCTGGCCCACCACGGTTTCGAGGTCGCCTCGTTCGATTTCGTTGAAACGGCTGATGTCCCGAAGGGCGTCCAGCCGGTTCTCTGCGATGTCTCCGACGAAGCCTCGGTCGAGTCAGCCTTTGCGCTGCTCGGCTGGGACAGTCTCGACCTGCTCGTCAACAATGCCGGCATCGCCAGCCCGAACCATGGCCCGATTGCGCAACTGTCGCTGGCCGACTGGCGCCGCGTGACCGATAGCCATCTCACCGGTGCCTTCCTGATGACCCGCGCTGCGGTGCCGCTGATGTCATCAGGTGGGTCCATCGTCAACATGGTGTCGACGCGCGCCTTCATGTCGGAACCGGATACGGAAGCCTATGCCGCGTCCAAGGGCGCATTGGTCGCCTTCACCCACGCACTTGCGATCAGCCTTGGCCCGAAAATCCGGGTCAATGCCATCGCGCCGGGCTGGATCACCAATGAGACGACGCTGAGCGAGGAAGACCACGCACAGCATCCGGTCGGCCGCGTCGGCCGCCCGAAGGACATTGCCGACGCCGTTCTCTATCTGACGGGTGCGGGCTTCATGACCGGACAGGTCCTGACGCTCGACGGCGGCATGACGAAAAAGATGATCTACGCCGAATAGTGCTTACCGCACCTCGTCGGCGCGAAACCCGTCCGTTGCAGCCTTCCAGAAATCGGCATCCTCGTAATCGGTCGGATCCACGACGCCAGCGAGATGAAACGCTTCGCGACGCTCGACGCAGGTGCCGCACCGGCCGCAATGGTTTTCGCCACCCTTGTAGCAGGACCAGGTGTCGCCGAACGGTGTGCCATGCTTCGCGCCGTCGGTGACGATATCGGCCTTCGACCCATTCACATAAGGCGCCAGCAGCCGCACCGAGGCGTATCCGTCGAGCGCATGATCCTGCATCGTCTGGAACGCGTCGATAAAGCCCGGCCGGCAATCGGGATAGATGAAATGGTCGCCGCCATGGACGGCAATCGCCACCGCATCCGCGCTCTGTGCCGCCGCCACGCCGAACGCGACCGCCAGCATGATCGCGTTGCGGTTCGGCACGACGGTGACGCGCATGGTTTCCTCAGCGTAATGGCCGTCAGGCACGTCGAGATCGTCCGTCAGCGCCGATCCGGTCAGCTGGCTTCCGATCGAGCGCATATCGATGATCTGGTGGGGTACACCCAGCCGCGTCGCGCAAGCCGCGGCATAGTCGAGTTCCTTCCGGTGCCGCTGGCCGTAGTCGAACGAGACGAGCCCGATCAAATCCTGCTCGGCATCAATCTTGTGGGCAAGCGAAACGGAATCCAGTCCGCCGGAACAGACGACGATGGTCTTCATGGTTTTGGTCCTTGTTTTGTCGGGGTAGGCTGCGACCCGTGTGTCCGGCGGTTTCTAGTGCAAGAACATGCGCTTGTGAACACCTCCACACATCTCTAGGGTTGTCGGGTATGAAACGAACGCAATTTATTGGGCAGGAGGCCTCTTCATGAGCCTGGACGGTTTCGACTATTTTGTCATCGGTATCGTAATCCTCGCGATACTCCTGCTCTTTGCCCTCGTGAAGACCGTGCCGCAGGGCTATAACTACACCGTCGAGCGGTTTGGCCGCTACACGCGCACGCTGGAGCCGGGCCTCAATATCCTGACACCGTTCATCGAGCGCATCGGCGCGCGGATGAACGTCATGGAACAGGTGCTCGACATTCCCACCCAGGAAGTCATCACCCGGGACAATGCCAGCGTTTCGGCCGATGCCGTCGCCTTCTATCAGGTGCTCAACGCCGCCCAGGCCGCCTACCAGATCACCAATCTCCAGCTCGCCATCCAGAACCTCACGATGACCAATATTCGCTCGGTCATGGGTTCGATGGACCTCGACGAGCTGTTGTCCAACCGCGAAGTCATCAACGAACGGCTGCTGCGCGTCGTCGACCAGGCGGTTCATCCCTGGGGCATCAAGGTCACCCGCGTCGAGATCAAGGACATCCAGCCGCCGGCAGACCTCGTGCAGTCCATGGGCCGCCAGATGAAGGCGGAGCGCGAGAAGCGCGCCCAGATCCTCGAGGCCGAAGGCTCGCGCAACGCGCAGATCCTGCGGGCCGAGGGCGCGAAACAGGCAGCCGTGCTGCAGGCCGAAGGCGAGCGCGAAGCAGCGTTCCGCGATGCCGAGGCGCGCGAGCGTCTGGCAGAAGCCGAAGCGCGCGCGACGCAGGTCGTCTCCGAAGCAATCGCCTCCGGCAACGTGCAGGCGATCAACTACTTCGTGGCGCAGAAATATACGGAAGCGCTGGTCGAGATCGGCAAGGCGAACAATTCCAAGATCGTGCTGATGCCGCTTGAAGCCTCGTCGCTGATCGGTTCGCTCGGCGGCATCGGCGCCATCGCCAAGGAAGTCTTCGGAGATGGCGACGGCCCTGCCCCGGCAGCGCCCCGCACGCAACCCGGCCAGCCTTCGCGCACCACCCGCAGCACGCCAAGCGTGACCGCCGTCATCCCGCCCTATACGCCCTCCTCCGACAAATGAGGCTGCAATGATCATCGATCTGGTACGCAGCCTCGGCTCGTGGAGCTGGTGGCTCCTCGGCCTCGTCCTGCTCGCAGCAGAACTTGCCGTTCCCGGTGCCTTCCTGATCTGGATCGGGCTTGCCGCCATCATCATCGGCGCGCTGTCTCTGGCTCTCTGGGATACCGGCATCTGGGCTTGGCAGGTTCAGCTTTTGCTGTTTGCTGTGCTCTCGGTCGCACTGGCGCTGGTCGGGCGTCGCTTCTATTCGGGCCGCGGCGGCATCAGCGATCAGCCGAACCTCAACCGGCGCGGCGAAAGCCTCGTCGGGCGCACCGCAACGCTGCACGAGCCGATCGCGGAAGGTCGCGGACGGATCAGGCTTGACGATACGTGGTGGTCGATCATCGGGCCGGACCTGCCAGCCGGCACGCAGGTGGTGATCATCGAATCAAATGGCCGCGATCTTCGCGTCGAAGCAACGGCGACAGTCTTGCGTCCCACCTGAAACTCAGATGGGTTTCAGGCGACGCCGACGCGCAGCAGATCGTGGAAATGGACGATGCCGATCGGGCGCTGATCTTCGCCGACGACGAGAAGTGCACCGATACTGTACTGGTTGAGAAGCGCAAGAGCCGCAGTCGCCAGCGTATCCTTGCCGACAGTCTTCGGGCGCACGGTCATGACCTCGTCCACGGACATCTTCGTCAGGTCGACGTCGAGATGGCGCGCAATGTCGCCATCGGTGACGACGCCGACAAGCCGGCCCTCATCATCGGTAACACCGACGCAGCCGAACCGCTTGCGCGACAGTTCCTGCACCGCTTCCGGCATCAGAACGCCCTGGCGCACCAACGGAATGCTGTCGCCGACATGCATGAGGTCGCTGACATGCGACAGCATGGCGCCGAGCTTGCCGCCGGGATGATAGACGCGGAAATCGGTTGCCGAAAAACCGCGCGCTTCCAGCAGCGCAACAGCAAGCGCATCGCCCATCGCAAGCTGCATCAGCGTCGAGGTGGTTGGAGCCAGTCCGTGCGGACAGGCTTCCTGTTCCTTCGGCAGAAGCAGAACGACATCGGCCGCTCTGCCGAGCGCTGAGACCTCACCAGACGTGAGTGCGATCAAAGGAATAGAAAAGCGACGGGTGAACGATACGATCCCCTGCAACTCGGCGGTCTCGCCGCTCCAGGACAGCGCCAGCACGACGTCGCCAGGCGCAATCATGCCGAGATCGCCGTGGTTTGCTTCGACCGGATGAACGAAGAAGGCCGGCGTTCCTGTCGAGGCAAAGCTTGCAGCGATCTTCTTGCCGATATGGCCGCTCTTGCCGATGCCGGTCACGATGACACGACCGCTGATGCCACCGATCAGCTCGGCCGCTGCGCGGAACGGGCCGCCCAGGCCATTCTGAAGGGCATGATCAAGGGCTACAAGGCCCTGTTTTCCAAAGGCAATCGTCCGCAGGGCGGAATCAATGACATCGACCTCTGCGGCCTGCAACGCTCTCTTTATCATGTCGCAGGCTTAGCGCTTTTTCCTGGTCAAGTCCATCGCATTAGCCGCTGAGCAAGTATTGCGGACTTCAAGAAAACAATGCGTCGATCTTCGAAACCGGTCGCTGGCTAGAGTGTCGCTGAGCAAGGAACGGACCATGCAACGGAAAATCGTACGGCTGTTGGCGTTCATCAGCAACGAGTCCTGCGTTTCAAGATTTTCGCGGAATAAATAGGTCCAACAGGACCCAGCACACTGCAGCCTGATGACGAACGGAGCCCCCTCGAATGTCGAGACGGCTCCTTCTATGGCATTTCGCAGACTGCAATCAGCAAGTGGTGGCACTTCCGTCGCAGGTGAGCTTTCCTGCTATGTTGCTAAACTGGTTATTTAAAGCGCCGCCGAGCGTTGTTGCGCCGGCAATCAAAGCAACGGAAATGAGTGCGGCAATGAGGCCATATTCGATGGCAGTCGCGCCCGACTCATCCTTCATCATGCGTGCAAGAATTGACATATAACTCTTCCCTGACTCGCCCCTCGGAACGGAATTGCTCCGATGTCAAGTTTCTATACTTGAACTGTAGATACATTTTCTTAATGCGCTTCAACAAATCCAATGTGTGTAAATGTCACGTTTGACTTGGTTAAATCACCGTAAACGCGCGAATTCGCCTGCCTGGGCAACCGGCGTTTGTGCCCTGCGACCATCCATGCGCGCTGGGAATGTTCATGCAAATGTAGTGGCATCTCCTGGCGAGTGGACGGATAGCGTGAAGGGCAGTCGCGCAGCCCCACGCGGCCGGTTTCACCAACTGTTAACCATAAACTAACCCTTTCGAGGCATACTTCGCGATAAATCCGACAAGGTGACATTCGTGTTTCAAAGCATACACTTAGCCAGGACGGACCTGTGGATGCGGAGCGACGCTGGACTTTGCCTTTGGATCAGCTTTTCCGATTTCCGGGCAGTCCGATGATTATCAGCAGGACAAAAGCCACGACGCTTTCGTTGCGCGGCCGTGCGTATGGACTGCTGCTTGCCGGCTCGGCGCTGATCCTCCCGTCGGCTGCCGTTTCGCAGAGCCTTTTTCCAGACAGCGGCAGCGCGCTTCCCGCCATTCCCAGCAGCCAGGTCGGAACAGCCGGAACATCGACGATTACCCGCAACACCCCGACTGCACCGGTCGGCGGGACGATTCCCGGCATAGTCGCCGTCGCCGGAGACGAACGGACCGCCGATACGACGGCGCAACAAAGTGCGGCCGCGCGTGTTCAGGAGCCGGAAGTCGATCTCAACCAGCCGATCGGTCCGTCCGATCTCGAGCCGCTCGATGATGGTCCCGAGGCAATCGATCCGCAGGAGGCTCCGCGTCAAGAGGTGGATCCGACCGGCATCCGGCTCGGCACGTTCATGCTGCGCCCGTCCATCAATCAGAGCATCAACACAGAAATCACCCGCGAGAACGGATCGAAGGAAACGCGCAATTACGCGGCAACCGGGATTCGCGGAACGCTGACCTCCGACTGGTCACGGCATGCGCTGACAGTTACCGGCGAAACCACGATCGAGCACAATTTCACCAAGAGCAAGGAAGGCGAGGATCCGGAGGGCAAGATCAGCGCGGATCTGCGTCTCGATCTTGCAGACGATACCGTTGCGCATCTGACCAGCGGTTACAGCTTTACCCGTGAGGACAATGACGACCCGAACGCCGTCGGTGGCGCCGACGTCCAGTCCGGCGTGCACCTGTTCCAGACCGGGGCCTCGATCGGTCGCGACATCGGCAAGATCAGAGCACTCGCCGCCGTCAACGGCTCTCGATATGTCTATACCGAGGCAAAGCTTGCGGACGGCGGCACGCTCAACATGAAAGACCGCAATCGCAGCGGCATCGATGGTCGACTGCGCCTCGGCTATGAACTTTCGCCTGCCCTCATCCCGTTTGGGGAAATCGCATCTGGCCACACATTCTACGATCGCAAACGCGATGCTTCTGGCTATCAGCGCTCATCGCAGACCTATGCCGCACGCACCGGCGTCGAGTTCGATTTCGGCGAGAAACTGCGCGGCGAGTTGGGAACGGGCTATGAGGTCGTCGACTACGAGGATAACCGCCTCAAGAATGTCGGTGGCATCAGCTTTGATGGCGATGCGACCTGGTCACCACAGCGCGGCACCGACGTCAATCTCGGTCTGCGCACGACAGTCCAGGATTCCACAACGCCCGGCGAAGGCGGATGGGTGGAGTATGAACTCACCGCAGCGCTTGCGCACGAGATGCGCGACAGCGTCGTGGCACGCCTGAGCGGCAGCACCGTGTTCCGCAACTTTGATTCCGGTAGCGAAGACGAGGTCACCTGGCTTGCCGGCGCGGGGATAACATGGGCGATTAACCGCTATCTCGATCTCACGAGCGACGTTGAATACGAGAAAACCACGGGCGGCACCGAACAGAACATCGTTCGCGCGGGCATGGGGCTGACTCTGAAGCGATAGCGCCCATCAGGCAATCACGTTTCCGTGACATCTATCCCGGTACTGCCGCCACTCGGCGCCAATGCTTCGACATGTGTGCCTTCACAATAGGCATAAAGTACGAAGTCGCGCTAAACGGCCCGGGATCGGAATGGGTTCTGTCTCCAACATACCTTCCCGCGAACAATAATTTCCGCACTGCAGCAATCGCTGCTCCAGCTACTCCTCCAGCGCATGGCTTCTCCAGCCGATCACGCCGTCCATGCACGTTGTACAAAGCTTGCACCCGGGCTTCCGCCCACTTCCCCTCAGGACTGTGCGCAACATATAAGCGGTCACGACGAATTGTCGCAGTGCAGCATTAATGCACTCCATCGATACATCCTGATAGATTAGAGGCTCAACGTGGCTGGAATTCCAACAGACAGCGCGACCACACCGCGCACAGCAACAAGTTCGACGGCAGGTAACAATTACCGCTTCGCTCTCGTTGCCCTGACTTCCCTGTTTTTCATGTGGGGCTTTATCACCTGCCTGAACGACATTCTGATCCCGCACCTGAAAAACGTCTTCCAGCTCAACTATACCCAGTCGATGATGATTCAGCTGTGCTTCTTCGGCGCCTATTTCATCGTGTCGCTGCCGGCCGGCGCGCTTGTGAAGCGCATCAGCTACAAATGGGGCATCGTCGTCGGCCTGCTGATTGCAGCGATCGGCTGCGCGCTGTTCATCCCGGCTGCCAGCTACCGCGTCTATGCGCTGTTTCTCGGCGCGCTGTTTGTGCTGGCAAGCGGTGTCACCATTCTGCAGGTTGCCGCCAATCCCTATGTAACAGAGCTGGGCGCCCCTGAAACTGCCTCGAGCCGGCTGACGCTGACCCAGGCCTTCAACTCGCTCGGAACCACGATCGCACCGCTCTTCGGCGCCTTCCTCATCCTGTCGGCCGCGACCGGCGACATCCAGAACGCGAGCGGCGAACAACTCGAGGCCTTGCGCCTCGCAGAGGCGGATGCCGTCCGCTTCCCTTACATGCTTCTGGCAATCGCCTTCCTCGTGCTGGCCGCCGTCTTTGCAGCCCTGAAGCTGCCGCATGTCGAAACGGAAGACACGACGGTCGCTGAAGGCGGCGAACGGAGCTCCGCGTGGGCCTACCGTCACCTCGTTCTCGGCGCGATCGGCCTGTTCGTCTATGTCGGCGCCGAAGTGTCGATCGGCTCGTTCCTGGTCAATTACCTGGCAGAACCAAGCATCGCCGGCATGCCGGAATCGGAAGCCGCCCATTACGTCGCCTATTTCTGGGGCGGCGCCATGATCGGTCGTTTCGTCGGCGCCTATGTCATGCGCTTCGTCGACGACGGCAAGGCGCTGGCGTTCAATGCCGGTGTTGCGATCCTGCTGATCCTGCTCACGGTGTTTGCGGGCGGCTCGCTGGCAATGTGGTCGGTCCTCGCCATCGGCCTGTTCAACTCGATCATGTTCCCGACCATCTTCAGCCTGGCACTTAAGGGTCTTGGTCGCCACACCAGCCAGGGATCGGGCATCCTGTGCCTGGCGATCGTCGGCGGTGCCATCCTGCCGGTCGTTCAGGGCATGCTGGCCGATACGGTCGGCATCCACCTCGCCTTCCTGATGCCGGCGATCTGCTACCTCTACATCGCCTACTACGGCCTCAAGGGTCACAGGGCCGCCTGATCGAAGGCATGGATCCCTGAAACGAAAAACGCCCCCGCGATCGTCTCGCGGGGGCGTTTTCTTTTGCAGTAACGGATAGGCTTACATCAGCTTCGAGACGAGCGCCTTCAGCGGCTCTTCGATCGCCGGGCGAATGTCCGGGCGCTGCAGGGCAAAGGCGATATTGGCCATGATGAAGCCGTCCTTGGCGCCGCAGTCGTAGGTCTCGCCCTTGAAGTGGTAGCCGGCAAATTCCTGGCTCTTGGCCAGCGCCAGCATGCCGTCGGTCAACTGGATCTCGTTGCCGGCGCCACGTTCCTGGGTTTCCAGGATCTTGAAGATCTCCGGCTGCAGGATGTAGCGGCCGTTGATGAAGAAGTTCGAAGGGGCCGTACCCTTGGCAGGCTTCTCGACCATTTCGGTGATCTTGAAACCGTCGCCGACGGTCTCACCCTTGCCGACGATACCGTACTTGTGGGCCTGGTCCGGATCGCATTCCTCGACCGCGAGAACGTTGCCGCCGGTCTGGTCGTAAAGTTCGACCATGCCCTTGAGGCAGCTCTTTTCCGACGACATGATCATGTCCGGCAACAGGACCGCGAAGGGTTCGTTGCCGACGATGTCGCGCGCACACCAGACGGCGTGACCAAGACCGAGCGGAACCTGCTGGCGGGTGAAGCTCGCCGTACCGGCCTTCGGCAGGATATGCGAGAGCAGCGTCAGTTCGGCATTCTTGTTGCGCTCGCGCAGCATCTGCTCGAGTTCGAACTGAATATCGAAATAGTCTTCGATCACACCTTTGCCACGGCCGGTCACGAATACGAAATGTTCGATGCCGGCTTCCGCCGCTTCATCGACCACATACTGGATGACCGGCTTGTCGACGACCGTCAGCATTTCTTTTGGCACAGCCTTTGTGGCCGGCAGGAAGCGGGTGCCGAGGCCCGCAACAGGGAAGACTGCTTTACGAATTTTCCGTTCTTGTGACACTCATGCCTCCTGATGCATTTCGCTGTGCGGTTTCGGGTCTTTTGTCGGCTGTAATAAACATTTGCTACCTTTTAGCAAAGATCTGCCCCGGCCGCGCGTTTCATGGTAAAGAATTTGTTGACCCTATCCTGTTATCACATCGTTGAGCCGCATCCCGATCTCGCCATGATGGCCAGAATAAAAATGGACCGACTGCCGATGAAAAAAATCAGCCCCAATCGCTTCCGCGCAACGATCTTCTCGCTTGTCGCCGGCCTTGCCATATCGACCTGCGCGATAGATGCCCGCGCCGATGCCGGTTTCAAGACGTGGGTTGCAAATTTCTATTCGACTGCTGCCAAAAGCGGCATCAGTCGCTCGACCTATGATCGCGCCTTTGCAGGCATCAGCGGTCCCGATCAGGAAGTCCTGCGCAAGGCCGAGTACCAGCCGGAATTCAAGTCGAAAATCTGGGATTATCTCGACAGCCGCGTCAATCCCTACACGGTCAAGATCGGCCGCGAAATGGCTGCCCGCCATGGCGCGACGCTGAACGCCGTGGAGCGGCATTTCGGTGTCGACAGAAACATTCTCCTCGCCATCTGGTCGATGGAATCCAACTATGGCGCAGCTCTGGAAAATCCCGAACGTCTGCACCACGTGCCGCAGGCACTGGCGACGCTCGGGTGGGGCGATCCGAAGCGCGGCAAGTTCGCGCGCAACCAGCTGATCGCCGCCTTGAAGATCCTGCAGGCAGGCGACGTATCCCCCAAGCAGCTGACCGGTTCCTGGGCAGGCGCGATGGGCCATACCCAGTTCATCCCGACGAGCTACCTGCTCTATGCGGTCGACGCTGATGGCAACGGCAAGCGCGACATCTGGCATTCGGTTCCCGATGCGCTGGCGACCTCCGCCAACCTCCTGGCCAAGAACGGCTGGACTGCCGGCAAGACCTGGGGCTACGAATCCGTGCTTCCCGCCGGCGCCGCAAAATACGAAGGCCAGAGCAAGACCTTGGCGCAGTGGGCAGCGCTGGGCTTCCAGCGTCCGAACGGCAAGGGTTTTCCGCGCGGAGCAGACCGCGCGACATTGAAGCTGATGGCCGGCGCGAACGGTCCAGCCTACCTGATGCTCTCCAACTTCTTCACCATCAAGCGCTACAACGCAGCCGACAGCTACGCGCTCGCGGTCGGTCTTCTCGCCGACGAGATCGCAGGTTTCGGCGGTGTACAGCAGTCCTGGCCGCGCCCCAACGGCACGCTCGACATCAAGGAGAAGTTCGAGCTGCAGAGCCGCATGAAGGAACTCGGCTATTACGAAGGCGAAGTGGACGGCAATTTCGGCTCCGGCTCGAAGGCCGCGATCTCCGCCATTCAGAAGCGCCTTGGCATGCAGCCGGATGGCGAGCCGTCGCATTCTCTTCTCAAGGCGATCCGTTGAGGCTAGCATGCGATGCGCCGCATCGTGAACGGTGCGGCCAAAAGGCATGAAAACGATGAAGCTCTTGCGCCACAACAGGCCAAACCGACGCCTGGTCCGGACGGTATTCATGGTAGCGACCAGCCTCGTGCTGTCGCTGCCATCAACCGTTTCGTTTGCCCAGGACGGCAGCGATCGGCGCAACCTGTTCAACATGCTGTTCGGTGCGCCGCGCACAGAGCGATATGAACGCTACGAACGTCCGACCCGGCGATATGACCGGCAGGATGGATCGATCATCGAGATGGCGCCACGCCGGCAAAGAAGCCGTGCCACTCCGCAGGCTGCGGTTCCCCGCGCGAGGACGGCGCCGATACCCTTTCAGCCCCAGGCCGAACCCGTCGCCAAACTGGAAACCGCCAAGAAAATACTCGTTATCGGCGATTTTCTCGCCGGCAATATCGGGGGTGAGCTGGAAACGACGTTTGCGACCTCCCCGGGGGTTTCGATCATCAGCCGCAGCGACGGATCCTCCGGCCTGGTGCGCGACGACCATTACGACTGGCTTGGCCAACTGCCGGCTATTCTCGACGAGGCCAAACCCGCGATCGTGGTCGTCATGCTGGGTGCCAACGACCGCCAGCAAATGGACACCGCCAGCGGCCGCGAGAAATTCCGCACGGATGCCTGGTTCAAACAATATGAAACCCGTGTCGCGGAGCTTGCCGGCATGATCGCGCAGCGCAAGCTGACGCTGCTTTGGGTCGGCCTGCCGGCGTTCCAGTCGCCATCGATGATGGCGGACGCGGTCACGCTCAACACGCTTTATCGGGGACAGGTGGAGAAGGTCGGCGGCGAATTCGTCGACATCTGGGACGGCTTCGTCGACGAGGACGGCAGGTTCGTCCTGACTGGCTCGGACGTCAACGGACAGCAGGTACGCCTGCGTAATTCCGACGGCATCACGCTCACCAAGCCCGGCAAGGAAAAGCTCGCCTTCTATGTCGACAAGGTCCTGCGCCGGCATCTGGGTGACATGGCAAGCCCCGATCTCGCCAAATTCGACAGCAGCACTCTCCCGCCGCTCCAGACACTCGAATCTCCTGCCAACCCCGAAGTGCCCGTACGGCCGATCAGCCTAGTTGACCCGGAGCTGGACGGCGGCCAGGAGCTTCTGGGCGGCAATGCGCCACCGGCCCGTCTGACGGAAACGCCGCGCGACAAACTGGTCAAACGCGGCGAACTTGACCCCGCCCCGGCCGGTCGGATCGACGACTACCGGCTCACGACCCAGTAGGTCTTTGACACGAGCGCGAGCTCTCGCCTGTAGCTTCGTGAAAAAACGTGCTACATAGTCATAAATTCCCAGTTCAGACGTGCATGGCCTAGCTGATCTCTTTTATCGGAGTGCCCGCATGAACCTGCTTTTTCGCGTTATCGTATCCACGATTCTGCTTGCGACGCCGGTCCTTGCAGAGGTTCCGCCGTTTCCATCCACCTTCAGGACCCAAACTGTCCATGTCGGCAACGTAGACATCCATCTTCGGATTGGTGGCAAGGGACCTGCCGTCGTTCTGCTACATGGCTACGGCGAAACCGGCGACATGTGGGCGCCGCTGGCTGCAAAGCTCGAGATGGATCATCTGGTCATCGTTCCCGATCTTCGCGGCATGGGTCTGTCATCACACCCCGAAGGCGGCTTCGACAAGGCGAGCCAAGCCCGCGACCTGGCCACCATTCTGAACGGACTGCACATTGATCGTTTCGCGCTGGTCACGCACGATATCGGCAACATGGTGGGCTTCGCCCTCGCGACGCAGCAACCCGCTCGCGTGACCCGCTTCGCGCTGCTCGATGCGCCCGTTCCCGGCATCGGCCCATGGGACGAGATCCTGAAAAACCCGCTTCTCTGGCATTTCCGCTTCGGGGGGCCGGACATGGAGCGTCTCGTCGCCGGGCGCGAGCGCATCTATCTGGACCGGTTCTGGAACGAATTTTCCGCCGACCCAAAGCGGTTCGACGAAGCATCCCGCAAACACTATGCCGCCCTCTATGCCTTGCCAGGCGCCATGCATTCCGGCTTCGCCCAGTTCGCGGCCTTCGACCAGGATGCGATCGAAAACCGCGCCTGGGAAGCCACGGGCGCAAAACTGGAAATGCCCATTCTGGCCGTTGGCGGTGAAAAGTCCTTCGGGCCGGGCATGGCGGCGGTCATGCGCACCGCAGCCACGCAGGTCAGCGAAGGCGTAATCGCCGATGCCGGCCACTGGCTGATGGAAGAACAGCCGGATGCCACCATCAAGATGATCGACGCGTTTCTCTCCAGCAGCGAGTGATGCGATCGTTAGACCAGACGCTTATCGTGGAACGCAAGCGTCGCCTAAGCAGCAATTCGGGTCGATCCTTGTGATGACCGTCTGAGCGCAGGAATCCGATCGTGAAAGTAATGATCCGAGCGATGCACAGCGTATCGAGGAGGCCAAGATCGATTGCGGGATGGTCATGGGCAAGCATGACCTGATTCTGCCGAAACGAAAACGGCCCCTCCCCGCAAAACGGAGAGAGGCCGTTCATTTTAACAAACCGGTTAGCGCGGCAGAACGCTCGATCCCATCAGCGCTTCGTCGATGGCTCGTGCTGCCTGACGGCCTTCGCGGATCGCCCACACGACCAGCGACTGGCCGCGGCGCACGTCGCCGGCGGTCCACAGCTTGTCGACCGAGGTCTTGTAGTCGCGTTCGTTGGCGATGACGTTGGTGGAGCCGCGACGGTCGACGTTGAGCGCCAGCTTGCCGTCGAGTTCGGACAGCACGCTGTCGGTTGCCGGACCGGAGAAGCCGATGGCGATGAAGGCGAGATCGGCTTTGATGATGAAGTCGGTGCCCGCGATCGGCTGGCGGCGATCATCCACTTCGCAGCAGCGAACGCCGGTCAGCTGGCCGTCTTCTCCGACGAATTCGAGCGTTGCTACCTGAAACTCGCGGATCGCGCCTTCGGCCTGGCTGGACGAGGTGCGCATCTTGGTGGCCCAGAATGGCCACACCGCGAGCTTGTCTTCCTTTTCCGGCGGCTGCGGGCGGATGTCGAGCTGGGTCACCTTGACGGCGCCCTGGCGGAACGCGGTACCGACGCAGTCGGACGCCGTATCGCCACCGCCGACGACGACGATATGCTTGCCACCGGCAAGGATCGGCTCGGCGGCCCAGGCGACGCTGTCGATATTTTCGCGTCCGATGCGGCGGTTCTGCTGCACCAGATACGGCATCGCATCATAGACGCCATGCAGATCCGTGCCGGGAATCCCGGCCGGACGCGGGGTTTCCGAACCGCCGCAATAAAGCACCGCATCAAATTCAGCCGTCAGTTCCTCCACCTTCTTGTCGACGCCGATATTGACGCCGTAATGGAAGGTCACGCCTTCGCCGGTCATCTGCTCGACGCGGCGGTCGATGAAGTTCTTCTCCATCTTGAAATCCGGAATGCCGTAGCGCAGCAGACCGCCGGCCTTGGACTCGCGCTCGAACAGATGCACGTCGTGACCGGCACGCGAAAGCTGCTGGGCCGCGGCCATGCCGGCAGGACCCGAACCGATCACGGCGACCTTGCGGCCGCTCTTCACCGTCGCCGGCTGCGGCACGATATACCCGAGCTCATAGGCCTTGTCGGCAATCGCCTGCTCGACAGTCTTGATCGCGACAGGCGCATCTTCGAGATTGAGCGTGCAGGCTTCCTCGCACGGCGCGGGACAAACGCGACCGGTGAATTCCGGGAAGTTGTTGGTGGAATGAAGGTTGCGGATCGCCTCCTCCCACTTGTTGTTGTAGACGAGGTCGTTCCAGTCGGGGATCTGGTTATGAACAGGGCAGCCGGTCGGGCCATGGCAATAGGGAATGCCACAGTCCATGCAGCGGGCTGCCTGTTTCGTCACTTCCGCATCCGACATCGGAATGGTGAATTCGCGGAAATGGCGGATACGATCGGACGCCGGCTGGTACTTGCCAACCTGCCGGTCGATTTCCATGAATCCCGTAACTTTGCCCATAGTCTTTCCCTCAGTTCACAGAGGCGGCCATTGCGGCCCCCAGTACCAGTAGGCGAAACCGATCACCGCCCCCAGCACCACAAATTCCAAAACTAGCGCACCATTGACCAGTGCGGCGACCGTTGGAACGGCCGCGGCGATTGCCACAGCCACTCCGGCATGAACGATGCGTCCCTTGCGGTTCACTCCGCAGCCACGCCCATCCGCATCCGTTCCATCTCCACCAGTGCACGGCGATATTCGACCGGCATGACCTTGCGGAATTTCGGACGGAACTCGCTCCAGCGGTCGAGAATGTCCTTGGCGCGGGTCGAGCCGGTATAGTGCATGTGGTTGGAGATCAGCTGATAGAGCCGCTCCTCGTCGTGACGCGTCATGTCTTCGGAAACGTCCACGCGTCCCTTGTGCATGATGTCGCCGCCGTGATGGTGCAGCTTTTCCAGCATGTCGTCTTCTTCCGGAACCGGCTCCAGTTCCACCATCGCCATGTTGCAGCGCTTGGCGAAATCGCCCGTCTCGTCGAGCACGTAAGCCACGCCGCCCGACATGCCGGCTGCGAAGTTGCGGCCGGTTTCGCCGAGAACGACGACGATGCCGCCGGTCATGTATTCGCAGCCGTGGTCGCCCACGCCCTCGACCACCGCGATGGCGCCCGAGTTGCGGACGGAGAAACGCTCGCCGGCAACGCCGCGGAAGTAGCACTCGCCGGTCGTTGCGCCGTAAAGCACGGTGTTTCCGACGATGATCGAGTTCTCGGCGACGATGTTGGAGTTTTCCGGCGGCCGCACGATGATGCGTCCACCCGACAGGCCCTTGCCGACATAGTCGTTGCCGTCGCCGATCAGATCGAACGTGATGCCGCGTGCGAGGAATGCAGCGAACGACTGACCGGCCGTGCCGCGCAGCGTCACATGGATCGTATCGTCCTTCAGGCCCTTCTGGCCCCAGCGCTTGACCAGCGCACCCGACAGCATGGCGCCGACGGAACGGTCGACGTTCTTGATCGGCACTTCGAAGACCACAGGCTCCTTGCTTTCAAGGGCTGCCTGCGACTTCTCGATCAGCTTGCGGTCGAGAATATCGTCGATCGGATGCTTTTGCCGCTCGGTCCAGTAGGTCGCAGACTTCGGAGCCTCAACCTTGTGAAACAGCTTGGTGAAGTCGAGACCCTGCGACTTCCAGTGCGCCAGCATGTCGTCCTTCTCGAGCAGCTCGGAAAGGCCGATGATCTCGTCGAACTTGGTGAAGCCAAGCGATGCGAGGATCTCGCGCACTTCCTCAGCCACGAAGAAGAAGTAGTTGATCACGTGTTCCGGCGTGCCCTTGAAGCGCTTGCGCAGAACTGGATCCTGCGTCGCGACACCGACGGGGCAGGTGTTGAGATGGCACTTGCGCATCATGATGCAGCCGGCGGCAATGACAGGCGCCGTCGCAAAGCCGAACTCGTCGGCTCCGAGCAGGGCACCGATGATGACGTCGCGGCCGGTCTTCAGGCCACCATCGACCTGCAGCGCGATCCGCGACCGTAGACCGTTCAGCACCAGTGTCTGCTGGGTCTCGGCAAGGCCGATTTCCCAAGGAGAACCCGCATGCTTCAGCGATGTCAGCGGCGAAGCGCCGGTGCCGCCGTCGAAGCCTGCGACCGTGATATGGTCGGCGCGTGCCTTGGCAACGCCGGCCGCAACCGTGCCGACGCCCACTTCCGAGACCAGCTTGACGGAGATGTCGGAGGTCGGGTTGACGTTCTTCAGGTCGTAGATCAGCTGCGCCAGATCTTCGATCGAGTAGATGTCGTGATGCGGCGGCGGCGAGATGAGGCCGACACCCGGCGTCGAGTGACGGGTCTTGGCCACGGTCGCATCCACCTTGTGGCCGGGCAACTGACCGCCCTCGCCGGGCTTTGCGCCCTGCGCCACCTTGATCTGCAGCATGTCGGCATTGACCAGATACTCGGTCGTCACGCCGAAACGGCCGGATGCGATCTGCTTGATCGCCGAACGCTCCGGGTTCATCGAACCGTCGGCGAGCGGCAGATAACGATCGCTTTCCTCGCCGCCTTCACCGGTGTTCGACTTGCCGCCGATGCGGTTCATGGCAATCGCAAGCGTCGTATGCGCCTCACGGGAAATCGAGCCGAACGACATGGCGCCGGTCGAGAACCGCTTGACGATATCGACTGCGGGCTCCACCTCGTCGAGCGACACCGGCTTGCGGCCGGACCGTTCCGCCGACTTGATCTTGAACAGGCCGCGAATGGTGTTCATCCGCACCGCGCTCTCGTTCACCATTTCGGCAAACTCGCGGTAGCGATCCTGGCTGTTGCCGCGCACGGCGTGCTGCAGGGTGGCGACCACATCCGGCGTCCAGGCATGGCTTTCGCCACGCATGCGGTAGGCATATTCGCCGCCGATATCGAGCGAGGAGGCCAGAACCGGATCCTTGCCGAAGGCTGCGCGGTGGCGGGTGACGGTTTCCTCGGCGATATGATCGAGACCGATACCTTCGATCGACGTCGCTGTGCCGAAGAAATACTGGTTGACCAGCTCCGTGTTCAGACCGACGGCATCGAAGATCTGGCCGCCGCAATAGGACTGGTAGGTCGAGATGCCCATCTTGGACATGACCTTGAGAATGCCCTTGCCGACCGCCTTGATATAGCGCGAGACGATTTCGGAACTGTCCACTTCCTTCGGAAACTCACCGCGCATGTGCATGTCGGTCAGCGTATCGAAGGCGAGATAGGGGTTGATTGCTTCTGCACCATAACCGGCGAGAAGGCAGAAATGGTGGATCTCGCGCGGCTCGCCCGATTCGACGACGAGACCGACCGAGGTGCGAAGACCCTTGCGGATCAGATGGTGATGCACGGCAGCAGTCGCCAGAAGCGCCGGGATGGCAATCCGGTCCGGTCCGATCTGGCGGTCGGAGAGGACGATGATGTTATAGCCGCCCTTGACCGCCGCTTCCGCACGCTCGCAGAGGCGATCGAGCATTTCCGGCATGCCTTCGGCACCGCGCTCGATATCATAGGTGAAATCGAGCGTCTTGGTGTCGAAACGGTCTTCCGTGTGACCGATCGAGCGGATTTTTTCCAGATCGCCGTTGGTGAGGATCGGCTGGCGCACTTCCAGACGCTTGGCGTTGGCGGCACCTTCATGGTCGAGAATGTTCGGCCTCGGCCCGATGAAGGAGACGAGGCTCATGACGAGCTCTTCGCGGATCGGATCGATCGGCGGATTCGTCACCTGCGCGAAATTCTGCTTGAAATAGGTGTAGAGCAGCTTCGACTTTTGCGACATCGCCGAGATCGGCGTGTCGGTGCCCATCGAACCCACGGCTTCCTGCCCGGTCGTCGCCATCGGCGACATCAGGATCTTGGTGTCCTCGGATGTGTAGCCGAATGCCTGCTGGCGATCGAGCAGCGATACGTCGCGGCGCAGCGCGCGCGGTTCAACCGGCTTCAGGTCCTCGAGGATCAGCTGCGTGCGATCCAGCCACTTTTCGTAAGGATGGCGGGTTGCAAGCGTGGTCTTCAACTCCTCGTCGGAGATGATCTGACCCTTTTCCATGTCGATCAGCAGCATCTTGCCCGGCTGCAGACGCCACTTCTTGATGATGCTTTCTTCCGGCACCGGCAGCGTGCCGGCTTCGGACGCCAGAATGATGCGATCGTCGTCCGTGACGAGATAACGCGCCGGGCGCAGACCGTTGCGGTCAAGCGTCGCGCCGATCTGGCGGCCATCGGTAAAGCAGACGGCAGCCGGACCGTCCCATGGCTCCATCAGAGCCGCATGGTACTCGTAGAACGCCTTGCGCTCCTTCGACATCGACTGGTTGCCGGCCCAGGCTTCGGGGATCAGCATCATCATCGCATGCGCCAGCGAATAGCCGCCACGCAGCAGGAATTCGAGCGCGTTGTCGAAGCAGGCCGTATCCGACTGGCCCTCGTAGGAGATCGGCCAGAGCTTGGAAATGTCGTCGCCGAACAGTGGCGAGGACACCGACGCCTGACGCGCCGCCATCCAGTTGACGTTGGAACGCAGCGTGTTGATTTCGCCGTTATGGGCAACCATGCGGTATGGATGCGCGAGCTTCCAGGACGGGAACGTGTTGGTGGAGAACCGCTGGTGCACGAGGGCGACAGCACTTTCAAACCGCGGGTCGGCCAGATCCTTGTAATAGGCGCCGACCTGATAGGCGAGGAACATGCCCTTGTAGACGATCGTCGTCGATGACAGCGATACCGGATAGAAGCCGGTTTCCTGGCCGCCGAACTGATCGTAGATACGGTTGGAGATGACCTTGCGAATGAGGAAGAGCTTGCGCTCGAAATCCTGATTGGTCGCGGCATCGCGGCCGGCGCCAATGAACACCTGGAGGTGATAGGGCTCGGTACCGGCAATATCCGGCGCCTTGGACAGCGAGGAATTGTCGACGGGCACTTCGCGGAACCCGAGGAACTGCTGGCCCTCTTCGGCCGTCACATCGACGATCACCTTCTTGAAGTGCTCGATCTGATCCGGGTCGCGCGGCAGGAAGAAGTGACCGACGGCATACTCGCCAGCCTTGGGCAGAGTGATGCCCTGCTTTGCCATTTCCTCGCGGAAGAACTTGTCGGGGATCTGCAGCAGAATGCCGGCACCATCGCCCATCAGCGGATCAGCGCCGACGGCGCCGCGATGGGTGAGGTTTTCCAGAATGAACAAGCCGTCCTTGATGATCTGGTGCGACTTCTGGCCCTTCATATGGGCGATGAAGCCGACGCCGCAGGCATCGTGCTCGTTGCGCGGGTTGTAAAGGCCTTGTGCTGCCGGAATGCCGGAGGCAATGAATGGCAGACGCTGTTCGACGCCCGAGCCAGCTTCCGCCGCGGTCGCGGTGGCGGGCAGACAGTGCACTTCAGGAACATTCTTCGTCATTGCTATTCCTCCTGTTGGCCACTCACGATCGAGCTTGCAAACGGCGTATTCTTCATTTCACCCGAAGAAATGCCTCGTCCTTTCAGGTGGCAGACTGCTGAAGCAGGAAGCCCTTGAGAGTGCGAAGCATACCCTTGAACACGTCGACGGTCACCGCTCGGAAGCGAAAAACCACCTTCAGTTCAAAAATTAGGACAACATTTCTGTCCTAATTCTCGAATTTTATGACATATGTGCCGCCTGTCTTCAATCCCCGGCCCACGAAAAAGTTAAAGCTAAACGACACTTGATTACTGGTTGCGATGCCAGCTTGAAATAATCTTGCGCCGCGAATGACAAAACTCGGCTTTGATTACGCGGCACGAGCAGACACCGCTCATTCGGCACGTTTCCGGATTGATCAACGGTCCAAAAGGCTTATGGTCCGCCTCGCTCAAAGCCCCGCATCTTATCCCACATCGCTTGCAAGGTACCGTCATGTTCTTCGCCTCGGACAACTGGGCTGGCGCCCATCCCGCAATCAATGAACGCTTGTCGAAGGAATCCACCCGCTTTGCCGCGGCCTACGGCAACAGCGAGCTCGACCGCTCGATCGAGGCTCGCTTCAACGAGATGTTTGAACGCGACGTCGCCGTCTTCTTTGTCGCGACCGGCACGGCAGCCAATTCGCTAGCGCTTGCCAGCGTCGCCCGCCCCGGCGGCCTCACCTTTTGTCATTCCGAAGCGCATGTGATCGAGGACGAATGCGGAGCACCCGACTTCTTCTCGGGCATGCGCATGGTCGCGGTCGAGGGCCCGGCCGGCAAAATGCTGCCGGAAAACCTCGTGGAGCGCATCTCACGCTACCCGCAGGACGCCATTCACCACGGCCGCGCCGCCGCCATCACCATGACGCAGGCAACAGAAGTCGGCACGATCTATACGCTCGATGAAATCGACGCGATCGCAAAGATCGCCAAGGACAACGGTCTGCCGCTGCACATGGACGGCGCCCGCTTCGCCAATGCTCTGGTCGCGCTTGATTGCTCGCCCGCCGAGATGACCTGGAAGCGCGGCGTGGACGTGCTGTCCTTCGGCGGCACCAAGAACGGCTGCTGGTGCGCCGAGGCGATCGTGTTCTTCAATCCTGATCTCGCCAAGGATTTTGCATTCCTGCGCAAGCGCAGCGCACAGCTGTTTTCGAAATCGCGCTTTATCGCAGCCCAGTTCGACGCCTATCTGAAGGACGACCTGTGGATGGGTCTCGCCGGCCATGCCAACACCATGGCCGATCGCCTGCGCACCGGCTTCGGCGCGCTCAACAGCGCCCGGCTTGCCTGGCCGACGACATCGAACGAAGTGTTCGCGGTCCTGCCGAAAGCCTCCGCCAAGGCCGCCGAAGAACAGGGCGCACGCTTCTACAACTGGCCGGCGCCCCGCGACATTCCGGAAAAGGTCAAGGCAGACGAAGTGCTCATCCGCATGGTCACATCGTTTGCGACCACGGAAGAAGACGTCGACCAGTTCCTGTCGATCTGCGCTTCCACCTAATCGTCAGCCCTGCTTTTGCGGCGCAATCTGCGCCGTAATCAGGCTGGACAGGGCCTCGACCAGCGCTGCATCTGCGCCGCGCCTGGAAATCAGCACGAACTCGACATCCTGCAGCGTTGGCAAACGGTCCCCGGTGATCTCCTTGAGGCCTTCGGGCGCCATGCTGCGCGGCTGCACGAGCACGCCCATTCCCGCCCGCGCCGCAGCCGTCAAACCGCTGAGACTGCCGCAGGTGCAGACGATCCGCCAGGACATACCGGCTCCATCCAGCGCCTCTTGCGCCACCCGCCGCGTGATCGAGGGCGACGGGAAGGCGATCAGCGGCAGAGCATCGGTCCGGTCGATCATGCGCTCCGGATCCCGCGCCAGCCACACAAGCGGCTCGCGGTAGAGCAGACGCCCATGGGTTTCCCCCACATGCCGTTTGGCGAGAACCAGATCGAGATCGCCCGCGTCCTGCATCTGATTGAGCACGGCCGACAGCGCGACGGTCAGCTCCAGATCGACGAGTGGATGCAAACGAATAAAATCTTCGAGAATGCCCGTCAGCCGGCTCGCAACCACATCCTCGGAAACGCCGAGCC
Source organism: Neorhizobium sp. DAR64872/K0K18 (assembly GCF_050500175.1). Classification (NCBI taxonomy): domain Bacteria; kingdom Pseudomonadati; phylum Pseudomonadota; class Alphaproteobacteria; order Hyphomicrobiales; family Rhizobiaceae; genus Neorhizobium; species Neorhizobium sp. DAR64872/K0K18. Next base: position 2,726,498 of record NZ_CP191446.1, read on the forward strand.
GCAATCTGCCACGCAGCCGGCTTTCGCCGAACAGCGAGGACACCTTGCTGTTGAGATCCAGCATTCCGCGCGCATAGCCCAGCAGCGCCTCCCCTTCCGTCGTCAGCCGCACGTGGTGCGTATCCCGCGAAACGAGCTGACGCCCGAGCGACTTTTCCAACCGCTGGATATGCTGGGTAACGGTCGACTGCCCGAGCCCCAGCCGCGCTGCCGTATCGGTAAAACTTCCCGTCTGCTCCAGCACGAGAAAACTGTTCAGGTGATGCAGGTTGAGCATGGTTATCCGACTTCACGATAGCTGTTAGTGTTTGCATTCAAATTCATGATAAGCGAAGACAGCCTCGACAAACAATGAAATCGTCGAAGGATTTTCCATGCGCCGCTACCTGCCGGATCGCTTCACCGTCATGCTCGTCTGCACCGTCATCCTCGCCTCCTTCCTGCCGATCCAGGGCGTATGGGCGGAATGGTTCGGGGTGGCGACAGACATCGCCATCGGCCTCCTCTTCTTTCTGCACGGCGCTCGCCTGTCGCGGGATGTGGTGGTCGCAGGCGTCCTTCACTGGCGCCTGCATCTGACGATCCTTCTGACGACGTTTGCGATCTTCCCGATCCTTGGGCTCATGATCGGTTTCGTTCCGGAAGACATCCTGCCGGCACCGCTTTACATGGGCATCCTCTTCCTCTGTGTGCTGCCGTCCACCGTGCAGTCGTCGATCGCCTTTACCTCGATGGCGGGTGGCAACGTGCCGGCGGCAATCGTTGCGGCATCCGGTTCCAACATTCTCGGCATGTTCCTGACCCCGCTTCTGGTCGGCCTGCTTCTGTCGACGACCGGCGACGCCGGCGTTTCGACCGATGCCATCCAGAAGATTGGTCTTCAGCTTCTGGCACCGTTCATCGCCGGCCAGATCCTGCAGCCGTGGATCGGCAACTGGATCCGCTCCAAGAAGAAGATCCTCTCGCCCGTCGACCGCGGCTCGATCCTGATGGTCGTCTACCTCGCCTTCTCGGAAGCGGTCATCGAAGGAATCTGGAGCCGATTTTCGGTGAGCGACATCGCGGCAGTCGTCGTCATCGACATGCTGCTTCTGACCGTCGTTCTCTGCATCACCATGTTCGGCAGCAGGCTTCTCGGCTTCAAGAAGGAAGACGAGATCACCATCACCTTCTGCGGCTCCAAGAAATCGCTCGCAAGCGGCGTACCGATGGCCAACGCCATCTTCTCCGGCCAGTCGGCCTCGATCGGCGCCATCGTCCTGCCGATCATGCTGTTCCATCAGATCCAGCTGATGGCCTGCGCCGCGATCGCCCAGAAATACGCCGAGCGCGCCAGGGCCAAGGAAGAAGCCCTCGCCAAGGTCGCCGCAGCCTGAAACCGGCGTACAGACCTTAAGGTCTGCCAATCAGGGCCGAAGCTTTGGTCCTGATTTCCTGAAGCTCAGAGGCTGAAACACGGCTCTTGCGTTCGGCGCGGCGTGAGCGCCAGTCGAGGCTTTTTACCTGATCTGCAAGGACGCATCCTTTGTCGTCCTTCAGAACGACCTCGAATGGATACCCTTTCACCTTCGTCGTCATCGGGCAGCAGAGCATCAGTCCGAAACGATTGTAGCTTGCGGGACTAAGGACGACTGCAGGCCGCCGCCCCGCTTGCTCGTGTCCGGACTGAGGCGAGAAATCAAGCCAGAGGATGTCGCCGGCATCGGGAACGTTGGACTGAGCGTTCACAACGCTTCTCTGCCGACCGGCGCACCAAAGTCGGCCTCGTCATGCAGATTGGTGGCGTTCATACCGGCAACAAGGTGGTCTAGCGTTGTGTCCAGTTCGGTAACAGCCTGGATAACGATACGGCCGTTTTCTTCGGATACTTCGACGACGGAATCCGGCTTGAGGTTTGCCGCTTCCATGACGGCTGCCGGAATGCGAACAGAAGCGCTGTCGCCCGATTTCTTGACAGTAACACGCATCGGCACTCCCTCACGTTGAAGATCAGGCTGAGATAATGTCGATACGGTAGGCCGCCCGGCAAACCCGGTCAATGCCAACCAAAAACGCCCCCTCCCGGCGTGGGAAGAGGCGTCTGTATGCTACCCGTGACTGGAGGTCATTGGGCTGTCATTACTCTCCGTGGCGGGTCAGTTGACCTGCTGCGGAGCGATCTGTGCTTCGATCGTCTTGACGCTGTCGGACGCATCGGCCGCAATCGAGATACGGCGTGGCTTGAGCGCTTCCGGAATGTTGCGCACCAGATCGATGTGCAAGAGACCATTCTTCAGCGAAGCGGTTTCGACTTCCACGTGATCGGCGAGCTGGAAGCGGCGCTCGAAGGCGCGCTTGGCGATGCCGCGGTAGAGATATTCGGTCTCGGCACCGGCTTCGTCATCGCTCTTCTCGCCCTTCACGGTCAGCGAATGGGCCTGGAATTCGATCGAGAGTTCCTTCTCGTCAAATCCCGCGACAGCCATCGTGATGCGATAGGTGTTGTCGCCGGTCCGCTCGATATTGTAGGGCGGATAGCTCTGCGCCTGATCGCCAAGGTTGCGATTGTCAAGTAGATTGAAGAGACGGTCGAAACCGACGGTGGAGCGGTACAGGGGGGAAAAATCGACGTGACGCATAAAGTCCTCCATTGAAGCGACGTTGCGGTTTAGGTTTGGCGTCTCACCCCGTTCTGGCGATGAAGACCCCGTTCTGCAGGCCCTTTCGGCGCCTGCAGAGGAAAGATGGGAATTGATTTTCCGTCATTCAAGAGGTTTTTTCATTGGGGAAATTCATCCCGTGACGGGCTCGGCTTCCTGGTTATAGGCCGACAGGTCAGAGTTCTCCGCTCCGGCCTCGCCTCTATCCGCATCCACCATTTCAGATGATTTCACTTGACGTGGCGGCCCGGATCGCTTGAGCCTGTCGGCATGACTGACACGCCCCACGCCTCACAGACCCTGTTGCGATCGACGCCGGAAAACCCGGCGCCGGCCGATTACACCGCTGGCCATTTCACCGGTCACCGCGGCACGAAGCTGCGTTACGCGCTTTTCCGCTCACCGGTCTCGCCGGCCCGCGGCACGATCGTGCTGCTGCAGGGGCGCAATGAGTTCATCGAGAAATATTTCGAGACTATCCGCGAGCTCAACGCGATGGGCCTGTGGGTCGCGACCTACGATCTGCGCGGCCAGGGCGGTTCCGACCGCGAGACACGGCACCCGAAAAAAGGCCATATCAGACATTTTTCCGACTACCAGAAAGACCTCGACATCTTTCTCGAGCAGATCGTGCTTCCGGATGCACGCCTGCCGTTTTTTCTGATCGCCCATTCCACCGGCGCTCTGATCGCACTGTCGTCGGCGCCGAAACTTGCCAACCGGATCAGCCGCATGGCGCTGCTGTCGCCCTATATCGGCTTTCAGGGCCAGGCCCTGCCGGAACGCATCGTCTGGCCGCTCTCGACGGTCATGCGCTGGACCGGGTTCGGCAAGATCCAGCTTGGCGGAGACAAGCGCTTCATTCCCTTCGAACGAAACGGCCTGACCGGCGATCGCACCCGCTTCGAGCGAAATCTCGGCCTCTACGCCGCCTATCCGGAACTGACAGTCGGCGCACCGACGGCCGGCTGGGTTCACGAGACCCTTCGCGCAGGCCGGCGCGTCTCGTCGCAGGCGCATCTGACACGGATCACCATTCCGACGCTGATCATCGCGCCTGTCCTCGATGGTGTCGTGCCCTATACGGCGCAGGAGGAACTCTCGCGCAATTTCCGCGCGGCACAGCTCATCACGATCACCGGTGGCCGCCATGAGCTGCTGCAGGAGAAGAATATCTACCGCGCCCAGGTGATGGCGGCGCTCGAGGCCTTCATGCCTGGGCTCGATGGCGGCATAGACCTTAGCGAAACCGCGGCCTGACTCGTCTTATCGGCGCGCCAGCAGCGCAAGCGCTTCGGCGTGCACGCTGCGCGAACCGGCGGCGATGATATTGCCGCCGTTCTCCGGCCGGCCACCGTCCCAGTCGGTGATGATGCCGCCCGCCTGCTCGATGATCGGGATCAGCGCACCGACATCATAGGGCTGAAGATTGTTCTCAACCACGAGATCGATATGACCGCCCGCCAGAAGGCAATAGGCGTAGCAATCGCAGCCATAGCGGAACAGCCGCACCTTCTCTTCGATCGAGCGGTAAAGGGCCAGATCCTCGCCCTCGAAAATATGCGGTGACGTGGTGAAGAGAACCGCATCGGATAGCTGTCCGCAGTCACGCACGGCAAGGACGGCCTCACCACCCGGGCCGCGATAGGTTGCGACCTTGCCATCGGCAAAATAGCGTTCGCCGGTAAACGGCTGGTCCATCATGCCCATCGTGGCCCGACCATTCGACTGCAAGCCGATCAGCGTGCCCCACAGCGGCACGCCTGAGATAAAGGCCCGCGTCCCGTCGATCGGATCGATGACCCAGACATGCTCGCGGTCGAGCCCGACATTTCCATGCTCTTCGCCCAAGATGCCGTGTTCGGGAAACCGCGCCTCGATCAGGGCCCGGATGGCGGTTTCCGCCGCCCTGTCGCCCTCGGTCACCGGATCGAAACCGCCGGCCAGCTTGTTGACGACGGAGACACCGGTGCGGAAGCGCGGCAGCGTCTGCTCGCGGGCGGCATCGGCGAGCGTATCGAAAAAGGCGCGATCAGGCAGCATCAAAAACTCCGTCCCAGAAAAGCTGCCCCTGTTCTAAAGCAGGTCTTGGCGCTTAGAAAGGCCTGAACCGCTCTTGGACTGACCAAAACTCGGTCACTTCGCCAAATAATGATGCAATTTTCATCACATAAAATAATTGATTGACAAATGTGCATAACGGACGTAGCGTCTTCCTACAGTCTTTGACTGTAAATACCCTCCTTGGGTGTTTCCTCCCTAGACTTAGCCGCGCTGTAAGCGCGGTTTTTTTTGTCCAAAATACACGGGCGGAAGGGTATCGCTCGATGAGCACGCAGATGTCTGCATGCTGCGGCATCGAATGCGCTCTGTCAGGGAAGTCGGCTACCTCGGCGATCGAAGTCAGCCTGATGCGGGGATACTATTCCGCTGCGAGCGCAGTGTCGCTGGCCGAAAAATCAGCGACGAAGTCGGCCATCTGGCGCATGAAGAGCGAGAGTGCGGCGGCGATCGCATCGAATTCCGGCCGCTTCGAAAGCGTCCCCTCATCCACGTAAAGCCCGCGGTTGATCTCGATCTGCAGCGCGTGCAGGCCGCGCACGGGCCGGCCGTAGTGTTCGGTGATGAAGCCGCCAGCATAGGGCTTGTTGCGCACGGCGGCAAAACCCATCTCGCTCAGGAAGCTGAGCGCCGCGCGGGAAAGCTCGGCAGACGCGCTTGTGCCGTAGCGATCGCCGATGATGAAGTCGGGCTTCACGTTCGAACCCGAAAGCCGGATATTGCCAGGCATCGAGTGACAATCAATCAGCACGCAGATGCCGAACCGGGCATGCGTGGCCGCGATCAGCCGGCGCAGGCAGGCATGGTATGGCTTGTAGATTGCCTCAATCCGGGACAGGCCCTCCGCCACCGAAAGCTTGCGCCGGTAGATATCCATGTTCTCGGCGACGATGCGCGGAATGGTGCCAAGCCCACCGGCAACGCGCATCGATCCGATATTGGCGTAAGGCGGCAACGGACCATCGAACATACGCGGATCGAGTTCGAACGGCTCGCGATTGACGTCGAGATAGGCCCTGGGGAAATGGGCGGTCAGCAAGGGCGCGCCAAGTTCCGGCGCATCGGCGAAGAGATCGTCGACATAATGATCTGCCGAACGGCGAATCGACATCGAGTCGAGATTGCTGTCGGCAAGAAAGCTTTCCGGGTAGCACCGGCCGCTATGGGGAGAGTTGTACACGAAGGGAATGGTTTGCCTGGCGGGTTCCCTTACCTCGAAATGCTCAGGATCGCCGGCGTTGAAATCCATTCCGTTTTTACCATGTCATGAACAAGTCGGATGAGGTATGTTGCCAGTTGCCCGGCGGGAAGTCCATACTATGTAATCCCACCAAGGCTGCTTCGGCTCTTATTAAACGGATGTTTACCGTCAATTGAGAGTGTAGACGGCCATACAGCCACGACTCATAGACAGATAGCGGTCCCCGAGATGCTTCCAAAAATCCTTCTCGCCGAAGATGACAACGACATGCGCCGGTTCCTGGTGAAAGCGTTGGAAAAGGCGGGCTACAAGGTCATTTCCTTCGACAACGGCGCCAGCGCCTACGACCGGCTCCGCGAAGAGCCTTTCTCGCTGCTCCTGACCGACATCGTCATGCCCGAGATGGACGGCATCGAGCTCGCCCGGCGCGCGACCGAACTCGACCCCGATCTCAAGGTCATGTTCATCACAGGGTTTGCCGCCGTCGCTCTGAATTCTGATTCGAAGGCCCCGAAGGATGCAAAGGTTCTCTCCAAGCCCTTCCACCTGCGCGATCTTGTGGACGAAGTGAACAAGCTTCTGGCCGCGTAAGCCCGGTTTTCCGGCGGCTGTCAAAAAGACTTCACAAAACCGGAAAAAGCCTATTGACGGCACATCGGTTTCTGTGGTCTTAAGCCGCCCATCGGATGGGCGTATAGCTCAGCGGGAGAGCACTACGTTGACATCGTAGGGGTCACAGGTTCAATCCCTGTTACGCCCACCATCCTGATTAGCCGCAAGGCACGAAAGGCTTCCGGGAAACCGGAAGTCTTTTTCGTTTCAAGCCGTTAACCGACCGCATAACGTCCCGTCACCATTCTTCCATCCGTAACAATACCAATAGCGCGAGGCTTGCGGATGCGGGAGCTTGTGGGTCTGAGTTTGTGGCTGGCCTCTCGGCCAGTGGCACTCAGGCGGCCGGGGTCGTGTGGGGCTCCGGCCGCTTCAATAGCGCTTCACTTCCCGAATTTACCGCAAACAAAAGCCGCCCGTGGAAGCTCCAGGGCGGCTTTGCTGTTGTGATCCTTGGGGTCTTTCTTAGAAGACCACGGCGCCTGCCGTCAGTGCCAGAACCAGGAAGATAAGGAAGATCACGATAGCGATAAAGAACAGGATTTTCGCGATGCCCGCGGTGGCAGAGGAGACGCCGGAGAAGCCGAGGAAGCCTGAAATCACGGAGATGACGAGAAAGATGAGAGCCCATTTCAGCATGGTATTATTCCTTCATATTTGATGCGGGAACAACGTGACAAAAGGTTCCAGGTTCCAGCGCCGTGATGGCCGCGAAGAAATATTCCGGCAAAAATGTGAACTACGCGTCGGCAAGCAGATGCACTCGTCCCGAGATGCCGATCGACACCCGGTCGCCTGACGCAAGCAGCTCGCGGCCGGGGATATCCAGGCGGAAGGAAATCTCGCCCTCGGCGATACCGTCTCCGGCGAGTGTTATCCTCGCATCAAGCGATGGCCCGCAGAAAACCACGTCGCTGACCACAGCCGAGACCCCGTTGTCCGGCGCGTATTCGATCCGGCTGACGGTAAACTGCTCAGGCCGGATCATGATCTGCGCCCGGCCGCGATAGGTGACGTCCGCAACCTCTAGCCGGCCGATCGGGCTGTCGGCTATCCCGTCGCTCACCATGGCCGGCAGCACGACCGCTTCTCCGAGGAAGGTGGCCGTCGCCCGGTCGACGGGTTTCAGATAGACCTCGCGCGGCGTGCCGACCTGGGCGAATTTTCCCGCCCGCATCACGACCAGCTCATCGGCGAAGGCAAGCGCTTCCGCCTGGTCATGGGTCACGAGAATGGTGGTGACGCCGGCAGCCGACAGTACGTCGGCCACAGCCTTTCGGGTGGCGGTCCTCAGGCCCATGTCGAGCGCCGAGAAGGGTTCGTCCAGCAGCATCAGCCGCGGCCTGCGGGCAAGCGCCCTTGCCAGCGCCACGCGCTGCTGCTGGCCGCCGGAAAGCTGATCCGGCTTGCGGGCAAGCATCGCCCCGTCAAGTCCGACCATCTCCATCAGTTCCGCAGCCCTTGCCTGTTTGGCCGTGCGATCCGCGTCCATGCCGAAACCGATATTGTCGAGCACCGAAAGATGCGGAAACAGGCAGCCGTCCTGCGCCACGATGCCGATATTACGTCGGTAGGCAGCAACATGCGCGTCCGCATTGGACATGATCTCGCCGCCAAGCGTGATCGAGCCGGCGTCAGGAACCTCGAACCCGGCAATCAGCCGCAAAAGCGTGGTCTTGCCGCAGCCGGAAGGGCCGACGATGGCCGTGCGGCTTCCGCTTTGGGCTGCAAGGTCGACACCGGCAACGGCTGCGACGGAACCGTAGCTCTTGGCAACGGAGGAAAGGGTAAGCAGCGTCATCGCCCGGCGATCTTTTTTGACTGGTGGTGAAGGAGAAGGGTGAGCGGCAGCGAAAACAGGATCATCAGCAGCGCATACGGTGCGGCTCCCGCATAGTCGATCTCGCTGGTCAGCGCCCAGAATGCCATGGCAAGCGTGCGCGTGCCGTTGGGCGCCAGCATCTGGGTCGCGGTCAGCTCGTTCATGATGCCGAGCGAGGAAAGCGCCATGGCAGATGCAGCGCCGGGCGCCGCCAGCCGCACTGTGGTGGACCAGAGCGCCCGCGCGGGCGAACGTCCGAGACTTTCGGCCGCCTGTTCCAGCTCTGCCGGCACCTGCGCGATACTGGCGCGCAGGCTGACCAGCGCCCGCGGCAGGAACATGATGACGTAAGCGATGACGATCGTCGCCACCGTCTGGTAAAGCGGCAGCATCACCCGGATGGAGATCGTTACCAGAGCGAGCGCGACAACCACGCCCGGCATCGAGCTTGCGAGATAATAGCAGCCTTCGAGAAACCGACTGGAACGCGTCGGGCGACGCACCGAAAGCCAGGCGATCGGCACGGCGGCAGCAGCCGTCGCCACACCGCCGATCACGCAGATCGTCAGCGTCTGGGAAAGCGCCAACCCGATCTCGCTGAATTGCCAGATATCAGCACCACCGGCGATCAGCCAGCGCCCGAGCGTCAGCACCGGCACGCCAAGCGAAACCGCAGTAGTCACGACCGGCAGCAGCAGGCAGGGATATCGCCAGCGGCCAAGCGAGGCGCGCACCGGATGGCGGGCAACGCCCGAGCCCAGCCGGGCATAGCGACGGCGGCCCCGCACAGCGGCATCGACGCCGATCAGCACGAAGCAGCATGCCACCAGCACCAGCGCCAGCATATGCGCTGCAACGCCGTTGTAGGTGGACTGGAACTGGTCAAGAATTGCCGTCGTGAACGTGTCGAACCGGATCATCGCATAGAGCCCGTATTCCGACAGGAGATGCAGGCTGATCAGCAGCGCCCCGCCACACAGCGACAGTCTGAGTTGCGGCAACACGACGCGCCGCAAGACCGCAGCAGGCGAAAGACCGAGAGAGGCCGCCTGATCCTCCAGTGCCGGATCGATCAGCCGAAGGGCCGCCGACACGGGCAGGTAGACGAAGGGAAAGTAGGTTACGACAGAAATCGCGACGCCCGCTCCAAGCCCGTTCAGCCGCGGCCACATACCGATCCAGGCATAGGACTGCACGAAAGCGGGAATGGCGAGCGGCACGATGGCAAGCAAGGCCCACAGCTTTGCGCCCGGCAGGTCGGTGCGCTCCGTCAGCCATGCAAGCGCCGTTGCGAGAACCAGCGCGATCGGCACCGTGAGGACGATCAGCGCAACGGTATTGAACAGGAGGTCGCCGACACGGGAACGGAAGATCAGCTGCGATGCCGTTTCCCAGCCGGTCGCAAGCGTTGCCCAGAACACGAACCCGAGCGGCGTCAGCGTCAGGGTGGCAATCGCAACGGCGATTGCCAGCGTCCATGACGATCCTGCAAGGGGTTTCCCCGCAGGCTTCCGGCGCGGCCGGCTGGCAACCATGCTCTCGGTGGTAAACGTCATCGCGTGCTCAAGAAAGAAGAGACATCGCAGGTACGCCCTGCGATGTCCGTGCGCAACAGGATTCGATGGTGTTTAGAGAATGCCGGCGGCTGTCATCATGTCGGTGACCTTGGCATTGTTGAGGCTCGAGGGCTCGACCTTTGGCGCCTGAAGGTCGGCAATCGGAACGAGCGCCTTGTTGGAAGCCTCGTCCTTGCCGACGGCGTATTCGAACGAGGTGCCGTCACGCAGAATCTTCTGGCCGCCCTTGCCGGCAAGCCATTTCAGAAATGCCTGCGCCTGCTCCTTGTGCTTGGAAGAGGCCAGAATGCCGCCGCCGGAGATCGACACGAAGGCGCCCGGATCCTGGTTCTTGAAGTAATGCAGCGCAACGTTCTTGCTGTTTTCGCCGGTCTTCGCCTGATCGCCGAAATAGTAGTAGTGATAGATCAGCGCGCCTTCGAACTGGCCCGCATTGACGGCCTTCATGGCGGTGGAATTGCCACGCACGGCGGTGAAGTTCTCTTTCATGCCCTTCAGCCAGGAAGCGGTTTCCGGCTCACCCTTCAGCTGCAGAAACGCGCCGACGATCGCCTGGAAATCGGCGCCCGACGGAGATGCGGCCCAACGGCCCTTCCATTCGGGCTTGGCGAGATCGAGCATCGATTTCGGCAGCTTGTCCTCGGTGAGCTTGGTCTTGTCATAGGCAAACACTGTGGAGCGCGCGGCAATTCCGGTCCAGTGACCGTTGGCCGGGCGGAACTGCTCGGGAACGAGATCGAGCGTTGCCTTGTCGACAGGCTCAAACAGACCCTTGCCATCGACAAGCGCCATGGCCGGCGAATTCTCCGTCAGAAACAGGTCGGCCGGCGAGTTGGCGCCTTCCTGCACAATCTGGTTTGCCATTTCGAGGTCGGATCCGTTGCGCACCGTAATGACGATGCCGGTCTCTTCCTTGAAGGCCTCGACCCATTCCTTGGTCAGGCCCTCGTGCTGGGCATTGTAGATCGTCAGGCTGTCGGCGACCTGCGCGTTGGCCGGCATGGACAGAGCGAGTAGCGAAACGGCGAGCGAAGCTCCGGCCGAAAGAGCAGACAGAATTTTCAAGTTTGCCTCCAATTTATAAGCGTCATCGCATCGATAGCCAAAGCCGACCTGCGTAGTCAAGTTTAAGAATCGAACGGGGATGGAGACCGATTGCGGCAAATGCCGGCGAATCAGGTAGAGCTGAAACGAACACATCAAGAACAAGCCGCGGAAACTGAATGTCGGTTGCTTATCTGGAAAAATTGAACGAGGCCCAGCGCCGCGCGGTCGAGCATGGTTCGGACGTGCCGGATGGCGGCGCTGCCGGACCGCTTCTGGTCATTGCAGGCGCAGGCTCCGGCAAGACCAACACGCTTGCCCATCGCGTCGCCCACCTGATTGTGTCGGGCGCCGATCCGCGCCGCCTGCTGCTGATGACGTTTTCCCGCCGTGCGGCCTCCGAAATGGGCCGCCGCGTCCAGCGCATCTGCCGCGAAGTGATGGGGGCGAAGTCCGGCGTCATGACCGATGCGCTCGCCTGGGCCGGCACGTTTCACGGCATCGGCGCAAGGCTGTTGCGGATCTATGCCGAACAGATCGGCCTCGACCAGGAATTCACCATCCACGACCGTGAGGATTCCGCCGACCTGATGAACCTCGTTCGCCACGAGCTCGGCTTCTCCAAGATGGAAAGCCGGTTTCCGACCAAGGGCACCTGCCTTGCGATCTATTCGCGCGCCGTCAATTCCGAGACGCCGCTGGACGAGGTCCTGAAGACCTCCTTCCCGTGGTGCCTTGCCTGGGAACCGCAGCTGCGCGATCTGTTTGCCTCCTATGTGGACGCCAAGCAGGCGCAGAACGTGCTCGATTACGACGATCTCCTGCTCTACTGGGCGCAGATGATGAGCGAGCCGCTGATCGCACAGGATGTCGGCGAACGGTTCGATCACGTCATGGTCGACGAATACCAGGACACCAACCGGCTGCAAGCCTCGATCCTGATGGCGATGAAGCCCGGCGGCCGCGGGCTGACGGTGGTGGGCGACGACGCCCAGTCGATCTACTCGTTCCGCGCCGCCACGATCCGCAACATCCTCGATTTCCCCGCGACCTTCGATCCGCCCGCCAACATCGTCACGCTCGACCGCAACTACCGCTCGACCACCACCATTCTGGCAGCGGCCAACGGCGTCATCGAACTTGCTCGCGAGCGGTTTACGAAAAACCTCTGGAGTGACCGCCAGTCGGAGGAGCGGCCGCGTCTGGTCACCGTCAAGGACGAGACCGAACAGGCGAGCTATATCGTGGAAAAGATCCTCGAGAACCGCGAAACCGGCATGCTGCTGAAACAGCAGGCCGTGCTGTTTCGTGCCTCGCACCATTCCGGCCCGCTGGAAGTGGAACTGACCCGCCGCAACATTCCCTTCGTCAAGTTCGGCGGCCTGAAATTCCTCGATAGCGCCCATGTCAAGGACATGCTGGCGGCTTTGCGCTTTGCCCAGAACCCGCGCGACCGGGTTGCGGGTTTTCGGCTTCTGCAGCTCATTCCAGGCATCGGCCCGCAAACGGCGGCGAAGATCCTCGATGCGATCGCGGCCGATCCGGAACCGCTGGCCGCACTGCAGGAAATTCCCTCGCCTCCAAGGTCCGGCGAAGACTGGCCGGCCTTTGTCGAGATGCTTGGCGCCGTCAGGAAAAGCGAAGGCTGGCCTTCCGAAATCGGTCTCGCCCGCCAATGGTACGAGCCGCATCTTAGCCGCATCCACGAAGATGCCGACACCCGCAAGGCCGACCTTCTGCAACTGGAGCAGATCGCCTCGGGCTACGCGTCGCGCGAACGCTTCCTCACCGAACTGACGCTCGATCCGCCGGATGCGACGAGCGATCAGGCCGGCGTTCCGCTGCTGGACGAGGATTACCTGATCCTTTCGACCATCCATTCCGCCAAGGGCCAGGAATGGCGCTCGGTTTTCCTGCTCAACTGTGTCGACGGCTGCATTCCCTCCGATCTCGGCACCGGCACGACAGCCGAAATCGAGGAGGAACGGCGGCTGCTCTACGTGGCGATGACGCGCGCGAAGGATCACCTTCACCTGATCACGCCGCAGCGTTTCTTTACCCACGGCCAGCATTCCCAAGGCGACCGACACGTCTACGCCTCGCGCTCCCGCTTCATCCCGGCAACGCTGCTGCAGTTCTTCGAAAGCACCGCCTGGCCGGTGGTGGCGCAGATGACCGAAGCCGAACGCCAGGCCCGCCACCAGATCCGCATCGACGTAACCGCAAGAATGCGCGGGATGTGGCGGTGACCGTCACAAGTTGCGCGAACGTATAGGCAAGCTGCCTGACAATGGAGATTGCGTGTTGGAAATATCGTCGCTTGAAACCGCATTCTCGATGAAGGAGCCGGTCATCGGCCTCCGATTTGCATCCGAAGACCTGTCCGATTTCATCACGTCCGAATCGAAATTTTCGGATTGCCGGTTCAACGACTGCGTCTTCGACGGCGCGAAGATCAGAGAATGCGAATTCATCGGCTGCAGCTTTTCCAACTGCTCCTTCAAGGAAGCCGAGTTTTTCAACTGCATCTTCGTCGATCGCGAAACGCAGGCAGGATCTGCGTGGAATTACTGCGACCTCAACGAGGCGAAGTTTAAGGCCTGCAACCTTTCCAACAACCGCATCGTCAAATGCGAAGCCTTCCTGCTCGAGATCACCGATTCGTCGGCCGTCGGTCTGCAGTTCGACGCCGAGGTTCATCGCAAGATCAGCAAGCGCATGATGTTTGGCGGCGTCGTCTTACAGCGTTGCAAGCTGCAGTACGCGGTGTTTGCGGCCTCAAGCTACGAAGAGAGCCGGTTCGAGAGCTGCGATCTCAGAGACTGCTCGTTTGTCGAAAGCAATCTCAGCCGCGTCAGCCTGATGGGATCGAGCCTCAACAATATCGATTTCACCGGCGCGACGCTTGATTTCGCCAACCTCTCGCAGGCGACCTTCGACGAGATGGATCTTGCAGCCATGGCGTCGTTCAAGGGCATGACTGTCAGCCGCGACCAGCACGAAAACCTGCTCCGCTCGATGGGAATTCTGACGTCGGGATAAGCAGCAGACACAACCGGTGGGCGGAAAGGCTTTCCTTTCAAACCGAAAAAGCATTAGAGCGACCGTTCTGCGTCGAAGGAGACTGAAGTGGACAGCAATCAATCGGCAAGGGCCTCGCGGGCGACGTCGTCAGCCCAGCCGGCCCCGTCGACGAAGAAGGCTGCAGCGTGGATGCTGACGTCGATCAGCCTGCTGCTGCTGATGGCGATTTCCGGCCGGATCATCACCCGCGAGATCGACGTCTTCCAGGTGATGGAAATGCGCTCGATCATCGCCTTCTTCATGCTTTTGCCGCTGGTGTTTCGCGAGGGCGGCTTCAAAGCCATGCGGACCACCATCCTGCCGGCCCATATCGGCCGCAACGTCGCCCACTATATCGGCCAGTTCGCCTGGCTGATGGGCCTGACGCTGATCCCGCTCGCGCAGGTCATCGCCATCGAATTCACCGCCCCGATCTGGGCGGCGCTGATGGCAGCGGCTTTCCTCGGGGAGAAGCTGACATGGCGCAAGGGTGCGGCGATCGGCTTCGGGCTCGCCGGCGTGCTTCTGATCCTGCGGCCAGGCGCCGCCCCGCTCAACCCCGGCCACCTGATCGTGCTGGGCGCTGCCTTCTTCTTCGCCATCTCCTTCATCACCACCAAGCTCCTGACGCGCACCGACAGCGCCACCAAGATCATCTTCTGGATGCTGATCATCCAGTCGATCATCGGGCTGATCCCGGCGCTCCGGGTATGGACCTGGCCGTCCGCGGGGATCTGGCCGTGGATCTTCCTGATCGCGTTCACCGGGACATTCGCGCATTACTGCATGGCAAAGGCGCTGTCTTATGCCGATGCGACGGTGGCGATGCCGATGGATTATCTCCGCGTGCCGGCCTCGGCCCTCATCGGCTACCTTCTCTACGCCGAAGCCATCGACGGCCTGACCGCCGCCGGCGCAATCCTCATCCTCGCCGGCAACCTCTTCAACCTCCGACGCCCGAACGCCGGAAGAATCCAACAGACTCCGCCGTGAGATCGGTTTAGTCTTGTTCCTTGAATGCTGAGGGGATATCGCGCGCGCCGTGCAGGATGCGCTCAATTCTCACACCATCCTGGGACACGGTGTAGAACATCACGTACCGTTTGAAGTGGATGCAACGAAGCCCGGCTGATAGTTCCGGCCGAGCCGTCCCCTGTATGGTGTCTCTGAAAGACGTTCGCAGTGGTTCCGCAACTCGGCGATAAAACGGTACGCCGCGGCCGGATTTTTCAGGGCAATGTAGTCGCCAACCTCTTCCAGATCTTTCGAGGCGGAAGGGGCAAACAGTACGCGCATCAGGAGCGGCGTCCGCCATATCTGACTTCGAGCCGATCGAAGACGTCATCTGCCGGAATGCCCGGCCCGCTCTCGATACCGGTGCGGATATCCGCCTTCAGTGCATCGAGCCCAGCCTTGCCGTGCTCCTCCATCTCTTCGAGCAGGCGAAGGCTATCGCGCATGACCTCGCTTTCGCTCGCATAGCGTCCGCTTTCCACCAGTTTGCGCACGAAGCTTTCGTAATGGGGGCCGAGTTCATAACTGGAAGGCATAAGATCCACCCTTGTTTCACCGAAATTATCAATCTTCGACATCCACGTAAAGCGTATCCCCTCGCGCAACTCGTCACCGCTTCTCCAGCAACTCGATCTGGATCTGCTGGAGTTCTGCGAGCCGTTCCCACTGCTTGGCCATCTGGTGATCGATCTTTTCATGCAGCTGGCGGATTTCGAGTTCGGCTCGAAGGTTGACCATGTAGTCGTTTTCGCTGCGCAGCCGGTCCTTGTCCTCCTGCCGCCTCTGGCTCATCATGATGACGGGTGCCTGCAGGGCGGCAAGCGAGGACAGGACGAGATTGAGCAGGATGAACGGATAGGGGTCGAACGGATCGGCGGACAGACCAACCACGTTGAGCGCCATCCACAAAACCAGCACGGCTAAAAAGGACAGGATGAAAGTCCAGGAGCCTCCGAAGGCGGCGACCCTGTCGGCGACCCTTTCCCCGAACGTTTCCGCCTGGTCGATTGCGGCGGGCGCGCCCGCCTGAACCGTGAGCGTTCCCTTTTCGAAACTGTCGAGCACGCGGGCGTCGAGCTCGGTGATCTCGCCCCGCTCCTCTTCCAGCAGTGCCTCCACGTAGCGCCGCCTGAAGCGCGCCAGATCCTCGTCGCAGATCAGACTGTCGGCGCTACAGGTCTTTACCTCCTCCGCGATCATCTCGAAGAGATGCGGCCTTAGAGTGCCCGCCTTGTGAAGCTTCGATACCGCAAACGTGCGACCGCAGATGAGGCATTGCCCGGTTCTCCCTGTCGTTTGAGAAGCATGCTTACCCATTGTCTCAAGCCTCGTTCTTCGTATCGACAGCCAGGAGCGGCGCCAGATGAAATACCTTTGGTGAAAATCTGTCCGAAAACACGTCGGAGCGGCCGATATAGATCAGTGTCGAGCCGGTAAGCCCGGCCAGCACGTCGAGCAACAGCGCCTGCGTCTCCGGTTCGAGCCCTTCCAGGACGTCGTCCATGATCAGCCAGTCCGGCTTTCGAAGCACGGCATTGGCGATCTGCAGCGCCACTTCCTCGTCCTTGTCGAGCAGCCGGTCCCATCGCTCCACCTCGTCGAGTTTATCGACGAGCCGATGCAGACCGACTTTCTCCAACGCTTGCGCCAGCGCCGCGTCGGTCATGTCGGGAATGCCATCGCGCATGCCAGCAGGCCCAGTCGCCGGATAGGTCATGACCTCGCGCAGTGATGCGGTCGGCAGATAACCTTCCTGCGGCATCATGATCATCCGATCTGCGGCCGGCAGTCGGATCTCGCCCTTGCCCCAGGGCCAGATACCGGACAGTGCCTGGAACAGAAGATGCCGGTCTGTCCCCGGATTGCCGTTGATCAGCACGCGCTCGCCGGGTCGGATGGTGAAGGCGCCTTCCGCGACCCTGATGCCATGGCCGTCCCCACCCTTGTCGGGTTCGCCGAAGACCGCAAGGTCGGTGACGGACAGCACGTCCTCCCCATCGCTTTTCCGGTAGGTGAGGACGGAGCCTTCCATCGCCGGCGTATCCATCGAAACCAGGGCATTGCGGAACGAGGAGACACGGCCGAGCGTCGCCCGCCAGTCGGCGATGACGCTGAAATTCGCCACATACCAGCGCAGCGCCTGGTTGACCTGGTTGAAGGCGCCGACCGCCATCATCAGACCGCCGAACGAAAGATTGCCGGAAAAATACATCGGCGAGGCAATGATGATCGGCGCCACCAACGCCAGCCAACCGAAACCGGCCGACACCCAGGTCAGGTTAGTGAGCGCCCAGGCAAGCTTGCGCAGCATGCCGAGCACACCATCGATTGCGGCGTGAACGCGAAAAAGCTCGCTTTCCTCGCCGCGCGCAAGCGTGATCGGCTTCATGTTCTCGTTCGCCCGGACAAGGGTCGCGCGCAGATCAGCCTCGCGGGCATAGCGCTGCGCATTCAGTCGCGCCAGCCGGCTGCCGACGACGTTGCTCATGACGGATCCGAAAAGGGCGTAGAGGATCGTCGCCCACAGCATATAGCCGGGAATGACGATGGTACGACCGCCGATCTGCAGGCCAAAATCAGTCGAGATCGCCCATAGCACGCCGATGAAACTTGCAAGAAGAATGGTCGAATTGACGAGGCCGATCGACAGTGACGTCGTGTTCTCGGCCAGGATGCGGGTGTCCTCGTGCAGTCTCTGGTCCGGATTGTCGGCGATCGCGCCGGCACCGGCAAGCTTCAGGGCCCGCCCCGGCGTCAGCCAGACATCGGCGAGATCGCGGGCCAGCCCTTCTCGCATCCGCATCGCGGCGATCTGGTTCAGCCATTGCTGGATGACGTTGAGCAGTGTCAGGAGCGAGGCGAGGACTCCGAACACCACAAGCTGGTGGAGGAATTCGGGCATGTCGCGCCGCGCCAAGGCATCGTAGAACGGTCCGTTCCACTCGTTCAGCCGATAGGTGGCGTAGGTGGTCGCAAAGATGACGCAGAGCAGCGCGGCCGTGAGCGCGAGAACGGGATTGCGCACCGGGGACGCCCAGAACGCCCCTGTCATCATTTTGAGCTGGCCAGACAGAGGAAGTTCATAGGGCTCCGCCTTATCTTGCGAATTCACCATCTGCCGCCGGCTCCTGCCTGTCTGTGTCGAGTCCTAACTACCACAAGGGAATTGCGAAGGTGCGAGAAAGGCGTGCCGTTCACGGCTGACCGGGAACAGCGTCGAGCGTCCCACGATCGAATGCGGACGTCCCCTCGTCACATCGCCTTGAACAGCACACTCGGATCGGTGAGGTATTTCGCAAAGATCGGCAGGCTGGCGCCGCCGATGGCGCGGGCGTGGCTGCCGACCTTGCCCTCGATGATATCGGGGATGATGACACCTTGCAGGTCCAGCCGCTTGACGGCCTCGATCGTCTCGGTGACGATCCGCTTGCGCACCCATGACGGAAAGCCGCCATCGATCACGGCAGCCCCGAAATCGATGATCGAGGCGCTGGCAATGATGGCCTGGGCAAGCGCTGCCGCCGTCTCGCCGATCCACAGATCGAGCGGCGCGCCGAAATCGATCCATTCGTCGGCCGAATACCAGAGCGGCTCCGGATCGATCCCCTTTTCCTTCAGCATGTTCTCGAGAACGAAAATTGAAGCGACGTCGAGCAACTGCCGGGTTGAACCGTCCCTGCCGCGCACCGGAAGTGGCGCGACGGCGCCTGCCGTCCCGGTACGGCCGGAAAACACCGCGGAGTTCAGAACGATGCCGCCGCCGATAAATGACCCGATGAAGAAATAGACGAAGTCCGGATAGGACGGACCGATCCCGAACACCAGCTCCGCACCGCAGGCGCTGGTCGCGTCGTTCTGCAGGTAGACGGCATGCTTGGTCGAGGCGGAGACCTCCTGCTGCAGGTCGAAATCGCGCCAGAGGTCCATCGCGCCCGCAGGCGCGCCGACCTCGTCTGCCCAGTTCCACAGTTCGAACGGCGCCGAGATCCCGATGCCGGCGATCCGCTCACGCTCGACCATGCTGAGCTGGCCCTCGAGCCTGCCGATCCCCTTGCCGATGATCTCGATGATCTTCTGCGGCACTGGGTAGGCGTAGGTTTCGTGATGATGCATCCGGATCTGCCCGACGAAATCCATCAGCACCAGATCGGCGCTGCGCCGGCCGATTTTCACCCCGAAGGAAAACACGGCATCGGGATTGAGCCGCATCGGGACCGACGGCTGCCCCACCCGGCCGCGGATCGGTTCGCCGCGCAGCAGAAGCCCGTCCTTTTCGAGCGATCGCATGATCACCGACACAGTCTGCGCCGACAGTCCGCTGGCGCGGGTAATGTCCGCCTTCGACATTTCGCCGTGCATGCGAACAAGCGAAAGGACCAGCCTCTCGTTATAGGCACGCACGCGAACCTGGTTCGATCCGCCCGAAAAACTGCCGAGCGGCATCGACCCTGTCGCGGTACTTCCCGCGATCGACATTGGAACTCCTCCCGAAACTCGCCGTGGATCGTCGCTCCACGCATGCCGAATATGCCACCGTGGATAAATAATTCAATCGGAATTAATTATTGACAGCTCATGGAAAACTGGTCTTAATCCGGGCTGCAGAGGACATGGGAGGCTTGGAGACGGCGCTCGTCGAATTCGATGGCACCCGGTGTTTCTGAACATTTGCATCAATCGCCCCAAGCTTGGGGAAAAGATCTCTCGGGAGGAGATATCATGAAAAAGACTGTGCTTTCTGGCGCCTTTGCGGCGCTTGTCCTCGGCGTTGCGTTTTCCGCTCCGGCGCACGCAGCCGACGTCTCCGCCTGCCTCATCACCAAGACAGATACCAATCCGTTCTTCGTGAAGATGAAGGACGGTGCGACCGCGAAAGCCAAGGAACTCGGCGTCACGCTGAAATCCTATGCCGGCAAGATCGATGGCGATTCCGAAAGCCAGGTTGCCGCGATCGAAACCTGCATCGCCGATGGCGCCAAGGGTATCCTGATCACCGCGTCCGACACCAAGGGCATCGTGCCGAACCTCAAGAAGGCTCGCGACGCCGGCATGCTGATCATCGCCCTCGACACGCCGCTGGAGCCGATCAACGCGGCCGACATGACGTTTGCGACCGACAACCTTCTGGCCGGCAAGCTGATTGGCCAATGGGCCAAGGAAACGCTCGGCGACAAGGCCAAGGAAGCCAAGGTGGCCTTCCTCGACCTTACCCCGTCGCAGCCTTCCGTCGACATCCTGCGCGACCAGGGCTTCATGATCGGTTTCGGCATCGATCCGAAGGATCCGAACAAGATCGGCGACGAAGACGATCCGCGCATCGTCGGCCATGACGTGACCAACGGCAATGAAGAAGGCGGTCGCACCGCGATGGAAAACCTTCTCCAGAAGGATCCAACCATCAACGTCGTCCACACGATCAACGAACCGGCAGCAGCCGGCGCCTATGAAGCGCTGAAGGCCGTCGGACGTGAGAAGGACGTGCTTCTGGTCTCCGTCGACGGCGGCTGCCCAGGCGTCAAGAACGTTGCCGGCGGTGTCATCGGTGCAACCTCGCAGCAGTATCCGCTGCAGATGGCGTCGCTCGGCATCGAGGCGATCAAGAAGTTCGCCGATACCGGTGAAAAGCCGAAGCCGACTGCCGGCAAGGATTTCTTCGACACCGGCGTGACCCTCGTGACCGACAAGCCGGTTCCCGCGATCAAGTCGATCGACACCAAGGAAGGTCTGAACAAGTGCTGGGGCTGATCCCCACCTGCATTTGAAAGATCAAACCATTACCCTCCCCGCAACGGGGAGGGCTTGATCCGGCGGCAACCGCTCAGACAATCCCTGCGTCCGCCGCAAGTCTTCTCCCACCGGGGTGGGAGAGATGGCCGGTAGGCCGGAGAGGGTCTCTCACTGTCGAGCGACAACGGAATTTCTCGGAGGAACATCCATGACCGAGCCAACGGCGGCATCGCCGCATCATGACTACGAAAAGGTTCTGAAGGACAGTTCGACCGACGTCGCGTCCTTCGACGGCGACAAGAAAACGCCAGTCCAGAAATTCCAGCACTTCCTGCACACCAGTCCGTCGGCGGTTTCGCTGATCGTCCTCGTCGCAGCCCTGCTGGTGTTCGGCATCCTTCTCGGCGGAAAATTCTTCAACGCCTTCTCCCTGACGCTGATCCTGCAGCAGGTGGCAATCACCGGCATTATCGGCGCGGCGCAAACACTTGTCATCATGACCGCCGGCATCGATCTTTCGGTCGGCGCCATCATGGTCCTCTCCTCTGTGGTCATGGGCCAGATGGTCTTCCGCTACGGAGTTCCTGTTGAAATCGCAATTCCCTGCGGCTTCGCGGTCGGCGCGATTTGCGGCTTCATCAACGGCTTCCTGATCGCCCGCGTGAAACTGCCGCCCTTCATCGTCACGCTCGGCATGTGGCAGATCGTGCTTGCCACCAACTTCCTCTATTCCTCCAACGAGACGATCCGCTCGCAGGAAATCGAGGCGACGGCTCCGCTTCTGCAGTTCCTCGGCACGACGTTCAAGGTCGGCGGTGCGGTGTTCACCTTCGGTGTCGTCGCGATGGTGCTGCTGGTCGCCGTCCTCTGGTACGTCCTCAATCAGACCGCCTGGGGCCGACATCTCTACGCGGTCGGAGACGATCCTGAAGCGGCAGAGCTGTCCGGCGTCAACGTCAAGCGCATGCTGATTTCGGTCTACGTTCTGGCCGGAACCATCTGCGCGCTTGCCGGCTGGGTCTCAATCGGCCGCAACGGTTCGGTTTCCCCGACTGTCGGCCAGTTCGCCAACATCGAATCGATCACCGCTGTGGTGATCGGCGGCATATCGCTGTTCGGTGGCCGCGGCTCGATCCTCGGCATGGTGTTCGGCGCCCTGATCGTCGGTGTGTTCTCGTTCGGCCTTCGAATGCTAGGCACCGACGTGCAGTGGACCTACCTCCTGATCGGCGTGCTGATCATCGCCGCCGTCGCAATCGATCAATGGATCAGAAAGGCAGCCGGCTGATGGCACGCGATCCGAACACTCAACCCATCCTGGCCGCCCGCGGCCTGGTCAAGCGCTACGGTCGCGTGACCGCCCTCGACAACGCGGATTTCGACCTCTATCCGGGCGAAATCCTCGCCGTCATCGGCGATAACGGCGCCGGCAAGTCGTCGCTGATCAAGGCGATCTCAGGCGCGATCCGTCCCGACGAGGGCGAGATCACGCTGGAAGGCAAGCCGGTCCAGTTCCGCTCGCCGATCGAAGCCCGCGATGCGGGCATCGAGACCGTCTACCAGAACCTCGCGCTCTCGCCGGCGCTGTCGATCGCAGACAACATGTTCCTCGGCCGCGAGATCCGCAGCAAGGGTTTCATGGGCAAATACCTGCGCAAGCTCGACCATGGCGCCATGGAGAAGTTTGCCCGCGGCAAGCTTTCCGAACTCGGCCTGATGACCATCCAGAACATCAACCAGGCGGTCGAGACGCTCTCGGGCGGTCAGCGCCAAGGTGTCGCTGTGGCGCGCGCTGCGGCCTTCGGTTCCAAGGTGATCATCCTCGACGAACCGACGGCGGCGCTTGGCGTCAAGGAAAGCCGCAAGGTTCTGGAACTGATCCTCGACGTGCGCTCGCGCGGCATTCCGATCGTGCTGATCAGCCACAACATGCCGCATGTCTTTGAAGTGGCCGACCGTATCCACATCCACCGGCTCGGAAAACGACTGACCGTCATCAACCCGAAAGACTACACGATGTCCGACGCGGTCGCCTTCATGACCGGCGCCAAGGTCCCGACGGAAGCCGTCGCGGCCTAACGAAATACCTGGGAATGCCCACTCCCCGCTCGCGGGGAGTGGGCACGTACCCTGATCTGACTCTGAGCGCGCAGCCTGCGTCCTTCTCCCCGCCCGCGGGGAGAAGGTGCCGGTAGGCGGATGAGGGGCAATCTCAGCCGGATGACCCTTACCCGGCACAACGATCGAAAACCGAACGAGCTCACCTTTCGACGTGAGCGGGAAAACAGCCTGCCCCGCCTTGCATTCTTTTCATGCATTGCACAAACTCGCGGCAACGATGACGTAACGGCCCGTTTAACAAGGCCGGCAAGGGGCATAATGTCGATCAAGGCGAGCATCTACCACCTCACCCATTACAGCTATGACAGGCCGGTCCGCATGGGGCCGCAGATCATCCGGCTGAAGCCCGCCGCCCATTCCCGCACAAAAGTGCTGTCGCATTCCCTGAAGGTCACGCCGGAGAATCACTTCGTCAACCTGCAGCAGGACCCCTACGGCAACTACCTCGCCCGCTTCGTGTTTCCCGAACCGGTGACCGAATTCAAGATCGAGGTCGACCTCGTCGCCGACATGACGGTCTACAATCCCTTCGACTTCTTCATCGAGGAAGAGGCGCAGGCCTGGCCGTTCACCTATCCGGCCGACCTTATCGAAGACCTGTCGATCTACCGCACGCCTGAGCCGCCGGAACCGGCGCTCATTGAATACCTGAAGACGCTGGACATGTCGCCCGGCCAGCCCACCGTCGACATGGTGGTCGGCATCAATGCCCGCCTGCAGCAGGCGATCGGCTATGTCATCCGCATGGAACCCGGCGTCCAGACGCCCGAGCAGACGCTGACCTCGGCAATGGGTTCCTGCCGCGATTCGAGCTGGCTGCTGGTGCAGATCCTGCGCCATCTGGGCTTCGCCGCCCGTTTCGTCTCCGGCTACCTCATCCAGCTGACGCCGGACCTGAAGGCGCTCGACGGCCCCTCCGGCACCGAAGTCGATTTCACCGATCTGCATGCCTGGTGCGAAGTCTATCTGCCAGGCGCCGGCTGGATCGGCCTTGATCCGACATCGGGCCTGCTGACCGGCGAAAGCCACATTCCGCTGGCCGCCACGCCCCATTACCGCAACGCCGCGCCGATTTCAGGCGGTTACTTCGGCGAGGCGAACACGTCGTTCGACTTCGCCATGAACGTCACGCGCGTTGCCGAACATCCGCGCATCACCAAGCCCTTCTCGGATGACAGCTGGGACGCGCTGAACGATCTCGGTGAACAGGTGGACCGCGTGCTGGAAGCCCAGGACGTGCGCCTCACCATGGGCGGCGAACCGACCTTCGTGTCGATCGACGACTTCGAATCCGACGAATGGAACACCGGCGCCGTCGGCCCTACCAAGCGCGAAAAGGCCGACGTCCTCATCCGCAAGCTGCGCGAAAAATTCGCGCCTGGCGGCTTCCTGCATTACGGCCAGGGTAAATGGTATCCGGGCGAAAGCCTGCCGCGCTGGACCTTCTCGCTCTACTGGCGCAAGGACGGCAAGCCGATCTGGAGCAACCCGGATCTGGTGGCCGAAGAAGGCCGCGACTATGGCAGCGGCGAGCAGGACTCGCAGCAATTCCTGACCGCACTCGCAGCGGAACTCGATATCGGCGAAGAGATGGTCGTGCCGGCCTATGAGGATCCGGCCGAGTGGATCATCAAGGAAGGCTCGCTGCCTGATAATGTCGATCCGTCCAATTCGAAACTCAAGGATCCGGAAGAGCGCAACCGCATCGCCCGCGTCTTCGAACGCGGCCTGACCAACCCGTCAGGCTATATCCTGCCTGTTCAGGCCTGGCAGTCGCACGCGAGAGGCGGCAGCATGGGCGCAAAGCGCTGGATCAGCGAAAAATGGAGCACCCGTCGCGGCAAGATTTTCCTTGTGCCCGGCGACAGCCCCGTCGGCTACCGCCTGCCGCTCGGCACGCTTCCCTATATCCCGCCATCGCAGTTCCCCTATATCCACGAGGCCGATCCCTCGATCCCCCGCACCGCCCTGCCCGACGTGATCGTCCCGCCCGGTCACGAGGCGACGGAAGGCCGCGCGATGCCGGAGCAGTCGTTCACGGCCGGCGACCCGGTCAATCCCGGCCGCGTCGAGCAGACGCT
Source organism: Neorhizobium sp. DAR64872/K0K18 (assembly GCF_050500175.1). Lineage (NCBI taxonomy): Bacteria > Pseudomonadati > Pseudomonadota > Alphaproteobacteria > Hyphomicrobiales > Rhizobiaceae > Neorhizobium > Neorhizobium sp. DAR64872/K0K18. The sequence continues at coordinate 2,751,460 of NZ_CP191446.1, forward strand.
CGGTGAAATCGGCGGCGCTGTGCGCACGGCAATTTCCGTCGAGCCGCGCGATGGCCGCCTATGCGTCTTCATGCCGCCGGTCGAAAAGATCGAGGACTATCTTGAGCTGATCGCCGCTGCCGAAAACGCCGCGACGAAGCTTGGTCTCGCCGTGCATATCGAAGGCTACGCGCCGCCGCATGACGAGCGCATCAACGTCATCCGCGTCGCGCCCGACCCTGGCGTCATCGAGGTCAACATCCATCCGGCCGCAAGCTGGAAGGAGACGGTCGAGACGACGACGGCGATCTATGAAGAGGCTCGCCAGAGCCGTCTTGGCGCCGACAAGTTCATGATCGACGGCCGCCATACGGGCACCGGCGGCGGCAACCACGTCGTGGTCGGCGGCGCCAACCCGAACGACAGCCCGTTCCTGCGTCGTCCGGACCTGCTGAAAAGCCTCGTACTGCACTGGCAGCGCCATCCGTCGCTGTCCTACCTGTTCTCCGGCCTGTTCATCGGACCGACCAGCCAGGCACCGCGTCTTGACGAGGCGCGTCACGATTCGATGTACGAGCTCGAAATCGCGATGTCGCAGGTGCCGATGCCGGGCCAGGGTGCAGCACCGCTGCCATGGCTCGTGGACCGGCTGTTCCGCAACCTTTTGACCGACGTCACCGGCAATACGCACCGTTCGGAAATCTGCATCGACAAGCTGTTTTCCCCCGATGGACCCACCGGTCGCCTCGGCCTTGTCGAATTCCGCGGCTTCGAAATGCCGCCGAATGCGCGCATGTCGCTCGCCCAGCAGCTTCTTGTGCGGGCACTGATCGCCCGCTTCTGGAAAAACCCGGTTCAGGGCAGGTTTACCCGCTGGGGCACGGCGCTGGCGGACCGGTTCATGCTGTCCCATTACATCTGGGCCGATTTCATGGACGTGCTGGCGGACCTTCGCGAAAACGGCTTCGACCTTAGGCCCGAATGGTTCGAGGCACAGCTCGAGTTCCGCTTCCCATTCTTCGGTGAAGTCGAGTACGAAGGCGCCAAGCTGGAACTGCGCCAGGCGCTGGAGCCCTGGCATGTGATGGGCGAACAGGGCGCGATCGGCGGCACGGTGCGCTATGTCGACAGTTCCGTGGAGCGCCTGCAGGTGCGGCTCGAGACCAGCAACCCGCAGCGCTATACGGTCGCCTGCAACGGCCGCACCGTGCCGTTGACGCCGACGGGCGTATCCGGCGTTTCGGTCGCCGGCGTCCGCTTCAAGGCCTGGCAGCCATCTTCCGGCCTGCATCCGGTATTGCCGGTAAATACACCGCTGACATTCGATATCTATGATACATGGTCCAGCCGCTCGATCGGTGGCTGCATATATCATGTTGCCCATCCGGGTGGTCGCAACTATGAGACCTTTCCGGTCAATGGCAACGAAGCGGAAGCGCGAAGGCTCGCACGGTTCGAACCGTGGGGACACACGGCGGGCAGTTATGCTTTGATGCAGGAAATGCCGTCGCCCGAATTTCCGCTGACACTCGATCTGCGCCGGCCACCCGGGATTTAACTGAACCACCTGGGTTTTAACTGGAGTTGACAGCAAGCCATGTCCAACGGACCGGCAACAGAGGGCGCCAAGGCGGAAGCGGGCGTTGGCGAGATCGGCATTGACCCGATCCTCGGCTACGCGGCCTTGGCCGGCGTCACCGACGAGATGCTGGACGCCGAAGGTCGTATCAAGCCGGTCTGGGAGAACCTGATCGCGCATCTGAGCCGTCTCTCGGAAGCCGAGCTGCACGAACGGTTTGCCCGCGCCGACCGCTACCTCCGCGATGCCGGCGTGTTCTACCGCACCTATGCCGCACCCGGCTCCACGGCCGGAAGCGGCAGCGGCGAACGGGCCTGGCCGATCAGCCATATTCCGGTTCTGATCGCAGAAAAGGAGTGGGAAGAGATCTCACGCGGCCTCAAGCAGCGCGCCGACCTTCTCGAAGCGATGCTTGCCGATATCTATGGCGACAACAAGCTGGTCGAGGAAGGCTTCCTGCCGCCGCAGCTGGTCGCCGGCAACCCGGAATTCCTGCGCCCGCTGGTGGGCGTAAAGCCGGTCAGCGGCCATTACCTTCATTTCTGTTCGTTCGAAATCGGCCGCGGTCCGGATGGCGACTGGTGGGTTCTCGCCGACCGCACGCAGGCTCCATCCGGCGCAGGCTTTGCGCTGGAAAACCGCGTCGCCACCACGCGTGCGCTGTCGGATATCTATGCCGAAAGCCATGTCCACCGCCTCGCCTCCTTCTTCGGCGCCTTCCGCGATGCGCTGCAGAGCCACAAGCAATATCCCGACGACCGGATCGCGGTTCTTTCCCCCGGCCCCGCCAACGAAACCTATTTCGAACACGCCTATATCGCCCGCTATCTCGGTTTCATGCTGCTGGAAGGCGAGGACCTGACCGTTCTCAACAACCGCGTCATGGTGCGCACCGCGGCGGGTCTCAAACCCATCGGCGTTCTCTGGCGCCGCCTCGACGCCTCCTATGCCGATCCGCTGGAACTGAACCAGAGCTCCCATATCGGCACGCCCGGCATGGTGCAGGCCCTGCGGTCCGGGTCGCTGACACTCGTCAATGCGCTCGGCTCCGGTATCCTCGAAACCCGGGCGCTGCTCGCCTTCATGCCCGCCATCTGCCACCGCCTGCTCGGCGAAGAACCGATCATGCCGTCGATCGCGACCTGGTGGTGCGGCCAGAAGGCCGAGCGGGACCATGTGGCCAAGAATATCGGGCGGATGGTCATCGGCCCGGCCTATTCCGGCCTGCCCTTCTTCGACGACAACGGCCAGTCGGTGCTCGGATCGTCCTTGAGAGAGACCGCAAGAGAATCGATCGGTGAATGGCTGTCGAGCGAAGGCGCCAAGCTCGTCGGCCAGGAAGTCGTGACGCTGTCGACAACGCCTGCCTATGTCGATGGCAAGCTGGTCCCGCGTCCGATGTCGCTGCGCGTCTTTGCGGCGCGCACCGAAGATGGCTGGCAGCTTATGCCCGGCGGTTTTGCCCGTATCGGTTCGGGCGACGACGTGGCCGCAATCGCCATGCAGGCCGGCGGCACCGCGGCCGATGTCTGGATCGTTTCCGACAAGCCCGTCGACAAGCCGACGCTGCTGCCGCCGGAAGAAAGCTTTACCCGTAACATGCCGGGTTCACTGCCGTCGCGCGCCGCCGACAATCTGTTCTGGCTTGGTCGCTATATCGAGCGCTCGGAAGGCGCGTTGCGCATCCTGCGCTCCTGGCACCTGCGATACGCCGAATCCGCCGATCCCGACGCGCCGCTTCTGGTCGACGTCGCCGGTTATCTGAAATCGATCGATATGGACATGGCGAAGGCCGTGCCGGCGCCGCTTCTGTCCCACCTCAACAGCGCCATCTATTCGGCCAGCAACATCCGCGACCGCTTTTCGCCGGATGGCTGGCTGGCCCTCACGGATCTTGCCAAGACCACCAAGCGCTTTCATGAAACCGCACAACCGGGCGACGATGCCGCCCATGCCAGCACCATCCTTCTGCGCAAGCTGGCGGGTTTTGCCGGTCTCGTGCACGAGAACATGTATCGTTTCACCGGCTGGCGTTTTCTTTCCATCGGCCGCTACCTTGAACGCGGCCTGCATATGACGCGGCTGCTCGCCCATATGTCCGGCCCGGACGCACCGGATGGTTCGCTCGACATGCTGCTTGAGATCGGCGACAGCGTCATGACCCACCGGCGCCGCTACAACGTCAACACCGCGCGGCTGACGGTCGCCGACCTCCTGGCGCTCGATCCGCTCAACCCGCGCTCCATCCTGTTCCAGCTGGCCGAGATCCGCACCGAAGTCGAGCAACTGCCGAATGCCGTTCTCAACGGCCAGATGTCGCCCTTCTACCGGGAAGCGATGCGGCTCCATTCGGGCCTTGCGGTCATGACCCCCGAGGGCATGGATGTGGAGGTTTATCGCAAGCTCGAGCAAGAGCTTGAACGGCTTTCCGATATTCTCGCCCGAACCTATTTCAACTGAGCGGGAGAGAGGACACGCCATGCTTTACGACCTCTCCATGCACATGGGCTATGTCTATGACCAGCCGGCCTCGGTCGCACGGCATGTGATCCGGGTCCTGCCCCTGTCGCTGCCCGGCCGCCAACGGCTGATTGCAGGCACGATCACCGTCACGCCGAACGCAGAGGAGAAAGCCACCTTCATCGATTTCTTCGGCCAGCAGGCGACCTCAATCCTGCTGCGCGCGCCGCATGAGCGGTTCGACATCCGTATGCAGGCGCGCGTCATGGTCGAGACCCCGACGATCTCCGCGGATCTGTCGCCACGGCTCGATGGCTTGAGGCGGGAGCTTGCAGCGTATCTTAGCGTCGACGGCAGCTCGCCGCACAACCTGACCGGCGCAAGCCCTCGCCTGCCCGAAGATCCGCAGATTGCCGCCTATGCCCGCGACGTCGTCAAGCCGGGCCAGACGGTGCTGGAGATTGCAAAGGAGCTCTGCACCCGCATCTACGACGACTTCAAGTATGACTCCAAGGCGACCAAGGTCGACACAACCCCGCGCGAGGCCTTCAAGCTGAAGCGCGGCGTCTGCCAGGACTTTGCCCATATCATGATCACGGCGCTGCGCAGCCTCGGCATTCCCGCAGGTTATGTTTCGGGCTTCCTGCGCACTCTGCCGCCCCCGGGCAAGGAGCGTTTGGAAGGCGCCGACGCGATGCATGCCTGGGTCAAGGTCTGGTGCGGCGAGGCGGTCGGCTATGTCGAACTGGACCCCACCAACGACATCATGGCCGGCACCGACCATATCGTGGTTGCCTACGGCCGTGACTATTCCGATATCGCACCTGTCATCGGCGTGCTCAAAGGTTACGGAAATCGAAAGATCATCCAGGCGGTTGATGTGATACCGGTCAGATAGACCCGTTTTGGCGCTGAATCGTCGTGTTGGTTCAATTTTTAGAGGTTGATTTAGCGGTTCCTCCACCCGCTCCGCGCTATCAAGACCACGTGTTAGTGCAAATGAGTTGCGCGGTTACGGCACGGGGGTAAGTGCGATGACAGCATCAATTTGGACGCGGTTTGCCAAGAACCGCGACGGAAATTTCGGCCTTATGACAGCGGTGCTCCTGCCCATCCTCCTGGGTTCGGCGGGCGTCGCGCTTGATTTCACCAATGCCATGCAGATCAAGAGCAAGATGCAGGGTCTGGCGGATTCCGCGGCACTGGCAGCTGCCTCATCGATGGCCCAGAAAGGCATGAACGAGAAGGACGCCCAGGAACTGGCGACCGACTACCTCGCCGGCCAGATCCTTGCCAATGGCATAGACGCGAACGCCACACCTGAAGAAAAGGCAGCGCAGCAGGAGGCGATCCGCAAGGCCACCGCCGTCAGCGCCAAGACCACCAACAACAGCGCTTCCAGCAAGGGCTACACGGTGGCGCTCAACACCAAGTACACGATGAAGCTGAATCCGATCACCAGCATGATCGGCGGCCAGTCCATCACGCTGAATATTGCGGCCACGGCATCCAGCAGTTCGGAAACGACCAACGGCATCTCGATGTACCTGGCGCTTGACCGGTCCGGCTCGATGTCCTTTGTCACCAGCGACAGGAATACACTACGGTCCTACTGTGACAACTACACCAACGCTGAGTGGCCGTCGGTCGCCTTCTACTGGCCCTGCTACATCCGCAAGATCGAGGCCCTGCAGACGGCGGCGACGGGGCTGTTCACGTCGCTGAAGACGTCCGACCCGAAAAATACGCTGATCCGTGTCGGTGCGGTTTCCTACACCGATGAGACGCAGTCTCCGACACCGATGACATGGGGTACGACCGAGGCTGCCAAGTACGTGGCGGCGCTTCCAAGCGTTCCGACCGGCGGCACCGATGCCAGCGGCGCGATGACCCTCGCACTGAATGCACTGAAATCGAGCAACACGACCGAGGCAACGGCGCATACGGCCAAGGGCAATGCCACCTTCAACCGCTACATCGTGCTGATGACGGATGGCGAGATGACCGGCAAAAGTGCCAACTGGAATCCGGCGCTGGACAGAACAGTGCGCAGCCAGTGCGAAACCGCCAAGGCCGATGGCATCAAGATCTTCACCGTTGCCTTCATGGCGCCGGACAAGGGCAAGTCGCTGCTGAGCACCTGCGCAAGCGCCAGCGACTACTATTACGAGCCTGAAGACATGACCGATCTCGTCAACGCGTTCGGCGATATCGCCAACAAGGCGGCAAAATCTGCGGTTCGCCTCACCAACTAGGCGGCAGTCTAAGTCTCTCGGAACGTTTGATTATTTGCAGAACCCCGTCCAACCGGCGGGGTTTTGCTTTTTTGCGATTTTACATGCCCATGACATATTTCAAGACCAATATCATTGCCCGTTGCAAGCGTTTCGTAACGGTGCATAACTGGTTTCCCAGATCTTCAACGAGGGTCCGAATCGGACGCAATTCTCACGCTTAACCAGAAAGTTAGCGCGACATGGACAAGACCTCTTCTAACGTCGAACTCCCCTTTCCGGCACCACGCAGCTCCCGGCCTGAAATCATGGCGGAGGAGATCATCGAGCGCCTGACCTATCGGATCGGCAAGGATGCGCAGGTCGCCAAGCCGCATGACTGGCTGACAGCAACGATCCTGGTGGTGCGCGACCGCATTATCGACCGGTGGATGGATTCGACCCGCAAGGTCTACAAGACAGGCGAGAAGCGCGTTTACTATCTATCGCTGGAATTCCTGATCGGCCGCCTGATGCGCGATGCCGTCAGCAATCTCGGCCTGATGTCGGAAATTCGCGATGCGCTGACATCGCTCGGCGTCGATGTGGCTGTCATTGCCGGCCTCGAACCCGATGCAGCCCTCGGCAACGGCGGCCTCGGCCGTCTCGCCGCCTGTTTCATGGAGAGCATGGCAACCGTCGAGATCCCGGCCTATGGCTACGGCATCCGCTACGTCCACGGCCTGTTCCGTCAGCAGATGGCCGATGGCTGGCAGGTGGAACTGCCGGAAACCTGGCTCGCCCACGGCAACCCCTGGGAATTCGAGCGCCGCGAAAGCTCCTACGAAATCGGCTTCGGCGGCACGGTGGACACGGTCGGCGGTTACGACGATGCGCCGCGCTATGTCTGGAAGCCGGCCGAACGCGTCATCGCCATGGCCTACGACACGCCGATCGTTGGCTGGCGTGGCAAGCGCGTCAACACGCTGCGCCTCTGGTCGGCCCAGCCGATCGATCCGATCTTGCTCGATGCCTTCAACGCCGGCGACCACATCGGTGCGCTGCGCGAAAGCAACAAGGCCGAAAGCCTCACCCGCGTCCTCTACCCGGCCGATGCCAATCCGGCCGGCCAGGAACTGCGCCTGCGCCAGGAATTCTTCTTCTCCTCGGCCTCGCTCCAGGACATCCTGCGCCGCCACCTGCAGCAGTATCCGGATTTCACCAATCTTCCCGACAAGGTCGCGATTCAGCTCAACGACACCCACCCGGCGATCTCGATCGGAGAACTGATGCGCCTTCTGGTCGACATCCACGGCGTGGATTTCGACGAGAGCTGGGAGATCGTCCGCAAGACCTTCTCCTACACCAATCACACGCTTCTGCCCGAGGCGCTGGAAAGCTGGCCGGTCCCGTTGTTCGAGCGCCTGCTGCCGCGCCACATGCAGCTCGTCTATGCGATCAACACCAAGATCTTGCTCGAAGCGCGCAAGCTGAAGAATTTCTCCGAAACCCAGATCCGTTCGATCTCGCTGATCGACGAGGGCGGCGAGCGCCGCGTGCGCATGGGCAACCTTGCCTTTGTCGGCTCGCATTCGATCAACGGCGTCTCGGCCCTGCATACCGACCTGATGAAGGTCACCGTGTTCCAGGACCTGCACACGCTCTATCCCACCCGCATCAACAACAAGACCAACGGCATCACCCCTCGCCGCTGGCTGATGCAGTGCAATCCGGGCCTCACATCGCTGATCCAGGACGCCATCGGCGACAAATTCCTTGATGACACCGAGGCGCTGACAGATCTTGAGAAATTCTCAAGCGACAGCTCGTTCCAGGACAAGTTTGCGGCGATCAAGCGCACCAACAAGATCGCACTTGCCAATCTGGTCGGCAGCCGCATGGGCATCAGGCTCGATCCGTCGGCCATGTTCGACATCCAGATCAAGCGCATCCACGAATACAAGCGCCAGCTCCTCAACATCATCGAGGCGGTAGCGCTCTACGACCAGATCCGCTCGCATCCGGAACTTGACTGGGTGCCGCGTGTCAAACTGTTCGCCGGCAAGGCGGCGCCGAGCTATCACAACGCCAAGCTGATCATCAAGCTCGCCAACGATGTGGCTCGCGTCATCAACAACGACCCATCGGTGCGCGGTCTCCTGAAGATCGTCTTCATACCGAACTACAACGTGTCTCTCGCCGAGATCATGGTCCCCGCGGCCGATCTTTCCGAGCAGATCTCGACGGCCGGCATGGAAGCGTCGGGAACCGGCAACATGAAGTTTGCCCTGAACGGGGCACTGACGATCGGCACGCTCGACGGCGCCAATGTCGAAATGCGCGACCATGTCGGGGAAGACAACATCGTCATCTTCGGCCTGAAGGCGGACGAGGTGCAGAAGGTCCGCGACGAGGGCCACGATCCCCGCGCCGTTATCGACCAGTCTCCGGAACTTGCACAGGCCCTGAATGCCATCGCGACAGGCGTGTTTTCGCCGGATGACCGGTCTCGTTTCACGGTCCTGATGGACGGGATCTACAATCACGACTGGTTCATGGTTGCCGCCGACTTCGATGCTTACGCAGCAGCGCAGCGCAGCGTTGACCAAATCTGGTCGGACCCTAAATCATGGTATTCAAAGACCATTCTCAACACCGCCCGCATGGGTTGGTTCTCCTCCGATAGAACCATTCGCCAATACGCGTCGGAAATCTGGAGAGCCTGATGACAAAAGCGCCGCGTACGCTCGATGACGGGAGAGCTCCTGGAGAAATCCCGTTATCCGAGATCGAGGCGATTTTGGAAGGCAGGCATACAAACCTCTTTGCCGTTCTCGGCCTGCACAAGGTCGGGGACGTCTACAGGGTCCGCTGTTTCATCCCCGGCGCCGAGGCCGTCACGGCCACGGCGCTGAACGGCACGGAACTGGGGGAACTCACCTGCCGCCACGAAGCCGGTTATTTCGAAGGCATCGTCTCCGCCTCGCAACGCCAGCCCGTCCGTTACCGCGCCCGCCGCGGTGATGACGAGTGGGCGGTGACGGACCCCTACTCGTTCGGCCCGGTTCTGGGACCGATGGACGATTATTTCGTCCGCGAGGGATCGCATCTGCGCCTGTTCGACAAGATGGGCGCCCATCCCCTCAAGCACGAGGGCGTCGAGGGATATCATTTCGCCGTCTGGGCACCGAATGCCAAGCGCGTCTCCGTCGTTGGCGATTTCAACACCTGGGATGGCCGCCGCCACATCATGCGGCTGCGTCAAGACACCGGCATCTGGGAAATCTTCGCGCCCGACATCCTGGCCGGCACACCCTACAAGTTCGAGGTCGTCGGCAGTGACGGCGAAGTCCTGCCCCTCAAGGCCGACCCTTACGCCCGGCGCGCCGAAATGCGCCCCAAGACGGCATCGATGACGACACCGGAACTGGTGCAGAAGTGGGATGACGAAGCCCATCGCGAATTCTGGGAAAAGGCCGACCATCGCCGGCAGGCGATCACGATCTATGAAGTTCACGCCGGCTCATGGCGCCGCAAGCAGGACGGTTCGTTCCTCTCCTGGGACGAGCTTGCCGCCGAACTCATTCCCTACTGCACCGACATGGGTTTTACCCATATCGAATTCCTTCCGATTACCGAACATCCCTATGATCCGTCCTGGGGCTATCAGACCACCGGCCTCTACGCGCCGTCGGCCCGTTTCGGAGAGCCGGAAGGCTTTGCCCGTTTCGTAAACGGCTGCCACAAGGTCGGCATCGGCGTCATCCTCGACTGGGTGCCCGCCCACTTCCCGGTCGACGCGCACGGGCTGCGCCATTTCGACGGCACCGCACTCTACGAGCACGAAGATCCGCGCCAGGGTTTCCACCCTGACTGGAACACGGCGATCTACAATTTCGGCCGGCTCGAAGTCCTGTCCTACCTCGTCAACAACGCGCTCTACTGGTCGGAAAAATTCCACCTCGATGGCCTGCGTGTCGATGCGGTCGCCTCGATGCTCTATCTCGACTATTCGCGCCGCGAAGGCGAATGGGTGCCGAACGAATACGGCGGCCGCGAGAACCTCGAATCCGTGCGCTTCCTGCAGAAGATGAACGCGCTTTCCTACGGCAATCATCCCGGTGTGATGACCATTGCCGAGGAATCCACATCCTGGCCCAAGGTCTCGGCGCCGGTCCACGAAGGCGGTCTCGGCTTCGGGTTCAAATGGAACATGGGTTTCATGCATGACACGCTGAGCTATCTCGCGCGTGAGCCTGTTCACCGCAAGCATCACCACAACACTATGACCTTCGGCATGGTCTACGCCTATTCCGAAAACTTCGTCTTGCCCCTCAGCCATGATGAAGTCGTTCATGGCAAGGGCTCGCTGATTGCCAAGATGGCCGGCGACGACTGGCAGAAATTCGCCAATCTGCGCGCCTATTACGGGTTCATGTGGGGTTATCCCGGCAAGAAGCTGCTGTTCATGGGCCAGGAATTTGCCCAGTGGAGCGAATGGAGCGAAGAACGGTCGCTGGACTGGAACCTGCTGCAATACAGCCCGCACGAAGGCATGCGCCGTCTCGTCCGCGATCTGAACTTCTGCTACCGCTCCAAGCCCGCCCTGCATGCCCGCGATTGCGAGAGCGAAGGGTTCCGCTGGCTGATTGCCGATGATGCCGAAAACTCCGTGTTTGCCTGGCTGCGTATGGCGCCGGGGGAAAAGCCGGTGGCGGTGATCACGAATTTCACCCCGGTCTACCGGGAAAATTACCGTATTCCCTTGCCAAGCGAGGGCAGATGGCGGGAAATCCTCAACACCGATGCCGAGATCTATGGCGGCACCGGCAAGGGGAATGGCGGACGAGTGCAGGCGGTGAATGCGGGAGGAACGATCACCGCCGACATCACGTTGCCGCCTCTGGCGACGATCATGCTGGAATTGCAATAACGACCGGGAGGGAGAACCATGAACGACAAACGCATACAGCCACTCTCACGCGACGCGATGGCCTATGTCCTGGCCGGCGGCCGCGGCAGTCGCCTGAAGGAACTGACGGATCGCCGCGCCAAGCCCGCGGTCTACTTCGGCGGCAAGGCGCGCATCATCGATTTCGCGCTGTCGAACGCGCTGAATTCCGGCATCCGCCGCATCGGCGTTGCGACCCAGTACAAGGCGCATTCGCTGATCCGCCACATGCAGCGCGGCTGGAACTTCCTGCGTTCAGAGCGCAATGAAAGCTTCGACATCCTGCCCGCCTCCCAGCGCGTTTCGGAAACGCAATGGTATGAAGGCACGGCCGACGCGGTGTTCCAGAACATCGACATCATCGAAGGCTACGCGCCGGAATACATGGTCATCCTTGCCGGCGACCACGTCTACAAGATGGACTACGAGTACATGCTGCAGCAGCACGTGAACTCCGGCGCCGACGTCACCGTCGGTTGCCTCGAGGTTCCGCGCATGGAAGCCACGGGCTTCGGCGTCATGCATGTCAACGAGAAGGACGAGATCATCGATTTCGTCGAAAAGCCGGCCGACCCACCGGGAATTCCCGGCAATCCGGATTTCGCGCTGGCCTCGATGGGCATCTACGTCTTCCACACCAAATTTCTGATCGAAGCGCTGAAGCGCGACGCGGAAGCAGAAGGCTCCAGCCGGGACTTCGGCAAGGATATCATTCCCTATATCGTCGAGCACGGTAAGGCCGTCGCGCACCGCTTTGCCGATAGCTGCGTCCGGTCCGATTTCGAGCGCGAGCCCTACTGGCGCGATGCAGGGACGGTGGACGCATACTGGCAGGCCAATATCGACCTGACAGAAATCGTGCCCGGCCTTGACCTCTACGACAAGTCCTGGCCGATCTGGACCTTCGGTGAAATTACACCACCGGCAAAGTTTGTGCATGACGACGAAAACCGCCGCGGGTCCGCAACGTCCTCGGTCATTTCCGGCGACTGCATCATTTCCGGTTCGTCGCTCAACCGAAGCCTTCTCTTCACCGGCGTGCGTGCCAATTCCTATTCCAAGCTCGAAGGCGCGGTTGTGCTGCCGAACGTGCGGATCGGACGGCGCGCCCAGCTTCGCGATGTCATCATCGACCACGGCGTCACCATTCCGGAAGGCCTGATCGTCGGCGAGGATCCGGAACTCGATGCCAAGCGCTTCCGCCGCACCGAGAGCGGTATCTGCCTGATCACCCAGGCGATGATCGACAAGCTCGAGCTGTGAACGGGATCCTCCGATGAATGTTCTGTCGGTCGCGTCCGAAGTCTTTCCGCTGGTGAAAACCGGCGGCCTCGCCGATGTGGCCGGCGCTCTGCCGCTGGCACTCAAGAGCCAGGGCATCTCGGTGAAGACCCTGATGCCGGGCTATCCGGCTGTCATGCGGGTGCTGAAGGATGCAAAACTCGTCATGAGTTTCGACGACCTTCTCGGTGCCAGTGCTGATATCCTCGAAGTCACGCACCAGGGGCTAGACCTCCTGGTGCTCGACTGCCCCATGTTCTTCGACAGGCCGGGCGGCCCCTATCTCGATCAGACGGGCAAGGACCATCCCGACAACTGGAGACGCTTCGCGGCGCTGTCCAAGGCGGGTGCGATCATTGCGCAGGACGGCATCGCGGGCTGGAAGCCCGACATCGCACATGTGCACGACTGGCAGGCAGCCATGCTTCCGGCCTTTATGCGCTACTCGGAAACGCCTGAAATCCCGACGCTGATCACCATTCACAACATCGCCTTCCAGGGCATGTTCGGCGCCGATATCTTCCCCTTTCTCGGTCTGCCGGATCATGCCTTCGCCATGGACGGGATCGAATATTTCGGCGGCATCAGCTATTTGAAAGCCGGGCTGGAGACGAGCTGGGCAATCTCCACCGTCTCGCCCTCCTATGCCGAGGAAATTCTGAGCGGCGAATACGGCATGGGGCTCGAGGGCCTGCTTTCTCGCCGCTCCGTGGATCTGACGGGTATCGTCAACGGCATCGACGCTGAAATCTGGGACCCGGAAACCGACATCAACCTGCACACCCGCTACGGTGCCGGAAGCCTCAAGAGCCGCGCTGCCAACAAGCGGGCGATCGAGGAGCGGTTCGGCCTCGTTGAAAGCGACGGTCCGCTGTTTTGCGTCATCTCCCGCCTCACCTCGCAGAAGGGCATGGATCTGCTGGCGCAGGAGATCGACAACCTTGTCGAAGCCGGCGGCAGGCTGGCGGTGCTCGGCTCCGGCGATCAGGCACTCGAAACCGCATTTCACGCCGCTGCAGGCCGCCATCCGGGCAGCGTTTCGGTTCTGACCACCTATGACGAGCCGCTGTCGCACCTGCTTCAGGGCGGCTCCGATGCCATCATCATACCGTCCCGGTTTGAGCCCTGCGGCCTCACTCAGCTCTACGGCCTGCGTTACGGCTGCATCCCGGTCGTTGCCCGCACCGGTGGCCTCAACGACACGGTCATCGATGCCAGCCCGGCCGCACTCGCTGCGAAGGCCGCAACCGGTGTCTCCTTCGGCCCGGCAACAGCCGACAATCTTGGCCGCGCCCTGCGCCGCGCCATCCGTCTCTACAAAGACCCTGATGTCTGGACGGAAATGCAGAAGCAGGGCATGAAATCCGACGTTTCCTGGGACAGGAGTGCTGGCCTCTATGCCGCGCTCTATTCCGACCTACTTGCAAGAAAAGGCATTTGAGATGATCAAAACCGTATCGACCACGCCCTATCAGGATCAGAAGCCTGGAACCTCCGGCCTGCGCAAGAAGGTGCCCGTCTTCGCCCAGGAAAACTACGCCGAAAACTTCATCCAGGCGATCTTCGACAGTCTCGAGGGATTTGCCGGCAAGACGCTGGTGATCGGCGGCGACGGCCGCTATTACAACCGCGAAGTCATCCAGAAGGCGATCAAGATGGCCGCGGCCTCCGGCTTCGGCAAGGTCATGGTCGGCCAGGGCGGTATCCTGTCGACGCCGGCCGCCTCCAACATCATTCGCAAATACCACGCCTTCGGCGGCCTGATCCTGTCGGCCAGCCACAATCCCGGCGGCCCGAACGAAGATTTCGGCATCAAGTACAACACCGGCAACGGCGGCCCGGCGCCTGAAAAGATCACCGATGCGATCTATGCCCGTACCAAGGTCATCGACACCTACAAGATCGCTGATGCGGCCGATATCGACCTCGATGACGTCGGAACGTTCAAGATCTCCGGAATGGAAGTCCAGGTCATCGATCCGGTCGCTGACTATGCCGAACTGATGGAGCAGCTGTTCGATTTCGTGGCAATCCGTGCCCTGCTTGCGAGCGGCGTCCGCATTGCGATCGATTCGATGGGCGCCGTCACAGGCCCCTATGCCGTGGAAATCTTCGAGAACCGGCTTGGTGCGCCCGAGGGCTCGGTACGCAACGCGACCCCGCTTCCCGATTTCGGCGGTCATCATCCGGACCCGAACCTTGTCCATGCCAAGGAACTCTATGACGACGTGATGAGCAAGAGCGGCCCGCATTTCGGTGCCGCCTCCGATGGCGACGGCGACCGCAACATGGTCGTCGGCAAGGGCATGTTCGTGACACCGTCGGACAGCCTGGCGATCATCGCAGCAAACGCGACGCTCGCACCGGGCTACGCCAAGGGTATTGCAGGCATTGCCCGTTCGATGCCGACAAGTGCGGCAGCCGACCGCGTGGCCGAAAAGCTGAAGATCGGCATGTACGAAACGCCGACCGGCTGGAAGTTCTTCGGCAATCTGCTCGATGCCGGCAAGGCCACCGTCTGCGGCGAGGAAAGCTTCGGCACCGGTTCCGACCACGTGCGCGAAAAGGACGGCCTCTGGGCGGTTCTGTTCTGGCTGAATATCATGGCAGCCAGAAACGAGAGCGTCGCTGAAATCGTCAAGTCGCATTGGGCCGAATACGGCCGCAACTACTATTCCCGCCACGACTACGAGGAAGTGGATTCGGATGCAGCGAACGCTCTCGTGGCGGCCCTGCGCGAAAAGCTCCCGACGCTCCCCGGCCAGACCTTCGGCGCACTCAAGGTCGAATTTGCTGACGATTTCGCCTATCTCGACCCGATCGACGGCTCCGTTTCGAAGAACCAGGGCATCCGCATCCTGTTCGAAGGTGGCTCCCGCGTCGTGTTCCGCCTGTCGGGCACCGGCACGTCGGGTGCGACGATCCGCGTCTATGTCGAGCGCTACGAACCCGATGCCAGCCGCCACGACATCGAGACCCAGACGGCGCTCGCCGACCTGATCGCAGTGGCAGACGAGATTTCGGATCTCAAGAAGCGGTCCGGCCGGGTTGCCCCGACGGTGATCACCTGATCGAGGCTGCCGGGTGACATTGCCCCTCATCCGGCGACAGCAACCTTCTCCCCGCAATCGGGGAGAAGGATTTGCCGCAGCGACACGGGACCCTACTTCCATA
This sequence comes from Neorhizobium sp. DAR64872/K0K18, assembly GCF_050500175.1. NCBI lineage: Bacteria > Pseudomonadati > Pseudomonadota > Alphaproteobacteria > Hyphomicrobiales > Rhizobiaceae > Neorhizobium > Neorhizobium sp. DAR64872/K0K18. The sequence continues at coordinate 2,767,097 of NZ_CP191446.1, forward strand.
GGACACGTCTCTTCTTCCCACCAAGCGAGAGAAGGCAGGCTGATTGTCAGCCGCGAACGCACGGTCGCTGGCGAAATGGATGAGCGATAAGGAACCCGATATGTCTCACGCACACGCTCAAAGACGCGGCGCTGTTCTCCTGGATAAGATGGCGGAATTCTCGGTCTGGTCGCAGCATGCGGAAAAGATCGAACTCTGCCTGTTCGATGCCGATGGCGAGACGGAAACCGCCCGCTACCCGATGACGCGCGGCGACGACAACCTTTACCGCATCGACCTTCCCTCGATCAGACCCGGCCAGCGCTATGGTTTTCGTGCGCATGGCATCTACGATCCGGATAAAGGCCTCTGGTTCGACCCGTCGAAACTGCTTGTCGACCCCTACGCCAAAGAACTCGACCGCCCCTTCGTCTACGATCCGAACCTCTCGCAGTTCAACTTCGACACGGCCGGCCTGGTGCCCAAGGCGATCGTCACGGAGCACGTCGCAGCCAAGATCGAGGCGCCGCGGTTTACCCCCGGCGGACTGATCTACGAAGTCGCCGTAAAACCCTTCACCATTCTCCACCCCGACGTGCCGGAAGATATCCGCGGCACGGTCGCAGCGCTTGCGCATCCAGCGATCATCGCCCATCTCAAAAGGATCAGCGTCGACGCGATCGAGCTGATGCCAATCACCGCCTGGATCGACGAACGGCACCTCCCGTCGCTCGGTCTCACCAATGGCTGGGGCTACAATCCCATCGCCTTCATGGCGCTCGACCCGCGCCTTTGCCCGGGCGGGGTTGAGGAACTGCGCGACACCGTCACCGCCCTGCACGAGGCCGGCATCGGCGTCATCCTCGATCTCGTGTTCAACCATTCGGGCGAAAGCGATCGCTACGGCGCAACCCTGTCGATGCGCGGGATCGACAACCTCTCCTATTATCGTCATGCGCAGGACGAGCCTGGCCTTCTCATCAACGACACCGGCACCGGCAACACGCTCGCCTGCGACCATCCCGAAGTCCGGCGCCTGATCGTCGATACGTTGCGCCATTTCGTGATCCACGCTGGCGTCGACGGCTTCCGCTTCGATCTGGCGCCGATCCTCGGTCGCACCTCGAACGGTTTCGACGCCGATAGCGAAACGCTGACCGCGATGCTCGAAGACGAGGTCCTGAAAGACCGCGTCATGATCGCCGAACCCTGGGATATCGGCCCCGGCGGCTATCAGCTCGGCAATTTTCCGGAAAAATTCCTCGAGTGGAACGACCGCGCCCGCGACGACATCCGCCGTTACTGGCGCGGCGACGAGTGGACGACAGGCGCGCTCGCCACCCGGCTTGCCGGCTCGTCTGACCTTTTCTCCGGACACACGCGCACGGTCAATTTCCTCGCCGCCCATGACGGCTTCACGCTGATGGATCTCGTGTCCAACGAGCACAAGCACAATGAGGCGAACGGCGAAGACAACCGCGACGGTCACGGCGACAACATGTCCTGGAACAACGGCGCCGAGGGCGTGACAAGGGACCGCGATATCCTCGCCGACCGTCGAAGGGACGCCGAAGCCCTGCTTTCGACGCTGTTTGCCAGCCGAGGCACGATCATGCTGACGATGGGCGACGAGGCCGGTCGCTCCCAGCGCGGCAACAACAACGCCTACGCGCAGGATAACGAGATCACCTGGATGGACTGGGCCACGCTCGACAAGGCGCTGGTCGAGCACACGGCAATGCTTTCAGCCCTCCGCAAACGGTTCTCCGTATTCTCCGAAACCAGCCTGCTCACGGGCGATGGCGATATCGAATGGATCTCGCCAAGCGGCCAGCCGATGCAGGTCTCCGACTGGGAAAACCCCGCCAATCCGGTCCTCGGTTTCATGCTGAAAACCGACGATGCAACGACCGGAAAGGCCACGCGGCTCGCCATCATCGTCAACCGCGGCCACACCCCGCAAACCTTCGCCCTTCCCGGCCCGAACTGGCGTTGTTATCCTGATAACCAGCCGTGGGATACGGCACTTGCCCCCCGGTCGGTCAGCTTTTGCATCGAAAATTGATGCACTGCAAAAACCTGTCGCCAAGTCCTTCAAAGCCTGTAAGAGTCCGCATCACAACCAACGGAAAGAGCAGCGCATGCGTGAAATTTCCCTCGCCGATGTTGCAGGACTGGTCGGTCAGGAACTGGGTGTTTCCGACTGGATCACCGTCAACCAGACAATGATCGACCAGTTCGCCGATGCGACGCTCGATCATCAGTTTATCCACGTGGATCCAGAGCGCGCCAAGGCCGAAAGCCCATTCGGCGGCACCATCGCCCACGGCTTTCTGTCGCTGTCGCTGCTGTCGGCCATGAACTACGAGACCATGCCGAAAATCCGCGAACAGACGATGGGGATCAACTACGGGTTCGACAAGGTCCGCTTCATGTCGCCCGTCAAGAGTGGCGCGCGGGTCCGCGGCCACTTCACGCTGGCCGACAGCCGCTTCCGCGGCGCCGGCATGCTGATGACCACATACGAGGTTTCGATCGAGATCGAGAACGAGAAAAAGCCGGCACTGACCGCCACCTGGATCACCATCGTCCAGTTCGACCCGAAGGATCGGCCGGAAGACGCCTGAGTTACCTCCCGTTCATCTCCTGTCGCGTCATCCCAATTCCATCATCAGCAACCCGATGAGTGGCGGCAAGGCGGCACCGATCAGAAGGGGCGCCGTCCGGGATGCCGTCAGCCCCAGCGCAGAACCGGAAATCCCGGCCGCGATCAACCCGGCGATCGGCATCGACAGACTGCGGTCGATCCCCGGCACGAGCGAAGCCAGTAGCGCCGCAATGACCGCTACTCCGCCGACCAGAATGCCCTTCCACAGTTCGACACCGGACAACTTCGCAGCCACCGCGCCCCCGGCAATGGCGGCAGCGATCCCGAGCAAGACCCACTGAATATCCGGCCAACCAGCGTCCACCATAAAAAACCCTCCCATTCTGCAATGGGAGGGTGCGGTATTGTCGAACCCAATTCAAGTCAGGCGATGGTCGAAGAGCTAGAGCGCAGCGTCTTTCGCGCCCTCCGAAAGAAGGCCGAAGGCGTAGTCGGAAAACGACCGCCATACTTCCATCCGGAACGCCTCCTCGCCCGTGCGCAGAAGCACCACTTCCACCTTGCCAAACAGCGTGCGCGAGCAGGCACCGACCGGAAAGACTGAAAGCGACAGATCCTGCGGGCAACCCGTGTTGATCGCGGCCTCCGCACCCGGACCCGAAATCAGGATCGCGGTGTTGCGGTGAGACACGTCGGTCGCGGAATGCAGCACACCGGAATTGGCGGCAGCGGTCATCAGGCCGCTTTCGCTTTCGTCGATCACCAGCCACTCGTCCGGTCCGAGCCATAGCGCGGTGCGGCCATTGGCGGATGCGGACGTCTTCGGCCTGACCGGCAGATCGACGCCGAGCGAGCCTGAAAGTGCGGATACATCCTCCGCCTTCGCCCGCAGCGAAATGCGGCCGGCCGGAGCTGCCGGTTCGAGCCGGACGACGGAAGATCCGCCGTGAAAACCGGTCATCGGGACTACGCGCTGAGCCATTGCAAAATCAGCCATTGATGCGGCCTCCTTCCTTGTCGAAGAACACCATGTCGGTCACTTCCACCGAAATCGTCCTGTCGGCCATCGGCACGTAGAGCGTGCTGCCCATCTTTGCGCGTCCGCCGGCAACCAGCGCGATCGCGATCGATCGGCCGAGAGTTTCCGACCAGTAGGACGAGGTCACATGGCCGAGCGTGGTCATCGGCTTCGGCTGGTTCGGATCGGCAACGATCTGCGCGCCCTCTTCCAGCACATCCTTCGGATCCTTGGTGAACAGGCCGACCAGCTGCTTGCGTCCCTCGCGCACAAGGTCCGGACGCTTCAGCCCTCTGATGCCGACGAAATCGGTCTTCTTCTTCGAGACGGCCCAGCCATAACCGGAATCGTCAGGGGTGACCGTGCCGTCCGTATCCTGGCCGACGATGATATAGCCCTTTTCGGCGCGGAGAACGTGCATGGTTTCCGTGCCGTAGAGGCAGGCCCCCATCGATTGCGCGCGTTCCCAGATCGCCTTCCAAACCGCCGCCCCGAAATCGGCGGGCACATTGACTTCGAACCCGAGCTCGCCGGTAAACGACATGCGGAACAACCGCCCCGGAACGCCCATGATCGTGCACTCGGCAACGCTCATATGCGGGAAGGCTTCGTTGGAAATGTCGAGCCCGTCGATGAAGGGCGCAATGATCTCGCGCGCCTTCGGACCCTGAACTGCGATGACAGCCCATTGTTCGGTGGTCGATGTCAGCCAGACGTTGAGATGAGGAAATTCCGTCTGCAGATAGTCTTCCATATGCTGCAGCACCCGCGGCGCGCCGCCGGTCGTGGTCGTCACATGGAAACGATCTTCCGCCAGGCGCCCGACGACACCGTCGTCATAGATGAACCCGTCTTCCCGCGTCATGATCCCATAACGGCTCTTGCCGGGTTTCAGCGTATCCCAGGCATTGGTGTAGAGCAGATTGAGGAATTTCGCCGCATCCGGGCCAACCACCTCGATCTTGCCGAGCGTCGAGGCATCGAACACGCCGCCGACCTCACGCACGGTTCTGCACTCGCGGTTGACCGCTGCGTGCATGTCTTCGCCGCGCTTTGGAAAATACCAGGCGCGCTTCCAGTTGCCGACATCCTCGAACTCGGCGCCCTCGGACGCCTCCAGCGAATGCATCGGCGTCTTGCGGGCCGGATCAAACAGGTCGCCGCGCGAATGTGCAATCAGCGTGCCGTAGGTGACAGGCGTGTAGGGCGCACGGAACGTGGTGAGACCCACCTGCGGGATCGGCCGGTCGAGCATTTCCGACGCGATGGCGAGGCCATGCATGTTGGAAAGCTTGCCCTGATCGGACGCCATGCCGTTAGTGGTAAAGCGCTTGATATGCTCGATCGAATGCATGCCCTCGCGCACCGCAAGGCGGATGTCCTTGGCGGTCACGTCATGCTGGAAATCGACGAAAGCCTTGACCGCATCATCAGGTCCAGCCCCTTCGGCCGCGCCGATCATGCCGCCGGTCCATTCGAACCGGTTTTCGCCTGATACGACAGCCGTACCGCCGCCTGCGGCAATCGCCTCGTCGATCATATCAGCCAGATCGTCGGTTCCGTTGCAGGCACCGACCGAGATGCAGTTCTGGGCATAGATATCCGGCAGGAACCGCTGGTTTGCCGCGTCGAACCGCAGTTTCCCGCGAGACTGCGAGAACAGATGCACGGACGGAGTCCAGCCTGCCGAGATGAGCAGCGCGTCGACCTTGATCTTGCGGACATTGGCGCCGCCATTGCGGGTGACGGTGATGGAATTGATCCGCAGCCGGCCGGACGTGTCGGTCACGGCATGGCCCGTCAGCACGTCGATCCCGAGCGCGCGAGCCTCTGCCAGCACACCATCGCCCGGATGGCTGCGGCTGTCGATGATCGCAGCGATCGAGACGCCTGCCCGCTTCAGGTCGAATGCTGCCTCATAGGCGCTATCATGCGCGGTATAGACGCCGACATTGCGGCCGACAGCAACGCCGTGATGATTGAGGAAGCTGCGCGCGGCAGACGACAGCATGATGCCCGGCCGGTCGTTGTTTGCAAATACCATATGCCGTTCGATCGACCCGGTCGCCAGCACGACCTTTTTGGCACGCACCTGCCAGAGGCGCTCACGCGGCAGGTCCCTGCCCGGCAGCGCCACATGGTCGGTCACCCGTTCCACAAGGCCTAGGAAACCGTGATTGTAATAGCCGAACACGGTGGTGCGGGTGAGCACGGTGACATTGTCCATCGCCTTCAGCTTTGCAGCCATGGCCTGTGCCCAGTCGAAACCGTTCTGGCCGTCGATCAAAGTGGAACTGTCGAAATGCAGCGCACCGCCGACTTCCGGCTGTTCGTCGACGAGAATGACCTTCTTTCCGGTCGCAGCCGCGGAAAGAGCCGCCGTCAGGCCAGCAACACCGGCGCCTGCAATCAGGATGTCGCAATGCACGTACCGGCTGGCGTAATGATCGGGATCCGCTTCCTTCGGCGCTTCGCCCAGACCCGCGGCGCGACGGATGATCGGCTCGTAGAGTTTGTGCCAAGCTTCCCGCGGCCACATGAAGGTCTTGTAGTAGAAACCCGCGGCAAAGAACGGCGACAGCATGTCGTTGAACGCGCCGATATCGTATTTCAGCGACGGCCAGCGGTTCTGCGAGGCGATCTTTGCGCCATCGAACACTTCCTGCACCGTGGCGCGCACGTTCGGCTGACGGCGAGCGGCATCGCGCGACACGTCGAGCAGCGCATTCGGCTCTTCCGGACCTGATGTCAGGATGCCGCGCGGGCGGTGATATTTGAACGAGCGGCCGAGCAGATGCACGCCATGCGCCAGAAGCGCTGACGCGACCGTATCGCCCTCCAGCGCCGTATAGCTCTTGCCGTCGAATGTGAAGCGCGCGGTGCGGGCGGGCGTATGGCGGCCGGCGCCCTTGATGCGGAATTCGCCCGAGTTGGAGGAAGAACTCATCTCGCGTCTCCTTCCGTAGCTTCCCAGGTTTCGACGGTCTTTTCTTCGGCGATCGCCGCAGCATGGCTTGCGACCGGGATCGGCTGTTTCGGCAGACCCGCCTTGTAGGTCATCAGGAACCTGTCGCTCACCGTATCGCGGGCCGCGTTGAAGAAGCGGCCGCAGCCGTGAATATGCCGCCACCGTTCATAGGTGAGACCCTTCTCGTTGTTGCGCAGAAAGAAGAACTCCGCGAACTCCTCGTCGGAAATTGCCGCGATATTCTCCGGCCGGGCAATATGCGCCTCGCCGGCCCAGCGAAATTCCAGTTCCGAGCGATCTTCTTCGCAATAGGGGCAGTGGATCAAAAGCATCTGGTCTATCCCCTCACTATCAGTGCGCGACGGCAGCGGCTGCCGCCTCGTCGATCAGGCGGCCCGTGCGGAACCGGTCGAGATTGAGACCCGAAGCCAGTTTATGCGGTTCGCCCTTGGCGATCAGATGCGCAAACAGGTTGGCCGAGCCCGGCGTCGCCTTGAACCCGCCGGTACCCCAGCCGCAGTTGACGAACAGGCCTGGAACGGGCGTGACACCCTGAATAGGCGACCTGTCCGGCGTGTTGTCGGTAATGCCGCCCCACTGCCGCATCATCTTGACGCGGCGGAAGATCGGAAACAGTTCGCAGATCGCATCGAGCGTATGGGTAATGATCTGCAGGCCGCCGGTCTGGGAGTATGAATTATACTGGTCGGTGCCGGCGCCGATCACGAGCTCGCCCTTGTCGGACTGCGAGATATAGGCATGCACCGTGTTCGACATGACGACGCAGGGGAAGATCGGCTTGAGCGGCTCCGAGACCAGCGCCTGCAGCGGGGTGGAATGAAGAGGCACGCGAACGCCCGCCATTTCCATCACCACCGACGAATGGCCGGCCGCCGATACGCCGACCTTGTTGGCACCGATAAAGCCTTTGGAAGTCTCGACGCCCTGAACTTCGCCACCCGGTCCGCGGCGGATGCCGGTGACTTCGCAGTTCTGAATGATATGGACGCCGCGATCGGCCGCCGCGCGCGCATAGCCCCAGGCGACGGCATCGTGGCGGGCTGTGCCGCCGCGGCGCTGCAGGGCAGCACCATTGATGGCGTAGCGCGCCGTCTTCGAGATATCGAGAACCGGAACGAAGGCCTTGGCCTGTTCCGGCGTCAGCCATTCGTTGTCGATGCCGTAGAGCCTGTTGGCATTGATATGGCGCTTGAACGACTGCTGGTCATGAATGTTGTGCGACAGCATCATCACGCCGCGCGGCGAATACATGACGTTGTAGTTGAGCTCCTGGCTCAGGCCTTCCCACAGCTTGAGGGAATGCTCATAGATGTCCATGCTCTCTTCATAGAGATAGTTCGAGCGGATGATGGTCGTGTTGCGGCCGGTATTGCCGCCGCCAAGCCAGCCCTTCTCGATCACCGCGATATTGGTGATGCCGTGTTCCTTGGCAAGATAATAGGCGGCACCCAGACCATGACCGCCGGCACCGACGATGATCACGTCGTATGAGCTGCGCGGCTCGGGAGAGGTCCACTGCGCCTCCCATCCCTTGTGGGCGCGCAGTGCCTCGCGGGCTATGGCGAAAACCGAATATTTGCGCATGAGGCCGCTTCTCCTTGATCCGCCGGTAAGGCTCTTGGGTAGAACCATACCCATCGCAAATCAATATGCGCCGCAATGGCCGTTTTGCGACGCCTCAGAGGATTGTTTCGACACGCGCGGAAAACAGGCCCGGGAACCTCGGACGAAAGGCCCGGCCGACGTTCATGTGACGACGGCGGAGGGAAGATGGGGTCGTGACGTTAGAGCGACCGGCCGTTAACGCGGCCACAGGCTTCCTGTGAATTTTGGACAGACAGAAACCGGGGAAAGTTGCCCCGGTTTGTCATCGAGAGGCAAAATCAGGCCCGGAGCAGCACCTTACCGGTGCGGCCGTGCTCGCCGGCTGCCTTGGCCGCCTTGGCGATGTCATCGAGACCAAAGACCTCGGAGACGGTGAGGGTCACGATGCCGTTGGCGACGGCTTCGACGATCTCGCTGATATGGCTCTTCATCTTTTCCGCAGGAAGCTTGGGCGCGATCTTGGCGAGCCAGAAACCCTTGACCACCGCCTGCTTGAAAATCATGTCGCTGGCTGAAAGCTGCATCGGCGTTCCCGACATCAGTCCGAACGAGATCAGCAGGCCGTTTTCGCCAAGCACCGACAGCAGGTCTCCGGAGGCCGGGCCGCCGACGCCATCGACCCCCGCCTTGATCGCGGCTCCGCCCGAGAGCGCATTGACCGTCTCGCGCCATCCGGTCTGCGACGTCGAGACGACATTCTGGATGCCGAGATCCGCCAGTTCGCGCACCGCCTCGTCACGTCGGACGAGGTTGATGACATTGATCTGACGCGGCTTGGCAAACATCGCGAGCGTCTTGCCGACCGCACCATTGGCCGCGTTCTGGATGATCCAGTCACCTTTTTCGACACCCGCAAAATCGAGCAGTGTCAGGGCGCTGAGCGGCATCGAGATCAGCTGCGCGCCAGCCTCATCGGAAATCGAATCGGGAAGCGGCACGGCTGCCATGGCCGACGCGATATAATACTCCGCCCAGGTGCCCTGCCCTGAGGCCGCCACACGCTGCCCGACCTTCAGGTGCGAGACACCCTCGCCCAGCGCATCAACGACACCGGTTCCTTCGGTGCCGGCGACGGCGGGCAGGTCGGGCTTGTAGCCGTAATCGCCGGAAACCGTCAGAAGATCGTGGTTGTGGATCGCCGCCATCGACATGCGGATCCGGATCTGGCCGGGGCCGGGCTGCGGAATTGGGCGATCCTCGATCGACAGGACGGAAGACGGATCGCCGAAACTGGAATGAATGGCACTACGCATGAGATTTCTCCGTTCGGTCCCGCGTGGCTCGGCAGGACAAGGCTTGGGCCGGTTGGGAACAGGTTCCCGCATGGGCGCAAATCGACTATGGCTTGGTGGCGGATATAGGACATCGCTAGGCTGATATAACCCCGCGCGGAGCAGCGGCTGTAAAATTCTTGAGAAGCCCGCAGCCGCGGGTAGACTTTTGACATCTCCTCTGTTAAGTGCCTTCACCAATCGCTTCGGCTATCCGCCGGGCTCCGACATTCTTTCGCCTCGAATCCTGCAGATTCCCTGGCGATAACAAACCAAAGGAACGGGATTTCACGTGCAGGTACTTGTCCGCGACAACAACGTTGATCAGGCTCTCCGCGCTCTCAAGAAGAAGATGCAGCGCGAAGGCATTTTCCGTGAAATGAAGATGCGTGATTACTACGAAAAGCCTTCGGAAAAGCGCGCCCGCGAAAAGGCTGAAGCCGTTCGCCGCGTCCGCAAGCTGGCCCGCAAGCGCATGCAGCGCGAAGGTCTTCTTCCGGCAACGCCGCGCCCGGCAACCGCCCGTCCGGCTGCTCGTTGATCGGTCGTTTTTTCGACGTTTTCATGTGATTATGAGCGGTGGCGACATGGGCGCCGCCGCTTTTTTGATTCGGAACGGACGACATTCCGACACCGTTCTGCCGATCCCGACAGCCCGATACGAGGACATGCGCCTGATGGCCGCCAAGACTGCCGTTTTTTCCGATGGAACCCGAAACTCCGGCCATTCCTTGACCGTCGCCCCAATTCGCAAGGCCCTCGCTCCGATCGGTATCGTGGCAGTGCTCGCGCTGGCCGGCTGCTCGACGACCACGTCGACGGACATGATCAGCGTCGATCGCGCCCAGGGGTCGGAACAGAACATCTCGTCCCTGTCCTCCGTCATCAGCTCGAACCCGTCTGATCCGGAAGGCTACAACATTCGCGGGTCGGCCTATGGTCGCGCCGGCGAATTCAAGCGGGCACTGGAAGACTTCAACCGCGCGCTCCAGATCAATCCGCAGTTCTACCAGGCCTATGCGAACAGGGCGCTCGTCTATCGCAACATGGGCAAGCCTGTCGAAGCCGCGAACGACTACAACCGCGCGCTCCAGATCAATGCCAACTACGACGTCGCCCTGATCGGCCGCGGCAATATCTATCGCCAGGCCGGCCGCCTCAACGAAGCCTTCAGTGACTTCAACAAGGCCATCGATCTCGATACGACCGATGGTCGCGCTTACCACAACCGCGGCCTGATCTATCAGGCCCGCAATCAGCACGCGCAGGCGATCGACGACTTCTCCAAGGCGATCTCGCTCTCCTCCAGCTCGGCCGAGCCTTATAACGGTCGCGGTATTTCCTATCTCGCCATGAACGACGACGAGAATGCGTTTGCCGACTTCAACCGTGCCATCGAGCTGAACGACAAGCTTGCCGAATCCTGGGCCAACCAGGCACTGGTGTATGAGCATCGCGGCGACCGTGCCCGCGCCAACCGTTCGTTCTCGCATGCCGTCCGCCTGGACCCGAACTACAAGCCGGCCCAGGACGGCGCGGCACGTACACGCGGCGGCAATAGCTAAGCGGAGCCATGACGATGCAGCAGTCCGGTCGCCATGATATCATCGTCATCGGCGGCGGGATTGTCGGCGCCTCGATTGCCTGGCACCTCACAGTGTCAGGCGCCAAAGTCCATCTTCTCTTTGAAAAACCAGGCGGCATAGCCACGCCGAATTCCTTCGCCTGGATCAACGCCAGCTGGGGCAATCCGCGCGCCTATTTCGACCTGCGCATGCGCGCCATCGCCGAATGGAAACGCCTTGCGAAGGACGTCCCCACCCTACCCCTATCTTTCGCGGGCGGCCTATGCTGGGACATGTCGCAGGCTGACTTGACGACCTACGCCAGCCAGCATTCCGGCTGGTGCTACGATATCGCTGAGGTCGATGCCGTCAGGATTGCCGCCATCGAACCGGCCCTGAACGACGTGCCTAACACCGCGCTTTACGCCGCGATGGAGGGTGTAGCCGAGCCGCAGGCGAGCGCCGAGATCCTCATCGCAGACGCCCAAAGACGCGGCATGCTTCTCACCGAAGGCATCCGGGTCACTGCCCTCAGGCGCAATGGCGAAGGCCATGTTGCAACTGTGGTCACCGACAGCGGCGAATTCACAGCCGGTGAAATCGTGCTCGCCGCCGGCGCCGGCACCACGACCCTTGCCGCTTCTGTCGGAATAGACGTCCCGGTCGAAACACCACCGGGTCTCCTCGTCCACTCGACGCCGGTCGCACCGATGCTCAACGGCCTCGTCATTGCGCCGGAACTGCATGTCCGGCAAACCGCCGACGGTCGGCTCGTCGCCGGGACCGATTTCGGCGGCATGGATCCGGGTACCGATCCGGATGGCGCGGCTGACGAGCTGTTCGGCAAACTGAAGCGGTTCGTCAAAGGCGGCGACAGCCTGGTCATGGACTTCTACACCGTCGGTTATCGCCCCACGCCAACGGACGGCTTTCCGATCATCGGACGTGCCGAAAATCAGACCGGCCAAACCCTCCCCGGCCTCTACATTGCCGTAACCCATTCGGGCATCACGCTCGCTCCGGCGATCGGCTTGTTTGCCGCCACCGAAATCCTGGAAGGGGCGCAAGAACCTCTTCTCGCCCCCTACCGTCTGTCGCGCTTTAGCTGACAGCCCTCAGCGCCAGCCGAGCGCCGGCGCCACATGCTTCAGGATCGACTCGATGACATGGGCGTTGTAGTCGACGCCGAGCTGGTTCGGCACGGTCAGAAGCAGCGTATCGGCCTCGGCAATGCCCTCATCCTGGCGCAGCTCCTCGATCAGGGCTTCCGGTTCTGCCGCATAGGAACGACCAAAAATCGCCCGCGTGCTATCGTCGATATATCCGACCGAGTCCTGCTCCTTGCCGCCGCGGCCAAAATAGGCCCGGTCGCGATCGTCCGTCAGCGCGAAGATCGAGCGGCTGACCGATACCCGCGGTTCGCGCTGATGGCCGGCCGCCTTCCAGGCGTCGCGATAGGCTCGGATCTGCTTTGCCTGCTGAATGTGGAAAGGCTCGCCCGTCTCGTCGTTCTTCAGGGTCGAGCTCTGCAGGTGCATGCCCTTCCCGGCCGCCCAGACTGCCGTTGCATCGGAGCTTGCGCCCCACCAGATGCGGTCTCGCAACCCTTCCGAATGCGGCTCCAGACGCAGCATGCCCGGCGGGTTAGGAAACATCGGCCGCGGGTTGGGTTTGGCAAACCCCTCGCCCTTCAGCACGTCGAGAAAGACTTCGGCGTGGCGGCGACCCATGTCGGCATCGGTCATTCCTTCGCCCGGCTCGTAGCCAAAATAGCGCCAGCCTTCGATCACCTGTTCCGGCGAACCGCGGCTGATGCCAAGCTGCAGGCGTCCTTTCGAAATCAGATCCGCCGATCCCGCATCTTCCGCCATGTAGAGCGGGTTTTCATAGCGCATGTCGATGACGCCAGTGCCGATCTCGATCTTCGACGTGCGCGCACCGACGGCGGCCAGAAGCGGAAACGGCGAAGCCAGCTGGCGGGCGAAATGGTGAACGCGGAAATAGGCGCCGTCGGCACCGAGTTCTTCGGCAGCGACGGCAAGATCGATCGACTGCAACAGCACGTCGCCCGCAGAGCGCGTCTGCGATTGTGGCGACGGCGTCCAGTGGCCGAATGATAGGAAACCGATTTTCTTCATGATAGGGCTCCGGCAATATGCGCATGAGAAGAGGTATTGCCCCCTACATGGCATGCCGCAGCAGCATCCGTTAGGGCCCTGCCGCGAATTGGGCGCAGACGGATTGTTCGCAGATTGCGAACGAGTGTTGTGAAGATCGAATGAAATAGCGCCTGGAGTACCTGTCGGCAGGGTCGCGCGGGTGCAACGTCACACCCGCGCCCCGACAGAAACAGATCCGGCTTAGCGCAGCAGGAAGACGCCAGCGATATTCAGGATGATGAAAACGATGAGGCCGCCGAGAAGTCCAGCGCCGCCGAAAAAGCCGGCCGCCATGGCGATCATCAGAACGACGGTGGACATCGTGCCCCATTTTGCAGCGGCCAGAAAACCCTCGTAGGTTTTCTCGTGCTCGCGATAATCCATGGGAGCACCGGTCTCCATAGGTCCGCTCTGGTGATTGTCCATCATCGATCTCCTTCAACGCCGCGCCAACGAGCCGATCACGGCGGGGTGGCGCGGTAGCCTCCTCCTCGCTCTTCGAATCCTTGGCAGATCACCGAAAAGCGCCTCTCGATCCAGATTACACACACCGCTTCAAAGCGCAATCGCGCCGCGCCGCGGCTGGTGCTTTAACACCTACTCGGCGAACGCCATTTCCTGAGAGGTCGGCCTTCCCGCGATCCTCGCGGTCGGCAGAACGGTGAGTGGCGGACTGTCGAACTGCGCTTCGTTGCCGAACATCATCCGCCGTTCATAGGCCTCCGACCGGAACAACGGGAACCGCCGCATCAACTGTGGCCTTACCTCCTTGACGCGTGACGCAAGAAGCGTGAGCTCGAAGCCGTAGATGCCGGCCATCGTTGGCGGCACGACGATATCCGCCAAGAAGATGCGCTTGTAAAACGAGGCATGCGGCGGGCGGATATGCTGCAACACCCGGTCGGCATCGAAATGGATGGCAGCCATGATGCTGGGCCGCAGCGTGATATAGGGGATGGTCGGCAATTCGGCGACGACAGCCGGATCGACCGCAAACCGGGCGGGATCGATCAGCGTCATCCCGGCATCGAGGAAAGCGTGGACCGCATCGGGAAACACGCCTGTTGACTGGCACACACGATGGTCAGGCGTCACGTAATGGACGCGGATCGTGGCGATCAGTTCTTCGTAATGATGAATGCCGAAGACATAGGCGTTGCGGTCGAAATCGATCTCATCGAGCATGTCCACCGCACCGACGGGGAGAACATCCTGCGCCTTGTAGGCTTTGTATCTTAATCTGGCGATATCTTCGAAATCTTCGGCGTTCTGAATGCGGCGGTATTCGATGTGGTCGAGGGATGCGAGGAGCTTTTCGGAAAAGGGTGCTTCAGGAACAGATTGCTTTATCGGCATGTGAATTATCCATGGGACGTTAACCCAGGATTAACCGTGAACTGAGCCTTGATCGCAATCGCCGAAATTATGTTTAACAAACTTTAAACAGAAATAGTTAACCGCCAGCGGTAACCTTATGCCGCGGGTGCAAAAAATAGCCCGTGAAGATATGGGGAAGCGCTCTTAGCCAGCCGCGCTCAATGACCGCGGCGCGTCGTTCTTGCGGCCCGATACGGCACGACTACCCGCCTTGCTGAGAGCAACGCCGTTAACGCGCAGACTCTCCAACGCATCGACCGGCACCGGCGGCGAGAAGATGTAGCCCTGAACCAGGTCCGCAAAATTGTGCTTGCGCACGAGATCCAGCTGTTCCTGGGTTTCGACGCCTTCGAGAACGATGCGGAGATCGAGCTCGCGTGAAAGATGCACGATGCCGCTCAAAAGCTTCATGCGGCGCGGATCGGTACCGATGTCGCGCACGAAGGCGCGGTCGATCTTGACGATATCGATCGGCAGGGAATCCAGATAGCTGAGGCTCGAGAACCCGGTGCCGAAATCGTCGATTGCGATCGTCACGCCGTTGGCGCGCAATCGGCTGAGCGTCGCACTCACGGCGACAGGCTCCTCCATGAAGCAGCTTTCGGTTACTTCCAGATGCAGCCGTGCGGCAGGCAGACTGTAGCGCGCCAAAGTCTCGGCCACCATTGCCGTGATCGCACCGCCACGAAGATCCTTGACCGAGAGATTGACGGAGACCGCCATGCCGCCCGACCATTCGGCGCAGTCGGCGCATGCCTTGTCCAGCACGAACCGGGTGACGTCCGAAATCAGGCCCATGCTTTCGGCAAGCGGGATGAAGATGTTGGGGCCGATCCAGCCGCGCTCGGGATGCGACCATCTCACCAGTGCCTCGCAGCATTCCATCTCGGACCCGTCCGGCCGGTACATCGGCTGGTAGACGACGGACAGATGGCCGTTTTCGATGGCATGGCGCAGATCGGTCCGCAGACGCTGCTCGGCCACATACCGACCATCCATTTCCGGCCTGAAGGTTCTAACCGTGCCGTTGCCGGTCGACTTTGCCTCGTTGAGGGCGAGGTCCGCCTTGATCTGCCAGGATTCCATGTCGAAATCTTCAGCGGGCAGAATGACGCAACCGCTGTTGAGCGATACCGAAAGACTAAGCCCGTCGACCCGGTAATCCCCCTCGAATGTCCGATGAATCTCGCGGATACGTGCCTCGATCGCGCAAGAACCGTCTTTGCCGGTCACCAGCAGAACGAACTCGTCGCCCACCAGCCGGCCGATCAGAACCTCGTCGCTCGCAAACGCCGCTGCCCGTTCGGCAATTGCTGCAAGAAGCTTGTCGCCCACCACGTGGCCGCGCATGTCGTTGACATGCTTGAACCCGTCGACATCAAGAATAGCAAGCCCGGCCCACATCTCCGGACCTGCATTTGCCAGCCGACGTTTGACCTGTTCGGTGAAATGTCCCCGTGTCGGCAGGCCGGTCAGCGTGTCGAAACGAACAAGGTGAAGGATTTTCTCTTCGGCAGCGACCCTTGCGCTGACATCCTCGAAGATCATCACGAGACCGCCCTCGGAACGGCGGCTGAGCGAGAATTCCAGATAGGTGTCGTCATTGAGACGCAGCAGCGTCTTGCCCGCCTGCCCTTCCAGCAAGCCGCCGATCTGCGTCAGGATCTCGTCCGGAAACGCATTTTCGCGGTCGCGAAGGGCGGCGATGAAACTCGCGCCCATCAGGTCTTCGGCATCGCCCAGTCCCAGCAATTCGTGCGCGCGCCGGTTGACGACCTGCACCCGGCCATCGGCGTCCAGCATGATCAGCGCATGCGTCATGGTACTGAGCGCACTGTCGAGCTGGTCGGCAACCGTCTTCATCTCGCGCGAAACGATGACGTTCTTGTAGAGAAATTCCCGCACCCCCGTCGCCATCGACTGGGTGGTCAACCCGAACGGCACGAGAAAGAGCGCCATCAGCGCAAGATTGATTTCGCCGGTCAGCACGCAGGCAATGATCAGCGGCAGGCAGCAGCCGGTCGTCTGCAGCGCAACCGCGCGAGCAGACCCGTAGTTGCGGCCGACGATCGACACCATCGACGCCATGGTGACCGCGATGCACATGAAGGCGGCCATCATGTCCCGCAGGACAAGAACCGCATAGGCGCTGCTGATACCGAGAAGAAAAGCAGTCGCCGCGGCGCCGTAGACGTAGCGTGTTTCCCAGCTTTCGATCTCGTCGCGGGAAAGAACCGCACGGTCGAGACTGTCGAAGCGACGGAACGAGATGACCCGGAACGTGAAGACGGCCAAGAACACCGCAATCAGCATGATATAGAAGGTAGAGCCCGTCGTGGCAAAAATCACTGCGCACGACAGGATATGGACCACCATTCCAGTCCACAGCGTTCCACGATTTCTAAACAGCGATTCGACGAACGACAGATACACTTCTGTCGGCAGCGTTTGCGCTTCCGCATTCTTCATAGGGGCACATTCCCTTGCCATCAGACCGACAATGGAGAAAACGTTTTAAAAATTGATTGTTGTCGGAGTGCGACCCCTTGGATTGTGGGGGTTCGTCGAAAAGCGATCAATGAACGGTAACAGGGATTGCTAAAACTCTCCAAACTCAATTATGCGCTCTCGCGACCACCTTCGCAATAATATTTCGCGCAATGCCTGGAAACGGCATTTATGCGACCTATGGGGGTCTTTTCTTTTAATAAGCGTTCGTTTACATCGCCTCATTCGGGCAGAGGTAAAGACCTGCTGGGGAGCGAGTGAGTATGGCGGGCCTGTTGAAATTCAGCGCGTTAATTGACCGTGTCAGCGAAATCGTCGGAAAATTTGCGGGTTATCTCGTTCTGGCCTGCTGCCTGATCAGTGCCGGTAATGCCTGCATTCGCTATGCGTTCAACTACAGCTCGAATGGCTGGCTGGAAATCCAGTGGTATCTGTTCGCGTTTATCGTTCTCTTGGGCGCATCCCATACGCTTCGTCTCAACGAACACGTCCGCGTCGATCTGATCTACGGCGCCGTCTCGGATCGCAAGCGGTTGTGGATCGATGCGATCGGCCTGGTGATCTTTCTGATCCCGGCATGCCTCTTTCTGGCATGGCTGTCCTGGCCGTTCTTCTCCCTGTCTTTCATGCAAGGCGAAGTGTCTTCGAATGCCGGCGGCCTGATCCGCTGGCCCGTCAAATTCATCATCGTCTCGGGGTTCGTGCTCCTTGCCTTTCAGGGCCTGTCCGAGCTGATCAAGCGCATCGCCGGCCTCACAGGCACCCTCCAGGTCGACACGACCTACGAAAAGCCACTGCAATAAGACCGCGCCATTCCGGGGGGAAACCAAGCTCATGTTTGAATACGGCGTAATGCCACCGGCCATGTTTCTGGGCATGATCATTTTCATGCTCTACGGCTTTCCGGTCGCCTTTTCCCTTTCGGCGGTCGGGCTGTTTTTCGGCTTCCTCGGTATCTACACCGGTCATTTCGAATATGCGTTCATGCAGGCCCTGCCGCTGCGCATTTTCGGCATCGTCTCCAACGACCTGCTTCTCGCCATTCCCTTCTTCACCTTCATGGGTGCCATTCTTGAACGCTGCGGTCTTGCCGAGGACCTGCTCGAAGGCACCGGAAAACTGTTCGGCGCAATTCCCGGCGGCCTTGCCTATGCGGTGATCATCGTGGGCGCAATTCTCGGCGCCATCACCGGCACGGTTGCCGCATCCGTCATCACCATGGGTGTGATTTCCCTGCCGATCATGCTGAAATACGGCTACAACCCGCGTCTCGCAACCGGCGTGATTGCAGCCTCCGGCACGATCACTCAGGTCATCCCGCCGTCGCTCGTCCTCATCGTTCTGGCCGACCAGCTCGGCCGTTCGGTCGGCGACATGTATCTCGGCGCCATCGGTCCTTCGATCCTGCAGGTCGTGATCTTCCTGCTGTTCATTCTCTTCACCTCGATCGTCCGGCCCCAGGATGTTCCGGCGCTACCGCCGGAGGCCCGCGGCGAACTCAATACCGCGCTGGTGTTGAGAGTGCTGTGGGGCATGGTCCCTTCGGTCGTGCTGATCTTCCTTGTCCTCGGCACCCTGTTCATGGGACTTGCCACACCGACGGAAGCCGGCGCGCTCGGCGTCGTCGGCGCCATGGCGCTTGCTGCCATGCACCGCCGCCTGACCTGGGACCTCGTCAAGCAGGCCATGCATTCGACAATGACGATCACCTCGATGGTCGTCTTCATCCTGGTCGGCGCCACCTGCTTCAGCCTTGTGTTCCAGGGCATGAACGGTGGGCTTTGGATCGAATTCCTGCTGTCTCATATTCCGGGCGGCGCCCTCGGCTTCCTGATCTTCGTAAACATCTTCATTTTCTTCCTGGCGTTCTTCCTGGATTTCTTCGAGATCGCCTTTATCGTCCTGCCGATGCTGGCACCGGTCGCAACGGCGCTCGGCATCGACCTGATCTGGTTCGGCGTGCTGCTCTGCGTCAACATGCAGACCTCGTTCATGCACCCGCCATTCGGCTTCGCACTCTTCTACCTGCGCTCGATCGCGCCGAAGACTGTGAAGACGAAGGACATCTATCTCGGCGCCATCCCTTGGCTCGGGATGCAGTTGATCCTCGTCGCCATCATCATCTTCTGGCCGGAATCCGTCACCTACTGGCTGGACAAGGCTCCGGACGTCGATCTCAATACGATCAAGATCGAAATCCCCGGCTTCGGCAATGATAGCGGCAACAACCAGATGCCCAATTTTGGCCTGCCGCCGATGGATGGTGCGCCCGGTCAGGGCGGCGGCGCGCAACCTGCCCCCGGACTACCCGGCATGCCCAACTTCGGCGAGCCACCCAAGATCAACCCTTAACGGCTTCGTCTTGCCAGAAAACCGGCGCAGTAGTACATTGGAGTGGAGAGCAAAGCGCGAACTCTGCTCTCCCTTTGTTATCTAATGTAGAAAATGAACCGGACGGACACTGACCAGCCCGTCCGGTATTTCCTAACCAGCAACGTAATGCTCAGTGGAAACCACATCGCATCACCTACTGTTCGACGGCAAGGCTTTTGCCTTAAGTCGGTGAAGCCCGTCTTCACCGATACTCCGGCTGGCCACGGAGTGCTCTGCTTTTGCCTTCGAACGCCACCATCATAGATACCAGCGTGTGATTGTGGAGCCGACACAACCGGGCATACGTGCAGCGCGTCTATTGCGTGAATCCAGTCCGGCGCCATCCCTCAGCTGCAAAAGAAAACCCCGGACCTTGCGATCCGGGGTACGTGTCTAAGCAACGCTGTAGACGTTCAGATCTTGCCGTTGCGCTGCTGGATCATCATGAACGTGTCGAACGTGTACTCCGAAAGCTGCATCCAGAGGTAACCTTCCTTCTTGAATGCGACCTGGTCGTCGTAGACCTTCTTGAAATCCGCGTTGGTTGCGGAGATACCCTTGTAGACGTCCATTGCCGCCGTGTAGCAGGCCTCGAGGATATCCTGGCTGAACGGCCGCAACGTCGTCCCCTGCGATACGATCTGCTTGATCGCCATCGGGTTCTTCAGATCGTATTTCGCCATCATGTTGGTATTGGCGAAAGCGCAGGCATCGGTCAGCGCCGACTGATAATGCTTTGGCAGGCTGTTCCACTTGTCGAGGTTGATGAAGGCATGGATTGTCGGGCCGCCTTCCCAGAAAGCCGGATAGTAGTAATACTTGGCCACCTTGTAGAAGCCGAGCTTGTGGTCGTCATAGGGACCGACCCACTCCGCCGCATCGATCGTGCCCTTTTCCAGCGCCGGATAGATATCGCCTCCGGCGATCTGCTGCGGTACGGCGCCGAGCTTTTCGAGCACCTTCCCGGCAATGCCGGCAATGCGCATCTTCACGCCCTTAAAGTCGTCGACGGTGTTGATTTCCTTGCGGAACCAGCCGCCCATCTGGGCGCCGGTATTGCCGGCCGGCATGCCGTAGATCTGATGCTTGGCATAGAACTCGTTCATCAGCGTATTGCCGTTGCCCTGGTAGAACCACGAGTTCGTCAGGCGCGCATTCATGCCGAAGGGGATCGCCGTGCCGATCGCAAAGGTCGGGTCCTTGCCGACAAAATAGTAGGAGCAGGTATGGCACATCTCGACCGTGCCAGCGGAGACCGCATCGGCCGCCTGCAGACCCGGGACGATCTCACCACCTGCAAACGGCTGGATCGTGAAATTGCCGTCGGTGGCGGCTGCAACATGCTTCGCGATATCGTCGGCGCCGCCATAAATCGTGTCCAGCGATTTCGGAAATGACGATGTCAGGCGCCAGTTGATCTTCGGGTTCTGCTGGGCAATGGCAGGTGTCGAAAGCGGAACAGCAAGCACTGTGGCTGCAGCGGCTCCCGCGCCGCCGACTGCCGTCTTTTTCAGGAATGAACGACGATCCATCAAAAATCCTCCCGGGTTGAACAGACCGCGAAGATGTCTCCTCCCATACCTCGCCAGTCCTAGATGAGGTAATCATGTTGCTTGAATGCTTGCAAGCAGACCATGTAACAATGACGGCGGACCAAGGTTAAACCGCATTATACTTTCGTCTTCCGCGATCGTCGTGGTTCACGCTGCACGGCGTCGCCACGGCTTGACTTCACCCCGCCTCCGGCAGCAATACGGGATGAGAACCACTGCCCCGCCTGGAGATTGTTCATGCCCGTCTCGTGCCGCAAGCCCATCGTCGCCGTTCCCGCCGATCTCAGGCAATTCGAAGGCGCCCTCTGGCACGCTACACCCAACCAGTATGTCAATGCGGCGCTGAAAGTGGCAGACGTCATGAGCTTCATCGTTCCCGCCTTCGAAGAGGGCAACGATGTCGACACGATCCTCGACCGGGTCGACGGCGTGCTGGTTTCCGGCGCCGTCAGCAACGTCCACCCATCGCTCTACGGCCGCGAAGCGACCGAGGCAGACGGCCCGTTCGATCACGGCCGCGACGCCACCTCGCTGCCGATGATCCGCCGCGCGATCGAGCGCGGCATTCCTCTTCTCGCCATCTGTCGCGGCATCCAGGAGCTGAATGTCGCGCTGGGTGGCACGCTGGCAAGCGAGATCCAGGATCAGCCGGGCAACTGGGACCACCGCAAGCCCGACGTGCCAGACCGCGACGCGATGTACGCGATCCGCCAGCCGGTCTTCGTCAAGGAAGGCTCCTGCATCGCGGATTTCCTCGGATTTTCCGGCGAAGTCCAGGTGAATTCGCTCCACCGCCAGGCGATTGCAAAGACCGCTCCCCGCCTGAAGGTGGAGGCGACGGCCGCAGACGGCACGATCGAGGCGGTGTCGGTGATCGACGCGAAGAATTTCGCCGTTGGCGTCCAGTGGCATCCGGAATACTGGGCCGAAACCGACGCACCGTCGGGCGCCCTGTTCCGGGCGTTCGGCGATGCGGCCCGCGCCCATGCGGCATCGACAAGCGGTGCGACCAGCCCACCGGTTGCCCGCACCGCGTGAATCAAACGCCCTCGCCGTGTTTGCCGGTTATCCCTTGACAGGGGTTTCCGGAACCGGCGTCAGCACGCGGCCGTCCTTGAACCAGCCGATCAGGTTGTCGACGACGAGATCGGCCATCGCATTGCGGGTCTGAACAGATGCGGAGGCGACATGCGGCAGAAGGCAGGTATTGTCGAGAGCGATCAGCTCCGCCGGCACGTTCGGCTCGTCGAAGAAGACGTCGAGGCCCGCTGCGGCAATCGTCTTGTCGCTGAGGGCGGCAATCATTGCCTCCTCGTCAACGCTCGATCCACGTCCGACATTGATAAACACGCCGCCCGGCCCAAGCGCTTCGAAGATCTCCGCATTGATGATCTTGAACGTATCCGGCGTCCCGGGCGCGATGCAGATCAGCGTATCGACGGCCTCAGCCATCTCCTTTAAGGACGGATAGTAGATATAGCCGACATCCGAGCGCTGGCTGCGGCTATAATAGCCGATCGTCACCTTGAACGGTTCAAGCCGCTTTGCGATCTCGAGACCGATGCGGCCGAGGCCGAGAATGCCGATGCTGCGGCCCTTCAGTGAAAACGGCGACAGCGGAAACGGCCCTTCGCTCGCCCACCGGCCTTCGCGCAGATAGGTCTCCGCCTTCGGAAACTGCCGCAGCGTATTGAGAAGCAGCGCGATCGCTGTATCGGCCACTTCATCGTTCAGGACGTCAGGCGTGTTGGTGACGATGATGCCCCGTCCGGCCGCCGTCTTCGTATCGGTGCCGTCGTAACCGACACCGAAGCTGGAGATGACTTCGAGATTGGGAAACGCATCGATGATGGCAGCATCGCATTTGCCGGAAACCGCGATGCCACGCACGCGCGCCCTCGTCTCGGCGTCGACGGATGCCAGTTCGGCATGCGGAGCCGAGATGACCTCGAAACTGTCGTTCAGACGCTCCAGAACGCGCGGATGAATACGGCCCGGCACGAAGATGGTGGCAGGATTCTCAGACATGCAGCAACCTCTTTATGAAGATAAATCAGCGTGGACGAAAGACGCCGGTCGACTGGCGCAGACGCATTTCCGGCTTGATCAGATGGAGACCGTCAGGCTCATGGCTCCCGGCAAGACGATCGAGCAGTGCCCGCGCCGCTAAGCGCCCGACATCGGCCTGTCCGTTGGAAACGGTGGTCAGAGACGGCGTCGAGATCGAAGCTTGTTCCAGATCGTCATAGCCGGTGACGGAAATATCGACGCCCGGTGTCAACCCGGCCCGCGCGATGCCGTTCATCAGGCCGATCGCCACCAGATCGTTCCAGCAGACCGCAGCCGTCGGCTTTTGCGGCAGGGACAGGAAATGCACCGCCGCCTCGAACCCGCCCTGCATCGAACGGGGTCCCGGAATGCGCAGGTTCGGATCGACCTCGATATTGGCTTTCAGCAGCGCGTTGAC
The DNA here is from genome assembly GCF_050500175.1 of Neorhizobium sp. DAR64872/K0K18. Lineage (NCBI taxonomy): Bacteria > Pseudomonadati > Pseudomonadota > Alphaproteobacteria > Hyphomicrobiales > Rhizobiaceae > Neorhizobium > Neorhizobium sp. DAR64872/K0K18. The sequence continues at coordinate 2,790,569 of NZ_CP191446.1, forward strand.
GTAGCCCTGGTAACGGTCGCGACCGGTCGATGTCTGGTCGGTGCCGCCGATCATGGCGATCGCCCGGTGGCCCAGTCCGATCAGATGGTTGGTGGCCAGCGAAATGCCATAAGCATCGTCGCCGCGATAGGTCGGCAGGTCGAGGCCTTCCATCGAGCGGGCAACAAGAATGGCCGGCATCCCGTTTTCTTCGGCAAGCTTCATGTCCTCGATCGGCGTCCCGATCGCCGGCGACATGATCACCCCGTCGCCGCCAAGCTGCAGCAACGTCTCGATAAACGTGCGCTGCTTTTCGACCGAATCGTAATGGTTGGAGAGAATGAACGTGTGACGGCTGCGGTCCAGCTCGCTCTCGATGGCTTTCAGGATTTCACCGTAGAACGGGTTCATCACGTCATGCACGACGACTCCGATGATCCCGGAGCGCGAGGTGCGAAGGCTGGCGGCACGGCGATTGTAGATGTAGCCGAGGGCCCGCGCCTGTTCCTTGATCTTCTCGCGGGTATCGGCGGCGACAAGCGGACTGTCCCGGAGAGCAAGCGAAATCGTGGCTGTTGAAAGACCGAGACTTTCGGCAATCGTCGACAGTTTGATTTTCTGCGCCATCTAGCCCCGCGTTCTCATGCAGCCTGCATTCTTACGCAGAGCACCCGAATTAAAGTTTAAATAAACAATTTAATTCCTTGCGACAATCCTGTGACGGGATTTTTCGGACGAGCAGGTTGGCAAACGCAACCCTCAGTCGCGATCGCCCTCATCCGACTGAAGATTGTGCTCGACGGCTTTGAGAAGTTTGAGAAGGGTGCGAACCTCCTTGTCCGAAAGACCTTTGACGGCCAGTTCGCCGCACTCGGCCACCGCGCGGCCGATCTGCTCGACGCTCTTCAGACCAGTCTCCGTCAGATGCACCTTGGTCAGGCGACCATCCGTTCCATCCGACCGGCGCTCCAGAAATCCCTGCGCTTCCATGCGGCCGATCGTGCGGGTCATGGTGGGAGCCTTGACGCCCATGCGGTTGGCAAGATGACCCGGCGTCATGCCGTCTTCCTCGGAAAGCGCTAGGATCACCCCGTCCTGCCCGGCATAAAGGCCGCTTTCGACCAGACTGCGGGACAAGGCGGTGCGCATTGACCGGGCGGTCTGTGTAATGACAGGCGCAAGGTCGGTTGCGGAAAGACCAGCGCCGTCCTTCTTCTTGCCCGACTTGGATTTCTTGTCGCCTTTTTTCTTGCTCATAGGCTCCGCCCGTTTTGCGTCATGGAAGTCGGCGCTATAACTATACCACGCCACCCTTATCGAAACCCGGAATTGACCGCCAGATGCCGCATCCCTTGCCGCGCTATCATGACAACGATGTTACGCCCCCGTCCACAGAAAGCGCTAAAAGAGGCGACTGGATCGCCGTTCTGCCGCTCGGCGCCTACGAACAGCACGGTCCGCACCTGCCTTTCGAGACCGATACGCTGATCGCACAGGGCCTTGTCGACCGCATTATCCCTGCCCTTCCGGCTGATCTTCCGGTGACGTTCCTGCCGGTAGAGCCAGTCGGCTACTCGATCGAGCACATGGATGTGGCAGGAACGAAGACGCTGGCCGCCGCCGAGGCCATCGACCGCTGGCTCGGCATCGCCGATGAACTTCACCAGCAAGGCATCCGCAAACTGGTGATGCTGAATGCCCATGGCGGCAACGCGCCGCTGCTGACGATCGTTTCGACAGAGGCCCGCGTCCGTTTCAACATGCTGGCGGTGGCGACGAGCTGGACGCGCTTCGGCCAGCCCGAAGGCTGGATCGCTCCGGAGGACAAGGCAATCGATATCCACGGCGGCGATATCGAGACCTCCGTCATGCTGGCACTGTGGCCGGACCGGGTGAAAATGGAGACGGCCGAAAACTTCCCATCGCGCCAGACAGATTTCGCGAAAGACTTTCGTCACCTGCGCGCCTACGGCCCACATGCGTTCGGGTGGAAGATGTCTGACCTCAACGCCAAGGGCGCCGCCGGCAACGCAACCGCTGCCACCGCAGAACGGGGCGAGCAGCTGGTGAAGCATGCGGTCAACGGCATCATCGAGTTGCTACGGGATGTGGCACGGTTTGATGTTGACGCGTTGAAGTAGCGCTGAGCCGCATAATGTGCGAGACTTGCGCACACGAAGGTGGTGTCTCATGACCCTCAACATTAGCAGTGAAGAAGCTCAGGCACTTGCGAAAGAGCTCGCGCAGATAGATGGAACGACAATCACGCAAGCGGTGGTCACCGCACTGCGGGAAACCATCGACAAGCGCGCGCAGCAGGAGACGCCAGGCGAGACAGCCAGCCGCATCCTTGCAAAGCACGGGCTTTCCTTCAAACAGACTCGACCCGTGCCCCCAGCTTCCGCCTATCACGATCTCGACCACGACCTGGATTGATCGCACATGTTTGTCGATGCTTGTGCGATCGTATCGTTGATGGCTGGCGAAGATACCGCGGAAGCCTATGAAAGGGCGTTGGCAAAATCGACACTGCCATTCACGTCTCCTCTCGCTGCCTGGGAAGCAATTATCGTCCTTTCTCGGCCCGACCAATTAGACTGCGCCTACGGCCAGGCAGAAAGCGCTGTCGTGGAATGGCTCGACGCGCGCGGCATTGATATCCGTGAGGCGGGCTCGCCGCGTGCGCTTCTGAGCTTTGCTGTCGCGGTGGCTCAGAAACATGGCATCGGTAAGCGGCACCTGAGCAACTTCGACTGTTTCCATTACGCGCATGCGAAAGTGGCCGGCGAGCCGCTTCTCACGCTCGACCAGCTTCTTCGGCAAACCGACGCGTCGACATTGCCTTGATGTGATCATATAACATTCAAAACCCTTTGAACTCGCGCGGCCTTGCCCTTATATGAGGCCAACACGCTTCCGCGCTCCCCGAGCGCTCCAGAACCCTTAGAGGTTTCCCATGACTGAAAACACCGCTCCCGTCGCTGCAAAGCCAATTCCTGTGACCGTGCTGACCGGCTATCTCGGCGCCGGCAAGACGACCTTGCTCAACCGCATCCTGTCGGAGAGCCACGGCAAGAAATACGCCGTGATCGTCAACGAATTCGGCGAAATCGGCATCGACAACGATCTGATCGTCGAGTCCGACGAAGAGATCTACGAGATGAACAACGGCTGCGTCTGCTGCACGGTTCGTGGCGACCTGATCCGTGTCGTTGAGGGCCTCATGCGCCGCCCGGGCCGCTTCGACGGCATTATCGTCGAGACGACGGGCCTGGCCGATCCGGTTCCGGTCGCCCAGACCTTCTTCATGGACGACGATGTTCGCGCAAAGACCGAACTCGACGCCGTCATTGCTCTGGTCGATGCCAAGCATCTGCCGCTGCGACTCAAGGATTCCCGCGAGGCCGAAGACCAGATCGCGTTTGCCGACGTCGTGCTGATCAACAAGACCGATCTCGTGACGCCGGAAGAGCTGGCGATCGTTGAAGACGTGGTGCGCGCCATCAACCCGACTGCCCGCATCTACAACACCAGCCGCTCGGGCATCGATCTCGCCCGCGTGCTGGATCAGGGCGCCTTCAATCTGGAACGGGCGCTGGAAAACGATCCGCATTTCCTCGACCACGACCACGAAGACCATGTCTGCGGCCCCGATTGCGGTCACGACCACAGCCACGACCATCACGGGCATGACCATCACGCGCACGACCACGATCATCATGATCACGGGCACGATCACAAGCATCATGACCACGGCCATCATGCGCATCACGATGCGATGTCGCCGATCCATGATATCACGGTGAAGTCTGTCTCCCTGCGCGGCGGCGAGATGAACCCGGATCGTTTCTTCCCGTGGATCCAGAAGATCACCCAGGCGGAAGGTCCGAACATCCTGCGCCTCAAGGGCATCATCGCCTTCAAGGGCGACGAGGAGCGTTACGTCATCCAGGGCGTCCACATGATCGTCGAAGGCGATCACCAGCGTCCGTGGAAGGATGGCGAGAAGCGTGAAAGCCGCCTCGTCTTCATCGGCCGCGACCTCGATTTCGACAAGATCCAGAAGAGCTTCATGGCTTGCCAGGCTGAGGTTGCTGTCGCCTGATGCCAACCGTTGCACCTCTTGATATCGACGGTCATGTCGTCGCGGCTCACTTTCTCGGCGACATCCCGATCTTTGCCACCGCAGCCGGCACCATTCACCGCCTTGACGGCGGTGAGAAGGTAACGGACGCGCATCACGGCCTGTTGACCTGCATCCGCGACCCCTTCAGCGCCACGCTTTTGAGTGGCGGCGAAGACGGCAGGGTGCAGCGCATCTCCCATGACGGCACCGTCAGCACGATTTCGGAAACGCCGCGCAAGTGGATCTCCGTCGTTGCCGGTGGCCCTCAGGGTGCGGTCGCCTGGGCGCAAGGGAAATCGAGCTTCGTCAAGCTCTCCGACGGCACCGTCAAGGAAGTGAAGGAAGAGCGCAGCGTCGAAGCCATCGCCTTCGCACCGAAGGGGCTGAGGATCGCGGCAGCGCGCTATAACGGCGTCTCCTTGCATTGGGTCGGTACCAACAGTCCGATGCAGGATCTCGACTGGAAAGGCGCCCATACCGGCGTCACCTTCTCTCCGGACGGCCGTTTCCTCGTCACCATGATGCAGGAAAACGCCCTGCACGGCTGGAAGCTCGACAGCAAGTCGGGCGAAAGCCGCCACATGCGCATGACCGGCTATCCGGCCAAGGTGAAATCGCTGTCCTGGTCGGTCAAGGGAAAGTGGCTCGCCTCCTCCGGCGCACCGGCCGCGATCGTCTGGCCGTTTTCGGCCAAGGACGGCCCGATGGGCAAGGCACCGATGGAACTCGGCACGCGCGCCAATATCATGGTGACGCAGGTGGCGTTTCATCCGCTGGAAGAAGTGCTCGCCATCGGCTTCATCGACGGCATGGTCCTCGGTGTGCGCATTGCCGACGGCAAGGAAGCACTGCTGCGCCGACCCGGTAAGGGCGCCATCACGGGCCTTAGCTGGAGCGCCAGCGGCAAGCTGCTCGCATTCTCGTCGGAAGCCGGCGATTGCGGCGTGATCGACATTTCTGGCTGAGCTGACAGTTCTATTTCCAATAAAACATGCGGGGCCTGCCCCGCATGTTCGTCGCGCATCTCAAGGCGGAGCTTGGCGCTTACGCTGAAGCGACAGCGCCGATAATCTCGGCGAGAAGGTCGTGCAACTGGTCACGGTAGCCGTTCCGGGCAGACGGACCGCTCTCCTTCGACGTCATCACCACGGTCATGTCGAGCGCCGGAACCACGTAGACCATTTGCCCGCCATACCCCCAGCCGAACTTCACATCCTGTCCGCCGATCTGGCGCAGAAACCAGCCATAGCCATAGCCATCGCCGGAAAAGCGCGAGTTCGTGCGTGGCATCCAGGATTGGTCGATCCAGCTCTGAGAGACAACCTGCCGGCCGCTCTTGGTTTTCCCGCCGTTGCGGTAGAGATCGCCAAATGCCAGCAGGGATGCAGCCGTCATCGCCATCTGGTTTCCGCCGAGATAGATGCCCTGCGGATCGCGCTCCCAGGCCCCGATACGAAACCCGTCGACCGGCTCCAGCCAGTCGCGCGCCAGCGCAAGCGTCGGCCGTTTGCCGACGCGGGTGAGGATAGCCGACAGAAGATGCGTCGACGCTGTCGAATAGAGCATCTGACCGCCCGGCTCGCCGTCGAACGGCTCCGACAGTGCAAACCGAACCCAGTTGGAACTGGCCACCCAGCGCCCGTAATTCGGGCCGGACATCCGAGACAGACCGGCCTGCATGGAGAGAAGATTGCCGATGGTGACGTCGGCGAGGCGCGGATCCGCGTCGCGCGGCAGATCGGCCTTCAGGATCGAGGCAATCTTCTGGTCCGGCCCTTCGAGCAGATTACGATCGATCGCGATGCCGACAAGGCAGGAGATGATCGATTTCGACGCCGACTTGATGTTGGTCGAGGCGTTGAGGCCGCTGCCGTTGAACGCTTCCCTGGCAATCGTCTCGCCCTTGCGCGACACCATCACGACCTTCAACGGCTCGAGGTCAGCCGCCCGGCCGAGCACGGCCTTCAGCGTCTGCGGCGCCTGCGCCACGCCAGTCCCGCCGGATTGCTGCGCGAAGGCCCGCATGGATGTGAGGACGAAGGGAGTGGCAAGAAGGGCTGTGCGGCGTGTGATCATGGATGCCAATCTAGGTCGAGACCAGCACGCGACTATGGCCGAGCCCAACGATTCACGCGAAGGTGACGGAGCGTGAGACCATTGCGCCACCCGTCGCCGGCCGGAAAACGAAAAACCCCGCCTCCTCTATGGGAAGACGGGGTCTATGGTTATTTCGATCAGCAGCAGCTCAGGCGAGCTTGCGCCCACTCGCAACGATCATGCCGGCGGCACCTTCCAGCCAACCGGCTTTCAGCTCCAGCGCCAGGAAGCGCGCACGGTCGCAGGGGCCTGGCATCACCAGATGCTGGGTCTTGCCACCGAAGAAGCCGAAGCGCTCGTAATAGGCGGCGTCACCGACCAGAAGCACGGCGCCGTGGCCACGGTCATGCGCCTGCGCGATCGCCGCACGCATCAGAGCCGCACCGATTCCCTTGCCCTCATGCGACGAGCAGACGGCAAGCGGTCCGAGCAGAAGCGCGTCGATGGCGTTGCCTTCTGGCGAAATGCCGGCCTCGATGTTCCACAAGCGCACCGTGCCGATGACGTGGCCGTCCTCGTCGCGCGCAACGAGCGCCAGGCCTTCGGCCGGCACGCGGTTCTGGCGGATCTTTTCGGACGACTTCAGGCGTCGGTCGGCGCCCATGGCGCGATCGAGCAGAGTTTCACGAGCCACCACGTCGGCGGGAGTTTCGGCAGTGATGGTGAATGTGGACGCGGGCGCAAACAGCGCACGGACAGAATCAAGAACAGTGGCCATCTTGGCCTCCCGCACTTAAAACCGTTTCAAACGGTATCGGACGATCATTGTGAATTTGCGGCTCCCGTCTGGAGGTCGGGAACCGCGAAAGTAGTGACGCTTGTAACGCCTTAGATGACGTAAGCCTTGAGCGGGTCGAAGCCGTTGAACGCGACCGCCGAATAGGTGGTCGTGTAGGCGCCGGTGCCCTCGATCAGAACTTCGTCGCCGATCGAAAGCGAGATCGGCAGCGGGTACATGTTCTTCTCGTACATCACGTCGGCCGAATCGCAGGTCGGGCCGGCCAGAACGCAAGGCTCCATCGCGTCGCCGTCGCGCTCGGTGCGGATCGGGTAACGGATAGCCTCGTCCATGGTTTCGGCGAGACCGCCGAACTTGCCGATGTCGAGGAAGACCCAACGGTGGTTGTCGTTGTCGGACTTCTTCGAGACGAGAACGACTTCAGCCTTGATGACGCCTGCATTGCCGACCATGCCGCGACCCGGCTCGATGATCGTCTTCGGCAGGTTATTGCCGAAATGCTTACGCAGCGAAGCAAAGATAGCCTGGCCGTATTCTTCAGCCTTCGGCACGTCGCGCAGGTACTTGGTCGGGAAACCGCCGCCCATGTTGACCATCTGCAGAACGATACCCTGCTTTGCGAGCTGGCTGAACACGCGCTTGGCATCGGCCAGAGCCGCATCCCAGGCATCGACCTTCGTCATCTGCGAACCGACATGAAACGAGACGCCGTAGCTTTCGAGACCAAGCTGGTGTGCGTAGACGAGAACGTCGACGGCCATCTGCGGCACGCAGCCGAACTTGCGCGACAGCGGCCATTCGGCGCCTTCGCCATCGGTCAGCACGCGGCAGAACACCTTTGCACCGGGAGCTGCACGGGAAATCTTTTCGACTTCCTCATGGCTGTCGACGGCGTAGAGGCCAACGCCGAGCGCGAAAGCACGCGCAATGTCGCGTTCCTTCTTGATCGTGTTGCCGAACGAGATGCGCGATGCGTTTGCACCGGCATCGAGTGCCATCTGGATTTCGGCGACGGAGGCGCAGTCGAAGTTGGAACCCATCGAAGCGAGAAGCTTGAGGATTGCCGGCTCGGGATTGGCCTTCACGGCGTAGTAGATCGCGCTGTCCGGCAGGGCATGACGGAAGGCGTTGAAATTGTCGCGCACGACATCGAGATCGACCACGAGGTAGGGACCATCGGGACGCTGGGTCTTGATGAAGTCGAGGATGCGGGCAGTGGTCATGGTCAATCCCTTCCAAATCTCAAAGGCTCCGGCTTGCGAACCGGAGGACAAAGGACGGATGAACATGCGCCAGGATCCAGTCGGTGGAGACACCGGTTCCCTGACACGCTCAAACGCGCGGTAAGTGGATCAACGTTCTGCCAAGAACGAAAATCCGGCTTTGTCTGCCATGGATTGGAGGGAGGTCCCTACCGCACTTCCGGCAATGATGGTGTGCCTCTTCAGTAACCCCGGCTGTTGGAAAGCCGGGAGAGAACAAAAAGGCCCGCACCGTCGTTGCTTTAGATGTCCTCGCATTTCCCGGATGGCCGGAATAGCGACTGGAGGGGTTAGTTCCAGGTACCTTACCGATGACCTCACCAAATAGAGGGTCGGCGGACACCCACGGGCACGTGCGACTTTGGGCTGCACGGGAGATAAGAATATTCGCGGTCATAATCAAGCGGTATTTTGGGCCGGGGGGAAAATAATCAAAAGGCAGCCCGCGGTAGAATTTCCACGAGGGCACGCGCACGATTCGACTGGTGAAACAGGCCAGCGTTGGAGATACTGGATGCCGACGGTTGAGAAGCAGACCACACATGGATCACCGTCCTCAACGGTGATCTCACCTGAAATTCGGGAGCAGCTTCTGGAGCTGAAAAGCCCCGAGGCCCAGGCTCGGCTGGCAGCCGTGATCGCAAGCCTTGGTCCGGAAGAGGAACGTGAGATCCTCGAATGGATGGAGAGGGTTGCGGATTGGAATGAGGACGAGCCAGGCGGGACGCGGCAAGAATGAAACGAGGCGACATCGTCACCGTTTCCATCTCCGGCGACTACGGGAAGCCGCGCCCGGCCATCGTGATCCAGACGAACGATTTGTCCGATACCTGTCCTTCGGTCGTCGTCTGCCCGATGACATCGACACGTCTTGATCTCGACTTCGGCATCCTTGTCGAACCCGATCCGGAAAATGGCCTGCGGCATCCGTCATAGGTCATGACGGACAAGTTCATCGGCGTGCTTGAAATTGGCAGCAGATCGGCGCCGTCAGCCAGAAAGACATGCGTCGGCTCAGCACAGCGCTTGTATTTCTGCTTTCCCTGGCGGAGACAGAAGACTTCTGAGATCGGGAGCACCCTTCGCCCATGGACACACTCACCCGCATGCGCGCCTTTATCGACGTGGTCGAGGCCGAGGGCTTTTCGGCCGCCGCACGCCGCACCGGCCGTTCCAAGGCGCTGCTGTCGAAATATGTCCGCGAACTGGAAGACGATCTCGGCGCGCTTCTTCTCAACCGGACCACCCGCCAGTTCTCGATGACGGAGGCGGGCCATACCTATTATCGCACGGCTGCCGATATCCTGAAGGAGATCGACAATCTTGCCGACCTCGTGCGCGAGAACAATGCCGATCTCAAGGGCCGCCTGCGGATCTCCGTGCCGCGCACCTTCATCGATGCGGATGTCGGCCAGTCGTTCATCGATTTCGCCAAGGCGCATCCGGACGTCCAGTTGGAAATCGTCGCCGATGACCGGTTTGTCGACCTGATCGAGGAAAATTTCGATCTGGCGATCCGAATCACCCGCCTGGAGGATTCCGGCCTGATCGCCAAGAAGCTTGCCGATTTCCGGGTCCATGCGGTCGCAACGCCCGATGTCGTGGCGCAATACGGGCCCCTTACGCATCCGCAGCAGCTGAACAAGGTACCGTTCATTATCGACACCAATTCGCGCTGGCACAACAATATCCGCTTCGTCGATCCTGATGGCTCGATGATTTCAGTCGCGGTCTCGGGCCCGATCGAGGTCAACAGTCCGCAGGCAACCTTGCGCGCGGCCCGCGCCGGTCTCGGCGTCGCGATCATCCCCGACTTCGTCGCCATGGCCTCGATCCAGTCGGGCGAACTCGTCAATCTGTTCGACGAATACATCACCCGTGAACGCGGCATCTATGCGGTCTATCCGCATCGCCGTTACCTCCCGGCCAAGGTGAGAAGCTTCGTGGATTTCCTCGCCAACTGGTTCCGCCAACCGCGCTGACCTGTAATTCTATAACGTCGAAGTCGAAATTCCGTCCCATTTCGGGGCCAGACCACAGCTTGCGGACGGACGAACGACACCCCTTTTGATTTGGCGCAGGTCCGGACGCAATGCCGCTGCGCAACTATGCTGGACCTGCTCGGATATGCGAAACAGACTTGCGACAATTCTGACGGCAGCGGCCCTGGCTGCACCCCTGGCCGTTCCCGCGCCGGCTCTTGCCCATCCGCATATCTTCGCCGAGGCGCGGCTGGAAATTGTCGCAGGCGCCGATGGCACCGTGCAGGAACTGCGCAATGTCTGGCGCTTCGATGAAGTGTTCTCCTCGAGCGTCATCCTCGATTTCGACAAGAACGGCGATCTCAAGCTCGATCCGCATGAACTCGCCGAACTCGGCGAAACCATCCGCACCTCGCTTGCCGACTACCACTACTTCTCCACCGTGACGCTGGATGGCGCACAGATCGGCATAAAGAAGCCGGACGTCTTTCACACCACGATGCAGGACAAGCAGTTGATGCTGATCTTTGCGGTGAAGCCTGAAAAGCCCGTGCCGCTCAAGGGCAAGCTCACATTCGGCATCTACGATCCCACCATGTACACGGCAATCGACTTCCCCACCGACAAGGATCTGGTGCTGAAGGGTGCCGCTTTCGAGAAGTGCCAGCACAAGGTCGTACGGCCCGATCCAGACGACGTGATTTCGCAAAACAGCGCGTCTCTGACAGATGCTTTCTTCAACGATCCGACGGGGACCGACATGACCAAGCTCTTTGCCACCCGCATGGAAGTGACATGCTGAGGAAAGCGTCGACCAGCCTGCTGTTTGCCGCTCTCGCGGCGGCGCTGGTCGCCACCGCCGCGCACGCCCAGTCGCCGCTCGGCGTCGGTGCAGCGGAACCCTCTTTCTCGGTGGGCGGGCCGCTTGCCCCCTTCTTCCAGTGGATCAACGCCTACCAGCAGGGCTTCTACCGCTCTCTGACCGGCGCGCTGCGGGCGATGCGCGAGGATCCGTCTGCACTTGTCGGCCTGATCGGCCTGTCTTTTGCCTATGGCGTCTTCCACGCCGCCGGCCCCGGCCACGGCAAGGCGGTGATTTCCTCCTACATGATCGCCAACGAAGTCGAACTGCGCCGCGGCGTCACGATCTCCTTCATCTCCGCGCTTTTGCAGGGCCTGGTCGCGATCCTCGTGGTCGGCGCTGCCTTCGTCCTGCTCCGCGGCACCGGCATCACCATGACCCAGGCCACCTGGACCATGGAGGTTGCAAGCTTTGCCATGGTCTCCCTGTTCGGCGCCTGGCTGCTGGTCAAGAAGATCCGGGCACTCCGCATGCGGGTCGTGCGCGCTCCAGACCGCGGCCGCACGGCGGCAGCGGCGACTTCAGCCGGCGGATCGACCGCCATGCTGTTCGACGGCTCTTCCAACGGACGACGCGCGACCGGTCTCAATTTCCAGGCGGTCGAGATCGACGACCACGCATTTCAGGGAGACAGCGACACCTGCGAGGCCTGCGGCATCAGCCACATGCCTGACCCGTCGACGCTCGGCGCCCGCAACTTCAACCTCAAGGAAGCTTGGTCGGCGATCATTGCTGTCGGACTTCGCCCCTGCTCCGGCGCCATCCTCGTCATGAGCTTCTCGCTTCTGAATGGCCTCTATCTCGGCGGCGTGCTGTCTGTCCTCGCCATGTCGATCGGCACGGCGATCACGGTGACGATCCTCGCAACCCTTGCCGTCGGCGCCAAGGATATCGCGCTCAGGTTCGCAGGCCCCGGCTCGCGCAGCGGACGACGCATCGGCCATGCGATCGAGATCGGCGGCGCCCTGTTCATCCTGCTGATCGGCCTTTCCCTGCTAGGCGCCTCGCTGCAGGGCTGAACGCTCAACGCGGCTGCGGCATCGCCTTGATGAAATCGATGAACGTGCGCAAGGGCGCCGGCACCAGCCGTCGCCCCGGATAGTAGAGAAACGGCCCTGAAAATGAGGGCCACCACGGCTCGAGCACCGGTTCCAGCGCACCACTGTCAAAATGCGGCTTCAGCCAGTCCTCGAACAGCGCGACGATACCGGTGCCGGCGATTGCCGCGTCCACACCGAGATCGGACCCGCCACCCGCCTGCACGATCAGCTGCGCCGGTGGATCCACCACCACCTCTTCGCCATCGCGTTCGAACTCCCAGGGCGTGACCGGACGGTCCCTGAACCGGCTCCGGATGCAGGAATGCGCCAAAAGATCCCGCGGATGGCCCGGTCGGCCCCGCGCGGCAAGATAGGCGGGAGACGCCGCCAATGCGAAACGCTGTACGCGCGGACCGATCGGCACGGCGATCATGTCCTGCTCCAGCCGTTCGTCATAGCGAATGCCGGCATCGCAGCCGGCAGCGATGATATCGACGAAGCTCTCGTCGGTCATGATGTCGAGACGGATATCCGGATAGGCCGCCAGAAACGCCGGCACGATCTGCGGCAGGACGATCCGCGCCGCACTGGCCGGCACATTCAGCGTCAACAGCCCGGCCGGCCGGCCCCGAAACCCGGCAGCCATGTCGAGCGCCGCTTCCATTTCCGAAAGCGCCGGCCCCAGCCGGTCGAGCAGTGCCCTGCCCGCCTCCGTCGGCGTCACGCTGCGGGTCGTGCGGTTGAGAAGCCGGACCCCGATCTTCTCTTCCAGGCGCCTGACCGCATCGCTCAATCCGGAAGCGCTTCCGCCGGTCAGCCGGGCCGCATCGCGAAACCCTTTAGACCTCGCCACCGCGACGAATGCCCCGAGATCACCAGCGTCGTATTTCATTGTCCGCCCTGCCGTACAGCCCGTCCGAATTGTAACCAATTATCGCGCGGCCTGGATAGCCCTATCTCTGCCTCACCGATAGGGAGTAAAACCATGACCAATCTTGAAAAAGCCGGCACCTATAAACTCGGCGACCGACACGTAAAACGTCTCGGCTACGGCGCCATGCAGCTTGCCGGCAAGGGCGTGTTCGGCCCGCCGAAGGACCGCGCGGAAGCCGTTGCGGTGCTGCGCGAGGCCATCGAAGCCGGCGTCGACCATATCGACACCAGCGACTTCTACGGTCCGCATATTACCAACGAGATCATCCGCGAAGCGCTGCATCCCTATAGCGACGATCTCGTTATCGTCACCAAGGTCGGCGCCATCAGAGGCGACGACGCATCGTGGAACCCGGCCTTTTCGAAAAAAGCACTCACGAAGGCCGTCCACGATAACCTCAGGAACCTCGGTCTCGATGCGATGGAGGTGGTCAATCTGCGTTCCATGCTGGATGTCCACGGTCCGGCCGAAGGCTCGCTGGAAGAACCGCTGACGATCCTTGCCGAACTCCAGCGCGAGGGCCTCATCAAGCATATCGGCCTGTCGAACGTGACGCGAAAGCAGGTTGAGGATGGCCGCAAGATCACCGAGATCGTCTGCGTCCAGAACCAGTACAATCTCGCGCACCGCGACGACGATGACCTCATCGATCATCTGGCGGCAGAAGGCACGGCCTACGTCCCCTTCTTCCCGCTCGGCGGCTTCTCGCCCCTGCAATCCTCGACGCTGTCGGATGTCGCAGCAAGGCTCGACGCAACGCCGATGCAGGTGGCACTGGCCTGGCTGCTGAAGCGCTCGCCGAACATCCTGCTGATCCCGGGCACCTCGTCGCGCGGGCACCTGCGCGAAAACCTCGCCGTCGCCGACATCGAACTGTCGGAAGATGTGATGGCGGAGCTGGAAGCGATCGGCGCCAAAGCGGCTTAAGGGCGAGCGGCTAGCTTTCCACACTCATCCCTGTGACAGGCACAGGGATGAGAACGTCTTCACGCTTGCGCCCGACCATACCCTGCAATTACTTCCGCCGCTGATACCTTGCTCGCAGCCAGAAGATCAGGAAGAAGCCGAGAACCAGCAGCGCGCCGACGAAAAACGCCAGCAGCGGCGAGTAATTGCCGATCCACAACACGATGGTCGGCATGAGATAGATGACCACCGCCGCGCCGAAGAGAATGGCGGCAGCCGCGATCGCCTGTGATTTCGCTTCTGGCGTCATGTGGTTTTCCCGCCGGCAAATTCGGCCCTGAGATCTTCCAGCCGCTTTTTCTGCCGGCCGTCTTCATCGAAATTATCGGGCGAGAGCCAGGCCTCGAACCCGGCCTTGATCACCGGCCACTCGCTGTCGATCATTGAGAACCAGGCCGTATCGCGGTTGGCACCGCGCGAAATGATGTGCTGGCGAAACACGCCTTCGAAGGTAAAGCCGTAACGCAGCGCCGTCACCTTGGAGGGCTCGTTCTCGTTGTGGCATTTCCATTCGTAGCGACGATAATCGAGCGTATCGAACACGTGGCGTGCCATCAGGTAATGCAGCTCCGTCGACATCGGCGACCGCTTCATCGCAACGCCATGTGCCACAGAACCCACCTCGATCACGCCGTTCTTCGGGTCCGGCCGCATATAACTCGCCATGCCGACAACGGCGCCTGAGGCGTTTTCGCGCACGACCAGCGTCACGAAGCCGAGGTTCGCATTCACATTGTCCAGCCACGCGCCGAACTCTTCGGCGGTCGAATAATGATCGTTCGGAAAATAGCGGATCAGCTCGTTGATCCCCTCGGCACCGCCCAGCGCCTCCCAGAGATCAGCCAGATGCTTTTCACGGTCATAGGGCTCGAGCGTCACGAACCGTCCGGTCAGGGTGACGGGGCTGGGAGCGGCAACTTTGTAATTGGAAAGATCGCGCATTCGGGCAGGTCCAGCAAGATGGCAGCGGCTGCGTCGCAACCGCTGCAGATGAGGCATCAAGGCTTAGGCCAGCACCTGTCGAAAGGCAACCGGCGGAAGCGATCGATGGAGCTTACAGCTGCGCCTCGATGGCGGCCTTGTCGACAATCGACCAGACCTGCACGATCTTGCCGTCGCGGAACCCGTAAAAGACGTTTTCACTAAACGACACCCGGCGCCCGTTGACCGGAAGCCCCAGAAACTCGGCCCGAGGCGAACACTCGAACAGCAACCGGCTGACCACATGCGGCGGATCGACGACCAGCAGATCAATGCTGAAGCGAAGGTCGGGAATATCGCTGAAATTTCCGACGAGCATGTCGCGGTAGCCGGACAGCCCGAGCGGCCGGTCATTATGGATGACACCGTCATCCACAAAGTCCCCGAGCCGCTCCCAGTCCTGCCGGTTCAGGCAATGGATGTAATCGCGGTAGATGTAACCGAGATCGTTACCCATGTTCTCGCCCTTTAAGCGGGCACTTTTGCCGCGGTGACCGTCGCATCGATATGCTCGAGCAGAGCATCGGGCAGACCCAGGCGTCCCGCGAGAAGATCGAGGTAACCGCGCTCGGCCCGTGTATCGGGATCGATGGTCATGCGGGTCGCGGTGTAAAGCTCCACCTTCTGCTCCTCGGTGCGGGCAGCGGCGACCAGATCGTCGATATCGACGGGGTTGGCAAGCTCGTCGCGGATGAAGGCTTCCGCCTCGTCGCCGAGATCGACCTCATGCACCTTGTTCATGATATTGGCCCGCTCGGCCGCATCGATATGACCGTCTGCCTTAGCGGCGGCGATCATGGCGCGCACCAGGGTCAGGGCGAAATCGTTGGTCAGCTCAGGCGACTGCAGCGAAAACGGGCTGTCCGGCGGCGGCAGCGCGATAGGCTCTGCAGCAGACGGCGTCGGCTGAATCGCGGCCTGCGGCGACTGGCCGGACTTGTAATTCTTGTAGGCGAGATAACCGAGACCCGCGACGGCTGCGATGCCACCCACGGTCACCACATTGCCGGCAATCTTGCGGCCGGTCTTGGTGCCGAGAAGTGCTGCGGCAATGCCGGCAGACTTCAGCGGATTGTTCTTCGCCATATCGCCGAACTGCCCAGCCCGGCCCTTCACGCTTCCCGAAAGACCGGGAACCTGCGAGCCCAGGAACTGGTCAAGAAGCTTCTTTGCGTCGAACATCCGTATCTCCTACTGTTGAATTCGAACACGGAGATAGGAACGGCAGCCCAGGAAAACAATTTTCCCGCGCCGCCGATAACGAAAATGTCAGAAACGGATTTAAGCCCTGAGCGCGAATGCCTCGGAAGCGAGCTTGGTGATGGCGGCCCAGTCGCCGGCTGCGACGAGTTCCTTCGGGGCTACCCAGGAGCCGCCGACGCAGATGACGTTGGGGAGCGACAGGTAGTCGTTGGCATTCTTCAGCGAAATGCCGCCAGTTGGGCAAAACAGCGTGCCTGCGAGTGGCGACGACAGGGCCTTCAGATAGGCGGCGCCACCGGCCTGTTCGGCAGGAAAGAACTTCATCACGTTGTAACCGGCTTCCCGGAGCGTCATCACTTCGCTGGCAGTCGCTGCACCCGGCAAAAGCGGAACCGGCGAATCCTTGGCGGCCGCGAGAACACCCGGAGAAACGCCCGGCGACACGATAAAGGTGGAGCCCGCCTTCACGGCGGCTTCCCAGTCTTTCGCGTTGAGGATCGTGCCGGCACCGACATTGGCGCCTTCGACTTCGGCTGCAACCGCCTTCACGGCGTCGAGCGCTGCCGGCGTGCGCATGGTGATCTCGATTGCCCGAAGCCCGCCGGCGACCAGCGCCCGCGCAAGCCCGACAGCAGACTTCGCATCGTCAACGATCAGCACCGGAACGACGGGCTGCAATTTCAGGATGGTCAGCAGCTTTTCAGTCTTGCTTGGGTTCTGGCCCGGATTCTGTTCAGCCATGAAGAACACTCCCTAAAACGATTGAAATCCCTTGCCCGGAAATAACGGTCGATCACGTCATTGTCGAGGACAAATCCCCCGATCGACGCAACCTATCGCCCCTTGCGTGCTTCTCTTGAGGACCCGGCCGAAGCACCGCTTTACCATGCTCTTGCCGATACTCTTGCCCTTGTGCATCTTTGCGCTACGGTACATCTCAACAACCAAGACGGGACCTATGGGACAGGAAATCGAGCGCAAGTATCTGGTCAAGAACGATGCCTGGCGGCACGAGATCGCATCCTCCTCGCGGTTCCTTCAGGCCTATATCGCCGTGGCCGACGATCGCTCGGTTCGCGTCCGTATCATGGATGACGAGAAGGCCAAGCTGACCATCAAGATCGGCTCGGAGATGTTCTCGCGCTCGGAGTTCGAATACGAAATCCCGCTGGCCGATGCCAAGGACATGGCTGAGGGCGCGACCGGCATCGTGCTCGACAAGACCCGCTTCAATGTCGAGCATCAGGGCTATACCTGGGAAGTCGATGTCTACGCAGGCGTCTACAAGGGGCTCGTCGTCGCGGAAGTGGAACTTGAAAACGAAACCGATCAGCCGCCGATACCGGACTGGATCGGCGACGACGTCACCGGCGATCGCCGCTATTCCAATGCCGTCATGGCCAACCAGGATCTGAGCAGGGAGCTTCTCGATGGCCTACCACCTGCGACCCGATAAGCCGTTTACCGTCGAGTTTGTCGCGGTTGCCGAGCAGCAGCTGTCGAAGGCGGTCCGCTATCTCGCCGACAAGCCCGATGGGGCTCACACGGCGATCCACGATGCGCGCAAGCGTTTCAAGCGCGTGCGGGCGCTGTACCGCCTGATCCAGCCGGACGCCAAAGAGTTCAGAAGCCGCGAAAACAAGCGTATCGGCGACATGGCCCGCAGCCTCTCTGCCGTGCGCGATGCAACGGCACTTGTCGAAACGGTCGATTATCTCGCCGGTCAATCTACTCTGCCGGAAGAACAGGCAGCCCTTGCATTCGCCCGCGACGCGCTTTCCAAACGCCGCGACGAGATTGCCGAGAGCCAGGAAGACCTGCCCGCCCGCATGGCGACGGCGGTGATCATCTGTCACGAGGCAATCGACGCGCTGCACGGCCTGTCGCTGGACGACAAGCCGGAAAAGACCGCCCACCGGCTTGCCAAGGTCTGGAAGAAACAGCGCCTGCAGGCGCTGGCGGCGATCAAGGAATGCGAAGGCAACGCCCATGCCGAGGCATTCCACGAATTGCGCAAGAGCGGCCAGACCTACTGGATGCATCTTGCCCTCCTGCGCGACATCTGGCCGTCGGCGATGCGCGCCAAACAGGCCGAGGCGAAATCACTGGTCGATCTTTTAGGTCACGAGCACGATCTTTCCGTTCTCTCGGGCCTCGTCAACGAAAGCCCCGACCTTTTCGGCGACAGCGACACGCTGGCGCGGCTACTCGCCGCCATCATCGCCCGCCAGCAGGCGCTCCGGAAGGAAGCACTGCCGATCGCCCAATCGGTGTTTTCCGATAGTGCCGCCACCGAAAGCAGGATGATCGCGCTCCTCTGGAAACACGCGGCGTCGTGAAGACGACAGCGCCCAATCCATTGCGCAACAGCGCATCTGGTTGTATGGGACCGGCATGACCGAAAGCCACCTTCTCCCCCGCCCCGAAGCCACGGGCGCATTTCTCGTTGCCGCGCTCTATCACTTTGCGCGGTTCGAACGTTTTGCGGATTTCCAGACGCCGCTGCAGGCGTTCTGCGACGCGCGCGGCATCAAAGGCACGCTGCTGATCGCGCGCGAAGGCATCAACGGTACGGTGGCGGGTTCCGATACTGACATCGCCGAGCTTCTGACGTTTCTGCGCGCCCAGCCGGAATTTTCTGGCCTGGAGCACAAGGAAAGCCGCGCCTCGAAAATGCCCTTCGTGCGCATGAAGGTAAAGCTCAAGAAGGAAATCGTCACGATGGGGGTCGAGGATATCGATCCCAACAGAATCGTCGGCACCTACGTCGAGGCCAAGGACTGGAACGCGCTGATCTCGGATCCCGAGACCATCGTCATCGATACGCGCAACGATTACGAGACGGCGATCGGCATCTTCAAGGGCGCAGTCGATCCCAACACCAAGACGTTTCGCGAATTCCCGGACTGGGTGAAAAACAATACCGGCCTGCACAACAAGCCGAAGATCGCCATGTACTGCACCGGTGGTATCCGCTGCGAAAAGGCGACAGCCTTCATGAAGCAGCAGGGTTTCGAGGACGTCTACCACCTGAAGGGCGGCATCCTGAAATATCTCGAGCAGGTGCCGGAAGAAGAAAGCCTCTGGGAAGGCGCCTGTTTCGTGTTCGACGAGCGCGTCTCCGTTGAGCATGGCCTGAAGGAAGGCAACCACAAGCTCTGCCACGCCTGCCGCAACCCGATCACCGCTGAAGAGATCACCTCACCCAAGTATGAGGAAGGCGTTTCCTGTTCCCATTGCTACGACAGCCGCACCGAGGAAGACCGGTTGCGCTACCGTCAGCGGCAGTTGCAGATCGCCCTCGCCAAACAGCGCGGCGTCAAGCATATCGGCAGCTAAAGCGTCCGCGAGAAGGATGGACTAACCTGAAAAACATCCTTTTTGTCTGCAGCCAGAACAAGCTGCGGAGCCCGACGGCGGAGCAGGTTTTCGCTGAGTGGCCCGGCTTCGAGGTGTCGTCCGCCGGCACCAACAATGATGCCGAAAACCCTCTCTCAGCCGAATTGATCGAATGGGCCGACATCCTGTTCGTCATGGAACGGACCCACCGGGCAAAGATCCAGCAGAAATATCGCTCGCAGCTCAAAAGCAAGCGGCTGATCTGTCTCGATATCCCCGACGACTACGGGTTCATGGATGCGGGCCTGGTTGCGATCCTGAAGACAAAGGTGCCGCGGCATCTCTAGCCTGAGACGTTTTCAGGCAATCCGCTTTCCGTCCCGTCCCCGGTCGGTGCGGTAGATGACGTCGATCTCATGGGCTTCCATCGGCCGACCGAAGAAATAGCCCTGCAATTCATCACAGCCCGTCATCCGCAACTTCAACGCCTGGTCCTCGCTCTCGACGCCTTCCGCCGTCACCGGCATGCCAAGCGAACGGGCAAGCGCCACGGTCGCCTGCAACGTCTGAACCGCGTGGTCACCCTCGGACATCGCATGCACCAGCGAGCGATCGATCTTCATCCGGTCGAAACCGAACTGCCGCAGATATCCGACGCTCGAAAAACCAGCGCCGAAATCGTCGAGAGCGATCTCGACACCGAGCTTTTTCAGCCTGGCAATCGCTGCGCGAGCGCGGTCTGGGTTCTGAATGAAATACCCCTCGGTCATTTCCAGCGTGATGCGCGACGGATCGGTTCCGGTCTTGCGGAACATCGAGGCCACATGCTGCGAAAATTCGGGATCACGGAACTGGCCGGGCGAGATATTGACGGCAAGCTTGATGCCGGGCCAGTCGGCGATGCGCTCGCAGGCCCGGTGCATGACGAACAGACCCAGCTGGTCGATCAGTCCGCTTGATTCCGCAATCGGAATGAACACATCCGGCGGCACCGGTCCGTAACCCTTGCGGGTCCAGCGGGCGAGCGCCTCGACGCCGATCAGCCGCCAGTTCGTTGCATCCACCACGGGCTGGTAGACGATGTTGATTTCGCGCCGCTCGATGGCGATCCGCAGGTCCACTTCCAGCCGGTTGCGCTCCTCGCGCTCGGCATCCATTTCCGGCCGGTAATTCTCATAGCGACCGCGGCCGGTTTCCTTGGCACGGTACATCGCCATGTCGGCCCGACGGACAAGCTCCTCTCCCGGCACGTTGCCGCGCGGCGAGATGGCGACACCGATACTGGTTCCGATCACAGCCACGCGCTCGCCGATGACGAAGGGCTCGCCGAAGAAGCCGAGAATGCGGTCGCAGAGAACAGGTGCCACCGGAGATGCCCCCATCACCGGCAGAGCGATGGCGAATTCGTCGCCGCCGACGCGCGCCAGGATCGCCTCGCTGCCAACAAGCGTCTTCAACCCGGCCGCCACGCCGCGGATCAGCTTGTCGCCGGTCCCGTGACCATAGGCATCGTTGACTTCCTTGAAGCCATCGAGATCCAGATAGAGAAGCAAAACATGCGCGCCCTGCGCCCGGCTTTCGAGAACAAGGGCGTCGAGAGCGGTAAAGAAACCTGACCGGTTCAAAAGCCCGCTCAACCGGTCGCACATCGCGAGCCGTCTCGCATCGGCTTCGTCGCGCTTGAGCTGATTTAGGGTGATGCTGCCACTGACCACGAGCAGCAGGAAAAACAGCCCGACCATGGCAAGCGCGCCGTAGACCAGAGGCTGCACCTGGGAGAAGCCGAGGTCGCCCGGACGCCGCGGCTGCCACGAAAGCTTGACCAAAAGCTTGCCGTGCAGGTTGCGAAGTTCGACGCTGTTGCTGGTCTGATCTGTCTTGTCGATGAACCGCAAACCCTCGACAACATAGGTCCTTGCAAGTTCCGCCACCTTTTTTTCGTCCAGCTGGCGGGCAAAGACGAGAAACCGTCTCTCCGAGAGCGGCTTGTCGAGCGCGCCGGATTTTTCGCGCACCAGGGCGACGCCGACAGCCGCAACGCCGTCGCGTGTCTGAACAAAGCCCGTGGCTTCCGGCAGACCGTCGCGACCCGTGGACAGGACCCGATCGAACAAGGTCCAGAGCGACGTATCGAAATACTCGCGCGGGTTCCATTCTGCCGGACGTCCCTCCTGATAGGACATCAGCACGTTGCGCTCGGTGTCCATCACGATCGCGATATCGAACAGGCCGCTGTTGGACGTCATATCGCCGTAATTGCTGACAACCCAATCCTGGCCGTCCTGGGCATAGACGAACTCGGCAGCATCATCCCATGCCGAATAATCGTTGAGGGTGGCCTGAAGCTGGGTTCGGAAGGTCTGCAGCGCGCCTTCGGTGGTCTGCATCGAGCGGCTGTCGTCATACCGGTTGGCATAATCTGCAATGCGGCCGACGGCCGTCAGAATGAAGACGGTCACGAGCGTGACGACGACTGCGAACAGGACAAGTTGCATCGCCACGACAGACCGACGGCCGGCCGGAACGGAACGCCGGAAATGTGACGGCATGAACAACAATAGCCCGCCCCTTCATTAAGGGGGCCACATTGGACGGCGATCTCTTCAGATATCGTTAACTTCAATAAGAAAAGCCGGTCTCCGCGGAGACCGGCCTCGATTAGATCACTTCACTCTGAGATCCTACCGTCTTTCGACGTGTTACCAGGACGGAATGACGACGCCCTTGAACGTGTCGAGCACGAACTGCTTCACCTCAGGGCTGTGATAGCTGTCGACCAGCGTCTTCACCCAGGCGGCATCCTTGTCCTTCGCGTTGATCGCGATGATGTTGATGTAAGGTGCCTTTTCGCCTTCCTTGGCGATCGTGTCCTTGGCCGGGTTGAGACCACCCTCGACCGCGAAGTTGGTGTTGATCACGGCCGCATCGACGTCATCGAGCGAACGCGGAAGCTGAGCTGCGTCGAGCTCGGCAAATTCGATCTTCTTCGGGTTTTCGGTGACGTCGGCCGGCGTTACCTTGAGGCCCTTTTCGGCATTGAGCTTGATGAGACCCTTGTCGGCCAGGATCAGCAGCGCGCGACCGCCATTGGTCGGGTCGTTGGGGATCGAAACCGTAGCACCTTCCTTCAGTTCGTCGAGGCTCTTCACCTTCTTGGAATAGACACCCATCGGGAAGTTGACGGTTGTGCCGACGGCGATCAGGTCGAACTTGCGGTCGGTCACCTGATTGTCGAGATACGGCTTGTGCTGGAAGGAATTGGCCTGAAGCTCGCCATCAGCCAGCGCCTGGTTCGGGACGACATAGTCGGAGAATTCGAGGATATCGATGTTGAGGCCCTTGGGGGCTGCGATTTCCTTGACCTTTTCCATGATCTGCGCGTGCGGACCGGGCGTCACGCCGATCTTGATGTCTTCGGCAAAAGCCGATGCGGCAGTGATGGCGCTGAAGGCGGCCGCGAGAATGATGTTCTTCATGTCTGTCTCCTTGGATTTTAAAGAATGAATGGCTTGTTCTTGATCAGGTCTTGCGGTTGCGCCTGTCGAAACGGCGGGCGAGACTGTCGCCGGCGCTCTGGACCAGCTGAACGAGAACGATCAGCACCACGACGACGGCAAGCATGACTTCCGGCATGAAGCGCTGGTAACCGTAGCGGATCCCGAGATCGCCGAGACCACCGCCGCCGACCGCACCGACCATCGCCGAATAGCCGATCAGGCTGACCATGGTCATGGTGAGTGCTAAGATCAGGCCGGGCCGGGCTTCCGCGAGCAGCACCTTGAAGACGATCTGCATCGGCGAAGCCCCCATGGCGCGGGCCGCCTCGATGAGACCGCTGTCGATCTCGCGGATCGCCGCCTCCACGAGCCGCGCAAAGAACGGAATGGTGGCGATCGTCAAAGGCACGATAGCCGCATTGGTGCCGATCGAGGTTCCCGTGATCAACCGGGTAAACGGTATGATCGCAACGACCAGAATAATGAACGGCGTCGAGCGCGCGGCATTGACGATGAGGCCGATGACGCGGTTGGCGGTCGGCGCCGGAAACAGCTCGCCACGGCCGCTGGTGGCGAGAAAGATGCCGATCGGCAGCCCGATGGCCGAGCCGATCAGGCCGGCGATCGCCACCATCTGCAGCGTCTGGGTCAGCGCCTTGGTGAGAAGGTTGATGAGCATCTCAAGCGACATAGCCGAGCACCTCCGTCTTCAGGCCGGTCTCGACATAGAATTGTTGCGCCCGCGCCATCACGGCCGGGTCAGCGGAATAGGAAACGACCAGCGATCCGAACGGCTCGCCCGCGATCTCCTCGATCGCACCCGCCAGAATGTTGACGTCGGCGCCCAGTTCGGCAACCAGACGTCCCGTCAAAGGCTTGAAGGCCGTATCGCCGAAGAACACCAGCCGCACCAGCGCCCGGTCCCCCGCCGATGGTTGCCGTTTGATGCCGTTGCGCAGCCATTCCGGCAGGTTGAGCGAAGAGGCAAGCAGCGTGCGCGTCGTCTCGTGCCTGGGGTCGGCGTAAACCTCGAACGTGCGCCCGGCCTCGACGATGCGACCCGCATCGATCACCGCCACATGGCTGGCGACCGTTTTCACCACTTCCATTTCGTGCGTGATCAGAAGCACCGTCAGCCCGAGTTCGGCGTTGATGCGCTTCAGAAGATCAAGGATCGAATGCGTGGTCTCCGGATCGAGCGCCGAGGTGGCTTCGTCTGAGAGCAGCAGTTTCGGATCGGTCGCCAGCGCGCGGGCAATGCCGACGCGCTGCTTTTGCCCACCCGACAGCTCGGACGGGTAACGCCCGGCCTTGTCGCCGAGACCGACGAGATCGAGCAGAGGCCCGACCTTGGCCTTGATCGCCGCCTTGTCCACACCGGCAATCTCGAGCGGCAGCGCCACATTGTCGAACGCGGTTCGCGAGGATAGCAGATTGAAATGCTGGAAAATCATGCCGACCTGACGGCGCAGCGAACGCAGTCCGTCTTCGCTAAGCCCGCCCACTTCGACGCCATCGACCACGACCGTGCCGGACGTCGCCTTTTCAAGCCCGTTGACCAGCCGGATCAGCGTCGACTTTCCGGCCCCGGATCGGCCGATGATACCGGCGATGGAGCCGCGGGCGACCGAAAAATCGATACCGTCGAGCGCGGTAAATTCGGGCTGCCCGGACGCACCGCCGAACCGCTTCACCACCTTTTCGAACGACACCATGGGCGCAGCATTCGCCACGTCAGGCGAAGCGGCATCGGCCACGGCAGTAACAAGTGTCATGATAAGCTCACACGTTCAGTCAGGTCATCCCGGCGACAAGGGTCGCCGTCTCAATTCATGCAGCCAAGCGGCACATTCGATGACAGGTGACTTTGCGGAGCATTCGATCGGCTTTCAATGAAGCCGGGAGGCCTCGTTATTGATGGCGCATCAATGCCCCGCCTGCGCCACATTTTACAGGGATGAGATTTCAAATTCGGCGAAAACGAGAAAAAATCTTCTACGCAGCGCAAAATTAAGCCGGTGCGTGGTTACCCTTGGGGAACTCTGCAGCCAGATCCCGATACCATTTGCCGCTCTGCTTGATCGTGCGAACCTGCGTCTGATAGTCGACATGGACGAGGCCGAACCGCATCTGATAGCCCTTGGCCCACTCGAAATTGTCCATCAGGCTCCACGCGAAATAGCCCTTCATCGGATAACCGTCGCGGGCGAGATCCGCGACGACGCCGAGATGTTCGACATAGTAGTCAAGCCGCATCGTGTCATCGATTGTGCCGTCGGCGCCAAGATCGGTATTGTCGCAGGCACCGTTTTCCGTGACGTAGCATTCCGGCAGGTCGTAGCGACGGTAGAGATCCTCGACCAGCAATTTCATGGCGGGCGCATAGATCTCCCAGCCGATATCGGTCACCGCCGTTTCGACGAAGGGCGCAGGCTGCGTTGCCGGGAATTCCGCACCCTCAGCGGTATCGGCAAGAACGCGCATCGGCGTGTAATAATTGAGGCCCCACCAGTCGAGTTTCTGGTTGATGACGGCAAGATCGCCGTCTTCCACTTTCGGCATCCGATCGCCAAGCGCCGACATCAGCGACGCCGGATATTCGCCCTTGAACACCGGGCCGAAAAAGGCGCCGTTGTGGAAGTCGAAGGCACGCTCGGCAGCAGCGCTATCTTCGGCGCTATCGGAACCCGCAATGACGGAATGTGCGTTGAGGACGAGACCAACAGGCACATTCGGCGTCACATGCCGGATCGCTTCGACCGCCAGTCCATGCGCGAGATTGGTGTGGTGCATGGCGGCAAGGGCCGCCTCCATGTTGCGCTCGCCCGGCGCATGCTCGCCGTAGAGGTGGCTCAGCCACACCGAGCACCACGGTTCGTTGAATGTCGCAACCGAATCCAGCCGGTCCCCGAGACGCGCCATCACCACCTTGGCATAGCGCTGGAACGCGTAAGCCGTCGATCGCGCGGCCCAGCCGCCGTCGCCCATCAGCGCCAGCGGCAGGTCCCAGTGATAGAGCGTCGCGAAGGCCTTGATGCCGCGCGCCTTCAATCCGTCGATCAGCTTGTCGTAGAAATCGAGCCCCTGCTCGTTGATCCGGCCAGTGCCCTCAGGAATGATCCGCGGCCAGGCCAGCGAGAACCGGTAGGCGGAAACACCCATCTCCGCGATCAGATCGAGATCCGCTTCCCAGCGATTGTAGTGATCGCAGGCAATATCGCCATTATCGCCATTATGCACCCGCCCCGGCATGTTGGAAAACGCATCCCAGATGGAAGGCTTCCTGCCATCCGCCTTGGTCGATCCCTCGATCTGGTAGGCGGCGGTCGCAACGCCAAAGGTGAAATCGCCTGGGAAACGGGCTGCGAGGGTCTGTGGATCAGTCATCAGGATGCCGCCATATGGAGGTGCGACCGAGACAATGACCCCGGCCGTCATAGCAGCGACGTGTACCCAAATGCCCGCCCGTTGTACAGGTTTTGGAGCGCGAAAACCCGTTCAGCGCGACGAGCTCGTTCGCGATTATCGTCTTAAGTACGCTCTATACTATCTCTCATAGTGAAAACGGCACTGGATGATTTGAAGTTGCTGGGTGCTTCCTTTACCCGACACACAATACACCAGTCGATGCTCCCCAAGAATGCGCCTCGACCAAAACCCGGAGAGACTGCCCTTCAGCGGTTCCGGTTTTCCAAGCCCCTTGAAGGGCGATCTCTTCGTATCCCTGATCAGCTCGTTGATTTTCTCGACCATCGATTGATCGACGCTTTGCCAGTATTGGTACTCTTCCCAGGCGTTTCCCGTCCAGAGAAGGTTCATGTCAGAGAGTCGGGTCTTTTTCGATCAGCTCTTCTCCGCGAAGCTGCGCAATACTCTCGCGCAGCCGATCAGAATTCGCTGGAGTGGAAAGAAGGTGCAGAGTTTCCTGCATGCTCTCGTATTCGCCCTCAGCAATCAGAACCAACGCCTCTGACCCCTGACGCGTGACCAGCAAAGGAGCGCGAGAGGCGATCACGTTGTCGAAGTGGGTCGCAATGTTCTGCCTAAACTCGGTCAAACGAACGTGGGCCACAATGCTCTCCTCTCAGAATGTACATATATCTGTACAGATTGAATGGAAATGTCAATATTGGGCTCCTGACACTGGAGGTAGATCCGGCCGCGGCGAGGGTTCCAACGCCTATCCGGGTGCCGCCACCTCTTCCCCAGGCCCCTCATCCGGCTGCGTCCTGCGGACCCTTCTCTCCGCAGTTGGGGAGAAGGTCCTTTGCCGCACGCGCCTTGCCCCGATCGAGCCACGTCCCCTCTCCCCGTCTACGGGGAGAGGGTTAGGGTGAGGGGCAGACGCCGCCCACCAAGTCTTTACACCTTCACCCAAGCACCATTGTTCCGAGACGACTCCACACAGGCCTCGACAAAGGCCACACCCTTCACGCCGTCATCGACGGTCGGATAGATCACCGCCTCGTCCAGTTTCGCTCCCGTCCGGTGGGCGTGGATTGCCAGTGCCGCTTCCGTGTAGATCGTTGCAAAGGCTTCGAGATAACCTTCCGGATGACCCGATGGAATGCGGGAGACACGCGCAGCAGCGGCGCCGGAACCGGCGCCATTGCGGGTGATCAGCCGCTTTTCTTGCCCGAACGGCGTGAACCACAGGTAGTTCGGATCGGCCTGCACCCATTCGATGCCGCCCTTGGTGCCGTAGACGCGGATCTTCAGGCCGTTCTCGTGGCCCGGCGCCACCTGGCTGCACCAGAGCATGCCCTTGGCCGGCTTCTCGTCGTGTCTCGCCGCAAACCGCAGCATCACATGCGCATTGTCGTCGAGCCGGCGGCCCTCGACGAAACTGTCTAGATCCGCGGCAAGGCTATCGAGCTTCAAGCCGGTGATGAAGCAGGCAAGGTTATAGGCATGCGTGCCGATATCGCCGGTCGAGCCGCCGGCACCCGATTGGGCCGGATCGGTACGCCACACCGCCTGCTTGGCGCCGGTCTGTTCGACCGCCTCGGTCAGCCAGTCCTGCGGATATTCCGCCTGGACGATACGGATATCGCCGAGCACGCCACTCTCGACCATCTCGCGGGCCTGGCGCACCATCGGATAGCCGGTGTAGTTGTGGGTGAGGATGAACAGTGCGCCGCTCTCGTCGGCTACCTGCTTCAGCGCCTTCGCGTCGGCAAGGTTGGAGGTCAGCGGCTTGTCGCAGATGACGTGGATGCCGCGCTTGAGAAACGCCTTGGCGGCATCGAAATGAACATGGTTCGGCGTGACGATCGACACCGCCTCGATGCCGTCTTCGCGCTCCGCCTCGCGGCTCGCCATCTCCTCATAGGAGCCGTAGGTTCGCTCCGTATCAAGCCCGAGTTCCCGCCCCGATGCCGCCGATTTTTCCGCCGTCGAGGAGAGAGCGCCCGCGACGAGTTCGAACCGGTCATCCAGCCGCGCCGCCATCCGGTGCACCGCGCCGATAAAGGCACCTGATCCGCCGCCGACCATGCCGAGCCGGATACGGGGTGCGCGTGTCTGTTCGTCCTTGGCTTCGATGGTCACGATGATGTCTCCTTGGAAATTCATTGCGGGGAAAGTCCCCCTCTGGCCTGCCGGCCATCTCCCCCACAAGGGGGAGAGACCCCTCCGCACCGTCTCGGGTCATGACCGAAGGGTGCGGCAGGTTAAGCCCTCCCCTTGTGGGGAGGGGTTTCTATGAAAGCCCCAGCATCCGCCTGTTGGCCGCCTCGTCCGTGCCGCCGGCGGCAAAGTCGTCGAATGCATGTTCCGTCACGCGGATGATGTGGTGCTTGACGAATTCCGCGCCTTCGCGGGCTCCGTCTTCGGGATGCTTCAGGGCGCATTCCCATTCGACCACGGCCCAGCCGTCGAAATCGTTGGCCGCCATCTTGGAAAAGATCGCCCCGAAATCCACCTGACCATCGCCCGGCGAACGGAACCGTCCGGCCCGGTTCACCCAGCTCTGGAAGCCGCCATAGACGCCCTGCCGCCCGGTCGGATTGAACTCCGCGTCCTTGACGTGGAACATCTTGATCCGGTCTTTGTAGATGTCGATGTTGTCGAGATAATCCAGGCATTGCAGCACGTAATGCGACGGATCGTAGAGCATGTTGGCGCGCGGATGGTTCTTCACCCGCTCCAGGAACATCTCGAACGTGACGCCGTCATGCAGGTCCTCACCGGGATGGATCTCGTAACACACGTCGACGCCGTTTTCGTCCGCATGATCGAGGATCGGCGTCCAGCGGCGGGCAAGCTCGTCAAAGGCGGTCTCGACCAGACCGGCCGGGCGCTGCGGCCACGGATAGATGTAGGGCCAGGCGAGCGCGCCGGAAAAGGTGGCATGCGCCGTGATGCCGAGATGCTTCGAGGCTGTGATCGCCATCTTCACCTGCTCGACCGCCCATTCCTGACGTGCCTTCGGATTGCCGCGCACTTCCGGCGCAGCGAAGCCGTCGAAGGCGTCATCATAGGCCGGATGCACGGCGACCAGCTGCCCCTGAAGATGGGTGGACAATTCGGTCACTTCGACACCGTTCTGGCGGGCGACACCGGCGAACTCGTCGCAGTAATCCTTCGACGAGGCAGCTTGTCTGAGGTCGATCAGCTGGCCAGCCCAGGTCGGCACCTGCACACCGAGATAACCCTTGTCGGCCGCCCATTTGGTGATGCCGTCCCAGCTGTCGAACGGCGCCTTGTCTCCGGCAAACTGACCGAGAAAAATGCCCGGACCCTTGATCGTCTTCATGGTGTTTCCTTTCCGATATGCCGCCCTCGATGTCGGGCTCGGTGCGTTCCGCAAACTCTCCGGCATTCCTGTGCTTGTCACAGGAATCCAGTGACCCGATGTCCGTCGGGTCAGAGAAACTTTCTTCAGCCCAGCGACTTGGGCTGGCTTAAATCCCTGGCACGAGCACAGGGATGACGCGAGGAAAGAGGGCGTCTTGCGACAAACGCCCCCTCTCGCCTTGTCGATCTCAGAACGGCGAGTCGGCGAAGTAGAAGTTCTGCGCATTCTCCTTCGTCACCAGCGTGGCGTCGAGGATATAGTTGCCGCTGACCGGGACCTGATCGTAGAAGTTGGCAGCCGTCAGCTGCATGGCCGTTGCCACCATCGCCGGCGGATAGAGCACGTCGACCGGCATCATCTTGTCGCCGTCCATGACGCGCTTGATCATGTCCTTGGAGCCGGCACCACCAACGACATACTGAATGTCGGTGCGCTTCGCCTGCTCGATCGCCTCCAGCACGCCAACGGCCATGTCGTCGTCCTGGCACCAGACCACATCGATCTTCTGATGCTTGGTCAGGAAGTCCTGCATCACCTTGAAGGCGTCGTCGCGGCTCCAGTTGCCATACTGGCGCTCCAGCACCTTCACCTTGGAACCGGCAATCCCCTTGTCGAAACCGTCCTGGCGCTGCTGGTCGATCGGAATCGGCAGGCCGCGGATCACGACGACCTGCGCTTCCGGCGTCTTCTCGGCGATGTACTTTCCAGCCACTTCGCCAAGCGCCGGGTTGTTGCCGGCCACGTAGAGATTGCGGATCGTGTTGTCGTTGACCGATGGTGCACGGTCAACCAGCGCCACGAACTTGCCGTCGTCCTTCACCTGCTGGATCGCGGTGACGAGCTGATCCGGATCGCTCGGCAGGATGACGAGCGCATCGATGCCCTGCACCGCCAGATCCTGCACCGCGTTTGCCTGGCTCGCCGGATCCGCCGAGGTCTTCACGATGACATTGAGCCCCTTGTGCTCCGCCATCAGCAGTTTCGCGACGCGTTCGGCATGAAACACCACGCCGGCCGTCCAGCCGTGGTCGGCCGCCGGAATGGACACGCCGATCGTCACCTTCTTCGCTTCCTGTGCAAGCGCGAGACTTGGTGCCGCCGCAACCGACGCTGCAAGTCCTGCAACGCCGAGACCGAATGTTCTTCTATGCATGTTCTCTCTCCCAGAGTTTAAGGGGTCATCCTCCCGAAACCGAACCCGCCCCAGAGGCCCGGCCAAACCATTGGTCTCAGCGACCCGAAACCCCTCCCCGCCCTGCCCACAAGGGGGCGGGCTTAACCCGGCAGCTATCGCCAACACTCGATCGAGGCAGGCGATTGCGGCAAGTCTTCTCCCCCCTTGTGGAGGGATGGCCGGCAGGCCGGAGGGGATCCCGTAACCTCTTACTTTCGCATCAGCGACCTCTGAACCAGCATGGCAATGATAATGATCGCGCCCTGGATCGCCCCGATCAGATATTCCGACACGAAGTTCGACAGGATCATGATGTTGCCGACGATTTCCAGAATGAAAGCGCCGCAGATCGTGCCCCAGATGCGACCCACCCCGCCCCGAAGTGCCGTCCCGCCGACGACGACCGCGGTGATCGCCTGCAGCTCCCACAGGATGCCTGTCGTCGCGGACGTCGATCCCAGACGCGGCACGTAGATCATGACTGCAACGGCAACGCAGAGGCCCTGCACTACATAGGCGATGGTGCGCACCTTGTTCACGGAGATGCCCGAATAGCGCGCCACTTCCTCGTTCGATCCGACGGCGATCACATGACGGCCATACCGGGTGCGGTAGAGTACGAAGGCCGCGAGTGCCGCCGTCACGAAGATCACGATGATCGGGATCGGCACGCCGAACACGTCGCCGAAATAGACCGGCCGGTAAAGCTGCTGCAGCTGCCGGTCCTTGAGCGTGATCGCGCCGCCCTGGGAAAGCCAGGTCGTCAGGCCGCGATAGATGCCCATCGTGCCGAGCGTCGCGATAAACGGCTCGATCCGCCCGAGCGTGGTGATAAGCCCGTTCGCCAGCCCGCAGGCAGCCCCCAGAACCAGCGCCACCGCCATGCCGGCCATCAGCATCAGCATCGGATCGGCAATCACGCCGGAATTCATGAACAGGATCATCAGGCTCGCGACAAAGGCGACCATCGCTCCGACCGAGAGATCCAGTCCCCCGGCCGAAATCACATAGGTCGCCCCAAGCGCGATCACCGCGATAAAGGCGCTGCGGGTGATGACATTGGTGAGGTTGGCAAGCGACACGAAATTCGGGTTGGCGAAATAGCCGAGCACCAGAAGCAGGGCCAGCGCCACAAACGGCGCGATGGCCGCCATGTCCCAGTCGCGCGAAGTCTTCGGCGCCTTCGTCTCAGTTACGACCGCACTCATGCCGCCTCCCCCGCATCACGGCCGACATTGACCCCGGTTGCAAGCTGGACGATCTCGTTTTCCGTCATGTGGTCTCCCTGAACTTCGCCGACGATGCGGCCGCCGCGCATCACCAGAATGCGGTCGCAGATGCCGATCAGCTCCGGCATTTCGGAAGAGACGACGATGATCGAGCGCCCTTCCGCAGCCAGAGAGGCGATGAATTTGTAGATCTGTTCCTTGTTGCCGATATCGATGCCGCGCGTCGGCTCGTCGATGATGACGACCTGCGGATCGAGCAGCATCATCTTGGCAAGCAGCAGCTTCTGCTGGTTGCCGCCGGAAAGCTGGCCCGCAAGGATCGTCTTCGTGCCGGTCCGGATGTCGAAATCCTCGATCGCCTTGTCGAGCGCCTGTGCTTCCCGCTTGCGATCGATCTGCAGGCCGCGGATGAACTTGCCAAGCGAGGCGAGCGTCAGATTGACGGTGAGGTCCTTGGTGAGAAGCAGGCCCTTGCCCTTGCGGTCTTCGGAAAGATAGGCGACGCCCGCCTTGAGGCTCGAATGCACGTCGGTAAACTGAACCGGCCGCCCCCGCAGCGTCACCTTGCCCTTGGCCGGTCGAAGTCCGACCAGCCCTTCCATGAGCTCCGTGCGACCGGCGCCGATCAGCCCGGCAAAACCGAGGATCTCACCCTTGTGCAGGGTAAACCCGGCATCGCGCGCATAGCCCGGCACGTCGAAACCTTGAACCTCGAGCACCGTTTCGGGCGCGATGGCCGCCTGCCGGTCCGGATAGAGCTTTGCCACGTCGCGACCCACCATCAGCCGCGCCATGTCGGCCGGTTCCAGCTCGCTTGTCGGGTGCGAAGCGACCAGCCGCCCGTCGCGCAGCACCGTCACGCGGTCGGCGATCTCCTTTACCTCCGGCAGCCGGTGCGAGATGTAGAGCACGCCGACGCCCTTGGCGCGGATATCGGTGATGACCTTCAACAGCGCTTCGGTTTCGTGCGGCGTCAGCGAAGCCGTCGGTTCGTCGAAGATGACGATGCGATGCGGCACCAGCAGGACCCGCGCGATCTGCACCAGCTGGCGCTGCGCGATCGAAAGTCTTGAGACGATGGTCTCGGGATCGATATCGGCACCCAGATCGCGGATCGCGTCTGCTGCGCCCGCATTCATCGCCCGGTCATCAAGCGCGATGCCCTTTCGAACCTCGCGACCGAGATAGATGTTCTGCGCCACCGTCAGATCCGGTGCGAGAAGGATTTCCTGATGCACCAGCACGATGCCATGCTTTTCCGCATCGACCGGCCCCGAAAAGCTGACGACCTGCCCGTCGATCGCAAGTTCGCCGCTTGTCGGCTGATGGTTGCCGGCAAGGATCTTCATCAAGGTGGATTTGCCGGCGCCGTTTTCGCCGATGATCGCGTGGACCTCTCCGGCACGAACAGTGAGCGCGATATCCTTGAGGACTTCGACAATGCCGAACGTCTTTGAAAGGCCGCGCGCATCGAGCAGAGGCGCAGCCGTTTGCCCGGGCGCATCAACCATGCACCGGCCTCAAAATCAGAAGCGTCGTGAAGCAGCCGCAACGCGGCACGCCCACAACACCTGCCTCCTCGCAAGTGGTGTGATGCACTGAAATTCCTCCCTGAATTTCAG
Source organism: Neorhizobium sp. DAR64872/K0K18 (assembly GCF_050500175.1). Taxonomy (NCBI): domain Bacteria; kingdom Pseudomonadati; phylum Pseudomonadota; class Alphaproteobacteria; order Hyphomicrobiales; family Rhizobiaceae; genus Neorhizobium; species Neorhizobium sp. DAR64872/K0K18. The sequence goes on from NZ_CP191446.1 coordinate 2,824,400, forward strand.
GCTATCGAAGAATTTGAGGTACGTAAAGCAGTTTCAGCTCATGAGCTTCGTTCACATTCGCGACACCACCGGAAGTGGCGTTAGCGGCCGCGATAGACGAATTCAGGCGGCTCGGCGCGGCTGTCGATCTCTGCCTGCTCGACCAGGAGATGGCGCATCGGCGACAGGATGCAGACCGGGTCGGTGGTGGCGGCGTCGCCGGCCAACGCCATCGCCTGGCAACGGCAACCGCCAAAATCCACGCCCTTGCGATCGCAGGACCGGCAGAGATCCGGCATCCAGCTATCGCCCCTGTAGGCGTTGAACGCCTGGCTGTCATACCAGATGTCGGTCAGCGACATGTTGCGCACGGTCTCGAAGTTGAGCGACGGAATGCTTTCGGCTGCATGGCAGGGCAGAACCTTGCCCGATGGCGTCACATTGAGACCCGTGCGTCCCCAGCCGCCCATGCAGGCCTTCGGAAAAGTCGAATGGTGATCGGCCGGCACGTAATCGATGACGATGATGCCTTCCAGCCGCTTGCGCGCTTCCTCGACGAAAGCGTTGGCGTGCAGCACCTGTTCCTTGGTCGGCATCAGCGCCTTGCGGTTCTTCTCGGCCCAGCCGTGAAACTGCACGGTGGCGATCTCTATACGGCGCGCACCGAGTTCCACGGCAAGATCCAGCATGGCGCCCAGCTCGTCCATGTTCTGCTTGTGGCAAACGGCGTTGACGGTGAGCGGAATGCCGGCCGCATGTGTCCACTCGGCCACCGCGATCTTGCGATCATAACCGCCTTTGTAACCACCCACCTTGTCGGCCAGAACAGGCGTCGCGCCCTGGATCGAAAGCTGCAGATGGTCGAGGCCTGCTGCGGACAGCTCGGCGATGCGCTTCTCATTGAGGCCAATGCCCGACGTAATCAGGTTGGTATAAAGCCCGGCCTTGGCGGCAGCCGCCGTCAGCTCCACCAGATCGCGCCGCGACGCCGGTTCGCCGCCGGAGAGATGGAGATGCAGCACGCCAAGCGCTGCTGCCTCCTGAAACACCCGGATCCATTCCTGCGTGGAAAGCTCGGTACTGATGCCTTCCAACTCCAGCGGATTGGAGCAATAGGGGCAGGCCAGCGGACAGCGATGCGTCAGCTCCGCGAGCATGGCGATCGGTGCCGGAATGCGGATACGACCCGTCACGCCGTCCCGGTCGGTCCATTCGCTCGTTCTGTCGGTGGTCTTGGCACTTGTCCGCGCAATGCTGACATGCTCGTTCACGACTTCAACTCCAGCATGCGCCGCTTGGAAAACTCGTCGACGAAAGCAATGACGTCGACCAGGATCTGCTCCTTGGGCGCTTCGAATTTCACGGAGAACTCCTGCGCGATCGCATCGAGATCACGCTCGCCGTCGAGCGCGTTGACGATCATCACAGCGATCTCGTCAAGCGCCAGCGCCCGTTCCGGCGCAAGCAGCACCGTCTGGCCGCGCACCGGGTCTTCCCGAAGCCGCACACCGCGGGCGAGTTTCGCGATCGTCTGCGCCGTCACGGTGACTGCGGAAGGCTCACTCATTCCGCCGCTCCCCGGACCGGTTCTCTCAGAGCCGGCTGATCGAGAGCGCCGATCACGCCCTCCTTGCCGTCCCATCCACCCGGCGGCAGAAGTGCCGGCGATACGTAAGCGCTCTGCAACGCATCGAGCTGCGCCCAAAGCACATCCGTCTTGAAGGTCAGCGCAGCGGCAGCCGCATCCTGCTTTTCCAGCGTGTCGGCATGGTCGAGCACGTAGTTGAGCCCGAACGCGACATCGACCGGCGCCTCGTCCAGCCGCTTGCGGAAATAGGAGAGCGCGTCTTCATTCGCGAAAGCGTAGTGCTCGAGCAGTCCGGCGATGCGGTTCTTGTGGATCGTCGGCGCGAAAAGCTCGGTCAGCGACGCGGCAACCGCATCGAGCATCGGCATGTCGCGCACGAAACGCACATAGGCGTCGCAGGCAAACCGCGTGCCCGGCAGAACACCGCGGTTGGACGCGACGTAATCCGGATCAAGCCCGACCGCCTCGGCAAGCTTCAGCCAGCGCCGGATACCGCCGCCCTCTTCCCGCCCGCCGTCATGGTCCTCGATACGCTTGCGCCACGCGCGCCGGATCGAGATATCCTCGCAGCGCGACATAAAGGCGGCATCCTTCAGCGGAATACGGCTCTGATAATAGAACCGGTTGATCACCCAGGCGCGCACCTGCGTCATCGAGCATCCGCCACCATGCAGCATGCCGTGAAACGGATGCTTGTCGTGATAGCGCGCAGCACCGATGGCGCGCAGCCGGGCTTCAAAATCGGTTCTGTTCAGGGCAACATTCAGGGCGTCAGGCAAGTTCGATCTCCATGCCGTCATGGCCGACTTCGAAGCCGGCGTCTGTGACCGCGTCCCGCTCCGGGCCTTGGCGCCAGATCGGGTTCGTATTGTTGATATGGACATAAACCATGCGGCCTATGCCAAGCTTCGACAGCGCTTCTAGGCTACCGACACCGCCGGTGTCGTCGCCAGTGATCGGCATATGCCCCATGCGCTGGCCGGTCTTGATGCCGGTACCGACGCGGATCATCTCATCATCGGTAAACACGGTGCCATCGAAGAACACGAGGTCGGCGCCGCTTATGCGCTCGCAAAGCCAGTCCGGAAGCGTCGCACAGCCCGGAATATAGTAGGCGCGCTTGCCGTTTGCCACGAACTCGACGCCGATTGTCTGCTCGCCTTCGAGACCAAGCTCAGGCTCGCCATCCTCGAGAAACAAGGCAACCTTGCCCGGCACCGCGAATATGCGTGCCTCTAGCCCGTCGAGCGGTGAAAAATCCTCGTCAAGACGGATCGTCTTGCGCGCCACGAAATCAGGATCGAGCACCCGGAAGACAGGGCTCGCATCGAGCACCGAGCCGATCGCGGCCGTCGAAAACAGCGAAAACGCCTGCTTCTCGCGGATCGTCAGGAGACCGCCGATATGATCCACATCGGCATTGGTGATGACGACGCTTTGGATCGGGCTGTGGCGGAGGGCTTTCGGATGAAGATGCGGCGTCTGCTGGATTTGCTGGCGAATATCCGGCGAGGCGTTGAAGATCGCCCAGGTCTCTCCGTCAATACTTACCGCGAGAGACGACTGCGTCTGCGGCAGGATCCCCGAAGACGGATCGCGGGCGGCGGCGCAGTTGGAACAATTGCAGTTCCACTGCGGTAATCCGCCGCCGGCTGCAGAGCCGAGCACCAGAAACCGGAGACCGGTCATGGGTCCCGTGCTCGTCATGATTAAAACAGAACCGGCTCGCTGCCGTCTGCAGGTGCGTAACGGTTGATTTCCATGCCGCAGCTTACTTCGACAAACTTAGGTGCAGTCCACTTCATGTCATTCTCCTTCGTGTCGTTGGAGGCCTTTGCCGACCGCTTTCGCGACCGAGGCCTCGGCAGAACTCACGTTTGAAAGGGTCGCAGGATGATCCCGTTCGCCAAGCCTTAACATAAGCACGGGATCAAACGTTTCCAGCCCCGAAATGTTGCGCGATTTCTCGCCATTCCGGGGCCGTTCACGCCTTTGTCACAAGGGGACTAGGCTGCTTGTCTCAGACGTAGCGGTTTATCACGTTTTCGAGATATTCCTGACGTCCGGACTTCGGCTCGGGATTGATCCCTTCCTTCTCGACGCGGGCAGCGATTTCGTCGAGCTTGTACTCGCCGCGCAGCATCTTTTGCGCCTCCGGGCTGTCCCACTTTTCGTAGCGCGCATCGAGCGGCGTCTTCAGTGCACCGTCATCGATCATCTTCGCCGCTGCCTTCAGGCCACGGGCGCAGCAATCCATACCGCCGATATGACCGATCAGCAGATCTGCCGGATCGAGCGACTGGCGACGCAGCTTGGAATCGAAGTTGGTGCCGCCGTTCTTGAACCCGCCACCGGCGAGAACGTGATAATAGGCCAGCGCCATTTCCGGCACGTTGTTCGGGAACTGGTCCGTATCCCAGCCGGACTGGTAGTCGTTGCGGTTCATATCGATCGAGCCGAAAATGCCGAACGTGTTCGCCATGGCGATTTCATGCTCGAAGGAATGGCCGGCAAGAACCGCATGGCCCTGCTCGATATTGACCTTCACTTCCTTGTCCAGCCCGTGCTTCTGCAGGAAGGCATAGACGGTGGAAACGTCGTAGTCGTACTGATGCTTGGTCGGCTCCTGCGGCTTTGGCTCGATCAGGATCGTACCTTCAAAGCCGATCTTGTACTTGTATTCGACGACGAGGTTGAGGAAGCGGCCCATCTGGTCGAGTTCGCGGGTGAAATCGGTATTGAGGATCGTCTCGTAACCCTCGCGACCGCCCCACAGGACATAGTTCGCACCACCGAGACGCTTGGTGGCGTCGAGGCAGGTTTTGACGGTCGCCGCCGAAAAGGCAAACACGTCGGGATCGGGATTGGTGGCAGCGCCGGACATATAGCGGCGATGCGAAAACAGGTTCGCCGTGCCCCACAGAAGCTTCACGCCGGTCTCGGCCTGCTTCTTCTCGAAATAGTCGACGATCTCGTTGAGGTTCTTCGTGTTTTCCGCAAAATTTGCGCCTTCAGGACGCACATCCGCGTCGTGGAAGCAGTAGTAAGGCGAACCGAGCAGATCGAAGAATTCGAACGCTACATCCGCCTTCAGCTTGGCCGCCTGCATGCTGTCGTCGAACCACGGACGCTCGAATGTCTGGCCGCCGAAGGGATCGCCGCCCGGCCATGTGAACGTGTGCCAATAGGCAACGGCAAACCGCAGATGCTCTTCCATCCGCTTGCCGCCGACCATTTCATCCGGGTTGTAGTGCCGGAATGCCAGCGGATTGGTGCTGTCAGGACCTTCGTACTTGATCTTGGTGATATCGCCGAAAAAGCCTGTGCTCATGGTGGTTTCCTCCTTGGTAGAAACTTGGTTCTGGTAAATGCGCCACCGTGAGGTACGTACCTCACTATAGCCGGTAAAGCGTGGTTCGAGTTGCCCGACTTGCGGGGAGGAGATGTCTCCTCCCCTTTGCCGGTTAGTTCATCAAGCCGCGAATTGCAGGATAGGCAGCCCGGTAGCGCTGGTATGCAGCCTCATAGGCATCGTGAAGCCCAGCCTCCGGCTCGATCACCGCTTCCGTTTTGGGAGCGGAGCAAACGGCAACCGGATCGGCACCGGTTGCCGCGATCAGTCCGAGCCGGGCCGCGCCAAACGCCGCACCGAAATCGCCGTCGGCCGGAATATCCACGGGAACGCCAAGCGAGGTCGCAATCGACGACAGCCAGTAGCGCGAGCGCGAACCGCCGCCGATCGCGGTCACGCGGGAAATCGAGGTTCCCGCCGATTTCAGCGCTTCGAGATTGTCGCGGATCGCAAAGGTCACGCCTTCGAGCACCGCCTGGGTCAGCACCGCACGGCTGCTCTCATGTTCGAGCCCGAGAAAGGCGCCGCGGATGACGGCATCGTTATGCGGCGTGCGCTCGCCGGAAAGGTAGGGCAAGAAGGTGACGCCGGTCGGGGCCTTGAGGCCATCGCCAAGCTCGGCCACCAGATCGGCAGCGGCTTTGCCGGACACTTTCGAATGCCAGTTCAGGGCATCCGTGGCTGACAGGATGACGCCCATCTGGTGCCAGGTCTTCGGCAGCGCGTGGCAGAACGCATGTACGGCACTTTCCGGCTTCGGCAGATAGGAGGCGTTGGCGGCAAACAGCACGCCGGATGTTCCGAGCGAGACGAATGCATTCCCCTCGGCGACCGTCCCCATGCCGCAGGCAGACGCCGCATTGTCGCCGGCCCCACCGGCCACCACGACATCGCCGGCAATTCCCCATTTCGACTTCAGCTCGCCCCGCAGGCGCCCGGCTTCCTCAGTGCCCTCGACCAGCGCCGGCATCTGATCCTCGGTAAGATCGGTCGCCGCCAGGAGTTCCGATGACCACTTGCGCGCGCCCGTATCGAGCCAGGACGTGCCGGCCGAGTCGGACATTTCGGACATGTGCTCACCCGTCAGCCAAAGCCGCAGGTAGTCCTTGGGCAGCAGAACCTTGGCGACCTTGGCAAAGATCTCCGGCTCGTTGTTCTTCACCCAGGCAAGCTTCGGCGCGGTGAAGCCCGGAAACACGATATTGCCGGTGATGGCCCGGAAACGCGGATCCGCATCGAGCGCTGCTGCCTCCTTAAACGAGCGCGTATCGTTCCACAGAATGCAGGGCCGCAGCACCTTGTCCTCGGCATCGAGCAGCGTCGCGCCATGCATCTGGCCGGAAAGGCCGATGCCTTTGACTGCGGCAAGCTCCCTAGGAAACTTCGCCTTCAGCCCGTCGATCGCCTCTTCGCAGGCGCGGATCCAGTGAGCCGGCTCCTGTTCCGACCAACCGGAATGCGGGCGCGATACGTCGAGCGTCCCGTTCCCCGAGCCGATGATCGTCTGATCGCCGTCGATCAGCATCGCCTTGACGCCGGAAGTGCCCAGATCGAGACCGAGATACATGCTTGCCTTCTCCTGTTGCTGCCGCGTTTCGGCAGATCTTTGTTTCGCCACGCGTCGTGTCCGAGCCGCTTAACACGTTCCGGAGCGCGATTTGCCCGTCAGGGCAGGTTATCCTTCAAGAATATGTCGATACGAATGCGCTCCTGCGCGGCGATCACGGGAAGCCCGTCCGCCTTCGCCTTCAGCACCCTTATGGCGCTGCGCACTTCATGGCCCGCATCCTGGTTCAGCACCGCATCGACGACACCGTCGGCCAGCGCTGCCCGCGTCGATCGCGTCAGCTCATGCGCGATGATCACAGGTCTGCGTGCTTCCGGCAGGCTGCGCACAGCCTTCAGGATCCCGCGATTGCCAGCGCCGAGGCTGTAGAGCCCGATCACATCCGGATAGCGGCGAAACAGGCCCGTCACCAATTCCTCGGCAATAGCAGGATCGTCGCGCGCTTCGATCACCGGCAGGATGGCAAGCCGCGGAAAATCCTCCGATAGCACGGACAGAAACCCTTCCAGCCGCTCGCGGTGATCGCGCACCAGCATCGATCCGGCAACCATCGCCACCCGCCCGTCGCGACCGCTGAGAAACCTTCCGAGGAGATTGGCAGCGGTGCGCCCCGCCGCCTGGTTGTCGATACCGGCAAAATGGTGCCGCTGCGAGCCCGGCAGGTCCGACACCAGCGTCACGACGGCAATGCCCGCCTCCCGCAATCGTGCGACCGCTGCCTGCACGTCGCTGCTTTCCACCGCCACGAACGCGACGCCGTCAGGCCTGTCGGCAAGCACGCCGTCCAGCATGGTCGACAAGGCCTGCCCGTCGAAAGGCGGCACATCGACAACACTAATCCTGGTTCGCTCGGCCCCGGAGCGACCGACCGCCTGCTCCACTTCCTCGCGGAGGCCGATCATGAACGAGTTGTCGTTCTCAGGCAGCACGAAGGTGAAGGCGTAAGTCCGTCCCTTGGCAAGGTTCGCCGCCGCCACGTCGCGCACGTAGCCGAGGACGGCGATCGCCTCCTCGACCTTCTCCTGGGTGATGCGCCGCACGCCCGGCCGACCGTTCAGCACACGGTCGACGGTCGCCAGGCTGACGCCGGCGCTACGCGCGATATCGTGTACGGTTGGCTTCATGCGGTCCTCCGCCGATCTTCGTAACGGAGAATTTGAGGTACGTAAATCAAATTTATTCGAACAACGCGCTGGATGAATCGCAAAGGGGCCGCCGCGGTTTGCGACGACCCCTCTGCAGGCGGTGGTTCTTAGAAATCTTCAGCGCGAAGTCCGCGATCAGTGGCCGCTACCACCGCCACCGCCCTGGGGGGCTGGCTTTTCGATGGCGGCAACGCCGAGGATCATCATCGCAAACAGCACGGTCAGGATCAGGAAAACGTCCGAGAATGACATCACCACGGCCTGCTTGGTCACCAGCTGCACCATCTGCCGGATCGCGCCGGTCGCGCCATCTAGACCGTAGGTGTTCAGATTGGACGCCATCGAGTCGAGCTGGTCGGAAGCGATCCGGTTGCCCCAGTCGAGATGTTCGCGCAGCCGCTCGTAATGCACGTCCTGGCGGTTGGACAAAAGCGTGCTGATGATCGCAAGCCCCACCGCGCCACCAAGGTTGCGGGTCAGGTTGAACAGGCCGGACGCCCCCCGGATGCGGGCCGGAGACAAAGTGCCAAGCGCGATATTATTGATCGGCACCATGCACATCATCAGGCCAAAACCGCGCAGGATCTGCGGGATCAGAAGCTCGTAGAAGTCCCAATCGGCGGTGATGCCGGTCATGATATAGGTGCCGGAGGCAAAGCTGATGAAACCGATCACCATCATCGCTCTCAGGTCCATCTTGGTCGACAGCTTGCCTGCGATCGGCGCCGTGACGAACATGGCAAGACCCGAGACGAACATGGTCTCGCCGATCATCTGGCTGTCGTAACCGCGGATGCGGCTGAGATAGACCGGGTAGATATAGGTGAGCCCGTAGAGCCCGATACCCATCACGAAGGAGAAGATCGAGCCGAACGCGAAGTTCCGGTTCGTAAACGCCGTCAGGTCCACGACGGGAAATTCCGAGGTAAAGGCGCGATAGAAGAAGACCAGGCAGCCAAGCCCCGATGCGATGGCACCGATGACGATCATATGGTCGTTGAACCAATCGTTGGAATTGCCCTCTTCCAGCACATACTCAAGACCGCCGAGGAACACGCCCATCGCGGCAAGACCCCACCAGTCAAACTTCTTGAACAGCGACAGTTCCGGCTTGTCGAAGTCGATGAACCGCCAAGTCAGGATCGTCACGAAGATGCCGGGAATGATGTTGACCAGAAACAGCCAGTGCCACGAAAACGCATTCGAGAGATAGCCGCCGACCGTCGGCCCGATGGTTGGCGCAAGCGTCGCGATCAGCCCGATGATTGGGGAGACGAACGCCCGCTTCGACGGCGGGAAAATGGTGAAGGCTGCCGCAAACACAGACGGAATCATGCCGCCGCCGATAAAACCCTGGATCGCGCGGTAGACGATCATCTGGTCGATATTGGATGCCGTCGCCGCAAGCGCGCTCGCAGCCGTAAAGCCGGCCGCCGAGAACGCAAACAGATAGCGCGTCGAGACGATACGCGCCAAGGTGCCAGAAAGCGGGATCATGATGACTTCGGCGATCAGATACGACGTCTGCACCCAGCCGATCTCGTCGGAACCTGCCGAAAGGCCCGCCTGGATTTCAGACAGCGAGGCAGACACGATCTGGATGTCGAGGATCGACATGAACATGCCGACGACCATCGCGAAAAACGCGATCAGCCGGCCGGTCGGCATCTTCTCGTCCACTTTTGGCGCAGCCGATGCCGGCGCAGCAGACGATATCGATCCTGCAGTTGTCGTTGCGCTCCCAGCCATGGGACCACCTCCGCCCCGATGGGGCTGTTAGGCCAAAGCCCAGTTACGTCTTGGGTGCGGTGCGGATGTCCACGTCGACGACAACGCTCAGACCCGCCCTGAGACGACCGCTGTCGAGCGCATCCTGCGGCAGGGCGATCCTGACCGGAACGCGCTGGATGATCTTGGTAAAGTTGCCCGTCGCGTTTTCCGGCGGCAGCAGCGAGAATACCGAGCCGGAAGCCGGCGCAAGCGATTCCACCGTGCCGATGATCGGCTCCTCGCTATAGGCATCTACATGCACTTCCACCTTGGAGCCGATCTCCAGATGCTGGATCTGCGTTTCCTTGAAATTGGCGTCGATATAGAGCTGGCGCGTCGGCACCAGCGCCATCAGCCGCTGTCCCGGCGAAACGAGATCGCCTTCCTGCACCGAGCGATTGCCGACAATCCCGTCATAGGGCGCCTTCAGAACGGTAAAGGACAAGTCGCGGGCCGCTTTGTCGCGCTGCAGTTCCAGCGTCCGGACCTGGCCTTCGGCTTCCTTGCGCTGCGCTTCAAGAATGGTGATGTTGGCTTCTGCCGACTTGATCGACGCATCGCCGCCGACAAGGTTGGCCTTGGCCTGATCGAGCGCAATCGTGGCGCTGTCGAGATCGGCGGTCGTGCCGACCGACTTTGCGGCAAGCTCGGTCTGGCGCTTGAGCGTGATCTCGGCACCGCGGACCGCTGCCTGCAGTGCAACCTTGGAGGCCTGCGCCTGGGCAAGGGTTGCCTGCGCACCTTCGACCTGTGCGTCGATGCGGGTCAGCGACAGCTTGCCGGTTTCGATGGCGGCATTGGCCTGATCAAGCGCATTCTGGTAATCGCCATTGTCGAGCGTCGCCAGCACATCGCCGGCCTTGACCTGCTGGTTGGCGGCGACATTCACTTTCGAAACGAAAGCCGTGACCTTTGGGGAAATCGTGGCAATATCGCCTTCGATATAGGCATCGTCCGTCGACACCATGAACCGGCCCGTCGTCCACCACTGATATCCATACCAGCCGCCACCGGCGAGCAGCGCCAGCACGATGATCGGCAGGATAAGGCCACGCTTGCCCTTCTTTGCGGGTGCGTCGGCCTTGGCTTCGGGCGATGGCGTTGCAACAGGTGCCGCAGGTTTCTCGGCAGCCGGCGACGCGTCGTCGCGCGCCGTGTCATCGGCATTCACATCTTCGTTTTTTACGGTGCGCAGCGCGCCGGCATTCTTGGAGGCCGTCATTGTCGTAACCATCTTTGAAAAGCGAAAACCGATCGAACCGATCAGTTCGGAGCGTTGACATAAAGCCTTCGATCACACATATCAAGACCACATCGAACCAATCGGTTCGAAAAAAACCGGAATGCTGAATTATAATGCCGAAACCGTTAAAGAGATCCGCGCCGCGAGACACGTCCCCCCGCACTGCAGGGCGTTTTGCTGCGGGCGAGGATCCAGCCAAGCGCAGCCAGATTATGGAAGGCGCGACGCGGGTTTTCATGAAGCTTGGTTTCGAAGCCGCAAGCATGAACGACATCACGCGCGAGGCCGGCGTTTCGAAGGGAACGATCTACGTCTACTTCCAGAACAAGGAAGATTTGTTCGTCGCCATGGTGGAACAGGAGCGCGCCGCCTTCCTCGCCACTGTTCGGTCCGTTCTGTCGACCAACGGCAATGTGGAAAAGAGCCTCTACGATTTTGGCGTCTCGTTCCTCAGCCACATGACGGAAGAGAAAATCATCACCGCGATGCGCACCGTGCTTGGCGTCCGTGAGCGTATGCCGGACCTGTGTCGGCGCTTTTTCCGCGGACCCGAAAATCTGCGCACCGTGATGCGCGACTTTCTCGCCCTCCACGTCGAGGCCGGCAGGCTGAATATCGACGATATCGAACTTGCCGCAGGCCAGTATATCGACCTCGTCAGCGGCGGCTATTTCAAGGTTCGTCTGTTCGGGTCGATGGAAGACGCCCCGTCAGACGAGGAAATCCACCGGACCATCCAAGGTGCAGTCCGCGTTTTCATGGCGGCCTATGGTTGTCATAACAAACCCGTGATCGATAATGGGGCTGATTCCGCCTGATTCTGGTCGGTCCATATTCAACCTACTCTTGTTTTTAATGGGTCGATCCCCAAATGCGGCGGGAAATTGCGCCCTTTGATTGAAAACAGGAGAGATGGATGGACATTGCAGCGCTGGTAGCAGACCCGACGGCCTGGGTAGCGCTCGTTACACTTGTGGTCATGGAAGTGGTGCTTGGCATCGACAACCTGATCTTCATCTCCATCCTCACCAACAAGCTGCCACCGGAGCATCGGGAAAAGGCACGCAAGATCGGTATCGGCCTGGCGCTGGTCATGCGTCTTGGTCTGCTTGGCACCGTTGCCTGGATCGTTCAGCTTACCAATCCGGTCTTTGAAGCCTTCGGTCACCCCTTCTCCTGGAAGGACATGATCCTGATCGCCGGTGGTCTGTTCCTCGTTTACAAGGCGACCAAGGAAATCCACCATTCCGTGGATGTGGTCGACAACAAGGAAGACATGGTCGGCGCCGGCAAGGAAGTCGTGCAGATGAGCTTCAGCGCCGCCATCGTGCAGATCCTGATCCTCGACCTGGTTTTCTCGATCGACAGCATCATCACCGCAGTCGGCATGACGCCGCATCTGCCGATCATGATCGTGGCCGTCGTCGCCGCTGTCACCGTGATGCTTCTGGCAGCAACCCCGCTCGCCAACTTCATCGAGAGAAACCCGACCATCGTCATGCTGGCTCTCGCCTTCCTGCTGATGATCGGCGGCACCTTGATCGTCGAAGGTTTCGGCGTGCACGTTCCGAAGGGCTATATCTACGCCGCCATGGCCTTCTCGGCCGGCGTCGAGGCCCTCAACATGTTCGCGAAAGGCGCCCGCGCCAAGAAAAAGGCCTCCGGCACGCTGCATTGACGTTGCTACAAACATCGACACGCAAAGGGCGCCCGCGAGGCGCCCTTTTTTGTGTTCAGTCCAAACGCCTGGTCCCGGCGGATCACCGCTCGGACAGTTCCCGGTCCAGCGCTTCGAGCAGCCGGTTATCGTCTGCGGTCACGTCAGGCGCGAAGCGTGACTTGATCCGGCCATCGCGTCCGATCAGAAACTTTTCGAAATTCCAGACGATCTCGCCATCCTTGACCTCCATGCCGCGGCCGCGCAGGCGCGCCTTCATCGGACCGTCGCCGGTGGTGGGCACCGGATCTGCGGTCAGCGCCTTGTAGAGCGGATGCTTGGCATCGCCCTTGACGGAAATCTTTGAGAAGATCGGAAACTTCACGTCATAGGTCAGCTGGCAGAATTCGACGATCTCCGTATCCGAGCCGGGCTCCTGCCCCATGAAGTCGTTGGCCGGAAAGGCTGCGATGACAAAGCCCCTGTCCCGCTTTTGCTCGTAGAGTTTTTCCAACCCTTCATACTGCGTGGTCAGGCCGCATTTGGACGCGACGTTGACCACCAGCATGACTTTTCCACGGTATTCGGCAAGCGTCGTGTTCCGGCCGTCGGCAAGCTTGACGGGGATGGCAAGGATATCGGTCATGACGGCTCCGGGTGCTTTGGCGCAGGGGAATTGGCGCAAACAACTGCAGTTGATATCGTCTACTTATGCGTCCACCACGGTTTGTCCAGCAGACACGCCCTGAGCGGCGATAGACGCCTTTTGCGAAACGTCATCAGACTTTGCAACATTTGTGGCACTGGGGCATTCTAGGGCACGATCTTATCACCACGCCGATCATCGCCTCTCGCTGCATCCCATTTCCAGCGCCCCCGGAGCCACATGACAACCCAGCAGATCCTTGCCTTTTCCGTCATCGCCGTGATGATGGCCGTCTTCATCTGGGATCGCTTCCGCTACGATGTGGTCGCCTGCTGTGCGCTCGTCGTGGCGGTGACGGTGGGGATCGTTCCGGTCGACCAGGCGTTTTCCGGCTTCTCGGATGATATCGTCATCATCGTCGGCAGCGCGCTGGTCGTTTCGGCAGGCGTTGCCCGCTCCGGCATCGTCGACATGGCGATCAAGAAATTCTTCCCCAACCTAAACACGCTGCATACCCAGCTGGCACTGCTGATGATCGTCGTCGCCGTGCTGTCGGCCTTCATCAAGAATATCGGCGCGCTTGCCATCATGATGCCGGTGGCGTTCCAGTTCGCCCGCAAATCCGGCGCCTCGCCGTCGAAATACCTGATGCCGATGGCTTTCGCCGCTCTGCTCGGTGGCCTGATGACGCAGATCGGCACCTCGCCCAATATCGTCGTGTCGCGGATCCGCCAGGAACTGACCGGCGAATCCTTCACGATGTTCGACTTCACCCCGATGGGTGCGATCCTCGCCTTTGTCGGCATTACTTTTCTTCTGTTCTTCCACTGGTTGGTGCCCAGCCGCACAAAGCAGAACGATTCCCTCGAGGAAGCAGTCGAGATCACCAACTATACGTCCGAGGTGATGATTACCCCGCTGTCGACTGTTCTTGAAAAAACGGTCGCCGAGCTGTTGAAGATCGGCGACGGCGAGGTGATTGCCAATGCCGTACTGCGCGGTCCATCGCGCATGGCACCCTTCCCGGACCTCATCCTGCGTGAAAACGATGTCGTGCTGCTCGAAGGCCCGTCAAAGGCGCTCGACCGGATGGTCTCCGGCGGCAGGCTGCAGCTCTCCGGCAAGCCGCTGATGGAAAACGGACAGGCCCAGGCCGATGTCATCTCCATCGAGGCGATCATCACCCAGGATTCGCCGCTCAAGGGGCTTTCAGCCAAGGAACTGGCGCTCTCCTACACCCGTGGCGTCAATCTTCTGGCAATCAGCCGGCATGGCGAACGCCTCAAGCAGCGTCTTGGCACCATCACCCTGATGGCGGGCGACGTGATCGTGTTGCAGGGCAGCCGCAAGAACATGCCGACGGTGATGCAGGACTTCTCGCTTTTGCCGCTCGCTCAGCGCGAAGTGCTGCTCGGCACGCGGAGGCAGGCCTTCATTCCACTGATCATCCTGGCACTGGCGATGGGCACGACGGCGGTCGGGCTTGCCCCTGTGCCGGTCGCTTTCTTCGCGGCCGCTCTCGGTATGGTGGTTTTCCGCGCCATTCCGTTGACCGATTTCTACAAGTCCGTCGACGGCCCGATCCTCGTCATGCTAGCGGCGCTCATCCCGGTTTCGGATTCTCTGCGAACCTCCGGTGGCAGTGAACTGATCGCCGGATGGCTCGGCCAGGCCGCGGCGACCTTGCCTGCCTGGGGCGCGATCGGTCTGATCCTCATCACCGCCATGGCCGTCACGCCCTTCCTCAACAACGCCGCCACCGTGCTGGTCATGGGGCCGATCGCCGCAAGCTTTGCCACCAATCTCGGCTTTCGCCCCGAGCCCTTCCTGATGGCGGTGGCGATCGGCGCAGGCTGCGATTTCCTCACCCCGGTCGGCCACCAGTGCAACACTCTGGTGTTCGGCCCGGGCGGCTACAAGTTTTCCGATTACCCGCGACTTGGCCTGCCTTTGTCGTTCCTGATCATTGTCGTCAGCGTCCCGGCCCTCCTCTATATCTGGCCGGTGAACTAGTCCTTTCCGCGCTCGACCCACCCAGGCTGACCCAGTCCCTCAATGAGGGGCTGGGTGCGGCCGTTTTCGCCAAAAACCTTGACGCTCTCGCCTGAATATGGCCTAAGCCTGCGCCAATCCCTATTCAAAGGCACAGGCTTTGCGCAGCCATGCGCGCCGTGGAAAGAGCAGTATCCATGATCAATCCGACCCCTCGCGTCCGCATCGCCCCATCGCCCACCGGCGAGCCCCATGTCGGCACCGCTTATATCGCCCTCTTCAACTACCTGTTCGCGAAAAAGCACGGCGGCGAATTCATCCTGCGCATCGAAGATACCGACGCGACCCGCTCGACGCTCGAATACGAGCAGAAGGTGCTGGACGCGCTGAAATGGACCGGGCTTACCTGGGCGGAAGGTCCAGATATCGGCGGTCCCTACGGCCCCTACCGCCAGTCGGACCGCAAGGACATGTACTGGCCGCACGCCCAGGATCTGCTCGACAAGGGCCACGCCTTCCGCTGCTTCTGCACGCCGGAGCGTCTGGAGCAGATGCGCGAAGGCCAGCGCGCCGCCGGCAAGCCGCCGAAATACGATGGTCTCTGCCTGAAATACTCGGCCGAGGAAGTCACGGAAAAGATGGCGGCCGGCGAACAGTCCGTCGTGCGCATGAAAATCCCGACCGAAGGCTCGTGCGATTTCACCGACGGCGTCTATGGCGATGTCTCGATCCCGTGGGATTCGGTCGACATGCAGGTCCTGATCAAGGGCGACGGCATGCCGACCTATCATATGGCCAACGTCATCGACGACCATCTGATGAAGATCACCCATGTGGCGCGCGGCGAAGAGTGGCTGGCATCCGTGCCGAAGCACATCCTTCTCTACCGCTATTTCGGCTGGGAAGCGCCTGTCTTCATGCATCTCTCCCTCATGAGAAATGCCGACAAGTCGAAACTGTCGAAGCGCAAGAACCCGACCTCGATCAGCTATTACTCGGCGCTCGGCTACCTGCCGGAAGCCCTGATGAACTTCCTCGGCCTGTTCTTCGTGCAGATCGCAGAAGGCGAAGAGCTTCTGACCATGGATGAGATGATCAGCAGCTTCGATCCGGAAGCCCTGTCCAAGGCCGGCGCCATCTTCGACCTGCAGAAGCTGGACTGGGTGAACGGCCGCTGGCTGCGCGAAAAGCTGTCGCCGGAAGAGTTCGTGTCACGCACGCTGGAATGGGCGATGGAAAACCAGCGCCTGATCGAGGGTCTGAAGCACTCGCAGAGCCGCGTTTCCAAGCTCGGCGACCTACCGAACCTCGCAGGCTTCCTGCTCGCCGCCGACGTCAACCTGACACCGGCCTCGTTTGCTGGCCTCAAGACCTCGCCGGAAGACACGCTTGCCATCATCACCATGGTCCAGGCCGACATCGAGAAGATGATCGAATGGAACGTCGAGGCGATCGATGCCGAACTGCGCGCCGTTGCCGACAAGCTCGAAAAGAAGCTGCGCGTCGTCACCCCGCCGCTGTTCATCGCCATGTCCGGCTCGCAGCGCTCGCTGCCGCTGTTCGACAGCATGGCAATCCTCGGCCGCTCGGTCGTGCGCCAGCGCCTGAAGATCGCCGCCGCCGTGGTGTCGTCCATGGTGGGTGCGCAGAAGTAATACCTGCGGCGACAGCTTCCCTCCCCCGTGTGGGGAGGGTTAGGGAGGGGCCTTTTCTTTCGCAATCCGGGATACCCCTCCCCGTCGCTGCGCTCCGACCCTCCCCACAAGGGGGAGGGTTAGCCGAGCCCGCCGCATCGGCGAACCAGAACAACCAGCCTCGAAGGCAAAAACCATGACCGAGAACACCAAGACCGAAACCGCCCTCTCCTCCGACGCGACCGAAGTGCGCGCCCAGAAACTGGCAAAGCTGCGCGAAACCGTCGGCGACGTCTATCCGGCGCATTTCCACCGCACCATGACCAATGCGGAACTGGCGGAAAAGTACAAGGACCTCGAGGCCGACGTCGAAACCACCGATGTCGTCACGGTTGCCGGCCGCGTGTTTTCCTCGCGCAATTCCGGCATGTTCATGGATATCCATGACGCCGGCGGCAAGATCCAGATCTTCTCCCACAAGGACGTGACGCCCGAGGAAGCAAGGGCGATGCTGTCGATGATCGATCTTGGCGACATCATCGGCGTCACCGGCATCGTGCGCCGCACCAAGCGCGGCGAGTTGTCCATCAGCGCCCGCGAAATCACCATGCTGACCAAGTCGCTTCTGCCGATGCCGGAAAAGTGGAACGGAATTGCCGATGTCGAGATCCGCTACCGCAAGCGCCACCTCGACATCCTCAGCAACGAGGAAAGCAAGCTGCGCTTCCAGCAGCGCTCGAAGATCGTGTCGGGCATCCGCCGCTTCATGGAAGACGACGGCTTCATGGAAGTCGAAACGCCGATGCTGCACTCCGTCTATGGCGGTGCCACGGCCGAACCCTTCAAGACCCACCACAACACGCTGAAGCTCGACATGTACCTGCGCATCGCGCCGGAACTGTTCTTGAAGCGCACGCTGGTGTCGGGCCTGACCGACAAGGTGTTCGAGATCAACCGCAACTTCCGCAACGAAGGCGTCTCCACCCGGCACAATCCTGAATTCACCATGATGGAATGCTACTGGGCCTATGCCGACTACGAGGACATCATGGACCTCGTCGAACGCCTGTTCGCCGACCTTGCCATGAAGATCCACGGCTCGACCGAGTTCGCCTATGGCGACAAGCAACTGTCGTTCAAGGGCCCGTTCAAGCGCGTGCCGATGCCAGACGCCGTCAAGGAAGTCACCGGCATCGACTTCCTCGCCATGAAGACCGACGAGGAAGCCCGCACTGCAGCCAAGGCCGCCGGCTTCGAAGTCGAGAAGGACTGGACCTGGGGCGAATGCCTCGCCTTCATCTTCGAGGAAAAGGTCGAGGCCACGCTGATCCAGCCGAGCCACGTCACCCATTTCCCGAAGGACATCTCGCCCTTTGCCAAGGAAGTCCCGGGCGAACCGCGCCTCGTTGAACGTTTCGAGACCTATTGCAACGCCTGGGAACTGGGCAATGCCTTCTCCGAGCTGAACGATCCGGAAGAACAGCGCAAGCGCATGGTCGAGCAGCTCGAACAGGCCCACGCCCGCGGCGAAAAAGACAAGCAGCTGGACGACGAATTCCTTGACGCCATCGACCAGGGCATGCCCCCCGCCGGCGGCCTCGGCATCGGCGTCGACCGCCTGATCATGCTGCTCACCAACGCCCCGTCCATCCGCGACGTCATCCTCTTCCCGGCCCGCCGCGCCAAGGCGGATTGATCAGACAGACCTGCTCCTCTCCCCTGAAACAGGGAGAGGGTCAGACTGCCGACAAACGCTGAATAAGCTTGTTTGGCGAGAGGGACACCACACTCTCCCTCATCCCCGCCCTTGTGGCGGGGAGCCAGCGACACGACGTCCGTCGGGTCAAAGACTCTCTTAGCTCAAGGACTTGAGCTGACGGGATCCCCGCCAAAAGGGCGAGGATGAGGGGAGGTTGCGAACCGCATCGGTTCCAAAGTGACATCAAGAGTTGTTTGATAAAACCTTTGTCAGCAGCCTGACTCCTCTCCCTGAAACGGGCAGAGGATTAGTGGATCTTCTCGCAAGTTCCGACCATACGCAGCAACAGCCACCATGCTGTTCCCGGCCCGCCGCGCCAACGGGGCTCGATGGCACGGGCCTCTCTGGACGATGGAGCAACCGGCAGGTTGCTTTTTTTAGGGCTTGCTGGCCGAACCAGCCTGTTGCGCCCGCAGCTTCTCAAGCCACGCGGCACCGGCCGCATCCGCGGCATTGGACCCGCCTGCTGCCGCGCCCGGCTGATCCGACGCGACCGTAGCGGCTGGCTCGGCGGCCTTGTCGTCATGCACGGCGTCGGCAGCCGAAGGCCCGCCGGAACGGATCTCGTCGTTGCCATCCTGCTTCGACCAGCGCTTGCCGCCCTCGGCAGAGGTGCGGGGCTCTGGCGCGGGCTCGGTCTTTGGCGAAGCCGGCTCAGCCGAGGCTTCGTCATGTGTGGCATCGGGCGCCGCGTCCGGAGCCTTGTCACTGGAACCGAAGAGCATCTCCTTCATGGAAGAGACAAAACTCTTCTCTTCGGTCGGTGCAGGTGTTTCTGCCGGCGCAGAGATAGGCTCACCCTTTGCGGCATGCTCTTTCGAACCCTCGGCTGTGTCATCCCCCGCTGCGGCTGGAGCTGGTGCATGACCATCCTGCTTCGAGTCGATTGGATGCTCGCCGCCTTGCGGTGCAGCGTGCCCCTCGCCGTCCGGCGCATGCGCGGCGGCGGCAGGCGCTGCTTCCTCTTTCGAACCGAAGATCAGGCCGGTCACCGAACTCAGGAGACCGCCGCTTTCCTTGGCGGCAGGTTCCCCGCCCTCGCCATGGCCCGAGGCCGCTGCCTCGCCATGTCCTTCGGCAGGCGCGCTGCCGTGCTCGGCTGCCGACGCCTCTCCGTCAGCTGCAGGTGCGTCATGCCCACCGGAGGCTTCGCCATGTCCGGCAGGTTCATGCCCCTTGGCAGGCTTCTTGTCATGCCCCTTGGCCGCGCCATGTCCTTCTGCGGCTGCAGCCTCGGCTGCGGCGAGCGCCACGGGGTCGATACAATCGGTCTTGTCGGTGAGACTTGCTTCGAGATGCTCGATATCGGCGAGCGGCATGTCGATGCGCTGGCCGTAATACTCGCCCTTGGATGTCGCAGCACCCTCGACATAGAATGCGGAATAGGGTTCCCGCGCTGCGCCATCAGGTGCCTTGGAAACATCTGGAATGTAGACGACCTGCGCGCCGATCATGCGGCCGCGCATTTCGGCGCGGTCCTTCGGACCCGCCTTGTCGACCATCGCCACCTGCACGATGTCGGCCTTTTCCTTCTCCTGGATGGATTTTGCCACGCGCAATGCGGTGCGGATGCGGGCCATGCCGTCACCAACGCCATCCGCCGAGGCAACCTCGTCGGCATTCACATAGCGGCGCACCCAGGTGCGTCCGTCGCGCTTGGTCGTGAACGTCTGCAACACCGAACAGGTCAGGCCGTTGAGATCGGCGTAGGACGGGCCGAAAAACTTTTCCTTGCCCACGAACACGGCCGCCGCGCCGCTGCCGGCGCAGAGCACGGAAACACCGCCGACGACCGCGAGCAGCTTTTTCGATAGCCGTATCTTCACGCGCCGAACTCCGGCATCTTCACCCCATCACGCACAACAAGACATGGAATACTCAAGCCGCAGTCTGCGCTACTCTGATTGAAGAAGCTTTAAGCCTGGGCTTTTCCTTCGCCCAACGCCTGTCCCGGAATGAGGCTCACGAGGCGCATCCACGCTCCGGCCGGCCCATCGCCCATCATGCTTGACCTTCAGACGACAAAAGGCCCGCATGACGCGGGCCTCTCCACCGGTCCGCTCGCTGTTGCGTCAGGCGGCCCTGCGGCCGCCGCCGGCACGCGGTGAACCCGTTTCGCGCATTTCGCCGCGCCTGTTGAGCTTGAAATGTCCGACCAGTTCCGACAACAGAGCCGCGCCGCTTGCAAGCTGGCGGCTGATGCCGGTCGTGTGCTCCACCATCGCCGCGTTCTGCTGCGTCATCCGGTCCAGCTGCGAAACCGTCTGGTTGATGTCGGACAGGCCACCCGACTGTTCCTGCGCCGCAGTGGCCAGCGACTGGACATTCTGGTCGATCGAGGCGACAAACCGTTCGATCTCGTGCAGCGCGGCGCCCGTCGCGTCGACAAGGCGCACGCCCTCCGTGACCTGCCGGCCGGAATTCTCGATCAGTCCCTTGATCTCCTTGGCGGCTTTGGCGGAACGCTGCGCCAGTTCACGCACCTCCTGTGCCACAACCGCAAAGCCCTTGCCCGCCTCGCCCGCACGGGCCGCCTCGACGCCGGCATTGAGCGCCAGAAGATTGGTCTGGAACGCGATCTCGTCGATCACGCTGATGATCTTGGTAATCTCGGACGATGCGCCTTCGATCCGCTTCATCGCCGTGATGGTTTCCTGCACCACGCAGGAGGACGTGGTCGCAGATTGCAGCGCCCCCTTGACCAGCTTGCGGGTTTCCTCCGCATTGGTGTTGGAGGACCTTACCGTCTCCGTCACCTGCTCCAGCGCCGCCGTCGTTTCTCGAAGCGACGCTGCCTGCTCCTTGGTGCGGGCGGACAGCTGGTCGGCCGCCACCTGCATGTCCTGGCTGCTGTCGTTGAGGCTGGAAGTCTGCTGCAGGACCCCCATCAGCGTCTTCTGGAACGCCCCGATCGAGGCGTTGAAGTCCCGGCGCAGCGGCTCGAATTCCACGATGAAGGGCGTATCCAGCGTCTGCTGGATATTGCAATCGGCGAGACGTGCAAGTCCGGTGCCGAGATCGTTGACCACCCTTACCCGTTCGCTCACATCCGTTGCGAACTTGACGACCTTGAACACCCGTCCGCTGTCGTCGATGATCGGGTTGTAGGATGCCTGGATATAGATCTTCTCGCCGGTCTTGGTGATGCGGGTGAACTGATCGGCCGAAAAGGTGCCGCGTCCGAGCTTCTTCCAGAACTCCTGATAGTCCGGCGAGCGCGCATAGTCGGGTTCGCAGAAGATAGAATGGTGCTTGCCGACGATCTCATCGAGACGGTAGCCGACGGCGGCACAGAAATTGTCGTTGGCGTTGAGAATCTTGCCTGTCGGCGAAAATTCGATGATCGCCTGCGCCCGCGACAGTGCCTCAAGCTTGCCCCGGTCCTCGAGCGCCCGCTTGCGCGCTTCCGTGATGTCGGTCGCAAACTTCACGACCTTGTAAGGCTTGCCGCCTTTCAGAATCGGATTGTAGGTGGCTTCGATCCAGATCTCGCGGCCGCCTTTGCCCACGCGTTTGTATTTGCCCTGATCGAACGCACCTGTGGAAAGCCGTGCCCAGAACGCCGAGTAATCTGAGGAAGCTGCATCGGCCGGATCGACGAACATGCTGTGATGCCTGCCGACGATCTCGTCCAGGCGGTAGCCGAGCGCATTGCAGAAGTTTTCGTTGGCATCGAGTATGATGCCCTTCAGGTCGAATTCGATGATCGCCTGCGACCGGTTGAGGGCCTTGATCACGGCGGCGTTGGACAAGATACGGCCAAAAGGAATCCCAGCCATCGATGCGCTCCAGCTTCAAAGTGATTTGTAGGCTGAAAGATCTAGGAGTTCCGGCTAAACGTTCGGTTAACCCTGTGCCTCGGCCGTGCACATTAGGAAAACGAAAAAGACCCGCACGAGGCGGGCCTTGTCATTGGAAAACGTTGAGGAAATCAGGCCGCGGCGCGGACCAGTTCCTTCTTCACGAGCTCGCGAAGCGCGCCGAGATCCTTGTTGAACGCCCGGATACCGTCCGAAAGCTTTTCGGTCGCCATCTGGTCTTCGTTGAGCATCCAGCGGAAGGTCTTTTCGTCCATCTTGATCGGCGCGGCCGGCTCGAACTTTTCAGGCGAAAGCTTGCGCTCCAGCGTGCCTTCAGCCTTGTCGAGCTCGTCGAGCAGGTTCGGCGAAATCGTCAGGCGATCGCAACCGGCAAGAGCTTCGATCTCGCCGACATTGCGGAACGAGGCGCCCATGACGATCGTCGAGATGCCGTTCGCCTTGTAGTAATTGTAGATCGAACGCACCGAGACGACGCCCGGATCGGTCTCGGACGTGTAGTCTTCACCAGTCGACTTCTTGTACCAATCGAGAATGCGCCCGACAAAGGGCGAGATCAGGAACGCCTTGGCGTCCGCGCAGGCAACGGCCTGGGCGTGGCTGAACAGAAGCGTCAGGTTGCAGTCGATCCCTTCGGCCTGCAGAACTTCGGCGGCCTTGATGCCTTCCCAGGTCGATGCCAGCTTGATCAGGATGCGTTCGCGCTCGATGCCGCGATCCCTGTAGGCTGCGATGATCTTGTGCGCCTTGGTGATCGAACCTTCGGTGTCGAAGGAAAGGTCGGCGTCGACTTCGGTCGAAACACGGCCGGGGACAATCCCCGCAAGTGCCGCGCCCACGTCGATCGCCAGCTTGTCAGCCACGGCAACCGTGATCGCGTCGTCGCTGCCGCCCTGTTTGCGGCCCCAGGCTACCGTTTCCTGGAACGTGTCGGCAAATGCCGGCGAACCGATCGCCTTCAGAACGATCGACGGGTTGGTGGTGCAATCGACCGGCTTGAGGCGGGTCACCGCCTCGATGTCGCCCGTGTCGGCGACGACCGTTGTCATGGAACGAAGCTGCTCTAGTTTCGACGTCATCCGAATAAATCCTTGTTAAGCGAATACAAACGCTCGGGGCGTCGTATGGTTTCTGGATCGCTGTTGACCGGATAACAACCCTTCAGGGTAAAGAAGTCAAGACATTTGTCCTTCACAATTGACATATGTTTCACGTCAGCCCTATGGTCCTGAATGAAAAAGGACATCAGAATTTGGCCAAGCTGAGACGCGATACCCACACCGCATATTCGGAAGCGTCCTCGCTGCGGCTTCGCGCTGCCTGGCTCTACTACAACCAGGGCCTGACGCAGAAAGAGGTAGCCGAGCGGCTCGGCATCAGTCGCTCGACCGTCATCCGCCTGCTCGACGAGGCAATGAAACGCTCCGAAGTGCAGATCTGGATCTCGGAAGGCATCGACACCTGCGTCGAGCTGGCGACCAAGCTTGAACGCGCCTACGGACTGGATGAGGCGGTCGTGGTGCCCGCCCCGCGCGACAACAGCGCCGATGCACTGGCCGGCGCCGTCGGTCTGGCGCTCGGCCAGTTCCTGTCGGAAGCAATCCAGAACGACATGACGATCGGCGTCGGCTGGGGCCGCACGATGACGGCAGCGCTTTCGAGCTTCCGCCCGCCCCGTCGCGAACGCTGCAAGGTCGTCTCGCTGCTCGGCGGCATCGTCGCCGTCCACCAGACCAACCCGATCGACTTCACCTGGCGCTTTGCCGGTCAGCTGGGCGCCGAATGCTTCATGTTCCTTGCCCCGCTTCTGGTCGACAGCGTCGCCACCAAACGGGCTCTGATCGACAAATGCGGCCTCGATGCCGTCTATGACCTCGCCGAGAACCTCGATCTCGCGGTCGTCAGCTGCGGTGATATCGGCCCGCATTCGACCTCGCTGTCGGAGGGGTTCATTTCAGCCACCGAACTCGAGCGGCTGATCGCCGCCGGCTGTGTCTGCGACACGATGTTCAATTTCCTCGACGAGGAAGGCCGGTCCGTCGATCAGAAGCTCAACGAGCGGGTCATGTCTGTCGATCTCGATACGCTCGCCAAGGCAAAACACATCGTCCTCTCCTCCGGCGGCACACACCGCGCCATCGCCATCCGCGCCACCATCCGACGCATCGGCTGCAACACCCTCATCACCGACGAAACCGCCGCAGTGGAACTGCTGCGGCTGGCGGAGGTGGATTAGGACCGCCCGCTTTCATCGTCGAATGCTGACGGGAGGTGCCTTTCGAGATCGACAGCGTCATGAAGCACGCGACCGATCCCGATAAGCGACAATTCAAGATACCGGTAGAGAATGAAGTGGCGAGGCTGCACGACCAGTCCGCTTGCGTGCTTAGCCCTCGTCCGGCTACGCCTGAGATGGAAGCTGCGTATGCCTAACCCAAGCTCCGCCCTATCGATTGAGCCCGGGTCCGGTCTTGCGACAAATCGCGAAAGGCAGTCACGAGAAGCTGTTCGTCACGGCGCCTTGCGCCGCGTCCGAAGTTCTCATCCGTATAGGCAATGATCTTGGTGATGTCGGCCTGGGCAGTCGCGGAAAAGCGGACTGTTGCCATACCCACTAACGTTGGTTCGGCGTGTCGCCAAGACCGGCAATGAATTGCTCCAGCCCGGTCACCGGCACATCGGCAAAACGGCCGTTTTCTAGGTCGTCGAAACCGGTCGCTGCGGCGCTCTGCAATAGCGCGAGTTTTGCCCCATCTAGCGCTTCACGCTGCGCGATCACCTGCTGGTGGTGCTCTGTCAGAACGACGTTGCATGGTGGCATGATGGCTCCTTGGAACTGGCCTAGATCCTAGCGCATTGGGCACGACCCGCCAACTGCCGGCAGAGTTTCCCAGCCTCGGCCGCAACGACGTCAGAGATCGATATCCGTTGTCAGCAATGCAATCCTGTCGCGCCAGGAATGGTGCTCGAGCCGCTCCCATGTCCTGTCCATGGCATAAGCCGACGAGATGACCGGAATGCCGATATGGCCGAAGTAGAGGGAAAGCTGGCGCTCGGCGATCTCTTCGGACATGCCGGCAATCTCGCTGCTGTAAAGTCCGGCGGCAAGGCCGGTGCGGTCGGAACCCGAGCGGCAATGGATCAGGATCGGCTTCGGTGCGTCCCGCATCATCGTGACAAGCCGGTCCGCCTCCGCTTCGCTCAACTGCCTGGAAGCCGACATCCGGAAATCGAGATGCGTCAGGCCAAGCCTTTTTGCGGCGGAGACCTCCTCGGCATACCATCCGGCCTTGTCGTCCTCGCCGCGCAAGTTGACGATGGTGCGGATGCCGTAGGTCTTTGCATAGGTCTCGATATCGGCGGCACTCGGCTGGGCAGACCGGTAGAGCTCGCCGTCGATCACCGTATGGAAATTGCCGCTGAGCTGCAGATACCCGAGATAGGCCCCCAAACCCAGAGCGGCAGCGAAAATCGCCGAGGCTCCCATGCGAAACCAGCTTCTGACGCGTGACTGTTCCATGCTGCCGTCCGTTGAAGTGCAGGATGGCAATCATTTCGGCCTGTTTGCTGACACGCACCTGAAGGACGGCAGGTTGTCGGGCGGACTGTGCGGCTCAGGCGTTGCCTGTCTCCCAGCCCAGGATCGCCCGCTTGCGGGTCAGACCCCAGTGATACCCGGTCAAAGCCCCGTTCTTCGCCACAGCCCGGTGGCAGGGCACGACGAAGGAGATCGGGTTGGCGCCGATTGCGGCACCCACTGCCCGGCTTGCCGTCGGCTGGCCGATATCGGAGGCGACGGCGGAATAGGTGACCGCCTTGCCGAACGGGATCTTCAACAGGCTTTGCCACACCTTGAGCTGAAAATCAGTGCCGATCAGAACGACATTGAGCGGCCGGTCGGCCGTCCATTGGCCCCGGTCGAAGATGCGGCCGATATAAGGCGCCGTCGCTTCACTGTCCTCGACATAGGCCGCATTCGGCCAGCGCCGCACCATGTCCTCGAAGGCCGGCTTTTCGCCGCCGAGATCGGAAAACGCCAGGCCAGAAAGCCCACGCTCCGTCGCCATGACAAGCGCCATGCCGAATGGCGACGGGTGGAACCCGTAGCGGATCGTCAGACCCGCGCCCCTTCCCTTCCATTCGCCCGGCGACATCGCCTCATGGGTCACGAACAGATCGTGCAGGCGGCCGGGTCCCGAGAGACCGAGTTCATAGGACGTCTCCAGAAGCGGCAGACCTTCCTGGCCGAGCAGCCGCTTGGCATGATCGAGCGTCACCGCCTGCAGGAAGGCCTTGGGCGACAGACCCGCCCAGCGGGTGAACACCTTTTGCAACTGTGTCGGCGACTGGCCAAGTTCGGCAGCGATCGTTTCGAGCGAAGGCTGCGCGCGATAATCGAGCGTCAGCATCTCGATGACACGCCGCACCGTCTCGTAGTCGGAGCCATCAGGCGTCACGTCGATGCCGGGTGCGGACATGTCGGGCCTGGAAAGCGAAGCAAGAGCGTTCATGGCAATCTCCCTGTGCCCTATAGATGCACGCTCGATCCCATCAGAGCCACCCGTTTCTTGACAGGATCACAACCGTCTCGTGACGGTCGCAAGCGCTCCGCGAAATGCCCTCGCAAAGCTCTCACGATCGTCCGGGTTCAGAAACGAACCGATTTCGGTCTGCCGTCCCTCACCCGAGACCTGCATCGCCGTAATCCCGAATTCCTCGTGCCTGCTGACAGTAAATCGCGCCCAAAACGGGTTGTAGCGATGCTCCACCATCCGCCCCGTTGGTGAAAATTTCCGGATCGACAGATTGGTCCTCGACACCGTGACTTCCTCGCGCTGCCGGCCGGAACGGTAGCTGAGTTTCAGCGCGCCATAGAGAAGCAGGAAATCAAAACCGAGGAACAGCCCGATCGGCCAAGCGCCGGTCGCCAGGAAGAAAAGGCCGTAGAACAGGCAGACGGCACCCGATATCGACAGCACGACGAAAAACCCGCGTCGGCCGAGCGACCGATAGGGCGTCAGTTCGGCCGCAAAGACCGGTTTCTCATCCTCGGCTGCGCGTTGATTTCCGTCATGGGGCGAGACTATACAGTGTCATGGCCCTTGCGAAAATCAAATCCACGAAAACCCCGGCGACAAAAAGCAGCACCACCAAAGGCCGGAAGCCGAAACGCTTCAAGCCGGCCTATACGCCTGACGAAATGGTGGAGATCTTCCGCCGCTTCTCGGTGCAGCGGCCGGAGCCGAAGGGCGAGCTCGAGCACGTGAACCCGTTTACGCTCGTGGTCGCCGTGGCGCTGTCGGCGCAGGCAACCGATATCGGCGTCAACCGGGCGACACGCGAGCTGTTCAGGATCGCCGACACGCCGGAAAAGATGCTGGCACTCGGCGAGGACGGCGTCATCGCCCATATCAGGACGATCGGCCTCTATCGCAACAAGGCCAAGAACGTCATCGCGCTCTGTCGCATGCTGATCGACGAGTTCGGATCCGAGGTGCCAAGCACACGCGAGGACCTGGTGCGCCTGCCGGGCGTCGGCCGCAAGACGGCCAATGTGGTGATGTCCATGGCCTTCGGCATCCCGACGCTTGCCGTCGATACCCACGTGTTTCGCATCGGCAACCGCTGCCTGATGGCGCCCGGTAAAACGCCGGATGAGGTCGAAGAGCAGTTCCTGAAGGTCATCCCCGACCAGTACCTGTTCCACGCCCATCACTGGCTGATCCTGCACGGCCGCTATACCTGCAAGGCCCGCAAGCCCGAATGCGAGCACTGCGTTATCGCCGACCTCTGTCGGTCGCCCGAAAAGACCTGTCCTATCCCAGCGCCGCTTATCGAGCTACCGCCTCAGGTGATCGGCGCCTGAAGCCGGAAGGACGGATCGCGCTTCGATACCTTCTTGTGCAGATGCACCATCAGCCCGGCTGCAAACAGCGGCGTCAGCAGGTTGACGAAGGGGATCGCCAGGAAGCCGGCGATCAAAAGGCCCGCCACGAACACGGTGGAGGAATGCTTCGAGCGGAAAGCCCGCGCCTCTGCCGGCGGCCGTAACCGCATCGCGGCGAACTCGAAGAACTCCCGCCCCAGCAGATACCCGTTCACCAGGAAGAACGCGATGAGGTTGACGCCGGGAATGAACAGCAAAAGCAGCGCGATGATATTGCCGATGATGACGATGCCGAGAAACTGGATCGACCCTAGGATCGCCTGTCCGAGCGGCATTTCCCGGCCCGGCACGTCATCGGGATAGTCCCGTTTTTCGATCACTGCCGCCACATCGTCGAGAAACAGACCCGCGATGAGCGCAGTGATCGGCGCGATCAGCAGAGCCAGCACCAGCGCCAGCCCGATGCCGGCCGCGATCGCCGCAAACAGCGTCAGCCATCCCGTCCAATCAGGCACATCCGGAAAGAAGGCGGCAAACCAGGGCCAGAGATAGAGCGCAAAGAGCTCGCGCAAGCCGAACCACAACCCGATCAGGATCAGGAATGTCAGCCCCAGCGTCTTCCAGAAGGCCGATCTCGTCTCGGGCGCAAACAGGTTGATCAGCGATAGGCGTGCGGCGTCGAGGATCATCTGCGTCTCCAGGTTAGGCCCGCACCATGTAGGTCAACCATCGCTCTGGAACAAGCGCCGGTGGATATAGGAATCTCGCCGCGAGAATCATATACTCACCGGCAGACACCCGCACCGGGCGTGGTAGTGACGGAGATCCGCATGACAAGCCTGCTGCTCCTTGGCGCGACCGGATTGGTCGGCGGCCACGTCCTCGAACTGGCGCTCAAGGACGACCGGGTCACCCGCGTCGTCGCGCCCACCCGCCGGCCGCTGCCTCCGACGGCCTTGCCGGCCCATCCGAAGCTCGAAAATCCCATCACCGATCTTAGCAGCGGTCTTCCCGACGCGGACTGGTGGACCGTCGACGCGGTCATTTCGGCGCTCGGCACCACGCGGGCAAAGGCGGGATCGGACGAGGCCTTCCGTCTGGTGGATTACGCCACGCCGCTCGGTGCGGCCCGGCGCGCGTATGAACGAGGTGCAACCCGTTTCTCGCTCGTCTCGTCCACCGGCGCCAATTCGAAGTCCAGCCTGCTTTACCTGCGCACCAAGGGCGAGCTTGAAGATGCCATCCGCGGCATCGGCTTTTCCACGCTCACCATTGTCAGGCCCGGCCTTCTCGGCGGCGACCGCAGCGAATTCCGGCTCGGCGAACGGCTTGCAAGCATGGCGCTGAAGATCGCCCATCCCATCCTGCCGCGACGGCTGCGCCTCAGCCCGGCCCATGTGGTGGCAAAAGTTCTGCTGGATGCGGCAATCGGCGGTGAAAAGGGAGAGCGCATCGTCGAGGCGGATCAGCTTTCGGGCTGAGTTGCAGCTTAGTCCAGCGACCGCAGCTCTTCGCGGTGACGGATCATCGCAAGGAACCGCCGGTAGTCGCGCTCATAAAGGTCTCGTCCCGTGCTGGGTAGCCGCTCGCTGCCGCCGCTGTTCATCGCATGTCCGGCATCAAGCAACGAGCCGTGCAGACCGCCCGCGACCGCGGCAGCCATGGCCGTTCCAAGCAGAACCGCGTCGCGGTTGTTCGGGATGACTACCCTGCAGCCCGTAACATCCGCATAGAGTTCCACCAGCAGCGGATTGTTCACATGCCCGCCGGTCACGTGCAGCGTCTCGAACCGGTACCCAAAGTCAGCCATCGCATCGAGAATATGACGGATGCCGAGCGCGATCGACACGCAGGTCCGCCAATAGCGGCGGCAAAGCCCGTCGAAGGACGTATCGAGCGTCAGCCCGCTGATGACGCCGGTCGCATGCGGGTCGGCAAGCGGCGAACGGTTGCCGTGAAAATCCGGCAGAATGTGCAGATCCGGCGCGATCTCCTCGCCGCCTGCCGCTGCACGCATCTCGCCGACACGGGCAATGATCCGCTCATGCAGCTCGGTGGTCGGCTCGCCGCCGGCTGCGTGCATCATGACGATATGATCGAGCAGCGCGCCCGCCGCCGACTGTCCGCCTTCGACCAGCCAATGGTCGGGCAGTACCGCCTCGTAATATGGGCCCCAAAGGCTGCGACCGGGTTTCGGCTCCCTGGTGAAGGCGACGATGCAGCTCGATGTACCCCCGATCAGGGCAACGCTCGTCTCCAGCGACGAGCCTGGAAAGCTTTTCGCCCCAACACCGCCAAGCACGCCATAGGCACCCGCGTAAGCGTCGATCATTCCCGGCGCGACCTGAACGCCGGTATCGAGGCCAAGTTCGGCCGCCGCCTTTTCGCTGAGCGGTCCGATCGAGCCGCCGACACCGATCGTATCGTCCGGCAGACCGCCCTTCTCAATAAGGTCGTCGAGCCCGGCAAGCGCCAGATAATCCGCGCTCCAGCCCGGCGTCTCATGCGCCAGGTAATTCCATTTGGCCGTCAGCGTGCAGCGCGAACGCGACGCGGAACCTGTGGCTTTCCAGGTCAGGAAATCGGCAAGATCGAAGAAGTAACCGGCCCGGCTCCAGCTGTCTGGAAAGTTCTGCTTCAGCCACATCAGCTTGGGCATTTCCATTTCCGGCGAGATCGATCCGCCAGCGAAATCAAGCACCGCATGGCCGCTTCTTGACAGCGTCTCCGCCTCGGCGATTGCCCGGTGGTCAAGCCAGACAATCGTATCCTGATATGCGTTGCCGCTGACAGATACGCTCAACGGTGCGCCGTCGCGGTCCCGCGCCACAAGCGAGCAAGTCGCGTCAAAGCCGATGGCCGCCACCTGGGATGCAGAAATCCCAGCCTCGGCCAACGCCGCTTTCACGGAGATGCAGGTTGCGGACCAGATGTCTTCGGAGGAATGTTCGGCGTGCTTGTCCCGCGGGCGGAACATCAGGATGGGATGTTTGGATTTCGCAATCAGCGTTCCGTCGCGGCCGAACACGCCGGCACGGGCGCTTGCCGTGCCGATATCGACCGCAACGAGAAAATCACGCATCCCGATTTGTTTCCTGTCCCTGTAAGTCGCGCAGACTGTCCCCGTCGCGTCCCGCCAGCCTGAAAGCCGAGCTTCAGGTGTTTGCGGAAACCGAACCGTTGCGATCCTCGATATATTTTTGGACAAGGTGGAGCAAATCCGGCATCGCGTCAAACACGACGTCGGGCGATAGCGCCTCGATCCGGTCACGGTATCCGGAAGTGTGGGTGTGCGATCCGCCGGTAAAGGCGAATGACGCCATGCCCGCCCGCTGGGCCGCCTCGATGCCCGCGGGGCTGTCTTCAATGACGATGCAATCTTCCGGCGCGAACCCCATTTCGCTTGCTGCCAGCAGGAAGAGGTCCGGCGCGGGCTTGCCGTTCTTCACCATTGTGGCGCTAAAGATATGGGGATCGAGCTTGTCGATCAGGCCGGTGATCGTCAGCGACAGCCGGATGCGGTCGGGATTGCTGGAGGATGCGACGCAGGCTTGAAGCCCGAGCGCCTCGAGCGTTTCGGCGATGCCGGGGATCGGCTTCAGCTCGGCCTTGAACAGGCTGTAGAGATCGGTGCGCATACCCTCGAGAAATTCCGGCCCGGTGTGGAAACCGTATTCCTCGTCCATGACCTGGCGCATGGTCGCCAGGCTGCGGCCGAGGAAGCGCTCATAGGCTTCCTCCTCGGCCATTTCGATACCGTGGCGGTTGAGCGCAGCCACCAGAACCCGCACCGACAACGGCTCGCTGTCGACAAGGACGCCGTCGCAATCGAAGATCACGAGATGGCGTGGTTTGATTGCGCTAATTCCCGTCACGGTGTTCACCTCAATCCTTGACGAGCTGGTCGTCGAGATAGAGCTGCAGCGTCTTGGCCGTGCCCTCCGTCCAGAGCGTCTTCAGCGCATGCGCGAACCGCTTGCGGAACAGGTCCGACGTCGAGACTTCGCCGAAGATCTCGTCGAACACGAGAAACGCATCCGGATCGTCCTTGGCCTTGATCGCGGCAGCCTGCAGTTTCTCGGCACTCGTATCGTTGAACACGATCTGGCGACCGCTATCCGACGTGCCCGCAAAATAACGGCACCACAGCGCCGACACAAGCGACAGGCCGACGATGTCGAGACCCTGGTCCAGCCGGTCGCGGGTCGATGGCAGGATGAACTTCGGCTGGCGGTTGGAACCGTCCTGCGCCAGGCGCGGAATGGTGTCGCCGATCTTCGGGTTGAGGAAGCGGTGCTCGATCAGGTCGAAATAGTCGTCGAGGCTCGTATCTGGAACCGGCGGCACGATCGGGATGATCTCTTCCTTCTCGAGCTTTGCAAGGAAGGCCCGGATCAGCGGATGCTCCATTGCCTCGTGCACGAAATGGATGTCCAGCAACTCGCCGGGATAAGCGATCGTCGCATGGCCGCCGTTGAGGATGCGCAGCTTCATCAGCTCGTAGGGCGCGACGTCGGGCACGAACTGAACGCCGACTTCTTCAAGCGCCGGACGGCCGAGCGGGAAATGATCTTCCATCACCCACTGCTTGAACTCTTCGCAGAATACCGGCCAGTTATCGTCGATATTGTAGTCATTCTTGAGGATATCGACTTCGCGCGGACCGGTGGCCGGCGTGATGCGGTCGACCATCGAATTCGGGAACGCGACACTGTCGTGGATCCAGGTCGCGAAATCCGGATCCGAAAGCTTGGCGAGACCAACGACGGTGTTTTCCGTCACGTGACCGTTGCCGGGAATGTTGTCGCAGGACATGATCGTGAATGGCGCAAGGCCGCGCGAACGGCGAAGCTTGAGGCCGGCAAGGATCAGCCCGAACACCGTCTTCGGCGCACCCGGGTTGCTGCCGTCTTCCACCATGGCCGGATGGGCCGGGTTGAAATGGCCGGACGCGTCGATGAAATAGCCACCCTCGGTGATCGTCATGGAGACGATGCGGATGGTCGGATCGGCCAGCTTCTCGATCAGCGCCTGCTTGTCGTCAGGCGCGATGATGTCGATCATCGGCGCGGTCACGCGGGCGCCGGTCTTGTTGTTGTCCTGCTCCACGACGGTGGTGAGGAAATCCTGCGCCTTCAGCTTGTCGCGCATGGCCGCATCGGACGGCATCACGCCTGCGCCGATGATGGCCCAGTCATGGCCCTTGCCGATGTTGAACAGGTCGTCCAGGTAGATCGCCTGGTGGGCGCGGTGGAAGTTGCCGACGCCGAAATGTACGATGCCGGGGGAGAGTGTCTTCGGATCGTAGGCGGGCACGCCAGCGGTCGCTGCGGCATCCTTGAGAGTTGCCAACGAAAGCTTCACAGTCATTTTCTCATACTCCGATTGGCCTGCTGTTCAGGCCTTTGGGATCATTCAGGCCCGGATCGCAAGACCCTTGTCGTCGAAGCGATGCAGTTTGGTTTCATCCGGCGTCAGGTAGACCGTGTCGCCGTAGCTCGCGCCGAACTCGCCGCCGGCACGCGCCGTGATCGGGCCGATACCATCAACGTCGAGATGCAGGAACGTGTCGGCGCCCAGATGTTCGGCAACCGAAACCCGGCCGGTCCACAGACCGCTGTCCTTGGAAAGCCCGATATGTTCGGGACGTACGCCCACGGTCTTGGCGTTCCTCGCCTTGGCGTAGTCACCTTCCAGCAGGTTCATCTTCGGCGAACCGATAAAGCCCGCGACAAACAGATTGCGCGGCGACTTGTAGAGCTCGAGCGGCGAACCGACCTGCTCGATATTGCCGCGGTTGAGCACCACGATCTTGTCGGCCATGGTCATGGCTTCGATCTGGTCGTGCGTAACGTAGACCATCGTGGTCTTCAGCTGGTTGTGCAGGTCGCTGATCTCCAGACGCATCGTGCCGCGCAGTGCCGCATCGAGGTTGGAGAGCGGCTCGTCGAACAGGAAGGCCGAAGGTTCGCGCACGATCGCACGGCCGATCGCCACGCGCTGGCGCTGGCCGCCCGAAAGCTGGCCGGGGCGACGCTCGAGATAATCGGTGAGGTTGAGGATGTGCGCCGCATCGGCGACCTTCTTGTCGATCGCCGACTGTTCCATCTTCGCCATCTTGAGCGGGAAGGCGATGTTCTTGCGCACGCTCATATGCGGATAGAGCGCATAGGACTGGAACACCATCGCAAGCCCGCGTTCGGCCGGAGCGGCGTCCGTCACGTCGCGACCATCGATCTTGATCTGGCCGCCGGTCACGTCTTCAAGCCCCGCAATGAGACGCAGAAGCGTGGACTTGCCGCAACCCGAAGGTCCGACGAACACGACGAACTCGCCGTCGTTGATTTCGAGATCGATCGACGGGATGACCTTGGCTTCGCCGAACGTCTTCGACACTTTGGAAAGAGTAATGCTGCCCATGAAAGTGATCCTTACTTAACCGCGCCAAACGTGAGGCCGCGAACGAGTTGCTTCTGGCTGAACCAGCCGAGGATGAGGATCGGCGCGATGGCCATGGTCGAGGCCGCCGAAAGCTTTGCCCAGAACAGACCCTGCGGCGAGGAGAAGGAGGCGATGAAGGCCGTCAGCGGAGCCGCGTTTGTCGTGGTCAGCTGGATCGTCCAGAACGCTTCGTTCCAGGCAAGGATGATGTTGAGGAGCAGCGTCGAGGCGATGCCGGGAACCGCCATCGGCGTCAGCACGTAGACGATTTCCTTCCACAGGTTGGCGCCGTCCATCCGTGCCGCTTCCAGGATTTCGCCCGGAATTTCGCGAAAGTATGTGTAGAGCATCCACACCACGATCGGCAGGTTGATCAGCGTCAGCATGATGGTGAGGCCGATGCGGCTGTCGAGCAGGCCAAAGTTGCGAAACAGGATGAAGATCGGCAGCAGCACCGCCACGGCCGGCATCATCTTGGTCGACAGCATCCACATCAGGATGTCCTTGGTACGCTTGCCAGGTGCGAACGCCATCGCCCAGGCCCCGGGGATCGCGATGATCAGCGCGAGGATGGTTGAGCCTACCGACAGGATCACCGAGTTCATGAACGGCTTGAAGTAATCGCGCTGCGTCTGCACCGTGATGTAGTTCTCAAGCGTGCCCGACGGGATCAGGCTGAAGCCGGCGATCGCTTCCTGCTCCGTCTTCAGGCTGGTGATCAGCGCGTAGAGGATGGGGAAGAAGATCAGGAGTGCGACGACCCAGGCCAGGATTGTCCAGCCGATCTTCGCTCCGGTTGTTACTTTGCGAGCCATGATCGTTCCTCCTACTTGTCCAGGTTCTTGCCGACGGCGCGCATCAGGAAGAAGGCGACGATGTTGGCAAGCACGACGGCGATGATACCACCCGCTGCACCCCCGCCGACGTCATAGCCGAGACGTGCAGTGCGGTAGATGAGGAAGGTGAGGTTGGTGGACGCATAGCCCGGACCGCCATTGGTGGTGACCAGGATTTCAGCGTAGATGCCGAGCAGGAAGATCGTCTGGATCAGGATGACGACCGTGATCGCGCGCGAAAGATGCGGCAGCGTCAGGTAGATGAAGCGGTTGAAG
The DNA here is from genome assembly GCF_050500175.1 of Neorhizobium sp. DAR64872/K0K18. Lineage (NCBI taxonomy): Bacteria > Pseudomonadati > Pseudomonadota > Alphaproteobacteria > Hyphomicrobiales > Rhizobiaceae > Neorhizobium > Neorhizobium sp. DAR64872/K0K18. The sequence continues at coordinate 2,859,990 of NZ_CP191446.1, forward strand.
AAGTTGGCGCCATCCATTTCGGCTGCTTCGCGCTGCTCGCTGTCGAGCGACTGAAGCGCCGTCAAAAGGATAAGCGTCGCAAACGGCAACCATTGCCAGGCGACGATGATGATCACCGCAAACAGCGGATACTGGGCAAACCAGTCGATCGGTTGAACCCCGAAGAACCGGGCGAGATCCGCCAGCACGCCGTAGCCCGGATGCATGATCATGTTCTTCCAGATCAAGGCCGCCACCGGCGGCATCACGAAGAACGGCGAGATCACCAGAATGCGCACGATACCCTGGCCGAAGATCGGCTGGTCGAGCAGAAGCGCGATCGCGACACCGCCTATGACGGTAATGCCGAGCACGCCGAGCACCAGCAGCATCGTGTTCCAGATCGACTGGAAGAAGGCCGGATCGGTGTAGAAATACTGGTAATTGAAGAAGCCTGCGAAGCTCACGTTCTGCGGCGTCAGCAGGTTGTAGTTCTGGAACGAGTAGTACAGCGTCATTGCGAGCGGTACGGCCATCCAGACCAAAAGAACGATGACGGAGGGCGCCATCATCAGGCGTGCCAACGTCTTGGTATTTTGCGTTGCCATCTTTGAGGCCCCTCCCCGGAGGTAAGCGCGCCGCACGCGGCCAGAGGAGGACGCGAAGGCATGATCTTGTTTTTATAGGGTAGCGTGCTGGAACAGCGAGATGCAGTTCAGCATCCAATCGTCATCCTGTGATCTGCTGCCCGGCACGGATGCCGGACAGCAGTGTCTTGACCAAGCTTACTTGATGTAACCGGCGCGGGTCATGTCGCGGGTTGCCGTTGCCTGAGCGGCGGCAAGCGCGTCGTCGACCGTGGACTGGCCGGCGATGACAGCCGAGAACAACTGACCGACAGTGGTGCCGAGAGCCTGGAATTCAGGGATCGCGACGAACTGGCCACCGGTATAAGGCACCGGCTTGACGGTCGGCTTGGTGATGTCGGCAGCGTCCATGGCAGCAAGCGTCGGAGCTGCGAAGGCGGCTGCCTTCTGGTAGTCCGCGTTCTTGTAGAGCGAGGTGCGCGTGCCCGGAGGAACGTTGGCCCAGCCTTCCTTGGCAGCAACAAGCGTCGTGTATTCCTTGCTGGTTGCCCAGGAGATGAACTTCTGAGCCGATTCAGCCTTCTTGGACGATGCCGGAACGGCAAGGTTCCAGGACCACAGCCAGTTGCCGTGGTTGGCGACGCCTTCCTTGCTTGGGAAGAGCGCGTAACCGACCTTGTCGGCAACCTTGGAGTCCTTCGGGTTCGATACGAACGATGCAGCGACGGTCGCGTCGATCCACATGCCGCACTTGCCCTGCTGGAACAGCGTCAGGTTTTCGTTGAAGCCGTTGGACGAAGCGCCTGACGGGCCGGAATTCTTCATCATGTCGGCGTAGAAGGTAAGTGCTGCCTTCCATTCCGGCTGATCGAACTGCGGCTTCCAGTTTTCGTCGAACCAGCGTCCGCCGAACGAGTTGGTCAGCGCCGAAACGAAGGCCATGTTCTCGCCCCAGCCGGCCTTGCCACGAAGGCACATGCCGCTGATGTCGGCCTTGCGGTCGGTCATCTTCTTGGCAGCGTCAGCGATGAATTCCCAGGTCGGGGTTTCCGGCATTTTCAGGCCGGCTTTTTCGAACAGGTCCTTGCGGTACATGATCATGGCGGATTCGCCGTAGAACGGTGCCGCATAGAGCTTGTTTTCAACCGAAAGACCGCCGCGGATCGCTGGCAGCAGGTCGTCCATGTCGTACTTGTCGCCGAGACCTTCGAGCGGCAGAAGCCACTTCTGCTTGGCCCAGATCGGAACTTCGTAGTTGCCGATCGTGACGATGTCGTACTGGCCGCCACCAGCCGCGATATCGGTCGTCACGCGTTCGCGCAGGACGTTTTCTTCGAGCGTGACCCACTCGACCTGGATGTCCGGGTTCGCCTTGGTGAACTCGGACGTCAGGCCCTGCATGCGGACCATGTCGCCGTTGTTGACTGTCGCAATGGTGAGGGTTTCGGCAGATGCAGTCGTGGCCACAAAGGCCAGAGCTGAGCAGGCGCCCAGCAGAATAGTTTTCATGGTCATATCTTCCTCCCGAGAAGATGGAATGCGAGCATTCGCTTTGCTCATGGGCAATTACCCACATAAAGCTAGCGCAAGTCAATGGGAATTCATCGCTGCGATGCAACCGAAAGCGACAATTCACTGAAATTTCAGGCAGAATTCTATCTGCCGCGCTTAAGCAGTAAGCAGATACCGCGCGGCGGCCTCGTCGGTGATGATGCCGTTGAGCAGTCCGCCTTTCAGGGCTGCGCGCATGGCGACCCATTTCTTCTTGCCTTGGGCAATGCCAATGACACAGCATGTCTCGCGCGACGGGATCGGCACGGAGGCCACCCGGCCGTTGACGGCATTGTCGAGCAACTCACCCTGCTGATCGTAGATCCAGCCGCAAATTTCGCCCGCGGCACCGCGATCGACCAGCGACACCATTTCGTCGCGCTCCAGAAATCCGTCGACGCAGAGCGGCGCATCGACGCCGAGTTCGCCGATCCCGACAAAGGTGACGTCGGCTTGTGCCCCGAGCGCAAGTGTCGAGCGCACGAGCGCCTGGTCATGCAGCGTGTCGCGCTCCTCGATGGAGGCACAAAGGACCGGCAGCGGCATCGGAAAGTGCCGCGCCTTGATGGCATCGGCCATCGAGAAGATGACGTTGTAGTAGGCGGCCGACCCGTCCGGCCCGATATTGCCGGTCAGCGACACGATACGGTGCTGCGGGCATTCCATCGGCGGCAGCTGATCGACAGCGGCTTTCAGCGTCCGACCTGTCCCAACCGCAATGATGATCGGATCCGGCCGTTTCAGCCAGCGCTCGATCTCGCCCGCGCCCGCTTCGGCGATACCGACCGTGGATGAACTGCCCCCCGGATCGCTCGGCACGATTTCCGCATGCTTGAGATCGTATTTCTTGCGCAGCCCTTCAGCGAGTTCGAGACAAGCGGAGATCGGATGGTCGAGCCGGACCTTGATCAACCGCTCGGCAACCGCAAGCGACACGAGCCGCTGGGCCGACTGGCGGGAAATGCCCATGGCATTGGCGATCTCGTCCTGGGTCCTCCCCGCGACGTAGTAGAGCCAGCCCGCGCGCGCAGCATCGTCAAGCCGGCCTTGGGTATCACTCCGTTTAGCCATGGCAGTAAATCTCCTCTGGTCGATTTGCTGACATGTTTTTTGAGGGGCTGTCAAATGGGGATGGGGAAACCATGCCCTCAGGGAGAGCTTTTGCCCAAAGCCTCGGAGAGGACAGTCTCCATCATTTGATAATTGCTAATCTGCGCCTGTTTCGAAGCCTCGATCCAACCTGCGGGATCGATTTTCGTCAGATCGAGCCAATGTCCGGCCTGTCCGCAAAGCTGTTTCAGATAATGTGCCTGCGTGCGGCCATTGCCCTCGCGGAACGGATGGACATAGTTCACGTCGCCAATAATCGGCGCGACTTTCGCGGCAAATTCAGGCCTCTGGAGACCACGGAGATAATTGCCTGCCGTGATGCGTCGATGGACATCGGCCATGCCGGTCTCGATATACTGCCGGAACTGGAACTGGCTCGACCCTTTGGAAATCTCCACGGTCCGGACCTCGCCAGCCCAGTCGTACATATCCTGAAAGAGATGACGGTGGATGGCCCGCAGATGCTTCAGGTCGAAATTACCCACGGGGATTTTCTGGCGACTACGCATCGTCACGATTTCGCGCTCGTGATAATCAAGCTTATCGACGTCCGAAATTCCTAGTTTATTTTTAAGCGTGCGCGTCCCCGGATAAACGTAGGGGTCGTCGTTCATTCTGCAGCGTCGGAAAGCGATGCATCGCGTGCACGCCCCAGAATATAAGCAACCTGTTTTTCTTCAGGCCAGCGTTCCCGATCGAACATTTCGAACATGGCAATTTGCTCAGCGTCGAGCGGGTTGCCCTCGATCATCTGCAGGTGCGCTGCTTCCAGTGTCCGCTGGCGGATATCATCCCTGTCGCTCATGCAGCCATCATACTGCAGATCGCGAAATCCGACAAATGATAGATGCGAGGCGGCGCCCCAGTTTGCGCCGCCTTCGCGTTCGTTCCGGGCCGTCCGACGTCAGGCCACCTGCACGACGTGGCCTGCGCCGACTTCGCGATATTCCCGCACCGGCGGCACGAAATCGACCGATCTGATCGGGCTCTTGATCTCTTCGGTGGAAAGGTTGCGCTTGATCCGGCGCCGTGACGGATCCGGCACCGGCACCGCCGACATCAGTTTCTTCGTGTAGGGATGCTGCGGGTTTTCAAACACCGCCGCACGCGGGCCGATCTCGACGATTTCGCCCAGATACATCACTGCCACCCGGTGGCTCACGCGCTCCACCACGGCCATGTCGTGGGAGATGAACAGGAAGGCGAGGTTCAGAGACTGCTGCAGGTCGAGCAGCAGGTTGCAGACCTGCGCCTTGATCGACACGTCCAGCGCCGACACCGCTTCGTCGGCAACGATCACCTTCGGATCGAGCATCAAAGCCCTGGCGATCGCGATGCGCTGCCGCTGGCCGCCTGAAAACTCGTGCGGGAAGCGCCGCATCATGTCGGCCGAAAGTCCGACCTTTTCGAGAAGGTTCGCCGCCTTTTCGCGCGCCTGCGCCTTGGTGCCGAGCTTGTGCTCGATAAACGGTTCGGCGACGGCAGACCCCACGCTCATGCGCGGGTTCAAGGAAGCGAACGGATCCTGGAACACCATCTGGATCGACCGGCGCATTGTTCGAAGCGCATGCTGATCGAGGCTCATCACGTCATATCCATCAACCTGCACGGTACCGCTGGTCGGCGTGATCAGCCGCGTCACGGACCGTCCGGTGGTCGACTTACCGCAACCTGATTCACCCACCAGCGCAAGCGTTTCGCCGGCATAGAGATCGAACGAGACCTTTTCCACCGCATGCACCGCCCCGGACTTGCGTCCGAGAAGGCCGGAATGGATGTCGAACCGCGTCGTCAGGTCCTTCACGTCGAGGATCGGCGTCTTGCCCTTGGCGACCGTGTCGAACACTTCGCCCAGAACCTGCTGTTCGCCGGTGTTGACGTCGATCAGCGGAAACCGCATCGGCAGCTTGCTCTGCCCCATCGAACCCAGCCGCGGCACGGCGGAAAGAAGCGCCCGCGTATAGGCATGCTGGCCGCGGTGGAAAATATCGCCGGTCTGGCCGGTTTCGACCGCGTCGCCACGGAACATCACGATTGTCCGGTCGGCCACTTCCGCCACCACGCCCATGTCATGGGTGATGAACAGGACGGACATGCCCTCTTCTTCCTGCAGCATCTTGATGAGGTCGAGGATCTGCCCCTGGATCGTCACGTCCAGCGCCGTCGTCGGCTCGTCGGCAATCAGAAGCTTCGGCTTGGCCGCAAGCGCCATGGCGATCATCACGCGCTGGCGCATGCCGCCGGAAAACTGGTGCGGATATTCGTCGAACCGGCTTTTGGCATTGGGGATGCGGACTTTTTCGAGAAGCCGTATCACCTCTGCCTTTGCCTCGGCCTTGGAGATGTTGGTGTGAACCGTCAGCGCCTCGGCAATCTGCTTTCCGATCGGAAAGATCGGATTGAGCGAGGTCATCGGCTCCTGGAAGATCATCGAGATATCGTTGCCGCGCACGCGCCGCATCTCTTCCTCCGGCAGGGCCAGAAGCTCCTTGCCCTGAAGAAAGACCTGACCCTCGATGCGGCTCGAATTCTTCTGCAACAGCCGCATGATCGACAGCGACGTTACCGATTTTCCGGAGCCGCTTTCGCCCACGATCGCAACCGTCTCGCGCGGTGCCACATCGAACGAGATGTTGCGCACAACCGTCTTCCATTCGTCGTTCACCTTGAACGACGTCGTCAGGTTCTTCACAGACAGGACCGGAGTGACCGATCCGCCAGACTGTTCCATCGCAGGTCCGGAAAGCAGCATGCATGTTTCCTTGGTTTAGGCGGCCCCGTCGCGACTGAGTGGCGGCATCGCGAGGGGCCGGTCGGAAGAGGTGACGATCAGGCGGCGAGCGCCGTTTCGGCAAGCGAAACCCAGTAGCTCACGCCATAGGGGATGGCCTCGTCGTTGAAGTCGTAGGCGGCATTGTGAAGATTGGCGGTATCGCCATTGCCGAGGAAGATGAAGGCACCCGGCCGCTGCTCCACCATGTAGGAAAAGTCTTCGGCGCCCATATGCGGTGCCGCATTGGCGTCAACCTTGCCCTGGCCCGCCACTTTCGAGGCGATCCCGACGGCGAAATCGGTCTCGTTGTCATGGTTGAAGGTGACCGGATAGCCGCGATTGTAGGTGACTTCGGCCGTTGCTCCGTGGGCGATCGCGGTCGCCTCGGCGACTTCCTTCAGGCGTTTCTGGGCAAAGTCGCGCGTCTCAGGCAAAAGCGTGCGCACGGTGCCGGCAAGCGTCACGAAGGCCGGAATGACGTTGCTCGCCTGGCCGCCATGGATCGATGCGACCGTGACAACCAGGGATTTCAGAGGATCCGTCTCGCGGGAAACGACGGACTGCAGCGCGATCACCACATGCGATGCGGTCAGCACCGGGTCGATCGAAAGGTGCGGCTGCGCGGCATGGCTGCCACGACCGGAAATGGTGATCTCGAACGTATCGGCCGCCGCCATGATGCCGCCCTTGCGGATCGAGAAACTGCCGACCGGAAGCGCCGGTGCGTTGTGCATGCCATAGACTTCCTTGATGGCGAACTTGTCCATCATCCCGTCCTCGATCATCGCAAGCGCGCCTGCGCCGCCTTCTTCGGCAGGCTGGAAGATGACAGCGACGGAGCCCTTGAAATTGCGGGTCTCGGAAAGATACTGGGCCGCACCCAGAAGCATTGCGGTATGTCCGTCATGGCCGCAGGAATGCGCCTTGCCCGGTGTTTTCGAAGCCCACGGCACGCCCGATGTCTCAAGAATCGGCAGCGCATCCATGTCGGCACGGAAGCCGATAACCGGGCCATCGCCCTGGCTGCCCTTGATGATGCCGACGACGCCCGTCTTGCCGATGCCGCTCTCAACCACGTCGCAACCAAAGGCTTTCAGCTTCTCGGCAACGAAGGCTGATGTGTAGTGAACGTCGTAGAGAAGCTCAGGATTCTCGTGCAGATGGCGTCTCCATTCTGCAACCTGATCCTGCATTTCGGCGACGCGATTGATGACAGGCATTTGGGCAATCCTCTAGATTTATTGGTATTTCCAGTCTCGAAGGCTGCGATATTGCGACGGCTTCGTTGGAATTTGCAAGCGTCAATTTTCGCCCTTGAACACAAAATAGGCCTATGCTTAGATGGCTCAAATTTTGATCACCTCAGCATATTGCGGGTATCAAATGTAATATACGACCTACTTTTCAGGAGGATGCGGGAATTCTAATCTGCGACGCGCCAGGGAAGACAGGGCGCCATGCAGCTCGACGGCATCGACACCGGCAAACGGGCGATCCGGGCACTAAAATCGAGACAAATCAACATCAAGGGGAATAGCAGCATGAAGAAGTTGAAGCACCTATTGGTCGGCACGGTGGCCGTGCTCGCCCTGGGTGGCACCGCAGCCCACGCCGAGCGCGGCACTGACGGAGACCTGAAGGCCCTGTTCTGGCAGGCCGTTTCCACGTTGAACCCGTATCTTTCGGGCGGCACGAAGGAAGTCTTTGCATCCTCGATCGTGATTGAGCCCCTCGCCCGCTACGACGAAAAGGGCGAACTGGTTCCGTGGCTCGTCACCGAGATCCCGACGGTCGAAAACGGCGGCGTTGCAAAAGACCTTCTCAGCATGACCTGGAAGATCAAGCCGGGCGTCAAATGGTCCGACGGCACGGCGTTTACCGCTGAAGACGTGATCTTCACCTGGAAATACTGCACGGCGCCGGATGGCGGCTGCGCCCAGGCGGCCCAGTACGAAGGTGTCAAGAATGTCGAGGCGATCGACCCGAACACCGTCAAGATCACCTTCACCGAACCCAAGCCATACCCCTACTCGGCCTTTGTCGGCGCCCAGTCGCCGGTCATCCAGGCCAAGCAGTTCAAGGATTGCGTCGGCGCCAAGGCTCCCGGCTGCACGGCCGCCAACTTCGGACCGATCGGCACCGGCGCCTTCATGGTGGCCGATTTCAAGCCGAACGACGTCATCACCTTCAAGGCCAACCCGAACTACCGCGATCCGGCAAAGCCTGCCTTTGCGTCGATCACCCTGAAGGGCGGCGGCGATGCGGCCTCTGCGGCTCGCGCCGTGCTTGAAACCGGCGAATACGACTATGCTTGGAACGCCCAGGTCGAGCCGGAAGTGCTGCAGACCATGCTCGCTGCCGGCAAGGGCCGTCTTGAAATCTCGTTCGGCACCCAGGTCGAGCGTATCAACCTCAACCACTTCAACGCCGATCCGTCGCTGGGCGCCAAGCGCTCCACCAAGGAAGCAGGCCCGCATCCGTCCCTGAGCGATCCGGCCGTGCGCCGTGCACTGTCGCTTGCCATCGACCGCGACATCATCGTCGAGGCCGGCTACGGCCAGTCCGGCAGGGCAACCTGCAACATCGTGCCCGCACCGGAAGTCGTCGCCTCCACCAAGAACGACAGCTGGTGCCTGAAGCAGGATATCGAAGGCGCCAAAAAGCTGCTCGAAGATGCCGGCTGGAAGAAGGGTTCCGACGGCATCCGCGCCAAGGATGGCGTGCGCCTTTCCTACCTCTACTCCACCTCGACCAACTCGGTTCGCCAGGCGACCCAGGAACTGGTCAAGGCGATGTGGGCGGAAATCGGCGTTGATGCGGAACTCCGCAACGCATCTGCCTCGGTCTTCTTCGGTGGCGACCCGGCAAGCCCGGACACGTTCCAGAAGTTCTATGCCGACGTCGAAATGTACACCAACAACTTCGATGGCACGGATCCTGAAAAGTATCTGGCGGAATGGCTGTGCGACAAGATCCCCGGCCCGGCAAACGGCTGGCAGGGACAGAACATCCCGCGCTACTGCAACCCTGACTACGACAAGCTGGTCGGCGAACTCTCCAGAACCGCCGATCTCGACAAGCGCGCAGCGCTCGCCAAGCAGCTCAACGACATGCTGACCGAGGAAGGCGCGCATATCACGCTCGTCCACCGCGGTGACCAGTCGTCCTTCGCAGCCACCCTCGAAGGCATCAAGATGAACTCGTGGGACAGCCAGGTGTGGAACATCGCTGACTGGTCGCGCAAGAAGTAAAGCAAAGCAGCCGGCAGCACACAAAGCTGCCGGCGTCCTTCCCGCTTGAGACTGGCATGATCTTTCCGAACTTCGGGCTCGGGAAGATCCGATGCGGCACATCAGGACTTCGCGCCCTATCACCGCACTATGCGGCATGATCCGGCGTCGTCTGGAGTAATTCGTACATGTTCACATACACGTTGCGACGATTGTTCTTCGCAATACCGACCCTGCTGGTCATCAGCTTCGTCATTTTCGCGTTGCTCGATCTGGCACCAAACGATCCGACCGGCGACCTGCCTCTGACGATCCCGCCGGAAGTCCGCGAACAGATCCGCGCCTCGCTCGGCATGGATCAGCCGTTTTTCATGCGCTATCTCTACTGGCTGCAGCAGTTCTTCATCAACGAGCCGCTGAATATTCTCGAACGCCTCACAGGCTGGCAGTTCGGCGATGGTCAGCGCATGCGTGTCCTCTCCTGGGCTACCCGCAGCCCTGTCGTTGATCTCATCGTCCAGCGCCTGCCGCAGACGCTGTGGGTCGTCGGCCTCGCCTATCTGTTCGGCATTCTGATCGCCGTTCCGATCGGCGTCATCTCCGCCTACAAGCAGTATTCGATCTTCGACCAGGTCGGCACCTTCGTCTCGATGGTCGGCTATTCGGTGCCGACCTTCTTCACCGGCGTGCTCCTGATCGTCATCTTCTCGTCCTACCTGCAGTGGTTCCCGTCGGTCTACGATACCAATCTGCAGGTCACGAACTTTGCCACCTTCGTTGCGCAGGCAAAGCAGATGGCAATGCCGGTGGCGGTTCTGGCGCTTTACAACGCGTCGCAGATCACCCGCTTCGTGCGCGCATCCATGCTCGACAACCTGCATCAGGATTATGTCCGCACCGCCCGCGCCAAGGGCGTCAAGGAAAACGTCGTGCTGCTCGTCCACGTTCTGCGCAACAGCCTGATCCCGGTCGTGACGGTGATTGCGCTCGGCGTACCCACGATCTTCTCCGGCGCCATCATCACCGAACAGATCTTCCGCGTGAACGGGCTGGGGCAATTGCTGATCGTCGCCGTCCAGGGCGCCGATATTCCTCTCGTTCAGACACTGACCTTCATCTTCGCGGTGCTGATCGTACTCTTCAACCTAATCGCCGACGTTCTCTACGGCATTCTTGACCCGAGGATCCGGTATGACTGACGCGACAATCGCAAACCCCGCACCCGCCAGGGCGTCATCCCCAACACGCTCCGCTATGGCCGACATGTGGCGGCAGTTCCGAGCGCATAAGGGCGGCGTCGCCGGCCTCATCGTCTTCACCTTCATCGTTCTGGCTGTCTATGTCGGCCCCTATATCCACAGGGTCGCGCCCAACCAGCTGAACATCCGCGAGAAGAACCAGTGGCCGTCGCTGGCGCATCCGTTCGGCACCGATAACCTCGGCAAGGACATGCTGGCCCAGGTTCTGGCCGGCGGCCGCATCTCGCTTGCGGTCGGCATCACCGCCATGCTGCTCGCGCTCTTCCTTGGCACGCTGGTGGGGGTCCTCTCGGGCTACTTCCGCAGGCTGGATGGGCCGTTGATGCGGTTGACGGACCTGTTCCTGGCCCTGCCGCTTCTGCCGCTTCTGCTCGTGATCCTGCTTCTGTTCCGCGATACGCTGCGCGCAGCCTTCGGACCGGAGACCGGCATCTTCATCCTGATCGTGGTCGTCATCGGCGTCACGAGCTGGATGCACACGGCACGTATCGTGCGTGGCGATGTGCTTGCGGTCAAAAGCCAGGAATTCATCCTGGCGGCGAAATCGAGCGGCATGCGGGAATACCGGATCGTGCTTCGGCATATTCTGCCCAACGTCCTGTCCTCGATCATGGTGTCTGCGACGCTCGGCATTGCCTCGGCCATCATCACGGAATCGTCGCTGTCCTTCCTCGGCCTCGGCTTCCCGTCGGATTTCCCGACCTGGGGACGATTGCTGTTTGACGGCGCCAACTTCCTGCAGCTGACGCCATCACGCGTGCTATGGCCAGGCCTTGCGATTTCTGCAACGGTTCTGAGCGTCAACTACATGGGCGATGCAATCCGCGATGCGCTCGATCCGAGAACCCTGAAGCGCTGATTTCAGCGCTCCAGATACGACCCGGAACGGCGGCGAAAGCCGCCGTTTTCCGTTGCGTCGTCCGCTCTCATTTTTTCTTCGATTTTTTGAAAATATGCCGGAACCTAATTCCCGGACGCCCGTTCTACTGATGTCTGAAGGCGACCCCCCGTCCCCCGCCCTACAAAGAGCCTTCGGACATACTCTTCAATCCCCCTCGAAGAGAAGAACTGGCTCGGCTCCCTAGTGGAACCGAGCCAGCTCCGTTTTGGGCAGCCGCTATCGCCGGCACGACTTGTTCCCTTGTGACGTGAAAACATGGCGCCAAGCAACGAGCCTCGCATGGGGCTATCCCCGTGGCTCCACATTCGCGAACAGCCCGATGCTTCGATCATCGGGCCTTCGCATCATGTGGGGAATTGGTTGGCCCGACCTTCAGTCGCTGGCGCCTTCGAGCGGAAAGCTCAGGCGGTACTGTATGCGATCGTTGGAGATCACATATCGTGCCTTTCCGTTGACGGACGCAGGTACCACCCGTTCGAGAACCGTGCTGCCGAAATGCGATCGCATCCCGTCCTCGCTGACGTCGACGCTGTCGTTTTCTATCAACGCCTCGTCCCAGACGATCTCAAGAACGTCATGCCCATCCACGTGCACCCGGTTGGCCGCCACTTCGATCGGCAGGCGGCTGCGCATGACGGAGCCGTGACTGACGGCGTTGACCACCAGTTCGTGCAGTGCCAGCCCCACATGCAGCGATGCATTGGGCGTCAGCAGCACGTTGTCACCGCCCATGCGGACGAGATGCTTGTTGTCGGGAAGATACTTTTCGGTCTGTTGTTGAACCAGATCGAAAAGATAGGCGCCGCGCCAACTCGAATCGGTGATAAGGTCCTGACTCTGCGACAGCGAATAGAGCCGCCCACGGAACTTGTGCAGGAAAAGATCGAGCGACCCTGAATAGCGCGCCGTCTGCAGCGCGATGCTCTGGATGATCGCAAGCAGGTTCTTGGAGCGGTGACTGACTTCGCGCAGCAAGGCCCGGAGCAACCGCTCACGATGCCGCTCTTCCGACCGGTCATTGATCGTGGTGACCAGATGCAGGTTCCCGCCTTCGACGCCGACGGCCTGGACGCGGAATTCGAAGACCTGGTCCGAACCCGCCGTGACCTCGATATGGCCTTTGCGGCCAAGCTCGGTCATTTCCGATTTCAGCGTGTGGAGTTTCGCAGCCACGTCGTCGCCGAACAGGCTTGCATCGCTTGGCGCATCCACGCCTTGAAGCGACCAGACCTGAGGCAGGTTGGCAACGAGAAGGTAATTCTGCTGGGTGTCCTGGATAATGATGCATGCGCCGAGATCAATCAGCGCTGGCATGAAAAACTCACGCAACTTGTCATCACTCTGACCAGCTTGCTGCCATGTCAGCGGATGCGTCACTTGGTAAACTCCGTTGCGACTTCCAGGCGAACGGAAGTCTGAATATAGACTTCCGCAACTCATTCAAGTTCAAAATCTTATAAAGTGTCGGTCTTGTCGAAACAACCCAACCCTTTGGTAATCCTTAGCTCTAACGAGACGTACCAACCAGGCCAAATCTCTTTTTCAATATCCGCAGGTAAGTATCCCACGGACGCTTTAAATCAAGGGAAGACATCGCTCGGCATCATAACGGGAAAGCAAGCGGGGCGTTCCGATATCCCAGAACGCCTCTCTTTGGGGTTTGTTCCTGCCTAAAATCGATCGATGGCAGATAGATCAGGCAGCAGCCTTAACCGCGTCATTGAAGAACAAGGCCTGGCTGATGAGAGCCTTCACCATATCCGGATTGAAAGGCTTGGTGACGAGGAAAGCAGGCTCAGGCCGCTCGCCGGTCAGCAGACGCTCTGGGAATGCCGTGATGAAGATCACAGGGACATTGGAGGACTTCAGGATCTCGTTGACCGCGTCGATGCCAGAGCTTCCGTCCGCCAGCTGGATATCGGCGAGAACCATCTTCGGCTGCGATGTCTGGAACAGCGATACCGCTTCCTTGTGGGTACGGGCGATACCCGTGACGCGGTGACCAAGGTCCTGCACCATCTGCTCGATGTCGAGCGCGATCAGCGGCTCGTCTTCGATGATCATGATATCGGTCGCGACCTGGCGGGAGATTTCGCGCGAGGCTTCGTCGAGAAGCTTGTTCACTTCACCAACGCTGATATCGAGAACTTCAGCCGCTTCCTCAATCGTGAAGCCTTCGACCGAAATCAGAAGGAAGGCATGACGGGACTGCGACGGAAGGTTCGAAAGGTTAGCCGCTGCGCGCTGTTCCCAAGCAAACGGCGAGTCGATCGGCCGGATCTCGATTGAAGTGGAACCAAAAATTGCGACAAACAGTTTGTAAAGCGATACACGATCCTTAGACGACTCCGGAAAGATGGAGACGTCCGCGATCAGGGCCTCGAGGACCGCCGCGACATAGGCGTCTCCCGATGTCTGCGATCCGGTAACGGCCCGCGCATAGCGGCGCAGATATGGAAGATGAGACGCAACGCGTGAGGTCAGTGACATAAAAAAATACTCCCCGGGACCCAATGAGGGCAATTGACGGACTAATAACGTGGGTACTTAAAAAAAGTTCCGCAAGGGTGGAACTTTTTTTCGATCCGCGAATTGTGAGGTGACGATATCGAACAGGCCATTTGAGTGATGAGTGACGACAACACAAAAAAAGATGACATGACAACAAGCCAATCTCAAGAAGCAAGGCCTGGGTCAGTGTCTCCCAACGCCTCGATCTCTCGCAAACTGCGTGAATTTTATGACGCAGTCCAGGAGGAGGGTATCCCCGATCGCTTCCTCGATCTGCTCGAACGGCTCGACCATGCCGAGCGCAACGCCAAGTCGGTGGATGCGAAATGAGCCAGGAAGAAGACAACGACGATCGCATTTTCAAGCGCGACCTTTTGGCATCGCTGCCGAACCTGCGCGCTTTTGCCGTCTCGCTGACCGGTCGTCACGACAAGGCCGATGACCTTGTCCAGGACACGATCATGAAGGCGTGGGCGAACCAGAAGAGCTTTACGGCCGGCACCAACATGCGGGCCTGGCTGTTCACGATCCTGCGCAACGAATTCTACAGCCAGATGCGCAAGCGTGGCCGCGAAGTGCAAGACAGCGACGGCCTGTTCTCCGAACGCTTTTCCGTGCACCCCGAACAGTATGGTCGCCTCGACCTGCAGGATTTTCGTGCAGCGCTCGACAAGCTTCCGGACGATCAGCGCGAAGCGATTGTTCTCGTCGGCGCCGCAGGCTTTGCCTATGAGGAAGCTGCAGAGATCTGCGGTTGCGCTGTCGGCACGATCAAGAGCCGCGTCTCGCGCGCCCGTACACGCCTACAGGAACTGCTTGGCGTATCCGGCGAGGTCGATTACGGCCCGGATGCCGGTGACGCAGCCATCACGTCCCGCGCCTTCGGCGGCTGAACGTTCAGCGAAGTACATGTAAACTCATAGACGCCGCCTTCACGGGCGGCGTTTTTGTGTGTTTCGCGTAGCGCCAGACAACTGCCCTCCCCCGTGTTTGCAGAATTCTGAATAGCACGCAACCCTTCGCTCCGGGCGAGCGTCGACCAGAGCCTCATGACAATCCGACAAGACACAAAAAAAGCTGCCGGAACTTGTCCGGCAGCTCGATGATCGAAAGACGAGTAACGGCTGGTGTTACTCTCCAGAATTTGTAAAGCGACGACGCGTCCTGCCACCGCTCAGGGCGAGGAAGCCGAGGCCCCCCGCGATCGATGCAAACATCAGGGGCTTCGACTTCAGAAGAAGCGGAACCGCTGTGAGTGCTGCCGTCAAAGCCAGCGTCTTGCCGCTATTGGCGGCCACTGCCTGCTTCTTGCGCTTGACTTCCGCTCTCGCGGTGAGCGTCACCGAAAGGTAGAAAATAACGGCCAGCAGCAGCGCGCCGCCTGCAACCACCAGAAGCGCTATGGGAAGGCCCCAGAACTGCGACAGATGAACGGCAAGTGCCGCAACGCCCAGCACATAGGCCGTCAGCACGAAAAGTGCAGCCAACCCATACAGCATGATGTTGCGCTTCAGCCGCTCCGTAAATGCCGCGATATCCATCGCGGCAAACGAAGCGATAAGGGGACCAAGGCCCATCATCTTTAGCGACGCGACAGAAGAGCGAAGACGAAGCCAACGCCGGCTGCGATCGCGATCGACTGGATAGGTGCCTTGCGGATCTTCGCTTCCAGGTCGCGCTCGAACGAGATCGCCTGCTCGCGGGCAGCTTCAACCATCTGCATGGACGCATCGGTCGCATCGGATGCGGCGCGACGGGCCTTGCCCTTCACTTCACTCGCCGTGCTGCTGCCGACGGCGCCGACGGTCTTGGCAAGCGACGAGATATCTTCGCGGAGCTGCTGCAGCTGCGCTTCGATGTCAGACGTCGTAGCAGCACCGGCGGCGGTGCGAGCGCGGGCAATTTCGGCATTCGTGGAAGTAGCTGCGGCCATGGAGATCTCCTGTTTCTACGGATCTTGGCGCCGCGCGGAAGGCGCGGGCTTTGCGGAAAGGTTCAAACGACATGCAAACTGTGAGGCTAGGCGAAGATCGGGATATCAGGCCCGGCCGTGTTCGAAAGGATGCCTCTCGCACATCATACTCCACCAGACGCAAAGTGCACGCATTCGTCTGCCAAAATGAAACGCGGCGAAACCGTGAAGGTTCCATCGCCGATTTTTGCGCTCGGACCTTCACTGGACGGGCAGATCAGGGCGTAAGTCTCGGCTCTGGCCAGTTGGTCACGCCGCCGGTCCACTGCTCAAACGCATGCGACAGCTTCAGAACGAGCACGTCTGCGAACCGGGGCCCGACGATCTGCAGCCCGATTGGCATTCCGCTGCGGGAGAAACCGCAGTTGATCGAGGCGGCCGGCTGCTCCGACATGTTCCACGGCACCGTGTAGCCGATATGCTCGAACGGTTTCAGAGGATCGTTGGTCGGCGATGCCCAGTCGGCCGGATAGGAGACGATCGGGTTGGTCGGCGACAAAACCGCATCGACGCCGGAGAAGAGTCTCGCACAGGCCTTGCGCATCTCGTTCGTCTGGTTGAAACCGCGCACCGCCTCGACGCCGGAAACCGAAGCCCCGCCCTTTGCCCATTCGAAGATGTAGGGCAGGATCTGCGCCTTGCGCTCGTCCGGCATCGCCTCGATATCGCCCCAGAACCGCGCCCGCCAGAAACTGTCGAGCCCGTCCAGCATCGTCCGCGTCATGACGGGCGCAACCTCCACGATCTCGGCCCCCGCCGCCTCGAACCGCTTTGCCGCAGCCGTCACCGCCGCGCGCACCTCGTCGTCGAGAGAGATCCCGATGCCCGCATCCAGCATCAGGCCGATCTTCATCCCCTTGACGTCGATGTCGAGATCCACCCAGTCGAAGGCGTTGGGCGGCAGCGATGTCGCGTCGCGCCAGTCGGGGCGCGACAGGGTCGCCATGGCGATCGCACTGTCTTCCACCGTCCGCGTCATCGGGCCGGCACAGCGCCCGACAAAGAACGGATCGACCGGAATGCGGCCCTGGCTGGGCTTGAAGCCGAAAAGCCCCGTCCAGCCGGCCGGCAGCCGGATCGAACCGCCGATATCGGTGCCGATATGCAGGGGTCCGAAGCTCGAAGCCGCAGCAGACGCCGCGCCGGCACTGGATCCGCCCGGGTTCTGCGTCAGGTTCCAGGGATTTCGGCTTAAGGGGTGAAAGCTGGAAAGCCCTGACGACAGCATGCCGTAATCGGGACATGTGGTCTTTGCGAAGATCACCGCGCCGTCCTCGCGCAGCCGTGCAGCGGCCGGCGCATCGCTGGCCGCCGCCGTCAGCTCCGTCGCGGCGGTCCCGAGCGGCACCGGATGCCCTTTCGTGGCGATCAGTTCCTTGATCGTCACCGGAATGCCGTCGAGCATCCCAAGCGTCTCGCCCTTCGCCCAGCGCTCGGTGGACGCTTTCGCCTGTTGCCGTGCGCTGTCCGGATCGTAGAGGTAGAGCGCCTGAACTTGGTGTTCGAACGCCGAAACCCGTGCCTCGACCACCTCCCAGTATTCGAGCGGCGAAAGCTTCTTCTGCGCATAAAGAGAAAGTATGTCCCGGATCGTCAGTTTCAAAAGGGCGTTCATGAAAAGTCTTTCACTCAGGTCGTCGTTTGAAAATCATGGTGTCGAGCGCGGATCGAGAAGGTCGCGCAGACCATCGCCGAGCATGTTGAGGCCCAGCACCGCGATCGCGATCGCCAGCCCCGGCATCAAGGCGAGCCAAGGCGCCTGCCCAAGGAACGTCTGCGAATCCGCAAGCATCCGCCCCCAGGTCGGGTTCGGCGGCGGCATGCCGAGCCCGAGATAGGAAAGCCCCGCCTCGGTCAGGATCGCGAGACCGAGCTGGATCGTCACCTGCACGATGATCTGGTTCGAAATATTGGGAAGAATGTGAACGAACGTGATCTTCAGTTTCGAACGCCCCATGCCGATAGCCGCCGCCACATAGTCGCGCGTCCAGATCTGCCGTGCCGCGGCAAGCGTCAGCCGTGCAAACACCGGCACCATGAACGTGGCGATGGCAAATACCGCCGTGAACCGGCCGGATCCGATAAAGGCGCCGAGCATCATCGCCGACAGGATCGGCGGAACCGCGAAGATGATGTCGCAGCCGCGCATCACGATTTGCTCCACCCAGCCGCGCCGCATCGCCACCACCGTGCCGACCGCCGTGCCGATCGTGGCACCGATCGCCACCGCAAGCAGCGCGGTAGACAGCGAATTCCAGGCGCCGACCATCAGCGCGGAAGCGACATCGCGTCCGAACTGGTCGGTCCCGAGCAGGCCGAATTCGAATGGCGGCTTCAGCTTGTTGACGATATTCATCTTCGACGGCGGATAGGGCGTCCAGACCAGCGACAGAAGCGCCACCAGAAACAGGAACAACGTCACGACAAGTCCGGCAAGAAGAACGGGACGGCGCAGCAGATGCCTCATTTCACCCCCACCCTCAGCCGAGGATCGATCACCAGGTAAAGGAGGTCGACGAGGAAGTTGACGACGATGACAAGAGCCGAGAAAAACAGGACGACGTCCTGCATGACCACGATGTCACGCTGCGCCAGCGACTGGTAGGCAAGCCGTCCGAGACCCGGCAGGTTGAAGACGTTTTCGACCAGCACTGCACCGGCGATCAGGAAGGTGAACTGCATGCCGATCATCGTCACCACGGGCACAAGCGCATTCGGCACCGCATGGCGCCAGAGGGCTGCCCCCTCGCCCAGTCCCTTGGCACGGGCGGTGCGCACGTAATCCTCGTTCATCACGTCCAGCACCGCGGCCCGCGCAACCCGCGTCAACACGCCCGCCTGCGGCAGCGCCAGCGCGATCGCCGGCAGCAGCAGCGCCTGCAGCCCGGCCAGCAGTCCCGCGTCCCAGCCCGGAAATCCACCCGCCGGCATCCAGCCGAGCAGCGTCGAAAACAGGATGATCGACAGCAGCCCCACCCAGAAGGCCGGTACCGCGATACTGACATAGGACACCGCGCCGACGAAGGCATCGAACATGCCATTATGCTTCTTCGCCGCCTGCACGCCGAGAGGAACGGCAATTCCGACCGAGAGTAGAACCGCCATCAACGCCAACGGCAGCGTCACCGTCAACCGCTCCGCAATCAGCCCCACAACCGGCACGCCATAGGTATAGGACTGCCCGAGATCGCCCTGAAGAACACCCCAGAGCCAAGCGAGATAACGCACCGGCAGCGGCTGATCGAGCCCCATCTGGGCTCTCAGCGCCGCCAGCGTTTCCGGGCTCGCGGACGTCCCGAGCACAATCGCCGCCGGATCCCCCGGCAAGAGACCCATGACGACGAAGATCAGCAACGACACGACGAGAAGCGTGACGACGAGCGACAGGATGCGCCGGATAAGGATGGAGATCATGGGGCACACCCTCCAAGATCCCTCATTCCTGTGACGTGCACAGGAATGAGGGAGAGCTCACAGATGCGAGGCAGACAGTCCCCGAGTTCCGCCTGGGTGGCTTGGATCCACATTCCGCACGTTCCTGCTGCATCCCACCCCTCATCCGCTCGCCGGCAGCTTCTCCCCGCGCGGGGAGAAGGACCAATGCCGTACCCTCCCGACGCCTCTGCTGAAGCACCTCCCTCGATCCAGGCATATTGCTCACTTGAGGCAAGTCCCTGCTCCCCTACTGCTAATAGGATCATCATCAGTAGCCATGAATAGTGATGAAAATCATTGCGTAGGCTGGGACGAGAATGAAAACAGCTGCCGTTCCGAGCACGAAGATAACGAGAACCCACTCCCAAAAAGTGCGCGGCCACATCTGGATCACTCCTGCGGTTTCCCCTCGGAATATCACCCGGCCGAACCGCCGGGCCACGATCGAGGCAATCGGGTGCCGCATACCTTCTCCCCCCTTGTGGGGGAGATGGCCGGCAGGCCAGAGGGGGATTTCAGTCATCCGCGATTAAGCCCCATCTTTCCCAAGGCCACCTCATCGCAAAGCTTAACGCCTCTCGCGTTGTCGGAAACGTCACCGGCGCAGATCACGGCGAGACGCATCGTCATTCTTCCCAGAACACCTCGGTCAGCACGTTCGATGGGATCGGCTCGTTCTCCCACAGCCCCTTCAGCTTCGCGTCCCATATGCCGAGCTTCGGCATCACGAACAGGAACAAGGCCGGGACGTCCTCTGCCAGGATCGTCTGCGCCTCGCCGTAGAGCTTGTCCTGTTCCGCAGGATCGGCGGTCGCCTCGACCTTGGCGAGGATCTCGTTGAAGGCGGGGTTCTTGTAGTGGAAGTAATAGGGGTCGCGGGCGTAGATATCGATGTCCATCGGCTCCGCATGGGCAACGATGGTCATGTCGTAGTCGCCGGCTTTAAGCACGTCCGATACCCATTTTGCGGGAAACTCGGTCGTTTCGATATTCATCGTGACGCCGATTTCGGCAAACATCGCCTGCAGGATCTGCGACGAGCGCTGCGCATAGGCCATCTGCGGCGCCTTCATGGTGAAGGAGAAGCCGTTCGGATATCCGGCCTCGCTCAAAAGCGCCTTCGCCTTTTCGGCGTCGTAGGGGTAGACGCCGGTTAAGTCCTTGAAGCCGCGGTCGTTCGGCGTGTAGTGGCTGCCGATCGGCGTGCCGTAACCCGACCATGCACCTTCGACAACGGTCGCACGATCCACCGCCATCATCAGCGCTTGGCGAACCTTCTTGTCGTCGAATGGCTTGCGCGAATTGTTCATGCCAGCCACGACCTTGAGCTCGGTATTGCCGATCACAGTCGTGAGCTTCGTGTCGCCCTCGAAGGAGGAGACCAGTTCCGGCGCGCCGAACTCCGGAAACGCGTCGACATCGCCGGCCTTCAGGGCCGCTGCCTGCGCCTGCGGATCGGCGATGAACCGGAAAACCGCTGTCTCGAGCTTCACCGAAACGGACTTGTTCCAGTAGTCAGTGTTCTTCGCCAGATCGACCTTCGAGCCCTTCTGCCAGGACACGAACTTGAACGGACCGGTGCCGACCGGCGTGGTCTTGTTGTCGGCAGCGGATTTCGGCTCGACCATGACAGATGCCGGCCAGCCGAGCCAGTAGAGCAGGCTGCCCGCCGGCTGCTTCAGCTTCAGCACCAGCGTTGCGGCATCGGGCGTCTCCACTGTCTCGATCGAGGCGAAATAGCGCTTCTGCGGATTGACGCTGTCGGCGCCGCGAGCCCGGTCGATCGCAAATTTCGCAACGGACGAGTCGAAGGCGACGCCGTTGTGGAAGGTCACGCCCTGGCGCAGCTTGAACGTATAGGTCTTCCCGTCCGAGGAAATCTCCCAGCTTTCCGCAAGCTGCGGCTGCACCTTGCCGGCGCTGTCGACCGTCGTCAGGCCCTCAAAGATATTCTGCCAGCTCACCTGCCCGATCGCGACAGGGGCGGCAATCGTCGGATCGAGACCAATGGGTTCGATCGTCATGCCGATCGTGACCGACGTCTTTGCCGCGGCAAACGCCCCGCTTCCCATCGAGGCGGCAAGGCCAAGCGCAACAGACGCCGCAATCACGCTCCGGCGCGAAAACACACCCCAACCAGCAACCGTCTTCATGGCATTGTTCCCCTGCTTATTGATCTCTTAACCGCGATCTTACGGGCATTTCGCAGGTGCACAATAGCATTCTGCCGCCCGCCACAAGGATTAGCCGCGGCTGAAGCCTTCGCTCGCCACCAGCAGCTGTCGGGTGTAATCCGCCGAGAACTCGCGGTTTTCAAGCGCCTGCGCCGGCACGGTTTCCACCACCTTGCCGCTCTTCATCACCGCAAGACGGCCGCACATATGGCTGATCACACCGAGATCATGGCTGACCATCACGAACGTCAATCCGCGGTCTCGCTTTGCCTGCTCCAGCAAATTGAGGATTTCCGCCTGGATCGACGCATCGAGCGCCGAGGTAGGCTCGTCCAGCAGCAGGATCTTCGGTTCGAGGATGAGTGCCCGGGCAATCGCGATCCGCTGGCGCTGGCCGCCGGAAAGCTGGTGCGAATAGCGGAAGCGGAAACCCGCTCCCAGCCCGACCTCATCCAGCGCGCGGGCAATCCGCACATCGACATCGGTAAAGCCATGGATCGCCAGAGGCTCCAACAGCAGCCGGTCCACCGTCTGTCGGGGATGCAGCGATCCGTAGGGATCCTGGAACACCATCTGGACGGTGCGGTAGAATTCCTTGGTCCTACTCTGCCCCGAATAGGTTTTCCCCGCGACCGTCAGCGTGCCACTGTCGAACCCTGCCAGCCCGGAAACGGCGCGCAACAGCGTCGATTTCCCCGAGCCCGATTCACCGACAATTCCGAAGCTTTCGCCCTCTTCCACATCCATGCTGACATGATCGAGTGCTGCAAAATCGTCATAGGTGACGAGCATGTCCCTGATGGAGATCATGGCACTCATAGCGACCACTCCGGCTTGCGGTCGAGCACCGGCAGCGGATGCCGGTTCGAGCCTATCGTCGGCAGGCAATTGAGAAGCCCGAGCGTATAGGGATGGCTCGCCTTGGAAAGATCGGCAGACGCCAGTTCCTCCACCACCCGTCCGGCATACATCACCAGCACCCGGTCGCAGAAGGAGGAGACCAGACGCAGATCGTGAGACACGAAGATCAGCCCCATGCCGCGCTCGGACACCAGCTTGTCTAGAATGTCGAGAACGTCGAGCTGCACGGTCACGTCGAGCGCGGACGTCGGTTCGTCAGCGATCAGAAGCTCCGGCCCGCAGATCAGCATCATCGCGATCATCACCCGCTGCCCCATGCCGCCGGAAACCTCGTGCGGATAGAGATCGTAGACACGGCCCGGATCGCGGATCTGCACCGATTCCAGCATCGTGATCACCCGCTCCTTCGCCTGCGCTCCCGAGACCTTCTCATGGGTCTTCAGCGTCTCGACGATTTGCCGGCCGATGGTCATGACCGGATTGAGCGAATATTTTGGGTCCTGCAGGATCATCGCGATCTGCTTGCCGCGAATATGCCGACGCTCGGACTTCGGCATCGACAGAAGATCGCGACCTCGAAATTCCAGCTTGTTCGCGGTGATCTTCGCATGCCCCGCCGTCAGCCCCATGATGGCGCGACCGGTCTGCGACTTGCCGGAACCGGATTCGCCGACGATGCCGAGACGTTCCTTGCCGAGCGTGAACGAAACGCCGCGCACAGCGGTTACCTCGCCGGTGCGGGTCGGAAACGTCACGCGCAGGTCGTCGACCGCAAGCAGCGGCGCTTCGGTGGTAGCAGTCATGTTGACGGAAGGATTGCCCATCATCATTGGCCTTTCTCCGTCATTGTCCGGCCTCCTTCGGATCCAACGCATCGCGCAATCCGTCGCCGAGAAGGTTGAAGCCGAGGCTGACGATCAGGATGGCGATACCGGGCATGGCGGCTACCCACCACTGGTCGAGAATGAAACGGCGACCGGATGCGATCATCGCGCCCCATTCCGGCAGCGGCGGCTGTGCACCGAGACCCAGAAAGCCGAGGCCGGCGGCGGTCAGGATGATGCCCGCCATATCGAGCGTGACACGCACGATCAGCGACGACATGCAGAGCGGCATGACGTGGCGCAGCACAATGCGAAACGGCGAGGCACCCATCAGCTTCACCGCCGAAATGAATTCCGAGTTTCGAAACGTCATCGTCTCGGCGCGGGCGATACGCGCATAGGGCGGCCAGGATGTGACCGCGATGGCAAGCACCGCGTTCTCGATGCCCGGTCCCAGCGCTGCGACAAGCGCCAGCGCCAGCACGAGCTTCGGAAAGGCGAAAAAGATGTCGGTGATCCGCATCAGGATCGCATCCACCCATCCGCCGGCATAACCCGAGACGGTGCCGACGATCAGCCCGACTGGCGCTGCGATGACCGCTACCAGCACCACCACGAACAGCGTCAGCCGCGATCCGTAGAGCAGCCGCGAGAGAATGTCGCGTCCCTGGTCGTCGGTGCCGAGCAGGAACCCGGCTGACCCCGGCGGCAGCAGCCTTGAATTGCGCAGGTCGCCCTGCACCGGGTTATGCGGCGCAAGGACATTGGCGAAAATGGCGATGAAGATCAGCGCCAGAATGATGAACAGGCCAAGCAGTGCCAGCCGGTTTTCGGAAAACTGCCGCCAGACCACATAGGCGCGGCCGACGCGGGCCTGATGGCGGGAGGTCGGCCGGTCGGACAGCAGCCACGCCCGGCTATAGGGTTTCAACGGTTCAACGACACTCATCGGCGCGTCCTCGGGTCGAGCGTCCGATAGAGAAGATCGGAAAACAGGTTGATGGCGACGAACACCATGCCGA
Source organism: Neorhizobium sp. DAR64872/K0K18 (assembly GCF_050500175.1). Taxonomy (NCBI): domain Bacteria; kingdom Pseudomonadati; phylum Pseudomonadota; class Alphaproteobacteria; order Hyphomicrobiales; family Rhizobiaceae; genus Neorhizobium; species Neorhizobium sp. DAR64872/K0K18. The sequence continues at coordinate 2,884,179 of NZ_CP191446.1, forward strand.
TCACAAGTGTGCCCCCGAGCACCGCGTTCATGTCGGCATTTTGCAGCGAGTTGGTGATGTAGAGGCCTAGCCCCGGCCAGGAGAAGATGGTTTCGGTCAAAACCGAGCCTTCCAGCAGTCCCGCATAGGACAGTGCGATGACTGTTATCAGCGGCACGGCCGCGTTGCGCAGCGCGTGGAACCAGATGATCCGCGTTTCAGACAGGCCCTTGGCCCGCGCCGCGACCACATATTCCTGCGAAAGTTCGGTCAGCATGAACGAGCGCGTCATGCGGCTGATATAGGCGAGCGAGAAATAGCCGAGCAGGCATCCGGGCAGGATGATGTGGCGGAACAGGTCCCACACCACCTCCCACTCCCGCTGCCAGATGGCATCGACCAGAAAGAAGCCGGTCACGGACGTGAACGTGTATTCGTAGGCGATATCGATGCGGCCGGGATAGGCGACCCAGCGCAGCTTGGCGTAAAACACGACAAGCGACAGCAGTCCCAGCCAGAAGATCGGCACCGAATAGCCGATCAGGCCGATGATGCGCACGATCTGGTCGGCGATCGACCCGCGCTTGACGGCGGCCAGCACGCCGAGCGGCACGCCGATAACAGCACCGATCAGCGTGCCGATCGTGGCAAGCTCGATCGTTGCCGGAAACACCCGCGCGATATCGGTCATCACAGGGTTCGTCGTCAGCACCGAGGTGCCGAAATCACCGGTCAGCGCCTGTTTTATGTAGATCCAGAACTGATGATAGAGCGGCAGGTTGAGGCCCAGTTCCTCGCGCACCCGCTCCACCACATGAGCCGGTGCGCGGTCACCGACGATCGCCAGTGCCGGATCGATCGGCACCACGCGGCCGATGAAGAAGGTGACGGCCAGAAGGCCGAGAAAAGTGGTCGCCGCGGTGATCAGAAACCGCAGCGTACCTTTGACAATGGAGGGAGCACGGCGCCGGTTGCGCCGTGTCACAGTCGTTACATCGGGAAGCGTCAAGGAAATCGTCCCCTATCGGCTATTCCTTCGAGACCGGAGCAACGAAGTTGGTGTCGAAGCTCGGGCCGAGCTTGTAACCCTTCACCTTGGACGAATAGCCGGCCACTTCCGTCTGCTGGAAGACGATCACGAACGGGCTGGTGGCCAGAACCTTTCTCTGCAGGTCCTCGTAGGTGGCCGCGCGCTTGGCAGCATCCTTTTCGAGAAGCGCGCCCTTGCTGGCATCCGAAAGTTCCTTCGGCACGTCCCAGGCATTGCGCCAGGCGAGCGTCTTCGTCGTGCCCGTATCGGCATTGTCAGGATTGACGGTAAACGTCTCGGCATTCGAGTTCGGGTCGAAATAGTCCGAACCCCACTGGCCGATATAGATGTCGTGGGTGCGGGCGCGGTACTTGGTCAGGGTCTGCTTGCCATCGCCCGGAATGATTTCCAGCTTGATATTGGCCTGCGCCAGCGTCTGCTGCACGCTTTCGGCAATGCCGGTCACCGGCTGCGTGTTGCGCACGTCCATGGTCACGGTAAAGCCGTCGGCAAGACCCGCCTTGGCCAGCAGTTCCTTCGCCTTCGCCACATCCAGCTTGTACGGGTTGTCGGAGAGCGCGCCGAGCTGGCCCTTTGGCAGGAAGGTCTGGTGGATTTCGCCGATACCCTTGATCAGCGTCGCGCCGATCGCATCATAGTCGACGAGATACTTCATCGCCTCGACCACTTCCGGCTTGGCGAGGTTCTTGTTCTTCTGGTTGAGGCTGAAATAGTAGACGGTGCCCTTCGGCGCTGAGGTGAGCGAGATGCCCTCCTTCTTCGACACGGAGTCCATGTCGTTCGGCTCGAGATTGCGGGCCACATCAATATCGCCATTCTCAAGCGCAAGGCGCTGGCCGGAGCTTTCCTTCATGTGGCGGTAGATCACCCGCTTCAGCTTCGGCTTCTCGCCGTAATAATTGGGGTTGGCTTCCATCACGACGGCTTCGTTGGCGCGCCATGCGACCACCTTGAACGGGCCGGACCCCGCATAGCCGGTCTTCATCCACTCATTGCCAAAATCGGTGTCGAATTTGTATTCGGCCGTCGGGGTGACGGATTTCGCATGCTCCATCACCACCTTCTTGTCGACCACCGCGGTCACTGTTGCGGTCAGCACGTTGAGCACGAAGCTCGGCGCATAGGCCTTGTCGACGACAAAGGTAAACGTGTCGGCGCCGGATGCCTTCGCCTTTTCGGTGACGTTGTCAGCCTTCAGGCCGAACTGGGTCAGAAGGAACGCCGGCGACTTGTCGAGCTTCACGGCGCGCTCGAACGAGAAGGCGACGTCTTCTGCGGTGATCGGGTTGCCGGACGCAAATTTGAGGTTCGGCTTCAGCTTGAACGTATAGGTCATGCCATCGTCGGACACCGTCCAGCTGTCGGCGAGATCACCGATCACTTTCGACGTGTCGGAAGGATCGAGCGTCACCAGCTTGCTGTAGCTGTTGGCGGTCACCTCGGCCGCCGAAAGCTCGAAGGCTTCGCCCGGATCGATGCTGATAATGTCGTCGATCGCAAAGCCTTCGACCAGCGTATCGGCCGGCGTCGCGGCCATCGCCTCTCCGGAAAGACCATAGGGTGCGGCAAACGAAAGCAGCGACAGCGCTGCGGTCGCCGACAGCATTCGAAGAGTGTGGGAGCGAAGATGAAGCATGTGATTTCCCCTGTTCCGTACGTTGCGGAAGCCTGTTTCTAACCCGTTCGAAGCCCGTCTTCCGAGCCTATTCCTGCCAAGCCTTGCCCAGAACCCTCAACCAGTTTTCACGGCAAAGCTTTGCGAGATCCTCGTCAGCGTATCCCTCAGTTTTGAGGGCCGCAACCAGATTTTGATTGCCTGCAGCATCGCTGATCTGCTGCGGTATCGTGGCGCCGTCGAAGTCCGATCCGAGCGCCACGCTGTCGATCCCCATCCGCTCGACCATGTAGTTGATGTGGCGCACCATGTCGGAAAGCGGGGTCGCCGCATCGTCGCGCCCGTCGGGCCGCAGCATGGTCACCGCATAGTTCAGCCCGGCCAGACCGCCGCTATCCCTGATCGCGTCCATCTGCCTGTCCGTCAGGTTGCGGGCGACCGGCGTCAGCGCATGCGCGTTGGAATGGCTGGCGATCAGCGGCTGGTCGCTGGTCTTCGCCACATCCCAGAACCCCTTCTCGGTAATATGCGAAAGGTCGATCGCGATGCCGAGCCGGTTGCATTCCTTGACCAGCCGGAAGCCGGCATCGGTGAGCCCCGGCCCCGTATCGGTCGTCATAGGAAAGGCGAACGGCACGCCATGGCCAAAGATGTTGTGGCGGCTCCAGACGGGACCGAGCGACCGCAGGCCCGCCGCATGGAACACGTCGAGATTGACAAGATCCGCATCGATCGCCTCACAGCCCTCCATATGCATCACGGCGGCAAACACACCGTCCTCGACCGCCTTGCGGATTTCGCTGACGGACCGGCACAACCGCCAAGCCCCGGCCCGGTCGAGCCGCAATGCGATGGAGGCCATTTCCAGCGCGATATCGAGCGACGGCGCATAGTCGAGCGGCGCTGCCAGCGGCGTCGCATAATGTCCGTCCGCATCCGGATCCGACAGAACCAGATCGCCCGAGGGAATGTAGATGGCGCAAAGCCCACCGACGAGACCGCCCTTTTTCGCCCGCGGCGCATCGATATGCCCCCCCGCCGTCCCCCCGGCAAACTCCGCCACCGGATCCCCACCAGCCTTCATGTTCCGCCAGAGCCGCAAAAGCACATCGTTATGGCCGTCGAACACCAATTGCATGATTTCATTCCCGATATCGTGATTGTCAGAAGCGGTGGGTGATCGCGATCCTATCCCGCCGGCCGTGTTTCGCAAGGTGGAAATGCGCTCAGACGCACCTGTCGAAATAACAGCCCGATCAAGAGCTCCCCGCATTGCGGACGCGATGGCACTGGATTCCTGTGACAAGCTCCCTCATCACTTTGCTCGTCACAGGAACCCAGCCGCGCGAAGTCCTTCGCGTGAGAGAACGCTTTTTGGACTGACGTCACAAACCCCACAACCCCTCGCCCGCGTTAACCAGCAGCGGCGTCCCGAACACCCCCACCGCCCTCTCCCGCCACTCGGCGCCATACCCATCCAGCCTGTCATGCCAGCGCACCGATTGCAGCATCGCCGCGCCGATTGCGACCGGCTCGATGCCCTGCGACTTCAGCAGCGAGAGACCTGCGACAATCGAGGTACCGGAGGAAATGACGTCGTCCACCAGCACCACGCGCTTGCCCGTGATGAGAGGCAGCATGCGCGGATCGACATAGAGGCGCTTCACCTGGTCGGGCGTGGTGATCGATGATAGCGGCACGGACATCGCCTCGTCGTACCAAAATTTGCGGGAGGTCCCGAGGGGAACGTAGCGTGGCAGGCCGAGCGCGCGGGCGACGGCTGCCGCCAGAGTGAGGCCGAGCGTCGGCAGGCCGACGATCACGTCGGGGCGGTAGGGTTCGAGCTTCTTTGCAAGGTCCGCAGCCAGCGCATCCTGCACCTCGAAACTCGCCTGGTTGATGATCAGCGAGGCGAGCGCGTGTTTGCCGTCGGAAAGCGGGCGGATCGGCAGGCGCAGCTGTCGCCCGTCATCGAGGCTGACGGGAAAGAACCCAGAAAACGGCGCCTCGCAAGAAAACGTGCCCGCCGTATGCATCTCCTGCCAGAAGTCGTGCGGCTGCATGAACGCCCCTTATCCGAGAATTTCGAGAACGGGGCTTTCCAGCACCTTGCCTGTTGCGACATCGGCGATGCCCCTGTCGGTCTGGTGCGGACCGGGATTGCAGGCAAGCGTCGCGCCAAAGCAGGCCTTGAACACAAGATAGGGCGGCGTCCAGTCGACGATGCCGTCCATCGCGGCGCGGATGGCACGAAAGCCGTCGGCCACCTCTTCCATCGGCGCTTCCGAAACGAGACCCGAGAGCGGCAGCGGCAGCAGCACCTCCACCTTGCCGTTGATCGCCACCGCCATGCCGCCACCGGCGGAGATGACAGCATTGGCGGCAGCGGCCATATCGACCGGATCGGCGCCGAACACGGTCAGGTTATGGCTGTCATGCGCGAGCGTGGTGGCAAAAGCGCCGCGCCATGTGCCCCAGCCGGTGAGAAAACCGACGCGCGTGCGGCAGTCGGCCCGGCCATGGCGGTGGGTCACGGCGATCAGCGTCGCACCGTCGGGCGGCACCACGAAACCATCGACGACATCGGCATCCGCTGTCCCCCAGCGGGTGAACCGTGGCCGGTCGATCGTGGCAAGGCGCACCTTTGCGCCTTCCGACCGAACCCGGAAATCGTCCGCTTGCAAAGGCTTGAGCTTGACCGAAGCCGTCAGCGGAGCCGGATCGGTCGGTTTGATCTCGACCGAGATCGCTCCGCGGCAGCCAACTTCCGTACCGCTGGCCAGCACATGCCGGGCGCGAAATTCCGTGAGATCCTCGAAGATAGCGATATCGGCACGACGCCCGGCGGCAATCAGGCCGAGATCGGCGCGTCCGATGCGCTGGGCCGCATTCAGCGTTGCGGCCTGAAGCGCCCATTCCGGCTTCATGCCGTAGCGCACCAGCCTGCGCACCACATCGTCCAGCCCGCCGCCATCGACGAGATCGTCAGGAAACACATCGTCGGTGCAGAGCGTCAGCGTCTGCGGCAGACGGCCGAGTTCGCCAAGTGCAGCGACGAACTCCGGCAGAAGATGGTCATGGCTGCCGCGAAGCTCCACCGTCAGTCCGGCGCGCAGCTTGGCGATCAGGTCCGCGCCGGAGACAAGCTCGTGGTCGGAGGTGATGCCCGACGCCATGAAGGCATTGAGATCCGCATCGGCAAGCCCGCGGGCATGGCCGCAGACCAGCTTTTCCGCAGCCAGCGCCACTTGGACGATCTCGCTCATGCGCGGGTCGCGATCAATCACGCCGCGCATGTTCATCACTTCGGCCAGACCGGCGATCTTCGGCCAGTAAAGCATTTCCTCGATCGCATCAGCTTCGAAACTGGCGCCCGCCATTTCGAGCCCCGGTGCAGACGGTACGCAAGACGGCGCAAGAACCAGGCACCGCAGCGGCAGGCACTTCACCGCCTCGACCGCCCAGCGCACGCCATCGACACCGTTGACGTTGCCGAATTCGTGCGGATCCCACACGACGGTGGTGACGCCGCGCGGCAGCACGGTTTGCGCGTAAGTGGCCGGCGTCACCATCGAGCTTTCGATATGCATATGCGTATCGATCAGCCCCGGCGACACGAAGGCTCCGCCGGCATCGATCACACGGTCCGCATCGCTGCGGCTTGCCGGCGCGTGGACGCTGGCAATCAGCGGTCCGACAAGGCCGATATCGGCTGCGCGGAGTTCGCCCGTCACCATGTCGACCAGGGTGCCGCCGGTGATCAGGATGTCGAAAGGCGCATCGCCGCGGGCAGCGATCACGGCCCGGTCGCGCAAGCCCGCATCGGTAAACCCGTAGATGTCAGTCACGATGGTCTTCATCTCGCCGCTCATCACCACGTTGCCTCCGCCTTGAGGGTTTCAAGGATCGTATCGCGCGCCTTTTCGACGTCGATCTCCGCCGCATAGGATCCGTTGAAACCGCTAACCTTGGCCGCCCGGGTCTCCACCACGGTCCGCCCACGCGTCACGGTACCGGCGGTTTCCATGTCGATGCGCGCCTCGCGCCAGGTGACGTGATCCGGATAGGCGAAGGCGAAAGCGGCAACCGCATCGTAAAGCGCCATCGCCGGCCGGCCGCGGCTGGTGGCGATCTCGACGAAGCCGGCCAGGAGATCGGCCACCAGCGTCGCATTGCGTCCGCCGGCAGCCCGGATCGGCGCCACATCGTCTGGAAAGCACAAAACCTTGCGGCAGATATCGAGATCGACCATCCTGAGCGGGATCTGATGCGCAAGCACGATGGCCACAGCTTCCGGATCCGCCCAGGCGTTGAATTCGGCAGATGCTGTCTGATTTCCGGCCGTCAGGCTGCCGCCCATCCAGGTGAGATCGGTGATCTTGGCGGCAAGATCCGGCCGTGCCAGCGCAACGGCTGCGATATTGGTGAGCGGCCCCATTGCAAGGATCCGGCGCGCGTCGCCGTCGCTCTTTTCCAGCCACCGGCACAGCGCCTCGAAAGCATCGTCGTGAAATGTGTCGGGCATGTCCGGCAGGTGCAGACCGGCGCTCGGCATGCCTTCATCGCCCAGCACGTCCTGCGCTGTCTCAAGCCTGCCCATCACTGGAAAGGCGCGGCCCGCGTGAACCGGGAACGGCCAGACGAAGGCCGCACAGGCACCGGCCGCATTGCCGCGCACCCGTTCAATCGGTGCATTGCCGAACACAAGCGAAACCCCGTCCACGCCGAGGCCGGCATGCGCTGCGACCATGATCGCTGCGATGTCGTCGAAGCCCATATCGGTGTCGATCCAGATGCCCATGGCTATATCTCCTCAGGCAATGCGCGAAAGTTGCGCGGCCTTGTGTACCGGCAGGTCGAATGACAGGTCCGAGCCGGACACATGCACCGGTTCGGAAGCATCCACCTCAGCCTTGATCGGACCGAGCGCGCTGTCCAGCAAATATTCGCGGGAATGGCCGGCAAACGATGTGCCGCGCACGGTTCCGCGAAACGGACCGGTTCCAAGCGTCACCATGCGCGGACGCCAGGCGAGACCCGCAGCCTTAGGCGCCTCCAGGCCGGGTGCGACCGAGAGCGGAACGCTGCCGTTGTCCGTCTTCAGCCCGCCGCCTTCCAGCGCAAAGATGTTCTCGAACCCGACGAAATCCGCCACGAACGAGGACGTCGGCCGGTTGTAGATATCTTCCGGCGTGCCGATCTGCTCGATCGCGCCGTTCTTCATGACGACGATCCGGTCGGCAAGCGACAGGGCTTCGGCCTGGTCGTGGGTGACGAAGATCATCGTCACGCCGGTCTCGCGCTGCACGCGCTGCAGTTCGGTGCGCATTTCCAGCCGCAGCCGGGCATCGAGATTGGACAGCGGCTCGTCGAGCAGCAGAACCTTCGGCTCCATCACCATCGAGCGGGCAAGCGCCACGCGCTGCTGCTGGCCGCCGGAAAGCTCGGCCGGCTTGCGGTCGGCAAATTTGGTCAGCCCGACGGAGGCGATGCCCGACTGCACCTTGGCATCCAGTTCCGCGCCCTTCATGCCCTTCAGCCGCAACCCGAAGGCGACGTTTTCGTAGACGGAGAGATGCGGGAACAGCGCGTAGGACTGAAACACCAGCCCGACGGCACGCTTGTTCGGCGCCGTGCGCGTCATGTCCTCGCCGTCGAGGATGACCTTGCCGGATTTCACCGGCAACAGACCGGCGATTGCCCGCATGGTCGTCGTCTTGCCGCAGCCCGAGGGGCCAAGCAGCGCGATGAGTTCGCCGCGCCGGACCGACAGGTCGAGATCGGCAACGGCCACGCTGTCGCCATAGGCAAGCGTCAGCTTTTCAAGCGAGAGATAGGATTGATCAGACATAGCGGGAAAATCCGAGAAAGCGTTCAGCAGCAAAAACGATGCCGATGGACAGGAAGGCGAGCAGCGACGAGAGCGCCGCAACCGACGGATCGAAGACGATTTCCATATAGGCCATCATGTCGATCGGCAGCGTGCGCACACCGGGACCGGACAGGAACAGCGATACGGGCACCTGGTTGAACGAGGTGACGAAGCCGAGGATGAAGGCCGAAAGAATGCCGCCCTTGATGTTGGGCATGACCACCCGGAAGAAGGCACCAAGCCGGGACGAGCCCAAAAGCACTGCAGCCTCCTCGATATCCGAGCGCAGGTTGTCGAGGCTCGCCGAAACGACGCGCACTGCATAGGGCAGGATCAGCGCGGTATGGGCGAGAAACAGCGCAAGCGTGATGCCGACGCCGAACGGCACGACCACATAGCGCAGCAGCGAAAGGCCGACGATGATGCCGGGTACGATGATCGGCGCCGAAACGATGGTGCGGATGATTTCTGCCCCCGGCAGCCGGTAGCGCGACAGCGCGTAGGATGCGGGAATGCCGAGCACCAGCGCTGCCGCCGTGCCGCCGATCGCCAGAAACATCGACATCGCGAACGAGGCTCGAAAGCTTTCGACCGTGAAGACCTTGAGGATCCACTGCAGCGAAAAGCCTTGCGGCGGAAACGCCAATGTCTCGCCAGCCGAAAACGACGCCGCGACGATGATCAGAAACGGCCCGATCAGGAAGGTCGCCAGCAGAAACAGCGTGGCGGGGACAAACAGGCTGCGAGCGGTCATCGGGCGGCCTTTCTCTGCGTGTTGCGCGCCGTTGCCACCCGCTTCAGGAGAAGGTTGGCGGCAAAGCTCATGACGATCAGGATGCAGGCAATGACGCTTGCGGCGACGAAATTGTTGCTGACGGCAACCTGCTGGTACATCAGCGTTTCCAGCATCAGCACCTTGGAGCCGCCAAGGATGGCCGGCGTGATATAGGCGGTGAGGCAACCGGTGAAGACCAGCGTACCGCCGATGACCAACCCCTCCTTGGTGAGCGGCAGGATGACCTTCCAGAACACCTGGAACCAGTTGGCGCCGAGCACTCTTGCTGCCGGAACCGCATCCTTGGGCATATTCTCGAGCGCCGAGATCAGCGAGATGATCATCAGCGGCAGAAACAGCTGCAGCAGGCCGATAAAGATTGCCGTTTCGGAAAACAGGATGCGCAGCGGCGCCTCGCTCAGCCCCAGCGCCTGGAAGGCCTGGTTGACGATGCCGGTCCGGCCGAGAATGACAATCCACGCATAGGTGCGCGCCACCGGCGAGATCATCAGCGGCAAAACGACCAGCCCGGTCATGCGCCCCTTGGCGGTGGGCGACAGGCTGACGATGGAAAATGCCGCCGCATAGCCGATCACCGCCGAAACCACCGTCACCAGCGCGCCGAGTTTCAGCGTGCGCAAAAACACCGCCTGATTGAGCGGCGAGGAAAAGAACTCGCCATACGCCGCAAGCGTCCAGCCGCCATCAAGGCTCCTGAACCCGTCAGACAGAAGGATCAGCACCGGCACGATAAACACCGCCGCCGCAAAAATTGCGGCAGGCAGCGCGAGTGCAAACGCCTCGGCCCGGTTTTGAAACATGCGTGGTCTCCGGTAGTATCGTCGAACTGTGTCACGTCATCATTCCCGCGCGCTTCGCAGGCCGCGCCCTTTCAGCCCGGAACCCGGGCCGAAAGGTTTGCGGCGCCGCAAGGCGCGCGGTTTGCTGAAGCTTACTGCCCGACCTTGTCGTTCCAGGTCTTGATCCAGCCGGCGCGGTTATCGAGGGCGACGGCAGACGGGATGAACTTGAGGCTTTCGGCGGTTGCCTTGCCGAAGGTGAGATTGCCGGCGATCTCGTCGGACACCTTCACCTCGCTGTTGGCAGGGCTGTCCACCAGCTTTTCGGCAAGCTTGGTCTGGATCTCGGTCGAGAGCCAGAAATCCATGAACTGCAGCGCGAGGTCGCGGTTCTTGGAACCCTTGGTGACGACCATGACATTCATGCCGCCGGCCTGGCCTTCCTTCGGGGTGGCCCATGCCATCGGCAGGCCAAGCTTGGTAAACGGTGCCCAGGCGAAACGCCCGGCGGGTGCCGCCCAGATCTCTTCCTGCTTCATCAGCTGCACCAGCTGCGAGGATTTCTCGTAGAAGGTGACGATCTCGTCCTTGTTTTCACCGATAGTCGCGATCGGGGCTGCAAGGTCAGGCGTATCCTTGCCCAGCGCCTGGCCAAGCATGTAGAGCGTCGGTGCCGCGCCATTGGTGGTGATGTTCGGAAACGCGATATGGCCGACATATTCCGGCTTGAACAGATCCGCCCAGCTTTCGATCTTCATCTTGTCGGACCGGTAGACGATCGAGTTGGCGTAGAACGTGTAGCCGACGCTCTTGCCGTCCTGGTTCGGATCCTTGGCGATGTCGTACAGCGCGTTGAAGCTCTTGAGCTTGGCTGTGTCGATCGTGTCGGTCAGATCCTTGCGGGACGCCGACAGCGCATCGGCCATGGAGACGACGGCCATGTCGATGACCGGATTGGCCTTGTTGGCCTCCATCTTGGCCACCCGCTCGACGCTGTTGCCGGTCTCGACCACCAGCTTGCAGCCGCAGATCGCCTGGAAGGGATCATAGACGATCTGCTTGTATTCGTCCTGCGCCAGCGCATAGACGGAAATGGTCAGCGTCTTGTCCTGAGCCTGGGCAAGGCCTGTCGTGGCAAGCAACAGGGTGGCGGATGCGGTAATCAGGGTCTTCATGGGTCATTCCCTTCCAAGGCTGGGGGATTCGGGTGAAAATTCGGGGCTGGAAACGGATGCGGTGGTCTGGCGGGCAACGAGTGTCATCGGCACGCGATCGGTCTTTGCGACGGCTGTGACGCCGACCGTGATGGTCGCAGCATCAGGCTCGGCCGTATCGTCACCGATCACGCCGACCAGCGCGCCGACAGCAATCTCCGCGATCGCCGCCATATCCTGGCGCACGGTGGTGAGGCCGGGCGAAACCACCGAAGACCAGACGAGATCGTCGAAACCGGTGACGCTTGCCTGACGCGGAATGCGGATGCCGGATTGCTGCAGTTCGGTCAGCGCTCGCAACGCATGCAGATCGCTCGTGGCGGCAAAAGCGGTAAACCCGAGCTCGACCTTCTGCTTCAAGCCGAGCGAACAGCCGGCTCCCGCCAGCGCCTCAAGCTTTTCGATCCAGATCGTCTCGAAGCGGGAACCCTTCGGCAGGCGCGATTTCATGCCGCCGATGCGGTCGTTCTGAACGTTCGAAAGTGGATTGGCGCCGATCAGCACGAAATTCCTGTGGCCGAGCCCGACCAGATGATCGGCGACCACCTGCCCACCCTGCCAGTGATCGGAAGAAACCGTGTTGCCTGGAGTCGACGGGCTGTCGATGACGGCGACCGGGCAACCGAGGTCGGCAATGCGGGTACCGAGCCGCGGGACGATGACGATACCGTCCACCTGACGCTCGACCAGCCGCTGGATCGCCAGCGTCTGCATCGAACTGTCACCACGGCTGTCGGCGATCAAAACGCCGTACCCGGCATCGGCTGCAGCATTCTCGATCGCCTGAGCGATCTGCGGGAAAAGCGGATTGGCGATATCGGGAAGCACCAGCCCGATGACGCGGCTGCGCCCCGTGCGAAGCGCCCTCGCCGTCACGCTCGGCACATACCCAAGCTCCTCGGCCTTCGCCCGGATCCTCGCCCCAAGCTCCGGCGAAACCCGCCCCTTGCCCGACAACGCATTCGACACGGTCGCCGCCGACACGCCAAGGGCGCTCGCTATCGCAGTCATGTTCGAACCGGGGCGGATGGGAGCCATCGAGGCGCTCTGATTAATCGTTTAATCAGAAAAGCAGAAAACGGATGAGGAGTCGAGCCCCGCCGGACGGTTGCAAACTCACGCCCTGGGCGGCCAGAGCGAAAATCCAGCACCACAGCATGCGCTTGGGGGCGCACCCGGCGTGAAGCGGAGGGCTTGATCTACAGAGGGATTAGTCCGCGGCCGAAGACATGGTTGGGATGTCGCCTGCGGTCATGGCGTGCATCGTTGACCGTCGTCCTGTTCGCTCGATCCTCGAAACCCGTTGGCGATATCGGCAAGCGTTACCCCGGCAAACCTCTTGCGCAACAGCTCCTCGGCTTCGTTGAAGACGTCCGTCAAAGTCCCGTTGACCGCCTGTTCGATCGGACATCCCGGCATGTCGTAAGCGGGTCCAACCGCAAAGATCGACGGTTCTCCGACCGCCCGGTAGATATCGAGAAGCGTCAGCTCCTCGAGAGGACGCGCCAGCGTCCAGCCGCCACCATGCCCTTTTACGGAGCTGACATACCCTTCGTCGCGCAGTCCCGCCATGGTGCGCCGGATAACGACAGGGTTGGCGTCGAGCATCTGTGCGATCATCTCGGATGTCATCGCCCCGTCGTGTCGTCCCATATGGATCAACACATGCAGCATGCGCGATAGCCGACTGTCCTGCCTCATCCTCTGCTCCCTCTCGTGCTTTCCCCACCGACACTAGCACGATCGTCATTCACGATACAATCGAAGTGTCATGAGGCTTGATCCATCTTTTCACGACACTTATGTTGTTGCGAGATAAAGGAGAAAGTCATGAGCGACACGATCTACGACGTCATCATCATCGGAGGCAGCTACGCTGGCCTGTCGGCAGCGCTTCAACTCGGCCGCGCGCGTCGAAAGGTCTTGATGATCGACGAAGGCCTCAGGCGCAATCGGTTTGCATCCCACTCGCACGGCTTCCTCACCCAGGACCATGTCGATCCCGCTGAAATTGCAGCCGAGGCCCGGTCACAGGTCATGGAGTACCCAACGGTGGATTGGGTCTCAGGTCGTGCAGAGACTGTTCAGCGCAACGGTAAGAAAGGCTCCGGAGCGGCTCATGTCACCGTTTTGGTGAGAGACACCCGTTACCGTTCGCGCCGGCTGATCCTGGCGCTGGGCGTACGCGACATTCTTCCTGACATCGAGGGGCTGAAGGAGCGTTGGGGCAAAAGCGTGTTCCATTGCCCCTACTGCCACGGCTACGAACTCAACCAGGGCAGGATCGGCGTCATCGCCGGCTCGGCGCTCTCGATGCACCATGCACTGATGCTTCCTGACTGGGGACCGACAACCCTGCTTCTCAACCAGGCATTCGAGCCGGATAGAGATCAGCTTCAATCCCTCGCAGCGCGCGGCGTCGTCATCGAGCGCTCCCCCGTGAAGGCCCTCACCGATCACGCCGATGTGCAGCTTGTAGATGGAAGGACCCTGTCTTTCTCCGGCCTGTTCGCGCTTGCTCCCTTCGAGGTCTCCACCTCGATCGCGCAGCAGCTCGGCCTCGACATGGAACAAGGCCCCCTTGGCGCCACCATCAAGACTGATGCGATGAAGGAAACCAGCCTGCCCGGCGTCTTCGCCTGCGGCGACGCCGCGCGGCCGATGGCCTCTGTTGCACTCGCGGTCGGCGATGGAAGCCTGGCGGGTGTGGCTGTTCACCGGTCGTTGCTGTTTGCGACCATCAACGATGAATAGGCTCAAGGAGCGATGGATGGATCATGGTGAAGGGGCGGGACGCACCGTTCCGTCACCCTTCACCACCCCACCACCTCCTGCCCATACCGCGCCACCTCCTCCAGCAGCCACTCCCGAAACGCCACCACCGGCCTAAAATCGCGTTTGCTGATGGGTGCGACCGCGTAATAGGCGCTGGGGCTCGTAACTTCATGCGGGAAGGCTTCGACGAGCTGGCCGCTCGCCAGTTCGGAATCGATCAGGAACAGCGGCATCAGCGCCACGCCCAGCCCCGCAATCGCCGCCTGCGCAACGCTTGAGAACTGTTCAAAGCGCATTGCCTGGGAGGGTGCCGTGTCGATGCCAAGGCTTGCGAACCAGTGGCTCCAGGCGCCGGGGCGCGATGCCATGTGCAGAAGCGGCAGCCGCAGCAGGTCTTCGCCCGCGCGGATCGGGTGGCTGGCCAGAAACTCCGGCGAGCAGACGGGCGCCACCATTTCGCTCATCAGATAGGTGCACTCGGCCCCCGGCCAGTCGGGCGTGCCCACATGGATCGCCATGTCGATGCCCTCGCGGTCGAAATCGAACACGCCGATACGGGTCGCGAAATTCAGCGTCACCTGCGGATGCCGGGCGACGAATTGCGGAATGCGCGGCATCAGCCAGCGGGTGCCGAATGTCGGCAAGATCGCAAGGTTCAGCTGGTCGCCATGCCGTTTGCTCATGGCCGCGAGCGAGGCCGAGCGGATCTGCGACAGCGCCACGCTGATCGACTTGGCATAATCAGCCCCTGTCTCGGTCAGCACCACGCCACGGCTGGTGCGCTCGAACAGCGGCATGCCCAGCTGCTCCTCAAGCCCGGAAACCTGCCGGCTGATAGCCCCTTGCGTCAAAGACAGCTCTTCGGCGGCCGCCGAAAAGCTGCCGAGCCGGGCAACGGAATCGAAGGCGGCAAGCGCCGAGGTGGACGGCAGAAGCTTTCGCGAAAGGGTGAGCATGCCCTATGACTATAGATCATGACGGTTTGAGTAAACGGGTCTTGCCCTTGCGCGCCCCACGGCGATAATCGCCATCAACAGAATTGCTGAAATCCGGAGGCCCGAGAAGCATGGCGTTTAACTGGAACGATCCCTTTCTCATCGAAGACCAACTGAGCGACGAAGAGCGGATGATCCGCGATGCCGCCGCAAGCTTTGCCAAGGCCGAACTCGCGCTCCGCATCAACGATGCCTATCTCGACGAAACCACGGACAAGGACCTGTTCAAGCTGATGGGCCAGACCGGCCTTCTCGGCGTGACGCTGCCTGAGGAATATGGTGCCGCCAACGCCTCCTACGTCGCCTACGGCCTCGTCGCACGCGAGATCGAGCGCATCGACAGCGGCTATCGCTCGATGATGAGCGTCCAGTCGTCGCTGGTGATCTACCCGATCTTCACCTACGGCTCCGACGAGCAGAAACAAAAGTACCTGCCCGGCCTCGTCTCCGGTGACCTGATCGGCTGTTTCGGCCTGACCGAACCGGACGCCGGCTCCGACCCCGGCGGCATGAAGACCCGCGCTGAGAAGATCGAAGGCGGGTATCGCCTCCGCGGCGCAAAAACCTGGATCTCCAACGCCCCGATCGCCGACGTCTTCGTCGTCTGGGCGAAATCGGAAGCCCATAACAACGAGATCCGCGGCTTTGTGCTTGAAAAGGGCATGAAGGGACTTTCGGCCCCGAAGATCGGCGGCAAGCTTTCGCTGCGCGCCTCGATCACAGGCGAAATCGTCATGGACGGCGTCGAGGTGACCGAAGATGCCATCCTGCCCAACGTGTCGGGCCTGAAAGGCCCGTTCGGCTGCCTCAACCGCGCCCGCTACGGCATTTCCTGGGGTGTGATGGGCGCTGCCGAAGACTGCTGGTTCCGCGCTCGCCAGTATGGGCTGGATCGCAAACAGTTCGGCAAGCCGCTCGCCGGCACCCAGCTCTACCAGAAGAAGCTCGCCGACATGCAGACCGAAATCACGCTCGGGCTGCAGGCATCGCTTCGCGTCGGCCAGCTGATGGACCAGCACAAGATGGCCCCGGAAATGATCTCCATCGTCAAGCGCAACAATTGCGGCAAGGCACTCGACATCGCCCGCCAGGCCCGCGACATGCACGGCGGCAACGGCATCCAGATCGAATACCACGTCATGCGCCACGCCCAGAACCTGGAAACGGTCAACACGTATGAGGGCACGCATGACGTTCATGCGCTGATATTGGGCCGTGCGCAGACGGGGATACAGGCGTTTTTCTGAGGGGGATTTTTGGTGTGAACCTAGCCCGGCGCGCTGTTGCGGGTGGGGCTAAAACTGCTGACAAAGTCCTTATCTAACAACTCTACAGGTTACTTAGGAATTGAGCCTATTGGCAAACTCCCCTCATCCTCGCCCTTGTGGCGGGGATCCAGCCAGCTCAAGTCCTTGAGCTGAAAGAGTCTTTTGACCCGACAGACGTCGTGTCGCTGGATCCCCGCCACAAGGGCGAGGATGAGGGAGGGTGGGGTATCGCTCTCGCCAAACAAGCTTCGTCAGGGTTTGTCAGCAGTCTGGGGCCGGCCCGCTATTGCGTGCCGGGCTTTTTTTTTGCGCGGGTGCGGATTGGGGTGGTGGGTTTGGGGTAGTTGCTGAAATGCCGTCAGCGGGCTTCCAGAATCTCATGTGTATCTAATAACACAGCAAAATCTGACTTGAGATGGGCCATTGTGACATCGAAAATTGTTCGAGCGGACAATTGCTCATCAAGCATGTCGAAACCCAGCACGGCATCACGAACGATGATCATCTCGAAGCCAAGGTCCGACCCTGCCCGGACGGTGGTGTTGACGCAGAAGCCAGCGACCGCGCCTGTTACGACCAGCGTTCCAATTCCATTGTCACGGAGATATTTTTCCATCTCTGTGGATGCAAAGGGTGACGAAGTGCTTTTTATGAAAATCGGCTCTCCGTCGAGAGCTTCAGCGCATGGCATGACCTGCTGATCTGGTGCGCCGAGATACATTGCGGATGCGGGGTCAGGCTCACCATGGCGAACGTGTATTATTGTTCCACCTTCCTTGCGAAACTGCGCAGTTAACAAGGCGATCTTAGCTGGAGTATCACCATTGACATGATCTCGCGCGGCGTCGAGACGATGCTGCATCAGCATTTGCATGTCAATTATCACGAGTGCTTGTCCCAACTCTTACTCCCCCTCGGAACAGTTTAGGCTAGTTTCGCTGGGCTATCATGGGCCATCGAGGTCCGCAACGGGCCGAAAGCGGACCTCGGCAGCTTTGCGACAACAGCAGGCGTCCCCGGCCATCAGCAACACCAACGACGCGGATATCCCTGCCGACTTTATGAACGTTCCAACACGTCGGGGAGACAGGTGAAATGCCCTCGGAAGGCTGGTAATACGACAGGCAGCAATACCGGAGGCAAGAGCAATGACCAGAGAAGAAATTCTTAGCTATTCCCAAGCGGTTTGCGATGGTCTTCGTGAGGACGACGATGGGGTGAGACGCGAGGTTCTCACCCATGCGGGAAGCCGTTGGTCGCTCGGCGTCATACACACGCTCGGCGTCTATGGCAGGCTTCGCCACGCAGACATCGGAAAACGAATGCACGGCGTAACGCAGCGGATGCTCACGCGCACGCTACGCCAACTCGAAAGAGATGGTCTCGTCACGCGTCACGATCTCGTGGAGGTGCCGCCTCGGGTGGAATACGAACTGACAGAACTGGGAATGGGTCTTCTCATTCGCATGATCCCGCTGTGGACGTGGGTCGTGGAGAATTCCGAACAGTTTCGAACGTCGCGCGAGGATTTTGATGCCCGTCCGCCAGAAAAGCCCTCCTGGCAGACGTTTTAGCAATCGAGACATGCGCCCGCTCCGCTGATGCCGGCGGCACGGTGTTCGACCGCGTAATGATAGTGCTGCGGATCAACTCTCATTGTGAGCGCGGCTATACCGCGCTCCCCGTTTGTTATCTTCCGTCGATCTGCATCTCAGAGGCCATGTCACTTGCCGCTCAGGTTCGCGTTGATCCAATCGGACACATCCGTCACCTTGATGCCTTCGCGCGCGTTGAATGTGCCGGCCTTGTCCCATGCCATTCCTCGCCCGATACCAAAGGCTGCGCGGTACTTGCGCATCATGTTTTCGGGGTCATTTGCCAGTTCTTCCATAAGGACGGGCACAGTCCATACGGACCGGCTGAAGGGCCGGTTCAAACCCGCCTCCAGCTTGTCGGCAAGCTCGCCATAGGTGACGGTATCGCCCGCCAGAAAGACGATCTCGTTGCTGATGGTCGGCTCGTAGAAGACGATTTCAGCGGTGAGCACGCCGATGTCGTCGGGCGTCGTCAGCGTGACAGCGGTATCGGGGCTGCCAAGAGCGTTGACTGCGTTGTTTTCCAGATCAACGACGCCGAATTCTGGTTCGAAAAGATAACTCATGAACATGCCGGTGGAGATGATGACCCAATCCGTCTTGCTCTGAGAGCGAAGGAGTTCACGCACATCGAGTTGAGCGTCGAAGATGTCCTGCGGACCGCCTCGACCAATGGCCTCGAAATCGACACCAAACTGCCAGGGGAAATAGCGCGGAATACCGGACTGCAACGCCGCCTTGGCCAACTTAATCGGTGTATTAATCCCAGCCGCGTAGCCAGCGCAGCCAATCACGGTATCGTACTGTGCAAACAGAGATGCGAGTTCATCGATTGAGCTATTGACCAGATCACCTGTGACGATCTCGATATCCAAGTCGCGGATTTCGGCGACGTCGCGCTGTTTGGCGATCGAGTCTGATTTGATGGCACTGGCGCGAAGCAAAACGCTTATCTTTGCGTCCTCAATGCCCTTGGCACGACGGGCCAGATTGCGAAGGACGGGCATGCCGAGTTCCCCGGCCCCGAGCACGAGAATGTTTCGTGACTTCACATTGGAAACTGTCTGGTTCATCAATTTCAATCCTTCAAAACGCTACGTCACCGCTACTTGGCAAGGCGGAACGACGAAGGAAAGAAGGTACACGGATGATACTGCAGCGAAATAGAAGGACAACACTCCCGCTGCATTCCTCTTGCGCACATAACCGTCTGCCCGCCCCCTCCTCGCAAGCACTCACCCCCTCCCCCTCACCACCTACGCCGCTTTTCGTCATTGGCCATCCCCCACCCTTCGGTGTATCACAAGTCCCTGCCGCCGCTTGGGGCGTGGCGATGCATGAAGGTGCGCACGAAGAATGCACGGAACGGAAAAAACGGAAATCGATAGCCCGCACAGCGAACCCGAAGCGGCGTTCGATGTCGGCGATCGGCTCCGGCTGGTGCGCCAGGCGCACGGGCTGTCGCAGCGGGCCCTGGCGGTGAAGGCCGGCGTTACCCATTCGCTGGTGTCGCTGATTGAGAAGAACAAGGTCAGCCCCTCGGTCGCCTCGCTGAAGAAAATCCTGGAAGCGATCAATTATCCGATGACCGATTTCTTCGCCCTGACGCTGCCGCCCGTCGACCAGATCTTTTACCGGGCCGATGAACTGACGCCTTTGTCGACAGGCGCGCTGACGCTGTTGCAGGTGGGTGATGCCAAATCCCACAGCGTGCAGGTGTTTCACGAATTCTACGAGCCCGGCGCCGATACCGGCGAAACCATGCTTTCCCACGAGGCGGAGGAAGGCGGCGTCGTTGTCGCCGGCGAACTGGAAGTCACCGTCGGCACGCAGACCCGTATCCTGAAGCGCGGCGATGCCTATCTGTTCGACAGCCGCCTGCCGCATCGCTACCGAAATGTCGGACCTGTGCGCTGCGAGGTGGTCAGCGCCGTCACGCCTCCCTATCTATAGAGCACGCGGGGGCACGGCAGCTGAAAACGCTGCCCGGTTTAATCGATATAAGTATGACTTATTCGATACCCGCCGTTGATTGTCTCCCGTCTTTGTCTTAACTCAGGCACCGGAACATTTGACACCTCTGCCGGCGGCCGGACGAACCTCCTCGGCCCCTGCCCTTGCGCGAATTTCACGAACGAAAGTGGACCCTATGCAGACCTATCCCGACGTAAAGCTCTTCATCAACGGCGAATGGCGCGATGCGATCGCCGGCGAGACGATCGAAGTCACCGATCCCGCGACCGACGAAGTGATCGGCAAGATTGCCCACGCCCGTAAGGCGGATCTCGATCTGGCGCTTGAAGCGGCCGACAAGGGTTTCAAGATCTGGCGCGACACCTCGCCTTTCGACCGTTCCAAGATGATGCGCAAGGCAGCAGACCTGTTGCGCGAGCGCGCCGATAGCATTGCCTTCATGATGACCCGCGAACAGGGCAAACCGCTTGCCCAGTCGAAGATGGAAATCATGGGCGCCGCCGATACGATCGACTGGTTTGCCGAAGAAGCCCGCCGCACCTATGGCCAGATCATTCCGGCCCGTTTCTCCGGCGTCAACCAGATGACGATCAAGCTGCCGGTCGGCCCGGTCGCGGCGTTTACACCGTGGAACTTCCCGATCAACCAGATCGTCCGCAAGCTGTCTGCAGCGGTTGCCACCGGCTGCTCGATCATCGTCAAGGCACCTGAGGAAACTCCGGCATCGCCTGCCGAACTGATCCGCGCCTTTGCAGATGCCGGCGTGCCTGCAGGCGTCATCGGCCTCGTCTACGGAATTCCGTCGGAAGTTTCGGAATACCTCATTCCGCATCCAGTCATCCGCAAGATCTCGTTCACCGGCTCGACGCCGATCGGCAAGCATCTCGCGAGCCTCGCCGGCAAGCACATGAAGCGCGCCACGATGGAACTCGGCGGCCACGCACCGGTCCTGATCTTCAATGACGCCGATCTCGACAAGGCGATCGAAGTGACCGCCATGTCAAAATTCCGCAACGCCGGCCAGGTCTGCGTCGCGCCCACCCGCTTCCTGATCCAGGACGGCGTCGCCGACAAGTTCCTCGAAGGCTTCGTCAAGGCTGCAGAAGCCCTCAAGGTTGGCAACGGCATGGATGCCGGCACCACGATGGGCCCGCTTGCCAACGAACGCCGCATCCCGGCCATGGAAGCGCTGATCCAGGACGCCGTCTCGTCCGGCGCCGAACTGAAGACCGGCGGCAAGCGCATCGGCAACAAGGGCAACTTCTTCGAACCAACGGTTCTTGCTAATGTGCCGACCTCTGCCAAGATCATGAACGACGAGCCCTTCGGCCCGATCGCCATCGTCAACCGCTTCTCGACCTATGAAGAAGCCATCACCGAGGCAAACCGCCTGCCCTTCGGCCTCGCATCCTACGCCTTCACCGGCTCGGTCAAGACAGCCCACGCGCTCGGCCGCGAAGTCGAAGCCGGCATGCTGACCATCAACCACAACGGCCTAGCGCTGCCCGAAGTCCCCTTCGGCGGCGTCAAGGATTCCGGCTACGGCACCGAAGGCGGCTCCGAAGCCGTCGCGGCTTATCTGGAAACGAAGTATGTCAGCCAGATGAACTGATCGGCTGATTGGTAAAATGCGGAACGGCCGGAGTGAGAGCTCCGGCCGTTTTTTTGTGCGGTGGCGATGGTGTCGGTTCAGGCAGGCATGTGGGCTGAGGAGTTTTAAGCCCGGGCGTCGGCGCTGGAAGTTTCGTCCTGATACTGCTGCATAGTCTCCATGGCCTTCTCGAGCATTCCGCGCGTAACCTCGTCATGGCGCGACATCGCCCCCTCAATACCGGCACGAACCTTTTCCGTGAAATCAACGCGTTCGCCATCATCGGAAGCCTGCAAACCGCCGGCAGTGCCGCCATCCACCGGAATTTTCATCGTCATCGCCATAAAGGGCAGGCCTTCATCAAGCGACATGTTGCCGCTGTGGATCTGGTCATTGCACCAGTCCTGCATTTCCTGGCGGGTCATGCTGGTAAAGTCGGTCTGCTCGGCACCCTCTGCATCCGACTGGGACGGACCTGCCGTGGCAGTGCTCAGCGCGGCCGAAAACGAGGCCGAGGTGTCGTCGGAAGCCGCAGATATCTGCGTGCTCTGGCTCGCGTAGAGGCGACTTGTTGATGTGTCGATTTTCATTGTAGCAATACCTTAAGTATAGAAATGGTACTGCACTATCGAATGCAAAGCTTGCGCCAAGCATTTTGACGTCTCGGACTTGGATAGAGACCTAAATCAACAATATTTTTGAATATTTCACAATAATCATATGAAAATTAGAATAGTTGCCCTGAACTTAGCTTAACGTGTTCATATTGCTTCCGCTTCCTTCTAGCGGAAAATAGAAAATGGCAGGTCTTCGGGCTTTTCGGGCGCCGTTTTAGAGCGAAGTGCGTTCATCGAACGCACTTCGCTTCAGTCTTATGACGCTAAAGCATTTGATACGCCTCAGACTGCCGTCACCCTGAAGGCCAAATGCTCTCGTCACAGCGGTGAGACGTTATGCGCCGTTATCGTATATCCAAATGGATCGACGAATGCGAAGTAGCGCCCGAACGGCCCGTCTTTGGGTGGGAATGCTATCTCCACATCCCTCTCGGAAAGATGCGCGTGCAATTCGTCAGCGTCGTCACAACCAAACCAGATTGCAACGCCCGTTCCGAGCTTTACCGTCTCATCAAAGTCCTCGATCGGCGTGCGAACGGCGAATGGAATAGGGTGGGTTTCGAAAACAATCGCGCCGGGAGGTCCTTTCGCCGAGGGCGTGAGCCCGACGACATCCCGATAGAAGGTGAGTGCGGCGTCCAGATCCTTCGTCTGGATGCCGATGAAATCCGGTCCAATTAATCGAGCCATAGGCTGCCTATCCTTTTCAATGAGACCCGCTATTATCAGGGTACTGACATCCAATAGTATAAGGGCCCTGATATGTCCACTCTCATGGATCCACCCGTCGATGATACATACCGTTCGCTCGGATACGCGCTGAAGCGAGCGCAGCAAGCGCTGCGGGGCCATCTCGACAACAAGCTGAGAGATATCGGACTGACGACCCCACAATATTCGGTACTGGCGGGATTGGAGTTCAGCGCGGGCTTATCAAGTGCGGACTTGGCCCGGCGCGCCTTCGTGACACCGCAGACGATGCAGTCCATCATAGCCACACTCGAACGGGACGGCCTTATCAAGCGCATGGCTCATCCGGTACGCGGCCGGGTTCTCACAACCGAACTGACACCGAAGGGCCGAACCGCATTGTGTGCGGCCCATAAAATCGCCGGTGACGCCGAAACCATCGCCCGAAATGCCGTAGCACCTGACAACCCGGAGATCATATACGCGGCCCTGCTCCGTATAGCAGAGGCAATGCGTTAAACTGATTGGTCGAACCTAACGCCCGGCCAAGCTCCCTGCCGCCCACAACCGCAGCCACAAGCCACCTACCCCAACAGTGGTTCACCATACCCCGGTGGCCCCACCGGCGAGGTCGCCCGCAAATTCCTGACATCGCGGGCGGGTGGTGATCCGAACATTCTTGCGTATTCCCGGGTGAACTGGGACAGGCTTTCATAGCCGACGGCAAGTGCGACGGCTGCCACATCGCCCGGCCGCGCAAAAAGCATGCCGCGCGCCTCGTACAACCTGATCCGCTTTTGATACTGGATCGGCGACAGGCCGGTGCTCGTCTTGAAGCGCCGCTGAAAGGCGGACGGGCTCATGTTTGCAGCGGAGGCAAGATCGTCCACGTGGAAGGTGGTGGCAAAGTCCTTCCGCATTCGGATCAGGGCGTTCCTAATCTGCGAGAACCGATCGTCGATGCTGGCGACTTGCCGCAGCACGGCGCCTTGCGGGCCGCGCAGCAATCGGAACAGAATTTCCCGTTCCAACAGGGGCGCCATCACCGCAATCTCATCCGGCTGCTCCATCAGGCTTAGCATCCTGAACCAAGCGTCGATCAGTCTGTCGCTTGCGTGACTGACGCAAAAACTGGGCGTGTCAGACGACACAGCCGGGCCGGGATCGTCCAGCAGCAAATCGGCGATCATCGCGCGATCGAAGGTGAGCCTGACCGCGAGATAGGGGCCTTTCGCACTCGCGTGAACGATCTCGCCGATGACGGGCAGCGCCACGGAGGCGATGAACGTCTGCCCGGCCGTGTAATTCATCACCTCGCTCCCGATCAGCAGGCGTTTCTCTCCCTGCAGGATCAGGCTAACCAGAGGCTGATAGATTTCGGGAAACAGCTCGGTCGGTTCGGTCACCTTGAGGATGTCGACGCGGGGAATGCCCGTGGTCGTGAGCACGCCTGCAGCGCGTTCTTCCACAAACTCCTTCAACATCCTGATGGCATCGCTCATGAGCAGAGATGTGGCACGGCTTTCCGTCCAGAGCAACGCATAAGCAGGAATGTGCAAATTTCAGACCGGATCGGACGCGCGACGGGATCGCCTCCGGTCTACGGATACTCACCCGCGCAGCCTTGTTGCGATGCTGCGCGGGACACCATTTTATGAAGGAACATTCCAGATGGAAATCAAAGACGCGGTTGTGATTGTCACCGGCGCTTCCTCGGGTATCGGCGAAGCAACGGCGCGCGCTGCGGCCTTGTCCGGCGCGCGGGTCGTTTTGCTGGCCCGCAGGAAAGATCGCATCGAAGCGCTGGCACGGGAGATTGGCAATGAGGCGCTGGCGGTGGTTTGTGATGTCACGCACCCGGAGCAGGTTAAACAAGCCGTCCAGGCCGCCGCTCAGAAATACGGTCGCATCGATGTTCTGGTCAACAACGCCGGACAGGGCCTGCATGCCACGATCGAAGAGATCGGCATTGAGGATTTCAAAGATGTGCTCGATCTCAACTGCGTCGCGCCGCTGGTCATGATGCAGGCGGTCATTCCCCATATGCGCAGGCAAGGTGCCGGCAGCATCGTCAATGTCAGCTCGGGCGCAACGCTTGCCACCTATCCGGGCTCGGCCGCCTATACCAGTTCCAAGGCAGCGCTGAACATGCTTTCAAGTGTCGCGCGCCTGGAGCTTGCCGATGCCGGTATTGCCGTCTCGATCATGCATCCGTTCATCACCGCGACCGAGTTTTATGGCGCTGTCAGGTCTGGGCTGGAATCGGCAAAGACACAGGAGATCCAAACCGCATCCTTCGCACATCCGCCCGAACGCGTGGCAGACATGATCCTTGAGCTTGTGCGGAGCGGCAATGCGCAAGCCGACCTCGTTCCGAAGGACTATGGCGGAAGCTTCGAGGGCTAGGGGATGTAACCTGCCCGCCAGATCTCCCAATAAGCAAACGGGGGACGAAACCTCGCCCCCCGCTATCACTACTTGCGCTTGTCGAACCCGCCCTTAGGGGCCGGCTTCTTGAACGGCTTGTCGCCAGGCTTCTTGGCGAAATTGGACTTCGGCTTTTCACCCCAGACTTCGTCGTCGACGCGGCGGTCGACATTGGCGCCGGCGGGCTTGGCTTTCCAGTCCTTGCGCGGTGCATCGCCGTAAGGCTTGGATCCGGCCGGCTTGTCCTTGTTGAAAGGCTTGTCGCCGTAGGGCTTGTCCTTGTTGAACGGCTTGTCGCTGCGCGGGCCGTCCTTGCTGAACGGCTTGTTGTCCTTGTAGGGCTTGTCGAGACGCGGGCCTTCGCGCTTGACGAAGCCTTCGTCATCGCCGCGCGAGAACTTGCTGAAATCCGGAACGCCATCCAGGCGCGTCACGCGCACGCCGCGTTCCATCATTCCGTCCTTGCCGAGCTTGGCCATGAACTTGTCGGCGTGTGCTGCGGCAATTTCCACGAAGGTCTCTTCGGCCTGCATCTTGATCGCGCCGATCTCCTGCTTGGTGAGATCACCGGCGCGGCAGATGGTGGGGATCAGCCAGCGCGGTTCGGCGCGCTGCTTGCGACCGACCGACAGCGAGAACCAAACGGCTGCGCCGAAATCGCCACGTGGCGTCAGCGGCCGCGGTGCCGAATCATTGCCGCCTTCGCGGGGCTTGCGGGTCTCGAGCGACACTTCGGTAATGTCTTCCGGCGCCGAATTCTTGCCGCGATAGAGGCTGACGAAGGCGGACGCCAGCTTCGTCGCGTCAAAACGCGCCACCAGCTTGTCGATCAGGCCCTGTTCTTCCTCGTCCTTGGCGATCTCTTCAAAGATCGGATCGGCAAACAGACGTTCCTCGTCGCGCGCGGTCACCTCTTCGGCCGATGGCGGGCGGGCCCAGGTGGGCTCAACCTGCGCACCGGCGAGAAGACGCTCGGCCTTGCGGCGCTGGCTGACCGGAACGATCAGGGCGCTGACGCCCTTGCGGCCGGCACGGCCGGTGCGGCCCGAACGGTGCAGCAGCGTTTCCGAATTGGTCGGCAGATCCGCATGGATGACGAGTTCGAGACCCGGCAGGTCGATACCGCGGGCAGCGACGTCGGTTGCAATGCAGACGCGGGCGCGGCCATCACGCATGGCCTGCAGCGCATGCGTGCGCTCGGTCTGCGTCAGCTCGCCAGACAGCGCCACCACGGAGAAATTGCGATTGGCAAGACGGGCATGAAGATGGTTGACGGCAGCGCGCGTCGAGCAGAACACGATCGCGTTTGGCGCCTCATAAAAACGCAACGCATTGACGATCGCATGCTCGCGGTCCGACGGGGTCACGACCAGCGCGCGATATTCGATATCCACATGCTGCTTCTGTTCCGACGCGGTGGCAATGCGCACGGCATTGCGCTGGTAGCTCTTGGCAAGCTTGGCAATGGCCGACGGAACGGTAGCCGAGAACATCAGCGTACGGCGTTCGGCAGGGGCTGCCTCGAGAATGTATTCGAGATCTTCGCGGAAACCGAGATCGAGCATCTCGTCGGCCTCGTCGAGCACGGCCACACGGATTTCCGTCATGTCGAGCGCGTTGCGGCGAATGTGGTCGCAGATACGGCCAGGCGTACCGACAACGATATGCGCGCCGCGTTCCAGTGAACGACGCTCGGCGCGGATATCCATGCCGCCGACGCAGGAGGTGATCACGGCGTCCGCTTCGGCATAGAGCCAGTCGAGCTCGCGCTTCACCTGCATGGCAAGTTCGCGGGTCGGCGCAATGACCAGTGCGAGAGGTGCCGCAGCCCGGCCGAATTTCTCGCCATCGTCGAGCAACGTGCGCGCCATGGCCATGCCGAAGGCAACCGTCTTGCCGGAGCCGGTCTGGGCGGAAACGAGCGCATCGGCGGTTTCAAGCGCGGGATCAAGCATGGCCAGCTGGACGGGGGTTAGCGTCTCATAGCCGCGCTTTTGCAAAGCCTTCGCGATCGCCGGGGCGGCGCCGTTGATATCGGTCATCAAATCTGTCTTTCGGATATGTCGGGCTCAAAGGCCCCATGGCTGCAACGATCGCAGCCGAACGTTTGCGCCGTCCCTATAGGCTTCGGCGCGAAAAGTCAAAGGATGGGTGGCCGCGGCGTCGCGTTTGGTCGCGAGTAGATCTGTCCGTCACCCCGACCGATGTCCGGGCGCGGAGCTGAGTTTGGCCCGAATGAGAGAAGCATGCCCTATCTGTTTTATCCTACCCGGACCACTCCTGCGCCGCGCAGGCGCTCTGCTGCAGGCCGAAGGAAGAGTGATCGTCGTGCGCTATCATTCCACATTCTCCCGGCCGCTGTTGGCGCAACTCAGAATTTTTCTGTCAGTCCTTTTTCGTTGGCAGTTCATGCGCTCTAGCAATAATCTCATGACGAAATATGCGGCAGAGCAAGTCCGCCGTTTGTCATAGGAGTCACTATTGCAGAGCCTTAAGAATGGACGGTGGCTCAATCAGCCCGCAAATTCAGAAGCTTCGGATCTCGGACTATCTGTCACGACCGACTCCAGCACGGACTTCTGGCGAGAGACACACTATGGCTTTGTCCGCGACAACGGCCACTTCTACGCATTCCAGACCGACGGCGACTTCACCGCCCAGGTTCGGGTCCAGGCCCATTTTGAGCATCTTTACGACCAGGCTGGCCTCATGGTCAGGCTTGACGAAAGACGGTGGGTCAAGACCGGGATCGAGTTCTCGGACGGCTATGGCTTGCTCGGCAGTGTGCTGACGAATGACGCCTCCGACTGGGCGACGGGACGATACG
Source organism: Neorhizobium sp. DAR64872/K0K18 (assembly GCF_050500175.1). NCBI lineage: Bacteria > Pseudomonadati > Pseudomonadota > Alphaproteobacteria > Hyphomicrobiales > Rhizobiaceae > Neorhizobium > Neorhizobium sp. DAR64872/K0K18. The sequence continues at coordinate 2,912,244 of NZ_CP191446.1, forward strand.
ACGGCGACCCATCGGATTTTTGGATAAGAGTGACCGTCCAGAGCGGCGTTCTGAGAATACAGGCGTCACGCGATGGAAAGACTTGGCCACTCGTCCGCCTTTGCCCATTCCCAAAAGCGGATCATTATCTCGTTGGCCCGATGTGCTGTACGCCCGAAAGAGCAGGCCTGGAGGTAAGATTCAGTGAATGGCAATTTGGGCAGGCCTTGGGCAAAGACCTCCACGACCTGTCATAGCCGCCAAGGCGCTTAAATTTCCGTGCCGAGAGCAACATACTGATCGAGATGCCTGAGCCATTTGCGCTCGATGGCCGCCTCGATGTCGATTTCGTTTGCGCGAAGATACAAAACGAACTGCCCGAACAAGTCGGCCGCTTCGTTTTCCAGGGCTTCGCGGGTACCGCCTGAACCATCGGCATTTGGCTTCGCCCGACCGGTGATCAGGAGATGCTCAGCTGTCAGTTCACCAAGTTCCTCGGTCAGCTTCAAAAGATACCAGTCGGCGCTCCGTTCAATGGCATGCACTCTGGCATAGAGGTCCCCGACGTGACCAATCCGGTCACTCAGCTCCTTGAAGGTCGCACTCATTCTGTCCTCGGCAATCGTAGAAAGACGCAGTTTGCCGACGCTACCACCGATTTGCGACAGGAGCGCTGCGATGACCGCAAATGGCGGATTTGAGAAGTCGCCAGTCTCAACGTTCGAAAACTGACGCTTCACGTTCACTGACGACGGTCATGCGTCCGGCAGATGATGATGCCTCGTGATCATCCGCAATGACCGCGTCTTGCGATGGCAGACGTCTGACCTCCCTCATTCCTGCGCTCCTCACAGGAACCTAGCAGCGTCGCGTCTGCGGCGCGAAAGGGTCTTTTCACGCGAAGGACTTCGCGTGACTGGATTCCTGTGACGAGCACAGGAATGAGGGGTGTGGATGGGAAACGTTACCCCCTAAACCGCAAACACCTTCGCCCGCCGCAGCGTCACAAACCCGCCCTCACCGGCTGAAACCTGGCGTTCCGGTTCCACGTCGAATTCCAGCTGTTCGCCGGTTCCCGTTACCGCCAGCACGCGTCGGCTGTCGGGGCGGTCGAGGACGCGGGAGATGGTGGCGGCAATGCCGGGTGCCTGCGCCGACCAGTCGAGATCTGCGGGGCGGGCGTAGAGTTCGGCCTTGCCGTCTGGTATCCCCAGTGCATCCACCGAAAGGCCGCCGGCATGGGCGCGGCCGTCGCGGACCTGGGCTGAGAGCACGTTGGCATCGCCCAGGAACTTCATCACGAAGGCCGATTGCGGATCGCGGCAGACTTGCTGCGGCGTGCCCTGCTGCACGATCTGGCCGTCCTTCAGGATCACCACCCGGTCGGCGAGATCGAGTGCCTCTTCCTGGTCGTGGGTGACAAAGATCGTGGTGATGCCGAGTTCGGAATGGATCTCGCGCAGCCAGCGGCGCAGGTCGTGCCGGACGTTTGCATCGAGCGCGCCGAACGGTTCATCGAGCAGCAGCACCTTCGGATCGACCGACAGCGCCCGAGCAAGCGCCACGCGTTGCCGCTGGCCGCCGGAAATCTGGGCCGGGAACCGGTCGCCGAGACCATCCAGCCGCACCAGCCGCAACAGGTCCGTGACGCGGGCATCGATCGCCGCCTTGTCGCGCTTCACCTTGGAAACCTTCATGCCGAAGGCGATGTTCTGCGCCACCGTCATATGCGGGAACAGCGCGTAATGCTGGAACACGAAGCCGACGCCGCGGTCGCGCACCGGAATATCGGTCGCATCCTGATCGCCAAAATAGATGGCGCCGCCATCGGCATATTCGAGACCCGCCACCATGCGCAGAATGGTCGTCTTGCCGGAGCCGGAGGGGCCAAGAAGCGCCACCAGTTCGCCGCTTTCGATATCGAGCGACACGCCTTTCACGGCACGGAAGGTGTCGAAGGTTTTGACGACGTTTTCGAGACGGATCTTCATGCTGTTTTCTCTGCCGGAATGGCGGTTTTGCGGACGCGGCCCGCACCCTGGCGCTCGAGCGCGACCTTGGCGATGATGGTAAGGACGGCGATCAACGCCAGGATGGAAGCCGAGGCGAAAGCGCCCGCCGCCTGATAGTCGTGATAGAGCAGCTCGATATGCAAAGGCAGTGTATTGGTCTGGCCGCGGATATTGCCCGACACGACCGAGACGGCGCCGAATTCGCCCATCACGCGCGCATTGCAGAGAATGACGCCGTAGAGCAGCGCCCATTTCACGTTGGGCAGCGTCACCGAAAAGAAGGTGCGGAAGCCGGATGCGCCAAGCGACGTCGAGGCCTCCTCGAGATCGCGTCCCTGCGCCTGCATCAGCGGGATGAGTTCGCGGGCAACGAAGGGCGCCGTCACGAACATCGAGGCGATGATGATGCCGGGAACCGCAAACAGGATCTTGATCCCATAGGCATCCAGCACCGGCCCGAACAGGCCCTGCAGCCCGTAGACGAACAGATAGGCGACGCCGGCAACGATGGGCGAGACGGAAAACGGGATCTCGATCACCACCAGCAGAAACCGACGCCCCCAGAAATCGAACTTGGTGATTGCCCAGGCGGCGGCGATGCCGAAGGCGGTGTTGACGGGCACGGCAATCAGCGCCGCCAGAACCGTGAGCATGATGGCGTGGCGGGTATCCGGATGAAGGATCGTATCGCGATAGACCGCCCAGCCCTTCGAAAAGGCCTCGACGCCGATGATGATCAGCGGCGCGACGATGACGAAGGCGACGAGCACCAGCACGATGCCGATCAGCGCGCGGCGAAACACCGTGTTGTCACCGACGCGCGGCGGTTTGCGATGGGAGGAAACGGCACTCATGGTCTTATCCCTTCACCGTGTAACGCAGCGCCCGCGACTGCAGCCAGTTGGTGACGGCCAGCATCGTAAAGGCGGCGAGCAGCAGCACCGAGGCGATCGCGGCGGCCGCCTGGTAATCGTATTCCTCAAGCCGGATAAAGATCAGTAGAGCAGTGATTTCCGTCGACATCGGCTGGTTGCCGGCGATGAAGATGATCGCCCCGAATTCGCCAAGGCTGCGGGCAAACGACAGGGAAAGGCCGGCCAGCAGTGCCGGTGTCAGTAGCGGCAGGATGACCTTGGTAAAAATCGTCCAGTCGGAACCGCCGAGCGATTGCGCCGCTTCTTCGAGCGCCGGATCAAGATCTTCCAGCACCGGCTGCACCGTGCGCACGATAAACGGCAGCGAAGTGAAACACATGGCGATCATGATGCCGAGCGGCGTATAGGCAACCTTGATGCCGTAACCTTCCAGCACCGAACCGAACCAGCCATTGTTGGCAAACAGCGCCGTCAGCGCAATGCCGGCAACCGCCGTCGGCAGCGCAAACGGCAGATCGACCATGGCATCGATGATGCGGCGGCCGGGAAACCGGTAGCGTGTGATCACCCAGGCAAGCGATAGTCCGAAAAACAGATTGAACACGGTGGCGCCCAGCGCCGAAAGCACCGTGACCCGGTAACTGGCAAGCGCCCGCGACGACGAGACGATCCGCCAATAATCTTCAGGCCCCAGGCTTGCTGCCTTGATGACAAGGGCCGCCAGCGGCAGCACCACGATCAGGCCGACATAAAACAGGGTCACGCCCAGCGATAACGGCAAGCCAGGCAGGACATTGCGTCGTCTCAAATGATCAGTTCCTCGTTTTCAACTGCAACAAAGTCTTCAACAGCAAGAACCGGCGGACAAATATCCACCGGTCTGATTTCGCAGTTCTTTAGCGTCCCTCATTCCTGTGGCGGTCACACAGAACCCGACGCGTGCCGGGGTGAAGGGTTTTTCAGCCTAAGGACTTAGGCTGGCTGGATTTCTGTGACAAGCACAGGAATGAGGGCAAGGCAGAGCAACTGCTTCCCAGTCCACTCAGCGGCTGCCGTAGAGCTTGTCGAGCGTGCCGCCGGAGGCGAAGTGTTCGGATTGGATCTTGGACCAGCCGCCGAACACGTCGTCGACCTTGACGAGGCGGATTTCGGGGAACTGGCTCTTGAACTCGGCCGCGACCTTTTCGTTATGGACGCGGTGGCCGAATTCGGCGGCGATCTTCTGGCCTTCCTCGGTGTAGAGGAATTCCAGATAGGTCTTTGCCAGCGCTTCCGTGCCATGCTTCTTGGCGACCTTTTCGACAACGGCGACCGGGAATTCGGCGAGCAGCGAGACCGACGGAATGACGTTTTCGACCTTGTCCTTGCCGAACTGCTTTTCGATGCCGCGGGTTTCGGCCTCGAAGGTGATCAGCACGTCGCCCTGGCCGCGTTCGACGAAGGTCGTCGTGGCGGCGCGGCCACCGGTATCAAACACCGGCACGTTGTCGAAGATCTTCGTGATATAGGCTTCGATCTTCTCCTGGTCGTCCTTGAACTCTTCCTTCGCCCAGGCCGTTGCCGCGAGATAGGTGTAGCGGGCGTTGCCGGATGTTTTCGGGTTCGGGAAGATCGCATGGACGTCGTCACGGGCGAGATCGCCCCAATCCTTGATATTTTTCGGATTGCCGGCGCGCACGAGGAAGGCCGGGAAGGAATAGAAGGGCGAGGCGTTGTTCGGGAACGCCTTGTTCCAGTCCGCGGCAACAAAACCCTGCTTTGCCAGGAAATCGACGTCGGTCGACTGGTTGAAGGTGACGACGTCAGCCTCGAGACCCTCAACGATCGAGCGCGCCTGCTTGGACGTACCCGCATGCGACTGATCGATCGTGACGCCCGGATGCGCTTTCACGAAGGCTGCGTTCTCGGCCGCAAACAACTCGCGGGCGACGTCATAGGAAGCGTTGAGCAGTTTCTGCTCCTGCGCAAACGCCGGCTGCACGAAGAGGGCGGCAAGTGCCGTGCCGAGAATAAGAAGGCGGTTCATCAGTGTCTCCGGAATGGGAAGTTGAGGCGACACTACCGGGAGTATCGGTAGACCGCGAGGAACCGCCCTCTCCTGCAGGTGATACACGGAGAAATTTCATCCATTTATCGCAGCATTCGGCGATGGTTTTGCCGGAAGGCGCCAAAGCGCAGTGGATCGCCCCGATCCGGGGGCAAAGAGGATACGGCTGTTTTGGGCCGTGAGGACGAAACGGCAGCATGTTTTTGTTAAGTGCCTGAAAGACAAGCGAACAAAAATTCGTCCCGATCTTTTTCATCCTCACGCCTGAAAGCCACGCGATAATGGCGTCGTCATCGGATGGGAAACCGTTTTCGCGAACCGGTCCCCGACGGTTCAGCGCTTCTGAGGACGAAGCTCGGTTTCCGGTGATGGTCGAACGACATGCGGTCTCTCGGGAACTGACATCTCCCGAAATTATCGCAGGAAACTCGATCGGGGCAGGCAGATCATCATCTCCCTCATACCCACGATACCGCTGCCTGCCCCACTCCCGTTTCAACCATGCCGGTTTCGCCGGTGTGGACGGTTTTGCTGCTACAACCGATGATCGGCAAACAGGACCGGGTGGCCCGCCGCAAGGTAGGGAGCAAGATCGGCTTCTGTCACCTCGGCAAGGCTTGCCGGTTGCCAGCGCGGGTTGCGGTCCTTATCGATCACGGCGGCCCGCACGCCCTCGTAGAAATCATGGTGTTTCAGCAGTTCGCAAGCGGCGGTAAATTCCCGCTCCAGGCATTCGACGAGGCTTGAACTGTCACGGCCGAGACGCAGAAGTTTCAGCGTCAGCTTGAGGCTGGTCGGCGAGCGTTTCGACAGAGTCTCGAGGGTTCGGGCGGCGAACTCGCCTGTCTCCCGGCTGAGCGCTGCAAGGATCTCCTCGACCGTATCATGGGCGAAGGTTCGGTCGATTACGTCACGGTTCTGCGCAAGCGTGCCACCTTCGCCAGACACGGCAAAAGCATCGATCACGGCCTGCACTGCCTCAGCCTCTGAGTCTCTGGGAAGCTGTCCAATTGCGGCGACGAGATCATCCAACTTCTCTGATGGCACGAACGAATCCGCCAACCCGGCATGGATCGCATCGGCACCGTCAACCACGTCACCGGTCAGGCCCATCCAGGTTCCCGCCTCGCCGGGCGCCCGGGGCAAAAGCCACGTCGCGCCCACATCTGGCACATAGCCGATCCCGGTTTCAGGCATGGCGAGTTTCGTGCGCTCGGTAACGATGCGGTGGCTGCCATGCGCCGAAATGCCGACACCGCCGCCCATCACAATCCCGTCCATCAGCGCCACATAGGGCTTCTCGTAGCGCGAGATGCGATAATTAAACGGCATCTCCTCCCGCCAGAACCGCGTCACCTCGGGGTCGGACGCCCGCCCTGCCTGATGAATGGCCCGGATATCGCCACCAGCACACAGGCCACGCTCGCCCTCGCCCCTGATGATCACGCAGGAAATATCGGTATCGGCAGCACAGCGATCGAGTATGTCGTCCAGCGCCCGCACCATGGAAAGGTTGAGACTGTTCAGCGCCCTCGGCCGGTTGAGCGAGATCACCGCGGCAGATCCGCGGCGACTGAACAGCACCTCGGCTTCAGTTCCAGGTTGCACTGGATTGGCCATTGTGTCCTCCATCCTCTACCCCACCGACCCTCATTCCTGTGCTTGTCACAGGAATCCAGCCGACGCGCGTCTGCGTGGCGAAAGAGGGTTTGCAGCCCCAAGGACTTGGGGCAGCTGGATCCCTGTGACAAGCACAGGGATGAGGGAGATTATGGCGCTGTCCCACCGGGAAAGCCCCTCACTCCGCCGCCATCGGCATATCATGCTTGTCCTCGAACAGCTCGCCCTGGTTGGCGGGCGTCTCGGACTTGTCGTCTTTCTTCGCCTTCGGCTCGCGGCCGAAGAAGAGGGAGTAGCCGGCAGGCAGCACGATGATGGTGAGGACGGTAGCGACGAGGATGCCGCCCATCATGGCATAGGCGAGCGGTCCCCAGAACAGGCCGCGCGAGATCGGGATCAGTGCCAGCACCGCCGTGAGCGCGGTCAGCATGATCGGCCGGAAACGCCTGACGGCGGCACCTACGATCGCTTCCTGGCGATGCATGCCCGCCGCGATATCCTGGTCGATCTGGTCGATCAGGATGATCGAGTTGCGAATGATGATTCCGAGCAGCGCGATGACGCCGAGGATGGCGACGAAGCCGAACGGTGCACCGGTGATCAGAAGCGCCATTGCAGCGCCGATGATGCCGAGCGGACCGGTCGACAGAACCAGCATCGCCTTGCCGAAATGCTTGAGCTGCATCATCAGGAGCAGCATGATGACAAGCAGCATGATCGGGGCCTTTGCCGCGATCGAGGCCTGGCTTTCGGCCGCATCTTCGGCGCCGCCCTGGATGTCCACGGAATAGCCGGCCGGCAGGGCCGCCCGCAGGTCGGCCATCGAGTTATAGAGGTTTACCGAGGCCTGCGTCGGCTCGACGCCGTCAGGCAGGGTCGCCTTGACGGTAATCGTCGGCAGACGGTCGCGACGCCACTCGATACCCTGTTCGAGGACAGGCTCGACACGCGCCACCTGCGAAGCCGGCACGAAGGTGCCGAGATCGGTCGGAATATAGACCGACTGGACGGCGGCCAGCAGGTTGCGGGTGGCATCCGGCTCGCGCACCACGATCGAAACGGTCTCCTCGCCATCGCGGAAATCGCTGATCGGAGCGCCCGACGTTGCCGCCTGCAGCATCTGCCGAACCCGCTGCGACGAGACGCCGAGCGCACGCGCGCGGTCCTGATCGATGACGAGCTTCATGCCCGCGACCGGCTCCATCCAGTCGTCGTGAATGGCGCCGAAATCCGGTTGGCTTTCGTAACGTGCCTTGACCTGGTCGGCGATGCGGCGGACTTCCGCCTTGTCCGGGCCAACGACGCGCATCTGCACGGCCCAGCCCGTGGGCGGGCCGAGGAAGAGACGGTCGACCTTGCCGCGCACCGTCGGGAATTCTTCGGCGAGAATCTTTCGCAGCTTGACGATCATCCGCTCGCGCTCTTCAAGACCGTTCGACATGATCAGGAGCTGGGCGTAGTTCGGGTTGCGCAGCTGCTGGTCGAGCGGCAGGAAGAACCGCGGCGCGCCCTCGCCGATATAGGTGGCGACAAAGCTCTTGTCGGGGTCGTTGAGGATCCGGTCTTCGAGCGCCTTGGCCTGACGTTCCACTTCCTTGATTGCGGTGCCCTCCGGCAGCCACATGTCGACCAGAATTTCCGGTCGCGACGACTGCGGGAAGAAGCTCTGCGGAATGAACTGAAACGACCAGAGACTTGCCGCAAACGCGCCGAGCGTGGCGATAAGCACGATCGCCTTGTGGCGCACGGACCAGCCAACTGCATGGCGCACGCTACGATACATACGGGTGTCATAGGCATCGTGATGATCGCCGCTGCCCGCATGGCTCCGCTGCTTGAGGATCATGTAGCCGAGCCAAGGGGTGAAATAGACGGCCACGAACCAGGATACGACGAGCGCGATGCCGACGACGTAGAACAGCGACCGTACGTATTCGCCGGCGGTCGAATCCGCGAAGCCGACCGGGATAAAGCCGGCGGTGGTGATCAGCGTCCCGGTCAGCATCGGGAAGGCGGTGGAGGAATAGGCAAAGCTTGCCGCATCGAGCCGCTCGAACCCCTCCTCCAGCTTTCTTTCCATCAACTCGACGACGATCATCGCATCGTCGACGAGCAGTCCAAGCGCGATGATCAGCGCGCCGAGCGAGATACGCTGCAGCTCGATGCCGAGATAGAACATGATGGCAAGCGTTGCCGACAGAACCAGCGGAATGGCGATCGCAATCACGATGCCCGAGCGCCAGCCGATCGAGATCAGCGACACGACCAGCACGATGACCAGCGCTTCGAGAAGCGCCTGCGTGAACTCGCCGACGGCTTCGGTGACGACCTCAGGCTGGTTGGAGATCTGCTCTACCTGGACGCCGACCGGCAGCGTCTCCTCGAAGCGCTTGTAGGTTTCCTCCACCGCATGACCGACGTCGGTCACTTTGTAGCCGTTCGCCATCACCACGCCGAGCTGCACACTGTCATGGCCGTTGAAGCGGAACTTGCGCTGATACGGGTCCTCGAGACCTTCCTTCACCGTGGCGATATCGCCGAGACGGAAGACCTGGTCGCCGGCGCGCAGCCGCAGCGCCTTGATATCATCTGGCGTGGTCACGCCACCCTCGACCGAGATCCGCACCGAACGGTCCGCGGTTTCCACCGAGCCGGACGCATCGACATCGTTCTGGCCGGCCAGCGCGGTGCTGATGTCATTGACGGTGAGGCCGCGCTCGGCAAGCGCCTGCGACGACACGTCGATGAAGATCTTCTGCGGCTGGTCGCCGAGGATCGTTGCCTTTTCGACGCCGGGCGTGGCCAGCAGCATGTCGCGGGCCTGGATGGCGTATTGCTTCAGCTCCGGATAGCTGTAGCCCTCTCCGGTAATGGCGTTGAGAGTGATATAGGTATCGCCGAACTCGTCGTTGAAATAGGGGCCGTAGATACCGGACGGGAGATCCTGGCGAATGTCGCCGATCTTCTTGCGCACCTGATAGAAGGCATCTGCAACGTCCTGCGCATTCGTGTCGCCCTTCACCTGGATCGTGGTGATCGAGATGCCGGCGCGGGTGTAGGATTTGACCCAGTCGAGATGCGGGGTTTCCTGCAGCTTGCGCTCGATCTTGTTGACCACCTGGTTCTGCATGTCCTCGATCGAGGCACCCGGCCACTGGGCCTGCACGACCATGACGCGGAAGGTAAAGTCCGGATCTTCCTTCTGTCCCATGTTCATGATGCCAAGCGCACCCATGACGATGATGAGACCGAACAGAAAACGCGCGATGCTGGGATGGCCGATGGCCCAGCGGGACAGGTTGAAACTGCCCTTTTCCTTCTGCTTTTCCAGCGGATTGGCCTGATGATCGGAACTCATGATCTTGATCCTCTAACCGGAAATATCAGGGCTGGACGGAAGCGGTGGACTGGCTCGACACCGAGCCGAAGCGTGTCGCGACCGTTTCCGGCAGCTTCACCTTCATATCGTCCTTCATGAACTGGGTGCCGGCCGAGACGATGAGATCGCCTTCGGCAAGGCCTTCCGAGATGCGCACGCCGTCATCGGAAAAATCCGCCACCTTAACCGGACGCGACGCGACAATTCCCTTGCCGCGATCGACCACCCAGACGATCGGCTGGTCACCCTTCTTGGAAAGCGCTGCAAGCGGAATGGCAAAGGCCTTGACCGCGTTTCCGGCGAAAGTCTCAATCGATGCGGTCATGCCGAGCAGGATCTTCGGGTCGGCGGGAAGGCTCACCCGCACCGCGAAAGTGCGTGACTGGGCATCGGCGCTCTGCGCGACTTCACGCACCTTGCCGTCGATCACGAGATCGGCAGACGACCAGATCCGCGCCTTGACCCCGTCGCCCGGCTTGAAATGCGAGACATCCATTTCCGGAACCGCGATCTGGACTTCCTTCTCGCCATCGACGGCGACCGTGACGACGGAGGTGCCGGTGCTCACCACCTGGCCGCGATCGGCGCTGACGGCCGTGACGATACCGTCGCGGTCGGATTTGAGTTCGGAATAGGCAACCTGATTGCGGGCCTTTTCGAGCGCAGACTGCGCTGAATCCCGCTGTGCCAAGGCCTGCTCGCTGCTGAGCTGCGCCTGTTCCAGCTGCGATTTCGACGTGACGTCCTTGGCCGCCAGCGTTTCCGCGCGGCGAAGTGCGAGGCCCGAGATCTCGACCTGCTTGGTGGCCGATGCGAGATCGGCTTCGGCGCTGCCGAGATCAAGCTTGTAATCGGTGGAATCGATCCGAGCGAGCACTTCGCCCGGCGTGACACGGTCGCCTACATCCACAAGCCGCTCGGTGATCTTGCCCGCGACCCTGAAGCCGAGATTCATTTCGGTGCGGGCACGCACGGAACCGGAATAGACGAGCTTGCGGCCCTCATCCGGCGCACCGATCTGCGTCACCTTGACCGGCCGCACGATCTCCGGCGCCTCGGCCTTTTTCTCTTCGGAACATGCCGCGAGCGAAAGAAGCGCCGCAGCGACTGCAACGCCTTTCAAGGCGGAAGAAAAATGACGGGCTGCGACGAAAGACTTTCCTCGGAAAGACATGATCCCACTCCATAAGGCGGGTTACGGTGAGCGCGACAAGCGCAGGTTCTTATTTCAGCGCCCTGAGGGCGAAGTCGACGACATCGGCCGGCGCGGCGCGCCGGGTTTCAAACAGACATTCGGCAATGATCTGCGGGTGACACAGCGTAACCGTGCAATCACAGAGGCATTCTGCGGCAAGCTCAGCGTCCTGTGCGCGGAACTCTCCCATTGCAATCCCCTCCTCGACGAGGCCTGCGACGATCGCTCGAAGCTGCATGATATGGTCTTCGATCACCGACCACTGTTCCTCGATCGCCACGACAACCATCTCGTGGACCTTGTTTTCGTGCAGCAGCGTCTCGACCGTGATGCGGTGCTGCTGAAGAAAATGGTCACGCAGTCGCTCGGTGGCGCTGACGGCGCGTTTGGCATTCTCCCAGGCAACGGCTCGGCTCGCCTCGAGCATGCGGTTGGCAAGCGCCTTGTGGATCTCGGATTTCGACCCGAAGAACCGGTAGATATTGGCCGGCGACATGCCGAGATCCTTGGCGATGTCGGCCACTGTCGTCTTGGCGTAACCGTAATGCTTGAACAGTCGCTCGGCGGCTTCGAGGATGCGGACCACGTTTTCCTGGCGTGTATCCTCGGGAGTGCTGACGGGAACGTCCATAACGGAATGGCTTTCAATTAACGACTGACGAATTTCATTTTTCGTCACTATTCATCTTTAACCTCATTGTGTCAAGGCACTCGTATTTTTCTGCAATGCAAGGCATGGTGGACCCACTGGCGCCTCGAGACGTAAGCTCGGGGTACATCGCATATTGAGTTTGGGCGGTGGGAAAGTTGAAGACCGTGCAGGAAGGCCATCAGGTATCCCCGTTTAACGAGGAGCGGTATCGGCTTCTGATTGATTCCATCACGGATTACGCGATCTACATGCTGGATCCGAAAGGCCACATTGCCAGCTGGAATCCGGGCGCCCGGCGCTTCAAGGGGTTCGAGGAATCCGAAATCCTCGGCCAGCATTTCTCCAGATTCTATACGGAAGAAGATCGGCTCGACCATCTGCCGGAACGCGCACTGAGGATTGCTGGGGCGGAAGGCCGGTTCGAGAACGAAGGCTGGAGGGTTCGCAAGGACGGCAGCCGTTTCTGGGCGCATGTCATCATCGATCCTATCCGCGACGGCGATGGCCAGCTCCTCGGCTTTGCCAAGGTCACCCGCGATCTCACCGAGCGCAGGAATGCCGAAGCAGACCTGAAACGCAGCGAGCGGCAGTTCGAAGTCCTGGTGCAAGGGGTCAGCGACTACGCGCTCTACATGCTCGATGGCAAGGGCAATGTCAGCAACTGGAACCACGGTGCCGAACGCATCAAGGGCTACCGCGCCGAGGAGATCGTCGGCGAGCATTTCTCGACGTTCTACACGGTAGACGACCGCGCCGCCGGCGAACCGACAAAAAATCTTGCAACGGCTCTGCGGGACGGCCGCTTCGAGGGCGAGGGTTGGCGCCACCGCAAGGACGGCACCCGTTTCTGGGCGCATGTGATCATTGACGCGATCCGCGACGAGACTGGAGAGCTGAAAGGGTTCGCCAAGATCACCCGCGACATCACGGAAAAGGTCGAGGCGCAGAAGGCGCTGACCGTCGCCCGTGAGGACCTGTTCCAGGCGCAGAAACTGGAAGCGATCGGCCAACTGACTGGCGGCATCGCCCATGACTTCAACAACCTGCTGATGGCAGTGCTGGGAAGCCTCGAAATCCTCAAGAAGAGATTGCCGGACGACCCGTCGCTGATGCCGCTTCTGCAAAACGCCATTCAGGGCGCCGAGCGCGGTGCAGCGCTGACGCAGCGCATGCTGGCCTTTTCGAGGCGGCAGGAACTCCACATGGCCCCGATCGGCGTTGCCGGTCTGATCGATGGCATGATGAATTTCTTCGAGCGTTCGCTGAGATCGGACCTCACAATCAGAACCGACATTCCCGACAGCCTGCCCCCGGTTCTAAGTGACGCTGTGCAGCTCGAGAGCGCGCTTCTGAACCTCGTCGTCAATGCCCGTGACGCGATGACAACAGGCGGAACCGTGACGATCACCGCCATTGAAGTGCACTTCGCGCAAGGCGACGACAAGCTCCAGCCGGGTCACTACGTCAAGATCAGCGTTTCCGATACGGGCGAAGGCATGGATCCGGAAACGCTTGCCCGCGCTACCACACCGTTCTTCACCACCAAGGGCGTCGGCAAGGGAACGGGTCTCGGCCTGCCCATGGTGCAGGGCCTGACCGAGCAGTCGGGCGGCCGGCTTTCGATCGACAGCGAAGAGGGCAAGGGAACCACGGTTTCCCTGTTTCTGCCCGTTGCCCGTCTTGAAGACTGCCCGGAGGAGAAGAAGCCCGCCTCGGATCTCTCTGCGGCGCGACCGAAGGAGAGGCTGACGGTGCTGGCCGTCGACGACGACGCGCTGGTGCTGATGAACACATCCCTGATGCTGGAGGATCTCGGCCACACGGTGATCGAAGCTTATAACGGCCGCGAAGCGCTGGCTGCGCTAGCCCGCACGGATACGATCGATCTCGTCGTCACGGACCATTCCATGCCGGGAATGACCGGCAGCGAACTCGCGTCGGAGATCAACCGCCAGTGGCCGGGCCTGCCGGTGGTGCTGGCCACCGGCTATGCCGAACTGCCGCCCGGCGAGGACGACCGCCTGCAACTGCCGCGATTGCCGAAGCCGTTCTCCCAGAACCAGCTGGCGGACGTGATCGCCACCATGCTCGGAAGCGCGAGCTGAACCAACGGCTGTGCGCCGCGTTGTATCTCCTGATGATCCGCAGGTGCCGCTCGAGGGTCGTTTCGCCCTCATCTCCTGCTGGACGCGACGACATCAGGGAGAACGTCACATGGTATTCAAACATCCGCAGTTTAACGAAACCGCGCCGGAGATCGAAGTCGAGTTCCCGGCTTACGCCCAGCTGGAAGGCAAGGTCGCCGACGCGCTTGCCTCGGCGGGCGGCATTGATGCAAGCGAAGTGACCGTCACCGTCACCGGAACCTCCATTGCCCTCGCAGGCCGGGTCGCCGACGCCCGCGAGATCGCCCGCGCCGAGGAAGTGGTCCGCAGCGTTGAAGGCGTGACCGAGGTGCGCAACAGCATCACCGCCGAAGCCGGCAGCCATCTCACCTGAGGGTTCGAAAGCCTTCAATGCAAAAAGCCCGGAAGCTGACGCTTCCGGGCTTTTTTGTTGGCTGAGAGCAGGCCGCCTGAGCGACTGCCGCTTAACGCGGCAGCGCGTAGGCGATGACGTAGTCGCCGGGTGTGGTGCCGACCGAGCCGTGGCCGCCAGCGACCATGACGACGAACTGGCGTCCGTCCTCGACCGCGTAGGTCATCGGCGTCGCCTGACCGCCGGCCGGAAGCCGGGCTTCCCAAAGCGTCTTGCCGTTCTTCAGGTCATAGGCACGCAGGTAGTTGTCGACGGCGGCACCGAGGAAGGCAACGCCACCCTTGGTGATCATCGGGCCACCGATGCCGGGAACGCCAACCTTGAACGGCAGCGGCAGCGGGGTCATGTCGTGGACAGTACCGTTGCGATGCTTGTAGGCGGTCTTGCCGGTGCGAAGATCGACGCCGGCGACATAACCCCATGGCGGTGCCTGGCAAGGAATGTTCAACGGACCGAGGAACGGACCCATCAACACGCCGTAAGGTGCGCCGTCATTGCGGTTGAGGCCCTGTTCCGAACCCTTTTCGTCCTGACCCTTCGCCGGGATATCCGCACGCGGAACCAGCTTGGAGGTAAAGGCGAGATAGGTCGGCATGCCGAACATCACCTGGCGTTCCGGATCGACTGCGACGGAGCCCCAGTTGAACGTGCCGAAATTGCCGGGATAGATGATCGAGCCGTTGAGCGACGGCGGGGTATAGCGACCCTCGTAGTTATACTGGTGGTACCAGATGCGGCACACCATCTGGTCGAGCATCGAAACGCCCCACATGTCGCTTTCCTTCAGCGGCTCCGGCTTGAAGGAGACGGCCGAGGTGGGCTGGGTCGGGGCCGTGAAATCTTCCGGAATGGCACCCTTCGGAGCAGGCTCTTCGGTGATCGGGAAGATCGGCTCGCCGGTGCGACGGTCGAGAACGTAGATGTCGCCCTGCTTGGTGGGGCCAACCAGCGCCGGCACCACGGAATTATCCGGGCGCGACAGGTCGATCAGCACCGGCTGGGCCGGCACGTCCATGTCCCAGAGATCGTGATGCACCGTCTGGCGGACCCAACGGTCGGCACCGGTGTTGATGTCGAGTGCGACGATCGAGGACGAGTATTTCTCGACGCTTTCCGAACGGTTCATGCCGAGCTGGTCGGGCACCTGGTTGCCGAGCGGAATGTAGACGAGGCCGAGTTCCTCATCGACCGAGAACACCGACCAGCTGTTGGGCGAATTGGTCGTGTAGGTCTGGCCCTCGGCAATCGGCTGGGTCTGGCTCGGATTGCCCGAATCCCAGTTCCAGATCAGTGCGCCGGTGTTGACGTCGAAGGCGCGGATGACGCCGGACTGTTCCTGCGTCGAGTAGTTGTCGTTGACGGCGCCGCCGATGATGATCTTGTTGCCGACGATCGCAGGCGGCGATGTGGAATAGTAGTAGCCGGCCGGATTGTGCTGCATGCCGGTTTCCAGACGCAGCGTGCCGTTCTGCGCAAAGGCCGGGCAGACCTGACCGTTGGCCGCATCAAGCGCGATCAAACGGGCATCGGATGTCGGGAGATAGACGCGCTCGGCGCATGCGGAACCGGCAGCGGCCGCCTGGTCCTTGTAATAACTGACGCCGCGGCAGGTCTGGTGCTGGCGGTCCGGGTTCATGCCGGAATTCGGGTCGTAGCGCCACTTCTCCTTGCCGGTCGTCGCATCGAGCGCGATGGCGAGATTGTGCGGCGTGCAGAGATAAAGCGAGCTGCCGACCTTGAGCGGCGTGACCTGATAGGTCGTCTCGCCCACGTCGTCCGGCCGCTTCACGTCACCGGTCTGGTAGCGCCAGACTTCCGTGAGGTTGGCAACGTTGTCCACATTGACCTGGTCGAGCGGCGAATAGCGCTGGCCATAGGGCGTGCGGCCATACTGGTGCCATTCGCCATCCGGCACATCACCGCCGAGCTTCGGGGCGGCTGCGACCGACTGGTCCGGTAGCTCACCGCTCTGGTCGTAGGGGTCAAAGAACATCGAGGCGACGGCGACGACCACGGCAATGACCGAGGCGATGGCCAGCGGTACGGCACTGGCGCTGTATTGCATGCCGGATGGGCTGAGAAAGCCGAGCGGCTTGCGGATCCACGGTGTCAGCAGCCAGAAGCCGAGGACGATGATGAGACCGCCGCGCGGGCCGAGCTGCCACCAGTCGAAACCGACTTCCCAAAGCGCCCAGACGAGCGAAACGATGACAATACCGGCATAGACATGCAGTGCCGCGCGTTTCTTAAGGAAAAGCAGAATGGCGGTCAGCACAAAGGCAAGGCCGCAGATGAGATAATAAACACTACCCCCCAGCATGACGAGCTGTCCGCCGCCGATGGCGAGAGCGAGCCCGAGCAGGGTGAAGATGATGGCGGTGATCTTGAGAGCCATGGTGGTTTCCGTTCCGAACTGAAGACGGGCATTATAGGTGGCAAGCCGGACATTCAGCCGGTGTCGCGTGGTAATCTAGCGCTCTCCGGAGATGTTCAAGATACGATACGGAATGCCAGCCGTGCAGAAGTGCGAGAACAAACGGGCGCTCTGCTCGTTCGGAAAGAGAACGCCGCAGCGATCGACGGCGACCCACTCAAACAGGGATTGCAAGCACAGCCATGGCATATGAACTCTACTACTGGGACGGCCTGCAGGGTCGCGGCGAATTCGTCAGACTGGCGCTGGAAGACGCCGGTGCGGACTATCTCGACGTGGCGAGAACCACGGACGGGTCCGAAAAGATGATGAATTACCTGAAGGGCAGCCAAGCCTATCCCGACCTGCCATTCGCTCCGCCGTTTCTGAGAGACGGCGAGATCGTCGTCTCGCATGTCGCCAACATCCTGCACTATCTCGGCCCGAAGCTCGGGCTTGCTCCCGATGACGAACGGTTGCGTGTTTTTGCGCAGGGTCTGCAGCTGACGATCACCGACTTCGTGGCCGAGGTTCACGACACCCACCATCCGATCAGCACCGGGGACTATTACGAGGATCAGAAGCCGGAGGCCAAGGCGCGCACAAAGGCGTTTCTTGCGCAGCGGATGCCAAAGTTTCTCGGTTATTTCGACGGCGTGATCGGATCAAACCCGACCGGCGAAGGCTGGGCTGTCGGCGGCGCCATCACCTATGTGGACCTGTCGCTCTTCCAGATCGCCGAAGGGTTGACCTACGCTTTCCCGCGAGCGATGGCATCGCTGGACAGCCGGTATCCGAACGTGGCCAGACTTCGCGACGCCGTTGGGAAAAGGCCGAGGGTCGCTGCCTATCTCAAATCGAAGCGCCGCATCGCTTTCAACGAGAGCGGCATCTTTCGACACTATCCCGAACTCGACGAGGATCCGGCGTAGGCGCTTTGGCGCCTTGACGTTTCTGCCTAGATAAATGCGAAGACAGGAGCGACCGTAGCAATCATGATCGCGGTCGCGATCAGTACAAACTTCATGTCCTTGCGCTCCTGGGCATTGATGGCTGCCTCTTCGGGCAGCCGCGTTTGGATGACGAGCGGGGTTATCTTGCTTCCTCCCCCAGTTCCTGAAGGATCTGGTGCCGTGCGCGATTGAGACGGCTCTTTACAGTTCCAACAGCGCAGCCGCAGATTTCGGCTGTTGCCTCGTAGCTCTCACCGAGAATGGCAACCAGCGTCAGTACCTCGCGGTAATGGGGAGGCAGCTTTACGAGAGCGTCGCGAACTTCCTTCGCCCTGATTGCCATTTCCTGCGAAGCAGCTATCGGCGTATCGCCCGACACGTTTTCTTCGAGCCCTGGAGCCTCGCGGCCTAAAATCTTGGATCGGGTATAGAACGTGTTGCGCATGATGGTGAAGAGCCAGGACTTCAGCCGCGTGCCGCGCTCGAACTTGTCGAGGTTGGCCAGCGCCTTCATCAGTGTTTCCTGCACGAGATCGTCGGCATCCGTCGTATTGCGGCAGAACGTACGCGCGAAGGCACGAAGCGCCGGTATAAGCTTCACGATATCTGCCCGCGCAGGATCGCCATTCAACTGTGATTCAGACACCGTTGCCTACCTCTCCCAAGTCTCGACGGCCGGATTGACTTCTGCAAACGCGTGCCCCTTCATTTTGGTTCCGCCCTCTCAACCCCACCCGGAGATTGCCGGCAGATCACCTTGAAAATATGGGGCTCTTGCCGGCCTGCCGGAACAAACTGAAGCAGCAAGCCGTTTTTTCAGCATCATCGGCAACGCCAAGGAGGGAATGTCATGAGCTTTACCGACAAAACCAACGACAACGACCAGAACAGCGCACAGAGCGACGAGTGGAAGGCCAAGAAGGCTGAGCAGTCGGCGCGCGAAAAGGGCAGCGACGCTGACCTCGAACAGCAGCTCGACGAGGGCCTGGAAGATACGTTTCCGGCGAGCGATCCGGTCGCCGCAACAATAACGTCCATTCCGGCCGGCACCCCGGAGCCGCCGAAGAACTGATACCGACCCGGACCATTGGAACAAAGTGGGCGGCCTCCGAATAGGAGGTCGCCCTTTTTCATTCTTCGCTGTGACTTTTTCGGGATATCCGAAATTAATCTTATTGGTATAAGAGGTTTCTAAAGGGCTCGGGAATGCGGGCGAAAGCGTCCGGCAGAGGGTGTTTTCGGTGGCGGTGACGTCAGAGGTCGGAATGAAGAAGCAGAGCAAGCCGGTGGAAGAAAAAGACGCGAGTTTCGGACGCAGCGTCAACCGCAAGGTTTCCGTTCTGTTGGCGGAGATCGAGAAGGAAGACGTGCCCGATCGCCTGCTCGGTCTTGCCCTGCAGCTTCAGAAGGAATTGTCCGAAAAGCTCGACGGTAAAGGCAGCTGACCGCCTGACCTCGAGATGAGCGCCCGCCGGCGCATGCGCGAACATCTGATCTGCGGACCAACCGCAAGCTGTCGCCCCATCTCAACCTTTTTCACAAATATGTGAGGAACTTTCAGCTTCTGCTTTGGTTCATTGGGTGCGAATTCGACTCTCAAGGAGATCCACCATGGCTAAAGACAAAACCCTCGAAGACCTGTTCTACGAAACGCTGAAGGACATCTACTACGCCGAGCGCCAGATCGTGAAAGCGCTGCCGAAAATGGCCCGCGGTGCCCAGGATCCGAAGCTGAAGGCCGCTTTCGAGACCCATAAGGAAGAGACCGAAGGCCAGATCGAACGCTTGAAGCAGGTTTTCGAACTGATCGGCAAGCGCGCTCAGGGCAAGACCTGCGACGCGATCGAAGGCATCCTGTCCGAAGGCGAGGAAATCCTCGAAGAATTCAAGGGCACATCGGCTCTCGACGCCGGCCTTCTGGCCGCTGCGCAGGCAGTCGAACACTATGAGATCAGCCGTTACGGCACGCTGCGCACATGGGCGACCGAACTCGGCCTGAAGGACGTAGCAAAGCTTCTCGACGAGACGCTTGCCGAAGAAAGCAAGACCGACGAAGCGCTGTCTGCACTGGCACAGTCCACCGTCAACGCCGCTGCCAAGAAGGCAGCCTGATCGCCACAGCGACAAACGCCCGGTCACCAGATCGGGCGCTTCTTCGCGAACGTGACGCCAGAAAAACGAAAAGGTCCGGCACATGCCGGACTTTTTTGGATTGAGTTGCGACCAGCGACATCGGCGCCCGGACTATCGCCAAAACAAAACGCTCCGCAGTCCCACAGGATTGCGAAGACGTATGAATGACGTGGCAGCTAGAAAATGGTGTCAATCAACTATGGTAAGCGGCTTTCGGAATGCCGGATTTCGGCAGCATTTCGATCGGAGCCATCTTTCCATCCACACCAAGCCTGCGGAAAACTCCGGCATGGAATCGTCCACGCCGCAGCAGTTGGACCTTCGCCGCCTCCACGGCAAGTTCCACTGTATGGAAGTACGAAGTTGAATGTACCCCGTCAATTACATAGACCCAGCCCGTTGCGTCTGGAACAATATCGCAGTAGTTTTGCATTGCAGCGTCTCCTCCCGGCGGTCTCGAACGCGTAACTCCTCGAATAGTTCCGTCCGGTCGGTTGTTTGTGCCAACACGATTTGAATCAATCGAATTTCTGTCGTGAAATCCATGGAACTTATTCCCAACAAGGTCGTTTCGGCTTTTGGGTGAATGGAGACAAAGATGGCTGATTCCGAACAAGACTGGATCAAGCACCGCGCGTATGCGCTCTGGGAGGAAGAGGGGTATCCTTCAGGCAAAGATACGGAGCACTGGGAGCGCGCCAAACTGGAGTTTGCGACGCTGAAGCCGACTGCGTCGGCACCGGCCGCCCACGAACAGCCTGCAGCATCCGCGCCGAAACTGCCCACCGCAAATGCCAAGGAATCCACCGCCAAAGCAGCTAAGCCTGCCAAGTCAGCGGCGGCGGGGTCCGAAAAATCGAAAAAAGCGCTCGCCTCCGAGGCCTCAAGCGAAAAGAAGTCCGTGCCGGTTTCTCCGGCCCCGGTTCCCGCGGGCAAACAGCCTGCCAAGAAGCGGTCCCGATAGGCCGGGCTGGCCTTTGACGCCAGCCGGGTCACGCAGACAAGAGCGGACATGACGGGCCGCGGCAGTCTCTGCCGCGGGGTAATCATTACATCTGAAAGACGGCAATGGCTTTTGCGTATTCGTGTATTTCTCTGACTGGTTTTCCCATTTCGGCGGTCGCTGACACAGGTCTCCCCTCCGGCACTGATGTGAAATGGCATGGACAAGGGTGGGAGTTGGCATGATGGACGCGTACGGCCCCTTGGATGGCCCCATCGAAATAGCATCAGTTGATGACCCGGTTGCCAGTCAGAGTACTGACCGTTCGCACTCGTCGGACGCCGTTCCCGGGCGTAGCACGCAGCGGAGCCTTGGGGGACGCAGTGGGGAAAATTTCGCGATGAAAGTATTGTCGGTCACCTCGGAAATCTTCCCGCTGGTCAAGACCGGCGGATTGGCCGATGTGACAGGATCGCTGCCGAAGGCGCTTGCTGCCCTCGGGATCGATACCATAACGCTCATTCCGGGTTATCCGAAAGTGATGGCCCAGGTAAGCTCCGGCGTGACGCCGCTTGCTCTGTTCGACGACCTGCTCGGTACCCGCGCGTCGCTGCTGCATGTGAAAATCGAAGGCCTGAACCTGTTCGTGCTCGACGCGCCGGAACTCTATGACCGGCTTGGCGGACCTTATGTCGACGAGCATGGCAACGACCACCACGACAACTGGCGGCGCTTCGCAGCTCTGTCGAAGGCTGCGGCGGAAATCGCCGGTGGGCTTCTCCCGGGTTTCGTACCCGATGTCGTTCATACCCATGACTGGCAATCGGCGATGACGTCGGTCTACATGCGCGAAATGGGCTGCGCCATTCCGAGCGTGATCACCATCCACAACATCGCGTTCCAGGGCCAGTATTCCGCAGACATCCTTCCCGCGATCGGCCTTCCCAGCTCGCTGTTTTCAATCAACGGGATCGAATATTTCGGTGGCATCAGCTACCTGAAGGGCGGATTGCTGACGGCCGACGCGATCACCACGGTCAGCCCCACCTATGCCAGGGAGATCCTCACGCCGCGTTTCGGCATGGGCCTTGACGGTGTCCTGAACGAGCGCGTGACCGTGTTGCGCGGCATCGTCAACGGCACAGACCTCGACATCTGGGACCCGGCAACGGATCCGCATATTCCGCGCAATTACGATGTCTCCTCGCTGAAGCGCAAGCGCGACAACAAGACCGTATTGATGGAAAAGTTCGGGCTCGACCCTGAAGGCAACGGACCGATCTTTTCCGCCGTCAGCCGCCTCACCTGGCAAAAGGGTTTCGACATGTTCGCCGATACGGCGGACGAGGTCATCCACAATGGCGGCCATATCATCGTGTTCGGCCAGGGTGACAAGGATATCGAACAGGCGCTGCTGGATACGGCTGCGCGCTATCCCGGCAAGATGGCCGTCCACATCGGCTACGACGAACCGACCGCGCATCTCATCCATGCCGGTTCGGACGCGATCGTGCAGCCATCGCGGTTCGAGCCCTGCGGCCTGACGCAACTCTACGCGCTTCGCTACGGCACCGTGCCCGTCGTCTCGCGCACCGGCGGGCTGTCGGAAACCATCATCGATGCGAATGATGCGGCGATGTCGGCACGGGTTGCGACCGGCTTCCAGTTCCACCCTGTGACGACCGACGGACTGCGTCTCGCGCTGCGCCGGGCCATGCACGCCTACCAGGAACCAAAAATGTGGGCCCGGTTGCAGAACCAGGCGATGAAGGCGAAATTCTCCTGGGAGCGCAGCGCCCAGCAATACGCCACCGTCTACACCAACCTGGTGCGCAAGGCCGGCAACTCCTCCGCGGATCGACGAGCGAGCTACTGATCCGGCAGGTGCCGTGATCGGCACCTGCGTCGTTTGATTCCTTGACGAACACGGCGCACACAGCGTTCGGCTAACGAGAACCGCAGGTCTCAGACCGACCGCGTCAAACCACCGTCCACCTTCAGGTTCTGCCCGGTGATGTACCCGGCACCTTCGGATGCCAGGAATGCCACGGTTGCGGCGATTTCCTCGCTTGTGCCGTAGCGCTTCATCGGCACGCTGTCGCGCCGGTCATCGGTTGCCGGCAGGCTGTCGATCCATCCGGGCAAAACGTTGTTGATGCGCACATTGTCGGCCGCATAGGTATCTGCAAAGATTTTCGTATAAGCGGCGAGCCCGGCGCGAAACACGGCCGATGTCGGGAACATTGCAGAGGGCTCGAACGCCCAGGCAGTCGAGATATTGACGATAGAGCCCGATTTCTGAGCCTGCATGATCGGCGCCACCAGCCGCACTGGACGGATGACGTTGAGCAGATAGACATCGAGGCCGGTATGCCACTGGTCGTCGGTGATCTCGACGATCTGTGCACGCGGTCCGTGGGCGGCGCTGTTGACCAGCACATCGATCCGTCCCCATGTCTCCATAGTCGCATCAACGAGCCGCTTGAGATCGTCGTTGGACTGGTTGGAGCCGGTGATGCCGAGTCCCCCGAGTTCCTGCGCCAAGACCTCACCCTTACCGGACGAGGAGAGGATCGCTACCTTGAACCCATCGGCCGCGAGCTTCTTCGCAGACGCCGCTCCCATACCGCTTCCGCCCGCTGTGACGATCGCTACCTTTTCTGCCGACATACTGTGCTTCCCTTCCCTGCATCGTGGTGTGAACAGAGACATAGCATGAGGAAAAGCTGTCATCGAATGAGTTCGGCTGAAGGCTGGTGAGTTCTGCCCTTGGGGCATACCACCCAAACGAAAAACCCCGCCGGAGACCGGCGGGGCTTGGAGATCAGAGTATTCAGGCTGCCATCACGGACGGCGGAACAGTGCCAGGCTGCGGCCTTCGAGTTCGAAGTCCCGTTCCTTGGTGATCACGAGACCCTTCTTGGAATAATCCGATGTGGTCATCTCCAGCACCCAGCCACCTTCGCCGAACTGCGGGATCTGGAACGGCACGTTGCCTTCGAACGGGTTGAACAGCAGCAGCACGTCGTGCCAGATGCCTTCCTCTTCCTTCAGGTCGCCACGGCCAATGTACAGACCGATCGTCGAGCCTTCGTCCCACTGTTCGGAGGTCTGGAAACCACCGCCGGCGTTGAACCACTTGATGTCCATGCCATCGCGCCAGTTCTCGCGGCGCAGCAATGGCTGCTCGTGCCGGAGCTTGATGATCTGGCGGGTAAACTCGCGCAGCTGCTCGTTGCTTTCAGGCAGGTTTTCCCAGGCAACCCAGGAGATCTCGCTGTCCTGGCAGTAGCCGTTGTTATTGCCGAGCTGGCTGCGACCGAACTCGTCACCGGCCAGCAGCATCGGCGTGCCGTGCGAGAACATGAGCGTGGCGAGGAAGTTGCGCTTCTGGCGCTCACGCACCGCGTTGATGCCCTCGTCTTCCGTCGGGCCTTCCTCACCGTAATTGTAGCTACGGTTGTCGTTATGGCCGTCGTTATTGTCCTCGCCGTTCTCGTCGTTGTGCTTCTCGTTGTACGAAACCATGTCGTTCAAGGTGAAGCCGTCATGGGCGGTGATAAAGTTGACCGATGCCCAGGGACGACGACCGCGCTGATCGTAGAGATCGCCGGAACCGAGAAGGCGCGCCGCAAAGTCCGTCGAGACGTTGTCGCCCTTCCAGTATTCGCGCACCGTATCGCGGTACTTGTCGTTCCATTCGGCCCAGCCTGGCGGAAAGCCGCCGACCTGGTAGCCGCCCGGACCGATATCCCAGGGCTCGCCGATCAGCTTGACCTTGGAAAGGACCGGATCCTGCGTGATGGCATCGAAGAAGCCACCGCGCTCGTTGAAGCCTTCCGGCTCGCGACCGAGAATGGTGCCAAGATCGAAGCGGAAGCCGTCGATGTGCATGGCTTCAGCCCAGTAGCGCAGCGAGTCGGTGACCATCTGCAGAACGCGCGGATGCGAGGTGTTGACCGTATTACCGGTGCCCGTGTCGTTGATGTAGTAACGATGCTGGTCGGGCATGGTGCGGTAGTAGGAGAAGTTGTCGATGCCCTTGAACGACAGGGTCGGTCCAAGCTCGTTGCCTTCGGCGGTGTGGTTGTAGACCACGTCGAGAATGACCTCGACGCCGGCATCGTGGAAGTTCCGCACCATCTCGCGGAAACCCTGGATGCCCTTCGGCCCGAAGTAGCGCGAGGCCGGCGAGAAGAAGTTAAGGGTGTTGTAGCCCCAGAAATTCTTCAGGCCACGATCGAGCAGGTGCTGGTCATCCGGGAAGGAGTGGACCGGCAGCAGCTCCACCGAGGTGATGCCGAGGTTCTTGATGTAGTCGACCGTCGCCTTGTGCCCCATGCCTTCATACGTGCCGCGCAGATCGATCGGAACGCCGGGATTGAGCTGGGTGAAGCCCTTCACATGCGTTTCATAGAGGACTGTCTGTGGCCAGCTGATCTTCGGACGGTTGTTGTCGTGCCAGTCGAAATTCGGGTCGATGACAACGCCCTTCGGCGTGTAGGGACCGCTGTCGCGTTCGTCGAAGGTCAGGTCCTTGTCTTCGGCAAGGAGATCATAGGCAAAATGTGCCTCGTTCCACTCAACGTCGCCGAACAGTTCGCGTGCATAGGGGTCGATCAGCAGCTTGTTGGGGTTGAAGCGATGGCCGTTTTCCGGGTCATAGGGGCCATGGACGCGGTAGCCGTAGAGGGCGCCGGGCTTCAGGCCGGGGATATAGCCGTGCCAGATCTCGTGGGTGTATTCCGGCAGTTCGAGGCGGGCGATTTCCACCTTGCCGCTCGGGTCGTACAGGCAAAGTTCGACGCGCTCGGCATGCGCCGAGAAAATCGCAAAGTTGACGCCATCGCCGTCGTAATTTGCACCCAGCTGAAGCCAGGAACCCGGGTGAACGACAAAGTGGCTCGATTTCGTATCCATATTTCCCCGCTGGTCATACCAATTGAAACTTTCGCCTATAGAAGGTGCGAGGCTGCAATTCGTTCCAGAGGCCCTGTAATTTAGGAGGTTTCGCAAGTTGCCCGCGAAATTTTGAGGGCGGCACGCGTTTCCGGATGGGCCGCCTCCCCTATCTCTCTAATGGTACCCATAACAGCAGGGAGAAGACCATGACGACCATGCCCCCGGAAGAGCTCGAAGGCCGGCTGAACGCGCATCGCGAACTGATGATCGATTTGATCGCTGCAATGATTGGCGGCGAGCTGACGACCACCCGTTTCGTGCAGCGGCTGCGTGACGACGCCACATTCAAGGACAACGAGGAAGATCCTGGTTTCTCCCCCGATGGTGCCTTCGCGATCGAAAACGCCATGGCCCGCGAAGTGCGCTCGGTGCTGGAAGCTGCACGTGCAAGGGCAGAAGCCGACAAGAGTTAATCAAATTTTATGAATAAGGCCGTTTCGCCGCATTTGTGGCCATTTCGTGGAACCATGATTCCGTATCGCAGTTGATAGGCTTTAGGAGTGTGGCGGGAGGCAATCATGGTCAAGGAATGGATCGAGGCTGCAGGTTTCGTGATGGTCATCGCGGCCTGTTACATGATGGTCGTTCCGATCTAGCGATCGACCGGTCATCCCATTGACTGACACCAGCGACACATGACTGTGGCTGGCCTCTTCGCTGACGCCAACTTTTTATCGGCGAGACTTCCTGTGAGCTTGGCGCGTTCGAGCCGTTCAGTAACGTAACATTACATCGTGTAAGATCTGGAACGAAATGACACCGGTCGGGTTGGACATCCAGTGACCGGGCGAAAAACCTTGTGTTCACGACGGGAGATCCATCATGCATCACGTTCTGACAATGCTGAAGAACCGGTTCCTTTCGCATCGCAGCTTCGGCCATCCAAAGCATCTTGCGGCCAAAAGCCCGCAAGAGCTTAGGGTCCTTGTGCCCGATGCCGTCGTACTGCCGCTTCCCAGAACAGCGCGAGAGGAGATCAGTGTCCCCGCGTCTATCAATGGCAGGGATCTCTCGACTGGCCGCCTTTAACCGGGCCGGCCCACGACAACAGTCCATGACAATAAAAAGGAGTGAAACATGGCTCACATGAAGTCCGCTTCCATCCTGATTCTTGCAACCGACGGCTATGAGCGCTCGGAGCTCCGGTTTCCGCTCGATGAACTGCGCAAACGTGGTGCTGACGTGAAGATCGCTTCGATCAAGTCTGGAGAAATCAGAAGCTGGGACGAGACCGACTGGGGTGACTCTGTCGCGGTCGACCTTGAAGCGAAGGACGTCAAGGCAAGCGATTTCGATGCGCTGGTTCTGCCCGGCGGACAGATCAATCCCGATGTGCTGCGCAAGGATGAAACGGCGATCAGCGTCGTGCGAGATTTTGTGGCGAGCGGCAAGCCTGTTGCTGCCATCTGCCATGGTCCATGGCTGCTGATAGAGGCGGATGCCCTGCGTGGCCGCAAGGCGACCTCCTACCCGTCGATCCGGACCGACGTTCGCAATGCAGGCGCGTCCTGGCAGGACGAAGCCGTGGTCTGCGATAACGGCATCATCACATCGCGGTCGCCCGACGACCTGCAGCAGTTCGTCGACAAGATCGTCGAGGAAGTCAACGAAGGCCGTCACAACAGACAGGCCGCTTGATTGCAGGATGACTGGTAACGAAAGCCCGCTCCGACATGGTCGGTGCGGGCTTTCTCTTGTCTGGGTGACACGAGATCATACGCTGGCTGATGGAGCGAGAACCGGTCCGGTCAGGTCTGTTCCTGCTT
Organism: Neorhizobium sp. DAR64872/K0K18; assembly: GCF_050500175.1. NCBI lineage: Bacteria > Pseudomonadati > Pseudomonadota > Alphaproteobacteria > Hyphomicrobiales > Rhizobiaceae > Neorhizobium > Neorhizobium sp. DAR64872/K0K18. Next base: position 2,939,711 of record NZ_CP191446.1, read on the forward strand.
CAGGAATGCCAGAAGCCGGCGCTCGTTCATGCGCAGACCACGGCGGCCGTCCGTCGGCAGGGTCTTCGCGTTCATGATCTTTTCGAGCGGCGAGACATCCTCGGCAAGGCCCAGGATCTGCGGATGGATGTAGCTGGTGCGGCAGACGGCAGGCGTGTTGTGCAGCGCTTCGGAAGCCGCGTTGCACAGTGCCTTGATCTTGGGGCGGTGTCCGTCCTCAGCCATTGTATTCCAGGCTGACATGAAGGCTGCGAGGCTTCCGCCCCAGGTGCGGAACGTCTTCGCCGTGACCGGAAAGCCGGCGGCCTTGGCGAGATAGGCGTTAAGCCGGCCAGAATCGATCGGTCGCGGCGTACCGTGTTCATCGGGAAACGAAAACAGCTGGCGTCCCGGAAGGTCGGCGACATCTTCCAGGATACGTTGGAGACGCGGATGTTTCAGCGTGTGCTGCACCCGCTTGCCACCCTTGGCGGTGAATTTCAAAAGGATACCGTCGCCGGACAAAATCATGTGCCGCTTCAGAAGCGTCGTTGCGCCATAGGTGCGGTTTTCCTTGGCATAGGCGCGGTTACCGACCCTCAGATGCGTCATATCCATCAGCGCCACAAGCGCTGCGATCACCGCCTCGGACTTGTCGAGACCATGCGACAGATCGCGGGCAGCTCTGGACCTGATGCGCGGCAAGGCCTCGCCAAACTGGGCAAGCTGGTCGAACTTTCGCTCGCTGCGGAAATTCTGCCAGTCCGTGTGATAGCGATACTGCTTGCGGCCGCGGCTGTCATAGCCGGTTGCCTGGAGATGGCCGCTGGCATCAAGGCAGATCCAGACGTTTTCGTAAGCTGGCGGCAGGCCGAGTGCGGAAATGCGGGTATGGTGGTCATCCTCGACCAGCAAGCCACCATCCGGCAACCGATAACTGAACCCCTTGCCGCGTCGTTCCCGCCGAATGCCGGGTTCGGTATCGTTGACATAGGTGAGGCCGATCGTCTTGAGAGACTCGACGTCAATTTCAATGGTGCTGACTAACGTATCCATAACCGCTAAACTGAGATGGATATCGCTTCGTTCCCAGGCATCGAAACACCCAGAGAACTTAAAGAGGAACGTCGCGCAAGCCTTCCGAAGCGTCCGGGCGCTCCAGGTTGGCACGCGGTACCGTCATCCGCCAGACCAGGCCGCCGGGCCGGAAATCAATATCGACAGTGCCGCTGAATGCAGCGGTCGCGTGGCGCTTGATGATGGTCGTGCCGAACCCGGTGCGGGTGGGCGGCTTTACCGTCGGGCCGCCGCTTTCTTCCCAGACCAGAAGCAGGTTCACACCACGGCTCTCGCCGTCTCCATCCGAGACCGTCTCCTCGGCGATATCGCTCCATGAGATCCGTACCGTACCATGGGGTACAGACAATGCGCCGTATTTGACGGAATTGGTGGCGAGTTCATGCAGCACCAAGCCGAGATTCTGAACTGCTCCCGCCTTCAGCACGAAATCCTCGCCCTGGATCTGGACGCGGTCCGCCGCTTCCGCAAACGTGCTCATGTGGATCTCGACGACCCGATGCATCGGAACACCGCCCCATTGCTCTTCGGCAAGAGCCTCGATCGATTTCCCCAGACCCTGGAGGCGGGTGCTGATTGCCCTCTGGAACTCGTCCATCGGCGTATCCTTGCGTGCCAGCTGGCGCATCATAGCCTGGACAAGCGTGAGGATGTTCTTTGTCCGGTGAACCAGCTCGTGCAGGATGAGATGAATACGGTCTTCCGCCTGGCTCCGGTCGAACGAGGCGTTCGAAAGCGCGACGGCGATCTGGTTCGCCTCGGTGATCTTGGTCTCCACCGGCGAGACGATTTCGCCCTTGCCGATCCGTTCGGCCATGTCGGCGATCTGCCTAATCGGGATCCGCAGCTGCCAGGCGACGAGGTAGGCGACGACCATGGCTATGGCGAGAAAGACGATGCCGCCCGCAACGAGCTGCCGCCAGGTGGAGATAATGTTTTCCTGCGCGGACGCGATCGGCCCCCAGACGACGGTCTTCCAGGCCCAGCCGGTAATCTGCGCATAACCGTACATCTGTTTGCCCGCACCATCGACATCTTCGATCGTGCCGCGAAAACCGGTCATCAGCCGAAGAGTTTCGCTGGGAAACCTGGCGCCCTCCGCCATCTTTGCGGCACCGACCGAGGTGACGACCTGACCGCTGCCATCGAGGACCGCGGCAGACCAGCCATCCGGCAGGCCATCGACGGACAGTAGCTTTTGCAGATCCTCGGCATTCTGCGTGATGATCATCGCAGCGCCCGAGGCGTTTGTCTTCTCAGACAGCGGCATCGCGACGTTGAAGACCCACTTTCCGCTGGTCGTGCCGCGAAACATGCTGGAGGCTTCCGTCAAGCCGCTGCGCAGCATGGATTCGAGCGCTGGCATGTTGGCGGTCTTGCCGAGCGGCGTATCGAAGGGGACGCGGGTATTCAGCCGAAGCTGTCCGTCCCGGTCTGCGACGATCACGAAAAGCTTGGTGGAACGCAGGCTCGACCGGGTCCGCTCGTGGAAGGCGCGAAGGTCACCGGACTCCAGCTCGGGAGAACTGACCAGCAGGCGCAGCGTCGTTGCCATGTCCTGCAGCTCGCGGTCGACCGCACGAGCGATCATCTGGGCGTCTTCTGCCGTATTCGAGGAGAGCATGTCCCGTTCGTGCTCTTCCAGCTGCAGCATGAGAAAGGCGCCGAAGACAAGCAGCGGTAAAGCCACGCCCACGACGAGCGCGATCAGATAAGCCCCGATCGGTGCCGTCGGGAAGAGCCGCGCAAACCTAGCCATCCCGCACGACCGTTGCGCGGGAAGGTTGGCAGGCAGCAGAGCCGCCGCGCTGGTGATCCATTCTTAGCCCCGTCCCTTGGCTTTGAAAGCAACGCCATGAGTTCTAGCGGCTTTTGGAACACTGGCCAAGGACTTGGTGATGCGGCCGTAACCTTTCCGATGAATATTCGAATATTCAGTGCCGCGAAATCGCGGCAAGCAGCGACGTTGCCGGCATGACGAGCGGCCCAGTTCCATCGGCAACGACGGTTTCCGGCACCCGGTGGATCACAAACCCGGAAATGCCGGGTGCTTCGACCTCAGACGCGCTCAGATTGGCACGCAGTTGCACGAGACGATCCGACAGCTGCCAGTCGATTGCAATCGTCTCCGGCGCGGAGGCAAGAACGCGACCGACGCTGTGAGGCATGCCGGAAAGCCCTGGAACCACGTGCTCGCGCCGCTTTCCGATCAGATCCCGGATCTTCCCGTAGGCGGCAGAGCCCTCCGCCGTGTCGCGACGCTCCCAGCGCAGTTTCGATTTCTCGAACGCTTCCGGCGCATTCGGATTGTCCAACTGCCAAGGTTCTGTGACGCCTTCCGGCAGGCCGCCGAATTTTTCCGCCTCGATCAACCGGTTGGCCCAGGTGGTCATGGCGATGTCGCCCTCGTAATCGGCAAAGAACGCGAACGGCTGCACTTCCCCATATTCCTCGCCCATGAACATCATCGGCACCTGCGGCGACAGAAGCAGCATTGAAGTCATGACGTCGAGAAGCCCCGGCTCCGACAGGGAGATCAATCGTTCGCCATGGGCGCGATTGCCCACATGATCATGGTTCTGCAGGAAGTGGATATACGAGGTAAGCGGCGAAGATCCGCCCGCGTCTGACCTCGCGTCTTGCTCGTCATCGTCCTGCGACGGCATGCCGCCATGCGCAAGGCAAGCGGCGAGCTTGGCGACCGGCTGCGCGGCGAAAGGTGCGGCATGGCCCACGGCCTCGCCTGTCGCGATCACATGTGCGGCGTGGTAGGCGTCGTTGTTCCATCCGGCCACAAACGCATCCGGTGTCCCGCCACGTTCCGGGTTGCGCAGGATGGCGCGATGGTCCTCCATCACGAGATGGCGCCGCCGACCCGTCGTTTCGGAATGAACGCGCTCTGCCAGTTCGACCAGAATGTGCTTCTCGGACGTTTCATCCAGGATCTCGTCCACCGCATCGATGCGAAGGCCATCGAGATTGAACTCTTCCAGCCAGTAGAGCGCGTTTTCGATGAAGAAAGCACGCACGGCTGGTTGGGCAAAGTTGATCGACGGACCCCACGGCGTGATAAACTGCGGATCGAAGAAAGACGGGATGTTCGAGACGATCAGGTTTCCAGCCGGGCCGAAGTGGTTGTAGACGACATCCAGCATGACCGACAGGCCGACCCGGTGGGCGGCATCGACGAAAGCCTTCATGTCATCAGGCGAACCGTAGGTGTGATGCGGGGCATAGGGAAGCGCGCTGTCATAGCCCCAGCCGCGATCGCCCGGAAATTCGCTGACCGGCATCAGCTGAATGACAGTGAAGCCGAGATCGGCAAGATCGGCGAGACGCGACGCTGCGGCGCGAAACGTGCCCTCGGACGTGAAGGTGCCGATATGCATCTCGTAAATCACAGCCTCTTCCCAGGCATGCCCCTTCCAGGCCGGCATGTTCCAGCGGTAGAAGGCCGGATCGACGATCATCGAGTGGCCATCGACGCCCCCGTCCTGCGCCCGCGATGCGGGGTCCGCGAACGCCTTACCGTCGGGCATGACGAACTGGTAGGGCGTGCCGGGCTCGACGCCTTCGACGGTCAGCGTGAACCAGCCCTGCCCGGCCGGCAGCATTTCGCGGTTGCGGCCGGCGATGCGGAGGCGCAGGCGCTCGATGTCCGCTGCCCAGAGGCGGAACAGAACGCTGTTTTCGCCGACATGTTCGGCACCCCAGGATTTGGGGAAGGATCGGCGCACGGGCGCGCCGGACGAGACGTGGCCGGAAGCGGTCCGGCGCGAATCGTAGGGCGTGAAATCGCGGGTCAGCGACATGGCATCTCTCCCTTGTTTCAGTCACAAGGGAAACACGGGGCGGACAGGAATAGTTCCCTATTGCCCCGTAACGACCGGATTCGGGATAGGAAAATTGTCTTTTGTCAAGTCAATTTTCTGGCCCGATCATGGACTTAGCCGATGCGGTTGCCGCTTTCCGGATCAAACACGACGGCCTTGTCGAGATTGAAGGCGAAGCGGAATGTCTGGCCAAGCGTGACCGGTACTTCGGCGCGAGCGCGTCCCGTGAAATTCACCCCGTCCATCCGACCGGTCACGAACGTGTCGGAGCCCGTCGGCTCGACCATAGTTACCTGCGCATCAACGAATGCAATCGCATGCGCCGTCGGATCGGCAAGGCCGGAATCGGTGATCGCTTCGGGGCGCAGGCCGAGAATGACATCCTTGCCCGCGGGCAAAGCAGACGTCACTGTTGGCGGCACGGCAACCGTCGTCGAACCGCCGAAAAGGGCGACGCCGCCGGAGACGACCTTGCCCTTCAGCATGTTCATTGCCGGCGAGCCCATGAAATCGGCGACAAACAGATTGGCCGGCAGATTGTAGATTTCGGCAGGCGTTCCGACCTGCTGTACGATGCCTTCCTTGAGGACGACGATCTTGGTCGCAAGCGTCATCGCCTCGATCTGGTCGTGGGTGACGTAGACGATCGTGGCGTTGGTGTTCTGGTGCAGCGCCTTGATTTCCGCCCGCACCTCGACGCGCAGCTTCGCATCAAGGTTGGAAAGCGGTTCGTCGAACAGGAACACGCGCGGCTTGCGAACCAGCGCCCGGCCCATGGCGACGCGCTGCCGCTGGCCGCCGGAAAGCTGGCTCGGCCGGCGCTTCAGAAGATGCTCGATCTGCAGGGTCTTTGCCACGCTTGCGACGGCCGTTTCCCGCTCCGCCTTGTCGATGCCGCGCATCTCCAGCGCAAACGCGATGTTCTCCTCCACCGTCATGTTCGGATAGAGCGCGTAGGACTGGAACACCATGGCGATGTCGCGCTTGGACGGATGCAGGTCCGTCACCACCTCGCCATCGATGACGATGTCACCGGATGTCGGTGGCAGCAGGCCGGCAATGGCGTTGAGCAGCGTGGACTTGCCGCAGCCGGACGGGCCGACCAGCACCAGAAAGCCGCCCTTTTCCAGATCGATGTCGATGCCCTTGAGGATCTCGACATTGCCGATCTTCTTGCGGATATTCTTGATCTCGAGAAAGCTCATGTTGGATCAACCCTTGACTGCGCCGGCCATCAGGCCACGCACGAAATAACGTCCGGCGACGACGTAGACGAACAGCGTCGGCAATGCCGCAAACACGGCGGCGGCCATGTCGACATTGTATTCCTTGACGCCGGTGGAAGACGAAACGAGGTTGTTGAGCGCCACCGTCATCGGCGATGCCTCGCCCGACGAGAACGAGACGCCGAACAGGAAGTCGTTCCAGATATTGGTGAACTGGTAGATGACCGTGACGACGATGATCGGGCCGGAGCTTGGCAGAAGAATGCGCCAGAAGATCTTGAAGAAGCCGGCGCCATCCATCATCGCAGCCTTGACCAGCTCGTCCGGAAACGCCTCGTAATAGTTGCGGAAGAACAGCGTGGTGAAGCCGAGGCCGTAGACCACATGGACGAAGACGAGGCCGGCGGTGGAGTTCGACATGCCCATCGCACCCAGCAGACGCGCCATCGGGATCAACACCGCCTGGAACGGGATGAAGCAGGCAAACAGCATCATCCCGAACACCAGCTTGTGGCCGGGAAAGCGCCACTTGGTCAGAACATAGCCGTTGAGCGCGCCGAGCAGCGTGGAGATGGCGACAGCCGGAACCACCATTTTCAGCGAGTTCCAGAAATATCCCTTGATGCCGACGCAGGAGACGCCGATGCAGGCCTCGCCCCAGGCCTTGACCCAGGCGGCCATGGACGGATCGGACGGCAGTGCGAGCATGTCGCCGCCGCGGATCTCATCCAGCGACTTCAGCGACGTGGTAAGCATCACATAGAGCGGTAGCAGATAGACGGCGGCAAGGATGATCAGTGCGCCATAGATGAAATAGCGGACGGTGCGGACCGACCCGGCGCTGACATTTTCAGGGATCGCGCTCAATGGTTCTTCTCCCGAAGCTCGGAATAGAGATAGGGGACGATGATCGCGGTAATGCCCATCAGCATCATCACGGCGCTGGCCGAGCCCACATTCATCTGGTTGCGGGTAAACGTGTAGGAATACATGAAGGTGGACGGCAGTTCGGTGGCATTGCCCGGCCCGCCGCCCGTGAGCGCGATGACGAGGTCATAGGACTTGATCGCCATATGCGCGAGCACGATGAAGGCCGACAGGAAGACCGGACGCAGCATGGGAATGATGATGCGGCGATAGATCGACACGGTTGACGCGCCATCGATCTGGGCGGCCTTGACGATCTCGCCGTCGATACCGCGAAGACCCGCCAGAAACATCGCCATGATAAAGCCCGAGGCCTGCCAGACGCCGGCGATGACGACGGTGTAGATCGCCATCTTGGGGTTCACCAGCCAGTCGAACTTGAAGCTTTCCCAGCCGAGATTGTGCATTGTGTTCTCAAGCCCGAGGCCCGGGTTGAGGAACCACTTCCAGGCCGTGCCTGTCACGACGAAGGACAGCGCCATCGGATAGAGAAAGATCGGCCGAAGGACGCCTTCGGCGCGGATGCGCTGATCCATCAGGATCGCGATGAAAAGCCCGATCGCGGTGCAGAGCACGATATAGAGCACGCCGAATATGGCGAGGTTCTGCATCGCCACATACCAGTTGGGCTGCGACCAGAGCCGGTAATAGGCATCGAACCCGCCCCACTTGTAGATCGGCATCATCTTCGACGTGGTGAACGACAGATAGACTGTCCACAGAATGAAGCCGTAGACGAACACCAGAATGATGGCAAAGGACGGCGCCAGAACGAGCTTCGGCAAGCCATTGCGCAAGCCATCGGCCATGGACCGCCGCGGCCTGGTCGGCGTCACCATCGGAGCCGGTTCGATTGTCGTCATGGGGGATCTCCGGATGCGAATAGAGACGTTTGAAGGTGCGCCAACAAAAAAGCCCCCTCTGGCCTGCCGGCCATCTCCCCCACAAGGGGGGAGAAAACCTGTGGGCACCCACCGACCAAATCGGGCCCAGACAGTGCGGCTGGGTTAAGTCCCTCCCCCTTGTGGGGAGGGGTTTGGGGCGGGGTTTTTTTGACTACTTCGCGGCAGCAACCGCTTCCGGCAGGCGCTTCAGCGCGGCATCCGTTGTCAGCTGGCCATTCAGATGCTGGGTGATGACGTCAAGCATGGCTTCCTTGACAGCGGCCGGCTGCGCATAACCATGAGCAAGCGAGCCCATCAGCGTGCCCTTGGACGAGGCTTCCGCCAGATCCTTCATGCCCTTCTTGGCGCAATCGTCGAACTTTTCGTCCGAGACGTCGGTCCGGGCAGGCACGGAACCCTTGACCGTGTTGAAGGCGATCTGGAACGCGGGATCTTCGACGGCGGATGCCATCTTCATCTGTGCGTCCTTCTGCTCTTCACCCACGTCGAACATCATGAACTGGTCGGCGTTGAACAGGACGGAGCCCTGCGTGCCGGGGAAGCGCATGCAGACGAAATCGGTGCCGGGGGTCTTCTTGGCGCGCAGCCATTCGCCCTTCGACCAGTCGCCCATTTCCTGAGCGCCGGCCTTGCCTTCGATGACGAGCGCGGTGGAGAGGTTCCATTCGCGGCCGGAGAAGTTCGGGTCGAAATAGGTGCGAAGCTTCGACATATCGTCGAACACCTTCTTCATCGTATCACCCGACAGCGCCGTCGGATCGGCGTCAAGCACGGCCTTCTTGTAGAAGTCAGGACCGCCGACGGAGAGAACCACGGCTTCCCAGAGCGTGCCGTCCTGCCACGGAACGCCGCCATGGGCGAGCGCGGTGATGCCCTGCGCCTTGAAGGCGTCGAGCATGGTGAACAGCTCGTCCATATTCGTCGGCTGCTTGCCGCCGGCCTTGTCGAAGGCAGCCTTGTTCAGCCACAGCCAGTTGGTGGAGTGGATGTTGACGGGGGCAGCAACCCAGTGGCCATCATACTTGGAAAACGCCTGCAGCGCTTCCGGAATGACCTTGTCCCAGCCTTCCTTGGCGGCGAGATCGTCAAGATTGGCGGCAACGCCCATCTCGGACCAGTCGCGCAGGTCGAAACCGAGCAGCTGGACGGCGGTCGGCGGATCGCCGGCGGTCACACGGGCGCGCAGCGCCGTCATCGCGGCAGAACCGGCACCACCGGCAACCGGCATGTCTTTCCAGCCGATACCCTGCTTGGCCAGGTTTTCCTTGAGCACGTTGAGCGCCGCGGCTTCGCCGCCGGACGTCCACCAGTGCAGAACTTCAACCTGTTCGGCTGCCTTTGCGGCGCCAGCGGTCAGCGCAATCATAGCCGCACCGGCGGCCAGTTTGCCGATCAAACGAATAGTCATTGAAATATCTCCCTCAAAGCCGGGCTCCTCTCCGGACATCGATTTATAACGATATAACTGATGTAAGTGTCAACCCCGTAGGGGACAGAATTTCGGTGATGCTAAATATCCGGCATCAACCTGTTATAAAACGATAAAAGCGATCTTTCCCGTTTGCGACGGTGAAGAGTTGATTTGCACTTGCCGAATTTGCGGCGTTTTGCAACGATACAAACGGGGCGCCTGGAGGGGTGCTGGAGGAGACAGGAATGCCGCTTGACGACCGGGATGACCGGGGTGAGGACATCGACCCGGATACGCTGCAGCAGGGACGCCCGGCGCGGCCGCACGCGAACCGCTTGCCCCGCGATACAGCCCAGAAGAAACCGACGCTGAAGACCGTCGCCGAACTGACCGAGCTTGCGGTCACGACCGTGTCGAGGGCGCTCTCCGACGATCCCCAGATTGCGCTCGAAACCCGCATCCGCGTGCGCCAAGCGGCCGAAGATGTCGGCTATCTGCCGGATCGCGCGGCGCAGCGGTTGCGCACCGGACGCACCAACGTGATCAGCCTCGTCCTTGATCCGCACGAGGAAATCCTCGGCTACGGCACATCGATGATCCGCGGCATGAGTGCGGCACTGCGCGGCACCAGGTACCACTTGGTGATCACGCCGCATTTTTCAGACACGCCGCAGATCGATCCGGTCAAGCATATCGTCCGCAACCGGATGGCCGACGGCATCCTGTTCAGCCGCACCGAAGCCGCCGACGAGCGGGTGAAATTCCTGATGGAACAGGGTTTTCCCTTCGTGTGCCACGGCCGCACCGAGCTTGCGACGCCGCATCCTTACGTGGATTACGACAATTACGCCTTTAGCTATCGTGCCGCGAAAAGCCTGATCAATGCTGGCTGTCGGCGGCTGTTCATCATCCTGCCGCCCGCCCAGTTCACCTTCGCCCATCACATGCGCCACGGCTTCATGACGGCGGTGCGCGAGGAAGGCGTCGCCTTCGAGATTTCCGACCGTGTCTCGCTCGACAGCAAGTCCGACGCGATCCGCGACCATGTGGCGGAACGACTGGCGGCCGACGACGCGCCCGACGGCTTCATCTGCGGCGGCGAGGTCTCCGCCATGGCCGTGATGTCGGCAGCCTACGACACCGGCCGCATCATCGGCCAAGATGTGCGCCTGGTCGCCAAACAGACGTCCGGCCTGTTCGACCAGGTCCGCCCCCGCATCGAAACGATCTACGAGGACCTCGCGGAGGCGGGTCGTCTTATGGCCGCGCTGCTTCTGAAGCAGATGGGTGGAGAGGTGCCGGTCGAGGAACTGCAGGCGCTGCAGACGGTGTGATGAAGGGGACTTCGGCAGCCCCAACCTCCCCTCATTTTTGTGCTCGCCACAGGAACCCAGCCGACGCGTCCGCAACCCCCACCCCCCTCATTCCTGTGCTTGTCACAGGAATCCAGTAGCGCCGCGTCTGCGGCGCAGATGGGTCTTCTCACGCGAAGGACTTCGCGTGGCTGGATCCCTGTGACAGGCACAGGGATGGGGAGGAGAGGAAACGATTCCCCTCCTCCCCCAAGATCTACCGGCAACTCTTACTCGTCCGCGACGGCCTGTAAGAGCCGCCACCCTTCAATCCTCTTCGACAAACACCTCTTCGCGCTTCTTGCGGACGCTGGGCAGGAAGACGACGATGAGCACGAGTGCGGCAAGCGCGAGCAGGCCGGCGCTGATGGGGCGGGTGATGAAGGTGGTGGCGTCGCCGCGCGAGAGGATCATTGCGCGTCGCAGGTTTTCTTCCAGGAGCGGGCCGAGCACGAAGCCGAGCAGAAGCGGTGCTGGCTCGCAGCGCAATTTCAAGAGCACGTATCCGAGCAGGCCGAAGAAGGCGACGGCGTAGAGATCGTAGACGTTGGAATTAACGCTGTAGACCCCGATGGCGCAGAACGCCATGATGATCGGGAAGAGCACGTAATAGGGGATCGTCAGAAGCTTTACCCACAACCCGATCAGCGGCAGGTTGAGGATCACAAGCATCAGGTTGCCGATCCACATGGACGCGATGATGCCCCAGAACAGCGCCGGCTGTTCGACGGCAACGTTCGGACCTGGAACGATGCCCTGGATGATCATCGCGCCGACCATCAGCGCCATGACCGGGTTGGCCGGAATGCCGAGCGTCAGGAGCGGGATGAACGAGGTCTGTGCACCCGCATTGTTGGCCGATTCCGGCCCGGCAACGCCGGCGACCGCGCCGTGGCCGAATTCTTCCGGATGTTTCGATACCTTCTTCTCGACCGTATAGGACGCAAATGCCGCAAGGATCGCGCCGCCGCCCGGCAGGATGCCGAGGATGGAGCCGATCGCCGTGCCGCGCAGAACGGGGCCGACCATCGCCTTGAAGTCCTCGCGCGACGGCATCAGGTTGGATACCTTCGCCATCAGCACGGTGCGGGTCTTTTCGCTTTCGAGATTGCGCAGGATTTCAGCGATACCGAAGACGCCGACCGCGACCGCGACGAAGTTCAGACCGTCGGCATATTCCCGGATTCCGAGCGTGAAGCGCGGCGTGCCGGTGTAGATATCGGTGCCGACGAGGCCAAGCAGCAGGCCAAGGCAGACCATGGCGAGCGCCTTGATGATCGACCCGTGAGCAAGCGCGATCGACGAGACGAGACCGACGACCATCAGCGAGAAATATTCCGCCGCACCGAACTGCAGGGCGATCGAGGTCAGCGGCGGCGCGAAGATCGCCACAAGAAAGGTGGAAACCGTGCCGGCAAAGAACGATCCGATGGCAGCGATGGCCAGCGCCGGTCCCGCCTTGCCCTTGCGCGCCATCTGGTAACCGTCGATGGCGGTGACCGCCGACGAAGATTCGCCGGGCATATTGATGAGGATGGCCGTGGTGGAGCCGCCATACTGCGCGCCGTAATAGATGCCGGCCAGCATGATCAGCGACGACACGGGTTCGAGCTGGAAGGTGATCGGCAACAGCATGGCGATCGTCGCCGTTGCGCCGATGCCGGGCAGGACGCCGATAAGCGTGCCAAGCAGCACCCCGATGAGGCAGAAGAACAGGTTCTCGATCGACGTGGCGGTGGAGAAACCGAGGGCGAGATTTGCAAATAATTCCATGAACCGAGCCCCTTACATGCCCAGCCACGGCCCGAACCGCCGGAACGGCAGGCCAAGACCATAGCTGAAGACGAGAACCGAAAAGACTGTGAGCAGAGCCGACAGGATGACGGCCATCAGCGGCTTCATCTTGTGCGAGGCGAATGCCGCAATCAGCGCCGTGAAAAAGATCGCCGGCACGAAGCCCAAACCGCGCACGGTGAGACCGAAGAAGATCGGTGCCGGCAGAATGAAGGCCATCCCGCGCCAGGCAATCGCCCCGACCGCTTCGCCCTCAACGCGAATGGCCTGAAAGACGATCACGCCGCCCAAGAGCATAAGCACGCAAGCGAGGATGAACGGAAAATAGCCCGGCCCCATGCGAAGCGCGGTGCCGAGTTCCAGTTCGATCGATTGATAGGCAAAGAACAGACCGGTCAGGATGAGCGCCAGCCCGCAGACCAGATTGGTCCTGTCGATATTGAGTGAATTCATGATGGCTCCGAAATATTGGAAGAGCTCTGCGGATCTGCGCCGCGGGTCGGCATGGTCGCTAGCAGGAGTGTCGCTTGCCGGTGGGGTCCTTGCAGACGTTCGCGCCGATCAGCGGTCGATCTGAGCGATCAGCTTGCCGGCAATTTCTCCCCCGCGGGGGAGAAGGACGAAAGGTTGCGGGCTCCAAGGCCGATCGAGCAGAACCCCTCACCCTGCCCAGAGAGGGGCCAGGGTGAGGGGCAGTGCCGTGACGAGAGATCAGTCGGCGTACTGGCCGGCTGCCTCGATGACCGGCTTCCAGCGGGCGATTTCGCTTTCCAGCTTGGTCTTCAGCGCCTCAGGCGTGGCGTCGGCTTCCGGTGAAGGCTTGGTGCCGAGTTCACCGAAACGGGCAACGACGTTCGGGTCTTTCAGTGCGACTTTAAGCGCCGCAGACAGCTTGTCGTTGGCTTCCTTCGGCGTGCCCTTCGGCGTGTAGATGCCGTGCCAGATGCCCACTTCCATCTGCGGATAACCGGCTTCCTTGACGGTCGGCAGGTCCTTCAGGATGTCGAGGCGGTCAGCGGAGGTGACGGCGTAGGCCTTTACCGTGCCGCCCTGGATCTGCTTTGTCGTATTGGTGGTCTGGTCGCACATGATATCGACCTGTCCGCCGAGGAGATCGGTCATGGCCGGGCCGGTGCCCTTGTAAGGAACGGTCACGAGCGGCGTTTCGATCGAGCTCATGAACAGCATGCCGCACAGATGCGAGGCAGCGCCGATGCCGGCATTGGCGACCGTCACCTTGTCCTTGTTCGCCTTGGCGTATTCGATCAGTCCCTTGAAATCGGTCGCTTCCATGTCCTTGCGGGCGAGAAGCGTCATCGGCACTTCCGTGACGAGACCGACATATTCGAACGCGTTCAGCGTGTCATAGGCAAGCTTGCGATAAAGCGTGGCGCTGGTCGCCATGCCGATATGGTGCAGAAGCACGGTGTAACCGTCCGCTTCCGCATTGGCGACGCGGCCGGCACCGAGCGAACCGCCGGCACCGCCGACATTTTCGACGACGATCTGCTGACCGAGATCGCGCGACATCGATTCGGCCACGAGACGCGCAACCGTATCGGTCGGGCCACCGGCCGCAAACGGTACGATCATCGTGATCTGGCGATCCGGATAGCCCTGCGCATTGGCAGAAGCCGAAAACAGCGAAATGGCGGCAAGAGCCGTTGCGCCGATCATGGCGTTGACGATTTTCATGAATTGTCCTCCCGAGCGTGAAAATCAGCATGCAAACTGAGTGCTGGCGACAGTCCTCCCTCGCCAGCGTGGTGCCATTTGCAGTGGTGATTTCGCTGGCCGCAATCGGGCGGGAGGCAGCACCGCTAAGTTTATCGCTGGCGTGCAATGCAGCATGGGTGGATTAGGGAACAATCGCGCCAAAGCCTGGGTGGAAATCCACCCAGCACGGGGTTTCGCAGGTGTTTCGTCACCCGTTCAATCGTCCTGCAGCATCTGGTCGGCCGAGATAAGGCGCTTGTCGAGCCCGTGTTTCTGCATCTTTTCGTAGAGCGTCTTGCGCGAGATGCCGAGCGATTCGTAGACGGGACGCAGCGCGCCGCCATGGGCCGCAATTTCGCCGGCGATCAGATTGCGCTCGAATGCCGCCACCTTGTCGGCTAGCCGTCCGGCCGGATCACGAAGCCTGCCGTTGGAATCCGTCGACGGAAGATCGAGACCCAGCACCAGCCGATCGGCGGCGTTGCGCAATTCGCGGACGTTGCCGGGCCAGGCCTGGTCGCCGATCGTCGCGATCACATCGACGGGAACGTCGAGATCGTCACGGCCGTAGCGGGCGGAGGCTTCGCGGACCAGCTGAAGAAACAGGAGCGCGATATCGGCCCGGCGCTCGCGCAAGGACGGGACATGGATGGTTGCGACGTTGAGACGGTAGAGGAGATCGGCCCGGAACCGGCCGGCTGCGACCTCCGCCTCCAGATCCACCTTGCTGGTGGCAATAAAGCGGACGTCGAGGGCCACGGTTTCGTTCGAGCCGAGCCGGGTGATCACACGCTCCTGAAGGACGCGCAGGAATTTCGCCTGCAGGTCGAAGGGCATGGAGCCGATCTCGTCGAGCAGGATCGTGCCGCCGCGGCCATGTTCGAACTTGCCGTAGCGCGGCCTGATCGCGCCCGGAAAAGCGCCCGCCTCGTGGCCGAACAGTTCGCTTTCGATCAGCGTTTCCGGAAGGGCTGCGCAATTGATGGCGATAAACGGCCGGTTGGCCCGCGGGCTGACATCGTGCAGCGCTCGCGCCACCACTTCCTTGCCGGCACCGGTCTCGCCGATAATCAGCGTATCGGCATCGGTGGCGCCGATCGCGCGGATCCGGTAGCGCAGATCAACCATCACCTGAGTGCGGCCGGGCATGCGGGTTTCCAGATCGTCGCGCTTGCCGGCCACCGCCTTCAGTCGGCGGTTTTCCATGACCAGCGCGCGGCGATCGAGCGCCCTGCGGATGACACCGGCCAGATGCTGCGGCGTGAACGGCTTTTCCAGAAAATCATAGGCGCCCTCGCGCATCGCCTTCACCGCCAGCTGCACATCGCCGTGGCCGGTGACGAGAATGATCGGGATCTCCGCATCGAGCTCACGCACCCGCTGCAACAGCGTCATGCCGTCTGTTCCGGGCATGCGGATATCGCTGACGATAACGCCCTCGAAGCCGAAACCGGCGAGTTCGAGAACATGATCGGCATTGGAAAAGGTCTGCACCGAGAGCCCGAACAGTTCCAGCGCCTGAGCGGTGGACCGGCGCAGCTCCTCTTCGTCGTCAACCAGCAAAACCCTTTGCGCCGCATCCCTTGCTTCGCTCACTCGGCAGCCTCCATCAGGTTTTCGTCGGCAATGTCGAGCTCGATGGTGAACACGGCACCCCCATCGGGATCATCGGTGACGGAAAGGCTACCACCGAAATCCTTGACGATGTTGTAGGAGATCGACAACCCGAGGCCGAGACCCTTGCCGATGCCCTTGGTGGTAAAGAAGGGATCGAAGATGCGCTCGCGGATCGACGCCGGCACACCCGGCCCGCCATCGCGCACCTGCACCGTGATGGTATCGTGGGTTCTTGACGCCGAAACGGCGATGCGCCGGTCGGCTAGTCCCTCGACGGCATCTGCCGCATTGCCGATGACATTGACCAGAACCTGCTGCAACCGGATCGAACCGGCCCGCACCTTCGGCAGGTTCGCCGGGATGTCGACGACGAGATCCGCATCGGCCGCCTTCAGCCGCGCCGCGACGATTTCCAGCGTGTCGTCCATCACCTCCTGCAGCGAAACGGCACCGAGCTTTTCGTTCGGCTTGCGGGCGAAGTTGCGCAAATGCTTGCTGATCGAGGCCATGCGATCGATCAGCGCCGAAATGCGTCTAACGTTGTCGCGGGCCTCTTCCGTGCGGTTAAGGTCCATCAGCACGCCGGCCGTCTCCGCATAGGTTTTCGCGGCCGCAAGCGGCTGGTTGAGCTCGTGCGACAGTGCTGCCGACATCTGGCCGAGACCGGCAAGCTTGCCGGCCTGGATGAGATCGGCCTGGGTCTGGCGCAACCGCTGTTCGGTCGCCCGGCGCTCGGCCACCTCCTCCTCGATCTGGGCGTTGACGCGGGCAAGATCGGCGGTGCGCTCTGCAACCCGGTGTTCGAGCGCATTCTGCGCTTCCGCTTGGAGATGCATGCGCTCGGCAAGCCGCGCCCGGCGCTGCAGGATGACCGCAAGCCCGAGGACGGCGAGACACAAGGATAGAAGCAGGGCAGCGACGGTGGTCTTTGCCTGGGCATGCACGGACCCGGTATCCATCAGCACGCTGACGGTCCAGCCGGCGTCGGGCATCGGTTGCGAGACGACGAGATATTCCCGGTCGCCACCGTTGTCGGCAATCGTCATCACCTCGTGACCGGCGAATTCGCCGCGCCGCACCGGCAGCTCGCGCAGTTTCGCATCCGCATAGCGCCGCGAGGTCTGGGTGCGGGCGATGCGCCCCGGCGACAGCGGCAGGGTCGTGGCATAGAGCCATTCCGGCCGGCTGGTCATGAAGATGATGCCCTCGGGGTCGGCAACGAAGATGCGGTCTTCGGTGCCTTGAGCGGTCCCCTTCCCCCAGCTGTCCTCGACCAGATCGATATCGACCTTGAAGACGATGACTCCGCGGATCACCCCGGCGATCTCGATCGGCGACGAGAAGTAGTAGCCGCGTTTGAGCGACGTGGTGCCGAGCGCATAAAAGCGCGACTGGCGGCCCTTCGCGGCTTCCTGGAAGTAGGGACGGTAGGAAAAATTCTCGCCGACGAAACTGACGTCGCTGTCGTAGTTGCTGGCTGCAATGGTCTGCCCGTCCATCGTCATCAGATAGATGTCGGAGGATTTGAGGAGCGCGTTGGTGTCTTTCAAATAGGCGTTGGTGGCGGCCTGCAGGGTTGTGTTAGACGGATCGAGCACGAAAGCCTCGACATTCTGCTGGTCGGCGATCAGCGCCGGCAGCGCCTCGTAGCGCTTCAGGTGCCCGTCGAGACCGGAAACGGCAAGCCTCAGCGTGGTGTTGGCCTGCGCCTTCGCCTCCTCCATGTAGCCGCTCGCGATCATGCCGGCGCCCTGGACATAGATGCCCAGACCGATCATGACCGCCACGCCCGCCGCTGCAAGGATTGCGTATCTCACCAGATGCCGGGCTCCTCCTCCCAACTCGTCCTCGGTCGTCACCTTAAAATCCGGCACTGGCGAATTCCACTAAAACTTGCGAAGACTTGTTTTCACCGGCATCCGTCGGCGGCGGCAAAGGGAATCATCATGAGTTACATGCTTGCACTCGTCATCGGCGCGGTGGCCGGACTTCGCGCCATGACGGCACCGGCGATCGTCAGCTGGGCGGCCAGTCTCGGCTGGCTCGATCTCTCCGGCACCTGGCTCGCCTTCATGGGCTCCAAATGGGCCGTGCTGATCCTCACGCTGATCGCCATCGTCGAATTCATCACCGACCAGTTGCCCTCGACGCCGAGCCGCAAGGTGCCGCAGCAATTCGGTGCGCGCATCTTGACCGGCGCGCTCTCGGGTGCTGCGATTGGAATGCCCTACGGCTACTGGCTGGCCGGCCTCGTCTCCGGCATTATCGGCGCCGTGATCGGAACGCTGGGTGGCGCCGCAGTGCGGGCAAAGCTTGCCGCCCATTTCGGCAAGGATGCACCGGCAGCCTTTATCGAGGACGGCGTGGCCGTCGTCGCAGCCCTGATTGTCATCCTGCTTTTGCCGGGAACGCCGGCCGCCTAACGGAGATCTGAGCATCATGCAGACATTCGACGCGATCATCATCGGCGCCGGCCAGGCCGGGCCATCGCTTGCCGGACGCTTCAACGACGCGGGCAAGACCGTCGCCATCGTCGAGCGCAAGCATGTGGGCGGCACCTGCGTCAACACCGGCTGCAAGCCGACCAAGACGCTGGTGGCCAGCGCCTATGCGGCGCATCTCGCGCGCCGCAGCGCCGATTACGGCATCGGCATCGGCGGCGACGTGACGATCGACATGCCGGCTGTGATGCGGCGGGCGTTGAAAGTGACGATGGACAGCCGCGGCAGCAACGAAAGCTGGCTGGAGAAGATGCCCCACTGCACGCTGATCCGCGGCCATGCGCGCTTTGAGAGCGCCGAGACGATCCGCGTCGGCGACGAATTGCTGACGGCGCCGCAGATTTTCCTGAATGTCGGCGCCCGCGCCACCATTCCGGATTTCGAGGGCGTCGACGACATCCCCTATATGACCAACAGCGACATCGTCGGGCTGGACAGGGTGCCGGAGCATCTGGTGATCATCGGCGGCAGTTATATCGGGCTTGAATATGCGCAGATGTATCGCCGCTTCGGCGCGAAGGTAACCGTCGTGGAGCGCGGCGAGCGTATCGTCAGCCGCGAGGATGCGGAGATCTCGCAATCCATCCATGAGATGCTGGAAGCCGAAGGGATCGTCATCAGAACCGGCGCCGACTGCATCCGCTTCAAAAAGACGGACGACGGCATAGCAGTCGGCCTCAGTTGCGACGAAGGCGAGCCTGAAGTCATCGGCTCCGACGTGCTGCTGGCGGTCGGACGCCGCCCCAACACCGACGATCTCGGGCTCGACAAGGCAGGCGTAACGCTCGACGAGCGCGGCTATATTGAGGTGGGCGACGATCTGTCGACCAGCGTCGCGGGCATCTGGGCGCTGGGTGACTGCAACGGCCGCGGCGCCTTCACCCACACCGCCTACAACGATTTCGAGATCGTTGCGGCCAATCTGTTCGATGGCGAGAGCCGCAAGGTCTCCGACCGCCTGCTCGGGTATGCGCTCTATACCGACCCGCCGCTCGGCCGGGTCGGGATGACCGAACACCAGGCGGTGAAGGCAGGCCACAAGGTTCTCGTCGGCACGCGGCCGATGAGCCAGGTGGGACGCGCCGTGGAAAAGGGCGAGACGATCGGCCTGATGAAGATCGTCGCCGATGCGGAGACGAAAAAGATCTTGGGCGCCGCCCTTCTCGGCACCGGCGGCGACGAGGCGATCCACGGCGTGCTGGACATGATGAATGCCGGCGCGACTTATGATGCCCTGCGCTGGGCCGTGCCTATCCACCCCACCGTTTCGGAACTGTGGCCGACCGTGGTCCAGTCGATGAAGCCGGCAGGCTGACGAAACCATCCGGAATGACGGGCGTTCACGCGCTGCGGCGCGCTCGCTGACAATCCCGTCATTACAGGAATTTAACCTTCTCCCTCCCTTTGCAACGAGGGGGAGTTTGCTTAGACTTGACCCATCGTCGGCACAATCGAAGGCCGCCGGCGACGGGAAGACATCAGAGCGATCTCCCCCAACATCCATTCCACGACGGGAGGCCACAGATGAATACACCTGCATTCAATGCGGCGATGGAACCGCGGGAACTGGATTTCCTGCAGCACGTCTTCGATGCCGCCTGCGCCGAACGCGGCTTGTCTGGCGAAAGCACGGCGGCAAAGAACCTCGCGGCCGAGATCATCGATCTCTACCAGCACGGCGCCTGCGACGAAGGCGCCCTGCAGCATCGGCTGGACTTGTCAGGTCTTCTGAAAAGTCAGGACTGAAGCAGAGGCGTCTACTACCGCTTCGCCTGGAGATCCCGCTCGTCGCGCATCAGGAATATCCGCGTGATGCTGTCGATATTGTCGTTCAGCCATTCCGCCATGTCTTCTTCCTCGGACAGGATGTGTTCGAAGACGGCGACGGCTTCCGGTTCGTCCAGTTCGTCGGCAGCGGCTATCAGCACCTTGTAGGTCGCGATTTCCGTGTGCTCGAATGCGAAGGCAGTCGTCATCGTCTTGATGACCTCGTCGCTGACCAGCAATCCGCCGACACCTTGGGCCGTCGCGGCAAGCTTGGCGGTCATGTCCTTGAAGGTCGGCGTCGTCACGGCGAACTTCTCCAGCATCTCGGTCAGCGCCGCGACGTGGCCGCGGGTTTCCTCGAGATGCTCCAGAACGCGGTCCTTGAGATCCGGGTAGCTTTCGATCCGGCGTGCCTGCGCTGTCAGAAGCGTGACTGCCTGTTCCTCCATCGCATGGGCATTGCGTAGCCAAGTAATGAAATTGTCCCGCGCATGCGTCATGTTCACGTCCTCCTCGTTACGTCTTCCCCCGGGTCGATTTGGTACGCAACGACTGTAAACCCGTCAACGTCCGCGATGTTCCAGCGTCCCTGGAACATCTTGCAGCTTAGCGCGTTAATGGGCCACGCAATTGACGGGGGTCAAAAGGTGGACGTGTCTAATTTTTCTTCAAAAACTTCGCCGAGCCAGACAGGCTCTTCCGCACTTTCGTCCTGGCGCCGGTCGGAGCCATCCGGCCGTGCGATCATTCGACCCGGCCGCAACGTCTGGCGCAGCGCCGAGGCCGAGCGCGTCGGCTTCCTGATCGATGGCGAGGAATACTACCAGCGCCTGGACGACGTGTTGAAGCAGGCCGAACGGTCCGTGATGATCCTCGGCTGGGACTTCAACCCTGGTATCAAGCTGCGCCCGCGCGACCCTGATTGCCCGACGCTTGGTGCTACGCTGCGCCGCATGGTCGAGGAAAAGCCGGAACTGGAAATCCGCATTCTCGTCTGGGGCATGGGCCCGGTCTATTCCGGCAAGAGCCTGAAGATGTTCGGCAAGATGGACTGGAACGACCATCCGCGCATCGAATTGCGCTTCGATTTCGAGCATCCGCTGCGTGCCAGCCATCACCAGAAAATCGTCGTGGTCGACGACAGGACCGCCTTTGTCGGCGGCATCGATCTGACCGCGCGCCGCTGGGACGACCGTGGGCATGCCTGCATCAACCCGGCCCGCACCTCCCCCGACGGCACAACCTATGGTCCCGTTCACGACATGCAGACGATCGTCACCGGCGATATCGCCCGGCTGATCGGCGACGTGACGCGCTTGCGCTGGAAGAAGGTGACGAAGATCGCGCTCGAACCGGTCACGGTTGCAGGCGAAGCCGCCTGGCCGCAGGATCTCGAACCCAATCTCACCAATTGCCGTAGTGGACTTGCGCTGACCGAACCCTGGAAATGGAAGGGTCGCCGCGGCCATCGCGAGGCGATCAAGCTCACCCATGATGCGCTCAAAGCTGCCGAGCGGCACCTCTATATCGAAACGCAGTATCTCGCGTCCTTCGGCGTGGCGCGCACGCTTGCCCGCAAGCTCAAGGCAGCGCAGGGCCCGGAAATCGTCATCATCGTGACGCGCGAATCCCACGGCTTCCTCGAAAAGCTGATGATGGGTAACAACCGCACCCGCCTGATTCGCCGCCTGAAGCGCGCCGATCGCTACGGCCGGCTGCGGATCTACTACGCCACGACGCCGGATGCCGATGGCAACGATCGCGAGATCATTGTCCATTCCAAGCTGATCGTCGTCGACGACCGCTTCGTGCGGGTCGGCTCGTCCAATCTTAACAACCGGTCGGAAGGGCTCGATACGGAATGCGATATCGCGCTCGAGACCGTCGAAGCCGCGTCGCAAAAAGCAATCCTCGACCTGCGCGACGATCTTCTGGCCGAGCATCTTTGCGCCAACAAGGAAGATGTCTCGCGCATCATTCAGCAAACCGGATCGATGCTGGCGGCGATCGACATCCTGAACGTCAACCCACGTTGCCTGCGGCCTTTCGAGGTGGATACGCTGAAGGGCGAGATCACCTCGCTGATCGGCACCGGCATTGTCGATCCGAAACAGCCGTTCTGGCCGATCCCGGAGATCAAGTCCGGGATCAGGAAGCTGTTTTCACGCCTTTCCTTCCGCCGCGCGGCCTGAATAGGCACTTCCCTGACGCCGGTAATAGGCCTCGCTTGCGATCAGCACCGGTACGCCGATCGCGAGCGGCACGAAGAAGTAGAGGACGCGGAAGGCGATCAGTGCCCCGATCGCCGATGTGCCCGGCAACAGGTTCAGCATGACCGCTTCCAGCACGCCGAGACCGCCCGGCACGTGGCTAACCAGCGCGCCGAGATTTGCGGTCACGTAGGCGCTGGCGACCTGCAGGAATCCGACATCGGTAAACGCAAGCAGCAGCTGGCGGATCGCGGAGGCGACACAGAGGAAATTCAGTGTGCCGACGATGATCTGGCCGATCGCGAGCGACAGATCCGGCGGCGTGAAACGCCAGGAGCGGACGGGCAACGGCCGGCGCACGAAAGCGCAAAGCAGTAGATAGGCAGCCGGCACGGCCAGACAGGCGACGCCGATGGCGGCCCTCTCTCCCCTGCCAAGGCCGAAGAAGTCGTCCGATCCATTGACATCGAGCAGCATGGCAATGCCGCCCAGTGTGGCAAGCCCCAACCCAACAGTCGCGCCGCAAAACACGATGACCTTGGCGATGTCCTGAGGCTGAAGGCCCCAGCGGGAGTAGAACCGGTAACGGACCGCGCCGCTGCTGAGCGCTGCCATGCCGACATTGTGGCCGATCGACAGGCTTGTGAAGGATGCGAGTGCCGTCTTATAGTAGGCAAGCGGCTTGCCCGCATAGCGCACGCCAAGCGCATCGAACATGCCAAGGCAGGCATAGGAGAGAATGACGAAGCCGAACGCGGCCACCAACCGAATGCCGGCGATGGACAGCACGGACTCCTCGATTTCGTCCCATGTGTAGCGTTGCAGGCTGCGGTAGACGAGGAGTGCGGCAAGGCAGACCGCGGCAACCACAAGACATTTGATGAGGGGCCGCCAGATCTTCATTCCATCTCCATTCATGCTGTGCAGGGTGGAACGAAATGACTGTCCAAGGTGTTCCCGCGCTATGATCGATGCGCTTCCCAAACCGCCCTCCGACACCTCGCCTCAAACTTCCTCCCGGCGCCGCCTGAAAATTCTGAGCTACAACGTGCATAGCTGCATCGGCACCGATCGACGGCTCGATCCCGCGCGGATCGCCGACGTCATCTCGGAGTTGAAGCCTGATATTATCGGCCTGCAGGAACTGGATGTCGGCCGCTCGCGCACCGGCGGCGTCGATCAGGTCGATATCATCGCCCGCGAGGTGGAGATGAACTACCATTTTCACGCGGCGCTGCATGTGGCCGAGGAACGTTACGGCGACGCCATTCTAACATCCCTGCCGCTGAAAGTGATCAAGGCCGACATGCTTTCCTCGATCGGGGAGCAGCGCGGCGCAGTCTGGGTGGAAATCGACGTCGGTGGCAAACCGCTGCAGGTCTTCAACACCCATCTCGGACTCCGCGGTAAAGACCGGATGGCGCAGATGACGGAGCTGACGGGCCCGGACTGGCTCGGCGGCCTCGAGAAGGAAAACCCGGCGCGCATTCTGATCGGCGACTTCAACTCGACACCGATCACGAGGACCTACCGGCATGCGGCCAAGCGCCTGACCGATGTGCAGACGGCGCTTGTCAAACCTTGGCGGGCAACGTTTCCGTCCCGCTTTCCGCTGCTTCGGCTCGACCACATTTTTGTTTCCGACAGCATCAAGGTCATCGATGCGGAAGTGATCTCGACACCGCTGACGCGGCGGGCATCCGACCACTTGCCGTTGTTGGCGACGATTGAAATCTAGTTGAGCAACCGCTCCGACCGTTTGGCTTCCTTGAGCAGCCGGACGACGTCCTGATCGGTGGTTTCCGGGAAATCCTCGTAGTGGTCACCGACATCGCCGAATGATGGCGGGATCGACAGGCAGACCACGTCTTCAACCTTGTCCCTGATTGCATCGAGCGTGTCCTGCGAGGCGACCGGTACGGCAAGGGTAATGATCGCGACACCCAGCTGCCTGAGCGCGTGGATGCTGACCTCCATCGACCCGGCATCGGAAAGCCCCTCATCGATCAGAATGACGTGACGCCCGGCAAGATCGTGCTCGTCGGCGTGATCCTCGCCGAAATACATCCGGTGATGGCGGTCGACCTCGGCGATCTGATGCTGCCGCTCCTCGTTAAGATAGCCAGGAGGCAGGGGAAAGCGCCGCACGCTTGCCTCGTCGATATGGACGATTGGTTCTTTGGCGTCGACAACGGCGCCGATGTTAAATTCCGTGTGGCCGGGGGCAGCGATCCTGCGCAGGATCAAGAGATCGAGATGCAGTCCAAGCCGCTGCGCCACTTCGAACGCCACCGGCACGCCGCCGCGCGGCACGGCGACCACCACGGGATCGCCGGCGACAGAGGACAAGGCTTGTGAGATTTGCAGTGCCTCGGCCAGCTGCCGGCCGGCATCACTGCGATCGGCAAACTCAGGCGTTGCCGTTTCCGCCTTGCGGGCCTGCACCCGTTTCCAGAAATGACCCAATCCCAGCATCGCATCCTCCTCCCAGGCTTCGATCCGTTCTTGCGGTGTAACCGACAGGATATCGGATCGTTCCGGGCAAGAAAAGGATTTCACACTTTCTGCGGGAACAAACCGCCAGGGGTTCGTGTTCACGGACTTGTAGGTCGCATCCATCAGCGCGACCGGCAAAGTCACAATCTCCCCAACTGGCGCTTCCTTCGGGAAGCGCCTTTTTCACGTCTGCCGTTCTGCTCCGTTACCTTCGGGAAAGCGCCACAACGTAACGCGCCGGGACCTTACCGGGATTGAAGAATACGCAGTCGGCGGGCGGCCCCAGCATCAGACAATCGCCCTCCCTCAGAGAATGACGCACCGTTCCTTCGGTAAAGTCGAGCGCGCCAGCGAGAAGCCAGATCTGCTGATGCTGGAAGGCGAAGGCGGAGGCCGGATAGGGAACGCGCACGGCAGGCGGCAGCAGAACCTCGATCAGTTCGAGCGGCGCATTGGGCGGCGACAGGGCCCGGCGGGTATAGCCGGTCTCGGGATCGGTCCAGACCGGCTGGCCCGACTGGACGCGCAGCCGCTCCTCCCCGCCTTCCGCCAGTGCCAGAAGCACCGACAGCGGCAGGCCGAAAGCGCCGGACAGCCGGCCGAGCACGGCGGCCGATGGACTGGCCTCGCTGCGCTCGATCTTGCTGATCATCGCCTTCGACACGCCGGAGCGTTCGGCGAGTTCCGCAAGCGACCATTTGCGTGTCTCGCGTTCCGTTCTGAGCCGCGATGCGATGGCATCTCCAACATCTGCTTCCATGGCTTTATCCGCTTGCCTCCGAACGATCGTCTTCTATAGTGGACGATAGGAACTTATAAGAGACGCACCAGATCTGCAACGCGGGGGAATGCTCTTTGCGCGAAATCCGATTCAACGCCTTCGACATGAACTGTGTCAGCCATATCCAACACGGATTGTGGACGCATCCGCGCGACCAGTCCAACCGTTACACCGAACTCGCCTACTGGACGGATTACGCCAAACGGCTGGAGGCCGGCCTGTTTGACGGGATTTTCCTGGCCGACGTGGTGGGCGTCTACGACGTCTACGGCGAAAGCCCGGATGCGGCCTTGAGGGGCGCCGTCCAGGTTCCGGTCAACGATCCGATGCTGCTGGTGCCGGCGATGGCCGCCGTGACCAAGCACCTCTCCTTCGGTGTGACCGCGAACCTCACCTACGAGCAGCCCTTCCTGTTTGCGCGGCGCATGTCGACGCTCGATCACCTAACCGGAGGGCGGATCGGCTGGAACATCGTGACCGGCTATCTCGACAGCGCGGCCAAGGCGATCGGGCTCGACGCGCAGATGGCGCATGACGATCGCTACGACCTCGCCGACGAATATATGGACGTGATCTACAAGCTGCTGGAAGGCAGCTGGGACGACGATGCCGTCGTGTTCGACCGCGCCGCCGGTGTCTACGCCGACCCGGCCAAGGTTCGAAAGATCAGCCACGAAGGCCGGCAGTACCGGCTGGACGCGATGCATCTTTCCGCCCCCTCCCCGCAGAGAACGCCGGTTCTCTATCAGGCCGGCTCTTCCACCCGCGGCCGCGCCTTTGCCGCAACCCATGCAGAATGCGTCTTCGTCAACGGCCAGAAGATGGAGGGTGTGCGCGACCTCGTCGACGACATCCGCGCCCGGGCGATCAGCGGCGGCCGCGTGACGGAAGACCTGAAGGTGTTCGTCGGCGCGACGATCATCACCGGCCGCACGGAAAAGGAAGCGCAGGAGAAGTTCGAGGATTATCGCAGCCATGCCAGTTCCGAGGCGGCCCTTGTGCATGCCAGCGCATCGCTCGGCATCGATTTTGCGCGCTATGATCTCGACGAACCGATCCAGACCGGCAAAAGCGATGCCATCGTCTCCAATGTCGAGGCGATGACACGCAGCGCCGGACCGCAATGGACGAAGCGCAAGCTGCTCGACCAGATGATTCTCGGCAGCCGCCAGATGCCGATGGTGGGCTCCGCCGAGCAGATCGCCGACCGTCTCCAGGAGTGGATGGAAAAGGCCGATGTCGACGGTTTCAACCTGTCGCGCACCGTGGTGCCCGAATGTTTCGACGACGTGATCGAGCTGGTGATCCCCATCCTGCAGGAACGCGGTGTCTATAAGACCGGCTATCGCGAGGGCACACTGCGCGAAAAACTGTTCGGTGCACCGCGATTGCCGGCCCGGCATGTCGGCGGTCGTTACCGGACGGGAAACCGCGATTGACGGCCATCACGCATGCCGCGCCATTTGCTCCGGCGCGGCGTATTTGCTAGAGGCGGCCCATCCTAATCCTCGAACATGAGGCCTATCCATGCGCTATGCCACGATCACCGACCGTCTCGCCCATCTCGGTTCAGGCCGCTGGGCGCTGCATCTGACTGCAAGGCGCATGAAGGCCGAGGGCGAGGACGTGGTCGAGCTGACGATCGGCGAGCCTGACGTGGTGCCCGACAAGGCGCTGCTGGATGAAGCCGCGCGCGCCATGTATGCCGGCCGCACCCGCTATTCCAACGGTCGCGGCGAGCCGGATACGCTCAAGGCGCTTGTGGCCAAATACTCCAAACGCCGCAGCAACGTGACGGAAAAGAACTTCCTCTGCTTTCCAGGCACCCAGAGCGCGCTCTACTGCGTCATGACCGGTCTGGTTGGCGCTGGCGATGGCGTGCTGGTCGGCGATCCGCTTTACGCGACCTATGAAGGCGTGATTGCCTCCACCGGCGCCCATATGATCCCCGTGCCGCTTCGGCCGGAGAAGAAATTCCACATGCAGCCGGACGATCTGGAACGGGCCGTGACGCCGGAAGCACGCGTGCTGCTTCTGAACACGCCGCACAACCCGACCGGTGCCGTTCTGTCAGCCTCCGAAATCGCAAGGATCGGCGAGATCTGCCGCAAGCACGATCTCTGGATCATCTGCGACGAGGTTTATGAACAGCTGATCTTCGACGGCACCAGCTTTGCCTCACCCTTTGACATGGCGGAACTGGCGGAGCGCACGATCGTGGTCTCGTCCATCTCCAAGTCGCATGCGGCACCCGGTTTCCGATCCGGCTGGGCAGCCGGCCCGGAGGAATTTTGCGAACGTCTGCTGCCGGTGTCTGAAATCATGCTGTTCGGCGTGCAGCCCTTCATTGCCGACATGACCGCCATGGCGCTGTCTCAAAACTTCCCGACAGCCGACGTGATGCGCGCCAATTATCACAGGCGCGCCGCGATCGTCGAAACTGTGCTGAAGGGCAACAATCTGGTCAAGCCGATGATGCCGGAAGGTGGAATGTTCATCCTGCTCGACGTGACGGCAACAGGCCTCGGTGGCGAGGAGTTTGCCTGGGAACTGCTGCGCGAGGAAAAGGTGGCAGTCATGCCCGGCACATCCTTCGGCGATCAGGCGGCAGGCTTTCTACGCGTATCGCTGACGGTGCCTGATGATGTGCTGG
Organism: Neorhizobium sp. DAR64872/K0K18; assembly: GCF_050500175.1. Lineage (NCBI taxonomy): Bacteria > Pseudomonadati > Pseudomonadota > Alphaproteobacteria > Hyphomicrobiales > Rhizobiaceae > Neorhizobium > Neorhizobium sp. DAR64872/K0K18. Next base: position 2,967,956 of record NZ_CP191446.1, read on the forward strand.
AGGGAGCGATCCGCCGCATCGGCGAACTCGCCGGTCGGATCGCGGCGCGCGAAGAAGCGCCGCCGCATATCCAGTAGTCTCTCACCCGCGGCGACCGCGGGTGGAAGTCTCAGCCGCCGATGTCGCCGGCGTCGGCCTCATGATCGCTCGGGACGCCGGAGCCCTCGGCGCCAGCCGCCTTGCGGGCGCGATTGAGTTCGACGGTTGCCGCATCCGTCTTGCGCACTGACCCATCCTCGCCGGTACCAAAGCTCTTCTCGACCTTGTGGTCAGCCTGTACATCCTCAGCCGCATCGGCGGCCGGGTGGATGCTATCCCTTGACTGTTCGGAAACCTTGGGCTGGCTGCTGCCGAACCGGGTCGCTTCCTTGGAAGCCGTATCGGCTGCGGGGTCGACGTCTTTTTGGTCTGACATAGCAAGTCTCCCTTGTTCCCAAGGAGAACACGGTCCGGCCACCATCGTTCCATCCGAACTGGGAGGCCCAATCCCTGATCTAGGCTCCCTCGCCCTTCTTCGCTTTGAGCGCGTCCAGCGCATCGGCATTGTCTCGACCCCAACCGTAGAGCAGATCGATCAACTCGACGAAGCGCTTGCCAAGCGGGGTCAGCGTATAATCGACTGCCGGCGGCACCGTGCCATAGACGCGCCTGATGACAAGACCCGAGGCTTCCATGTCACGCAGGGTCTGGGTCAGCATTTTCTTGGAAATGCCGGGCAGGCTGCGCAGGAGAACGCCGGTGCGCGCACAGCCCTCCAGCCGCGTATCGAGCACATGCAGGATCATGCTCGTCCATTTCGAGGAGAAAAGGTCGAGGACGCGGCGCGGTGCGCAGTCTTCGCGCCATTCGTTATCAGGTGTGCCGGGCTGCATGATCTGTTCCCCATCTGGTTACGTCAGGGTGCCTATGTCCCATTCGGGTGCCTTCTGGCACAGTCTGCCGCAAGACACTAGATCACCGTCAGAACGACAGGAGCAATTATGACGAAAAAAGCATTGATCGTGGGCGCAAGCGGCATTGTCGGCAGCGCAACAGCAAAGGTTCTGGGTGACGACGGCTGGCAGGTTCTCGGCCTTTCGCGCACACCGCAGCAGCAGACCAACGTGACACCGGTGGCCGCGGATCTTCTCGATCCGGCCTCGCTTTCGAAAGCGCTGGCGGGTCTTGATCCCTCGCATGTGTTCATCTCGAGCTGGCTGCGACAGTCGACCGAAGCCGAAAACATCCGCGTCAATTCGTCGATGGTACGCAACGTCCTCGACGCGCTGTCTCCGGCCGGTTCGGTGAAGCACGTGGCGCTGGTGACGGGCCTCAAGCATTACCTCGGCCCGTTCGAGAACTACGGCAAGGGCGCCCTGCCGCAGACGCCGTTCCGCGAGGAACAGGGCCGGCTTGAGGTTGATAATTTCTACTACGCCCAGGAAGACGAAGTGTTTGCGGCAGCCGCCCGCGACGGCTTTACCTGGAGCGTCCATCGCCCGCACACGATCGTCGGCAAGGCTGTCGGCAATGCCATGAACATGGGCACGACGCTTGCCGTCTACGCTGCCATCTGCAAGCACACCGGCCGTCCGTTCCGCTTCCCGGGCGTCGAGATGCAGTGGGAGGGGCTGACCGACATGACCAGCGCCAACCTTCTCGCCCGCCATCTCCTCTGGGCTTCCACGACACCGGGTGCAGCCAACGGCGAATTCAACGTCGTCAATGGCGATGTCTTCCGCTGGAAGTGGATGTGGAGCCGCATCGCCGCCTGGTTCGAGCTGGAACCCGCTACCTTCGATGGCACCGTACAGCCGCTCGAAAAGCAGATGGCCGAGGATGCCGCGATCTGGCGCGAGATTGCAGAACGCCACAATCTGGCCGAACCGGACATGAACCGCCTCGTCTCGCCGTGGCATACGGATGCCGATCTCGGACGCCCGATCGAAGTCGTCACCGACATGTCGAAAAGCCGTCGTCTCGGCTTCCTTGAATACCAGCCGACCGACGATGCCTTCTTCGATCTGTTTGAAGATCTGCGCGCAAACCGTCTGATCCCGTAAGGGAGCGAGCGCCGATAGAATCATGTGCCCGGGCGTTCTTCCCGGGCGCATTCACGTGTTGAGCGACATTGGCTTCGTTCCGCCCGGCGACAGACCGAAGCGGCGCCTGATGAAGTTGAGGAAGGCTCCGTAGGGCCGACCCGATGCCAGCATGATCACGATCACACCCAGTGTTCCCCGCAAAAGCTCAGCGCTATCAGCCCCGGTGATGGCGAGGATTGCGGCATAGAGCGGCACCTGGAAGCTGACGAGCGCGAGCGTATCCCACAGGATCTGCGACATGCGCCCGGGGCCGGCAAAGCGCATCACCCAGTCTCGCCAGAGCCCGTATGGACGTCCCGACGGAACCATCAGCACGGCACCGAGAAGGCGCGCGTCAAAAACCTGCTCCCAGCTCATTCCTGCAACGAACCGCTCGTTGATGATGCCGGTCGTGGTGAAGAACAGGATGAGGGCTAACGTATCGGCCGCGAACGATCGCCACCCGGCGCTTCGCGTCTCCGTTTCATGCGTCAAATTGCTGGTCTCCCGGCCATCTCTGGAACGAGGCGCCTTCGTGTTGAGGTCGATATGGGACGATGACCGTCGACGGCAAGCGCACTTACCCCGTCCGTTTATCGTCTTCCGCCTCCGGCTCCCAGCCGAACACGCTGCGTCCACCCCATTCGTGCGAGCGGGAAAATTCGCCGGCGACGATTTCCTTGAGGTCGGGGCCGGTCACGTATTTTTCGAGCTGGCGGGCCTGGTCGTCTAGGCGGCGCAGTGCCTGCATTTCCTCGTCGCGGCCAAGCCTTGCCTTGCCGACGGCCGATTTCATCACCCGGATCGTCTCGTCATAGACACGGATCGGCACCGGGAACGGATGCCGGTCCTTGCCGCCATGGGCGAGTGAAAACCGCGCCGGATCGGAAAAACGGCAGGGTGCGCCGTGCACGACTTCGGCGACCATGGCGAGCGCCGACACCGTGCGGGCTCCGACGCCAGGCGTCAGAAGCAGATCCTCGAAATCCTTCGGGCCACGATCGGCAGCGGCGGCAAGCGTGCCATGCAGGCGCTTCATGTTGACGTCTTCTTCGCGGACGTCGTGATGATCAGGCATGATCAGATGCGGCAGCATCGGCTGCGACAGATCCTTCTTGCGCTGCCGGCCCGGATCGATCGCGATCACTTCGCGGACAATGCGGTCGGGACCGAGCGATGCGAGCAGATCGAGCTGGCCGTGGCGCGAGGCCTCTGCCCGGTGATCGGCGAGGTTGACGATGTCGCCCTGGCCGCGGCCCTCGATCGCCGCATGCGGCGAATCCACGAAGCTTTTCAGGCCCTGCGACTGCCAGTGATAGCGTCGCGCCTGCTTCCGGTCACCGTTCATGCCCTGCTGGACGACGACCCATTTGCCATCGTCGGTGACGATGAAACCGTGCAGATAGAGATCGAAACCATCCTGAACGGCGGCGCTGTCGACCTTGGCGACGAGCCGGCTGGTCTTGGCAAGCGCCAAACCATCGATGCCGACGCGGTTGCCGATGGCGATCAGTTCGTCCGGCGTCTGCCGCGAATTGCGGCCGCGACCGCCGCAGACATGAATGCCGAGTTCGCCCGACATCGGCGTCAGCCCGCGTTTGAGCGCGCCGATGACGCTGGTGGTGATGCCGGACGAATGCCAGTCCATGCCCATCACCGACCCGAAGGATTGAAACCAGAACGGATGCGCCAACCGGCTGAGCAATTCGTCACGGCCGTAATGCAGGACGATGGCTTCGGTAATGACGGCACCGAGCTTGGTCATGCGGTCGCCCAGCCACCGGGGAACCCGGCCACCATGAAGCGGAAGATCGGCGCTGCCTGCTCGTTGAACCATGGTTCCTTATAGAGCCGGTCGGGCCGTTACGACAGCGAAAAGTTCCGCAAACGTTCTTCCAGAAGACCGATGGTTTCGACATCCGCATTGGCGAAGGCAAACCGCAAATAGCCATCCTGGCCTTGCCCGAAATAGACGCCGGGGATGCAGCTGATGCCGGCGCGTTTGGCAAGCTGTTCGGCCACTTCCGCCGAGCCCCTGCCCGGAAAAGGATGCCGAACGAAGGCGAAATAGGCACCGATCGCATCGAGCTTCCAACCGGACACGCTGCGCAGGACCGTTTTCAGCGCTTCGGCGCGGCGGCCGATTTCCTGGCGGTTTTCCTCGCGCCAGGCAGTCAGCAGCGGCAGTGCTTCGGCAACGGCTGCCTGGGCGGCTCGCGGCGCGCAGATCTGCAGATTGTCCATGATCTTGGCGATCTGACCGATCGCCTCTTCGCCGGCCGTGATGGCGCCGAGACGATGGCCGGGAATGCAGAAGGATTTGGAAAAGCTGTAGAGGCTGATCAGCGTTTCTTCCCAGCCGGACTGCGAAAACAGGCTATGGGCCCGGCTTCCGGCTTGCGGCAAGAAATCGCGATAGGTTTCGTCGAGGATCAGCCAGATGCCCTTTTCCTGGCATAACCTAAAGATCGCCTCGAGCAATGACGCCGGATAGATGGCACCGGTCGGATTGTTGGGCGACACCAGCGCCAGCGCCTTCACCCCATCCGTGATCGCCGCTTCGAGCGACACCAGATCCGGCAGGAACCCGTTTTCGGCAGAACAGGGCACAAAGGCGGTGCCGATGCCCATCATGGCAAGCGTCGTTTCATGGTTGAAATAGAACGGCTCGGTCATCAGGATGGTGCTGCCGGGACCCGCAACCGTCATTGCCGCGCAGACGAAAGCCTGATTGCAGCCGGAGGTGATGTGGATGTTTGTCTCGCCAAGCGCTGCGCCATAGACTTCCGCGACGTGGCTTGCATAGGCGGTGCGCAGAACCGTCTCGCCCTCGATCGGGCCGTAGCCGGTATAGGCCTTGGACGACGCCGCCTCGCCGAGGAGCCGCAGCATGTCCGGATGGGCGGGGTAGCCGGGCACCGCCTGCGACAGGTCGATCAGCGGCCCCAGAGCCTTGTCATAGGCACGCCCCCAGGCCGCGACGGCTGGAACCGGTGGCAGGGACAGCTGTTCGATCAAGGGGTTGAAGCGGGCATTCAGGCGCGGATGGGTGGCGGGCATGGGGTCTCGACGAAATCTCGGGAGGGGGCGTCAGGAATTGATTGCCCTTGTTGTTTATCAGATTATCCTCGGAGGCAAGGAGAACCACTTATGGACGACAATCTTCCGCAGGATTCCAAGCTCACCAGCACCAAGCGCAAATGGGCCGATGAGGGGAAATTCCTGACAGGCCGGCATGCGCGGCCCGATACGGACCGCCTGCCGCCGGGCCAACACCTGGTCAAGAACTGGCCGGTTCTCGATCTCGGCCAGCAGCCCAGCATTTCACCGTCGCAGTGGAAGCTCGACATCTACGGCCTCGTCAACAAGCCGACGACTTTCAACTGGGACAGTTTCCAGGCACTGCCGCAGAGCGAGATGCGCTCCGATATCCACTGCGTGACGACCTGGTCGCGCTACGACAACGACTGGAAGGGCGTGTCCACCCGCGACCTGCTCGATGCCGTGGAGCCGACCGACAAGGCGACCGCGGTGATGCTGACCGCCTATGACGGCTACACGACCAACGTCCTCCTCTCCGATTTCGCAGTCCCCGACGCGCTCATCGTGACCCACTGGGAGGGAAAGCCGCTGACGGAAGAGCATGGCGGACCGGTGCGCCTCGTCGTGCCGCATCTCTACTTCTGGAAAAGCGCGAAATGGCTGAAACGGATCGACTTCCTCGGCATCGACAATGCCGGCTTCTGGGAAAAGAACGGCTACCACATGCGCGGTGATCCCTGGGCCGAGGAGCGGTATTCGGAGGATTGAGCGGCTGCAGCCTATCCCGTTGCTTTGCCTTGAAGAATATGCAACGGAAAGTTGATCACCCTTCCGTTGCTCCAGGAATTTTCATGCGTCCGATAGCCCTAGTCTTACTGAGCTTTCTCGTTGTCGGCTGCAGTCCTGGTGAACGAATTGGAGAGGTCATGATCAGGACAGATGCGGCGGGAAAAATGGCGACAGTTTCCATGAGGAAATCGACTGGAAATCCCAAGGCAGATGCCCGCCTCATGCTATTTGCACGTACTACGTTTCCCGCCAGAAAGCCGGATGCGAAGCCGAACTTTAGCTATATCTACCCTGTCCTGGGTGATCCGAAAACAAGTTCTGGCGACGTAAGGGTGTGGGGACCGCTCGGGTTGAGGTAACGCCGCAAGCGACGTTCAAGCCAACCGAACCGCAAAGTGTGAGAAAGGCTGCCGCCAGAGGCGACAGCCCATAAGATCACATCAGTTTTTCCAGCGTGATCGGCAGGTCGCGGATGCGTTTGCCGGTCGCGTGGAAGACGGCGTTGGCGATTGCCGGGGCGACGCCGACGATGCCGACTTCGCCAACTCCTTTGCCGCCGAGCGTGGATGCGTCGAGATCCGGCACGCCCACCGAGATCACCTCGATATCCGGAATGTCGGCATTGGTCGGCACCAGATAGTCGGCCATGTTGCTGTTGATGGTGCGGCCGTTGCGCGGATCGACGACACCTTCCTCCAGCAGCGCCTGGCCGATGCCCATGATGATGCCGCCCTTCCACTGGCTTTCCACCAGCTTCGGATTGTAGAGACGGCCGCAATCGAAGGCAGAGACCATGCGCGACACCCGGATCGTCCCGAAATCCTCATCGATGCGGACTTCGACGAAATGGGCAGCCCAGCTGTGCATGGAGAGGTCGCCCGAGGTCGGCCCCTGCACTTTCGACATGGTGGTCCAGGCCTGTTTCTGATCATCAGGCGTCTGCGCGTTTTCGGCAAGCGTGTTGCGGCGGATCTCCAGCTCATTGCGGCCGACCGCCTGCATCAGCTCCTGCAGCGACAGCGAAGGTCCACCGCCACGCGATGCCTCGATACGCCCGCCAACCATCGAAAGCGTGTTGGCGCCGGTATCGCGGAACGGCGATCCGGTCTCGTTGAGCGCAAGGCCGATCAACTCGTCGCGCGCTGCGATCGCTGCCTTGTGGACGGCACCGGTGATGGATCCCGCCAGCATCGATCCGCCGGCGATCGACGAACCCGGCATGCGGCTGTCACCGAGGAGCACGTCGACCTCTGAAACCGGCACGCCGAGCGCTTCGGCTGCCGTCTGGGCAAGGATCGTATAAGTGCCCTGCCCCATGTCGATCGAGCCGCTGACCACCTCGACGCGGCCGTTCGCGAGAACGCGGATCATCGCTTCGGACGGTGCCCGGATGACTGGGAACGTGCCGCAACCGATGCCCCAACCGATCAGCGTCTTGCCGTCCCGCATCGAGCGGGGCTGGTGGCTGCGCTTCTCCCAGCCGAAGGCGGCAGCCCCTTGCGTCAGGGCTTCGCGCAGCATCCGCGTCGACCACGGCTTGCCCGACTGATAGTCGTGATCGGCATAGTTCTTCAGCCGCAGTTCCAGCGGATCCATATCGAGCTTGTAGGCAAGCTCTTCCATGGCGCTTTCAATGCCATAGGCGCTGGGGTTCTTGCCTGGTCCCCGAAGCGCGCCGGGTGTGACGGTGTTGACCGGCACGACGCGCGACTGGGAGGAGAAGTTTTCCACCTTGTAGAGGATGGGCGTCGCCGCCCCCGTCTGTTCCGGGTAATCCATATAGACGGATGTCTCGGTCCTGCCGCGGTGGACGATCGCCTGCAACACGCCGTCTTCGGAAGCGCCGAGCGCGATCGTCTGGCGAGTTGCCGCACGACCGCCATAGCTGGTGAAGTTCTGCGGCCGTGTGACGGCAAGCTGGACCGGTCGGCCGAGCTTTCTCGCCGCCGCAACCGCCACCGCGCCATAAGCGAGCGGCTGGCCCTTGGAGCCGAAACCGCCGCCGATATAGGGCGAGATGATCCGCACCTTTTCATAGTCCATGGCGAACCATTCGGCATACATGCGGGCCATGCCGTGCGACCACTGGCTCGGTTCCCAGATCGTCAGCTCGTCGCCGTCCCACTTGGCCGTCAGCCCGTGCGGCTCCATGGCGCAATGGTATTCGCGCGGCGTGCTGTATTCGCTTTCGATCCGGACCGGCGATGCCGCAAGGGCCGCTTCCGCATCTCCCCAGCCGATGGTGAGATTGTCCATCAGCTTGCCTTCGCCAGCCGCCGGATCGTCGATGCTCATGACCGGCGACGTTTCTTCATAAGTGACGACAACAAGCTTTGCGGCTTCTGTCGCCTGTTCGCGGCTTTCGGCAATCACGGCTGCAATCGACTGGCCGTTGAACTGCACCTCGCGCGGCAGCGGATGATAGGGCTTGTCTTCCGGCCGGTTGCCCTGCCAGTCGGCGGACACGCGCAGTCCGAGATCGTCTTCCGGTGTCAGCACCATCAGGACGCCGGGCGAGGCGAGCGCTCTGGTCGCATCGACGCTGACGACGCGGCCCGCAGCGATCGTGCTCTGCACGAGGGCCGCGTGGGCAAGGTTGTCGATCGGGTATTCCAGCGCATAGGTGGCAGCACCTGTGAGCTTGAGGCTGCCTTCGAACCGGGTCAGACGTCCGCCGACCATGCCGTCTGAGGCATCGCCGTGTTTGCGGGGGGGCATAATAGTCATGCGAGACCTCCAGATTTGTCCGTCGAGACCGTCTCGATCGCCCGGGCAACGACCCGCGGCACAAGATCGATCTTGTATTGATTGTCGCCCTGGGCAACGGCGCCCTCCATGGCAAGCAGGCTTGCCGTCTTGATGGTGGCATCGTCGAGCACTTTGCCGATCAGCGCCTGTTCGACGGCGCGCGCCCGCCATGGCTTGGTGGCAACGCCGCCGAGCCCAACGCGGATATCCTTCACCGTGCGACCATCGTCTTCCAGTTCCAGACCGACGGCCGCGCTTGCGGCTGCAAACTCGTAGGACTGGCGATCGCGGACCTTCAGATAGGTGGAGTTTTTCGCGGCAGCGCTTTTCGGGATCGACAGGCCGACGATCATCTCGCCGGGCTGAAGCACTGTTTCCCTGTCCGGGGTATCGCCGGGCAGGAGGAAGAACTCGTCGAATGGAACCGTGCGGGAACCGAGATCGACGACGGCATCGAAGGCGACAAGCGCCACAGCCAGATCGCCGGGATTGGAGGCGAGACAGTGCTCGCTGGTGCCGAGAACCGCATGGTTGCGGGTGATGCCGCCAAGCGCCGAACAGCCAGAGCCGGGATTGCGCTTGTTGCAGGCTGGAAACGTGCCGGGATCGCGGAAATACGGACAGCGCGTGCGCTGCATCACGTTACCGCCGATCGTCGCCATGTTGCGCAGCTGCGCCGACGCCGCCAGCAGCAGCGATTCCGAGACAGCCGGGAGTTCCGACTTGATCCCCGCATGATCGGCGACGTCAGACATGCGCGAAAGCGCGCCGATGGTGACCGAGCTGGGTGTGACCTCGATGCCGGAGAGACCTTCGAGATGGGAGATATCGACGACCGTCTCCGGCTCGGCAACGGCGCATTTGGCAAGGTCGATCAGGGTCGTGCCGCCGGCCAGGATGGAGGCCCCTGCCTGCAGCACCGCCTGGCGGGCCTCATCGAGGGTGGCTGCACGAATATAGGAAAAATCACGCATCGGCCATCTCCTGAGTTGCAGGAACGACGGCCTGCGCCGCCTGGCGCACCGCGGCCACGATGCTGTTGTAGGCGCCGCAGCGACAGAGATTGCCGGACATATATTCGCGGATTTCCGCATCCGATCCCGCATGGCCCTCACGGATGCAGGCGACTGCCGACATGATTTGGCCCGGCGTGCAATAGCCGCACTGGAAAGCGTCCTGCTCCAGGAAGGCAGCCTGAACCGCATGCAGGGTTCCGTCGGCCCCGGACAGTCCTTCGATCGTTTCTACCTGACGGCCTTCGACCTGGGCCGCCAGGGTGAGACAGGATAACACCCGTCTGCCATCCACATGGCACGTGCAGGCGCCGCACTGGCCCTGGTCGCAACCCTTTTTGGTGCCGGTGAGAACAAGATGGTCGCGCAGCGCATCGAGCAGCGTCACGCGCGGCTCGACATCGAGGTCGTGACCCTTGCCGTTGATATCGAGGTTGAGGTGAATGGTTCGTGTCATGACAGGCTCCTGCAATCTTCACGAAGAGAATTTCAAAGAATTAGGCTGGACCGGCCGTCTGGGGAGGGCATGGGTCGATGATATCGTGTAAACGTCCGCCGCCGATCGCGGTCGATAAGGCGGGACGCCATCTTTCGACATGACATCCGGCCGCCTTCTGATCTAAAAAGACATAAGCGCCACCTCAAACGGAGGCAACTCCGTTTAAACTAGCCGCTCGCTGATATCAGTCAAGGCTGGATTTCGAAAACATCCATGTCAGGATGCCGGAAATCAGGATTACGACCTCAGAGAGCCTAACCACTGGAACAGGATTTCGGGCTTTGGCCACGCCGAAAAATGCACAGACCCCGGCTCCGAAACTTCGCGCGGACGCTCGCCGCAACCGCGACAAGCTGGTCGAGGTGGCAGCGCAGGCCTTCGCGGAAAAGGGCGTCGAAACCTCTCTGGAAGACATCGCCCGCAAGGCCGGCGTCGGCATCGGCACGCTCTACCGGCATTTCCCGACCCGCGAACATCTGGTGGAACTCGTCTATCGCCGCGAGTTGACGGCACTGGCGGCAGCAGCGGACGAACTTGCCGCCACCCACCCGGCCGACAAGGCACTGGAGCTCTGGATGCTGCGCTTCGTGGGCTATACGGCGACCAAGCGTGGCATGGCCAACAGCCTGAAGATTATCGCCAGTTCCAACACGACACTGTTTGCGGAGGGGTTCGGGACCATACGGCAGGCGCTCGACCGGCTTCTCGTAAACGGCCGCGAGGCAAATCTCATCCGCAGCGATATAGGCCAGGCGGATCTGATGCACGCCATGTCGAGCATCTATTCCATTCCGGATTCGCCCGAATGGCGCGCCAGCGGCAATCGGCTGATTATGCTTTTGATGGACGGTCTTCGGGTGCGCAACTGACGGCGTGAAGCGCGCGCAAAACAACTGTTGACGCGATGAACAGTTGTTTATAAACCGTGATCCTTCACGGGAAGCCACGATGGACGATCTGACCAGCCAGGAAGCCGCCGTTCTCGGCATTATCAGGGACAATCCTTTTGCGGGACAGCAGGAGATTGCCGAGATGCTGGGGCTCGCCCGCTCCACGGTGGCAGCCCATATCGTGCAGCTGATGCAGAAGGGCCATGTTCTCGGCCGCGGCTATGTGATGCCGCAGCCGTCACGCGCGATCTGTCTCGGCGGCGCCGTTCTCGACCGGAAATACCACGCGAAGCAGGAAATCGTTCAGGGCACGTCCAACCCCGTCGACAGCACCCGCTCGATGGGTGGCGTTGCCCGCAACGTGGCCGAAAACCTCGCCCGTCTTGGTACCGAAACCGGTTTCATCTCGATCGTCGGTGACGACGAGGGCGGCCGCACGCTGATGACCTATATGCGCGAGCGCGGCATCGACGTCAGTCAGATGATCATCAGCACCGAGCGGCCGACCGCCGAATATGCGGCCATCCTCGATCCGCACGGCGATCTTTCGCTCGGCATTGCCGACATGGGCATATTCGACCTGCTGCGGCCCGAACATCTCGACCGGGTCTGGCCGCATCTTGCTTCCGCAAGCTTCGTGTTCTCCGACTGCAACCCACCAGCCGAAACACTGGCGGCGCTGATCACGAGGAGACGCGACGCACGCTTCCGGCTGGCGATCGACGCCGTCTCCACCGTCAAAGCCATGCGCCTGCCGAAGGACCTCTCCGGTATCGACCTGCTGTTCATGAATATCGACGAGGCGAACGCCATTCTCGGACTGTCGGCCCGTGATACGATCGACGACGCACTGAAGGCGGCACGTGGCCTGCAGGCGGCCGGCGCCCGCGAGGCAGTGGTGACGATGGGTGCGGCCGGCATTGCCGTTGCCGGCATCGATGCGTCAGCCAGTTTCGAAGCAGTCGAAGCAAAAGCGATCGACATGACCGGCGCCGGCGACGCGATGATTGCCGGAACCCTGCACCGGGTGATTGCCGGCGACGACATCCACACCGCTGCCCGCATCGGCGCACTGGTTGCGACGCTCACCACCGAAAGTGCGGCAAGCGTCCACCCCGAACTCTCCGAAGCCTTTTTGCAGGCCCATATGCACCGTTTGTCCTGAAGTACGCGAGTGCTTCCAGTGTTTAATCCCAACGCAGGTCCAGACGCAAAACCGCTCCACGGCTTTGCCGGAACTGCTTTCAGAAAGGAAATCCCATGTCATTGCTGAAGCCGAAACTCAGCCCGGAAGTTTTAGAGGCTCTCGCAAACGGCGGCGCCATCGTGGCGCTCGAATCGACCATCATCACCCATGGCATGCCCTACCCGGCCAATCTGGAGACGGCGCTTTCGGTCGAGGCTGTCGTGCGTGAAAACGGCGCCGTGCCGGCAACCATCGCCGTCATCGACGGTGAACTCCGCGTCGGCCTCGAGCACGATGAGCTGGAAAAGCTGGCCCAGGCCAAGGGCGTGGTCAAGGCCTCCGGCCGCGATCTCGCCGTTGCCATGGTGCGCGGCCAGACGGCGGGCACGACGGTGTCCGCCACCATGCTTCTGGCAGAGCTTGCCGGCATCGAGATCTTCGCAACCGGCGGCGTCGGCGGTGTGCATCGCGGCGCCGAGCAGACATTCGACATCTCCGCCGACCTGACCGAGCTTGGCCGCACCAGGACAGCCGTGGTTTGCGCCGGCGTGAAATCGATCCTCGATATTGCGAAGACGCTGGAATATCTGGAAACCCAGCGCGTGCCGGTCATTGCCTACGGCACCGAGGACTTCCCGGCCTTCTTCACCCGCCAGAGCGGCTACAAGGCCGATCACCGGCTGGATACGGCAGAAGAGATTGCAAGCGCCATGCATTTCCACCACCAGCTCGGCACCGGCACTGGCCTCCTGATCGCCAACCCGATCCCGGAAGAAGCCGCCCTGACCCCTGACTTCATCGACGGCACGATTGCCGATGCGGTGCGCGAAGCAGATGAGCGCGGCATCGGCCGCAAGGAACTGACCCCGTTCCTGCTCGCCCGCATCAACGAGCTGTCGAAGGGCGAAAGCCTGAAAGCCAATATCGAGCTGGTCCGAAACAACGCCCGCCTCGCCGCCAAGATGGCCGTGGCCTATGCGGCGCTGAAGAAGGGCTGACATCACGTGCGGCGGGGTGCGACAGCATCCCGCCCTCTAACGCCCCCGTAGCGGAGCTGGCCGCTATCGGCGAACCTGTCCCGGCCCGCAAGCCTCCGCCATCACCAGGCGCCCGAAAGCGCATTCCCCAGCAACGGTACGCTCTTTCCCGGCTCGCTCGCGATGGACAGTGACTTCGGCATCTGCTTAGGCGACTTCCGGAACCAGTTTGCGGCAACCGAGGCGAGATCACCGATCATCGCGTGCTTGTGCCAATCCGCGAAGCGCCTTGCGCTTGCTTGCGGCTCCGACTGATAGAAGAAATCGCCGGATTGCTCGAGATCGTTGATGCTTGAAGCCATGGCCGAAAGAGGCCTCTGGAACATCTTAGAGGGCACCCGAAGCTCGGACGCGCTCTGCGAAAACGCCGGCGCCATGAAATCGATCGCCCAGCCGTCGGCCTCCACCCAGCAATGAAAATTCTCGCCAGCACCCGTGACATACCCGTCTTCGCGCTGGTCTGCGAAGAGAATGCGGGTGCCGCCGAGGTTATAGGCAGCCAGCCCACTCTTCGGCGTGGCCGTGACCCCGTAATGCTGGCGCAGGATGAACGCGCCGAACGTGCTGAAATACATTCCGGCAACGGCGGTATTGGCGTTCTCGTTGACGAGCAGGCTGTTGATGACCCGGTAAATGCGGTGATAGTCGCTCTGCTTGATCAACATGATCCGTAACCTGCCCGTTCCTGATATGGCACCCTGCCTAGGCGGCCAGCGCGGCAATGTAAACTGCAGCGTTGCAGTGGGGTTTGAACCGGTTGGAAAGGGGCAGGAGCTTTGAACCAGATTGGGGTCAATTTTCTGATTGACCCTTTTTTGGGTAAATCGTAGATTTGACCCATGATAGGGTCAAACAAAAATCCTCTTGCGATCATCATGGGTGATATCGTTCAAAGCGAGATCAGCCCATCTATCGAACGCCTCCATGAACAATTTAACGCAGCGATCGACCGTCAGAACACCGAATCTGCTCGAATCCTGGCCTCGCCGCTTACGATCACCTTGGGAGACGAGTTCCAGGGTTTCGCGACCTCGCTTGCTGGTGCGATGCGGATTGCCCGCAAGATTCGATACGATTTGATGCGCGATTCCATCGACTGCCGGTTTGCAATCGGAGTTGCCGCGTTGAAAACGCCGCTCAACCCAGAGCGCGCCTGGAACATGATGGGGACGGGTCTCGCCGCCACGAGGGCGAAGCTCAACGAGAAAGCGGCCACCACCTATTACCGGTTCCACATTCCAGGCTATCAGGTGCTCGAGACCCTGCTGGAGGCAGGCGGCGCAACGCTGACCGCCATCGAACGTCGATGGACGCCGACCCAGCGTCACGACATCCAGGCCTTTCTGGCGGGAAAGACGGCAAGCGAGATCGCGAAACTACGCAATGTTTCCGTGCACAGCATCTACAAGGTCAGAAACTCTGGAGACTTTGATCTTTACCTGCTTCAATGGAATGCCATTCAAGAGGCCCTTGCCGAACTGGACGGTTCCTTGTCGCTCGAAAGGCAGCACGCATGATCCACGCACTCGTCTATACGGCTGTCGCACTGGGCTTGCTGACTTACGGAGGCAACTGGCTATGTCGCAAGCTTTTCGATCTGACCGGCCTGAAGGACATGGTCTCGGAAAACCCTCCCTCGACCATCAGCGCCGGACGAGTGATCGGCATTCTGGAGAGGCTGATACTCGCGGCCGGGATCGTTGTTCACAGTTGGGAGATCCTCGCCGCCGTGATAGCACTGAAAACGGTCGCCAGGTTCCAGAAGCTGGATCAGCGTGAATTCGCCGAATATTTTCTGGTCGGATCCCTGTTCAGCGTCCTATGGGCACTTATTATAACCAGCGCATGGGCAGCCTACGACCACAGCCTCGGCATAGATCTTCGACAGACCATTGCCTACATGCTGGTGATCGACTGAGCGGTTTGGCGAAATCCACCATCCCTGCCCTACCATTCACCCCCTCATCTCACCCAGCTTCGCCAGCAGTGCAGCACCGGTGCGGATGCCGGCGTGGAAGAGGTCGAGCTTGAGGTTTTCGTTGGGGGCGTGGTTTGCCTGGTCGGCATTGGCATAGGGCACCACGAAAGCGGGCTTGCCGAGGATTTTGGTGAAGACGTAGTCCGGGAGGCTGCCGCCGAGGCTTGGGTAGAGAAGTGGTTCGACGCCGCGGGCTGCGACGATCGCTTCGCGGATCACGGATGCGAACGGGCTGTCCATCGGCGTCTTCGACGGCAGCATTGAGTTTTGCGGCACGAACTCCACGTCGGGAGCATATCTTTCAACATGCGCCCGGACCTTTTCGAAAACGTAGTCCGGCGTCAGGCTCTCGACGAGGCGGATGTCGCATTTCGCATAGGCTTCGCTCGGAAGAACCGTCTTCTGCCCCGGCCCGCCATAGCCGCCATGCAGCCCGTTGATGGTGAGCGTCGGCTGGAACATCAGCCGCTCGTAATAGGGACGATCCAGCGGCTCTTCGATCGCCGTCATGCCAAGCTCGGCCTTGATCTTCTCGACGTCGAGCGGCAGCGCGGCCATCGCCTGCAGTTCCAGATCGGTCGGCGGCACCACCGGATCGTAGATACCATCTATGGTAATCTCGCCGCGGTCGTTCTTCATGGTTGCGAGCAGATGCACGAGCTTCCAGATCGCGTTCGGCATGACGCCGCCGAAATTGCCGGAATGGGCGTCGCGGTTGGCAGTCTTTGCACGTAGCTCGAAGGAAGCGACGCCGCGCACGCCAAACGTGACGACCGGGCGGCCGCTGTCATGCAGCGAGCCATCCGAGGTCACGACGAGATCGGCATTGAGCTTGTCGGCATGTTCGGCGACGAATTCCGCCATATGGGGACTGCCGATCTCCTCCTCGCCTTCGAGCAGGAAGATGACATTGCAGGGCAGCTCGCCGACGACCTTGAGATAGGATTCGATCGCCAGCAACTGCGCGAAATGCTGGCCCTTGTTGTCGCCGATGCCGCGCGCATAGATCCGGCCATCGCGGATTTCAGGCTCGAAGGGCGGGCTCTTCCAGAGGTCGAGCGGCTCGGGCGGCTGCACGTCGTAATGCCCGTAGAGCAACACGGTCGGCTTGCCGGGCTGGTTCTCCATCCGGCCGATCACCATCGGGTGGTTGCGGGTGGTGATCGCCTGGGCCTGCATGCCGAGACCATTGAGGATGCCGACGAGGATATCGGCGGCTTCCGTGATCCCCTCGTTGGAGGCGCTGATCGACTTGTGCTTCACATACTCCATCACCCGTTCGACGAAACTGTCGCTGTTGGCGTCGATATGGGCGAGAACGCGGGCGAGATCGGTGTTTTCAGGTGTCATGCTCAAAAACTCATGCCGGTTCGAACAGGGTCTGGATCTGCATTTCCGGCACCAGCACGAGGCCCTTGTCGGTAATGCGGATATCCGGAATGACCGACAACGGAATGAGATTGAAGCCCATATAGGCGATCGTGCATTCGGCCTTTTCCCATTCGAGCTTCAACGCCTTCACCTCGTCGGCGACCTCGTGGACGCGCTTGTCGGACAAGAGCCCCGCGATCGGCAGCGGCACCATGGCGGTCAGCTTGCCATCCATCACCACGCAGACGCCGCCCTGGACCGCCTCGATCGCATCGAGCGCCACCTGCATGTCGCGTTCATTGGTGCCGGCGACGATGATATTGTGGCTGTCATGCCCGACCGACGAGGCGACGGCGCCCTTTTTCAGACCAAAACCGTTGAGCAGACCATGCGCGACATTGCCCGGCGATTTGCCGTGACGTTCCACGACCGTGACAAAGCAGAGCCCGTGGCGATCGAACTGGGTCTGCCAGTCGTTGGCGGGTTCGAGCGTGACGGTGACATGGCCGAGCGTGATGCCGGGCAGCTCCGTCTTGATCGTGTGGGCAATGACGGTCTCGGTCGGCAGTTCAGGCGTCAGCTTGAGGTTCTTCGGCAGCTTCACCGTATGATAGGCGGCTTCCGGATAGCGATAGGGCTTGGACAAAGCCTCATCCAGAACCGGCGTGATCTTCTTCTGGTCCACGACCAGTTCGCCGCCGTACCAGGTACTGACCGGCTCCAGGTTGTCGGAGAGGAGCACCAGATCCGCCCTGCGTCCGCCGCCGAGACCGCCGATCTCGTTTTCCATGCCGAAGCGGGTGGCGCCATGCAGCGAACCCATCGCCCAGGCCTGTTCCGGCGTCATGCCATATTTGACCGCCTCGCGGGTCACCCAGTCCATTCCGAAGGCGAGCAGATCCTCGGCGTCGCGGTCGTCGGTGCAAACGGCGACGCGCTTGTGCGAGGCGCCAAGCTCGGTGATGGTCTTGATCGCCTGTGGCAGCGAATGCCAAGGCGTGGTCGGCGGGCCGCCGCGCAGGAACAGCCAGACGCCCGCCTCCAGCAGATCGTCGGCAATATCGCGGTCGATCGCCTCATGGGTGTCGGTGACGCCGGAGGCGGCATAGGCCGCGACGAATTCACGGCCGTAGACATGGCCCGATACGGGACGGCCGCGTGACAGAGCGGCAGCGAGGATCGCATGGCTGCGTTCGTCGCCCATCGCGACAGGTACGAAATCCATCTTTTCGCCGAGCGCCACCGCTTCCGGCCATTTGTCGAACAGCGCTGCAATCTTGTCCGGCGTCAGGTCGCCGCCGGCGGTTTCCAGCTCCGGCGAGGTGGCGGGAACCGTGCTCGGCACCGTCAGGAAGATCGACAGCGGCGCCATGCGCGCGTCTTCCAGCATCGCCTCGACACCGGCGACATCCATGACATTGCCGATCTCGTGGCTGTCGCAGAAGATCGTGGTGGTGCCATTGAGAAGGGCAGCCTCCGCATAGGCGCAGGCCGTCACCATCGAGGATTCGATATGGATATGCGGATCGACGAGGCCAGGCGCGAGAATGCCGCCCTTTGCGTCGTAAATCTTGGCCGATGTTCCCTTGTAGGAACCGGTGGGCTTTACCGCGGCGATACGGCCGCCGGAGAGCCAGATTTCCCGCCCGGGCAGGATGCGCTCCGAATAGGTCGACAGCATCCGTGCATCCCGGATGACCAGATCAGGCTCGCGCCGTGCCGACGCGACGTCGGCGAGCAATCGCGTCATGGATGCCAGCGGGTGAACGGAGAAACGGTTGAGAGTGCTCATGAAATTCGGCCTCGCGGATCATCGGACTGGGGACATGGTAGGGAATTTTGTTCCCGCACGGAAGCACGCATTGGCGCTAAAGGCACACGGCAACCACTGAAACGTGAAAGGCCGCCGGTTCCTCAGGGAGCGGCGGCCTTCGATCAGTCTTTCGGAACGTGCCGCAATTTAGCGCGGCACGCCGGGAATGGCATCCTTGTAATAGGACGAGTAGCTCGAGTGCAGGCGCTCGGGCGCGCCCGGATCGGCATATTTGCGCAGCTCGCCCATCTCGGTCTTGTTGAGAATGACGCCGATCGTCTTTGCGGCAATCTGCGGTTCCGACTGAAGCACGCTCTGCACGGCCTTGACCGGGGTGACACCCCATTCGGTGACGAAGATGAAGCCGTCGACATAGGGCTCGAAGGCCTTCGCATCGATGACAGGGATCAGCGGCGCCAGGTCGACGATGATGACGTCGAACGTGTCCTTGATGCTTTCGAGGAACTGGCTCATGCCGGTCGAGGCCAGGAGCTCCGATGTATGGGCCAGCTGACGGCTGCGAGTGGTCATCGGCAGGATCGTCAGGCGCGAGCGGCGGTCGACGCGGGCGGCAGCCGTCCATGGAACCTTCTGCAGCACGACGTCGATCAGGCCGACATCCGGCTCGCTCGCCAGCATCTTGGACAGACCCGGATTGCGCAGATCGCCATCGATGACCAGCGTGCGAACGCCGTTGGATGAGATGAGGCCGGCAAGGTTTGCCGCAACCATCGACTTGCCTTCGCCGGGAAGGCAGGAGACGACGCCGATGACAGAGCATTTGCGACCCTGCAGCACGATATCGGCGGCAAGCTTGGCATTGCGCAGCGTTTCGGCAAACTGCGAGCGCGGTGCTTCGACGGCGACACGCATCTTGCGGCGAAGCGCGATCGGATCGCCCTCCGGCAGGATCTGGCCGTCGATGGCGTCGGCTGGCTTGTCGGAGCCGTTGTCGTCGGTCTGGGCGCTGCCAATCTTCGGGAGGTAACCGAGGAAGCGGACGCCGAGCTTGTCCTGCACGTCGGCGCCGGTGCGGAAGAAGCGCTCGCGGAATTCTAGAAGCGCTGCAAGTGCGCCGCCGAGCAGCAGTCCAAGCACGACGGACAGAGCCATGGTGAGCGTCTTGCGCGGGCTGGACGGCGAGATCGGCACGCCGGCTTCCGAGATGACGCGCGCCTTGGCGATCGGCAGCGATTGCAGCTGCGACGCCTGTTCGAACCGCTGCAGATAGGACTGGTAGAGCGTCTTCAGAGCATCAGCGCGCTGCTGCAGTTCCTGCAACTGCACCATGGAAACATTGGCATCCTGGTTGCGGCCGGCCACGCTTTCGATGCTGGCACGCAGCGACTGCTCGCGCGAGCTTGCGACATCCAGCTCGTTGCGGAACGAACCGGTCAGCTGCTGCAACTCGCGCAGGATCTGTTGCGCCAGGTCCTGCTTTTCAGAGCGGAGCGCTACTGCCTGCGGGTGATCGGCGCCGAACTGCTCGACCACGCCCTTTTCACGATCGTTGACCGTCGTGTAGCGCTGGCGAAGGTTCTGCAGCACCGTGTTGTCGGTATCGCGGTTGGCAACGACGGCGTTTTCGACGGCTGCTTCCGAGCCCTTGTCGATGATCACCTTGTACTGGTTGTAGCGGGCCTGGGCGCTGGCGACTTCGGCCTGCGCCGAGATCAGCTGGGTATTGAGATCGGACAGCTGCTGGGCCGACATCAGCTCGCCGCGCGGCGATACGAGGCCGTTGTCGCGTTTATACTGCTCGACCGTCAGCGATGCCTGCTGTGCGCGGATGTTGAGGTCGTTCAAACGTTCCTGGAGCCACACGGAAGCGCGCTCGGTCGCGTCGAAATTGGCATTGAGCTCTTCCGTCAGGAAGGAACTGGCATAGGTCTTGGCAAGCTGGGCGGAAAGAACCGGGTCTGGCGAGCGGACGGAGAGCGAGATGACCGAGCTGCGTCCGACGCGCTCGACGGTGATCGACTGCTGAAGGATGGCGGCAGCCTTTTCACGGCGTCCGGCGCGCACCTGGTCTTCGCTCGGCAACGGGCCGCCTGATGACACCAGCGAGACAACGCTTTTCACCATGTCCTTGGCAAGATCGACCGGCGATTTGGGCGGATCGACGATCAGGTCGTTTTCCGCAAACTTGCCCTTGTCGACGACGCTGAGCGCCAGCGCCTTGGATTTCAGGATCTCGACCGAACTGGACATGCGGTTGTCGATCTGCTGCGCGGTCTGGCCTTCGGTTTCCTCTTCCGCATAGCGGGACAGGTTGTCGTCCACCAATATCTGCGTCGCGGCCGTGTATTTCGGCTGCGCCGTAAACAGATAGGCTGCCGCAAGCGCGACCATGGCGACCACGCAGATGATGATCACGCCAAGCCGACGCATGGCTGCCGACCACAGCTTGTCGAGGTCGATGAACGTGTCAGTTTCTTTTTGCTCGTTCGGGAAGATGTTCATCGGCCTATAATTAACCTGGTCCATGGCTTTGTCCGCTTTCCGGAATTGTCGAGAGGAACGGCAGAAATGGACTGCCGTTCCTCGGGCTTTGGTCTGACTGCGACGTTGGAGCGGCCCTTAAGCCGCCTTAACCTTCGTTTCGTGGTTGGCGAGAAGCTCCTTGACGGAGTGATAGATCTCCTCGCCCATATCGCTCCGCAACATCGCGAAGGCCACATTGGCTTCGATGAAACCGCGCTTGGAACCGCAGTCGAAGGTCCGTCCGGTGTAGGGCTGTGCGTGGAACGGCTGCTTCTGCAGCAGTTTCTGCATGCTGTCGGTCAGCTGGATCTCGTTGCCGGCTCCGCGTTCCTGGCTTTCCAGCAGTTCGAAGATCTGCGGCTGCAGGATATAGCGACCATTAAGGTAATAGTTCGACGGTGCATCGGCAGGTGCCGGCTTTTCGACCATGCCGGTCACTTCGAAGCCGTGCTGCTTGTTTTCCCCGATCGCGACGACGCCGTAGCTGGACGTCTCCTCGGGCGCGCACTGCTCGACGCCAAAGACGTTGCCGCCGACTTCCTCGTAGAGATCGACGAGGCCTGCCATGCAGCCGCGGGCGCCATAGGACACCATATCCGGCAAAAGCAGCGCGAAGGGCTCGTTGCCCACCAGTTCGCGGGCGCACCAGACGGCGTGGCCGAGACCGAGCGGAACCTGCTGGCGGGTGTAGCTGACGGTGCCGGCGAGCGGCAGCATCTTTTCGAGCTGCGTCACCTGAACAGTCTTGCCGGCGCGGGTGAGGCTGGCGATCAGTTCGGGATTGCTGTCGAAATAGTCTTCGATCGCAGTCTTGTTGCGGCTGGTCACGAAGATGATGTGCTCGATACCGGCCTGCATGGCCTCATCGACCGCATATTGCACGACGGGCCTGTCGACGATCGTCAGCATTTCCTTTGGCATCGCCTTGGTAGCCGGCAGGAACCGTGTTCCATTGCCTGCAACCGGAATGACCGCCTTGCGAACAGGTCTCATTTCCATAGTGTCGTTGTCCTTTCCGGGACGCCCCCGCCCCGTCGATCGGATTGTCAAGAAACGCCGGCAGCTCTTGCGAACCGGCGCATACGGACGGCAATCGGCATACGCAGGTGCTTGAGCGCCCGCGGGTTGTCGATTGCCGTTTTCAGAATCCCGCCGAAAGATCGTTTCTTGATCTCGTCGACGAGTGTGAGGAAGGAAGCCGCTTCGCGAATGCTCTGCGTGCGACGGCGCTGTGCGCTCATTGCCCGCGGCTCGAGAGAGAAGCGCTTGAGGAACTTCTCGTCGCCGGCAAGCATCGCCGTGAGATGTTCGGGTTTGAGGACCCGTGAGATCGAACCGTGGCGCAGATGGTAGACGTAACCGGCCTCGGGCTCGATGGCGCAGACGCCGCCGCTCGCGATCGCGGACGCCAGCAGGATGTAATCCTCGCCGATCCGCAGGTTCTCATCAAAGCGCAAGCCGTGCTGATTGAGGAAATCGCGGCGGAAGATCGGCTTCATATAGCCGAAATTGAACGTGCTTTCGAAGATGATGTTGGATTCGATGAAATCGGCGAGCTCAAGCGTCTTTCGCGCTTCAAGATCGGCGCGCGAAAACATCGCTGTCGGCTGGCCACCTTCGAGCGGGACGACGTCGATATTGTCGACCACGATCCGTGCATCCATCGCCCCGGCGCGTGCGATCATCCGCTTCAGGCGCTGCGGATGGATCGTGTCGTCGGCATCGAGCACAGCGATCCAGCGGCCGGTTGCGGCATCGAACCCGGCATTGCGTGCGGCCGCAGGTCCGCCATTGACGGGCTGGACGATAAGCTTCACGCGATCGTCGCGATCGCGGCAGCGAAGCGCAAGCTCGCGGGTGCCGTCGCTGGAGCAGTCGTCGACGACGATCACTTCCAGGGACACGTCGACCTGGGCAAGCGCGCCATCGATCGCGCCTTCCAGCGTCTCCTCAGCATTGTAGGCGGCGATGACGAAGCTGACATCGGGTGCGGTAACAACGGAAGTCATGTGGCCTCCACCATGCCGTACTGGCGGATCTCGCGCATGCCGAGCGTCCCCATGACCGAACCGGCGTGAAGTGCTGCGCGCAGGGCATAGCGTGTACGGGTGACAGGAACGGCGACCGCACCCACCGTCACCACGGCGCAATAGCCAAATTTCACCGCAGCGATTGCGGCCTTCTTGATCCGCGACAGACCGGCACTCTTTGCCGCAACGATGCGGCCATGGGTCTGACCGGAGCGGAAGCGGCGTTTGGCAAGCCACGAGAAGCTGGCGCGCTTCTGCGGCACAGGCTCTTCCAGCAGGGCGTCACGGGCAAACTCGATTTGTCCGCCGGCATCGGTCAGCTGGGTGAAATAATGCGTATCCTCGCCACCGCTCTGGCCGAGTGACAGCGCGAACTTGCGCGCAGCAAGCTTCGGCGAGCGCATGTCGAGAAGCACGTTGCAGGTATAGCCGGTGACGATACGGCCATTGACCCAGACGGGATTGGTCGAGTGGAAATCACCGCTGCGCATCCAGGCCGGAACATCGTCCGGATAGATGGCGCGCACGGGTCCGAGGATAGCATCGGCCGACGTCGCTTCGGCGCGGTCGACAAGCGCTGCAAGCCATCCAGGACCGGCCGTCTCGTCGTCGTCGATAAACGCCAGATAATCCGCCTGGCAGGCAGCAAGGCAGGCGTTGCGCGCAATCGAGATGTTCGATTTCGGGCAATGGACATACTCGATCTCGAAGGGCGAGACGGCTTTCAGCCGCTCCACCAGCGCTTGCGCACTCGGCTCCGCGTCGTTGTCGGCGACGATCAGCCGGACCTGCGTGTGTTCAGGCACGTCGAGCGCAAACAGCGACCGCAACGTGACCTCCAGTTCCGGGCGCCGATAGGTGCAGATGCCGATATCGATGCGGAGCTTGCCGCTGCCAGCCACGATCATGCACGCCTCCTCGATTTGATGCCGATCAGTTCCAGCCAGAAGCCTGCCGACCAGGCGAAATGCATGATCATCGCCGACACCGCGGCAAGCGGACCGAGCGGGTTATTTTGGCCAACAGCCATCCAGACGCCGTAGCCGAGGCAGGCGACCGCCCAGACAACCAGCGGAATGGCCGCCCACCAGTAGAGGACGGCAAGCACGGCGCCGATCACGACAGGTGCGACCGCCAACGGAATGGCCTGGCGGATCTTGGGGATCGACCGATGCTTCAAAAGGTTCTTTGCCCGGCCGCGGCCATAGCCGAGATACTGCCGGAACAGCGCCGAGGCGGTGGAGCGCGGATAATAGGTCATGTAAGTCTTGCCGGTCATCCAGATGCGGAAACCGGACTGGCGAAGGCGGAAATCCAGTTCCGCATCCTCGTTATGGCTGAAGCTCTCGTCGTAACCGCCGACAGCCTGAAACGCGAAGATGCGCATCAGGGCGTGGTGGCCGTGATCGACCCACTCGCCGCCGCCGCCGGCCCGGTGCTTGGAGCCGCCATTGCCGAGCTTGGAGTTTTGCGCCGCAGCCGTTGCCCGCTGGAACAGGCCAAAGCCCACCGTTTCCATGCCGACCACGATCGAATCCGCTTCCAGCGACACCGCTTCCTGCAAAAGCGTCCGGCAGTAATCGTCGGGATAATCGCCATGCGCGTCGATGCGGATCAGATATTCGAACTCCGCGCCGAACCGCTGGACGGCGAGATTGATCGCCGCACTCTGGATGCGCTTGGCATTGTGCATCAGCGCCACGTTCGGCAGTTCCTGCGCGACGCGAAGGACGATCTCCTGCGTGCCATCCTTGCTGCCGCCATCGGCAACGACGATCATGTCGCTGGCCGAGCTTCGCTGCTGGTCAAGCTTGCGTAAAAGCGGCTCGATGGTCTTTGCCTCATCAAGGCACGGGACGACGATCAGTGTCCGGATCAAGGACAGGTCGCCATGGGAAACATCGGCATTCGAAGGCACACGCATGACTATCTCACCTCACGACTGCACGGTTGAAATGGCCGGTACCGACGGTACGGCCAGCGAAATATTGCGATTGAGGCCCGCAAGCCTGTCGACCAGCGCGCGGCAATCGTCAGCATCGGTAACCCACTGGCTCCGATCGAGGGTCGCAAGCCGTGCGAAGCGATCGAAGTAGAGTGCGTCGGTCATGCCGGAGAACAGGGTTTCCAGATCCCCCGGCGTCGCGTTGTCGAGAAGAATGCCGATATCGCGCTTAGCCACAAAGCGGCCGGTCTCGGTGCGCGACAGCGCGATGGGAACCGCGCCATGCAGCCCGCCTTCATAAAGACGGTTCGGCAAAAGCCACTCGGAGTTCAGCCCTTCCTCGAAGAAATCGATCGCCCAGGTGAACTGGACCTCGTTGTAGATCTCCGCCAGATCCTCCGGATTGCGGTAGGGACCCTCGAAACGCACGAACGGCGCGTTCTTCACCTGCGCATCGAAATCGGCAAACTCGCTATAGGCCGGCCGTCCCCGGATGATGACCTCGACCCCGCCGTTCATCTTTTCGGCAAAGGCCGTCAGGATATCGAGCGACTTGCGGCAGCGGATCGCACCGAACCAGCCGATCTTCCAGGGCTCACCCTGCTTGGGCAGACGCGGTTGCGGCTTTGCGACGGACGCTTCGCCCAGCTGCAGAACCTTGTTCTCGAGCAGAAGGACCGGAAGATCGAGCCCGGATTTCGGCTTGAAGAAGTTTTCGACAAAGGCCGGCGAGCTGGTGATCAGCAGCCGGGCCGACTTTGCGAAATGCCGCTGCACGGCACGCAGCACCCGGCCCTTGGCGCCCTCGTCGAGAAGCAGCCGGTGGATATCGAGACATTCGTAGACGACAGGCACGTCGCCGCCGAACAGCGACGCGGCGCCATCGGCGAGAACCAGCATTTCGAGATTGCGGGCAATGATGACATCCGGCATGGGAACGCCGGCAAGTCTCTTTTGCAACTGCATCCGGGCACTAATCACGGCCTTGATGCGCTGGCTGAACTGTCCGTCCTGCGTTGAACCGAGATCGATGGAGCGCACGCCTTCCTCCTGACCCAGCAGGTTTCCCGCGCGCCTGAAGCCTGCGACCGTGACGCTGGCGCCGCCGGTCTTCAACGTCAGCACCCGCCGGCGAATGGCCGGGTCGGCAAGATCATGGGCCAGATAGAGGACCTGCAGTGTCACGTCGTTCAACTCCCTGTCGAAAGATCAGTCGAGCGTGCAGAGCACGGATTGCGGGAAAGCACAGTCTTCGCCGAGCGCCGTATAGGCGATGCGATCGACTTCCATCGTGGTGGGGCCGGAATAGGCGAACGGGCCCATCCAGGATTTCAGCGTATCACTGCCCCACAGGCTCAGAAAGATCTTCTGGGCGTTCTGCGGGATCTTCGACGGGTCGGTGACTTCCTGCACGAGCTTGCCGTTGAGGAAGTAGCGCAACCGCTCCGGCTCCCAGATGAAGGCGTAGTCGTTGAAGCCCTTGTCGGCGCCACCGGCGACGGGAACGATCTTCTCGTTCTTGCCCTTGCCATTGATATACTGGTTGAGCTGAACCTGATCGACATTCTTGCCGAGCACCTCGAAATCGATCTCGTCCCACGGCTTTTTGTCGGTCGGGCCGATATAGGTGAAGAAGGCTGAGTTGAGGCCAGGACCGGTCGCCGACTTGTAGCGCGCCTCATAGGTACCGTAACCGAAGCGGGCGCGGGTCTGGATCTCGCCGCAGACGTTTTTGCGGTCCTTGTTCTGGCGCTCCTCGAAGGTGAGCTTCAGATTGCCGCCATCGGTCGTCACCTGGCGCTGCGACCAGGTGCAGTTCTGATGAGCGCCATTGTTCCAGCCGTTCGAAACGAACCAGAACGACCGGTCGAGCCGATCAAAATTCTCGACGAAAGACGTGCCCTTGGCATCCGGCTGCGGCTTGCCGCCCGGATGGGGTTTGGTATCAGGACGGTGCTTTGCGGCCGGATCCTGCGCTTGGGTCGCCGGAGCTTCGGGGGCTGGCGGTGCCTGGGCATAAGCTGGAGCGCAGGCGAGCACTGCCAGCGCGGCGAATGCCCTTGCAGCGGCTCGGAAAGCGGGTCGAATCTGTCTGGCTGGTGCCGTCATGTTTCACCTCTTCTGTGGGTCAGGGCGGGCTCGCGGCCATGCGCGGAATGCCCGGACGAATTGGAGTTCTGTGTCTGCGCAAGCTTTGCCTTGCGGCCGCGACTGCCCGTCAGCGTCTGGTAAAGGCCGGGCATAAGGCGCGACACCAGCGCATTCGAAATCACCAGGATGATGAGGGCCGAGGCAATCGCGCCGACATAGAACAGCGGGTAGAGCTGATCGCCGGCGATGCGGTTCCAGACCATCCACATCACCACGAGCAGCGGGTAATGGGCGCAGAAGATCCAGAAGCTGAGGCTGCCGGTGGCGGCCAGCCGTTTGCCGAGCGTCGAGCGGATAGCAAGTGCCGACATCAGCCAGAATCCGCCCGCACCGATGATCGACAGCGCGTTGCGCAGAAGCTCGAGCGACCAGGAATAGTCCGGTCCCGTCTGATAAAGCGCGATCGACAACAGGACGGCGGCGGCGACAACCAGTGCCGTTCCAGGAATGGCGAAACGGTCGAGCGCCGAGAGATCGATGCGGTTCAATGCGAGGAAGATGCCGAAGGTAAAGGAGAACAGGATCGACTTCTTCAAAACGATGAAGAGCGTGAGATCCGGCAGGATCGCCACCACGAACAGGATGACCAACGTCGGCACCGCAGCCTTGCGCACGAAGAAGGCAAGGATTGGCGACAGGGCGATGCAGACGACAAGATCACGCAGGAAATAGAGCGGGATGTCGACGGGAAAATTCTCGCTCGCAAACGCATAGTTCGCCAGTTCACGGGAGGATGCATTCCACAGGTCCGGGAAATACCCGATGCCCATGCCGGCGCGCTGCACCAGAAGGACGACGGCGAACAGGCCGAGGTTCCACAACAGGAACGGCACAAGCACGGTCCGCGCCTTGGATTGCATCACCTTGCCGTAGTCGAAAGCATCCCAGCCACGGCGAAACAGCAGATAGCCGGAAATCGCGCTGAGGCACGGCACGCCGATACGAAACAGGCTGTCGCCAAGAAACACGCGGAGCCAATCGAAGAAACCGTTCTGGCCGAGGAACGGGCTGGTCTGCGGATCGAACGGGACGTGGACGAACACGATGCCCGAGATCAGAAGGATGCGCATCAAATTGATACGGGAGGAAATGGTTTGATCAACAGTCAAACGAACTACCCTTTTTGGGCGGCGCCTCCCGTCACCACCGTTTCAATCAGAGCAGACTTTGAGCCCGCATTTTCGAGTGCCAAGGATCAGGTGCAGTTTGGCACAAAATGTGGCGGCGCAGCGAAAAGCCGGGATCCGACCGGCCCGCAGCGGCATCCCCTTACCCGTTCCATTCGCGAGTTCTACTTTCGCGAGTGCTGAAACGCTATGGATTCCGGGGGGATCACCGATTTCTTATGCTGCACTGCACAACAGAGAAAAAAATCAATTCGTCGTGAAAATAACTTCGACCTCAGACGACACTCAATCAAATCGGTTCGCATCCTCGCCCGATTGCGGCGCGATTAAGGCGAAAATGCGTCTCAACGATGAGGCAAGGGCATCCTTCGTTATGCAGGAGGTGCGTCCGCAACCGACCCACCACGACGCCGCTTGACCATGCCGATTATTTTTTTGACGAGCGCCCTTTCCGTCACGAGGAACATGGCGCCGTAGAGCACGCCGCCCACGACAGCGCCAACGAGGAGCTGGAGATAGGGACTGGTGAGCTGTGCTTCGAAGGTGGAAAGGGTCAACCGGACCCCGACGCCCATGACGAGCGAGGTGAGCATCGACCGGCTGCTGGTCATCAGACCCCAAAAGAACGGAATGCCGTCGACCCGGAACACGGCCCAGGAATAACCGACCAGAGTGATGGCGTTGACGACGCAGAGCGCCACCATTGCATCGACAAGGTTGCCATAGGTGGCACCGAGGATGATGGCGAGTGTCGTTGCAACGGCCCGCAGCACCGCCGACCAGAACAGCACCCGGCTTTGGCCGGTGCCCTTGAGATAGGGTATGAACGTGCTGCAGGGCGTCACGATTGCCTTCGACAGCGCGAGCAGGCCAAGCACCGGCCAGGCATAGGCCCATTGCGGCCCGAACAGCACCAGCATAGCCGGTTCCGCCACTGCCCACAGCCCGAACATGGCCGGCGCCAGCACCACCGTCATCACCTGGGTGGACAGCATCAGCGCGTCGGTGCGGCGCTTGCGGTCGTCGCCCATCAGACTGAAGGCCGGGAAGAGCACGCCCATCACCGCGGACAGCACGACCTGGTTCGGAATGCTGGCAAACCGGTTGGCGGCCGAATAGGCGCCCGCATCGGCAAGCGTCAGCATCCGCGCGATCACCACCATCGGCGCCTGAAAGGTCACGAAATTGGCGATCTCGGACCCCATCAGCCCTGAAGAATAGCGCACCAGCGGCCCCATCCGATTCGGCTTAATGACGAAACGCGGCACATAGCGCGTGATCGAGTACAGGCCGACAAGTCGGATCACCGCCGAGGAAAACAGCTGCACGACCAGCGCCCAGATGCCGAACCCCATGAAGGCGAGCGCCAGGGCGACCAGCGCCGCCGTGGTTTCCGATACGGTGCTGAGGATCGCGTCCTTGCTGAAATTCATCTCACGGGCGAGCAGCGAATAGGCGACATCGGCCGTCAGCTGCAGCGGAATGAGAAAGGCCATGATACGCAGGAGATCGGCGCTCTGGGCCGCACCCATCCAGCTGCCGATGCCGTTTGCGCCGAGGAAAAGGATCACCGACATGATCAAAGACATCGCGAGATTGGCCCAGAAAACGGTGTGCACCGTATCCATGCCACTGTCCCGATCGACGATCAGTGCCGACGTCAAACCGGCACCACCGATCATCGCCAAAAACTGTACGACGGTGAGTGCGACAGCCACCGTTCCGAAATCTTCCGGGGTCAACAGTCTTGCCAATATCGGTACAGTGACAAATTTCAGCCCGAATGTGGCGGTCTTTGACAGCACACTCCAACCGACATTTGTCGTGATCGTCTTCACGCCTTGGGTTGGGGCCATCTTTGAATTCCTATTGTTGGATACTGATTGAGAGCCAGCGTGAAGCCGCAATCCAAGCCGTCCAGGCGGCTAGCGGTTTGCAATTCTTGAAAAAAGCAGGGGCAGAAACATGGCGACATTCACCGTAATTATTCCATTTTATCA
Source organism: Neorhizobium sp. DAR64872/K0K18 (assembly GCF_050500175.1). Lineage (NCBI taxonomy): Bacteria > Pseudomonadati > Pseudomonadota > Alphaproteobacteria > Hyphomicrobiales > Rhizobiaceae > Neorhizobium > Neorhizobium sp. DAR64872/K0K18. The sequence goes on from NZ_CP191446.1 coordinate 2,998,122, forward strand.
ACGGGAACCGGGTATCCTTACCCGGGCCCTGCAATCTGTTTTCAGCCAGAGCTTCGTGGATTTTGATATCATCGTCGTGGACGACGAGTCACCCCATAACGCAAAAATCGAACTTCAGGACGCCGATCCGACCTGGCTCGAGCGCATCCGAATCATCGAACAAAAGAATGGCGGGCCGGGGGCGGCGCGCAATACCGGGCTGGACGCGGTGCCCGCCGAAACGCGTTTTGTGGCGCTTCTCGACAGCGACGACGTGTGGCTTCCGGATCATCTCACCAACGCATTCGAGAGCATGAGCCGCTTCGGCGCCGAGTGCTACTGGGCCTCGATGCAGGCGAGCGAAGAGTTCTATTACCACTTCGGCATGGCGCAGCTGGAGAAGACCGAAGGCGGCACACGGCTATCGGAAAAGCCGCTCATCATCGAGCTTCAGGACCTGGCAAGCGTCATGCTGCGCAACTGGAGTTTCCTGCATCTCACCTGCATGGTGATGTCCCGCCCGGTCTTCGAGGCTGTCCGCTTCGACCCTGAATTGAGACTGGCTGCCGAAGACGTGCTGTTCTTCTGCGACTGCATCCTGAAATCGAAGCGGACGATCCTCTGCGACGAGCCGGGCGCTGCGCGCGGCATGGGTATCAACATTTTCCACTCGATCGACAACCAGTCACCGGAATTCCTGCGCCAGCAGTTCAACACGTGGGTGGCGCTCGATACGCTGGAACAGCGTTTCAGCAACAGGCCCGGCGACGTCGCCTCGATTGCAGGTTATAAGAACACCGCAAGACGGCAGGCATTGTGGAGCCAGGCCGGGCGGATGAAGCGGCGCCAGAGCCCGGAATTCGGCCTTCTGGCCAAGTGGGTGATGCGCGATCCGGCACTCATCCGCGCGGCCTTCGAACTGGGCGCGGGAAAACTCGGTATGGGTGCGCGCGAGCGCTCGGCGACGTAAATTTCGCATTCTTTCACAAAGACTTCACTCCCATCAGGAGGCTTGCATGCAACCTTATTACTGGGCATCCCACCACGGCAATTTCGGCGACGACCTCAATCTGTGGCTCTGGGATTATCTTCTTCCGGGCTTTCGCGACGTCCACGCCGATACGATGCTGGTCGGCGTCGGTACCGTTCTCAACCCCGTCCTGCTTCCGCCCGGGCAGAAAAAACTGGTGATCGGCAGCGGCTATGGCTATGGCGAGGCACCCGATATCAATGATCCCGAATGGGACGTGCGCTGCGTGCGCGGACCATTGACGGCGGCGAAGCTCGGTCTTCCCCTCGACAGAGGGATCACTGACCCCGCGGCTCTCATCCCCGATATGCCGGAATTCCAGAACCTGCCAAAGATCCACAAGAAGACCTTCGTTCCCCATTGGGAATCGGCGGAATTCGGCATGTGGCAATCGGTCTGCGAGCCCGCCGGACTGACTTGGCTCGACCCGCGCGGCGAGGCGAAATCGGTCATCCGGGCGATTGCCCAGTCCGAGATGATCGTTGCCGAATCCATGCATGGCGCGATCCTGGCCGATGCATTCCGGGTGCCGTGGATTGCGGTGAGCACATCCAGATCTATCAACAATTTCAAGTGGAACGACTGGGCACAGTCCGTCGGTGCGACCTACAATCCGCACTTCGTGCCGGTTTCGACACGCGCCGAGGCAGTGGCCAAGAAAACCAAGTTCTGGGGAATGAGCTTCGACGGCGGCGGCGGCCAGCAGCAGCCGGCCCATCACGAACCTGCAAGCGCAGATGCATCGGTAATGACGCGGACCGCTGCCCCTGCGGCTCCTGCTCAGTCAGGCCTTCGCGGCATGGCGAAGCAGGTCCTTGCGGCACCGTCGATCCTGGCGCTCTGGCAGGCCAGCCGGACCGAGCCACAGCTCAGCCCGGATGCGATGCTTCAAGACAAGAAGCAGCGTTTTCGCGCTGTTCTGGACGAGATCCGCCGCGACTACTTCTGAACGGCGGCAGGGTCCGCTGCGGCCGGAACCCCGGCAAGCAGATAGCGCATGGCATGCGGCGTGGCGACCGGAACCGGTCCGCCACGTCTTGCCTCCATCTTGTCCAGCAGGATCGCCTGCGCGACATAGGGCAGGAACTGCGGCCGGCCGAACATGTAGCTAGCGGCCGCGACAATTCCCGAATTCGACTTGGTATCGAGGAAGGCGCGATGCTCGTAGCGTTCCCGGATGTGGTCGCGGTGACGGGTAATCACCGCCCTGGCCTGCGTCGGCAGCAGCGGATCCGACAGGATCGCCTCGTCCGCTTCGTATAGCGTCTTGAGGTCATGGGTGCGGTGGCGGCTGCTGAGCGAATCGGCCCTGACGACGGCGCCGTAGCCGCAATGCTCGATCACCTTGTAGCGCGCACCCTTGGCCAGAGCCCGCAGATAGAGATCGTAATCCTCGCCAAGCCTCAGGCCCTCGTCGTACCGAAGACGATGGGCATCGAGGAACGAGCGACGAATGATCGGCTTCAGAAACCCTGTCTCGCCGCGCGGCTTTCCGCGCTCGGAAATATTGCCCTCGACGAATTCGATGAGCGAGATCGTCCGCGCCCTCGACTCGAACTTTTCGGGCGGCACTGCGGCGGCAGGATCGGAGATGAAGGCGATGTTGTCGGCCAGCATGTCCCAGTCGCCGAGCGCCAGCATTGGCTCGAACCGTCCAGGAAAGAAGAAATCGTCCGCATCGAGAATGGCGATCAGCGGTGCACTGGAGGCGGCGATCGCCCGGTTTCTCGCAGCAGACGGGCCCTGGTTCTTCTCCAGCGAGATGATCTGCAGCCGCCCGCTGCCATCATCCGCACTGCGGGCAGCGCCGGCCGTGTCGTCGCTCGAGCCGTCATCGACCACGACGACTTCGCTGACAAGCGCTTCATGCAAGGCGGACCGGACGGCGGTGGCGATCGTGTCTGCTGCGTTCTTGGCTGCGATGACGACGCAAATCGTCTGAACATCGGGGTGGGCCGTTGCGCTCTCCATGAGACTGTCTCCATCGTTCGTCGTGCGAGCACCTGAACGCAGGAAGATGGCCTCCATATGGAAGCACTGCAACAAAAACCGAAATGGGACTGAGAGCGCCGGCTAGATATCCCGGGCAGGCAGGTGTGACGTCACGTCGGACGGAAGGTTGGAAACCTCTCTGGAGCGCGCAGCGACGGCGGTATCTGTCCGACCCCTGCTACCCGCGAGCTTCTCGCGGTGAACGAGGTAAACGATGCCAACGAAATAACCCACCTGGATAATAACCGCGCAGAGGAGCGTGTGTATAAATGCTGTGTAGACGGACCCGCTGATGAAAAAGGACGCGAGCGCGAAAACGACCAGGACGCAAAGGATACTTATAAATACGCGCGGCGCATACATGATCGCCCTCCCGAGCAGCTTATAGTTCTTGGCTTCTAGACGCAGGCTCCTCCCTGCACCGTCACGATAGGACCGGCAGTAGTCGGATGCAAGCAATACAGCATCTGCTATGCCGAGTATTAATGAAACTTTCGTAAGGTTTGCCGGTTCCCTGCCCCGCCTTGGCAGTTCCTTGCGATTAGCGTGAATGGATTCTTACCTTGGTACCACAGCGCCCAATCGCATTTCCGCCACAATTTGGACGTGAAGCTCGCCGTCTGGAACATTCCGCTGCTGGATGTCGCAGACTCAGGGTCACCGGCGTTCAACTTTTGTTACAAAGGTGACGAGGCCCGACGAAGCCATATTGCACTGCATCATTGTATTGCGGTGCGAAATGCGTAGGCCTTTGGTCTTATACCCAAGCTACTTCCTGGCCCTGCTCAAAGAAGCAATCACAGGTTTAGCTCTGGACTGGCCCTGCGCAGAAGCCCCCCAATACGCTAATGGCACGGGTATTATTCTAACTCCGGGTATAGTTGCCAGAAAAGAACAGTAGACCTGGGGTCGCTATTCAATCGATTGTAAAAAAATCGGAGTGTTGATCGGATTTCGGCGCGCGTCGACCCGCATCGGGACAGCGCTCCCGGAAAAAATTGGCTGGCATCAAATTCCGAACACAGACTTATTATCAAATTGTCGACGAAAAGACCCGCCGAAAGGCATCACCGACTATCGCAAAACCTAAATGGAGTTACCCTCTATGAAGTCAGCGACACGTTCGGCTAGTTCGCCGTTTGTAGACTCCGACCAGGCCTTCGGTACCCTCCCGATCGGTGGCCTCGCTAAACGCAGCTTCGATATGACCGCAGCTGCATGCGCGCTGATCCTGTTCAGCCCGCTATTTCTGATGATCATGGCCCTGGTGAAACTCACCGATAAGGGCCCGGCCTTTTATGGCCATAGCCGTATTGGCCATAACGGACGCATTTTCAAATGCCTCAAGTTCCGGACCATGGCGACCGACGGCGACGAATTGCTGCGCAACTATCTGCGTGACAATCCGCATGCCGCGGAAGAATGGCGTCTGACGCGCAAGCTGAAAGACGACCCACGCGTGACGTCTGTAGGCAAAGTCCTGCGCAAGCTCTCTCTCGACGAGCTGCCGCAGTTGCTCAACATCGTGCGTGGCGAAATGAGCGTGGTTGGACCGCGTCCGGTCGTGGACGAGGAACTGAAAGTCTATGACGCGTTTGCCGTCTATTACCTTCGCACCCGTCCTGGCCTCACAGGCCTGTGGCAGATCAGCGGTCGCAACGATGTGTCCTACGAGACGCGCATCGCTTTCGACACGCAATACGTCCAGAACTGGTCGCTGGTTCGCGACATCGCCATCATTGCAAAGACCATCCCTGCGGTCTGCTTTGCCCGCGGCAGCTATTGATCTGAGTTTCTTTTGATAGCCTGAGAAATCCTGGTCGGTCACCGGCCGCAAAAAAAATCAAGAACAAGTCACCAGACGAACTCAACAGTCGAAACAAGCGCGAGCCGACCTCCCACGGATTTGCGTTTGAATGCGATTGAAGGACCCGTAGATGTTGAAGAACGATCATTCGAAAAGCGGTTCGCCGGCGCTCCTTTTTGCAGCCGGCGCCCTGCTGCTGAGTTCAGTCGCGCCAGTCCTGGCGCAGGACAAAGCCCCGAAGACCACACAACAGACCTCCACTGAGGCCGAAACCGCAACACCTGGCAAGGCTGCGGCACCCAAGACCCCTGCAGCGGTTGCCGCAAGCGGTCCTGCCAGCGGCGGCTATAAGCTCGGCGTCATGGACAAGCTGCGCATCCGCGTGGCCGAATGGCAGCCGGCCGATGGCACGGTGCGCGACTGGGACGTGGTTGGCGGCGAATACACGGTCGGCCCGTCCGGGGCGCTGTCGCTTCCGTTTATCGGCGATCTCGACGCAGCCGGAAAGACGACCGCCGAAGTTGCCGGTCTGATCGGCCAGCAGCTGCGCGACAAGTTTGCGCTTCGAAACCTGCCCTCTGCCTCGGTTGAAATCAGCCAGTACCGGCCGGTCTATCTCGCAGGCGACGTCACGACCCCGGGAGAGTTTCCCTATTCCCCGAACCTGACGGTGCTGAAGGCGGTAAGCCTTGCCGGCGGCTTGCGCCGTTCCGACGCGGGTCAGCGCTTTGCCAAGGACTTCATCAACGCGCAGGGCGACGTTGCCGTCTACGACAACCAGCGCGGCCGCCTGATTGCACGTCGGGCACGGCTTGTGGCCGAGGTTTCCGGATCGCGCGATCTGCCGATCCCGGCGGAGCTGAAAGACGTGCCCAATGCCGCGCAGCTGATTGCCAGCGAGACATCGCTGATGAAATCACGCCGCGACCGCTATGAGCTGCAGCTGCAGGCCCTCAACGAGCTGCGCAGCCTTCTCGAAAGCGAAGTGAAGTCGCTCGCGCAAAAGACAGAGACGCAACAGCGCCAGCTCGATCTCGTGTCGGAAAACCGGGACAAGATGTCCCGGCTCACCGAACAGGGTCTGGCTACCAGCAGCCGCCTCCTGACCATCGAGGAGCGCACGGCCAGCATCCAGTCGACCCTGCTCGACATCGACACGTCGACCTTGAAGGCAAAGCAGGATATCAGCCAGGCGAACCAGGACGAGATCAACCTGCGCAACGACTGGGAAGCAGACCGGGCAAAGGAGCTTCAGGATACCGAAGCGGAACTTGAAAAGCTCGGCCTGCAGCTGACCACCAGCCGCCAACTGATCTCGGAGGCAGTTGCACAGTCCGCCGAGGCGCTGCGCTTCGACCCGAGCAAGACAGCCGCGACGATCAAATACACCGTCGTGCGCGACGAAGGCGACGGCCCCAAGGAAGTGGCTGTGGACGAGAATGCCCGTCTGATGCCGGGCGATGTGGTGAAGGTGACCTCCGAACTGCTGATGCAATAGGGGTAACCGGATGAAGATTGCCAAGTCGTCCCTGATCGACCCGGAGAAGAACGAGATCTACGGGATTGCTGCTGTCGCGCTGTCCTTTTTCGTCTTTGCCTATTCGAGCAGGTTCGGGCAGATCTCGATCCTTGCCTATTACGGCGTATGGTTCCTTCCGGTCGTGACCGACTACCGACGGGTGCTGGGCCGCTATTCCCGGTTTCTCTGGATCTTCTCGTTCGGCATCTTCTGCTTCATCTCCGCTTTCTGGTCGCCAGCCTTTGGCGTGTCGCTGCGCACGGCCATCCAGTATCTGACGCATATCGTCTGCGCATTGATTGCCATGCGGATGCTCAGCACAAAGACGCTGCTGCGCGGCGGCCTGATCGGAACCGGGATCGTGCTCGTCTATTCGATCCTGTTCGGCACCTATCTGATGGACGCGATGGACAATACGTTCAGCTTCGTCGGCGCATTTTCCTCCAAGAATCAGCTGGGTTTCTTCGCGTCGCTCGGCGTGATCTTCTCCTATGCGGCGGTGATGCTGTTTCGCATGCGCGGCATCTGGATGATCGGTGCCGGCGGCAGCGCGCTTCTGTCGGCCTATTGCCTCCTCGCCTCGCAGTCTGCGACCTCTGTCATCACCACGGCCGGTGTCGTGGCGCTCTGCATCGGCCTGCAGGGGTTCATGTTCTTTTCGCCGAAGCACCGACGCGGCTTCTTTGCGATTGCGCTCGTGTTCGGGCTTGCCGGCATCGTCGGTGCGCTGCAGTTCGGCGCGATGGATGCGATCCTCGGCGTGTTCGGCAAGGACTCGACCCTGACGGGCCGCACCTATCTATGGCAGCAGGGCATTGCCGCCGCTGCACAGTCTCCCATCATCGGCATGGGCTACCAGGGATACTGGGTTCCAGGCGCCTCCGAGGCCGAACGCCTCTGGCAGGAATTCTTCATTACCGGCCGCAGCGGATTCCATTTCCACAACACCTATATCGAAAGCATGGTGGAGACTGGAATCATCGGCACGGGCCTGCTTGTCTTCATCCTGATCGCCTGCCTCACCGGCCATCTGAAACGGCTGCTGACCATCTCGCGCACGCCGGAATCGCTGCTGTTTGTCGGGCTGTCGACCCTGCTTGTGATTCGGTCCTTCGTGGAGATCGACATCCTCAACCCATACCAGGTCGGGTCTTTCCTGTTCTACTTCATGGCCGGTCGCCTGACGCTGGCGGTAAGACCGGTCAAGGCAAAGGCGGACCGCCCTCAATACGGTTTCATGCCGAATTCACCCACGGGGCCTGAGCGCGGGCAAAATGGCGAACCGGGCATTCCGGCAGGCTGACACGCCCAAACGGGCGTCGAAGGACGTGAAGACAATGCCTACTCTCTATTCGATCCAGTATCTAAGAGCCTTTGCGGCGCTGGCCGTGGTGCTGTTTCATGCCGGCGAGAAAAGCGGCCTGCACTTCACCATCGGTGCGGCGGGTGTCGACGTGTTCTTCGTCGTCAGCGGCTTTATCATGATGGCGATCAGCGACGCCCGCTCGGCAAGTCCCGGCAAGTTCTTCAAAAACCGGCTGCTGCGCATCGTGCCGATCTACTGGGCGGCGACACTTCTGATGATCGCCGGCGCCCTCGCCGGTGCGTTTCCAAACCTCGTGCTGAGCCTGCCGCATGTGCTGGGCTCGCTGCTGTTCCTGCCCGTTGCCTCGCCCAGCACCGGCGCACTCTGGCCTGTCCTCGTGCAGGGCTGGACGCTGAACTACGAGATCTTCTTCTACGCCGTGTTTGCGCTCACCCTGTTTGCGCGCCCATCGGCCCGGCTTCCGTTGCTGGCGCTGGTGTTCGGAACGCTTGTCGCAATCGGCCTCGTCATGCCGCCCGAAAATCCGTCGGTTGGCTTCTACACGGCCCCGGTCATTCTGGAATTCGTGGCCGGTGCAGCACTTGCGAAACTCTGGCAGCGCGGCGCGGTCCCGCCGGCCACGATCGGGCTGGCGCTGATCTGCCTGTCGATCGCCGGGTTCGCGGCGATCCAGATTTTCAAGCTTGAATTCGATGCGTGGTCCTGTGGACCGCTTGCGATCATGCTGGTGACCGGCGCGCTCAGCCTTGAAAAGAGCCGCTCGGTCCCAAAGATCCCTGCCCTCGCCTATCTCGGCGATGCGTCATACTCAATCTACATCTGGCATACGTTTGCGGTCTCGGTCGCCGTCAAGATCCTGTCGTCTGCATCCCTGCCGCCTGTCGCGGCAACCACGATCGCCGTAGTCGCCGGCACGCTGGTCGGCGTCCTCGCCTATGAAGCGCTGGAGCGGCCGATGCAGGCACTGGTGAGGGGAAAGCGGACGGGCCTGTGGCGCCTTCCGGCGAAGCAGACAGAAAGACGACCGGTCCCTTGACCGGCCGTCCGTTCATCGTGGTGAGCCGCTAACTCAGGCGTATTGCGGCGGATCGTCGTTTTCATCCGGGTTCGGCACCGGATCTTCGTCCGGCAACCTGTCGGGCTCCGGCTCACCGATCGGAGGGACCGGCGGAGCGGGTGTTGGCGGGATTGGGCCGGGTACGGGTTCAAATGGATCCTGGGCCATGGGCACTCCTCTCTCTGTTGACTAAAGGGAACATCGCAGCCTCAGGCTGCCATGCGTTCCTCGACCGAACGCCAGTTCACGAGCTTGTCGAGGACAGCGCGGATATGCTCCGGCTTTCGGTTCTCGTAATCGACGTAATAGGCATGTTCCCATATATCGATGCCGAGATAGGCGGGACGTCCGACAGCAATCGGGTTCTTGCCGTCCTCATAGCCGATCAGCGCCAGCTTGCCGGCGTCATCCCGAGTGAGCCACACCCAGCCGGTGCCGAACACGGTATCCGAGATATCGACGGCGCGCTTGATGAAGCCATCATAGTCGCCGAACGTCTCGTTGATCGTCGTCGCAACCTCGCCCTGCGGCCGGTTCGGGCCACCGGGTACGAACTGATCCCAGTAGGCCACATGGTTCCAGGCCTGGGCGGCGTTGTTGAAGATCTTCTTGTCCGCATCGGCATCGGACTTGGCTGATTCCACAACGATCGCCTCAAGATCCATGTCGGCATATTTGGTGCCGGTCGACAGCGTGTTCAGCTTGTCGAAATAGGCCTTGTGATGCTTGCCGTAGTGCAGGCCCACGGTCTTTGCGGAAATGACCGGCGCCAGATCGCCCTCGCCGAATGGCAGCTTCGGCTGTGCAAACGGCGCGGCGGCCCGTGCGATATTGGGAATTGGAAACACCGCAGCGGCCGCTGTGAAAGCGGTTGCGGTGAGAACGGTTCGACGGTTGAGTTCCATGAATTGAGCTCCTTCCCTGTTACCTCTAGGAAAGAACAACCCCCGAGACGCGGATCGGTTTCCCGATCCCGCCTGACAATTGCGTGTTGCGGAGCACGGACGTCATGCGTCCGGCACGTTGTCCTTGAGCTCTTTGATCCAGATCCGGCCATTGCCATCCGACGGTGCCCGCCAGTCGCCGCGCGGCGAGAGCGAACCGCCCGACGTGACCTTCGGCCCGTTCGGCGAAGCCGAGCGTTTGAACTGGCTGATGGTGAAGAAGCGGAATAGGAACGTCTCCATCCAGCGCTTGATGACGGGCAGATCGAACTGCCGCTTTTTCTCCTCCGGGAAATGCGACGGCCAGGCGCCAGCGCCGGCATCCTTCCAGGCCTGCAGCGCCATATAGGCGATCTTCGACGGCTTCAGGCCGAAACGGGTGAGATAGTAGAGCGTGAAATCATGCAGATCGTAGGGACCGATCTTGTCTTCCGTGCTCTGCATGGCGCCATCGGCGCCCGCCGGCACCAGTTCCGGCGAAATCAGCGTATTGAGGATGCGCTGCAGCGTTGCATTGGTTTCGTCATCGAAGCTCTCGGCCTCGATGACCCAGCGGATGAGGTGCTGGATCAGCGTCTTCGGTACCGAAGCGTTGACGTTGTAATGGCTCATCTGGTCGCCGACCCCGTAGGTCGACCAGCCAAGTGCGATCTCCGACAGGTCGCCGGTGCCGAGCACAAGCGCATTGCGCTGGTTGGCAGCGCGGAACAGGAAATCGGTGCGCAGACCCGCCTGCACATTTTCAAACGTCACGTCATAGACCGGCTCGCCGCCGCTGAACGGATGTTTGAGATCGTGCAGGAGCTGGGTCGAGAGAGGCTTGATGTCGACCTCTTCGGCCGTAATGCCCATGCCGCGCATCAGCGCCCAGGCATTCGACTTCGTGTCGTCGCCGGTGGCAAAACCCGGCATGGTAAAGCCGAGAATATCGGTGCGCGGCCAGCCGAGCTGGTCATAGGCCTTGGCTGCGACCAGCAGCGCATGGGTCGAATCGAGGCCGCCTGAGATGCCGATGCAGAGCCGCTTGATGCCGGTCGATTTCAACCGCTTCATCAGGCCCTGGACCTGGATGTTGAAGGTCTCGTAGCAATCCTGATCGAGCCGTTTCGGATCTGATGGCACGAACGGATAGCGCTGGATGGCCCGCTCCAGATCAAGCGTTTCTTGCGGCCGCTCGAAGTCGAACAGGACGCGCCGGAACGTCTTGCCTGCCGTCAGATGCAGCGTTGCGGCATCGTTGAACGTGCCGGTGCGCATTCTCTCGAGACGCAGCCGCTCGACATCGATATCGGCGACGCACATCTGCGGGCCGGCCGGAAACCGCTCGGTCTCGCCCAACAGATCGCCCAGTTCGTAGATGCAGGCCTGGCCGTCCCAGGCGAGATCGGTGGTGGATTCGCCGGGGCCTGCGGCCGAATAGAGATAGGCGGCAAAGTTGCGCGCCGACTGGGTGGCGCAAAGCAGCTTGCGCATCTCCGCCTTGCCGACGGTGATGTTGCTGGCCGACAGGTTGGTGAGGATCAGAGCACCGGCCATGGCGCCGAAATCGCTCGGCGGCGCTGGCAGCCAGACGTCTTCGCAGATCTCCACGTGGAAGATGAAATCGCGGATATTTTCAGCGGCAAACTGCAGATCGATGCCGAAGGGCACCGATTGTCCGGCAACCGAAATCATCATGTCGCGCACGCTGCGGCCGGATGCGAACCAGCGCTTCTCGTAGAATTCGCGGTAATTCGGGATATGGGTCTTCGGCACGACGCCGAGAATGCGGCCTGCATGGATGACGACGGCGCAGTTGAACAGACGTCCTTCGTGACGCAGCGGTGCGCCGACAAGAAGCACGGGAAGCAGCGCCTTGCTTTCCTCGACGATCGTTGCAAGCGCGCTTTCGACCGCATCGAGAAGAACGTCCTGGCCGAGCAGGTCGTCGATCGAATAGCCGGAAATGCCAAGTTCCGGAAACACCATCAGCGCAACGCTGCGCGCGTGACCTTCACGGGCCAGATCCAGCGTCGCACGCGCGTTGAAGTCCGGGTCGCCGAGTTCGCAGACGGGCGTGCAGGCGGCGCCGCGAATGAAGCCGTGGCTATAGGGCGAATGGAAATTCATCTGGCACTCCGAAGGCATGGTCATTGGCCGCGATCGTGACGTCTCGCATTTGCGACTGCCCGAGACGCCTACCTAAATCATTGGCCTGTATAGCACCTCTGTAAACACGCGCCAGCATAGCGACATCAGAATCGGGTGACGTTGGAAATGGCGACGGCGATTGGCAAAATCGAATTTCCGTGACAGCTTGTCCGAACGTGTGACCGCACACGGTTTTTCCCGCATGCAATTTTTCAAGAAAGCCAAATTCAAACGTCATATTTTGGAGCGTTGTCATGTCCGTACTGGATGATCTTCTTCGCCAGAAAGCTGAGATCGAGGCACGCATTCTCGATGCCCGGGCGCAGGAAATCGATCGCCTCAAGCTGGAATTTGCCTTCCTCGCGCTCAAGCTGCGGGAGCTGAACGGTCTGCCGAAGCCGCTTGTGGACCTGTTCACCGACAAGGGAGGAACGTTCAACTCATTCCGGGCGCTGAACGTCAAGAAGCCATAGCCGCCGGCGTCAGAGGGCCCTGCAATGGACCTGGCGCAGCTTGCGAAAAATTTAGCTCTCACCGAGCGGACACGACTGAAGATACTGCGTTCGGGCTTCACCATCAGCGGACACAAGCTCTGGACGGATGAGGAAGACCTGATCTGCCGGATCTTTCATCCCGATTACTTTGCCATAAGCCAGGTTCTGCATGCCCGGTCGAAAAAGGCCATACAGACACGCTGCCAGAGACTGGGTCTTGCACCACGCCGGCAGGCCTGGGGATGGTCGGCCCGGCAGAAATTGCGCAGGCTCTATCCCGACGCAGACCGGAAAGAGATCTGCGACGCGTTTCCGGGCGTCAGCTGGGACCGGATCCAGGCGGCGGCCCGCTATTACGGTTTTCGCCGCAGCCGGAAGCCCTACAAGCTGACAGGCATTCCGGCGCTCGATCAGCTGCGAAGCCGCTGCTACGCGATCCGGTGGATCATGCGCGATATGGATGAAGAGGCCGGCACCGGCCAGTATTTCCAGACCCGCGGATACAAGAGCCGCTACCCGGATTTCAAAGCCATCGACAAGGGCGTCCGGGCGCTCGGCGGCCATCTGGAAGTCCGCTGGGACGACGCAAAAGGCGGGCATGTCCCGCCGGACATACCCGCCTTTCAAACCAGCCTTGGGAGGCTAACTCGTTAGGTCGTTCAGGCTGCGGCCTGGGCGCTCGCATTGAGCGGGATCTCGACGTCGATCTCCAGGATAGTGCAATGTTCGTCGCGATCCATCTTTACCGTTACGCGGTCGGCGTCCAGCTGGACGTGCTTGGCGATGACGGCCAGAATTTCCTCGCGTAGCACGGCGACCAGATCGGTGCCGACAACCATGCGTTCATGAGCAAGCAGTACCTGGAGACGCTCGCGGGCCGCGGGCGCCGATTTCGGCCTGTTGAAAAGGCGGAACATGTTCATGCGGCCTTCCTTCCGAAGATCTTGCCGAAGAGACCGCGCTTTTCGCCCGGGATGGTCATTGGCAGGACCTCGCCGGCGAGACGCCGCGCGGCATCGAAATAAGCCTGGGCCGGAGCGCTCTTGGCGTCGGCCAGCGTCACCGGTGCACCGATGTTGGAGGCACGCAGCACATCCATGCTTTCCGGAATGATGCCGATCAGCGGGATCGACAGGATTTCCAGAACGTCGTCCACCTTCAGCATGTCGCCACGCTCGGCACGGTTGACGTCGTAGCGGGTCAGCAAAAGATACTTTTCCATCCGCTCACCGTTCTCGGCCTTGAGCGTCTTGGAATCGAGAAGACCGATGATGCGGTCGCTGTCGCGCACCGAAGAGACTTCCGGATTGGTGACCACGACGGCCATATCCGCATGGCGCATGGCAAGCGTTGCACCGCGCTCGATGCCGGCAGGGCTGTCGCAGATGATCCAGTCGAAGTAGCGCTTCAGATCGGCCATCACGCGCTCGACACCTTCGGATGTCAGGGCATCCTTGTCGCGTGTCTGCGAGGCGGGCAGCAGGAACAGGTTGTCGAGGCGCTTGTCGCGGATCAGGGCCTGCGGAAGCTTCGCATCGCCCTGGATGACGTTGACGAGGTCGTAGACGACCCGGCGCTCGGCACCCATGACGAGATCGAGGTTACGCAACCCGACATCGAAATCGACGACGACGACCTTTTCGCCGCGGCTGGCGAGCGCCGCGCCGAGGGCCGCGGTCGAGGTCGTCTTGCCGACCCCTCCCTTGCCCGAAGTCACAACTATGACTTTCCCCATACCAATCTCTCCTGTGTCCTGCCGGCCCGTTATCATTTGCTTTTTTTCATTTCTTAACTGAGCGTTTCTGCCATGATGATGTCGCCGTCGAGCCAGAGCTGGACCGGCTGCCCGCGAAGGCTTGCGTCCATGTCCTCGGCCATCTTGTAGATGCCGTCGATCGCGACCAGTTCGGCCTCGAGCTTGCGGCAAAAGATCCGCGCCGTTGCATTCCCCAATGATCCAGCCATGACTCGGCCGCGTATTGCGCCGTAGACATGCACCGAACCGCCAGCAATCACTTCGGCACCGGAGGCAACCGAACCGATAACGGTCACGTCACCTTCCGCGAAGATGACCGACTGACCGGAGCGAACCGGCTCGTTGATCACCAGCGACTGGATGACCGGCCGGACCTCGGCAACCTTGATCGGCTCGTTGCGGAGCTGACTGTCGGTATCCGTTTCCGGCTGCTTGGCACCTTGCTTGGTAGCAACGCCAACTTGTCCGGAGCTTTCTTGAGCCGACTTATCCTCGGACTTTTCCGGGACTTCGAAATCGGATGCAGCCTTGCCGCCCCGCATCGCCGGCGGCATGCCGGGGCCAAGCATCGACGGGCGAGCGCCTTCGATACCCATGATCCGGACATTGCGTTCGGCCAGCTGTTCGAGCAGGTCCTTCAGCTCGATCTTGTCGATCGAGACCTCGGAAATATCGAGCACGACCGGCCGGTCGAGAAAGAAGCCGGCCGAGCGGGCAGCCAGATCGTCAAGGCGCGCGAGCCAGTTGTCGAGCGGCAGATCGGGGGACAAGACGACCGCCAAAAACGAGCGGCCCTTGATACGGATTGAGCGAGCGTCTGTTAGCACTTTGGTCATCTACGTAAACAAATCGTTGACGTTAGATGTAGCGCCGGGGTGGTTAACAAAAGGTTAACGCACCCCTCCAAAGCTTTAACGAAGACCCCTTCTAGGTCAATTTCAGCCCCGCCGTTTCGGCAGCCTCGATCGCCTCGTCATAGCCGGCATCCGCATAGCGGATAATGCCGAGCGAGGTGTCGGTGGTGATCGAATGTTCAAGCCGTTCGGCGGCTTTTTCCGTGCCGTCGGCAATGATCGTGACACCGGCAGATGTCATGTAACCCGCATAGCCACCACCGCCCGAATGGATGACGACGAGATCGGCCATCGACGCACACATCGTCATCGCGTTGATCAGCGGCCAGTCGGCGATCGCGTCCGATCCGTCCTTCATGTTCTCGGTCATGATATTGGGATGCGCCATGGCGCCTGCATCGAGATGGTCGCGCGAAAAGGCAATCGGCCCGGCAAGTTCGCCGCTTGCGACCAGCGCGTTCACGGCCAACGCGAGCTTGGTGCGTTCGCCATGCCCGAGCCAGGCGATGCGTGCTGGCAAGCCTTCGAAGGGCACGTTTTCGCGCGCCAGCCGGATCCAGTTGGTGACGATGAAATTATCCGGGAAAAGCTCGAGCACGAGATCGTCGATGCGGGCGATATCGCTTTCCTCGCCCGACAGCGCCATCCAGCGGAACGGCCCGATCGCCTTGCAGAAGAGCGGCCGCAGATAGGCTTCGGTAAAGATCGGAATGTCGAAGGCGTTGGCAACGCCGCCTTCGCGCGCCTGGGTGCGGATCAGGTTGCCGTTGTCGAACACTTCCGCACCCTTTTCCTGCAGGCTCAGCATGGCGCGGACATGGTCGGCGATCGAGGCGCGGCTCGCTGCCATCAACTGACCCTGGCCCTCCTTGCGAAGACGCCGCACTTCCTCAAGGCTCATCCCCCTCGGGACATAGCCGTAGACGAGATCATGCGCCGAGGTCTGGTCGGAGACGATATCGGGCACGATGTCGCGCTTGACAATCTGCGGGTAGATGTCGGCGGCATTGCCGACGAGGCCGATCGAGACGGCACGTTTCTCGCTGACCGCCGCATCGATCATCGCAAGCGCCGTATCGAGATCTGATGCCACCTCATCGAGAAAACCGATCTCGCGGCGTTTGGCGACCCGTTCCGGATCGATATCCACCACCAGGATCGCAGCGCCCGCCATGCGACCGGCGAGCGGCTGCGCGCCGCCCATGCCGCCGAGACCTGCCGTCAGGATGAAGCGACCGGCAAGCGAGCCGCCGAAACGCTTCTCGGCGATCCGCATGAAGATTTCATAGGTGCCCTGAATGACACCCTGGCTGCCGATATACTGCCACGCTCCGGCCGTCAGCCCGCCCCAGCAGATCAGACCCTTTTCCTGCAGCGCGTAGAAATACTCGGCCTTCGCCCACTGCCCCACGATGTTGCAATTGGCCATGATGACGAGCGGCGCCTTGTCATGGGTCTTGAGCAACCCGACCGGCTTGCCGGACTGGATGATCAGCGTCTGATCCTCGTCCATCGTCTTCAGTGTGCGCACGATCGCCTCATGCGCCGCCCAATTGCGCGCCGCCTTGCCGAGCGCCGCATAGACGATCAGATTGTCCGGATCCTCGCCCACTGCCAGCACGTTTTCCAGAAGCCGCAGCAGAGCCTCCTGCCGCCAGCCCTTGGCACGCAGTTCGGGCCCGCCGGGGATCGGGAAGTTCGGATGGCGCGGGTTGGGCTTTGGCATGTGGATCGTGTCCTCTTTGATGTCGGGGACTTAGCCCCTCACCTGTTCTCTCGTCGCGTTGCTGCCCCTCACCCTAACCCTCTCCCCGCTCACGGGGAGAGGGGACGTGCCCCGATTCGGGCAGGGAGCGAGCGGCTTGCGTCCTTCTCCCCGCGCGCGGGGAGAAGGTGCCGGCAGGCGGATGAGGGGCAAGCCAAAACCCCCTCTGGCCTGCCGGCCATCTCCCCCACAAGGGGGGAGAAAACCTGCTGCACGCTCCCTGCCCGAATCGAGGCACGTCGCCTCTCCCTGCTCGCGGGAGAGGGTTAGGGTGAGGGGCAGCCAGACCCCCTCTGGCCTGCCGGCCATCTCCCCCACAAGGGGGGAGAAAATCTGCGGCACTGTCGCGTCCCAAAAAGGCTGTGACAGTGCGGCAGGTTAAGCCCCTCCCCCTTGTGGGGAGGGGTTTGGGGCGGGGTCTGCTCCGCCCTATCCCAGCGCATAATCCGCAATGCTGATTCCCAGCGCCGTCTCGCAGATCGGGTAAACCGACGGATCCTTGACGCTGGACGACAGCGGAATGAGCGTCTTTGGCACATGCAGCAGAAACACCGCCATGCCGACCTCGAGTTGACCGACGCTCATCGGTTCGCCCTGCGGAGAGAGCGTCGTGATGATATCAGGGAAGGTTGCGAGCCGGTTGCCGCCGGCATCGTCCACCGCCATGTATTCGTTCATGACATGCAGCGTGATCGCCCCGTCGCCTGAACCGACCGTGATCGTGCCGACATCGAAGGCTTCCTTGGTATAGACGACCGATTTGGCGGTTACCTCGGCCTCTACCAGGATCGTCCCGCCGGTGGTCCTGACGATCGCGTCGATGACGGCAGATCCACCTTTCGCATCGGCTTCGATGATCGCCTCGCCGAGCGTCAGCGCCAGGCTGATGCCGCCCAAGGCTGCATTCTTGCGTACATAGGAGGCGCGCAGCGGATTGCGGCAGGAGGCGATGAAGCCGCCGGACATGTCCGAAGCCGTGCGCAGGATCGGCGAGACCTTGGCGGTGGCGCCGCGCACGACGAGTTCGATATAGCGGTTTTCCGCCCGGTTGCCGCCGACTGCCGTCTGGATCATCTGCTCGGGCGAATTCGCCATGCCGATCGAGCCCATGTCGCCGGTCGGATGGGCGCGCACGTCTCCAACAGCGTCGAGCACCTTGGTACCGAGAATGGCCGATGGCAGCCAGCCGTTAAGCGTCGAGGACTTGCCGTTCTGGCCGATCATCAGGGCCGCGACCTTTTCGCCGAGCGCATCCTGCAACAGCTGCACCGCCTTGACGTAGTCGATGCCCTGCATTTCCCAGGCGGTGGTCGAGGCCGGTGCGCCGATCGCGGCAGCCGTCGCCACCCAGTCGTCGTCGGACAGTTCGTCGATCGACACGAGTTCGGGCCGGCCGATCGAGACGGCGGCATAGCCAAGCATCCGTCCATGATCCGACCAGCCGCCGCCGCCCGCCGCATAGACCGAGCCGCCGCGCACCGCGGCCTCGACATCCTTCTCCGTCAGTATGCGACCCATCCCAGGCTCCCTTTATCGTTTGTCCAGTTCCAGCACCGCTTCAAAGAGAACGGCAGCGCCGAGCGCGATATCGTCGTTGTCAGACCATTCTTCCGCCGCGTGACTGCGGCCATCCTTGCTGGCGATAAAGATCATCGCAGCCGGCGCCACCTTTGAGAGAAAGGCCGCATCGTGACCGGCGCCCGACACCATCGGTCGGCTGGTCGCGCCGATCCGCTGCGCACTTTCGGCAAGCACGCCGGTCACCATGTCCGACATCGGCGTCGGCGCCGCGTGCGAGACCCGGCGCGGGTCGGCGATGGTTACGCTACGCTCACTCGCGGTCTGTGCACAAAGCGCGGTGACGGAAGCGACGAATTCGTCCATCACGGCATTATCGACGGCACGCGCATCGATCAGCATGCGCACATGCGAGGGGATGACGTTGGCGGCGTTCGGCTCCATCGAGAACTCGCCGACCGTGCCAGCGAAATAGCTCTGACCCGACGCAAGCTCCCGGGCGATCTCCTCGATGCCGAGCACGATGATCGATGCGGCCCCTAGCGCATCGTAACGGGCATTCATCGGCGTGGTACCGGCATGATCGGCGCGGCCCTCGACAAGGATCTCGAACCGCGAGATGCCGGTGATGGCGCCGACGATGCCGATATCGACGTTTTCGCGCTCCAGCACCGTGCCCTGCTCGATATGCAGTTCGAGGAAGACTTTGATATCGGTGCGCGTGAAGACGGTGTCGGGATCTCCGCCGACCTGACGGATGCCGTCTGCCAGCGTGACACCATCGGTGCTGCGCTCCAGCCATTCGGGCGGGCGAACGCCGGTCAGGCCGCGGCTGCCGATGCAGGACACACCGAAGATCGACACTTCCTCGGCCAGAAAATCGACGATTTCCAGATCGTGTTCGAGCTTGATGCCGGCGTCGGCAAGCGAGCGCGCCACTTCGAGACCAGCAATCACCCCGGCGATGCCATCGAACCGGCCGCCGTTCGGCACCGTATCCGTATGCGAGCCGAGCATGATCGTGCCCTTGCCCTCCACCGTTCCCTTGCGCCGCCCGGTCAGGTTGCCGGCGGCATCGATGTGGGTTTCGAGCCCGGCCTCGCGAAAGATCTTCTCGACATAGGCGCGGCCTTTGAGAAACATCGGCGTGAAGGCACGCCGCGTCCAGGGCTGGTCTGGCTCGGTGATATCAGCCAGCGCTTCGATATCGGCAGCGATCCGGTCGGCGTTGACGGCGAGATTGGAGGTCATGCGATCAAAAATCCTGAAGTGAAAGGTTGGCCGGGGGCCGCACGAACCGGCCGGTGCCGGGCTGCGCCAGCACCGTCGATCCGTCATAGGCGAGTGTGCCGCGAAGATAGGTTCCGGCCACCTTGTAGGGCAAGGTCATTCCGTCATAGGGCGACCATCCAACGACGTTGTTGCCGGTCTTCGACGCGTCGAACACATGCTCTTCCGCCGTCAGCACCGCGATATCCGCGTGTTTGCCGACTTCAAGCGCGCCCTTGACGTGATCGATCCGGAAATGCCGGGCGGGATTGAGCGCCATCAGCCTCGCGGCCCAGGTGAGCGGCACACCGCGCTCCAGCGCACCCTTGATAAACAGCGGCACCATCGCTTCGAGACCCGGCAGGCCGGAGGCATTGGCAAGCATATCCGGATTGGTCTTGCGGTCGAGCGACCAGCTGACGTGATCGGTGGAGAGAAGCGTGACATTGCCGGCCGCCAGATGCCGCCAGAGCTTTTCCACCTCCGCCCGCGGCCGGATCGGCGGATTGCATTTCGACTTGCCGCCGAGCCTTCTCGCATCGGTTTCCTGGTCGAGCGTCAGGTAGTGGATCAGGCATTCGACCGTGGCGCGATGCCCTTGCGCGCGGTAACCGGCGGCAATCTCGTAACCGCGACCAAGCGAGCAATGCACCACATGGGCCGGACAGCCGGTGGCCGCACCGATCTCGTAGATCTCGGTCATCGCCAGAAGCTCGGTCAGTGGAGGACGCGACATTTCGTGGGCACGGTAATCGGTAATGCCGGAGGCCTTCACCTCAGCCATCGCCCAGCGGACATATTCGTCGTTCTCGTTGTGGACGCCGGCCGTCAGGCCGGTTGGCGCGATCGCAGCAAAGCACTCGGCCATCAGCGGCGCGAAGATGCGCGGAAAGCGCTTCGGGTCTGTCCCGAAGGTGGAGAACTTGAAGGCCGCGACACCGGCATCCACCTGTTCGCGGATGCGCACCGCGCCTTCCTGCGGATCGACGGTGCCATAAAGCGCAAAATCGACCCGCGCTTGGCTTTCCGCATGAGCAACTTTGCTTCGCACCGCATCCGCCGAGCAGACCAGATTGCCCTCGTCATAGGGCATGTCGACAATGGTGGTGACGCCACCGGCAGCTGCCGAGCGGGTCGACCAGATGAAATCCTCCTGGTTCTTCTGGGAAAGCGAATGCACCTGCGCATCCACAGCACCCGGAAGGATCAGCGATGCGCCGAGATCGTGGCTTTCGCGGGCGGACGGCATCTGGCCCTGACCAACAGCCGCAACCAGACCGTCGCGGACTGCCACATAACCTTGGGGAACGATGCGGTCGGCAAGGACCAGCGTGCCTTTCAGAACAAGATCGAAATCCGACATCGGCCTGTCTCCTTGAAGCCTTGAAGCCTTGAGCCCTTGAGCCTTGAGGCGCGCGTTCGATCGGAACCGCTTGGGAGGGCAGACTAGGAGAATTTGATGGGCAGAGGGATATCCCATATCGTGAACGCACGATATCATTGCTGTCATCCTCTTATATGCTCACCCGGAAGCCGCCATGGACCTTGCCTCGCTGCTGATCGCCCATCATGTGCTCGCCTTGGGCGGCATCCGTGAAACGGCGAAGGTGCTGGATCGGCCTGTCTCGAGCGTCTCTGCCGCGCTGGCACGGTTGCAGTTTCATATCGCCACACCGCTGACGACGACATCCGGCAACCGCATCCAGCCAACGCTTGAGGGCGTCAGGATCGGTCGCGATCTGCAGCGAGCTGCCATGCTGGTCGGCGAGCTCTCGGGTCTCGGCGACAAGGACGGCTCGCCCGAAGACGGAGCCCGGCTTTCCGTACCGCTTCTGGCGCTGCAGCGTTTCCTCGTGGTCGGCCGCAGCGGCAGCATAAGGCGGGCGGCGCAGGAGATCGGCATCGGCCAGCCGCAGCTGACGCGGCAGATCCGCAGTCTGGAGCGCGATCTCGGCCTTCCCCTTCTCGACCGGGCGGCCGCCGGCGCCGTTCCCAATGCGAGCGGGCAACGGGTGATCGCTCTCGGAGAAGAGCTCGAAGCGATCTGGCTGAAAATTTCTGACCATGCCGGCGACCGTTTCCGGCGTGCCGCATCGACGACCCGCGTCGGCTCGGTGACGCCGCTCGGACGCGAAAGCCTAATTGCCCGGATCCTCGCAAAGCTCGCCGCCGACTGGCCGAAGCACATGCCGCGACGGCCGCTCTATATCTCCAGCACCAATGCCGAGGAGCTGCTGTCTGGTATCACCGACCGGACGTATGATCTCGTGCTGGTCGACACGCTCGACATGCCGCCCGGCGTCGAGCACCGGGTGATCTCACGCAGCGGACTTGCCATGGTGGGAGCAGCCGACGTGATCGCTGACCATCGTGGCGACCTGCGGCAATTGCTGTTGCGTCATCCGATCGCGCTTCCGAGCCTCAAAAGCGGGTTGCGGCAGAAATTCGGAACGCTGACCGAGGACATCCTGACCACGGACGAACGGGCGGCACTGACCTTCGTCGAAATCGATTCCATTCCCGTCATCGCAAATCTGGTCAGCGATCACGGCTATATCGCGCTTCTGCCGCTCTGGGCCATTCCGCAGCCGGACGAGCGGATGGCGGCGATCGCGCTTCCCGAGGCCTACGACATGCATCTGTCGCTTGCGTGGAAAAAGGGAGCGGCCGCCGAGACGATCGCTCGCACGGCCGAACACATTCTGGGCTCGATGGCTTTTCCGGTTACAGGACGAAATCCACCAGCAGCTTGATGTTGAGGGCGCCGATGACGATGGCGATCAGCCAGGCAAAGGCGCGCAGCCAGAGAGGTGCAACGAACACGCCCATTTTGCGCTTGTCGGACGTGAACATCACCAGCGGAAAGACCGCGAAGGAGAGCTGCAGACTGAGCACGACCTGCGTCAGGATCAGAAGCTCCGCCGTGCCGCCATCGCCATAGAGTATGGTGACCGCTGCCGCCGGAATGATGGCGATGCCGCGGGTGATCAGCCGCCGCACCCAGGCTGCCAGCCGGATATGCAGGAACCCTTCCATGACGATCTGGCCCGCCAAGGTCGCTGTCACCGTGGAATTCAGGCCGCAGCAGAGGAGTGCGATCCCGAACAGCGTCGGCGCGATGGCATAGCCGAGAACCGGTGAGAGAAGATTGTGCGCGTCGCCGAGTTCCGCCACCGCCGTATGGCCGTTGGCATGAAAAGCGGCGGCCGCCAGAATGAGGATCGATGCGTTGATCAGCAGCGCAAACATGAGGGCGACGGTGCTGTCGATCGTCGCGAACTTGATCGCCTCCCGCTTCTCCTCGACGCTGTCCCCGTAATTACGGGTCTGGACGATGCCGGAATGCAGATAAAGGTTATGCGGCATGACGGTGGCGCCGAGAATACCCAGCGCCAGATAGAGCATGTTGGGATTGGTGACGATCTCGGTGGTCGGCGCAAAGCCACGAATGACCTCGCCCCAGTTCGGGTCCGCCATGGCGATCTGGATGGCAAAACAAGCGGTAATGACGCCCAGCAAACCGATGACGAAGGCTTCCAGGAACCGGAATCCGAGCTTCTGCAGGTAGAGAATGAGGAAGACATCGAGCGCGGTGATGAGAACACCGATTTCCAGCGGAATGCCGAAGATCAGGTTGAGACCGATCGCGGTGCCGATCACCTCGGCGATATCGGTGGCGATGATGGCGATTTCGGCAAACAGCCAGAGCATGTAGGCGACGGGACGCGGGAAGGCGTCGCGACAGGCCTGTGCGAGGTCTCGGCCGGAGGCGACCGCCAGCCGGGCGCAGAGCGATTGCAGCACGATCGCCATGATGTTCGACAGGAGTGCGACTGACAGAAGCAGATAGCCGAACTGCGAACCGCCGGCGAGCGACGTCGCCCAGTTGCCCGGATCCATATAGCCGACCGCAACGAGATAACCGGGACCGAAGAACGCGAACGCCCGCCGGAGCTTCGATCCCTGGCCGCGCACCGGGATCGAGCGATGAACATCCATCAGCGAGGCATCACCGCCGCTTTTGAGCCAGCCGCTGGAATTCATTCGGGATCGGATATCCATCGTCGATCGTGCTCTCGTTGTTGCAATTGCAATTCATTCGCACATAAAAATCGTAGTTGCAAATTATTCGCAATAAAAAATCCGAAAAGCGGGAAACTGTTCCGCGCAGCTTCACATTTTGCGAAACAGCAGTATTTCAGCCATGCTGGGGAGATCTGGCTGCTTCGCGAAACGTGACGCAGGACCGGTTGATCGGAGAACGACATGGCGCATGATAACGGCATCCGCGAGAACGAGGTTCAGGTGACGCCGCCGGAGGCGAACGATGCGGGGCTGATCTTCATCGGACGCATTTCGACCCCCTGGACCGCACGCAGCGAGACGCCGCGTCAGGGCAGCCATAGCGGACCGATCTGCCGGATCGAGATATTCGAGCCCTGGGTTGCGGCCCTGAAGGGCGTCGAGACATTTGAGAGGCTGGAAATCCTCTACTGGCTGCATCAGGCGCGCCGCGATCTGGTTCTGCAGAGCCCCGCCAGCAGCGGCAAGGTGCACGGCACCTTCTCTCTGCGCTCTCCTGTCCGGCCGAACCCGATCGGGACGTCGATCGTGGTTCTTGAAGGCGTCGAGGGCAATGTGCTTCTGGTGCGCGGCATGGATTGCCTCGATGGCACGCCACTTCTTGATCTCAAGCCCGACCGGAGCCTGTTCAAGCCGATCGTGTCGCCACAGCCAGGCGAAGCCGAGCCTGACAGTAATGCACCGACGGCGCATTACTGTCAGAAGGCGTGAGGGGTCAGCCCTTAAGTGCCGGGCTGAAACGGATCAGGCTGAGGATTTCGAACAGCATCTGAGCGCCCGCATGGGCCGTGTTGGTGGTCGTATCGTATTGCGGCGCCACTTCGACGACGTCGCCGCCGACGAAATTCAGACCTTTGAGCCCGTGCAGAATATCGAGCGCCTGGCGGCTCGTCAGCCCGCCGATTTCAGGCGTGCCGGTGCCCGGCGCATAGGCCGGATCGAGGCTGTCGATATCGAAGGAGAGATAGGTCGGGCCATCGCCGACGATCTCGCGCGCTTTGGCGATGACGGCGTCGATGCCCATCTTGCCGATCTCTTCGGCATGAATGACGGTCATGCCGCTTTCGAAGGAGAACTCCCAGAGATACTCGGCTGCACCGCGAATGCCGATCTGGATCACCCGTGTCGGATCGAGCACGCCGTCGAGAACCGCATTGCGGAACGGGCCGCCATGGTGGAACTTGGTGAGGTCGTAGGCGCCGCCCGTATCGCAGTGCGCGTCGATATGGATCATCCCGACCGGTCGGTCGCGGCCGACCGCCTTGAGGATCGGATGCGTGATCGAATGATCGCCGCCGACCGACAACGGGATGACGCCCGCATCGACGACCTTGTTGAAATGCGCCTCGATATCGTCATGGCTCATCTCCAGCCGGTAACGGCTGCGAAACGGCACGTCGCCGATATCGGCCACCTTCATCTCGAAGGTCGGAGCAGTCTTCAGGACATGGTTATAGGGACCGACGCGCTCGATCGTCCGCAGCGCCCGCGGCCCAAAGCGGGAGCCCGGACGGTTGGTGACGCCGAGATCCATCGGCACGCCGATCAGCGCCACCTGAAGATCGCCGAAATCCGGCTTGTCCGCATCGATGTGGACGAGCGGCGCATCGAGAAGCGTCGGCACGCCCGCATAGGGCGCCGAGCGCGTGCCGCTTGCGGAAAAGATCCGGTCCGCAACGGCGCGAAATTCCGGATCATGGATGCTGCCGCCGTGGCCTTCGCCGTATTTTGCTCGAAGCTCTTCCAGCTTTTTCGTGTCGAACGTCATGTCGGTTTCTCCAGGTCTTTCTTAAAGCTCTGCGCGGGCCGCTTCCAGCGCGTCGAAATGGTCCGATATCTCGGCGCCGGTGGCAATCCAGACATCGGTTCTGCTTTGCACATGCATGAGGAAATCGCGCAGCAGATGCCAGCGCATCGGCCGTCCCGAAACCTGCGGATGGAGGACCAGCGTCGTGACGCCGCCCCAAGCATGTGTCGCCTCGAATTCGTCAATCCACAGCTGCAGCACCGCGTCGCGTCCGAAGATCGGCCGTGAACTGGTGCGGCTCGTCATGCCGAAATTCCAGTCGTCGAAGGCGAAATTGACCGGAATCTCAATGAGGCCGCGCAAGCCGCCATGATCCGCATGCCGATAAGGCAGGATGTCGTCGCGGAAGGAGCTGGAATAGCGCATGCCGGATTTCGAGAGATAGGCGAGCAGTTCCGGGAAATTCTCACCCGATGGTGCACGGTAGCCGATCGGCCGTACACCAAGCACCTGGTGCAACGCATCATAGCCGCGATCGATTTCCTCGTAGGCCTCGTCCAGCTTGTCGCGGTCGGGCAGCTTGTGGAGATAGCCGTGATGGCCGATCTCGTGGCCGGCCTTGAGGATCGCTTCGCACTGGGCCGGATGCGCCAATGCCGTCCAACCGGGAATGAAGAACGTCGCCGGCAGCGCCAGTTCATCCATCAACGACACGATCTTCGAAATGCCGACGCGGGCGTCGTAGCCGCCATGCGAGGTGGTGACCATGCGATCGACATTGGACGGATTGTTGCCGATCCAGGCGGTTTCCGCATCCACGTCGAAGCCGATGAAGAGAGCGCTTTTCGCGCCGTTCGGCCAGACCATCTCGGGTGTGGCAGGCGCCGGATTGAGCGGACGGGGAGAAAGGTCGAAGGGCATTATAAAACCTCCGGTCAGGAAGAATGCAAAGCCGGGCCACCGCTGAACAGATAGCCCGGCTTCCGATGCAAAACGGACTGGTCCGCCGACCGTCCGGCCTGAAGGAGATCAGGCCGGAGGCATCCGTTCTGCGAGACGTGAGAGCTTACTTCTGGGCTTCGCTGTTGACGTAGATGCTGTCGAGGGCAGCCGATTCCAGGTTCCACTTGGCAAGGATCGTCTTGTATTCGCCGCTGGCCATCAGGGCCTTCATCGCGCCGATATAGGCGTCGCGCAGTTCGGTATCCTTCTTGGAGAAACCGATGCCCTGGTAGATGGCGGTGAACGGCGCGCCGATCGACACGTAAGCACCCTTTTCGAGCGTCATCAGGTAGGGAACGGTTTCCGAACCCTGCACGGCGGCATCGACGCGGCCCTGCTTCAGCTGGGTGCGGGCATCGGCCGAACCTTCGGTTCCGACGACCTTGACGGCCGGCAGACCCTTGGCTTCGCAGTTGGCAGCGCTCCACTTTGCCGTCTCGTCCGGGAACGAGGTGCGGCGGCTCATGCCGACATTCTTGCCGCAGAGATCGGTTTCGGACTTCAGTTCGTCCTTGCGGGCCGCCGTCGTATAGAACTGGGCGCCGGACTTCATGTAATCGACGAAATCGAGAGCGTCGCGACGCTTCGGCAGGTCGCTCATGCCCGAATGGATGATGTCGACGCGGCCGGTGGCAACCGAAGGGACCATCTGTTCAAAGCCGATATCCGACCATTCGACAGTCACGCCGAGCTGCTTGGCAAGCGCCAGGCCGAGATCGATATCGAGGCCCATCAGCGTGTTGGTGGCCGGGTCCTTGTATTCCATCGGCGGATAGTTCGGCGTGTTGGCAACGACGATCTTGCCGGCGGTATTGATACGCTCCGGCAGGGCCTGAGCTGAAACCGAGCTGGCCGCAGCAACGGCTGCGAGGGCGACGATTGCGAATGTCTTGGTCATGATATCCCCTGTTCTCTTGTTTTTGGTCGACTGGTTGAACGTGAAGGCGGTCAATTATGGACTGCCCGGATGAATTCCGCGGTGCGCGCGCTTTTCGGCGCCGACAACACTTCCGAAGCGGGGCCGGTTTCGACGACCTTGCCCGCTTCCATGAACGTGACGGTGTTCGCAACGTTGCGTGCAAAACCCATTTCGTGGGTGACGACGATCATCGTCATGCCGGACGCGGCCAGATCCTTCATCACATCGAGCACCTCAGACACGAGCTCCGGATCGAGCGCCGACGTCGGCTCGTCAAACAGGATGAGGTCTGGTTGCATGCCCATGGCACGGGCGATCGCGACGCGCTGCTGCTGGCCGCCGGAGAGTTCCGAAGGGTAATGGTTCGCCTTGTCGGACAGGCCGACGCGGGCGAGAAGCGCGAGCGCATCTTCGCGCGCCTTGGCAGCCGGCTGGCCGAGAACCTGGACCGGTCCTTCCATGACGTTTTCGACAGCCGTCTGATGCGGAAACAGGTTGAAGCGCTGGAACACCATGCCGATGCGGCGACGCTGGCGGGAAATTTCCTTGTCCGCCAGTTCATGCAGGTTGTCGCCTTCGCGGCGATAGCCCATCAGCTCGTCATTGACCCAGATCGCACCTTCGTCCATCCGCTCCAGAAGGTTGATGCAGCGCAGGAACGTGCTCTTGCCGGAGCCGGACGGGCCGACGATGCACGCGACTTCGCCGCGCCGGACTTCGAGGCTCACCTTGTCGAGCGCCTTGAACGCATCGAAGCTCTTGGTGACGTCGATTGCCTTGACCAGAATATCTTTCGTCATGTCCAACCTCACATCGATGCTCTGATAGATTTCGATCCGCGGCCATAATAGCGCTCGATGCGCTGCTGGATGACGGACAGAACGGACACCACGACGAGATACCAGAAGCTTGCCACCAGCAGCAGTTCGAGAACGCGGGTGTTGGCGTAGTAGATGACCTGCGCATTGTGCAGGATTTCGGAAAACTGGATGACGCTGGCAAGCGAGGTGAGCTTGACCATGCCGATCACTTCGTTACCGACAGGCGGCACCATGACGCGCATGGCCTGCGGCAGAACGATGCGGCGCAGCATCTTCATCTGCGTCATGCCGATCGTGCGGGCTGCCTCGTACTGGCCGCTATCGACCGACAGAAGACCGCTTCGCACCACTTCCGACGTGTAGGCGCCCTGCTGGATACCGAGACCGAGCATCGCCGCCACAAACGGCGTCATGATATCGACGGTGCGGAATTCGAACAGGCCGGGAATGCCGAGCGTCGGAAAGATCAGCGCCAGATTGAACCACAGCATCAGCTGCAGCAGTGCCGGCGCGCCGCGGAAGATCCAAAGATAGCCGATCGCGATCCACGACAGAACCGGGTTGCCGGAGATGCGCATGATGGCGATGACGACGCCGAGCACGATGCCGATCGCCATGGCAGCAACCGTCATGACCAGCGTGTTGACGAGGCCCTGCAGAATGACGGGCGCAAACAGGAAGTCGCGCACATAAGACCATTCGATCTGGCCGACGCTGAAGGCGCGGATAAGCGCTGCCATCAGCAGAATGACGATGCCGGCGGCCACATTGCGGCCGATATGCCGCTTCGGCACCAGCTTCAGATGGGCGACCTCGTATTTTGCGCTGTCGTCTACAGCAACGGTCGTGGGTGCGCTCATCGTGTGCCAGCCTCCGCAGAGTTTGCGGCAACAGCCGTCTTTGCGCCGATCTCTTCCAGCGCGAACTGACGGCGGGCGTCGATTGCTACCTCGAACCGGCGGATCTGGTCGCGCACCGCAGCGGGTGCCGTGCAGCCGTAACCGGTGCGGCTGGCAAGCGCATGTTCGAGCGTGATCGCCTCAAGCAGGCCGGGGCCGAGGCGCGGATCGATCTTCGGCAGATCTTCGACGGTCAGCCCTTCAAGATCATGGCCGCGCTCTTCGCAGTAGCGCACCACAGCGCCGGTGATTTCGTGGGCTTCGGCAAAGGTGACGTTCTGGCTGACCAGCCAGTCGGCCACTTCCGTTGCGAGCGTAAAGCCGCGCGGCGCTTCTGCCCTGAGCTTCTCGACGTCGAACTCAAGCGTCGCGACCATGCCGGCAAAGGCGGGAAGGATGAGCTGCAGCGTATCGATCGTCTCGAACAGGACCTTCTTGTCCTCGGCAAGATCGCGGTTATAGGCGAGCGGCATCGCCTTCATGGTGGCCAGGAAGCCGGTGACATTGCCGATCAGCGTGCCGGACATGCCGCGCGTCAGCTCGGCGATATCAGGGTTCTTCTTCTGCGGCATGATCGACGAGCCGGTGGAATAGCTGTCATGCAGGCGCACCCAGGAGAACTGCTTGGAGCTCCAGATGCAGATCTCTTCGGCCAGACGCGACAGGTTGACGCCGATCAGCGAGGCGATGAACAGGAATTCGGCAACGATATCGCGCGAGGCGACCGAGTCGATCGAGTTTTCCGCAGCTGCCGAATACCCGAGCTCAAGTGCCGACAGGTCCGGCCGGTTGACGATGCCGGAACCGGCAAGCGCTGCCGCACCAAGCGGCGACCGGTCGAAGCGGCGATCGAAATCTCCAAAGCGTTCGAGATCGCGCAGCAGCGACTGCGCATGCGCCATCAGGTGATGACCAAGCACGACGGGCTGCGCCGGCTGCAGATGCGTGAAACCGGGCATGACCGTTTCCACATGCTGTGCCGCCTGCTCGCGGATCGCGTCCTCGACGTCGATCAGGCCGGCGGAGAGCTCACGCGCCATGCGGCGGAGATAGAGACGGGTGTTGTTGGCGGTCTGGTCGTTGCGCGACCGACCGGCGCGCAGCTTGCCGCCGAGAGCGCCGAGACGGGCCATCAGCAGCCGCTCGAGAAACGTATGCACATCCTCATCGCCGGCTACAGGCGTTTCGCGGCCTGCCGCGACATCGGCCTCGATCGTGTCGAGCGTCGAGCGGATGGCCGAAAACTCGGCGGCATCCAGCACGCCGGCGCGCTTCAGCTCGGACGCATGCGCCCGGGAGCCGGCGATGTCTTCGCGATAGAGACGGAAATAGGAGGCAGGTGCCCGTGAAAGATTGGCCAGAGCTTCGGAAGGGCCGGACTTGAAACGTCCACCCCAGAGCTGTGCGGATGCCGACATGAGCAAACCCTTCTGTTCAGATAATGGGCAGGGATCCCATGTGCACCACGAATGGGCAAGCGAACTTATTTCCTTGGCCCTATGACAAAAACGACTAGCGCAAAACGGCGCGCTGGCGATAATGGATCGAACGCATCCCGACAAAACAGCGAGACCCTGATGGAGCAACGTCGCAGGCGCCTGCCGTCCACCGCATCGCTTCAGGTTCTGCTGGCGGTGGCCGAACGCGGATCGACGAGTGCTGCCGCGGAAACGACGGCGCTCTCCCAGAGTGCTGTGAGCAAGCAGCTGCTGGCACTTGAGGAACTGATCGGCAGCCCCGCCTTCCTGCGCACGCCGCGCGGCATGGTGGCGACCGAGGCCGGCCGCATCTATATCGACCACGCGCGCACGGCACTGAAAGCAATGGAAGACGCCGCGCTTCTGGTGGCCCGGCTGAAACCCGGCCCCGGCGTGCTGCGCCTGCAGGTCCTGCCGATTTTCGGCGATCGCTGGCTGTTGCCGAAGTTTCATCTGTTTGCGGAACAGCATCCCGATATCGAGGTGCAGTTCACGACCTTCATCTCGCCGTCGCAGTCTGAAGTCCCGGACGGCATTTTCGAGTTTGCGGCGACGCCACAACACCGAGACAACAGCACCTATCTCTTCGGTCAGGACGTGCTTCTGGTGAGCGCACCGAACTATTTCGCCAAGGCCGGAACGCCTTGTGACATCGACGACCTTGCCGAACACGTGATGCTCGAACATCCCCAGACGCCGTTTCACTGGCAACATTTTGTAGCTCATCACAACCGCGACGGGGCCACTGTTCGCCACATTACCCGCTTCGGCTATTACACGATGGTGATCCGCGCCGCACTTGCCGGCCAGGGCTTGGCACTGATCCCACGCGGCCTGATCCTCGACGAGATTGCTACCGGCAGGCTCATCAATCCGGCCGGCCTCGGTTACCGGAGCGATTTCGGCTACTGGTTCAGCACGCCCCATATCCATTCCAGCCCGTCCATGCTGACATTCAAGACATGGCTGACCGCGCAGCTGGGACCTGAACTGGACCGCCCGTAACCGCGACTGTCCACAGCCAGATCTGGCATGCCTGCCCCATACCCGCACACTTCTGTCGCAAAAAAGGACGGCACGAACAGTCGTGTCCAGAAATGGGAGCAGCTTGTTCAGCCCGCCAGCGGTTCGCGCTGTGCGGTGCAGCATCGACGCGGTAGCCTGAAACAGGGAGCTCTAACGAAACGGAGGAGAAGACCAAAGGTCAACGTTTTTCAAACAGGAGACACTTTGATGACCAAAACCGTTTTGAACGCCCTTGGCGAAACCTTGTATTACAGCGGCACATCCAAAGCCTGGATTTCAGCAACAGGTGCCGGCACCGCACTATCAGGCACAGCGGCCAATGATTCCATGTACGGCGACAGCGCCGTCAACGTGACCATGCGCGGCGGCACCGGCGACGACATCTATTACCTCTATTCCAGCATCAACCGGGCCGCTGAAGCGGCAGGCCAGGGCATCGACACGGTCGATACCTGGATGAGCTACACGCTGCCGGACAATATCGAAAACCTGCGCGTCACAGGTGACAACCGCTTCGCCTTCGGCAACGATCTCGACAACATCATCTCGGGCTCGTCCTCGCGCCAGACCTTCGATGGCGGCGCAGGAAACGACGTGCTGACCGGTGGCGGCGGGGCCGACACATTCATCGTCGCCAAGGGCAATGGCAGCGACCTGATCACCGATTTCAGTGCCGACGACAAGATCCGCCTCGATGGCTACAGCTTCACTTCCTTCGAACAGGTGGGCAACAGCCTGACCCAGGAAGGCGCCAATCTGCGGCTTGACCTCGGGGACGGCGACAGCCTCGTGTTTGCGGGCACGACAGCCGATGACCTGTCTGCCGACCAGTTTGCGCTCAGCCTCGACCGCTCGGTCCTGACGAAGACATTCGGCGACGAGTTCAACGCGCTTTCCCTGAACAACGGCACGAGCGGCACCTGGGACGCAAACTTCCACTGGGCGCCGGACCAGGGCAGTTCTCTGCCGACGAATGGCGAAAGCCAGTGGTACGTCAACCCGCTTTATGCCCCGACCGCCGGCTACAGCCCGTTCTCGGTCTCAAACGGCGCGCTGACAATCACCGCCAAGAATACTCCGGATGCGATCTCGGACGCGGTCAACGGCTACGACTACGTGTCTGGAATGTTGAACACCCATTCGACATTCTCGCAGACCTACGGCTATTTCGAAATGCGCGCCGACATGCCGACCGACCAGGCGACATGGCCAGCCTTCTGGCTGCTGCCGGAAGACGGATCGTGGCCACCGGAAATAGACGTGGTGGAAATGCGCGGCCAGGACCCGAACACGGTTCATGTTTCCGCGCATTCCAATGAGACCGGCAAGCAGACCACCCAGACCTCTGCGATCAGCGTTCCCAGCACCGAAGGCTTCCACACCTACGGCATGCTGTGGACCGAAGAGGAAATCGTCTGGTATTTCGACGACGTGGCGATTGCCAGCGCCGAGACACCGTCAGACATGCATGACCCGATGTACCTTCTGGTCAATCTGGCCGTCGGCGGCGCGGCCGGCAAGCCGGGCGATCTGTCCGGCGGAGCCAAGATGGTCATCGACTATATCCATGCCTACGAAATCGACGACGACGCAGCGCCTACGTCGTCGATCTCGAGCGCTTCGGACGACGGCCTCGTATAGGCCGTCTGCTGCTGCCGCATGATGGCGGCCGCACCAAGCACTACGTCTGCGACCTGCAGCAACTGCTTGGCAAGCGGCGTCGAATTGCGCCAGATCATGCCGATGCTGCGGGCCGGTGGCGGTGAATCGAACCGCGAAATGGAGACCCGCGCGGAGCGGGTCTCGACCGGCACCGCCATTTCCGGAATGAGCGTGACGCCGATGCCGGCACCGACCATCTGCACCAGCGTCGACAGCGAGCTTCCCTCCATGATTTCCCGAGACAGGATCTCGCGCGGGCGGTTCGACCCGATGCCGCAGAAGGACAGCGCCTGATCGCGGAAACAATGTCCCTCCTCAAGAAGGAGAAGCCGCATTTCCTTCAGCGCATCCGGCTCGGGTACCGGCTTTGCCCCATCCTCCCGGCTCCGCACCAGCACGAATTCCTCGTCGAACAGTTTAAGCTCCGTCAGCGACGGTTCGGACACCGGCAGCGCGACGATCGCCACATCGAGCCCGCCCTGCATCACTTCCTGAACCAGCCTGGTCGTCTGCGTCTCGCGGATCTCGACCCGGATACCATCGAAGGCGCGGTTGAGCTCGTTGATAACAGACGGCAGCAGATAGGGTGCCACGGTCGGAATGACGCCGATGCGAAGCCGCGATAGAAACCGGTCCCGCGAGGCACGGGAGAGATCCGCGAGTTCGTCGGCAGCCCGCACGATGTCGCGGGCCCTCAGAGCAAAAAGCTCGCCGAACGCGGTCAGCCGGACGTCGCGCGTGCCCCGATCGAACAGGGCCCGGCCCACCTGATCCTCAAGTTCCTTGATCTGCATCGACAGCGCAGGTTGAGAGATCGCGCAGGCTTCCGCCGCCTTGCGGAAACTCGCCTCGCGCGCCAAAGCTTCGAAATAGCGGAGCTGCTTGAGAGTGAAATTAGTCATAAGGTGAAATTATCGCAACCATCAGGAAATCCAACTTAAATTTATCGAAGTGTTCCTGTAGAACTCTCGGCAACGGGTTGAGACACACAATCCTCCCCTTTTCATGCAATGCACACAGACAATCTAAGGAGAATGTCATGGACACGAAAACTGACACTGCGGGCAAGTGTCCCGTTGCACATGGCCAGAACCCCCAGGGCAATACGCCGCGCGGTCGCTCGAACCGCGACTGGTGGCCAAGCCAGCTGAACGTTCAGATTCTGCATACCCACACGGCACTGGCCAACCCGCTGGGCAAGTCGTTTGATTATGCCGAAGAATTCAAGACGCTCGATCTCGACGCCGTGAAGCAGGACCTTCATGCGCTGATGACCGATAGCAAGGACTGGTGGCCGGCCGATTTCGGTCATTACGGCGGTCTTTTCATCCGCATGGCCTGGCACAGCGCCGGCACCTATCGCATCACCGACGGCCGCGGCGGCGCCGGCATGGGCCAGCAGCGTTTCGCACCGCTCAACAGCTGGCCTGACAACGTCAACCTCGACAAGGCTCGCCGCCTTCTGTGGCCGATCAAGCAGAAATACGGAAACAAGATCTCCTGGGCCGACCTGATGATCCTGACCGGCAACGTCGCGCTGGAATCGATGGGCTTCAAGACCTTCGGTTTTGCCGGCGGCCGTGCCGACGTGTGGGAGCCGGAAGAACTTTATTGGGGTCCCGAAGGCAGCTGGCTGGGCGACGAGCGCTATAGCGGCGAGCGCGAGCTGGCCGAACCCCTCGGCGCCGTGCAGATGGGCCTCATCTACGTCAACCCGGAAGGCCCGAACGGCAACCCGGACCCGCTGGCCTCGGCCCGCGACATCAGAAGCACGTTTGCCCGCATGGCGATGAACGACGAGGAAACCGTGGCGCTGGTCGCCGGCGGCCACACGTTCGGCAAGACCCATGGCGCCGGTGATCCGTCGCTGGTCGGAACCGACCCGGAAGGCGGCGAGCTGGAATCCCAGGGCCTCGGCTGGGCGAGCAAGCACGGCACCGGCATGGGCGCCGACACGATCGGCAGCGGTCTCGAAGTCACTTGGTCGCAGACGCCGACCCAGTGGAGCAACTACTTCTTCGAAAACCTGTTCGGCTTCGAATGGGAACTGACGAAGAGCCCGGGCGGCGCCCATCAGTGGCAGGCAAAGAACGCCGAAGCTTCGGTACCCGACGCGCATATCCCCGGCCGCAAGCATGTCCCGACCATGCTCACCTCCGACCTGGCGCTGCGTTTCGACCCAATCTACGAGCCGATCTCGCGCCGCTTCCTCGAAAACCCGGCTGAATTTGCCGACGCGTTTGCCCGCGCCTGGTTCAAGCTGACGCACCGCGACATGGGCCCGAAGGTTCGCTACCTCGGCCCGGAAGTGCCAGCCGAAGACCTGATCTGGCAGGACGTCATTCCGCCGGTCGATCATCCGCTGATCGACGATGCTGACATCGCCAACCTCAAGGAAAAGGTTCTGGCAACCGGCCTTTCGGTTCAGGAACTGGTGTCCACCGCCTGGGCTTCGGCGTCCAGCTTCCGCGGTTCCGACAAGCGCGGCGGTGCCAACGGTGCCCGCATCCGTCTGAGCCCGCAGAAGGACTGGGAAGTCAACCAGCCGGAACAGCTTGCCAAAGTTCTCCGTCAGCTGGAAGACATCCAGACCGCCTTCAACACGGCCCATGCCGGTGCAAAGAAGGTCTCGCTTGCCGATCTGATCGTGCTGGCTGGCGCTGCCGGCGTTGAAAAGGCGGCGAAGGCTGCTGGTCACGATGTCGTCGTGCCCTTCTCGCCCGGCCGGATGGATGCCTCCGAGGCGCAGACCGACGCCCTGTCGTTTGCAGCACTCGAGCCGCGCATCGACGGGTTCCGCAACTACGTGAACGAAAAGCGCACGCAGTTCATGCAGGCGGAAGAAGCACTGGTCGACCGTGCCCAGCTTCTGACCCTGACGGCACCGGAAATGACCGTTCTGGTCGGCGGCCTTCGTGTTCTGAACGTTGGCACCCCTGAGCATGGCGTGTTCACGACTGCCAAGGAGACGCTGACGAACGACTTCTTCGTCAACCTCCTCGACATGGGCACCGTCTGGGCACCTGTTGCCGGCGAGCGTGGCGTCTATGAAGGTCGCGACCGCAGCACCAGCGCGCAGAAGTGGACTGCCACCCGCGCCGACCTGATCTTCGGCTCGCATTCGCAGCTGCGCGCGATTGCCGAAATCTATGCCCAGGCCGATGCCAAGACGAAGTTCGTCAAGGATTTCGTGGCCGCATGGGTGAAGGTGATGAACGCAGATCGTTTCGACCTGCGCGCCTAAAACAAAACCGGCCGGACGCAACACACGTTGCGCCCGGCCGATCTCTTTCTGGCGTCAGCGCTGGCTGAAGAACGCCGAGAGAGCATCGATATCGTCGTCCTGAAGATATTTTGCGGCATTCACCATCAGATGGCTCGATGACGTGCCGCCACGAACGGCGCCTCGAAACAGATCGAGCTGCTGCTTCAGATAGGCGGCATTCTGCCCCGAAAGTTTCGGATAGGCAGGGTTCGCACCGTCCTTGTCATGACAGCTGAGACAGACGGGGATCTTGTCCGCTGACCGTCCCTTTTCGGCAAGCTCGCGGCCTCTTTCCACAAGCGCCTGGTCCTTCGGCGGCATATCGCGTTTCGGACTTTGCTGACCGGCATAGTAGCGCGCCAGTTCCGGCAGGCTTTCTTCCGGGAGCGTGCCGACTGCGACACCCATGATGCCGCTTGGCCGCCTGTTGTCGTGATAGGCCTTGAGGCTTTCCAGCAGATAGGTCTCCGACTGTCCTGCGAGGCGCGGAATTATGCTGCCGTCGTTGAGTTTTGCCTCCGCATGACAGCTTTCGCAGGTGATCGGCAGCGGCGATACTTCGCCCGCGGTTCCCATGCCGTGCAGACCTGATGCTGCGATATAGGCCTTGCCGTCCATCTCAGGCAGTTTGCGCAGAAACGCCACCATCGCCCAGACTTCGTCGTCACGCGTCTGCACCGGCCAGGCCGGCATGCCGGTAAAGCGAACGCCGTGCTTGACGATCTCGAACAACTGCGCGTCGGTCCAGGTCGGCACGACTACTTTCAGATCCGGCGGCGGCGGAAGCATCGACAGCACGGCATCGGACCGGCCCTGTGCCGGCGACCCGTGACAGGTGGCGCAGCCGCTTTCGAAATGGCCGGCGCCCGCAGGCACCAGGGCCGGATTGTCGAGCGGTGGCGGATCGACGGACATTGAGGCAGTGCTGACCGAATTGCGCATTACCCAATGCAGGAACCAGTCGGTCGCCGCCCAGTGTCCGGTCGAGGCGCGCACGCTGATCAGGCCCGACCACGCGACGCCGAGGCCGAGGATCGGCGCAAGGATGGCAAGAATGATCAGATGCTTCCAGCGGATCGTCATCATGCGTTCCCCTCAAGCTCAGGAGCCGGATCATGCCTCAGCATGCCGGCGAGCAGCGCCACGCCGCCTGCAAGATAGACGATAGCACCAACCAGCAGCATCACCACACCGCCTGTCTGCTGATCGGCGAGTGCCGTCAGCGAAATGCCGAAACAGCTCACCTCGCCCGCCCCGTATAGCGGCCGCGGCGAAAGCGACAGGAGCGCGCCGAGCAGCGTCATATGCATCGAGGTAAACAAGAGGCCGAACGTGCCGGCAAGTCGACGCGCCTCGCGTCCCGATGCCGCACCGCCGAGACAGGAGAGCCACAGCGTCAGCCCGGCCGTGAGAAATACCATCTGCTCGAGAGCGGCGAACGGGACCGACCCTTCCGATAGCTCGCGCATGGCCGGAATATGCCAGCCCCAGACGGCAAACAGTTCCAGCACCGAGGCGAGCATCGGTGTGAGCCAGAGATGACCGGCCGTGAAATCGAAGCGGCTTCCGGACATGCCGAACGCGATCAGCGGCGACGCGATGGCAACGACACCCATATGGGCGACCATATGCACCGAGAACGAGCCGCGATCGGAAAACGGCAGGATGCCGAACCAGAGCAGACCGAGGACCAGCGCCCCCGCGATCAGCGCAAGGCGTTTCATGGCTGGCACTCCGCAATGAAGATCAGCGGAATGGCCGCATAGACGACCGACACGAAGCTCAGGCCCGACAGCAGCAGCGTTGCAAACCCTTGGAACAGCGTGCGCGACGAGCGCGTCGGTTCGTCATGCGGCGCGTCCTTGGCACCGAACCCCCACTGGCGCCAGGCGAGATAGGCAGAAAGCACGATCATCGCGAGCGCGGCGAGTGTCACGACGACAAGCACGATCCGGACCGTGTCGAAGCTGAACGACGCCGGCAGACGCTTGGCGCAGAAAACCGCGACCGTCGCATAGCAGATGATGAAATGCAGCGCCCAGACCACTGGCGCCGTAAACAGGGTCCAGAGAGTTTCGACCTCGCGGGGGATAACGCTCTTCATGATGCCACCAGCGGAAAGAGACCGAGCACGCCGAACGTGACAACGGCGGTAAACGCCATGAAATGCCAGTAGAGCGTGACGTTGCGGATATCCTGATCGTATTCGCCTGTCATGTTGCCGGTGAGGCTGCGGGCAAGGCAATAGAGCTGCATCACGACGCCGACCACGCCGTGGATGACGGTCCAGAGGGCAATCACCCAGACGGTGGCCGGATAGACGTTGGAGGTCGGGTCCATGCCGGTAAGATATGGACCGGCGAGACCGGCAAGCGAGGCGGCGATGGTAACGGCTGCGGCTGCAACGAGGGCCAAGCGGCAACCCGTTGGGCCCTTCTCGTTCAGCTGCCGGGCCAGCATCGTCAGGCCCCAGGCCGCTAGATAAAGCAGTAGTGCCACCATCGGCCAGAACACGCCGGGCCCGGCACTGACGCCGGTATAATCGTCATGCACCGTCCAGTAGAAGAAATAGCCGAAGATCAGGCTGGCAAAGGCGGTACCGTCACCGACCATAGTGATGAACATCGCCCACCATCCGACAGACGCGGGCCCGGAGACATAGACCGGCAGGCTTAAGCCCAGCCCGACATCGGTCTCAGCCGTATCCGGGATCTGCGCCGTGCCCGTCCACAGCCAGTAGATGATGGCGACAAAGGTGATGATGGCGCAGATGATGGTGGGGATCCACCAGTGGAAGGTGAGCGCGATAAACACGCCACCCAGCGACAGCGCCGCGATGATGGTGACATAGGAGACGCCGCCGACGCGCAGACACTGGATCGGCTTTGCATCGAGCACCGACGTGACCAGCGTCTCGCGCCGACCGGATTTCGCATCCGGCAGATAGAACCGGCCAGCCTCGATATCGGCCTGCAGGTTCGGCTGGTCCCACAGCGGGTAACGGCTGGTGATGATCGGCACGGAGCGCATGCCCCAGCTCTCGTCCGGATCGTTGGTCCATTCCAGCGTTCCGGAATTCCACGGGTTGAGATTGCGTTCCGCGGGCTTGGGTTTCGGGCGGAAGATGTCGATCACGAAGGTGGCGACACCCGCCGCAAAGATGAAGGCGCCGATGGTCGAGATAAGGTTGAAAATATCCCAGCCGAATTCTTCCGGGTAGGTGAAGACGCGTCGCGGCATGCCCCGCAGCCCGGAAAAATGCATCGGGAAGAACGCGGTGTTGAAGCCTGTAAACATCAGCCAGAACGACACCTTGCCCCAGCTATCCGACAGCTTTTTGCCGGTCACGAAAGGGAAGTAATAGTAGATGCCGGCGACGATCGGGAAGAACATGCCGCCGATCAGCACGTAATGCAGGTGCGCCACGATGAAATAGGTGTCATGCGCCTGCCAGTCGAACGGAACGAGCGCCACCATGACGCCGGTCAGCCCGCCGATCACGAAGATGATCAGCCCGCCCGCCCCAAACAGCATCGGCACGGAAAAGATCACCCGGCCCGCAAGCATGGTGGCAATGAAAACGAAGATCTGCACCCCGGTCGGGATCGCCACTGCCTCCGATGCCGCCGAGAAGAAGGCGAGCGAAATCTGCGGCAGGCCGGTCGCGAACATGTGGTGGACCCACAACCCGAAACTCAGGAAACCCGTGCCGACAGCCGCCAGCACGATCCAGGAATAGCCGACGATCGGACGCTGCGAGAACGTCGGCACGATCATCGCCATCAGCGCGATGGCCGGCAGGAAGACGATGTAGACTTCCGGATGCCCGAAGATCCAGAATAGATGCTGCCAGAGCAAGGGATCGCCGCCGCGCGAGGGATCGAAGAACGGCCAGTTGAACATCCGCTCCATCTCGAACAGGATGTCGCCGGCAATCAGCGGCGGGAAGGCAAACAGAATCATGCCCGCGACGATCAGCAGATACCAGGCAAACATCGGCATCATGTTGATGCGCATGCCGGGGGCGCGGCATTTCATGATGCCGACGATGATCTCGACGGCTGCGGCAATCGATGCCACCTCGATGAAGGAGAGGCCGAGCAGCCAGATGTCGGCGCCGATGCCGGCATATTCCTTGTCGGTGGCAAGCGGCGGATACATGAACCAGCCGGCATTGGGTGCTGCGTTGAAGAAGATCGAGCCGCAGACGAAGATGCCACCAAGCAGGAAGCTCCAGTAGCCGAAGGCCGATAGCCGCGGGAACGGCAGTTCGCGTGCGCCGAGCATGGACGGCAGAAGAAAGATCGCGATCGC
This sequence comes from Neorhizobium sp. DAR64872/K0K18, assembly GCF_050500175.1. Classification (NCBI taxonomy): domain Bacteria; kingdom Pseudomonadati; phylum Pseudomonadota; class Alphaproteobacteria; order Hyphomicrobiales; family Rhizobiaceae; genus Neorhizobium; species Neorhizobium sp. DAR64872/K0K18. Next base: position 3,038,779 of record NZ_CP191446.1, read on the forward strand.
CTCAAAGATCGGCACCGCGAACAGGAACATCATGACCGTGCCGTGCAGGGTGAAGACCTGGTTGAACAGCTCGGCCGACATGAAATCGTTGTTGGGGACGACGAGCTGCATCCGAATCAGCAGTCCGAGAACGCCGGCAAACAGCATGAAGACGAATGCCGTGACGCCGTACCAGAGGCCGATCTCGCTGTTGTTGACCGACGTCCAGTAGCGCCAGCCCTTGGGCGTTTCCCAGGTGTCGCGCAGCCTCTTTTCCTGGGCGGCGCGCTCCTCGGGCGAGAAATTTCCGAGTTCAACGCTCATCGAAGCCCCTTCAGATACTGTGCAATGCGATCGGTTTCGGCTTCGGGCAACATGTTGTAATGCGGCATCCGCACACCGGGCTTGATGCCGGCCGGATCGCGCAGGAAGCGGGCGATATCGGCGGTGGTATTGCCAAGCGTGCCGGCCCCGACCGAACCGCGTTCGCCGAATGCCGTCAGATCCGGGCCGATGACGCCGCGCGCCTCGGTGCCTGAAATCGCATGGCAGGCGGAACAGCCGTTTTTCAGAAACAGCGCCAACCCCTCGGCATCCCCGCCACCGGACGCGCTGCGGCGGGATGCGAGCCAGGCGTCATAGGCCGGCTTTTCCATCACCTCCACGGTAAAGCCCATCAGCGCATGCGAGGTGCCGCAGAATTCGGCGCAGACCCCGCGATAGGAGCCGGGCTTGTCACCCTCCAGCGTCAGCACGTTTCGACGGCCGGGGATCATGTCCATCTTGCCGCCAAGCACCGGGATCCAGAACGAATGGATGACATCGGGTGAGGTCAGCTGAAACGCCACCCGCTCGCCGACCGGCATGCGGATCTCGTTGGCGGTCTCGAAGGCGACAGAGCCGTCCGGATCGAGATAACGGACGCGCCACCAGTACTGCTCGCCGGTGACATCGATCTGTTGCAGCCCCTCACCGCCTCCCGAGAAAAACGGACGGACATTCGGCATCAGCCACATGGCGTAGGATAACAGCGCGCCAAGAACGATGCAGGGCATCACGGCGCCGCCCCATAGGATCAGTTTGCCCGCCCCCTGTTCGGAATGGGCGTTCTTCTTGCGCGCCGCATAAAACAGAAGCGCCACGACGCCGACCCAGATTACCGCGCCGCCGATCAGCATCGCGAAGAACAGTGTCGCGACACCCGCGGCTTCCCGTCCCGCGGGATCAAGCACCGACTGCACGCCGGAGCAGGAAACCATCAGCGGACAGAGGAGAATTAGGGAAAGGACTGCTTTCGCCGCAGGCAGAAGGGCGCGGACGATGACATCGTCGAAATAGGTTTGAGATCGGGTTGGCCGGCTGTCGCCGGTCACGCGGTCATCGTTCATTCTGCTCTTCACCCCCGGCTCGAACAGGCGCAATGCATGACTTCTAATTTTGTTCCCACCCCAAACGAATTTTTTTTACACGGTGAAAACGATGAGCGTTAAGGGCCGCGTCTCATCGAACTTCATGACAACCGCTCGCGAAAAGGAACTATCGCCCTCTGGCTCCGTTACGTCACGTTCGTTGACGATCTCGCCGTCAAGCAAGGGAGCAGGTTGATATGAGTGCACCACGTGCCAACTGGAAAGGTCATATCAAGTTCGGCGAGGTGAGCTGCCCTGTCGCGCTCTACACAGCGGTTTCATCGTCGGACCGGATCAGCTTCAACATCCTCAATCGCAAGACCGGAAATCGCGTGCGCCGCGAGTTTGTGGACAGCGAGACAGGTGACCCCGTCGAGCACGACGACCAGGTGAAGGGCTACGAGACCGGCAGCGGCAAATACGTGGTGCTGGAACCAGACGAGATCGCCGCCGCTATCCCCGAGAGCGACAAGACGCTCGATATCGACGCGTTCATCTCCTGCGCGGAGATCGACGACATCTATTTCGACAAGCCCTATTATCTCGCGCCCCAAAAGCTCGGCGAGGAAGCCTTTGCGCTTCTGCGCGACGGCATGAAGGAGGCGGGCGTCGCAGCGATCGCGAGCACCGTGCTTTTCCGGCGGTTGCGGACAGTGCTGATCCGTCCCCACGGCGACGGGCTGATCGGCACCACGCTCAATTTCGATTACGAGGTCCGCTCGACGGACAAGGCCTTCGAAGACGTGACAGAGGTCAAGATCGACAAGGAGATGCTCGAACTCGCCTCCCATATCATCGGCACCAAGAAGGGTAGCTACGACCCGACCAAGTTCGACGACCGGTATGAAGAAGCGCTGGCCGAACTGGTGAAGGCGAAGCTCGAGGGCAAGAAGATCCCGAAGCGGAAGGCCCCGACAGCCTCCAAACCATCCGATCTTCTGCAGGCCCTGCGTGAAAGCGCCGGCATGGGCGGCAAGTCCGGATCAACGGACAAGCCGAAGGCAAAGACCAAGGCGCCCGCCAAGCCGAAATCCGCCAACACCAACAAGACGCCACGCAAGACTGCCAAATCCGCACCATCATCCTCGACAAGCACGCGCCGCAAGGCCGGTTAAGGGAAACGACAGCCATGGCAATACGTCCCTACTGGAAAGGCTATCTGAAGCTTTCGCTCGTCACCTGCTCCGTCGAGATGACACCGGCGACCTCGGAAAGCGAGAAGGTGCGCTTCCACACGCTTAACCGCGAAACCGGCAACCGGGTGCAGAGCCACTACGTGGATTCGGTGACCGGCAAGCCCGTGCGCGATGACGATGAAGTCAAAGGCTATCAGCGAGGCGAAGACGACTACGTGATGCTAGAAGACGAGGAGCTCGACAATGTCGCGCTCGAAAGCACCAAGACGATCGATATCTCGACCTTCACGCCGCGTTCCGACATCGACTGGATCTGGCTCGATACCCCCTACTATCTGACGCCGAACGAGAAGGTCAGCGAAGAGGCATTCTCGGTGATCCGCGCCGCCATGGACAGCCAGGAGATGGTCGGCATTTCGCGACTGGTGCTCGGCCGGCGCGAACGGGCCGTTATGATCGAGCCCCGCGGCAAGGGCATCGTTCTCTGGACGCTGCGCTTCGGCGACGAGGTGCGCGAAGCCAAGGACTATTTTGACGGACTGGACAAGGCCGAGCCCGAGAAAGAGACATTGCCGCTGATCCGCAAGCTGATCGAACAGCAGACCCGCCCCTGGGACGCGAAATTCGTGACCGATCCGGTGCAGGACAATCTGCTCGACATCATCAAGTCGAAAAAGAAACAACGCCGCCCGACACCGAAAATGGCCGAGAAGGAAGAGTCGGACAAGCCCAGCAACGTCATCGACATCATGGATGCGCTGAAACGCTCGCTGGCGGCAGACAAGCGGAAAAGCAAGTAGGCTAACGGCTTTTGGGGAACGGTGGCCTCAGGCTGCTGACAACCACTGAAGAAGCTACTGCTCAGGATGCAGGCGATACCTCGGTCGCGCAGGCCTTGAAAGTCCCCCAGCCGCGCGTTGCTTGACGAGAGCGACGCCCCACTTCCCTCATCCTCACCCTTGTGGCGGGGATCCAGCGACACGACGCCTGTCGGGTCGAAGACTCTTGTCAGCTCAAGGACTTGAGCTGACTGGATCCACGCCACAAGGGCGAGGATGAGGGGCGTTTGGGACTAGGCTCACTTTTCCAATTGACTGTAGAGTTGTTCAATAACAGCATTGTCAGCTGCGTGAGTAGGCCGAACGCCGGCCTACTGTCCTCACCACTCAACCTCGAGCCTCAACCTTCTTCAACCGCTTGATCGCCTCGGCAAGCGGCCGTTCGGCGTCGCAATAGTCTTTCCACGCTTCGCTTTTCGCAATCAGCGCCGGCACCGTATGAATGGTGAAGCGATGCGGGTCGAGGTCGGCTTTGACCTGGGTCCAGGTGAGCGGCATGGAGACCGTCGCACCCTCGCGCGCACGCGGCGAAAGCGGCGCGACGGCTGTCGCCATGCGGTCGTTTCGCAGATAGTCGATGAAGATGCGGCCTTCACGCAGCTTCTTCGACATCTTGATGAGATAGAGATCGGGATCGTCCTGCGCCATCAGGTTGGAAACCCGGTGCGCGAAATCCTTGGCCTCATCCCACGTCAACTCCTTGCGGCCGCCCGTCTTCAGCGGCACGACCACATGCAGGCCCTTGCCGCCCGTCGTCTTGCAAAAGCTCATCAGCCCCAGTTCGTCGAGACGGTCCCGGATTTCACGAGCGGCCTCGACTACCTTCGGAAAGGCGACATCGGGAGCGGGATCGAGGTCGAAGACGAGCCTTCCGGGAACCTCGGGCTTGTTCGGCTGGCAGTTCCATGGGTGCAGTTCCAGCGATCCGACCTGCGCGAGAGCTGCCAGTCCCTCGATGCGATCGACCTGCAGATAGGCCTTCTTGTCGCCATGGACCTTGACCAGTTCCAGAAGGTTCGATGTGCCCTGCATGGCATGCCGCTGGAAGAACTGCTCGCCGCCGATCCCGTCGGGCGCGCGGATGACCGAGCAGGGCCGACCCTTGATGTGCTCTATCATCCAGCCCGCGACCGATTCGTAGTAATGGCCGAGATCCTCCTTGGTAACAGGCGTGTCACCGTTCTGGGCATCGCTTGGCCAGAGCGGCTTGTCGGGATTGGAGAGCATCACGCCCATCACTTCCGCCTTGCCGCCCCTGCCGCGCGGCACCTTCGTGGGTTTCGCGCCGCTGGCGGTCTTTTCCGCCTTTGGCTGCGGCGTCTCCTGATCCGGTGAAGCCGGCTTTTCCGCCTCAACTTCATCAGCCGGCTTGTCTTCGCGCAGGCCCTTGAATGCCGCCTGGCGCACCTGGCCATCATTCGTCCAGCCCGCAAACTGGATCTCGGCAACCAGCTCCGGTTTCACCCAATGCATGTCCTTGGTCTTCTTGGGCGCCCCGATACCGGTAAACGGGCTTTTCTCGGCAGAAAGCGGCTCGAGCTTGGACACCAGATCCGCCGCCCTGCCCGCGCCAAACCCGGTTCCGACACGACCGACATAAACGAAATGGTTGTCGCGATAGACGCCGGCGAGAAGCGAGCGGAACTTGCCCTCTGTCGTCGCATAGCCGCCGATCACCACTTCGTGGCCGGCCCGGCACTTGGCCTTGACCCAGGTGTCGCTTCGCCCCGACCGGTACGGCGCGTCCGCCTGTTTCGAGACGATGCCTTCGAGCGAGAGACGGCAGGCGGAACGCAGAACCGCATCGCCACCGGTTTCGAAATGGTCGACATAGCGGATCCGGGCGCCCGCTTCCGCCTCGGCAATCAACTGCGAAAGTCTCGATTTGCGCTCATCGAGCGGCATGTCGCGCAGGTCTTGGCCCTCGTGGAAGAGGAGATCGAAGGCGAAATAGACGAGGTCGTCTGTCTTGTCCTCGGAAAGTGCCGCCTGCAGCGCTGCGAAATCCGGCGCACCGTCATGATCAAGCGCGCAGATCTCTCCGTCGATGACCGTATCTGGCAGGACCGCAGCATCTTCGGCGATCTGCGAAAACCGCTCCGTCCAGTCGAGCCCCTTGCGGGTTCTCAAGATGATCTTGCCATCCTGCACGCGCATCTGAACCCGATATCCATCGAACTTGATCTCATGCAGCCAGCCTTCTGCCGATGGTGGACGGTCGCGGATCTGGCAGAGCTGCGGTGCGATGAAATCCGGCATTTTTTCCGAGGCCGGATTCGCCTTATCTGCGCTCTTGCCCTTACTTGCACTCTTGCTCCCAGCCTTCCGTTCGTCAGCCGCCAGCCCTTCGCTGCTGTCCCACACAGCATCCGCATCGACCGCGCTGCTGGTCAGCATGAAAGGTTTCGGCTTGCGTCCCTTGCCCGCAGCAATCGTCGCCATGTCGCGACCGGAAGCGACCGAGGTTTCCATCTCTTTCAAGACCGCATCGCCGTCCTTGTCGACCGAGTGATCGTCGTGATGCTTGATCAGCAGCCAGTTGGTGCGCTTGCCGCCATCTCGGTCCTTTTTCATCCGCACCAGCACGAAGCCGCCCTGCAGCCTCTCGCCATCCAGGATGAACTTGAAATCGCCCTTGGCGAGCGCCTTTTCGAGTGGAAGCGCGCCATCGACTTCCCAGTATCCCCGATCCCACAGCATGACCGTGCCGCCGCCATACTCGCCTTTCGGAATGGTCCCTTCGAAATCGCCGTAATCGAGAGGATGATCCTCGACCTCGACCGCAAGGCGCTTGTCCTGAGGATCGAGCGACGGGCCGCGGGTCACCGCCCAGGACTTGAAAACGCCGTCCATTTCCAGCCGCAGATCGTAATGCAGCCGCGTCGCATCGTGCTTCTGAATGACGAAGCGGCCGCGCTTGGACGGCCGCACTTTAGCGGCGCCGCTCGGCTCCTTGGTCTTCTTGAAATCACGCTTGCTGCGGTAGGTTGAAAGAGTATCGGACATGGAACGCTCCCGGCACGGCTAGGGAGTCCGAATGTCCCACCGGCGCAATAGTTCCACAACGCACGGTGGACGGATCGAACACCGTTAATCACCTCAACAGCAGGTGACAGAATGCCCTCGCCTTGCTGCCTAACTCTCTTTTCGATACAAACGCACTCAAGGTCGACAGCAGGGGACACGCCGCCATGAGCATCCAGCAGAAGCCGGTCTTCACGGCGGAAGACGTGGCGCGGGCAGAGAGCTACAAGGCGCGCGACTATCCTGATAATGTCGATCCGAAGGTGGAAGACCTCGTCCGCCAGATGATCTCGGGCTTTGCCGACAAGTGGACGGTGGTCATCCTCGATACGCTGTGGGACGAAGGTATCTTGAGGTTTTCCGACCTCGCCCACCGCGTCACCGGCATCAGCCAGAAAATGCTGACCCAGACGCTTCGGCGCATGGAACGCGACGGTCTGGTCATCCGCAAGACCTATGCCTGCGTGCCGCCGAAGGTGGAATACAGCCTCTCGCCGCTCGGCCTGACGCTCGGGGCAGCCTTCTGCAATGTGTGGATCTGGGCGGTCGAGAACCACGATGCGGTGGCAAAGGCCCGGACAGCATTCGACGACGAAGGCTGAAGGCCCCGGCGATACCGGCGCCTCCACATCGTTCCGCCTTCAGCTCGGGTTGATCATCGAAAAGACCTTGTCGAAGTTGCCAGTGGCTTCCGCCGTGCGCTGCCGCATCACCCGCTCAACCATCACTTCCGAGGGCGTCGGATCGGCGCAGAGCAGCCCGACGGATTCGGACACAAAATCAGCCAGCGGCATGGCCGTCGCGAACTTCGACTGGCCGGGCGTCAGCTCCGTCGCCACCTGCGGCGGGGCAAGCTCCACCACGGCAATCTTGGTGCTGCGCAATTCGTGCCGCAGGCTCATTGTCCAGGAATGGATGGCCGCCTTGGTGGCGCTGTAGGTCATGGAATCGGTGCGCGGCACGAAGGCGAGACCCGAAGAGACGGTGACGATCGCTGCTTCCGGCTTCTGGCGCAAATGTGGAAGCAGTGCCGAGGTCAGCAAGATCGGCGCGAGAAGGTTCGTGGTGATGGTACGCTCGGCGACATCAACGTCGTAGACGTCAGCGAGCACGTTCTCGCGCTCCATGATCCCGGCATTGTGGATGACGACATTGAGATCCGGATGATCCGTCACGACCGAAGCGGCAAACTCGTTCAGGCCGTCCTTGTCCGTGACATCGAGCTGGCATCCGGAAAGCGCCGGATTTTCCTTCAGCGTTTGATTCAGACTCGCCTCGTTGCGCCCGGTGACGATCACCTTCGCGCCGCGTTCGGAAAGGGCGATGGCGAGACCGCGGCCGATGCCGGAATTGCCGCCGGTAATCAGGATTGTTGCTTTCGTGAAATCCATTTGCATTCTCCAATGCTGCTGATGCGCTTCAATATCATCCATAGTAACTTCTAGTAAGAAGGCACCTTTTCGTAAGAAATGGGAAATCGGATGGGGCCATCACGGCAATGTGCCGCACGCGGCGTGTCCGGCAAGGGGCGCACGGTTTACAGGATGGCCGGTTCTGATTTACAGCTTCGCCCGAAATCTCGTCGGGAATACAAGGATAAGCCGATGGCGCTGACAGCTTCCACCACCCATGCCCGTAAAGGCCTCGGCCATGCGGTCATCGTCACGCTCGGCATGGCGGCAACCGTCGGCACGGCGCTCGGCTTCCAGTATCTCGGCGGCTATATTCCCTGCGCGATGTGCCTCCTGCAGCGCGAACCCTATTACTACGCAATTCCGGTCGGCATTCTTGCCATGGGTGCCCTGGCATTCGGCATGCCCGCCTGGATCGGCCGCACGCTTCTGATCCTCGTCGGCCTGATGATGCTGGTCGGTGCCGGCATGGGCGTCTATCACGCGGGCGTCGAATGGGCCTTCTGGGAAGGTCCCGCAAGCTGCGGCGGCGGCGCGGGTGTCACGACCAATGCCGGCAGCCTTCTCTCCGATCTCAACACGGTGCACGGACCATCCTGCACGGAAGCAGCACTCCGCGTGCTCGGTCTGTCCTTTGCTGGCTGGAACGTGATCGCCAGCGTCATCCTCGCGGCTATCGCCTTGATCGGCGCCAAGAAGGCCGCGTGAGACGTAACCCTTACGGCTGCAGCTCGGAATCCCAGTAGAGATAGTCCATCCAGCTTTCGTGCAGATAGTTGGGCGGAAACAGCCGGCCGTTGTTATGCAGGTCCTGCACGGTCGGCGCATAGGGCTTCTGGTGTGGGAACATGCCGGCCTGCTTGGGAAGCTTGCTGCCCTTGCGCAAATTGCAGGGCGAACACGCCGCCACAACGTTCTGCCAGGTCGTTTCGCCGCCATGGGCCCGCGGGATGACGTGGTCGAAGGTCAGATCGTCATGATCGCCGCAATACTGGCACTCGAACTTGTCGCGCAGGAACACGTTGAAGCGGGTAAATGCGGGATTGCGGGTCGGCTGGATATAGGTCTTCAGGCTGACGACGCTTGGCAGTTTCATCGAGAAGCTGGGCGAACATACCGAATGATCATATTCGGCAATGATGTTCACACGGTCGAGGAATACCGCCTTGATCGCGTCCTGCCAGGACCACAACGACAAGGGATAATAGCTCAGTGGCCGATAGTCAGCGTTCAACACGAGCGCCGGTAAGGCCTGCGGGGAGACTGCAATCGTCAAATGACGCTCCTAACGGATTCGGCATCTATCTCCTCTATATTAGGACCGTTGTTACAGGATTGTGAAGCCCTTTAAATACAAGCGGCTCCGTCACTCAAACTTCACAAAATCGGAGAGACGTCCCGCTTGGTCCGAACCCCGTAATAGGACCAGAAAAGCCTCGTCGCGACCGAGCGCCAGGGACGCCAGATGAGCGCGATGGCGGCAAGTTGCTTTTCTGTCGGGCGCGCTTCCATGCCAAGCCCATCGGCAACCGCTGCCTGCAGCGCCACGTCGCCAGCGGGGAAGAAATCCGCGTGACCTGCGGAAAACATCATGTAGCACTCTGCCGTCCAAGGGCCGATGCCCGGAAGTGCGATCAGCTGCCGCGTCGCCTCGGACGCCTCCAAGCCTCCGATTGCATCAAGATCAAAGCCCTTCTCAGCAATCGCCGTCGCAAGATGCGTGAGCGTCGCAGCCTTAGCTCGCGAAAGCCCGAAACTTGAGACGACCTCGGGATCGAGTGCTGCAAAAGCCTCAGCTTCGGTGGCACCGACAGCTGCCATGCGCTTCCAGATCGCGTCGGCGCTCGCCCGCGATACGACCTGCGAGACGATGATGGAGGCAAGGCCGGCAAAACCCGGTTCGATGAGCCGCAGTGGCAGCTCGCCGGACATCGCTATTATGGGGGCGAGGCGCGGATCGGCAATCACCAGTTCGGCTAAGCCCTCGTCGATATCCGATCGGTCGCGGATGATCCGCACGGTTTTCTCCATGGTTGCGCATCACAAATCATGGCAGAAGGAGGCATGCCAGCCGCCCAAATCGCCACCGATCCTGATAGACCAATCCTGCGTTTCGCGCCAAGCCCGAACGGACTGCTGCATCTCGGGCACGCGCTGTCGGCCATCCTCAACCACGACATGGCCCGGGACATGAATGGCCGCTTCCTGCTGCGGATCGAGGATATCGACCTTGCTCGCTCGACGCCTAACTACGAGGACGCCATCTACCGCGACCTTCACTGGCTTGGCCTTTCCTGGGAAGAACCGCCGCGCCGCCAGTCCGAGCATTTCGAGACCTACCGCCAGGCACTTGCTGAATTGATGGAGATGGGGCTCGTCTATCCGGCCTTCATGACGCGCGGCGAGGTGAAGGCAAGGGTCGCAGATTTCGAGGGCGATGGCGCGACATGGCCGCGCGACCCGGATGGGTCACCGCTCTATCCCGATCATGACCGGCACCTGAGCGAGACCAAACGAAAGACGCGGATCGAAAGCGGCATCCGCCACAGCTGGCGGCTCGACATGGACAAGGCGCTGGCGAGAGTTTCGGACGCTTTGACATGGCGGGAGATAAGCGACGGCGCCGAATGGCTAGTCCCGGCGGATCCGGCAGCCTGGGGCGATGTCGTCCTGTCGCGCTCCGATGCCCCCTCGAGCTACCATCTCTCCGTCACCGTCGACGACGCGGCGCAGGGCATTACCCACGTGGTGCGCGGCATGGATATCTATCACGCAACCTCGGTTCACAGGCTTCTGCAGGAACTGCTCGGCCTGCCGCAGCCGATCTACCACCATCATCGGCTGATCCTTGGCGAAGACGGGCGAAAACTGTCGAAAAGCGAGGGATCAACCGGGCTTGCGGCCCTGCGCGACGCGGGTCTCAGCCCGCTCAACATTCGCGGCCTCCTCGGCCTTAAGGGCTAGAGCCGAAGCATCGCCCCGGCGGCGACGCTCTTTCCGGACGCGGGAGAAGACCGAATAGATCCGGTACTTCATCAACGCCGCATTGAACTCGGCGCCGAGCATGAAGATCACGCCCACCATATAAAGGAAGATGAGCACGATCATGATCGACGCCAGACCCGCGTAGGTCGCTGCGTAATTGGCGAAGGTCGAAAGATAAGCCGCGAACCCGAAGCCGAAGCATGTCCACAAAAGCACCGTCAGCGCCACACCCGGCATGATGTCGATCAGCCGGCGATCTCCCGCCGGAAGGTATTTGTGCGACCCGAGCAGACCGATCATCAGGAGAAACGCCGTGCCGACGAGACCCCAGTTGGCGGCCGCGTTGAGATCGCTGATCAGCCACGGAAAACGGGTCTGGGCAAACCGCGATGCGACGGGCACCGCCAGCAGAAGAATGCTGATGACCGCAAAGATCACCACCGCCAGGATGACGTAACCCAAACTAGCAAGCCGCGTCACATACCAGGGCCGCGTTTCGGTGACCCGGTAGGCGCGGTTGAGCGAGATGCGCAGCGCCTCGACGCCGTTCGACGCAAAGTATGCAGCCGCCAGCACCGATACGGTCAGCAATCCGCCGCGCGGTATTTCCAGCACCCGCTGCAGTTCAGACGCGATCGGATCGGCGACATCGGCCGGCCACGTATCAAACAGGAGGTGCACGGTCGTTTGCGAAAAGCCGCCGGCACCGAGAAAGCCGGCAAGTGCCGTGCCGAAGATCAGGAATGGAAACAGCGCCAGTAGCCCCGACAGCGCCACGTGGCTCGCCATCGCCCATCCATCGTCCTCCGAGAAATGCCAATAGGCATCCCAGAGCACCTTGAACGCCAGTCTCGGCCACCTGACCGGGGAGTTTTCTTCCAAAGGCGGCATCTCCCTGAGGGCTTCGGTGGAGGATGAGTTGAGGCTTATGACAAAATATGGAAGGTAGGCGGCAACTTGTACAGAGAGACCTTAACGGTATGCAATCGGCATGACAGACGGAAGAACGATTATCGTGACAGGCTGTTCCTCAGGGATCGGCGCTCATTGTGCCCGCGCGCTGAAATCCGAGGGATGGCGGGTGTTCGCGACCGTGCGCAAAGAGGCCGATCTGGCAGCGCTGGATGAGGCCGGCATCGAAGCCCTGGTGATGGACTACACCAAGCCTGAAACGATCGCGGCGTTGGTCGACACCGTTCTCGCCCGCACCGGCGGCCGCATTGATGCGCTCTTCAACAACGGCGCCTATGGCCAGCCAGGTGCTGTGGAAGACCTTTCGACCGACGTGCTCAGGATCCAGTTCGAGACCAATCTGTTCGGCTGGCATGACCTGACGACCCGCATCATCCCTGTCATGCGGCGACAGGGTCATGGACGCATCGTCAACTGCTCCTCCATTCTCGGCATCGTTCCCTACCGCTACCGCGGCGCCTACACCGCCTCGAAATTCGCGCTGGAAGGTCTGACCGTGACGATGCGGATGGAGCTTTACGGAAGCGGCATCCATGTGAGCCTGATCGAGCCCGGACCGATCGACACGCAGTTCACGGCCAACGCGCTCGCCAAGGTCAAAGAGAATATCGACCTGGTCAATTCGCCGCATGCCGAACAATACAAGCGGCAATTGCAGCGGCTGGACGGGAGCGGGCCGGTCAACCGCCACAAGCTGGGTCCGGACGCCGTTCACACGGTACTGAAGCATGCCTTGACCGCCGACAACCCGAAGCCACATTATCTGGTGACGAAGCCGGCCAAGCAGGGCGCGTTCCTGAAACGTATCCTGCCGGCAGCGCTCTTCTACAAATTGATGCAACGGATCGACTGATCGCCCGCAAGCGGAAAGCAAAATCTCGATGGCCACCTTTACCACCGTTCTGACCGTGATCGTCATCGGCCTGGTCGTGCTCGTGCTGATCAAGGGCCTGTTCAACATGGTGAAGGGCACCGATGCCAACCGGTCGAACAAGCTGATGCAGTTGCGTCTGCTGCTCCAGGCCGTGGCCGTCATCCTCATCATGTTCACGCTCTGGCTGACCGGCGGCGGCCGGCCGAGCTAGAGAAATGCCGAACTAAGGAAATTACAGTCTTCATGGTCAAGCTCAACAAGATCTACACGCGCACCGGCGACGACGGCACCACCGCACTGGTATCAGGCCCGCGGCGCGACAAGCACGACATCAGGGTCGAGGCCTATGGCACGGTCGACGAGGTCAACTCGACGATCGGCATGGCGCGGCTTCATACGGCAGGCATGGGCGAAGTCGATCAGATGCTGTTTCGCATCCAGAATGACCTGTTCGATCTCGGTGCCGATCTTGCAACGCCAGATACCGGCGAAAAGCCCGAATACGAGCCTCTGCGCATCATCGAAGCGCAGGCGACACGTCTGGAAACCGAGATCGACACGCTGAACACCGATCTCGAACCGCTGAAATCCTTCGTCCTGCCCGGTGGTTCGCCGGCTTCCGCCTATCTGCATCTCGCCCGCACCGTATCGCGGCGTGCCGAACGGCTGATGGTCGAGCTTTCGAGGCATGAGGCGATCGGCCCGGCTGCGCTCAAATATATCAACCGCCTGTCGGATTTCCTGTTTGTCGCGGCCCGCGTCGCCAACGAGAATGGCAGGACCGACATTCTGTGGGTGCCCGGCAAGAACCGATAGGCGAAAGCGCGACCAAGGCGCGACGGACGGGAGGAGAGGAAGCGACGCATGTTCATTCCCCTGCATGATGCCGTCGCGCTGAAATACATCCGCGTGCAGTGGGTGACGTTCTCGCTGATCGCCGCCAACATACTCATGTGGCTGTTCACGAGCCTTGCTCCATCGGAAACGACGGAGATCGCCTCGCTGGGTCTCGGCTTCATTCCGGCGATCATCTTCGACTATGCGGTGCTCGATCCCTCGGCCGTTCTGGTCCCGGAAGACGCGACCTTCGTCACCTACGCCTTCCTGCACCTGGATTTCTGGCACTTTGCATCGAACATGCTGTTTCTCTGGGTGTTCGGCGACAATGTCGAGGACGCACTGGGGCATGTGCGCTTCCTGATATTCTACCTGCTTTGCGCCGCAGCCGGCGCGCTGGTGCATGGGCTGGTCGGCCCGATGTCCGAGGGGCCGCTGATCGGCGCGTCGGGCGCGGTCTCCGGTGTCGTCGCCGCCTATTTCCTTTTGCATCCGCGCGTCCGGGTATGGGTGCTCGTTCTGTTTCGAATACCGTTGCCGCTTCCGGCCTTCATTCCGCTGACGCTCTGGATCGTTCAGCAATTCGTGATGCTTTGGCTCGAAGCCGATAGTGCGGTGTCCTGGGGCGCGCATGTCGGCGGAATTCTGGCGGGCGCCGCACTCGTCATCGTGATGCGGCGCCGGGGCGTTCCCCTGTTCGACCGCGAGATCGTCACGCCGAAGGCCGTGCTGCACAAGCCGAGCATATCGCAAGAGACGCGACCGGCCGAATAGGCCTATGAGAAAACCGCAACCCAGATGGGATAATCCACGTTGTCATCAGGGCAAAAATGGGTATCCATGTCGCCCACTGACAAATGGATAAGCCGCAAATGTCGCAATCTGCGGCTGGAGAAAAGTCAAGGAAGGACCCCATGAAGATCCTGGTGCCTGTAAAGCGCGTCGTCGACTACAACGTGAAGATCCGCGTCAAGCCGGATGGATCCGGTGTCGAGCTTGCCAACGTCAAGATGTCGATGAACCCGTTCGACGAAATTTCCGTCGAGGAAGCCCTGCGCCTGAAGGAGGCTGGCAAGGCAGAGGAAGTGATCGTCGTATCGATCGGTCCGGCAAAGGCTGAAGAAACGCTGCGCACGGCGCTTGCGATGGGCGCCGATCGGGCGATCCTGATCGAGACCGACGAGACGGTCGAACCGCTTGCCGTTGCCAAGCTGCTGAAGGGTGTCGTTGACGCCGAACAGCCGGGCCTCATCATCGTCGGCAAGCAGGCGATCGACGACGATTCCAACCAGACCGGTCAGATGCTGGCAGCATTGCTCGGAACCGGCCAGGCGACCTTTGCCTCGAAGATCGAACTTTCCGCCGACAAGGCTGTGGTCACCCGCGAAGTCGATGGCGGCCTGCAGACCGTCGAGGTCAAGCTTCCAGCCGTCGTCACCACCGACCTGCGCCTGAACGAGCCGCGCTACGCGTCCTTGCCGAACATCATGAAGGCGAAGAAGAAGCCGCTCGACAAGAAGACGGCAGCGGATTTCGGCGTCGATATCGCCCCTCGCCTCAAGGTTCTGAAGACCGAGGAGCCGGGCGGCCGCAAGGCAGGCATCAAGGTAAAGTCCGTCGAGGAACTGGTCGGCGCCTTGAAGACCGCCGGCGTGATCTGATTTTAGGGAGATAAACTCATGGCCATTCTTCTTCTGGCAGAACACGACAATGCCAGCCTCAACGACCAGACCGCCAAGGCGCTGACGGCAGCTTCGCAGATCGGTGGCGAGGTCCACCTTCTGGTCGCCGGTTCGGGCGCGCAAGCCGCAGCCGACGCGGCGGCGAAACTCTCCGGCGTCTCGAAGGTCCTGCTTGCCGACGACGCAAGCCTTGCCAACAGCCTTGCCGAACCGCTTGCAGCACTGATCGTGTCGCTGGCCGGATCCTACGACGTCATCATGTCTTCGGCGACAGCGTCCGCCAAGAACGTCATGCCGCGCGTTGCCGCGCTGCTCGATGTGGCGCAGGTTTCGGAAATCATCGAGGTGATTTCGCCGGATACATTCCGTCGTCCGATCTATGCCGGCAACGCCATCCAGACCGTCCAGGCAACCGATGCCAAGAAGGTGATCACCGTGCGCACGGCATCCTTCGCGGCAGCCGGCGAAGGCGGTTCCGCTTCCGTGGAAACCGTGGCAGCCGCAGCAAACCCTGACGTCTCGTCCTTTGTCTCCGATGCGCTTGCCTCCTCGGACCGTCCTGAACTCGCATCCGCCAAGATCATCATCTCCGGTGGCCGCGCACTCGGGTCCTCGGAAAAATTCCAGGAAGTCATCCTGCCCGTCGCCGACAAGCTGGGTGCCGCGGTTGGCGCTTCGCGCGCAGCGGTCGACGCAGGCTATGCTCCGAACGACTGGCAGGTCGGCCAGACCGGCAAGGTGGTTGCTCCGCAGCTCTACATCGCGGTCGGGATTTCCGGTGCCATCCAGCATCTGGCCGGCATGAAGGATTCCAAGGTCATCGTTGCGATCAACAAGGACGAGGAGGCACCGATCTTCCAGGTGGCCGACTTCGGTCTCGTGGGCGATCTCTTCGAGATCCTGCCGCAGCTCGAAAAGGCCCTGTGAGGCCGACCGGCTTTTTCGCACCGCAGTTCGGCGACGCGAAAATGCTGGCAAAAAACACGCTAGCAGACTAGAAAAATGCCGGGCTGTCTCACGCAACCCGGCATTTTGCTGTGAGACGCCGTACGGTTATGATGAATGCGAGACGCGGGCGAAAACCGCACCCAGGGAGCGAGTGAGATCATGAAGAATATCGGCGTCATCGGCGCAGGCCAGATGGGCTGCGGAATTGCACATGTTTCGGCGCTCGCCGGCTATCACGTGCATATCTATGATCTCTCCAAGGACCGGATCGAAGGCGCACTTGCAACGATCAATGGCAACCTCGCCCGCCAGGTTTCCAGCAACAAGCTTTCCGACGACGATCGTAACGCGGCCCTGTCCCGCATCACCGGCTCCGCCGACGTCAACGACCTCGCACCGATGGACATGGTCATCGAAGCTGCGACCGAAGACGAAAGCGTCAAGCGCAAGATCTATGCGCAGGTCTGTCCGGTTTTGAAGCCCGAAGCGCTTCTCGCCACCAACACCTCGTCGCTGTCCATCACCAGGCTTGCCGCCGCGACCGACCGTCCCGAGCGCTTCATGGGTATCCATTTCATGAACCCGGTGCCGCTGATGAAGCTGGTGGAACTGGTTCGCGGTATCGCCACCGACGAGCCGACCTTCCGGGCCGCCAAGGAATACGTGGTCGCGCTGGACAAGACCGCGACCGTTGCCGAGGATTTCCCCGCCTTCATCGTCAACCGCATCCTGCTGCCGATGATCAACGAGGCGATCTATACGCTGTATGAAGGCGTCGGCTCGGTCGAGGCGATCGATACGGCCATGAGGCTTGGTGCCAACCATCCGATGGGACCGCTGCAGCTCGCCGATTTCATCGGCCTCGACACCTGCCTGTCGATCATGCAGGTGCTGCATGACGGCCTCGCTGACAGCAAATACCGCCCCTGCCCGCTTCTCGTCAAATATGTCGAAGCCGGCTGGCTCGGCCGCAAATCCGGCCGCGGCTTCTACGACTATCGCGGCGAAGTCCCGGTCCCGACGCGGTAAGGATCAGCCTTGTGGCGGTCCGCTCCGCAACCGCTTGACTGCACGCTAGAAGCGGTCGGCTGAGGTGAAGGGCAAGACCTTCATCCGCAGCCCTCAAGCGCCCTTGGCAGCCGTCACCAGCGCCTTTGCATCGTCGCTATCCCATGCGGCGGGGCCGTTCATGGCGCCGATCAGGCAGCCCTTCTTGTCGAGGATCAGCGTTGCCGGCAGGCCGAAGGCGAGGCCTTCCTTTTTAAGGGCGTTGAACGTGCCCATTGAACTGTCGCGGTAGAAGCCGAGCTTGTCGATCTTGTACTCTTCAAGAAAAGTCTTCGGTTTCTCGTCGGTGCCGGTATCGATGTTGATGGCGACGACCTCGAAATCAATGCCACCCATCGCCGCCTGCAACCCGTTCAGCGCCGGCATCTCTTCGCGGCAGGGCACGCACCAGGTGGCCCAGAGGTTAAGCAGCACCGTTTTGCCGGCGAGATCTGCGGTCGTCATGTCCTGTCCCGCCGGTCCCTTGAAGGACAGGGAGAGCGGGCGCGGTGGCTGTGCCTCGACCATGGCGGCAACCTGGCCCTTTGAAAAGGCGCCGACGGACTTCGCCAGGTCCGCGGAGCCCTCGCATTGCCCGGCCGACGGGGAGAGTGAGGCCTCTGCCGCCCCATCCAAACCATTGCCAGACCCCATGTTCGTCACGTATACGGCGACGGTGCCGGCGACGATCCCGAGGACGGCGGCAATCAGGATCAATCGGACAGACGGAAGGCCAAGCGGTCTTTTGGACGTCATCAACTACTCCAGGACTGAATTCATGGCCGACACGAAGGACGCGACATCTTCCAACCAGATGTGGGGCGGACGCTTCGCTTCCGGGCCGGATGCGATCATGGAGGAGATAAATGCCTCGATCGGTTTCGACAAGAAGCTGTTCGCCCAGGATATCCGCGGTTCGATCGCCCATGCGACGATGCTGGCGGAACAAGGCATTATTTCGCACGAAGATAAAGACAAGATCGTTTCCGGCCTGAACACGATCATGTCAGAGATCGAAAGCGGACAGTTCCAGTTCTCGCGCAAGCTTGAGGACATTCACATGAACATCGAGGCGCGACTGGCAGACCTGATCGGTCCCGCCGCCGGTCGCCTCCACACCGCCCGCTCCCGCAACGACCAGGTCGCGCTCGATTTCCGCCTCTGGGTCAAGGAAGAGCTTCTGAAGACCGAGAAGATGCTGACGGCGCTGATCGCCGCGTTTCTCGACCGCGCCGAAGAGCATGCCGACACCGTGATGCCCGGCTTTACCCATCTGCAGACGGCACAGCCGGTCACTTTCGGCCATCACTGCATGGCCTATGTGGAAATGTTCGGCCGTGACCGCGCCCGCGTTCGCCATGCGATCGAGCATCTCGACGAAAGCCCGATCGGTGCCGCAGCGCTTGCCGGCACGCCCTACCCGATCGACCGCCACATGACGGCGAAGGCCCTCGGTTTCCGCGAGCCGACCCGCAATTCCATCGACACCGTCTCCGACCGCGATTTCGCGCTGGAATTCCTGTCGCTGGCTGCCATCTGCGCCGTGCATCTGTCGCGTCTTGCGGAAGAAATCGTCATCTGGTCGACGCCGCAATTCGGCTTCGTGCGCCTGTCCGACGCGTTTTCGACCGGCTCCTCGATCATGCCGCAGAAGAAGAACCCGGATGCCGCCGAACTGGTGCGCGCCAAGACCGGCCGCATCAACGGTTCGCTGGTCGCGCTGCTGACAGTCATGAAGGGTCTGCCGCTCGCCTATTCCAAGGACATGCAGGAAGACAAGGAGCAGGTGTTCGACTGCGCCGAGAACCTGGAACTGGCGATTGCCGCCATGACCGGCATGATGCGCGACATGACCATCCGCGCCGACAAGATGCGCGCCGCAGCAGGCGCCGGCTTCTCGACCGCGACCGACCTTGCCGACTGGCTGGTTCGCGAAGTCGGCCTGCCCTTCCGCGAAGCGCACCATGCCACCGGCCATGCCGTGGCGCTGGCGGAGAAAAAGGGCTGCGACCTCTCCGAACTCACGCTTGAAGAACTGCAGGCGATCAACCCTGCCATCACTGACAAGGTCTTCGACGTTCTCTCGGTGGATGCATCGGTCGCAAGTCGCGTCAGCTTCGGCGGCACGGCTCCCTCCGAGGTGCGCAAGCAGATCGCCTGGTGGCGCGAGAGAAACTGACGCCTGCGCGACGAATGAAGCGGCAAGGATACTGCACAAGCGCGCGGAACTTCGCTATGAAGTCTGCGTGACCGTGCCGGAGAAGGAAGAGAATGTCGAAATCCCTGGTGAAAATCGCCCATGTCAGCCTGATCCTGGGCGTCGTCAGCCTCGTTGTCGCCGGCTGCGGCCGCAAGGGCGACCTCGACCGCCCCAGCACGCCCGTCGAACAGCAGAACATCCGCAAGAGCAGCAAACCCGGTGACGCCAACAAGGAACCGGTTGCCGAGCGGCCGTTCGTCCTCGACCCGCTTCTGTAGTTCCCAGACCCCTTCAGTTTTCCGAGTTTTGACGTGAATCATTTCCACTACATCGACGGCGTCCTTCACGCCGAAAACGTCGCCATCCCGGAAATCGCAAAAGCCGTCGGCACGCCATTCTACGTCTATTCGACCGCCACGCTGGAGCGCCATTACAAGGTGTTCGCGCAGGCGTTTTCCGATGTGGACACGATGGTCTGCTACGCCATGAAGGCGAACTCCAACCAGGCCGTGCTGAAGACGCTGGCAAAGCTCGGCGCCGGCGTCGACGTGGTCTCCGGCGGCGAATTGCGGCGTGCGCTGGCGGCCGGCATCCCCGCCTCCCGCATCATGTTTTCCGGCGTCGGCAAGACCGTTGCCGAAATGGATCTGGCGCTCGAGGCCGGGATCTACTGCTTCAACGTCGAATCCGAGCCTGAACTGGAAGTGCTGAACCTGCGCGCTCTCAAAGTCGGCAAGCGTGCGCATGTCTCCTTCCGCATCAACCCGGATGTCGATGCGGGCACCCATGCCAAGATTTCGACGGGGAAGAAGGAAAACAAGTTCGGCATCGCTTACGACCGGGCCCGTGACGTCTATGCCCATGCGGCAACGCTTCCCGGCATCGAAGTCACCGGCATCGACATGCATATCGGCAGCCAGATCACCGAGCTCCAGCCGTTCGAGGATGCCTACCGGCTCCTGCGCGAACTCGTCGATGTCCTGCGCGGCGATGGCCACACGATCAGCCACGTCGATGTCGGCGGCGGTCTCGGCATTCCCTACAAGGACGACAACACCCCGCCGCCGCTGCCCGACGCCTATGCGGAAACGATCAAGCGGCAGCTGCGCACGCTCGACTGCAAGATCGTCACCGAACCCGGCCGCCTGATCGTCGGCAATGCCGGCATTCTGGTGACCGAGGTCATCTATGTGAAGGATGGCGGCGAAAAGACCTTCGTGATCGTCGATGGCGCGATGAACGATCTGATCCGCCCGACACTCTACGAAGCCTATCATTCGATCCGCCCCGTCGTGGTACCGCCGGCCGATGCGCCGCGGATCAAGGGCGACGTTGTCGGTCCCGTCTGCGAGACCGGAGACTATCTGGCGCTCGACCGCGAGATGGCGGAACCGAAGCCCGGTGACCTGATCGCCGTCGGTTCTGCCGGTGCCTATGGCGCCGTGCAGGCCGGCACCTACAATTCCCGCCTGCTGGTGCCGGAAGTGCTAGTGAAGGGCTCCGAGTTCCACGTGATCCGCCCGCGCGGCTCCTATGATGACCTGATCGGACTGGATTCCGTGCCTGCATGGCTCGGCTAGCCCCGCGCAGAAACGTTCACTTTTGCGGCAAACCGCCTGGAAATATCGGGGCCGGCATGTCGCCGCCCTCGTCTTCGCCACAAACATTGTTATGTTGATAGCTTGATTTGGGCCGCCACGATCGGAGACGGACCGCATGAGCTTGATCCGCAAAGGTGCATTCGAAACACATCCGGCGCTCGCAAGACGCGTTGCGCTGAAACGGTCGTTTGCCCGTTTCGTGCTGTTTTCCGAACGCCTTCTGCCGAAGCTTCTGGCCCCGCTCGCGGTCGTCGCCCTGTTCTTCTCCGTCTCCTGGTTCGGCCTTTTTCGCGTCACGCCCGATCTGCTGCGCTGGATCCTGCTCGGCTTTTTTACCTTCGCGTTCCTGACCTCTCTCCTTCCCTTGGCGAGACTTCGCTGGCCCGATGCCGCCGATGCGGACCGGTTGCTGGAAGATCGTAACGGCCTGCCGCACCAGCCTGTCGCCGTGCAGGAAGACCAGCCGGCGTTCGAGACGCCGTTTGCGCGAGCACTGTGGAAGGAACACCAGATCCGCATGGCCGAGCGGATCGCAGCGCTCGATACGGGAATGCCGCGCCCGGATATTGCCAGCCATGACCGTTTCGCGCTGCGCGCCGTGCCGGCGCTCATGTTTGCCGTGGCGCTCGGCTATTCCTTCTCGAACGGCGGCGGTTCGCCCGCAGACGCCTTCCGTCCGGCACCACTGGCTGCAAGTACCAACCCAGACCTTCGCATCGACGCCTGGCTGACACCACCATCCTACACCGGCCGCGCCCCGATATTCCTGACCGGCCGCGACACGGCGCCCGCAGCCGCGGGCGATACGGCCGGCAACACGGCATCTGTGCCGCAGAATTCGGGCCTGACCGTGCGCGTAACCGGTGGCGAGGGCGAGGAAGCGGTCGTCTTCACGCCGAAATCCGGCGGCGAGCCCCTGACGCTGATCACCGAGGAAGCGCGCAAGGCAGCCGAAGAGGCGAGCAAGCAGGCACAGGGCAACACCGCAGGCACACCCGCGCCCGAGGGCCAGCAGGCCAAGCCTCAGCCACCTGTCAAACAGCCGCAGACCGCACAGACCGTGCCGCCGCGCAGCTACGCCTTCAATGTGGACGAGAGCGGCGAACTGACGGTCAACGGTCAGACATGGGCCTTCGACGTCATTCCCGACCGCCCCCCGGAGATCGCCTTCGACGGTCAGCCGAAGCGGTCCGTCAATGGCGCGCTGGAAATCGGTTTCCGCGGCAAGGACGATTACGGCATTCGGGAAGCCCATGCGCTGATCGAACCCGTCGGCCCTGTCGACCCGGCGGCCACGCCGCTTTACCCGAAGCCAGAATACCGCCTCGACCTGCCGCGCCAGAACCGCGGCCAGGAGGTGAAGGCCCTGACCAGCCGCAGCCTGGTCGAGCATCCGCTGGCCGGAAAGCGGGTCAGGATTACGTTGATTGCCAAGGACGGCGCCGGTCAGACCGGCCGCAGCCCCGCCCATGAAATGGTAATGCCGGGCCGCGGCTTCTCGGAACCGCTGGCAGCAGCCGTTGCCGAACAGCGCCAGGTTTTCGCGCTCGACACGCGCCAGGTGCCGCGCGCGATCGAGCTCAACGACGCGCTGGCGATCCGTCCCGACGAGACCATTCCGAACCTTGGCCACTTCCTGGCAATCCGCTCGGCCCGCGAGCGCATGAAGATTGCCCGCAACGAGGAACAGCTGAAGGACGCCGCCGACTACCTCTGGGAAATCGCGCTCGGCATCGAGGACGGCGATCTTTCCGCCGCCGAACGCCGTTTGCGCGATGCCCAGCGCAATCTGTCGGACGCGCTCGAGAAAGGTGCCGGGGATCAGGAAATCGCTGCCCTCATGAAGGAACTGCGCGAGGCGATGCAGCAGTTTATGAACGAGCTCGCGCAGCGCATGCAAAACGCACCGCCGGGCCAGCAGAACATGCAGGCGCAGAATGTCATTCGCCAGCGCGACCTGCAGAACATGATGGACCAGATCGAAAACCTCGCTCGATCCGGCAATCGTGACGCGGCCAAGGAGATGCTGTCGCAGATGCAGCGGATGATGAACAACCTGCAGGCCGGACACCCGCAGCGGGGCCAGCAGGGTCAGCAACAGCAGCAGAACAGCCAGATGCGCCAGCAGATCGACAAGCTCGGCCAGATCATGCAGGAACAGCAGCGGCTGATGGACCAGACATTCAAGCTGGACCAGGCATTGCGTGATCGCATGCAGCGCGGCGACCCCGATCCGCAGAGCGGTGAACAGGGCGAGCAGCAGCAGGGCCAGAACGGCCAACAGGGTCAGCAGGGCCAACCGGGTCAGCAAGGCCAGCAGGCACAGCGCGGGCAGCAGGGCCAGCAAGGTCAGGGTCAGAACGGCCAGGGCGGCGAACAGAATACCGCCCAGATGACAGCCGAGCAGCTGCGTGAGGCGCTGAAGAACCTGCGTGCCCAGCAGGAAGGCCTCGGAAAACAGCTCGGCGAGCTACAGCAGGCGCTGAAGGGCATGGGCATGGATCCAGGCCAAGGCTTCGGGGAAGCCCAGAGTGAAATGGGCAGCGCCGGCAAGGCGCTCGGTGACGGCCAGGGCGAACAGGCCGTCGAAGGCCAGGGCAACGCACTTAACGCGCTTCGCCAAGGCGCCCAGAGCATGATGCAGCAGATGATGCAGGCGATGCAGCAGGGCCAGGGCCAAGGCGAAGGCCAGCAGGACGGCCAGGGACAGGGCATGGCCAACCAGGGCGGCCAGAACGGTCGCGATCCCCTAGGTCGCCCCCGCGCAACGTCAGGCCCGGACTTCGGCGATCAGGTGAAGGTGCCGGATGAAATCGACGTGCAGCGCGCCCGCGAGATCCTCGATGCGATCCGCGAGAAGCTGGGCAACGCCCTATCAGGCGATGCCGAGCGGCAGTATCTCGAGCGGCTGCTCGAGATCCGCTAAATCCACCTGCGAGAGATCAGGCCGCGCAGGAAGTCTGCACGGCAAGCGCCATGGCGACAGCCTTGCGGATTTCTGGCAATGCGAAAGGCTTCTGCACCACATCGACGATCTTCGACGACAGGTCATCGGCGCGTTCGCGCTGTTCGGCATAGCCGGTCATCAGCAGGATCTTCATGTCGGGATACTGGGCGGCGGCTTCGTGCGCCAGCGCAATGCCATCCATGACAGGCATGCGTATGTCGGAAAGCAGAAGATCGAACGCGCCCTGCTCGAGCTTTTCGAGGCCTTCGGCGCCATCGCCGGCCTCATGCGTCTCATGGCCATCCATCCGGAGAGCGCGCGCAACAAACATGCGCAACGTGTGTTCATCCTCGGTAATAAGGATCTTGGCCATAGCGATCATCGCTCCCGTTTTGTGTATCAATCCGGGAGCAATTCACCAGAGTTTGGTTGTCGAGGAGTAAACAGGCGAGGCTCAAACCGCGCCATGGTTAACACCTTGCGACCGGATGGCGGCAGATTTCTGCCCCCATCCGAACCAAAATCAACTCACGCGTCGCCAGTCACGACGCCGACGAAAGGCAGTTCGCGGAACGCGTAGGCGACGTCCATGCCGTAGCCGACGACGAAGTAGTCGGGGCATTCGAAGCCGACGTAATCCGCCTCAAGCTCTTCCTTGCGCTTCACCTTCTTGTCGAGAAGAACGGCCAGCGAAACATGGCGGGCGCCGCGCTCATAGAGCAGTTCCTTGGCGAATTTCAGCGTGCGGCCGGATTCCAGGATGTCGTCGATCAGAAGAACATCGCGGTCCTTCACGTCGCTGTCGATATCCTTGACGATGCGAACGCCCTGCGAGACCGTGCCGGTGCCGTAGCTCGAAAGTGTGATGAACTCCACTTCCGGTGCAAGGCCCGTCTCATGCAGCGCGCGCAGAAGATCCGCTGCGAAAATGAACGAGCCCTTGAGGACGGCGATGACGAGCAGATCCTTCGTGGGACCGGTCGCGATCTGCGCTGCGATTTGGTGATTGCGCTCGGCGATCTGTTCGGCAGTGAAAAGCGGCTCGATGTTTTTGCCGCGGACGACGGGCATACGGATACTCCTGATAGATCGGAAGCGCCGCGATAACACAATCAGAGGCGGGACGCATCCCGTTCCGCAAAGGTGAGGCGCAAATCCGGGAGTTTTCCGCCGGGATGCGGCACCCGCGCCGAAAATCCGCGGCTTTGGCCGGCGGCAATGGCGGATGCCGGCGGCGCAATCAGCGTCGAGGCGACGAGCTTGTTGCCGGCCATCAGTTCGGCCCGGATCGCGGGCATGGTCGTTGCATCGCTGGTGCGGTTCTCGACAATCCCGTTGATCAGCAGAACCCGCATGCCGTCCGCATCGCGCGGCATCATGGTGATATGGGTGATATCGAGCGAAGGCTCGGCTTTCGCCTCGCCGCTTTCGTTGAACAGAAACGAGAAGCCACCGGCACTCGCAAACACCAGCACGAATGCCGCCGCCACAAGCGCGCAGAAGAGATCGGCCGAAAGCGTATTCAGCACACGCTCGACCTTGCCCACGAAGCCATTCGGCACCGAGGCGGCCGCAGCACCGGACCTCACGCTCTCTGCAGGCTTGCCGGTCGCACGGTTCGTGGTCCTGTTGTCTGAATTGTCGTTGTGCGAACGCGGTCTGGACCGTTGCCACCCGCCATCGGTGACGGGCACGAATTGCGCATCCACCACGGGACCACGCGCCTTCACCCGGCCCTTGGGGCCTGTCGTGGGTTCGGGCGGCAGGATGTCCATGCGGACGATCGTCTTGCCAGCGCGGCTGCGGAACGTGTTCATCGGACCTCTTCGGCGCCGCTTGTCCCCCGATATCGAAAGAGGCGGCCATTGAAACGAATCCCCCCTAGTCGTAAATTCGATTGGTTAACCGTTTGCAAACAGCGCCCGAAATAAGCCCTTTTCGGCCGGCGTTTTACCTTTCGTTTACCTTCATCGTTAAGAGATGGTCAGGTGCGAATCTGAAGGGTTCAGGGATTTGGTCTTCCGTTGATTCATTTCGAAAATGTTGGATTGCGATACGGCATGGGCCCGGAGATTCTCCGGGACATGACGTTCGACATCCCGAAACGGTCATTTCAGTTCCTGACCGGCCCATCGGGTGCCGGCAAGACGACGCTTCTGCGCCTGCTTTTCACCTCACTCTACCCCACCCGCGGCATCATCCGCATGTTCGGCCGCGAGCTGTCGCAGATCCCGCGGAGCGAGCTGCCGATGCTGCGCCGGCGAATCGGCATCGTCTACCAAGACTTTCGCCTGCTCGACCATCTGACCACCTATGAGAACGTCGCCCTGCCGCTTCGGGTGCGCGGCAAGGACGAGGCGTCCTATCGCAATGACGTGATCGAGCTCCTCAAATGGGTCGGCCTCGGCGAGCGCATCAATGTGCTTCCCGCGGTGCTTTCAGGCGGCGAAAAGCAGCGTGCGGCGATTGCCCGTGCCCTGATGGACCGGCCGGAAATACTGCTCGCCGACGAACCCACCGGCAACGTCGACCCGCCCATGGCCCGCCGGCTGCTCAGCCTGTTCCTCGAGCTCAACCGGCTCGGCACCGCCGTCGTCATCGCGACGCACGATCTGGCGCTGATGGATCAGGTCGATGCACGGCGGATGATCCTCACCGAAGGGCGGCTCGATATCTATGAATGAGCCGCGCCCTCCCAAGAAGACCAAACCGGCTAAGACGGAGAAAGCCCCGGCACCGGCAAACGCTTGGCAGGAGAAAGGCGCCGAGACAGCGACCGACCAGGGTCCGCGCCGCGCCTCGATGCGGGTGCGCCCGACAGCCCCGATCCTGCCTCCCTCCAATATCCAGGGCAATGCGCTGATGGTGGTGATCGCCATCATGGCCTTCCTCGCATGCCTGACGCTCGGCGGGGTCAGCATGGTTCGCGCCACCGCGGCCGGCTGGCAGAGCGAGATCGCCCGCGAAATCACCATCCAGATCAAGCCGGACGATGGCCTCGACATGGATGCGGCGCTGAAGAAGGCGCGCGATGTCGCACTGACCTTTGTCGGCACCCGGGACGGCACGATCATGGATGACAGCGCCACCGCGCGGCTGCTGGAACCTTGGCTCGGCACCGGCCTCGACCTTGCCGACCTGCCCGTGCCGCGGCTGGTGATCATCACGATCGACGAGCAGAACCCGCCCGATTTCGCAGCCATGCGCGACCTCCTGAAGACCGAGGTGCCGCAAGCCTTTCTCGATGACCACCGTACCTGGGTGGACCGGCTGGTCTCGATGGCGCGCACCACGGTGCTGATCGGCATGGGTGTGCTGATCCTCGTCTTTACCGCGATGATCCTGACCGTCGTGTTTGCCACCCGCGGCGCCCTGTCCGGCAACCGGCATATCATCGAAGTCCTGCATTTCGTCGGCGCCGAAAGCGGTTTCGTCGCCCGCGAATTCCAGAAGCATTTCCTGAAGATCAGCATCAAGGGATCGGCAGCCGGCGGCGCGCTGGCCGCACTGCTGTTTGCAGCTGCCAATCTGTGGCAGTCGAATTCGCGCGCAACGCCCCAGAGCGAGCAGGCGACCGCCTTGTTCGGATCCTTCACGATCGGATTCGGAGGCTATCTCGGAATTTTTGCGACGATCCTCGTGATCGCCCTTCTGACGACGCTGACCGCCCGCCTGACGGTGATGAAAACCATCGACGAGATCGACCTGATCCGCTCCGATCCGGCACGGGCGGATGGCGCGCCGAAATCATAACCCGCACGTGTTTTTTGAAGTGAACCCGTTGTGGGACTAGGCGACAACGAAATCTAGGTCTATCAACGAAATCATGACACTCGGCCAGACCCCTCCCGATGTGACGGACGACCGGACTTCGGACCGGAGACGAAGGGCTTTGCTCTCGCGCCGGAGCACGTTTAGACGAATAGCAAGACGGATCGTCATGGTGGCGTTTATCTGCGTTGCGATCGTCGTCGGCGGCTTCCTCTGGTTCGCGGACGCGGTCACATCGTTGCGAGCGCCCGATGGCGTCAAGGCCGATGCAATCGTTGTTCTGACAGGTGGATATCTGCGCATAGAACAGGCGCTCGGTCTGCTGCGCGACGGGGCCGGCAGGCGGCTTCTGATTTCCGGCGCGCATCCATCCACCACGCCGACGCAGATCCGCAAGGTCACGCAGGCCTCGCCCGATCTCTTCAAGTGCTGCGTCGATATCGGCTATGATGCGATCGATACGATCGGCAATGCCAACGAGATCTCGCGCTGGATCCACGACAACGACTACAAATCCGTGCTCGTCGTGACCAACAACTACCACATGCTACGCAGTCTGCACGAACTGCGCCGCGCAGATCCCGCGACGGAATTCATTCCCTATCCGGTCATCAATGCAGATCTCGCTCGCCGCGCCTGGTTCGCCGAGCCGGATACGCTGCGCACGATGCTGTCGGAATACGTCAAGGTGGTGCTGGCAACCATTCGCGACTGGGTGGGCATGCAGAAGGGCAGCGGGCTTCGAACCGACGGCGATCCGACCGGGTCGGTGCCGAAAAAATCTCCCTGATCTGAGCAGGCCGTCGATCTCGCGCTTTTGTCCGCTCGAGTTCTCGTGTAGGCAACGGGCAGTCTGCAAGAAAGCCCGTTCCATGCTTCTCATCCGCTCCGTCGTGTTCAATACCGCCTTCTACGCCAACATGATCCTGCGGATGATCGTGTTTGCTCCCTATTATTTCCTCGCATCGCGCAAGGCCGCATTCAGCGTTCCCAAGGGCTGGGCTTCGTCCAGCAACTGGCTGATGGGCAAGATCGTCGGTGCCACTTTCGAAATCGAGGGCCTCGAGAACATTCCGGAAGGCGGCTGCATCTTTACGCCCAAGCACCAGTCTGTGTGGGACACCTTTGCGCTGATGCCCCACTATCCCGACCCGGTCTATATCCTGAAGCGCGAGCTTCTGTGGATCCCGTTGTTCGGATGGTACCTGGCCAGGCAGCGGATGATCCCGGTCAATCGCGGCGCCCGCGGCAAGGTCATGGTCGAGGTGATGAAGCGCACCAAGGAAGAGATGGCGAGCGGCCGCCAGCTGATCATCTACCCTGAGGGAACCCGTCGCTCGCCTGGCGCCGAGCCGGACTATCGCTACGGCATTGCCCGCATCTATCGCGATGCGAAGGTTCCGGTCGTCCCGGTCGTTGCCCATTGGGGACTGTTCTGGGGACGCCGCAAGCTGGTGAAATACCCCGGTCATTTCAAGGTCCGCATCCTTCCGGCCATCCAGCCGGGGATGGAGCCGGATGCCTTCTACAAGCACCTGATCGAAACGCTGGAAACGGCAAGTGACCAGTTGCTGATTGAAACCGTGGCGGCGAACCCGCATCTGCCACTGCCTCCGACCGCGTCGAAACGACTGGCGGAACTGAAGGCCGAACAGAAGACAGAGCAGACGTCGGTTTGACCGGGTAGCCTCACGCGGCTAGCGCTGCGGCGACCCCTTCCAGCCACAGGTCGCGAATGCCGATCTGGGCCAGATGCTCGACCGTGTTAAACACATAGGCATCGTTGGGCCCCGACTGGCCGGCCGCGTGCCGCACGATCTCGGTGGCTCTCTCGACGCCCATCGCACCGGCATATTGCCGGTGTGAGCGATCGACGACATAGGTGACGGCCTTCACCTGCCGTCCGTCGATAAGCGTGATCGGCACGATCTTTTCACGATAGACATTGGTGACGAGTTCGCGACGACGCAGGTAGTCGATCGCGTCGTCCCAGGCGTCACCTCCCACCCTGAAGGCTGCACCCTTGCACGATCCGCCGAGATCGAGACCCATCACCAGGCCCGGATGATCCGGCGTTCCACGGTGCACTGTCGACCAGATGCACAGCGACCGGCGAAAGCCGTAAACGCGGGCCTGCGCCTTCTCTTCGAACGGAAAGCCCGGGTTCCACATCAGCGATCCGTAGCCAAACACCCAAAATTCGTCCATATCGCACGCCATGCCGTCATCGAGATTTGCGAAAAGACCATTGGGAGAACAACATGGCAGCGTCAAGCCGAAGCGGCGTCAGCAGAAAACTATGGATCCTGGCGAGTGCCGTCATTCTGGCGATAGCCCTTTATACGGCAGGCTGGTTCTATGCGGCATCGGTCCTGAAGCAGAATACGCTGGCGCTGCTGGGTAGCCAGCAGAAGCGCGGCATCGTCGCCGAATGCACGGATGCCGAATATCGCGGCTATCCGTTTCGCATCGGCCTGTTCTGCTCCAAGGTCACGGTCGATGACCGCGTAAACGGTATCTCGGGCACGTTCGGCGCGCTGCGCTCGGCAGCCCAGATCTATGCGCCCGGCCATATCGTCTGGGAACTCGACGCACCCTCTGAAGTGCGCACCAGCCACGGCTTTTCCGTTTCCAGCACCTGGAAATCGCTGCAATCCAGCATCGCTGCCAAGCTGAAAGGCGTCGAGCGGGCGTCGATGGTCATCGAGGGATCGCGCGCAAGCGTCGTTTCCGCGGCAAACACCCAGCCCGTCGACATCACCACCGACCGGACGGAAATCCATCTGCGCCAGAACGGCGACGATCTCGATGCCGCGATCTCGCTCGACGGCACCTCCACAACGGCCGAGGGCATCGCCCAGCTTCTGCCCAAGATGAACGCTCTCGTGGACGTAACGCTTGCCGGTCGCGCCGGCATGATCGACGGCAGCGATCCGAACGGCACCGCACTCTACAATACCAAGGGCGAGCTTCGTTCCCTGAGGGCCGATCTCGGCGAGGGACGGGTGGCGAATATTTCCGGCCCCTTCTCCTTCGATGACGAAGGTCGCATGTCGGGCAAGCTGAAACTGCGCGTGGAAAAGATCGACGCGTGGCAGCAGAGCCTGGGCGAAGTGTTTCCGGATCTCGCATCGACCATCAAGACCGCGGCAAACATGCTGGCAGCGCTTGGAGGTGGTGAAAATGCCTCACTCGACATCACCATCCGGCGCGGCAAAGTTCTGGCGGGCGGGCTGATCCAGATCGGCGAAATTCCGCGGATCTAGTGCAGACAGACCTGCTTATTTCTTCACATCCAGTGCGTGCCGGCCAAAGTCCGGCGCGTCCACATCCTGGCCGGCCTGAACGATGGAGCGGCGGATGGTGCGGGTGCGGCTGAACAGTTCGAACAGCTTGTCGCCCTCGCCCCAACGGATTGCCCGCTGCAGGTAGGCGAGATCTTCCGAGAACCGGGCGAGCATTTCCAGGATCGCATCCTTGTTGTGCAGGCAGACGTCCCGCCACATGGTAGGATCGGAAGCAGCAAGACGCGTGAAGTCGCGGAAACCGGAAGCGGAATACTTGATGACTTCCGATTCCGTCACCGTTTCCAGATCATCCGCCGTGCCGACAATATTGTAGGCGATGATATGCGGCAAGTGCGAAACGATCGCGAGCACCTTGTCATGGTGTTCGGGATCCATCTCGTCGATGCGCGAGCCGAGCGCTACCCAGAAGGCCTTCAACTGGTCGAGCGCCGCCTGATCCGTTTCCGGCAGCGGCGTGAAGATGCACCAGCGATCGCGAAACAGACCCGGAAAGCCCGCATCCGGACCGGACTTCTCGGTACCGGCCAGCGGGTGACCGGGAATGAAATGCACGCCATCAGGCATATGCGGCGCCATCTGCGCGATGACAGACGCCTTGGTCGAGCCGACATCGGTGACGATCGCGCCCGGCTTGAGGCTGCCCGCGATCTGCTTGGCGACCGCTTCAGACGCACCGACAGGAACGGAGACGATGACGAGGTCGGCATCCTTCACCGCATCGGCTGCAGACGCGGTATATTCGGTGCCAAGCTCCAGCTCTTCGGCCCGCTTCAGCGTCTCGCTACTGCGTGTCGAGATGACGACGTGATTGGCGAGCCCGAGCTCCTTCACGTCGCGCGCAATAGATGAGCCGATCAGGCCGATGCCGATCAGAGCGATCCGATCGAACTGCGGATGGGTCATGATATCAGTCCCGTTGCTGTCAGCGTGCCAGAAATTCGCCGAGCGTTTCGATAACGCCGCGATTGGCCTCTTCCGAGCCGATCGTCATGCGCAGCGCGTTCGGCAGGCCATAGCCCTTGACGACCCGCAGGATATAGCCGCGGCTGGTGAGGAAGGCATCGGCATCCGGCGCACGCTTGCCGTCCACATCAGGGAAATGGATCAGCACAAAATTGGTGACCGACGGCGTGACCTTGAGCCCGAGCGTTTCAAATGCGTGGGTCAGCTTGTCGAGCCAGAGCGTGTTGTGCTCGACGGCCTTCTCGACGAACGCCCGATCGCGGATGGCCGCAGCACCTGCGGCAATCGCCGGCGCATTCAGGTTGAACGGTCCGCGGACGCGGTTGAGCGCATCGAGAATGGCGGCCGGGCCGTACATCCAGCCGATCCGCAGCGCCGCAAGACCATAGGCCTTCGAGAAGGTCCGGCACATCACGACGTTCTTGCTGTTCGAAACGAGCTCAAGACCGGCCTCGTAATCGTTCTTCTTCACGTATTCCGCATAGGCCGCGTCGAGAACGAGGATGACGTTTTTCGGCAGGCCGGCATGCAGGCGGCGGATGTCGGAAACCGGGACATAGGTGCCGGTCGGATTGCCCGGATTGGCGATGAACACCATCTTCGTGTTTTCCGTCACAGCCGCGAGGATCGCGTCGACATCGACGGTGCAATCCTTCTCCGGCACTTCGATCGCCTTGGCGCCGGCACCGGTGATCTGGATCTTGTAGACCAGGAACCCGTGCTGGGTGATGATCGCCTCGTCGCCGGCACCGAGATAGACATGGCACAGCAGGCCGAGCAGTTCATCCGAACCATTGCCGCAGATGATGTTGGCAGCGTTCAACCCGTGCACCGAGCCGATCGCTTCGCGCAGCGCCAAGGCCTGGCCATCCGGATAGAGTTCGAGGTGACCGGCTGCCTCGCGAAAGGCTTCGATCGCAGCGGGGCTCGCACCAAGCGGCGTTTCGTTGGACGAGAGCTTGAACACGCGCGCAACGCCGGGAGCATGATCCTTGCCGGGCACATAGGCGGCGATATCCAGAATGCCTGGACGCGGAACGGGCTCACTCGCAACGATGCTCATCGATTGGACCTTCTCGGTAATGTCTGTGGGCAGGGTATGCTCAGGCATTAAAGCTCAAAAGGCCCAATGTCGAGCCGGTTTTAAGAGCCTTTGGGTGTCTCGGGCTGCGTCCGCGTCGTCGGCACGCCGCGCGGTGCCATGACCGGCACGAACACACGTCTCGACGCGCGGGCTGCCACCGGCAGACCCTGATACAGCCGCTTTTGCGCCTCCAGCACTATGACGCCGGAAAACACCGGCCAGAAGCGGCGACCGATACGATCGAACACCTGCCGCATCTTCATGATCGTCCGCGCCTTCGACGGCGGGAAAAACAGTGCCTCTGCGCTGGCGCCTGGCGTGAAGTTCGTCTCGCGCATCAGCGTCGTCAACTGCCCGCGCGAATAGGGGCGACCGGAGCCGAAGGGCGTATGTTCCATGCGGGCCCAGACGCCGCGACGGTTGGGAACGACGATCACCAGGCGCCCGCCTGGCGCCAGCACCCGCCAGATTTCCTTCAGCGTCTCACGCGGATTTTCGGCAAATTCCAGCGAATGCACAAGCAGCACGCGATCGACCGAACTGTCCGGCAGCGGCAATTCCTCGTCGAACACCAAAGCCGTGCTCGAAAGCTCGCCCGGCGGCCAGTTCACCGCCCCCTGCCCGGCCGGCATGAAAGCGAAGGTGCGCTCGGTATCGGCCCGGAAGTGATCGAGATAGGGCACTGCGTATCCAAGCCCGACCAGACGCTCCTCCGGCAGGCGCGCCCAGAGCGACGACAACGCCACGACGATCGACTGCTCGGCAAACCGGCCAAGAGCAGAATGATAGAACTCACGCAGATCGACGATATCGACGGACAAGATAAATTGCTCGCTGAAGGTGGTTGGACTTCAAGGCACCAGTCTCTACATTGTCTGCCAAGTGGAATTGAGCAAGAGGTGAGGCAGAATGAAGCCGTTGGAACTCGAAGTTTTTCCCTGCCGGAGCGATAATTTCGGCGTCCTCGTGCACGATCCGGAAAGCGGACTGACCGCTTCGATCGATGCGCCGGAAGAACAGCCGATCATCGATGCCGCCGCCCGCCGCGGCTGGACAATCACACACATCTTCACCACTCATCACCACACCGATCACGTGGAAGCCAATCTGGCGTTGAAGGAGAAGTTGGGCCTGGAGATCATCGGCCCCGTCAACGAGGCGGTGGCGATCCCCGGCCTCGACCGGACAGTCGCAGATGGCGACGAGTTCCATTTCGGCGACCATCTCGTTCGCGTCATCGAAACGCCAGGCCACACGGCCGGCCATATCTGCTTCCATTTTCCGGACGACAAGATCCTGTTTGCCGCCGACACACTGTTTGCGCTCGGTTGCGGTCGCCTGTTCGAACGCTCCGCTTCCGACATGTGGTCTTCGCTGCAGAAACTCGCGGTCCTGCCGGATGAAACGGCGATCTACTTCGGCCATGAATACACGCTTTCCAACGCCCGTTTCGCGCTGACGATCGATCCGGACAACGAGCGGCTAAAGACCCGCGCCGCCGAGATCGAAGAACTGCGCGCCGACGGAAAGTTCACCATTCCGACGATGATGGGCCTGGAAAAGGAAACCAACCCGTTCCTGCGCCCCGCCGATCCCGCGATCCGGCGCAACCTGATCATGGAAGGCAAGACCAACGAAGAAGTGTTTGCCGAAATCCGCAAGCGCAAGGACAATTTCTAAAACGATGACTGCGCAAGAGATCATCACTACTCTCGGCATGCAGCGCCACCCGGAAGGCGGCTGGTATGCGGAGACGTTTCGCGATGGAGACGGCACCGGGCGCGGTGCCTCGACGGCGATCTACTACTTGCTTCAAGCCGGCGAGAAATCGCACTGGCATCGGGTGCCCGATGCAGCGGAAGTCTGGCACTATTATGCCGGCGATCCGCTGCTTCTGAAGATCTCGGATGGAAAGACCGTCGAGGAAATCCGGCTCGGTGTGGATCTGGCCAGCGGCGAGCGGCCTCAAGCCGTGGTGCCGGCCGATGCCTGGCAGGCAGCAGAACCACTCGGCGCCTACACGCTGGTGGGCTGCACGGTCGCGCCGGGATTCGAGTTTGCGAGCTTCGAGATGGCAGCGCCTGGCTGGGAGCCGGGTTAAGGGCGTGCACAAACCCGAGCACAAACCGGTGTGGAGCGCCTAGTCTTCCTTGCGCTTGCCATACTTCCGTTCGTGCTGTCGCACTGTGAAATAGGCATAGGCCCATCCCAAAGCCGCGATCGAGAGCGGAAGAACGATGAACGCATATATCTGCAAACCTGTCATAGCAGTTTCCTCAATATACGCTTGCCGCCCCAGTGTAGAATAGCAGCGGCAAAAAGCCAACCGGGTCCCACAACCGAAAGTATAAAAGCGTTGCCAGTCGAGACCGAAGGCGCATAGATCGCCGCGGCAATCGGAGCGAAGACACCAACCGTGAGACAGGACGTCGACGCCCGGTCGAAGGAATTGGCGACGTACTTGGTTCGTTCGTTATGGATGATCGACATCGTCGGCAGATCACTCGCTGTTGCGATGGCAATCTAGCGGATAAGTTGCAGGCAACACACCCAAAGCCTGACGCTCAGGCTGCTAATCTGTTTCGACAGCTTTCGATTTCGGCCGCAGCATATCACGTGCAGCGAGCACCGCTCCACCGGTGATCAGTACGCAGGCCGCGAGGATGCGCCAGTCCGGTTCGGCAAAGCCGGAAAGCACCAGGATCAAGGTCGAGAGCAGGGGCGCGGCATAACTTGCGGCGCCGATCACCTGGATATCGCCGTTCTTCACGCCGTAATCCCAAGCGTAGAAGGCAGCGCCAACCGGCAGCAGGCCAAGGCCGACGACCGCCGCCCACTGGCTGGCGTCCGCCGGCCATATCGTCGTCTCCAGCGCCAGATGGCACACAAGCGACAACAGCGATGTGGCGAGGCAGAACCCCGTCACCACGTCGGTCGAGACACGATCGAAGCTGCGGGTAAGCAGCGAGTACCCCGCCCAGGTGAAGGCGCAGATGAAGGCTGTGCCATAACCCAGCGTATAGGCGCCGTCGAACGACAGGCCGTTGCGCGAAACGATGGCAATCGTGCCGCAAAGCCCGGCAAGCGCACCGGCGACGTGGTACCAGCGCAGCCGCTCGCCCGGCAGGAGCGCCGAGCCGACGACGATGAGCAGCGGCCAGAGATAGGCGATCAGACCCGCCTCGACCGCCGGCGCATTGCGCAGCGCGGTGAAATACAGGAAGTGGTAGCCGAACAGTCCGCCGATACCGATGATCCAAACCTTGGCAGGTTGCTTTAGAAGCTGGATGCGCTGCGGCCTGAAGGCGAAGAGGATCAGCCCCGGCAGACTGCCGATCGCAAACGTCATAGCGTTCATCTGGAAGGGCGGAACCTTGCCGGATGCCGCCGTCATCAGCGCCAAAAGCGACCACATCAGAATGGCCGTAAAACCGATCAGCGTACCCCGGATCTTCACTATGCCTCCTTCGGCATGAGCCGATCTGCTAATCGCCAATCTTCACGGCCGTCACGTATAGCGGCCCCATCCTGGTCGGGATACGGGCATAGACGGGAGCATATACATTTGCTCCCTCGGCCTTGGCAAACCAGATTTCCATCGGCGTCTTGCGCAGATACTCGATATCTGTGCGTCCGCGACGGAACCCGGATTTGGGCGTATAGCGGATCGAGCAGACGATGGCCTCTCCCTTGAACCCTTCCGCCGCAAACGGCTTGGTGCCCATCGGCGACAGCACCAGATCCATGCGCGATTCACCGTCATAGATCGGCAACCGGTTCGGGCAGATCTTGGCATCCGCCGGAAAGATCAGGCCGCTCAACGGGTCGAGCACGGCGCGAAGATCCTTGTCCGTCACGGGCACCCAGTTTTCCCGGTTGCGACGCGGCGGCGGGGTGACCTTCGTATCGGTCACATTACCGTTGCTGTAGGAGATATCGTAGACGCGCTTCCTCTTTCCGACATTGTAGACAAGATTATAGCGGTCAGCCTGCAGCTTCTGGCCCTCGATGCGACCCGTCACGCTGGTTTCCGCCGAAACCTTGCTGATGATATCGGCGATACCTGACGATTTGAACGTTCCGTTGATCTTGTACTGGCCGCCGTCGAATTCGCTCGAAAAGCTCGCCGTCGCGATCGGCAATATCCCGAGCGTGATACTGTAATGGCTGACCTGCCGGGTTTCGGCCGCCATCGAAGGCGTTGCTGCACCGAAACTCACAAGAGAGGACAGGGCGACGGCGAAATATGTGCGAGAAAGCATGAACGGCCCTGACGGATGAGATGGAAGCGACTTGCCTGGCGATAGTGACTGACCATAATGGCAAGAAAACAGCGACGCGCCAGCCGCAAAAGCACCAAGCGACGCCTTGAGAGTCGGAAACACAAGGTTTTGGCTTGACGCGCCGGACCTCACTGACTATAGAACCGCAACTTTCCAATCAGGACCAATTGGATCGGCATGTCGGGCATTGCCCGGAAATTGCTTCCGATTGCAGAATAGAACAAAGGTGTATCCCATGTCTCGTGTATGCGAACTGACCGGCAAGGGCGTAATGACCGGCAATAACGTCAGCCATGCCAACAACAAGACCCGTCGTCGGTTCCTACCGAACCTGTGCCAGGTCACTCTGATCTCCGATTCGCTCGGCCAGCGCTTCCGTCTGCGGGTTTCCGCTCACGCGCTTCGCTCCGTTGAGCATCGCGGCGGTCTTGACGCTTTCCTTCTGAAGTCCAGCGAGACTGAGCTGTCCATGCGCGCTCGTCTTCTGCGTCGCCAGATTGCCAAGAAGACTGCAGAAGCAGCGACTGCTGCTGCTTAATCAGCACCTTCGACATCACCGGCTTTGAAGAGGGCTTGACCGGATAACCGGACAAGCCCTTTCTCATGGTCATATCCGCAACTGGTGGCATACCCCAGGATAAAAAAATGCAAGCGAAACGCTATACCCTTATCTATGCCCTGCTGATGGCAGCGGTCGTCGTCGCCTCGAACTTCCTCGTACAGTTCCCTGTCACAGGAAGCCTTATCGGAGTAGCCCTTGGCGATCTCCTGACCTGGGGCGCTTTCACCTATCCCTTCGCCTTCCTCGTCACTGACCTCACCAACCGCCAGTTCGGAACGACAATCGCACGCCGTGTGGTTCTCGTCGGCTTCATCTTCGGCGTGACGCTGTCGCTCTGGGCATCCGCTCCGCGCATCGCCATCGCCTCGGGCACCGCCTATCTGATCGGCCAGCTTCTGGACATCTCGGTGTTCAACCGCCTGCGTCGCCAGTCCTGGTGGCAGGCGCCGCTGGCAGGCTCGCTGCTCGGATCGGCGCTTGATACGCTGCTGTTCTTCTCGCTGGCATTTGCCCCGATCTTCGCCTTCCTCGGCGCCAATGACGACTTCGCCGTCGGCTGGTCTCCGATTCTGGGCGCACTCTCGACCGAAGCCCCGCGCTGGGTCTCTTGGGCGCTCGGCGACCTCGTGGTCAAGATCCTAGTCGGCATCGTTCTGTTGCTGCCCTATGGCGCGCTGATGACCGTGTTGCGGCCGATGCCGCAGGTCACTGCAAAGACCGTGTGACATAATCAAGGGGAGCCTGCAGCTCCCCTTTCTTATTCCGCGAGCCGAAATTCCAGCATCAGATTGCGCTGCAGGAAGTTGCCGTTGTCGTCCGAGACGAGGATGAGATGCGGGCGGCCGTCCGGCGCTGTGATCACGTCCAGCCCCTCCATATTGTCGACCGCGTAGGTCACGTCCGCTTCCAGCAGGACTTCGCCGTCGATTAGGGCACCCGGACGGATCTGCGCGCCATCGAAGCGGCGGATGCGCATGCCGAGGCCGCCGAGGAAGCTGAAACGGCGCTCCAGCAGCAGAAAGTCGCCGTCAGGCAGAAATGCGCCATCGGTCGCGTCATAGGGGTCGTGACGGACGATCTTGAAAACGCCCTTCAGCGGTCCCTCGAGAATTGCCGCAAACATGTTGCCGTTCTGATCGAGGCTGCGTTCCGTGACCGTCACGAGCGAGCCCTTGAGCGGGCTGTCTTCAGGCGAGAGTGCCAGCGTTTCCATGCCGGCATTCATCCGCAATTCCCTACGGGGAAAGACGAAGTCTATGGTGCGCGTCGGGCCTGAAGCCTCGAAACCGGGATCCGGATAGGTTTCGATGCGGTGCAGCTGCTCGAAGCTTACCACCGCCTCGCCCTTACGCAGGGCAAGACCCTCCGCATCCGAATGGAACTTCGACCCCGGCCGCCCGCCCCTGTAGAGCAATGGCGACACCTGCAGTCGACTGAGACCCGACAGCCGTCCTTCCGCATCCCGTTCGATTTGGCCGGTCAGCCAATGACCGGTATCGAGCACCGAAACGAAGCTCTTCCCGTCCGGCCGGAATCGGATCGCTGATAGCGATTGCAGCGTGCTGTCGTTTGACGAGAACTGCAGCCCGCCCAGAAATTCGAGCTTGCCGAAACGCGCGGCGTCGGAGCCCGTCTTGAAACGGGAAATAGTATGGACGGTCGCTTCTATATCAGGACCGGCGGCACCGGCCGGCGGAGCGAACACTGCGGTCGACATCAGAACCGCAGCAGCGGCCACGCAGAAGGATTTCACCGAAGCCCTCAGCTTGCGCGTCGCATACGGCCACCGCGGGCACCGCGCGCGCCACGGCCGCCCTGTGCCGACGACTTGTCGGCAAACAGTTCAGCCAGTTGCTCTGTCATCGCGCCGGCCAGTTCGTCTGCATCGACGATGGTGACTGCATTGCGATAGTAGCGCGTCACATCGTGGCCAATACCGATCGCCAGCAGTTCGACCGGAGACTTGGTCTCGACCTGTTCAATGACGGCGCGCAGATGCCGCTCCAGGTAATTGCCCGGATTGACGGACAGCGTCGAATCGTCGACCGGCGCACCGTCCGAGATCATCATCAGGATCTTGCGCTGTTCCGGCCGCGCGATGAGACGGTTATGCGCCCACATCAGCGCCTCGCCGTCGATGTTTTCCTTTAGCAGGCCTTCGCGCATCATCAGGCCGAGATTGCGGCGCGAGCGGCGCCACGGTGCATCGGCGGACTTGTAGACGATGTGGCGCAGATCGTTGAGACGGCCGGGCGTCGCGGGCTTGCCGTTCGCAAGCCAGTTCTCGCGGCTCTGGCCGCCCTTCCAGGCTTTGGTGGTGAAGCCGAGGATCTCCACCTTCACACCGCAGCGTTCCAGCGTGCGAGCAAGAATGTCGGCGCAGGTTGCCGCAACCGTGATCGGACGGCCGCGCATCGAACCGGAATTGTCGATAACAAGCGTCACGACCGTATCGCGGAACTGCGTATCGCGTTCTTTCTTGAAGGAAAGCGGCTGCATCGGGTCGATGATCAGGCGCACCAAGCGGGCCGGATCGAGATAGCCCTCCTCCAGGTCGAAATCCCAGGAACGGTTCTGCTGCGCCATCAGGCGGCGCTGCAGCCGGTTGGCCAGACGACCGACGGCGCCCTGCAGATGCGCAAGCTGCTTGTCGAGGAAGGCACGCAGCCGCTCGAGTTCTGCTTCGTCGCACAATTCTTCGGCGGTGATCTCCTCGTCGAATTCCTGCGTGAAGATGTGATAATCCACCTTCTCGTTAAAATCGTCGAACGGGCTGTTGGGGCGGCGGGTTTCGCCCGGCGTCTCGGAGTGATCGTCGCTTTCGTCGGACATCTCCTCGTCCGACATTTCGGCGCCGTCCATCTCGCCTTCGTCCATGTCGTCGTCGGCAACGTCGCTCTGTTCGGCGGGCGCGGCGTCCGATCCGGCTTCTTCCTCGACTTCCTCGTTCTCGGTCTCGCCGCTGCTCGGCTGTTCCTCGTCGTTCTGGTTGTCGATTTCCTCAGGCTCGCTGTCGTCGCTGGCGAGATCCTCGGCCATCTGCATGGATGACAGCATGCGGCGCACGACCTTGGAAAAGGCCTGCTGGTCCTCGATGACATTTCTCAGATTGTC
The DNA here is from genome assembly GCF_050500175.1 of Neorhizobium sp. DAR64872/K0K18. Lineage (NCBI taxonomy): Bacteria > Pseudomonadati > Pseudomonadota > Alphaproteobacteria > Hyphomicrobiales > Rhizobiaceae > Neorhizobium > Neorhizobium sp. DAR64872/K0K18. Next base: position 3,079,756 of record NZ_CP191446.1, read on the forward strand.
GAGATCGCCCGACGCCTTGTCCTCGATGAACGGACGCCAGAGGTCGAGCACCTTGCCGGCGCTTTCGGGCGGCTTCACGCCGGTCAGCTTCTCGCGAACCAGCATGGCGATCGCTTCGCCGATGGGTGCGTCTTCCTGACGCTCGATGCCGGTGAAATTCGCCTTGGCGTATTTTTCCTGATGCATCGAGTTGAGGTTGGAGGCGACGCCGGTCATCCGCAGCGCGCCGATCGATTCGATCCGGGCCTGCTCGACCGCATCGAACACGGTGCGCGCATCCGATCCCTGTGGCGCCAGATTGGCGTGCACGGCCGTATCGTGGCAGGCAATCCGCAGCGCCATAGAATCGCCGAGGCCGCGGGTGACGGCCAGTTCATGGGCCGTCGGGCGCCTGGAGATCTCAGGCAGACGAATGCGATCACCGGCAAGTCCGGGGCGCTCGTTGGCGAACGACACCTCGACCTCGCCATTGGCGGCAATCGACCGGACGCAGCCGGTGATCGCCCGGCGCAACGGCTCGGTATCGACCATGCCGCTGGACTTGGGCTTCGAATTGTCTCCACGACCTGACATGGCCTGCATTTCCTTCGCTTGGCGCGTTAGGTCACGCCCCTGTCGACGTTAAGCGCCAAGAACCATGTTGGCGGCACTTTCCTTGAGCTCGACACCGAAGGCGCGCTGATACTGTTCGGCCACCAGCGTACGCTCGAGCTCGTCGCACTTGTTGAGGAAGGTGATGCGGAAGGCGAAGGCGACATCACCGAAGATCTCGGCATTCTCGGCCCAGGTGATGACCGTACGCGGGCTCATCACGGTCGACAGGTCGCCGTTGATGAAGGCCGAGCGGGTGAGATCGGCGACGCGCACCATTTTTGATACGGTTTCGCGACCTTCAGCCGTCTTGCCGAACGACTTCACCTTGGCGGCAACGATATCGACTTCCTTTTGGTGCGGCAGGTAGTTCAACGTTGTCACGATCGACCAGCGGTCCATCTGTGCCTGGTTGATCTGCTGGGTGCCGTGATAAAGGCCGGTCGTATCTCCGAGGCCAACCGTGTTGGCGGTCGAGAAGATGCGGAATGCCGGGTGAGGACGAATGACGCGGCTCTGGTCGAGAAGCGTCAGGCGGCCCGACGATTCCAGCACGCGCTGAATGACGAACATCACGTCCGGACGACCTGCGTCGTATTCGTCGAACACAAGTGCGACATTGTGCTGGTAGGCCCAGGGCAGGATGCCGTCCTTGAATTCGGTGACCTGCTTGCCGTCCTTCAGCACGATCGCGTCCTTGCCGACGAGATCGATACGGCTGACGTGGCTGTCGAGGTTGACGCGCACGCAAGGCCAGTTGAGGCGGGCGGCAACCTGCTCGATATGGGTCGATTTGCCGGTTCCGTGGAAACCGGACACCATGACGCGGCGGTTATGGGCAAACCCTGCGAGGATGGCGAGCGTCGTGTCGCGGTCGAACAGGTAGTCCGGATCAAGGTCCGGAACGTAAGGGTCGCCGTGGCTGTAGGCCGGAACCCTCAAATCGGTATCAATGCCGAAAACATCCCGGACAGATACTGTGGTGTCGGGAAGGTTGGAAATGTCTAAGTCGATCTTGCTCATCATAACTCCAGGGCACGGGCAAATGCCCGGCCTTCATCCTCGCTGCCATATGTTTTTACGGCTTAGCAGAAACCCGCCTGCTTCAACAACTGGTATGCTTGAATGACAGCGCGAAAACGGTCTTCAGAACCGCGGTCTCCGCCATTGGCATCCGGGTGGTGCTTCTTGACCAGTTCCTTGTAGCGCCGCTTGATATCGGTCGAATTCGAGTTTGCCGCCAGTTCCAGCGTATCGAAAGCCTTGGCTTCCAGCGTTTTCAGCTTTCGTCCCTGCGTTTCGAACCGTCCACCGGTGCCCGCCCGGGCCTGAGAAACGAAACCGAACGGATCCTTGAAACGCTGCTGCGCGTAAGCGGTTCCGCTGGCACCGCCTGCACTGGAGCGCGCGCTCGAATGCAATGGGCCGTCTTTCGCCGCCTTATTGACGCCAACCGTCCATGTGGGGCGATGACCGGTGATCGCTTCCTTCTGGTAGCGCGCAATCTCGCCATCCGACAGGCCGGAGAAATAATTGTAACCCTTGTTGTATTCCTTCACATGCTCGAAGCAGAACAGGAAGAACTGTCCCTCGGCATTTCGACCCACGGGCGCGCGGTGGGCGCCGGGCTTGTCGCACCCGTCCCACTGGCAGGTCGGAGCCTGCGCAGCCGTTTCCTGCTGCCTGTTCCGGCGCGTCCGGATACGGTCGAAATATTTGGAATCGAGTTTCATAAGGCTCCTATTATGGGGCCGCCTTCAGGACGGGACAAGAATTGACAAACCGGTTTGTTGCTGGTTTCTGAGATGCCCTTCTGCGTCGCCCTGTCTGCCATCAAAGGAAACCGAACATGACCGTAAGAGCCCGCATCGAAGCCACGCTTCGCGACAACCTTTCCCCCGATCGGCTCGAGGTGATCGACGAGAGCCAGCATCACGCCGGACATCAGCCGGATATTACAGGAACCGGCGAGACCCATATGCGGGTGCGGATCGTGTCTCCGGCATTTGCGGGAAAGAGCCGGCTCGACCGGCACCGGGCGGTGAATGCGCTGCTGAAGCCCGAACTTGACGCAGGCCTGCACGCGCTGGCCGTGGAAGCCGCAGCACCGGGCGAAGCCACCCGCTGGTAGCGGAGACTTATTCGCCTGGTAGAGCCGTCTCAACTGCCGGGCGGATTCTGAGCCGCGTGATGCGGTTCTTCTCGCGCTTCAGGACGATGAAACGCTTGCCGTGGAAGGTGAAGGCCTGACGCTCTTCGGGGATGAGCTTTGATTCGTGAATGACGAGGCCGGCGATCGTCGTCGCCTCTTGGTCGGGCAGGCTCCAGCCAAGCGCCCGGTTGAGATCGCGGATCGGCACCGAGCCATCGACCAGGATCGAGCCGTCGGCTTCCTGGCGCACGCCACGGACCTCGATATCATGCTCGTCTGCGATATCGCCGACGATTTCCTCGAGAATATCCTCCAGCGTGACGATGCCCTGTACCTCGCCATATTCGTCGACCACGACGGCGAAATGCACCTTGCGCTTCAGGAACGCTGCAAGCTGATCCTTGAGACTGGTACTATCGGGCACAAACCACGGCCGCTGGGCGATCTTTACGACATCGACAGGGGCCCCGTCGGCCTCCACGTCGGCAAGTGTGCGCAACAGGTCCTTGGCATGCAGCACACCGATAATGTTTTCGGTCGAATTGCGCCACACCGGCATGCGGGTATAGGGGCTTTCGAGCACGGTGCGCACCAGAACCTCAGGCGGATCGTCGGCGTTCAAGGCGCGCATGACGGTGCGGTGCCGCATCACGTCGGAGACTTCGAGCTCCTGAAGCTCGAACAGACCGCTCAGCCGGTTGCGGTCCCGCTGCACCGGATCGCGCTCGCGGTGCCTGGCCTCGAGTGCGGAATGCAGATCGTCGCGGTCCGCAAAGACCAGCGTTTCCGGCGACAGCGTCAGGCCGGACATGCGAAGCAGGCGGCGGATGACCGCGTTCAGCAAGCGCGATGGCAGGCTGCGTTTCGCGCTCATCGGCTCCGCTTTTCGTCAAGAAAGCTCAGCACTTCGGAAGACGGTACATCGTCGGCAACAAAGGACTGGCCGATCCCGTGGGTGAGGATGAAGGTGAGCTTGCCGCTCTTGACCTTCTTGTCCTGCGCAATCGCATCGAGAAGCCTCTGCGTCGGCGGCAATTCGCCTGGAATGTCGCTGATCCGGGTCGGCAGGCCGACGGCTTTCAGATGCGCCTCGACCCGGCTGGCATCATCGGGGCTTGCAAGGTTCATGCGGGCCGAGAACTGGTAGGCCAGAACCATGCCGATCGCGACACCTTCGCCATGAACGAGGCGCTTTCCATCATAGTCGACGGCAGCCTCCAGTGCATGGCCGAACGTGTGACCGAGATTGAGGAGCGCGCGACGGCCGGTCTCGCGCTCGTCTTCGACCACCACATCGGATTTCGACTGGCAGCTTCTGGCAATCGCCTCGATCCGCTCGGGCGCACCTGAGAACACGGCCTTCCAGTTCTTTTCCAGCCAGTCGAAGAAATCCGGCTGGTCGATCAGCCCGTATTTGGCGACTTCGGCGTAACCTGCCCGAAACTCCCGCTCGGACAGCGTGTCGAGTGCTGCGGTATCGGCGAGAACCAGATCCGGCTGGTGGAAGACGCCGAGCAGGTTCTTGCCGTGACGGGTGTTGATGCCCGTCTTGCCGCCGACGGACGAATCCACCTGCGCCAGAAGCGAGGTCGGGATCTGCACGAAGCGCACGCCGCGCCGCACGATGCCCGCCGCAAACCCTGCGAGATCGCCGATCACGCCGCCGCCAAGCGCGATCACCGCATCGTTACGTTCAATCCGCGCCGACAGAACCATGTCGCAGACGGTTGACAGGTGTTCGAGGCTCTTGGTCTTTTCGCCAGCCGGCAGCGTCAACGACACGGCTTCGATGCCGTCGGTCTGCAGACTGTCCATCAGTGCTTCGAGATAGAGCGGCGCCACATTTTCGTCCGTGACGATGGCTGCACGGCGACCTTTCAGCCGCGAGGTGATCTCGCCGCCGGCGCGCTCGATGAGGCCGGGGCCGATCAGAATATCGTAGGCGCGCCCTTGGAGCGGCACATGCACCAGGCGTTCGGAAGCACGGGAGAATTGGTTCATGGCATGTCACCTGTCTTTGCAAGGCCGGCCTTGGGAAGCCCGGCCAGCGCTTTTAGCACCTCGTTGACCATCACGTCCTTGCGGACATTATGCGACAGCACGGTGAGATCGGCTTCGGCATAGATCGGGTAGCGCTGGATCATCAGGTTCTCCAGCGTCTGCTTCGGGTTTTCGGTTTTCAGAAGCGGGCGGTGATCGCGTCGGTTGACGCGCTCCCACAGAACATCCAGATCCGCCTTCAGCCACAGCGAAACGCCGCCGGCCTTGATCTGCGCGCGGGTCGCCTCGTTGATGAAGGCGCCGCCGCCGGTGGAGACCACCCGCGGTCCCTGCTTCAGCAACCGCTCGATAACCCGCGTTTCCAGCGCCCGGAACTCCGTTTCGCCGTATGATGCGAAAAGCTCCGAGATCGTCATGCGGGAGACTTTTTCGATTTCCGCGTCGGTATCGACGAAGGGCACGTTGAGCGCCTGGGCGACCAGCTTTCCGATCACCGACTTGCCCGCACCCATCAGGCCGACAAGGGTCAGGTTGCGGCCACCGAGTGCCGCGCTCGCCCGCTGCTTGAGCGACTGTTCCGCAATGGATGCAACTTCGTTCATCGTCTCGTCCGTTTGCGAAACGGTATCGACAAATGCGGCATGGGCGTCAAGCCGGGACAGGTCCGAAACACTGCCGTCACCGTTTCTTCTTGTCGATCTATAAACATTTACGGATATAGTGCAGCGCAACCATGCGGAGTTCTTGATGCCTACCCTGTTCCGGTTTCTATTCGTGCTCGCGGTGATCGCTGGCATCATCTACGGAAGCATGGTGGCACTGGTCTTTCTGGTGGAGCCGCGCGAACGCGATGTCACCGTGCGCGTGCCCTCCGAACGGCTGAACCCGCCCGCCCAGAAGCCCTGACCGCCTGACAAGGATAGGACGAACCAATGGCCGACCTGTCTCGCGCTCACATCGAAGCCTTTCTGGAAATGATGAGCGCCGAGCGCGGTGCGGCGGTGAACACGCTGTCCTCCTATGAACGCGATCTGGAGGACATGCATTCCTTCCTCGCGACCCACAAATCGACGCCGTCGTCTGCGCAAAGTGCCGATCTGTCGGCCTATCTTAGCCATCTCGGCAAGCAAGGCTTTGCGGCTTCCTCGCAGGCACGGCGGCTATCCGCCATGCGGCAATTCTACAAGTTCCTCTATGCCGAAGGCCTGCGCACCGACGACCCCACATCCATTCTCGACGCCCCGAAGAAGGGTCGGCCGCTGCCAAAGATCATGACCGAGGCAGACGTGACCCGTCTCTTAAGTCTTGCCATGGAAGAAGCGGCACAGCCGGGGCCCGACCAGATTTCCCGCGCGCGCATGCTGGCGCTGCTTGAACTTCTGTATGCAACGGGGATGCGGGTGAGCGAACTCGTGTCACTGCCGGCAAAGGTGCTGGACCAGGAAGGCCGGTTCCTGATGGTGCGCGGCAAGGGCAACAAAGAACGGCTGGTGCCGCTCTCCCGCTCGGCCATCGCCGCGATGAAGGTTTATGGCGAGATGCGTGCCGGCCGCGAAAAAGATGCGGACAGCATCTGGCTCTTCCCTTCCAGCAGCAAGGAAGGTTATCTTCCCCGCCAGGTTTTCGCCCGCGACCTCAAGGGACTGGCGGCGCGGGCGGGCTTAAAAACCGCTGCGATCTCGCCGCATGTGATGCGTCACGCCTTTGCAAGCCATCTTTTGGCAAACGGCGCCGACCTTCGAGTGGTACAGGAACTGCTTGGACATTCAGACATTTCCACCACTCAAATATACACTCATGTCCTGGAAGAACGGCTTCGCCAGACGGTGCAAACACATCACCCTCTTGCAAAACAGGCCAAAAACCGGGATTAGAAGCCCCGATCGAAAATTGGAACGCTACGTTCCTCAAGAGAAAAACAACCGGAAACCGGATCTCATGCAAACGTATCTCGACTTCGAAAAGCCAATCTCTGACCTCGAGGGCAAGATCCACGAGCTCAAGAAGCTCACGGACGAGAATGAAGGCATAGACACGACCGACGAGATTACCCGCCTTGAAGGCCGGGTGAAGGAAGCGGTCAAGGACATCTATTCCAAGCTCGGCGCCTGGGAGAAGACGCAGGTTGCCCGCCATCCGCAGCGCCCGCATTTCGTCGATTATGCCGCAAAGCTGTTTACCGATTTCACGCCGCTTGCCGGCGACCGCAATTTCGGTGAAGACGCGGCGATCCAGGCAGGCCTTGCCCGTTTCAACGGTATGCCTGTCGCGCTGATGGGCCAGGAAAAGGGTCACGACACCAAGAGCCGCCTGAAGCACAATTTCGGCAGCCCGCGTCCCGAAGGCTATCGCAAGGCGATCCGCATCATGGAAATGGCCGACCGCTTCGGTCTTCCGATCATCTCCCTGATTGATACGGCAGGCGCCTATCCGGGCGTCGGCGCGGAAGAGCGCGGCCAGGCGGAAGCCATCGCCCGCTCGACGGAAATGTGCCTTGGCGTGAAAGTCCCGTTGATCTCCATCGTCATCGGCGAAGGCGGCTCCGGCGGTGCGATTGCCATCGCCACCGGCAACCGGGTCTATATGCTCGAGCACTCGATCTATTCGGTCATCTCGCCGGAAGGCGCCGCCTCCATCCTGTGGCGCGATTCGACCCGCGCCCGTGAAGCTGCGACTAACATGAAGATCACCTCCGACGACCTGAAGGGTCTCGGCATCATCGACGAGATCATTCCGGAGCCGATCGGCGGCGCGCATCGCGACCCGGAAACCGTTATTGCTGCCACCGGCAAGGTGATTGCTTCGGCTCTGGAAGAACTTGGGAAGCTCTCCGGCATCGAGTTGCGCAACCAGCGCCGGCAGAAATTCCTCGATATCGGCCGCAACCTGTAGGATTAGGCGTAAAACCGATCGTCTGCCCCTGAAATTGCCAAAATCGCCGGTATAGGACTTTGGCAATTGCCGGTGTGCGGTGAAAACCGCGGCGGTTTCGCTAGACAGCCGCGTGCAAGCGTTTAAGAAGATGTAAAGCTTACCGTCTTATTGATCGTGTCTCGTACGGTTTTGTTCGCCATTCCTGATATGTGGTTTGTCTCGATGCGCCTGAAACACATCGCCTTCGCCCTTCTTGTCGCAACGGCCCTTACCGGCTGTAACGATACGCTGGACTCTGCAAAGATCGATCTCTCGACCGTCAAGAACAAGAAGGAGCAGCCTCTTCCTTCCAGCATCGTTGCCGAGATGCAAAAGAGGAACATGCCGCGCCAGTCGCCGATCATGATCCGCATCCTCAAGGAAGAGGGTAAGCTCGAGATCTGGAAGGCGAAGGCCGACAACCGCTTCGACGTCATCAAGAGCTATGACATCTGCGCCTGGTCCGGAAAGCTCGGACCGAAGGTGAAGGAAGGCGACCGTCAGGCGCCGGAAGGCTTCTACAGCCTGACCCCTGCGCACCTGAACCCCAATTCGCAGTATTACCTCGCCATCAACACCGGCTTCCCGAACCGCTACGACGCCGCCAACGGCCGCAGCGGCACCAATCTGATGATCCACGGCGCCTGCTCGTCGTCGGGTTGCTACTCCATGACCGACGAACAGGTTCTGGAAATCTACGCCTTTGCACGCGACGCCTTTAAGGGCGGCCAGACCTCGATCCAGCTGCAGGCGCTTCCCTTCCGCATGAGCGCGGAAAACATGGTGCGCCACCGCGACAACCAGAACTATGACTTCTGGAAGATGATCAAGACCGGCTACGACAATTTCGAAGTGACGAAGCGCCCGCCGGAAGTGAACGTCTGCGAAAAGAAATACGTCTTCAACCAGCAGGCGGACAGCAACGGCAAGTTCGCACCGGCCGCCGCCTGCCCGACCATGTCGACGCCGCCGACGCTGGTATCCGCACTGTCGTCCTATTCCAAGACCTACGAACTCGCCTATCAGAAGGCGATGGACAAGTATGACGGCAAGGTCTGGTACGAACCGACGGAAGCCGAGCGCAAGGCCGTCGTTGCCGGCAAGCGCAAGGGCCGTGAACTCGCCTATGCGCCGACAGGCACGTCGCTGGAAGCCGGCAAGCTGCTGAGCCAGTCGGAATTCAAGCAGATGATGGAAAAGCGCATGGCCTCGGGCGGCGAGAAGCCGGCGACCACCGTGCTTGCCTCCGCTGGCCCGACGTCTGCCCGTCCAGCCTCGATCAACGAGCGTATGATGGTAAAGCAGGACCGCCTGCCTGCAACGACGACCGGCTCGATTGCCAATACGCAGTTGCGTGGCGCCCAGACCGCCAGCGTTCCATCGGCGCCGGCACCACAGGCTGCAACGCCGACCGTTCAGACAGCGCAGGGCACGACCGTTGCCGTTCCTGTGCCGGAACAGAACCCGCTTGCCTATACGGCAACACAGCCGGTGACCGAGACCGCCAAGAAGCCCGCCTGGAAGTTCTGGTCCAAGGACTGACGCCAGTGCCTGGGGAAGCCCTCGGAGAGACCTATGATCTTCGCGGGCTGAAATGCCCCCTGCCCGTGCTGAAGACCCGCAAGCGTCTGAAGTCCATGGAGACGGGCGCGTCTCTTACCCTGGAAACCACCGATCCGCTTGCAGGCATCGATATCCCGCATTTCTGCAGCCAGGACGGCCACGTCCTGCTCTCGTCCGAGCGGACCGAGACGGGCCACAGGTTCGTGATCCGCAAGGGTTGATTGCGCAACAGCATCAAATCGAAAATTGGAACTGGCGATGCAGCCTTAGAACTGCATGCCCGGCACGGCCAGCGGATTGTCTTCGAGCGCCGCACGATCCGGACGATCAATCTGCGGCTTGCCCGTGAAGGCCGCGAAAAGATCCTGCACGAACGCCTCCGGCAGATCCTGGGTGATCAGCACCATCCGCGTCAGCCGATCGGAGCCTTCAGGCCATTTCGCCAACCGTTCCGGCGGATGGAAAATGCTCTGCACGCCGTGCAGCACCAGCGGACGCTCGAGATTATCCGACATCGCCACGATCGCCTTCATGCGCAGAAGCTTTTCGCCATGCGCCGAACGCAGCAGATCCACGAACATGCTGAGCGCCATCGGCTCGATCGGCTTGTCGTGGACGATCGAGAAGGAGCGGATGTTGGCGCCGTGCCGGTTTACATCGTGATGATGGTGGCCGTGATCATGTGGATCGTGCTTATGGTCGTGATGCTCGTGGTCGTGCCCGTGCCTATGAGCCTCATGAGCGTGATCGTGCGCCACCTCTTCCCGCAACCAGCGGCCGACATCGGCGATCTTTGTTTCCGGATCGTAGAGCCCGTTGACGAGGATCGCGGCGGCGCCGGTGCTTTCGTCATCGCCATCGACGATGGGTGCCCGCGGGTTGAGCGCGCGCAGCCGGGCCCGGAGCGCGTCGCTCTCCTCCGGTGTCGACATGGAAAGCTTGGAGAGAACCAGCCGGTCGGCGACCGCGGCCTGCTTGACCGCTTCCGGATGACGATCGAGCGTCGAGATACCGTTGACCGCATCGACGACGGTGACGACGCCGTCCAGCTCGAAATTCTGCGCGATGACGGGATTGCCCATGACCGACTGCATGACAGGCGCCGGATCGGCAAGGCCTGTTGTTTCGATGACCACCCGGTGGATCGGCTTCAGCCGCCCGGTCTGCACGCCGTCCATCAGCGTGGCGAGCGTATCGATCAGTTCACCGCGCACGGTGCAGCACAGGCAGCCATTGGAAAGCTCGAGCAATGCATCGCCGGAGCTTTCGACCAGGAAATTGTCGATGCTCACATCGCCGAATTCGTTGATGATGACGGCCGTGTTGCTGGCGGCCGGATCCTTCAGGATCCGGTTGAGAAGCGTGGACTTGCCCGCCCCCAGAAAGCCGGTGAGGATGGAAACCGGAATGCGACCGCTAAAGGACATGTTTTCGTACCTTAAAGTTCAGCCAGCCCTTTAGAGATTGGCTGGGCGCGGCTGCGGGATCGGTACGGACTTCGTGCCCGTATTGGCATCCGGCACGTCTTCGCCGCCGAGGATCAGGCTTGTCACCGCATATTGCGGCGGCCGCGTCATCTCGTGAATATAGGGCGAATGCAGAACGGTTCGCCCGGCATCGTCGCGATTTTCACTGCGGACTTTGGCAGCCTTCGGATTGCAGATCTCGGCGCTGACATCATTCACCTCGGCCGTGTTTCCATAGGGCGGCAGCGAGGCGAGCGGCACGCCTTCGTTTGCCTGGGAGGTGAGCCCCTGCTGCAGAAGGTTCGCAGTATCATCCGCCCGGCCGGCGAGACTGTCGGACCCGAGCACGACCGAAATCACCGTGCGGCCGTTGCGGGTGGCCGAGCCGATCTGGTTGAAGCCGGCGGCACAGATGAAGCCGGTCTTCATGCCGTCGGCCCCATCAAAGCGGCCGATCAGCGTGTTGAAGTTCGGATACTGCTTCTTGCCGGTATCGATGCCTTCCAGCGAGAAATAGCTCTGGTACTGCGGAAATTCCCGCTTCAGCGCCAGCGTCAGCACGGCAAGATCGCGCGCCGTGGTAAACTGGCCCTTGCCGGGCAAGCCATGCGGATTGATGAAGTGGCTGGACGCCATGCCGAGCCCCTGCGCTTCGGAATTCATCATCTCCACGAACTGGTCGAGCGAGCCGCCCACCGTTTCGGCGACGGCCACGGCGATATCGTTGGCAGACTTGACGAGAAGGATCTTCATCGCATTGTCGAGCGTCAGCCGCGTGCCCGGTTTGAAATACATCTTGCTGGCCGGCTGGTCCGTCGCCTTCTTGCTCATCACCACCTGGGTTTCGAGCGAAAGACGGCCGCTTTTGATCGCCTTGAAGGTGACATAGGCCGTCATCAGCTTGGTCAGTGAAGCCGGATACCATTTCAGGAACGCATCCTGATGGGCGATGACCCGCCCGCTCTTCACATCAACGATCAGCCGCGGATTGGCCGCAGCGCTGCCGGCGGAAACGAGGAGGCCTAGTGCCGCAATGGCGGAGACCACCCGAACGGCGGTCGCGGATTTCAGATGCAAGAATGACAAGAGCGTTCCTCGTCGCTGGAGCCGGGAATGGAGGCCCGAAACGTTTGGCGCATATGTGGCCACTGTGGCCAAGCAATGGCAAAGATGATTGATTACGTCAATCAGGCGAGGCACACTCCCTTCGGGAGGATGGGTCACAACCTTATGAGCAGCAGCATAGGAAATCCGAATGCCCATCTTGAACCGAGCCGCCGAACTTCAAGGCGAAGTCAGCGAATGGCGCCGACACCTCCACCAGAACCCCGAAATCCTCTATGACGTCGTTGAGACCGCAGCCTTCGTAGCCGCTAAGCTGAAGGAATTCGGCGTCGACGAGGTCGCGACCGGCATCGGCCGCACCGGCGTCGTCGGCATCATCAGGGGCAAGGGCGGCGCAGACGCGGGTACAGGCGCAAACGCCAGCGGACGCACGATCGGTCTGCGCGCCGACATGGATGCGCTGCCGCTGACCGAGCTCACGGGCAAGCCATGGGCCTCGAAAACACCTGGGAAGATGCATGCCTGCGGCCATGACGGCCACACGTCCATGCTGCTGGGTGCCGCAAAGTACCTCGCCGAAACCCGCAATTTCGAAGGCTCCGTCGCGCTGATCTTCCAGCCCGCCGAAGAAGGTGGCGCCGGCGCGCTGGCAATGATCGAAGACGGCATGATGGAGCGCTTCGGCATCGACGAAGTCTACGGCATGCACAATATGCCGGGCATTCCCGTCGGCCAGTTCGCGATCCGCAAGGGCGGCATCATGGCAGCACCCGACCGCTTCACCATCACCATCAAGGGCCGCGGCGGCCACGCAGCCCAGCCTCACAGGACCATCGATCCGATCTTCATCGGCTCGCAGCTGGTGGGCAGCCTGCAGGCAATCGCCGCCCGCAATGCAGACCCCGTCCAGTCTGTGGTGATATCCGTGACCCGCTTCGATGCCGGCACGACACACAATATCATCCCCGACAACGCGATCATTCTGGGCACGGTGCGCACGCTGAACGAAGACACCCGCGACCTTGCCGAAAACCGCATCCGCCAGATCGTCGAAGGCTTGGCAAGCGCCCACGGCGCCGGCTGGTCGATCGACTACGAGCGCAAATGCCCTGTCACCACTAACCACGACAGCGAAACCGACCACGCGATCGGCGTCGCCTCATCGATCGTCGGCACCGCCAATGTGGATGCCAACGTCGAACCGACCATGGCCGGCGAAGACTTCGCCTTCATGCTCAAACGCCGCCCCGGCGCCTTCATCTTCATCGGCAACGGCGATACGGCAGCCCTTCACAACCCCAACTACGACTTCGACGACGAAGCCCTCGCCTACGGCATCTCCTACTGGGTCAAGCTCACGGAGCAGCGCCTGTCACCATAACCCGCAGAAAAACACTTGGCTAAACCCATCACCTTTTGTATGGGTTTTGCCGAGTGGTCCCATAGCTCAGCAGGATAGAGCGCAAGATTCCTAATCTTGAGGCCATTGGTTCGAATCCAATTGGGATCACCATTATTTGCAGGACTTATGGGACGTCCGCGTTCCCGCGTTCCCACAAACTGATCATTCGCTGGCTGATTACGTCCGAGTTCGCTCAGCCGTTACCCGCGACGTGATGCGTTGCTGCACAGTAAAAACAGCTCAGCACCACAACCATCCGCTACCGTCGAAATACGCAAACTCAGAACCGTGGCGAGAACTCGTAGTTGCAAAGGATTTGCTTCGACCCAAGCCATCGTAACTGCTTTGCTGCGGCCATGCTCAACGTCTCAATTTTGGCCAGGCTTGAATTTTCGCATGGCTCTTTCAACACACAATAGAGCGCCTGCAAAATTCATCAAACAGCGGATCAACTAAATCCCGACCTCGACGAAATTTATACTGTTTAGCTCGAATTTATTTAACGTTGCCTCGAGACAAGATTGAAGATCGGTGTCCAAGGCCATTCTGATTGCGCTGATCATCTCTGCCTCGAAAGCATCGATGCTGTCGTAAGCGATCAGGTTGGACGACGAAGCCGCCTTACACAGCACTTCGACAACGCGTATTTCGTTCGTGAGGCCCCTCAATGCTCCGGCGCAGGCGACCACGGCATCATGGTAAGCTGCGTCCCGGGAACCCGGCCACGCTTCGATCAAATACTTCGCCGCCTCCTTCGTGCTTTTGATACGCACAAAGGTCTTGGTTTCCCCCCGCAACTCGATGGTGACGACGTTGTCCCATTCAGCCATGGCTATGCTCGCCCAATCCGCAAGTAGAGCTAATTTAGCGGGAAATACTTGAGCGGGGCTGGTGACTGTCGTGTGGAAAAGAGGACCTGGCGATGTAGTAGATCGGCGCCAATGTACGAGATCGACTTGAGGTCGATACCTATAGAAAGCGGGTAATGGGCCAACGTGTAGCGCCAGCAGGCCAAACTCTTATACCAGTGCACGATGTCTACATACTGCGCCACGCCTTTCACTTCCAGAAGGCCACTCCCGTAGCTGAGAACGCGCGCTTTCGGAAGGATGTCACGTTTCTCCCTACGAATATTCCCTGTTCCCGGGATTACGTTCTCGGAGATTTCGCCGTCCATTCGGGATCACCAATTCCGCACCCTCCTCGTCTATACTTGCGGCGTGGCCTGCTTCCTGCCGCGATTTGTGCGCAATGGGCGGGTCGCCCCCTTGAGCACGAAACCGAGAATGCCGGCGGCGACCCAGCCGGCGAAGAAGCCACCGCCGGCCCAGGTGAGGCCTGCGGCGTCGATCGGCACGGCCGGCACATAGTCGCGCCATGTGTTGGTTAAGGTCATGGGGTCGGCGTTGCGCATCACCACGAACGGCTTGATCGGCAGCGAGGCCTTGATCAGTTCATCCTGCTGCGTCAGCAAGGTCTCGTAACGGTGAAAGATGCCGCGCATCGTGTCGCCTTGGTCGCGCAGGAAGGTCTCCGGCGAGCTCGAATAGACGTTGAGCGCTTCTTGCCGGCCAAGACCGTGGTGGTTGGCCTGGGTGTCGAACTGGGTAATCATCACCTTCAGCTCATCGAGCGCGCCGCCGATGCGCTGGCGGTATTGCTGGGCAAACTCGGGCGCCTGAGAGAAAAACAGCCCGCCCAGTATCGCTGCAGCCATCGTCAGCATTCGTCCGAACATCAGCATCGCATCACCCCGTTCGTGGAACCCTTTCACAACGGGAGATACCTGGAAAGGTTGCGGACAGGAATACTGGTGGCATTTTGAGGCGCCTCAAAGTTGCGCTTTACCCGCTGCGCCGACCTCGTCGATCTGAAAACCCACGGCAAACGGTTCAGGTCTTGCGGACATGCTCCATACGGAAGCCGAGGCCCATCAGTCGTCCCGAGAGATGGGCGAGAAGCGGAAATCGGGCGATGCCGCGGATAAAAGCTGGCGGGCCTTTGCGTTTTTGCGCATCGACCTCATCGCTGCGGCGGCTCGAGCGCATCATCAGCTGCAGTTTCTGCGTGGCGCGCGTCGGAAAGCTGCGGCGCTTTTCCACGGCCGCGAGATCCGCATCCGAGAGCCTGTTTTCGCGCAGCGGCTTTGCCAGAATGTTTGCCGTCGCCACCGCATCCTGGATGGCAAGGTTGACGCCAACGCCGCCGATCGGCGACATCGCATGCGCCGCATCGCCGATGCAGATCAGGCCGCTGCGCCACCATTGTGTCAGCCGGTCGATCCGTACGGTCAAAAGGCTGACGTCGTCGAAGGAGGAGATCTCCGCCATCCGCGCGGCCGGAAGCGGCGAAACGTCCACCACTCGCTGACGAAAAGCCTCGATGCCTTTTTCGCGGATGTCTGCATAGGTCGTGCGACGGACCACATAGCCGCATTGCCAGTAGTCACCCCGGTCGATCAGCACCAGACCCTGGCTTGGACCGGCATGCCCCATCACCTCGTTCGGGTCATCCTTCTGCTTGGAAAGCTTCATCCACAGGACTTCGCTCGGCTCTCCAAAGCTTTCGACAGTGAGGCCGGCCTTTTCCCGGATGATGGAATTGCGGCCATCGGCCCCGACGACGAGTTGCGAGCGGATGGTCAGCGGACCATCCGGCGTTTCGACGCAGAGGCCGGCAATTGCGTCCTTCTCCTCGATGAGCCCGGTTACCTTGGCATCCATGATCAGCTTAAAATTGGGATAGCTTTGCGCCTGCCTTGCCATGAAATTCAAAAAATCCCATTGCGGCATGAAGGCGATGAAACGGTTCTTGACCGGGAGACGGGAGAAATCCGCCATGGTGATCGTCTCGCCGCCCATCTGCGCGGAAAGCTTTGGCGCCCTTGTATGCGGCAGTGCCAGAAAGTCATTGATCAGGCCGAGCTCTGTGATCACTTCCAGCGTCGAGGGATGGATGGTATCGCCACGGAAATCGCGCAGGAAATCCGCGTGCTTTTCGAGCACGACCACATCGACGCCGGCCCGCGCCAGAAGAAAGCCCAGCATCAGGCCCGCCGGCCCTGCCCCGGCGATGACACAATGGGTTTCGATCTTCTGGGTTTCGATCGTCTGGGTCTCGATCGTCTGCATATCCGTCATGACCTACCGGGCTCTTCGAAAGTTCGGAGTTGAGCGCTTACACTTGTGAGCCGCCGCTTTCTCTTTTAGACCAGCGGTCACCGTAAAGACAGGACATACCATGGCCGAAACCAACAAGCGTCGCATCAGCATTCTTGGTTCCACCGGCTCGATCGGCGTCAACACGCTCGATGTCGTGAGCCAGCTTGGCGGGCGCGACGCATTCGATGTCGTGGCAATTACCGGCAACGCCAATGTCACATTGCTGGCCGAGCAGGCGATAGCCTGCGGTGCAGCGCTGGCCGTAACCGCCGATGATGCCCATTACGACGCGCTGAAATCGGCACTGTCAGGCACCGGGATCGAGGTCGCGGCGGGACGCGCGGCGCTGATCGAAGCGGGTGCACGACCGTCCGACCTGGTGATGGCGGCAATCGTCGGGACTGCCGGCCTTGCGCCGACGCTTGCTGCTGCGGAGCGCGGAGCAGACATCGCCCTTGCCAACAAGGAGTGCCTGGTTTCCGCCGGCGAACTCTTCGTTCGGGCGGTGGCCGAGGGCGGCGGTCGGCTGATCCCGGTCGACAGTGAGCACAGCGCGATCTTCCAGTCGCTGGAAGACGACCAGCACCATGCGGTGGAACGCATCGTTCTGACCGCGTCCGGCGGACCGTTCCGGACATGGAGCCGCGAGGAGATGGCCGGCGTCACGGCAGAGGTTGCCCGCGCCCATCCCAACTGGTCCATGGGACTGAAGATCTCGATCGGCAGCGCCTCGATGTTCAACAAGGCGCTTGAAATCATCGAGGCGAAGCACCTGTTCGATATCAGGCCCGACCAGATCGAGGTGATCGTGCATCCGCAATCCATCATTCATTCCATGGTGGGTTACCAGGATGGATCAGTCATTGCACAGCTCGGCAGTCCGGATATGCGCACCGCCATCGGCTATGCGCTGACCTATCCCGAACGGCCGAAGCTGAATGTAGAGAGGCTCGATTTCGCCAAGCTCGCACGGCTGGATTTCGAGGCGCCGGACGAGGTTCGGTTTCCGGCACTCAGGCTCGCCCGCACTGCGCTGGAGCGCGGCGGCGCGCAGGGCGCGATCATGAATGCCGCGGAAGAGATGGCATTTCATGCCTTCTGCGCCGGCAGGATCGGCTTCCTCACCATGGCGGATGTGGTCGAAGACGTGATGGACGCGATGATGGGTCACGCTGCCACAACGATGGATGCCGTGTTTGCAGCAGACGCTGAAGCACGCCGCCGTGCCGACGAAATCATCGACAAACGGGAAATGGCCGCCTAAGCGCCCAAAGCCATCGGCTACGGCGGGACGGCAGCGTGATCAGACAAGTTCATTGCGTGATGTGAAGACGGGGCGACTTGGAGCGCCCGGCATCCCCGTGACACGCACGGGGATGAGGCAGACGTCGTGTCAGGCGACCTGGCGTGCCAATGCGCAGCGGGACCACAGCTGATGCAGCGAGCTGACCAGATGTTCCAGATCCGCATCCGTATGCAGCGGCGTCGGTGTGATGCGCAGGCGCTCGGTCTTTTTCGCAACCGTCGGATAGTTGATCGGCTGGACATAGACGTCGCAGGTGTCGAGCAGGATATCGGAGATCCACTTGCACTTGGCCGCATCGCCGACCATGACAGGCACGATATGGCTTGGGTTGTGCATATGCGGGATGCCCTGCTGATCAAGCATCATCCGCAGCTTCTTGACGCGGTCCTGGTGACGCACGCGCTCAAACGGACTTGCCTTGAGGTGGCGAATGGAGGCGATCGCGCCGGCCGCAAGTGTCGGTGGCAAAGCCGTGGTGAAGATGAAACCGGATGCGAACGAACGGATGAAGTCGCACAGCGCCGTCGATGCCGCGATATAGCCGCCCATGACGCCGAAAGCCTTGCCAAGCGTACCTTCGATGATCGTCAGACGGTCCATGAGGCCTTCGCGTTCGGCAATGCCGCCGCCGCGCGGGCCGTACATGCCGACCGCATGAACTTCGTCGAGATAGGTCATCGCACCGTATTTGTCGGCGAGATCGCAGATCTCCTTGATCGGCGAGATATCGCCGTCCATCGAGTAGACGCTCTCGAACGCAATCATCTTGGGCGCCTTCGGATCGGCTGCCGCAAGCTTTGCTTCCAAATCGTTCAGATCGTTATGCTTCCAGATCACCCGGTCGCATTTGGCATAGCGGATGCCCTCGATCATCGAGGCATGGTTCAACGCGTCGGAAAAAATGATCAGACCAGGGATCTTCTGGCCGAGCGTACCCAGCGTCGCCCAGTTGGAGATATAGCCGGACGTGAACACGAGCGAGGATTCCTTGCCGTGAAGGTCCGCGAGCTCCTGCTCCAGAAGAACATGGTAGTGGGTGGTGCCAGAAATATTCCGGGTGCCTCCCGCACCCGCGCCACAGTGATCAATGGCCTCGTGCATGGCCTCGATCACGGCCGGGTTCTGGCCCATGCCGAGATAATCGTTGGAACACCAGACGGTAACCTCCCTCGGTCCCTCGGGCGTATGACGCGTCGCGCGCGGAAAACTTCCGCGATGCCGCTCGAGATCGGCGAACACGCGGTAGCGGCCTTCCGAATGAAGTCCGTCCAGTTCGCTTTTGAAAAATGCCTCGAAATCCATGTCACACTCCAGAACCTACCCCGGTTTTGGGTCCGGTTTCGCCATGCGTCAAGCCCGAATAGGTCAATTTGCCCCGACCTGCGGCGAAAAGTCCGATTTTTTGGAACAATTCCAATGAAGCGAAACTACCATTGAAATCTGCCAAAATCGTTACGAGTCAGGCGACCCCGAAAAGACGAAAGACTTTCCGAACAATCGGCTCGATCTGGCGTGATGCGACTTCCCCCACCTTCTCATCATTCCCCAAGTCGGCCAGCCGATCAATCCCCATTTCATACCGGCGAAACCTGACTGAAAGCGGATTTTTGCCACAGCCATCGAAGAATGAGATCAGAATGTGTCTTGCTTATATGGACTATTTGAAGAGCCGGCCTATTGTTCATCGGATGCACAAAAGCCCGGCGTGCGCACCTGCAAGGGTTTCGCCGGACACAATCAATCGGCAGGAACTACTCAGGAGGAATTCATGAAAAAGGCTTTGATGCTTCTCGTGCTCGGCGCATCTCTCGCGAGCTGCACCGCGACTGAAAAGGGTGCCGGTATCGGCGCTGCATCCGGCGCCATCATTGGCGGCGCAGTTACCGGTAACGTCCGCGGCGCAGCAGTCGGCGCAGCCATCGGCGGCGTTTCCGGTGCGGTCATCGGCAACGTGTCGGAACAGCCGGGCCAGTGCTATTATCGCGATCGCTACGGCCGTCGCTACATCGACGATTGCCCGCGCCGTTACTAATCGGAGCGGCGCTCGACGAGCACCGCAAGACTGTGGCCCTGGAGCATGCTCCAGGGCTTTTTCATTTATGAAGACATACTTATCGACGAGACGGGGGTACCCCGTTAAACAATTTGCGGCTACACAAGACCAGGAGCTGGTCATGATGGCCGGGGCGGTGATAAGTCGGCAATAAGTTAGCGTATGCAGAACGTAAGCAGCGGGCGGAAGAAGATGAATTACCGGAGGACCGGTTCCGTCGCAGCGATTGCGGCCGCCCTTCTTTGTTCGCCTGCGCTCATCGAGAGCGCCTACGCTTTCAAGCTTTTCGGCATTACGCTGTTTGGCGACGACGAGGACAAGGTCGAGGTGATCGACCCGGTCCGCTACGACGCGACTCTGGAAGCCGGTGATGCGGACAAGAAACTCAAGGATCGCCTGGAAACCGCGGCATCGCTGATCGCCGACAAGGACGAGCCTGTATCCGGTGATCTTGGCATCGTCATCAAGGCCCGCGAAGACCGGGACCGCCTGGTTGCTGTTCTCTACGAAGAAGCCCGGTATGGCGGGGTGGTCCGTATCTCTGTTGCCGGAACGGATATCGACGCGCTGCCACCCAACCCCACCTTCGACCACTCATTACCCGTTCCCGTGACGGTTCAGATCGAACCCGGACCGGTTTTCAAACTTGGCTCGGTGCGGTTCGACAAGGATGCGGCCGGTCGCAACCCCGCGGACTACGATCTGGAGCCTGGCGGCGAAGCTGGTTCGCGCGTGATTCTGAAGGCCGGCGAAAAACTGCTGGTTGACGTCAAGGCAGAAGGTCGTCCGCTTGCCAAGCTGACCGAACGGCAGGTAACCGCCGACCATCGCACCAACACGGTCGATGTCGTGCTTGGCGCCATCTCGGGCCCTATCGCACCGTTTGGCATGGTCACGGTCAAAGGCTCGCGCACGGTCGACCCAGCCTTCATCAAACGCTATTCCCGCCTCGACAAGGGCGGCCGCTATTCACCGGTGCAGCTGAAAAAGGCCAATGACCGGCTGCGCGAGCTCGGCGTGTTTTCTAGCGTCACGATTCAGGAATCCGATGCCCTTGCGCCGGATGGATCGCTGCCGCTGATGATCGAGGTTTCGGACGGCAAGCAGCGGTATTTCGGCTTTGGTGCCGAATACTCTTCGCTCGATGGAGCGGGTCTCTCGGGTTACTGGGGGCATCGCAATCTGTTTGGCCAGGCCGAATCGCTGCGCGTGGAAGGCAAGGTCTCCGGCATCGGCGCAACGACCGACGTCACCACATTCGACTATTCCGCCGGTATCGTCTTTACCAAGCCGGGCTTTCCCGTGCCTGAGGCAACGTTCGAATCGCGCCTGGAAGCCAAAAGCGAAAATCCAGACGATATCTACGACGCGCAGTCGATCGCCTATTCGGCCGGCTTTTCCTACGAACTCAACGACACCGACAAGCTCACCGCCGGCGGTGAAGTCGCGTATATTCTCGCCGACGATGCCTTCGGAAAGAATGAGTACCTGACGTTCAGCGTGCCTGTCGGCTTCGAACGCGACGCGCGTGACAACAAACTGGACCCAACCGAAGGTTACCGCGCAACGCTTTCCGCCAAGCCTAGTTATGAGTTCTTCAATCAAAGCATTTTCTCGTCTTTCGAGGGCTCGATTTCCGGGTATCTCGGATTGGGTGCAGAGGATCGGGTCGTGTTTGCAGGCAAGCTGAGTGCGGGGACGCTGGTCGGCGCCGACGAGCTGCAGGACATCCCAGCCACCAGGCGCTTTTATGCCGGCGGCGGCGGATCGGTGCGCGGCTATTCCTATCGCGAAATTTCGCCTTATAACGGCGATGACGAAGCGCTGGGCGGACGATCCTACACTGTGGCCTCTTTTGAAATGCGCGTAAAAGTGTCAGATAGCATCGGCATCGTACCGTTTCTCGACGTCGGTACGGTTTCGACCGAAATCGTGCCTGATTTTTCTGATATAAGAGCTGGAGCGGGGATCGGGTTGCGTTACGCCACTCCTTTCGGGCCGATCAGGCTGGACGTCGCGCTTCCGTTGCGACGCTATGACGACGGTAGCCAGTATGGAATTTATGCCGGCATTGGCCAGGCATTCTGAAAGGTAAAGTTGCCAGCATGACGCTTTTCGTTCGCCTGCTGAGATGGGTCTTCAAGGCCGCGATTGCCGCGGTCGGGGTCCTTTTCGTCATGGCGCTCGGCGTCGTCCTGTTCGTTGCATTGACGCCGTTCGGCGGAAACATTGCGGCAGAACGGATCTCGGCGCTGGTGTCCACCCCGGACCGCAAGGTCAGTTTCTCTCGACCGGAAGGTCTGCTGTCGGGTGATCTGCGCATCGACAGCCTGACGCTGTCGGACAAGGACGGTGCCTATGCCGAAATCGGCGGCATCGAGGTCGACTGGTCGCCATCGGCGCTGGTCTCCGGCGTCTTCCGCGCAGACCGGGTTTCCGCAACGACCGTGAACTTCATTCGTCCGCCGCAGCCGGATGCGACCATAACGACGCAGAGCACGACAAAGTCGTCCGGCTCGCCGCTGCCGGTCGGCATTCGGGTCGCGCAGATAGATCTGCCGGATATCAACCTGTCGCAGGCCCTCTCCGGACGCGATTTTGCGCTGTCGGTGAAGGGCTCGATCGATGCGACCGGCCCCAACATCTCGCTCAAGCTGGAAGCAACCCGCAAGGACGAGATGGATGCGAAGGCATCCGCAGATATCGTCTACGCACCGTCAGAAAACCGCCTGCAGCTGAAGGCCTCGGTCTCCGAACCGCAGGGCGGACTGCTCGCCCGACTGTTGCGCCTTCCCGGCGCTCCTGCCGTCGCATTGGGGCTGGATGGCGAAGGACCTCTCTCGAACTGGGCCGGCCGTCTTGTCGGCAATGTCGATGGCGCACCTGTCATCTCCGTGGACGGCAAACATGTCCTGGTCGACAACGGCGCCCACCGCGTGGAAATCATCGGTGGTGGCCAGCTTGCAACGCTGATGCCGCCAGCCTTCCGGTCGCTGGTCGAAGGTACAACGGACATCAATGTCGCCGCCATCTACGCGCCTTCGGGTCGCGTCGACATCCAGCGCGGCGACCTAACCTCCGGCGCCGTTAAGATTACCGCCAAGGGCGCATGGGACCCGAACGGCGACAACAGCCTGACGGCCGGCGTTTCCGGCACCAAGGGCCCGGTCTCGATCGCGTGGCCGATCAACGGCCAGGAGAGCCGCTTCTCCATTGATACGATCAATTTCACCCTGACCGGCGCCGCAGCCTCTGCTCGTTTCAATGCGACGGCAGCGCTGAATTCCGCAGAGCTTCCGCAAGGCCGGTTCGGCCAGGTGCGGCTACAGGCTGAAAGCGAGGATCTCGACCTCATCCAACGGGCCGGCAGCATCCGCAGCCGCCTCACGATTGGTCAGATGAGCTTCGTCAATCCCGACCTCAACCGTGTGATCCGCGGGCCGCTGACGCTCGACGCACCACTTCGGCTGGCACCACCGGCCATCGGCCTGGATGCAGCGACGCTCGAAAGCGCCGGCATCAGCGGTACGGTCAGCGGCGCATTCGATACGTCGAAGCAGACAGTCACCGGCAATTTCCGCATTTCGACCAATGCCTCGGTCCTGCCGCCGTCGCTGGCACCGAAGTTCGAAGGCGCAATTGCCGCCGAAGGCTATGTCGACGCCTCCTCGGCAAACCGCATCAGCCTGGAAAACGTCACGCTGAAATCGAACGCACTCGAAGCCCGCGGCAACGTGCTCTATGAAAACGGCACGCTGGTCAGCCACCTTGCCGGACGCCTTCCGGACATCAAGCGCTGGCTGCCGGATGCCGAAGGCGCCGCAGGCTTTGACATCACCACCAGCGGCCCCACCACGGCACTGGCCGTCAAGGCCGTCGTCAACTCCGCCGAGGCAAGGCTCGTCGGCCGCAAGCTCGAAGATCTGAGCTTCACGATCAATGGCACCGCCAATCCACAGGCGCCGCAGGGCACGATCGTCGCCAAGGGCACTCTGGACAGCCAGCCGATCCGCATCAATGCCGATGTGCAGTCGGCGAACGGCCAGACGTCTGCCCCCAACATCGTCGCCGAAATCGGCCCGAACCGCCTGAACGGCGCACTGACCTTCTCGCCGGAATTCCTTCCCACCGGGGAAGTCACATTCAACTTCCCCGATGTGGCACTTCTTGCCGCACTCGCAGCCCAGCAGGCGCAAGGCGACCTTCGCGGTTCGGCGACCTTTGCCAATGTCGACGGCAAGGCGAGCGCTGTCGTGAAGGCCGAAGGTTCCTTGCTGAAGCGAGGTGCTATCGAGATCGCCCAACCCAAGGTCGACCTGACGATACCGGACCTAAAGGCGATTGCGGCTGCCGGTTCGATCAGTGCGGCGCGCATCGGCAGCGGCACCAACGTCATCGATAACATGCAGTTGGGTATCACCCACGGTGGTACGACGACGGACTTCAAGCTGTCCGCGACCTACGACAATGCGCCACTCGAGGGTGCCGGCGCGATCCAGACCGCGGACGGGCTTGCTGTCGAGATCAACAGCTTCAATGCGACTCCGCGCAAGATCCCCGTACGCCTCGCTGCCCCAACCCGGATCGTTGTCGAGAACGGCAACGCGCGGTTTACCGACTTTACCATTGCCACCGGCAACGGCCGTCTGTCTCTGAACGGGATCGCCGGCACGGCGCTTGATCTTTCCGCCAAGATCACGTCCCTGCCGGCCAGCCTGATCAACACGTTCGTACCCTCGATCAATGCAGCCGGCGTCATTTCCGGCACGATCAATGCAACGGGCACGACCTCTGCCCCGGCGATCAAATATGATTTGGAATGGAGTGATGCACAGCTTCGCCAGATGCGCGACGCTGGCATCGCACCCTTTCGACTCCAGGCTGCCGGAAGCTTCGCCGACCGTACAGTCACACTAGACCGCACCCGTCTCACGGGATCCGATGGTCTCGAATTGACCGCCGACGGACGCGTGATCCTCAACGCCGACGGCGCGCCGGCGCTCGACATCAATGCCAGGGCCAGATCTGTCCCGGCCAGTCTCGCAAATGCCTTCGTACCGGGCCTCGGCGCAAAAGGCGCGATCTCCGGGACCGTGGTGGCAACCGGAAGTCCCCAGGCGCCGGCCGTTCGTTACGATCTGCGTTGGGCGAACGCCTCCGTCAGCCAGTCGACATCCGCAGGCGTTGCTTCGGTGGATGTGACTGCCAAGGGTACCTATGAGGGTACGCGCGTAACCGTCGACCTCGGTCTCACCGGCGGCGGCGGTATTTCGCTCACCGGTGGCGGCGCTGTCTCGCTCGAAGGCGACAAGGCGCTGAACCTCAAATTCGATGGGCGCTTTCCGTTTTCCATACTCGCGGGCCAACTTGCCGCTCAGGGCTTCGTGCTGACAGGCACCGGCAATGTCGATCTCGGCATTCGCGGAACGGCCAAGGCACCGCTTCTCTCGGGCAGCGTCACCTCCTCAGGGGCGAAGCTCGTCGATGCCAGGCGCAATCTCGCCATCAACAATCTCGCTCTCAACGTTCGGCTCGACGGCACCCGCGCCACGATCGAGCGGCTGGGCGGAACGCTTGCAAGCGGCGGCACCGTCGCCGTGACAGGCTCTGTAGAGACGACCGAGGGCTTTCCGGCCGATCTGCGCATCGTCCTCAACAAGGCGAGCTATGCGGACGGAAACCTGTTTGCGGTCACCGCTGACGGAGATCTCACGATCAACGGCCCGCTGCTGTCGGGCCCGGCGCTGAAGGGCAAGGTGTCGCTGACCAAGGCTGCAATCACCGTGCCGGCCCGGCTTCCGTCATCACTGTCATCGATCGATATCCGCCACCGCAACGCCCCACGCGACGTTGTGCGCCAGATGGAGAAAATCCGGCCGAAAAGCGCAAAGGGTGCCAGCGAGCCGATTGCACTCGACCTGCAGATCCTGGCACCGAACGGTATCTTCGTGCGAGGCCGCGGTATCGACGCCGAGCTCGGCGGCGACCTGACGATCAGGGGCGACGCAGTCACCCCTGTCATTTCCGGTGGCTTCGACATGCGTAGAGGCCGTATTGTCATCCTGTCAAAGCGGCTGGACTTTACCGAAGGCAAGATCACCTTCGGCGGCGGTCTGGTACCGATCCTCGACATGGAAGCAAACACGAGCTCCGGCCAGACGACGATCACGGTGAACATTACCGGCGTTGCCAACGATCCGACGATTTCCTTCTCCTCCGCCCCTGCCCTGCCGCAGGACGAGGTTCTGGCACGACTGATCTTCAACCAGTCGATGTCGCGTCTGTCGCCGCTGCAGATTGCACAGCTGGCCGATGCCGTGACCCAGCTTGCCGGCGGGGGCTCGACGTCGCTGCTCGAAAAGCTGCGCAGCAACCTCGGCGTCGATGACCTCGACATCAGCACAGACGATACGGGCCAGACGACGGTATCGGTGGGGCGCTACATCAACAAGCGCACCTACTTCCAGGTCGAGCAGGGCGGCCAGAACGGCGCTCAGGCCACCATCAATCTGGATGTCGGGCGTGGCGTCAAGCTGAAGGCCGGCGCCGGCAGCGAAGGCGGCACCGCAGGCGTATTCTACGAAAAAGAATACTGACCAGGTGACGTAGAGCCACCCACAGCCCACCAGACGGGAAACATCCGACTGCCCCGAACGTGGCCGGCAACCGGGCGCAGCAAGAGCTGCCCTGCCTGCGGAGACATGCCAGAACATTAGCGAACTGGTGAGCAAGTTTAGAATTGCGAAATACTCTTCGCATACAGTTAGCGAATTGAAACTTGCCATACGGTTTGCAGCACCGTTGCGGAAAGGTCAGCAGCGCCAGCTGAAAGCCTTGAACCGGACCTGCCGCTGTCGCCGTAACGGCCTGCACGAACCGGGAAGAACTTTGATGTCCGCGACGATCAACTCGAAGACTTACAGTGGCGATACGCTTGAGATCATCGCCTTCCGCCTTCACGATCAGGAGTTCTGCGTGAAGACCACCACCATCCGCGAAATTCGCGGTTGGGCCCCGTCGACACCGCTCCCGCATGCACCGGCCGACGTCATCGGCGTCATGAACCTGCGTGGATCCGTCATCCCGATCATCGATCTGGCCTTCAAGCTGGGCATGAAGAGCACTGTCGCCAACGAGCGGAGCGCGATCGTCGTCGCCGAGGTGCATAACATGGTCATCGGCATGCTGGTCGATCGCGTGTCCGACATCCTGACCATTCCCGCAAACACGGTTCAGCCGGTTCCGGAAGTCTCCGCTTCGTTCGACAAGTCATTCTCTGAAGGCATCATCGCCAACGAAAACGGCATGATCTGCTTCCTCAACCTGTCAAAGATGTTCAAGGGCACCGAAGTAGAAGAACTCGCTGCCTAAACCATCCCCGCGATTTGAACAAAGGCCGCATGACTAAGTCATGCGGCCTTTGTCGTTTGCTTCGTAATACTTGCTCACAATCCGTTTTCATCCATCACTTTTTAATATTTATGCTTTCTAATATTATCCCGGGGCGACGACCATCCCGCTGTTGGGAAAAGGCGTCAAAAGTACGCAGCCAAGTGTCCGACGCGGCGCGGCAAGGGGATCATCATGCTGGGATTGGGTAAAGCCGGGGATGTGGCGCGGATCTTCGACGCCATATCGCGTTCGCAGGCCGTTATTGAATTTGATCTGACCGGCACCATCCTGGATGCCAACGAGAATTTCTGCCAGGCGCTGGGGTACACGCTCGCAGAAATAAAAGGCAAGCATCACCGCATGTTCTGCGAGCCCGCTTTCGTTGCGTCCGACGAATACCGCTCTTTCTGGAAAGACCTCGCTGCCGGCAAGTTCGAGGCGCGGGAGTACAAGCGTATCACCAAATCAGGCGGGGAAATCTGGATCCAGGCCTCCTACAACCCGGTCATGCGCAACGGCAAACCATACAAGGTCATCAAGTTCGCGACCGACATCACGGCCACGAAGCTGAAGGCAGCCGACGACGCGAGCAAGCTTTCGGCAATCAGCCGGTCGCAGGCCGTCATCGAATTCACACCACAGGGCGAAATCCTCGACGCCAACGAAAACCTCTGCAACGCTGTCGGCTACGATCTGGCCGAGATCAAGGGACGCCACCACCGGATGTTCTGCGAGCCTGGCTATGCGGCGTCACCTGCCTATGCGGAATTCTGGAAGAAGCTGTCGGAAGGCGAGTTCATTGCCGACGAGTTTGTCCGCTACGGAAGGGGTGGCCGCGAGATCTGGATCCAGGCCGCCTATAACCCGATCCGCGATCTCAACGGCAAGGTCACGAAGGTCGTCAAGTTTGCAACCGACGTGACGCCGCGCATGAATGCAATCGGCATGCTGAGCAAAGGCCTGCGCAATCTCGCGGACGGCAAGCTTGACCAGTCGCTCGATACGCCCTTCGTGCCGAGCATGGAAACCACCCGAAGCGACTTCAACGAGGTCGCCGCCAAGCTGACCGATGCCATGCGTACCGTGGCGCAGAATGCAGCCGGTATTGCCGCGGCTTCAACCGAAGTCCGTGACGCATCTGGAGAGCTCGCAAAGCGCACCGAGCAGGCGGCAGCCGCACTTGAGCAGGCCGCAGCAGCCCTTGAGGAAGTGACGCGCACCGTCACCGATTCCAGCAGCCGCGCC
Source organism: Neorhizobium sp. DAR64872/K0K18 (assembly GCF_050500175.1). Lineage (NCBI taxonomy): Bacteria > Pseudomonadati > Pseudomonadota > Alphaproteobacteria > Hyphomicrobiales > Rhizobiaceae > Neorhizobium > Neorhizobium sp. DAR64872/K0K18. Next base: position 3,108,066 of record NZ_CP191446.1, read on the forward strand.
GACGAGGCCGGCAAGCAGGTCAGGGCCACCAAGGAAAATGCCGAGCAATCCGGCCTTGTCGTGCGCAGTGCCATTTCGGCGATGGACGAGATCGCCGCATCGTCGAACGAGATCAACAACATTATCGGTGTGATCGACGACATCGCCTTCCAGACCAACCTCCTAGCCCTGAACGCCGGTGTCGAGGCGGCGCGCGCGGGTGAAGCGGGCAAGGGATTTGCAGTGGTTGCTCAGGAAGTGCGCGAACTCGCTCAGCGTTCGGCCAAGGCCGCCAAGGAAATCAAGACTCTCATCAACACCTCGGCACATCAGGTCTCCAGCGGTGTCGAACTGGTCGGGCGTACCGGCCGATCACTGCAGGAAATCCTCGTGCAGGTGGCAAGCATCCATGAAAATGTCGGCGCGATCGTCGAGGCATCCCGCGAACAGGCAACCAGCCTGCGAGAGATCAGCAGCGCGGTCAATCACATGGACCAGGCGACCCAGAAGAACGCCGCGATGGTGGAAGAAACCACCGCCGCCAGCTATTCACTGGCCAACGAGGCCGATAGCCTGAAGGCTCTGCTCAGCCAATTCGATATCGGCTCAGTCACCTCCCAGGTCCGCAGGCCGGAGTCGAACTATATGCCGGCAGCAGCCAACGTGGCGGCGCTGCGCATGGTGCAAGGCAATCTGAAAACCGCCGGTGGCTGGGAAGATTTCTGAGACACACTCAAGAGCAGCCGGGGCGGCGTTCAGGCAACCTCGGCTGGCTCGAAACGGATCCGGTGCGGATGCGTGAAGATCTCGAAATCCTCGCCGCGTGAGAGTGCGACAAGGGTCATGCCTGCGGCGTCCGCCGTGCGGATGGCCAGTGCGGTCGGCGCCGATATGGCGATCAAGACTGGGGCACCGAGAATGGCGGCCTTCTGCACCATTTCTACCGAGATGCGGCTGGTAACGACGACGACGCCTTCGGCGCCCGTACGGCCTGCGCGCATCACGGCGCCCGCAAGCTTGTCGAGCGCATTGTGCCGACCGACATCCTCGCGCACCGCAACCAGTCCCTCGCCGAGGACGTAGAAACCGGCTCCGTGAACCGCGCGAGTCTGGGCATGCAACGGCTGGGCGGAGTTGAGTGCGTTGCTGGCACGCGCAATGTCGGCGGCTGACAGAAGCATGTCGACACCGGAGACATCAGGCACCGGACGCATCGCCTGCTCGATCGATTCGATGCCGCAAAGGCCGCAGCCGACGGGTCCTGCCATATGGCGTCGTCTGGCGCGCAGAGCATCTTCCTTGTCTTCGGCAAGCGTGACCTGAACATCGAGACCGTCGCCCTCCTGGAGCACCTCGATCCCTTGAATCTCGGCGATGGAGGCAATGATGCCTTCCGTCAGCGTGAAACCGGCCGCGAAGTCCTCGAGATCGGCAGGCGTGCCCATCATCACCGCCTGGGTTGAGCCACCGTAGGAAAAGGCGATCGGCACCTCCTCGGGTACGAACCGGCTTGTTTCCTTGACGAGCCCATCGCGATAGGACGTTTCAGCCAGCGAAACGGTCGGCGCGATGCCGCCCTTGTGTTCATCATTCAACGTGGACATCAGGACTTTCCGAGCAGGCGCGCCTCGTGGAGCAGCGCTGAAACCAGTGGCGTATTGGGTTCGCGATGCGGAGCGACAAGACCAACCGTATGGCTGACATGCGGCTCCACGATCGGAATGGTGCGGATATTCTGCGAGAAGCCGAAGGACTCGGCCACGTTCTGCGGCATGATGCTGGCCCAGCGACCGGTACCGACATGCGCCAGCAGCGTGACCATCGAATTGGATTCAAGCATCGGCCTCGCCGTCACGCCGGCTTCCGCGAGGTGCTGGCTTATAATCCGGCGGTTCTGCATATCCGGCGTCAAAAGGCAGAGCTGCAACCCGGCCATTTCGGTCCAGGTCACCTGTTTACGGTCGGAAAGAGGCGTGCCGTCGGCCGTGACGAGATTGTAGCTTTCCGAATAGAGCGGAATGCTGACGACACGACCGAGCGGCTCGTTGTCGAGATAGGTAATGCCCGCATCGATCTCGAAGTTGTCGAGCTGTGTCAGGATCTGCAGCGATGTGCGGGACACGACCGAAAACGTTACATCCGGATACCGGGTCTGGAAGGGTCCAGTCAGGCTGGGCACCATGGCAAGCGCCGTCGGGATGACGGCAAGACGGATGTGGCCCGCAAGGCCCTTGCGGGCAGCGCGCATTTCCTCGCGCATCGTGCGTGCGTCGCCCACGATGCGTTTTGCCCATTCCAGCACGCGCTGTCCCTCGGGCGTAAGGCCCTGATAGCGCGACCCGCGCACCACGAGCTGGACGCCGAGACTGTCTTCGAGGTGCCGGATCGCCGCCGACAGGGAAGGTTGGGCAATGCCGCATTCCTCGGCCGCGCGACCGAAATGGCCTTCCCGTGCCAGCGCAATGAAGAATTCCAGCTTGTCGATCAAAGCCCGCTCCCACACGATATGGCTCTGAACTGCCGGAACTTCCGGCGCCACATCCTATCAAATCACTCTGCCGGCAACTTATAGCGGCAAAAGAAATCGAATGCGCAGGAGATTTCGGCGTCGTCAATCACCTCTTCGTTGGTCGACACTGGTAGACCGCAGGCTCTGCGAACTCAGGGTGCAGACGGCCTGGGATCAGGCGATCCGGGTTGACGCGAGACGATCCTCGTCCAGCACGATGCCGAGACCCGGTGCATCGCCGAGTTCCAGCCAGCCGTGACTGTGCTTCAGCGGCGAAGCCATCGGATAATCCCGCCGCGCCCCGCTCCATTCCGGATTGTCGTAAGGGTATTCGAGGAAAGGCGCATCCCCCACGCCGGCAGTCAGATGCGCGTTGGCGAGCACGCCGATTCCGTTGGTCCAGCTGTGCGGCGTAAACGTCACCCCCGCCTCCCGCGCCTGATAGACGAGCCGCCGGCAACCGGTAATGCCGCCCACCAGCGCAACATCCGGCTGGATCACGTCAAGCGCACGCTCCTCGATGATATCGCGGAATTCCGAGAGCTCGCGGGTCATCTCGCCGCCCGCGATCCTCACCGACGTCGCCTCCTTCAACGCTCGCATGCCCTTGCGGTCGGACCGGAACAGCGGTTCTTCCATCCAGTAGATGTCGAGCCTTTCCAGTTCCTTCGCAACCGCAAGTGCATCCTTGAACGTCCATGGCAGTGTCGTATCCCAGGGCATGCGCCAGCCCTGATTGCAGTCGACCATCAGTTCCAGGCGATCGCCGACGCGGGCACGGATCGCTCCCAGCGCCTTGATGTCATCCCGCCAGCTCGACCGTCCGCCGGCAGAGGACGAGAAGCGCACCTTCATGGCCGGAAACCCCTCCTCGACGTAACGCTCCGCCTGATCCGCCATCGCCTGTGGATCGCGCAGCACGCCCGAGGATGCGTAGAGGCGCACCTTGTCCGACCGCCCTCCGAGCATGCGCCAGACGGGCTCGCCGGTGATTTTGCCCGACAGATCCCACAGCGCCAGATCCATCGGCCAGCAGCGGCCGTAATGGAAGTTGATATGGGAGAGCACCTCGTAATGCCGTTCCAGATGGCGTGGATCCTGGCCGACAAACAGGTCCTCGTGCCCCTCGAAACCCTTCATCAGGTCGCCCGAACCGATCCCCTCCCGGCCCTCGTCGTCCCTGACGCGCACGATGGTGGCATCGAAATGCCGGCGCGGCCTGCCATCCCAGCTCGCCTTGAACGGCGGATCGAGCGGCAGCCGGTGGTGGGTGATCTCGATCGATACGATACGGCTCATGGCTTTCCTCCGCTTATGGTGCCGGACTGACGAAGACCCCTCCCCACCCTCGCCACAAGGGGGAGGGCTTTAAACCCGCGGCACCCCCGAGGATCAATTCCGGACGAGCGCTCGCCACGAGTCTTCTCCCCCTTGTGGGGGAGATGGCCGGCAGGCCAGAGGGGGTTCTTCGTCAAAATGAACACCCCTCCGCCGTCATCCTCGGGCTTGACCCGAGGATCGACCTACCCAAACTGCTGCCAGATGGTTTTGTAGTCGCAGTATTTGTCGATCGCATGCACCGACCGGTCACGTCCGAACCCGGATTGTTTGAACCCGCCAAAGGGCGTCGAGAAATTCGCCATGTCGTAGGTGTTGATCCACACGGTGCCCGCATGGATCGCTTCCGAAACGCGGTGAGCGCGGTCCATGTCTTTGGTGAAGACCGCGCCGGCCAGGCCATAGATCGTATCGTTGGCGAGCCGCAGCGCCTCCTCCTCCGTATCGAACGGGATGACGGCAAGCACCGGGCCGAAGATTTCCTGCCGTGCCAGGCTCATGTCGTTGGTCATGTCGACGAAGACGCCGGGCGAGATGTAGAAGCCGCCCGTCTCGGAAAGCACCTGCTCGGCGCCGAAGACGCGTTTGGCACCCTCCGTCTCTCCAGCAGCGATCATGCTGAGTACCTTTTCCATATGCGCTTCGTCGATCAGCGCGCCGATCTGGGACGACGGTTCGAACGGATGTGCGAGCGCGATGTCGCTCGCCGTCACCGCCTCGATTTTCGCGATCAGCCTCTCCTGAACCGAGCGCTGCACCAGAAGCCGGGTCGAGGCATGGCAGGTTTCCCCGGCATTGTAGAAGCAGCCCCAGGCGGCGGCCGAGGCGGCGGCATCAAGGTCTGCATCCTCGAACACGACGATGGGCGACTTGCCGCCAAGCTCAAGCGCCACGCGCTTCACGTTGGACTGGGCTGCATAGCCCATGATCAGCTTGCCGACTTCGGTCGAACCGGTAAAGGCAATCATGTCCACATCCATATGCAGCGCCAGCGGCTTGCCGGCCTCTTCGCCATAACCGGTGACGACATTGAACACGCCAGCCGGAAGACCTGCTTCCACCGCCAGTGCCGCAAGCCGGAGCGCCGAGAGAGACGACTGTTCGGCCGGTTTGAGGACGACGCTATTGCCGGCCGCGATCGCCGGGCCGAGTTTCCAGGCATCGATGATCATCGGGTAGTTCCAGGGCGTGATGACCCCGATCACGCCGAGCGGCACTTTTCGCACCAGGGCCCGGGCGTTCGGGCCGGTCGGTGCTATCTCGTCATATTGCTTGTCGATCATTTCGCCGTAATACTGGATGCCATCGGCGCAGAGGCGGACATCGACATTGAGCGAAGCCAGAACCGGCTTGCCGACATCGAGCGTTTCGAGCACCGCAAGCTCTTCCGCATGGGCGCGGATGAGTTCGGCCCATCGGAGCATGACCTTCTTTTTCTCGAGCGGCTCCTGTTTTCGCCAGACGCCGCTTTCGAAGGCGGCGCGGGCCGAACCGACCGCCGTATCGATATCGGCGCCGACGCCGCGCGCGAGCGGCGTCCCCGGCTTGCCGTCCATCGGGCGCGGACGGGTAAACGTCTCGCCTGATAGTGCCGGGCGATAGTCGCCCCCGATGAAGAGGCGGCCTTCAAGCTTGAGCGTGGAAAGCGCGCTTTCCCAGTAGTCGCGGGTATAGGTCGTGGTCATCGGAGTGTCCCTATTCCTAAAGCGTCTTCGGCAGCGTCATGATCGTGTTCGCGAAGGCATGGATATCGGCGTCGGAAATTTCGCGGACCGTCGAGCGCCGCATCGGCTGGTTTTCCGCCGCCCGCATTTCGGCGGCGAGGTCTGACGCTGAAAAGGCGACGAATGCCTTCGGCAGCGCTCGCTCCACCCCGCAGCGATCCATGAGATCGGTAACGATCCCGGGCAGCGCCTGCGCATCGGCAAGACCCAGCACATGGGCCGCCTCGTTCAGGTCCGGTGTATCGGCATCGCACAGCCACGAGAGCGTCGCCTCGAAGCCGAGCGCCGTTGCAAGCCCGTGATGAACCGGCGCAAGCCCGGCCAGCGCATGGCTGATATTGTGGGCGACAGCCGTGCCGCAGTTGTCGATCGCGATACCGGCATAGCAGGAGCCGAGCAGCACCTTTCCGCGGGCATCGAGATTGCCTGGAGCCTTGACGGCCGTTTCCAGCGAACCTTCCACCAGCCGCATGGCCTCATGGGCATAGAGTTTCGCGCCGGCATGGGTGTTGCGGTTCGTTGCCGCCTCGAAAGCGTGAATAAAGGCATCCATGCCGCACCACGCCGTCAGGTGCGGCGGAAGCGAAATGGTGAGCTCCGGGTCGAGGATGACGAGATCCGCCTTGGTCTCCCCTCCCCAGATCCACAGCTTCTTGCCTTCCGGCCCGGCAAAGATATTGGTCGCTGATGTTTCCGAGCCGGTTCCCGCCGTCGTCGGCACCATGATTTTCTTCAGAGGGTTGCTTGGAAGCGGATTAGCCGCCAGCGCATAATGCATCGGGTCCTCGCCGGACGCGGCGCAGCAGGCCGCGATCTTAGCGATATCCAGCGCCGATCCACCACCGATGCCGATGACGAGATCGGAACCGCGGGCGAGTTCGCTTGCAGCGCGAAGATGCGTGAGTTTGGGCTCGCCCGAGAAATCACAATAAAGTCGCGGCTCGATCCCGGCGGTGACCAACTCATCCGCAAGTGCTGCGGCGAGCCCGCTCGATGCCAGGAACCCGTCCATGACAACGGTTGCGATCGCCACGTCCTCGAATCCTCTGACAGCGGAGGCGAGATCGCGGAATAGCCCCGTGCCGAAGCGGATGTCTGGAACTGACGAAGTCGAGAACTGCATGATGGAGACACCCCGGACAAGATCACGTGGCGACAGTGTGCATCACAATTTGAACTCTTCAAATCCATCGGTTTTTCGGGCTTATTGATGATGTGAAATCATGGAGCGTGAAATGCTGGACAGAATTCCGCTGGAAGCCTTCCGCGTCTTCGATGCCGCGTGCCGGTTAATGAATTTCTCGCGCGCGGGCCGTGAGCTTCACATCACCCAGGCTGCCGTCAGCCGCCGCATCCAGGGGCTGGAAGACCAGCTCGGCGCTAAGCTTTTCACCCGCCGCGGACGCAATCTAGAGCTGACGCCAGAGGGAGACCGGCTTGCCCAGAGGGTGCGCGCTACGTTGGAATATCTGGAGGAAAGTCTAGAGCCGTTCCGGGGCGGTGGCCGCGAAACCATCTCGATCGCCGCCAGCAGCTCGGTGTCGCATCTGTGGCTCGGCAAGCGCCTGAAGGATTTCGACAATGAAAGCCCCTCTGTCTCCGTGCGTTTGCTGACGACCGACGTGCCCTCAGAACTGGCATCGGAAGCCAACGACCTCGTCATCCTCTATGCCGCCGGCGAACACCCGAGGTGGAACCTGACATTGCTGATCCGGGAAAGCCTCGTCCCCGTCGCCTCCCCCGCCTATGTGGAAAGACGTGGGCTGGATGCAGCCTCGCTCACCGCAGACGCCATGACCCAGCTCGACCTGATCGATTACGAGCGAGCCAACGCCCACTGGATCACGCTCAGGCAATGGTTCGCGCGCCTGCCGAAGCCACCGAAGGCGGCGATCAAGCCGCGGCTTTCCTTCTCGACCTATTCACTGGCGATCGATGCCGCGCTCCGCGGCGAGGGCGTGACGCTTGGCAGCAGAGGATTGATTGCCGAGGAGCTGGCATCAGGAACACTGGTGGAACTTGGCACGGCCCAGCTCGATACGGGCTACGGCTACTATCTCGGCATGCCGCGCTACCGCTCGCTCACCCCCGGCGCCGCACGTCTCCACCAGCACCTGCTCGGAAACCCATAGGCACCGACAGCGCAAAAACGAAAAAGGCGGCCCGATGGACCGCCCTTTGTAAATTATATCGGACTCTGAAAAATCAGGCCGGAACGACGATGCCGTTCAGATGTGTCAGTTCGGACAGGAACTGTTCGAGCTTCGTCTTGTGCTCGTCGCTGTTAGCGTTGTCGATGGCAGCCTGCGTGGCATCGATGCGCTTCTGCAGCGTGTCCTGGTTCAGTTCGGTCACCGGCACAGCGGATTCGGCGAGCAGCGTGCAGCTGTCCTGAACGATATCGGCAAAACCACCGAAAACCACGTATTTGGTGACCTGACCCGAGGCAAGCTTCACGGACACAACGCCCGGCTTGATCGTCGTCATCGTCGGCGCATGGTTGGCAAGCACCGTCATTTCGCCAAGCGTTGCCGGAATCACCACTTCGGAGACATTCTCCGACACGAGCAGGCGCTCGGGCGATACCAGTTCAAATTTGAAAGCGTCGGCCATCAAGGTCCACTTCCCTCGAGTGTTTCAAGCAGGAATGGCGCGCCGGATCATGTCCCGCGCGCCGTCTTATAGAATCAAGCAGCTTCGGAAAGCTTCTTGGCCTTTTCAATCGCTTCTTCGATCGAGCCGACCATGTAGAAGGCAGCTTCCGGCAGGTGATCGTATTCGCCGGCAACGAGGCCCTTGAAGCCCTTGATCGTGTCTTCGAGAGCAACCAGCTTGCCCGGTGCACCGGTGAAGACTTCGGCCACGAAGAATGGCTGCGACAGGAAGCGCTCGATCTTGCGGGCGCGCTGAACGGTCATCTTGTCCTCTTCGGACAGTTCGTCCATGCCGAGGATGGCGATGATGTCCTGCAGAGCCTTGTAGCGCTGAAGCGTCGTCTGAACCTTACGAGCGATCTCGTAATGCTCTTCGCCGACAACCAGCGGGTCAAGCATGCGCGAGGTCGAGTCGAGCGGATCCACAGCCGGGTAGATACCCTTTTCGGCGATCGAGCGCGACAGAACCGTCGTTGCGTCCAAGTGGGCGAACGAGGTCGCAGGAGCCGGGTCGGTCAAGTCGTCGGCGGGAACGTAGATGGCCTGAACCGAGGTGATCGAACCCTTGGTCGTGGTGGTGATGCGTTCCTGCATCTGACCCATGTCGGTCGCAAGCGTCGGCTGATAACCAACGGCCGAAGGAATACGGCCGAGAAGAGCCGACACTTCGGAACCTGCCTGGGTAAAGCGGAAGATGTTGTCCACGAAGAACAGAACGTCCTGGCCCTTGTCGCGGAAGTCTTCAGCGATGGTCAGACCCGTCAGAGCGACGCGAGCGCGCGCACCCGGAGGTTCGTTCATCTGGCCGTAAACGAGGGCTGCCTTCGAGCCTTCGCCGCCGCCGTGCTTGTTCACGCCGGATTCGATCATTTCGTGGTAAAGGTCGTTGCCTTCGCGGGTACGTTCACCCACGCCAGCAAATACCGAGTAACCACCGTGCGCCTTAGCGACGTTGTTGATCAGTTCCATGATCAGAACGGTCTTGCCAACGCCGGCGCCGCCGAACAGGCCAACCTTACCGCCCTTGGAATAAGGAGCCAGCAGATCGACGACCTTGATGCCGGTTACCAGGATCTGGCCTTCAGTCGACTGCTCGACGTAGGACGGTGCTTCCTGGTGGATCGAGCGCTTGCCCGATGTGATCAGCGGACCAGCTTCGTCGACCGGCTCGCCGATGACGTTCATGATGCGGCCGAGCGTCTCAGGACCAACCGGAACGGTGATCGGAGCGCCGGTATCGGTAACGCGCTGACCGCGAACAAGACCTTCGGTCGAGTCCATGGCGATGGTGCGAACCTGGTTTTCACCAAGATGCTGCGCGACTTCGAGAACGAGGCGGTTGCCGTTGTTCTCTGTTTCAAGCGCGTTGAGGATCGCCGGCAGTTCGCCGTCGAACGCCACGTCGACGACAGCGCCGATAACCTGGGTCACTTTGCCGAGGGACGTGCCCGTTGCGGTAGCCATGATTATTACCCTCTTTCTTTACCTCAGAGCGCTTCCGCGCCCGAAATGATTTCGATGAGTTCCTTGGTGATCTGTGCCTGGCGCTGACGATTGTAGGACAGCGTCAGCTTGTTGATCATGTCACCGGCATTGCGCGTCGCGTTGTCCATTGCAGACATCTGCGCGCCATAGAAGGAAGCGTTGTTTTCAAGAAGTGCACGGAAGATCTGCACTGCGATGTTCTTCGGCAGCAGGTCTTCCAGGATTTCCTGTTCGCTCGGCTCGTATTCGTAGAGTGCGGCAGAACCGGCATCCGGCTGTGCTGCATCCCTGACGTCGAACTTTGCGGGGATTATCTGCTGGGCAGTTGCCACCTGTGCGATAACCGACTGGAAGCGCGCAAAGAAAAGCGTCGCAACGTCGAATTCACCGGCGTTGAACAGCTCGAGCACCTTGTGGGCCACTTCGTCGGCCTGGACGAAACCAAGCTGCTTGACTTCGCGGAAGGTCACGTAGTGGACGATGTTGTCCTTGAACGTACGGCGAAGCACGTCGTTGCCCTTGCGGCCGACGGTCAGGATCTTGACCGTCTTGCCCTGTGCAATCAGCTTCAGTGCATGCTCGCGTGCCAGACGGACGATCGAGGAGTTGAAGCCCCCCGCCAGACCACGCTCGCCGGTCGCAACGATCAGGAGATGAACCTGATCCTTGCCTGTCCCGGACAAGAGAAGCGGTGCTTCGGCATTGCCGGCATTGGCAGCCGTGAGGCTGGCCAATACCTTGGTCATACGCTCCGCATAAGGACGGGCAGCCTCGGCCGCCTCCTGTGCACGGCGCAGTTTCGCAGCGGCGACCATTTTCATCGCCCTGGTGATCTTCTGCGTCGCCTTGACGGAGGCGATCCGGTTTTTCAGATCCTTAAGTGAAGGCATCCGTTATCGGTCCTCGATCTAGATCCGTTTTAGGCGAAAGACTTGGCGTAGCTGTCGAGAGCTGCCTTGAGCTTTGCCTTCGTGTCGTCGGAAACCTGCTTCTCGCTGCGGATCGTTTCGAGAACCGCCTTGCCTTCGGAACGAAGGTAGGAAAGCAGACCCTGCTCGAACTTGCCGACATCGGAAACCGCGATCTTGTCGAGGTAGCCGTTGACGCCCGCAAAGATCACCGCAACCTGTTCTTCGGTCTTCAGCGGCGAGAACTGCGGCTGCTTCAGAAGTTCGGTCAGGCGTGCACCGCGGTTGAGCAGGCGCTGGGTCGAGGCGTCGAGGTCGGAGCCGAACTGCGCGAACGCAGCCATTTCACGATACTGGGCAAGCTCGCCCTTGATCGAGCCGGCAACCTGCTTCATCGCCTTGATCTGCGCGGCCGAGCCAACGCGGGACACCGACAGACCGACGTTCACGGCCGGACGGATACCCTGGTAGAACAGGTCGGTTTCAAGGAAGATCTGACCGTCGGTGATCGAGATCACGTTGGTCGGAATAAACGCCGAAACGTCGTTACCCTGGGTTTCGATGACAGGCAGAGCCGTCAGCGAACCGGCGCCACGCTCGTCGGAGAGCTTGGCAGCGCGCTCGAGAAGACGCGAGTGCAGATAGAAGACGTCGCCCGGGTAAGCTTCGCGGCCCGGAGGACGACGCAGCAGCAGGGACATCTGACGATATGCAACGGCCTGCTTGGAAAGGTCGTCATAAGCGATCAGCGCGTGCTGACCGTTGTCGCGGAAGTACTCGCCCATCGCGCAACCGGCGAACGGAGCAAGATACTGCATCGGTGCAGCGTCGGATGCAGTCGCAGCGACGATGATCGAGTAAGGCAGTGCGCCGCGTTCTTCGAGAACCTTGACGAACTGGGCAACCGTCGAGCGCTTCTGGCCGATAGCCACGTACACGCAGAACAGCTTGTCGTTTTCCGGGCCGTTCTCGTGAATGGCCTTCTGGTTCAGGAACGCGTCGAGAATGATCGCGGTCTTGCCGGTCTGACGGTCGCCGATGACGAGCTCGCGCTGGCCGCGGCCAACCGGGATCAGAGCATCGATGGCCTTGAGGCCGGTCGACATCGGCTCATGAACCGACTTGCGCGGAATGATACCAGGAGCCTTCACGTCGACGCGCGAACGGCGGGTCGCGTTGATCGGGCCCTTGCCGTCGATCGGGTTGCCGAGCGCGTCAACGACGCGGCCGAGCAGTTCCGGACCGACAGGAACGTCAACGATGGCGCCGGTCCGCTTGACGGTGTCGCCTTCCTTGATGTTACGGTCGGAGCCGAAGATAACCACGCCGACATTGTCGGATTCGAGGTTCAGCGCCATACCGCGGACACCGCCCGGGAACTCGACCATTTCACCAGCCTGGACATTGTCGAGGCCGTAAACGCGAGCGATACCGTCACCGACGGACAGAACCTGGCCGACTTCAGAAACTTCGGCTTCCTGGCCGAAGTTCTTGATCTGGTCCTTGAGAATTGCGGAAATTTCCGCTGCACGGATATCCATCAGCCGACCTCTTTCAATGCAAGCTTAAGGGTGGAAAGTTTGGTGCGAAGGGACGTATCGATCTGACGCGACCCGACCTTGACGATCAGGCCACCGAGGATCGACGGATCGATCGTAACGGCGATTGTCACATCCTTGCCGGTGACGCCCTTCAGCGCCGACTTAAGTTCAGTTTCCTGCGCTGGGGTGAGCGCGTGGGCAGACGTTACCTCTGCGGTAACCTCGCCACGATGCTCGGCAGCGATTTGACGGAAGCTACGGATCATGCCCGGCAGAGCAAACAGACGGCGGTTGCCGGCAACGACCTTGATGAAGTTGAGAACGGCACCGGTGATGCCAGCCTTCTCGGCAACGGCTGTCACCGCGTTCTGCTGATCATGGGCGGAAAACACCGGGCTTGCAACCAGACGCCGAAGGTCTTCGCTCTCATCCAGCAACGCCTGAAACCGATCGAGATCGGCGCTGACTTTATCGATGGAACCGGTTTCGAGCGCGAGCTCAAAAAGCGAAGAAGCGTAACGCTCTGCGACACCGGAAATAAGCGGGGACGTGTCAGCCACGGGCACAGTTTCCCTGAATTGCCATCCAAGCGCTGCGACCTTTTTTAGAGGATCAGCAAGACCTTGAAAATATTTGATTTTTAATCAGAACCAGCGGGGCCTCCACCCCACCCTTTCCGACTTTCGCGGTCCGTCTAGCATAGGATGTAGGGACTCGCAACACGGGAGAGGCGGGAAAACGCTCCTGGGACTAGAGCTTGAGTCGTTTTTATGTCGGACTCCGCTGGAATTGACCGCGTCTGAGATGAACGCTCTTGATTGGATAGCTCAGAGATAGCCGAAGACATAGGCGAGCGGGCCGGCTGAAAGGACAACTTGTAGTAGGAAAATCAGCGTGTTTTTCACAGTTGCGCCACGATCGAAAGCAAACGAGACCAGCCTTCCGAATGCCCCCAGACCAAGCACGATGCCGAGCACCATATAGAACCAGTCCTGGGCAAAGATGATCGGCACGACGCCGAGGCCGACATACTGAGCGCCGGCGGCCCGCACCGATCCGTAACCCTCCGGCCGGACATCGCCGACACGGAACGCCGAAAGCCGCAGGCAGGGGCCGGGAAACAGGAGGATGAGGAGCCCGATGAGAGCCGTCGCGGCAGCGCAGACAAACGCCAGCTGCTCGCCGGTCTCGGTGGGGAAATACAGTTCCATGGAATCCTCGAATCGTTCTTGTGCGGCGATTTTATCGAAAGCGGTAAACAACTCGCAAAGATAGGATCAGAGAAAACTCTGAGGATCGATATCGAGCTGGATCTGCACCGTACCACGGACCTTCGGGCCGGCAGACATCATCGCCTTCAGGAAAGCCTGCATGTCGGAATTGCGCCGTCCGTGCACCAAAAGCCGGAATCGATGGCGGCCGCGTACCAGCGCGAGCGGCGCTTCAGCTGGACCAAGCACGGAAATCCCGGTCACCCTTGGTGCGGCCGCGCGCAATCCCCGTGCATGGGTTTCCGCATCGGCGCGCGTATCGGCCGAGACGATCAGCGACGCAAGCCGCCCGAACGGCGGCAGGATCGCCTTTTCGCGCTCTGCGATCTCACGCTCGTAGAACGCGCCCGCATCGCCTGAGACGATTGCCTGCATGACGGGATGCTGCGGCTGGAACGTCTGGATCAGGCCATGGCTCTTCAACCCTGTTCGCCCGGCGCGGCCCGTTACCTGGCTGAGCAACTGGAACGTCCTCTCGGCCGCCCGCGGGTCGCCGTTCGACAGGCCGAGATCCGCATCTACGATGCCGACCAGCGTCATCAGCGGAAAGTTGTGGCCCTTCGCCACCAGCTGCGTGCCGATCACGATATCCACATCGCCCTTGGCGATCGCGTCGAGCTCCATCCGCAACCGCTTCACGCCGCCGAGCAGGTCCGACGACATGACGATGGTGCGCGCTTCCGGGAAATGCTTCTCCACCTCTTCCGCGATCCGCTCCACGCCCGGCCCGCAGGCGACGAGGTGGTCGAACGTCCCGCATTCCGGGCAGGCTTCCGGCGTATGTTCGTGATAGCCGCACTGATGGCACTGGATCTGGTTTCTGAAGCGATGCTCCACCAGCCAGCTCGAACATTGCGGGCACTGGAAGCGATGGCCACAGACGCGGCAGAGCGTCAGCGGCGCATAGCCGCGACGGTTGAGGAACAGCAGCGACTGCTCGCCACGCTCCAGCGCCTTCTTCATGCCGCGCAGGAGAATGGGCGAGAGGAACCCACCGCGTTCCGGCGGATGGCGGCGCATGTCGACGAGATGCAGGTCCGGCAGTGCTGCATCACCAAAGCGGGTCGGCAGGTGGACGGTGGTATAGCGCCCGGAGAGCCCGTTGACCTGGCTTTCCACGGAAGGCGTTGCCGACACCAGCACGATCGGGAAATCGCCGATGCGGGCCCGCACCACCGCCATGTCGCGGGCATTGTAGAAGACGCGGTCCTCCTGCTTGTAGGCAGGGTCGTGTTCTTCGTCGATGACGATCAGCCCCAGATCCTCGAACGGCAGGAACAGAGCCGAACGGGCCCCGGCAACCACCCTCACCTCGCCCGTCACGACGCCGCGCCAGACCTTTTCGCGGATACGGGGGAAAGATCCGAATGCCATTCGGCAGGCTTTGCCCCGAACCGCTGCTCGAACCGATCGAGAAAACTCGACGTGAGTGCGATTTCCGGCAACAGGATCAGAACCTGCTTGTCTTGTCGGAGCGCCTGGGCGATCGCCTCAAAATACACTTCCGTCTTGCCTGACCCGGTGACGCCATCGATCAGCGAGGCGGCAAATCCGCCAGCGCGGACAGAAGCGACGATCTCTTCGGCCGCGCCTTTCTGAGGTCCCTCGATCCGGGGTGCCGTGTAATCCGGGTCTGGCCGTGCCACGACCGGCGGCGGCGGCAGGAAAATCGTGTCGAACACACCCTGCTTGATCAATCCGTCGACGACGCTCAGGGACACGCCGGCCGCATGCGCAAGGCCGCTGCGGGTCCAGGGCGCTTCCTGCTCCTTCGCAAGGTCGAGCACCCGGGTTCTAGCCGGTGTCAGTCGCGCCGGCTCGCCGCCGATAAAGCGCAGCCCCTCCACCATCGGTTCCGGATCGAGCGCAGCCGGAGCCCGGATCGCCATGCGGGCCACGAAACCCGGCGGCGACAGCGTGTAGGCCGAGACCCAGTCGACGAAATCGCGCATCTCCTTGGAAAGCGGCGGGCAATCGAAAGCGAGCGTGATCGGCCGCAGCTTCTTCGGGTCGAGCGTGCTGTCGTCTGCGCCATCCCAAACGACGCCGATCATCTGGCGCGGACCGACCGGCACCTGCACCACCGAACCGGGCACAACAGTCAGTCCCTCGGGCACGGCATAGCTATACGGACCCGGCACCGGCAAAGGCACCAGGACCGGCACGACGGCCGCGACGGGCTTATCGAGGAGCGAACCGAACAGGTCGGACGAATCTGTGTCCATGGCGGGACCATGCCCAAAACCGGAACGAAAGGGAACCGCTGTTTGGCGCTCCCCGCCGTTGACGACACACATCGCGGCGTGAAATTTAGGTTGTATCGTAAATAAATATTAACTATAGGTAGAGTCCTAACCGGAGTGGGGGCTACGGATGTTCTGCAAGTCGATGACGACGCTTGTCGTGCCTGCTATTCTGCTGGCCAGCTGCAATATTCATCCTCTGCCAGAGAATTTCTCCAAGCCGGATACGACCTACCAGATTGTCGCCAAGGTGCGCTGCGAGGCGCGCGATGCCATCCGCGAGATCGCCACGGGGCTACTGCGCGAATACGGATCCCCGGCGGAGAAGCAGCTCTCCGCAGAGCTTCTAGCCGGGACGGTAACCTATGCCGATGCTTTCACACGCCGCTACAGCCCGGACATCAGTCTCTATTTTGACCGCTATGCCAAGTCGTTCATCGCGTACGACTTTCAGCTCAACATGACGGAAATGGACAGCCACGGGTTTTCGTTGGGCCTGCTCAACCCGTTCTCGAACGGCACCCGCAGTCTCGGACTGGGCAGCAGCGTCGATCTGTCCCGCCAGAACAACCGCAGCTTTCGCGTTACGGATGAATTCGCGAAGCTGGCGACTGAGGTCAACGACCTATACTGTGCCCCGAAAGCGAGAGGCGGCAACCTCATCTACCCGATCGTCGGACGGATCGGCTTGAAGGAAACGCTCGAAACATTCGTGTGGCTCAACGAGAAAGGCAATCTCAAAGCCCCGAGCGGCACCGACGTGATCACCATGGCCGATACGCTGGAATTCTCGACCACGCTGAAGGGAAATATCGATCCGAAGATCGAGCTCAACCCGGTGACCTCAGGTGTCACGATATCGAGCCTCGGCATGACGAATTCCGCGTCGCGCATCCACAAGCACCGGCTGCTGTTTGCACTCTCCATGCCGACGCTGACGGAAGAGAAAGAGAAAGAGAAACTGAGACAAAAACCGAAGCCGCAGAAGATGACGCCGACGGCGCCCGCGCGGCCGAGGCAACAGCCTGCGACATCGGCAGTGTCTGCGACCGAAGAGCGGGCGATCAAAGAGCTGGATCGCCAGCAGTATCTACGCCTGAACCGGGGCCTGGAGCGCTTCCTCGAGGACTACTGATTGTGGCGCAAACTGCGCATCGCCGTCGGCTGCGAGAGCGAATACCGTATGCCGCTCCAGCGCCTTGGTGACCTCGACGACGTCACCCTCCAGCTGGTCCGGTTGGATCATGTGTCCGATGGTGAAATCGAACTGGTTGCCCTTCTTGTTGAGGAGTTCATGGAACACCGTCATGTCGCGCAGCTCGGTCGACCATTTGGCAAGCCAGTAGAACAGCCCGGAATTGCGCGCCGTCATGTGGACAGGCAGGATCGGCAGATTGTATTTGCGAGCAAGTCCGACGGCCGAGGTCTTCCACGGACGCTCGTTCAGCCGACCATTTTCCCAATAGGCGATGCGCCCGGATGGGAACAGGATCATCACCTTGCCCTCCTCGACCGCCTTGTTGGTGAGAACCAGCGTCTCGCGGGTCTTGAGCTTGCTCTTGTGATCGTCGCGCCATTCGACGGGAATGATCATTTCGGCAAAACGCGGATTGACCCGCACCGCATCGCGGTTGGCAAACACCATCAGGTCCGGACGGCGCGACTTCAACAGGTCGAACACGGCGACGCCGTCGGCAATGCCGGTCGGATGGTTGCTGACGAGGATGAAACCGCCCTTTTCGGGGATCCGCTCCTCGTTTTTGACCGAAAGCTTCAGCTTCAGATGCGCGCTCAGATATTCGAAACACTGGTAGCCGGACTTCGGCGCAATGTCGTCGGCGAACTCGATCGCCCGGCCGTAGCGCAGCAGCGTGTAGAGAAACGGACGCATGACCGGCCAGAACGGACTGCCGACGATCCGCTTGCCCCGCTCGGCGATGAGCGTATCGACGATGTGGCCCGGACGCCCTTGAGATACGCGTGCGATGGCTTCGGCGACCTGGCCGAAGCTCGTCATGGAATCACGGCGGTCCATTAAAACTCCTTGAAGCGGGTCCCCACTGAAGCAGGCCCGCATGATATTACAATGGCAGAGTTACTGCGCCTTTAGGGATTCCGTAACGTTGCTGGGAGCAATCTGGGGCGGCATGCCACGGAAATCAACGTCGCCCTCATGAACGAACTGCTCATTATCGCTGCCCCCGATCTCCTCGAGAGGCGCCGCGAATGGCTGGAAAGCCTGAGTGGCGAGCGCCGGCTCTCGCCCAACACGCTCGACGCCTATGAGCGCGACACGCGGCAATTCCTGACTTTTCTGACCACGCACCTCGCCGGACCGCCGACGATTGCCGATATCCATACGCTGCGTCCGGCAGACTTGAGAAGTTTTCTGGCTGCACGGCGCCGCGAAGGCTCCGGTGCGCGTTCGCTCGGCCGTCATCTGGCAGGGCTGCGCTCGTTCCTGCGGTATCTGGAGCGCAAGGGACTGGTGAATGCCGCCGCAGCCGGTGCTATCCGTGCCCCGCGTCAGCCGAAATCACTGCCGAAGCCGCTGACCGACACCCAGGCGCTCAACATCGTCACCTCAGAGGCGCAACTGCACGAGGAGCCGTGGATCGCGGCGCGGGATGCCGCCATCCTGACGCTGCTTTATGGCTGCGGCCTGCGCATTTCGGAAGCGCTGGGCCTGACGCCCGCCGATGTCGATGCAGGCGCAACCTCGCTTCGCATTCTCGGCAAAGGTGGCAAGATGCGGATTGTGCCGCTTCTTCCGGTCATCCTCGAAGCTGTCGAAACCTATCGGAAACTCTGCCCCTACCATCTGGACGCCGATGCGCCGATGTTCCGCGGTGCGCGCGGCAAGACACTGCAGCCGGCGATCATCCAGCGCGAGATGCAGAAGCTCAGAAGCGCGTTCAACCTGCCGGACAGCGCCACGCCGCATGCGCTGCGCCATTCGTTTGCGACCCATCTTCTCGCCGGAGGCGGCGATCTGCGCACGATCCAGGAACTGCTGGGACATGCCAGCCTTTCCACCACGCAGGTCTATACGGGCGTCGATACGTCGAGACTGCTCGAAGTCTACGACCGCGCCCACCCAAGGGCATGAACCCATCCTTAACCACATCGGTTAAGCAGCTGTTCGAGCCGTGCCGCTAGGGTGATCCCAACAATTGGGACTGATGACATGATCCGCAGCATTTTCGCCGTCACAATCCTTCAACGCGCCCAGACGGCGGCGCTTTGGTTGCTTGCCGCCCTGCACGTTCTGCTGCTGGCCTCGGTCTGTCTCGTGATCACATCGCTTGCCGCCCGCGCAGAAACGGCGGCCTGCACCGGGCGGGACCTGATCGCGGAGATGAAGGCCAACGATCCGGCCGCCTATCGGCAGGTTGTCGCAGAGGGCGAAAAAATCCCCAACGGCCGCGGCATCTTCTGGAAAATCGAGAAAGCCGGCCTCCCCCCGTCCTACCTTCTCGGCACCATGCATGTGACCGATCCACGCGTTCTGAAAATGCCTGAGGGCGCCGATGCCGCGCGCGCGGAAGCAAAGACCATCGTGGTCGAATCGGACGAAGTGCTCGACGAGCAGAAGGCGATGGCGGGCATGCTGTCCAAGCCTGAGCTGACGATGTTTACCGATGGCAGCTCGATCGAGAGCCTGCTGACGAAGGACGATCTCGCACTTCTCAGCGATGCCCTGAAACAGCGCGGCGTACCGCTGGCCGCCGTTTCACGCATGAAGCCCTGGCTACTGATGGGCCTCGTCTCGATGCCCGCCTGCGAGATGGCCCGCAAGACCCAGAACACCCCTTTCCTCGACAAGCAGCTGGCGCTGGATGCGGCGAAAGCCGGCAAGTCGGTGAAGGGGCTCGAAACCTTTGCCGAGCAGCTTTCGACGTTGGCTGCCATTCCGGTCGATATCCACATGAAATCGCTGATCGAAGCGATCAAACTCGGTCCCAAGCTGGACGACGTGTTCGAGACGATGACCGGGCTCTATCTCTCCGGCGACATGGGCATGACCATCCCCTTCCTGAAGACCGTCGTGCCTGAGGGCGAGGACGATGATAGCGGCTATGCCGAATTCGAGGAACTGGTGGTGCGCAAGCGCAACCTGCTGATGGCCGAACGCGCAGCACCCATCCTCAACGAAGGCAGCACCTTCATCGCCGTCGGCGCACTGCACCTGCCGGGCGTTGACGGTCTCGTCGAGCTGTTGCGCAAGCAGGGTTTTACAGTCACCGCTGTGAACTGAGCCCTCTGGCGAGGGACGTACACCCGTCAACCGGACACAAAAAAACCGGCCCTGTTACGGGGCCGGTTTTCCGATGCGATATTGTCGCCGATCACATATGGATCGGCTTGGCAAAGGTCGCGAGTGCGGCTTCCTTCACGGCTTCCGACAGGGTCGGGTGAGCGTGGCAGGTGCGGCCGAGATCTTCGGACGAACCGCTGAATTCCATCAGTACGGCAATCTCGTGGATCATGTCGCCGGCGCCGAAGCTGACGATGTGGCCGCCGAGAACGCGATCGGTTTCCTTGTCGGCGAGGATCTTGACGAAGCCGTCGGTGGCGAGCATCGCGCGGGCGCGACCGTTCGCCGTGAACGGGAACTTGCCGACCTTGTAGGCGATGCCTGCAGCCTTCAGCTCTTCTTCCGTACGGCCGACCGATGCCACTTCCGGCTGGGTGTAAACGACAGACGGGATGACGTCGTAGTTCACGTGTCCGTGCTGGCCGGAGAGGATTTCTGCGAGAGCGACACCCTCGTCTTCGGCCTTGTGGGCCAGCATCGGGCCCTTGACCACGTCGCCGATCGCGTAGATGCCTGCAACATTGGTTTTGTAGCCGCCGTCGATTTCGACACGACCGCGATTGTCGAGCGCAACGCCTGCTTCTTCAAGGCCAAGGCCTGCGGTGA
This sequence comes from Neorhizobium sp. DAR64872/K0K18, assembly GCF_050500175.1. Classification (NCBI taxonomy): domain Bacteria; kingdom Pseudomonadati; phylum Pseudomonadota; class Alphaproteobacteria; order Hyphomicrobiales; family Rhizobiaceae; genus Neorhizobium; species Neorhizobium sp. DAR64872/K0K18. The sequence goes on from NZ_CP191446.1 coordinate 3,128,642, forward strand.
AGGGCTTGCGGCCCGTGGAGATCAGCACGACATCGGCCTCCAGGCTGACGGCATCGCCACCCTTGACCGGCTCATAGGTAACCTTGGCGCCGGCTTCCGTCTTCTCGACGCCTGTGACCTTGGCTTCGGTGCGGATGTCCATGCCCTGCTTGGCCATCATGCGCTGGAACTGCTTGGAAACGTCCGCATCCATCGAGCCGAGCAGCTTGTCGAGATATTCGATGACGGTGACCTTGGCGCCGAGACGCGACCAGACCGAACCGAGTTCCATGCCGATCACACCGCCGCCGACGACGATCATGTTGGCCGGGACCTTGTCTAGCGTGAGACCGCCCGTCGAGGAGACGATGACCTTCTCGTCGATCTCGACATTGACGCCCGGAATGCCGGCGATGTCGGAGCCGGTGGCGATGACGATGTTCTTCGTCTCGATTTCCTGGACCTTGCCGTCGTCACCGGTGACCGAAACCTTGCCGGCCGAAACGATCTTGCCGGTGCCGATGAAACCGTCGATCTTGTTCTTCTTAAACAGGAAGGCGACGCCATCGGTGTTCGACTTTACCGTCGCATCCTTGTGGGCCATCATCTTCGAAAGGTTCAGCGTCGGTGCCGGAACCTCGACGCCGAGTTCTTCCACGCCATGCGCCACATGCGCAAACATTTCCGAAGCATGCAGCAGCGCCTTGGAGGGAATGCAGCCGATGTTAAGGCAGGTACCGCCATAGGTGGACCGCTTTTCGACGACAGCGACCTTGAGGCCGAGCTGGGCCGCCTTGATTGCGCAGACATAGCCGCCCGGGCCGGATCCGATTACGACAACATCATAAGCCATCAGACTATCCTTTTGATTGAGCAGGAGGCGGTCACACGAACAGTGCGATCATCATCAGCGCGAGGCCGACGAGGCTGACCAGCCATACAAGCGAGCGGACATAGGGAATGCCCTTGAGATAAAGTGGAATGTAGACGATCCGCGCCACCAGCCAGACCGCAGCTCCGAACAGGCCAAAGCCCGACGAATCCCCGGTAAGGATCATCGCCAGCAGAAGGCCGATAAAGGCGGGATAGGTTTCCTGGTAGTTTCGCGAAGCACGGGCCGCACGACCGGCCATCACGCTCTGGGGTTCGTTGTCGCCGTCCCGCGGACCGGCATTCCATGCCGTGCCGCGATCCTTGGTGGCGAAATTCCCCTGCAGCAGAATATGCACGAGAAGCAGGACGACGCTCAGGCACAGAAGTACCAGAAGATAGGTCGCATTGGCTGAAGCGGCGTCCATTTTGCTCTCCGCAAATTACAGATCGAGAACCAGACGTTCCGGATCTTCGAGGCTTTCCTTGACGCGCACGAGGAAGGTGACCGCCTCCTTGCCGTCAACGATGCGGTGATCGTAGGACAGCGCCAGATACATCATCGGACGGATCACGACCTGACCGCCGATCGCGACCGGACGCTCCTGGATCTTGTGCATGCCGAGGATACCCGACTGCGGCGCGTTGAGGATCGGCGACGACATCAGCGAACCGTAGACGCCACCATTGGTGATGGTGAACGTGCCGCCCTGCATGTCTGCCATCGACAGCGTACCGTCGCGGGCAGCCTTGGCGAGACGACCGAGTTCCTTTTCGACGCCGGCGATCGAGCGCTGGTCGGCATCGCGGATGACAGGAACGACGAGGCCCTTGTCGGTACCGACGGCCATGCCGACGTGGCAGTAGTTCTTGTAGATGAGGTCAGTGCCGTCGATCTCGGCGTTGACGGCCGGCAGTTCCTTCAGCGCGTGCGTGACCGCCTTGGTGAAGAAGCCCATGAAGCCCAGCTTCACGCCGTGCTTCTTCTCGAACACGTCCTTGTAGCGGTTGCGAAGATCCATCACGGCCTTCATGTCCACCTCGTTATAGGTGGTGAGCATGGCGGCGGTGTTCTGGGCATCCTTGAGGCGCTTGGCGATGGTCTGGCGCAGACGCGTCATCTTCACGCGCTCTTCGCGCGATGCATCGTCAGCCGACGAGACCGGGCGGGGAGCAGCCGGAACCGAAGCCGGTGCGGCAGGAGCCGCCGGGCCCTTGGAAATGGCAGCGATCACATCGCCCTTGAGCACCTGACCGCGCTTGCCGGAACCGTCGACATCCGAAGTGGAGATGTTGTTGTCGGCAGCAACCTTGGCGGCAGCCGGTGCTGGCGGCATGGACGATCCGCCGGCAGGCGCTGCAGCAGGTGCCGGGGCAGCAGCTGCGGGTTCGGCAGCCTTCGCCGGAGCAGCTTCGGCCGGCTGTGCAGCAGGAGCGGCAGTGCCGGCAGCAGCACCGCCAGCCGAGATCTGGCCGAGCAGTGCGTCGAGGCCGACGGTCTCGCCGTTCTGGGCGACGATCTCTGTCAGAACGCCGGAGGCTGGGGCTGGGACTTCGACGGTAACCTTGTCGGTTTCCAGTTCGACCAGCGGCTCATCGGCCTTGACCGTGTCGCCAACCTTCTTGAACCAGGTGCCGACGGTTGCCTCGCTAACGGACTCGCCGAGGGTAGGGACGCGGATTTCGGTGGCCATGATCTATTTTCCGTGTTTGTCAGATATCGTTTCGGAGCAATTGGTGGAGACGGCTGAAAATCAGCCGCCGAGAGCGTCTTCGAGGAAGGCTTCCAGCTGTGCCAGATGCTTCGACATCAGGCCGGTTGCAGGCGATGCTGCCGCCGGACGGCCAGTATACCGGACGCGCTGATACTTGGCATCGATATGCGCCAGAACCCATTCCAGATACGGATCGATAAACGACCACGAACCCATGTTCTTCGGCTCTTCCTGGCACCAGACCATTTCCGCATTGCGGAAGCGGCTGAGCTCGTTGATGAGCGCCTTGGCAGGGAACGGATAGAGCTGTTCGATGCGCAGCAGGTAGATGTCGTCGATGCCGCGCTTTTCGCGCTCTTCCAGCAGATCGTAATAGACCTTGCCCGAGCACATCACGACGCGACGGATCTTCGCATCCTTCTGCAGCTTGATCGGACCGTCCTTGATCATCTCCGCGTCGTCCCACAGCAGACGGTGGAACGAGCTTTCGCCCGCCATTTCCGCCAGCGTCGAGGTCGCGCGCTTGTGGCGCAGCAGCGACTTCGGCGTCATCAGGATCAGCGGCTTGCGGAAGTCGCGCTTCACCTGACGGCGCAGGATGTGGAAGTAGTTTGATGGCGTCGTGACGTTTGCGACCTGCATGTTGTCTTCGGCGCACATCTGGAGCCAGCGTTCCAGGCGGGCGGAGGAGTGCTCCGGACCCTGCCCTTCGTAGCCGTGCGGCAGAAGGCAGACGAGACCCGACATGCGAAGCCATTTGCGTTCACCCGACGAGATGAACTGGTCGAACACGACCTGCGCGCCGTTGGCGAAGTCGCCGAACTGGGCTTCCCAGAGCGTCAGCGCGTTTGGACGCGCCAGCGAGTAGCCGTATTCGAACCCGAGCACTGCCTCTTCCGACAGCATCGAGTTGATGACTTCGTACTTGCCCTGGCCAGCCTGAAGATTGGAAAGCGGGATGTAGCGCTCTTCGGTTTCCTGATCGTAGAGAACCGAGTGACGCTGCGAGAACGTGCCGCGTTCGCAATCCTGACCCGAGAGACGGATCTTCGTGCCTTCGACGGTCAGCGAGCCGAACGCCAGCGCTTCCGCCATGGCCCAGTCGATACCTTCACCGGTCTCGATCATCTGCGCACGGTTATCCATGAAACGCTTGATCGTGCGGTGGGCGTTGAAACCTTCCGGAATGGTCGAAAGCTTGCGACCGATCTCTCTCAGATCCTTGATCGGCATCGCGGTCTTGCCACGACGCTGCTCGTCGGCATTGTCGGCGGAACGCAGGCCGGACCACTGGCCGTCAAGCCAGTCGGCCTTGTTCGGCTTGTAGCTCTGGCCGGCCTCGAACTCTGTTTCGAGATTGGCGCGCCAGTCGGCCTTCATCTTCTCGAATTCGCCTTCGGTGATGACACCTTCGCCGATCAGACGTTCGGCATAGATCTCCGCCACGGCCTTGTGCGCGCGGATGACCTTGTACATTTTCGGCTGCGTGAACGCAGGCTCGTCGCCTTCGTTATGGCCGAACCGGCGGTAGCAGAACATATCAACCACGACCGGCTTGTGGAACTTCATACGGTATTCGATGGCGATCTTGGCCGCGTAGACGACCGCTTCCGGATCGTCGCCGTTGACGTGGAAGATCGGTGCCTCGATCATCTTGGCAACATCAGACGGATAAGGCGACGAACGCGAGAAGCCAGGATTGGTGGTAAAGCCGATCTGGTTGTTGATGATGACATGCATCGTGCCGGCCACGCGGTGGCCGCGCAGACCCGACAGGCCGAGAATTTCAGCCGTCACGCCCTGGCCAGCAAAGGCCGCATCGCCGTGCAGAAGCAGCGGCAGAACCTTGGCGCGCTCGGACAGCGGAATGATGTTGTCCTTGTCCCAGACCTTGGTCAACATGTCCTGCTTGGCGCGGGCCTTGCCCATGACGACAGGGTTGACGATTTCGAGGTGAGACGGGTTGGCAGTCAGCGACAGGTGAACCTTGTTGCCGTCAAATTCACGGTCCGACGAGGCACCCAGATGGTACTTCACGTCGCCCGAACCCTCGACTTCGTCGGGCTTGAACGAACCGCCCTTGAACTCGTGGAACACGGCGCGATGCGGCTTGCCGAGGACGTTGGTCAAGACGTTCAGACGACCGCGGTGGGCCATGCCGAGGATGACTTCCTCAAGGCCTTCCTGACCGCCGCGCTTGATGATCTGCTCCAGCGCCGGGATGAGCGACTCGCCGCCATCCAAGCCGAAACGCTTGGTGCCCTTGAAGCGCACGTCGAGGAACTGCTCGTAGCCTTCGGCTTCGACCAGCTTCGAAAGGATCGCCTTCTTGCCTTCAGGCGTGAACGTGACGCCCTTGGCAGGACCTTCGATACGCTCCTGGATCCAGCCCTTTTCCTCGGGGTTGGACATGTGCATGAATTCGACACCGATGGTCGAGCAATAGGTGCGCTCGAGGATCTCGATCATTTCGCGAACGGACGCGTATTCAAGGCCGAGAACGTTGTCGATGAAGATCTTGCGGTCGTAATCGCTCTCTTCGAAGCCGTAGGACTTCGGCGACAGCTCGTTGTAATCGTCGACCGGGCTCGCGATCCCGAGCGGATCGAGCTTGGCATGAAGGTGGCCGCGCATGCGGTAGGCACGGATCATCATGATGGCGCGCACGCTGTCGCGGGTCGCCTGCAGAACGTCGGTCTGCTGGACCGGCTGGCCGGTCGCCGCGGCGGATGCTTCCGCCTTCGCCTTGACCTTGGTCTCGATCGCCTTTTCGACGATCGGCCAGTTGCCGTCGAGTGCCGAGATCAGATCGCCATTGGCGGGGATCGGCCAGTTCGAACGTTTCCAGGAGGCGCCCTGCGCGGCCTTCTTTACATCTTCGGGGCTGTCTGCCAGCGCCTTGAAGAAGGCCTGCCATTCCTCGGAAAGCGACGTTGGATCACTTTCGTAGCGCCCATAGAGCTGCTCGATATAGGCAGCGTTCGCACCATCGAGGAAAGACGTGATGAGGAACTGTTCGTTGGCTTCTTGCTGTGCCATTGCTTCCCGCGGGCGCCGCGCCCGCCTCCTGACCTGATCGGCACCGGATGAATTGACCGGAAACCGCATTCTCTGACGTATGGCTCGATACCGCTGCGAGCGGCGCCGCTCTTTAATAGACCTACCTGGGGTAGACCTACCCTGGAGCGACTTACCCGCAGGTCGCATGCAGCAACCCGCGGGTCATCTGATGTCTGGTCCATCGCCGTCTATCTATCGGCGATGGGTGACCTTTATGTGGCGTTAGCCCTTGAGGACTTCAACCAGCGTCGTGCCGAGACGTGCCGGCGAAGGCGAAACCTTGATACCGGCTGCTTCCATGGCAGCGATCTTGGATTCCGCATCGCCCTTGCCGCCGGAAACGACAGCACCGGCATGGCCCATGGTGCGGCCCTTCGGAGCGGTCCGGCCGGCGATGAAGCCTGCCATCGGCTTCTTGCGGCCCTTCTTGGCTTCGTCGATCAGGAACTGTGCCGCTTCTTCTTCAGCCGAGCCGCCGATTTCGCCGATCATGATGATCGACTGCGTGGCTTCGTCTGCGAGGAACATTTCCAGGATGTCGATGAACTCGGTGCCCTTGACCGGATCGCCGCCGATGCCGACAGCCGTCGTCTGGCCGAGGCCTTCGTTGGACGTCTGGAACACGGCTTCATAGGTCAGCGTGCCGGAGCGCGACACGATACCGACCGAACCCTTGCGGAAGATCGAGCCCGGCATGATGCCGATCTTGCATTCTTCCGGCGTCAGAACGCCCGGGCAGTTCGGGCCGAGCAGGCGCGAGTTGGAACGGTCGAGGCGAGCCTTGACGCGAACCATGTCCATGACCGGAATGCCTTCGGTGATGCAGGTGATGAACGGGATCTCGGCTTCGATCGCCTCGATGATCGCGTCAGCTGCACCGGCCGGCGGAACGTAGATCACGGACGCATCGGCGCCGGTCTTTTCCTTGGCTTCGGCGACGGTCGCATAGATCGGCAGGCTTTCGCCCTTCGAACCGGTCCAGGTTTCGCCACCCTTCTTCGGATGGATACCGCCGACCATCTGCGTGCCGTAGTAGGCAAGCGCCTGTTCGGTGTGGAACGTTCCGGTCTTGCCGGTCAGGCCCTGAACCAGGACCTTGGTATTCTTGTTAACGAGAATAGACATTATCAGGTCCCCAAATTAGGCTTTGATCGCCGCGACGATCTTCTTGGCAGCATCGTCGAGATCGTCAGCAGCCGTGATCGCAAGACCCGATTCGTTGAGGATCTTCTTGCCCAGCTCGACATTGGTGCCTTCGAGGCGCACGACGAGCGGAACCTTGAGGCCGACTTCCTGAACCGCTGCGACAACGCCTTCGGCGATGACGTCGCACTTCATGATGCCGCCGAAGATGTTGACGAGGATGCCCTCGACCTTCGGGTCAGCCGTGATGATCTTGAAGGCTGCAGCGACCTTCTCCTTGCCGGCGCCACCGCCGACGTCGCAGAAGTTTGCAGGCTCTTTGCCGTACAGCTTGATGATGTCCATCGTCGCCATCGCGAGACCGGCACCGTTGACCATGCAGCCGATGTTGCCGTCGAGCGCCACGTAAGCGAGGTCCCACTTGGACGCTTCGATTTCCTTGGCGTCTTCTTCCGACTCGTCGCGCAGCGCCTTGACGTCGTCATGGCGGAAGATCGCGTTGCCGTCGAACGACATCTTGGCATCGAGAACGCGCAGATGATCGTCCTTCATGACGATCAGCGGGTTGATCTCGAGGAGCGCCATGTCCTTCTCGTTGAAGGCCTTGTAGAGCAGCGGGAACAGCGACTTTGCATCTTCCGCAGCAGCACCCGACAGTTCAAGCGCCGAAGAGATCGCAGCGATGTCTGCTTCAGTCACGCCGGCTTCCGGATCGATCGCGATCGTGTGGATCTTCTCGGGCGTGTCGTGAGCGACAGCTTCGATGTCCATGCCGCCTTCGGTCGAAACGACGAAGGCAACGCGGCCGACCGAGCGGTCGACGAGCAGCGAGCAATAGAGTTCGCGGGCAATGTCGGCGCCATCTTCGATATAGAGGCGGTTGACCTGCTTGCCGGCGTCGCCGGTCTGCGCGGTTACCAGCGTGTTGCCGAACATTTCCTTGGCGTGGCTCTTGGCTTCATCGATCGAGAAAGCCAGGCGAACGCCGCCCTTGGCGTCCGGTCCGAGTTCCTTGAACTTGCCCTTGCCGCGGCCACCAGCGTGGATCTGGCTCTTGACCACGTAAAGCGGACCCGGCAGCTGCTTTGCAGCAGCTTCGGCTTCTTCTGCGGAGAAGATTGCAACACCTTCCGCAACCGGTGCGCCATAACCCTTCAGGAGGGCTTTGGCCTGATATTCATGAATGTTCATCGAGGTATCCTTAAATCCGTGCGCCCGAAGGCGATTACTTCAGCGCAGGCGCGATATTGATGCAGGCTTCGCAGAGAGCCGAAACAGCGCCGACCGACTTCTGGAAGGCAGCTTCTTCGTCCTTGTTGAATTCAACTTCGATGATCCGCTCGATACCACCGGCACCGATGATCGTGGGAACGCCGACATACATGTCCTTCACGCCGTACTGGCCGGACAGGTAAGCAGCGGCAGGCAGAACGCGCTTCTTGTCCTTGAGGAAGGATTCGGCCATCTCGATCGCCGAAGCAGCCGGAGCGTAGTAGGCAGAACCGGTCTTCAACAGGCCGACGATTTCCGCGCCACCGTCACGGGTGCGCTGGATGATTTCTTCGAGACGCTCGGCAGTGACCCAGCCCATCTTGACGAGATCGGTCAGCGGAACGCCGCCGACAGTCGAGTAGCGGGCGAGCGGCACCATCGTGTCGCCATGGCCGCCAAGAACGAAGGCCGTGACGTCCTGGACGGAAACGTTGAACTCTTCCGACAGGAACAGGCGGAAGCGAGCCGAGTCGAGCACGCCGGCCATGCCGACGACCATGTTCTTCGGCAGGCCGGAGAACTTCTGCAGCGCCCAGACCATCGCGTCGAGCGGGTTGGTGATGCAGATGACGAATGCGTTCGGGGCATATTTCTTGATACCGGCGCCGACCTGTTCCATCACCTTCAGGTTGATGCCGAGCAGATCGTCGCGGCTCATGCCGGGCTTGCGGGCAACACCGGCGGTGACGATGCAGACATCAGCGCCTTCGATGGCGGAATAGTCGCTGGCACCGGAAAGCTTGGCGTTGAAGCCTTCGACGGGACCGGACTGGGCAATATCGAGGCCCTTGCCCTGCGGGATGCCGTCAGCAATGTCGAAGAGGACGATGTCGCCCAGCTCCTTCAGGCTGGCAAGATGCGCCAGCGTGCCACCGATCATGCCCGAACCAATAAGTGCAATTTTCTTGCGCGCCATCGAAAAGCTTCCTCTCAAGACTTTACCTGCGTCAAGTCATAGCAGGTTCACGTGCGGCGCCACCGATAGCGCCATATCGGAAAAATCGCAATCGATTATTTCGGAGTGATATTTTTCAATCGGTTAGATATCAATTACCTTACGTAAACGTAAGAACTTCTGTCATGAAAGTGTCAGGCTTCTTGACGCTTTGCGTTGTGCAGAGCGAGGTAATCGGCGCTCCGCATCTCCCAGAGACGGGAGATTGTTCGATCGAACTCGAACCCCTCGGTGCCGCGCTTCTCCAACAAAAGCTGATCCGGTTCGCTGGCGGCGGAGACGTAGAGTCTGACCGAATGGTCGTAGAACGCATCGACGAGATTGATGAAGCGCTTGGTTGCGTTGCGCTTTTCGGGTCCGAGCTGCGGGACGTGCTCAATGAAGACAGCGTCAAAGCGATCGGCGATCGCCAGATAGTCCGACGCGCCTAGCGGTTTTTCACACAAGTCCGAAAAGCTGAACCGTGCAGCCCGGCCGGACGCCAGCGGCACTTTGATGGTGCGACCTTTCATCGGCAACTCGACAGGGCTCGCCTTCTCGCCGTCGATCACCTGATGCCAGGTGTTTTCGATCGCGAGATCCGCTTGGGGGCTGAGAGGCGTCACATAGACGGGAAGGCTCGCCAGCTTCTGCATCCGGTAGTCTGTTGGCGAGTCCAGCGTGACGACATCCACGTAGCGGCCGAGCAACGCGATGAACGGCGTGAACAGACCGCGGTTGAGGCCATCCCTGTAAAGATCGTCGGGGGCTACGTTCGAGGTCGCGACGAGAACGCATCCAAGGCCGAACAATTCCGTGAACAGACGTGCAAGGATCATGGCATCGGTGATATCGGTCACCGAGAATTCGTCGAAGCAGAGAAGTTCCGCTTCTGCGAACAGGGCCGCAGCGATCGGCGGCACCGGATCTGCCTGTTTCGTCTCTCCGCGTTTCAGCTTTTGACGGTGCTCGTGGATACGTCCATGCACGTCGGCCATGAATTCGTGAAAGTGCAGACGCCGCTTTTTTGCGATGGATGCCTTCTTGAAGAACATGTCCATCAGCATGGTCTTGCCGCGACCGACGCTGCCATGCACATAAAGTCCGCGGATTTCCCGCGGCTTGCCGCCACCGCGGGCAAACAGCCAGCCGAGTGCACTCGTCTTCTTGGCTGGCTTCGTGTCTCTGAAGCATTTGAGAATGTGGTCGAGCTTGGCGGCCACCTGCATCTGCGCAGTGTCCGGAGTCAGCACCCCGGACGCCGCCAGTGCCTTCAGCTCTTCACCGACGCTCGATGTGTAGTCCGGGATCGGCTCCACCCTGCCGCCTCCGCAGACCGTTTACCGGCTGAGACCGAGAGGCTGGCCCGAATTGGTGGTGCCGTCGAAACGGGTATCGCCGCTCTTGTAGACGCGGCCGATGACGTCGCCGGCGCGGTTCTTGAACTGAACCATCTTGCCCGACACTTCCCACGAACCCATCGTCGTCAGTTCGCCGGAGCAGCCACGAGTGCCGCCGCGCGATCCGCTGCCGAGATTGGTGAGCGTCAGGAACATGTCGCAGGACGAGCCGCCATTGGCAACGCGCCAGTTGCCGACCATCTGCTGCTTGGTAATATCGAGAGCATTGGCAGGCGCCGCAGCATTCGGATCGACTGATGCCATCTGCTGGCCTCCCTGAGGCGCCGTCGGATATTGGGCTGCACCACCCGGAGGTGGAAGCTGGCCGCCCTGCACACCCTGAACAGGCTGTGCCTGAAGCGGCGCGGGCCGGGAGGGCTGTGCTGGCAGATCAGCATAAGGGGAGGTATTGGACGTCCTCTGGCAACCGGCAAGAGCCAGCGCAAGAACAACGCCTGTCGCCACATATCTGAACTGCATCACAAAACTCCTGCTTTCAGCCGCATCTCTGCATGGAACTGATCCATTCAATTGAGACGGAATTACCGTAAAAGGACTTAGTTAATCAAGTCATACCGGCGCTATTTGGCGAAGGCACGACAACTGTCACGATTACGCGAGCTGTTTTAATCGAAAAATCCCGACCGTGCGTCTGCAGGGTCGGGATACTGTAAGGTTTTACTAGACGCGGCGCTCGACCATCATCTTCTTGATTTCGGCAATCGCCTTGGCAGGGTTCAGACCCTTCGGGCAGGTCTGCGCGCAGTTCATGATCGTGTGGCAGCGATAGAGCCGGAACGGATCCTCGAGATTGTCGAGGCGTTCGCCCTTGGCTTCGTCTCTGGAGTCGATCAGCCAGCGATAGGCCTGAAGCAGAACAGCTGGACCGAGATAGCGGTCGCCGTTCCACCAGTAGCTGGGACAGGATGCCGAGCAGCAGGCGCAGAGGATGCACTCGTAGAGACCGTCGAGTTTCTGGCGGTCGTCGTGGCTCTGCTTCCATTCCTTGGCAGGTGTCGGCGAGACGGTCTTCAGCCAGGGCTCGATCGAGCGGTGCTGGGCGTAGAAGTTCGTGAGATCCGGAACCAGGTCCTTGACCACAGGCATATGCGGCAGCGGATAGACTTTGACCGTTCCCTTCACGTCGTCCATGCCCTTGGTGCAGGCAAGCGTGTTGGTGCCGTCGATGTTCATGGCGCAGGAACCGCAAATGCCTTCGCGGCACGAACGGCGCAGTGTCAGCGTCGGGTCGATATTGTTCTTGATGTAGAGAAGACCATCGAGAACCATCGGCCCGCAATCGTCGATATCGATGTAGAACGTATCGATGCGCGGGTTCTGGCCGTCATCCGGGCTCCAGCGGTAGACGCGGTATTCCCGAACGTTCGTGGCACCGTCCGGCTTTGGCCAGACCTTGCCTTCGGTCATCTGGGAATTCTTGGGCAGAGCGAGTTCAACCATGTTCCAGTTTCCTCAGATCAATACACGCGCGCTTTCGGCTCGATCTTGTAAGGATCGATGCCGTCGGCGATCAGGTCCGTGTGGACCGGGCGATAGTCGAGCTTCACGTCGCCCGCGTCGTTGACCCAGGCAAGCGTGTGCTTGCGCCAGGTCACATCGTCGCGGCCGGAAAACGCGCCGTCCGTATAGTCCTCGCGTGCATGAGAGCCGCGGCTCTCCTTGCGCGCTTCGGCACCGTAGACCGTGGTGATCGCGTTCGCCATCAGGTTATGCAGTTCGAGCGTCTCGACGAGATCCGAGTTCCAGATCATCGAATGGTCGGTGACCTTCACGTCGCGCATTTCGCCCCAGATCGCCGACATGCGCTTGCAACCGGATTCCAGCGATTCCTGCGTGCGGAACACGGCGGCATCGTCCTGCATGGTGCGCTGCATCTTGTCCCGCAGGATAGCTGTCGGCGTCGAGCCGCTGGCGTGGCGCAGGCTGTCGAAGCGGTCCATGATCTTGTCGCAGGCGGCCGTATTCAGTGCCGGGATCGGTCCTTCGCGGTCGATCACCTGGCCGGCGCGGATGGCGGCGGCACGGCCGAACACGACGAGATCGATCAGCGAGTTGGAGCCGAGACGGTTGGCACCGTGCACCGAGGCGCAACCCGCTTCACCCACGGCCATAAGGCCAGGCAGGATGCGTTCGGGGTTGTTGGAGTCTGCATTCAGCACTTCGCCCCAGTAATTGGTGGGAATGCCGCCCATGTTGTAATGCACCGTCGGCAGAACCGGGATAGGCTCGCGCGTCACGTCGACGCCCGCAAAGATCTTGGCGCTTTCGGAAATGCCAGGAAGGCGTTCGTGCAGGACGGCCGGATCGAGATGGTCGAGATGCAGGAAGATGTGGTCCTTGTTCTTGCCGACGCCGCGGCCTTCGCGGATTTCGAGCGTCATGCAACGAGAGACCACGTCACGCGAGGCGAGGTCCTTCGCGGAAGGCGCGTAGCGCTCCATGAAGCGTTCGCCCTCGGAATTCACGAGGTAGCCGCCTTCGCCGCGTGCACCCTCGGTGATGAGACAGCCCGAACCATAGATGCCGGTCGGGTGGAACTGGACGAATTCCATGTCCTGAAGAGGCATGCCGGCACGTGCCACCATGCCGCCACCGTCGCCGGTGCAGGTATGGGCAGAGGTTGCCGAGAAATAGGCGCGGCCGTAACCGCCGGTCGCCAGAACCACCATCTTGGCGGTAAAGCGATGGATCGTGCCGTCGTCGAGGTTCCAGGCAACGACGCCGGTGCAACGACCGTCATCCGACATGATCAGGTCGAGCGCGAAATACTCGATGAAGAATTCCGCATTGTGCTTCAGCGACTGGCCGTAGAGCGTGTGGAGGATGGCGTGGCCGGTACGGTCGGCGGCAGCGCAGGTGCGCTGCACCGGCGGGCCGGCACCGAAGTTCTGCATGTGGCCGCCGAACGGGCGCTGGTAGATCTTGCCTTCTTCGTTGCGCGAGAAAGGCACGCCGTAGTGCTCGAGTTCATAGACGGCCTTGGGCGCTTCCATGACCATGTACTGCATGGCGTCGACGTCGCCGAGCCAGTCGGAACCCTTGACGGTATCATAGAGATGCCACTGCCACGAATCGGGTGTCATGTTCTGCAGCGAGGCGGCAATACCGCCCTGTGCGGCGACGGTGTGCGAACGGGTCGGGAAGACCTTGGTGATGCAGGCCGTCTTGAAGCCCTGTTCGGCCATGCCGAGCGTGGCGCGCAATCCTGCACCGCCGGCACCCACGACGATCACGTCGTAGGAATGGTCGACATAGGTATAGGCCTTGCCGGTCTGAGAGGCGCCTGAAGCGATGGGGGTGACGGATGCCATGACGGATTATCCTACGAAAGCGATCTTCAGAACGGCGAACAGACAAAGCCCGGCGATCAGGATCGAGAAGAATGTGTTGAGCATGACGAACAGGACCTTCGCGAACTCGCTGTGCACGTAGTCCTCGATGATGACCTGCATGCCGAGCTTCATGTGGATGATGCCCGAGATCACGACAAGGCCCATGACAACAGCGACGAACGGGTTCGACAGCGCCTCGACCACTTCGGCAAACGGCTTGCCGGCATAGATGATCATGAAGATCACGAAAAAGGTCATCAACGGCACGTTGGCGACGGCGGTCATCCGCTGACGCCAGAAATGTTCCGTGCCGTCTTTGGCGGAGCCCAGTCCGCGGACCTTACCGAGCGGGGTGCGCATATCCATGGAAGCTGTTCCTTAGCGAACGATGAAGCCGACCACCCAGACCAGCACGGTCAGACAGAGCGATGCGATGATGTTGGCGATGGCGAGCTTGGTCGAAAATTCCTTCTCGAAGCCACGGCCCAAGTCCCACATGAAGTGGCGGAAGCCGCCGAGCATGTGGTGGATCAGCGCCCATGTATAGCCGAGAAGAACCAGCTTGCCGGGAATGCTGCCGAGCGCCCAGTTGGCCCAGTCGTAGTAAGCCGGGCCGCTTGCTGCAGCGATCAGCCACCACGCGACAAGGATCGTGCCGAAATACAGAGCGCCACCGGTGATACGGTGAACGATCGACATGACCATTGTGGGGATTGGCTTGTAGATTGAGAGATGCGGCGACAGAGGCCGGTTGTTAGTCACATTCGCCATCAGAACCTCGCGGCGTCGTAATGCGTCAAAGAGCGGGAGCCCTTGGCAATGCACGCTGCCGAGAAAATGTGCATTGCATCATTCGCGTGGTTTAATCTTGGAATTCCCCAACGACAAGAACAATTCTAAACGATCGAGAATTTAATCGATTGTGTTTTTCTCAAGGTCTCGGGTTTTCCAAATCGCGGCACGATATCTGGCAAACCCGAACAATTGGTTTCTTGCCAGAAACCCGCTTTCGCTCCATGTTAATGTTTCGTTAACCTGTGTGTCGCGGAGTTCGTCATGATCAGTCACCGGATCAAGCCCCTTGTCATCGCCGCAGCAGCGCTCGTAGCCTTCGCATCGGTCGCTTCTGCGGCAGATCGCAGGCATCACCATCAGGGCTATGCCGACCGTGGATACGACAGAGGCCATCGCCACCAGTTCGTCGAAAACAATCGCTGGGATCGCCAGGGTGACGGACGACGCAACCGTCCTGCCGAGATCAACCGGATGACCCGTACTTATGCATCGGGTCGCTTTGATCGGGGCTCGTCATCCTTCACGCGCGGGATTGATACCTATACAGGTTCGATCCAGGCCTACTCGGTCCCTGGCAATGGGACCTATCTTGTGCGCGACGATATCTACTGGCCGCAGCAGGAACGCCGCAGTCTGGCACTCGCCCCCAAAGCCAAGGTGATCGATGTGGCGCAGGAGATGGGTGGCAACGCGGTGGCCTCGAACAAATCCTGCTCGTTTGAAGCCGGCGTCTGCGTCATTCGCGGCGGCCGATAGTCGTCTCAGGCGAACTGCCACACGGTCGTCTTTTTGACCTCGCTGTCTTCAAGTGCCCGGGTGACGGGTACCTGGTAGACGGCCATCTCGGTAAGCCGATCCTTGGGGCAGTAGCTCCTGCCGGGATCACCGACCAGAACGACCTTTCCCGCTTCCGATAACCGGGTAAACCACGGTATCAACAGATCGGCCATGACGCGATCGTAGAATACGTCGCCGGCGAGCAGCACCTCCGCCTCGATCTCTCGCCCGATCAGATCTTGCGACGTGAAGGATATCTGTACGTCGTTCTCCGCGGCGTTGAGCCGCACCGCAGTTTCCGTCCAGGGATCGATATCGGCGGCGAGCACTTGGGCTGCAGCAGCCTGTTTTGCCGCGATCGCCACCAGCCCGGATCCCGATGCGAAATCCAGCACCCGCTTGCCGGCTACTGTACCCGGATGATCGAGGATATAGCGGGCGAGCCCCTGCCCGCCGGCCCAGGCGAAGGCCCAGAACGGCGGCGGCAGACCGATCGCCTGCAACTCTTCCTCCGTCTTCAGCCAGAGGTCATGCGCCTCGGTCGCCAGATGAAGCCGGATCTCCGGAACATGCGGCGGCGCGGTGACATCCGTGTTGGCGAGGATGAAGGTCGCAGGGTCGGTTTTCAAGGACGCGTCAGTCCGGCGAGCGGGGCGGGTTCTTGACACCACCCAAGCGGCAGATCTCGAGATATTCCTCTTCCGTCACCGGCTGTACGGAAAGCCGCATCGAGGTGACCAGCGCCATCTTTTCGAACTGCGGATTGGCCTTGATGTCCTTCAGCGTGATCGGCTTCGGCACATCCTCGACGGCGCGAATATCGACGCAGTCCCACTTCGGATCGCCCTTGGCCGAGGAATCCGGATGCGACAGCGCGCAGACCTCGACGATGCCGACGATCTCCAGCCCCTCGTTGGAGTGGTAGAAGAACCCCTTGTCGCCGATCTTCATGGCCCGCATGTTGTTGCGGGCCTGATAGTTGCGCACGCCGGTCCATTCCTCGCCGGCTTTTCCCTTGGCCTTCTGCTGCTCCCAGGACCAGACATCCGGTTCGGATTTATAGAGCCAATAGGCCATGGTTATCTCACTCCGCAGGCTTGTTGATCGTCCAGTTCCACGGCTTCACATCGACCTTTTCGAACAGGCCGGCGAGGTAATAGGGATCGGCCTCGGCAAGCGTGCGGGCAGCCGCCATATCGGCAGCCTCGACCACGACCAGGCTGCCGTTCGGCTTGCCTTCATCGTCAAGGAAAGGCCCGGCAAACTTCAGCGTGCCGTCGGCATTCAGCTTGTTGAGATGTTCGAGATGGACCGGACGGGTTTCCATCCGGACGTTGAGATGGCCGGGCTTGTCGGTGCAGAGGAAGGCAAACAGCATCGTTCTCTCCTTGGGTTGATCTATTCCGTCGTGATCGGGCGGGTCATCAGGCGTTCCATCGC
Organism: Neorhizobium sp. DAR64872/K0K18; assembly: GCF_050500175.1. Lineage (NCBI taxonomy): Bacteria > Pseudomonadati > Pseudomonadota > Alphaproteobacteria > Hyphomicrobiales > Rhizobiaceae > Neorhizobium > Neorhizobium sp. DAR64872/K0K18. The sequence continues at coordinate 3,145,380 of NZ_CP191446.1, forward strand.
GTCAGCCACGCCAAGCCGTCCGTCGATGATCGCGGCAACGGCCTCCGTCACCGGCAGATCGACGGAGTGGGTCTGCGCGAGCTGGGCAGCGACCGACGCGGCAAAGGCGCCTTCGACCAGCGGTCCGCTGGACGCCGATGCCGGCTGCCCCTGCCCGAGCGAAATGCCGAAGCGCAGATTGCGGGACTGGTGGCTGGTACCGGTAAGCACCAGATCGCCGAGACCGGACAGGCCCCGCACCGTATCCGCCTTGCCGCCCATCGCCTCGACCAGACGCGACATTTCCGCAAGTCCGCGCGAAATGAGCGCGGCACGGGCCGAATCACCAAGGCCTGCGCCCTCGACGATGCCGCAGGCAATCGCCAGCACGTTCTTCATCGCACCGCCGAGCTGCACGCCGATCCGGTCGGACGAGGCGTAAAGCCGGAAGGTCCGGCTGGACAGCACGGTCGCCAGACGCTCAGCGAGCAGTTGGTCCTCCGCCGCAAGCGCCATCGCCGTCGGAAGCCCGCGCGCCATGTCGAATGCAAAACCGGGGCCGGAGAGAACCGCAATCGCGTGGCTCGGAAGCGATGCCTCCAGAACGTCCGTCAGCAAACGCCCTGACACACGGTCTATGCCTTTGGCACAGGTAACGACCGCCGCATCCTTTGCGAGATATGGACCGTAATACCGCGCCGCATCGCTCTGCGCCTGCGAAGGCATGGCAAACAGCACGATGCTCGCATCCGAGATGGCGTCTGGTTCAGCGGAGAATTCGAGCGCATCCGGCAATGTCACGCCGGGAAGTGCTGCGTCATGGACGCGGTCGTTTCTGAGATCGGCCATCAGGCCGGTATTGCGACCGATCAGCTTAACCGGGTGACGGCCTTCGAGCGCGATGACGGCTGCGAGTGCCGTACCGAAGGCCCCGGCCCCGATCACGACGATCCGTTCTTGCGCCGTCCCTGCCGCGTTCATGCCTTGGCACCCCGTTTGCCGGAACCAAGCAGCGTCTGCGCATTGGCATCCAGCGGCCAGCGCGAGCGCGGCGCAACATCCATGCCGTCGAACGGCATGTCTTCGGCGAGACGTTCAAGCCCTGCCCATGCAATCATCGCGGCATTGTCGGTGCAAAGCTTCATCGGCGGCGCAATAAAGCGAAATCCGTGTTCGATGCAGAGCGCCTGCAGCGTCCGGCGTATCTCCTGGTTGGCGGCAACGCCGCCCGCAACCACCAGCGCAGGATCGACATCCAGATGGCCGAATTCCTTGGCAAAGCGTGCAAGCCCGCGCCCAATCCGGTCCCGCAGCGTTCGCGAAATCGCCTTCTGGAACGAGGCGCAAATATCGGCGATATCCTGCTCGGACAGCGGCGCGATGTCGGTCGCAGCCTGACGCACGGCGGTCTTTAGGCCGGAGAAGGAAAAGTCCAGCCGGGCTTCGCCGACCAGTGGCCGGGGTAGTTGGAAACGATCGGGATTGCCGGTCAGCGCCGCCTTCTCGACGGCCGGGCCGCCCGGGTATGGCAGGCCGAGCAGTTTCGCCGTCTTGTCGAAGGCTTCGCCCAAAGCATCGTCGATCGTGGTGCCCCAGCGCTCATAATCGCCGACGCCGCGCACCAGAACCAACTGCGTATGGCCGCCGGAGACCAGCAGCATGAGATAGGGGAACGACAATCCATCCGTCAGCCGCGCCGTCAGCGCATGTCCCTCGAGATGATTGATCGCCATCAGCGGCTTGCCGGTGGCGCGCGCAATCGCCTTCGCCGTCATCAGCCCGACGATCAATCCGCCGATCAGGCCGGGGCCGGAGGTCGCCGCCACCGCATCGATCTCATTGAGCGAGACGTCGGCGCGCGAAAGCGCCTCCTCGATCAGGCCGTCCAGCGCCTCCACATGGGCGCGCGCCGCAATCTCGGGCACGACCCCGCCATAGGCGCTGTGCTCGTCGAGCTGCGAGAAGACGACATCGGAGAGAATCTCGCCACGACCGTCCTCATGACGCACGACGATTGCGGCCGCGGTTTCGTCGCAGCTTGTTTCAATGCCGAGGATGCGAAGAAATGCCGCCATGACCTATCGTTGATTGAAGAGGAAAACAGGTTTACGAGGGCTTCCGGTAACAATGGAATGACGCGGATGCAAACAAAACCTTTCCGGATAGGAACGCGGGGCAGCCCGCTGGCGCTCGCCCAGGCGGCCGAAACCCGTGCACGGTTGATGGCAGCCCATGCCCTTCCGGAGGAAATGTTCGAAATCGTCGTCCTGTCCACGACCGGCGACCGCATCACCGACCGCGCGCTGAGCGAGATAGGCGGCAAGGGCATGTTCACGCTGGAGCTCGAAGAAAAGCTCTCCTCGGGAGATCTCGACTTCGCGGTGCATTCCTCCAAGGACATGCCGACCAAGCTTCCGGAAGACCTTTACATCTCCGCCTACCTGCCCCGCGAGGATATCCGCGACGCTGTCATCGGCCGCACGGCGCCGAGCCTCAAGGCTCTGCCTGACGGTGCGACCGTCGGAACCGCATCGCTTCGGCGTCAGGCGCTGGTGCGCCGTCTCCGTCCCGACATCCAGGTTGCGATTTTTCGCGGATCGGTCGGCACGCGCCTTCGCAAGCTCAATGAAGGCCATGTGGACGCGACGCTTTTGGCGTATGCCGGGCTGAAGCGGCTGGCCCGCGAGGAAGTTGCGACCGAACTGCTCGACCCCGTCGATTTTCCGCCAGCGCCTGCACAGGGCGCGATCTGCCTCGAGAGCCGCATCGGCGACACGGCCATCGATGACCTGCTGAAAGCAGTCAACGACTGTCCCACCTATGACGCGGTCAGTTGCGAGCGCGCATTTCTGGCAGCCCTCGATGGCTCATGTCGGACACCGATCGGCGGGTACGCGATCTGCGACGGAGATCACCTGAAATTTTCAGGCCTGATCCTGACGCCGGACGGATCGACCGAACATGCGGTCGACATCAGCGGCCGACGGGCGGATGCTGAAACGCTTGGTCGCCAGGCCGGAGAAACCGTCCGCGCCGCTGCCGGACCGGGCTTCTTCGAAGGCTGGGTCTGACGCCATGCGGGTCATCGTTACCCGCCCTGACCATTCCGCCCGGCGAACCGCAGCACGGCTCGAAACCCTCGGCCATCAGCCTGTCTTCCTGCCGCTCACCCGCGCCGAGCATCACCTGGAGATCGCCCGAGAAGCGCTGTCCGAACCCCATTCCGCACTTGTCGTGACCAGCGCCGAAGCCGTTCGCGTGCTTGGCGAACTTGGACACGAACTCCGGCATCGCCTGTCCACGCAGATATACGCCGTCGGCGAAGCGACCGGCGAGGCAGCACGCACCCTCGGCTTTACCGATATCCGCTGCGGCGATGGCACCGGGCATGATCTGGTGGAGAGGATCGCCCAGGATGTCGGCGAAACATCCAGTCTCCTCTATCTTGCCGGCAATCCGCGTTCGCCGGATTTGGAGGACGGGTTACACGCCCGCGACATCGCCTGCAAAACGATCGAGATCTACCGGATGGTCAAGGTCATCCACCGGACCGAGATCATCGAACCGCTTCTGACCCGCCCGGCGGCCGACGCAGTCCTTCTCTATTCGCGCCACAACGCCGCGCTGTTCTTCGAACTCGTGCAGCCGTTTGCAGCCTCGATCGAACATTTGCAGGTCATCTGCCTCAGCAAAAACGTCGCTACCGCGGTGCCTGAAAAATTTCATCCTGCTATCTTCGTCGCTGAAACACCCGACGAAGACGCACTTTTCGCGTTTCTTTCACCATAGTGCCAAGCCAAATTCTCTCGCTCCCCTTTCCTTACCCTGCCCCACCAACTACTTTCCCTGAGCAGATGCGAAAAGAGGTCGAGATGGTAACGGAAAAACCACCCCGCCGATCGATGGCGGAGAAAGAACCGGTCACGATCGACCTGACGGCCGATGGCGCTGGCGTGGTGGCCGAGCCTGTGCGCAGCAATGACAGCGACATCCCGGAAACCGCTTCGGAAAAAGTCGAAGCTTCTGAGACGACGGATGCCATCCCGCTGGCCGGCGAGCCGTTGACATCGACCGTGCCTGAAGAGACCGACACGTCCCACGTGATCGGCCAGCCGGATAGCTCCCATGGGCGAGACGAGCCAGGTGTGACGGGAACAGCCGGTCCGGTTGTGACCGAGCCGGACGCGCCGATTGCGACAGACGCTGCTCGTGACGCTGCCCCCTCGCCGACCGAGGAATTCACCCCGTCGCCCACGCCCGGTTTTGACGAACCTGCCGCTAAGCATGAAACCTTTGACAAGGCATCGGACGCCCAGCCAGCCACCCGCTCCGGTGGGACCTCGGCGTCCACGCTGATTGCTGCCGGCATTTTCGGCGGCATCGTCGCGCTTCTGCTGGCGGGCAGCATGCAGTATGCCGGTTATCTTCCATCATCGACCCCCGCAGCATCCGGCTCGACCGAACTGTCGGACGAAATCGAAGCTCTTCGCCAGGATATCCAGACGCTGCGCAGCCAGCCGGCGTCTCCCGATACGGAACTCGCAAGCCGCGTTCAGGCGCTGGAAAGTTCTGTCGCGCAGAATTCCGGCGGTCCGACCGAAGAAAGCTTGAATGCCCTCCAGCAGCAGCTGGCAGATACCAAGGCTGCGGCAGCCACGCAGACGGCCGAGCTTTCCCGTCGGCTGGAAGCGGCCGAGGCCCAGATCAACGATCGCGGCCCGGAACAGCAGGTTGCCCGCGCCGTCGCTGCTGCCGGATTGAAGGCCGCCATCGATCGTGGCGGCTCGTTCGAGGCAGAGCTTCAGGCCTATACGAACATTGCCGGCGACGATCCCGCGATCGCCGAGCTCAAGACATTCGCCGCAGACGGCGCGCCGTCGCGTGAACAGCTGCAGAGCGAGTTTCCCGCCGTCGCGGATGCGATCATCCAGGCGTCTGTGCCTGCAGATCCCGACCAGGGCATTGCCGGCCGGCTTCTGTCCTCCGCCATGTCGGTGGTCAAGGTTCGCCGCGTCGGCGATGTCGAGGGTGACACGGTCGACGCGATCGTATCGCGCATCGAGGACCGGTTGCGCAACGGCGACCTGCAGGCTGCCGCCCAGCAGTGGGATACGCTGCCGGACGCCGCAAAATCGGCGTCTACCGAGTTCAAGCGGAAGCTGGATGCGCGGGTACAGGTTGAAAATCTCGTGAGCGGAACTCTTTCGCGCGCGCTTGCTGGCACGAAATCAGGCTCTTAAGGCTGAAGAAGAAAGAAACGGATGATCATCAGGCTCTTCATTTTTCTTCTCGTGGTTCTGGGCCTCGGCTGGGGCTTTTCTTGGATTGCGGATCGCCCAGGGCTGATCTCGATCACCTGGCAGGACCATCTGATCGAAACCAGCATCATGGTAGCCGCTTCCATGGTCGTGGCGCTGATCGCGGCCGTCATGATCGTCTGGTGGGTCATCGGCGTCATCTGGACGTCGCCGCTCTCGGTGCGCCGCTATTTCCGCACCCGCAAGCGTGACCGCGGCTATCAGGCGCTCTCGACCGGCCTGATCGCAGCCGGTGCCGGCAATGCCGTTCTTGCCCGCAAGATGAGCATCCGCACGCGCGGCCTGCTCAGCGCCGATCAGGAACCGCTCATTCACCTTCTGGAAGCCCAGGCAGCTCTGATCGAAGGCCGCCATGCCGACGCACGCGCCAAGTTCGAACAGATGGCCGAAGACCCGGAAACCCGCGAACTCGGTCTGCGCGGCCTTTACATGGAAGCACGCCGTCTCGGCGCCAACGAAGCTGCTCGCCAGTATGCCGAAAAAGCCGTCGAACATGCGCCCTACCTGCCCTGGGCAGCCCAGGCGACGCTCGAATCGCGCAGCCAGTCCGGCCGTTGGGACGAGGCCATCCATCTGCTGGATCAACAGCGTGCGGCAAGTGTGCTGGAACGCGGTGAAGCCGAGCGCTTGAAAGCCATTCTTTTGACCGCCAAGGCAGGCGAACGCCTGGAAGGCGACCCGAACGGTGCCCGCGAAGATGCAAAGGCCGCCCTGAAGCTCGCCAAGGGCCTCGTCCCGGCCGCCATCATTGCTGCCAAAGCCTATCTGCGCGAAGACAATATCCGCAAGGCAGCAAGCATCCTCGAAAGCGCCTGGAAGATCGAGCCGCATCCGGATCTCGGCCGAACCTACGTGCGCGCCCGCAGCGGCGACAGCACGCTTGACCGTCTGAAGCGTGCCGAAAAGCTCGAAGCGCTGCGTCCCAACAACATCGAATCGCTGCTGGTCGTCGCGCAGGCAGCTCTCGATGCCCAGCAGTTTCCCAAGGCGCGCGCCAAGGCGGAAGCTGCAGCCCGCATGCAGTCGCGTGAGGCCGCCTATCTCCTGCTGGCCGATATCGAGGAAGCGGAAACCGGCGATCAGGGCCGCGTCCGTCACTGGATGGCGCAGGCTCTGCGCGCCGGCCGTGACCCTGCCTGGGTTGCCGACGGTATCGTTTCGGACAAATGGTTGCCGCTCTCGCCGGTCACAGGACGTCTTGATGCCTTCGAATGGAAAGTCCCGTTCGGCCAGATCGAAGGACCCGTGGAAGACGGCACCCTGGCCGCAGACGAGGCGATCGCAACGCTTCCGGCAATCACGATTCGCGAAGACGTCACGCCGGCTGTCGAAACACCGGAAAACGAGAGCACCAATCAGGTTGCTGCAGACATGCAGCCCGTTGTAGTGCCTCAGGAAGACTTAGCTGTTGCAGCAAAAACACCTACGGCCACGAATGTGACAGCGGAGCAGCCTCCGGAGGCAGAAAAGCAGGACGAGACCGTTCCCTTTTTCGGTCGTCCGCCCGATGATCCCGGTGTCAAGGACGCAAGTGCCGAGAAGTCTCCCACGAGGCTGAGGCTTTATTAGAAAAACCGGAGAAGGCCTAGATTACATATGCTCGATCGCATCCAGGCCTTCCTCCACACGCTGACAGCCCCGCACCATACGGATGAATTTGCGCCAGACGACCCGCGCGTTGCGTTCGTGGCGCTCTGTTTCCAGGTCATGGAAGCCGATGGCAACATGTCCGAGGAAGAGCAGCAGAAATTCCGCGATCTGATGCGCGATCGTTACGATCTGAGCCCGGAAGGGTTGCAGTCGCTGATCGAGGCGGGCCGGCAGGCTGGAAGCGAAGCTGTCGACTATTACCGGTTCACCTCGGATCTCAGAAAGCATCTGGTTGACGAAGAGGACCGGATCGAGCTTCTCGGTATCCTCTGGGATATCGTCTACGCGGATGGGCAGCGCAGCGAGATCGAGGACCACGTGATCTGGCGTATCGCCGATCTCCTGGGCGTTTCCGCCCGAGACCGGGTTCTACAGCGGCAGGAAGCGGCCGCGCGCACCTCGGCTCATCCGGTCGCAGGGGAAGAGGAAGAAAAGGTCTAGCCAGGAACGCTTCAGGACGTGACGTCATGAGAACCCCTTCCCGCCCATCCTCCAAACTCCCCATCCTCGCGATCCTGCATCAGGAAACCTCGTCCACCGGTCGCGTCGGCCAGATGCTGGTCGACAAGGGCTTTGCGCTGGATATCCGCAGGCCCGCTCTCGGCGATCCCCTCCCCAACTCGATGTCCGGCCACGCAGGCGCCGTCGTCTTCGGCGGTCCGATGAGTGCCAACGACCCGGACCCGTTCATCAAGACGGAAATCGACTGGATCGACGTGCCGTTGAAGGAGAACAAGCCCTATCTCGGGATTTGCCTCGGCGCCCAGATGCTGGTGCGCAATCTCGGCGGCCGCGTCGGGCCGCAGAAGGGCGAAGTAACCGAGATCGGCTGGTATCCGCTGCGTGCGACCGAGCACGGCAGGCTTTTGATGCACTGGCCGAAAATGGTCTACCACTTCCATCGCGAAGGATTCGACGTGCCGCGGGGCGCAAAGCTGCTTGCGGAAGGCGACGCCTATCCGCATCAGGCGATCCGTTACGGCGAGAATGCCTGGGGCGTACAGTTCCATGCGGAACTCACCCGCGCCATGATGCATCGATGGGTGGTGCACGGCGCCGAACGCTTCGGCATGCCGAATGCGCAGCAGGGAAACCAGCATTTGGAAGGACGGATGATCTTCGACCACGCGTTGAAGGACTGGCTGTGGACCTTCCTCGACATCGTTTTCGATCGGCCCGCCGCCGAAGCAAACCGACCGTCAGCACCTGCCTACCCCGCCCAGGGGAACGGATAACTCAGCGCTGCGGTGCTTCCAGATTGTCGATCTTGCGAAGCTTCGGAAAGCCGATCGACCAGATGACGGCGACCGCCAGTGTGCCGATACCGCCGATGACGACGGCAGGGACCGCGCCGATCGCGTGCGCCATGGTGCCGGCCCGGAACTCGCCCAGCTCGTTCGATGCGCCGACGAACACCATGTTGACGGCGTTCACACGGCCGCGAACCTCGTCCGGTGTCCAGAGCGCGATCAGCGTCTCGCGGACATAGACCGAGATCATGTCAGCCGCACCCATCAGCATCAAGGCCGCAATCGAGATCCACGGGGTGGCCGAGAGGCCGAAGATGAGCGTTCCGAGACCGAACAGCGCCACGCCAATGAACATCGCTGTACCCGCGTGGTGGCGGATCGGATGGATGGCAAGCCAGACCGCAACGCCGATCGCGCCGATGCCGGGCGCCGCGCGCAGCAGGCCGAGGCCCCAGGGACCAAGCTCCAGCACGTCGCGGGCAAAGATCGGCATCAGCGCCACGGCGCCACCGAGCAGCACAGCAAACAGATCGAGCGAGATTGCACCAAGCACGATCTTCTCGCCGGCGATGAAGCGGAAACCGGCCAGCATCTCGTCCCAGCTGACTTTCGAGGCAGGCGTGCGCTGCGCGGGCTTCGGGATCATAAACACGAGGATGGCGGCAACCGTCATCAGAAAACAGGCGACCGAATAGGCCGCAATCGAGCTGGCGCCGTAGAGTAGCCCGCCGAACACCGGCCCTAAGATCGATGCCGTCTGCCATGAGGATGAATTCCAGGCGATGGCGTTGGGAAGATCTTCTTCCGGCACGAGGTTCGGTCCGAGCGACTGCACCGCCGGCCCCATGAAGGCGCGCTCGATGCCGAAGACGACAAGGATCGAAAACACCAGCCACGGCGTGAATGAGTCGGTGATGGTGAGCGCCAAAAGCGCCGCCGAACACAGTCCGCCGACGACCATGCAGATCGCCATGATCATGCGTCGGTTGTAGCGATCGGCGACCGAACCCGTCACCAGGATCAAAAGCAGCGACGGCAGAAACTGGAAGAGCCCGATCAGACCGAGATAGAGAGGATTGCGCGTCTCGTCATACATCTGCCAGCCGACGGAGACGCTGACAATCTGGATCGCGAAGGCTGCGAAGAACCGGCTGAGAAAGAAACGCGTATAAGCTGCGTGACGAAAGGCGGCGAAGCGATCACCCGATGTGGGTATGGACATGGAACCTGTACTTTCAGCGAAGCCGGAAACCCACGATATGCACACGCCGCCGTTAAACATCCTGCGACGCGGGCCATAGACGGCACTTGCCCGTTAGTTCGCCAATGTCTACATGTCTGTCAACAAAGAAATGGAGACGTGAATGCTCGCCCTGTTTCAGACCATTGACTTGGCCTTGAACCTTTACACCTGGATCTTGATCGCCAGCGCCATCTTTTCATGGCTGTTCGCCTTCAACGTGATCAATTCGAGCAACCAGTTTGTCGATGCAATCGGCCGGTTTCTCTTCAATGTCACCGAGCCCGTTCTCGCGCCGATCCGCCGGGTCATGCCGAACCTCGGTGGTATCGACATCTCCCCGATCATCGTGCTTCTGATCATCTTCTTCATCCGCTCGCTGATGTGGACCTCGATCTATCCTGCTCTCGCAGGCTGAAGCCAAAGACTTTCAGCACGGACACGGTCGGCCCGCGCTGGGAAATTTCCCGCGCGGGCCGTTTTTGTTTTGGGCTTACGAGCGAAACAAAAAATCCCCCGGCTCGAGACGAACCGGAGGATTTTGGAAGCGGTCAGCGGTAAAGATTACTTCTGAGCGTTGAAGCGTTCGATCGCCGCGACGATCATTTTCTTGGCGACGTCAACGTCCTTCCAGCCTTCGATCTTCACCCACTTGCCGGGCTCCAGATCCTTGTAATGCGTGAAGAAGTGCTCGATCTGCTTCAGCGTGATTTCTGGCATATCGGTGTAGTTCTTGATCTTGTCGTAGCGCTGGGTCAGCTTCGGAACCGGCACGGCAATGATCTTCTCGTCCTTGCCGCCGTCGTCTTCCATCACCATCACGCCGATCGGGCGGACATTGATGACGCAACCGGGAACCAGCGGGCGGGTGTTGCAGATCAGAACGTCGATCGGATCACCATCCTCGGACAGCGTATGCGGCACGAAGCCGTAATTGCCCGGATAGGTCATCGGTGTGTACAGGAAACGGTCGACGATCAGGGCGCCGGCTTCCTTGTCCATCTCGTACTTGATGGGCTGGCCGCCGACAGGTACTTCAACGATTACGTTGACGTCTTCAGGCGGATTCTTGCCAACAGAAATTGCATCGATGCGCATAGTCTTCCCCGATGAGGTTTACGAACTTGTGAACCGTCGATAGCGGGAATTGGCTGGCAAGGCAACACAGGTTTGCCGCCAAGGTTAAGTCGTGGCGCACCTTTCGGCCCCGAAGTCAGTGCCAGACGAAACCAATCTTCTTTAGGGACTTTCCGTCGAAGTCCTCCATGCCCTCTGCAAGATCCGCCCCGCCATGGGATCGCAGAAAGCGGACGGCATGCTCGCTGTCTTCCAGGCACCAGACGACCAAGCCCTTGCAGCCAAGCGATTTCAGCAGCCTGCGGCTTTCGCCGAACAGGCGGCGGCCGAGGCCGACGCCCTGATATTCCGGGCGCAGGTAGATCTCGTAGATCTCGCCGTCATAGGGAAGCGCACGGGCGCGGTTGAGGCCGATCGTCGCATAACCCGCGATAACGCCACCGATATCCAGAACCAGAAGCGTCGCCGGCCCGCGGACGGCCTTGCGCCACCACCCCTCGCCGCGGCGCTCCAGCATCTGGATCAGCGGCTTGTGCGGAATGAGGCCGGCATAGGCTTGCGACCATGCCTGGCGGTGCACCTCGGAGATAGCCGGGGCGTCTTGCGGCTCCGCACGCCTGACATCGATCGATAACGTTTTCATAACGCGATTCTAGGTCCTGCCATGGGCTCTCCGCCATTCCCGAGACCCGGGTAAAGTGGATTGCCCACAAGCTTCTCATGTGGACGATGGCAAGGAGGTTAACGCATTTTTTACCTTCGCCACAAGCGTGGCCCAGACCAAGCCACAAAAAAACCCCGGCATTTCTGCCGGGGTCTTGGATGGTCTTGGGAGGCGCGCTGTTAGAGAGCGGCCTTCGACTTGTCGAAGCGCTTGCGGTCGTTTGCGTCGAGATAGATCTTGCGCAGGCGGATCGACTTCGGCGTGACTTCCATCAGTTCGTCGTCCTGGATCCAGGACAGCGCGCGGTCGAGCGTCATGCGGATCGGCGGCGTCAGGCGAACGGCTTCGTCCTTGCCGGCCGAGCGGATGTTGGTCAGCTGCTTGCCCTTGAGAACGTTGACTTCGAGGTCGTTGTCGCGGGTATGGATGCCGATGATCATACCGGCATAAACCTTTTCGCCTGGCTCGATGATCATCGGGCCACGGTCTTCCAGGTTGAACATCGCGTAGGCGACGGCTTCACCGGACTGGTTCGACAGGAGAACACCGTTGACGCGACCGACGATCGCACCCTTGTAAGGCTGATAGTCGTGGAACAGGCGGTTCATGATCGCCGTGCCGCGCGTGTCGGTCAGAAGTTCCGACTGGTAACCGATCAGGCCGCGGGTCGGCGCGTAGAATACCAGGCGAACGCGGCTGCCGCCGGACGGACGAAGCTCGACCATCTCGGCCTTGCGCTCGGACATCTTCTGCACGACGATACCGGAATGCTCTTCGTCGACGTCGATCACGACTTCTTCGATCGGCTCCAGCGTCTGGCCGGTTGCTTCGTCCTTGTGCATGACGACGCGCGGACGCGAAACGGCAAGCTCGAAGCCTTCGCGACGCATGGTCTCGATCAGAACGGCAAGCTGCAATTCGCCGCGGCCGGACACGAAGAACGAATCCTTGCCGTCAGACTCTTCGATCTTCAGCGCAACGTTGCCTTCGGCTTCCTTGAACAGACGGTCACGAATGACGCGGCTGGTAACCTTGTCGCCTTCGGTGCCGGCAAGCGGGCTGTCGTTAACGAGGAAGGACATGGTAACGGTCGGCGGATCGATCGGCTGCGCTGTCATCGCTTCGGTGACCGCAGGATCGCAGAACGTGTCGGCAACCGTACCCTTGGAAAGGCCAGCGATCGCTACGATGTCACCAGCATGGGCTTCTTCGATTGGCTGACGCTCGATGCCGCGGAATGCGAGGATCTTGGAGATACGGCCGGTTTCGACGGTCTTGCCGTCCTGCGACAGAACCTTGACGGCCTGGTTCGGCTTGATCGAGCCGGATGCGATGCGGCCCGTGATGAGACGACCGAGGAAGGGGTTGGCTTCGAGAAGCGTACCGATCATGCGGAACGGGCCTTCGCCGACATTCGGCTCCGGAACGTGCTTCAGGACCAGATCGAGCAGTGGTGCAAGACCTTCATCCTTCGGACCTTCTGGGTTGACGTTCATCCAGCCATCGCGACCCGAACCGTAGAGGATCGGGAAGTCGAGCTGCTCGTCGGTGGCGTCGAGGTTCGCGAAGAGGTCGAAGACTTCGTTGATGACTTCTTCGTGGCGACCGTCCGGACGGTCGATCTTGTTGATCGCGACGATCGGGCGAAGACCAACCTTCAGCGCCTTGCCGACCACGAACTTGGTCTGCGGCATCGGGCCTTCCGAGCTATCGACCAGAACGATGGCGCCATCCACCATCGACAAGATGCGTTCGACTTCGCCGCCGAAGTCGGCGTGGCCGGGAGTGTCGACGATGTTGATGCGAACACCCTTCCACTCGACCGAAGTCGCCTTGGCGAGAATGGTGATGCCGCGTTCTTTTTCGAGGTCGTTCGAGTCCATCATGCGCTCGACGGTGCGCTGATTGTCGCGGAACGAGCCGGACTGCTTCAGAAGTTCATCGACAAGGGTCGTTTTGCCGTGGTCAACGTGCGCGATAATCGCGATATTCCGCATAGCCATTTTTAGATCTCGGATGTTTCGGGGCGCAGATCGACGGACCGCACCTATTTCGTTGGCGCGCTCATACCCTGTTTTTCGCAAATGCGAAAGGGGGCGAGCGCGATCTGCGATCAACGCCCGCTCTTCACCTTTTAAAGATAATGGCTTTTGTCAGCCGTCTCCGCCCGAAAGCTCGGCCATGATGGAGAGCCCCCGCTTCTTCAACATTGCGGTCGGATCCGGCAGCTTGCCGCGGAAGGCTGCATAGGCTTCTTCCGGATCAATCGAGCCGCCGACCGAATAGATATTGTTCTTGAGCTTGCGCGCCGTCACCGGATCGAACGGGTTGCCGACCTCCTCGAACGCCGCAAATGCATCCGCATCAAGGACTTCCGACCACATGTAGGAATAATAGCCGGCCGAGTATCCGTCACCGGCAAACACGTGCTGGAAATGCGGCGTGGCGTGGCGCATGACGATGGAAGCCGGCATGTCGAGCTCTGCCAGCACCTTGGCCTGCACCGCCATCGGATCATCGACCGTGCTTTCCTGGGTGTGGAAAGCCATATCGACGAGTGCCGAAGCGGTGAATTCGACCGTCGAGAAACCGGCGTTGAACGTCTGCGCGGAAAGAACCTTGTCGAGCAGTTCCTTGGGCATTGGCTCGCCGGTCTTGTAATGGACGGCATATTTCTCGAAGATTTCCGGCACCGTCAGCCAGTGCTCGTAAAGCTGCGACGGCAACTCGACGAAATCGCGCGAGACGCCGGTGCCCGACACCGATGGATAGGTCACGTTCGAAAGCATGCCGTGCAGCGCATGGCCGAATTCGTGAAACAGCGTACGCGCATCGTCGAGCGACAGAAGCGCCGGCTTGCCTTCGGCAGGCTTTGCGAAATTGCAGACATTGTAGATGATCGGCAGCTCACCTTGCATGCCGTTCTTCAGCGTCAGCTTGTGCTGCGACTGGAAAGAACTCATCCAGGCGCCGGAGCGCTTCGAGGAGCGGGCAAAATAATCGCCGAGGAAAAGCGCTTTCAGATTGCCGTCCTCGTCATGGATCTCGAACACGCGCACGTCAGGGTGATAGACCGGCAAGTCCTTGACCTCGACGGCCTTGATGCCGAACAGGCGCTCGGCCACATCGAAGGATGCCGCGATGATCTTCTCGATCTGGAGATAGGGCTTCAGCTCACTCTCGGAGAAAGAGAACGTCCGCTCGCGCAGCTTTTCGGCGTAGTGGCGCCAGTCCCAGGGCATGACCGGATGATTGCCGCCCGCTTCCGAGATCAGACCTGAAAGACTTGCCTCTTCCTCCAGCGCTTTGGTGCGGGCCTTCTGCCAGACCTGGCCGAGCAGACCGTTTACCGCCTTCGGTGTCTTCGCCATCGTGTTGTCGAGCTTCAACGCGGCGTAATTCTCATAGCCGAGCAGCTTGGCCTTTTCGGCCCTCAGCGCCAGCGTTTCGCGAACGATCGCGATATTGTCCCGCTCGCCGCCATTTTCGCCGCGCGCCACCCAGGCCTTGAACGCCTGTTCGCGCAGATCCCGGCGGGTCGAGAAGGTCAGGAACGGTTCGATGATCGAGCGCGACAGCGTGACGAGATAGCCTGAGCCCTCGCCGCGCTCCTTGGCAGCTTCCGCCATCGCCTCTTTCACAAAAACCGGCAGACCCTCGAGATCGGCTTCTTCGGTCAGTTTCAACGACCAGGCCTTTTCGTCGCCGAGAACATTCTGGCCGAAGCTCGCCCCGAGACCGGCAAGCGTCTCGTTGATGCTCGACAGCCGCTTCTGCTGGTCCTCAGGCAGATTGGCACCCGATTTGACGAAGCCCTTCCAGTGACGCTCCAGCACCCGCTGCTGCTCGACGGTCAGATCAAGGTCGTCCCGCTTCTGCCAGAGGGCGTCTATACGCGCGAACAGTTCGGCATTGGTGCCGATCTTCGAATAGTGGCGCGACATCTTGGGCGCGATCTCGCGTTCCAGAGCCTGGATCGTATCGTTGGTATGCGCACCCGCCTTGCCCCAGAAGATCGACGAAACGCGCGACAGCTCGTCACCGGCGATTTCCAGTGCAACGATCGTGTTTTCGAATGTGGGCTCAGCGGAATTTCCCGCGATCTCAGCGATTTCCGCCTCGTGCAAGGCGATGGCGGCATCGAAGGCCGGCGCGAAATCCTCGTCCTTGACCTGATCGAAGCGCGGCAGGCCATGATGCCCGTTCCAGTCGACAAGCGCGGAATTCGCTGAGAAAGTTGCCATTGGGTCGTCCTTCACTGTGCTGCTTCGATACCGTCTAATTGCGTAGAGCGACCATATATAGGCAGGCACGGCAAGAGCTTCATCCGCTGATGCAGATTTTTGGAACGCACATCGTTGCGAAATCGCCCGGCACACGGTTTCCAGGCATTTCGATTTGCGTCGTCGGGGAAAGATAGTAAGGCTGCCTTATGAAGCTCGCGAACGAACATCGCCCGGAAACGCCAGGCTTGGTCGCCCAGGGTGAAACCCTCGGCTTCCTGATCGCCGATGCCGCGAGGCTTCTGCGCACGGCTTTCGAGCGGCGCATCGCCCAGGCGGGCCTCGGCCTTACCGCCGGCGAAGCACGAGCACTGATCCATATCGCCCAAGTCGATGGCAGCCGCCAGCTCGACATCGCGTCGCGCATGGGCGTCGAACCGATGACGCTCTGCGCCTATCTCGACAGGCTCCAGTCGCTTGGCCTCATTGAGCGGCAGCAATGCTGCGCCGACCGACGGGCAAAGCGCATCATGCTGACGCCGACCTCTGCCGACATGCTGGCGTCAATCCAGCAGGAACTGCGCGCCATCATCACCTGCGCCACCGAAGGGTTCGATGCCCAAACCGCAAACCTCCTCGGGCAAGCCATGAAACATTTCAACGGCAACCTGCAGAGCTTCAATTCGTCTCAGGCCGAAATTGATGAAGGCTGATACGCAGGCAGCTTCCTTAGTGACACCGCCCGAGCGGATGACAGCTCTGCGAACCACGCTGCTCGGCGCCCTGCTGACGGCGATCGGCCCTGTCTCGATGGCAATCTACACGCCGGCGATGCCGGAACTCGTGAAAGCCTTCGGCACGTCGGAAGCCGCAATCAAGCTCAGTCTGACGCTTTACTTCGGCGGCTTTGCCGTCGCGCAGCTTCTGGCAGGACCGGCCTCAGACGCATTCGGCCGCCGGTCCGCCAGCATTGCGTTCCTGCTGATCTATCTCGTCGGCTCGCTGATGGCGGTCTTTGCACCCTCGGTCGACTGGATCCTGGCTGGGCGGCTGGTGCAGGGGGTCGGCGCTTCCGTCGGCATGACGGTTGCCCGTGCCGCGGTTCGCGACCAGTTCGTCGGTTTCGAAGCCACCCGCATCATGAACATGATCGGCATCATGCTGGCGGTGGGTCCAGCAATCGGCCCCACCATCGGCGGCCTGTCGCTGTCGGTATTCGGCTGGAAATCCGTCTTCGTACTGATGGTCATCTTCGGCGTTATCGTGCTGACAAGCTGCCTGCTGTTCCTCAAGGAAACAACGGTTCCCGACCGCAGCCGGCTCAGACCCTCGATCCTCGTTTCGACCTACTTCTCCCTTCTCACCGACCTGAGGTTCCTTCTTCCGTCTCTTGTCCTCGGTGGCGCGATCGGCGCGCTCTACGCCCAGGGAACGATGCTTCCCTTCGTGCTGATCGGTGAAGTGGGGCTGACCCCGACGCAGTTCGGCCTCGGCATGCTCATCCAGACCGGCGCTTTTCTCAGCGGGTCGATTGCACTGCGGCTTGTGTCCGGGCGCATCAGCGGGCCGACGACGGTGGTGATCGGGCTCATGTTCAGCGGTATCGGGGGCACGATGATGGCCCTCTCCGTTCATCTGCTGCCACCGTCCTTCCTATCGATCATGCTACCGGTCGGCGTCTCCACCTTCGGCATCGCGTTCATCTCACCCTACACGGTGACGGTCGGCCTTGCGCCCTTCCCAAAGACGGCAGGCTCCGCTTCCGCACTGATGGGTTTCATCCAGATGGGCGGCGGCTTTGTCGGCGGCCTACTCGCCGCTGTCTTCGGCGACCCTTTAACGGCTATCGGCACCATCATTCCCGCCATGGAATATGTCGCCGTCGGCAGTTACATCGCCTACCGGATCATCAGCCGTCGGCAATAAAAAAAGCCCGCCTCCGTTTCCGGAAGCGGGCTTCAATATCGATCGGTGCAAAAGCGCTTAGCGGAGCTGGTTGCGCTTGGCGAGCGTGCGCAGGCGCAGAGCATTGAGCTTGATGAAGCCAGCTGCATCCTTCTGGTCGTAGGCGCCCTGGTCGTCCTCGAACGTGACCAACTGGTCGGAATAGAGCGACTTCGCACTCTCGCGACCGATGACCATGACGTTGCCCTTGTAGAGCTTCAGCGTCACTTCGCCTTCGACATGCTCCTGGCTCTTGTCGATCATCGCCTGCAGCATCTCGCGCTCCGGCGAGTACCAGAAGCCGTAATAGATGAGCTCGGCATATTTCGGCATCAGCTCGTCCTTGAGGTGGGCTGCACCCCGGTCTAGCGTGATGGATTCGATGGCGCGGTGAGCGGTGAGCAGGATCGTGCCGCCGGGGGTCTCGTAGATGCCGCGCGACTTCATGCCGACGAACCGGTTCTCAACCAGATCGAGACGGCCGATACCGTTGTCGCGACCGTAGGTGTTGAGGGCCGCGAGCAGCGTTGCCGGAGACATCTCGACGCCGTTGATCGAGCAGGCATCGCCCTTGCGGAAACCAACCTTGATGGTTGTCGCCTGATCCGGTGCAGCTTCCGGCGAAATCGTGCGCATATGCACGTATTCGGGAGCCTCGACCGCCGGGTCCTCCAGAACCTTGCCTTCGGAGGACGAGTGCAGCAGGTTGGCATCGACCGAGAACGGCGCTTCGCCCTTCTTGTCCGTGGCAACCGGGATCTGGTTCTGTTCGGCGAAGTTCAAAAGGTCCGTACGGCTCTTGAAAGCCCAGTCGCGCCAAGGTGCGATGACCTTGATATCCGGGTTGAGCGCATAGGCCGACAGCTCGAAGCGGACCTGGTCGTTGCCCTTGCCTGTTGCGCCATGCGCGATCGCATCGGCACCGGTCTTGCGGGCGATGTCAATCAGATGCTTGGAAATCAACGGCCGGGCGATCGACGTGCCAAGCAGGTAGACGCCTTCATAGACGGCATTGGCGCGGAACATCGGGAAGACGAAGTCGCGGACGAATTCCTCGCGGACGTCCTCGATATAGATCTCCTTGATGCCCAGCATCTCGGCCTTCTTGCGCGCCGGTTCCAGCTCTTCGCCCTGACCGAGATCGGCGGTGAAGGTCACCACTTCAGCATTGAGCTCGGTCTGCAGCCATTTCAGGATGATCGAGGTGTCGAGACCGCCGGAATAGGCGAGAACGACCTTTTTTACGTCTTTCGGAAGTGCCATGTCGAATTGTCCGTCTGCGGGTGGTGGCGGTTGGATCAACCGTCGTGTCTGGGATGGCGCACTTTTAGCGAGTTTCAAAAGCCGCGCAAGAAAAACCCGGAAACGACCGCGTCAGAGATGGCGCGACAGGTTCATGCGTTGATGCAGGATGCGGATGATCACGACCTGGGCGCCTTTGTGCCGGTAGACGATCCAGTGGGAGCCGCATGAGCACGTCAGATACCCTCGGCGAATTTGGTCAATCGGCTTGCCCCGCTTGCGACCACTCGCAATGGCTTGCACAGTAGAGATGATGTCGCCGTAATAGGCGTCCGCTTGGGAAAGAGACCAGGTTTCAAAAGTGTATCGCCAGATCTCCGCAAGGTCCCGTCTCGCGCGGGGCGCAAGCTTGTAACCCTTGGCTCTACCGGACATGTTTGCGATGCATTTCTTCCAGAAATTCATCGGAATCGAACGGCTGCGGCTCGCCAGAGTCTTCGCCTTCTTGAATTGCCGCGCGGATGGCCTCGAGCGAAGCGGCGTCGCTTTCCTGCATCAGGCGCAGAGCGTCCTCGATCACTTCGCTGGCGGAGCCATAACGTCCGTCTTCGACCTGCTTTTCAACAAAGGCGGCCAGTTTTTCGTCAACTTTGATAGATCTAAGTTCGCCCATCATGCCGGCTCCGGTTCGGTCTCGCGTCATGTTGACGGATCTGCTGTACGATACCATATCGCGCCGAGCCGTTGAACACCTTTGGGTCTCAGAACAGCCCGAACCTTCGAACGCCAAAACCTTTCAACAGAGGCGTCAAAGAGGAGACTTTCCATGTCCATCACTCACCCTGCTCTGAAGAAAGACAATGTCGCCGTCGTCACCGGCGCCGCCTCCGGTATCGGCCTTGCCGCTGCCAAGGAATTTGCGAAACTTGGCATGTGCGTCGTCCTCGCGGATCTCGAGGGCGACCGGCTGTCAGAGGCCTGCCGCGAGGTGGCCGCCCTTGCCGACGATGGCGAGGCCGATATCGTGGCAATCGGCACCGACGTCTCGAAGCCGGCGGAGATCGAGGCTCTGGAACGCGCCGTTCTGCAGCGCTTCGGCCGGGTGCACGTGCTGATGAACAATGCCGGCATCCAGCCTGGCAGCAGCCTGTTCGGCCCGCAGGTTAACTGGGACAACGTTCTGGCCGTCAACCTGATGGGCGTCGTCAATGGCAGCAGGACATTCGGCCCCCGCATGATCGCCCATGGCGAGCCGGCGCTGATCATCAACACCGGTTCGAAACAGGGCATCACCACGCCGCCCGGCGATCCCGCCTACAATGTCTCCAAGGCCGGCGTGAAAGCATTCACCGAAGCCCTGCAGCACGAATTGCGCAACATGCCCGAATGCAAGGTCAGCGCCCACCTTCTGATTCCCGGTTTCGTCTATACCGGACTGACCAAGGGGGGCCGCACCGAAAAGCCCGATGCCGCCTGGACGTCCGAACAGACGGTGCAGTTCATGCTGGAAAGCCTCGAACGCGGTGATTTCTACATCCTTTGCCCGGACAACGATGTCGACCGCAAGACGGACGAGCGGCGCATGGCTTGGGCGATCGGCGACATCATCGAAAACCGTCCGCCTCTGTCGCGCTGGCATTCGGACTTCACGGATGCATCAAAAAAATTCATCAGCGGCAGTTGATCGACAGGTTTGGCAGGACTTCGAAAGCCGGATAGAACGCGATAAACGTTATCCGGCTTTCGAGAGTACTCATGGAATTCCTGCCAAGCCTTGCATCGCTTCTGGCCTTCACCGCAGCCGGCCTGCTTCTGGCTCTGACGCCTGGGCCGGATATGACGCTGTCGATCAGCCGGGCGCTTGCGCAAGGGCGCAGATCGGCGCTGTTCGTGGTGCTCGGCACCAGTCTTGGCGTCGTCTGCCACACGCTTCTGGTCGCCTTCGGCATCTCGGCGCTGATTACCGCCTCGCCAACGGCCTTTTTCATCCTGAAAACCGGCGGCGCGGCCTATCTGCTGTGGCTGGCAATCCAGGCAATCCGCTTCGGCTCCAGCTTCTCCGTCGAAACCGTGGAGCGCGCAACGGCAAGCCCGCTCGCAAATATCTCGATCGGCTTCTGGGTGAATATCCTCAATCCGAAGGTGATCATCTTCTTCATGACCTTCCTGCCGCAGTTCGTGACGGCGACAGATCCGCATGTGACGGGCAAGCTGGTCTTCTTCGGGATCTTCTTCATCGCCATCGGCATGCCGGTGAACCTGATCGTCGTGCTTGCTGCCGATCGGCTTGCGAACTGGCTGCAAAGAAATCCGAAAGTCCTGCGCGGCCTCGACTACACCTTCGCCGGCGTGTTCTCGGTCTTCGCCCTGAAGATCTTCATGACGCAGTCGAGATAAGGTCGCCTCTTCGTTTCAAACTACCTTCGCTTCGCGTCGAAGGACGACTCTTCTGTTACTCCCCCTGGCCGCGGGTGGGCGGGGCACCAATTCCGATGTCGGACTGCGGGCCATGCGGGTATTCGACGCTGTGGGAATGGGTGGTCTTTTCGGCCGCCACCGGCCCGGAAAAGCCTCCGGCACCATAGAAGGCGAGATGCAGGCCCCAATAGCCACTCATGAAAACCACGATGGCGACAGCCAGCCCGGCAGGGATGGCCGAAAGCTTTTGTTTCAGTCCGGGCAGCAGCCCGTCTGCCCGGTTCTGGTCGCAGGCAACCGCCACCAGGATGGCGGTGATCAATCCGTGGCCGATCAGGTCGATACGCCCAAACGGCAAGACGGCCGAGGTGAAGATGACGATCATTGCGATGGCCGAAAGGCGGCGGATAAGCGCGGTCCAGAGAAGACCGAAGCCCATGGTGAATTCGGCGATACCGGCCATGGGAATAAAGACATCGCGGGGCATGCCCATCGTGAGAACGGGCTTTTCCAGCACCAGCGGATAGAACCATTCGGGATAGGCGAATTTTTCGAGGCTCGACCACATGAGCGCGATGGCTAACCCCCAGCGCAGCACTTCAAAACGGTGGACACGCCAGTCGTCTTTCATCGGCTCGATGATCAGGTAGGCGGCAACGCCGAGCCCGAGCGCCAAATAGTCGAACAAGTGGAAGAGATCGTAGTCCCGCGCCGCGAGCAGCCATAGGGCAACAATTCCAAGGCCGGCGAAAGGCATGGTCCGCCGCGAGAAGATCAGGGCAGCGATCAGCAACTGCAGCCAGGACACCCATTCGGCAGGCGTCTTCAGGTCCGGCGTCAGGTAAACGCCACCCGTGGCAAAGATCGCGACGAAGAACGAGCCAATGACGACGCGGACATAATCGTCGATCCTCACCCAGAGCGGCGAGGTAAAGCGATCAAGCGCTTCGAAGATCAACGGTCCAAAACGGCTGGTTTCGATCGCCCGGGCTGCGGCGAAACAAACGAGAACGAGTACGATCGCCACCCAGAACCAGATATCGCGCAGAACAGTTTCGACCGGCTGGAGAGGCGCACCCACGATGTAGGGTGCGAACCATTTCACATGCGCTTCTGCGGTTGTGGAAATTAAGGCAGCAACTATCGCTCCGCCTGTTAGTGAGACATAAAATACAGACTTCCTAATGGGATGCTGAAACATGGCGGCATCTTCCGGTTGCACCTGGATGAGCCACATCGATATCAGATTATTGCAGTCTGCATATGACCCCTACAACGGAATCAAGCGCATTTGCGCCGCGCCAGGCGGCATTTTTGCCGCCCCTCGAGCGCTCGGTTTCAGAAACGAAAGGACTGATGAGAGTTTCCAGGCTTCGAGCCGGTTCAGCCAGCAATCGAAGCCCTCCCGGCGTCAGTCGTCTTCGCCATGGCCGGCGATCATCATCGCTTCGAAGGCGAGACGCTCCGTCTTGCGCATGCGCTCCGATTCCGACTTCAGCTGACCACAGGCGGCGAGAATGTCGCGGCCGCGTGGCGTGCGGATCGGCGAGGCATAGCCTGCCTGGTTGATGAAGTCGGCAAACTTGGTGATCGTCTCCCAGTCCGAGCACTGGTAATTGGTACCGGGCCACGGGTTGAACGGGATGAGATTGATCTTAGCCGGAATGCCCTTCAGCATCTGGGTCAGCAGCTTGGCATCCTCGAGGCTGTCGTTGACGTCCTTCAGCATCACATATTCGAATGTGATGCGACGGGCGTTGGACAGGCTCGGATACTGGCGGCAGGCTTCCAGCAGTTCCTTCAACGGATACTTCTTGTTGATCGGCACCAGCATGTCGCGCAGTTCGTCGCGGACCGCATGCAGCGAGATCGCCAGCATCACGCCGATTTCCGTGCCGGTCCGATAGATTTCCGGCACGACGCCCGACGTCGACAGCGTGACACGACGCTTTGACAGCGAAAGCCCGTCGCCGTCTGTCGCGATCAGCAGCGCCGTCTTGACGCTTTCGAAATTGTAGAGCGGCTCGCCCATGCCCATCATGACGACATTCGTGACCTTGCGGTCGCCGGTCGGCACGAAAGCGCCGGGCGGCGTGTCGGCACCGGGAAAATCACCCAGCCGGTCGCGCGCCAGAAGCAACTGGCTCAGAATTTCCTCGGCCGTCAGGTTGCGCACGAGGCGCTGGGTGCCGGTATGGCAGAAGGAACAGGTCAGCGAACAGCCGACCTGGCTTGATATGCAGAGCGTGCCGCGGCCCTCTTCGGGAATGTAAACCGTTTCGACCTCGACCGGACGACCGGCACCGCGCGGCGGGAAGCGCAGCAGCCACTTGCGGGTGCCGTCGTTGGAAATCTGCTCTTCCACCACTTCGGGACGCGCAATGGTGAAATGCGTCTTCAGCATCTCGCGCATGTCCTTGGCGACATTCGTCATCGCGTCGAAATCCGACACGCCGCGAATGTAGAGCCAGTGCCAGAGCTGGCTGACACGCATGCGCGCCTGTTTTTCCGGTATGCCCTTTTCTCGCAGCGCCGCGCTCATATCCTCGCGCGACATACCGATCAGCGACGGCTTTTCACTGAACAGGTCCGGATTGGCGACGAGCGGCTTCTTGATGGCGACAGGCGCAAAGGCCTCGGAGACCGACATTTCTTCATATCCCGTTCGAATAACATGCCTTCGCCCAGCGCAGGTTTCGCGCATCGCCGTGGCATGTCTTTCTGTGAAATCATGGCGTCCCGGGTAAGCGACTTTCCGAGGAACGGTCGCGCAGGACTAATCTTGACGGGCGCTTTATCATCAAAACGACGCCACGTCACTATTCTTCGTCAAACGCAAAAGGCCGGTCGATGACCGGCCTTCCAATGCGGTGGTGGCAATCTCTGCTTACTTGCAGGATTCGACCTGCTTCAGAGCTGCTGAAATGCCCTGCAGCGAATAGGCGTAGGACGTCTTGGTGCCGCGACCGGATACGGCGCTGACGCTCATCTTCTGACCGGTGCGCATCGCTGCAACGAGAGCCGGTTCTTCGGCGGCGTTCTCGACCCAAGCGGCCTTGTCCTTGGTGAACATCGTGAAGTTCTTATTGTCGATCGTCACGGTGACCTTGGAATTGGTCTGCATCGTGTAGCCCATCATCGCCTGCGGTTCGTAGGAGATGTTCTGGCCCGGGCGCTGCGACACGATGAAGAAGATATCGCCGTGATCGACGCTTGCAGGCTCCTTGGTCGTCGGGACGGACAAGACGTAGCAGACCGTAGCCGCGCCCTGCTTGTAGGAATACGCACCCCACGCCTTGAACTGCTGGATGCGGTTCGGCGTCTGGGCGGAAGCGGTACCCGTGCCGGCGCCAAGTCCTGCGCCAATTCCGGCGAGAGTAAGCGCCAATGCGATTGCGACGGTTCTAGCGGCCATGATCTCCTGCCAATTTTCGTAATTTCAAGGGCCCGAGCCGGGCCAGTACGGACATGCCTTCTCGGCGTCATGTCTGGGCGTCATATGCGGCGTCCCAACGGTCGGGTCCCATTTTGACTTCATTCCGGTTACCAAAGAGTCAACACTATCGGTTGGATGCTGAATATGTAGTGAACCGGGATGTGGTCGAATGCGGCGCAGGGTTGCGTTTAATGATGCCCGTTCCAGACGTCGAGTTTTCTGGGCGCATCACTCAACAACGATTTGGGCAAGAGTTTGTCCGTCCGATGACGCAGGCCGCAGCACTTTGAAACTACGTATAAATCCTGCTTAAAACCGCTACCCGTTTTTCTACCGATACGGTAGGATAGTCGCAAAGCTGACGCCTACTCACAAAGAAAGCCTACTGCCGGTTAGATGCTAGGGGACGAGAGAGACCGCTTCGCCCGCCTGGTCAGGGCAGTGGCTGCAACGCGTGATCAAGACGCGTTCACTGCGCTTTTTGATCATTTCGCGCCACGCCTGAAATCCTGGCTGATGAAGCGCGGCATGAATTCGGACGAGGCAGAAGAACTCGTCCAGGATGTCATGACCATCCTTTGGCATCGTGCCAGCCTCTATGATCCCGCAAGATCAAGCCTGTCGACCTGGCTGTTCCGGGTCGCACGAAACCGCCACATCGATGCCAAGCGCCGCGCCCGAAACCGCAAGTTTGACGGCCAGGAGACATTTCTTGCCTTGGCGGAGGTACCGGGCGTCGACACCTTGTTTGAAAGCAAGGAGCGCGACGAGCGGGTCCGTGATGCCCTTTCTCAGATTCCGGACGAGCAAATGAAGCTGGTGCGGGCCGCCTTTTTCCTGGGTCAGTCCCATTCCGAAATCGCCGCTTCGACCGGGCTTCCGCTGGGCACCGTAAAGTCGCGCATCAGGCTGGCGTTCGAGCGCCTGCGGCGAGCACTGGAAGAGACTTCACCGAACTGAAGCGGCGGGGCGGCCGGATCAGCCGCTCGTCTTCATTCCGGCTGCAATATCGGGGTGATCGGCAAGCGCGCTGTCTGCTGCGTCGTAATGTCCGTCGTTGATATGGCCCTGGATCATGCGCAGGGCCGCAGCAAGAACCGCGATATCATCGCTGAAGCCGACGACCGCAAAGAAATCTGGGACGATGTCGATGGGGAGAATGAAATAGGCAAGCGCTGCCAGCAAGGTCCCGCGAACGCGCAAGGGTGTTTTTCGGTCCACGGCGCAGTAATAGGCGGCGACCAGATCGCGGCTGAATGGAATTTGCCGCGCGGCTCGCCGCATCGTCGGCCAGAACCTGGCACGCACCTGCTTTTCCCGGCGATCCTGCGTTTTTTCGTCGCCGGGCAGAAGGATCTCGCCGATCTTGACGTCATCCACGCTCATTCCGTCACTCCAGATGCTCGCTTCAATGCATCAGCATATGGGAATGCCGGTGTGAAGTTCAATTCCGGGGCGTGACGATCCGTGCGCGAAATGCCTTGTCCATCGCCCGCGCCAGCTCGAAATCGCGATCCGTCAGCCCCTTCTTCGCATGGGTGGTCAGCTGCACCTCGACGCGTGAATAGCTGTTAGACCAGTCCGGATGATGGTCGAGTTTTTCAGCCGCCAACGCGCATTCCGCCATGAACCCGAAGGCTTGGCGAAACGACGCAAAGACAAAACTCCTCGTGATCGCGTCGCCATCAAGGCCCATCGTCCAGCCATCGAGAGTGGCGATCTCGCGCTTGATCGCTTCTCTGTCCAGCACCTCATAGGCCATCAGCATACCTTCGCCAGAGACTAGAAACGGTGCTCGGCTGTTTCCATCTCGTCCTGGGCATAGCCGTAGCTGAGCTCGCGCAGCGGGAAGATTTCCTCCGTCAGGTAGGGCCCGCCACCGCAGGATTCCTTGGAAGACATCAGCACGAAACGCGGAACGAGAAAGGGCGCGGTGTGAAAATTCCCGCGCCCTGAAAGGTAATGTACGACTTCATCGAGTCGGCAGTGTTTGAGACGTGCCAGAGTGACATGCGGCGTGAATTTCCGCGGATCCGGCGCCAGTCCGAGACGCTGGCAGATCCGCTCGGTTTCCCCCTGCAGCGCGTGAAGTTCGGGCGACGGGGAGACGCCGGCAAAGATCGAATGCGGCTTCTTGGACCCGAACGAACCGATCCCGGTCAGCTTTAGCTGGAATTCCGGACGGTCGATCCGGTCCAGCCGGTCGACGATCTCGTCTGCGGTCCGTCCGTCGATGTCGCCGATGAAGCGAAGGGTGATGTGATAGTTCTCCACATCGATCCAGCGTGCACCGGGGATGCCGCCACGGAGCAGCGACAGGCTCATGGCGACATTGCGTGGAACTTCGAGGGCGATGAAAAGTCTCGGCATAGGGACCTCCTCGAATCTTTTGCAGATGCTAACAGCGGAACATGCAACTCGCTTCCGCGCAAGATATTATTTTTGCTGACTACCGATGTCCCCAAGGAAGGCTTCGACGGAAGGAAGGCTCTTTTCGACCATGGCCGCGACACCCTTTGCGTTCGGATGCATGCCGTCTTCAAGCTGCATTCCGGCAACCGTGGTCACGCCATCAAGGAAGAACGGGTAGAGCGGCAGCGCGTGTTTCTTGGCGAGCCTTTCGTAGATCGGGTTGAACTTCTGCGCATAGTCGCTGCCCATGTTCGGCGGCGCCATGATGCCAACCAGATAGATCGCGATGTTGCGCGCCTTCAGACGCGTGATCATCGCATCAAGGTTCTTTTCCGTCTGCTCGGGTGCGATGCCGCGCAGCGCATCGTTGGCGCCAAGCTCCAGGATCACGCCATCAGTGCCATCTGGAACCGACCAGTCGATGCGTCCAAGCCCGCCGGAACTGGTATCGCCGGACACGCCGGCATTGTTGATCGCCACATTGAGGCCCTTCGCCTTCAGCGCTGCCTCGAGCTGGGCGGTGTAGGATTCTGCCGGCGCCAGCTGATAGCCGGCCATCAGACTGTCTCCAAAGCCGACGATCTGGAGGGTCTTGTTCTGGGCGAAAACCGGGGCTGAGGTCAGTGCTGCCAGTATCATGACGAGGAATTGAAGCGGTCTTGCTTTAAAACGCACGATCGGTCTCCTAGATTTGGGCTTAACCGCAGCGCGGCATGAATTGCTCTTGAAGCCTATATAGGACGGTCTGCATTGACTAAAACCATCATCACGCTGCGAAAAGCCGATCTCACCCTCGGCAGCGCGGCGGCATCCGTTCACGTTTTGAAGAGCATGGATCTTGACGTCGACGCAGGAGAAGCGGTCGGCATCGTTGGTCCCTCCGGTTCCGGCAAATCGACACTGCTGATGGTGCTGGCCGGCCTCGAACGCCTCGACAGCGGCGAGATCGTCATTAACGGCCAGGCGCTTCACAACCTTTCCGAAGATGCGCTGGCGGATTTCCGCGGCCGCAATATCGGCATCGTCTTCCAGTCGTTTCACCTCATCGCCAACATGACCGCGCTCGAAAACGTCGCAGTCCCGCTGGAGCTTGCAAATGCGAAGGATCCGTTCGAGATCGCCCGCCGCGAGCTGACAGCCGTTGGCCTGGGTGAACGCCTGCACCATTATCCTGGCCAGCTCTCTGGCGGTGAACAGCAGCGCGTAGCGATTGCCCGCGCACTCGCCCCCTCGCCCGCCGTGCTGATCGCGGACGAACCGACCGGCAATCTCGACACCGAGACCGGGCGCCAGATCGCCGACCTTCTGTTTTCCAAGCAGGCCGAGCGCGGCATGACGATGATCCTCGTCACCCATGACATTTCGCTCGCTGCCCGCTGCTCGCGCCAGATCCGCGTCCGCTCCGGCGAAATCATCGACGACGGAGCAGGCGCTCCGGCCGTTCAGGTCGCATCCGTATGATGGTCGCGGTCCCCCGGCTGAAAATTGCACTGCGCCTGGCATTGCGGGAAATGCGCGGTGGCCTTAGCGGCTTCTACATCTTCCTCGCCTGCATCGCCCTTGGCACCGGCTCCATCGCCGCCGTCAATTCCGTTTCGCGCGCCATTACCGAAGCGATTGCCGGCCAGGGCCAGCAACTGCTTGCAGGCGATATTCGTTTTGAGCTGAACAACCGCGAAGCGACCGAACAGGAACGCGCCTTCTTGAGCGGGCTCGGCGAGATGTCTGTCTCAACCGGCCTTCGCTCCATGGCCCGCAAGCCGGATGGATCCGAACAGGCGCTGGTCGAGGTCAAGGCCGTCGACGGCGCCTATCCACTCTACGGAGAGTTTAAGGCCGAGCCAGCCGCGCCCCTGCAGGAACTCGTCGCCAAACAGGGCGAGACCTTCGGCGCGCTGGCCGCACCGCTTCTGCTCGAGCGCCTCGGCATCAAGACTGGCGACGAACTGTTGCTCGGCAATATCAGGCTCGTCCTGCGCGGCACGATCGCGTCGGAACCGGACGCGGTGTCCGATGGCTTCGGCTTTGCGCCCCGCCTGATGGTCAGCCGGGAAGCGCTGCAGGCGTCGGGCCTGATGGCAAACGGCAGCCTTGTCGAACACGCCTACAAGATCAAGCTGCGTGATCCTGCCAGCCGGGCCGGGTTGGCCGATCGCGCCAACCGAGAGTTCCCGGCCGCCGGCTGGTCGATCCGAAGCAGCGACCGCGCAGCCCCGTCGCTTACCGAAAACGTCGAGCGCTTCTCGCAGTTTCTGACGCTGGTCGGCCTCACCGCGCTGATCGTCGGCGGTGTCGGCGTGGCGAACGCCGTGCGGGCCTTCCTCGATGCCAAACGCACCACGATCGCCACGTTCAAATGCCTCGGCGCACCCGCAACTGTTGTCACGCTGATCTACCTGTTCCAGATCATGGTTCTGGCAGTGATCGGCATTCTGGCCGGCCTCGTCATCGGCGCCGTTTCGCCCATCGTCGCACTGCGCTTTCTCGAAGGCGTGCTTCCGGTACCGGATGGCATCAACATCTATCCGTCGGCGCTTGGGCTTGCCGCCCTGTTCGGTCTGCTGATCACCTTTGCCTTCGCCATTCTGCCGCTTGGACATGCGCGCGAGGTCCCTGCCACAGCTTTGTTCAGAGAACAGAGTTTCGACACGGGCCGGCTTCCATCCTGGCCGTATCTGGCAGCCGCAGGCGCAGCACTCGCCGCTCTCGCAATCCTTGCGATCTTCTCGTCCGAAAATCACTTCGTCGCCTCGGTCTTCCTCGGCGCGGTCGCCTGCGCGTTCGTGCTGCTGCGGCTTGTGGCGGCGCTCATTGCGTGGCTTGCCCGTCGTGCCCCGCGCGTCAGTTCGCCGGCCTTGAGGCTGGCACTCGGCAATATCCACCGTCCCGGCGCCCTGACGCCCTCGGTCGTGCTCTCGCTCGGCCTCGGTCTGGCACTCCTGGTGACGCTGGCGCTGATCGACGGCAACATGCGCAACCAGCTGACCGGCAACATCGCCCGCAACGCGCCGAACTTCTTCTTCGTCGATGTCCAGAGCGCCGAAGTCGATGGTTTCCGCAAGCTGCTGCAGGAGCAGGCACCCGGCGCCAAGCTGTTCGAGGTGCCGATGCTGCGGGGTCGCATCCTCGCCTTCAACGGTCAGGATGTCAGTCAGATGAATGTTCCGGCAAAGGGCCGTTGGGTTCTGCGCGGCGATCGCGGCATCACTTACGCCAAGAACAAGCCGGAAAGCTCGACCCTGACGCAGGGTGAATGGTGGCCGGCCGACTATGACGGCGAGCCTCTCGTTTCATTTTCGGCGGAAGAGGCAGGCGAACTCGGACTGAAACTCGGTGATACGGTCACCGTCAACGTGCTCGGCCGCAACATCACCGCCAAGATCTCCAGTTTCCGCAACGTCGAATGGGAATCGCTGTCCATCAACTTCGTCATGGTCTTCTCGCCCAACACGTTCCGCGGCGCGCCGCATGCCTGGCTTGCGACCCTCACCGATCCATCGGCAACGGCGCAGCAGGAAGCGACAATCCTGCGCTCCGTCAGCAATGCCTATCCGACCATCACGAGTGTTAGGGTCAAGGATGCGATCGATATCGTCGATCAGTTGATCGGCCAGCTGGCAACCGCGATCCGGGCAGCGGCCGCCGTGGCGCTGATCGCTTCGGTGCTGGTGCTTGCCGGGGCGCTTGCGGCCGGAAACCGCGCCCGTACCCACGATGCTGTGATCCTGAAGACGTTGGGGGGAACGAGATCCATGCTCATTCGTGCCTTTAGCTACGAATACATGATCCTCGGCTTCGCCACCGCCGTGTTTGCGCTTCTGGCCGGCGGCGTATCCGCCTGGTTCATCGTGTCGCGCATCATGCGCCTTCCCTCGACCTTCCTGCCAGATGTGGCGATCATCACGGTTGTGGCCTCGCTGGTGCTGACCGTCGGCATCGGGCTTATCGGCACGTGGCGGGTGCTGGGCCAGAAGGCGGCGCCGGTCCTCCGGGAATTGTGATCGGGAGCTTTGGGATCCATTGCGTTCCTTCCCCCTTGTATAGGCGTGGTTATCGCCTCATATTTGATGGTAGGCTTGCTGGGCTCCGCAGCGGCGCCTGGGTCTGACCGTTAGGGCCCGACACCGTGACAAATTCCGGAGCTTGAAGAGGATACTATGGCTGACTTCAACAACTATCAAAACCGAGCCGCCCAGACGGGTGCGCAGTCCGGTGCGATGATCGATGAAGGCCTGCGCGCCTATATGCTCAAGGTCTACAACCTGATGGCACTCGGCCTGGCAATCACCGGCATCGCGGCATTCGCGACCTGGCAGATGGCCGTCGCCGATGGCCAGCTGACCCCCTTCGGCCAGCTGCTGTTTGCAAGCCCGCTGCGCTGGGTCGTGATGCTGTCGCCGCTCGCCGTCGTGTTCTTCCTGAGCTTCAGGATCAACAAGATGAGCGTAAGCGCCGCCCAGGCAACCTTCTGGGGCTACGCTGCCCTGATGGGTCTTTCGCTGTCGTCGATATTCCTGGTCTTTACCGGCCAGAGCATCGTGCAGACGTTCTTCGTGACCGCAGCTTCGTTCGGCGCTCTGTCGCTCTACGGCTACACGACGAAGAGAAGCCTGTCGGCAATGGGCTCGTTCCTGATCATGGGCCTGTTCGGCCTGATCATCGCCTCGATCGTCAACATCTTCCTGGCGTCTTCGGCACTCGGCTTCGCGATCTCCGCGATTGGCGTGCTGATCTTCGCAGGCCTTACCGCCTACGACACGCAGAAGATCAAGGAAATGTATTACGACGCGGATGACGCGACGGTCATGGGCCGCAAGGCGATCATGGGCGCCCTGACGCTCTACCTCGACTTCATCAACCTGTTCACCTTCCTGCTTCAGTTCATGGGCAACCGTAACAACTGATCCACGAAGTGGAAGACAGACCAGACGACAAACAAGAAGGCGGCCGCAAGGTCGCCTTTTTTGTTGCCCGCCGGGAGGCTGCGTCATAGGCTTGCTGCCTCACCTCAAGCCCCAAGTCCTGCCATGCCCCAGCACCTTCGCGACGTCACAACCGACGACCTGCCCGCCATCACGGCCATCTACCGGGACAGTGTGCTGAACGGCACCGCAAGCTACGAGATCACCCCGCCTGATCTGAAAGCGATGACCGCGCGCTTCCACGCCATCCGCGAGAAGGGCTATCCTTACATCGCCGCCATCGACGACGCCGGCGTCCTCATCGGCTATGCCTATGCATCCGCCTTCCGCACGCGGCCGGCCTATCGCTGGCTGGTAGAGGATTCGATCTATCTCTCTCCGGGGGCGCGTGGAAAGGGTGCCGGGAAGGCACTGCTGCAGGAACTGCTCAGCCGCTGCACAGCGCTCGGCTTTCGCCAGATGGTGGCCGTGATCGGTGGCGCAAGCCCCGCATCCGTCGCGGTCCACAAGAGCCTAGGCTTCGAAATGACCGGTACGCTGAAAGGCACCGGCTTCAAGCACGGTCAGTGGCTGGACACGGTCCTGATGCAGATTGCACTCGGCGAGGCTAGGGATACACCGCCTGACCCGACGGTCTATCCCGGTTCGCTGTTCACCGAGTGAACCAGTTCAGTCGATGAGCTTCAGCGCCTTGTCGAACACTTTCAACACCTGTGGCAGCTCGTGACCACGCTTCAGGATCACGCCGTTCGTGTTGATGACGGAATAGGCACCCTGCTTGTTGGCAAGCTTGGGGTTCTTCTCGATCCTGAACAGCGGCAGCTCTCCCGATCGCTTGAAGATCGAAAAGACGGCCTTGTCCTTCAGGTGGTCGATCGCGTAATCCTTCCACTCGCCCTCGCCCACCATCCGACCATAGATCCACAGGATGGAGTCGAGCTCTCGACGGTGAAATGTCACGGGCGCAGGATCGAGGCTCTGTCGGTATTCGCTGAGATTGACGACGACGGCAGCATCGTGAGGCCGGTGGCCCCTCGGAAATTCAGGCTGATCGGTCATCAAGACTCCCAATCATAGATGTCAATGCAGTGACAGTGTGCCCCGACATTTTAGAAATTGCAACGCTGCCATACCAGGTTACCGGCTGCCGCGATGTTTTCTGAGAAAGCCGTATTTCGGTCAAAACAGCGCCCGAATTGCAAGCGAGATTGCAGATGTTGGTTTGGCGCGTTCTTTAGCGCCATTTGGCCCGGTTCGGTTCGCTGACCCTTACCCCCAGCCCCCCAGTGGATTTGGACCGGGCCGCCAACAAACTTCCCGTCGAAAAGAATGAGCGCGCGGCGCTCCGCGACCAGCTTGCTGGTGAGCGGTGTTGGTATGCCCTGTCAGTCGTCCAGCTTCTTGCGCCCGGCCATCAGGATTGTTGCGCCGATGATCTCGGCCGGCTCGCCATTCGGGCCCGATGCCTGAAGCAGGATTGCGCAACCGTCCTTCTTGGACTTGCCCATCAGCTTGCCTGGCAGCTTCAGCGACATGGTCTGGCCGTTCCACATGCCAACGGACTGCACGTCGTAGACGCTATGCCAGTAATCCATGTTCTTGCCGCTGTTTTCGCCCTTCGTCACCTCGACCTGCTGCTTCTTCGTGAAGTAGGCGACGACGACTTCGGCCTCGGCCGGTATCTGTGCATTGCCGGCGCCGATCTCGATTTCGATCTCGTCTCCGTGCATGGCAGCCGAGACGGGAACAACCAGCCCCTCTCCCTTGCTGCGCATACCATCGACCTTGGAGTTGATGCCGACCAGGTCCGTACCTTTGACATGGTCGCGACCGTTGATGATGGCCTGCGGCGTGTACACGCCGCTGCGGCCCATCGTCTTGGCATAGCCGTACTGACGCTCGGTATTCTCTTTGGAGGCAAGCGTATCGGTCCAGCCGAGATAGTTCCAGTAGTCGACGTGATAGGACAGCGCCACGACGTCGCCCTGGGCCACAAGCTGGCTGAACGTGGTGTCCGCAGGCGGACAGGAGGCACAGCCCTGCGAGGTGAACAGTTCCACGACGCCCTTCGGGGCCTTCGATTCCCCTGCCGAAGCCGAGCCTGCTATCAGCAGACCGGCAACGAGGACCATGGAGCGAAAACGAAGCAGCATGAATGGCAAACCCTTTGATAGGTTGTTTGTTATCCACGATTGCGAGGGGCAATCAAGGCCATAACGGTGGGACGCCGGATAAGTAACCGCGGCACCGGTTCAAGAGGAAGTCACGAACGGGTGAGGATCCGACATGTGATCGCTCTCTGCGATCGCGTGTCCGGCCCGTTCCGCCTGTTAGAAAAAGCTCAGCAATCCCTGGGTCAGGTAGACCGCGCCGACGCCGGTCACCACCCATCGGGTCCAGCTCCGAAAATTGGCGTCCGTCATCTTTTGCAGGATACCATTGCCCGCCCGAGCGCCCAGGATGGCGATCGGCGCGGCGATCAGCACCGCCACCATGTCGACGGTCGGAAGGTTCGAAGCGGCATCCCAGTAGAAGGCGATCTTTGCCAGATGCGAGATCGTCTGGATCGACGCCTTGGTGGCGATGACCTTGCGCCGGTCCATCTCTGTGCGAATGAAGAAGATATCGACCGTCGGACCTGCCACGCCGACGCTGATCGTCATGCCGCCGGACAGCAGTCCAGCCAGAAACGCATGCGAGGGACGGGACGCATCGAGCTGCAGCCTGTTGACCGGCAACCAGACGAGAACAGGCATCAGGCCGACACCGATCAGAACCACGATCAGGCTTGGCATATAGCTCGTCAGAAACAGGATGAGGGCGGAAACGGCGACACCAGAGCACAGGATCGAGAGGATCTTCCAGTCGATATAGGCACGGGAGAACCAGGCGCGGGATCCGTTGGAGACCATCTGGATGACGCCCTGGATCGCGATGGCGGTGCCGACCGGATAGAGAAACAGCAGGACCCACAAGAGGATCAGCCCGCCCGCCATGCCGAAAATCCCAGACAGAAGCGACGTCAGGAAAACCGTAACGGCCATGCCGATAAAAATGATGAGGGACAAGGAATGAAGACCTTAACGTCGGTGGCCAAGGCGAAATGCTCACCACCGCATCCCCGTGCTGGTCAGGGGAATTGAGCGACCCGGCACATGCAAGGTCGGAAAACCGGTTCTCCAGCCCAGGAGTTTGGGCTGACGAAGTCTTGCGAAAAGCACATCCAGGCGGGTGAGCCGATCGCCGTCAAAGAATGTCCACCCGCCGGTCTGACCGGCGGGTGGAGGATTTTTATTAAGCGACAAGATCGCGAAGAACGGTCTGCAGAATGCCGCCGTTGTTCATGTAGATCACCTCGTCCAGCGTATCGATGCGGCAGAGGATGTTGATTTCCTTCACCGAACCGTCGCCATAGGTGATCTTTGCGATCTTCCACTCGCGCGGCTTGATATCGCCTTCGAGACCGACGATCTCGACCGTCTCGTCACCCTTGAGGTCGAGCGAAGCCCAGGTCACGCCCTCTTCGAAGACGAAGGGAACGACGCCCATGCCGACCAGGTTGGAGCGGTGGATACGCTCGAACGACTGGGCGATGACGGCCTTGACGCCGAGCAGGTTGGTGCCCTTTGCAGCCCAGTCACGCGAGGAACCGTTGCCGTATTCGACGCCGGCAAAGATGACCAGCGGCGTGCCTTCATCCTTGTACTTCATGGCCGCATCGTAGATCGACATCTCTTCCTTGGACGGATAGTGGATGGTGTAGCCACCTTCCTTGCCGTTCGGGCCGAGCATGTGGTTGCGGATGCGGATGTTGGCGAACGTGCCGCGCATCATGACTTCATGATTGCCGCGACGCGTGCCGTACTGGTTGAAGTCGGCAACGGCGACGCCGTTTTCCGAAAGGTAAGCACCGGCTGGCGAAGCAGCCTTGATCGAACCGGCCGGCGAGATGTGGTCGGTGGTGATCTTGTCGCCGAACAGGCCAAGGACGCGTGCGCCGTGGATGTTCTTGAGACCGGTTCCCGTCTTGCCCATGCCGACGAAATACGGCGGGTTCTGCACATAGGTCGACTTGTCGTCCCATGCATAGGTGTCGCCGTCAGGGATCTGGACTGCCTGCCAGTTCTCGTCGCCCTTGAACACGTCCGCATACTTGCTCTCGAACAGTTCGCGGGTGACGTATTTCTGGATGAACTCCTGAACTTCCTTGGAGGTCGGCCAGACATCCTTGAGGAATACCGGCTGGCCATCGCTGCCGATGCCGAGCGGTTCCGTGGTCAGGTCCTTGCGCACCGAGCCGGCCAGCGCATAAGCGACGACGAGCGGCGGCGAAGCCAGGTAGTTGGCCTGGACGTCAGGCGAAATACGGCCTTCGAAATTGCGGTTGCCGGAAAGAACGCCGGCAGCAATCAGACCCTTGTCGTTGATCGTCTTGGAGATCGGCGCCGGCAGAGGACCGGAATTGCCGATGCAGGTCGTGCAGCCGAAGCCGACGAGGTTAAAGCCGATCGCATCGAGCGAATCCTGCAGGCCGGACTTGGCGAGATATTCGCCAACAACCTGCGATCCCGGTGCAAGCGACGTCTTTACCCACGGCTTGGACGTCAGACCCTTGGCGACTGCGTTGCGGGCGAGAAGGCCAGCCGCGATCAGCACCGACGGGTTGGATGTGTTGGTGCAGGACGTGATGGCGGCAATCGCCACATCGCCATGACCGAGATCGTAATCCGTGCCTTCAACCGGGTAGCGGTTTTCAAGCTGGCCCGGCTTCTTGTAGTCGGTGTCCATCGAGCCGGCAAAACCGGAGGCGATGTTCTCGAGCGAGATGCGACCTTCCGGACGCTTCGGGCCGGCCATCGACGGTACGACGTCGTTGAGGTCGAGTTCCAGTGTGTCGGTGAAGACCAGCTCGGCACCGTCGGTGTCGCGCCACATTCCCTGAGCCTTCGAATAGGCTTCGACGAGCGCAATG
Organism: Neorhizobium sp. DAR64872/K0K18; assembly: GCF_050500175.1. NCBI lineage: Bacteria > Pseudomonadati > Pseudomonadota > Alphaproteobacteria > Hyphomicrobiales > Rhizobiaceae > Neorhizobium > Neorhizobium sp. DAR64872/K0K18. The sequence goes on from NZ_CP191446.1 coordinate 3,182,127, forward strand.
CGCTCTTTGGTGCGGCCCGACATGTGGAGGTAGCTGACGGTTTCGGCATCGACCGGGAAGAAGCCGCAAGTCGCGCCGTATTCCGGACCCATGTTGCCGATCGTCGCGCGGTCTGCGACCGGCATGTTGTCCATGCCCGGGCCGAAGAATTCGACGAACTTGGAAACCACGCCCTTCTTGCGCAGCATCTGCACGACTGTCAGCACGAGGTCGGTCGCGGTAACGCCTTCCTTGAGCTTGCCGGTCAGCTTGAAGCCGATGACTTCAGGCAGAAGCATCGAGACCGGCTGGCCGAGCATCGAGGCTTCCGCTTCAATACCGCCGACGCCCCAGCCGAGAACGCCGAGACCGTTGATCATGGTCGTGTGCGAATCGGTGCCGACGCAGGTATCCGGATAAGCGACGGTTTCGCCGTCCTCTTCACTGGTCCAGACCGTCTGGCCGAGATATTCGAAGTTCACCTGGTGGCAGATGCCGGTGCCGGGCGGAACGACGCGGAAATTCTTGAACGCCTGCTGGCCCCACTTGAGGAAGCGGTAGCGCTCGCCGTTGCGCTCGTATTCGAGCTCGACGTTGCGGGCAAAAGCGGTCGGCGTGCCGAATTCGTCGACGATGACCGAGTGGTCGATGACGAGATCGACCGGAACCAGCGGGTTGATCTTTTCAGGATCGCCGCCGAGTGCCTTGATGCCGTCGCGCATGGCTGCGAGATCGACGACTGCCGGAACGCCGGTGAAGTCCTGCATCAGCACGCGGGCTGGACGATAAGCGATCTCAGCCTCGGCCAGACCCTTGTTGTTGAGCCATTCGGCAACCGACAGGATCTGGTCCTTGGTAACGGACTTTCCGTCTTCGAAGCGCAACAGGTTTTCAAGCAGAACCTTCATCGAGAAGGGCAGCTTGGAAACGTCCGGCAGACCATTCTGCTCGGCTTTCGGAAGGCTGTAATAGACATAGTCCTTACCGCCTACGGTAAGGACGGAGCGACAATTGAAACTGTCGACAGATTTAGCCACGGATAAACCCCGCTGATGTAAGAGCCAACACGCGCGTGCGGACGCCTATGCACTTCATGCACATCAGGATGCGGGTACGACCATTTCCGCTGTCCGCACGAAAGGACTTTTGAAGATCCTCAAGTTCGGCGCTAGATGAAAATCACGCCGGCCGCTGGCGTGTTGCGATGCTTATAGATAATTTCTAAGAAGCGTTCCAGACACTTTGACGCAGGTCGCCAAACATTTTTTGGCAGCGATGTGATCGAAGGCTTAATCCGGCCCGAAAAGGCATAGACCATATGCGGCTGATTGCCGAAAATCTGAGCGCCCGGCGCGGCGAAGATCTGATCTTCCAGGGCGTCTCCTTCGCACTGTCTGGCGGCGAAAGCCTTGTTCTGACGGGGAAAAACGGATCGGGCAAATCCACGCTCCTGCGCGTCGTGGCAGGCCTCCTGCGCCCCGAAAGCGGCACCGTCACATGGCAGGCAGAGACTGCTGACAAGGGCATGCGGGCAGCAGAAGCCTGCCATTACCTCGGCCACCGCAATGCCATGAAAGCCGAACTTTCAGTGTATGAAAACCTGACATTCTGGCAGCAGTTTTTCGGCCATTCGCCGCAGGGCGAGTCTCTTTCTGTCGACGAAGCAGCCGATGCGGTCGGCCTTTCCGACATCACCCATCTGCCGTTCGGATATCTTTCCGCGGGCCAACAGCGGCGCATGGCATTTGCCAAGCTTCTCGTCTCCTTTCGGCCGGTCTGGATCCTCGACGAACCGACCGCAGCCCTCGACGTGAGTGCGGAACGCGTGTTCACCGGGCTGATCGAATCACATCTGCGCACCGGCGGCATCCTCATCGCCGCCACCCACCAGCCGCTCGGGCTTGAGAGCGCGCAGGAATTGAAGATGGCAGGATTTGCCGGTTTTGCGGCGGAGGTCTGGTGATGACCGCACTCCTCCTGCGCGACCTGAAGCTTTCCGTCCGTGCCGGCGGTGGGGCGCTGATCGGCGTCCTGTTTTTCATCACCGTTGTCGCCGTCATTCCCTTCGGTGTCGGTCCCGATCTCAACCTCCTGTCGCGAATCGGTCCGGCGATCGTCTGGATCGGAGCGCTCCTCTCCGCCCTGCTCGGCCTCGACCGGATGTTCCAGACCGACCGCGAGGATGGATCGCTGGACCTGATGCTGATGCAGGAGCATCCGCTCGTTCTGACCGTGCTCGTCAAATGCCTGGCCCACTGGATCGGCAACGGCCTGCCGCTGGTCATCGCCTCGCCGCTGCTTGGCCTGTTCATGAACATGGACGAAGTGGCGATCGGCGCCACCATGCTGACGCTTCTGGTCGGCACGCCGGCGCTCACCTTTATCGGTGCCGTCGGCGCAGCTGTTGCGGTCACCCTGCCGCGCGGCGGGCTGCTTGTCTCGATCCTCGTCCTGCCTCTTGCCGTGCCAGTGCTGATCTTCGGGGTCAGCGCCTCCTATGCGGCGGTGGAGGATCCCGCTCCATTCCTGCCGCCTTTTCTGATACTGGTGGCAATCACGATGTTTTTTGCAGTGCTTGGGCCCCTTGGCGCAGCGCTCGCTTTGCGAAACGCCGACGATTGATTAGATGGAACTTCTTTTCGCCCTGAAGTAGAAAACCCAGATGTCCGAAAGCCTTGCCATCACCAAATTCAGCGATCTCGCCAACCCGACCCGGTTTTTAGGCCTGGCGTCGCGCGTCCTGCCCTGGCTTGCAGCGGTCACCGCGATCCTGTTTGCAGCAGGCCTCTATCTGAGCTTTGCCGGCGAAGGCGACTATCAGCAGGGGCTGACGGTCCGCATCATGTATGTGCATGTGCCCGCGGCATGGCTGTCGATGATGTGCTACACGGTGATGGCGCTTTCGGCGATCGGCACGCTGGTCTGGCGCCATCCCCTGGCGGACGTTGCCCACAAGACCGCTGCCCCGCTTGGCGCCGCCTTCACGCTGATCGCACTTGCCACCGGCTCTCTCTGGGGAAAGCCGATGTGGGGAACCTGGTGGGTCTGGGATGCGCGTCTCACCTCCGTCTTCGTGCTTTTCCTGATGTATCTCGGCCTGATCGCGCTCAACCGCGCCATGGACGATCCGGGCAAGGCCGCCCGCCTTTGCGCCATCCTCATCCTCGTCGGCTTCGTAAACATTCCGATCATCAAATTCTCGGTCGACTGGTGGAACACGCTGCATCAGCCGGCAAGCGTCATTCGCATGGGCGGATCGAGCATCGACGCGTCGTTCCTGCGGCCGCTGCTTGTCATGGCACTTGCCTTCACGATGCTGTTCTTCACCCTGCACATCGCTGCCATGCGCAACGAGATCTGGCGTCGCCGCGTGTCCGCGCAGCGCCGGATGGCAGCAAGAATGGCAGGCGACAAGCCAGGCCTGACGATCGAGAAGAGCACCTGACATGAGCCACACATTCTATATCGCCATGTCCTATGGAATTGCCGGCCTCATCTCGCTCTGTCTGATCGCCTGGGTCTGGCTCGATGGCCGCGCCCGCCGCCGGGAACTTGCGCAGCTCGAAGCCGCCGGCATCCGCCGCCGCTCGGCAAAGACCCCGGAAGGCGGCAAGGCATGACCGCCGAACCCTCGTCCTCGCAAGACATCCCGCCGAAACGCCGCGGTCTTGCCCGTTATGCCTTCGCGCTTATCCCGCTTCTTGCCTTCGCAGGTTTTGCCGCAATCGCCGGCAAGATGCTCTACGACCAGGACGTCAACGGACGCGACATCTCCGCCATTCCGTCAGCCCTGATCGGCAAGAAAGCGCCGTCTCTGGCGCTGCCGCCTCTCGAGGGCTCGCAGACCGCGGCGCTGACCTCACCGGCCATTGCCGGCAAACTGACGCTGGTCAATGTTTTCGCCTCCTGGTGCGTACCCTGCCGGCAGGAACATCCGATCCTGAAGCAGCTGGCAGAAGACAGCCGGCTCACCATCGTCGGCATCAACTACAAGGACCGCAACGACAACGCGCTGCGCTTCCTCGGCGAGCTCGGCAACCCCTACAAGGCGATCGGCATCGATCCGAACGGCAAGTCCGCGATCGATTGGGGCGTCTACGGCATTCCGGAAAGCTATCTGGTCGGCCCCGACGGCACGATCCTCTACAAGAAGGTCGGCCCCTTCGACACCCGCAGCGTCACCCAGGATCTGCTACCAGCCATCGAGAAAGCGGCAGCGGGAAAAGGATGAACCAGCACTTGCTGATTCTGAACCTTGTTCAACGCCTCAAACCGCGTTTTGCCAGACCTTGATTGCATCGACGGGCCAGACCAGCATCAGCACGTTGAGGACGAGGTTGTCGCGGATCAGCAAGCCGGTGAAGAGTTCGAAGAACAGGGCGATGCACACCGTGAGCCAGACGGGCGCGCGTGCGGCAACTACGAAGCCGAGCGCCATGAACACCGTATCCATCGCCGAGTTGATGATGCTGTCGCCCGAATAACCGAGCGCCATCGTCGCGGTCCGGTAGCGATCGATGATGACAGGGGAATTTTCGGCGATCTCCCACGCGGCCTCGAGGAGGACGGCAAGCGAGAAGCGGGCCGGCACCGACGCCCGGCGCAGGATCAGCCAGCCGAGCCCGTAGAACAAAAAGCCGTGGATGATGTGGGACGGCACATACCAGTCCCCCAAATGCTGGGAATTGCCTGACGAATTCACATCAGGCTCGAACAGTTTGATGTAGCCGCATTCGCAGATCGGAATGCGGCCCATCGCGTAGAGAATGGCGATCTGCGCCACATACAGGACCAGCGCCGCCACAAGCCAGCGTCGTCCGGATGAACCGCTTGAGGGCAGCACCCCGGCAGTCACACCTCGGAACCTGATTTCGGCTCTTCGACGGAGTGCCGCATGATCAGCGGCATCTGCGACAGCGTGAACAGGATGGTGATCGGCATCGTGCCCCAGACCTTGAAGTTGACCCAGGCCTCGTCGGAGAAATTGCGCCAGACCACTTCGTTGAGCACGGCGAGAAACAGGAAGAAGATCCCCCAGCGCAGGGTGAGCTTTCTCCAGCCCTCTTCATTCAGGCTGAAGGCGGCATTGAAGACATAGCCGAGCAGCGACTTGCCGAAGAAAAGCCCGCCGAGCAGCACCACGCCGAACAGCGTGTTGACGATGGTCGGCTTCATCTTGATGAAGGTTTCGTCCTGCAGCCAGATTGACAGCGACCCGAACACCATGACGACCACGCCCGACACGAAGGGCATGACCGGCAGATGCTTGAAGACGATCTTGGAGATCACCAGCGAGATCACCGTGGCGACCATGAACAGCGCGGTTGCCACCAGAAGCGGGCCGCCGACGGCCGAAAGCGCCGGGAATTTCTGCACCAGCCATTCGCCGCGCAGGTTGCCGAAGAAGAACACCAGGAGCGGCCCGAGCTCCAGCGCCATTTTCAGGCCCGGATGCTGCTTTTCTTCCTTGGTCGGCTTGGTGTCGCTTTCAATCGTCTGCATGGGGTCCAACTTTAAAGCCAGTAATTGCCTGGAGCAAATTCGTTTCTGTGTGTCATCAATGCGGCGCGGGCGCCAGCCCGGCGATTGCTTCGGCAAAATCCTTCGCCTCGAAAGGCTCGAGATCGTCGACCCCTTCGCCCACACCGACGAAATAGACCGGCAGCTTGTGCTTGGCAGCAATCGCGACGAGGATACCGCCGCGCGCGGTGCCGTCGAGCTTGGTCATGATCAGACCGCTGACGCCGGCGATATTGCGGAAGATCTCGACCTGGTTCATCGCGTTCTGGCCGGTGGTCGCATCGAGCGTCTGCAGCACCGTATGCGGCGCGTCCGGATCGAGCTTGTTCAGCACGCGAACGATCTTTTCGAGTTCCGCCATCAGCTCTGTCTTGTTCTGCAACCGGCCGGCCGTGTCGATGATCAGCACGTCCGACTTGTTGGCACGCGCCTGCTCGAACGCGTCATAGGCAAGACCCGCCGCATCGGCGCCGAGCTTGGTGCCGATGAACTGCGATCCCGTCCGGTCGGCCCAGATTTTCAGCTGCTCGATGGCAGCGGCACGGAACGTATCGCCGGCGGCCAGCATCACCTTCAGCCCCGAGCCCGAAAGTTTTGCCGCCAGCTTGCCGATCGTCGTCGTCTTGCCGGTGCCGTTGACGCCGACGACGAGAATGACATGCGGCTTGTGGCTGAGATCGAGCTGCAACGGCTTGGCAACCGGCGTCAGCACCCTGGTGATCTCCGCCGACATGATGCGCGACACATCCTCGCCGGTCACGTCCTTGCCGTAGCGTTCGGAAGACAGCGTGCCGGTGATCCGCATGGCGGTCTCGACGCCGAGATCGGCCTGGATCAACAGATCCTCGAGATCCTCGAGCGTCTGGTCGTCCAGCTTGCGCTTGGTAAACAGCGCCGCGATCTGGCCGGTGAGCTGCGACGAAGTCCGCGACAGGCCTTCGCGCAGACGCTGGAACCAGGTGAGTTTGGCCGGCGGCACGATGGTGACCGTCTCCGGTGCCGCACTGGCGGTGGAAAAGCCCTTGGGAAGAACGGGCGTCGGCAGTGGAGCGGAATCGACATCTGCGGCCGCTTCCGCTTCCAGCAGCGACAGTGGCACGAGCCCGAGTTCGGAGGTTTCCTCGACACCCGGGAGAATGGCACCCTCGTCCTCTGCGGCAGCCTCGGAAACCGGCTCGTCGACGTCAGCCATGTCGGCCGGCGCATCCGACGCCGGTCCGCCGGCAGTCTCCATCTCGATCGCGGCCACCGGATCGACAGCGGCGACGGGCAGGTCTTCCGCGCGCGTCTTTGGTTCAAGCTCCGCCTGAACGGATTCCGCTTCGCTGATCGGTGCCGGAGCGCGATCTTCGACCTGTTGTTCGGGGGGGACGTCGCCGAAGGTGAAGACGCGTTTGATGAAACTCAGTGCCATAAGAAATCCGTTCCGGTCAGGCCGCCCGCTCTGTGGCGGGAGCGGCCATGACCCGCATGTCGAGATGTTTGCCGTTATGGCCAGTTATCATAATGCGCTGGATGTCCCGGGGAACCAGCCCCGGCACGGCGACCAGCGAAAAGTTTTCGGTATGCGCCATGCCGTTGTTTTCGACGATGACGATCTGTTCGGTCCCCACCATGCGGTCGAGATGGGCTTTATGCAACGCTTCGCCCGTTGCACGAAGCCGTGCTGCACGCTCCTTGACCACTGCCCGGTCGAGCTGCGGCATCCGCGCGGCCGGCGTTCCGGGACGCGGGCTATAGGGGAAAACATGCAGAAAGGAAATGCCGGCGTCCTGCGCAAGCGTCGCCGAATTCTCAAACATCTCTTCCGTCTCGGTCGGAAATCCGGCGATCATGTCGGCGCCGAATGCGATCTCGGGCCGCAGGCGCCGTGCCTGCTCGACAAAGTCCAAGGCTTCGCGGCGACTGTGGCGGCGTTTCATCCGCTTCAGGATCATGTCGTCGCCATGCTGCAGCGAGAGGTGCAGGTGCGGCATGAAGCGCGGCTCGTCGGCGATCAGATCCCAGAGGTGATTGTCCGCCTCGATACTGTCGATCGACGACAGCCGCAGCCGCAGGATATCAGGCACCTGCTTCAGAAGCGTCTTCGCAAGAAGACCGAGCGTCGGCTGGCCGGGAAGGTCGCCGCCGTAGCTGGTGGCATCGACGCCGGTCAGCACGATCTCGCGATACCCGCCTTCGACAAGCCGGCGCGCCTGTTCGACGACCGCGCCCATTGGCACCGAACGGGAATTACCGCGACCATAAGGGATGATGCAGAAGGTGCAGCGATGGTCGCAGCCGTTCTGGACCTGGATGAAGGCCCGCACGTGTCCGTCGATATGGCGGATCATCTGCGGCGCCGTCGCCTTGATGCTCATGATGTCGTTGACGCGAAGTTTCTCTTCCGACGACACGCCGAAATCCGGAAGCGCGCGGTAGGATTGGCTCTTCAGCTTTTCCTCGTTGCCGAGCACCATGTCCACTTCGGGCATGTCGGCAAACGTCTGCTTCTCGGTCTGGGCGGCGCAACCCGTGACGACGATGCGGGCATGAGGATTGTCACGACGCACGCGGCGGATCGTCTGGCGGGCCTGGCGCACGGCTTCGGAGGTTACCGCACAGGTATTGACCAGCACGGCATTGTTGAGCCCTGCCTTTTCGGCCTCCGCCCGCATCACTTCCGATTCGTAGGTGTTCAGCCGACAGCCAAAGGTGATGACCTCGACGCCACTCAATGGACCTTCGCCCCTTGGTAAGCGCCCTGCCCCACATCCTCGTCGCGCGAAAATTCACCGGTGACCGGATCGACCTTGCCGGACCATTCCCATTCCGCTGGACCAGTCATCACCACGTGATCGTCTTCACGCCACTCGATGACGAGCGGCTGCCGGGTGGGCGCCGAGGCAACATCGATGGTCACGGTGCGACCCGTGCGGCCGGTGCGCGCAGCGGAGACGCCGGCGGCACAGGCGGCAGAGCCGCAGGCAAGCGTCAGACCCGCGCCGCGTTCCCACGTGCGGGTGCGCAGCGACGTTTCCGATGTCACCTGCGCCAGGGTGATATTCGCCTTTTCCGGAAAGATCGGATGGTTTTCGAGAAGCGGTCCGAACCGTTCCAGATCGAAGTCCATCGGGTCGCGATCAACCCAGAAGATCGCATGCGGATTGCCGATCGCCATTGCGGACGGCGAATGCAGGATCGGCGCATCGATCGGGCCGATCTGCAGCTCGATCCGGCTGGTATCGTAGAATTCTTCAGACAACGGGATCTTGTCCCAGGCAAAGGCCGGCTTGCCCATATCGACCGAGATCGTGCCATCCTCGTGCTCACGCGCATTGAGAATGCCGGCAACCGTCTGGAAGGTGAAAACCTTGCGGCCAGTCTCGGAGCTCAAGGCCTGCACGACGCAGCGCGTGCCGTTGCCGCAGGCCTGGGCCTTGCTGCCGTCGCAGTTCAGGATGTCGATGAACGCGTCGGTACCCGCTATCTTCGGATCGTGGATCGCCATGATCTGGTCGAACTGGGTCGCAGCATCCGCGTTGAGCGCAACGGCTGCTTCCGGCGTGACCTTGTCGGCGCGACCGCGCATGTCGATGACCAGGATCTTGTTGCCAAGCCCGTTCATGCGCGCAAATTCGACCTGTTCTGCCATGATTGCCAACCCGTGCGGTAATTTACCGGTCATCGGCCGTATATGGCGGAAAACGCCATGAATTGCCAGTAGCGCGCGCAACTTGTGCGGCGAGCGCCATTCTCCGATCGTGTCATCCGAAGATCTGGTCGACCAGCGCATGCACCCGGCGGAACGCCGCCTTGGCACCTTCTGCTGCCTCAAGTTCCTCTGCCTCGGTCAGCAGAAGCTCGTTATAGGCCGAAACGAAATTGCGCCAGTGCAGGCCGCGACCGTCCGTGTGGCCGGCCAGATGCCGCGCACCGAAATCGTCGGACAACCCGAGCTTGGCCGCTTCCTTGCGCAGGAGGGCTGCCCCGAGATTGGAGCCTTCGGCGACGTAGAGCCAGCCAAGCGCGGTCGCAGGGTTCAGGGGGCCGGTCGTCGATCCCAGCTGTTCCGGCACGCCGCCGAGATCCGCGATGTCGTGGCGAAGCGCTTCCAGCCGGCAACGCTCGGCAAGGCCGGGCAGCAGCCGGTTGAGTTCGGCGGCAGCGTAAAGCGGCGCGACATCGGCGTGAAACCGATGCTGGACGTCGAGAAACAAGGCATAGCGCTCGCGATTGGCGAATGGCTCCGCCCGCATGATCCGCTTGTCGAGCGTATCATGCGTACCCGCTGTCTGCGCCTTGAGGCGCTGGATGCGAGTAGCGTCCGTCAGGCGGTCCAGTTCGATCTGCATATCTTGCCCCATTCACTCATGTTTCCGCATCAAGCAAACTGTGGAGCGGCTCGTCAAGCTCCGTCACGCCGGAACGTCGAAAACCTCACCTGCCCGCATCGGCCGGAATCGTTCACGCGCAATACCACGACTGTCGAGCGCCGCAAACAGCGCCTCGACCGGCTGGTCGATGCCCTCGTCCGTCAGCTTGACCGTGCCCCAATGATGCCCGGCAACAAAGGAGGCTCCGCAAAGCTGCATACCTTCGACGGCTTCCTGCGGATCCTGATGCTGCGCCTTCATGAACCAGCGCGGCTCATAGGCGCCGAACGGCAGGTTCGCGAGGCGGAAAGGACCATGCTTACTGCCCGCGGCGCGATAGTTGACGCCCTCGTGAAATCCGGTATCGCCCACATGATAGACCTTGCCGGCCGGCGTTTCAAACACGAAGGCCGCCCACAATGCCTTGCGCCGGTCGCCGAGACCCCGCGCCGACCAGTGATGGCAGGGCTCGCAGTGAAACACGACGCCGGGCGCGACAGTCTCGCTGCCGCCCCAGTCCATGACCGTGATCTTCGCATCCGGAACCTTCGAGCGGATGATCGCATCATTGCCGAGCGGCGTGATGAAATGCGGCTTGTCGCGGCCCTCAAGCACCCACAGCGTCTCGAGATCCAAGTGGTCGTAGTGATTGTGGGTGACGAGCACGATATCAATCGGCGGCAGATCACCGATGCGGATACCCGGCGGATTGACCCGCTTGGGCCCGGCGAAGGAGACCGGACTGGCACGCTCCGACCAGACCGGATCGGTCAGAATATTGACGCCGGCAACCTGGATCAGCAGCGACGCATGGCCGACCATGGTGACGACAAGACGATTGCCGGTCACGCGCGTCTCCGGCACGGCCTGCGGAAACGGGCTGGCAAACGTGTCCGGCCAGGGAATATTGCCGTTGCCGAACTTCCAGCGCAGGAGGTCGAACGTTCCACGCGGCTCCTCTCCGCCGGGATTGAAGAAATGCGTTCCGTCGAAGTGATCGGACACCGGCCCGGAATAATAGCTGTTGGCTGCCATGGCACCTCGTGCGGTCAACCCGCCGGCAAGGGCCACCACTGCGCCGATCCCGGACCATTTGAGAAAATTGCGACGTTTCATGAGGTCTGTTCGATCACCAGGGTTTGCAAGAGCTGCGCCATCAAGGCCACCTCTATCTAGGTTCGCATATATCCCCTATAGAATACGGCAATTCGCGCACGGGCGGAAGCTTGCGGCAACATCAGATCTCCGGCATCTCGTCAGCGGACGCCCTCGCCCGCGGCAAAACCCCGGCGCGCCTTGACTTCCACCCCCATTTCCTGTTTAAGCCCGGCAATCTGCTGACAAGTCCGAGAACTTGGAGCCGCCGACCGGGAGCCGAACTATTCGGAAACCCGGAGGTCAACACCCGACAGCGCGTGGCGCCCTCGGGTGCTATTTGGCTTTGCGTACTCCTTGGTGCCTTGTATTTGCCGGCGAAAGAACCGACGTTTTTGGGCACCCGGAAACGAAGAAGGAATACACGATGTTCGAAAACCTCCAGGACCGTCTTGGCTCCATTCTGAATGGACTGACCGGCCGTGGCGCATTGAGCGAAGCGGATGTATCCGCCGCCCTGCGCGAGGTTCGCCGTGCGCTTCTGGAAGCCGACGTGGCGCTGGAAGTGGTGCGCGCCTTTACCGACAAGGTTCGTGAAAAGGCCGTCGGCGCCGAGGTTCTGAAATCGATCAAGCCCGGCCAGATGGTCGTCAAGATCGTCCATGACGAACTGGTCGAAATGCTCGGGACCGAAGGCGTCGGCATCAGCCTGCATGCCGCGGCCCCTGTTGTCATCATGATGGTCGGTCTGCAGGGTTCGGGTAAAACCACGACATCAGGCAAGATCGCCAAGCGGTTGACCGACCGCGAAAAGAAAAAGGTGCTGATGGCGTCGCTCGATACGCGACGTCCGGCAGCCCAGGAACAGTTGCGCCAGCTCGGCGTCCAGACCGGCGTCGATACGCTGCCGATCATTGCCGGCCAGTCGCCGACCGATATCGCCGCGCGCGCCGTCCAGGCGGCCAAGCTTGGTGGCCACGACGTCGTCATCCTCGACACCGCCGGCCGCACGCATATCGACGAACCGCTGATGGCCGAAATGGCGGAAATCAAGCGGAAGTCCAACCCGCATGAAATCCTGCTGGTCGCCGACTCACTGACCGGCCAGGACGCCGTCAATCTGGCCCGCAATTTCGACGAACGCGTCGGCATTACCGGCCTCGTTCTGACCCGCATGGATGGCGATGGCCGCGGCGGTGCAGCACTTTCGATGCGTGCCGTCACCGGCAAGCCGATCAAGCTGATCGGTGTCGGCGAACGGATGAACGAACTCGAAGAGTTCCATCCCCGCCGCATCGCCGACCGTATTCTCGGCATGGGCGACATCGTCAGCCTGGTCGAAAAGGCAGCCGAAAACATCGACGCTGAAAAAGCAGCGGCGATGGCCAAGAAGATGCAGTCGGGCAAGTTCGACCTGAACGATCTCGCCGACCAGCTGCGCCAGATGAAGTCGCTCGGCGGCATGGGCGGCATCATGGGAATGATGCCCGGCATGGCCGGCATGAAGGACAAGCTTGCCGCATCCGGCATGAGCGACAAGATGTTCGACCGCCAGATCGCCATCATCGGCTCGATGACGAAGGCCGAACGCTCGAACCCGGATATGCTGAAGCACTCCCGCAAGAAGCGCATCGCAGCCGGCTCCGGCACGGACGCGTCCGAAATCAACAAGCTGCTGAAAATGCACCGCCAGATGGCCGACATGATGAAAATGATGGGCGGCAAGGGCAAGGGCGGCATGATGAAGCAGATGATGGGCGGCCTTGCCGGCAAGATGGGTCTTGGTGGTATGGGCGGCGGAATGGGTGGAATGGGCGGCATGCCCGATCTTTCCAAGCTCGATCCCAAGCAGCTGGAAGCCCTGCAGAAGCAGGCCGAAGCTGCCGGCATGAAGCCTGGCTCCATGCCGGGTCTCGGTGGCGGAATGCCGGGTCTCGGTGGAGGAAAGCTCCCCGGCCTTGGCGGCTTCCCGGGTCTTCCCGGCCTGCCTGGCAAGAAGAAGTGAGGGGAGGACGCGATGGTTGACCCTGAGATCAAGGCAAAGCTTTCAAGCTACCGCCAGTCGATCGACAATATCGATGCGGCACTGGTGCATATGCTGGCGGAACGCTTTCGCTGCACCAAGGAAGTGGGCGTCCTCAAAGCCCAATACGATTTGCCGCCGGCAGACCCGGCGCGCGAGGAATACCAGATCGAACGCCTTCGCCGCCTGGCCGACGACGCTCATCTGGACCCGGATTTCGCCGAGAAGTTCCTGAACTTCGTCATCAAGGAAGTCATCCGGCATCATGAAGCCATCGCCGCCGAACACGGCGGTAAGGAAACAGCTTAAACCAATAACGACACGGCCCGCCGGGACGGCGGCCCAGACAAACCTAGGAGTGAATACAATGCCCTTGAAGATCCGTCTTGCCCGTGGTGGCTCGAAGAAGCGTCCTTACTACACGATCGTCGTCGCTGACGCCCGTTCGCCGCGTGACGGCCGCTTCCTGGAAAAGGTCGGTTCGTGGAACCCGATGCTTGCCAAGGACGACGCAAAGCGCGTTGAAGTCAACGTAGAGCGCGTTCAGCATTGGCTCGACAACGGCGCACAGCCGACCGACCGCGTTCTGCGCTTCCTGGCAGAAGCCGGCGTTGGCCAGCGCGATGCCAAGAGCAACCCGGAAAAGGCAAAGCCGGGCAAGAAGGCTCAGGAACGCACTGCCGAGCGCGCAAAGAAGATCGAAGACGCCAAGGCAGCTGCTGCCGCGGAATAAGATCTGCTTCTTTTGCTTCGACGGGTGGTGCGGCAACGCACCGCCCGTTTTGCTGTTTTCATTCAGCCGAGACTGTTTTCATTTCACTGTGTTGCGCTTAAATGGGCGCGAAGAAACCGGAGCCTTCCCGCATGACCAAGCTCGAAAACCCAGTTCTGATGGCAACGATCGGTGCTGCCCAGGGCCTGCGGGGCGAGGTGCGGGTGAAATCCTTTACCGAGGATCCGACGGCGCTCGGCGACTACGGCAACCTTTACACCGCCGACGGCCGCGTCTTCGAGATCCTCGATATCCGCGAAGCGAAAACAGTCGTCATCGTCCGCTTCCGCGGTATCAACAGCCGCGAGGATGCAGAAGCGCTGAACGGCATCGAGCTGTTCGTCGACCGTGACAACCTGCCGGACGAGGAACTGGACGACGACGAATTCTATTACGCCGACCTCGAGGGCTTGGAAGCCGTCGACAAGGACGGCAAGAGCTTTGGCACGGTCAGCGCCGTGTTCGATTTCGGCGCCGGCGATCTCCTGGAGCTGAAAGGCCCCGGCCGTCGTCCGTCGCTCATTCCGTTTACCGAGGCAGCCGTTCTGGAGATCGATCTCGAAGGCGGCAAGATCCTGATCGATCCCGAAGCTGCGGGCCTGATCGAAAACCCGGACGAAGACGACGCGAACTCGAACTTTCCGCGCAAGGACAAGTGACCGCGATGCCGTTTCGCGCGACGGTGCTCACCCTCTATCCGGAAATGTTTCCCGGCCATCTCGGCTTTTCCCTCTCCGGCAAGGCAATGGAACGCGGGCAGTGGTCGCTTGAAGCGATGCAGATCCGTGATTTCGCGGAGGACAAGCACCGTACTGTCGACGACACGCCGGCCGGCGGCGGCGCCGGCATGGTGCTGCGGGCGGATATTCTCGGCAAGGCGATCGATTCCCTCGCAGATGACAACCGTCCCCGCCTGCTGATGAGCCCGCGCGGAAAGCCGCTCAGCCAAAAGCGCGTTCGCGAGCTTGGCGAGGGCGAGGGCGTGGTGATCGTCTGCGGACGTTTCGAAGGCGTCGACCAGCGGGTGATCGATGCACGCCAGCTCGAGGAAGTGTCGATCGGCGACTATATCCTTTCGGGCGGCGAGCCGGCCGCTTTGACGCTGCTCGACAGCGTCGTTCGCATTCTGCCTGGCGTGATGGGCAATGCGCTGTCCGGCACCCACGAAAGCTTCGAGCACGGCCTGCTCGAACACCCGCACTATACGCGTCCACAGGTCTTCGAAGACCGGGAAATCCCCGCTATTCTGACCTCCGGCAACCATGCCGCGATCGAGAAATGGCGGCTCGAACAGTCGCTGCGGCTTACTCGGGAACGCCGCCCGGACCTGCTGAACGAAAGCTAGCCGGTGACGAAATAGTAGACGGTCAGGCCTGCGCCGACCGCTACCACGCACCAGCGCAGCACTGCCTGCGGAACGCGCCGTGCGAGCCACACGCCGCAATAGCCGCCGAGCGCTCCCGCTGGCATCATGATGATCGTTTCCGGCCAGGCAATCACGCCGCCGCCGACGAAGACGACGATCGCGACGCCGGCAATCAACGCCGCCAGCATGTTCTTCAGCGCATTGAGATGATGATAGCTGCCGCCGGTCGTCATACCCAGCACCGCCAGCATCATGATCCCCATCCCGGCCCCGAAGAAGCCGCCATAGATCGAGGTCAGGAACTGGCCGATGACCGAAAGGGGCGAGTTGGCAGGCCGCTCGGCCGAGGCCTTCGGCTTTAGCCATGGGCCTGCGGCAAACACGGCGGTAGCAGCGCCCAGGAGCCACGGCACGACCTGGCGAAACGCGTCATTGTCGAGCGCCAGCAGGATCAACGCTCCCAAAATCGAGCCGATGACGGAGACGATTGCGAGCGCCAAAGCACTTCGCCAGTGCCTGGCAATCTCGCGGCGATAGGCAAGCGTCGAGGTGACATAGCCCGGAAACTGCACGATCGACGATGTTGCGTTGGCCGCGATCGGCGGCACGCCGGCAAGCGTCAAGGCGCCGAAAACGAGAAACGTTCCGCCGCCGGCAATCGCGTTGGCGGCACCCGAGAAAAAGCCGGCAGCGGCCAGCAGCACCACCATGGTGATCGACATGAATCCTCCCGAATTCTTTTCGGTCAGCCTTTAGACCTGCTATAGAGAGGCAGCAAGCGGCGAAAACGCCACCGATCGCCACAAAATTGCGGCATGCCCGATGACAAGCGCATGCCTTTCGTGTAATGGCGCGAACGGAAATGGGAAAACTGTCCCGTCTGCCAGCAACAAAGAATGGCGAAACGCTCTGCCGCAAGGCAGATCCAGAGGCTTTGACCAACGGATCCTAAGAGCGCTCTGGCTGTTTCAGAAAAACCTGAGGTTTGACACATGAACATCATCCAGCAGCTTGAGGCCGAACAGGTCGCCAAGATCGAAGCCAAGCGCTCGCTTCCAGAATTTTCCCCGGGCGACACCGTCCGCGTCAACGTCCGCGTGACGGAAGGCACCCGTACCCGCGTACAGGCCTATGAAGGCGTTTGCATCGCCCGTTCCGGCGGCGGCATCAACGAAAGCTTCACCGTTCGCAAGATCTCCTACGGCGAAGGCGTCGAGCGCGTATTCCCGGTCTACTCGCCGCTCGTCGAAGGCGTCGAAATCGTTCGCCGCGGTCGCGTCCGTCGCGCCAAGCTGTACTACCTGCGCGATCGTCGCGGTAAGTCGGCTCGTATCGTCGAGAACACCGGCACGCGTGCACGCAAGCTGAACGAAGCCGAGCGCGCTGCAGTTGTCGAAGAAAAGGCACGCATCGAAGCTGAAAAGATCGCAGCAGCACAGGCTCTCGCCGCCGACAAGGCAGCAGCAGAAGCCGCTGAAGCGAAGGCTGCGGAAGAAGCAAAGGCTGCAGAAGCAGCATCTGCTGAATAAGATTTCCCTTCATGGGATGCGAAAAGGCGGCCGTTTGGCCGCCTTTTTTATTGCCTGCGGTTGCCCTCGGGCATTGATATCGACCCCACTGCAGTTGCGTCTGCAAAGGCAAACCCAGCGATCTTCGTCTGAGGGAATGGTTGTGCTTGTCTTCCCGCAGAAATTGGTGAGATTTGGCTGAGATATTTCTCTTGAGGATCGCCCCATGCTGAAAAGACGTTTTGTCATTGCCGCCCTCGCAGTTGCAAGCCTGGCACCGGTCACTGCTTTTGCGCAAAACCTGCCGGACCTGAAGGCCCGTTCCGTGGTCGTCGTTACCGAAAACGCCTACCCGCCCCTGCAGTTCGTCGATCCGAAGACGGGCCAGACGATCGGCTGGGAGTATGATGCGATGAACGAGATCGCCAAGCGGCTGAATTTCAAGGTCGAGTACCAGAATGTCAGCTGGGACGCGATGATCCAGGCCGTGTCCGATGGCCAGTACGACATCGGCATGACCGGCATCACCATCAAGGATGAACGCAAGGCACAGGTCGATTTCTCCGATCCCTACCTGCGCTCCGAACAGTTCATGCTGGTACGTGGCGACGAAACCCGCTTTGCCGACGAAAAGGCCTTCGCTGCCGTGGACGGCGCGCTGATCGGCGCCCAGCCGGGCACCTCGCCCTTCTATACAGCCGTCTACAGCATCCTCGACGGCAACGAGCAGAACCCGCGCATCAAGCTGTTCGAAACCTTCGGCGCAACCGTGCAGGCGTTGAAAGGCGGCGATGTCGATCTCGTCCTGACCGACAGCGTTGCGGCGAAAGGCTATGTCGACGCGTCGAACGGCGGGCTGAAGGTGATCGGCGGCCCGCTCGGCGCCGAAGATTTCGGCTTCATCTTCAAGAAGGGATCGGATCTGGCCGCCCCCGTCAACGCCGCGATCGCCGCGCTGAAAGCCGACGGCACGCTGGATGCCCTGAACAAGAAATGGTTCCTCGACTACAAGATGGGCCAGTGACCACCAAGATGGCAGTCCCTGCGGACAGGGTCGAAACCTGATGAACTTCCAGACCCTGCCGACATCGGGCGGCGATGGTGATCGTCCGTGGTGGCTCGCAGCCGTCGTCGTCATAGGCCTCGCGATCGCAGCCGTGATCGTCGTCAACGATCTCTATGCCCAGGTTTTCGCCACCGTCTCGCGCGGCATCTGGGTGACGGTGTTCGTGACGGTCACGGCCTTCGTGCTTGCCACCGCTCTGGGGCTGGCCATCGCCCTTGCGGGCCTTTCCGATCGCCTCGCGCTCCGGCAAGCGGCGCGATTCTACGTGGAAGTCGTGCGCGGCATCCCCATCCTGGTTCTATTGTTCTACATTGCCTTTGCCGGCGCACCGGCGATCGTCGGTTTTTACAATGTCCTGATCGCGCCGCTGGTCGACGGCGGCTTTCTCGAGCCGATGCAGGTCCGTGATCTCTCTTTGATGTGGCGTGCGATCATTGCGCTGACGATCGGCTATTCGGCCTTTATCGCCGAGATCTTTCGCGCCGGTTTCCAGTCCATCGATCGCGGCCAGGTCGAAGCGGCCATGGCGCTCGGGCTGACGCGGGGTCAGCGCTTTCGCCTTGTCGTGTTTCCGCAAGCGATACGGGTGATCTTCCCGCCGCTCTCGAACGACTTCGTTGCCATGGTGAAGGACAGTTCCCTCGTCTCGGTTCTCGGCGTCGCCGATATCAGCCAGGCCGGCAAGATCTATGCGTCCGGCTCGTTCCGGTTTTTCGAGACCTATTCGATCGTCGCCTATATCTACCTGATCCTGACGATCGGCCTGTCGATCGCCTTGCGGCAGGTCGAAAAGAAGATGCGGGAACAGGGGATCAGAAAGGCAAGCCGCCGATAGTGCGGCGCAGGACGTTTCCTTTGCGAGCCGTCAGGAGGACCTGAGGACGAACCTGTCGCGGCCGGAGGCCTTCGCCTCGTACAGCGCTTCGTCCACGGCCTGCAAAAGGCTGAGGCGATCCGACCCTGCATGCGGCGCAAGGGCAGCACCCACGCTCAGACGTGCATTGACGATATGCCTGCCCACGGCAAACGGGCTGCGGAACCGTTTCACGAGGCGTTCCGAAAGACCGGCCAGCGCATCGGCATTGGCAAGGTTCGGAACAAAGACGGCGAACTCGTCGCCACCCATCCTGACGGCAATTTCCTGGACACCGAGGCATTCGGTAATGCGTTGCGCCGCCTGCTTCAGCACTTCATCGCCCGCGGGATGGCCGAGCGTGTCGTTGATCGTCTTGAAACCGTCCATATCCATGTAGAGAACGCCGACAGTCTGGTGCGCCGAAAACGCATCGGCCAGCATGCCGTCGACGATCGAGACCAGCGCCGCGCGATTGTAGAAACCGGTCATCGGATCGGTGATCGCGGCCAGCCGCAGCTTTTCCTCGGCAAAGCCCATCACATGATTTGCCTTCTGAAGCCGCAAAAGACCGCTCGCCACCTCGGCGAAATGCATGAGATTGGCGATCTCCCGGTCGCTGAATTCGCGCGGCTCCGTATCGAGAAGGCAGAAGGCACCAACGGGAAGACCTGGCTCCAGCGCGACCGGCGCACCAGCATAGGACCTGAAACCCGGCTCGCCCAGCACATAAGGAAGATCGCGCAGTTCCGGATGGCGGGCAAGATCGGGAACCACCACGACCTCGTTGTCGAACACGACACGGGAGCAGATCGAGATGTCGCGCGGGCATTCGCTCGTTCGAATGCCAACTTGGCAGGCCACCCGATGCCAATCGGCGTCGACGATGTTGACGGCCGCATAAGGCGTCGTGAACACATCCTTGGCAAGCTTCACCAGCGCCTCGAGCTCCGGCGTGGAGGGTCCGTCGGCGGAAATCAGGGCCCGCACAGAGAGCAGGCGTTCAGCCTCGTTGTCGGGAAGCTGGGCTGGCAAAGCCATTCTCGTCTCCTCTTTCAGGCCCGGGAGGCGCTGCAGACCGGCCCCCCATGAGGGGGTTCCTTTAGTAGCGTTCTCGCATGTACGTTTTCTGGAGGCAATTGCCGAGAATTCAAAAAACTGCTACACCCTTTGCCATGGGATCGAAATTCGGATGTCTCGCGAACCGCATGATCGTGCTGCAGGACCACAAGCGTCTGCCGTCACGCTTTTTTGCGCGCGTATCCGGCGCTCTATGCAGCCGACTTAGCTGACCGGGCAGACATGTCCGGCGCGGCCTAAGATGCCGCCTCTATTTCCCCATCCATTCTCAATCTTATTGGACCGCAGCCATGAGCGCACCTCGTACTTTGTATGACAAGATCTGGGACGACCACGTCGTCTCCCGTGATGAAAACGATACCTGTCTTCTCTATATCGACCGTCACCTGGTGCATGAGGTGACGAGCCCGCAGGCCTTCGAGGGCCTGCGCCTGGCCGGACGCAAGGTGCGCTCGCCGCAGCGCACGCTTGCCGTCGTCGACCACAACGTGCCCACCTCGCCTGACCGTCACCTCGGCATCAAGAACGAGGAGAGCCGCATCCAGGTCGAGGCGCTGGCGGAAAACGCCAGGGATTTCGGCGTCGAATACTTTTCCGAAAGCGATGTCCGCCAGGGTATCGTCCATATCGTCGGGCCGGAACAGGGTTTTACCCTGCCGGGCATGACGATCGTCTGCGGTGACAGCCATACCTCGACGCACGGCGCCTTCGGTTCGCTGGCGCACGGGATCGGCACATCGGAAGTGGAGCACGTTCTGGCCACCCAGACGCTGCTGCAGACCAAGGCGAAGAACATGCTGGTCCGCGTCGACGGCAAACTGCCGGCGGGCGTCACGGCAAAGGACGTCATCCTGTCGATCATCGGCGAAATCGGCACGGCCGGCGGCACCGGACACGTCATCGAGTTTGCCGGCGAGGCGATCCGGTCGCTCTCCATGGAAGGCCGCATGACCGTCTGCAACATGACGATCGAAGGCGGCGCCCGTGCCGGCCTGATCGCGCCTGACGAGACGACGTTCGAGTATATCAAGGGTAAGCCGCGCGCGCCGAAGGGCACGGCGTGGGATATGGCCGTCGACTACTGGAAGACGCTGCATACGGACGAAGGCGCTCATTACGACAAGGTCGTGGTGCTGGACGCAGCCGCCCTGCCCCCGATCGTTTCCTGGGGCTCCTCGCCCGAGGACGTGACCACGATCGAAGGCACGGTTCCCGATCCCGACCAGATCAAGGACGAAAACAAGCGCACCTCCAAATGGCGCGCGCTCGAGTATATGGGCCTGACGCCGGGCACGAAGATGACCGACATCACCATCGATCGCGTCTTTATCGGCTCCTGCACCAACGGCCGCATCGAGGATCTGCGCGCTGCGGCAAAGATGGTCGAAGGCAAGACCGTGGCGCCCACTGTCTCGGCCATGGTCGTTCCGGGCTCCGGCCTCGTCAAGAAACAGGCGGAAGCCGAAGGTCTCGACCGGATCTTCAAGAATGCCGGTTTCGATTGGCGCGAGCCGGGCTGCTCCATGTGCCTTGCCATGAACGACGACCGCCTCAACCCCTATGAACGTTGCGCTTCGACCTCGAACCGCAATTTCGAGGGCCGTCAGGGCTCCAAGGGCCGCACCCACCTCGTCTCCCCCGCCATGGCCGCCGCCGCCGCCGTCGCCGGCCGCTTCGTGGATATCCGCGACTGGAAATAGGCTGAAGGCTCTTCATGCCAGACAAGCGAAGCCGCTGGATGTGAAAGCATCCGGCGGCTTTTTGTTGCGATGAACAGCGCTCACAGCCGGTTCAGGAAAACACGTTTGACCTTTCGGGACGCGCCAATACGGTAGATTATTTAAGGAGAACGGTACGGCAATGCCTGTCTGCCCGCTCCGTCTTTTGCCGCGGGCCTGAAGGATCGCCAAGCAATGAGCCCGACCGTCATCGCGCTGGCGCTTACAGCCGCCGTCATGCATGCCAGCTGGAATGCATTCCTGCGCTCGGGCGCCGACAGGCTATGGTCGATCACCGTGATGGGCATCACGGGCATTCTCGCCGCTCTTCCGGTCATGCTGTGGTTTCCATCGCCGACGGCCGCAGGCCTCGGGTTTATCCTCGCCTCATCATTGCTGCAGGTGGCCTACAGTATCTTCCTCGTCTTCGCCTACCGGCTGGGCGACCTCGGACAGGTCTACCCGATCGTGCGCGGCTCCGTGCCGCTTCTGGTGTCACTCGGCGGCTTCCTGATGATGGGACAAACGCTCACCTCTTCCCAGATTCTCGGCGTAATCCTGGTAGCGGCTGGCATCATGAGCCTCTCGACCGGCAGCCAGCGCGCGCCGACCACGTCCATTTTGTGGGCGCTGCTAACCGGCCTGATCATCGCCACCTACGCGACGGTTGATTCTATCGGCGTGCGCTATTTGGCCGATCCGAAGGCCTATGCCGCCTGGGTGCTGTTCACCTATGGCGTGCTGCTGATTGTCGCCTATACGCTGATGCGGGGGCGCTTGCGCCTGGACATCCGCGAGCGGGAAACCCGCAAGGCCCTGCTGGCCGGCATCTTCGTGCTGATCGCCTATGGCGTCGTCATCATCGCCTACTCCATGGGACCTGCCGGCCCCATCACCGCCATCCGCGAAACGAGCGTGGTCTTCGCGATGATCATCGGCAGGCTGTTCCTCGGCGAGACACTCACACCGAAGCGCATCGTGGCAGGGCTCATCGTGGCGGCCGGTGCGATTGCCATCGGCCAGTAACTCAGACGACCCTCACCCCATCACCCTTACAAGCGTCCCCTTGGGCGGATCAGGTGGAAGAAGATGGCCGAGCCGCCGTGGCGCTTGCGCGAGGTGATGTTCCAGTCGAGCACGAGGCAGATATCGTAGAGCTCGTCGGCCCGCTTCATCTCCTCATGACTGGGCTTGAACGGGGCCTTCACCAGACGGTTGTAGGCCGGGTGCTTCGGCTCGTCGCACCAGAGCATGTCGCGGCCGATGCGGCGAAGCGGAAGCCGCGTGGCCGGCACCGAAAGACGGTCGCCGCGGATGAAGCCGCTGATGATCCGCATCGCGGCAATCGGCGTTCCTCCGTCGCCTTCGCGCTTGAAGGCGGTCGTTCCGGATCGCCCCAGTGCTGCCTGAACGGTGATCCCGCCGCATGTCACGATGGCACGCCGGCGGTCTCGCGGCGCGGTACGAACCACGACCACGGGTCCGGTTTTGTGATCTTTCTCGCGAAAGCGATGCATTTCACTCACAAGGTTTTGCTTTGAATATGATTTCGTTTGAATTCATAGCGGGTTGGGTTTTACATCGAAGATCCCTAGATACGTCTTACAAACGCAATAGGCGCTACGGAAGGCAAGAACTGCATGGCGAGAACGATACTGCTGGTCGATGACGACGATGATCTGCGCGAGACCCTTGTGGAGCAGCTCGGCTTCTACGACGAATTCTCGATTCTGCAGGAAGCCAATGCAACCAAGGCGGTCAATACCGCCAAGGCGACCCAGGTCGATCTTCTGATCATGGATGTCGGCTTGCCGGATATGGACGGCCGCGAGGCGGTCAAGGTTCTGCGCAAGAACGGCTTCAAGGCCCCGATCATCATGCTGACCGGCCACGACACCGATTCCGACACGATCCTCGGCCTCGAAGCTGGCGCCAACGATTACGTGACGAAGCCGTTCCGCTTTGCTGTTCTGCTTGCGCGTATCCGTGCCCAGCTTCGCCAGTACGAACAGAGCGAGGACGCCACGTTTACCGTCGGCCCCTACCTGTTCAAGCCGAGCCAGAAGCTTCTGACCACGGACGATGGCAAGAAGATCCGTCTGACCGAAAAGGAAGCGGCGATCATCCGCTATCTCTATCGCGCCGGGCTGAAGGTCGTCACACGCGATATTCTTCTGGAAGAAGTATGGGGCTATAATTCCGGTGTTACAACGCATACACTGGAAACCCATGTCTATCGTCTGAGACAGAAGATCGAGCGCGACCCCTCGAATGCTGAGATTCTGGTGACGGAAAACGGTGGATACAAGATCGTTCCTTAACCTCGAAGACCGCAAACCCGCAAAATGGCACTGTCCGACGATATCCGGCTTCTGTCGCAAGTGCCGCTTTTCAGGGAACTGGATGGCGACCAGCTGCGGCTGATTGCGTTCGGGGCGGAACGACGCTCAACATCCGGCGGCCAGGAGCTGTTTCGCGAGCGTTCCCCCGCCGAATCCGCCTTCATCGTCTGCAAAGGCAGTTTCGACCTTTACTCGACCACCCGCGACGGCACCGTTCGTCTCGACAAGACGGTCGGGGCCGGCACGCTTCTATCCGAGCTCGCGCTGGTGACCATGGTCGAGCGCAAGTTCACGGCAATCGCCGCCGAAGATTCCGAAACGCTGAGGATCGGCCGATCCCTGTTCGAGCGCCTGCTGGAGGAATATCCGCAGGTCGGTCGTCTCATCGAAAACCGCATCCGCGACAACATCGTCAACCTTGCCAAGGCGGCGCTCGCCATGCAGCACCGGTTCCGCTGAAGTTTGGCTGCTAGCTGCTTCCCTAGTCGACCATCCCTCACCCTAAATGCTTGATTAACCGAGAAATTGCAGCGACACCGCATGGCAGTTTCTGCGTGTTAATTTGCGCGGACAAGCTTAGGGGTGGCCATGCAAGGCAAAAAAAAGCAGTATCGGTAAAGCAGCAATCATTGTCGGAGCCCTCGCCGGAATAATGGCATCGCTTATTCCCTGGGAGGAGCTTTCAGCTCCAGCTGGCGAATTCGCGTTCTGGGCAACTAAAATCTTCGCTGGTTTGGGCGGCGTTTATCTCCTGGGCTTGCTTATCTGGTCTTGGAAATCAAACCGTGAGATGAACCGTCTCATCGATCAGCGCGCGCGGTTCCAAACGCGAATGACGCCGGAAAACAAAAACTATTTCAATGCTCTAAGCGATGATCCATCGGAAAATAAGCACAGCCGCTAGACGGCACCCGCCGCTTAGAACTTGAACACTGCCGTCACCGGAACGTGGTCCGATGGCTGGGTCCAGCCTCGGGCTTCCTTCAGCACCTCGATCCGGTCGAGAAACGGGCCAAGGTCCGGCGATGACCAGATATGATCGAGACGGCGACCCTTGTTGGCGGCTTCCCAGTCCTTGGCGCGGTAGCTCCACCAGGTGTAGATCTTTTCCGGCTCCGGCGTGTACTGGCGCATCAGATCGAGCCAGCCGCCCTTGGAGATGATCTCCTTCATGCCCTCAGTTTCGACCGGCGTGTGACTGACGATCTTCAGAAGCTGCTTGTGCGACCACACATCGTGCTCCAGCGGTGCGATATTCAGATCGCCGACGAGGATCGACGAAATGCCGGGCGTCGCATCGGCCTTCAAAACCTTCATCTCTTCGACAAAATCCAGCTTGTGGCCGAATTTCGGATTGATCGTCCGGTCCGGCTCGTCGCCTCCCGCAGGCACGTAGAAATTATGCACCCGGATGCGCCGGGTACCCGTCCCGAAAAGCGCCGAGATGTGCCGGGCATCGCCGACATTGCAGTAATTCTGGCGGTGATCTTCCGAGAGCGGGATCCGCGAGGCGATGGCGACGCCGTGATAGCCCTTCTGGCCGTGCACGATGATATGCTCGTAACCGAGGTCTCTCAGCGGCTGGTAGGGGAATTCAGGCTCCTGGCACTTGATCTCCTGCAGGCAGAGAATGTCCGGCTGGTTGCGGGTAATGAACTGCTGCACGATCGGCATGCGAAGCCGGACCGAGTTGATGTTCCAGGTGGTGATGGAGAATGTCATGCCTGCCCTCGCTGATGGGCATCACCTCTAGGCAATTTCGCATAGCAGGAAAAGCAAAAAGGGCCGCGTTTCCGCAGCCCTCCAAAAGCGATCCGTCCTAGTCGATATGTCTTACTTCACCTGATCATAGGGGATGGTGAACACTCTCTCGTCCATCGCCACGCCGTTGCGGACGTTATAGACCATCACGGACGTATCCTTGTTCTGGGCGTCGGTGATCGTCCACTGGCGAAGGTCGAAGGTCTTGGTGTCGAACATCATGGTGATAGTCGAGTCGCCGAAGATCGACTTGTTGCCGAGCACGATCGTCGTCAGGTCGGTTTCCTCACGCACGCTGCGCACGGTCGCGGATGTCAAATCGATGCGCTCGGACAAGAGCAGGCTGAGCGGCGTCTTCGACAGCGGGTAGATATCCCAGGTCTTGAGCTTGACGTTGCCCACGACCACGTTGCGACCATCGGCAATCACGCGCAGCGGCGACGGATCCTCGAAGTTGAAGCGCAGCTTGCCGGGGCGTTCGATAAAGAACTTGCCGCCGGTCTGTTCACCGCGCGGCCCGAACTGAACGAACTCGCCCATCATCGTCTTCACCGACGAGAAATGGTCGGCGATCCGCTGAGCCGAGGCACCGGCTGCGGCCTGCGCCAGAACGGGCTTGGCCGCTCCCGCAACCAGCAGTCCGGCAACACCGCCGGCAAGGCCGAGCGAGAACTGGCGACGGCCGAGAAGTCCGGTCATGCTTTTGGAAAGAGTGGTCTTTTGTTCTGTCATTCTGGTCTCCTTCCGTGTTTCTGTTGTGGAAACACGGCGTCTTGATGGCCGCTTGCGCCGGATCACGAACCCCTGAAGACCGCTTTACCGGCCTTACCGATCCAGCACATCCGCTTCGGTCGGCACGAGGATCTCGCGCTTTCCGGCATGGTTGGCCGGGCCGATCAGGCCCTCCTGCTCCATCCGCTCGATCAGCGATGCCGCACGGTTGTAGCCGATGCCGAGACGGCGCTGGATGTAGGATGTGGAGGCCTTGCCGTCTTTGAGCACAACCGCCACCGCCTGGTCGTAAGGATCGTCCGAGTCGGAGAGGTTGGAAGTGCCGGCAGGTCCTGCGCCCTCGCCATCCTCGTCGTCATCAGCCGTGATAGCTTCGAGATATTGGGGCGACCCTTGAGTTTTCAAGTAGGCGACGATCTCTTCGACCTCGGTATCGGAGACGAAAGGCCCGTGGACACGCTGAATCCGACCGCCGCCCGCCATGTAGAGCATATCGCCCTGACCCAGCAGCTGTTCGGCACCCTGTTCGCCGAGAATGGTACGGCTGTCAATCTTCGACGTGACCTGGAAAGAGATACGGGTCGGGAAGTTGGCCTTGATCGTGCCGGTGATGACGTCGACCGAGGGGCGCTGCGTCGCCATGATCACATGGATGCCGGCCGCACGCGCCATCTGCGCCAGACGCTGGACAGCGCCTTCGATATCCTTGCCCGCTACCATCATCAGGTCGGCCATTTCGTCGATGATGACGACGATATAGGGGATCGGCTGCAGGTCGAACTCTTCCGTCTCGTAAACCGCCTCGCCGGTCTGGCGATCAAAACCGGTCTGGACGGTACGGGTCAGAACCTCGCCGCGTTCCATCGCCTGCTCGACGCGCGAATTGAACCCGTCGATATTGCGCACGCCGATCTTCGACATCTTCTTGTAGCGCTCTTCCATCTCGCGGACGGTCCATTTGAGCGCGACAACGGCCTTCTTCGGATCGGTGACGACGGGAGACAGAAGATGCGGGATGCCGTCATAGACGGAGAGTTCGAGCATCTTCGGGTCGATCATGATCAGGCGGCACTTCTCCGGCGTGTAACGATAGAGAAGCGAGAGGATCATCGTGTTGATAGCGACGGACTTACCCGAACCGGTGGTACCGGCCACGAGAAGATGCGGCATCTTGGCGAGATCGGCGACAACAGGCTCGCCCCCGATCGTCTTGCCGAGTGCCATGGCAAGCTTTGCCTTGCTGGTTTCGAAATCCTTAGAGCCGATCATTTCGCGCAGATAGACGGTTTCGCGGATGCGGTTCGGCAGCTCGATCCCGATCGCGTTGCGGCCGGGAACGACCGCGACACGGGCGGCGATGGCGCTCATGGAGCGGGCGATATCGTCGGCAAGTCCGATCACGCGGGACGACTTGATGCCCGGCGCAGGTTCCAGTTCGTAGAGTGTCACGACAGGGCCCGGGCGGACGTGAATGATCTCGCCCTTGACGCCGAAATCCTCCAGCACGCCTTCCAGCATGCGGGCGTTCTGCTCCAGCGCGTCAGCCGACAGCGAAGCATCGCGGGCAATCGCCTTTGGTTCGGCAAGCAGGTGCACGGAGGGCAGTTGGAACCCGTCGGCAGAGATAAACGAGCCCTGCGCATCGCGACCGACGCGGGCGCTGGGCTTGGGAGGCGGTGCCGCCGGGACGACGCGCGGAGAGCCGTTGCCAGCAGATTTCGGCCCGCGCGCGGCCGCGAAATCCTCATCGTGGTCGGCGAGGATCCCGGCCGGGCGCCGTGGATTGTCTCCCGTATCGAGCGACGAATCATCGTCGTCATCCGCGTCATTGGAGGACATCGGCGGTGCCGATACGATCCGGCGTGGCGACAGGACCCGCTCCGGTGCGCCATCGAGCGACGGCTCCATCCGGCTTCTGCCACCGGCAGAGGCCTGCTTGGCACGGACCGGCTCGTTCAGGGTGCCGAATTCGTCGTCGTTGAAATCATAGGGCTGGTCGAAACCGACACGGGCGCGGGGCTTTGCGCCAGTCAGCCGCCGCAGGCGCGCCTGAGCGATATACCAGTAGTGTGCCAGTGCGCCGAACGCCAGGAAGCCTCCGAAGAGGCCGTTGTCGTCGCCGTCATCGTCCTCATCCTGACGGTTGCGCGCGGAGACGGCGGCCACGGGCGCATCGTCGTCATCGCTTTCCGTCTCGACGGCTTCGCCGACAAAGCCGGAGGCAAACAGCATCAGCCAGATGCAGGGAATGGTAAAGATGCAGCCGAGCACGGTTGCGACCATGCCGGTCGGATAGGCACCGACGAAGAGAGCCGGGAAGCGCAGTATCATGTCGCCAATGACGCCGCCGATGCCGTTCGGGATAGGCCAGGTCGCCGGCGCCGGAAAGCAGCCGAGCGTCGCCGAGGCAAGAAGCGTACCGCCGCCCCATGCTGCAAGCCGCGCCGGAATGCGATCGTAACGACGCCCGGAAATCAGAGCGAGCGCCAGGGCAAGGATTGGAAGCAGCGCAAAGATGCTCGCAAGTCCGAGGAACTGCATCATCAAGTCGGCGAAGGCTGCGCCCGAAAAGCCGAGGATATTGGCAGGCGGGTTGTCGGTGGCGTAGGAGAAACTCGGATCTGCGACATTCCACGTGGCAAGGGCTGCCACCGCCAGCGCCAGCAGCGTGAAAATGCCAAAGCCTGTCAGCGCAAGCGCCTGTCGCCAGACAAAGGCTGTGAGTACCAGGCGGGTGGATCGATTTGCCATAGCCGCCGAACTGCTTCTGCCCATCTTGTCTGCCCGCCGTCCTGAAAAACCGCCTGTTTCATGAACCGGCAGGTTTCGGCCGGTCACGCAATTCCAGGCAGAATACCCCCGCGATGGTTAACGCGACTTTAACCAAGATTGATCGGGTGGAATTCGCTTGGCAAAACGCAAAAGCCCGGACCAGAGGCCCGGGCTTGTGTGATGGTCATCAGAGATTGACGCTGCCTTCGAGAGGCAGTTGCAGCCTCTTACGAGTGGTAGGCAGCTTCGCCGTGCGAGGCGAGATCGAGACCTTCGCGTTCTGCTTCCACGGTAACGCGCAGGCCCACGACGAGATCGACGATCTTGTAGATGAGCAGCGAGCCGATACCGCACCATGCGATGGTGACGAGAACGGCATAGACCTGGGTCATGAACTGACCGCCCATCGTGACGCCTTCGGCATAGCCGATACCGCCGAGCGAGGCGGATGCGAAGATGCCCGTGGCAAGAGCGCCGAACAGGCCGCCGATGCCGTGGACGCCGAACACGTCTGCCGTGTCGTCATAGCCGAACTTGTTCTTGATGACGGCAACGAAGAAGTAGCACAGCGGCGAGACGATCAGACCCATGACGATGGCGCCCATCGGACCGGCAATGCCGGCAGCCGGCGTGATGGCGACGAGACCGGCGATCATGCCCGAGACAGCACCGAGCAGCGAAGCCTTGCCGCGGGTGAAGGTTTCGACAACGCACCACGAGAGGACGGCTGCAGCGGTTGCAACAAAGGTGTTGACCGTTGCGAGCATCGCGCCGCCCGAAGCTTCGAGGTTGGAGCCTGCGTTGAAGCCGAACCAGCCGACCCAGAGCATTGCAGCGCCGACCAGCGTCAGCGTCATCGAATGCGGGGCCATCATGTCCTTGCCGTAGCCGGTACGCTTGCCGACCATGATCGCACCGATCAGACCTGCAAGACCTGCATTGATGTGAACGACGGTGCCGCCGGCAAAGTCAAGCGCGCCCCAGCCGAAGATCAGGCCGTTTGCGTCCCAGACCATGTGGGCGATCGGGAAGTAGACGAAGGTAACCCACAGGATGCAGAACAGGATCGAAGCCGAGAACTTGATGCGCTCGGCGAAGGCGCCAATGATCAGTGCAGGCGTCAGAGCCGCAAAGGTCATCTGGAACATCACGAAGATGAATTCCGGAATGACCACGCCGTCGGAGAAGGTTGCAGCCGTCGAGTCCATGTTGACACCCGACAGGAACATTTTCGCCGTACCACCCCAGAAGGCGGAGGTGCTGCCACCGAAGGCGAAGGAATAGCCGTAGGTGACCCAGATGATCATGATGGCGGCGCCGGCAACGGTGCACTGCATCAGGACCGACAGCATGTTCTTGGTGCGGACGAGGCCGCCGTAAAACAGGGCGATGCCCGGCATCAGCATGAACAGCACGAGAAGCGTGCAGATGAACATGAACGCGGTGTCGCCCTTGTCGGCAACCGGGGCCGCAGCCGCGGCAGCGACTGCCGGTGCGGCAGCGTCCTGCGCAAAGGCGACGGCGGGCGCGGCGAAGGCCGCAGCCGCGGCACCGAGGCGCCCGAGAGTGGAAAATTTAGTGAATTGCATAGCTTGAAGACTCCCCTGTCAGCCGTTCTTACAGCGCTTCAGTATTGGTTTCGCCGGTGCGGATGCGCACGGCCTGCTCGATCGAATAGACAAAGATCTTGCCGTCGCCGATCTGGCCGGTCTTGGCGGAAGAGGCGATTGCTTCAACGGCTTTTTCGACGAGGTCGGTCGGAACCGCGATCTCGATTTTCAGCTTCGGCAGGAAGCTGACCGCATATTCCGTCCCACGGTAGATTTCCGTGTGTCCCTTCTGGCGTCCGTAGCCCTTTACTTCGGTCACGGTAAGGCCCTGGATACCGACAGCGGTGAGGGCTTCGCGCACCTCATCCAGCTTGAATGGCTTGATAATGGCCATTACAATTTTCATCTGGCTTCCCATCCTTTGTTGCTCGGCTCGGGGCCGATTCTCCTGGATCACTGCCTGATCAAGAGCAGCGACTGACATGACACATTCAAGGGTCATGCCAGTTTGAAAAGCCAGATTAAGCTATTGATAAGAATGACCCTTTTAGAAAGTCGCCAAATAACGGGCAACGCGCCGGCCAAATTGCGGCGAAAACTTGTGCAGTTTTCTCAAAATGCCCAAATATTATTCATTTGCTCTTTTACGAATCAAACCTTCTTGTGCGACGGATGCGACGAGCTCGCCGGATCGACTGTAGATTGCGCCGCGGGTCATGCCGCGCGCGCCGGATGCGCTGGGACTGTCCTGCGAATAGAGCAGCCAGTCGTCGAAACGGATCGGACGGTGGAACCACATCGCATGGTCGATACTCGCGGCCTGGATGGTTGGATCGAAGATCGAGGTGCCGTGCGGATAGAGAGATGCATCGAGAAGCGTCATGTCGGAGAGATAGGCAAGCAGCGCTGCCTGGATCGGCCGGTCGTCCGGCACCGGGCCGGTGGTCCTCACCCAGATATCCTGGCGCGGCTCCAGCTTCTCCTTGGACAGATAATGCGCAAGCGACGTCGGCCGCATCTCGATCGGACGCTCGCGAGACCAGTAGCGGCGCACGGCATCCGAGCCGTGCTTGAGGAACATCTGCTTGAATTCGCTTTCCGGCATCAGCTCTTCCGGCATGGCGACGGGCGGCATCGACATCTGATGGTCGTAACCGCCTTCTTCGATCTGGAACGAAGCGGACATCGAAAAGATGGCATGACCATGCTGGATGGCGACAATCCGTCGCGTGGTGAAGCTCGACCCGTCCCTGATACGCTCCACTTGGTATATAATCGGCACCAGCGGATCTCCAGGCCGCAGGAAATAGGCATGCAGCGAGTGCACGAAGCGATCGCTGGCGACCGTCCGCTGTGCCGCAACCAGCGCCTGGCCGATCACCTGTCCGCCGAACACTCTCTGCCATCCCGTGTCGGGGCCGGTCCTGCCGCGAAACAGGTTCTCCTCCAGCTTTTCGAGGTCGAGTACTGTCAGCAATGCGCTGATGGGATCGATCGGGGTAGAAGAACTCGACATTAAGACGGACTCCGGCGGTAGGAAGCGGGCACTTGATGATCTATATCTAAGGCTAAGCGTTTCGAGCTCAAATGGAAACGCCACGAAGTGTTTGACGTGCTCGGGAGTTTTTCAATGCTGGACATGCTGGTTGTGGGTGGTGGTTATGTGGGCCTTGCGGCGGCGGTCGCGGTCAAGCAGGCGGCGCCGCATCTGGAGGTCCAGGTCGTCGAGGCCGCACCGGCCGGTGTCTGGGAAAAGGACGAGCGCGCCTCCGCGATCATCGCGGCCGCCAGCCAGATGCTCGACATCCTCGGCACCTGGGACGAGATCTTGCCGCATGCCCAACCCATCAACCGGATGATCGTCACCGACAGCCGGACATCCGATCCGGTCCGCCCGGTCTTTCTCACCTTCGACGGCACGATCCAGGCAGGCAAGCCCTTCGCCCACATGGTGCCGAACGTCGCGATGGTGCGCGCACTGCGCGGTGCCGCCGATCGGCTCGGCGTCTCGATCCGTCACGGCCTTTCCGCCACCGGCTTCGAGACGACGGCAACGCATACGACCGTGAAGTTTTCCGATGGCTCGACCGAGGACACACGCCTCCTCGTCGCCTGCGACGGCGTGCGCTCGAAGCTGCGCGACATGGCCGGCATCCGCACTGTCAACTGGACATACGACCAGTCCGGCATCGTCGCGACGGTTGCCCATGAACGCGACCACGAAGGCGTGGCGGAAGAGCATTTCCTGCCGTCCGGCCCGTTCGCCATCCTGCCGCTCACCAACAATCGCTCGTCGCTGGTCTGGACGGAGCGCACCGATGCCGCCGAGCGCCTGATGGCATCGGACGACTTGATCTTCGAGGAAGAGCTGCAGCGGCGCTTCGGCCACAAGCTGGGCGAGATCCGGCTGGTCGGCGGTCGCAAGGCCTATCCGCTCAGCCTCACCCTGTCGCGTGCCTTTGTCGCACCGCGCTTCGCGCTTGCCGGCGATGCCGCCCACGGCATTCATCCGATCTCCGGCCAGGGCCTCAACCTCGGCTTCAAGGATGTGGCAGCGCTTGCCGAGACCGTCGTCGAGGCGGATCGCCTCGGCCTCGACATCGGCTCGCTCAATGTGCTCGAGCGCTACCAGTCGTGGCGGCGTTTCGATACGTTCCGGATGGGCGTGACGACGGATGTGCTGAACCGGCTGTTTTCCAACGACGTCACGCCAATCCGCATCGCCCGCGATTTCGGCTTGGGCGTCGTGGAGCGGCTTCCGAAGATCAAGGATTTCTTCATCGGTCAGGCCGCCGGAACGACGGTGAAGGACAACCCGAAACTGCTGAGCGGCCGATCGATCTGAAGGCTGCACGGCTCGATCTGAAGGCTAGTCCTCGAGCTTGCGGGCTTCCGACATGAGCATGATCGGGATCCCGTCGCGGATCGGATAGGCAAGGCGCGCGCCTTGCGACACGAGCTCGTTGTTTTCGCGATCGAGTGACAGCCTTCCCTTGGTCAGCGGACAGACGAGAAGATCGAGCAGTTTCGGGTCCACCTTGCTGAGTTTTTCGTCCATGACCGGCCTTTGCCCTACTGCAGCACGTTCGCTGTCCCGGACCCTTGCGCGAGCAGGATCTCGGTGATTGCGATCAACGTATCAGCCCGGCTCTTCAGATCCGGTGCCTCAAGAAGCGCCTGCTTCTCGGCAGGGCCAAAGGGCGACATCATCGACAGCGAATTCACCAGCGTCCGGTTTCCGGCCCGCTCGATGCTTTCCCAGTCCGCCTCCAGCTTGTTGGCGTCGAGATAGGCCTTGAAGACCCGCAGCAGTTCCGGCCGATTGACGGCTTTTTCATCATCCTCGTCGGTCAGATCGGACAGGAAAGGCGCGTGTCTGAATTTGCGGAACGGATGGCCGCCACCGATCTCATCGAGCAGCCTGAAGCGGCAGATCCCGCTGAGCGAAATGATGTAGCGGCCATCGCCGGTTTCGGCAAAGGACGTGATCCGACCGGCGCAACCGATCGACGACAGCGCCGAGCGCCCGCCGCCGAGCGGCTCATCCGGTTCCATCAATGATGGCTGCACGATGCCGATCAACCTGTCGCCCGCAAGCGCTGCATCGAACAGGGACAGATAACGCGGCTCGAAGATATTGAGAGGAAGCTGGCCTCCCGGCAGGAGCAAAGCCCCAGTCAGCGGAAAGACCGGGATCGTTTCCGGAAGATCCTCCCGCTTCAGATAGCGCGCGTTTCCCACATGCATTGGTCCGATACCTCCCAGACCACATTCACCGGACAAAAATGTCTGTCCGAATCTGGCCGTTGTCCAAACCTGGCCGTTAAGCCAAACCTATAAAACTAATGTGGGGCATCGTCGCCGGAACGCAAGGCTGCGATCCGGCTTAGCGATCAATCGGCAACACAATCAGGAGAACAGGATCGACGAAAGACGACGGCGCCCGGAAATCGTAGCCGGATCTTTCGGCCCCCAGACCTCGAAGAATTGCAGCAGCTGGCGGCGCGCGCCATCGTCGTCGAAGGTGCGGTCCTTGCGCATGATGGTCAGCAGGTGATCGGCCGCCTTTTCGCGTTCGCCCTGGACGTTGAGGATCTTGGCGAGGCTCACGCGGGCCTCGTGATCGTCGGGGTTGGCGGCAAGCTGCTGCTCGAGTGCGACAGGGTCACCCAGCTTGCGGGCTTCCTCGATCTGCTCCAGCTTCTTGGCGACCGCCTGTATTGCGGGATCGGCAGCCATCTCTTCGGGCAGGGAGGCGAGCATCTCGCCGGCGCGGGCCGTTTCGCCCATGCCGATCAGGCACTGCATCATGCCGGCCGCAGCCTTGGGGTTTTCCGGGTCGGCCTGCAGAACGGCGCCGTAGAGCTGTGCGGCACCCTGGATATCGTCCTGTCCGAGCAGGGTTTCCGCATCGCCGAGCACCGCCTCGATCTCGGCCGCCTGGTCCATGCCCTCTGGACCTGCGACCTTTTCGATGAACTCGCGGATCTGGCTTTCCGGAATGGCACCCATGAACCCGTCGACCGGACGGCCATCGGCAAAGGCGATCACGGCCGGGATCGACTGGATCCCGAGCTGTCCCGCGATCGAGGGATGGTCGTCAATGTTCATCTTGACGAGCCTGACGCGACCCTGGGCTTCGTTGACGACCTTTTCGATGACGGGCGTGAGCTGCTTGCACGGACCGCACCAGGGCGCCCAGAAATCGACGAGAACCGGCTGGCTGCGCGATGCCTCGATCACGTCCTTGCCAAAGCCTGCGGTCGTCGTGTCCGAGATATAGCTACCGGCAGCAGCAGGGGCAGAGGAAGCCGCGGGCGCTGGGGCCGCTGCAGGCGTCGAACCGAAGTTCACCGTCGCGTTCTGGCCACCGTAGTTACCGGCGCCGTAGGAGCCACCATAAGGATTGTTCGTGCCGCTCATGAAAGTGTTCTCCCGGAAAAAGTCCAATCGGCACACGGCCGATGCGCATTATGTCTTACTCTGAATTGCAGAGATCGTATGTCAGCCCGTCACTTTCAAGACAAGCGGCGTATGGCCCGTCGCCTCCAGAAAGCGGATAAGATCGTCGCGACCGATCGACGTCGTCGCATCGTTTGAGAGTGGATGGCCATTGATCACCTCTTCGCTCAACAGGTCTTCGTCGAGCACGAACGTGACGTTGTTATCCGTGTCGTTCAGCGCGCCGAACACGGTGACGGAGCCCGGCACGACGCCGAGAAATTCCAGCATCTTTTCAGGATTGCCGAACGAGACGCGACTGGAGGCCCCGATCACCTTGTGGACGGTCTTTAGATCGACGCTGGCATTTTCTTCGACCGTGATGACGAAGAACTGGTCCTTCTTGTCTTTGACGAACAGGTTCTTGGTATGCCCGCCCGGGATCTCGTCACGCAGGCTGGCTGATTCCGATACCGTAAACACCGGTGCATGCGCTTTCGTCTTGTGGGCAATATCGAGGCTATCGAGAAAGGCGAACAGGTCTTCTGCAGTATTTGGCATGATCGATCTTGGCTGCTCTTGAGGTGTTGGCCCCGGCCGGCGGGGTAAGGATGGCGGACTATAGACAGATTGTTCGGACCGGCCAAGATGCACGCCTGGGCGCAAACCCTTGTTTCGCAGGGACTTTCAAAGCGCCTGAAAAATTCTTCATCGAGATCGTCATTTCCCTGTTGCATTTAAAAAAAGTCTGGGCCATATACCGCCCGTCGCCGGCAACGAGCGGCACCGACGATCCAGACTACCACCGGGTCGACGGTTTATGAGCGGGTGTAGCTCAGTGGTAGAGCACAACCTTGCCAAGGTTGGGGTCGAGGGTTCGAATCCCTTCGCCCGCTCCAAATTCTCCCTTCAGACGAAAAAACGAATAACGGTATTGGTACCCAGTAGGGTACCTCGTCTATTATCGTCATTCGCTGGCTGCCTGCATCCTCGCAGCCAGACTGAGGCCGCCTTTCGGCAGCCTCAGCCCTCATCGCCTCAGCTCTTCGAAAACACGTAGTCGGTTTCCTGGCGCAGGGTTTCGCCCGGGCGAAGCACTGCATTGGGGAAAGTCTCGTGGTTGATTGCATCGGGCCAGACCTGGGTTTCCAGGCAGAAGCCGGCGTAAGGCGCGTAGGGACGGCCTTCCATGCCGGGCACCGGCAAGGCGAGCTTGAAGCCCGCGTAGAACTGGATCCCCGGCTCCGTGGTGCGCACTTCGAGCTGCACGCCGGAATACAGGCTGCGGGCAAGCGCGACCGAGCGCTTGGCAGTCCTCTCCTCCGAGAGGCAGTAGTTATGATCGAACGTCACCTGTTCGCCATCGGCGCCGGTGCGCTGGATCGGACCCATCTCGCTCAGGTCGAACGTGGTGCCAGCAAGCGGCATCAGGACGCCGGTCGGCACCATCCTTTCATCCACCGCCGTCAACTCAGCCGCGGCGATCATCATGTCGTGGCCGAAAATGTCGGGACGACCGTCGAGATTGAAATAGGAGTGCTGGCAGACGTTGGCGGGCGTCGGCTGGTCGGTCACCGTGTCGTAGATCACCGAAAGCACCCCGTCTTCCATCAGCTGGTAGGTCGCAGTGACGGTGCAGTTGCCGGGATATCCGGCGCGTCCGTCCGGGTCGGTGATCTGCAGCACGACTCGGTCTTCCGCGTGATCGACGATCGACCAGATGCGCCGGGCGATACCGTCGGATCCGCCGTGCAGATGGGTTACGCCGTCTTCGTTGAGTTCCAGCTGGTATTCTGTGCCGTCGATCGAGAAGCGGCCATCGCCGATGCGATTGGCACAGCGACCAGGCGTGGCGCCGAAATAGGGAGAATAGGCCTCATAGTCCGCAAAATTGTCGAACCCCAGCACCAAAGGCGGCTCGTGGCCGGCAAGCCGCAGATCCTGAATAACGGAGCCCCATGTAAGAACCTGGGCTGTCAGCCCGCCGCCCGACAGCGTGATCCGATGCACCGCCTCGCCGCTCTTCGTCGTGCCGAAAATCTCGAATTCATGACCCGTCATAACCCATCTCCCGAATGTTTGCGGCAAACTGCGTGATTTCGATCAAAGCTGCAACGAGGCCAGCGGAAAATTCCGTCAGGCTCTCATCCAGCAAGGATGACGGGGCAGAAACCGGTCTCGGTCACTCGGTGCCGATTTTTTCGAGGTCGTACGGCGTCGTCTGGTAGATCTCGTTGATCCAGTTTCCAAACAGCAGATGCGCATGGCCGCGCCAGCGGTTGAGCGGAGCCAGCGTATCGTCGTTGTGCGGAAAATAGTCGTGCGGCATCTTGATGGGGATGCCGGCATCGACATCGCGGAAATACTCGTCGGCAAGCGAGGTGGAATCGTATTCGACGTGGTTAAACATGAACAGCCGCCGTCCGGCCCGCTCATGCACGAGGCAGAGGCCCATTTCGTCTGATTCCATCAGGATCTCGAGGTCACTGCCGGCCTTTTCAACATCCTCCCGACGAACTTCCGTCCAGCGCGACACCGGCACCTGGAAATCGTCGGAGAAGCCGTTGAGATAGACAGAGGCCGGCGACAGGTTGCGGTGGCGATAGACCCCAAACGCCTTTTCCTTCAGCCCGTGCTTCGGAACGCCGTGGAAATGATAGATGGCGGCCATCGCCCCCCAGCAGACATTCATGGTGGAATGCACGTTGGTGGTGGTCCAGTCGAAAATTTCCTTCATCTCCTGCCAGTAGGTGACGTCTTCGTAGGGCAGGGTTTCCACCGGCGCGCCGGTGATGATGAAACCGTCGAATTTGCGGTGCTTCACCTCTTCCCACGTCTCGTAGAACGACAGGAGATGATCTTCCGATGTGTTCTTGGCTTTGTGGCCGCCGATGCGGACCAGCGAAAACTCGACCTGCAGCGGCGAAGCGCCGACAAGGCGCGCCATCTGCACTTCGGTCTTGATCTTGTTGGGCATGAGGTTGAGTAGCCCGATCTGCAGTGGCCGGATGTCCTGCCTGACCGCCATCGTTTCGGTCATCACGCGCACGCCCTCGGAAATGAGCGTGTTGAAGGCAGGCAGCGTATCGGGGATCTTGATCGGCATATCTTCAACCCAAAAACAAAAAGCCGGCACGAAGAATCGCAGCCGGCCCGTGGGAAGTTTTTGAAACTCTTCTCGCGGCCCTTTAGCGACTTTTTTTACGTGGCTGCAAGCCGGCCGGCCAAATCACCACGGAATTTCGACTTTTCAAATAATCCTTGCCACGCCCGCCGTCAATGGGAGCAAAAATGACCGCTTTCGCACGAACAGTGCGACACGCGCCTTTCCCTTGCCAGCCGCTTTAGGATAAGGGCATGGGCAATGGCCAACTCGACCTTCACGATCCTGCTCGGCGGTGACCTCACCGTAACAGACCGACTGCAAAAGGCAGTTGCCGCAAGCCGCTTCATTGCGGCCGATAGCGGCATGCGGCATGCGCAGGCGCTGGGTGTGATGCCGGAGCTCTGGGTGGGCGATTTCGATTCCTCCGACGCAGACCTGATCGCGCGCTTTCCGGATGTCGAGCGCCGGACCTATCCGCCGGAAAAGAACGAGACGGACGGCGAGATTGCAACGGCCGAAGCGATCGAACGCGGCGCGACGCGGCTCATCCTGATCGGCGCACTGGGCGGAGAACGCTCCGACCATGCGCTCCAGCATTTTCTGCATGCGATGAGCCTTGCCGAACGCGGCCATGACGTTTTCCTGACGTCCGGCGAGGAAGAGGCTGTGCCGTTTCTCGCCGGCACGATGACGCTCGACCTGCCCAAGGGCACGTTGTTTTCCGTCATCGGTTTCACAGGCCTTGCAGGCCTCGACATTCTTGGCGCGCGCTATCCACTCAAGGATTACACGCTGCCCTTCGGTTCCTCCCGCACCGTGTCCAACGTTGCAGAAGGGCCCGTCCAATTCCATTTACGTGACGGGAGGGCGATGATCCTTGCCCGTCCAAACGATTTTTCCGGAGCATAGACGCCGCATGGCACCGCCAATTCTGAAACTCGACGATATCGTTCTAACCTTCGGCGGCACGCCGCTTCTCAACGGAGCTGCCCTGCAGGTGGAGCCCGGCGACCGCATCTCTCTCGTCGGCCGCAACGGCTCGGGCAAATCGACGCTGATGAAGATCGCCGCTGGCATGGTGGAAGCGCAGTCGGGTGAGGTTTTCCGGCACCCCAATGCGACGATCCGCTATCTCGAACAGGCGCCGGATTTTGCTGGTTACAAAACCGTGCAGGCCTATGCGGAAGCGGGGCTTGGACCTGGCGACGATCCCTACCGCGTCACCTATCTGCTGGAGCATCTCGGCCTGACAGGAGAGGAAGACCCGGTCAGGCTTTCCGGTGGCGAGGCGCGACGCGCAGCACTTGTCCGCGTCATGGCGCCGGAACCGGATATCCTGATGCTGGACGAGCCGACCAACCATCTGGATCTGCCGACCATCGAATGGCTGGAAGACGAGCTGCGCAAGACCCGCAGCGCACTGGTCGTCATCAGCCATGACCGTCGCTTTCTCGAAAAAGTGTCCAACGCCACCGTCTGGCTGGACCGCGGCACGTCCCGCCGCCTGTCGCGCGGTTTCGGCCATTTCGAAGCCTGGCGCGACCAGGTTCTCGAAGAGGAAGAGATCGAGCAGCACAAGCTCGGCAAGGCAATCGAGCGCGAAGAACACTGGATGCGCTACGGCGTGACCGCAAGGCGCAAGCGCAACATGCGCCGCGTCGGCGAACTGCAGGCCATGCGTGCCGACTACCGTGGCCACAAGGGACCGCAGGGCTCCGTCCAGGCCTCCGTCGCCGAAGGTCGCGAGTCCGGCAAGTTGGTGGTGGAAGCGGAAAACATCACCAAGACCTATGACAAGCCGATCGTTGCGCCATTCTCGATCCGCATTCATCGCGGCGACCGGATCGGCCTGGTTGGTCCGAATGGCGCTGGTAAGACGACGCTTCTCAAGATGCTGACGGGTCAGCTTGCTCCCGACAGCGGCTGGATCAAGCTCGGCACCAATCTCGAAATTGCCACGCTTGACCAGAAGCGCGAGGACCTCGACCCCGCAGATACGCTGTCTCACTACCTGACAGACGGCCGCGGCGAGACGCTGCTAGTCAACGGCGAACAGCGGCATGTGGCGGGCTACATGAAGGATTTCCTGTTCCAGCCGGAACAGATCCGCACGCCGATCAAGAACCTCTCCGGGGGCGAGCGCGCGCGCCTGATGCTGGCCCGCATGCTGGCCAAACCCTCGAATCTTCTGATCCTCGACGAACCGACCAACGACCTCGACATCGAGACGCTGGACCTCTTGCAGGAAATCGTCGCGGGCTATGCCGGCACCGTCATTCTCGTCAGCCATGACCGCGACTTTCTCGATCGGACCGTGACTTCGACGATCGCCCCGACAGACCCGGATGCCCCTGATGGCCGCTGGATCGAATATGCGGGCGGCTATACCGACATGCTGCAGCAGCGCAAAGGCATGGCCGACGAAAAGCGCCGCGCCGATAAGGCGGAAAAGGCGAAAACGGACAGCACTGCTCCGGCTGCCACCAAGTCAAAGGGCAAGCTCTCCTTCAAGCAGAAGTTCGCGCTGGAAAACCTCCCCAAGGACATGGCCAAGGCGCAGGACGAGATCGCTACATCCGAACGGAAGATGGCCGATCCCAAACTCTTCGCCAAAGACCCGTCGGCGTTTTCAAAGCTTGCCGCAGAGACGGCAAAACTACGCGATCGTGTCGCCAAAATGGAAGAAGAATGGCTGGAGCTTGAGATGCTCCGAGAACAGATTGAAGGATAGTTAAAGAATTCCTATACTTAACAAATAAATATCCACCGTTTTATTTGTCGCGAGCCGGAACAAACATTCCCCAGTGACGTTCGGCATCCATCAAGTGGTCGAAATGCGTAGTGCGGTATGAATGCCGACATGCCGACCAGATGGAAACAAAACGGTTAGGAATGTCCAATGCTGACTAATGTGATGCGTCGTCGGCTGGCGAGTGATGCAATGGAACAGCGCGTTCTGATCGTTGAGGACGAATTCCTGATCGCGCTTGATGTTGCCGAGACTGTCGAGAGCATGGGTCTCAAGGTTGCAGGCTTTGCCAGCGCCCGCAAGCACGCCCTGTCGCTCGGTGCATACGCCGATATCGCGCTGGTCGACGTCAATCTCTCCGACGGCCGGACCGGTCCGGAAATCGGGCGCGAACTCGCTGCCGAATACGGCCTGACGGTCATCTTCATGACGGCCAATCCGGAAGACGTGAAAGACGGCGTCGAGGGATCGCTCGGCGTTCTGACCAAGCCCGTCATGCCGCATGTGGTGGAGCAGACAATCGACTATGCCATCGCCAACCGTCTTGGCGGCATGGCGATCGTGCCGCGTGACCTCAAGATATTCCGCAACGACTCGCAGTCAGGCTACGCGCTCAACGCGTGAACCTTGTTGCCAAAGAACTACTAGCAAGAAAGCCGTCCGGCACGCCGGGCGGCTTTCTTGCTATCGCGACCGCTATCGCACGATGCCCCTCGTTCCTTGGCCCTGAACGCAAGACGGCAGCGGTTCGACACCACTTGCCAGACAATTCCTTCACCGTTACATCTACTCCCGCTCTAACGGGGTGCTGCGCGGTAACGTGCGGCTGAGAGGCTTTCAGCCAACCCGCGGAACCTGATCCGGCTAACACCGGCGGAGGGATTAGACGGCTCACGCTCAGCGCCTATTCCCCTTGTAGATTGATTTTGAAGGAGGCGTTGATGCGCAAACTCTTGCTATCGCTCACCGTGGCTGCGGCCACCATCATCATGTCGCCGGCAGCCAAGGCCGAAGACAAGGTGCTGACCATCTACACCTATGAAAGCTTTACTGCCGACTGGGGCCCCGGCCCCAAGGTGAAGGCGGCTTTCGAAAAGACCTGCGCCTGCAAGGTCGAATTCGTGGCTGTCGCCGATGGCGTAGCCCTTTTGACCCGGCTGAAGCTGGAGGGTGAGACGACCAAGGCCGATATCGCGCTCGGCCTCGACACCAACCTGATTTCGGAGGCCAAGGTCACCGGCCTGTTCGAACCGCATGGACTGCAGGCATCGTCCGGGAATGGCGGCATCAGCGTTCCCGGCAATTACGCCGATGATACGTTCCTGCCCTATGACTACGGTCATTTCGCCGTCGTCTACGACACGAAGACCATCAAGAACCCGCCGAGGAGCCTGAAGGAACTGGTGGAAGGCGATCCGTCGCAGAAGATCGCGATCGAAGATCCGCGCACCTCGACACCGGGCCTCGGCCTGCTGTTGTGGATGAAATCCGTCTATGGCGACAAGGCGCCGGAAGCCTGGGCAAAGCTGAAGGGCCGCATCCTGACCGTCACACCCGGCTGGTCGGAAGCCTATGGCCTGCTTACCAAGGGCGAAGTGCCGATGGTGCTCTCCTATACGACCTCGCCCGCCTATCACATGGTGGAGGAGAACGAGAACCGTTACCAGGCGGCTGCTTTTTCCGAAGGACATTACGTTCAGATCGAAGTGGCCGGCATGCTGAAGGGCGCCCGTGACAAGGATCTCGCCCGTGACTTCCTCAAATTCATGGTGTCGCAGGGTTTTCAGGACGTGATCCCCACTACCAACTGGATGATGCCGGTGACGAAGACGTCGCAGCCGCTGCCCGACGCTTTCGGCAAGCTGGTCATGCCGGAAAAGACATTCCTGATGGGATCCGACGAAGTCGCGAAGAACCGCCAGGCATGGATCGACGAATGGCTCAACGCCATGAGCATGAACTGATCGGCTGAACCGGGCATGCTGCTGACCGCTGCCGAGCGAAGACGGGGGATTTCCGGAGGGGTGCTGAGCCTCGTCGCGATCGCGCTTTTCGTCGGCATCGCGGTCTCGGCCCTGCTGTCCTGGGACGCCCCTGAAACGCAGGGGCGATTGTTCTCGGCCTATACCGGCCGCATCCTGCAGTTCACGCTGTGGCAAGCGGCGCTATCGACCTTGTTCTCCGTATGCCTTGCCCTTCCCGTAGCGCTGTCAATGGCGAGACGGCCACATTTCATCGGCCGCGTCTGGATCGTGCGGCTGATGGCGCTGCCGATGGGCCTGCCGGTTCTGATCGGGGCGCTGGGTCTGATCGGCATCTGGGGCCGCCAGGGCGCGGTGAACGGCCTCCTATCGACATTGGGGCTGGAGCAACCGATCAGCATTTACGGCCTGACCGGCATTCTTCTGGCCCACGTGTTCTTCAACCTGCCGCTGGCCGCCCGGCTGTTTCTCGTGGCGCTTGAGCGGCAGCCGGCCGAATACTGGCTTTTGTCCTCAAGCCTCGGCATGAAGCCGTTGTCGATCTTCCGTTTCATCGAAGGCCCGGCCCTAATCCGCGTCGTGCCAGGCATTGCCGGGCTGATCTTCATGCTATGCGCCACCAGTTTCACGCTGGTCCTCATCCTCGGTGGCGGGCCGGCGGCAACGACACTGGAAGTAGCGATCTACCAGTCGCTGCGCTTCGATTTCGATCCGCCCCGCGCCATCGGATTGGCGGTGCTGCAGATTGCGGTAACCGGCCTGATCCTCGCCGCCCTCGCGTTTCTCCCCGCCCCCGACGGCACACATGTGACCGCCGGCCGCGCCACCCGCCGCTTCGATGGACGCACATGGGGCGCAAGGCTGTGGGACGGCTCGACCATCCTCGCTGCGACCCTGTTTCTCGTCCTGCCGCTTGCCTCGATCTTCCTAGCCGGCATCAAGGCCGATCTCTGGCGGCTGGCCTCAAGCCCCGCCTTCCTCAACGCGGCCTATACAAGCCTGTCGATCGCGCTCTTGTCAGGCCTCCTGGCCGTCAGCGTGGCTCTGGCGATCATTCATGCGCGCATTGCAATCAGGGATCTCCGCCACCCCGGCATCCCGGCGCGTGGACTGGCGGCGATGCTGGGTGCGACGTCGTCGCTGGTGCTGCTGGTGCCGC
Organism: Neorhizobium sp. DAR64872/K0K18; assembly: GCF_050500175.1. NCBI lineage: Bacteria > Pseudomonadati > Pseudomonadota > Alphaproteobacteria > Hyphomicrobiales > Rhizobiaceae > Neorhizobium > Neorhizobium sp. DAR64872/K0K18. The sequence goes on from NZ_CP191446.1 coordinate 3,226,556, forward strand.
CGGTCGTGATCGGGACAGGCTGGTTCCTGCTGCTTCGCCCGTTTGGCGATGTCTCGCGTTTTGCCCCCGCACTGGTCGCGGCCATCAACATGCTGATGGCGCTGCCCTTCGTGATGCGGGTGCTGGAACCCTCGATCGAGGATCATCGGCGGCAGACGGCACGGCTGGCCGCGAGCCTCGGCGTATCAGGCCTTTCGCGATTGCGGCGGATCGACCTGCCCTTCCTGATCGGCCCTGTCCTGACGGCACTGTCGTTTGCCATGGCGCTCTCGCTCGGCGATCTCGGAGCCGTGGCACTGTTCGGCTCCACGGAACTGACGACCCTGCCCTGGCTCGTCTACAGCAGGCTGTCGAGCTACCGAACCAACGACGCCGACGGGCTTGCCCTGCTTTTGGGCATGATATGTCTGGCGCTGACGATCCTCGGAAGTCTGAGCCGGCGAAAGGGATACGATGGCTGACGGCATCCGCCTGGAAAAGACTGCGCTGCAACTCGGCACCAAACGGTTCAGCTTCGATATCGCCATGACCGACGGCGCGATTACCGCCGTGACAGGGCCGTCGGGATCGGGAAAATCGACCCTGCTGAACCTCATCGCAGGCTTCGAGATACCGGAGTCCGGCCGCATCCTGATCGCGGGCGAGGACGTGACCCACGCCCACCCCTCAAAGCGGCCGATTTCGCTGGTGTTCCAGGACAACAATCTGTTCGCCCATCTCGACCTCGTCACCAATATCGGCCTCGGTGTCGATCCGTCGCTGAAGCTTTCGCGTGAGGACAGGGCGAGAATATCGCAATCACTCGAACGTGTCGGGCTTTCAGGCTTCGAGACACGCAAACCGGGAACGCTGTCCGGCGGCGAGAGGCAACGCGCTGCCTTCGCGCGGGTGCTGGTGAGAAAGAGGCCCGTTTTGCTGATGGACGAGCCGTTTGCGGCGCTTGATCCCGAACTCAGGGCTTCGATGGCATCGCTGCTTCTGGACCTGCACCGCGAAACCGGCAATACGGTGGTGATCGTCAGCCACGACCGCGCCGAGGTTCAAAAGCTTGCCGATGTGGTGGTCGCCGTCGACGATGGCACGATCGTGAACTCCGCCGCAAACACGGCTATTCCTTACGCCCGCTAGAGGCCAGTCGACGGAGCGTCGTCACGAATAGAGACAGGCGAAAACCAACGTTATCGCAGTGCCACAATTTGGTCTTGCGGCGATGTCATCGCCTTGGTTTATCAGAAGTCAATTGCAAACGCGCCGGCTGAACCTATCTCTTTTATCTGTGCATGCGATGCGAAAATCGGTACGAAGCGAAGGTGAACAGGACTGACGGTGCAGAAGACACGGATCAAAACACGCGAGGACGCGACACCCGGCAGGACCGGGCAGACCAGCGCACCGCGCCGTTGGAGACGCTTTGCCGTCGTGTTGCTCGCAGGTGCAGCACTCGCAGGCTGTCAGTCCGTGTTCGACCAGGCCTATACGCCGAACGTTTCTCCATCAGACTCGCCTCAGATCGTCGACGAAGTTCAAAAGAACGATCCGCGGGCGCAGATGGGTGCGCGCGAGCATCCCCGCATCGTGGCAAGCTACGGCGGCGAATATCGTGACGCCAAGACCGAACGGCTGGTGGCCCGGATTGCCGGTGCGCTGACCGCCGTTTCGGAAAATCCCACCCAGTCTTTCCGGATCACCATCCTCAATTCCCCGGCGATCAATGCCTTCGCCCTCCCCGGTGGCTATCTCTACGTCACGCGTGGACTGCTGGCGCTCGCCAACGACGCTTCCGAAGTTGCGGCCGTGCTGTCGCACGAGATGGGCCACGTGACCGCCAATCACGGTATTGAGCGCCAGCGGCGCGAAGAAGCCGAAGTGATCGCTAGTCGGGTGGTTGCCGAAGTTCTCTCGAGCGACATCGCTGGCAAGCAGGCGCTTGCCCGCGGCAAGCTGAGGCTGGCAGCCTTCTCCCGCCAGCAGGAACTGCAGGCAGACGTGATCGGTGTGCGAATGCTGGGCGAAGCCGGCTACGACCCCTATGCCGCTGCGCGCTTCCTCGATTCGATGGCGGCCTATGCGCGCTATTCGGCGGTCGATCCCGACAGCGACCAGAGCCTGGACTTCCTGTCCAGCCACCCGAATTCCGCGCAGCGCGTCGATCTGGCCCGCCGGCATGCCCGCAATTTCGGCCAGGAAGGCGTTGGCGATAAGGGTCGCGACTATTTCCTCGCCGGCATCGATGGTCTTCTCTATGGCGACAGCCCCCAGGAGGGTTATGTCCGCGGCCAGACCTTCCTGCACGGGGGCCTTGGAATACGCTTCGACGTTCCGCCGGACTTCCGCATCGACAACAAGGTGGAAGCGGTTCTCGCGACAGGACCTGGCGAAACCGCGATCCGTTTCGACGGCGTCGCCGCTGGCGACACCAGCAGCTTGCCCAACTATCTGACCAGCGGCTGGGTGGCAGGGCTTCAGCCGGAAACCGTGCGCGAGACAACCGTCAACGGCCTGCCGGCCGCGACCGCACGCGCCTCCGCCGAACGCTGGGATTTCGACGTGACCGTGATCAAGGTCAATGATCAGATCTTCCGGTTCCTGACGGCCGTTCCGAAGGGCAGTCCCGCTCTGGACACGACCGCACAGATCTTGCGCAACAGTTTCCGCCGCATGACACAGCCTGAAATCACGTCGCTGAAGCCGCTCCGCGTCCGCGTCGTGAGCGTCGGGCCGCAAGATACGATGGCATCGCTGTCAAGCCGGATGATGGGCACCGACCGCAAGCTGGACCTGTTCAAGCTGATCAACGCCATTCCGGTCGGCGCGACATTGTCACCGGGCCAAAAGGTCAAAATCATTTCCGAATGAGGCTTGTATAAAAGCTTCAAAGCGCGGAGGCCGTTTCAAGGGCCTGCGCGCTTTGAAGCATCGTATCGAGATGTCGCGACCGCCAGAGCGGCGCGGGCACAGTGTGTTTAGGACACAAGCGCCATCTGCGGATTTGCGGTGACAAGTGCCGACTTCAGCTTCTCGATCGCGCGGCTTTCGATCTGCCGCACACGCTCCTTGGAAATTCCGAGCTTGGCACCCAGCGCTTCCAGCGTCGCACCGTCATCCGTCAGCCTGCGGGCGCGGATGATCATCTTTTCGCGGTCGTTGAGCTTGGTGAGGGCACCCTGCAGCCATTTCAGACGACGCTCGCCGTCAATCATCCCAGAGACCTGTTCGTCCGGCAGTGGTTCGCCGCTGGCCAGCATGTCGAGGCGTTCGCCACTGTCGGCATCACCGGAAATCGTTGGAGCCTGGAGCGACGAGTCATTGCCGGAGAGACGGGCATCCATTGTCTGCACGTCGGAAACGCTGACGCCGAGTGCGACGGCAATTTCCTCATGGATGGCCTGGGCCGTGAGGTTGGAGTCGCCGCGGGCAAGTTTTGCGCGCAGGCGGCGCAGATTGAAGAACAGCGCCTTCTGGGCTGAACTCGTACCACCGCGAACGATCGACCAGTTGCGCAGGATATAGTCCTGCATGGAGGCACGGATCCACCAGCTGGCGTATGTGGAAAAGCGGACATCGCGGGCCGGTTCGAACCTTGCCGCAGCCTCGAGCAATCCCACATAACCTTCCTGAACGAGATCGCTCATGGGTAGACCGAACCCACGGAATTTCGACGCCATCGCGATGACGAGACGCATGTGGGCGAGTGCAATCTGGTTTCGAGCACCCTGATCCTGGCGGTCTTTCCAACGGATTGCCAGATCACGCTCTTCCTCGCGGGCGAGATACGGAGCCGACATCGCTATCTTGATCATTGTGCGGTCTGCGGACATGGCTGTCATAGTGTTCTCCGTGGTGCCGTGATCGACAAAGGGCAAAACCAAAAAAAACGCTGAATTGCGGGATTACCGATATTCCAGCCTTGATTTTTGCGAATTTCTGCCGATGTCCCTCAAGTGTCTCGCGGAGGTCTTGGACCGGTTAGGCAATCGCCCCGCTATTGGTTAGGACGGAGAACACGCAGCACGATGCAGCATTAAATTCGCCGTTCCGGCGGGTTAACGCGCTTGTGTTGTAAAGGTTCCAACAAAAAACCCGGCACTAGGCCGGGTTTTTGGTGTTGTCTTTCAGAGACAAAATCAGGCTGCTTCTTCTTCCTGAGCTTCATCTTCCTCAACTGTCTTGCCGCGCTTAGGACCCTTGGCAAGGTTGACCTCGATCAGGCGAACAGCTTCCGTATCGGACATCTTGTTGACGGCGGCAATTTCGCGCGCCATGCGATCCAGCGCCGCTTCATACAGCTGACGCTCGGAATAAGACTGCTCGGGCTGGTTTTCGGCGCGGAACAGATCGCGCACCACTTCTGCAATGGAAATCAGATCACCGGAATTGATCTTGGCATCATATTCCTGTGCGCGACGCGACCACATCGTGCGCTTCACGCGGGCCTTGCCCTGAACCACCTTCAATGCACGTTCGACGAAATCCGTCTCGGAGAGCTTGCGCATGCCGATGCTCAAGGCCTTGGCGACCGGAACCTTCAGGCGCATTTTGTCCTTTTCAAAATCGATCACGAAAAGCTCGAGCTTCATGCCCGCGACTTCCTGTTCTTCGATAGAGGTGATCGTGCCGACGCCATGCGCAGGATAAACAATCGATTCACCAGTTCTAAAGCCCTGGCGTGCGGGAGAATTCTTTTTCAGTTGGGTCGTCATTCGATTCACAAACTCCCTTTGACTCACCCGTTTTATCGGGTCTGGGGAAACCGGGTCTGTCAGGCCCGGATGAGACGGGGGAAACCGTCGGGTCACTCCATACTGATCCGACAACGCGCGCAAAAACAGACCAACTCGCGAAACGGCGACGACAACATCAAAGTGTTGCAATGTCACGGGGAACGCGGGGAGCGATCTGTTTCTTTCGTGATGTTTTTCGGGCACGCGAGTGCCACCTTGTGGAACAGTGAGTAAGCTCTACCACAAAAAAGTGCGGAAATCAATAATTTGCTTTTATTCTTGCAAGCCGCGTGACAGTCGGACAGTGCCCAACCAAAAGACAGCTGATTCGAGCGGGTGACGGGCGCACCATCACCATCCGGGTTTAATCGCCGGAACCTGGCTCTGCCGAGAAGTACTTTTCATACTTGCCTTCTTCGCCGTCCATTTCCTTGGCCTCCGGAAGCGGATCCCGCTTCACGGTAATGTTCGGCCAGATCTGCGCGAAGTCGGAGTTCACCTTCAGCCACTTGTCGAGACCTGGTTCCGTGTCAGGCTTGATGGCCTCAGCCGGACATTCAGGCTCGCAGACGCCGCAATCGATGCATTCGTCCGGGTGAATGACCAGAAAGTTCTCACCTTCGTAGAAGCAATCGACCGGGCACACTTCGACACAGTCTGTGTATTTGCAGCGGATGCAATTGTCTGTCACGACGAATGTCATGCGAAACTCCGAATATCGCAGATTGCGGCACGCTGCCGACGAAAGGTGCGGCAGGCGAAAAGCCGGCAGACTTCAGCACTAAAGGAAGTCATGCTTTTCGAGTGTCACCTAATGCCTTTGCTGCAACTGCGCAAGAATAAACCGTGCGTAAAAACCGGGTCTTGGGGGCGGATTTTCTAAACCTAGTTTTCGCCCGCTTCGGGAAACAGGCGTTCGGTCTCACGCCTTTCCTTCTTCGTCGGACGCCCGGAGCCCGGCAGGCGTTGCGCCTGCTCGAACGCCGTCAACTTCTGGCGTTCCTCCGGAGGCGGCGTCAGATCTTCGTAGAGAAGCCGCGCCTCTTCGAACGGTCCGCGCCGATCACCCCCGGACTTGACGACCAGAACGACATCGCGCCGTTCCAGCTTGATGTCGAGGCGGTCCCCGGTCTTGACCTGATAGCTTGGCTGAGACACCAGCGCGCCGTTGATCCGGATGCAGTTGGACTGGATCAGCGACTGCGCGATGGAGCGTGACTTTGCCATGCGCGCGAAAAAGAGCCACTTGTCGATGCGCTGTCGCGAACCTGCATGCAGCTCTTTTTCAACCATGCGCCTACTTCTTCATCTGCTCCTTGAGAGCAGCAAGCTTGGCAAAGGGCGAATCCGGATCGATCGGCTTTTCCTTGCGCGGTGGCTTGGCCTCAAAGCGAGCGGGCTGCGGTCCCTTGTTACGGTCCGGACGATCGTTACGATCTCCGCGCTCGGGACGATCGCCCCGGTTTTCAGGCCGACGGTTGTTGTTGTCGCGGTTTGGACGACCACCGTCACGGCGCTCGCCATCCCGACGACCATCGCGACGGCCTTCCTTGGGAGCGGCTTCGCCCTGGGGGCGGGCTTCCTGGGTGCGGCCTGCTGAGGCAGCACCGGCATTGCGCTGACCCTGGCCGTTACCACGGCGATCACCCTGCTGTGGCCGACCACCCTGGCGCTGGCTGTTCTCGCGACCGCCACCCGGGCGCCACAGGAGAACAGGCTTTGCTTCTTCGGGTTCGACGGCAGCGGCAGATTGAGTCGAGGCGGCTGTCTCGGCCTGAGCGTCCGGCTCGGCCGTTGCAGGTGCCTCAACGGTTTCAGCTTCCATGGAAGCGGCGACGTCAGGCGCTGCAGCTTCTTCACTCGCAGCGTCTTCTGCAGGAGCAGCAGCCTCAGCAGGCGCCACAACCTCAGCGGAAGCTTCGGTTGCTTCAGTTTCTTCGCCCTGATCGCCTTCGGCAGTCGGTGCGGCCTCGTCTGCTGCAGCCGTTGGCGTGGCAGGGGCAGCCGCAGCTGGCTCCTGGCCAGCCAGGAATGCCTGCGCCTCTTCAGGCTTCACGGCATCGGCGCGATAGCCGAGGCCTTTCAGAATTTCTTCCATATCGTCAGGCGTTGCGCCGAGGATCGACAGCATGGCTGTCGTCGTCACGAAGCGGCGACCGTCATAGGCGCCTTCTGGACGCGGGCTGGAGCCCGGCTTCCACTGCAGCAGCGGACGGATGAGATCGGCCAGACGCTCGAGAATGTCGATACGAACGGCACGCTTGCCGAGGAAGCGGAAACCGGCGAGCTTGTAGAAGGTACGCTCGAAAGCAGGATCCGCGACGACCGATGTGCGGCCGGCAGCAAGCGCCGGAATGAGATCGCCGTAACCCGGCTTGTCGATGCCGTCGTTCTTCAGCGCCCAGAGAAGCGTGATAAGCTCGGCCGGAGCAGGCTTCAGCAGCGCCGGCATGAACACATGGTAGGCGCCGAAGCGGATGCCGTAGCGGCGCATCGAAGCGCGCGCATCCTGATCGAGCGTCTTCACGTCTTCGGCAACATCGCGCCGGAACATGACGCCGAGGTTTTCGACCAGCTGGAAGGCCAGGCCCTTGGCGAGACCCTGCAGGTCTTCAGCGCGCGACAGATCGTCCAGCGGCTTCAGCACGGTCGCAATGTGATGGTTCACGAAACGCTCGATGCGCGCAACGACGTGTTCGCGGGCATTGCCGGTCAACTGCTCGTCGGCAAGCAGGATCAGGCGCGGGCGCATGATATGGTCGCTTGACGCAAGCCGGCCGACAGGTTCGCCGAGCCAGCGCACGGAACCGTCCGAGCCGACAGCAAGGTCGTTGTTGCCGGATGCATAAAGCCGCGCGGCGCGTGCCTCGAACTCCAGCGCAAGCGCCTTTTGCGCGGCACCCTGGACGGCCTTCGCATCTGGACCCTCCGTGCCGGCTATAGGCGTGAATCGGAATCCAGCCAATTGCCCCACATGATGGCCTTCGACGAAGACATCCCCATTCACACTGATTTCAGCTTCCAGCATCGCATTCTCTCTTAGGCGCTTCATGAGCACAGATGTCCTGCGATCAACAAAGCGTTTCGTCAACCGTTCATGTAACGCGTCCGACAACCTATCCTCGATTTCCCGTGTCTTTTCTTGCCAGTGTGTCGGATCGGCAAGCCAGCCAGGGCGGTTCGAAACATAGGTCCAGGTACGAATCTGCGCGATTCGGGCCGACAGGGTGTCGATTTCTCCGTCGGTCCGGTCGGCGCGGCGAACCTGTTCTGCCATGAATTGCTCGTTCACCGTGCCGAAGCGCACAAGATCCGAGAAAAGAGTCGAAATGAGGTCTGCGTGTTGCGCAGGGGCAATCCGCCGATAGTCCGGCAGAGCGCAGGCCTCCCACAATTTTTCCACCCGCTCCGGCGTTGTCGCCGTATCGCGGATTTCTGCGTAGCGCGACAGATAGTCGAGCGCCTGGATATCGATTGCCGGCAGCGCGCGGGCAAGCCCCGCCACGGTCGGCGGCCGGTCGAGACTGGCACGCAGAGCGGCAAGCGAGGAATAGTCGACGCTTTTCGTGCGCCACTGCAGCACTTTCACCGGCTCGAAATGATGACCCTCGATCCGCTCGACCAGTTCGTCGTCGAACGGCTGGACCTGCCCGGTGACACCAAAGGTTCCGTCACGCAGGTGGCGGCCCGCACGCCCGGCAATCTGCGCCATTTCGGACGGATTGAGATTGCGGAACTGATAGCCGTCGAACTTGCGATCCTGAGCGAAGGCAACGTGATCCACATCGAGATTGAGGCCCATGCCGATCGCATCGGTTGCGACGAGATATTCCACATCGCCTTCCTGATAGAGAGCGACCTGTGCATTGCGGGTGCGCGGGCTCAAGGCGCCAAGCACGACAGCCGCACCACCGCGCTGGCGGCGGATCAGTTCGGCGATCGCATAGACCTCTTCCGCAGAGAAGGCGACGATCGCGGAACGCTGCGGCAGGCGGGTGATCTTTTTCTGACCGGCATAAAACAACTGCGAGAGGCGCGGCCGTTCGACCACGGTGATCCCGGGAAGCAGCCGTTCGAGGATCGGCCGCATGGTGCCGGCACCGAGCAGCAACGTCTCCTCGCGTCCGCGAAGATGCAGGATGCGGTCGGTGAAGATGTGCCCGCGCTCGAGATCGCCGGCCAGCTGTACCTCGTCGATAGCGACGAAGGCGGCCTTTGTCTCGCGCGGCATCGCCTCGACGGTGCAGACGGAAAAGCGCGCCATATGCGGCGTGATCTTTTCCTCGCCCGTGATCAGCGCGACATTGTGATAACCGACCTTCTCCACGACACGCGTATAGACCTCGCGTGCAAGCAGGCGAAGGGGCAGACCGATGACGCCGGAACCGTGCGCAACCATGCGCTCGATGGCATAATGGGTCTTGCCGGTATTGGTGGGGCCTAGCACGGCCGTGACGCCGCGGCCGCTGAGAATCATGGGCTGAGAATGCAAAGCCAGTTCCTGCTTATCCGCCGATGCGATCCTCCACGGAAACGCAATCGCAGTATCAGATGGCCATGCTCGACGATAAACGCAAGCCGATATGTTGTCCTCGACAAGGCGAGACCACGATTTCCAGGATCAACATGTGTACGATACGCACGCCAGTTTCGTTCGAACAAACGTGAACGAATCGGCGACGATTGCGGATTCCGGAGCGTTCTCGATCTGTTTCGAACATTACCCGGCTTTCCGACGCATGGCCAAAGTGTAACCCGTTAACCACACTTCACGGGCGAGCTAGTGGTGAGTGGAACAAAAGTTCCCATGCTACGTTTTCTCGGCAATCCCAACCGGACATGTCGAGCCGGGAGGTCAGCGGAGTACAAGCCTATGCTCGGAACCATCCTACTTATCGTACTGATTTTGCTTTTGATCGGCGCGCTGCCGAATTGGGGGCACAGCCGGAACTGGGGTTATGGTCCGTCCGGCGGTCTCGGCCTCGTTGTGCTGATTATCATCATCCTCCTGCTGATGGGCAGGATCTAAAAGCGGCGAAGCCGCACGTTACCAAGGGAAGGAAAGTGACATGAAAAAAGTTTTGCTCGTCGGCGCTCTCGTCGGAATGCTGGCATCCTGCACATCCACTGAAAAGGGCACTGCAATCGGTGCTGCTTCAGGCGCCGTTATCGGTGGCGCTGTGACCAACAGCTGGGGTGGCGCTGCAGTCGGCGCTGTCGGCGGCGGTCTGGTTGGCGCTGCTATCGGCGAATCGCAGAAGCGCAACGGTTACTGCGTCTATCGCGACCGTTATGGCCGTACATACGAAGCGCGTTGCCGCTAAGTCCTGCGTTTAGTCGCAGTATAGAAACCGGCGTCCCATGGGCGCCGGTTTTTTTGTATCCGCTTACCCGGCGAAATACTGACCGCCATTTGCGCTGAGCGTCGAGCCGGTAATGAATCCGGCTTCTTCAGAGGCTAGAAACAGCACGCAGCGGGCGATTTCTTCCGGCTCTCCCAACCGTCCGACAGGTATCTGCGGGATGATCTTTTCGTCCATCACCTTTTGCGGGATGGCACGCACCATGTCGGTTCCGATATAGCCGGGGCAGATCGCATTGACGGTGATGTTCTTCGAGGCCCCCTCTTGAGCCAGCGCCTTGGTGAAGCCGAGATCGCCCGCCTTGGCGGCGGAATAGTTCACCTGCCCCATCTGGCCCCTCTGGCCATTGATCGAGGAGATGTTGATGATGCGGCCGAATCCGCGCTCGCGCATGCCGGGCCACACCGGATGGGTCATGTTGAACAGGCCGGAAAGGTTGGTATCAATGACCTCCTTCCACTGCTGCGGCGTGATCTTGTGAAACATGCCGTCGCGGGTGATGCCGGCATTGTTGACGAGGACGTCGATCGGCCCGAGCTGCGTTTCGACTTCAGCGATGCCCTTCACGCAGGCATCGTAATCCGACACGTCCCACTGGAACACCGGAATGCCCGTCGCCGCGTGAAACTCAGCGGCCTTTTCGGTATTGCCCGCAAAATTTGCGGCGACCGAATAGCCTGCCGCTTTCATGGCAGTGCTGATCGCAGCCCCGATGCCGCGCGTGCCTCCTGAAATCAACGCGATACGCGCCATGTAAACTTCCTTTCATACCGTCGCCGCCGTCAGCGTAACGGAGCTGCTCACGCCGATAACGTGGGCAGCTGCCACCCAGTGCTAGAGCGCTTCCAGACACATGGCGACGCCCATACCACCCCCGATGCAGAGCGTCGCAAGCCCCTTTTTCGCGCCACGGCGCTTCATTTCGAACAGCAGCGTATTGAGAATTCGCGCACCCGACGCACCGATCGGGTGACCAATGGCGATCGCTCCGCCGTTGACGTTGACGAGCGACGGATCGAGGCCCAGATCCCGCGTGACCGCGCAGGACTGTGCGGCAAACGCCTCATTCGCTTCGATCAGGTCGACATCGCCGATTTTCCAACCGGCTTTTTCCAGCGCGCGACGCGAAGCCGGGATGGGCCCGGTTCCCATGATCTGCGGATCGACGCCAGCAGTGGCCCAGGAGACGATGCGCGCCAGCGGCGCAATGCCACGACGACCGGCTTCTTCCTCCGTCATCAGCAACGCTGCGGCGGCGCCATCGTTAAGGCCGGATGCGTTGGCGGCAGTCACTGTGCCTTCCTTGTCGAAGGCCGGCCGAAGCTTCGCCATCCCCTCCAAAGTCGCACCGGCACGGATGTATTCGTCGTTCTCGACGCGCAACTCGCCCTTGCGGGTCTGGATCAGGAAGGGAACGATCTCGTCCCTGAAGCGGCCAGCAACCTGCGCTGCCTCCGCTTTGTTTTGCGAGGACACCGCGAACTGATCCTGTTCCTCGCGCGACAACTGCCACTGTCGGGCGATGTTTTCAGCGGTGATGCCCATGTGATAGCCGTAGAACGCGTCGGTCAAGCCATCCTTGATCATCGTATCGATCATCTTGAAATCACCCATCTTCACGCCGCCGCGTAAGTGCGCGCAATGCGGTGCCATCGACATGGATTCCTGTCCACCGGCGACGATGATCTTGGCATCGCCGAGCGCGATCTGCTGCATGCCCAGTGCGACCGCACGAAGACCGGAACCGCAGAGCTGGTTGACGCCCCAGGCCGTCGCCTCCTGCGGCACCCCGGCCTTCATCGCCGCCTGACGTGCGGGGTTCTGTCCCTCGCCGGCAGGCAGGACCTGCCCCATGATGACCTCGTCCACTTCCCCCGCCTCCACGCCACCGCGCGCCAGCACCTCCTTGATTACCGCGCCGCCAAGTTCGTGTGCGGGGACGTTCGCAAATGCGCCGTTGAAGGAGCCGACGGCCGTTCGTGCTGCGGCTGCGATAACGATGGATGGATTGGACATGATGTCTCCTCTTTCCGTTTCTTGGCACCGAGACTGGCAAAGCCTGAGCGCCCTGTCAAACGCCCGGTTTTCGCCCGAAACACCCGGTTTTTCATCGATTTGCTGCGCAGCATGGTGATCCATCGCGGCGCACAAATCGATTGTCAGTTGCGCCAATTTAAGCTTACATTCGAGGCGGGAGAAGATGCCAAGCACTAATAATCGCGCGAATGGCGAAGTGGAGGGAAATCATGGCAAAGACCGAAGGTGACGTGACGATCAAGAAATACGCTAACCGGCGTCTCTACAACACCGGAACAAGCACATACGTGACGCTCGAAGACTTGGCGAAAATGGTCAAGAAGGGCGAGGTATTTACGGTTCAGGATGCCAAGACGGGCGAGGACATCACGCACTCGGTTCTGACCCAGATCATTTTCGAGCAGGAGTCCAAGACGGGAAACACGCTTCTGCCGGTGTCCTTCCTGCGACAGCTGATTTCCTACTACGGCGACCAGATGCAGATGGTGGTGCCGACCTTCCTCGAACATTCGATGAAGACGTTTTCGGACCAGCAGGTGCAGATGCGCGAGCAGATGACGAGTGCGTTCGGTGACACGCCGATCGCCAAGAACCTGCACCTTCCGATGCAGATGATGGAAGAACAGGTGCGGCGCAATACGGACATGTTCCGTCAGGCCATGCAGATGTTCACGCCCTTTGCCGGTGCCGCGACGCCGCCTCAGCACCAGTCCGCCCCACCATCGGGCAAGAAGGCGGAAGCCAAGGACATCGACGAACTGAAGGAGCAGCTCCGCGCGCTTCAGGGTCGTCTCGACAGCATGAGCACCTGAACGGCACCTCCTGCGGGAAGAAGCGCGCCTTACCGAGCGCCTAACAAAAAAGGCCGGCAAAGCCGGCCTTTCAAGCAATCATCAGAAAAGCTTACGCGCTTTCCTTCGGCGTCAGAACCTGACGGCCGCGGTACATACCGGTCTTGAGATCGATATGGTGCGGACGGCGCAGTTCGCCGGAGTTCTTGTCCTCGACGAATGTCGGGGTCTTGAGAGCGTCAGCAGAGCGGCGCATACCGCGCTTCGACGGGCTCGTTTTTCTTTTAGGTACAGCCATTTTCGTTACTCCACTTCGTGCAAAACAGGGATTTCCGGCCGGAACTGAGGCCGAACATTCCATGTCTCGATCTCGGAAATTTGGCGCGCTTATACATGCCAACCGGGTACTTGACCAGTCCCTGCAGGGATATTGGCGGGATTTTTTCGCAAACCACGCCGAAACACCTCAGGCCTCGTCTTCTTCGACGATTGCTGTCTCCTGAAGGGCCGCTTCCTGCCATGAAACCCAGGCCGGATGCGACGTCATTGCCTCCATATACGCAAGCGTGTCGGCGTCGTCTACCAGATCATAGACCGCAAAGCGATTGACGACCGGTGCGAACATCGCGTCCGCTGCGGTAAACTCGCCAAACAGGAACGGACCGCCGGATTTTGCCCGCAGTTCCCGCCAGATCGTGGAGATGCGCGCGACGTCTTCCATCACCCCATCGGCAAGCTCGATACGCCGCTTCGGCCGGCGAAAATTCATCGGGCAGGCATTGCGCAGCGCGCGAAAGCCCGAGAGCATCTCCATCGAGATGGAACGGGCGACGGCACGATCCGCAGAGGATGTCGGCCAGAGCCCGCTCTCCGGAAACAGCTCGGCTGCGTATTCGATGATCGACAGCGACTGCCAGACGCGCACGTCGCCATGATGCAGCACCGGCACCTGGGCATTGGGCGAGATCGTCTTGTAGCGTGGATTGCCTGCCGGATAATCGAACGGGATCAGCACTTCCTCGAAAGGAACGCCGGCAGCTGTGAGCGCAATCCACGGCCGGAAGGACCAGGACGAATAGTTCTTATTTGCAATATAGAGGACGAGTTTTTCCATCGGCGCGGTTTCCATCAGGTCTCGGAATCGAAAATCATCAGTTCGTGGAAATGGTTCATGTCCTCGAACGAGCAGAATGCCGGCGGACGCAATTGAAGCACCGGGGCCGCGCGCTGGATCTCAGCGGTCACCTCGTCGAGCATCAACTGCCAGGCCGGCAGCGCTGCATCCGACAGGCGCTCGATCACATAGGCAAAGGTAATGTGGAAGGCATAGTCGTCGTGATCCGGATGGCGATAGCCGAGGAGCCGCGCCAGCGCATCGCGCCAGGCCTTCATCGCCTTGCGGTCATGCTCGGACTTCCCCTCGACCACGAGACCCGACGGCTTGGCGCTTTTCACGGTGACCTGGAACGGATCCAGCGTCGAGAAACCTTCGAGCCGCGCGGCCATGATTTCCGTCATATCCTCGATTGGCGTCTCGAGCGGCATATCGTCCGGCCAGAAGCGAGGCTTGCGGCGATACTCGATGACACCCTGGAACAGCGTCATGTGCAAACTGGTGATCGGCGTGAAGAGAAAACGCTCGGCTTCCGGCATGTCGAGATAGCGCGCACGTGCCGCGACAAGCAGCGCCTGCGTTTTCGATTCTTTTTCCACATGGCAGACGATCGTGTTGCCGGGCTCGGGCAGAAAGCCGCCTCGCCGTGCGTAACGCGTTCCAAGCCGCGGCGGCGGTTTTGGATTGTGCGTCGCCGAGTATCTGAGGAGATCGGGCGAAATCAGTCTGGCATCCATCGGCGGTCCACTTTCTGCGTAAACGCACTCACAAAGCGTGCTCGATCCGCTCTTAAGCCAGCGTCGATACTGACAGATGACATGAGGGACGTTTAACGCTTAGTTTTGACGTCACCCATAAATGCATTTGATGTAATCGCTGGATGCGCGCGCGCGCCGTTCCACAACACCGGCCAGCCGCTGCATTCCGCGGCCGGGCTTGCTGGCGACCCGCGTGTGCGGATTGGGAAGTGCGACGGCGAGCAACGCGGCCTGACGGGCACTCAGCTTGGCAGCTGGCACCTTGAAATGATACTGCGCCGCCGCTTCAGCCCCGTAGATACCAGGTCCCCATTCTGCGACGTTGAGATAGATTTCCATCAACCGCCATTTCGGCCAAATGAAATCCTCAGCCAGCGCCAGCGGCAGTTCCAGCCCTTTACGGATGAAGGAGCGGCCGTTCCATAGAAACAGGTTCTTGGCCGTCTGCATCGGAATGGTGCTCGCGCCACGCGTTGCCTCGCCGTCCAGTGCATCCTGCACGACGCCGCGCATCTGGCGCCAGTCGACGCCGCCGTGGAAACAGAACTGGCCGTCCTCCGACATCATCACGGCCCGCACGAGATTGGGCGAGATGTCCTCGATATCAACCCACTGGCGGTCATACCCGCGCAGAAGAAACAGTTCCGACAGCATGAGGGTGGACACCGGCCGCGTGAATGGCAGCGCATAGACCGGGATGAGAAGATAGGGCAGCACCACCAGCGCAATGACGAACAGGATGACGCGCCGGAGCCACGTGGTGTTAGGCAGGCGAAACCGTCGTGCGGGCCTCACGGGTTCGTCTTCTTCGGCATGCTGTTCAGGTGCGATATCCAAGGTGCTTCTACCCGCCCGTTTAAAGTTTCATAGCCGGTGGCGCTTTCGAAGGCCAGTCCACCGGCTGAAACTTCGGCAATGCTGGTAAATCGACATTGCCTGTATCGTCGCCCCATGCCAAACAGCCCGGCATGAACACGACCGATCTTGCATTCGAAAGCCGGTTGAAAGACAGCGCAGTCGCCACCGAGGCGCTGCTTGTGTCGCTTCTTTCGGATCAAACGTTGCCCGACGAAGTCACGCGCCCGGCCCATCTGATGGCCGCGATGCGCCATGGTTCGCTGAATGGCGGAAAGCGCCTGCGACCGTTCCTGCTGCGCGAAAGCGCGCTTCTGCTTGGTGGGAACGAACAGGCCGCCATGCGCGTCGGCGCGGCTCTCGAATGTCTCCACTGTTATTCGCTGATCCACGACGACCTGCCGGCCATGGACGACGACGACCTTCGCCGTGGTCAGCCGACGGTCCACAGGGCATTCGACGAGGCGACCGCGATCCTTGCCGGCGACAGCCTGCTGACCTACGCCTTCGACATCATCGCAGCGCCTGAAACAGCCCTGCCGGACCGGGCAAAGACGGAACTTGTTCTGGCCCTTGCCCGCGCCGCCGGTTCCGGCGGCATGGTGGGTGGCCAGGCGCTCGATCTGGCTGCGGAAAAATCAGCACCGGACGAGGCAGGGATTACCACGCTTCAGGCGATGAAGACCGGTGCGCTGATCCGCTTCGCCTGCGAGGCAGGCGCCATCATCGCGGGCGCGGATCAGGAACATCGTCAGCGCCTCAGAAAATTCGGCCAGGTCATCGGGCTTGCTTTCCAGCTTGCCGACGATCTTCTCGACATCACCTCCGATGCCGAGACCATGGGCAAGGCGACCGGCAAGGACGCTGCCCGAGGCAAGGGCACGCTGGTTGCCATGCATGGCACAGGCTGGGCGGAAGAGAAGCTCGATGCGCTGACAGCCGAGGCTGTCGACCTGCTTGCGCCCTACGGCGAAAAGGCATTTATTCTGCAGCAGACGGCACGCTTTATCGCCAGCCGCCAGAACTGACGATCCCGGACGGTGGCAAGCCTCCCGGATCAACCCCGAGGAGTAAAGCATGCCGGATGTATTCGCCTACCTGCCCTATATCTGGCCAGCCTATCTCGCCTATCTCATTGCCGTCCTCAGCCCCGGACCTGCCAATTTCGCCATTATCGGGATGGCGATTTCGCATGGCCGTCGCAACGGGGTGATCCTGGCACTCGGCGTCTTCTGCGGCTCGCTGACCTGGGCCTGCGCTGCCGCACTCGGGCTTGCCGCAGTCCTGCGCAGCTACGCGATCGCGCTCGAAATCATGAAGGTTCTCGGCGGGCTCTATCTGATCTATCTTGCCTGGAAGGCATACCGCTCGGCGCGGACCCCGGATATCGAGACCGCATCGAGCGAGAGCAGGACGTCCTATACGGCAAGGCAACTCTGGCTGCGCGGCTATGCCATCCGCGTCACCAATCCGAAGGCGATCTTCGGCTGGCTGGCGATCATTTCGCTCGGCCTGCCCGCGGATGCACCACCTTCGGCGATCATGCTGATCGTCGGCATCTGCTCGACCTCAAGCCTGGTCATCTTCACCGGATATGCGGTTCTGTTTTCGACCCGCCACGCGCTTCGCGCCTACAAGGCCGCCCGGCGCTGGATCGAAGGCACCATGGCGGTGTTCTACAGCATTGCCGGCGTGAAACTGCTGACGAGCCGGATCTGACCGGCTCGTCGACATCTGTCCGAACTCAGCCCTGCTCGATCGGCGCGATCGCGACTTCGACGCGGCGGTTCTGGGCGCGACCATCCGGCGAGGCGTTGGAAGCGACCGGCTGCGACGGGCCGTAGCCCATGGTCGAGACACGGCGCTGATCGACGCCGCGACCACCGAGATAGTTGGCGACCGAGACGGCACGGCGTTCCGAAAGCGCCTGGTTGTGCTGCAGGCTGCCGGTCGAATCCGTGTGACCGTTGACGTCGATATAGGTCTTGCCGAACTTGTTGAGCACGATCGCAACCGAATCGAGCGTGGCATAGAACGGCGGGATCACCTGATCCTGATCGGTGGCAAAGGTGATGTTCGACGGCATGTTTAGAATGATGCGGTCGCCGTTGCGGGTCACCGATACGCCGGTTCCCTGCAGCTGCTGGCGCAGTTCGGCTTCCTGGCGGTCCATGTAATTGCCGATGGCGCCACCGGCGAGGCCACCGATCGCAGCGCCGATCAGCGCATTGCGGCCCTTGTTGCCGCCGCCGATCAACAGACCGCCGACCGCGCCGAGACCGGCACCGATGGCAGCGCCACCAGCCGTGTTCGACATTTTCTGCTGACCCGTATAGGGATCGGTCGTCGTGCAGGCAGAGAGATACGTCGCGCAAGCTGCGACGATAGCAATTTTTTTCAACATATGAATCAGTTTCCCCGTCGTCCGTAGTACCTCTCATTTACCATGAAATACGGCAATAGCGAGGAGAGGCAGCGGCAGCCGGGATAAGGAATTATCCCTATCCGGGAATGACGCTTACTCGGCGGCGGTTTTCTGGCCGAAGCGGTTCTCGATGTAATCGATCACCAGCTTTTCGAAATCCTGAGCGATATTGGGGCCGCGCAGCGTCATCGCCTTCTGACCGTCGATAAAGATCGGGGCGGCAGGCGTCTCGCCAGTGCCGGGCAGCGAGATGCCGATATCGGCATGCTTGCTTTCGCCGGGGCCGTTGACGATGCAGCCCATGACGGCGACGTTCAGCGCCTCGACGCCCGGATACTTTTCGCGCCAGATCGGCATGTTCTTGCGGATATCGTTCTGGATGTTCTGGGCCAGCTCCTGGAACACCGTCGACGTGGTGCGCCCGCAGCCGGGACAAGCGGCAACCACCGGAATGAACTGGCGGAACCCCATGACCTGCAGGATTTCCTGCGCAACCTGCACTTCGCGGGTGCGGTCACCATTCGGTTCCGGCGTCAGCGACACCCGGATCGTATCGCCGATGCCGTGCTGCAGGACATAGCCCATGGCGGCCGACGAGGCGACGATGCCCTTGGTGCCCATGCCGGCCTCTGTCAGGCCCAGATGCAGCGCATGGTTGGAGCGCTCGGCCAGCATCGAATAGCAGGCGATCAGATCCTGCACCTGGCTGACTTTTGCGGACAGAATGATCCGGTTGCGCGGCAGGCCGATGCTTTCAGCAAGCTCGGCCGAAATCAGCGCCGACTGGACGATCGCCTCATGCATGACCTGGCGGGCAGACAGCGGCGAACCGGCTTCGGAATTGCGGTCCATCAGCGTCGTCAGAAGATCCTGGTCGAGCGAACCCCAGTTGACGCCGATGCGAACAGGCTTGTCGTAACGGATCGCCATCTCGATGATGTCGCCGAACTGCTTGTCCTTCTTGTCCTTGAAACCGACATTGCCCGGGTTGATGCGGTATTTTGCGAGCGCCTCGGCGCAGGCCGGATGATCGGCCAGCAGCTTGTGGCCGATATAATGGAAATCGCCGATCAACGGCACGTCGAGGCCGAGGCGCAGCAGACGCTCGCGCACCTTCGGCACGGCGGCAGCGCTCTCGTCGCGATCGACGGTGATGCGGACGATCTCGGAGCCTGCCTTGTAGAGCGCCGCAACCTGCGCAACGGTCGCATCCACATCAGCCGTATCGGTATTGGTCATCGACTGGACGACGACGGGCGCACCACCACCGACGATCACACCGCCGACATCGACGGCAACCGTGGCGCGGCGGGGCTTCGGGTCATATTCAATCGGTGCGTTCATGGGATCGTCTCGTTGCCTTTGCCCTGGGGCTAACTGGGGGCATAAACCGTCTTTCAGGTGGCGTATGACCGCCGGCTTGTCAACCAGCGGCCATGAATAGTTGGGTCAGTGATGCGCGCCGTCCGCATGCCTTGCAAGGTTCGAGAGAAGCAGCGTCACCAGGATCAGCACCGACAATCCCGCGAAAATGCTGCCAAGTCCCGTATGCTCAGCGATAAAGCCGATTGCCGAAGGTGCAACGAGAATTCCGGAATAGCCCATCGTGGTGACCACGGACAAACTGACGCCCGCTGCCATGCCCGGCAGATTGCCGGCCGCGGAAAACAGGATCGGCACGATGTTCGAAATGCCGATGCCGGCGATAGCAAAGCCTGCAATGGCCATCGTCGAACTGGTCGCAAAACCGATCGTCAGCATGCCCAGCATGGCGATGACGCCGCAGACCCTAAGCGTATTGACGGCACCGAACCGGTCGCGGATGAGATCGCCGGCAAAACGCATCGCCGCCATCGTGAAGGAGAAAGCCGCAAAGGCGAAGCCGGACAGCGTCAGCGAGGCCGACAGCTCGTTGCGCATGTAAAGCGCGCCCCAATCAAGAATGGATCCCTCGGGGATCATGCAGAACAGCGCCATGATTCCGAGCAGCCAGGGAAGCGGTGACGACGGCAGGCGGCGTCCGGCCCCGGCCGCCCTCTCCTCCGGATGCGGCGCATCCTGAAGCACCATTTTCCAGGCGACGGCGATCATGACGGCGGCGACGACGGTTACGAAAAGCGCATGCGGAAGAACGCCGATCCGTTCGAGAAGAAAGCCACCGGTCGAGGCGCCGAGCAGGCCGCCGAGGCTCCAGAACGCGTGGCAGGATGACATGATCGCGCGGCGCATGCCTTTCTCAGTCGCAACGGCATTGGCATTCATTGCCACATCCATCGCGCCGATCAGGCCGCCGAACAGAAACAACGCAACCGCTCCGCTCCAGACGCTGCCGATCAGCGACAGGAGAAGAAGCGTCGGCGTCAAAAGGACTGCGGTGACCTTTGAGACGATGCTGGAGCCGAACCTCGCGATCTGGCTGCCGGCGATCGGCATCATCACGATGGAGCCTAGCCCGAAGATCAGGATCATCACGCCGAGCGACTTTTCGCTCAGCTCCAGACGTGCCGCAAATTCCGGGATCTTTGGCGCCCAGGCACCGATCATGAAGCCGTTCATCAGAAACAGCAGCGATACGCCGATCCGCTGCGGTGTGATGAAAGCACGTCGGGTCTTGGCTTCCGCCGGCGAAGACAAATCGTTCATCAGGTTGCTTCCTCCAGGCGCTGAGATTTAATTAAATCGATTTAGATTGCAATCTTCCGCGCTCAGCATGAGTTTCACGATTTATGTCTCCGGTTCACGCTTGTCACCCCTTAGCAACGACGGATGGAGCGCGACGAAGCTGATTGCAATCGCTGCAGAACGCCTTAAGCATTCGGATATGCAATGATATGAGGCGTCGGTATCCGGCGTGTGACTTTCTTGAAATCCAGCATCGGCAGCGGCATTCTTCTCGTCAGTACCTCCTACTTCGTGTTCACGCTTCATGATGCGGTGATCAAGCTGCTGGTGGTCGATGTCGGCGTCTGGCAGATCATTTTCTTCCGAAGCCTGACGGTTCTGATCGCCTGCCTCGTCATCGGGGGACGCGGTTTCATCCCGCGCGTTGTCCGCTCTCCGATCGTCCGGCCGATGATGGTGCGCAGCGTCATCCTTCTCGCCGCATGGGTGTCGTTCTACACGGCCGCCAAGTCGCTGCAATTGGCCGAACTGACGACGATCTATTACGCCAATCCGATCGTCGCCACCCTGCTTGCCATTCCGGTTCTGGCGGAAAAAGTGCCCGCGGTCCGCTGGGTGGCGATCATCCTCGGCTTCGTCGGCGTGGTGATTGCCGCAAACCCGGCTGGGCTGACGATCTCGGTACCGGTCGGTCTCGCGCTTCTCGCCGCAATCCTCTGGGCGATCGGCAGCGTTCTCTTGCGCAAGACGGCGATGAGCGAGAAGACCCTTGTCCAGATGACGCTCACCAACTTCTTCTTCGTGGTGATGACCTTCGTCATGGCCGTGCTGACATGGCAGCCGGTCGATCTGAAAAGCGGTGCGCTTCTGGCGCTCATCGGCATTCTCGGCGGCACCGCCCAGGCGACGCTGTTCGAGGCGATGCGACGGGCGCCGGTCTCGGTGCTCGCGCCGTTCGAATATTCATCGTTGATCTGGGCTTTCGTGCTCGGTTACGCCATCTGGCAGGATATTCCCGCAAGCAATGTCGCCGCCGGTGCCGCACTGATCTTCTGCGCCGGGCTGCTGATCGTCGCGAGCGAGCGGCTCGCGGCAAGGCGCTATCGCCTCGCCCAACCTGCGGACGGCCCGGACGGACCGACGGGCGCCTGAGTCGTCAGGACCCGTAGACGACGAGCAGATCCTTGGCGTCGATCTGGTCGCCGGCCTTGACCAGCACTTCGGCAAGCGTGCCGTCTTTTTCGGCGTGCAGCGCGGTTTCCATCTTCATCGCTTCGATGGACACCAGCACGTCGCCGGCCTTGACCGCCTGACCCGCCGCCACGAAGACGCGGGAAATCACGCCCGGCATCGGCGCGCCCAAATGCAGGGGATTGGCGATATCCGCTTTGGCCCGCACAGCCGAACCGCTTCCGCCATGGGCCCGGTCCGGCACCTTGATGCGGCGCGGCTGGCCGTTCAGTTCGAAAAAGGCGGTGACCATGCCCTGCGCATCCGGCGCACTCGTCGCCTGGTTGACGATAACAAGCGTCTTGCCGCGTTCGATATCGGCAAACAGCTCTTCGCCATCCGCGATCCCGTAGAAATAGGCATGCGTCGGCAACACGGAGACCGGACCGTAGGTCTCTGACGCCAGGGCGAAGTCGGTGAACACTTTCGGATACATCAGATACGAGGCGAACTCGAAGTCGTCGACCTTGCGCTCCAGCTTGTCCTCGATCGTCTTGCGCTCGGCATCGAGATCGGCGGGGGCAAGCAGCGAACCGGGAACGTCGGTATAGGGCTGATCGCCCTTCAGCGCTTTTTTCTGGAGCGCCTGCGGCCATCCGCCCGGAGGCTGGCCGAGATCGCCCTTCAGCATCGACACGACCGAATCCGGGAAGGCGATGTCCTTGGCCGGGTTTTCGACATCGGCCACGTTCAGGTCCTGGCTGACCATCATCAGCGCCATGTCGCCGACCACCTTGGACGATGGCGTGACCTTGACGATATCGCCGAACATCCGGTTCACGTCCGCATATGTCTGGGCGACCTTGTGCCACTTGCTCTCGAGACCGAGCGAGCGGGCCTGTTCCTTGAGGTTGGTAAACTGGCCACCCGGCATTTCATGCAGGTAGACTTCCGACGCCGGACCCTTGAGATCGCTCTCAAAGGCCGCATACTGGCCGCGCACCGCTTCCCAGTAGAACGAGATCTTGCGGATCCATTCCGGATCGAGGCCGGTATCGCGGTCCGTTCGCGACAGCGCTTCGACGATCGAACCGAGGCAGGGCTGCGACGTGTTGCCCGACAGCGCATCCATGGCCGCGTCAACGACATCGACGCCGGCATCGACGGCTGCAAGCACGGTCGCAGCCGAGATGCCCGACGTGTCATGCGTGTGGAAATGGATCGGCAGCGAGGTCGCTTCGCGCAGTGCCTTGAACAGCACGCGGGCAGCAGCGGGTTTTAGCAGACCCGCCATATCCTTCAGCGCGATGATATGGGCGCCGGCCTTTTCGAGCTCTTCCGCCAGCGCGACGTAATATTTGAGGTCGTATTTCGGACGCGCGGAATTGAGAATATCGCCCGTGTAGCAGATTGCCGCCTCGCAGAGACGGTTCTCCTCGTTCACCGCGTCCATCGAGACGCGCATGTTGTCCACCCAGTTCAGGCAGTCGAACACGCGGAAGACATCGATGCCGCCCTTGGCGGCCTGTTGGACGAAGTATTTCACGACATTGTCGGGATAGTTCTTGTAGCCGACGCCGTTTGCGCCGCGCAGCAGCATCTGCAGGAGAATGTTCGGCGCCGCCTCGCGGATCAACGCCAGCCGCTCCCACGGGTCCTCGGTCAGGAACCGCATCGACACGTCGAAGGTGGCACCGCCCCAGCATTCCAGCGAGAACAGGTTCGGCAGAGCCCGTGCGTAGACCCCGGCCACGCGGGCGATGTCATAGGTCCGCATGCGGGTGGCGAGCAGCGACTGGTGGCCGTCACGCATCGTCGTGTCGGTGATGAGGGCGCGGCTTTCGCCCCGCATCCACTCGGCGAATTTCTTCGGGCCGAGCTCATCCAGCTTCTGCTTGGTACCGGCGGGAATATCGCCGTTGATATAGGGCAGAACAGGCTTTGCGGCCTTTGCCGACGGTGCCGGACGACCCTTGGTTTCCGGATGACCGTTGACGGTGACGTCGGCAAGATAAGTCAGAAGCTTGGTGGCGCGGTCGGCGCGCTTCACCTGTTCGAACAGTTCGGGCGTCGTATCAATAAACCGCGTCGTATAGGAATTGTCGCGGAATTTCGGGTGGGTAATGATCGCTTCGAGGAAGGTGAGGTTCGTCGCGACGCCGCGGATGCGGAACTCGCGCAGCGCCCGGTCCATGCGGGCGATCGCTTCCAGCGGCTGCGGTGCCCAGGCCGTGACCTTGACGAGCAGCGGATCGTAGAAACGGGTGATGATCGCACCCGTATATGATGTTCCGCCATCGAGACGGATGCCGAAACCCGACGCCGAGCGGTAGGCGGTGATACGGCCGTAATCCGGAATGAAATTGTGCTCGGGATCCTCGGTGGTGATGCGGCACTGCAGCGCATGGCCGTTCAGCCGGATGTTCTCCTGCGCCGGAACGCCCGATTCCGGCGTGCCGATGGCAAAGCCGTCGAGGATGTGGATCTGCGCCTTGACGATATCGATGCCGGTGACGACTTCGGTCACCGTGTGCTCCACCTGGATGCGCGGATTGACCTCGATGAAGTAGAATTTGCCGGTATCGCTATCCATCAGATATTCGACCGTGCCGGCGCCGACATAATTGGTGGCGCCAGCGATCTTCAGCGAATAGGCAGCGAGTTCGGCCCGCTGCTCCTCGGAAAGATAAGGCGCCGGGGCGCGTTCCACGACCTTCTGGTTGCGCCGCTGGATCGAGCAGTCACGCTCGAACAGATGCACGACGTTGCCATGGGTATCGCCAAGGATCTGGCTTTCCACATGGCGGGCCCGCTCGACCAGCTTTTCGAGATAGACCTCGTCCTTGCCGAAGGCCGCTTTTGCTTCGCGCTTGGCCTCGACGACTTCCCTGGCGAGGTCCTTCGGATCGCGGATGGCACGCATGCCGCGACCGCCGCCGCCCCAGGACGCCTTGAGCATGACCGGATAACCGATCTCCTCGGCCATCTTCGCCACGACATCCATATCATCAGGCAGCGGTTCGGTGGCAGGAACTACGGGCACGCCGACCGAAATGGCAAGATTGCGCGCCGCCACCTTGTTGCCGAGCTGGCGCATCGTATCCGGACGCGGGCCGATGAAGATGATGCCCGCCGCGTCGCAGGCATCGACGAATTCGGGGCTTTCCGACAGGAGGCCGTAGCCTGGATGAATGGCATCGGCGCCCGAAAGCTTGGCAACCCGGATTACCTCTTCAATCGAAAGATAGCTCTCGATCGGGCCCATATCCTTGTCCAGATGGGGACCGCGACCGACCTGATAGCTTTCGTCCGCCTTGAACCGGTGCAGCGAGAGCTTGTCTTCCTCGGCCCAGATCGCCACCGTCTTGATGCCGAGCTCGTTGGCGGCGCGAAAGACGCGGATGGCGATTTCAGAGCGATTGGCGACGAGAATTTTCGATATCGGCAAGACAAGCCTCCCCAGGTGCCTCGAATGGTGCACCGCAAGAGATCAACATCTCCCGCATTAGGCAAGGGCTATTTGGTCGATAGCCGGCGTCAAGGACGCTTCAGGTCACCAGCCCATGGCGAAATGCCATGGCCACCACATGCTGTCGGTTCTTCGCTTTCAGCTTTTCCTGGAGGCCGTTGATATACCAGTCGACCGTGTGGTTAGAGATGTCGAGCGACCGTGCGATCTCATGCGATGTCATGCCGTCGGCAAGAAGCGCCATGACTTCCATCTCGCGACGGGTGAGTTGGGTATCCAGTCTGGCCGAGGCCTCGAGCGCCGTCGCGTCGCCGGCGATCTCCAGCAGTCTCCAGAAAATGCGCTTGGCGGCCGTGTCGAACAGTGAGATCTCGGTCGGCGATAGATCGATCGGTTTGCCGCCGATGATCATGTTGCCGAGAAATCCGTTGCGTCCATGGATCGGAAACACGTAGCCGTCGTCGAGACCATGGCGGCCCGCTTCCTGCATCATCCGGTCCATCCGCGAACGATGCGGATCGGACTTCAGGGCAAGGATCGAATCGCGCCAGCGGAACGGGCGATGGGCCGCATTCAGCATCCGCATGACAGGGTCGATGACGGTATATTTGCGCGCGCGATAGACCTCGACCCAGCTGTCCGGCCAGCGGGAGATCAAGGTCATTCCCTCGGGATCCGTTTGCCCTTTTCTCAGGACGATTGCATAGAATTCGAAACCGTAGGTTTTGAGGAGTGACGCAAGATTGTTCGCCACATCCTTCGTCGTTCGTGCCTCTTCAACCAATACAAGCAACTGCACAACAAATTGGATGCTCAAATTCGCCCCCAGACCGTCTCCCCGACGATCGGCTTTATTCTTATAAAACACCGACGTCGGCATAGAACCCGACCGCCCGCTTAACATAGTTATCATTTATACCACGTACATGCCGAAATCTTGTGATTGACGCAGCGATCAGGATCGGCATCAGCATACCGCATCGGTAACCTAACTACGGGCGAACCCTTGCTCTCACTGGATTATTTTCGGAAAAGAAGTTCACCGGCTAGGTTCGTCTCGGATTCGCCCTGTCCTTGCCATAACTATGCTGCCAATCGTTTCATGCCTGCACTTCAATAGGAGTTGCGCCCGTTGACGCTCTTCCAAGTTTACGCCCGAGCTTTGCAATATCTGACGAAGAACCGATGGCGGGTCGCCGCGGTCGTCGTCGCCAACATTATTCTGGCCATCATCACGATTGCCGAACCGATTCTGTTCGGTCGAATCATCGACGCGATCTCCTCCAAGAGTGACGTCACCAACGTTCTGCTTCTGTGGGCGGGCTTCGGGGTCTTCAATACCGTCGCATTCGTGCTCGTTGCACGCGAGGCCGACCGTCTGGCCCACGGGCGCCGCGCTTCGCTGCTGACGGAGGCCTTCGGACGCATCATTTCGATGCCGCTGTCCTGGCACCACCAGCGCGGCACGTCGAACGCGCTGCATACGCTGCTGCGTGCCTCCGAAAGCCTGTTCGGTCTGTGGCTGGAATTCATGCGAACGCATCTCGCGACCGCCGTTGCAATCTTGCTGCTGATTCCGACCGCCATCTCGATGGATTGGCGCCTCAGCATCGTGCTTCTCATTCTGAGCATCTTCTACTGGATCATCGGCGTTGCCGTGATGAAGCGCACGAAGGAAGGCCAGGCCGCGGTCGAAACCCATTACCATCAGGTTTTCAGCCATGTCAGCGATTCGATCAGCAACGTCTCTGTGATTCACAGCTACAACCGCATCGAAGCCGAAACTTCGGCCCTCAAGAACTACACCAAGGATCTGCTGAAGGCGCAGTATCCGGTGCTGGACTGGTGGGCTTTGGCCGGTGGCCTTAACCGCACGGCATCGACGGTCTCGATGGGCGTGATACTTGTGATCGGCACTATGCTGGTGCAACAGGGCAAGATCCGCGTCGGTGACGTCGTCGCCTTTATCGGCTTCGCCAACCTTCTGATCGGCCGCCTCGATCTTCTGCGCCAGTTCGCAACCCAGATTTTCGAAGCCCGCGCCAAGCTCGAGGATTTCTTCGTTCTGGAAGATTCCGTCGAGGAGCGCGCCGAACCGACGGATGCACGCGATCTGGGAGATACGGTCCGGGGCGAAGTGGAGTTCCGCGACGTCTCCTTCGGCTTCTCCAACACGAGCCAGGGCGTTCACGACGTATCGTTCATCGCGCAAGCGGGGGAAACGATTGCGATCGTCGGCCCGACTGGTGCTGGCAAGACGACGCTGATCAATCTCCTGCAGCGGGTCTATGATCCGCAGCAGGGCAAGATTCTGATCGACGGCGTCGATATCGGCACCATCACCCGCAAGTCACTGCGCCATTCCATCGCGACCGTGTTCCAGGACGCGGGCCTGCTTAACCGCTCGATCAGCGACAACATCCAGCTGGGACGAGAAGGTGCAACGCGGGAGGACATCGTCCGGGCGGCAGAAGCCGCAGCCGCGGCTGAATTCATCGAAACGCGTCTCAATGGCTACGACACGACGGTCGGCGAGCGTGGCAACCGCCTGTCGGGCGGCGAGCGCCAGCGTATCGCCATCGCCCGTGCGATCCTGAAAAACGCACCGATCCTCGTTCTCGACGAAGCAACCTCGGCGCTTGATGTGGAGACGGAACAGCGCGTGAAGGCGGCGATCGACAAGCTGCGTCAGAACCGCACCACGTTCATCATCGCGCACCGGCTCTCCACCATCCGCGACGCCAACAAGGTCATCTTCCTCGAGGGTGGGCGGATTGCCGAAATGGGCACGTACGACCAGCTGAGCCGCAGCGGCGGCCGCTTTACCTCACTCCTCACCGCCAGCGGCATCGTCATCGACGAGGACGAGGAAGGCCACAAGCTCCCGGTACCCGCCGAGCACGCCTAAGCCATAGCACCCATACCGAGCGAACATCAGACACCCCGCTTCCAGCAATGGAAGCGGGGTTTTCTTTTTTGTGACGTAATGCGGGAGCACCGCTTGTTCGCATGAGCTTCTGCCTACGCGGCTTTGCAGGTGCTTGCCATACCAAGTGCGTGAGCGGCGGTTGGGTCCCGACCTGTTCATGCCGTGCATTGTGAGCGGCATCCCGATCGGCTGGCACGATACGTGGACATCAGAGCAGGACATCGCCCCTCCCCCGGATCGGCCGACACTTCTCCTCACCGGGCACAAACCAACAAAAAACCCCGCTGCCATTGCTGGAAGCGGGGTTTCTGTTTGGGATACCATCAGGACGTTCGACGTCCGGTGGGATCAGCTTTCTGCGGGCGGAGCCGGCAATGCGCTGGTCGCTGGCGCCGCAAGGTTCAAGCCGTTGACCGGATCGACAGCGACGCCACCGATCGACGCCTTGCCGTCCTTGACCACAATCTCGTGGGTGACGCCATCGAGGGTAAGTTCGGCGGTAAAGCCATCCCAGCCGCTCGGCAGGACCGGATCGACATACAGCGTGTCGCCGGCACGACGAATGCCGAGAATGCCTTCGACCGCGGCGCGGTAGAGCCAGCCGGCGGAACCCGTATACCAGGTCCAGCCGCCGCGGCTCTGATAGTCGCCGGCACCGTAGACGTCGGCTGCAACCACGTACGGTTCGACGCGGTAGGTTTCGGCGGCATTCCGGTCAAGCGCATGGTTGATCGGGTTGAGCATCTGGAAGCACTTCCAGGCATCGTCGCCGCGCTTCAGCCGGGCGAGCGCGAGCACGACCCAGATTGCACCATGGGTATACTGGCCACCGTTTTCACGCACACCGGGTGGGTAGGCCTTGATGTAGCCCGGATCCCTGCGCGTGTCCTGGAAAGGCGGGGTGAAGAGGCGGATGATACCCGCATCCTCGTCCACGAGCTTGTCCATGACCGCGTTCATAGCCTGCTCGGAACGATCCGGCCTGCCTTCGCCAGACAGCACACTCCAGGACTGGCCGAGCGAATCGATGCGGCATTCGTCGCTCTTGGCCGAGCCGAGCGGAGAACCGTCGTCGAAATAACCGCGGCGGTAATACGCACCGTCCCAGCCATCCGATTCCAGCGCAGCCTTCAGCGTATCGATATGCTTGCTCCAGCGATCGGCACGCGAACGATCCTTGCGGGCTTCCGCATAGGGCAGGAAGTTTCGAAGCGCAGCCGCCAGGAACCAACCGAGCCAGACGCTCTGACCACGACCGGCCATGCCGACACGGTTCATCCCGTCGTTCCAGTCGCCACCGAGAATGAGCGGAAGATCCAGGTCTCCGGTCCGCTCAACAGCGAGATCGAGCGCGCGTGCTGCGTGTTCATACAGATCGGCGACCTCGTTGGAGATCTCCGGCTGGATAAAGGCGTCGTGCTTGTTTTTTTCCAGCATCGGTCCGGTGAGGAACGGCAGCTTCTCATCGAGCATCGACAGATCGCCGGTCACCGACACATACTGGTGGATCGCGTAGGCAAGCCACACCACGTCGTCGGAGATCGTCGTGCGAACACCGGCGCCGGTGTTGGGAAGCCACCAGTGCATGACATCGCCTTCGCGGAACTGCCGCGACGCCGCATTGAGGATCTGCTTGCGGGCAAGCGACGGCTCATGCAGCAGGAACGCGAGCGTATCCTGCAACTGGTCGCGGAAGCCGAAGGCACCCGATGCCTGGTAGAAGGCGGTACGGGCCATGATGCGGCAACCGAGTGCCTGATAGGGCAGCCAGTGATTGACCATGTTGTCGAGCGACTTGTCCGGCGTCGAGATCTTCAGGCGGCCGGTGAAACCGCTCCAGAAGCTGCGGTTCTCCGAAAGGATATCCTCGAACCGGTCGCCGCGAAGCGCCAGTGCAAGGCTTTCCGCCTCCTGCTTCGTTGCAGCATCGCCGAGGAAGAAGGTGACCTCGGTCTCTTCGCCCGGCGCCAGTTCGACGTCGTAGGCAAGTGCTCCGCACGGGTCGCCGTCGAGATCGAGCGAGCCGCTGAGGCTTGAACCGGAAACGACCGCTGCCGGCAACTGAACCGAACCGAACTTGCCGACAAACTCCCGACGGCTTGCCGTAAAGCCCGACGGTGTCTCGTGCATGCCGAGGAAGGCAAAGCGCGAGAAGTTGATGCTGAACGGGTTGGTCGCAAACAGCGTGCCCGTCGCCTCGTCACGGCTGGACAGGATGAATGGCGAGGTCTTGGCAGGATTGGTGCCCAGCAGCCATTCGACATAGCCGTAGATGCGCAGCTTCTTCGTTTCCGAACCGGTGTTGCGAAGCTTCATATGCGAAAGCTTTGCGGACCGGTTGCGGTCCACCGTCTGGGTCAGCGACAGCTTGACGCCATCTTCCTCGGTCGAGAACACCGAATAGCCGAGGCCGTGACGGGTTTCGAACACGGTTTCTGGACGACGCGACAGAGCCGCGAACGGCGTGACCACGGTGCCCTTGTCGATATCGGCCACGTAGAAGCCTTCGCCGGGACGGTTGATGACGAGATCGTTGGTCCACGGCGTCATCTGGTAGTCGCGCGAGTTCTGCGCCCAGGTAAAGCCTGCGCCTTCCGCGGAAACGTGGAAGCCGAAATTGTCGTTGGAGATGACGTTGATCCACGGATGCGGCGTCGACTGACCACCGTTGAGGCGCACGACATATTCGCTGCCATCTGCGGAGAAGCCGCCAAAACCGTTCCAGAACTCAACTCCGGCCGGACCTTCGCTGGTCTCGACGGGAGCGGAATAGATCTCGCCATTTAGCAGCGGACGGCGATCAACCTCGATCTCCTGATCCTTCGGCGGGGCGAAGATCGTGCTGGTCCGGTTCAACTGATCGCTGATGCGGCCGTTGCGCGCATGAAGCACGACGCGGGACGCGGCAATCAGACCATCGGCGCCGGCACCTTCGATCAGGTCGCGGCGCAGCGTGAAGACGTGCTGGCGTCCACCTTCCTGACCCATGCGGGCAGACATGTGTTCGATCGACGTCTGTACTTCCTGGGCACCCTCGGTTGCCCGCTCGTTGAAGATGACGAGATCAGACACAACGCCGCGCGAGCGCAGGTACTGCTGCGCAAGGATAGCTTCCTTGGCAACCGGCATGTCGTTTTCGTCATTGATGCGCAGCGTGAAGATCGGCAGGTCGCCGGACACCGCCGACGGCCACAGCCCCGACTGTGCCTGCATGCCGGCCTTCAGCGTCGGCTGATCGGCCCGAAGCTGCATGTCCGGATAGACCAGATAGCGGGCGAGATGCTGGAAGGCCGCGGCATCCTGCGAAGTGACGCCGAGATGGCGCATCTGCACCTGCGTGCGGGTCCAGGCCTGGGTCAGTTCGTTCTGGAAGGTTTCGGCATGACGATAATGTTCGATCGCCTTGTCGAGATCCTCGCGCCGTGGCGCGGCGATCGTCCAGAAGATAACGCTGACCTTCTTGCCCGCCGGCACACGAACTGTGCGGCGCAGCGACAGGATCGGATCGAGCGTGAAGCCGTCGGTGTTGGACAGCGACGCACCCGGATCGAAAGCCGCAGCTTCCGACAGCGTGCGACCCCGGCCGAGGAACTTGCGACGGTCGGTCTCGTATTCGGTCGGTCGCGAAGACCCGGCATTGTCGGCGGCAAGATGTGCCACGATCATGTCGGGATCGCTGAGGTCGCGCTTGTTGCGCCAGGCGCGGATGACGTCGCCACGCTTGCCGATCTCGGTGCGGATAAACATGCGCGAGAACACGGGATGGCCGCTGTCGCCATCATCGCCGGCAATCACCGGCTCCATGTAGGAGGTCACCTCGATGAAGCGATCCTCATCGCCCATGTTGAGCAATGTGACGCGGCGTCCCTCGGCATCGTGTTCGGTGCCGACGATAACTTCGACCGTGCTGGTCAGTTCGCCGACCGTCTTGTGGAATTCGGCCTTTTCGTCACCGAACACCGTCTTGGTCTGCTCGCCCTCGGCGCGGCGCGGCTCGGCCGTGGTGGACCACCACTCGCCGGATGTCGTGTCGCGCAGGAAGATGAACTGGCCCCAGCGGTCTTCGGTCGGATCCGCCTTCCAGCGGGAAACCGACAGGTTGTTCCAGCGCGAATAGCCGGAACCGGTCGCCGTCAGCATCAGCGAGTAGTGGCCGTTGGAGAGCAGGACCAGTTCGCGGTCCTTGGTGGCCGGGTTGGTGACGGTGCGGATTTCCGGACGCAGCAACTCGCCGCCGCCGGTACCTGGCTTTTCCTCGTGCTTGGCGCTCATCACTGGAATGTCGCGCGGAGCCTTTTCCTGCAGCAACAGTTCCGCCGCTTCGATCACAGGATCGGCGTGGAAGAGTTCGCGCAGCAGGCCGTTCATGACGACGTTGGCAACGGCTGCAATCGACATGCCATGGTGGTGGGCATAGTAGTTGTAGACGACCGCGCAGCGCTTGCCTTCCGGCACGCGGGTCGGCGTGAAGTCGACCGCATCGTGGAAGCCGTAGATGCCGAGTGCGCCGAGCTTGCGCAATTCGTTCAGGTTTTCGACGGCCGCGATCGGATCGTACTGGCTGGCGAGGATCGAGGCATAGGGTGCGATAACGGCATTCTGGCCGAGACCGCGCTTCAGACCCAGCGTCGGCACACCGAAGTTGGTGTACTGATAGTGCATCTGGTGATCGAGCGCGTTGAACGCGGCTTCCGAAATGCCCCATGGCGTGCCGAGACGGCGGCCGTGGTTCATCTGTTCCTTGACGATCAGATTGTTGGTCTGGTTGAGGATACCACCCTGACGCTCCTGCATGACGAGCGGCGGCATCAGGTATTCGAACATCGAACCCGACCAAGAGACGAGCGCACCGCGCGCGCCGATCGGCACGACGTGACGGCCAAGCTTGTACCAGTGTTCCGTGGGCAGATCACCCTTGGCAATCCCGAACAGGCTGGTCAGACGCGCTTCGGACGCGAGAAGGTCGTAGCAGGCCTCGTCGACCTCGTTGCTTTCGACCCGGTAGCCGATCGACAGAAGGCGGCGGTCCTTGCGGAACAGGAACTTGAAATCCATCCCGAAGGCGATCTTGCGGGCACGGTCACGCAACACGGCGAGACGGTCGCGCAGTTCCTCGATATTGCCGTTGTCGAACGTGCTGTCGCCGATATGCGCTTCGCAGACGGCAACCAGCGACGCTGCCCACTTGGTCACTTCCTCGCTCTGCGCGGAACGCACCTCATGATCGAGATTGTGCGACAGCTTCTGGATGTCGCGGGCAAGCACCGACAGGTTGATGATGCGGATCGAGGCGAACTCGTGCTCGCGCTTGACGGCGGCAAGCGCGTTGGAGAAGCCGATGATACGCTCCTCGAGACGGCGCCGCAGCGGACGGACGGTCTTGCGATCGTCCGGCAGCGACTTCAGCGTTTCTTCGAGAATGCCGACGACATCGCCGAGACCATCGAGATTGCCCTGCAGATGCGCAGAAGGCGCTTCCGCCCAGACACGGCAGGCAGATGAGATGGCAATCAGATGGCCAGCGAAGTTGCCGCTATCGACCGACGACACATAGCGCGGCATCAGCGGCTTCAGGGTATCGGTGTGATACCAGTTGTACATATGGCCGCGGAATTTGTCCGCGCGCTCGACGGTCGCAAGCGTCTGCTCGATCCGTTCGATCGTTTCGGTAAACGAGATCCAGCCGAAATGCCGCGCCGAGACGATCGACAGAAGGTAGACGCCGATATTGGTCGGTGACGTCCGCTTGGCGATCGAGGGATTGGGCTTTTCCTGGTAGTTGTCAGGTGGCAGGTAGTTCTGCTCGGCCGTGACGAAGGTTTCGAAATAACGCCAGGTCCGCCGCGCGATCTTGCGCAGTTCGACCGAGACGTTCTCAGGCACGAACAGCTTGTCCTCGGTTTCAGCGGACTGGCTGACATACCAGGCAACGAGCGGCGAGAAGATCCACAGGATGGCGAACGGAATGCCGACCAGGAACGCGTTGTCGCCCGGCAGTGCCGCGAGGATCACCGAGAGAACGGCAATCGCCGGCGCATGCCACATGGCACGGTAGTAATCGGTGGGGCTGCCCTGGGCGCCCGACTGGATCGAGGCGGCTGTCTTCCATTCCAGCATCAGCTTGCGGCTGACGAGCAGACGATAGAGCGAGCGGGCGATCGCATCGGTCATGATGCAAGCGGAATCAGCGATGAACACGATGCGCAGTGCGACCTGCGCATTGGTGGAGCGCACATCCGACCAGACCGAATAGAAATGGGCGCTCGTGACATTGTCGCTGGAGCGCGGCAGAAGGTTGGTGAGAAGCGAGATTGTGGGCGCCACGAACAGCGAGAAGATCAGCAGGATCTGCCAGATCAGCGCACCGAGCGGATCCATGAAGTACCAGCCGAGAATGGAGGCAAAGAACCATGCGATCGGGGTCAGCGACCGGCGCAGGTTATCGAGCATCTTCCAGCGGCCAAGGGCGCTGACGCCACGCTTGGCTTCGAGAATGTAAGGCAGGAGCTGCCAGTCGCCACGCGCCCAGCGATGCTGGCGAGAAACTTCGACTTCGTAGCGGACCGGGAAATCCTCGACCAGCTCGACATCGGTGATCAGCGCGCAGCGCGAGAACGAGCCTTCGAGAAGATCGTGTGAGAGGACGGCGTTTTCTTCGATACGGCCCTTGAGGGACGTCTCGAACGCGTCGACGTGATAGAGGCCCTTGCCCGTGAACGAGCCTTCGGCCGTCAGGTCCTGATAGACATCGGAGACCGCAAAGACATATGGATCGAGACCGCGGCCGACCGAAAACACGCGCTGGAAGACAGAGGCTTCCTTGCCGGTCGTCAATGACGGCGTCACGCGCGGCTGCATCAGACCGTAGCCGCGCACGACCTGGTGCGTATCAGGATCGATGACGGGACGGTTGATCGGGTGATGCATTTTGCCCACCAGCTTGGTCACCGCATCGCGGATCAGGCGGGTGTCGGCATCGAGCGTCATCACATACTGGACATTCTCCGGCACCATGTTGGCGCCCTGGAGATAGGTCGTGTCGCGGTCGCCGCGCAGAAGCAGGTTGAGTTCGTGCAGCTTGCCGCGCTTGCGCTCCCAACCCATCCAGGCGCCTTCGTTCGGGTTGAACAGGCGTCGGCGGTGCAGGAGGTAAAAGCGCGTCCCCGCCTCTTCCATGTAGCGGGTATTGAGCGCTGCAATTTCGCGCTTGGCATATTCGAGGATTTCAAGATCGGCTTCCTGTTCCTCGAACTTGGCATCGCGCCAGTCGCTGAGGAGCGCGAAATAGATCTCGCCCTTCGGGTTGGCCAGATAATGGACTTCCAGATTGCGGACGAGTTCATCGACCGTATCCCGGTCGGCGATCAGGCAGGGCACGACGACCAGCGTGCGCGCCTCCTCCGGAATGCCTTCCTTGTATTCGTATCCGACAAGCCGGGCCGGTTTGACGAAATAGGTCACGACCGTATTGAACAGACCGGTCGCGCCTTCCGACGCGGGCAGCGCGAACATCAGAAGCAGGAAGAAGACGACCACCAGCGGAATGGCAGCCGCCACGAGGAAATAGCCGGTAACGGCGAGCGCCAGAAAGGTGAGAAGCATGACTGGGCCGCCGATGGCGAACCAGCCGAGCTTGCGGTAGGCGCGCACAGCCCGCTGCAGAAGCGGCGGCTGGTAGCCGACGGCCGTCTCCAGCTCCTTGCGGCGGCGCCCGACGATGAAGGCGCCGATATTGGTTTCGCGCTCGTCCGGATTGTGCGCCCTAGCCGCGATCGCAAGATCAACGGCAGCCTGGGTCACCTCGGCTTCGCTGCGCTTGGAAACGCGGGCGATCTTTTCGATGCGGCTGCGGAAGGCATTGCGCGAGCCGAAATCGAGCGCTTCGTAATCCGTATGCTCGCGGAAGATCTTGTCGATCTGCGAGACCTCTTCGAACCAGACGCTCCATTCCGTATCGTCGATGAGGCGCAGGCTCTTGATGATGTTGCCCATCGTCACGTTGCCGGACGACAAGCGGCTCTGTTCCGCCTGCATCACGGTTTCGACAGCCTTGCCGGACGCGACCAGCCGCTTTTCGAGCCACTCGATGGCAAAGCCGGAATTTTGCGAGGCATTGCGCAGGCGATAGAGGAACTGGCTTGTGAACGTGTTGTCGTCGGTGAGGCCTTCGAGGCTCTTCAGAAGCTCGCCACCGGCAGTCTCGTCGTTGAGACGAATGATCTCGTCGGCGGCGTCGTTGGCGCGGCGGCGCATGTTGCGCGAGCGATCGACGCGGCTGGCGATGCGGCGCAGGTTCTCGATGAGGACGAAGCGGATGAACGATGGCAGCGCCCAGAGTTCACCGATCTCCAGCGGCTCGTCGGTCTGGTAACCCTCGACCATCTCGGCCAGCGTTTCGCGCGAAATGCTGCTGTGGGTGTGCGCCACATAAAGCCATGCCAGCGAGAGAACGCGCGGGATTTCCTGGCTTCCGATCTTGGTCGTCGGCAACTGCTTGAAGAATTTCTTCGGGAAGTCGCGGCGGACTTCCTGGATCGCTTCCTCGACGATGTAATAGTTGTCGAGCAGCCATTCCGCGGCAGGCGTGATCGAGGCACCCGCATCGACATCCTGCGCGGCGGCGCGATAGACCCTCAGAATTTCCTTCTCGTTTTCCGCGTGGCGCGTGAAAAACTCGAATTTCATGAAGCCCGGCAGATCGGCTGCACCTTGCCGACCCAGCGTTTCTCCACATTGCCGAAGATCATCAGCCGTAAAATACGTCGCGCGGATCGAATCGTTATGATCGATCTGCTTGCTTTCCGTTTCGCGGGTAGAAGCCGAAGGCTGAATATCAGGGGACATGGATGAACTTCTGAATGAATTTCGTTTCACGAACTAAGATGCGAAGCATGAGATAGAGAGCGATCCTTATATTGCAAATCGTGGATCAATCGCTATCGCATCTGCTCACGCAGTAAGACATTGTCGGCTCTAGGGCCAACAGCCTGAATAAATGCTGAATGCGAGGCTGTTCATTTGCCTGAACGGTGATGGCACTGCTAAACGTGAACGATACGAGTGAGCAGCTTGGACGCGTTTGCAGGCAGATAGGGTGATGGAACGATGACGATCAAGTTTACCAACGACATGAGCGAAGTTGTGGCAACCCGCCACTTTCTGCATCAGCATCCCGAACTTGGCCTCTCAGAATTCACCACTTCGGACTATATCGCGGCAAAGCTTGAGGAATTCGGTTACGCCGTCACCCGCGGCCTCGGCAAGACCGGCATCGTTGCGACCCTGAAGAACGGATCGAGCGATCGGTCGGTCGGCATTCGCGCCGATATCGACGCGCTTCCGATCGAGGAAGAAACCGGCGCGGACTATGCCAGCCTCAACAAGGGCGTCATGCATGCCTGCGGTCACGATGGCCATACCGCCATGCTTCTGGGTGCCGCAAAGATACTCGCACAGCGCAAAAACTTCGACGGCACACTCAATCTGATCTTCCAGCCGGCCGAAGAAAATTTCGGCGGCGCCAGGCTGATGATGGAGGACGGACTGTTCGATCGCTTTCCCTGCGACGCCGTCTTCGGCCTGCACAATGACCCGAGCCTGCCCTTCGGCAAGATCTTCGTCAAAGAAGGGCCTATCATGGCGGCGGTCGACGAATGCCGTATCGTCGTCAACGGCCGCGGCGGCCATGGTGCCGAACCGCAGGATGCCGCAGACCCGATCGTCGCCGGCGCCAGCATCATCATGGCGCTGCAGACTGTCGTTTCTCGCAACATCCATCCACTCGATCCGGCCGTCGTCACGGTCGGCGCATTCAACGCCGGCATCGCCAGCAATGTCATTCCGGAGCGGGCAGAAATGGTTATCACCATCCGGTCCTTCGACCCTGCCGTGCGAGACAAGCTAGAGGAACGGATCCGCGGTGTAGCAGTTGGCCAGGCGGCAAGCTACGGCATGACAGCGACGATCGAATATACCCGCGGCTACGACGCGACCGTCAACCACAAAGCGGAGACGGACTTTGTCAGGGACCTGGCGAAGAAGGTTGTCGGCCCGGAAAACCTTGCCGAAATCGAACGGCCGATGATGGGCGCCGAGGACTTCGGTTATTTCCTTGCAGAGAAGCCAGGCACCTATTTCTTCTTAGGCACCGCAAGAACCAAGAACGATCCCCCGCTCCATCATCCGAAATTCGACTTTAACGACGACGCCTTGCCGATCGGGACGAATTTCTGGGTGGAACTGGCCGAAGCCTATCTGCCGACGACACAGGGCTGAAACAATAAGCCTTCCGATCCGGGCGCGGATCGGAAGGCTTCGTTGCTATTGAAACCTTGAATTTCGGATACGTGTCAGGCGAGAATACCGAGCGTGACTGCCCCGATGAACACGAAGGCGGCAGTCACAAGGCCTGCATATGCTACCCACTGCCACCTGCTGACGACGCCCGCGGCGCGGTGAGGGAATGCCCGAGTATGATGCTGGATCGGCTGCATGCGAACCTCCCGGTTTTGTGTCTCTTCCCATGTAGTTTAGCTTAACTCTACCAAGCTGATAGAGATAACTTTCTCCTGAGCACCACGTTCCTTGGAAAATACTTTTTTCTTAACGCCCCAACGTGCCGGTTAACGGTTTATTATGCCTGCGGCCTAAAACGAGACCTCAGGCGGCAAACCTGTCGAGCGCCAGGCGGAACACGTCCGGGTCGATATTGCCGCCTGAGCAGACCGCAATCACCGTCTCACCAAGGCTCTCGCCATGGAAAAGCGCTGCCGCCAGCGCAACCGCGCCGCCCGGTTCAACGACGATCTTCAGACGGTTGAAGGCAAGCGCCACCGCATGCAGTGCCTCATCGTCCGTCACCACGATGCCGGGGCCGCAGAGACGCGACATGATCGGAAAGGTGATCGCACCTGGCTGCGGCGTGACGATCGCGTCGCAGAGTGAACCCGATTGCGTGGCGTTCTTCTGAATCGTTCCGCTCGCAAGCGAACGGGTCACGTCGTCGAAGCCTTCAGGTTCGCAGGGATGCACGGTAAAGCCCGGTGCACGTGCTTCGAGCGCCAGCGAAATCCCGGAGATGAAACCGCCCCCGCCGGTCGGCACCAGAACACTGGCCTGGGTGATCCCTTCTTCCGAAGCCTGTTCGGCGATTTCCAGACCTGCCGTCCCCTGCCCGGCGATGACAAGCGGTTCGTCGAATGGCTTAATGAGGGTCAGTCCTCTTTCGCTCGACAGCTGCCGGCCGATCTCGTCACGATCCTCCCTGGCGCGATCGTAGAGCACCACTTCGGCGCCGTAGGCCCGCGTGTTTTCAATTTTGATGCGCGGCGCATCGGCGGGCATGATGATGACGGCCGGAATGCCATGCATCCTGGCCGCCAGCGCCACGCCCTGCGCATGGTTCCCGGACGAAAAGGCGATAACGCCCTTCGCGCGAACGTCCGCCGGAAGATACGAAATTGCCGACCACGCGCCACGGAACTTGAACGAGCCGGTCTGCTGCAGGCATTCGGGTTTCACGAAGATGCGCCGCCCGGCGATGTCATCCAGAAATGACGAGGACAGAAGCGGCGTGCGGCGGGCATGGCCGGAAAGACGGCCGCGCGCGGCTTCGATCATAGCAATATCGGTCATCGGGAAATCCTTGGGGACGAACAGGCGAGACCCCGAACCTATTCGCCGATACTGCAGGCGTAAAGATGCCGAGGACCGACAAGTGCCGCTATCCTTCAGCCGTTGAACCGAGTTTCACCACCGTCTTGATCGGAAGATGGTCGGACGCGAGACGCGCAAGCGGCGTGTCATGGGTCACGACCCTCTCGATCAGGCCCGGCCGGTTCGCCATGATGCGATCGAGTGCCAGCACCGGCAGGCGCGACGGAAAGCTTGGAACCGCCGGCGGCAGGCCGAATACGGTAGCGAGTGTGTTGAGCGCCGAGCGGTCACCCAGCCGCCACTCGTTGAGATCGCCCATCAGCACTGTCGGATGCTCGTCGCGGGAGCCGATGATCTCGAGCAGCATGCGCGCCTGCTGCTGACGCGACCGGTTAAGAAGACCAAGATGTGCCGCAATCACGCGAAGTGTGCTGCCATCCTTCATCTCGAGTTCGGTGATCAGCGCCCCGCGCGGCTCCAGCCCCGGCAGTTTGACCTGATGCACGTCGCGGACGAGACCTTCGCGGAAAAAAATCACATTGCCGTGCCAGCCATGCGCCTTGGCGACGCCGGAGATCGGCACCGGAAGCAGCCCCGTTTCACGCTCCATCCAGCCGAGATCGAGCAGGCCGCGACGTTCGCCAAACCGGCTGTCCGCCTCCTGCAGAGCAATCACATCCGCGCCGATTTCGCGGATCACGTGAGCGATACGGGCCGGATCGAACTTGCGGTCGATGCCGACGCATTTATGCACGTTGTAGGAGGCGATCAGCATGCCGCTGTCTCTGTCATGCACGGAATGAACGCCTTCGCCGCGGTTCTTGCGGGCCTTGATCGATGCCAGGATGCTGGCCGGAAGGTTGGGACGTTTCTGATGCATGATATCGCGCTTCGGTCTTGCCGGTTTAAAGATAGGGCGATCCCAACCAAAGAACTTTCTCGATCAGGCGAACGGGAAACGGCCGTGATCTCAGGCTGTGAAGCGTCACCTCGGTCGAAGAGGAAATCATCAAGTCTATCCTTCGTTCCAAAGTTCGCGCAAAAGCCTCGTCCAGCACTTCCAGATCCACCTCGAAATTCAGCCGCAGCGAACGCGGATCGAGATTGGAAGACCCCACATAGGACCAGCGGCTGTCGACGGACAGAAGCTTGGAATGATTGAAGGCGCCGCTTGCCCGCCAGATACGGCAGTAGTTCTTCAGCATCTGGTCGAACTGCGCCGTCATCGCCCGATCGACAAGCGTCAGGTTGTTCGCGCCGGGCACGACGATATCAACCCGCACACCGCGCCTTGCCGCCGTAACCAGCGCGGTAATCAGCTCCCGGTCCGGCAGAAAATAGGGCGACACGATGCGGATCGATGACCGGGCGACGGAAAATGCGCCCATCAGCATCTTGTGGTTGGTCTCGACGCTACGGTCCGGTCCGGTCGAAACGACCCGGGCAATGACCGCCTTGCCGGGTTCCGCCGCGGGCGCGACAAGCTCCCACGCATCATCTTCCAATGTCTCGCCCGTGGTGAACTGCCAGTCGGCTGCGGCAACGGCAAAAAGGTCGGCCACCAATGGCCCGGTAACCTTGAAATGCGTATCGAGCGAAAACCCATCGCCATTGAATTCGCTCGAGAAACTTTCGCGGATGTTGATGCCGCCGGTAAACGCGACGCGGCCATCCACGACCAGGATCTTGCGGTGGGTTCGAAGGTTTGCGTAAGGCAGCCGCAAGCCGACGATGACGTTGCCGTTGAAGACGCTGACCCCGACGCCGCCATCGCGCAGCATGCCGAGTACGCTTGGAACCGAGTAGCGGGCGCCGACCGCATCGATCAGCACACGCACTTCCACACCCCGCTTTACCGCAGCAATCAGGGCCTCGACAAACTGGCGTCCGATCCTGTCCCGATCGAAGATGTAGGTTTCCAGAATGACGCTCTTCTTCGCCTTGCGGATCGCACCCAGCATGGCGGCATAGGCGGCGTCGCCGGTATCCAGCGAAAGAATGGAATTTCCGGATGTGAGGTGATGGGAAGTAACCCGGTCTCCCAGCGTCTTCATCGCGCGGAACCGGTGACCAAAATCCTTGATGATCAGTGCATCTGTCGCGTCGTAGGAGGCAAAATGCGCCCACTCGCGGCCCTGCAGCAGGGCACGGCGATCACTGATGACCGTTCGGCGGATGCGATTGACGCCGGCAAGCATATAGAGCGACGCGCCGATGATGGGCGACAGGACGATGATGCCGACCCAGCCAATCGCCGAGCGCACCTCTTCCTTCGTCATGGCCGCATGGATAGCGGCTGCCGTGCCGGCAACGAGCGAAAAGACGAACAGGATGTGCGGCCAGTAGGTATGGAAGAGGTCAAGCATGAGGCGAATATATGCGCCCCATCGCTTTGGGCAATCGGAGCCGGACAAAGGTTAGCCCGGCTCCTGATGACATCAGGCGTCGAGCTGCTTTTTCAGCACGTCGAGCGACGCTTCGAATGTGTCGAACAGCACGTCCAGCTGTGACTCATTGATGATGAGAGGTGGGCAAAGCGCCAGCGAGTCGCCGATCGCACGGCTGATCAGCCCCTTCTCGACCATGATCGAAAACAGTTTCGGGCCGAGCTGACCGGTGGCAAACCCTTCGCGCGGAGCAAGTTCGAGTGCACCGATGAGACCGATGCCACGCGCTTCGATCGCCAGCGGATGACCTTCGAGTTCCTTCAGGCGCGACTGGAATTTTGGCGCAAGCGCCCGGACGTTTCCGACCAGATCGCGCTCTTCGATGATCGCGATATTCTCAAGCGCAACGGCCGCCGCAACCGGGTGGCCGGCGGCGGTGACGCCGTGTCCGAACGTGCCGATCTTCGCGGATTCGTCCGCGATCGGGGCGTAGACGTTCTCGTTGACGAGAAGCGCCGAGATCGGCTGGTAGGACGAGGAGATCTGCTTCGACAGCGTCATGAAATCCGGCTGCAGATCGAAGGTCTGCGTCCCGAACATGTTGCCGGTGCGGCCAAAGCCGCAAATCACTTCGTCGGCGATGAACAGGATGTCGTATTTCTTGAGGATGGCCTGGATGGCCGGCCAATAACCGGCAGGCGGCACGATCACGCCGCCAGCACCCATCACCGGCTCGC
This sequence comes from Neorhizobium sp. DAR64872/K0K18, assembly GCF_050500175.1. NCBI lineage: Bacteria > Pseudomonadati > Pseudomonadota > Alphaproteobacteria > Hyphomicrobiales > Rhizobiaceae > Neorhizobium > Neorhizobium sp. DAR64872/K0K18. The sequence goes on from NZ_CP191446.1 coordinate 3,269,589, forward strand.
CGATAAAGGCTGCGACGGTTTCGGGGCCTTCGCGCAGGATCAGGTCCTCGAGTTCCTTGGCACACCGTTCGACGAAGGCAGCCTCGCTCTCGCCCTCGAGCTTGAAGGCGCGGTAATGCGGGCAGGATGTGTGGAAGATGCCGGGCAGCGGCAGATCGAACGACCGGTGGTTGTTCGGCAGACCGGTCAGGCTCGCTGAAACGGCGGTCACGCCGTGATAGCCCTTGATCCGGGAGATGATCTTTTTCTTCTCCGGCTTGCCCATGGCGTTCGACCGGTACCAGATCATCTTGATGGCCGTATCGTTGGCTTCCGAGCCCGAATTCGTGAAAAACGCCTTCGACATCGGCACCGGCGCCATCTGCACCAGCTTTTCGGCAAGCTCGATCGACGGGCCGTTCGCCCGCGATGTGAACGTATGGTAATAGGGCAGCTTGCTCATCTGCCGCGTGGCGGCCTCGACCAGCCGGTTTTCACCAAAGCCGACAGCGACGCTCCAGAGGCCGGACATGCCTTCGATATATTTCTTGCCGTTGTTGTCGTAGACGTAGATGCCTTCGCCGCGTTCCATCACCAGCGCACCGTCGCGCTCCAGAGCGCGGGCGTTCGTGTAGGAGTGCATGTGATAAGCCTTGTCGCGGGCTTCCATGGAATTGGGCTGTACCGTCACGAAGGGCCTCCTCTGCACCTGACTGATTTTGGCGTCATTCTTACGGCGAAACGCCGATCTTGGACAGCGCAAAACACTGTCCAAGAACTTCTCCGTTCGAAATAGTTGACACGACGGCTTACATGTTCACTTCACCGTCATTGCGGCGACCGGCGGCTCGGTACCGGCAGGCATCGGGCTGATATAGGCCTGGCCCTTCAGCCGCTTCCTCAGATCCGCCCAGGCGGCCTCGCGCAGCTGCTCGCTTTCCAGCGCCGCAAGACCCGTGGCGGCCATCGCCTTGGCAACGGACACCATGCCCTTGTGAGCAAGCTCGCTCTTGCCTTGCGCGACGACCTGCCATGTATGAAGCTGAGTTCCAATGGCAAGCGTTGCGCCATAGGCCTGCACGGTCGGCACCACCCAGCTGACATCGCCGACATCGGTCGAGCCGCCCATCTGACGAAGCTCGCCATGCGCCGGAAGCACGAAATCCGCCAGCGGAACATCGCGTTCGTCAAGCCGCTCCTGGCGCCAGCTCGCCGCGATATCCTCGGGCGTCAGCGTCGCACGGATCTTGGCCGCAAATTCCTGGTCGGCGGCATCAAAAGGCGGCGGGCCGAGGCTTTCCCAGACATCCTGCATCGCGTCCATCAGCGGTGTGTTGACGACGAGGTTGGAAACGCCGGCAAGGATCGTGCTTTCCACCTTCGTTTCGGTCATCAGCGCCGCACCTTCCGCGACCTTCTTGACCCGCTCGATCAGAGGCAGCAGGCCCGGCAATTCGGGTGCGCGAATGACGTAGCGAACCTTGGCATGCGCCTGGACGACGTTTGGCGAAATGCCGCCGCTGTCGAGAACCGCGTAGTGGATCCGGCAATCGGATGGCATGTGCTCGCGCATATAGTTGACGCCGACACTCATCAACTCGACGGCATCGAGCGCACTGCGGCCAAGTTCCGGAACCGCCGCGGCATGCGCCGCACGCCCGGTAAAGGTAAAATCGACACGGCAGTTGGCAAGCGATGTCTCGCGCTGGACGCCTGCGAAATTGCTGGGGTGCCAGCTGATGGCGATATCGACATCTTCAAACGCGCCGGACTGCACCATGAATGCTTTGGCAGCCCCGCCCTCTTCCGCCGGGCAGCCGTAATAGCGCACGCGTCCCGGCGTTCCGTTGGCTTCGAGCCAATCCTTGAGAGCCGTTGCGGCAAGAAGCGAGGCGGAACCGAGAAGATTATGGCCGCAGCCATGGCCGTTTGCGCCGGCAGTGATCGGATCGTAAGCGGTTTCGCCCGCCTTCTGGCTCAACCCGGCAAGAGCGTCGAACTCCCCGAGAAAGGCAATCACCGGTCCACCTTCCCCAGCCTCGCCGATCAGCGCGGTCGGAATGCCGGCCACGTTATCGCTGATCCGGAACCCTTGAGTTTCCAGCATTTCCCGATGCGCTGCCGCGGACAGGGTTTCCATGTAGCAGGTTTCCGGCGTCTCCCAGACGCGGTCGGACAGCTCCCGGAAAACCTCGGTCTTGCGGTCGATAAGAGTTAAGATGTGGGGAAGATTGGAATTTACGGTCGTCATAATATGCGCCTCGATCAAGCATTCGGTCCTGAAGGCGCCAAACCCTAACCGTTTCCCGCCCAATGACAATGGACCGGCAGCTTAAAAAATAAGCGCGGCTGAAAAAATCAACACGCCGCGCTCGGCAACGCAACGCGTGAAACTTGGTATCTCGACAAGTGCATCATAATCGCTATGCTCGCGCCCGACGTTACAGGAAGACCAAGGATACCGCAGAAGACGATAACAATTTTGCGTAAATAAGGCCGACGCCGTGAGTTCATGCTCATGAAAGCCGAATACTTGGAAATCCGTCGTCAATTCGAGAAAACGTGGGTTGAGTGCCGAAAAGGTATCGGAGATCCGTCGAAGACTGAAGAATACGGTCAGCAAACAAAAGATTTGCGACCAGGAGGTGAGACACACAAGCAGGATTGACGCGCACGTAAGCGTATCATCAAATTCAAAACACGGCCTAGCCTGGCAGTTAGCCGGCTCAAGGTCATTGGGAGACCGATATGAAATACAAGCTCGCCCTTGCCACAGCCCTGCTGTCGGCAACAATTTTCGCAGGCGCTGCGAACGCCAAGACCTTCGTGTATTGCTCCGAAGGCTCGCCAGAAGGCTTCGACCCCGGCATGTACACCGCCGGCACGACGTTCGACGCTTCGGCCCACCCGATCTACAACCGCCTGCTCGAATTCAAGCCTGGCACGACGCAGCCGGAAGCCGGTCTTGCCGAGAGCTGGGACATTTCGTCCGACGGCACCGTCTACACATTCAAGCTGCGCCCGAACGTGAAGTTCCAGACCACGGAATTCTTCACCCCGACGCGCGCGCTGAATGCCGATGACGTGATCTTCTCCATTGGTCGTCAGATCGACGAGAAGAACGCCTGGAACAAGTACATCAACGGCGCTTCCTGGGAATATGCCGACGGCATGGGCTTCCCGAAGCTTATCAAGTCGATCGAAAAGGTCGATGACCTGACCGTGAAGATGACGCTGAACCGTCCGGAAGCACCTTTCCTCGCCAACCTGGCCATGCCTTTCGCTTCGATCCTGTCGAAGGAATACGCAGACAGCCTCGACAAGGACGGCAAGAAGGAACAGCTGAACCAGAACCCGGTCGGCACCGGCCCGTTCACCTTCGTCGCCTACCAGCAGGATGCCATCATCCGCTTCAAGAAGAACGCCGATTACTGGGGCACCGCTCCGAAGATCGACGACCTCGTCTTCGCGATCACCAGCGACGCTGCCGTTCGTTACCAGAAGCTCAAGGCCGGCGAATGCCACCTGATGCCTTTCCCGAACGCCGCTGACGTCCAGTCGATGAAGTCGGACCCGAACCTCCAGGTTCTGGAGCAGGAAGGCCTCAACATCGCCTACCTCGCCTACAACACGACCCAGGCTCCGTTCGACAAGCCGGAAGTGCGCATCGCGCTCAACAAGGCGATCAACAAGAACGCGATCGTCGACGCCGTCTTCCAGGGCATGGCAACGCCTGCGACCAACCCGATCCCGCCGACAATGTGGTCCTACAACAACTCCGTCAAGGACGACACATACGATCTCGAAGCCGCCAAGAAGATGCTGGCCGATGCTGGCGTCAAGGACCTCTCCATGAAGGTCTGGGCGATGCCGGTTTCGCGTCCCTACATGCTGAACGCGCGCCGCGCCGCTGAAATCATCCAGGACGATTTCGCCAAGATCGGCGTCAAGGTCGAGATCGTTTCCTACGAATGGGCAGAATACCTGCAGCGTTCGAAGGCAAAGGACCGCGACGGTGCTGCCATGCTCGGCTGGACCGGCGACAACGGTGATCCGGACAACTTCCTCGATACCCTGCTGGGTTGTGACGCCGTCGGCGGCAACAACCGCGCTCAGTGGTGCAACAAGGAGTTCGACGAACTGGTGAAGAAGGCCAAGGTCACGTCCGACATGGCGGAGCGCACCAAGCTCTATGAGCAGGCGCAGGTCGTCTTCAAGAAGGAAGCACCTTGGGCAACCCTCGATCACTCGCTTGCTATCGTCCCGATGGCAAAGGGTGTGACCGGCTTTACCCAGAGCCCGCTTGGCGACTTTACGTTCGAGACCGTCGATATCGCTGAGTAATCCAGCCTAATCACAACTTTTTGCCGCGGGGAGCGTTGCGTTTCCCGCGGCATTTTCTTATGAGACGCCCAAAAATGCGGCGCGACGCCGAAATGGCTCGGTTCGTGGCTTGACACGGTCTGAAATCGACCGGAGCCCCTTCCACAAAGGCTTACAATGTTTGGTTTGCTACTGCGGCGCCTCGCCGTGCTGATCCCGACCTTCCTCGGGGTCTCGATCATCGCCTTTTCCTTCATCCGGCTCCTGCCGGGCGATCCGGTCATGCTCTTGTCCGGTGAGCGCGTCATGTCGCCCGAGCGGCATGCGCAGATCAGCGCCCAGCTTGGCATGGACCGCCCGATGGTCATCCAGTATTTCGATTATCTCGGCGGCGTGCTGACGGGTGACTTCGGCTCCTCGATCGTCTCCAAGAAGCCGATCCTCGACCAGTTCTGGGCGCTGTTTCCAGCGACCGTCGAGCTGTCCATCTGCGCAATGATCATCGCCGTTGCGCTCGGCATTCCCGCCGGCGTCATCGCCGCCATGAAGCGGGGTTCGATCTTTGACCAGGGCCTGATGGGCATCGCGCTGGTCGGCTATTCGATGCCGATCTTCTGGTGGGGCCTGCTTCTGATCATTCTGTTTTCCGGCACGTTGCAGTGGTTCCCGGTTTCGGGTCGCATCTCGCTTATGTTCTACTTCCCGCAGGTCACCGGCTTCATGCTGATCGACTCGCTGCTGTCCGGGCAAAAGGGTGCCTTCTCCTCGGCCATCAGCCATCTGGCGCTGCCGTCGATCGTGCTTGCCACCATCCCGCTTGCCGTCATCGCCCGCCAGACCCGCTCGGCCATGCTGGAAGTGCTGTCCGAAGACTACGTGCGTACCGCCCGCGCCAAGGGCCTGTCGCCGTTCCGCGTCGTCGGCGTGCATGCGCTGCGCAACGCGATGATCCCGGTCATCACCACCATCGGCCTGCAGATCGGCGTCATGCTTGCGGGCGCGATCCTGACCGAGACGATCTTCTCCTGGCCGGGCATCGGCAAGTGGATGGTCGATAGCGTCTTCCGTCGCGACTACCCGGTCATCCAGGGTGGCCTGCTTCTGATCGCGGCGATCATCATGACGGTCAACCTCATCGTCGACCTCATGTACGGCCTCATCAATCCCCGTATCCGCCACTGATCCGCCGAGATAAGAAGGAGAAAAATCCCATGGCAGATGCAATAACCGCCAAGACGCCAGAGATCGTCACGACCGGGCAGATGCGCCGCCAGATGCTCAAGGAGTTCTGGTTCTACTTTTCCGAAAACCGCGGTGCCGTCATCGGCCTGTTCGTTTTCATCGCTCTCGTCGTCGTAGCCGTCCTCGCTCCGGTGATTGCCCCGCATTCACCGTTCGAACAGTATCGTGACGCCGTGCTGCGGCCGCCGGTATGGGCCGAAGGCGGCAGCTGGAGCTTTCTTCTCGGAACAGACCCTGTCGGTCGCGACATTCTTTCGCGCCTGATCTACGGCGCACAGTATTCGCTGTTCATCGGCTTGTTCGTGACGACGCTGTCGCTGCTCGGCGGCATTCTCGTCGGCCTGATCGCGGGCTACTATCGCGGCTGGATCGATACGGTGATCATGCGCCTAATGGACATCATCCTGGCGTTTCCGTCGCTGCTTCTGGCGCTGGTTCTGGTCGCAATCCTGGGGCCCAGCCTCACCAACGGCATGATCGCCATCGCGCTCACCCTGCAGCCGCATTTCGTGCGACTGACCCGCGCCGCCGTCATGGAAGAGAAGACGAAGGATTACGTCACCGCTGCCCGCATCGCCGGCGCCGGTCCGATCCGTTTGATGTTCCGCACCATCCTGCCGAACTGCACCGGACCGCTCATCGTCCAGGCGACTTTGTCCTTCTCGAACGCGATCCTCGATGCAGCGGCGCTGGGCTTCCTCGGCATGGGCGCACAGCCGCCGGCGCCCGAATGGGGCACGATGCTGGCCGAAGCACGCGAGTTCATCCTGCGCGCCTGGTGGGTCGTCACCTTCCCCGGCCTTGCAATTCTCATCACCGTTCTTGCCATCAACCTGATGGGCGACGGCCTGCGCGATGCGCTTGACCCGAAACTGAAGAGGTCCTGATCATGGCGCTTCTGCAAATCGACAATCTCACCGTTGAGTTCGAAACCGCGACCGGCTGGTTCCGGGCCGTCGACGGCGTCTCGATCACGGTCGAAAAGGGCGAAGTGCTCGCCATCGTCGGCGAAAGCGGCTCCGGCAAGTCCGTTTCGATGCTGGCCGTCATGGGGCTTCTGCCGTGGACGGCGAAGATCACCGCCGACCGCATGCTGTTTGAAGGCAAGGACTTCCAGAAACTGAGCCCTGCCGATCGTCGCAAGCTGATCGGCAAGGATATCGCGATGATCTTCCAGGAGCCGGTGGCAAGCCTCAACCCTTGCTTCACGGTCGGCTTCCAGATCGAGGAAGTGCTGCGCATCCACCTCGGCCTCGACAGACAAGCCCGCCGCGCCCGCGCCATCGAACTGTTCAAGCTGGTCGGCTTGCCGGACCCCGCGGAACGGCTGAACAGCTTTCCGCACCAGATGTCGGGCGGCCAGTGCCAGCGCGTGATGATCGCCATCGCGATCGCCTGCGACCCGAAGCTGTTGATCGCCGACGAACCGACGACAGCACTCGACGTCACCATCCAGAAGCAGATCCTCGACCTGATCATGGACCTGCAGACCCGCACCGGCATGGGCCTGATCATGATCACCCATGACATGGGTGTGGTTGCCGAAACCGCCGACCGGGTCGTGGTGCAGTACAAGGGCCGCAAGATGGAGGAAGCCGATGTGCTTTCGCTGTTTGAAAACCCGCAGAGCAACTATACCAAGGCGCTTCTCGCAGCCCTGCCGGAAAACGCGACGGGTGACCGACTGACCACCGTCTCCGCCTTCTTCGACGGCAATCCGGACCAGGTTTCGGGAGTGAATGCATGACCGATATGACCAACACCGACATCATGCTGGAAGTGCGCGACATCAAGCGCGACTACGAACTGCCGGCTGGCTTCATGAAGCCGAAAAAGACCGTCCATGCGGTCAAGGGCGTCTCCTTCAAGCTGGAACGCGGCAAGACGCTGGCAATCGTCGGCGAAAGCGGCTGCGGCAAGTCCACGCTTGCCCGCATGATCACCTTCATCGACGAACCGACGGCCGGCGAACTGATCATCGACGGCCAGAAAATGGATACGCGTCCGGGCCACCTGACATCAGAAATGCGCCAGAAGGTGCAGATCGTGTTCCAGAACCCCTATGGTTCGCTCAACCCGCGCCAGAAGATCGGCGACGTTCTGGGCGAACCGCTGGCGATCAACACGTCGATGCCGGCATCCGAGCGGCGTGACCGCGCAACCGAGATGCTGATCAAGGTCGGCCTCGGTCCGGAACATTACAACCGCTATCCGCACATGTTCTCCGGCGGCCAGCGCCAGCGCATCGCGATCGCCCGTGCGCTGATGATGAACCCGAAGCTTCTCGTGCTCGACGAACCCGTCTCGGCGCTCGATCTTTCGGTTCAGGCACAGGTTCTGAACCTGCTTGCCGACCTGCAGGACGAGTTCAACCTGACCTACGTCTTCATCAGCCACGACCTTTCCGTCGTGCGCTACATCGCCGACGAGGTGATGGTGATGTATTTCGGCGAGGCGGTCGAATACGGAACGCGCGAAGAGGTGTTCTCCGCGCCGAAGCACGAATACACCCAGACCCTGTTCAAGGCGACGCCGCGCGCCGATGTCGAATCGATCCGCGCTCGTATTGCTAAGAAGAAGGCTGCCTCGGCCGCTTGAACGCCTAAGATGCACTGATAATGCCGGCAGCTGTCGGCATTATCACGGAATTGAGCTTGAAGTTGACGCAGAGAGAAATCTCTCGCATCAGAAGTCATGCAAGAAGAAACCTCTGTCAGCTCGCCGGAAAGCGGCGAGCGTCATTGTGGCAGGGTGGGAGTAGCGGCATGGCATTGTTGAACTTGTTCAGAGGCAGGCAGCAGGACAAAGCGCCGGAGCCCGCCTCGCTCAAGTCCCTGGTCGAGGGATACTCGATCGAGGTGATGCCGCGCACCGCGGCCAAGATCGACGACTTCACGACGCTGCTGCCCGCAAACACTCGGGTCTATATCGCCCATATCGACGGCACACCAATCGACGATATGGTGAAGACGGCCAAACGGCTGCGTGAAGATGGCTTCGAGGTCATGCCGCACATTCCGGCCCGCAGCATCGAGAGCCGCGCCATGCTCGACGACTGGGTAAGCAGATATCACAACGAGGCAGGTGTGGACCAGGCGCTCGTCCTCGGCGGCGGTCTGTCGCGTCCTGCTGGCGCTCTCAACAGTTCGCTGCAGCTGATCGAGACCGGCATCTTTGACCGTCACGGCTTCAAGCGCCTGCATGTCGCCGGCCATCCCGAAGGCAACAGGGATATCGACCTCGACGGCACGACCAAGCTCGTCGACGAAGCCTTGAAGTTCAAGCAGATCTATTCCGAAAGCACCGACGCGAAGCTTGCCATCGTCACCCAGTTCGCCTTCGATTCGCGGCCGGTGATCCTGTGGGCGGAGCGCATCGCCGCAACCGGCGTCCGCATGCCGATCCATCTCGGCGTCGCGGGACCGACAAAGCTTCAGACGCTGATCAAATTCGCCCTCACCTGTGGTGTCGGCCCGTCGATCAGCGTCATCCAGAAGCGGGCCATGGACATCTCCAAACTCCTGGTGCCCTACGAGCCGACCGAATTCCTGACTGAAATCGCCGACTACAAGGCCCGCAACCCGCAAAGCTTGATCGAGCAGATCCACGTCTTCCCGCTGGGTGGTATCAGAGCCAGCGCGGAATGGATGAACGAGCGTCAACCTGCGCCGGGCGATATCCGCGCGATATAGGCTTCAGCCGAGCGCGCGACGATCGCCTGGCCATCCCGGCGAATATTCTGGTTGGCGAAGGCTCCGTAGATCCGCTCGAACGGCCAAGCCGCCAGCCGTTCCGCGACATCCGCCACCTCAGCTCCGCTGAGCGGCATCATGTTGGGATAGCTCCACATGAAGGAAACCCGGTCTGCCCCCGGCGTCACCTGCACGATATCGCCGGCAAGCAGCACGCCTGCTCCATCCGGGGCTGTCCAGTGCATCACGGTGCCGCCAGCAAAATGACCGCCGGCATGAACGAGCGTGGCCGATGAGGAAAGCACCAGCGCATCCTCATCCCACAGCCGGACGTGATCGGACGGACGCTGGATCCACTGACTGTCTTGGGCGTGGATGTAGATCGGGCAATCGAAGGCCTCGGCCCAATCTTGCATGGTTGAGTAATAGTGCGGATGGGAGATCGCGATGGCGCTCAACCCGCCCAGCGATTTGACCAGCGTCTTCGTCGCGTCGTCGAGGAGCGCGATACAATCCCAGAGAATGTTTCCGGACGGTGTCTGCACCAGAAGCGCCCGCTGGCCGATAGCAAACGCGGGAACGGTACGGATGGAAAGGAGGCCAGGCTCGAGTTCGAGCCAGCTATTGGCATGCCCCTGCGCAAGCTTTTCAGCGGAAACCCACGCCTGGCCGGAAGCCGGGACATATTGCCGGTCGTCGAGGCAGATCGGGCAAGATGCGGGTGGTTCGGCACGATCGGGATAGGATGTGCTACAGGCATTGCAAAGAAAAACCGTCATGAGCCCCCCGCTCCGGATAACCGCGATCAATCGGTTATAGACGAGAACGGACTTCCCGATAGAGGCTGGGACCCACATTCCGGTAAAGCGGCAAGAGCAGCCGGCCTCATTCACGCTTTCCCAACGCGGCCGCGATACGCTGTAGCGATGTTGCGGTTGCCGGGAGGCTGTGATGACGGAAGCAAAGCCTGTGCGGCTCTTGAACCTCGATCTGCTCCGGCTGGTCTCGGCCCTGCTCGTCCTGTTCTTCCACTACGGTTTTCGCATGCAGATCACTGGCGAAGGCGCCGGGATCGGCTTTCCGGAGCTCGCGCCGATAGCCAAGTGGTTCGATATCGGCCTGCTGATCTTCTTTGCCATCTCCGGCTACGTCATCATGATGTCGGCAGAAGGTCGATCGGCCTTTGATTTTGCCGCTGGACGGTTTGCAAGGCTCTGGCCGACATTCGTCGTCTGCGCCACCATCACCGCAGTCGTCCTGTCGATCTGGCCGGTCCCGGCGCTCAGTGCCCCGACGATGCAGCAATGGCTGGCCCATCTCGTGATCCTGTCGCGCGTATTCGGCCAACCCTTCCTCGACGGAGCGTACTGGACGATCGCCTACGAAATCATCTTCTACGGCTGGATCTTCGTGGCTCTCGCGACAGGCCTGTTGAAGTCGCACTGGCGTCTCATCGTCACGGTCTGGCTTGCCATTTCGGTGCTGAACGAGACAGCGCTGCAAAGCGTCGTGCTGCAGAAACTGCTGATCACCCAGTATTCAGGCTATTTTGCCTTCGGATTGGCGCTGTTTCGGACGCGACTGGAAAACTCCCGGGCAAGCTTTGCAGTGCTCAGCCTCGCAGCCGGCTGGGCCATTGCTGCACCGTTCATAACGGAGCCGGAATTCATTTCCCTGTACGGTTTCGGGAGAAATACCGCGGGCCTGGCCGCGATGGGGCCGCTGGCGCTTGCGGCCGTGACGATCGCGATCTACGCGCCGACACTGCCGATCAAGAGAGGGCTCGCGATCTCGCTCGGCGGGCTGACCTATCCGCTTTACCTTCTGCATCAGAATATCGGCTATGCCGCCTTTGCCAATTTCGGCACGTCGGACAATCGCTTCGCCATTCTGGCTTTGTTGATTGGGGGATTGTTGGCTGTCGCGATGATCATCGCAAGAACAGTTGAGCCTGCCGCGAGACGGGCGATCATTGGGCTTTCAAAGCCCGTTCAGGCCAGCCTGACGCGACTGCGCGCCCGCTTTGCCTGAGGGACCCCGCGGCGGAAAAACCGCCGCAGGGTCTTGTGCACTCAGCCGTTGATGTAAGGCATGACTTCCAGAACGCCGCGGTAGATCATCTCCAGCGAAACGTAGAGGATGACGACCAGACCGACATAGGCAATCCAGCGATGCTTGTTGAGCAGGCGGGCGATGAAGCTTGCCGCGATACCCATCAAGGCGATCGAAAGAATGAGGCCGAAGATCAGCACTTCGGGATGTTCGTGTGCGGCACCGGCAACGGCCAGAACGTTGTCGAGCGACATGGAAACGTCGGCGATGACGATCTGCCAGGCAGCCTGGGCGAAGGTCTTGCGTGGCGCACCGCTGACGGACGCGTTCTCGCCTTCCTCGACGGCCTTCGAGACGACATTTTCGGCATCGTCCTCATGGCTGTGCGGGGTGCGCAGCTCGCGCCACATCTTCCAGCAGACCCACAGAAGCAGGACACCACCGGCAAGAAGCAGGCCGACGATCTGCAGAAGCTGGGTCGTGGCAAGCGCAAAGCCGATACGCAGCACGGTGGCGGCAATGATACCGATCAGGATCGCCTTGGCGCGCTGGTCCTTGGGCAGGCCGGCAGCGGCCAGGCCGATGACGATTGCGTTGTCACCCGCCAGGACAAGGTCGATCATGATTACTTGCGCGAGGGCGGACAGTGCCTCCGGCGTAAAGAATTCCATCATTTGGTACCCGATCTTTCAATACGGAGCACCCATGTCGTGGAGAGGGGCGACGAATTACCGGCGGAACTACACCGCTATCCATTCGATTGCCGTCAAGGTCGACTGACGACCCCCACAAACACCAGGCACCTGAAGTTGAACAATCCAGTCCGACATCACAGTTCATTCGAACTGCCAGAGGGGCCCGGTCCTGGTGCGCTGAGATTTATCTTGGGAGCCGCAGAAATCAAGCCCCAACTCACGAACCAGCTCACGGGAGTGTGATTTCTTCGCGGGAAAACGGCTTCTACTTGGTCAGCCGCTTGTGGAGGCTCTCAAGAATGAGCTTTCCAAGCCCCTCGTAATCTTCATCGAAATGGTGTCCGCCTTCGATGCCGACCGTCTCGATACCCTGCGGTTTCAGCGTCGGGCAAGGATCGTCGTCTTCGTCGGTACCATAAAGGCACTGCACGACATGCGGATCGATCTTGGCGATATCGGAAATGCTGTCGCCGTTCTTGCCCTCACCGGCAACACCAAGCCAACCGGTAACGGAAATCTCGAAATCGACCTCTTTCGACAGCGCCAGCAGCGAAATCTGTTTCACCCTCGCTTTGGTCGCAGCCGGCAGGACGTTGAAGGTCGCCGGCAGGATGTCGGCTCCGAATGAATAGCCGATCAGCACCACGTTTTTCACGTTCCACTGGCGCCGGTACGTGTCGATGATCTTGACGAGATCATCCGCCGTTTCCTGCGGCGTGCGTTCCTTCCAGAAATACCGCAGCGAATCCACCCCGACCACAGGCACACCCTGGGCCTGCAGATAACCGCCGAGCTCGCTGTCGATATCACGCCATCCGCCATCGCCGGAATAGACAACCGCCATCGTGTCGAGTGTCGGTTTCGTGTCCAGGACCGTTACTGGCAGATCGAGTTGATCGCTATTGCCGTCACCTTCAATCGCCGTGTCGAGGAGATCTGCGAGCGCTTCAGTTGCAGGCCCGGATACGTCCTTGAGCTCAAGATCCGGCCAACCGGCCTTGAGGCTGGTGGCGTGGTCCTTGCCGGCGGCATCGGCCGCATCGGTCAAGCCGATCGTCACGTCGGCCGGCAGCTTTCCATCGGTAAAGCCGTAGATCGTCCGGTCTCCGGCCTTTTCCTTGGTCGCGGGGGTGCAGAGAACCTTTTCGAGCGGAATGCCGGCCGTCGGATCGACTGCGATGGCTTTCGAGACTGTCGCAAACGGGCTCTGCGCGATCATGCCGAGCGCAAGTGCTGCGCCATCCCCGATTCCGGCAATGATCGGATGCCGGTAACTGGCATTGCCGATCCGGCGCTGCACCTGCTGCGACAGGTCTTCGATATCGGAGACCATGTAGATACAATCGCCGTCATCCTTGGCGAGCGACGCAATGTAGGAGGGATAATCGATACCGACCACCGCCGCCCCCTGATCGACAAGCGCCTTGGCTTGGCTTTCTTCCTCGGCACCCCAGCCTGCGCCCTTCGAGATCAGGAAGACCATCGCCTTCAGATCCTTGTCGGCGGGCAGAGTGATATGCGGCGAGACGATCATGCCGGTCTTGTAGTCATCCGTCTGCGAACCGGTTTGCTCGGAAGCAGGCTGCTGAGCGGAGGCGAAACCGGCACCGGCCAGCAGAATGCCGACGGCGAGAATTCGGGACAGCATCATCATTTTCCGACCACTCCTCTCAAGCCCCCGCCAATCAGCAGCGTCGCATCGACCATCGCAATGGCAGGACTGACGCTTGCCACCGCCAGATAGCGGGGTTCCCAGTGCGGGTGAAACTTGGTTTTGAATGCCTTCAGGCCTTTGAAATTGTAGAAGCGCTCGCCGTGTTCGAAGATCACGCTGCCGATCCGGTCCCAGACAGGGGCGGCTTCCCTCTGTGCCATGCCGGAAAGCGGCGCCATGCCGAGGTTGAAGGTCCGGTAGCTGGCGGCCTGCAGATATTCCATGCAGCGGACGAACAGGAAATCCATCGAGCCTCTGGGCGCATCCGGCGCAAACCGCATCAGGTCGACGGTTGCCTCCTGCTTCGTTTCGGTCAGCGACAGCGTCGCAAAGGCAACGATCTTTCCCTGCGTGCGCAGCACGGCAACCGGCTGGGATGCGACATAGGCATCCTGGAAGGCGCCAAGCGAAAACGTCTTTTCGCGTGTTTCATGGGCTGCGAGCCAGGTATCGGACACCCGGCGCAGATCCTCGATCGAGCCCATCACATCCGCCTGCTCGATGACGTCGAATTCGAGCCCCTCGCGAAGCCCCTTGTTGACGGCCTGACGCAGACCCGCAAGACGACTTCCCTTGAGATCGAAGCGCTCCAGATCGACGATCGCCAGTTCTCCGAGCTTGACGGCCCGCATGCCAGCATCGGCGCAGTAAGGCAGAAGTGCCGGCGAAATCTGGTAGAACACGGCCCGTCCGCCCTGAGCCCTCGCTTCTTCCACGAAGCTCCAGACCAGTTCGGGGATTTCCTCCGCCGGGCCGACCGGATCGAACAAGGCAATCCAGGAACGCCCCTGGATGCCGTACATGATGAAGGCCCTGCCGTTTGTGGAAAACATCAACCGCTTGTCGGCCATGCGCACGACATTCGCATCGGCGACGTCCTGCTGACGGACGATCGAGATCGCCCGCTCCAGTTCCTCCGGCGTGGATTGCGCCGTGCGGGTCGCAGCCGGCCGAAGCAGGCTGGCAATCGCAATCGTGCCGGCAACGATGGCCACACCCAGGATCGCACGAAGCCCGCGCGGCGCTTCTGCCGAAAACTCGAACTGCCACCAGAGCTCGCGGCTGTAATCCACCTCGCGATAGACGAACAGAAGAACTGTTATCGCTGCCGCCACCAGCACCAGCATCGCCACGACCCACGCAGGCGTCAGCACCTGCCGGAGGAGTGACGCCGGACGGGTGAACTGCCGGGCGCTGAGCAACAGGCCGGCGAGCAGAATGACCAGAAAGATCGCTTCAAACACCGCGACCGCACGCACGAAGGCGAGCAGCAAAGCCAGCGCGGAACAAGCCGTTGCCGTCCACCACGCCCCGTCGAGCCTCTGGCTCACACCGCGGGCCGAAGCAAAAAGAACGATGCCGAGAATGCTGGACAGAAAATGCGCACCTTCGACGACCGGCAGCGGCAGATAGTTATAGAGGAAATCCAGATCCGAATCCGGCGTCGGTGTAACGCCCGAAAACACCAGCATGGCACCAGCGATCATCGCGAATGCGGCAAGCAGCAGGGGCGCCAGACGGAATTCCAGCTTGCGCAGCGTCGAGGCGACCGGATGGTTGGAAAGCTGCTGCACCTCCATACCGATCACGAACAGCGTCGCGACCAGAAGCGGCAGCACGTGATAGATGACCCGGTAGAGAACAAGGCTGCCGAGAACCTGATCGATATCGACAGTGCTTCCGAGCGCCGCAACGATGATCGTCTCGAACACGCCCAGCCCCGCCGGAACGTGGCTGAGAACGCCGGCACCGACAGCTGTGGCATAGATCGCCAGGAACGACGGCCAGCCGATATCCGTCTGCGGCAGAAGCACGTAAAGAACCGACGCCGAGGCTGCGATATCGAGCGCCGTGATCAGGAACTGTTGCGACGAGGTTTTCGTATCGGGAAGCCGCAGCTTCAGCCTGCCCAACGCCACTTCGCGGCCATTCCAGCCGGCAACGACAAGCACTGAGAGCACCACGATGATCGCAACCGCAATGCCGCGCACCCAACCCTCGCCGATGCCGAGCAGGCTGCCGATCCGAGGCGCCGTGACAAGCGATGCGATCGCAGTCACCCCAAGCAGGCCGATCCCGAAGGCGAGCGTGACAAAGGCGATCACGCGGCCGATGTCGTCGGGGCTGAGGCCCAGCCGCGAGTAACCGCGGAATCGGATCGCGCCGCCGCTCAAGGCACCGAAACCGGCTGTGTTGCCAACCGCATAGGCGCTGAACGCGGTCATCGCGACCGGCACCGGTGGCAGCTTCTTGCCGATATAGGAGAGTGCGTTGAGGTCGTAACCGGTCAGCGCAACGAAACTCAGCGCGGTGAAGAAGATCGCGAGAAGGATGGACGATGCCTTCGTGGCAGCAAGCGCTGCAAGCACGTCGTCATAACTGACTTCGGTCGTCAGATCGTAGATCGCAAACGTCGTGAAGCCGAAGACCACGAGGATGATGAAGGGAACGAGATAGCCGCGATAGTTTTCAAACGTCTCGCGGAGGCCGGTCTTCTGCTGATCTGTGGACATCATTGGTCATGCCGGTTGTTGAAGCATTGCCGGGGATTTCTCCCCGAACGAGCCGGGCAGCTAAGGCGACCCGATCGCGGCAATAGTATGTCTGTGTTGCCGCTCTCATTACGTAGGCGCTCGCCTACTTTCAATAAGGGTTTAGCGCATCGACGTCGCAATAAAAAAGGCGGAAGCTGAAGCTCCCGCCTTTCGCTGTCTCTCTGTGATAAGGGTTCAACGGCGCTGGTTGTAGACGTCGACGCAGACGGCGCCGAGCAGAACCAGACCCTTGATGACCTGCTGATAGTCGATGCCGATGCCGAGGATCGACATGCCGTTGTTCATCACGCCCATCAGGAAGGCGCCGATGACGGCACCCGTGACCTTGCCAACGCCGCCGTAAGCCGAGGCGCCGCCGATGAAGCAGGCCGCGATGACGTCGAGCTCGAAGCCCGTGCCGGCCTTCGGGGTCGCGCTGTTCAGGCGAGCGGCAACGACGAGGCCACCAAGTGCTGCCAGCACACCCATGTTGACGAAGGTCCAGAACACCAGACGCACGGTCTTGATGCCCGACAGTTCGGCTGCGCGGGCATTGCCACCAACCGCATAGATCTGCCGTCCGATGATCGTGCGGTTGGTGAAGAAGCCGTAGGCGACGATCAGCACGGCCATGATGATCAGCACGTTGGGCAGGCCGCGGTGCGACGAGATCAGGTAGGCGACATAGCCGATGGCAGCCATGACAAGGATGTTCTTGCCGATGAAGAAAGCCATCGGTTCGGATTCGACGCCATGCTCGACACGCCGTGCGCGGCTTCTGAAGTTCTGCCAGACCATCAGGGCGGCCAGTACCAGGCCGATGATGAAGGACGTCAGATAAAGGCCGCCCGTCGAGGAGATCAGTTCCGGGATGAAGCCGGAAGAAAGCTTCTGGAAGGTCGGGTCGAAGGGACCGATCGACCGGCCGCTAAGGACCGCGATCATGAACCCGCGGAAGACCAGCATGCCAGCAAGCGTCACGATGAAGGACGGAATCCTGAAATAGGCGACGAAATAGCCCTGCATTGCGCCGATCACGCCACCGAGCACGAGGCAGATGATGCTCGCCGTGACAAAGTCGAAGCTGTACTGCACCATCAGCATCGCCGCGACCGCGCCGACGAAACCGGCGACCGAACCGACCGAAAGGTCGATGTGGCCGGTCACGATCACCATCAGCATGCCGAGCGCCATGATGACGATATAGCTGTTCTGGAGAACGATGTTGGTGATGTTGAGCGGCTTCAGCAGAACGCCCCCCGTTGCGACCTGGAAGAAGATGACGATCACGACCAGCGAGATCAGCATCCCGTAGTCACGAAGATTTTCCTTCCAGAAACCTGTCGCCGCCTTGGGAGCGGTAATTGCTTCCTGCGGAGTGCTCATAATTATCTCCCCTTGCGGCGCATGATAGCGCGCATGATATTTTCCTGCGTTGCCTCTTCGCCGGCGACTTCGCCGACAAATTCGCCCTCGTGCATGACCATGATCCTGTCGCAGATGCCGATGAGCTCGGGCATTTCGGACGAGATCACGATGACTGCCTTACCGGCATCCGCAAGTTCGTTGATGATGGAATAGATTTCGTACTTGGCGCCGACATCGATGCCGCGTGTGGGTTCGTCTAGGATCAGGATGTCCGGGTTGGTGAACAGCCATTTGGACAGCACGACCTTTTGCTGGTTGCCGCCGGAAAGCTTGCCGGTTTCCTGGTAGACGTTATGGCTGCGGATCCGCATACGGTCGCGGAATTCCTGGGCAACCTTCATTTCGCGGATGTCGTCGATCACGCCGCGTGACGAAACGCCGCCCAGGTGCGCGAGCGAGACATTCTTGCGGATGTCCTCAGACAGGATCAGCCCGAGATGCTTGCGGTCTTCGGTGACATAGGCAAGGCCCGCCTTGATCGCCCGGTGCACGTCCGAGGTATCCGCTGGCTTGCCATGGATCTTCACGGTGCCGGAAATATCGCGGCCATAGGCGCGACCGAACACGCTCATCGCGAACTCGGTGCGGCCGGACCCCATCAGGCCGGAGATGCCGACGACTTCGCCGGCCCGGACCTTCATGGACACGTTCTTGACCACCTTGCGGTTCGAATGCTGCGGATGATGGACGGACCAGTCGTCGACCTCGAAGATCACCTCGCCGATCTTCGGCTCGCGCTTCGGGTAACGGCTTTCGAGATCGCGATCGACCATGCGACGGACGATCTCGTCCTCGTCGACCGGACCTTCGTGACAGTCAAGCGTGCCGACCGTACGACCGTCGCGCAGCACGGTGATGCGGTCCGCAACTTCCGAGATCTCGTTCAGCTTGTGGCTGATCATGATCGAGGTAATGCCGTTGCGGCGGAATTCCTTGAGGAGTTCGAGCAGGGCTGCGCTGTCGGTTTCGTTGAGCGAAGCGGTCGGCTCGTCGAGGATCAGCAGGCGCACGTCCTTGGACAGTGCCTTGGCGATCTCGACCAGCTGCTGCTTGCCGACACCGAGGTTGGTGATGAGGGTTTCGGGCACCTCGGCAACGAGACCGACCTTGGCGAGCAGGGCCTTGGTGCGGATGTAGCGAGCATCGCGGTCGATCACTCCGTACTTGGATGGCGCGTTCGCGAGAAAGATGTTCTCGGCAATCGACATCAGCGGGATGAGCGCGAGCTCCTGGTGAATGATGATGATACCGAGCTTTTCGGAATCGTTGATGTCGCGGAAGTGGCGTTCCTCGCCGTCGAACAGGATCGAGCCTTCGTAGGAACCATGCGGGTACACGCCCGAAAGCACCTTCATCAGCGTCGACTTGCCGGCTCCGTTTTCGCCGACAAGGGCGTGAATCTCGCCTTCCTTGACGGTAAAGCTCACGTCCGAAAGCGCCTTAACGGCGCCAAAACTTTTTGAAATGCCGCGCATTTCCAAAATAGGCGGTTTATCCGCCGACAATACAGGATCAAGCATGAGAACTCCTGGAATAGGAAGCCGCGCGACGCTTGCGCCGCGCGGCCAGAGACTTACTTGAGCTGCGATTCCTGGTAGTAGCCGGTATCGACGAGGACCTTCCAGTTCGTCTTGTCGACGACAACTGGCTTCAGCAGGTAGGACGGAACGACCTTCTTGCCGTTGTCATAGGTCTTGGTGTCGGTGACAACCGGTTCCTTGCCGTTCATGGCAGCATCGACCATGTCTACGGTGACCTTCGCGAGTTCGCGCGTGTCCTTGTAGATCGTCGAATACTGTTCGCCGGCGATGATCGACTTGACCGAAGGCACCTCCGCATCCTGACCGGAGACGATCGGCATCGGCATGTCGCCGGAACCGTAGCCGACGCCCTTCAGCGACGAGATGATGCCGAGCGAGATACCGTCATAGGGAGACAGAACGCCGTTCAGCTTCTTGTCGGAATAGGTCGAGGACAGGATGGCGTCCATGCGAGACTGGGCAGTTGCCGGATCCCAACGAAGGGTCGCGACCTTGTCCATGCCGGTCTGGCCGGAGCCGACCTTGAGCGTGCCCTTGTCGATCAGCGGCTGAAGGACGCTCATCGCACCGTTATAGAAGAAGAAGGCGTTGTTGTCGTCCGGCGAACCGCCGAACAGTTCGATGTTGAACGGGCCCTTTTCGGTATCGGCCTTGAGACCCTTTACCAGCGAGGTTGCCTGCTGAACGCCGACCTGGAAGTTGTCGAAGGTCGCGTAGTAGTCGACATTCGGTGTTTCGCGGATGAGGCGGTCATAGGCAATGACCTTGATCTTCTGATCGGCAGCCTGCTGCAGAACGTCGGACAGCGTCGTGCCGTCGATCGATGCAATCACGAGAACCTTGGCACCCTTGGTGACCATGTTTTCGATCTGCGACAGCTGGTTCGGGATATCGTCTTCAGCGTACTGAAGGTCCACGTCATAGCCACGTTCTTTCAGAACCTTGACCATGTTGTCGCCATCGGCGATCCAGCGGGCAGAAGACTTGGTCGGCATCGCGACGCCGACGAGACCCTTGTCTGCAGCAAACACAGGCGACGCGAGCGCGACACCTGCGAAAATTGCAACCGTGGTCATGAGTTTCAAAATTTTCATAAGTAACTCCTCCGTTTCAAGCAGCTCACAATTAAGCTGCCGTATTATCCGGGAGAGGCTCCCCGCCTCCCCTCACGACCTTTTTCAGGTCAGTGATTGTCGCGCGGCAGACCTTCGGTCTGCGCAATGCGCTGGTATTTGACAGCCGGTTCGAGAACCGCGCCGGTTTCCATCTGCCCGACGATGCCGCGCTGGATTTCCTGCCACGGCGTCTGGTGCTTCGGATAGCGATAGCCGCCCTCGGCGTCCAGAGTGCTTCGACGTTGTGCAAGCTCATCATCCGAAATCAGGATGTTGGCTTCGCCGCGACCGAGATCGATGCGCACACGGTCGCCGGTCTTCAAAAGTGCAAGACCACCACCTGCTGCCGCTTCCGGAGACGCGTTGAGGATCGACGGGCTGCCCGACGTGCCGGACTGGCGTCCATCACCGATGCAGGCGAGCGAGCTGATACCCCGCTTCAGAAGGTAATCGGGAGCGCGCATGTTGACGACTTCGGCAGCGCCCGGATAACCGATCGGACCGGCACCGCGCATGAAGAGAACCGAATGCTCGTCGATCTCGAGCGATGGATCGTCGATGCGGTGGTGATAATCTTCCGGACCGTCGAACACGATCGCACGGCCTTCGAAGGCTTCCGGATCGTTCGGATTGGAGAGGTAACGCTCGCGGAACTCAGGCGAGATAACGCTGGTCTTCATGATGGCCGAGGAGAACAGGTTGCCGCGCAGAACGCGGAAGCCGGCCCGTGCCTTCAGCGGTTCGTCGTAGCGCTTGATGACCTTGTCGTCCTCGATGATCGCACCGCGACAGTTGTCGCCGATCGTCTTACCGTTCACCGTCATCGCATCTTCGTTGATGAGGCCCTGCGTCATCAGCTGGTTGACAACAGCCGGAACACCGCCGGCATGGTAATAGTCTTCACCGAGATATTCGCCGGCTGGCTGCAGGTTGACCAGGAGAGGCACTTCCTCGCCATAGGTCTGCCAGTCGTCGACCGTCAGTTCCACGCCGGTATGGCGGGCGAGCGCGTTCAGATGGATCGGCGCATTGGTCGAGCCGCCGATCGCGGAATTGACGCGGATGGCGTTGATGAAAGCGTCCTTGGTCAGAATATCCGAAGGCTTCAGGTCTTCCCTGACCATTTCGACGATGCGAAGGCCAGTGAGATACGAGACTTCCTGGCGGTCACGGTAAGGAGCCGGGATGGCGGCCGAACCCGGCAGCTGCATGCCCAGCGCTTCGGCCAGCGAATTCATCGTCGTTGCCGTGCCCATTGTGTTGCAATAGCCGGTGGATGGTGCCGAAGACGCGACAAGCTTCACAAAGCCCGCGTAATCGATCTCGCCCTTGGCCAGAAGTTCGCGTGCCTTCCAGACGATCGTCCCGGAACCGGTGCGTTCACCGCGGAACCAGCCGTTCAGCATCGGGCCGACCGACAGGGCGATGGCTGGAATGTTGACGGTGGCAGCAGCCATAAGACAGGCTGGCGTGGTCTTGTCGCAGCCGATCGTCAGCACGACGCCATCGAGCGGGTAACCGTAGAGAACTTCGACAAGGCCGAGATAGGCTAGGTTGCGGTCAAGGCCCGCGGTCGGGCGCTTGCCGGTTTCCTGGATCGGATGCACCGGAAATTCGATGGCGATGCCGCCCGCTTCGCGAATACCTTCGCGCAGACGGTTGGCAAGCTCGAGGTGGTGGCGGTTGCACGGCGACAGGTCCGAACCGGTCTGGGCGATGCCGATGATCGGCCGGTCCGACTGAAGTTCGGCCTGGCTGAGACCGAAGTTCATGTAGCGCTCGAGATAGAGCGCGGTCATGTCGACATTGTCAGGATTATCGAACCAGGCGCGCGACCGCAGCTTACGCGCGTCCTGGCGGCGCTCTCCGGTTTCGGCGATTTCACTTGAGGGCGCGTTTTCCGAATTGCTCATCTTCAGTCCTCGAATGCTTCAGTTTCAATGCGCCGGCCAAGCATGAAGGCATCCGCCACATGCACCAGCGGTGAGAAATCCGTATCGCTGTCACCCTTGGTGACGAGCGCCACGAAATCCCGATACAGATTGCGATATTCGCGATCTTCCTCGACGATCTGCGCCTCGCCGTCGACGATCAGGCGGCTGCCGCCGTGAGTGAGGACGATCGTGCCCTCTTCGGTCTCGACCCGGATGTCCCAGGTCTGCGGCCCCGTCTGACGCCAGTCGAATTCGGCCGCCACAGGCAAGCCGCTTTTCGTTTCGAAGGCAAGGCTTGCAGCGATCGGCGCTGCACGATTGGCCGGGAAGGTCAGTTCGGAGCGCACGAGATGAAACGTTTCGGGCATGATCCGCGTGACGATCGACAGAGCATTGATGCCGGGATCGAAAACGCCGAGACCGCCCGGCTCCCAGATCCACGCCTGACCCGGATGCCAGTGGCGAACATCTTCCTTCCACTCGACCGAAACGCTTTTCAACGTCCGCTCGGCGATCAACACCCTTGCAGGCTCGACAGCCGCGGCAGCGCGGGAATGCCATGTTGCAAACAGGCTGAGGCCTTTTTCTCTCGCCAGCGTTTCCAGCGCAAAGACCTCCGAAAGCGTCGCGCCCGGCGGCTTTTCGAGCATTACATGCTTGCCGGCTTCAAGCGCTGCCTTTGCCTGCTCGAACCGGCCCTGGGGCGGCGTACAGAGAGAGACAGCGTCGATTTCGACGCCGGAAGCCAAAAGCTCGTGAATATCAGCAAAGCACGCGACATTTTCGAGCGAGGCGTTGCGGCTGGCGACTGCGACGAGATCGATCCCGTCGGTCGCTTCGATTGCGCCGAGATGCTGGTCCCTGGCAATCTTGCCAAGTCCGACGATAGCGAGACGAATGGGGGTCATGGCCACCTCAGAGCGCCTTGATCGCGACAGGCGTTTCCGCTGCCACAGCCAGACGGTTCACGAGCGGAAGCTTGAACGGCGCCGCATCGATCTCGAACACATCGCCGGCTTCGGTCTTGATGCCATGCGAGACCGACAGCGTCGCCGTGCCGAAAAAATGGACATGCAGATCGCCCGGCTGGCGGAACAGGTCGTATTTGAAATTGTGGTATTCGAGGTTGGCGATCGAGTGCGACATGTTCGCTTCGCCCGACAGGAACGGCTTTTCGAAGATCACCTCGTCACCACGACGGATGCGCGACGTGCCTTCGACATGATCAGGCAGCTCGCCGACCAGAAGTTCCGGTCCGAGCGCTGCCTGGCGCAGCTTGGAATGGGCAAGCCAGAGATAGTTGCCCTTCTCGGTCACGTGATCGGAAAATTCGTTGGAGAGACAGAAGCCGAGGCGGAACGGCGTGCCGTCGGGGCCGATCAGATAGATCGCCGCCAGTTCCGGCTCCTCGCCGCCATCAAGCGCGAACGAGGGAGAAACGAGATCTTCGCCGGTTGCGCGCAGCTGCGTTCCATTGCCCTTGTAGAACCATTCCGGCTGAGCACCGACTTCGCCGTCCTTCGGCTTGCCGCCCTCGACGCCCATCAGGAACATGCGCATGGAATCGGTCGGCTTTTCTTCCGACTGCGCTGCCTTGTGCATCTTGTCGCGACCATCGGCGGAACCGAGATGCGTGAGGCCGGTGCCGGCAACGATGAAATGGGCTGGATCGGGATGCGAGACCGGAAGACCAAGACGTCCGCTCTGCGCGGCAACGTCGAGGTCGACTTCATCACCAAGCCCGAGTGCTTCGATCTGCTGCGCCAGACTCAGGCCTGCTGCAATGGCCTTCTGGGCAAGCTCGTAGGTTGAGGAAACGCCATTGACGACGCGCGGAGTATCTCCGCTCCAGGCGACAACCTGAACATCGCCAGACAAGCTCGCAACCTGAAGAATTCGCAACATATGCCCTGCCATCCGATAAGTCTGATAATATTGAAGCGCAGTGTCTCCCGAAACCGCGCCAACCCCTCCCATCAGATCACGATCCGATGCGTCATTAATACGACTATTGGATAACGGGACGTACTGTCAAGAACGAGATGGCTTCAGAGTGCCATCATCGTAAACAAGGGAGAATTCTAAATAGCGAGTGGAATCATATAGATAAATGAGGATCTCGCAAAATCGCGTTTCGAAAGCGTGATTTTTCGCAATTTTGCGTCTTGCAAAAGTATGATTATATGCCAAACCTTCGACCGTCAGTTTTCTTATCATCTCTGGGAGGATTTAAGATGAAGAGAGCACTATGGGCGGCTACCGCCGTTGTTACCGCATGCCTAGCGTCGAGCGTTTCCGCAAAATCCCTGACAATCGGCTTCTCGCAGATCGGATCTGAATCCGGCTGGCGCGCTGCCGAAACGACAGTGACGAAGCAGCAGGCCGAAAAGCGCGGCATCACCCTCAAGTTTGCCGATGCGCAGCAGAAGCAGGAAAACCAGATCAAGGCAATCCGCGGCTTTATCGCCCAGGGCGTCGATGCGATCCTGATCGCACCTGTCGTTGCCACCGGCTGGGACGCAGTCCTGAAGGAAGCCAAGGAAGAAAAGATCCCTGTCATCCTTCTCGACCGCGAAATCGATGCACCGAAAGATCTCTACCTGACGGCCGTCACCTCTGACCAGACCTTTGAAGGCAAGGTTGCAGGCGACTGGCTGGTGAAGGATGTCGGCTCCAAGGACTGCAAGGTCGTGGAACTGCAGGGAACCACCGGTTCCTCACCTGCCATCAACCGCAAGAAGGGTTTCGAACAGGCTATTGCCTCGCATTCGAACATCAAGATCGCGCGTTCGCAGACCGGTGACTTTACCCGCACCAAGGGTAAGGAAGTCATGGAAAGCTTCATCAAGGCAGAAGGCGGCGGCAAGGGCATCTGCGCCGTTTACGCTCATAATGACGACATGGCCGTCGGCGCGATCCAGGCCATCAAGGAAGCCGGGCTGAAGCCGGGCACCGACATCAAGGTCGTCTCGATCGACGCCGTTCCGGATATTTTCCAGGCTATGTCGAAGGGTGAAGCAAACGCGACTGTGGAGCTCACGCCGAACATGGCAGGCCCCGCGCTCGACGCACTCGAAGCCTACCTGAAGGACAAGAAGGAACCACCAAAGTGGATCCAGACAGAATCGAAGCTGTACACGGCTTCTGATGACCCGATGAAGGTGTACGAAGCCAAGAAGGGCCTCGGCTACTGATCTCCCGCCGCCCGATCTAGCTCTCGACCGAGCCGGGCAGTTTTCAACCGGGGCAGCTTTTTCAAGAGCTGTCCCGGCCTCCACTTATGCGGGCTGGAGCATGACAGACATACAGACTTCCTCAGAAAATTCGTTCTCCGCCACAGACCGAGAACGTCTCGATGACCCGCTCATGGAAGCAAGGGGCGTCGGCATATCCTTTCTCGGCGTCACCGCGCTTGAGGGCGTGGACTTCACGCTGCAGCGGGGTGAAATCCACGCGCTGCTTGGTGAAAATGGCGCCGGCAAATCCACGTTGATCAAGATCCTGACAGGTGTCTACACGCGTGACCGCGGCGAGATGCGGCTGGATGGCCAAGACGTGACGCCGGCCAATGTCGCGGAAGCGCAGGCGCTCGGCATCGGCACCGTCTATCAGGAAGTCAATCTTCTCGAAAACCTCACGGTGGCCGAAAACCTGTTCCTCGGTCGCCAGCCAAGCCGCTTCGGGTTCATCGATCGACGCGAGATGCGTCGCCGCGCGAAAGCGCTTCTCGCGAGATACGGCCTCGATATCGACGTCGATGCCCTTCTCTCCTCCTATTCCGTCGCGATCCGCCAGATCGTCGCGATCGCCCGTGCCGTCGATCTTTCCGGCAAGGTGCTTGTTCTCGACGAACCGACCGCGAGTCTCGACAGCCAGGAAGTCGAAATGCTGTTCGTCGTGCTGCGCCGGCTGCGCGAACAGGGTCTCGGCATCATCATCATCACCCACTTTCTAAACCAGGTCTATGCGGTGGCCGACCGGGTCACCGTGCTGCGCAATGGCAGACTGGTAGGAAGCCGGGCGCTGGCCGAACTGCCGCGTCTCGAACTCATCTCGATGATGCTCGGCCGCGAGCTGCAGGACATTACCCGAGAGCATCAGGCCCAGGAAGAAACCATCGCCCCGACCGGCGAGGCGCCCATTCGTTTCGCCGGCTACGGAAAACGCGGCAGCGTCGCCCCGTTCGATCTCGACATCCGCCCAGGCGAAGTCGTCGGCGTCGCCGGACTTCTCGGGTCTGGCCGCAGCGAAACGGCCTTCCTCCTTTTCGGCATCGACCGCGCAGACAGCGGCACAGCCAGCATCGACGGCAAGGAGATCGCCCTCTCCTCGCCGGTCGCGGCCATTTCGAACGGGTTCGGCTTCTGTCCGGAAGAACGCAAGACGGATGGGATCATCGGCGATCTTTCCGTGGCCGACAATATCGCCCTGGCACTGCAGGCCCGTCAGGGCTGGGCAAAACCGATCTCGTCGCGCGAGCGCCGGGCCCTGGCTGAAGGGTTCATCAAATCCCTCGACATTCGCCCCGCCGATGCGGAGCGGCCGATCAAGTTCCTCTCCGGCGGCAACCAGCAGAAGGCTATCCTCGCCCGCTGGCTGGCGACGGAACCACGGCTTCTGATCCTCGACGAACCGACCCGCGGCATCGATATCGGCGCTCACGCGGAAATCCTGAAAATGATCGAGCGGCTGTGTGCCGCAGGCATGTCGCTTGTTGTGATCTCCTCCGAACTGGAGGAACTGACGGCGATCGCCCACCGGGTCATTGTTCTTTCCGACCGCCGCCACGTGGCGGAACTCACCGGCAGCGACGTCAATGCCGACAATATCATGCAGGCGATTGCCGCACCGAACCGGACGGAGGCCGCCTGATGAACCCGATAACCCGTCGCCTCAAGCGACTTGCGCCGCAGCTGATCGCGCTTGCGATCATCCTCGGCATGATCACGGCGATCGCGCCCGGCTTCCTGACAATCTCGGTCCAAAACGGCCGCGTCTACGGCAGCCTGATCGACATTCTGGTGCGCGCCGCACCCGTGGCCCTTCTGACCATCGGCATGACGCTCGTCATCGCGACCCGCGGGATCGATCTGTCGATCGGCGCCGTGATCGCCATCTGCGGTGCCGTTGCCGCAACGCTGATTGCCGATGGATATCCGATCCCGGTCGTCATCGTCGTATCGCTCGGCATCGGCCTCGTCTGCGGTCTCTGGAACGGCATTCTCGTTGCCCTCCTCGATATCCAACCGATCATCGCAACGCTGATCCTGATGGTGGCGGGACGCGGGATTGCCCAGCTGATCACAGAGGGCGTCATCCTCACCTTCAATGACGACACGTTTTCGGCGCTCGGATCCGGTTCGTTCGCCGGCATTCCGATCCCGATCTTTCTCTGGCTCGGCACCGGCCTTCTCGTCGGCCTGCTGGTCCGCCGCTCGGCGCTCGGCTTTCTGATCGAGGCAACGGGCATCAACCGCCGTGCCGCAACGCTTGCCGGCGTCAAAGCCCGCTTCCTGCTATTCTTCGTCTATGCGATCTCGGGCCTCTGTGCCGCAGTCGCCGGGCTGATCGTGACCGCCGATATCCGCGGCGCCGATGCCAACAATGCGGGCCTCTGGCTTGAACTCGATGCGATCCTCGCGGTCGTGATCGGCGGTACGTCGCTCAACGGCGGGCGCTTCTCGATCACAGCGTCGCTGATCGGCGCGCTGATCATCCAGTCGATCAACACCGGCATTCTCGTTTCCGGCTTCCCGCCGGAATTCAACCTCATCATCAAGGCCGGCATCATCATCATCGTGCTGACACTGCAATCACCCGCCGTGATCACCATGCTCGGCTTCTTGAGGTCGCAGCCGAAAGGCAGCAAGAACCCGGTTTCCAAGGTTGAAGGGGCGGCAAGATGATCCACACCCGCAACCTTCCCTTCGTCACGACGCTTGCCATCTTCGTTATAGCCTACGGGCTCTGCATCCTGCAGTTTCCGAACATGCTGTCGACGAGGGTGATCGGCAATCTGCTGACGGACAACGCGTTTCTCGGCATCGCCGCTGTCGGCATGACCTTCGTCATTCTGTCGGGAGGCATCGATCTCTCGATCGGCTCGGTCATCGCCTTCACAAGCGTGTTCGTGGCCGTCGCCGTCGGCTCGCTCGGCCTGCACCCGCTGACTGCCTTCTTAGCCGTTCTCGTCATCTCCACCCTGTTCGGCAGTCTGATGGGGGCGATGATCCGCTATCTCGGCATTCCGCCTTTCGTCGTCACACTGGCCGGCATGTTTCTCGCGCGCGGTGCCGCCTACCTGATTTCCACGGCGTCGGTACCGATCAGCCACGAGATGATCGACGCGATCCAGGGTTTCTACTTCCGCTTTCCCGGCGGCGGGCGGCTGACGGCGCTTGCGATTTTGATGCTGCTCGTCTTCATCATCGGCGGGTTCATTGCCGGAAGGACGCGGTTCGGCGCGAATGTCTACGCGATCGGCGGCAATATCCAGTCGGCGGAGCTGATGGGCGTACCCGTCGGCTCCACGACGATCGGCATCTATGCCCTGTCAGGCTTCCTGTCGGGCTTGGCCGGCATTGCCTACACGCTTTATACCTCGTCGGGTTATTCGCTGGCCACCGTCGGCGTCGAACTCGATGCGATTGCAGCCGTCGTCATCGGCGGTACGCTTTTGACCGGCGGCGTCGGGCTTGTAGCCGGCACGTTCGTCGGCATCCTTATCCAAGGCCTGATCCAGACTTACATCGTCTTCGACGGAACCCTGTCGTCCTGGTGGACGAAGATCGTCATCGGCATCCTCCTTTTCGTGTTCATTGTGTTGCAGCGCGGTATCATCTGGTATTCAAACCGGCGATTGGCCGAGAGTCGGCTTAAGGAGATCTAGTTTGAGTTTGCTGGAAACGACGATTAACGGGCGAAAGCGCCGTAGCAACCACGCAACGGTGGTCGCTGGGCTTGGCCGCGGGATCGTTTCCGGCACGTTCCCGGAAGGCTCTCTCCTGCCCGGCGACACCGAGCTTTCGGCACGGTTCGGCGTATCGCGCACGGTGTTACGCGAGGCGATGAAGACGCTGTCTGCCAAGCGGCTGGTCGAAGCCAAGGCGAAGGTCGGTACCCGCGTCCTCGACAGTTCGAGCTGGAATTTCTTCGACGCGGATGTCTTGAGTTGGCGTTTCGAGACGAGTCTCGATTACGAATTCATCGAGCATCTGGCCGAAATGCGCACCGCGCTTGAGCCGGCAGCAGCAGCCGCGGCGGCTCTGAGGGCAACGAGCGATGACATCGTTTCGCTTTACGCGATCGCTGCCAAATTCGACAATCTCAACCACACGCCGGAATCGATCGCCAACGTGGATCTCGAATTCCATCTGGCCATCGCCCGCATGTCCGGCAATCCGTTCATGCGCTCCGCAAGCGCTTTGATTGAGGCGGCACTGGCGATTTCCTTCCAGCTGTCGTCACCGGCCGCGTCGCCGGAAATGATCGACGAAGTCGCCTCCAACCATCTGCGCATCGCCCATGCCATCGCGTCCCGCGATCCGCAAAAGGCGATGTCGGCGATGCGTCATGTGATCGACGTCGGCAAAATCCGCATCCGCACGTCGCTGGATGCTGCGGAGAACGTGCCAGGCAACAAGACCGCCGAGCTGCGCTTCCCGGATTCTACCCGAGTTCCAACGTCGTAACCCCGAAGATATCGGCTGTCCGCGCGCTCGGTGGCAGGCCGCGATACATTCGGGCCGTGGTAAAACCTTTTTGGAATCCGGCTTCCGCGAGATAGTCCGAAAATTCCTGCTGCGGCGCCGGCACATCGATATGCACGGTCTCGCCTCCGGTTTCCGCGACGAGTCTTTGCAGCAGCGTGACGGCTTCGGTCTTACCCATGGCGAAAAGCGGACCGATCTTGAACCCGTCGATACATTTGCGGCAGACGCCGTAGCCTCTGATCTCTCCACCCTTGATCAGGACCTTTGC
Organism: Neorhizobium sp. DAR64872/K0K18; assembly: GCF_050500175.1. Taxonomy (NCBI): domain Bacteria; kingdom Pseudomonadati; phylum Pseudomonadota; class Alphaproteobacteria; order Hyphomicrobiales; family Rhizobiaceae; genus Neorhizobium; species Neorhizobium sp. DAR64872/K0K18. Next base: position 3,299,818 of record NZ_CP191446.1, read on the forward strand.
AGTCCTCGGCGGCTTCAGCCATTTGTGAAGAAACGCTTCACGGACCTGCGGGAAGACCTCGCCATCGTAGCGGATGATAGCCGGCAAAATATTGGCGCTGACGTTGCTCACCGCGGAAGTTGCAGCACCCTCGAGACGGCCGCTCCAGCGGACGGTTTCATAGACCGGCTCGAACCCCATGCTGCGATAATTCTGCTGTTGCTCCGCAACGCCATCGAGACCGATCGTGCGTCCCTCCAGATGGGCCATGCCAGCATCCCATACACGCCGGCCCATACCCTGCCCGCGAAAATCGGGATGCGCGATATAGAGGCCGATAAAGCCGAAGTCGTTGCCGTATCGCACCGCGGAAATGCCTGATGCGAACACGCCATCGACGAAACAGCCGAAGAAACCATCGGGGTCCGCCGCATGGAAAGCCGCCGCATCGGCAAGCCCGGGGTTCCAGCTTTCCGCTCTCGCCCAGTCGAGAAGGCATTCCACCTCCCCAAGCGTCAAAGTCCGGATAACCGGCGAGCCCATCATCGGGCTGCAAGCCTGCCCGGCGCAAACCCTTCGAGAAGCCCGACATACGGCTTATCAACCGGCGTTGCATAACCGCCGTTTTTGGCGGTCGACAACCCCAATGCCACCAGCATTTCAGCCTGCTTCACGGCAGCCGCGACACCATCGACCACGGGAACCCCGCATTCGGCCCGCAGCTCGGCGGCAAGATCCGCCATGCCGGCGCAACCGAGCACAATCGCCTCCGCTTTGTCTTCCTTCAAGGCCAGCGCGATTTCGGAACGAAGGCGTTCGCGCGCGTTGGATGTCGGATCTTCCAGCGACAGGACCGGAATATCGGCGGCCCGCACCTTGCAGCGGCCGGCCATGCCGTAGCGATGGACGAGATGTTCGAGCGGCAGGCGTGAGCGCTCCATGGTCGTCACGATCGTGAAGCGTTGCGCGATAAAGGCGGTGGCAGAAAGCGCCGCTTCGCAGATGCCTATAACAGGGATATGGGCGAGAGCCCGGGCTGCATCGAGCCCCGTATCATCGAAACAGGCGATGATCGCCGCGTCGGCACCGGCCTTTTCACCCTTGGCAAGCTCGACCAAAAGGCCGGGGACCGCAAACACCTCATCATAATAGCCCTCGATCGACACCGGCCCCATGGACGATGTGACGGCCTCGATCTGCGTGCCGGAATTGGCAACGCGGGCGGCGCTGTCGGCAACGGTCGCCGTCATGCTGGCGGTGGTATTGGGATTGACGATCAGAATGCGCATCGTGTGGGATCAGCTCCGCAGTCGGCGACGGTTGATATAAACGATCAAGCCGAGCGTTCCGGCAATGACCAGGAACGAGAACACCGTCGTCACGGTCCCGAGCGCATAAAGCACCGGCGTCGTGACATTGGTGGTCATGCCGTAGATCTCGAGCGGGAGCGTATTGTACGTGCCAGCTGTCATCAGCGTGCGGGCAAACTCGTCATAGGAAAGCGTGAAGCCGAACAGTCCGACGCCGATCAGGCTGGGTGCGATCATCGGCAGCACGACATTGGAAAACGTCTGCCAGGACGAGGCGCCGAGATCGCGCGCAGCCTCCTCATAGGCCGGCGAAAAGCGGTTGAACACGGCAAACATGATCAGCACGCCGAACGGCAGGGTCCATGTCAGATGCGCGCCGAAGGCAGACGTGTACCAGGTAGGCTCCAGCCCGAACTGCTGGAAGACGACGCCGATGCCGAGCGATACGATGATCGACGGAACGACGAGACTGGCCACCGCCAGGTAAAAGAGCGCGGTAGCCCCGGCAAACTTGCGGCGAAAGGCAAGGCCCGCCAGGAGTGCCACGACGACCGTGACGATCATCACCATCACCCCGAGTGCTGTGGACCGCCGGAATGAACCGCCGAAATCGCCGACCGCCTGGGTCTCGAACAGGTTGACGAACCAGCGGGTTGAGACGCCGTTCAGCGGGAACGTCAGACCACCGTTCGGTCCCTGGAACGACAGGATCAGCACCGCAGACAGCGGCCCATAGAGAAACAGCACGAAGATGGCGAAGAATAGGGCAAGAAAATAGAATTCGCGGCCGCGCTTGTCGCTGTGCATCTCAAAGCTCCCCCATCTTCACAGTTCTTTGCGGATATCGACGATGCGCAGGATGCCCGCGACCATCAAGAGAACGAGGACCAGAAGAACCACCGCATTGGCAGCGGCAGCCGGATATTGCAGCAGCGACATCTGGTTCTTCATCATCAGCGCCACCGACGCGCTCTGGCCCCCGGACATGACCTGCACGGTGGAAAAGTCGGCCATCACAAGCGTCACCACGAAGATCGTGCCGATCGCCATGCCGGGCTTGGCAAGCGGAATGATGACATTGGTGAGGATCTGAAAGGATGTGGCACCGGCATCACGCGCCGCTTCGACGAGCGACTTGTCGATCCGCATCAGCGTGTTGAAGATCGGCGTCACCATGAACAGCGTGTAGAGATGCACCATGGCCAGCACGACGGCGAAGTCGGAATAAAGCAGCCACTGGATCGGCTCCGGCACGATGCCGGCGCTGACGAGCGCGCTGTTGATCAACCCGTTTCGCCCGAGAACCGGAATCCACGAAATCATCCTGATGATGTTGGATGTCAGGAACGGCACGGTGCAGACCAGAAACAGCACCATCTGCATCGCCGAGGTGCGAATGTGGAAGGCGAGAAAATAGGCGACCCAGAATCCGACGAACAGCGTGATCGCCCAGACGATCGCCGCAAATTTCAGCGTGTTGAGATAGGTCTTCCAGGTGACCCAGGATCCGAGCGTCTCCACATAGTTCATGGTCAGAAAGTCGGGATACATCTGGGCGAAATCGTAATCCCAGAAACTGACGATCACGATCATCAGGATCGGAAGCGCCAGGAAAAACCCAAGGATCAGCGTCAGCGGCGTCGCCTGCAGATAGGAGACGAGGCCGAGCGGGATGCGGATCTGCCGCTTCGGCTTCGGTTCGCCAACACCTAGGAATCGCACTGCCACCATCACCAAAAGGCTCCTGTCGTTTCGAAAAAGAGCGGTCCGGAAAGGTGCCCCTCATCCGGCTGCCGCCACCTTCTCCCCGCGGGCGGGGAGAAGGGATCTGTGGCAAGGTTGGTGCCCCACCCTCATCCCTGTGCTCGTCACAGGGATCCAGCAACCGCGCGTCTGCGCGGTTAGAGACCCTCTTCAGCCCAAGGGCTTGGGCTGGCTGGATTCCTGTGACGAGCACAGGAATGAGGGAAGGAAGATGTCGATCAAGCCGCGATGAATTCGTTCCAGCGGCGAACCATGTAGCGGTCCTCGTCCATCACCGAATTCCAGCAGGCGACGTGACCCATGCGTTCCTCAAAGGAACCGCCATCGCGAACCGCACCGGCCTTTTCCATGACCTTGCCATCGGGAGCGACGATATCGCCCTTTGCTGCCTTGCCTTCGATCCAGTAGCCCCACTCGTCGGCCGACATGTGTTCCTTGGCCGTGTCCATGGCAGCGGAATAGTAACCCTGGCGGTTGAGGTAGGCACCGACCCAACCGGATGTGTACCAGTTGATATATTCATAGACCGCATCGAGCTTGGCGCCGGAGAGATGGGCCGCAAGACCGAGACCGCCGCCCCACGAGCGATAGCCTTCCTTGAGCGGCTGATACTTGCAGGCGATGCCCTTGGAGCGGACGGCGGCAACGGCCGGCGACCACATCGACTGGATGATGACTTCGCCCGACGACATCAGGTTGACGCTTTCGTCGAACGACTTCCAGAAGGCGCGGAACTGGCCTGCCTGCTTGGCCTTGATCAGGAAATCGATGGTCGCATCGATCTCGGCCTTGGTCATATTGCCCTTGTCGGCATACTTGATGTTGCCCATGGCTTCCATGATCATCGCGGCATCCATGATGCCGATCGACGGAATGTTCAGGATGGACGTCTTGCCCTTGAACTTCGGGTCCATGATATCGGCCCAGGTCGTGATTTCACGGCCGACCAGATCCGGACGAATGCCGAGCGTATCGGCATTGTAGATCGTCGGCATCATGGTGAACCACTGGGTCTCTTCCTTGGCGAATTTCTTGTCGCCTGCCTTTTCGACGAAGCCGACCGTATGCGGCGCCGTGCCCTGGGCGATCACGCTGTCCGGCTTCAGCTTGCCATTCTTAAACAGCGGCACGACCTTGTCGTAATATTTCAGCTTCTTCACATCCATCGGCTGGATGACGCCGGCCGGATAGACCTTTTTGAGGATCCAGTATTCGATGTCGGCAATGTCGTAGGAGTTCGGCTGCGTGACGGCGCGCTGGGCAGCTGCATCCGAGTCGGTTGCGGTCATCTCGAGCGTGATGCCGAGATCCGCCTTGCACTTTTCGGCAATCGCATTGAGGTTCGAAACGCCGGTACCGAACTGGCGGATCGTGATCGGGTTCTGCGCCCAGATGGTCGGGAAGCCGGTAATGGCGCCTGAACCGGCGGCAAGGCCGGCAGCGGCAGATGCGGTCTTCAGCAGCGAGCGGCGCGAAAGTCCTTTCGCGGTCTTTTGAATTTCAGTCATTCCCATGTTCTCCTCTAGTTGATTATTGTGAGTGGGATCAGTGCTTGAGGCGCCCGAGGACAATGGCGTCCTCCCGGCCCCAGCAGAGGGGGATCGCCTCTCCGACCTTGACCGGATTGGCGAAGAAATCGGTGTCGGAGAGGATCGCGGTAAAATCCTCGATGCCGGCGCCGTTGACCGACAGCTTCACCGAGGAACCGCGATATTCGATATTGGTGATCGAGCCGGTAAAACCGAGGCCCGTTTCGGACTGCTGGCCGATCCGGACGTGATCGGTACGGATGGCGATATCGGCCTGATCGGTCAGGTCGCCATTGTCGCCGACGGCCAGAAAATCGGCACCGGCCGGCACCGACAGCATCAGTTCCTGGCCCGCGCTTTTGGTGACGCGACCGGAAATGACGTTGTGGTCGCCCATGAACTTAGCGACGAAGGCTGTCGCCGGCTTTTCGAACACGACGCGCGGATGGGCCGCCTGCTCGATGCGACCGTCGTTCATGATGACGATGATATCAGCAAGCGCCATCGCCTCTTCCTGGCTGTGCGTCACATGCACGAAGGTGATGCCGAGCGAGGTCTGCAGCTTCTTCAACTCCGCGCGCATACGGATCTTCAAGAACGGATCGAGCGCCGAAAGTGGTTCGTCGAGCAGCAGCGCTTCGGGATCGGTGATCAGCGCACGGGCAAGTGCCACGCGCTGCTGCTGACCGCCGGAAAGCTGGGCCGGACGGCGCGTTGCATAGCCTTCCATCTGCATCAGCCGCAGCAGGTCCATCGCCTTGGCGCGGCGGACATCCTTGTCGACACCCTTCATCTTCAGGGAGAAGGCGACGTTGTCGACCAGATCGAGATGCGGAAACAGCGCGTAGGACTGGAACATCATCGCCGTGCCGCGTTTGGCCGGCGGAAGATCAGTCACCACCGTGTTGCCGAGCCGCACGTCGCCAGACGTGATGCTCTCGTGGCCGGCGATCATTCTCAGCGTCGACGTCTTGCCGCAGCCGGATGGCCCCAGCAGGCAGCAATAGGTGCCGGCCGGGATCTTGAGACTGATCGCATGGACCGCCGTCGTCGTCCCATAGGTCTTGGTGACGGAGGCGATATCGATTTCGGCGGCTTTGCTCATTCGTGGCTCCCTGCTTGGGAAATGAGATGCATCCGCCGTGCCAGTTTCCCTAAGCCTTTGGCACTGCTGGAACTTCAATGCGGTCAGAAATGAGTTTTGCGTGCAGTGCGCAAAAATCATGCGATCGATGCCGATCCCATGCGCAAATCGTATGCAATCCTTGCCGTGGATCGAAGACATCCGTTCTGGCAATCTCTATTTGTCTGGAGTAATGGAGATTAACGGGATGTGGTGATGAGTATCAGCGAGCAGATCATTCTCAGCGAGACGACGCCGGAAGACCGGTCTATGGCGATACGCGAAGCGCTGCGCAACGCGATCATCGACCGTCGCCTGGCGCCGGGAACCAAGCTTTCGGAAGCCGAAGTCGGCTCGCTGTTCGATGTCAGTCGCACCGTCGCCCGCGCCGCGCTGCAGATGCTGACCTTCGAAGGCCTGGTAAAGACCGAGCGAAACCGCGGCGCCTTCGTCTCCAATCCGTCGCCGGACGAAGCACGCCAGATCTTTGCCTCGCGCCGGCTGATCGAGCCCGGCATCGTCGCGGCCGCGCTCGAACGTATCACGCTTGACGACATCGAGCAGTTCCGGCGCCAGCTTGAGGAAGAAGAGCGCTACATGACCGAGCGCGGTCCGGCCGCACGCCGCGCCGAGATCAAGGCATCGGGAGATTTCCACCTGATGCTGGCTTCGGTCGCCGGAAATGCCATTCTCCAGCGCTTCATGGACGAATTGATAGCCCGCTCTTCACTGGTGATCGCGCTTTACGGCCGATCAGGTGTGTCGAGCTGCGGCCACAGCGAGCACTTCGCGATCCTCGACGCGCTCAAGGACGGCGATGGCGACCGGGCAGCCGCTCTGATGCTGCACCATATCGATCATATCGAGGCTGATCTCGACCTGCAGGAGAAGCAGGGTCTCGGCTTGAAAGACGCGCTCGCGATCGGCTGATCGATCGCTATCTTCGCACTTACCTAGCCTATATTGCAGTGCGAAACCGCGTTGACTCTGTTTCGGAAGCTCTGTCTATTTGTTCCATGCTTTGCCGGTTCACTCCGCCGAGCCAATAAACGGGAACAGCCATCGGCACGCGTATGCCGATAACGTGGAGACATCACCAATGCTGAAGAGACACCTGCTGAAGGCCGCCGTCGGCGCCGCACTTCTCGTAACCACGGCGTTTTCCGCCCATGCCGCAGATGACGCGCTTGCCCGCATCAAGGCGGCCGGCGTCATGAAGGTCGGCACGGAAACCGCCTTTGCTCCTTTCGACTTTATCGATGCCGGCACGCATACGGGCCTCAACGTCGATTTCTTCGCAGAACTCGGCAAGGATCTCGGCGTCAAGATCGAATGGGTCGAGCTTCCCTGGGATGGCGTCTTCCCGGCGCTGGAAGCCGGCAAGTTCGATTTCGTCGCGGGCCCTGCCACCATCACCAAGGCACGCCTGGAACGCTTCAAGATGACCGCGCCGATCGCTGAAGCCACCGTCGCCATCCTGAAGAAAGCCGGCGATACATCGATCACCAAGCCTGAAGACATTGCCGGCAAGGCCGTCGGCGCCGGCAAGGCGACCGCGCAGCTTGCTCAGCTGCAGCAATATTCCGAGACTCTTCCGACCAAGGTGACCGCCCGCGAATACGTTTCCTTCAACGACGCCTACGCGGATCTGGCTGCCGGCCGTATCGTCGCCGTCGCAAATTCGCTGCCGAACATTGCCTTCGTCGCAAAGCAGCGCGCCGGCGTCTTCGAAGTGGTGACGCCCGCCTTCGGCAAGAAGGCCTATTTCGGCTTCATCGGCAAGAAGGACGCCGACAGCGCGAGCCTCGTCGAATACGTCAATTCCGAAGTCATCAAGATGAAGAAGGACGGGCGCCTCGCCAAGCTGCAGGAAAAGTGGTTCGGCACGACGTTCGATACGCCGGACGAAGTGAAAGAACCTGCGTTCTAAGACACCTTGCGAACGGGCAGGATAGGACAGCTCCTGTCCTGCCCGCTTCAATCCACTGCTCCATCCGCCCGCCGCATTCCCCGGGCGAGACGTGACGACAGATGACGTTCAAACTATTCACGCTTCTCCTGCAGGCGGCGGTGTCGACCATCGGCATCAGCCTGGTCTCGATTGCGATCGGATTCGTCATCGCGATCCTGCTTTCGGCCGCGACCCTGTCCGGCAAGACGATCTACTCGGCTCCTGCAAGACTGTTCGTCAGCTTCTTCCGCGGCGTGCCGCTGCTTGTCCAGCTGCTGTTGATCTACACGCTGCTGCCGGCGATCGGCCTCAACGTGCCAAGCATCGTCGCGGCGATTATCGGCTTGTCGCTCTGCACCGCGGCCTATCAGGCGGAAAACCTGCGCGGCGGCTTCTCCAGCGTGCCGAAAGGGTTGATCGAGGCAGCTGAGGTGACGGGCTTCAATCCGCTTCAGATCTTTGCGCGGATCCAGGTCCCAATCGCTCTTCGGTTGACCCTCCCGACGCTGGTCAACGAATCGATCATGATCCTGAAGGCATCGTCGCTTGTGTCTGTCGTCGGTATCATCGAGCTGACAAAGATGGCACAGGATCTGGCCTCCAGCACCTACCAGCCGATCCCAATCTTCCTCAGTGCCGGACTGGTCTATTTCGTGATCTGCTCGACGATCGCGCTTCTCGGTCGCTACGCGGAAAGATCCATGGCGAGGACCTCCGCATGATGTTCAATCCTCAGGTCATCATCGAAAAGCTGCCCGAACTCGGCAGCGGGCTGTTCGTCACGCTTCTGCTCTGGATCGCCGGCATTGCCGGTGGCGTCGTCATCGGCTTTCTCGTGGCAACCGCCCGCCGCTTCGGTGGGTTCGCCACCAACGCAGTCCTGGGCTCCGTTGTCGAAGTGCTGCGCGGCACGCCCTTCCTGATCCAGATCTTTCTTCTCTACTACGGCGGTCCGTTCGTCGGCCTGATGCTGGATCCGATCCCCTGCGGCCTCATCGGTCTGACGGTCTATAGTGCCGCCTATTACAGCGAGATCTTCCGCGCCGGCTTTGCCGCCGTTCCTGTTGGCCATGTGGAAGCCGCCGGCTGCCTTGGCATGACACGCCTGCAGACGATCCGCCGCATCCAGATCCCGGAAATGGCGCTGATCGTGTTGCCGCCGGCGGTCAACCTTTCGGTCATTCTGCTGAAGGAATCCGCCGTTCTGTCGATCATCACCGTGCCGGAACTGACGGCCACCGTCAGCGCCATCGGCTCGCAGCAATATGCCTATCTCGAGGCGATCTTCATTCTCGCTGTCGTCTACTGGGCACTTGTCGAGCTGACCGACCGGCTTGGCCGCGCCGCCGAATACCGGCTTTCCCGTTTGAGGTTTTCGAAAGCATGACCCTACCCGCCATCACCATCCGCAAGCTGGTCAAGCGGTTCGGAGAGACGACCGTTCTGCAGGATATCAATCTCGAGATACCCGAGGGAAAGGTCTCCTGCCTGATCGGCCCTTCCGGCTCGGGCAAGAGTACGCTTTTGCGATGCCTGGCCTTCCTGGAAGAATCAACCAGCGGCATGATCACCATCAACGGCGAGGCGCTGGGCTTTTTCGAAAAGCCTGACGGCAAGCGCGAACGACTGCCCCCGGCGCAGATCCGCGCTGTCCGCGCCCAAACCGGCATGGTCTTCCAGCAGTTCAATCTCTGGCCGCACATGACGGCGCTCGGCAATGTCAGCGAAGCCCTGAAGATCGTCCGGAAGCTGTCGAAAGCAGACGCCGAGGAAAAGGCCATGGCGCAGCTGCGCAAGGTCGGCCTGGAAAACCGCGCCGGCCATTACCCGTCGCAATTGTCCGGTGGCCAGCAGCAGCGCGTCGCCATCGCACGCGCCCTGGCACTCGAGCCGAAGATCATGCTGTTCGACGAGGCGACATCAGCGCTTGATCCGGAACTGACGGGCGAAGTGCTGAAAGTGATGCGGGATCTGGCTGATGAAGGCATGACCATGGTCGTCGTGACCCACGAAATTGGTTTTGCCGCGACCGTCGGCCAGCAGATCTCGTTCCTCGACCATGGCAAGCTGCTGTTCTCAGGCCCGCCCTCGGAGGTCTTTGCCAAGCCGCGCCATCCGCGTCTCGACCAGTTCCTCGATACCTATCTGGACCGCGGCGCCAGCATGCTGATCTAACGCGCCGTCAGAACCGCCGGGTCGGGCGGTCAAGCACGGTGCGGCCCATCAGGCTTGCGGTCAGGTCCACCAAGAGTGTCGCCGTGCGGCCCCGTTCGTCGAGAAAAGGGTTGAGCTCGACCAGATCGAGGCTGGTGACGAGACCGCTGTCATGCAGCATCTCCATCACCAGATGCGCCTCGCGGAACGTCGCACCTCCAGGCACCGTGGTGCCGACGGCAGGGGCGACCGACGGATCGAGGAAATCCACGTCGAGGCTGACATGCAGCAGCCCGCCGGCAGCCTCGACCTTCTCGATAAACGAGCGCAGCACGGCACCGACACCATGTTCGTCGATCGCCCGCATGTCATGCACCGTGATGTCACTCTTGTTGATCGCCGAGCGCTCCTGCGGATCGACGCTGCGGATGCCGATCATGCAGACATTGGCCGGATCGACCGGATGCGTCAGGGGCGGGAAGTAACCTTCAAAACCCGGCTGACCCGTGAAATAGGCCACAGGGACGCCGTGCAAATTGCCGCTGCCGGTCGTTTCCAGCGTGTGGAAATCCGTGTGCGCGTCGACCCAGAGAACGAAGAGCGGGCGCTGCTTTTCCGACGCCGTGCGGGCGAGACCCGCAACAATTCCGGCCGACATCGCATGATCGCCGCCGAGAAAGATCGGCATGCCCTCGGCACTTTCCCGGTGGGCGATCTTCGTCAGCAGTTCGACCCAGGCGACGATCTGCGGCAGGCGGCGAACCGCCGTGTTGGGATGCGTGATATCAGAGACCGGCGGCAGCGCCAGATTGCCGAGATCGCTGACCTGGTGGCCGAGATCGGCGAGCGCGCCGGCAAGGCCTGCCGTGCGCAACGCACTCGGCCCCATCTCGCAACCGAGCTGGGATGCTCCATCCTGAAGGGGAACGCCGATGAGTTTGCAATGCATGCTGTTTTTCCGTCGCTGACCGAATCTTGGGGCTCAAGACCTATCACGGAACGGGGCCGATAGGCAGCAGCCAGCCTCACCCTTAAGAAAATCGGGCGGAGGAAGGAGCGGGTACATGATATCCCGCTCCGTCCGATGTCAGAGTGCTGCGCGCTTGTCGTGTTTGGCGAGGCGTGCGAGCAGATAATCGACTTCTGCCTTGGCGGCCGATGTCAACATCTGGGCCGGCTTGCGCTGCGCATCGGAGGCAATCACGCCGCGGCGCTTGAGCACGTGCTTTCGCACGGCAAGACCGATGCCAAGCTGCTGCTCATAGCGGATCAGCGGCAGATGCGCGTCGAACAGATCATGCGCCTCGTCGCGCTTGCCGGCAGCAAACAGCTCGACCAGCTCGGTCAGCATATCCGGGAAGCCATAACCCGTCATTGCGCCGTCAGCACCACGCTCCGGCTCGAAATCGAGGAACATGCCGCCATTGCCGCAGAGAATCGAGAACGGCCGCAATTCGCCGGCCTTCTGCATGGCGCGCAGCTTCGAAATCTTTTCAAGACCCGGCCAGTCCTCATGCTTCAGCATCAGGCAGGAGGGGTGGTTGGTGATGATCTTGGCGACCACACTGGTCGCGATCACCGTGTTGAGCGTCAGCGGATAGTCCTGCAGCACCCACGGCACATCTTCGCCGACCGCTTCCACGGCACCTGCAAAATAATTGATGGTCTGGTCGTCGGTCTTGGCACCCTGCCCCGGCGCGATCATCACGCCTGCGGCACCCATGTCCATGGAGGAGCGGGCGAGCGACCGCATGGCTGCGAAACCCGGCGCCGACACGCCGACGATGATCGGCACCTTGGCACGGGAAACCACGCGCTTGATGATCGCGCGGCTTTCATCCGCCTCCAGCTTCGGCGCCTCTCCCATGATGCCGAGAATGGTAATGCCGGTGCAGCCGCTCTCCTCATAGAAATCGGTCAGCCGATCGACGGAATCGAAATCGATCGAACCATCCTCATGAAACGGTGTCGCGGCAATGGCGTAAACGCCCTTGGTTTCGGCATTGAATGTCATGAAATCTCCTCTCAGTATCGAACGAGCTGCAGGGTAATTCGCGTCAGGACCTCCGGTAATAGCAAAGGCCTGTCCGACTCCGGCTGTTCGACCGGTATCATGATGTGGACGAAGAACACCATGCCCGCCATTCCGATCGGCGGAGTTACGGTTTCAAGCCGTCCTCCGTCACCGATCTCAAAGCGAATCAGACCCGTTTGCCACCCTGGGCAACGAGACGTCCACCCTTGAACACACGCCTGTTGCCGGGGAAAGCAACGACCGCTTCCGGAATATTGGCAGCCGAAAGCGTCACGAAATCGGCTTTCGCGCCAATCTCGATACCATAGGACTCGATCCGCAGCGCCTTGGCGCTTTCAGACGTGACGATATCGAACACTGCCTTCAGGTCCTCGTCGGTATAGAAGCCCGAGCGATAGCCGATGATTTCCGCCCGGTGCAGCATGTCGCCATCGCCATAGGGCCACCAGCTGTCGCGAATATTGTCGCTGCCGCTGAACACGGTGACGCCTTCTCGCCGCAACAGAGCGACCGGCGGGAAATTGTGGTTGCCCGGCGCATTGGTCATGATCGAAACGCCGCTTTTCGCAATCGTTGCGGCAATTTTGCGCGCCGCATCAGCGCCGAGATCCCCAAGCCCATAGGCATGGCTGATCGCGACATGGCCCTGCATGCCGAGCGCCACCGTGCGGGCGCAGATTTCCTCGATGGTAAACGCGCCCATGCTGCCGGCATCGTGGAGGTGAATGTCGATATCGACGCCGTGCTTTTCGGCAACGCCGAAGACCACATCGAGATGGCCGGTGACGTCACGGTCGAAACTGGCCGGATCGAGACCGCCGACCAGATCGGCACCAAGCCCGATGGCCTCGTCCAGCAGCGCCGGTGTGCCGGGGCTCCTGAGGATGCCGCTCTGCGGAAAAGCCACCAGCTGGAGATCGATGAGATCCCTATAGTCCTCGCGAACCGCCAGGACCGTCTCCAGCGATTTCAGCCCGACCGAACCATCGACCATCACGTGGCTGCGCATGGAAAGCGTGCCATTGGCGATGCAGAGATCGAGCTGATCGCGGGCCCGCTTGTCCATCGGCGCCGCGGCGGCCATGTTCTCCGCCTGGAAGGTGACCCGCTCCTGCACGTCGAAACCGTTGGTGCAGGGCCGATGCGGCATCCATTTATCGCCGTAGAAGCTCGTATCCAAATGGATGTGCCCTTCGACAAAACCCGGAACCAGCAACTCGCCGCCGATGTCGATGACCTCGGCAGAAGGAGTAACCGAGCCTGCGGCTTCAATCGCAGATATCCGCCCCGACTCGACGTGAATATCGCGCAGAACGCCCTCCGCCAGCCTGGCATTGGTGAAAACCGTCGTGCTTTTGATCATGGGCTTCCTCAAATTCTAGCATCGTTTACAGCGTCAGGTCGGCGGCAACCCCCTGGTTTATACGGCTTATTGCCCGCTATGCGACCAATATCCGATCAAGATAACGGAGTTAGGTGTCGCGGCAGGCTTGCTCGCCAGAGATATCAATGCTTAAGATACTTTGCGTAGTCGGTGGCAAGAAAATTTGGCGTTGATACGGGCCGGGCATCACGGTGTTCATGGTGCTGGGGTTGATAGTGAAGCGGTGGCGCTATAGTTTGCCCATCGCAATTTCGCGGATTACATAGGAAACAGGTTTCTCATGGCGACAGGTACGGTTAAATTCTTCAACGACGACAAGGGCTTCGGCTTCATCACGCCTGAGAATGGCGGCCAGGACGTGTTCGTTCACGTTTCTGCTCTGCAGCGCGGCGGCTCGCTTCGCGAAGGTGACAAGGTCAGCTTCGAAGTCGGACAGGATCGCAAGACCGGTAAATCGAAGGCTGAAAACGTCTCGGTTCTCTAAGCGACGATAAAAAGCGCCTAGCCTGCTTTAGGGTGGGCTAGGCACATTCTGCGGGTTAATCCATCGGTTGTGCCGCCAAATATGGCTGGAAACCAAACCAGGTCTCACCGGTTCATTCGGCTGAGATCCAGTGCACGGTTGCGAATGATCGCCTCCATCGCGAAAAAGCCCGTCACCGTCGCGAGATCGAAATTCGTGATGAGCTTCTGATAAAATGCGTCATACCCGGATATTCCGCGGGTCACGACCTTGATCAGATAATCCCAATCTCCCCCGATCCTGTAAAAGTCGATCACCTCCGGCAGGCGATCGACATGCCTGCGAAAATCGTCAGCCCATTCCTTGGAATGGTGGCGTGTGCGAATCATCACAATGACCGTCAGATCGAAGCCCAGCAGGTCGAGATCGATCTCGGATCGGGCATTGCCGATGATCCCGCTTGCCTGCAGACGCTGCAGCCTGCGCCAGCATGCATTTTGCGAAAGTCCGACATGCTCTGCCAAATCACGCTGCGACAAGGCCGAGTTGCGTTGCAGGCTCGTGAGGATCCGTAGATCGATTTCATCGAAATTCAAGTCTTTCTCGATCATTTGACACAGTTCCTGGCAAAATCAGCGCAAATACGGTGAAGAATTCAGACCCTGCTTCAGTTTATAATCGCAGTCAACTCGTCAAGGAGATCGACAATGCGCCAGCTGGCTGACTGCATGCCACGAACCGAACCCGAAACTGCTCTTCAGGGATTTCGTCGCAGTCTGGCTGTCGCCGATCCGATTGCAGCACTGACCTCGGGAATGATTGGCGCATCCGCCAAGGTGGACGGGCCATACGGCCTGAAGGATCTCATCTATGCCGATTATGTGGCGTCAGGACGGGCGCTCCGGCAGGTGGAAACCTTCGTTCTTGAAGAGGTCCTGCCTTACTATGCCAACAGCCATACGGAAGCGTCCTTTTGCGGAGCGATGATGACCCGCATGCGCCGTGAAGCGCGTGCCACTATCGCCGAATGCTGTGGCGCCGACAGCCGCCATGCGGTGATCTTTGCCGGATCCGGTGCAACGGCCGGCATCAACCGCCTGGTCAAGTTGCTCGGCGTCGAGGATGCGGTCACTACCGGCAAACCCGCCCGCGTCATCATCGGCCCCTACGAGCATCATTCGAACATCCTCCCCTGGCGGGAAAGCGGCGCTGAGATCATCGAAATTCAGGAAGGTTGCGATGGAGGCCCTGACCTCATTCTCTTGGAAAAGGCTCTTGAGGACAGCAGGGACGTTCTGACGATCTGCTCGTTTTCGGCCGCATCGAACATCACCGGTATCCTGACGGATATCGAAGCGGTCACCCGGCTCGCAAAATCGGCAGGCGCAAAGATCCTCTGGGATTTCGCCGGCGCAGGTCCCTATATCCCAATCACGATGACACCGGCTGAAGGCGCCGAGATCGACGCCATCGTCGTATCGCCCCATAAATTCCTCGGTGGCCCCGGTGCCTCCGGTATCCTCGTGGTCAGACGCGAAGCAGTCGTCACCACAAAACCCTCTTGGCCAGGCGGCGGCACCGTCAAATTCGTCTCCCCGACGGGCCACGATTACAGCGACAATATCGAAGCGCGCGAAGAAGCCGGAACCCCCAACGTCGTCGGCGATATCCGCGCTGCACTCGCCTTCGTGGTCAAGCACGCAATCGGCCTCGAGAGAATTGCGAGCCTGAACGAGGATTTCACCGCGCGCGCATTCGAGGCTTGGCAGGGCATTCCCCAGATCGAGCTGTTGGGCTCGATGAGCATGTCGAGACTGCCGATCTTTTCGTTTCGCATCAGGGATGGAAAGGGTGGCTATGTGCATCAGCAGCTGATCACCCGCATGCTTTCCGATCGCTTCGGCATACAGGCACGCGGCGGCTGCGCCTGCGCCGGCCCCTATGTCCACCGCCTCCTGTCGATCGATGACGAGCATTCGGAGCGGATCAGGCAATCGATCCGGAACGGCAACGAAATCGAGAAACCGGGTTTCACCCGGCTCAATCTGAGCGTTCTCCATTCCGAGGAAAAAGTCAGGTTCATCCTGGAAGCGGTGATCCAACTCGCCCGGGATGCCCCTTCCCATACAGCGTCATACATGGTCGATCGCAGCCGGGCGATATTCTCGCCCCTCGCTCAACCGTTGGAGGCGACGGCATAGGCTTTTGCCAAACGCCTCCCATTTGGCGTGCCCACCCGGCCGCCTTGCGGGTATGACCCCCGTGACATAGCGCAACCTACCAGCGGAGGATGACGCTTTCGTGCTCAAGTTGATCAGGCGCTGGTCATGATTCCTGGCTCCCAGGGTGAGGCAAACTCATTAAGAGTTTCGCGGAAAGCGTGCGAACCGTCAGATCAGCCTCTGCAACGTCAGCGCGATCAGGCCCTTCGCGCGCGCATTTATCTTTTTTGAAAACCATTTGACTAAATACGTGACCGCTGACACACTTTCGTCATTCGGAGACATTCGAAATGGCGCTGCGCGGTACCAACCAGGAATCCGGAAGGCCCTACAACAGACGGATCGTCTTGGAAGCGATCCGCCTGACTGGTCCGACGACGCGTGGCGAAATTGCCGAACGGGTTCACCTCACCGTACAGACTGTCTCCACCATTGTCCGGGAACTCGAAGAACAAGAGCTCATCGTCTCGGTGCGCGAAAAGCCTCGGGGCCGCGGTATTCCGCCCTCGAAGCTGACCGTCAATCCGGAGGGTGGGCATGCGGTCGGCATTCACCTGACGCCGCTTGGCATCGACGTTGCCTTGGTCAATCTGCGCGGTGATGTCGTCGAGAGCCGCCACCGCAGCGCGTCCAACCCGACGCCGGACGAAGCCTTCGCTCTGATTGGCGAGATGGTGGACGAACTCAAGGCAAGCCCATGCCGCGGCCGCCTGCTGGGCGCCGGACTGGCTTTGCCCGGGCCGTTCGACGTGGAATCCATCAGCTTCGTTGGTCCGACAACGATGACCGGCTGGAAAGACGTCGACATCAATTCCCGCCTCACAGAGGCGACAGGTCTGCCGGCCTTTATGGAAAACGACATGGCGGCAGCGGCGCTCGGCGAGCAGCTCTACGGTCTCGGACAACAGATTTCGGATTACTATTACCTGTTCTTCGGCGTCGGCCTTGGCGGCGCGATGATGCATGACGGGACTGTGATGCGCGGCGCCTGGGGCAATGCCGGTGAAATCGGCCATATCCCCGCCGTTCCGGATGGGGAGCCCTGCCCCTGCGGCAACAATGGCTGCCTTGAGCGCTATCTTTCGCTCGAGGCCTTCACTCGGCGCGGCCTGCCCGAGGCCGAATGGGTCCGCGAGATCGCGCCGATCTTTCGCAATGCCATCCGCACGATCGAAAACCTTTTCGATCCAGAGACTGTCGTGCTCGGTGGCCTGGCGCCGCAGTCTTTGATCGAGCGGCTTGCCGCACTGGCCGACGGCCTGAGCAATTCGGTTTCCGCCCGCACCAGCCGCCCGCATCCACGTGTCGTCGTCGCCAGTGACTGCCAGCATTCGGCACTCCGAGGCGCAGCCGCGCTAGCCGTTTTCGGCGTCCTGTCACCGCGCTTCGGCCAGATGTTCGAGACTTCAGAGAAGGGGACTGTCGAATGACCGAAAAACTGCTTGTCCTGAATGATATCCGCAAGAATTTCGGCGCGATCGAAGCGCTGAAGGGCATCAGTTTCTCGATCGGAAAGGGCGAAGTGGTCGCCCTTCTTGGCGACAACGGCGCAGGCAAGTCCACGCTTGTGAAGATCATCTCGGGTGGTCTGCAACCCACGTCAGGTCAGATGCTCTTCGAAGGCGAAGAGTTCGAGGCAAAGACGCCTGCCGAGGCCAAGGCAGCCGGCATCGAGACGGTCTACCAGGACCTGTCTCTCTGCACCAATGTGGACGTCGTCGCCAATTTCTTCATGGGCCGCGAGATCACCCGCAAGATCGCGGGCATCCCCTTCCTCGATGAGCGT
Source organism: Neorhizobium sp. DAR64872/K0K18 (assembly GCF_050500175.1). Classification (NCBI taxonomy): domain Bacteria; kingdom Pseudomonadati; phylum Pseudomonadota; class Alphaproteobacteria; order Hyphomicrobiales; family Rhizobiaceae; genus Neorhizobium; species Neorhizobium sp. DAR64872/K0K18. The sequence goes on from NZ_CP191446.1 coordinate 3,317,518, forward strand.
GCGATGGAGGAAATCACGACCAAGGCACTGACCAGTGCCGGCACCCGCATTCCCTCCATGCGCACCAAGGTCGAGCATCTGTCCGGCGGCCAGCGGCAGGCGATCGAGCTCAACCGTTTTGCCCATTGGGGTGGCAAGCTCCTCTTGCTGGACGAGCCGTTCGCCGCACTTGGGGTCGAACAGACGCGGCGGGGATTGGACATGATCCGCCATGTCGCCAGCCAGGGCATCGGTGTCGTCATCATCACCCACATCATGCAGCAGGCCTTTCAGGTCGCAGACCGCATCGTCGTCATCCGCCACGGCGTCGTCGCCGGCGATGTCGACAGAACCAAGACAAGCCCGGATGCAGTGATCGAAATGATCACAGGGCAAACCCTCACCGGCGCCGGACCGGTGGGCAAACAATGACAAGGGGTCCGGCGTAAAACTGGAGAGAACGATCATGAGACGAATAATGCTAAGCTTGCTGAGCGTTTTGGTGCTCGGCCTTTCAATGCTCACAACGGCGGCCGCACAGTCCAAGGGTACGGTCTATTATCTTGTGCCGACACTGCTCGACGAATTCCAGACAGGCTCGGTCAGCGCCTTGGAAATGTTTCTGAAGCAGACCGGCTACGAGATGAAAACCCTTAACGCCGACAACAAGACAGACGCACAGCAGTCGCAGATGAACGATGTCATCGCCTTGAAGCCGGCGGCGATCATCCTCGCCGCTGTCGACTTCAACGCATTGAAACCATCCATCGAGGCAGCCCGTGCGGCCGGTATTCCGGTCGTCGAGTTCGACCGTCAGGTCACCTCGACCGTGTCAGACTTCACCTCGGTCGCCGGGACGATCGAGATCGGCCATGTTGCCGCGCAACAGGCTGAAGCGATGCTCAAGGCCAAGAATGGCGACGTGAAGGGCAAGATCCTGCAGGTTCTGGGCGACCCTGGCGATCCCTACACGCTCGATATCCAGAAGGGCTTCGAAGAGAAGATGAAGGCCTTCCCGAAGGTGACCATCATCTCTGTGCCCGCCATGCAGTGGGAAGCCAGCAATGCAGGGACGATCGTCTCCGATCAGATGCTGGCCAATCCCGATATCAACCTGATCTTCCTGCATGCAGCCCATCTTTCGGTTGCAGCCGTTGCCTCTTTGGAATCAGCCGGCAAGAAGCCAGGTGATGTCATGATGATGAGCTCGAACGGCGCTCCCGTCGGCCTCGATCTGATCCGCAAGGGCTGGCTCAATACCGAAGTCGAGCAACCGCTTTATGCTCAGGCGGCAGCCATTGCCATGTTCATGGACAAGATCGTCGGCAAGCAGGAAATCAAGGCCGGCGACTATGACGTGCTTGGCCTGAAAGGGGTCGTGACGAAGGAAGCCTGGGGGCCGAACATCAAGATCCCGGGTGCGGCGATCACCAAGGAGAATGTCGACAACCCAGCCTTCTGGGGCAACATGAAAGCGCCGACAGCCTCGATCAAATCCGTCGAGTAACAACCCTTCATCCGGGGTCGAAAGACCCCGGACTCCTCCCCTCAAGTCCGGATTTGCCGCATGACGCCCCGTACGCGCAAAAGTCTAGAATCTGTACTCGATAACCTCGTCTGGTTCATGCTCATCGTCGTGCTTGCCTTGTTTTCGGCCCTGATCCCGAACTATTTCCAGATCGGCATTTTCACAAACATCATCGAAGCGTCGAGCGTGCTGGGCGTGATGTCGATCGGCCTGGCTCTGGTGATCATCGCCGGCCATATGGACCTTTCGGTGGAATCCGTTGCCGCTTTGGCGGCCATGGCGGTCGGCATCCTTTTCTGCTCGGCAGGGATCGGCATGGGGATCAAGCTCTCACCGCAATGGCTGATGATCCCAGCGTCACTGCTCGTTGCCTGCGGGATCGGCGCGTTGATCGGTCTCTTCAACGGTTTCCTTGTCGTGAAACTCAAGATGAGCGCCTTCATCATCACGCTTGCCTCCTTCATCTGGGTGCGCGGCATCGTGCTGGCGGTTTCCGGCGGACGCTCCGCCCAGGATCTGGATCCGGCCATCCGCTGGTTCGCTATTGAGCGTGTGGCTGGCATTCCGCTGTCAGCCTGGATTGCGATTGCCTGTTTCGTGGTCTTTTCGGTGCTGATGGCCAAGACGCCATTCGGCCGGCACCTGGTAATGATCGGCGGGAACGAGACCGCCGCCTACCGCGCCGGCATTCGCGTCACCCGCAACCTGATCATCGCCTTTGTACTGGCAGGCGCCATCGCCGGCCTGGCTGGATGGCTGCTTGCCATACGCACATCAGGCGCCACGGCAAACCTCGGCGTTGGACTGCTGTTCAACGCCTTTGCGGCAGTCGTCATCGGTGGTGTCAGCCTCAAGGGCGGTGTCGGTGCGCTGCCCGGCGTCTACGCCGGAGTGCTGCTCCTCTCGTCCATCAACACCGCCATCAACCTGATGGGCCTGCCGGCAAACTATACCCAGGTCATCCACGGCTTCCTGGTGCTTGCAGCGGTTCTTCTCGATACGTTCAAACAAAGGCTCCGCCAGAGGCTCGCATGACAGACAGATTGAAAGACAAGGTGGCGCTGGTCATCGGCGCATCGCGCGGCATCGGCAAGGCAATCGCCGTCCGCTTCCAGGAGGAAGGCGCAAAGCTGGTGCTGGCTGATTCCGAGGCCGACGACGGCAAGGCGGCAGCCGATGATCTCGGCATCGACTTCGTCCACACCGACATCTCGAAGATGGAAGACGCCGTTGCCGCGGTCGAATTCACACTCGAACGTCACGGGCGGCTCGACATCATCGTCCAGAACGCCGGCATCTATCCGTGGCAGCTCATCGAGAATACGTCTCCGGAAGACTGGGACAGCGTGATGGGGGTCAATCTGCGCGGATGCTTCAACGCCGCACGCGCCGCGCTGACGCCGATGAAAAAGCAGGGCTCGGGGCGTATCCTGTTTACGTCATCCATCACCGGCCCGCATGTTACAAGCCCGGGCCACGGCCACTACGCGGCGAGCAAGGCTGGCATCAACGGCTTCATTCGCTCAGCGGCGCTGGAGTTCTCGTCCTACGGCATCAATGTCAATGGCGTCGAGCCCGGCAACATATTGACGGAAGCGATCCAGCTGCATCGTAGCGCCGCCTTCATCAAGAACATGGAGGACGCAATTCCGCTCGCCCGCCTCGGCTCGCCGCGCGACGTTGCCAATGCCTTCCTGTTTCTCGCCTCCGACGATGCGAGCTATGTGACCGGCACCACCATCGTCGTCGATGGCGGGCAACTCCTGCCGGAAGGCGCGGACTTCAGGCTCCTGCCATCCTGATCATTTCCAGCATCCGGGACCAGCTCTGTGTCGATCGTCGACGACCTATCCGTCATCCGTTTGCCGACGGGATGCGGGAAACCTCGGCCAAGGCAGAGCGGGTCGCCTGATGATGTCGCCTTTGCCGATAGGCATGGAACTGCGTATCGGCAATGACGCCCACCAGGATGACCGCACCCATGACCGCGAAATTGAGCGACGAGGGAATGCCGAGCAGGTTGACGAGGTTCTGGAGGACCTGAAGCAACACAACCCCGAGCACCACCCCAACGATCGAGCCTTCCCCACCCCGCAGGGAAAATCCGCCGAGGACCGCAGCCGCGATGGCATAGAGCTCGTAGAAATTCCCATGCGACGAGGGCTGGACGGACTTGGTGTACATGGCGAAGAAAATGGCCGAGACGCCTGTCAGAAAGGCACAGAGAACATAGGCCGTGACGATCACGCGCTTTGTATTGATCCCGCAATAACGAGCCGCCTCCTCGTTCTTTCCGACGGCCAGAAGATGCCGTCCGAAAACGGTTCGATGCAGGAGAAACCATGCAAGCACCGCAAACACAGCAAAAGCCATGACGGAATGGGGAACGCCCGCTGTTCGTCCGACGAACAGATATTCGAGCATGGGAAGATCCGTCCCGAAGGTAAAGCCGGCCGTCCCGTCTCTGGTATAGAAACGCGCTATGCCTCGGTAGATCAGCAGACCGCACAGTGTGACGACGAAGGGCTGCAGCTTGAGCCGTGTAATGAGCCAGCCATGCAGCAATCCGATCACCACCGACAGGACCAGCACGATCGCAAAGGCGACAGGCCAGGGAACACCATGGGAGGCAATCAGGTCGATAAAGATGACGCCGAGAAGGGCGATGACGGAGCCGATCGAAAGCTCGATCCCTGCGGTGACGATGACGAAGGCCTCGGCAATCGAAAACAGCCCGAACAGTCCAATCAGATTGGCTGTGTTGGCAAGATTGACCGGTGAAATGAAACGCGGATTGACCAGTGTCACGATGGCGCCCACGGTCAGAACGAGGACGCCAAGGCCGATGTCTTTCTTGTGCATGCCAATCTCCTATCCGACCGCCAGACTGAGGATCGCTTCTTCGGACAGATCCGCCCGCGACAGGATGCCGGCAATGGCCCCGCGCCGCATCACCGCCACGCGCGTCGAGACACCGATGACTTCCTCCATATCGGACGAGATCATCAGCACCGCGGCTCCGCCCTCCGCGAGATCGCGCATGAGGCGGTAAACCTCAGCCTTCGCTCCGACATCGATGCCTCTCGTCGGCTCGTCGAGAATGATGAGCCTGGGATCGAGACCGAGCCACTTTGCCAGAACGACCTTCTGCTGGTTGCCGCCCGACAACTCGCTGACCGCACGGTCGAGCCGCGGCGCACGGATCGATAGCCGGCTGCGGGACCGATCAGCGATCTCCATTTCGGCCCCGCGATCGACGAAGCCAGCGGTCGCGATCGCCGAAAGGTTCGGCATCACCACGTTTTCAGAAAGAGAGAAGTCGAGGAACAGTCCCTCACCCTTGCGGTCTTCCGGCACCAAACAGATGCCGGCGGCGATTGCTGCAGGCACCGATCCGGATGCGACCGGCTTGTCGTTCATCTCGACACGGCCGCCCTGGACGGGATCGATGCCAAAGATCGCACGCGCAAGTTCCGTCCGGCCTGCGCCGACCAAACCGGCAAGCCCGAGAATTTCACCGCCTCGAACCTCGAGATCGACCGGGGCCTGCGGATAGGCTTCGGTTCTGAGATTTCGTGTCCGAAGCACGACCGGCCCCTGCCTTACATGCGGGGGCGTGTAGAATTGCGTCACATCGCGGCCGATCATCAATCGCACCATGGCATCTCGATTGATGTTGCCGCTTTGGAGCTCCCCGGCATTTCGACCGTCCCTGAGCCCAACCACCCGGTCTGCGACGGCTTCGACTTCGGCAAGGCGATGGGTAATAAACAGGATGGCCACTCCATCTGCCCGCAACCGGCGCACCACATCGAGCAACCGTTGGGTTTCCGCAAGCGTGAGGCTCGATGTCGGTTCGTCGAGGATCAGGAGGCGGACATTGGTCGAGAGCGCCTTGGCGATTTCCATCAGCTGCTGGTCCGCCAGCGAAAGTTCCGAAGCCTGGGTGGATGGCTGAAAGCGAGCGCCCAGCATGTCGAGAAGTGGTTTCACCCGCTCGGCCATGGCCGCATGGTCGATAAAACCGAAGCGGCGGCTGCGCGGCTCACGGCCCAGGAGAACGTTGCCCGCCACATCGAGATTGAAAAATGGGTTCAGCTCCTGGTGCACGAACGCGATGCCATGGGCCAGGGCCTCGGCGGGTGTCAGATGGGACGTCGTTTCCCCATCGATGACGATCTCACCTTCATCGGGCGCGATCGTGCCACCTAGCACCTTCATAAGCGTGGATTTTCCGGCACCGTTTTCGCCGATCAACCCGACGACTTCGCCGCCCCGGATGCCGAGCGACACCTGATTGAGCGCCACAGCGCTTGGATAGACCTTGGTGATGCCGATGAGATCAAGAGATATGCGGGCGGCAGCTGTCATCTGGCGTGAACCTCGAATGCGTTGAGGGCCAGCGCGCAGCCCGAAAGATCCGCGCTGGCCGCGTCAAGGCGCGTGTTATCCGCCGATCCGCGCCTTGAGCTGCTTCTCGAACGCATCGACATTCGCCTTGTCGATGACTTTGGTCGGCACGATGATCAATCCATCTGCCGGCACTTTCGACTTGTCGCCCTTGAGGTATGCCGCCATCAGCTTCATCCCCTCGTAGCCCCATTGATAGGGGTCCTGGACGACCGTGCCTGCAAACTGGCCTTGCCGCACGGCTCCGAGCGTGATCGGATCTTCATCGAAGGCGATGACCGTGATGTTCCCGAGCTTTCCGGCCGCTTTCAACGCTTCATAGATCTTTGGTGGATTGTAGGAGTAAAAGCCCACCATGCAGGTAATGTCCGGATTTGCCGCGAGGACATCGTCGACATTGGACCGCGCACGGGCAAAATCGACGTCATCGCCGCGCACATCGACGAGTTCGATTGACTTGCCCTTCACGGCCTGGCGAAAACCGTCGATCCGCTCCCTGGCGTTATCAGCGCCAAGAAAGCCCACAAATCCCATACATTTACCACCTTTGGGGAGCGCCTTGACCGCGATTTCCCCCGCCTGGATGCCGGCCTGGGTGTTGGACGAACCCAGATAGGCGATGCGCTTCGACTGCGGCGCATCGCTGTCCGTCGTGAAGAGCGGAACCTGAGCTGCGATGCGGTTGAAGGCATCGACGGAATTCTTCGGGTCAGCCGACGAGATCATAATTGCGTCGGTCCCCGCAGCCACAAGGTCATCCATCAGGGCGTTCTGAAGTGCGGCCGTGCCCTGCGTGGGATAACGGAACTGCAACTCGAAATCCGGAAGCTCGGTCTGCGCCGCCTTGACCCCGGCCTCGGCCAGCTTCCAGAAATCGGAAGCGGCATTGACGACGAAGGCGAGTGCCTTTTTCTCTGCGGCGACCGCTGGCATAGCCACCATGGTCGCCATGGCCACTAGGGCCGTGATCGTAATCCTTTTCATCTTGTCCTCCCGCAACCCACTCCTCCAGGGCTGCTCCAGGTTGAAGGGCGACAACCGAGCCATGCAAAGCCTACGCCCGGTTATCGGGTCCGTTTCAGCGTCTGCGCCATGGGCGCCACGGCGCCGTCAGTTGGTCTTGCAGAAACCGGGATCTTCGGCGTTGCAGATGTCGAGGCCGGTAAACAGCGGATCATCCACCTTCTCGCCTTTGATCAGCTTAATCATCACGTCGGGTGCCTTGTAGCCCATCTCGAAGGGCCGCTGACCGACCTGCGCATGGCTGCGGCCCTCACGAAAGGCCTGGGTCTGCGGTGGCAGCGTATCCCCCGCCACGATCACCAGTTCCTTCGACTTCAGCTTGCTCATGACCTGGTCGGTGACCTGGGTATAGGCCTGTGGCGCGAACTGTGCCCACCCGCCGATCAGGATGAAGGCATCGAGCTTGGGATGGGCTGTAAAGACATCCGACATCTGCTGATTGGCGAGGTCCGCCTGGTCGTTGGTATAGACGGGGCATCCCTCGATTTCAGTCCAGCCGTTCTGTCCGCTCAGCCGCTTCACGTCCTTGGCTCCCGCAATCGTGTCACGGAAACCCTGGGCACGCGCATTGATGTTGGCGGCACCAACATTGCCGAGTTGCAGACACACCGTGCCACCCTTCGCCTTCAGCTTCTTCGTCTGCTCAGCCATCTTCACACCCATCAGATAATTGTCGGTGCCGAGATAGGTCTTGCGCAGATCATGGTCTTTCTCGAGGAAGTCCGCATCGACGGTCATGACGGGAATTTGCGGCGCGATTTGGCGCACGCGGTTCGCCATGGCCGGCGCGTTCGACGGCGAGATTGCAATCGCTGCAACACCGCGCGTCAGCAGATCGTCGACAATCTGGACCTCACCCGCTTCGTCGGCCGAAGAGGCCGGTCCCGTATAGAGGCACTCGTATTCGCTCTTCGGATTTTCCGACAGCCACTTCTTGCAGCCCAGATTGATCTGTTCGAAGAACGGATTGTCGAGCCCTTTGACGACGATGGCGAGTGTCTTTTTGCTCTCCGCAGCGCTCTCGCCGGCCAGCAACATGAGAATAGGTATTGCAGTGAATGCCAAATATCTTGTTTTCATTGCCTTTCTCCTCCTCTAAATCGCCGGCGAAACCCTCCTGCTCAGCCGGGATACCAAATGATGCGCGGATCATTTCCTGCACGCCTGTAGCTCCAGGCGCGCTCGACAAGTCCTTCGACATCGATTTCCGGTTGCCAGCCGAGAACCATCCGGGCCTTTGAATTGTCGAGCCAGTTGCTGTGAAACGGTGTCGGGATGTCGCGGCGCTGCCGATCGCCGGAAGCCTCCAGGATATCGGCCAGCGCGCCGTAGTCGACCGGCTGGTCCATGGCGACGTTGAACAGCTCTCCATACGCGGCCGGATTGTCCAGCGCGGCGATCATCGCGTTGACGAGATCATCGACATGAAGAAAGCTGCGCTTGAGATAGGCGCCGCGACCATCCCGCATGGCAGGTACGGCCCGGTTCTTCCTGAGCGCGTCGAGATCATCCGCTCCCATCATCGCCGACCACGGCGGCCCGCCGAACTGATCAGGACCGACCTCCATAGCGTAGCGGAAGTCGTCCTTTTCCATGATCCACGGAGCGCGAAGCGTGGTCCAGTTGAGACCCTCCTGGATCCCGAACTGTTCCACCATGGTCTCTTCCAGCACCTTGGTCAGGGCATAGACACCGCGATAGGCTCGCCTCGGCGACTGCTCCGTGATCGGTGCGCTGTAACCATGAAAAATGTGCCCAACCACACAATCACCGCTCAGCAGCATGAACTGCTGTTTCGCAGCCGAACGGCTGAAACCCTCCAGCAGGAGGTAGAGCCCCTTGAGAGCAACATCGATGGCCTGATCGGGCGTCTCTTTCACGGCAGCCAGGTGCAGCACATGCGTCACACCTTCGAGCGCCTTCCCGACAATCTGCGGATCTGCCATGGACCCCTTCACGACGGAGACACGGGGACCGGGTTCCAGGGCCCGGTTGTTGCAGAGCGCGACGACATTCCATTTCGCAAAGCGCGGATTGGAAAGGAAGGCGGGAAGGAAGGCTTGGCCCACCTTTCCGGTGGCGCCCGTCACGAGCAACCGCATCACCGCCCCCTTTTTCGCTTTCAGGTTGAATAATTAATATTTGGTTATAATATTAAGTCAAGCATTATTGATACCCGTTTACGGGCGGGCAACGTGCAGGCTATGGTGCCGACAGAATGCCATCGTGGGATCAGCCGAGGGAGGGCGGAGCGTGTCACGGCTTTCATTGCATTCAATTTCAAAGAGTTACGGCGCAATACACGCGCTGTCGCGTGTCAGTGTCACCGTCGAACCAGGGGAGGTTCTGGGACTGATGGGGGACAACGGCGCCGGCAAGACGACGCTTGTCAAAATTATCGCCGGCAACTTCCCACCATCGACAGGAGAGATCCGCGTCGATGACCAACCGGTGACCTTTCACAACCCACGCGACGCACAGCGACACGGCATCGAGGTCGTCTATCAGGACCTTGCGCTGTGCGACAATCTCTCGGCTGCCTCCAATGTCTTCCTGGGGCGAGAGACCATGCGCAGCCTCGGGCCGCTGCGCTACATCGACTATGCCAAGATGAACCGCGTCGCAGCGGAGCTGTTCCGGCAACTGAAATCGGAAACGAGACCACGCGATTTGGTGCGCCGCATGTCCGGTGGCCAGCGCCAGGCGGTTGCGATCGCCCGCACGCTGCTGTCCGAACCCAAGATCGTCATCATGGACGAGCCGACCGCCGCAATCTCCGTCCGCCAGGTGGCCGAGGTTCTCGATGTCATTCGCAGGCTGCGTGATCACGGCATCAGCGTCATTCTCATCAGCCACCGCATGCCCGACGTCTTCGGTGTTTCGGACAAGATTGCGGTGCTGCGGCGCGGCGAACTCGTCGCCAGCAAACGCGCCGATCAGTCGTCGCCCGAAGAAGTGACAGGATTGATCACCGGCGCCATCGAAGCCGCTTGAAAGGAGATCGCCATGACCACATTGGATGACGTGATTGCCCGTAGCGAGCATCGAAGCTGGATCTCACGCGTATCGAGCCGGCAGCTGTTCTGGGTCTTTATCGCTGCGGTCCTTGCCTGCCTCGCGCTCAGCATTCTAACGGACAGCTTTGCAACGGAGCGCAATCTCTTCAATGTTGCGCGCAACTTCGCCTTCGTCGGAATCATCGCGATCGGAATGACGACCGTAATCGCCTCGGGCGGCATCGATCTGTCGGTCGGCTCAACCGTCGTGTTGAGTGCCATGGTGATCAGCGTCACCATGGAGGGTGGCATGCCCTTCCTCCTCGCATTTCCTCTTGCGCTGCTTGCAGCCCTCCTTGTGGGCGTACTGAACGGCGTGCTTGTCGCCTATGCCGGAATGCCACCCTTCGTCGTCACCTTGGGCACTCTTTCGGCCGCTCGGTCCCTGGCCATGGTCCTGTCGGACAACAAGATGATCTGGAATTTCGGCCCCGACCACGACCTGCTGATCTGGGTCGGCGGCGGCTCGACGCTGGGCATACCCCACCCCCTGTACGTCCTCGCTGCACTAGCCCTTGTAATGTCGCTGGTCTTCAGGTGGACCCGATGGGGGCAGCATCTGCTTGCGATCGGCAGCAATGAGAACGCCGCCATCCTGACCGGCATCCCCGTGCGGCGCATGAAGGTGAGTATCTATGGCGTGTCGGCTCTCACCGCCGGGCTCGCCGGCGTTCTGATGGCTGGATGGCTCGGCAGCGTGACCACCAATCTCGGCCAAGGCATGGAGCTGACGGTGATTGCCGCGGCCGTCATCGGTGGTGCCAATCTGGCCGGTGGCGAAGGCAATGCGCTCGGTGCGGTCGTTGGAGCACTGTTGATAGAAGTTATTCGCAACTCTCTGATCCTGCTCGGCATCTCGACATTCTGGCAAGGAATGTTCATAGGTACCTTCATTGTGGTTGCCGTAGCCTTCGACCGTGTCCGGCACTTTCGATCCTGACACGGCACCATACCCCGGAAACCACGGTGTCCGACATGGAGAATGCCTTGAAACCGACGATGATGGACGTGGCTGCGCTGGCAGGCGTATCTCAGGCGACCGTTTCCCTCATTCTCAATGGCAGTTCCGGCGCCCGGTTCACCGAAGCCACCCGCAAGCGGGTCTTCGACGCGGCGGATCAGTTGGGCTATCGTCTCGCGAACAAGTCATCAGCCAGTTCCGGACCCGGCAGTGCGCCCGCCAACAAGGTAATCGTTTTTGCCGTCGACGAACTGACCACCGATCCATGGATGGCCCTTGCCTACGAAGGTGCCCGCGAAAAGGCACTCGAACTCGGGATTATCGTCACACTTGGCGTCTTCCGCAAAGGCGAGGACCCGGATGGCGGCATCTTTTCGATCTGTGACGGCCAGGCACTTATCGGCTACATTTTCGGCACTATTTTGACCCGCAAGATCGATCCGCCGGAACCGCTTCTGAAGGTCCCCTCTGTGCTGGTCAACTGCTACGATCAAGAGCGTCGGCTTCCGTCCATCCTGCCGGGAGACGTCGCCGGCGGCCGGGCGGCGACGGAACGGCTGATCAGCGCCGGGCGCAAGCGGATAGCCCTGATCAACGGCCAGGAAGGTCTCGACAATCCGCGCGACCGCTTGCGCGGATACAAGCAGGCTCTTGCCAGCAACGATCTCTCCTACGACCCCGACCTCGTGCACTATGGCAACTGGGAACCGCCGTCCGGATACGAAAAGACGCATGCGCTGATGAAGCTGAAGGATCCCCCGGACGGGATATTCTGCGCGAACGACCTCATGGCGCTTGGCTGTATCGAAGCGCTGAACGAACTCGGCAAGTCTGTCCCGGAGGATGTCTCCGTCGTCGGCTTCGACAACAGAGACATTGCCCAGTTCACGATGCCGCCGCTGACAACCTTCCATCTTCCGATGTTCGAGATGGGCGTGATGGCCGTCGAGCTGCTTTCCGATATGGCTGGCGGGCTGACCAGCAATCACGACCAGTTGAAGGTGGAGTGCCGACTGGTCGCCCGCAGTTCCGCCTGAGCTCAGACTGGCCTGCGGCAAGGTTCGCGGCCAATGGAATGACTTGCTGAGCAGAAAGGACCGCCGGCACGTCAGCCGATCCCGAGCTCCAATGCGGCGTCTGTCGCCCTTCTGGCAAGTTCCTGAAAATGCGCCACCCGGCCGCTGGTTGACCTGAAACAGATGCCGACCTGACGGGTCTCACTCCAGCCCTCGATTTCCAGGAGATGAACGTCCTCTGCGTTGCGGAACTCCGCCTGTGCGTAGAGTTCGGGAAACAGCGAGCAGCCCATGCCGATCGACACCATTTGTCGGATCGCGTCCAGGCTGGTACCGGCATAGTCGTCAATGACAGTCGCGCCGGACGCCTTCGCCAGTCGCTGAACGCTCTCGAGCAACTGGTGTCCGCTTCCAAGCGCCAGCAGACGCTCGCCTTTCAGCTCTTGAACGGAGACAGCCCGACGTTTTGCAAGCCGATGATCAGCGGGAACGCCCAGCAGCAGCCGCTCC